>NZ_CM146332.1:7500-3330000 GCF_055693385.1 Lentilitoribacter sp. JB5-8 | reverse complement strand
GGTTATCGACTTTCTAAAATCTTTGATTTTAGGTCTCTAAGCCGTTGTGGTTTTGAGATTGGTCGAGAAACACTTCAAGACATTATGCTGGACGCGCTAGTGGCATTTTAGACGTTCCTTTTGGGATGCTAAGATGGGCATTAGCAATGAGAATAATCAAGTGACTTAAGGGCATTTAGTGGATGCCTTGGGATGCACAGGCGATGAAGGACGTGATACGCTGCGAAAAGCGTCGGGGAGCTGCGAATAAGCTTTGATCCGATGATATCCGAATGGGGAAACCTACCTTAGATGTCTAGAAAATTTAAGGTGTTCTTTTTTGAACATCTTATCTTTCTAGATATCGATAAAAGGTATCTGCACCTGAATAAAATAGGGTGTATGAAGCGAACGTGGGGAACTGAAACATCTAAGTACCCATAGGAAAGGACATCAACCGAGACTCCGTTAGTAGCGGCGAGCGAACGCGGACCAGGCCAGTGGCAATAGTAAGAAAAGCGGAAGCGTCTGGAAAGTCGTGCCGTAGTGGGTGATAGCCCCGTACGCGTTAATCGATCTATTGTCCTCGAGTAGGGCGGAACACGTGAAATTCTGTCTGAACATGGGGGGACCACCCTCCAAGCCTAAGTACTCGTGCATCACCGATAGCGAACCAGTACCGTGAGGGAAAGGTGAAAAGCACCCCGACAAGGGGAGTGAAATAGTACCTGAAACTGGATGCCTACAAACAGTGGGAGGCCGCAAGGCTGACCGCGTACCTTTTGTATAATGGGTCAACGACTTAGTGTAGCAAGCAAGCTTAAGCCGATAGGTGTAGGCGTAGCGAAAGCGAGTCTTAATAGGGCGATTAGTTTGTTGCATTAGACCCGAAACCAAGTGATCTAGCCATGAGCAGGTTGAAGGTTGGGTAACACCAACTGGAGGACCGAACCCATACACGTTGCAATGTGTCGGGATGACTTGTGGCTAGGGGTGAAAGGCCAATCAAACTTGGAAATAGCTGGTTCTCTGCGAAATCTATTTAGGTAGAGCGTCAATCGAATACTCCGGGGGTAGAGCACTGGATGGGCTATGGGGTCCCAACGACTTACTGATCCTAACCAAACTCCGAATACCCGGAAGTACTAATTGGCAGACACACTGCGGGTGCTAACGTCCGTAGTGGAGAGGGCAACAACCCTGACCTCCAGTTAAGGTCCCCAAGTCATGGCTAAGTGGGAAAGGATGTGAGAATCCCAAAACAACCAGGATGTTGGCTTAGAAGCAGCCATCATTTAAAGAAAGCGTAACAGCTCACTGGTCTAAATAAGGGTTCTTGCGCCGAAAATGTAACGGGGCTAAAGCCATGCACCGAAACTGAGGGCACTATTTATAGTGCGGTAGCAGAGCGTTCTGTAAGCCTGCGAAGGGATACTCGTGAGAGATCCTGGAGGTATCAGAAGTGCAAATGTTGACATGAGTAACGATAAAGAGGGTGAGAGACCCTCTCGCCGAAAGACCAAGGGTTCCTGCTTAAAGTTAATCTGAGCAGGGTTAGCCGGCTCCTAAGGCGAGGCCGAAAGGCGTAGTCGATGGGAATGCAGTTAATATTCTGCAGCCTGGTGGTAGTGACGGATCTCGTAAATTGTACATCCTTATTGGATTGGTTGTGCAGTGAAGAGGTTCCAGGAAATAGCTCCACCGTATAGACCGTACCCCAAACCGACACAGGTGGTCAGGTAGAGAATACTAAGGCGCTTGAGAGAACTATGTTGAAGGAACTCGGCAAATTGCACGCGTAACTTCGGAAGAAGCGTGACCTGTATTTACGCAAGTAGATATAGGTGGCACAGACCAGGGGGTAGCGACTGTTTATCAAAAACACAGGGCTCTGCGAAGTCGCAAGACGACGTATAGGGTCTGACGCCTGCCCGGTGCTGGAAGGTTAAGAGGAGGAGTGCAAGCTCTGAATTGAAGCCCCAGTAAACGGCGGCCGTAACTATAACGGTCCTAAGGTAGCGAAATTCCTTGTCGGGTAAGTTCCGACCTGCACGAATGGCGTAACGACTTCCCCGCTGTCTCCAACATAGACTCAGTGAAATTGAATTCCCCGTGAAGATGCGGGGTTCCTGCGGTCAGACGGAAAGACCCCGTGCACCTTTACTATAGCTTCACACTGGCATTCGCCAAGGCATGTGTAGGATAGGTGGTAGGCTTTGAAACTCTCACGCCAGTGGGGGTGGAGCCATCCTTGAAATACCACCCTTATCTTCGTGGATGTCTAACTGCGGTCCGTTATCCGGATCCAGGACAGTGTGTGGTGGGTAGTTTGACTGGGGCGGTCGCCTCCTAAAGAGTAACGGAGGCGCGCGAAGGTAGGCTCAGACCGGTCGGAAATCGGTCGTTGAGTGCAATGGCATAAGCCTGCCTGACTGCGAGACTGACAAGTCGAGCAGAGACGAAAGTCGGTCATAGTGATCCGGTGGTCCCGCGTGGAAGGGCCATCGCTCAACGGATAAAAGGTACGCCGGGGATAACAGGCTGATGACCCCCAAGAGTCCATATCGACGGGGTTGTTTGGCACCTCGATGTCGGCTCATCGCATCCTGGGGCTGGAGCAGGTCCCAAGGGTTTGGCTGTTCGCCAATTAAAGCGGTACGTGAGCTGGGTTCAGAACGTCGTGAGACAGTTCGGTCCCTATCTGCCGTGGGCGTAGGAATATTGATGGGATCTGCCCCTAGTACGAGAGGACCGGGGTGGACGTATCTCTGGTGGACCTGTTGTTGCGCCAGCAGCATAGCAGGGTAGCTATATACGGAATAGATAACCGCTGAAGGCATCTAAGCGGGAAACTAACCCAAAGACGAGTATTCCCTGAGAGCCGTGGAAGACTACCACGTTGATAGGCTGGGTGTGGAAGTGCAGTAATGTGCGAAGCTTACCAGTACTAATAGCTCGATTGGCTTGATTGTTCTCATTGCTTATGTTCATCTTAGTGATTTAAAACGTGCGCGAAGCTAAGCTTCACGTGTGTTTTAAATTAATAAGACAGCAACATTAGCGATAACGCCGAAAACACTGAATTATCAGTGATACCAGTTTAATGTCGCACGTTGAGCCCAAAGGGCGAAGCGCAAGACTTAAACCATAAATAAACAACGACCAGTTTCTTAACTTTATATGCTTTTTGCCGACCTGGTGGTTATGGCAAGGTGGCTGCACCCGTTCCCATTCCGAACACGGCCGTGAAACGCCTTAGCGCCGATGGTACTTTGTCTTAAGGCACGGGAGAGTAGGTCGCTGCCAGGTCTGCAAAACGCATATAAAACTCTCAACAATAATAAATATCCTCATTCCCAAAGACTAAAAGACAATCTTGTCCAATAACTTTGGGGCGAGAATAAAAACGCATCTCTAAATTAGAGATTTATTGCTGAATTCTTGGCAATATTACAGTTTGATATCGCACGTTGAGCCAAAAGGCGAAGCGCAAGATTCAAACCAACAAGATTAAGGCGAATATGTCTCTCGTTATCTTTGCTGCGCAAAGTTAACTGGCGACGCAGCGTCAAAAGCTAAAGCTTTTAACGCGGGATGGAGCAGCCCGGTAGCTCGTCAGGCTCATAACCTGAAGGTCGTAGGTTCAAATCCTACTCCCGCAACCAAAGCATTCTTTGCAAAGCAAAAATGCGGAATAAGCAACAGACGTTCTTCGCTTAGCGAAAACGTCGAGTGCGTAAAAATCTCCCCACATAAAAAGCTTCCGTAAAACGGAAGCGTTACATACCACAAATCATACACTGTACCCGTAGCGGCAGGCGCTTTTTACAAACGTAAAAACGCCGAGAGCAAATGTATCTTTGCAAAACAAGCAACAGACGTTCTTCAAAACGCGAAAACGTCGAGTGCATAAAAGTTCAGGCCTCGCAAAAAGCAGGGCCTTTTTTGTATCTAAGCGTTACGTTAATTTGTATTCAAATAGTAATCTTTAGTTGTAGTTTTGGAAATTCAACCGTAAACTCAATTCAAAATTTATGAATTTTAACCGTATGGTGTAATTCAGTTTTTGGTAGAAATTATTAAGGCAATATATTGAGTTGCTTTAACCATTCACCATCATTTTAATCGAAAATTTCAGGACTATTCCGGAGAATAGAGTGTGACTGCAGCAGTTTTTAATTCAGTTTTGGGATATGTTGGACGACATGGAACGACAGCGCTCGCGATAAGTATCTTTATCGGCGTCGCGCTTCCAAGTCTTTCGTCTTACTTGCGCCCCTATCTTACACTTGCGGTCTTACTCTTGCTCACGCTGGCATTTTTGAAGGTTGACCATGCCGCCATTAAAACCCGCTTAAAACGACCGTTTTTTTTGCTTGGGGTTTTGGCATGGATGATGATTGGATTGCCATTCTTCTCGTTTGTCATTTTTAATTATTTGGCACCGGATACTTGGGGCGAGGATATAGTGTTGGCAATCTACATTGCCACCGCAGCTCCGCCCGTGATGGCCGCTCCGGCTTTTTTGTATATGCTTGGCCTTAATGGTGCGCTGAGTTTAGCTATATCTGTGGTCGCTTTATTGGTTACACCTGTCACCGCGACTATTTTGGGTCAGTTGATGCTTGGGTCATCGCTTCCTTTGAGTGTAGCCAGTCTAGCTGCAAAATTATCAGTACTCTTGGTTGGTGCCCTGATTATTGCGATCTGCATAAGGAAAGTGGTGGGTACTAAACGGCTAGAACGCAATTCTGATATGATTTCTGGCTTGAATGTAATCCTATTGTTGATCTTTGCTGTCGCAGCAATGGATGGTGTCGCTGAAAGTATATCCGACAGACCCCTTGTCACTTTGGGGGTAGTTGGTCTTACTTTCGTAGTGGCGTTAGGTCAGATTGTGCTCACGTTTTTCTTATTTCTCCCAATGGGGCGGGAGGATGCATATGCCATTGCTCATACTTGTGGTACACGCAATATGGGCTTGATGGTTGCTGCTTTCGGAGGCAGCTTGCCTGAGTTTACCTGGTTATGGTTTGCTCTTGGCCAGTTCCCGATATATTTGCTTCCAATGCTCATGAAGCCATTTGTCAATTATTTTATAATTCCTGGCACCAAATCGAAATATAAAAATAAGCCGGACATCGTCGGCTGATGAAGTTAATTTAAACCAAATGTTCAGATCAACTGCAAAGATTTGCATTGTTGGTGATGTGCCTGATACTTTTGCGTTTGATGAAAGCAATTACCGTTAAACATGCAATGATCTATGGATTATTTACGGGATTGCTGACCATGCGCGTTAAACAATGATCGTGTTGATTTTGGAATGCCAAAGTTAAACATGAACTTTTTAAACGCGTCCAATTTTTCAATCTTAATCGGACCAAGCTGAGGTGTTCTCAAAAGTAGGCTTGATTGTAAGTCCAGCAATTGTTGATATTTCAGCAAATCTTTGGTTCTGTTTTCTTCGATCATTAATGTGAACTGCAAAACAAACTCCAGAAATCTAATTACATGTATTTTGACGATTATATCAGAACTCTGTCTGCTATGCTAATATGTAGGAGTTTTGGACTATAGTAGGGTTTGTGATGAAGATTTATCTTGATAATTCTTCCATAATCCGATTTACCGATCTGCACGAATTTATCATGTGATATTAAAAGGTTGGAACGATATTGGCAGACATTTATGGCGTAGAGCGTTGGGGGGATGGGTTTGTTTGTGAACAGGATAACGGCGAGTTAGCGCTGTTAAATCCTGTAAAACCTGATGAAACGCCGCTTAGCCTGCCTTCGATCGTTTCTAACCTTGAAGCCCGTGGTATTCAAACACCTGTATTGGTGCGCGTAGCGTCTTATTTGAAGCATTCAATTGATCATTTGAACCAATGTTTCGCCGATGCGATCAAAAGCTATAATTATCAGGGTGTTTATCGCGGCGTTTTCCCCATCAAAGTTAATCAGCAAGCCCAGGTGATTGATCGGATCACCGAATATGGTGAACCTTATCATTATGGTTTGGAAGCCGGGTCAAAACCTGAATTGGTCATAGCGCTCAGCCAAAAGCTATCACCTGACGCTTTGATCATCTGCAATGGTGTCAAAGATAAGGAATTTATCGAACTTGCCATTCGGGCTCAGCAAATTGGCTTTAATGTCGTCATTGTCCTTGAAAGTGTGTCTGAGCTTGATCTTGTGATTGAGACAAGCTTTGAGATTGGGTTAAAGCCGCTGTTAGGTGTTCGGATTAAGCTTAATCATCGCGTCAGTGGCAAATGGGCTGAGAGTTCTGGTGATCGCTCAACATTTGGCCTCAGCATTAACCAGATTATAGATGTTGTCGATCGTTTAAAGGAAGCTGATCTGATTGATTGTCTTGTCTTGCAGCATTCGCATTTAGGTTCGCAAATTCCAAATGTGAATGATGTCAGACGCGCAGTTTCAGAAGCCTGCCGTGTGTTTACTTCCCTTTGTGGGGAAGGGGTGCCTTTATCTTATCTCGATTTGGGCGGGGGCCTTGGGATTGATTACACAGGTCAGAAAAGTGATGCGGTTAACTCGGTGAATTACACCATGTCCGAATATTGCTCTAACATTGTAGAATCCGTTGGCTATGCTATGGAAGAGGCAAAACTTCCTCATCCGACAATTGTCACTGAAAGCGGTCGGGCAGTCGTTGCGCAATCATCCTTCTTGGTCTTTAGCGTGCTTGAAGCAACGGCCTATCAAAAAGACGACATGCCGGAAACTGAAGCGGGCGATCATCATTTGATTAAAGACTTGGTCGCTGTGAAAGATTATCTATCCCTTGATCGCGTGCAGGAGTGTTTCAACGATGCGCGCTATTATCGAGATGAACTCAGAACGCTGTTTAGTTTTGGCAATATTTCCATTCGCGAGATGGCACGTGCAGAAAAGATTTATCTGCATGTTTGCGCCCAGATTAAAGCAATTGTTGATAATGAGGAATCTCCGCCCGAAGGCATGGAAGATAAGCTTAACCAGATGGTGGATATCTACCATTGTAATTTCTCGCTTTTCCAATCTCTGCCGGATGTCTGGGCAATTGATCAACTGCATCCCATCATGCCATTGCAAAGACTAAATGAGAAACCAACTCGACACGCAATCTTGTCTGACATCACATGCGATTCAGACGGAAAGATCGACCGATTTGTCACAGATGATGGCGATGCGTCATCGCTGCCTGTGCATGTGTTGCGCGAAGGTGAAACCTATTATCTTGGCGTGTTCTTTATCGGTGCTTATCAGGAAACACTTGGCGATTTGCATAATCTGTTTGGCGACACCAATGTTGTGACAATTGATTTTGATCACAAAGGTGGTTTCAAGCTCTTAAACGAGGTCGAAGGTGATACGATTTATGATGTATTATCTTACGTTGAATATGACCCGAAAGACTGCGTGGACGCATTTAAAAAGATACTTGAACAGGCGGTGAGTGACGGCAAAATTGGCGTCAAAGATCGCAAAACTATGATGGCGATTTACAAGGAAGCCATGAACGGTTACACCTATTTTGAAGGTGTGGAAACGCATTAATTTCATCCAATTTGAAAGGGATATCCATGGGTAAAGTGCTTGTTGTTGGTGCCGGTGGGGTTGGTTCTGTTGCTGTGCATAAAATGGCGATGAATTCTGATATTTTTAGCGAGATTACGTTAGCTAGCCGCCGAAAATTCAAGTGTGATGAAATTGCTGCAGCGGTTAAAGAACGTTTAGGCGTTGAGATTAAAACGGCTGAGCTGGATGCGATGGATGTCTCCGCAACGGTTAAACTGATTAAGGAAACAGGCGCTGAACTGCTCGTCAATCTAGCGCTGCCTTATCAGGACTTAGCGCTGATGGATGCATGTCTTGAAGCCGGTGTGAATTACATGGACACCGCCAATTATGAGCCACCGGAAAAAGCTGAATTTGAATATTCATGGCAATGGGCTTATCAAGATCGCTTTAAAGAAGCGGGTTTGACGGCGATCTTGGGTTCAGGATTTGATCCGGGCGTTACAAGCGTTTTCGCAACATGGCTTCGTAAGCACAAACTCGATACCATTCGCCAGATTGATATTTTGGATTGCAATGGTGGCGATAACGGCAAACCATTTGCGACTAATTTTAATCCTGAGATCAATATTCGCGAAGTGACAGCGCCGGCGCGTCATTGGGAAAATGGTGCTTGGGTGACAACACCTGCGATGACACAAAAGGTCGCCTTTGACTTCCCAAGCGTTGGCGAGAAAAACATGTATCTCATGTATCATGAGGAACTTGAGAGCATTAAGACGCATTTCCCGGAAGTTGAGCGAGCACGTTTTTGGATGACCTTCGGTGATGCTTATATCAATCACGTCACTGTGCTGCAAAATGTTGGCATGACGGGTATTGAACCTGTGGTGCATGAAGGTGTTGAGATTATACCTCTGCAATTCCTCAAGACGGTTTTACCTGACCCAAGTGATTTAGGTGAACTAACCAAGGGTAAAACCTGTATCGGTGATATCGTTACTGGTTCGAAAGATGGAGCTGAAAAAACTTATTACATCTATAATATCTGCGATCATGAAGAATGTTATGCAGAAGTGGGCTCTCAAGCTGTTGCCTATACAACGGGCGTTCCTGCAATGATTGGCGCTGCGCAGATATTAAAAGGTAATTGGGCAGAACCGGGTGTTTGGAATACAGAACAGCTTAACCCAGATGATTATATGGATATGCTCAACGCGCATGGCTTGCCATGGCAGGTTCATGAGCTTGATGGCCCTGTAGATTTTTAGGTTTATTTATGGCTGACGATCAGGTCATGATGGAAACACAAGCCGGTGGGCCGGGCGAATTTGCCCGGTTTGATTTAACGCGTGTGCCATCACCGTGTTTTGTGATTGATGAAGCGGCGATTGAAAACAATTTGGTCGTGCTCAAAGATATCGCAGATCAATCGGGTGCGAAAATTCTCTCGGCTTTAAAGGCATTCTCCTTGCCAGCTGTTGGTCCGTTAATTGGCCAATATTTATCGGGTACTTGCTCGTCCGGCCTTTTTGAAGCACGGCTTGCGCGCCAGCATTATCAAGGCGAGTTGGCGACGTATTGTGCTGGGTATAAAATGGAAGATATGCCTGAGATTATCGAACTCAGCGACCATCTGATTTTTAACTCACCCTCACAGCTTGAACGTTTTTTGCCTTTGGTCAATGAGAGCGGGAAGGATATCCATATTGGTTTGCGAATTAATCCTGAACACTCGGAAGGTTTGGTTGAAAAATACGACCCTTGTGCGCCGTTTTCGCGTTTAGGAACACCTGTTTCTAAGCTAACGGATGAGATCATGCAGCATGTTGATGGTCTGCATTTCCATACTTTATGTGAGCAAGAATTTGCGCCGCTGTTACGAACATGGGAAGCTGTAAAGCCCAAGATCGAGCGTTACTTACCTAATTTAAAATGGCTTAATTTTGGCGGTGGTCATCATATCACGCGATCCGATTATGATCGCGAAGGTTTGATCAAGTTTATTCAAGAGATCAAACAAGATACTGGTCTCGAAATATACTTAGAGCCAGGTGAAGCAGTTGCGCTGGATGCTGGAATTTTGGTTGGTGAAATTCTTGATCTACCAGAAAATGAAATGAAGCTGGCAATCACAGATATTTCAGCCACATGCCATATGCCTGATGTGATTGAAGCGCCATATCGCCCGCAAATGCTTGATGAAGTGGAAGAGGGGGAGGCCTATCGTTTGGGTGGTCCGTCTTGTTTGGCGGGTGATGTGATCGGCGAATATTGCTTTGAAAGCGATCCACAAATTGGTGATCGCATCGCGTTTTTAGATCAGGCCCATTATTCGTTTGTGAAGACAAATACTTTCAATGGTGTGCCGTTGCCTGCCATCGCGCTTTGGAATTCGAAAACCGATGGACTTAAGATGGTTCGAGAATTTACCTATGATGATTTTTTAACGCGGATTTCGTAAATGGCCAATTGTTTTTTAGATAGTGAGCTAACAGATTTAGAACGCGATGAAGTACGGGCTAAGTTTCGCGTTATTCCAATGCCGTTGGAGCGCACCGTTTCATATGGAAGTGGAACCAGTAGGGGACCTTCTGCGATTTTAGAGGCTAGCGATCAGCTCGAGCGCTTGTGCTTCGGGTTTGAACCCTGTCAGGAAGGTGTGTTCACAGAAGCGCAAGTTGATTGTTCTGGCCCACTGCCTGATGTGATGGAAAGATTGGCAGAACGTAGTTATGCTGCCGTAACCGCAGGAAAAATTCCAGTGACCCTGGGTGGTGAACATAGTTTAACTTACGGTGCCGTGAAGGGTGTTGAACGTGCGTTGGGGCGCTCGGTTGGGATTGTTCAGATTGATGCGCATGCCGACCTTAGAAAAGCCTATCAAAACGAAAAGCATTCCCATGCATCGGTGATGCAATTGCTTGGCGATGAGGGAACGCGTTTAGCTCAATTTGGCGTACGCGCTTTGTGTCAGGAAGAAGTTGATCGCCGCGTTGAATTAAACGTATTTCACATCGATGCAGAAGAGCTTTATCTCGGTAATATCAATGAAGTCACACTGCCTGATGATTTTCCGACAGATATTTATGTCTCATATGATTTGGACGGATTAGACCCATCTGAAATGCCAGCTACGGGAACGCCTGTGCCCGGTGGTCTTTCCTATTATCAATCTATCCACATCGTCAAAAGTGCCCTAAAGGGGCGAAACCTGGTGGGCATAGATGTGGTGGAACTCGCGCCAATTGACGATATGGATGGCTGGAACTTTACCGCAGCGCAAGTCACTTACGGATTGATGGCTCTCGCTTAGTTTATTGCAGCTCGTTTTTTCGCCAGCAAGAAATGAGCTACCGCGCCAAATAAATAAGTCAAAGTGATCATCAAAATAAGCCCGTTCATACCCGAGAATACGAGGATCGATAATAGAATGGGTGTGCCCGTTGTATTGCCGAGATTTCCCATTTGTGCGACCGCGCCGTTGGCGTTCGCAAGATCATTGACATCTTTATTAAGGGCAGGGATCGATGCAAAATTTGCGCTTTGGATAACGCCCAGCATGACGAATATAGAAATTGCCACGAATTCGATCTGGATACCTGTGATTAAAAATCCGATGGATAATGCTGCGCCAATAAAACCAAATATTGCAACTGAGACGGCGTGGAATTTTGTTAGCAAAAATACGCCGCAGAACATCGATGCACCAATACTGACAATTGGTAATAGGCCGAGATAAAATGCGCTGGTCTCAGGTGTGAATAGATCAGGCAGGATTGTTAAAAGAGACACATATGTAAGTGTATAAAACAGCCAGCCAAATGCAGGCGCTGATACGTAGGGCGAGCTGTAAACTTCGAAATGGGTTTTGATGAGATCCTTAAGAGTGAGCCTTTGTGCCGATGCTTGTTTGATATCCAGTTCGGGGATGACAAAAAAAGCGATGGCGGCCAGCAAAAGCATCGTTGTAGCGTGAATCTGCAAAAATGCATCCATGCCATATGTCTCTTGAAATGGCAGACCTATCCAAGATGTGATGGTAAAGGCAACGCCGAAAAACGTGCTCCATAATGTCATGGTGGCCCCGGTTAGTTTTTCAGGACTGAAGCGGGATATCATTGTTGGGGCGGCGACCACGATCACCAGGTGCGATAGGCCTTCCACCACGCGGCTTATGAGCATGGGTGTCAGATCGGGTAGGAATGATTGATAGAGCGAGCAGGTAGCCCCCAATATCAATGCATAGATCAATAATCGCTTAAATCCAAAGCGTGAGACAACCGCGCTGGCCCAAAGGCCAAAGATGATACCGACCAATCCAATGATGGAAACAATAAGACCAAGGCTTGTACCTGCATCAGGATACGCCTCTCGCAGCACGCTGAAAGTCAGGCTGAATTTAGCAAATTGCATAGCTGCTGTGAGACCAATGAACCAAAGGATCAGGATCTGAAAAATGGCAGAAGCGGGAGATTTTTGATTCGACATGCCAACATTATACAAGGCAAGTGTGTGATCAAGCCATGCGATTATCGAGCTTACCGCATAAAAAAACCGCCGGAATTTTCATCCCGACGGTTTCGAAAATCGATGAGTAGATTAAAGTTTATTTAATCCAACCATTTACGATGTCTTCGTTTGCTGCAACCCACTCTTCAGCAACATCTTGTGGGTCCATTTCATCACGACCAATTTTCAAGATCCAGTCGTTTACTGTTGCAGGGTCAAACTGAACTTGGCTTAGGAATTTTGCAGCAGCAGGGTTACGCTGTTCCAAAGATTTTGAGTAAGATACAAAGATCTCGGCATCCGGTGTTTTACATGATGCTGTTGAAGCCTCAAGCCAATCTTCACCATCTAGTTTAAGATCGATACAGCCTTCTTCACCTGTTGGCTCAGCCAATGGTGATAGATCGTAAGCAGCGTGGATCCACTCCGGTGTCCAGTAGTAGAACATAATTGGCTTCTGATTGCCGTAAGCTGCTTTCAGCTGCGCTTTAAATGTTGCATCAGAAATGATGTTTGGCTCCCAAAGCTCTGAAAGACCGTAATCTTTCATCTTCACTTGCCAGATTTTTGTTGATTTCCAAGATGCATCACCTGCCCAGTATTCGCCTTTGCCGTTGCCGTCAGAATCGAACATGGCAGCGATTTCTGGATCATTTAGATCTTCAAAGTTTTTGATTTTGTCAGCCATGTATGCAGGCACATACATTTGCTGTGTGCCAAGATATGGTGAGTTGTGAGCAACTGTTTTCGCTTCAACAATGTATTTGTCCCATGGGCCTTGCTGGTTAGGCATCCACATGTCTGTCCAAACATCTGCAGAACCATCACCTTTGTCCATGCCAGCACTGATGATGGCTTGGTCAGAAAGACCTTCGATGATTTCAGCTTCAGAACCAAGTGGCCCTTCGATTACTGCTTTAAGAACATGTGCAATTGCTTTTGCGCCTGTCCAGTTAAGGTCAGAGATTGCAACTTTCGCATCAGCTGCATAGCTGAATGTTGATGCAGAAGCAGTCAGTGCCGCTGCTAGTGTTAGTGTTTTGATGAGTTTCATTATTGTCTCCCTTGTAACTCATTTTCAATTTCAATCATCGGCAAGCATGCCGATGAATATTCTCTTTATTTCTCGGCTGTTGGATTAGCCTTTTGCACAACACGATCAACCATCATGGCCAATAGTGCAATTCCGATACCCGCTAATATACCAGCACCTGTACGTGTGTTTGCCAGGGCTTCTGTTACGATAAAGCCCATGCCACCAGCGCCAATCAGCGCTGCGACCACAACCATGGAAAGGCTCATCATAACCACTTGGTTGACCCCTGCCATAATGGATGGCAAAGCAAGCGGTAGCTCAACTTTTGTCAGCAACTGGCGTGGATTTGCACCAAAGGCCAACGCTGCTTCTTTTGTGTTCTCAGGCACGTGGCGCAAGCCCAAAGCTGTCAAACGAACCATTGGCGGCATTGCGAAAATCACAGTAGCGAGAATGCCTGGTGGTTTACCGATTGAGAAGAAGGCCACAGCCGGTAATAGATACACAAATGATGGTATCGTCTGCATAATATCCAATATAGGTGTGACGATACTTTGACCGCGGGTTGATTTCCCGACCCATACGCCAAGAGGTAACCCGAAGACCACGCAAATAATTGATGAGGCGGCAACAAGCGAAAGCGTATCCATTGCAGTTTGCCAGAAGCCAAACAAGGCAAGATATCCCAGCGATGCGCCAACAAAAATCGTTATCCGCGTGCCCGCTAGGAAATATGATATCGCTAAGATTGCACCCATGGCAATAATCCAAGGCGTTCCTACAAACACGGCAGTGATCATATTCAGCATGGTTCTTAGGAAGGCGGTAATACCGTCAAAGAAGAAACCGTAAAAAGCTGTCAAATATCCAATACCATCGTCAATGGCTTGTGCTGCATATTTGTTTAGATCAAGCGGTGGCAAACCTTCACGCGCTGGCTTGCGTTCGACAAATCGGTTGCCGTTTTCATCGCGCGGGTAGGTGATTTCATCAGGTCTTTCCAACCAAACTAAAGTTGGGAACTCACCGATAATTGCGCAATCAAACTTATCTTTAAACGGTACAATTTCACCTTTTTCAATAGCACGGTCTTGCTTAATACAAGTACGCGCATCTGGGGCAAACTGACTTGAGCGATAGAGCATTAGAGGTGCAATGAGTGCCGCAATGACCGCAACCAATACTAAACGCGAAGATTTCGAGCCTGAATTGACCGAGCGATCAACACGCCATTTGTTATATTGGTTGTAATAGACCCGGTCTGCGAGCCAACCTACAAACAATCGCCCCAAGATAAAAACGGCAATAGCACCTAAGAGGTGGTCAGATGACCAGCCCTCGTAACGAACGACAAGATAGTCTTTGTCAGCATTATCAATTGCGGCCTGCGCATATTTTGATACCAATGCCAGATTAATCAACGCTACGAGATCGATCAGGAATGCAACCCAGAACAAGAGCCAGTTGCCGCGAAGTGCCGCCCAAATAAAACTGCCAATCGCTGCGGCAATATTGATGTGGAATTTGCTGAGTGTTGCTTTTTGAATTTTTAAAAAGGTATTGCCATAATATTCGCCGTTCGGTCCGGCAAATTCTTTAAATGGCTTGAGAATATCTTTTTCCGTTTCCATTTTATGCTTCCCCCTGAACGCCGCGTAATAGAGCATCTTTGGTCACGATGCCGACTGGTTTCCCATCACTCATAATAACCACAGGATTATCTTGACCAACGGCGTGTCCCACGAGTGTATCTAAGTCATCTTCTGTATCCGCGGTTGGGCATGCAGACATGTCTTTGATTTTACCGTTCTCTTTTTCATATTTAGCGATGGGCTGCATGATTGTATGGGCAAAGATTAGTTTTAGTTTCGAAATCCCTGCAACAAAGTCAGCCACGTATTTATCCGCGGGTTTTGTTACAATATCTTCAGGCGTTCCGATTTGAACGATCTCACCGTCTTTCATAATGGCGATGCGAGAACCCATGCGAATGGCTTCGTCCAGATCGTGGGTAATGAACAAAGTTGTTTTCTTCATAACTTTAGATAACGCCAAGAACTCGTCCTGCAGTCCACGTCTAATCAATGGATCAAGCGCCGAGAACGGCTCATCCATCAATAGAATGTCTGGATCAGCTGCAAGTGCTCTAGCAAGACCTACGCGTTGCTGCATACCACCGGATAATTGCGATGGATAGCGATCGCCATAACCTTGTAAACTCACGGTTTCGATCACCTTTTCCGCAGCTTGTGATCGTGTGAATGCATCTACATTTCTAAGCTCAAGTGAAAATGCAATATTGTCACTTACTGTACGGTGCGGCAACAGCGCCATGTTTTGAAACACCATGCCGATCTTGTCGGCTCGCATTACTCTTAAATCTTCTGCATTGAGATTTCCGACGTTCACACCGTTGATAAGAATTTCCCCATGTGTGGGTTCAATCAAGCGGTTGATATGGCGAACAAGAGTTGATTTGCCGGAGCCTGATAGCCCCATAATGCAAAAAACTTCACCCTTGTTTACGCTGATGCTTACGTCTTTTACGCCGACTACTGCGCCGTATTGTTCCAAAACTTCTGCTTTAGAAAGATTATCTTTCCTAATGGCTTCTAATGCCTCTTTGGCGCGATCTCCAAAAATTTTCCAGACATTATTGGCTACCACGACATTCTCGTCACCCGATGTGATCATGCCAAAATTTACTCCCGAACCCTGTTTTCAGTAACTTTTACTCTGTTTTTATAATTTTTAGGTCTATATTAGCGCGCTCAACAATAACTGCAAGTCTTATATGGTAAAATTGCAAGCATAAGTATAGCTAATGTCAGGCATTAAATTTTGTTATGATAAAGTGTATAAAATTGCAATAATCTGGGTGCTGGATAACAGACCAGAGTTGGATAATTATTGATCCGGGTTGTTGGTGACTAGACCCAATATCGCTATACAGTTATATCTCGCATCGACAAAACACTAATTGTTTATCTAAAGGGATTTACAGCTTGAGTGCTTATACAATTAAAGTGCCGTTTCGCGATGTAGATATGCATGGCCATGTGCATAATTCAGCTTATATTTGCTATTTTGAAGAAGCTATAACGGATTGGATTGAGACCAACAATTTTGTGTCTGATATCAACCCATTAACTTCAGAGTATCGTTTTTTTATCAAAAAAATTGAACTGACCTATCATTTGCCGGCCCACTTTAATCGCCTTTATAAAATTGAGGTTTCGCTTCAAAAATTAGGAAATACAAGCATGGTACTGCATTGCCAAATGTTCGATGAGAGCGAACGTAATCCTCGTTTGATAGTCGAAGAAAACGCGGTATGGGTCTTTGTAGATAAGATGGGGCAGCCCGCGACCATTGCATCACCCCTGCGTGAAAAACTATCGGCGCTTTTGTAAATGGCAGATGATCTTAAAAATGCTGTGCTGGAGTTTGCTGATGTTAATCTGGTGCGTAACGATCAAAAAGTGCTGCATGATCTAACTTTTCAAGCTTCAGAGCATCGGATTGGGATCATCGGGGCAAATGGGTCTGGCAAAAGTTCCTTTGCAAGAATTTTAAATGGTCTGCTAACACCAACAGATGGCAGCGTGAAAGTTCTTGGATTTGATCTTGCAGACGCTGTTAAAGACGTTCGCCGAAATGTTGGCTTTGTGTTTCAAAACCCTGATAACCAGATTGTTTACCCCGTTGTTGCTGAGGATATTGAACTTGGGCTTAAGGGGCTTAATGTTCCCAAAGATCAACGTAAAGCCAAGGTCGTAGAGATCTTGTCGAGATTTGATTTGCTCCATCTTAAAGACCGGTCGGTGCACATGCTAAGTGGTGGCGAAAAGCAGATGATCGCTTTGTCCTCGGTTCTTGTCATGCAACCAAAAATGATCGTATTTGACGAACCGACGACGTTGCTTGATCTTCGTAATCGCAATGCAATTGCATCAACTATCATGGGGCTTGAGCAATATGTGGTGCTGGTTACGCACGACCTTGAACTATTAAGTGAATTTGATCGCGTTTTGGTTTTTGATAATGGCCGCATTGCGGCCGATGATACACCCAAGGCGGCGATTTCCTGGTACAAAACGAAGATGGCGGTCTGATGGATTTATCGTTCTATCTTCCAGGCAACTCAGTTCTCCACAGAATACCGACGTGGAGCAAATTCTTTCTGCTCATCACATTTTCCATAATCTTTTACCAGATTGAAGACTTGCGCATTTTGGTAGCCATATTGGTATCTGCGATAGCGCTGGTTGTTTATGTCAAAGTGCCAGCAAGACGTCTTAAAGCGATGTTTCTATTGCCGCTTTTTATGGTTTTATTGTTCTCGATTTTTAGTGCTTTTGTGAATGATCTCAACGCTGGCTTGCTGACATTTTTAAGGCTCACAAGCCTTGTCATTATGGCTGCATGCGTCACCGTAACAACCCGGATTGAGGATTTCATGGACTTTATTGAGAGCCTATTGTTGCCATTGTCATTTATCCCGTTTATTAAGCCCAAAACGGTCAGCCTGACGCTGTCGTTAACGTTACGGTTTATTCCGGAGATTTTTAAATTGGGGATGGATATCAAAGAAGCTCAAGCAGCTCGTGGTTTAAATTCAAACCCTCTCGCTCTCATTGTTCCATTAATTGTATTAACGCTTAAACGCGCGGACGATATTTCGGACGCTATCGATGCAAGAATGCTGGACTAACTAAACTACCTTTTTAAAATTGGAGAATACTTTGGCGACCAAAGATATTGTATTTATCGCATTGTTTGCGGCTATCATCGCGGCTTTGGGTTTATTGCCTGCAATTCCTGTAGTTGGAATTCCCGCACCAATCACAGCGCAAACGCTTGGTGTTATGCTTGCAGGTACCATCCTGGGGCCAAAGCGTGGTGCGTTGGCTGTTCTCGTCTTCTTGGTTTTGGTTCTGGCTGGACTGCCTTTACTTGCTGGTGGACGCGGCGGTATTGAACACTTCATCGGCAATAGCGGCGGCTTCCTTGTGGGCTGGTTCTTCGGTGCTTATGTGATCGGATTTATCCTCAAGAACTTTATTTCTGATACACAAGTCAACATTCGCGCACATTTCATCATTTTCATAGCCTGCTTCTTAGGCGGTATTTGTGTGGTTTATCTTCCAGGTATTTTGTGGATTGCGCGGAACACAGGATCATCCTTCATTGATGTCTATCTTGGTTCACTTGTCTTTGTCCCAGGCGATTTGGTTAAGGCTGTCATTGCCATGCTCGTGACCGTCGCTGTTCGGCGTATTTACCCAATCGCACTTAAGTAAAATTTAGATCATGCCGTTTCATTCAGATATTGAAAAATGGTGTGATCTAAAGCCAAACGCAAACGCGGTTACGATCGGCAACGAGAGCTATTCGTTTAAAGATCTAATCGCTAAGCGTAATGAATTGATTTGTCGCATTGAAGGTCAGAATATGCGGCAGATACAGCATCGGTTTGATACAAATGTGCTAGCAGTTATCGCCGAAAATTCTACACAATTTGTTAGCCAGTTTCTGGCCGCAACTTACGGGCAACATTGTTGCCTATTATTGTCATCGGCTCTCAAATCCGCCCAGATCCAGTCTGTTTTGGACGATGTACAGCCGAATTTTTGCTTCTCCCATTCTTTATTTGAACAGCTCGATCATGATCTTACCGAGATCCAGTCCTATGCTGAGGGTTTAACACCCCATGATATTAAGTCTGATAATGATGATGGTGCGAAAACACCATTTTTAATCGGGCTCACATCTGGCACTACTTCCCAGCCGAAAGCTTTTATCCGCAATCGTTTGTCTTGGCAGGTTAGCCTTGAATACAGCAAATCTGTTTTTGGGGTGGATGAGACAACGACCACAATTTCTCCGGGGCCGCTGGCGCATGGCTTATCGCTTTATGCGATGGCCGAAACACTTTGTGCTGGTGCGCACTTTATCTCGATGGAAAAATTCGATGCCGCGCAATTGGTTTTACTTGCCCAAGAACACCATGCAAAACGTTTGGTCTTGGTGCCAACCATGCTGTCGGCTTTATGCAAGGTTCTTGAGATCGGAAACCTTAAGCTTGACCAAATTACCTCCATCGTGACTGCTGGGGCCAAACTCGATGGCGCATTGTTGGCGCGGGTGCGTAAACTTATGCCGAACGTTCAAATCTTTGAATATTACGGTGCGTCTGAACTTGGTTTTGTGACATATGCTGTTCGGCAGTCGCCAAATGATGATGATGTCGGCAAAGCCTTCTCCGGGGTTGATTTAGAGATCCGAGATGAGGAAGGTCAAGCTGTTCCTATACATCAATCAGGAACGGTATGGGTTAAAAGTGATCTCGTTTGCGATGGTTATCTGTCACTTCACGATGATGCTGGATTTGTTCAGGTAGATGGTTGGGCAAGTGTTGGCGATATTGGCACGTTAGATGATGCTGGCCGCCTTACACTTGCTGGCCGTGAAGGTGATATGATCATTTCAGGCGGCAATAATATATATCCTTCAAGCGTCGAGGCGGTTTTGATGGATTTCGATGCCGTTGAAAACGCTGTGGTTTTGGGAATGGATGATGAGCATTTGGGAACAAAACTCGTCGCGATTGTTTTAGGTGCAAATATAATAGAAGAAGAATTGTTGGCCCATTGTCGCCAATCGCTACCATCATATGCTAATCCCAAGGTAATTTATGAAACGCAATCTTGGCCGATGACGGAAAGTGGCAAGATTTCAAAAAAGATATTGATGGATTGGGTAGCGGACAAAAATGACCAATTACAACAATTCTGAATTAGATGATGCACGTCTTCCTGTTGTCATAGCTGCAAAGCGATCCGCGATTGGTCGTGCGCATGGCATGTTTAAAGATGTTACTGCCGAGGCGCTGTTATCGACCGTTTTAAAAGATGTAGTTGTAACGGCAAAGATTGAACCTTCCGAGATTGATGATGTGATTGTTGGCAATGCTGCAGGTGGCGGTGGCAATGTTGCTCGATTGGCGGCTCTCATGGCTGGATTTGATTTGCAAGTCCCGGGTCTTACCATCGACAGGCAATGTGGCGGTGGGCTTGAAGCAATCAATCTCGCATGTCGTATGATTATGTCTGGCGCGGGGGATATCTATGTTGCCGGGGGTGTTGAAAGTGTCAGCACAGCTCCAAAACGCGCCAAGCGAACTTCAGCCTCGAGCCAAGAGTTGCAGTTTTATGATCGTGCAAGGTTTTCGCCTGATAGCATTGGTGATCCTGACATGGGCGTTGCGGCTGAAAATGTCGCAAAAACCTATTTCATCTCACGAGAGCGGCAGGATGCTTTTGCGTTGCAAAGCCATCAGCGCGCGGTTCAGTCTCAACGATCAGGGATATTCAAAGAGGAAATTGTTTCGATTGCTGTGGGTGCTCAATCGGTAGACTTAGATGAATGTCCGCGGGATGATACGAGTTTAGAAAAGCTTGCATCCTTACCATCAAAGTTTGTATCAGACGGAACGGTGACGGCAGGAAATTCCTGTCCATTAAACGATGGTGCGGCACTGGTTGTCATAACAAGTCTGGCCAAAGCTAAAGCGCTTGGCGTTGAAAAGGCCATCGCATTTATCGATGGTGCCACCCGTGGTGTTGATCCCAATCATTTAGGCATTGGTCCTATTGCATCGACGAATTACCTGTTCGACCGCCAGCCAAGTATCAGCGTTGAGGATCTTCAATATGTCGAGTTCAATGAAGCTTTTGCTTCGCAGGTTTTAGCCTCGCTTGATGGATTGAACATTAAATCAGATCGCGTGAATTTGGATGGTGGTGCACTAGCGTTGGGTCATCCGTTCGGCGCATCGGGTGCAATTTTGGTGGTTCGTTTGTTCGCACAAATGTTGAGGGACCAAAATTTTAAGGACAATGCTGTGTCGCTGGCCACATTGGGAACAGCGGGTGGCATGGGTGTGAGCACATTATTTAAATCTATGAAGGTGAATTCGTGCAGCAATTAGAATTTAAAAACATTGTCATCTCTGGTGGTTCAAGTGGCATTGGCGCTGAGCTGGCTATTCAGCTTGCATCAAAAGGTGTGCATCTTTGTTTGTTGGGTCGTGATGAGGCGCGACTTAACGAGATTACAGAGCATTGCAGTGCGAAGGGTGCAACGGCATCTTCTCATGTAATTGATGTGCGCGATGATAAAGAAATGAGCGAGCTTTTGCTCTCATTGGACGACAAGCACACATTTGATTTGGTGATAGCAAGTGCAGGGGTGGGGCGCCAATATGAGGATACGGATTTCATTCGTTTGACGACGGAGATCAATGTTTTCGGTGTTCTCAATATGCTTGAACCATTGCTGCCACGATTAAAAGAACGCCAAAGCGGGCAGATAGCCGTTTTGAGTTCGCTGGCTGGTTTTCGAACATTTGGGCGACCCGCTGGATATTCTGCCAGTAAAGCTTGGGTGAGGCTATATGGCGAAGCATTGCGGGGTCAGTATGCAAAATATGGCGTCGGCGTTAGTGTTGTTTGTCCTGGTTTTGTAAAAACTCCGATGGTGCAAAATGCGCCGAAGAATATGTCTGTTATGCCCGTTGATGAGGCCGCTGAGAAAATTATCCATGGCCTTAAGCGCAATAAAGGTCGGATCATATTTCCATGGCATCAGGCGTTTTTTATCTGGTTGATATCAACTCTGCCAACAGGCTGGCTTGAAAAATTCTTCATCAAGCAAATGGATGAGCGTTAGGCGTGTAAATCAAGCAAGACTTTGCCCGATCTTTGTGGATCATTGAGAACTCGTTCTGCTTCTCTGATTTTGTTCAACGGCAATGTTTTAAACACACGCGTTGAGATCGTGCCATCCAAAATCAACGCGGCTGATTTATCAAACATTTCCTGCACATCTTCATAAGGTGCTTGGTGAACCCAGTTGCGCAACCAGTAGAGTTTGAGTTGAATGTCAGGGCGCTCCTGGTTGAGTTTTGGGCTGATGGGCGTACCCGATAGAAGTCCATAATGAACAATCATACCATTTGTCTTGAGGGAGAACGCCAACTCTTCGGCTATGGGTCCGCCAATCGCATCAAACATTGTATCGAAAGTCTGTGAATTCTTAGAAGATATAAACTGATCTTGGTTTCGAACGGCGATGTGATCGCCAAACTTACGGGTTAATTCATTTTCAGATCGATCTGAGCGCGCGAGTGCTGTGATATCAGAACCAATCCTTAGGCAAAGTTCGATAATGATATGTCCGATTTCAGAATTTGCCGCATTGACGAGAACTTTGTGTGTTTGCGCAACTTGAGCAATTTCATCAACCATTTTAATCGCCGTCATAGGATTGATGTAGGACATGGCGGCATCTTGCGCTGAAAGACGATCATCCATCTTAAAACAATTTTCGCTGGTCACGATTTGATATTGTTGCCAGGTGCCTGATTGGCGGATGGGCATTACACGTTCACCAACTTTGTATTTGGTGGCGTTATCGCCAACTTTGTGAACGATCCCGACACCTTCAAATCCCGGGAGAAATGGCAATTGTGTGCGACCACGGTATGCACCGCTTATTGTAATTAAATCCGATGGATTAATGGGGGCAAACTCCATTTTAACCAAAACTTCATCTGGACCGCAGTCTGCTAACTCACATGTCTCAATTTCAATCACGTCCTCTAACTTTCCAAACTGATGAATTATTGAGCAAGTGTTTAAGTTTTGCATCTGATAAACCTAATAGCCTTTACTGAGAATTTGAAAATATAGTTTTGAGCGGAGAAATATAGTTTTTGGGGGTTGTAATCAATTGTTAGAAATGTAGTCTTTTATTATGAGTAAAGATCAAGTTTTCTTTGATGAAATGTTTGCGAAGGGTGTTGACCCACGTAATCCTTATCAATCTATACACGATTGGGTTAATTCTGAAGACCCAAAAATCCTCACTAAAAAAGCTGAAGAAGCAGAGATATTTTTCCGCCGTACAGGTATCACTTTCAATGTCTATGGAGATGATGCTGCGACAGAACGCTTAATTCCTTTCGATATCGTTCCGCGTGTATTGGCGGCAAGAGAGTTTTCAAAACTCGCCGAAGGAATAGAGCAGCGCGTTCAAGCGTTAAATGCCTTCCTTCATGACATCTACCATCGCCAGGAAATTTTAAAAGCTGGTGTTGTTCCCAAAAGCCTTGTTGCAAATAACGAGGCGTTTGAACCCAAGATGATTGGCTTCACACCACCGGGGAATATTTATACGCATATTGTTGGCGTAGATATTGTGCGAACGGGCGAAGATGACTTCTTCGTGCTTGAGGACAATGCCCGAACACCTTCGGGTGTGTCTTATATGTTGGAAAATCGTGAAACGATGCTTCAGATGTTCCCGGAGTTGTTTTCATCAAACCGTGTGCGAGCGGTGAGTGACTATCCAGAACGTTTGCTAAAATCTCTTCGGGCATCCAAACCGTTAAAATGTGAAGACAAGCCGGTTGTCGCTGTTCTCACGCCAGGTATTTATAATTCTGCATATTTTGAACATTCCTTTATCGCTGAGCAGATGGGTGCAGAACTCGTTGAAGGACATGATCTTCAGATTATCGATGGTCGCGTTGCGATGCGGACTACCCAAGGCTACAAAGCCATTGATGTTTTATACCGTCGTATTGATGATGAATACCTTGATCCTTTGAATTTCAACCCAGATTCCATGCTTGGTGTGCCAGGCATCTTTGATGTTTATCGTTCAGGCGGCATTACAATTGCCAATGCGCCGGGTACGGGTATTGCCGATGATAAAGCTTTGTATAGTTATATGCCTGAGATCGTTGAGTTCTATACAGGTCGCAAAGCAATTTTGAAGAATGTTGAAACATATCGTTGCTCTGAGGCGGATTCGCTGAAATATGTGCTGGATAATCTTGAAGATTTGGTTGTCAAGGAAGTGCATGGTTCTGGCGGCTATGGCATGTTGGTTGGTCCAGCTGCGAGCAAGAAAGAGATTTCAGCATTCCGCAAGAAGCTTGAAGCAAATCCAGATAATTATATCGCGCAGCCAACACTTAGCTTGTCGACCGTGCCGATATTGACCAAGAAAGGCTTGGCGCCACGCCATGTCGACTTACGTCCATTTGTTTTAGTGTCGCCGAAAAAGATTGACATTGTGCCGGGTGGATTAACCCGTGTTGCTTTGAAAAAAGGTTCGCTCGTCGTGAATTCAAGTCAGGGTGGTGGCACCAAAGATACTTGGGTTTTGAGGGATTGATCAATGAAGGTGTTTGTACAAATTCAGGAGGTCAATCATGCTAGGTAAAACAGCTGGTGGTCTGTTTTGGATGTTCCGCTATTTAGAGCGCAGCGAAAATACCGCTCGTATTTTGGATGCTGGTTTTCGTATTGCGTTGACCCGAACTGCAACTTCAGAAGATGAATGGTCGTCCATTTTAACAACGTCAGGAATGCGAGAAACCTATCTGCTTCACTATGACAAGTTTGATGCAGATTCTGTGATAAACTTTTTGCTTCGTGACAAGAAAAATCCATCCAGTGTTGTCGTTGTTAGCGAGGCTGCGCGAAACAATGCCCGATTGGTACGCACAGCGCTTACGCGCGAGGTATGGGAAGCGGTCAACGAGAACTGGATAAACTTAAGTGAAGCTCTTTCGCGACCAGTTCGTCAAAAAGAACTGCCTGCTGTGTTGGGGCTTATTCGTCAACAATCAGCACTGGTGCGCGGTGCATTGCATGGCACTATGTTGCGCAATGATATATTTGACTTCTCCCGCCTTGGGACCTTTTTAGAACGCGCCGATAATACAGCACGGATTTTGGACGTTAAATATCATGTATTGTTGCCTTCGGTTTCTCTTGTGGGATCGTCGCTCGATAACGTTCAATGGGAAACAATTTTAAGATCTGTCTCCGCGCTGAATTCATTCAAGTCAATTTCTGGAGGTGAACTCACGCCGCGAGAAATTGCGGACTTTCTTATCCTAGATAAACGTGTGCCTCGCTCGTTGGGCTTTTGTGTCGGTAAAATTGCGACCAATTTGGATTATCTAGCAAAGGACTATGATCTTGAATTGCCGTCTCACACCCTTGTTAACTCACTTAAGGAAGGGCTTTCAGAGATAACCATTGATAGTATTTTTGAAGACGGGCTGCATGAATTTTTAAGCAGTTTTATTACTAATATTACTCAACTCGGCCAGCAGATCGAAGTTGACTATCGGTTTACGAGTTAGAGAGGTTGATATGATTTTAACAATTTCTCACACGACAACTTACCGATATGATGAAAGCGTTCCCTATGGGGTTCAACAACTTCGCTTAACGCCAAAACCGTATCATGGACAAAAGGTCATTCGATGGGAAACCACCGTGGAAGGTGGCCATAAAGAACTTGAATACGAGGATCATAATCTTAATCGCGTTCAATTGATTAAAGTGTTCCCTCATCAAAATGAACTCATAATCCATTGCGAAGGTGAGGTTGAAACCGTTGATCGTAACGGAATTGTCGGCGAACATATTTCCCATATTCCATTATGGCTTTATCAACGCTCCACAAAGTTGACCAAATGTGGCTCTGGAGTGAAAAAGATCATCAAAACTGTCGGGGATGAATATTCGGATGACTTGTCCAAGCTTCATGCCTTGTCTGCAAAAATTCGTGATGCGGTTAGCTATAACACCGGTAATACGATCGTAAACACCACGGCCGAACAAGCGATTGAGACGGGCGCCGGGGTTTGTCAGGATCATAGCCATATTTTTGTATCTGCAGCTCGTAAGATGGGATTTGCTGCTCGTTATGTCAGTGGTTATTTGATGATGGATGACCGCGTAGACCAAGATGCTACCCACGCATGGGCTGAAGCTTATGTAACGGGTCTCGGCTGGGTTGGATTTGACGTTTCTAATCAGATTTCTCCCGACCACAGATATGTTCGCGTTGCCAGCGGACTTGATTATCGCGATTGTGCGCCTATAACAGGCTTAAGAATGGGATCAGGTAACGAAGATCTGATTGTTTCTTTGCAAGTTCAGCAGTAAATTGCGTACGAATCATTTGTGGGAGGGTTCATGACTTACTGTGTTGCCATGCGTTTAAATCATGGCTTGGTCTTTATGTCCGACACACGCACTAACGCCGGCGTCGATAATATCTCAATTTTTAAAAAAATGTTCACTTGGGAAGTGCCTGGTGAACGGATATTGACCATCATGACAGCTGGCAATTTGGCGACCACGCAAGCGGTCGTAAGTCTTCTTGAAGAACGCGTAAAAGCGCCAGATGAACGCGAGCCATCCATTCTTGCTGCTGCCTCAATGTTTCAAGTGGCGCAATTGATTGGTGAAGTGCTGCGCGATGTCATTGCAAACCACGAGCAATCTGGTCAGGAAAGTTCATCTGCATTTAATGCGACGATCATTTTAGGTGGACAAATTAAGGGTGGTGGGCAGCGGCTGTTTTTGATCTACCCTGAAGGGAATTTCATTGAAGCATCCGAGGATACGCCATTCTTTCAGATCGGCGAGACCAAATATGGTAAACCGATTTTAGTACGTGCGCATGATCCTGACATGACATTTGAAGAAGCAATTCGTTTAATGTTGGTCTCATTTGATTCCACCATCAAGGCAAACCTATCCGTTGATTTGCCCTTGGATGTGCAGACTTATCAAAAAGACAGCTTACAGATAGGCCACACGGACAGGATTGAATTTTCTCATCCTTATTATCAATTGATTTCCAATCAATGGGGTGAATCATTAAAAAGCGCGCTAGACGCGCTTCCAGATTACGCCATCAACGATCAAACATAGATATTGAATTTTGATCTGATCTCACTGTCGATTTGACGATCAATGAGTGTTTTTGGTGCATTGGCCCAAATTTCATGTTTGCGCTTGGTCGCTTCGACCAATGGTTCTGGGCGTCCAACTTCTTCCCATTCTTTCGGGCTTAAGCGATCTGCTGTTTTTGGATAAACATATTCCGTCTGCATCAAATCGAGTGTTTGTTGGTGTCCAAGGAAATGCCCGGGTCCATCCAAACAAACCTGTCTCATGACTTCGATAGAAACTTTTTCATCAGTAACCTCAATGCCGCGCACGCAACGAAGCGCTTGCCCCAACATATCATTGCCTAAAATGAGCGATTCCTGGCAAAACCCTAAAAGCGAAGCATGCATGCCAACGGCTTCATAGACCATGTTTAAACCTGCCATGCCCGCAAGAGTGTTGGAAATACCTTGTTCCCAGCCTGATTGCATGTTTGGCATTTTTGCATCTGCAATCCCAGCGGCTGCTCCACCAGGCAGTCCATAATAATGATGCATTTGCGCGCAAGCTGCAGTTAGTAATGCTTGTTCGCCTGAGCCACCCGACATCGCGCCTGATCTTAAATCTGAAACAAAAGGCCATGTGCCGAAAATCGCTGGGTGACCAGGTTTGAGTGCGTTGACATAAACCAAGCCAGCTAGGCATTCCGCAACGGCTTGTACAATGGATGCTGCCAATGGGGCAGGGGCGGTAGCACCTGCTTGACCCGCAGATAATAGTAGCACAGGCATGCCTGCGAGGATAGCTGACTCCATCGCTTCGCAGCTTTCGGTGGCGAATTTCATCGGAGGAACAACAAAGCAGTTAGTATTAGATATGAAGGGTCGAGCGCGAAACTTATCTTCACCGCCGGCGATCATGTACATCAATTCAGCCATTTTTGGCATATGATGGGGTTCGCTGATGCTGGTGCCGATATGTTTGGTGGTCCCCGCGCAAGACGCGTAGATTGTGTTGAGATCCATCTCCAAATTATCAAGAACATCGCGTGCTACGATTGGGCGTTGGAAGAAATGGATATTATCCATGACCTGCACAATCTGCGCGGCTCTGTACAAATCTTCAAGATTAGAATCTCGGTAAGTTCCATCTTCAACTTCCGCCATTTGCACAGCAGCGCCAGCACAGCCATAATGGACCTTCTTGTCGGCTAGATGCAGATCAAATTGTTCGTCGCGTCCGTGCAATGTGATATCTTTGCAGGCGATTGCGAGCGTATCTTCGATGACGCTTTTTGGATAACGCAGACGACCATCATCGCCCAGAGCTGCACCTGCTTTGGTCATCAGATCAATGCCGGACTGCGGCGCATCAGCCAAGCCGATCTCTTCGAGTGCCTCGATAGCGGCATCGTGGATTTTTTTAATGTCAGCGTCGCTTAGCGGTTTATAGGTGCCACCGGAAAGTCCGGGTCTAACAGGGCGCATTTCATCAGGAAGTGCAGCTGCGCGCGCCGCAATGCGACTTGCTCGACCACCTGCACGACCCAATGTACGGGCGGCTTTACGAGGCGCTGTGGTTTCTGAATCAATCTCTGACATTTTCGCTGTTCCAGCTTGAGTTATTGTTGTCCCTTCGTCTAAATGTGTCTGAGCAGTTTACATCCGGCTATTCATTTTGCGAATAAAAATGTCGCTAAAACGGCGCAAAATACGTTTGATGACAAAGCCAGATGATTGGTTTATGAAAATGTCATGCACGTGTCATATCAAAATGTTCACCAATAAATTTCAAATTTTGATTCCAAAAGAACGGTAGATAAATGGATGTTAGTAAGCTCGATCAGGTTCTAAATGCGCTCAGCGCATGTGTTCTATTTATCGATCAAAATCGAAAAATTACCTTCGCAAATCATGCCGCTCGACAACGCTTTGGTAACGATATTGTTGATGAAAGCCTTGTACGTATTGTGCGTAATCCAGAATTTTTGGCCGCAATTGATCGCATTAATGCAGGCGAAGAAGACGCTGAAGTTGAGCTCACAATTGGCGCCACACCATCCGCTACCTTTGAGGTGAAATTACATGCATTGGGCGAAGGACTGGCAAAGGGCGCTAAAATTGCCATTACATTTGAAGATGTATCTCAAATTAGAGACGCACAGCTAATGCGCAGCGAGTTTGTTGCAAATGTTAGTCATGAATTGCGCTCACCACTCACAGCATTAGCAGGGTTTATTGAAACACTTCGTGGTCCAGCAAAGGACGATGGTGAGGCGCGGCAGCGGTTTTTAGCTCTCATGGAAAATGAAGCTGCGCGGATGAAGCGGTTAATCGATGATCTTTTGTCTTTATCCAAATTGCAGGGCAAAGAACGAATTCGACCATCAGGGCAAGTTGATATTATTCAAATATTGGATCACGTCATCGCCACCCTTTCTCCAGTTGCAGAAAAAGAACGCAAAACAATCAATGTATCAAATCAGAGTTCGGAAACGCTTATTGTGGGTGATCATGATGAATTGATCCAGGTTTTCCATAATATTGTTGAGAACGCGGTCAAGTATGGTGCCTTGGATAGTGTCGTTGATGTGAAAATTGAGTTATCTGATAATATTGGTGCTGTGAATGGACCAGCGGTTATCGTTTCTGTGAAAGATGAAGGGCAGGGCATACAAGCTGAGGATATTCCGCGTTTAACTGAGCGTTTTTATCGGGCAGACAAAAGTCGGTCCCGAAT
The DNA here is from genome assembly GCF_055693385.1 of Lentilitoribacter sp. JB5-8. Classification (NCBI taxonomy): domain Bacteria; kingdom Pseudomonadati; phylum Pseudomonadota; class Alphaproteobacteria; order Hyphomicrobiales; family Rhizobiaceae; genus Lentilitoribacter; species Lentilitoribacter sp. JB5-8. Next base: position 3,300,439 of record NZ_CM146332.1, on the reverse strand, counting down.
CAAAGGTGGTACCGGGTTAGGTCTTGCGATCGTAAAACACATTCTTAATCGCCACAGAGGCCGGTTAGAAATTGAAAGTGAGCTGGGCGAAGGTTCCACTTTCCAAATTATTCTTCCCATTGGCTGAATTTTATCTAGATAAATCGAGTTTTTATCCACTGTCATAAAACTGTAACATAACTGTCATAAAGGTGTTGCCAAGCGTCGATAGATAGATGCGCATCCGCTCGATATGAATAGAAAAAGCGGGCTCATATTTTTCTGACAGGAGATAAAAATGTCAAAGTTTAACAAAGTCGTTGCTGCGTTTGCTGCTAGTGCTTGTGCAATTGCAATCAGCACTTCTGCTGCATCTGCTCGTGATGAAATCCGCATCGTTGGTTCATCAACAGTATTCCCATTCTCAACGACTGTTGCTGAGCGCTTCGGTAAAGAAACAGATTTCCCAACACCAGTTATCGAATCAACAGGTACTGGCGGTGGTTTGAAGTTGTTCTGTGCCGGTATCGGTGAAGAGCACCCAGACATCACTAACGCTTCTGCACGTATCAAGCAGTCACAAGTTGATGATTGTGCGTCAAATGGCATTAAAGACATCGTTGAAGTTAAAATCGGTTACGATGGTATCGTAATTGCTAACTCACGTGACAGCGCTCCATTAGAGCTTACACTACAAGACGTTTTCCTAGCTCTTGCTAAAGACGTTCCAGCTGGTGAAGATGGCAAAACTCAGCCTAACCCATACACAATGTGGTCAGACATTCGTCCTGAGCTTCCAAAAACAAAAATTGAAGTTCTAGGACCTCCTCCAACATCTGGTACTCGTGCTGCATTTGTTGAAATCGCAATGGAAGGCGGTTGTAAGTCTTTCTCATGGATCAAAGACCTTAAAGGTTCAGACAGTTCTGCATACAAAACACTTTGTCATTCAATCCGTGAAGACGGTGCATTCATCGAAGCTGGTGAAAACGACAACTTGATCGTTCAAAAGCTTCAAGCTGCTCCAACACAGTTTGGTATCTTCGGCTTTAGCTTCCTTGATCAGAACTCAGACGTTCTACAGGGCGCACTTGTTGATGGTGTTGCACCAGAATTTGAAGACATTGCTTCAGGCGACTACCCAGTTTCACGTTCATTGTTCTTCTACGTTAAGAAAGACCACGTTGGCGTGATCCCAGGTATGGAAGAATTCTTAGCTGCATTCTCAAGCGACGATGCTTGGGGTGAAGAAGGTTACCTTACAGATAAAGGTCTTATCCCAATGGGTGACGAAGAGCGTGCTTCAGTTGCAAAAACTGTGGCTGACCTAGCTCCATTGTCAATGTAATCTTGTGATTACTAAGCGACGCGGGTTAAACGATACCCGCGTCGTTTCTTTTCTTTTTCTAAATAGCTAATGCGAGTGTGGGGTCGATGAGTGATATTTCATCTAAGTTTGCTGTCGGAGTGAATCCGTTTGCGAAAAAAAGTTCTGGCATTGCAGATAAATTGATCATGATCGTTTTGGTCGCCTGCGCATCGGTAGCTATCCTAGTGACAATCGGTATTGTTATGTCACTGATTTTTGAAACAATTCGTTTCTTTGAGCAAGTTCCCATTGCGGATTTCCTTTTTGGTACACATTGGAGCCCACAAACAGCGATTACGGCTGAAGTTGTTGGTTCAAGTGGCGCATTTGGTGCTGTTCCGCTGATTACCGGTACCTTGCTTATCAGTTTCATTGCCATGTTGATAGCTACACCTTTGGGGCTCGCCTCAGCTGTTTATCTTGCTGAATTTGCCTCACGCAGAACTCGTTCAATCGCTAAGCCGCTTCTAGAAATGCTGGCGGGTATTCCTTCCGTGGTTTACGGCTTCTTTGCCGCGCTTACGATTGCGCCATTTATTCGCAACACGGGTGCAACAGCCGGATTTGAAATTTCATCTGAAAGCGCGCTGGCAGCTGGTATCGCCATGGGCATCATGGTGGTTCCGCTTGTGTCATCACTCTCTGATGATGTGATCAATTCAGTCCCGCAGTCGTTGCGTGATGCGTCGCTGGGGATGGGTGCAACCCATGCTGAAACGGTTCGCAAGGTCGTGTTGCCAGCTGCTGTTCCGGGAATTGCCGGCAGTTTGCTGCTAGCCACTTCAAGTGCGATTGGCGAAACAATGATTGTAGTGATGGCTGCAGGTTTGGCAGCGAATTTAACGCTCAATCCGTTTGAAGCTGTGACAACCGTTACCGTTCAAATTGTAACTTTGCTAACTGGTGACCAGGAGTTTGACAGTGCTAAAACGCTATCTGCCTTTGCACTTGGTCTCTTCCTGTTTGTTATCACGCTTATCTTGAACGTGATCGCGCTTAAAATTGTAAATCATTTCCGAGAGCAATATGACTAATTCATTTTCAACAGAAGCGGCTGGCCTTCAAGGTCGTCACACATCTGAGCGTCTTTTTAAGCTTAGTGGTTTAGCTGCGATCATCTTTGCGATCGGTTTTCTTGCGGTCATGGTTGGTTCAATTGCCTGGACAGGATCTGGCGCATTGCGTGAAAGCGTTATCCAGCTAACCGTCGATCTAGGCCCCGATAATGTTGATCCCAGCGATGTTGATGGTGCTTCTTACCGAACAATTGTACGCGATGCTCTCAAAGCGAGTTTTCCTGATGTGAAAAGCCGCAAAGATCGCCGCAAGCTTTATGGCTTATTGAGCCCGGATGCTGCTCTGGAACTTAAACAATATGTAAGAGATAACCCAGAGGCTGTTGGTCAAGTTGTGGATGTTTGGTTGCTTGCATCAGATGACGCGGATATTTATCTAAAAGGCGGCGTTGATACCGGCCTTGAAGAAAGTCAGCGTAAATTTAGTGACGCAGAGGTTAGTTGGGTTGATGCGCTGACTGAAAGCGGACAAACCAAACGCCAATTCAACAAGCGCTTTTTCACCAATGGTGATAGTCGCGAACCTGAACTTGCTGGTATCTTAAGTTCTCTAGTCGGATCGGCACTAACCTTGGTCATCTGTTTTGTCATTTCATTCCCAATGGGTGTGGGTGCTGCGATTTATCTTGAAGAGTTTGCAAAGAAAAATCGTTGGAGTGAGTTTGTTGAAGTGAACATCAATAATCTTGCTGCGGTGCCATCTATTGTATTTGGTTTGTTGGGCTTGGCGATTTTCCTAAACTTCTTTGGCTTTCCAAGATCGTCTCCACTGGTTGGCGGCATGGTTTTAGCTCTTATGACATTGCCGACAATTATCATTGCGTCTCGCGCATCTTTAAGAGCGGTGCCTCCTTCCATTCGCGAAGCAGCGTTGGGGATAGGTGCAAGCCGCATTCAAACAACATTTCACCATGTGGCCCCACTTGCGCTTCCTGGCATGTTAACCGGCGCGATTGTTGGTATGGCGCGCGCTTTGGGTGAAACTGCGCCACTTTTGATGATTGGTATGGTCGCCTTTATTGCTGACGTTCCAAAAGGGTTCCTGGATTCTGCAACAGCGCTTCCGGTTCAGATTTTCCTTTGGGCAGACGCACCACAACGTGGTTTCTTGGAAAAAACATCAGCGGCAATTATAGTGCTCTTGCTTTTTCTTGTATTGATGAATTTATTGGCGGTGGTCCTTCGTCGCAAATTCGAACGTAGATTCTAAGCGGAAAGGGTCGGTCGATATGTTGAATAATTCTGTTGAGAGTGAACAAAAAATGAGCGAGTTTGAAAAAACACTGGATGAAAATGGTCCGATTATTCAGGCCAAAGGTGTTGAAGTTTATTATGGCGAAAAACAAGCTCTGTTTGGGATCGATATTGACTTTCAAAAACACCAGGTCACATCCCTAATCGGTCCATCGGGTTGCGGTAAATCAACCTTCTTGCGTTGTATTAACCGGATGAATGATCTTGTTGATATTGCCCGTGTTGAAGGTCAGGTGATTATTGAAAACCAAGACATCTATTCTAAAGATGTTGATGTTGTGGCGCTTCGTGCGCATGTCGGTATGGTTTTCCAAAAACCTAATCCGTTCCCGAAATCAATTTATGATAATGTGGCTTATGGCCCGCGTATCCATAAAACTGTGACATCGAAAGATGAAATGGATTACGTTGTTGAGCATAGCTTAAAACGTGCTGGCCTCTGGGAAGAAGTTAAAGATCGTCTTCATGAACAAGGCACTGGTTTATCTGGTGGGCAGCAGCAACGTTTGTGTATTGCGCGTGCCATTGCGATTGAACCAAAAGTTATCTTGATGGATGAGCCATGCTCTGCGCTTGATCCAATTGCTACGGCTGTCGTGGAAGAGCTAATTGATGAGTTACGCGAGCGCTTTACGATCATCATCGTAACACACTCAATGCAGCAGGCTGCACGTGTCTCTCAAAAGACCGCATTTTTCCATTTGGGCAATTTGGTTGAGCATGGTGACACGGATCAAATCTTCACCAATCCGCAAGATGATCGCACAGAAAATTACATTACTGGCCGTATTGGTTAGTGGAGAGCAAAATGAACAAAGATGCCCATATTGTAACGTCTTTTGATAATGATCTTAAGACTGTTGAAACGCTCGTTCTAGAAATGGCCGGGCTTGTTGAAGCGCAGGTCAATGATTGCGTAACATGCTTGCTCAAACAAGATTTGGAGCTTGTTGAAAGCATTCGTGCGTCCGATAAGCGCGTGGATCAGCTTGAAACAGAAATTGGTGATATGGCGATCCGTATTCTAGTTCAACGCCAACCAATGGCGCAGGATCTGCGTGCCGTCGTGGTTGCACTAAAAATGGTGAGCAATCTTGAACGCATTGGTGACTACGCTAAAAATGTTGCAAAGCGTGCGTCTGTTGTTACAGAACTTACCCCTTTGGGATCATCAAATGAAACGATCTCCCGTATGAGTGAAATCGTGCAGGACATGATCCGCGGTGTTGTGGATTCATATGTCGCGCGCGACAAAGAGATGGCCGATCATTGGCGTCACAAAGATGAAGATGTGGATCTTATTCACAATACGCTTTTCCGTGAATTACTGACTTATATGATGGAAAATCCGCGCAATATCACATCGTGTATGCACCTGTTGTTCATTGCGAAAAACTTTGAGCGTATGGGTGATCATACAACGAATATTGCAGAGCAAGTGCATTATATGGTTAGCGGTGCTTTGCCTGATGATGATCGCGCCAAGAGCGATCTAACATCATCCATCACCGTTGATTTGGACGAATAAAGCCTAATTAGACAAAAAGGGAATTCCTTATGTCAGACTTTTCAGCCGCAAGAGTTTTAGTCGTAGAAGATGAACCGCCGCAAATGGAATTGCTCGCTTATAACCTTGAAAAAGAAGGTTTTAGCGTTTCCAGAGCAATTGATGGTGAAGAAGGGCTTTTATGCGCTGAGGAAGTCATCCCCGACATCATTTTACTCGATTGGATGCTGCCTAACTTGTCTGGCATAGAAGTCTGTCGCCAGCTCAAGCGCAAGAAAGAAACATCGGAAATACCGGTGATTATGCTAACTGCGCGTGGTGAAGAAACCGATCGCGTGCGTGGTCTTGATACCGGCGCTGATGATTATATCGTTAAGCCATATTCGGTAACAGAATTGATGGCCCGAGTGCGTGCAACATTGCGCAGAGCACGCCCTAGCACAGCAAAACAATCGCTATCTTATGGCGAGTTGCATGTTGATCTTGAACGTCATCGCGTTACCTATGGCGAAGATACGATTAAGCTTGGGCCGACAGAATTTCGTTTGTTGGTGTTCTTACTTGAAAAGCCAGGCCGCGTTTGGAGCCGTGAACAATTGCTTGATCGCGTTTGGGGTATGAACAGCGATATCGATCTAAGAACTGTTGATGTGCATGTGGGGCGTTTGCGCAAAGCGCTTAAGCAAACTGGAAAAACAGATCCAGTTCGCACAATTCGTGGGTTTGGCTACTCGCTTGATGATGATTAAGCGAATAGCCTGAACGTTTTAAGAGTTAAATTTCTTCTCAAAGAAGTTGACCATTTCTGGTACCAGATTGTCGCCCATTCCTTCGTCAATTGCTGACGTGAGCGCCGTGCGAGCTGATTTCGACATAATGCTTTCAACGCCTAAATCATCTGCCATTTGCCCGTAATATCCGACATCTTTGGATGCGTTTTTGATGGCAAAAGCTAGATTTTCTGGGTTGCCGTCAATTGCAAAGGCTTTAACAAAATCCATCATCATGGAATGCACAGGGCCTGCTGACATAACGTCATAGACTTTTTGTCTATCAACACCTGCTTTATCAGCCATAACAAATGCTTCCGACATTGCAGATGCTGTTGTCATCGCAAAGAAATTATTGATCAGTTTAATAGTATGACCTGTTGCAAGTTCACCAAGGAAGAAGACATTTTCACCAAGATCTTCAAGCACAGACTTAATGCTGTTAAATGCAGCTTCATCACCTGACGTCATGATGTTGAGCTTGCCTTCAAGCGCATGTGACGGCGTGCGTCCAAGCGGACCATCTAAATATTGACCACCTTTTTCTGCTACTTTTTCACCAAGCATTTTTGTTGAGCTTGGTAATGATGTGCCAAAATCGATGACAACAGAACCTTCTTTGAGCCCTGCAAGTACGCCATCATCGCCGAACATACGCGATTCCACAGATTGCGACGTATCCATGCACAACATGATAATGTCAGATTTTTCAGCTAAATCTTTTGCTGAAGTCGCCTCAACCGCTCCGCGGGAGATTGCCTTGTCGATGCGCGGGCGCGATTTGTTGCCCATCACTATTAAGTCATAACCTTTGTCGAGCAGGCGGTCGACCATTGCCGCACCCATCAAACCCAGACCGATAAATCCAATTTTTTGCTGTGTCATTTTTAAATGTCCTAATTCAGTATTCGTATTGTTGAAAGAGATTTTGGGAGGCTACATCACCGCGCCTATTTGCCATGGTACAAATTCATGGTCGCCGAGCCCTTGAGCTTCGGATTTTGATTTTTCACCAGATGCCACGCGCAAAATGAGCTTGTACATTTCACGACCTTTTTCTTCCAGTGTCACGCCCTCAAGCATGTCGCCGGCATTGATATCCATATCTTCGCTCATGCGGCTATACATGATTGAATTGCTGGCAACTTTAATAGTTGGTGCAGGTTTTGAACCAAATGCAGATCCACGTCCCGTTGTGAAAACAATTATGTTGCATCCGCTGGCAATTTGCCCGGTCACTGAAGCCGGATCGTATCCAGGTGAATCCATAAATGCAAAGCCCTCGCTTCGGATTTCTTCCCCATATTTATAAACTGCATTGAGCGGCGATGTTCCACCCTTTGCTGATGCACCAAGCGACTTTTCTAAGATTGTTGTTAAGCCACCTTTTTTATTCCCCGGTGAAGGATTGTTATCCATCGAACCTTTGTTGCGCACAGTGTAATCTTCCCACCAGCGGATTAAACCAAGAAGTTTGTCGCCGGTTTTTTTGTCGCGCACGCGTTGGAGAAGTAAGTGTTCAGCGCCATAAATTTCGGGAGTTTCCGCAAGCAATGCCGTGCCTTTTTGTGCAGCAATTAAATCCGATGCATATCCTAACGCGGGGTTGGCGGTGATACCTGACCAAGCATCTGACCCCCCGCATTGTAACCCAACTTTTAATTCAGATGCAGGGCAGGGTTCACGGGTAAATTTGTTGGCTTCGGGCAGCATTTGTTTGATGCGTTCAATGCCTTTTTCCACGGTTATGCGCAAACCTGCAACGTCTTGAATGTTCATGGTATGAAAAAGCGGACCTTGTTTAAGATCATAGGCTTCGAGCAGCCAGTCAATTTGGTTCATTTCACATCCCAAGCCTAGCATTAAAACGCCAGCATGGTTTGGATGCCGAGCATAACCCCACATAACGCGTTGCAATGCATCCATGCCATCCCCGCTGTCGGCCATGCCGCAGCCAGTGCCATGCACAAAGGCCACAACACCATCGACATTGGGATAGTCTTTAAGCTCTTCAGGACCAAATGCATCTGCAATTCGTCGCGCTGCGGTTGCTGAACAGTTCACCGATGTGACAATCGCTATATAATTGCGGGTGCCCACTTTACCGTTTTCGCGGCGGTAGCCCAAAAACGTATCAATTTGATTGTCGTTTGCGGATTTGACTTCGCAAATATTGGTTGAATACTCATATTCTGAATCCACGTTCCGAAATTCTACATTGTGGGTATGTACGTGGTCGCCCGCTTTAATCTGTTGGCTGGCATATCCAATTTTTTGTGCATATTTTAAAATTGGTTCGCCAATGGCAATGTCGGAAACAGCAATTTTATGTCCGCGTGGGACGCTTTGATTTGATGTAATGCCCGAAATTTCTGCGCCCAATTCTATAGCGCGTGTCACAGTCACAACATTGTCTGCGCCATTTAGTTTAACAAAATCAGTCACTTTTACTCCTCGGATGAAGCATTTTTGGGACACTTCAAATATATGTGCACTGTATCTTTGTATACATTGGTATCAAGAATGAACGATGCTCACAAGGGTTAAACAAAAATATCCGTATTTTTGTGAAAATTTAAAATTCACGAAAATACTAGTTTTTATCAAAAAAATGTGCCATCCATGTTTTATGCGACATGTAGCGTTGGATAAAAATCGCGCCACAAACCTTAAAGGGATGGTATGGAAGCCAGATTGTTAGATAAAAGCAGCGATGGAAGTGTCGATATCTATTGGGATTTTCGCCGAAGGCTTATTTCTGCACAGTTTGACCCCGGTCAAAAGCTCAAGCCGGAAGAATTGCGCTTACAATATGATTGCTCTGCCAGCCAGTTGCGGGAAATTTTATTCAGATTATCATGCGATGGTTTGGTGGAGTTTCAGGAGCATAAAGGCTTTAAAGTACCGCTTGCTTCACTTGAATTATGTAATGAGGCTGTTGAGCACCGAATATTAATTGAATGCGAGGGTGCGCGCTTATCTATTGAAAATGGTGGACTTGAATGGGAAGCCCAACTTGCAGCGACTCACCATAAATTGGCGCATGTGGAAAACAAATTTAAGGCAGACCAGAATAGCGAAGAGTTATTTGATATCTGGTGCGATTGCGAGTGGGAATTTCATGAGACTTTGATCTCTCGCTGTGGATCGTCGTTGTTGATAAAAAAACACCGGGATATTTACGATCTCCACCGCATGCATATGTTAGCCGTTTCAGAAGGCTCTGGGTTTCGTCAGGATAATATCAAAGAACATTTGAACATATTAAATGCTGCGTTGGAGCGTGATGTTTTGGCCTGTCAAACTGCACTCACAAATCATCTGCATAAATCCGGTTAGTCATTCACGCCGGGCGATGCGAAAAATAATTGAAGATATTAATAGGTTTCTGGAGGATGCGAAATGACAAATAGATTAGCTGGGAAAACCGCATTGTTAACTGCTGCAGGGCAGGGCATTGGTAAATCAACTGCCATTGCAATGGCAACTGAAGGTGCTGCGGTCATCGCAACTGACCTGAATGAAGAATTGCTGGCACAATTGGATGATTTGGGTCTTGAAAACGTAACAACGCATAAACTGGATGTACGTTCCGATGAAGATGTAGCTGCTGCTGCGCAAAAATTCTCGCCCGACATTTTGTTTAATTGCGCTGGATTTGTACATGCAGGAACAATATCTGATTGTACGGATGATGAGTGGGATTTTGCTTTTGATCTCAACGTGAAATCGATGTTCAGAACTATCAAGGCGTTCATCCCGGCCATGCTTGAAAAGGGAAATGGGTCGATCATCAATATGTCATCGGCGGCCTCATCAATCATTGGTGCGCCAAACCGATTTGTATATGGCACAACAAAAGCGGCGGTGATCGGGTTGACCAAATCTGTTGCCGTTGATCACATAAAAACGGGTGTGCGATGCAATGCGATTTGCCCGGGCACTATTCAAAGTCCATCGCTTGAAGATCGTTTGCATGCAATGGGTGATTATGAAGAAGCGCGCAAAGCCTTCATCGCGCGCCAACCCATGGGCCGTATTGGTTCACCTGAGGAAGTTGGTGCACTTGCTGTTTATCTTGCATCTGATGAAAGCGCGTTCACAACCGGACAGACCATGCTGATTGACGGCGGCTGGGCCGGCTAAATATTCCTGGAGAAAATAATGTCAAAAAAGATAGTCAAACCTGAGGATTTAAGATCCAAACAATGGTTTAATAACCCAGATAATGCAGAGATGACAGCGCTTTATTTGGAGCGTTATTTAAACTATGGGCTCACGCGTGAAGAGCTGCAATCAGGCAAGCCAATTATTGGTATCGCACAAACGGGATCTGACCTTTCGCCGTGTAACCGACATCACATAGAGCTGGCAAAGCGCGTGCGTGATGGTGTGATTGCAATGGGTGGTACGGTTATTGAGATTCCCGTGCATCCTATCCAAGAAACCGGCAAACGCCCGACTGCGATGCTGGATCGTAACCTTGCATATCTATCACTTGTGGAAACGCTTTATGGCTATCCAATTGATGGTGTGGTTCTGACAATTGGCTGCGATAAAACGACACCAGCTTTGCTCATGGCAGCTGCGACAGTCAATATTCCTGCGATTGCTTTGTCTGTGGGGCCAATGCTCAATGGTTGGTATCAAGGCAAGCGGACAGGTTCCGGCACCATCATGTGGAAAGCACGTGAATTGCATGCCAAGGGAGAGATTGATGATGCAGGGATGATGGATCTTGTTGCATCTTCTGCGCCTTCTGTTGGTTATTGTAATACGATGGGTACAGCAACAACGATGAATTCACTGGCCGAGGCATTGGGTATGCAATTGCCTGGATCAGCTGCAATTCCGGCACCTTATCGTGAGCGGGGACAAATTTCTTATGAAACGGGTCGCCGGATTGTTGATATGGTGTGGGAGGACCTCACTCCAACAAAGATTATGACACGTGAAGCATTTGAAAATGCGATCGTTGTCAATTCTGCCATTGGTGGATCAACCAATGCACCGATCCACTTAAATGCGATTGCGCGTCACCTTGGCGTATCGCTTGATAATCAGGACTGGCAGAATATCGGCCATAAAATTCCCATGATGGTAAACTTGCAGCCAGTCGGTGAATATTTAGGTGAAGATTATCACCGCGCTGGCGGTGTACCTGCGGTGATAGGTGAGTTAATTGCCAATGATTTGTTGCCTCATCCAGATGCGGTCACAGCGAATGGTCAAACTATGGCTGAAAACTGTGCGGATGTTAAAATTGAAAATGACGATGTGATCAAACCGATTTCAAGTCCAATGAAGCCTGATGCTGGTTTTGTAAATTTGAAAGGCAATCTATTTGATTCCGCTATTATGAAAACCAGTGCGATTTCGCCTGATTTTCGTGCGCGTTATCTGTCTAATCCTGATAGCCCAAATGCATTTGAGGGCAGGGCAATTGTTTTTGATGGACCGGAGGATTTCCACCATCGCATTGACAATCCGGAACTTAATATCGATGAGCATTGTATTCTCATTATGCGTGGTGCTGGGCCCGTCGGTTATCCGGGCGGTGCAGAAGTGGTCAATATGCGTCCACCGAGCTATCTGCTTAAAGAAGGTATTGAAGCTCTTCCATGCGTGGGTGACGGCCGCCAATCGGGAACGTCAGGTTCGCCTTCAATTTTGAATGCTTCGCCTGAAGCTGCGACGGGTGGCGGATTAGCACTCGTTAAAACAGGAGACACTGTGCGCATTGATCTCAATGCATGTTCAGCTGATATCGTGATTTCTGATGAGGAATTGGCGGCACGTAGGGCTGAATATGAGGCAAGTGGGGGGTATGATCATCCTGGGCATCAATCACCTTGGCAGGAGTATTTCCGTGGACTGGTTGAGCCGTTTTCTGAAGGTATGGTGCTTCGCGGGGCTACGAAATATCAGGCAATCGCGAAAAAAGGCATACCCAGAGATAATCATTAATTCAAATTATCAGTTACTAGGCTTTTGAGCTTAAATTTTTCGGCCAAATATATTGGCCAAACTTGTGAGGAAAAAATATGAAACTTGTTCGTTATGGTGCCGAAGGGCAAGAAAAACCAGGCATGATTGACGCTGAAGGTAATCTGCGTGATTTATCAGCTGTTGTGAGTGATATTGATGGTGCAGCATTATCGAAAGATGTGCTGTCTAAACTATCAGCACTTGATGCAAGCGGTCTGCCATTGGTTGAGGGAGAGCAACGTTATGGCGCTTGTGTTGGTTCAATCGGTAAATTTATGTGTATTGGTTTGAACTATTCAGACCATGCAGCTGAATCGAACCTTCCGATCCCTGATCATCCAATTTTGTTCATGAAAGCAACCTCTGCTGTTGTGGGCGCGAATGATACTGTTTTCTTGCCACGTGGCTCTGAAACATCCGACTGGGAAGTCGAGCTTGGCGTGGTGATTGGTGAAAAATGTAAATATGTCTCGGAAGAAGAGGCTCTGGATTATGTCGCTGGATATTGCGTTGCTAACGATGTGTCCGAACGTACGTTCCAGACAAAACTAACCGGCCAGTGGACGAAGGGTAAATCCTGCGACACCTTTGGTCCAATTGGTCCATGGTTGGTTACAGCCGATGAAGTGGGCGATCCGCAACAATTGGATATGTGGCTTGATGTGAATGGCCAGCGTATGCAAACGGGTTCAACTTCGACAATGATTTTCACCGTTGCAAAGATTATCTCGCACCTTTCGCAAATGATGACATTGCATCCTGGTGACGTGATTTCAACAGGTACGCCTCCTGGTGTAGGCATGGGTATGAAACCGCCAGTTTATCTTAAAAAGGGCGATGTGATGTCACTATCAATCTCAAAATTGGGAACACAAACTCAAAACGTTGATCAAGACGCATAAGCTTTTTCTCAATGTGAAATGAGGGCTGCCGGCTTGAAAAAGTTGGCGGCCTTTTTTGTATCTTTGCAATGCGTTGAACAAAAATACCAGCGTGTTATGATAGGCTAATTGTCATGGATAGATAGGTGGGAATGATGGCGAACAGCACAGCGAAAGTCAAAGTTTGGGACGTTTATATTCGAATCTTCCATTGGTTGCTTTTGATCTGCATTTTGGTCTCGTTCATTTCTTTCCGATTAGATGAAATGGATATCCACTTTATTTCTGGTCATTGCGTTTTGGCTTTGCTTATCTTTCGCGTCATATGGGGTGTGATTGGTTCTAGAACCGCGCTGTTTCATACCTTCATCAAAGGGCCTGGTGCTGTTTTAAGCTATGTTAAAAATCCTAGTTCGGAGAAATTTAAAGGCATGATTGGTCATAGTCCGATCGCGGCTTTATCTGTAATCGCAATGCTTGGCATTATTTCGTTGCAAGTCGCAACGGGTTTAATTTCTGACGATGAGATTTTGCTGCAAGGTCCGCTTGCCAAATATGTGTCTGGCGATATGAGTTATCAGGCAACAACTTATCATGGGATCAATGCGAAATTAATCATTGGATTGATTGTCTTGCATCTGGCAGCGATTGCTTTTTACAGATTTATCAAAAAAGACGACATTGTGAAGCCAATGGTCACTGGCCAGAAAAAAGTTTCTGAAGATTATGCGGAAAAGGTACCATCACTTGGTGAGAAAAAGCCTATTGTGGCAGCCATGGCAATATTGGTTTCAATCGCCATAGCTTATTTTGTATTTAACGCTTAGCGTCGATCAACTTACCTTGCGCGGTAGCCTGCGCTACGGTGGCAAAATCCACATTCTTTTAGCGCAACGCCGAGCTGATCTTCAGAGGTCAACGTACCGGCGGCAGCGGCCATTTGGATCTCTTTTGCGCCGTTTTCCATATCTAGCAACGCCTGTTCAAAACGCGCCCAGTCTGTCCAAACCTTTTCCGTCGCAGTTGTTTTGACCGTCGATTTGCCGTGGGTATTGGTTTTAAAAGCTTCAATTGTCACCGAAGTTGCACTTGCCGCTAAAAATGCGTCAGCCGCAGCTAGAATATCTTCTGTTGAGGCACCGGATTTAACTGCTTTTGATAAAGCACCAACTGTGTTTTTAACGTTGTCCATGACGACCTGACGTTCTTTTACAATTGCATCGGGATCATCCATGGCAATCGCTTGCTGGCCGACCATCATCATAACCGAGATGCCAGCGATTGCAGACACTGTTTTGATCTTTCTTAAAAATTTCATTTACTACCCTTCCGTTGGTTTTTTTGCCTTTCTGCAAATCCCCGAAAAATGCAAAAAGCTAACTTCCCCAAACAAACTCTACACAACCAAATGACATAATCAACGTTTTGAACCAAAGATTTAAGTAAATTAAACTTGATAAAAGGGGTGTACTTTAATTAGAAGTGTTCTAAAGTAGTAAGTGAGAGATTAAATAAAGGGACAAGAAATGCGACTAACGCGTCAAACAAATTATGCCGTCAGAATGCTGATGTATTGTGCTGCAGATGCGGAGAATCTTAGCCGGATTCCAGATATCGCAAAATCTTATTCTGTGTCCGAATTGTTCTTGTTTAAAATTCTTCAGCCTTTGGCAAAAGCCGGGATCATGGAAACCGTTCGTGGCCGAAATGGTGGTGTGCGCCTTGCTCGTCCTGCGAACGAAATTACATTGCTTGATGTTGTTCGAACCACAGAAGATAATTTCGCTATGGCTGAGTGTTTTGAAAATGATGCATCAGAATGCCCGTTGGTTGACAGTTGCGGTCTAAATTCAGCTTTGCGTCGTGCGTTGAATGCATTTTTTGAAGTTTTGTCCGAATACACAATTGAGGATTTGGTCAAAGCTCGCCCTGATATCAATATCTTACTGGGGCTTGATGAGTTGAAAACAGCTTCCGCTGCCACGAACTCATAAATCTCAGATCGTTAGTAACCTTTTCATATAATTATAGCATTGTGTCGCGCAAATATTGTTTGCATGATGCAATGAAACCTGGCCAACGGGTTAGCCCCATTATGAAAAGGGATATGAGATGAAGACCGGTCTTAGTTATAAAAGATTAATTGCAAAAACGATTGTCATTGGTCTGGGGTTCAATTTATCTCCTTCGCTTGGTCTGGCCAAGGAGCTTATCGCTGATCCCAATTTTTTAACGCAAGGTTCGAGCCAAGCCTGGTGGAGCACACCCAATGTTATGGTGTCTTACCAAGACGGTCAGCTGTGCACCAAAGTTAGCGAAAAAACGTCTGAACCTTGGGATGCAATTATTGGTTTGAACGATATTAATCTGCAAAAGGGTATTGAATATCAATTTTCTATAAAAGCATCCGGGAATGGTTCGCAAACTATTCGCGCAATTGTGCAGCAGGGTCAGGAGCCTTGGACGCCGTTGAACGAATTGGTAGAGGAAATTGACGTAAATAGCGCGAGCTTCTCATCTTCATTTTCGGTTGATCAAAATATTGAGGGTGCGCAAGTTGTTTTCCAATTTGGTGGCGCACCGGCGGGTGATGTGTTTTGTCTGTCTGAAGTGTCACTGACCGATGGAGAAGTTGAAAGAGGTTCGACAAGTACCAGTGATATCGCACTTTATGTTAATCAGCTTGGATATTTGCCCAACGGGCCAAAAGTTGCAACTTTGGTGCATCCTTCGTTAGAGCCAGTTAGGTGGTCATTGAAGACAAGTTCTGGTGAATTGTTAGCCAATGGCAACTCGCAACCATTCGGCTTTGATCCATCTTCCGGATTTGATGCGCATCAGATTAATTTCAGCAAGTTTCCAAACTCTGTTTCGGATGTCTATTTGGAGGCAGATGGCGCCCGCAGCGATGTGTTTTCAATCACGCCAGATCTTTATGATGATTTGCCTATTGATGCTCTGTCTTATTTCTATTTAGTTCGAAGTGGTGTTGAAATTTCACCAGATATTGCCGGACGTGAATTTGGCCGCCCTGCTGGTCATACTTCTGATCGTGCGACGCCATGTTTGAATAAATCAACGGCGCGCAAGATTTATGATCAATCCTGGACATGTAGCGGAAAACTCGATGTATCTGGCGGTTGGTATGATGCCGGTGATTTTGGCAAATATGTTGTTAATGGCGGTATCGCCGTTGCTCAGGTTTTGTCTAGTTATGAACGAGCCTTGTATTATTCCGGCTCACAGTCAAAACTGATAAATGCGAATTTGCGCAATGATAATGCCTCCAACAATCTGCCCGATGTTCTGGCAGAAGCAAAATGGCAGCTTGATTTTTTAATGCGTATGCAGGTGCCCCAAGGGCAGGAATATGCAGATATGGCGTATCATAAAATTCATGGGGTGGAGTGGAATGGATTACCGTTGTGGCCGCATCGCGATCCCGTTCGCCGTTCCATCCACCGACCGTCGACGGCCGCAACGCTCAACTTAGCAGCGGTGACGGCTCAAGCTGCGCGTTTATTTAATCCTTATGATGCAGCTTATGCTAATCAGCTTATAACTGTGTCAAAACGTGCGCATGCTGCGGCGATTAAAACACCTGATTTGTTCGCGCCATTATCAGGTGGACAATATGGCGGTGGCGATTATGACGACAATGATGTGAGCGATGAGTTTTATTGGGCAGATATAGAACTTTTCATCTCAACAGGAGATGCAGCTTATCTTAATCGTATTAAAGCTTCAAAATATTGGTCAACTGGTGTGTTTAAACCGAGCGGCATCGATTGGCAGTTTCTTGCAGGTCTTGCGCGACTACAGCTCGCGCTTATTCCAAATGTGCTTCCTGATGAAGATCGCTTATTTGTACAAAGATCGGTTTTGGCTGCTGCGGATAATTTCATTGCCATGCAGGACAATGAAGCCTTTGATATCATGTTTAAAGCTGATGAAGGTTTGGGATGGGGATCTAATTCGTCTGTCTTGCAAAATATGGTTGTGGTTGCAGCAGCTTATGATTTGGTCAAAGATAAAAACTACTTAAATGCCGTTCGAAAAGGGATGGATTATATTCTAGGGCGTAACATTATGGGTATTTCCTATGTGACTGGCCATGGCACAAGATCATCGCAAAATCAGCATGCGCGTATATTTGCAAAGAATATTGACCCATCATTCCCGCCAATGCCAAATGGTGCACTTGCTGGCGGTCCAAATTCAATTCCAGCTGATGAAATTGCGATTAAAGAATTAAAAGGATGCGCGCCGCAAGCCTGTTATATTGATCATCATAAGTCATTTTCGACCAATGAGATTGCAATTAACTGGAATGCGGCATTATCTTGGGTCGCAGCGTTTCTGGCGGATACTGCAAACGATTAAGGTTTAGCCTTTGGCTATGAGCCATGGGCAGCGCCAAGGATGCCGAAATAGTTTGATCTGAACATGCGTACATCTGTATCGACTAAAACGGTGTGATTTGGTCGACCATCAAACGCGTCTGAAAGCGTTGTTTTTCCTTGTGCTTGAAACAGGGTTTGGCCAATTGCTGGACCGTCCAAAGCGACAGCTAGTGCGCCTTTTCTTGCGTGGAATGCACCTGGAACTGTAACCCACATTAGGGCCATGACATCGTGGGGAACCAAACCGTGAAGGCCTGCAACGCGTCTGTAAAATTTGATATAGAATTCTGACATTGCTTGTAATGGAACACCCATTTTAGGATTTTCATCAGCTAACATTTGCAAGTCTTCGTGGGTGAATATCACAGGCATTGTGCAATCCATTGGCGCCAAAGTGAGTGGCCAATCAGCAGCGAAAACAATATCAGCTGCGTGGGGGTCATTCCAGATATTGGCTTCGGCTACCGGGGTAATATTGCCCACATGGAACACTGCACCACCCATGACAACAACTTCTTTCACTTTGGAGGTAATTGTCGGGTCAAGCTCCAATGCTTTTGCGATATTTGTCAAAGGACCTACGGCGCAAATCGTAATTTCACCTGGTGCATCATTCACAGCATTTACGATATATTGTGCGGCAGACTGCTCGACAATTTTCGTGTCGGTTTCGGGCATCTCATACCCACCAAGACCATTCTTGCCATGGACATAATCACTTGGATGGTTTTGTTCAATCGATAATGGTCCTGATTCACCTTTGGCAACGTCTGCCTTCCCACCAAATGCTGTCAAAACCTTCAAAGCATTCTCAGTACCTTGTTCAATGGTCACATTGCCATAGATTGTAGTGAGGGCTAGTAATTCAATTTCTGGGTGTGCAATTGCATAAGCTATTGCGAACGAATCATCTATGCCGGGATCTGTGTCTAGAATGATTTTATGTGGCATGTTTTTCCCTAACTATTCGGCGAAATTGTATTTTCATTTTGTTTTCAATGGCTTGTCGCATAAGATATACGCAAGTTTCATATGTCAGTTTGTTCGTGACCGGCGGCACTTCGGGCCCTATCCCGTGTGTGGCACAAAGGGCGCGCATTTGTCTAGCGCGCCCTTTTTTATTCTCAGTGGGTTTTGTTTATTCGGCGAGTTTTAGGATAAAGGCTTCAAACTCTTCGTTATGCGCTGGCTTTTGCGTGAAATTGATGCGAATGAGTTTATCTGATTTTGCAAGCCCAACACCTTCGCAGTCAATATCAACTAACCGCCAATTCTTCTGGTCATCTCCCAAATGAGCCGCTGCTATCTGATCAATTTTGCCAGCATATTCATCGTTGATTTTTTGAACAAGCTCGCTCTCGTTGATTGTCGTATCGTTTTCAAAATCACTACTGATCAAGAAGTCATTGGGGTTGAGCGCAAATGCTTTACCAAATCCGCCATTTAGATCAGCGCTTACAGGTTCAAGACGATAGAACCTGAAGTCTGCAAAATCGACATAAAGCTCTGCTTTGGGGTGGCGGGATATAAATCGTGCACGCAAATCTTTAAAGCGTGGGTTGGTTCGTTCAACCCAATTTGCATTGCAAGCAATTGTGATACGCGGATGGGCGACCGGATCGCCTTTGCCCGGTTCTCCCAGCAAAATCGATACTTTATTGTCTGCAATTATCGCTTTGGTATGGATTGATAATTCAGAAACAAGAATTAACGGTGCACCATCTTTGTCTAATCCAACAAGGGTGCGGCTGACCGATGGAAAGCCAAGATTTCCTGAATTAACCGCCAACGCGCCAAATCGTGCTGTGCGGATTAGCTGTTTTGCAAGCTCTCGCGCTTCGTCATTGGTTTCTCGAATGACATTTGTTTTCTTTTCACTCATGTTCGGAACTATTTTGTTGATATTGGAAACTTTAACTGGATATTCGCGACGCCTAATCGCATTTATGACACCATAATACGGGGAGAAACGCGGTGGCAAAGCTTTATTTTAATTATGCGACAATGAATGCAGGTAAGTCGACTTTACTGCTACAGGCTTCATATAATTATCAAGAGCGCGGCATGCGAACAGTTTTGCTCAATGCTTCATTAGATGACCGCGCCGGAAGTGCAGGGCGCATCGGTTCGCGTATTGGTCTTGCAAGCGATTCAACCGCGTTTCATGCTGATGACGATTTATTTGAGATCATAAAGGGCGAATTGCGAAACGGTGACATTGCCTGTGTTTTCGTTGATGAGGCAAATTTTATGACGGAAGCACAAGCATGGCAATTGTCAAAGATCGTAGATGAGTTGAAAATTCCTGTTATGGCTTATGGTTTGCGGACAGACTTTAAGGGTGAACTCTTCCCTGGGTCGAAGATATTGCTAGCGATTGCCGATGAAATGCGCGAAGTGCGGACAATTTGTGAATGTGGTCGCAAGGCAACAATGGTTGTGCGCATCGATGGCGATGGAAATGTTGTACAAGATGGTGCGCAAATTCAGGTTGGCGGCAATGAAAGCTATGTTTCTTATTGTCGTGTTCACTGGAAGAAGGCGATCGGTCACGAATAGAGATAATTCAGTTGAATTATTGACCAGAAGTTGATTTTATCTCTTACAGCCTTACATAGAGATTAAGTTGTAACAAAACAGATATAACGGGTGGGTCTGAGAAAAGACTTTGTTCGGGGAGTTAAAATGGCATCAATAGCATCATTGGATAGCGAAATTGAAAAGACACGTTCTCAAGTTGAAGAAATGCGCACCAAGATCGATCAATCCAGCAAGGTGCTGGATGAGTTTGCGAAAGCAGATACTAAAATTGGTGATGCAGAATTTGATATCGAAAATGCACGTATTGAAGATGTCTTGAAACAACAAAAGGTCATGGAAGGCAATATTGCTGACCTGATCATTGGTCTGGAAGATGCCACCAACGTTTTCGGATCAGAATTTGAAAGCATGAAAAGCTACACGGCTTATGAGAAATTCATCGGTATCTTTTCAAAACAAAAGATGCAGCGCATGCGTTCTGATCGTGTGCGCAACATGTCTCTTGCAGGAAACTTGCAAGAATTGCTGTCAAAGTCAGATTCAATTGTTGGTATTCTTCGAGAGCAAAAGGCTGTTTTAGAAACGCGGTATAAAACATCTGAAGCAAGCCTGACAGAAGTGATTGAACGCAGAAAAACTGCAATGGAAACACTTGAAGCAACGCAGAACCGGATTAATGAGCTTAATCCAATGCTGATGGATATTGAGAACAAGATTTCGACATCGACTGATCAGAAAGAGCGTACTGATCTTGAAGCTGAGCGCGCTAAGATATCAACTGAATATAATGAAGCGATGGCCAAAGAGCAGGAATTGCTTGCGGAAAGCCAAACGCTTGAGCGTTACACATCGATGTTTGAGACATTTGTGGATTCGCTCAATAACCAGATCGCTGCACAAAACACGCTTATTAACAAGCTGACGATTGATACAGAACAACGTATTGTCCTTTATAAAGCACTTGAAGATTCGCTTAAAACAGCAGCGCAGCAGGATGTTGCTCATAAAATTAATACGCTTGGTAGTGCAGTGGATACTGCAGCTGAAGAAACCATGGCTGGCATTGGCGCTGCATCTCAAAAGCATATTGGTGATTTGTTGGAAATGCATGAGAAAAACATGCTTGCCACCGATGATATTCAACGCCGTAAGAAGCTGGCCGATGATGCATTTGCACGCCGTTTCCAAGCTGTGATGGATAAGCATAATGCAGCGGATTACGTACAACAGTAAGCCATAAGGATCAGGTTTTGAACCGACGTGATAGTTCAAGCCCAATTGAGCGGTATTTCCAAGCTATGAAAGCCGCTCTTGAAGGGTTTAATCTCTTTTTATCAAACAATGATTCAGAACTTTATAGTCATGAAATTATTGGCGGTACATTATCACCCTATATGGAAAAGCTGGCGGCTACATTTTCCTGTTGGCATCATAAAATCGGTTTTGTCGAGCGCTTTAGAATTGATCAGGCAGATAGTGGCTTTCCTATTTTCCAAAATGTGCTTGAACTGGAAGCCGACCGTAAAGACGCTGAAGAACGGTTATCCAATTTAAAAGATAACGCCACCCTTAAAGCGGATATGATTGATCATATTTTATCGCGCAAGGGTTTTCCGGAACAACAACAAGAAGATATGGCCGAACGCGCCTATTTGGAACATATTCAAAAAGGCGAAATTTTTAATTCGCTTATTTTGCCGGAGACTATCGAAGTCTCTATCAATTCGAAAACAGGGCGTCCATCTTATCATGCGCATTGGGGCGCATTTGATGGCAGCCGGACTTTGCCAATTGTTTATATGGCAAAGATAGAAGACTCCAGCAAAGCCATAGCTGATATGTTGATTGGCAAAGACGGTAAGCTGAAGCAGAATTTGAATATTCCATTGCCAGTCGGTGGCCTGTTAAACCCGCAATTTGCGCTTGAATTTGATGATTTTGTTGAGAAGAACACTTCGTATTCACTAAGCCCGACGACAATTGCGCAAAACTTAGATGAAGATTTTGATTTCCTGCATCCAAAACTTTTGCGCCGTTTTGTGTTTGGACCGTTTTACGGCGCTGGCTTAACGGAGAACAATAAGCGCGTTTCGGAGATTTTATCCAAAGTAAGAAAACCGGAAAATGCATGGGTTTTGACGTGGACGATGCAAGAGGTTTTTTCAAAGGCTGAAATTCCAGCAAAACGCGGTATTTGGTCATCAAGTCCAGCACGTGAAGAATTTCATATCAACACAGATGATTTAGAAGCAACGCGACAAGGCGTGAGCTATTATGAGAAATATGCTTTGGTGCCGCACGATGCTTATCAGGCGCTTTACGCAGATGGAAAAGCAGCAGAAATTTTCAACGGTTTTACTGTTTATGTCATTTCAGGCAATCAGGTTATAGGAGTTTAGACTTTGGAACAGAGCAGCGGTTTGACCACTATTCACGAAGACCAAATAACCGAACACCATCATACTGCGCAATCTTTGGTCACGCGATTTATCTTAATGGTTGCGGGTGAAGCAAAGTCTTCAACGCCGCTTGCGGGTACGCGGCGGCGGTTTGTCTCGACTGTGTCATCTCGCGGTGCGCGCCGAACCCATGAAGTTGAGCTATCTGCAACTCTTCAAAATATAAATGCGACTGACCCATTATTATCAGTTCCGCAACATAATTTATTGTTTCGTTCACGCCGAGGAGCGGCTATTGCATTGGCTGTTGCAGACGTGTTTTCTCAGTCCACGGGATTAGAAGATTTACAATCACGCAACGCTGTCTCACCTTTGGCGGGTGAAGACGCCAAGAACTATAAAAATTTATTGTCAGCGTCCGCCTATGTTGCCGCATTTTCATGGGCAGCTTATATGTTGCGTCATCTTCCATCAGATACAGAAAGTGTATCTGATGTTGAAGCGCCGGACTTTAATTTCGATACCTCGCAAGATGCACTAAAGAGCATCATAGCCGGGTTAGATGAAGCTTTGGAAGATGTGAAAGATGATGAAGCGCTTATTGCGCGCAGTCGTTCCTATGCAGAAGAAACTATCTCGGCATTACTAGCACGTCGCAGCCGCTTTGTTGCTTTGCAGGGCTTTGAACACACACATATTCGTATTGAGCAAGATGATTTCAATTTAGATGGTTTTGAAACACCACCGGGCAAGGCGCGCAAGCCTTTGGTGATGAATTTTAAAAAGCCTAATGAGATCATCGGTAACCACATTGCAAAATATCAAGCGCTTAAACTCGCTAAAATGTTGATGGCGTATGACTTTGATCGCCAGATGAATCCATTTGTTGAGCATGGTGGTTTTGTGTTTACCTTCATTGGCGATGGTATGCCTGGCACGGGTAAGACTATCCTCATTCAGATGCTTGCAGGCATGATCAATGATTATTGCCAGGTTGCAGGTTATCCGTTTCATTATGAGAATTTTGGTGTTGATCAGATCTCATCATACCAAGGTAAATCAGGCCAAAACTGTAAGGAATTCGTCAATAACGTTATCGATCCGAGATCTATCTCGCTGGGTACGATTGATGATATCGATCAAGTGGCTGCGCGTAGATCAGATGATAAGTCTTCCGCTGGTCAGCAAGAAGTTACAGCTGTATTGATGGAAAGCTTTGCTGGTGCTTCAACGGTTGTGCGTGGAAACTGTGCCTTTGGGATGTTTTCAAACTATCCGGAAAATGTGGACGATGCTTTACGTCAAAGAGCGAGTGCGCGATGGCTGGTTGATGGTCCGCAAACTGAGGATGATTATGTCGATATCTTTGTGTTGTTGGCAGGGAAAAATCACTCCATTGAATTAGGTGATCACGATTTATTTGAAGGCCAGCAGATTAAAAAGGCAGTATCAGCGAGCTATCAAGGTCACGATAAGCCAAAAGAAGATGGTCTCGTGGCCGTTTGGGAGCATTTTGAAAAGACCAATGGTGCGATTAAAACCATGGCTGATGTTGGTGCTTATCTTTACGCTATTAAACGCGCAGAACCGCGCTTTACCGGCCGTGCAATAAAGAACATCACGGATGCGATTAAAATGCGTGCGATGGATGTCGAACTTCCTGATGAGTGGTTTGAAACACCAGAAGCCTTTATGCATAAAAGCTATGATGAGAAATCTTCTATGATTGGCGAACTTCGTAAGCCGTTTACGCTCGACATGGTTTTGCAAGAAATCAACCGATATGCTGATAGTGAGTTTAGATATACTGACAAAAGCGATGCGGCAGCTGTTGAAGACATTATAAGACGCGAACGCCAACGCGAGCGGGCTATTGCTGAGATCGAAGCCATGCGCGCTGACGGCAGGTGGTCAGATAGGTAATCAGATGAAGCTTCTTTATCAAAATGATCTGATATATGGCCGTCTTATGCCAGTTCGTCAGTCCTTTCTGGTTGATCGCTATCGAAAAGCGATGAAAGGGTTTGGACTCAAACCAACTGAGTTGGATGAGTTTCACATTGACATGACTGGGTTCTCGCCAGAGATTGCGGAGGAAATGGATGATCAAAATTATCTTGATCCGATGGGTGTAAATCGACGTTTTATAATCCTGTCTCCAGATCAAGAGCATCTACCTGTTGTTCACACAAAGTTTTCTAATACTGCGTGGCTGATGCATCAGTTCTTTTCAGACAATGGTCGTGCCCTTCATGCGGTGACCATTAAAGATGCGCTATACGGCGAGATCGATGATCCAATTGCGCGTGTTGAAGATATCGATGATCTGTTGTCGATTGAAGAAGTGAAGTTTGAAGTTAAATCGGCGGACTCATTGCTCGATAATGCAAATGAGCTTCGTGCGCTTGTTGATCATCTTAAAGTATCTAAAAACGCCTGGCGTGATGATGATATGCTAAACCGAATGGTGGCGCTGGCTGCAAAAACGGGTGATATTCGAAACAATGAGCTTGTGCCGCAACATTTGGTTTTTGATCAGGGGTCCTATTGGGCAAACCATTTTGGTGGTGTTTTCGTGTTCCGAGATGAGCGTACCACCACCATTATTTGCGATTCGAAGGCGCCAGGTTTTCGCCGTTCACGCCCTTGGCAGGTGAGCTATCTGGATATTAAAGACCATGCTCGAATTTTTGACTATTTGAAATCGACCAACCGATTGCAATTGCCAACCAAAAAATGGGTCAAAAAGTCCAAGTTACTAGAGCATCGTGCTGAAATGGTTATTCGAGATGTTTTGCGTGCGGAGGGCGAAAATGTATCATTTGATGATTTGTCTGACAGCAACATTCGATCCTGGTTGCGCAGCAATAACCGCCTCATTGCCCGTGATGGTCGTTATGGCTATTTCAAAGATATGCTTGATAAAATTGATGATGTGGGCAAACTTTCTTCAAAAGACATCAATAAAAGCGAGTGGCTGTTGCTATGCAGGGCAAATCCCAAACATCGTGAGAAATGGTTGGTCAATCGATTGGTCTCGCGCTTAACTCCATTTGATTTTGTGTCTCGCTTTATTTTTGATAAGCAAGGATTTTACGAAGTTTATCAAGATTATAGCGATGAGTTTAAACAACAGGTTGTTTCTAAACTCAAAAATACATATCTATCAGACAAGAAAGACCTAAGGGCGCGACTTTATCAAACTGAGGGGGATATTCCCATGCTTGATCCAATTTTTGAGTTTTTTGGCAATATATTTGATGCGATCAAACGGGGCATTGCCAAACTAATTGCTTGGATATTAGCTCCGTTTATTGCTCTAATTGCTTTGTTTAAGGCCAGTGGGCTTATTTTAAAAATTATCATAGCATTTGTCGTGATTGTTATTCTTGGCGGTTATGGATCGTTCACATATTCCACTCAGTTCTGGCATGGTTTTGATACCAATTACACTAGCAAGTATGAGTTTTCAGAAGCTGCAGTGCCCGGCACAGTTGTTGGCAATGATGTTTGCGCTCCGTCGGGTATTGTGTCGGTGACGAGCGATTTGATCGATTTCAACGTTAATCAAAACGGTTGGGTGTCCTCCAGTTTGCTATATAAAGCGGGCTTTTTTGGACTTGATTGGGATAGCACCCCGTATTTTGATAATAAAGCAAGCTTCCAGCGTGGGGTGAACCAAGCTATTCGCAGAACGACCGCTGAGCTTGTCGACACGCTTGGGCGCGTGCGTGGTACGTCTCAGATTGATAATGATTTACAAAACGCACGTGGTGTGATGCAAACGGATGAGGAAAGATGGTATTTCAGTCTCGACCCGTTTGGGTTCACGACGCCTTCTCAAAGCTATTATCGTTCAGGTATTGGCCACCTTACTAGCTATAATGACCGCCTGGTTAAATGTGATACCGTATTTGATGCGCGTGCGGATAACTTAATTCGCTTCCTCGATCGGATTGCATCTGATATCGGTTCGACATCAGATATCCTTAGAAGACAATCTGAGACCAGCAATGCCGGTTGGTTTGACACAAGAGCAGATGACAGGTTTTGGTTCGCTTTTGGTCAGCTCTATGCTTATCACGGCATTTTGCAAGCAGCGCGTGCCGACTTTGTTGAGGTTATTGAACAACGTAATCTAGATCGTCCTTGGGAGGAAATGGATGGCCAATTAGTTGCTGCGCTTAAAATTCAACCAGCTATGATTTCAAATGGTAATGAGAGCGGTTGGATTATGCCAACGCATTTGGCAACAATGGGTTTTTACATCCTAAGATTTAGATCAAACCTTGTCGAAATCAGATCAATTTTAGATCGCTAAGTGAATTAAGTTTACGAAATTGTCCCAAGGCGTAAAGCCTTGGCGACCAATTGTGGTCGGTTTACGCAATCCATTTTTTTCATTGCGCTGTGCAAATGTGCGTTAACGGTATGGTCTGACACATTCAAAATTTGACTGATTTCAGACGATGTTTTGCCGTTTGCCACCCAAGTCAGTATTTCGCTTTCGCGCTGAGTAAGACTGCGGTTGGGACGACTTTCGTTGTTCGTTAATTCGCAAATTAAATCGTATGCGTAGGATGAAATTGTATGCAGATAGGCGAGACTAAGATCGTCAATCTCATCACGATCCCCCATAAACATTACCGCGCCCTTTGATGCATTTCGGCAGCTAACAGGAAAGCTGAAACCCATTGAGATATTGTTGTCGAATAAAAATTCACGGGTTCTATTTATGTTTTGTGCAGATTGGGTAATCACATATTCATCCACCATATCGGTGCGCCAAACCCTTGGCTGAACAGACTGCCTAAGCGCATCAAAATGGGTGCTATAGCTTAGCATTTCCTGCTGATCATAATCATATATTAGTTGCGGGCTTAAGCAGCTCCATAAAACATGATCTGATAGTTTGCGGCTTGATGTAGCTGGTACACTTGTTACAACCATTTTGTCGATATCAAATTCATCAGCCGTCGCGCGCAATGCATCGCCCAATTCGGTGATGGACTGTATTTGTCCTAGTGTTTTCGCTAGCGAGTTTTGACTCAGTTTGATTGACATATTTGATTGCATCCAAAGTTAAGAGTGAATTTAATGCTTTGAATGCAAGTTAGCAATCGTAATTGGTAATAAATCCAAATTTTATCAGATTTGCGTCACAAGTTTGTAGAGCCTGCTTGCAAAAGTGAAATTGTTGGTTTAACACCTTTATATGACTAAGATTAATCAAACAGCAATGTGGTGGTGGGTTCGTTAAAAGCGGCCACGATGTTACCTGTTTGAATGAAAATGTGCCGCTGATTTTGTTAGCGGCTTTTTTTATGTCTGCTATTGAAATCTAAAGCACGCCAAATGAGTGTGGTGAATATGAAAACTGAAGCTGAAGAATATCAAACGAAGGGTGGTGTTAATGTCACCCGAGAACGTAAAAACCGTTCATATAACGATGCTATTTCGTCATATATTGATGCATTAGATTCGCGTCGAGGGGCAGCATTTTCCTCAAATTATGAGTATCCGGGACGCTATACCCGTTGGGATACAGCCATCATTGATCCACCTTTGGGTATGTCCTCGCATGGTCGAAGCGTTAAGTTTGAAGCTTACAACGATCGCGGAATTGCTTTGCTGGCCATGATCGCACCTTCGTTTGAGGGGCAAGATGAAATTGAAGTTCAAGCGCAATCAGCGTCGCAGATATCTTTGAATGTGAAATTACCAACGCGCAGTTTTACCGAAGAAGAACGATCAAAGATGCCAAGTGTCTTTACCGTTCTGCGACTTGTTACCGACCTTTTTCACTCAGATGAAGATGGAAATTTGGGCCTGTTTGGCGCATTTGGTTATGATCTGGCGTTTCAATTTGATCCGATAGAATATCAAATTGCACGCCCTGACGATCAGCGTGATCTGGTCTTGTTTCTGCCAGATGAAATCTTGGTGGTGGACCATCATAATCAAGAGGCTTGGGTTGAAGCCTACGAATTCTCATATGGTGATTTGACCACGGCTGGTAAAGAAAAACAAATCGATGAGCAGCCTTTTGTTCCTTCCGATCAGGTGCCTCCTCGCGGGGATCATGATCCTGGCGAATACGCTAAATTGGTTGAAAAAGCCAAGGAAAGCTTCAAACGTGGTGATCTGTTTGAAGTTGTGCCAGGGCAAATGTTCTTTGAACAGTGTCGCGATAAACCATCTGATATTGCGCGCCGTCTTAAAAAAATCAATCCATCTCCATATTCGTTCTTCATCAATTTAGGGCAGAACGAATATCTTGTGGGAGCATCTCCAGAGATGTTTGTGCGCGTCAATGGACGCCGGATTGAAACATGTCCAATTTCAGGAACGATTAAGCGTGGTCGTGATGCGATTGAAGATTCCGAACAGATCTTAGAACTGCTGAATTCTAAAAAGGATGAATCTGAGCTTACAATGTGTTCGGACGTTGATCGTAATGACAAAAGCCGCGTTTGCGAACCTGGTTCTGTCCGCATGATCGGTCGACGCCAAATTGAAATGTATTCGCGCCTTATTCATACCGTGGATCATATTGAAGGTCGATTGCGGGATGGCATGGATGCATTTGATGGGTTCTTGTCTCACGCATGGGCTGTGACGGTTACTGGCGCGCCAAAACTTTGGGCGATGCGCTTTATTGAAAACCATGAAAAAAGCCCGCGATCTTGGTATGGTGGTGCAATTGGTATGATCAATTTCAATGGTGATATGAATACAGGCCTGACACTGCGCACTATTCGTATCAAAGATGGGATTGCTGAAGTTCGTGCAGGTGCAACATTGTTGTTTGATTCTGATCCTGATGCTGAAGAAGCTGAAACAGAATTGAAAGCTTCTGCTATGTTGGCTGCGATCCGCGGTGATGTGAAGTCCAATGACACAAGCTCTGTCAAACGTGCAAGTGTCGGCGAAGGCGTCTCAATTTTGCTTGTGGATCATGAAGATTCTTTTGTGCACACATTGGCCAATTACTTCAGACAAACAGGTGCAAAGGTTACGACCGTTCGCTCTCCTGTATCTGAAGAGGTGTTTGATGAACATATGCCAGGCCTTGTGGTATTATCACCTGGTCCTGGTAATCCAACGGATTTTGATTGTAAAAACACAATCGCCAAAGCACGAGCACGCGATATTCCAATATTTGGTGTATGTTTAGGTATGCAAGCATTGGCCGAAGCAGCTGGTGGCTCATTGCGTCAGCTTGCAATCCCAATGCATGGTAAACCATCTAGAATTCGCATTAACAATCCAAGTCTTGTGTTCTCAGGCGTGGAAAGTAATGTAGCGGTTGGCCGTTATCATTCCTTGTTCATTGATCCAGTGACTTTGCCTGAACGTTTTGCGATCACAGCTGAGACGGAAGATGGTGTTGCAATGGGAATTGAGGATTTGGACGCTGGGATGGCTGCTGTACAGTTCCATCCAGAATCTATCATGTCCTTGGGTCAAGATGCTGGTATGCGCATGATTGAAAATGTTGTTGCGCATTTGGCAAAGCGATCTAACTAAGGTTTGAAATCCAGTTTTTTAATCCACATGGTCATTTATCACTTTGGTTTATGGCCATGTGGATAGCGTTCCGTTGAGTTGACCTTTCCTACAATTATCAATAGTTCGAGCGATAAGAATTATATGATATAGGAACTTTTATGCGCCCAATTGGAATTGTCCTTATTATCGCAGCACTTTTGATACCGCTATATTGGTATGTCGGCTGGATCACAGGTCCCAACGGATCGGCTATGTTTAGCCAATATATTGGATCTGTTTCAATTATTGCCATGGGCATTTCGATGATGCTGTCTACGCGTATCATCGGATTAGAACCGATTTTTGGCGGGTTGGACCGTATTTATGTCATTCACAAATGGCTTGGTATTTTAGCTGTTGCTACGATCTTAATTCATGACACAGTTGATGCTGAGTTGCAGGGGCGCGAAACCTTTCTAACGGATCTTGGCGAAACGCTTGGTGAAGTAAGTCTTTATGGTATTTTAATTCTTGTGGTGATCACAATTGTTACATTCATTCCATATCACCTATGGCTTTGGACGCATAAGTTTATGGGGCTGTTCTTCACATTTTCTGCAATACATTACATCTTACTGATGAAGCCACTTGATCCGGTCACACCGCTTGGCATCTATATGCTTGTCTTCTGTGTGTTGGGTATTATCTCTTACATATATACGTTGCTGCCGCTCAGGGGAGGGCGCGATTATCAAGTGTCTGGTATTCAAAACAGCGGTTCTATGATCTCGCTTGAATTAAAACCCGTATCACGCGGTATTTCTCACAGAGCAGGGCAGTTCGCATTCTTGGATATCAAAGGTGCAAAAAAGACTGAAGTGCATCCATTTACGATTTCAAAGGCGCCGGATGGAGAAGGCACCTTGCGCTTTACCATCAAAGCTTTGGGTGATTTCACGCATGATATTGCAAAATCCGTTAAGGTTGGACAAAAAGCAAATGTATCTCGCGCATATGGTCATTTCCGCCGGAAAAACAGACGCCCAGAAATCTGGATTGCAGGTGGTATCGGCATTACACCATTCCTTGCATGGGCAAGTGAAGTTGGCGAATTAAAACACCCTGTGCATTTGTTTTATTGCGTTCGCAATGAACAAGAGGCTGTCCATTTAGATGAGCTTCGTACGCTGGATGTAAACCCAAATTTCAATCTCCATCTTGTTTGCTCACAGACAAGCGGCCGCTTAACTGTCGATCGGATTGCAGATGCAGTGGATTTTTCTATATCAGACGCCGATGCATATTATTGTGGTCCTGAAATTATGCGTAACAGTTTGCAAAAAGGTTTGGCGGCACGGGGTCTATCAAAGTCACGTTTTCATTATGAAGAATTTGAAATTCGTTCGGGCATTGGGCTACGTTATTTGCTGTCGTTCGTTTTAAAACTTTTGCAGCGTAAATCGACATAGATTGTGGAGGCCGGCCCATGCCGTATTTAGAGTATTTTGAAACACGACGTGGCTTGAAAGCATTGTTCATTGCGCAGGCACTATGTGTCTTATTTTTTGTATTTGATGTCATACGGGAATTTTTAAATTTACCACATAAAGTCGGTGGTTTTGATTTTGAAATTTTTGAGTTCATGATCGTCTTTGTCATGGTCTTAAGCATGCTAATCACCGGGCGGCAGTTGCGGATTAGTCGAGAAAAGGCAAGCAGTTTGCAAGATAAATTGCGTGCAGCGTCGGGTGAGTTTAACGCCATGCTGATGCAGTCTTTTGAGGAGTGGGGTTTGACTAGTTCTGAAAAAGATGTCGCGCTGCTTGCGATCAAAGGTTTAGGCATTCAAGAAATCTCAACAATGCGGGAAACCAAAGAAGGCACTGTTAAAGCACAATTAAATGCAATTTATCGTAAAGCTGATGTGTCTGGTCGTCCGCAATTAATCAGCTATTTTGTTGAAGAATTGATGAATGATGATCTGTTGTCTGAGAGTTCATAATCACACAAGACGAATGGTTAAAACCACTTGCGAAATTTCGTGGGTTGCACAAATGCGCAAATCGCGTTAATTCTCTCGCATTATGAAAAACCGACACAACAGAATTTTTGGCTCATTAAAAGACACCTTGCATTTGTCTGCAGGTGTGTTGCGCATGAATTCAGACCTTCTCTTACTTACAAGCGGTCGTCGGGCTCTATAAGGAGCGTCCGGCGGTCGAAGCCGTTTCGGAAAAGCTCCTTAATTCCTTTACAGATTAAATTGAATATCCCATATGGGGAGCGTTCGCGTTGAATAAGCAGTTTGCTATCCGTGAATGTTGAAAAGTAAGAGATGAAAAATGGTTCAAAATACTTCAAATAACGGCATTGTTGGAATGCCTATGGCAGCTGAAAAATATAAGCCATATGGGCAAGTGCCACTCGCTGATCGAACTTGGCCTTCTAAGACCATCACAAAAGCGCCAATCTGGTGTTCGGTTGATCTAAGGGATGGCAATCAGGCGTTGGTTGACCCGATGGGCCATGATCGTAAAGCGCGGATGTTCAAGCTTTTGCTTGATATGGGCTTTAAAGAGATCGAAATTGGGTTTCCCTCAGCTTCACAAACCGATTTTGATTTTGCGCGCTGGTGTGTTGAAGAAGGTAATGTGCCGGAAGATGTATCATTGCAAGTTTTGGTGCAATGTCGGCCGGAGTTAATCACCCGCACATTTGAAGCACTTGATGGAGCTAAAAATCCGATTATCCATTTTTATAATTCAACATCAGAGCTTCAACGTCGTGTGGTCTTTAACAAAGATGTTGCTGGCATTCGTCAGATAGCAGTCGATGCTGCAAAAATGATTGTCGATATGGCGGAAAAAGCAGGTGGTGGCTATCGCTTTGAATATTCGCCCGAAAGCTTTACCGGAACAGAGTTGGAAGTCGCTCTAGACATCTGTAATTCAGTTGTGGAAGAGATCAAGCCGACACCGGATAACAAATTGATCCTTAACTTGCCTGCGACAGTTGAAATGTCGACGCCAAATATCCATGCTGACCAGATCGAATGGTTCTGCCGTAATATTGATCAACGCGATAGTGTGATTATCTCGCTTCACCCACATAATGATCGCGGTACCGGAATTGCAGCCACCGAGCTTGGATTGTTGGCGGGTGCCGATCGCGTTGAAGGTACATTGTTTGGTAATGGAGAGCGCACGGGTAATGTTGATGTTGTTACATTAGCGTTGAACATGTTTACCCAAGGGGTGGACCCAAAGCTTGATTGTACAGACATTGAACGCATTAAAAATGTTTATGAATATTCCAATCAGATGAAAATTCCCGAGCGCCATCCTTACGTTGGTGAATTGGTTTACACAGCGTTTTCTGGTTCTCACCAGGATGCGATTAACAAGGGTATGAAGTCGATCAAAAAGGCCAATAGCCCTGAATGGGAAGTGCCATATTTGCCGATCGATCCGCAGGATGTGGGCCGGACTTATGAAGCGATCATCCGAATTAATTCTCAATCAGGCAAGGGTGGTATCGCTTATATCCTGCAGGAAGATTATGGTTTGATATTGCCGCGTGCGCTGCAAGTTGAATTCCGCGGTGAAATTCAAAAGATCACCGATGAAGAAGGTGTGGAACTTCCTGCCGCGCGTATTTATGAGCGATTTATGGACGTTTATGTTAATCAAAAAGATGGTCGGTTAAAATTTATCGACCACACGACATTTACCGATCCAGACAATTCCGATTTGCGTCTTATCAAGGCCAAGATTTCCGATAATGGCAAAGAAGTTGAGATTGAAGGAAAAGGTACCGGACCAGTTGATAGCTTTATCAACGCACTTTCAAATTATCTTGATATGGATATGACCGTTGCCAATTACTCTGAGCATTCATTGCAACACGGCTCAAACGCCTCTGCGATTTGTTACATGGAGATTGAAAGCGATAGCCAAAAGCTGCATGGTGCTGGTATTCATACCAATATTTCCGCGGCATCATTGGTTGCAATTTTGTCAGCAGCGAACCGTTTTCTTGTAAATAAGTAACAGGTTTTCAAAAACAATTGGATTTATTGTGTGGCGGGACGATCGTTCTCGCCACCCGATGTTTTATGTGCTAATTTAATATTAACCATAAAATATTGGATATAGCATCATGTCTGAGAAGAAAGACAACGCCCAGAATAATAATCGCCTTTCTGATGTCGTGCGCAAAGCGCGGGTAACATCTGCCGAACGGCAGGACGTTGTTATAGATATGAAAGAAGCTGATAAAGCCAGATTAGAACTTTTGGCTGAAAAGCTTGAACCAATCTTTGACGATGTCGACAAAGAAGATGATCGCTTTGACTTTAATATCTCTTCAGGTGCGCAGCCGCGCATTTGGATTGATAGTGTTGCACATGTGCATATGGGGCGTGATAGACGAACTTATCGCTTTGTCCGCGACAGTCGTTTGGGGCGTGTTGTGCTGGTTGAGAGTGGTGACATTGATGAGGTTTATGCATATGTCACCAATTATATTGCCGACCGTGTGATTGAACGTGAAAAGCTTCTTGAAGGTGATATGGAAGCCTTTAAAGACTATTATGCACGCATGACAAATGAGAATTTGGGTGCTGAACCTGATACTTTAAATGATAACAAAGACGCAGCTGAGCCGCTCATTGCTGAAAAGCGTGAACCGTCATCCAGTTCATTTGCTATTGGTGCGACTTGGTTCATTCTAGGTGGGTTGTTAGGCCTTGCTTTGACATTTAACTATCGCGAAGAATTAGCAAACTTCTTGCAGTCGTTTTAATCAAATTTGGCTAATAAAGCTTTGATTTCATAACGCATTGCACCTGTTGCATTGATTTGTCTAATAAAAAGCGTGCGTGTTCGCATTGCCAAGCATTACCGATTTTAGAAATATCAAACAGATTAAACCCTGCGACAGGTTTTTTATCACCATGGATTTGCGTTGCTGAGGAAATACCAAATGTTGGCACTTTGCCCTGATTGGTTATGATATCAAATTGAGTATTTAGATGTGTGTGGCCGTGGAGAATCAATTCCGCGCCAGCTTTATCCAGCATTTGGCGAAAATTTTTCGTACCATACATGCGCTTCATACGATGGGTCGCGCCTTCATATGGTGGGTGGTGAATGAGAATAACGCGAAAGAGGTCTTGCCGTTTTGCTTTTGTGAGCAGTTCAACGGCTTTATCAGCTTGTTGTTTTGAGAAATTACCCGTTGCACGAAACGGCATGGTCGCGTTTGAGGTGGATAATCCTATAATTGCCAAAGGGCCTCTGGTTTGCATATAGGGAAAAACATCGACTGCTTCTTTGCTATCGCCAGTGACCCAGGGCTTCCAAGCCTGCATGGCTTGTTTGAATGCGCCCGGAACATACGCATCGTGATTTCCGGGGACCAAGCTTGTGCTATCAGCGGGACAATTGAGCTCAAGCCATTTTTTCGCCGCTAGGATTTCCGGGTTGGTAGCAAGATTAACCATGTCACCGGTTATCGCTAGATGATCAATGCCTTTGTTATTAATCTCGGACATGAGGGTATCTAAAACACCGATCTGATGAAATGCTTTGCGGTGCCTGTTCCAGTTTATGTAACCGGTAATACGCTTTGAGAAAAGTTCTCGTAATCGAACCTGGGGTAAAGGACTTAAATGAAGGTCGGAAATATGAGCGAGACGAAACATGCTTGATCTGATAGCCTTTGCAAAGAAATCGGGCAAGGAAATATGCAAAAATCTTTATTAGAAAAACTGCGAAATAAGGTCTTTCACACCTGGTTTTGGCTTACTCGCTCTATGACCATGGGTGTGCGTGTTGCAGCATTTGATGACAAGGGACGTATTTTTTTGGTGCGGCATACCTATGTAAATGGTTGGCATTTACCTGGTGGCGGAATTGAACGTGGTGAAGCTGCTTTAGAGGCGGTGCACAAGGAACTACAAGAAGAGGGAAACCTTTTTGTACAAGGACAAGCAGAACTTTTGGCTGTCTTTTTCAACACCAATGCTACCAATCGCGATCATGTTTTATTTTACAAATGCCAAGTTATACAATCAGAAGCAAAGCAAAATGATCATGAAATTGCGGAATCCGGCTTTTTTGACTTAGCAGCATTGCCCGATGGAATAACAAAAGCGACCCAGCGGCGAATTGATGAAATTGCCGCTGGCAATGGGTTTGCTGATAGGTGGTAATTTCTAACTCAAATGATCGCGTCCATGTGGGCTATCTAAATCAAGTTCAGGCCCGTTTGGCACAATTCTAGTTGGGTTGATGGTTTCATGGCTGGCAAAATAATGGTGCTTGATGTGTAACATGTTAACCGTGTCAGAGATCCCATCAATTTGGTATAATTCACGCAGATAACCTGCAAGGTTTTTGTAGTCCGCGATGCGTTTTTTGTTGCACTTAAAATGGCTGACATAAACTGCATCAAAGCGCACTAAGGTCGTAAACAAACGCCAATCTGCTTCTGTAATTTGATTGCCAACTAAATAACGCTGGTTGGCTAATCTGTCATCTAACATATCAAGCGTTGCAAAGAGCTTGTCATAGTTTTCGTTATAGGCTTCTTGGGTCGTGGCAAAGCCGCACTTATAAACACCGTTATTCACATTGTGGTAAATGATCGCGTTGATTTCATCGATCTCTTTACGCAAATGCTCTGGGTAATAGTCGTGATCGGATGAACTCATCTCAGCAAATTCACTATTGAACATGCGAATAATCTCAGACGATTCGTTTGAGACAATTGTATTGTTGTGTTTGTCCCAAAGCACAGGCACGGTCACGCGTCCAGTATAATCACTCATAGCCTTGGTATAGACTTCGTGCATGTATTCAGAACCGTGTAGGTGATCAATCGTACCGCCATCGCGATCATGAAATTCCCAGCCGTTTGCTCCCATAAAGTGATCAACAACTGAAACATCAATAATATCTTCAAGGCCTTTGAGCATTCTAAAGATCAGTGTTCGATGTGCCCACGGACAAGCATAAGAGATGTATAAATGGTAACGGTTTATTTCAGCTTTAAATCCATCTTTGCCGCTCGGTCCGGCTTTCCCGTCTTTGGTAATCCAGTTACGAAATGCAGCGTCTTTTCGTTTGAAGTGACCACCGCTGGCTTTCGTATCATACCAAACATCGTGCCATTTTCCGTCAACTAGCATACCCATAACGATCTCCTTTTTAATCTGCTTGGAATATGAAGATTTGGCGGAAATAAACAAGATATCAATTTCGAGCTAAACTGTCGCAATTTTTGCAACGATCGAATTGGCCAATTTTTGTAACTTTTTGTTGGACTGTTTCGAAAATTGTTGATACACGAGCGCCAACAAAGGAATTTGCCGTGCTTAAAAGACTGAAATTGCGACGACGATAAATCAATTACCCCATCCAGTGGGCCGGTTTATCTATGCAATTTCAGGACTTAAAAATGTTTGTTTCTCAATTTACTTTTCTCAACGAAGATCTTTCGCACGACAATGTTATTCATGCCATCAATGAAGAAGCTTTTGGCCCGGGACGTTTTGCGCGCGCGGCAGCGCGCATTCGCGAGCAAGGGCCTCATGATTATCAGCATTCTTATATCTGTCAGGATGGCGAGTTAATTGTGGGTTCTGTGCGTATGACACCCGTTTGGATTGGTGAGGTGAAGGCTTATTTACTGGGCCCACTGGCAGTTCGCCCATCTCATAAATCAAAGGGTGTGGGTGGCAAACTTATCGAGCTTGCAGTTCAATCTGTTGATGATGCTATGGTGATTTTGGTGGGTGATTATGCCTATTATGGCCCGAAGGGGTTTCATCAGTTTGATGCTCAAAGCGTTATGTTCCCTGGTCCTGTTGATCGTTCACGTATCCTGATCAATAAACAATTGTCGGAAAGTGAGGTGCTCTCCGGCAGCGTTAAATTCCGCGATTAGGATTGTGATTAACGACCTTCCCGATACCAGGTTAGCGAAAATATCATCAGCAATGCGGCGAGGCCTAACAGCCCTCCCAATAACGGGTATTGCGTTACGCCAATAAGTACAGTTTCGTTGGATGTGCGCAAAAGCATGCGATTAGAGTTTGCTGTGCTTAAACTATTAGGGAGCTGGCGAACCGGGACGATTTGCGGCAGTTCAATTGCCCCATTGTTTGATACACGTTTTACAATGCCTTTGCTTAGCGTTGCGATTGGTGCGAGTTTCGCCTCAGTCGAAATGACTTGTTTAAATTCAGGTGCATCAACTGCCCCAACATGGACAAGGGTTGATAATTCCCCGTCAATCACCTGATAAAGGCCAGCTTCTTGCGCACTTAAATCAAGCTCAAATCGACCCGGTGACGTTTGTTCGAGGACGATTTCACCGCGTTCGCCAGATGGTGAGATCAGTTCTAAGGGTTGAATATTATCTGCCATTGTCTGCCGTGTGATTTGAATATTCTCACCGTTTGATGTGGCAAAAATGGCTTCTTCTTCAAGAGCAGGTTCTCCCATCAGCCAATGCGCAATACGCCGATAAAGTGATACATGTGGACCACCGCCTTCAAAACCGCGGGACCAAAGCCAGCTGTGATCAGACAATAGCATGGCAACGCGTCCCTGATCCACGCGATTTAATACCAATAGGGGCGACTGGTTTGGGCCATCAAGAATATTATCACCTTCAATGCCGTTTACTTCGATGGATCTAAACCAGCGGCCCCAGTTTGGGGGTTCTGCGGCACTACCTGGAAGGTCACGGCTTACAGGATGTTTTGCGCCTTCCGCCGAAATACGCGGATAATAACCTATTTTATTGGTGCGACCTGTTGGAAGCGCGGGAAGGACTGTGGCCAATGGGGTTGTGGCAATGCTTTGAATGCCAGAAAATTCTGGCCCTGCAGCAATTAGCAATGCGCCTCCGTCTTCAACGTAACGCGCAATATTGTCGTAATATAAGATCGATAAGACACCCAATCTTTGATAACGATCAAGGATAATGAGATCGAATTCATCAATTTTCTCCAAGAACAATTCACGTGTCGGAAATGCGATGAGGGATAATTCATCAATTGGAGTTCCGTCACTGCGATCTGGTGGTCTGAGGATTGTAAAATGCACCAGATCAATTGAGGTGTCGGATTTAAGCAGATCGCGCCAAGCACGTTCGCCTGAATGTGGCGCACCTGAAATAAGCAATACGCGCAGGTTTTGTCGAATGCCTTCAGTTTGCACAACGGCCTTATTGTTAATCTCGCTCACTTCGCCCTCAATAGGAGTGACGGAAAGCTCGATTAGGTTTTCACCACGGCGGGGAATTTCCACAAAAGCGGATGTTTGAGTTCCAATCGGTGCAATTTCCGTTGAGATAAATTCGCCATTAAGCTTCAACTCAACTTCAATATCTGTTTGGGGGTAAAGGGCGCGATTGCCATCTATAAATACTTGATAGACTAACTCCTGAAACTCTCCCACAAGTCCGAAGCGTGGTGCTTTGGTAATTTCAACACGAATGTCTAGCTTATCTTCATCCCCTGTAATCAGACTATGTATAGGTGAGTTTATACCAATTTGTTCAAGGTTCTCTGGGATATCGTGAACCTGCCCGTCCGTGATTAAAATGCTACCTGCAAGACGATTTGCCGGAATGTCAGAAATTTCATTGCTGAGTGCTGAAAACAGATTGGTTGCTGTATTATCGCTTTTATCATGTTCAACCTCACGAACCCGGACGTCGATATTTTTATACTTTGCAAGTTGCTCTTCGAGTAACGCTAAGGTTTGGTCCGTTTGTGCAAGACGATCTTCTGCTGATTGGCTTTGGCTTTTATCGACGATAACCGAAACAATATTTTGTACAGGTTCACGTTCTTCATCGGTAAAAATGGGATTTGCTAAAGCTAATAAGACCAGAGTAAATGCGACAGTTCGCAATAGTGCGCCACGTTGTTTTGAAAAAAATGCAATGCCAGAAATGAGCAAAGTTACGGCCAAGCAGATTGCAAGTAATGCTATAGGGATCAAAGGTGCAAAGGTTATCGCCATCTTACTGTCCCAGCCTTTCCAGCAATGCAGGAAGGTGCACTTGATCTGCCTTGTAGTTTCCGGTGAGCAAGTACATGACGATGTTGACACCCGAGCGGAATGCAAGCGTTCGTTGACGACCGTTTGGCGGAACCATTGGTAAAATTGAACGGCGAGATGCATCCATGGCCCAAGCGCCGGCAAAGTCATTGCTGGTAATCATGATAGAGCTAACACCATCGCCACCATTGACCAACTGGTTTTGCCCACTTGCTTCAGGATTTAGAGCTTCAACCCACAATTCGCCACCTGAAAAACGCCCTGGAAATTTGTCCAATAAATAAAATGTCTTGGTTAAAACATGATCTGTAGGAACAGGTTCCAGCGGTGGTATGATCAGGCCATCAAGTATTTGGCGCAACCTTTGAGTTCTTGCGGACGTTGATCCATTGAGCGAAATGTTGGAAATTGCATCACGCGTGTCAAACAAAACTGTACCGCCACGTTTCATGAAATTTTCAATATTGGACATGGCTGCCTTAGAGGGCATGGGTGCCGTTTCGCTAATCGGCCAATAAATCAGCGGGTGGAAAGAAAGCTCATCGGTCTCAATGTCTAATCCTACTGATGGGCTTGGTTCAAGCGCGGTTCGTGTTCTTAAATAAAAGTTTAGCCCGTTAAGACCCAATTCACTGATGCGGTCGATTTGGCGGTCACCGGTAATCACATAGGCTAATTGTGTGGATTCAAGTTTTTCGATGATTTCTGCGTCACCTACCTGGCTATCTTGCGCATTACTGTTTTGCACATCCAATAAGCTCATACCCAAGGTCGCAATTGCAATTAGAGATGCCTTTGCGGCGAATAAGCTGGATCTTGCCATTCTTAATCGAGAAAAGGCACCGGACATAAACATGATGATCAATGCATCAATAATCAGCATAATGAGCGCTATAAATAATAACCATGACTTAAACTCAAATGCAGACCCTAATGTCATTTTTGAACTCGTTACTTCCAAATCAGCTTCCGGTAATGCAGCGGGCTGCAATACATCATCCTCTTGCAGCAGGTTTATCGCGCGCCACCCATCTTGCGACCCAAACAGGCCAGGGCGTGTGAGCGGATTGTCTATCACGGCACCAGAGGGAGTTATTTCCAGCGGGTTTATACTGCCATCAGCGGTTTCTAACGTGCCTTCAGCGGTCATTGTTCGAAACGGAGGTAAAAATGATGTTTGAGTTGATTGTGCTGAACTTTCATCGCTATTTGCAGCGGCAGAATGCGAAAGCGCAATAGTTCGGCGCAGCATTTCGGCGAATTCACCTGTTAATGGTAGGTTAGACCAGGTGGTTTCAGCGCTGATATGAAATAACACAATGCGGCCTGAACCCAGCGATTTTGCTGTTACAAGCGGTGTGCCATCGTCTAAACTTGCCCAAGTATTGTCTGCAAGATCTAAACTTGGTTCCGCCAAAACCTGGCGCTTAACGACGATATCATTTGAAAGTTGGATGCCAAA
Source organism: Lentilitoribacter sp. JB5-8 (assembly GCF_055693385.1). Classification (NCBI taxonomy): domain Bacteria; kingdom Pseudomonadati; phylum Pseudomonadota; class Alphaproteobacteria; order Hyphomicrobiales; family Rhizobiaceae; genus Lentilitoribacter; species Lentilitoribacter sp. JB5-8. The sequence goes on along the minus strand of NZ_CM146332.1, from coordinate 3,259,240 downwards.
AAATGGGCTGGACTGTGTAAACGGTGCCAAGGACTTAGGTTCTGCCCAGGTGAGTGAGCCGCCAAATTGTCGCTCTCCGCTGCGCAAACGGACTGGCAATAATGGATCATCTCCGATTTGCGCATTGGAAATGGCGGCAAGGCCTGCACCGGCAAATCTGATCAAAGTACCGCCATTTTCGATCCACTGAAGCAACTCTGTTTCAACATCTGCATCCAAACTGCCAATGTCGGATAAAATCAAAGCGGAAGGTCCTTGTTCGATCAATGTTGAAAAACCAGTTGTCAGATCAGCATTGGTAACATCGATGAAGTCGGCAAATGGTTGTGCAGCGCGCTGGATATAATGTGAAGGGGTTAGCAGCGGGTTGATGAGGTCTTGTGTTTCACCAGAAAACAAAGCCAGTTTTCGGCGCTGAAAGCGATCATCTAATAAAAAGCTTCCAGCGGCGTGCTTGTTGCTCTCCACTGATAAACGTACGACATCATTTAAAAGTTCAAAAGGAGCAGCGAGATCAGCCGTTTTGCTTTGTTCCCCTGATTTGAACTCAACACTTCCGTTTACTATTGGTCGCGATTGAATGTCGTAACCCGTAATGTTGTAGCTCATGTCAGTTTGAGTTGATAAGCGCGTTAAATCCACAGTCACGAAAGTCGATTCATTTTTTGCAGATGTGATACCAACTAGATTTGAATTATCTGGCGAAATGATCTCGAGCCTGTTTGGGTTGAGCTGCAAAAGACTTTCATAAAATGCACTAGTGTTTTGCGCATCAACGTTCTGGGTTAATACGATAGCTGTATCTATCTGGCGCCCGGAAAGTGCAGTTTCAATCGAAGCAACGATATCATTTTGATAAGGTTGCATAGGAATAGGTTCAAAACTTGCAAACACTTGTCTGGCTTGATCAGCTGTTCCCAAAGTTAAATCATTTTGCGGCGAGGTGGACTGAGTTATTATGACCGGAAGATCATTGTTTTCAGCTTCGTCCAATATCGCATTTGCCGTATCTTGATATTGTTGCCAATCCGGTGCGCTTGCCCAGCTATTATCCACGATGATGAGGACCGGCCCCTGTGCGACGAGACGTTCTTCACGCGGGTTCAAAATGGGTTCCGCAAGCGCAATGATAATAATTGCAGCCAACAATACTCTTAGCAAGGTTAGCCACCATGGGCTTTTTGCTGGCGTATCTTCCTTCTTTAAAACTTTCGCTAAAATCTCAAACGGGGCAAAAGGCTCTTGTGTGGGCTTGGGTGGTGTTAGACGGTTTAACCACCAGATCACCGGAAGAAGCGCCAGCGCAAAGAGCGCAATCGGAAATCCAAATGCAAATGGAATTGCGCTCATTACCGGGCACCTCCATTTGAAGAAGTGCCAAGACCGGATAAAAATCCATGTACGGAGGCTAGCGCTTCTGATGCGGCGCGATCAGTTCTATGGTGGGTATAACTCCAACCCATTCGCCTAATTTCATCTGATAATGCGGTTCTGCGGTTCTTATATGCAATTGAATAGTCTTCTGCGATGGTCGAGGCTTTGCCAGCAACCAGCCTTGCATTTGTTTCAGGATCGGTAAATTCAATGCGACCAGTATAAGGAAAAATCTCTTCAGTGGGATCGCTTACTTCAATGAGATGTCCGCGCGTACCCCGTTGAGCAACGGGTGCGACTTGTGAAATGATTTCCTCGCCATCGCCAAGAAAATCGCTGATCACGATGATATCGCTCAAGCGTTTGACATTTGAAAGATCAGGCATGGAGTTTTTAAACCCCTGCGCGCGGCTATGGGTAAGAATTTGAGCCAACCGTTCAGCGCCATTTCGAGCAAGAATGGGATCCATTACGCCTGGAATTCCGATACGCTCTCCCGATCTTGATAATATCTCAGCCAAAGCAAACAAAATAACCAGAGATCGACTTTCCTTGGAGACATCGCTCATTTCCGATTGAAACTGCATAGACGGCGATAAATCCGCCCAGAGCCAAACGGTATGTGCCGTTTCCCATTCTTTGTCGCGAACATAAAGCTGATCATCACGTGCTGATTTGCGCCAATCAATGTTGGAGACACTCTCACCTTGAGTAAACTGTCTAAACTGCCAAAAGTTATCACCAGTACCGCGTTTTCTGCGTCCATGCCATCCAGCAATAACAATATTGGCTACGCGCCGAGCTTCAACCAAACAATCAGGGATTAAAGCAGCCCGTAGTCGACCACGTGCAAGTGTGTCCGTTTGATCTGCTATATCTGATATCTGGCCAATTGGTGACATTCTTATCCCTTAATTCTGCCAACTAAGGTTTCAATAACATCTTGTACTTTTGTGCCTTCAGCACGTGCTGTAAAGCTTAATGCCATTCGGTGTTGTAAAACTGGTTGCGCAAGTTCGGCCACATCGTCAATTGATGGTGCAAGACGCCCGTCATAAAGGGCGCGTGCGCGGGCACATAACATCATCGCTTGGCCTGCGCGTGGGCCGGGCCCCCAGGATACAGCATTGTCAACGACATCATTACCATGTCCTGGTCGGGCGGATCGAACTAATTCAAGGATCGCATCCACAACCTTATCGCTCACTGGCATGGTGCGAACGAGCTCTTGGATTTCAATGAGTGATTTAGTGTCGAGCACGCTTTTCGCTGTGTTTTCATCTCTACCCGTTGTTTCGAGCAAAATGCGTTTTTCTGCATCATCAGACGGATAAGGCACATCAACTTGCATTAAAAATCGATCAAGCTGCGCTTCAGGTAACGGATATGTTCCTTCTTGCTCCAATGGGTTTTGTGTTGCAAGCACATGAAACGGCTTTGGCATATCATGGCGTTGTCCTGCAACGGTTACATGGTGTTCTTGCATGGCTTGTAAAAGTGCAGATTGGGTGCGTGGAGATGCGCGGTTGATCTCATCAGCCATGAGTAACTGCGTGAAGATCGGACCCGGGATGAACTTAAACTTGCGATTACCTTTTTGATCTTCGTCTAAGATCTCAGAGCCTAAAATATCAGCTGGCATCAAATCTGGCGTGAATTGTATGCGGCTCGATGTAATCCCCAACACAGTGCCGAGTGTTTCAACCAATTTGGTTTTCGCAAGTCCTGGTGCGCCAACAAGCAAAACATGGCCACCGGAAAGAACGGAAACGATCGTGCGCTCAACAACAGATTCCTGTCCAAAGATAACCTGACCAACTTCGGTGCGTACGTTTGCCAATTGCTCAAGCGCCATGTCGGCTCGTTTTACAATTTCTTTTTCGCTTAATCCCTTGTCGATGCTTTTGTTACTTCCCATGTTACGATCTACTTTCAATGCTGATTAAAATTCATAACTGATTTGTTTTACGTAGCTTATTCTCTTACAGATGGCTGACAAGAGGGCAATGATGCACTATTTCGTTATCTAGTGCTTTTTGGACAGAATAATGACAAATAACAGCTTAACACATTCAACAGATACAAGCGGACTTGCAGAAATGGTTCGCAGAGCCATGGAAGATCGTAATTCTACGGGTGGTGGTTTGCCGCCGGTCGATGCTTGGAATCCCCCGTTTTGCGGTGATTTGGATATGGAAATTCGTCGTGATGGAACATGGTTTTATATGGGGACACCCATGGGGCGGAAATCGCTTGTTCGTTTGTTTTCATCCGTGTTGCGAAAGGATGACGATGGTGAAACCTATCTTGTTACGCCCGTCGAAAAGGTCCGAATCAGAGTGGTCGACGCGCATTTTTTAGCGGTTGAAATGCACGTCAGTGAAAATGATAACGGACAAGTGCTGACATTCCGAACCAATGTCGGCGAATTAATTGAAATTGGAAAAGACAATCCTTTGAGGTTTGATATCGCCGGAAAAGACGCAGAGCTAAAGCCCTATTTTCATGTTCGTGGGCGCCTTGAAGCATTGGTCAATCGGGCGACAATGTATGATCTTGTTGACTTGGGAGAAGAGGTTGAAATTGACGGCGAAGCTATGTTCGCAGTTAAATCTAACGGCCAAGTCTATCCCATTATGACAATGGCAGAATTGAATGCACAATCGTAATGAATAATTTTGCCAAGATGACTAAAAACTATTCTGCGCAGGAATTTGCCGATCTTTCAAAGGCGGATCATCATGAGATTTTAAAGCATGATCCGATTGCGTTGTCTGAAACGCATGGCGATCATCGGCTAAATCCCGATTTGTCGGAGGAATTGCAAAAACTCAAGCTCCGTCCAGCAGCTGTTTTATTTCCTGTTATTGCGGATGACGATGTCGCGCGGGTTATTCTAACCGTTCGTACTGCGAAACTGCGAAAGCATTCGGGCCAGGTGGCTTTTGCCGGAGGAGCAATTGATGCCGATGATGCTTCGCCAGAACATGCTGCCATGCGCGAAGCTGAAGAAGAAATAGGGCTTGATGCAAGCTATATTGAACCAGTAGGGCAATTGCCGATCTATCGCTCGTTGACCGGCTTTTCAATTACCCCTGTTTTAGCGCTTGTGAAGCCGGGATATCAATTGCAGGCAAGTCCTGATGAGGTTGATCAGATTTTTGAAGTGCCGTTGATGGATTTGATGAACTCGGAAAATCATATTCGCGATAGTTTAATCTGGCAAAACAAACGGCGATATTATTATACAATAAAACATCCTGAACACCGAATATGGGGTGTGACAGCGGGCATTATTCGTACGCTATATGAAAGGCTATACGCATGAGCGTTTCACATTCTGTTAAAGATCAAACTTGGTTTCAGGATAAGCATTTTCAACAAGTATTTGCATTGTTAAACGCTGATGATGGTGAAGCGCGCATTGCAGGTGGTGCAGTTCGTAATTCTCTCATGGGGCATAATGTTGCTGATGTTGATATCGCCACAACTTTATTGCCACTGGATGTTATAGAACGTGCAGAAACTGCGGGCATGAAGGCTATCCCCACTGGCATTGAGCATGGAACGATCACGATTGTTCATAAGGGTGCGACTTTTGAAGTGACAACTTTAAGAGAAGATATTCAGACAGACGGTCGCCATGCAGAGGTTCGCTTTGGAACGGATTGGCAAAAAGATGCAGATAGGCGCGATCTTACTATCAATGGCCTATATGCTGATATCAATGGAGATGTGATTGATCTGGTTGGCGGACTTTCAGATATTGAAAGTGCAAATGTTAGATTTATCGGCAATGCCGAACAGCGCATTAAAGAAGATTATTTGCGCGTGCTTCGCTTTTTTAGATTCTTCGCGCAATATGGCAAAGGCCGTCCGGATGCCGAAGGTTTAAAGGCCAGCGCCCGTGCGGTTTCAAATTTATCTCAGTTATCGGCTGAGCGTATTTGGAAAGAAATGCGTTTGCTTTTTGGCGCAAATGACCCCTCGCGGGCATTATTGTGGATGCGCACAACGGGTGTTCTTACAGCGATTTTCCCTGAAACTGAGAAATGGGGAATAGATAGCATTGGGCCACTCATTGAAACGCAATCAGCAATGGATTGGGATAGCGACCCATTGCTGGTATTAGAATCAATTATTCCACCTGATCCGGACCGAATTGTGGAAATGGCAGGGAGATTGAAAATGTCAGGTGCAGAGCGTGATCGATTAAAGCATTGGGCGAATACACCTAAAATTGCGCATGACATGGCAGAAACTGCATTGGATCGCATGATTTATCGCGGCTCTCATTCGGGTATTAAAGATGTGCTGAACCTGTCGTTAATCAGCGCAAGGGCTCGCGCGGAAGCCGATGATGCTGCGATGATAGAATCAGCTGGCTTTTCAAAGTTATTAAAACGCGCGAACAATTGGTCAGAACCTGAATTTCCTTTATCAGGGAAAGACTTGATTGCGCGTGGGATAGAAGTTGGCAAAGAAATGGGTGCAAAGCTGAAAGAGCTTGAAGAGCTTTGGGTTGATAGCAACTTCAATTTGACCAAGTCTGATTTGCTGGAAAAACTTTAATCCAAGCGGATTTAAGGGAACTCAACAATTGGGGGCAGGGATGACAAGATCGAGTCTACATTGCCGCCGGTTTTAAGTCCGAAAATTGTACCGCGATCATAAAGTAGATTAAATTCCACATACCGACCACGGCGGACCATCTGTTCTTTGCGGTCGTCCTGCGTCCAGCTCTTACTTGCATTCGCGTTGACAATTTTTGGATAGACAACTGAAAAAGCGCGACCAACATCTTGGGTGAATAAGAAGTCAGCATCCCAGCCGCCATCTTCATCTGAGCTGTGTAGCCAGTCATAAAAAATGCCGCCAACACCGCGCGCTTCTTTGCGGTGTGGTAGATAGAAATATTCATCACACCAATCTTTATAGTTTGGGTAATCTGCGATCTCATGTCGATTACAGGCGATTTCCATTGCTTTGTGGAAAAGCTGAGTATCCGCGTCTTCCTGAGTTCTCCGGCGATCTAGAACAGGTGTTAGATCAGCACCGCCACCAAACCATTGGCTTGATGTGACGACCATACGGGTGTTCATGTGTACCGCAGGAACATTTGGATTTACCGGATGGCAAATAAGCGAGATACCTGAGGCCCAAAACCGGGGATCTTCTTCAGCACCTGGAATTTGGCTACGAAATTCTGGCGAGAATTCGCCATAAACAGTTGATGTGTGAACGCCGACTTTTTCAAACACGCGGCCTTTCATAATTGACATCAAGCCGCCGCCGCCTTTGCCTTCATCACGAAGCCAATCGGTCTGAACGAATTTACCTGGTTCACCTTCGTATTGTGGATTTTCCGCCGATTCCTCTAACGCTTCAAATGTAGCGCAAATTACGTCCCTAAGGTTTTCAAACCAAAGTCGTGCTTTTTCTTTTTTTCTTCGATGTCTTTGGGTAATCCGACTGGTAATTCAGGACGCTGTCTCATGAAAATCTCGATTAAGTTTATCTTGCACGTTCATAACAATATGCTGGTGCGAATGCCATAGGTTGATTGCAATATCTAAGCGCGTGATTGTCGCATTTGCTATATACGCGTTTGGCGCAGGGCTTCGCCGGTGATCATTGCAACCGACATTGCCAGATTAAGTGAGCGCATCTTGGGCTGCATTTCTATGAGGATACGCTCATCCACGCTTTCATGAACATTGTCAGGAACGCCGGAGCTTTCGCGACCAAAAAGCAATACATCATCACCATCATATTTAACATCACAATAAGGCTGAGCTGCTTTGGTTGATGCTAAGATAAGGCGGTTGTTTTCTTGAACATGCCATTCAAAGAATGCCTGCCATGAAATATGCCGCGTTAGGTTGGTTAGCTCCAAATAGTCCATACCAGCGCGCTTTAAATTGCGCTCAGATAAATCAAATCCAGCAGGTTCGATTATATGAAGCGGTACACCAAGGCATGCTGCCATGCGCATGATCGTGCCTGTGTTGCCGGGTATATCTGGTTGGTAAAGTGCAATTTGAATCATGGCGACTGGATAGAATGATTGGTGCAAATAGGCAACAGTCTTTTCATTTGTCCGGTTTTCTTCCCCTCGCTCAGCTAGCTTTTTTATGTTCAGTAGATATAGTTAACAATGTGAAGTTCGCACAGAACCGTTATTTGCTATTGAGAAGGAGTATTTCGTTATGGATAAAGTTACCCGCGTTATGTCTCGCTCTCTTTGGAATTGGACCATTGTTCCGCAGCGTCCGCGTCTCATTATTCGACCGACAAATAACGCTTAAAACTCCTCTGATTTACGCCTTTTTGCCGTAATCATCGCCGCGCAGAGAACCTTGCGTAGCTCTATCTTTATAATCAAATTCTATTCGCATTTGTTTGCGAGTTCTTTTTATCTTTATCAGTTTTTAAAGCGCGTTAGGTGTCGTTTTATCTCTACTGGTTTTGTTATCGAATAGGACATTTTCATGTTTTCTTGGTTTGAAAAACGTATAGATCCATATCCCGACAATGAGGCTGTATTGCCACCCAAGGGACTGTTTGCGTTTTGTTGGCACTACTCAAAACACGCCTCTCCCTGGTTGTTAATGGGTACGATTCTGGTCGCAGGCATCGCAATCGGTGAGGTGCTTCTTTATAGCTTTATGGGTGATCTGGTTGACTATTTAACCGGCAGTGATCCTGCCACATTTTTTGATGAACATTCATCGACCTTATGGTTGATGGGCTTAGTGGTGTTAATTGGTTTGCCGATCATTTCGACGCTTCATGCAATGGTAACCCACCAAACATTGTTGGGCAGTTATCCTATGTCCATTAGATGGTTGATGCATAGACGATTACTCCAACATAGCATGAGCTTCTTTGCCGATGAATTTGCAGGACGTGTGGCGACAAAAGTCATGCAAACATCGCTTGCGGTTCGAGAAGCTGTGATGAAGATGCTCGATACATTCGTCTATGTCATCGTGCAGTTTTTGGCGATGATTGTGCTTTTGATCAGCATTGATTGGCGGATATCAATCATCTTCCTTGCGTGGTTTGTTATCTACGCGTCTTTGCTTTTGTTTTTTGTCCCAAAGCTTAAGGTTGTCTCGCAGGCTCAGGCCGATGCGCGTTCCATCATGACTGGACGTATTGTTGATAGCTATACAAATATCGGCACTGTGAAATTGTTTTCTCATGCGGGCCGAGAGCTTGATTATGCAAAAGACAGTATGGATCCGTTTTTGGTGACAGTGTTTAAGCAAATGCGTCTTGTGACTAAGCTTGATCTTGGTGTGACCTATAACAACAATTTGCTGTTGTTTTCCGTGGCTGCCGCTTCAATCTGGTTTTGGTCCACTGGCAATATTACCATCGGTGCAATCGCCGTAGGTATTGCGCTATCTTTGCGACTTAATGGTTTGTCGCATTGGATTATGTGGGAACTCGCTGGGTTTTTTGAACAAATTGGTGTTGTTCAGGATGGCATCAATATGTTGACCAAGCCTGTTGAGATCAATGATCAGTTAGATGCAAAAGACCTTAAAGCCGAGGTTGGGACGATATCTTATAAAGATGTGCGTTTCCACTACGGTAAGGAAAGCGGCGTTATCGATGACTTATCACTTGATATTAAAGCAGGTGAGAAGATCGGTCTGGTTGGTCGATCAGGTGCTGGTAAAACAACACTTGTTAATTTGCTACTGCGTTATTTCGATCTTGAAGCGGGTCAAATTTCTATCGATGGAATTGACATCTCAACCGTTAAGCAAGATTCGCTGAGATCGCAAATCGGTATGGTGTCGCAAGATACTTCGCTTTTGCATCGTTCTGTCAGGGACAATATTGCTTATGGACGCCCTGATGCGAGTGATGAAGAGATACTTGAGGCGGCGCGCCGGGCAAACGCATTGGAATTTATTTCTGGTCTGGAAGATTTGAAAGGCCGAAAAGGATTGGATGCACATGTGGGTGAGCGAGGTGTCAAACTCTCTGGTGGTCAAAGACAAAGAATTGCAATTGCGCGTGTGTTCTTAAAGGATGCACCAATTCTGGTGCTTGATGAAGCGACCTCCGCGCTTGATTCCGAAGTCGAGGCCGCCATTCAAGAAAACCTGTTTGATCTCATGCAAGGCAAAACAGTGATTGCGATAGCCCACAGATTGTCAACGATCTCAGCAATGGATCGTCTGATCGTACTTGATCAGGGTAATATCCTTGAAGAAGGATCACATGATGATTTGGTTGAACAGGGCGGGATTTATTCTGATCTCTGGTCACGTCAATCAGGTGGGTTCATCAATATTGACGATAAACAAAAGGAGGCGGGGGAATAATCCTCCGCCTTTTTGGCAAAGATATCAGTGCGAATGATTATTTGAACTTGGAGTGATCGGGTGTTGAACACGAATCTCGTACAATCAGATCTCCATGGAGCAGGGCGCTTTCAATGGGAATACTGCGATCTGGGAGATTGTCCAAAAGGTGGTTCATTGCGATTTCACCCATCTGTTTACGAGGCTGGCGAATTGTCGTGAGAGCCGGCGTAACGTTATTGGCAAATGGAATATCATCAAAACCGATGACTGAGAAATCGCGCGGTACGTTAAATCCTCTGGATTGCAAGGCGCTAATCGCACCGATGGCTGTATCATCGTTATAGCAGAAAAACGCTGTGGGTAATTTGTCTTTGATAAACAATTGTTCAATCGCTGAACGTCCACCTTCGCTCGTGCCATTGCCGTTAACTTTCCAGACAAAGCTCTCGTCAAACGAATTTGCCAATGCTGCGCAATAGCCTTGATGCCGCAATTCGGAAACGGCATCGCCTTGTGGTCCAGAAATATAGACCACACGTTTGTGTCCTAATGATAGTAAATATTCTACAGCGAGCTTTGACGCATTGATATTGTCGATGCCGACGTAACTTACATCAGTATGCTCAATTGGTTGCGCGACACTCACCAATGGAGGGAGCATATTCCCGCGTCCGTTTTCAGTTTCATGAACTGGCAAACTGCCTGTTAAGAGAATCAATCCATCGGTCATCCCCGATGCTAAAAAACGCATATAGTTCTCTTCAAGGTTTGCTTTGCTTTCTGTTGCCCCCATTAACAGACCATAGCCACGTTCATTTGCAACTTTCTCAAGACCTGTGAGAATGCCTGGGAAATTTGGGTCTGAAATAGAATTGGTTAGAACCATCACCATTTTGGAACGCTGCATGCGCAAATTTTGCGCCATTGGGTTGGCACGGTAGCCAGTTCGGGAAATAGCAGCGGTGATTTTTTTACGTGTACTTTGGGTCACTTTTTCGGGGAAATGCAGTGCTCGGCTAACGGTTGCTATCGATACGCCTGCAATTTTTGCAACATCTTCAATCGTTGCAGGTTTCTTTGAAATTTTTTCCAAACCGCTTCACCCAAACTGCCAATTTTGGCAAACATCACGAGCATAATGCATCATGTACCATAAAAATATTCATCTGTTTGTATACTAAAATTACAGAATTAATCCAACATTTTAACACACATGAATACATCCAATATGGGCTCCAATGTAAAATAAAAAGGTTTACATTAAAAATAAAAACGTTTACATTTTTTTCAAGTTACAGAAACAGGCGGCTTTGGGAGGGGCTAAAATGTTTGAAGGCGCACGTAATTCTAATGCTATTTTAGCAGCTGATCGGATCAGTAAATCCTTTGGTGCCGTCCCCGTTCTTTTCAGTGTAAGTTTTGACATTACATCAGGTGAAGTCCATGCATTGATTGGTGAGAATGGCGCCGGTAAGTCAACTTTGATGAAAATTCTTGCAGGCTTTCATGCGCCGACTTCTGGCAGCGTGTATCTTGATGGTCAGCAAATAGATTTGCCACCGAATGGTAAAGCGGAAGATCTTGGGATTGTTCTCATTCACCAAGAGCTCAATCTTGCAGAACAGATGACGGTTGAAGAAAATATCTTTTTGGGGCGCGAGCTTAAAAAAGGTGCGTTTCTTGATCGTGTGGCAATGCGGAATCAGGTGCGAGAGCAGCTGACAGAAATCGGGCTTGATATCTCTCCAACAGCCCGAATTTCTGATCTTTCAATCGCGCAAAAGCAAATGGTTGAAATTGCAAAAGCAATGAACCGAAATGCGCGCGTATTAATTATGGATGAGCCAACGGCTGTTTTGACTGAAGCAGAGACAGAATTGTTCTTCCGTCAAGTTAAACGTTTAAAGGAACGTGGCGTTGCGGTGATCTTTGTCTCCCACAAACTTGCGGAAGTGAAAGAGATTTCGGATCGCGTGACGATTTTGCGTGATGGCCAATGGATCGGAACGAAAAACATTGAAGACCTTTCACTAGATGACATGGCACAAATGATGGTGGGACGCGAATTATCAGACCTCTATCCGCCAATGAATGAAGTTAATATCGATGCAGATGTAATTTTAAAGGTTGAAGGTCTTTCAACTTCAAAATTGAGTGAGGTGACGTTTGAACTTCGTAAGGGTGAGATTTTAGGCTTCTCGGGACTTGTTGGTTCAGGACGTTCAGATTTGTTTGAAGCCATTTGTGGTCTGCAAAATATCGAGGCGGGGGTGATCTCGTTTGAAGGTGAAAAAGTTGTCTTCTCCAATGTTGCGCAAGCGCGTGAGAAGGGATTGTCCTATCTGACTAAAGACCGCAAAGAAAAAGGTCTTTTACTTGAACAGAAAATGACGCCGAATATGAGTCTTTTTGCTCTGCCAAAATTCGTCAAACGGATGTTGCTTGATAGTCAGGCAGAGGAAGAAGCGCTGGCGCGCGGTATACGCCGGTTTGATATCAGAACTCGCGATGCCGAAATTAAAGTTGGGGATTTATCCGGCGGCAATCAGCAAAAGCTTCTGCTTGCCAAGATGATGGAGACCGACCCGAAGATTATCATCGTTGATGAGCCAACCCGCGGCATTGACGTGGGGACAAAACAACAAATTTACCATTTCATTGCTGCGCTTGCCAAAGAGGGGGTTTCGGTCGTGGTTATTTCATCTGAAATGCCTGAAATCATAGGCATCTGCCATCGCGTATATGTTATGCGCGAAGGCCGCATCATGGGCGTTCTGTCCGGTAGTGAAATTAATGAAAATGATATTATGCGGTATGCAGCCGGCCTGAAGGAGGCAAGTTGATGTCATCTGTCGAAGTTTTAGACACTGAAAATAGTCCATTGAAAAAGATCGATTTTAAAGCGATTGGCCCAGCCTTAGCGCTATTGATCCTATGCATCATTGGCTACCTGCTCAACCCAGCTTTCCTGGGGGAAGGGAATATCACTAACCTGCTGACACGGTCTGCCTTTATCGGGATCATTGCTGTTGGGGCGACTTTTGTGATTACAGCAGGTGGGATTGATCTATCTGTTGGTTCAATGGCAGCTGTAATTTCTGGTGTGATGATCATTATTATGAATGGATTGATCGACACGCTCGGTGCAGGTCTTGCAACTGTGCTTGTTGGATGTGGCTGTAGTATTATTTTGGGCTTTGGCGCTGGTTGGATTAATGGTGCTTTGACCACAAAAGGTAAGATTGAAGCCTTTATTGTCACGCTGGGTACAATGGGCATTTATCGTTCGCTTGTCACATATTTTGCAGATGGTGGTACGCTTTCATTAAGCTTTGATCTTCGCGATGTTTATCGTCCGGTTTATTACGATAGTTTTGCGGGTCTGCCGATCCCGGTTTGGGTGTTTGCTGGTGTGTCGATCGCTGGTTGGATCTTGCTTAATCGCACAGCTTTTGGCCGCTATTGCACAGCCATTGGTTCCAATGAAAGTGTGGCTAAATATTCAGCGGTGAACGTCGATCGGATTAAAACCACGACCTATATTATTCAAGGGTTTTGTGTGGCGCTTGCAACGATCATTTATGTACCGCGTTTGGGTTCTGCATCTGCATCAACTGGTGTGCTTTGGGAGCTTGAAGCGATTGCTGCGGTAATCATTGGCGGCACTGTCTTAAAGGGTGGTTATGGCCGAATTGGCGGGACGATCCTGGGTGCGCTTATCCTGACCACAATAGGAAATATCTTAAACTTTACCGACCTTATTTCGAACTATCTGAATGGAACGATGCAAGGTCTTATTATTATCATTGCCGTTTGGTTGCAACGCGCCGAATGGAGCAAAAAGAAGACCTAACTTCACGAAATTGGTCTGTGGCTGAAAGGATCAGCTGCAGCAATAACCGCACGGCTCTCGTGCAAACTTTGAACCCGTTGGGAGGAACAACTATGCTTAAAAAAACGATATTTGCGTTAACTCTAGGTGCCGCAATGGTGCTTGGTGGCGCAGCAAATGCAGCCGATAAAATCAAGATTGGCGTGTCATATCCGACACCAACTCATGCTTGGGCAGCCGGGATGAACTGGCATGCTGAGCAGGCTGAAAAGCGTCTTGAAGCTTTGTATCCTGATATTGATCTTATCTTGGTCAACTCACCTGATCCAGCTTCACAAGCAAGTGCGCTTGAGGACATGGTATCAGTTAACCAGATTGATGCGCTTGTTGTCTTGCCGTTTGAATCTGATCCGCTAACTGATCCTGTTTTGAATGTTAAAAAATCTGGTGCTTTGATTACGGTTGTTGACCGCGGTCTTTCAAAAGAAGGCATCGAAGACATCTATGTTGCAGGTAACAATCCTGAGCTTGGCCGTGTGTCAGCTGAATACATGAAGGGTCGTCTAAACTCTGGCGATAACATCGTGATCCTTCGCGGTATTCCAACAACCATTGATAATGAGCGTTTTGATGCATTTATGGCTGAAATGGAAGGCACAGGCATCAATGTTCTAGATCACAAGCATGCGAACTGGAACCGTGATGATGGTTTTGAAGTGATGCAGGATTTCCTAAGCCGCTTCCCGGATATCGATGCTGTTTGGGCACAAGATGATGACATCGCAATTGGTGTTGTTGCAGCTCTTAAACAAGCTGGGCGTGATGGCGATGGTATGTTTGTTGTCGGCGGTGCCGGAATGAAAGAAACCATCAAAGCGATTATGGATGGTAATGAGCTTCAGCCGATTGATGTGCTTTACCCACCGGCAATGCTTGCAACTGCGATGGACGTAACTGTTGCTGCATTTAAATCAAATGGCCCAGTTGCTGGTCGTTACATCCTTGGTGCAACATTGATCGATAAGAGCAATGCAGACCAATTCTACTTCCCAGATTCTCCATTCTAAGAAGTATTTCAACAAAACCATGAGGGCAATGCGAATTGCCCTCTCAACTTTTCTCGCGGAGAATTTCGATGAAAACGATAAAAGGTCCAGCGCTCTTTCTGGCACAATTTGCAAGTGACGAAGCGCCATTTAATTCCTGGGATAGCATTACCAAATGGGCTGCTGAATGCGGTTATAAAGGTGTTCAAGTGCCAAGCTGGGATGCCCGATTAATCGATCTGGAAAAAGCTGCTAGTTCACGCGACTATTGCGATGAATTTAAAGGTGTGGCCGCAGAAAATGGTGTGGAAGTCACCGAATTATCAACACATTTGCAAGGTCAACTTGTAGCGGTTCATCCAGCTTATGATCAAGGCTTTGACGGCTTTGCAGCACCGCATGTGCATAACAACCCAAAAGCTCGCCAAGAATGGGCTGTTGATCAAATGATGAAGGCACTGAGTGCGTCGAAAAATCTTGGCATTAAACAACATGTTTCATTTTCAGGTGCGCTCGCATGGCCATATTTATATCCTTGGCCGCAGCGTCCTGCAGGATTGGTGGAAGCTGCGTTTGACGAATTGGCCAAACGCTGGACACCTATTTTAAATCACGCTGACGAGTGTGACGTAGATATTTGTTATGAAATTCACCCAGGTGAAGATCTGCATGATGGTGTGACGTTTGAGATGTTCTTAGAACGCGTCAATAATCACGCACGCTGCAACATGCTATATGATCCGTCGCATTTTGTTTTGCAGTGTCTCGATTATCTCGATCACATCGATATCTATAAAGACCGCATCAAAATGTTCCACGTTAAGGACGCTGAATTTAACCCAACTGGCCGTCAGGGTGTTTACGGCGGTTATCAAAGTTGGGTTGATCGGGCAGGACGTTTCCGCAGTCTCGGCGATGGTCAGGTTGATTTTGGCGCTGTGTTTTCAAAAATGGCAGCGAACGATTTTGATGGCTGGGCTGTCGTTGAGTGGGAATGCTGCTTGAAACACCCAGAAGACGGTGCACGTGAAGGTGCGCAGTTTGTAAAAGATCACATCATTCGCGTTACCGAACGTGCATTTGATGATTTTGCAGATGGTGGAACAGACGATAAAGTCAACCGTCAGATGCTAGGTTTGGAGGATTAGTCATGGCAATTGAAGGTCGAAGTGAAGAGATAGATGCGCCCATTCGTCTTGGTATGGTCGGTGGCGGCAGCGATGCATTTATTGGTGGCGTTCACCGCATCGCATCGCGTATTGATGATCACTACAGCCTTGTAGCCGGAGCTTTATCTTCAACACCCGAACGTGCGCAAAAATCTGGTCGCGAATTGGGTTTGGCAGATGATCGTATTTATGATGATTTTAATGCGATGGCTGAAGCTGAAAGCGCGCGTGAAGATGGGATTGAAGCTGTTGCAATCGTCACGCCCAATCATGTGCATTATGCTGCGGCAAAAGCATTCTTAGAGCAGGGCATCCATGTTATTTGCGATAAGCCTTTAACGTCCACGCTTGAAGACGCTGAAAAGCTGGTTGCGGTTGCGGAAAAATCAAACGCGCTGTTTGTTTTAACGCATAATTATACCGGCTATCCGATGATCCGTCAGGCACGTGAGATGATTGCAAATGGGGATTTGGGCGCATTGCGTGTCATCCAAGTTGAATATGCGCAGGATTGGCTATCTGAGGAGCAAGATTTCAAACAGGCTGAATGGCGCACGGATCCTGCTCGTTCTGGCGCCGGAGGTTCAACAGGGGATATTGGAACACATGCATTTAACCTGGCAGCTTTTGTAACCGGGTTGGAACTTGATAGCTTGTCCGCAGATATCCAAGCCTTCGTTGATGGTCGGCAGGTGGACGATAATGCGCATGTGATGCTGCGTTATAAAGGTGGTGCACGCGGTATGTTGTGGTGCAGCCAAGTGGCTCCAGGGAATGAAAATGCTCTTCGCCTCCGAGTATATGGCGAAAAGGGTGGTCTTGAGTGGGCGCAGGAAGATCCCAATTACCTTTGGTATACCCCGCTGGGTGAAAGCAAACGTTTGATCACGCGAAATGGCGCTGGTGCGGGCGCATCGGCAGCACGTGTGAGCCGGATACCGCCCGGGCATCCCGAAGGCTATTTGGAAGGTTTTGCCAATATTTATAGTGAGGCGGCAAAAGCTATTGTTGCGAAACGGAACCAAAGTGAAGTTGATGCTGAGGTGGTTTATCCTACAGTGCAGGATGGATTGCTCGGTGTGAAATTTATCGATGCGTGCGTTCGTTCATCTGCTGACAACGCGCAATGGATCGAGATTAAATAAAGTTAGAATTCTGTTGATATTCTCACCTAGCGCAATGTTGTTTCATCAACGATACCCTTAAGTAGAATTGGGTGAGCTGGATGAAGTGCTTGCCAATGCCGTGGTGTTTCTATTATCAAGTAGAGCGGCCTCTGTGACAGGGCAGTGGCACTTTGTTGATGGTGTATAATCCCATGTCGATGAAGCGCTAAGCAAACAATAAGATTGCATCAAGTTTTTTGAAGGGAAGATTGCAATGCTTAAAGGGATCCATCCACTGCTAAACGCGGATATTCTTCATACGCTTGCTTCAATGGGGCATGGTGATCGCCTCGTTATTTGTGATGCAAATTTTCCAGCAGCGTCGGTGGCTGCGGCGAGTACAATAGGTCGTCATTTGGAAATGAATGTTGATGCGATAACAGCGCTTGAAGCGATATTGACTGTTTATCCAATAGATACATTCGATGTTGATGTGCCGCCTGCATGCGGGATGCAGGTGGTCGGTGCGCCGGATGAAATTCCTGAGATCATTCAGATTGCCGATCCGATTATCAAAAATGCGGGTGCAGCCATCGAATTGATTGAACGACATGCGTTCTATGCGTCTGCGAAAGAAACCTATGCGGTGATCCGTACTACTGAAACGCGGTTTTATGGCAATTTTATTCTGCGCAAGGGCGTTGTTTGGCCTAAATAATCGCCATTAAAAAAGGCGATGCTTTTGGCACCGCCTCTCAATCAATTTATTCAATATGAGCTATTCGCTCAGGGCGCTCACTTGAAGCGATGATCCCGTGCTTGGGCGACGGTTAGATTTAAGAGCCACCACTTTATAACCAGCTGCTTTGAGTTCACGTAGGAAGGCTGGAAGAGCTGCGACTGATCGTGCGTGGATATCGTGGAAAAGGATAATCCCTTTGCCGCGAGCCTTAACGCGCGCCATGGTACGTTTGACAATTGTATCTGCTGAATCTTTGAAATAATCTTTTGAATCAATATCCACATCGAGAACCGTTACACCACGTTGCGCGAGCCATTTTCGCAATGCTGAGGTGCTTGCAAGATATGGGAAGCGGAAGAACGGCGCATTGATACCTGATTTTGCGAGTGCTTTTTCACCAGCGCGAATTTTCGATTTACCGGCATCAAACGAGACCTTTGCTAGGTTCGCATGATCATATGTATGAGAGCCGATAGAATGTCCCCGCGCGCGAACCTGTTTGACGAGCCCTGGATGATAATTTGCCATTGATCCAACCATTAGGAATGTGGCTTTCACACCATAATTGCTCAATGTGTTGAGGATGGCAGGCGTTTTACCGGGAACTGGACCATCGTCAAAGGTCAGCACCACTTCGCCCGGTCTAAGTTTAATATCGGAGATGGAATTGACGTAAATCGTTCTGCCAGCAAGACTACCTGATGTTGGTCTTGCCAGAGGCGAAGAGCTTGGTGTTTCTGGAAACTTTACTTTGGGCTTTTTAGCTTCTTTAACAGGTGCAAAGCTTCGAACAGCGTTTGCCTGTTGTGTGTTAGAGAGCTTAGATGGTGAAGATAGGTTCTTCACATTTGGGTCGACTTTAGCTTGCTTGCTTGCACACCCAGCCAATAGGGCCACACTTACCAAACACGCGGCAATACTTACTATACGCATTTTTACACCAGTACTAAATTTACAATTGCAAGCTTTATTTCATTTTATGGTTAATTTTCTCTCAATAACGCAATTCTTGGATCAATAAATTTCCAATTGGTATAAATTGTATTGCGCTGCAGCAAGGGTGCAATGTATGGATAAGTCATGATTCTAGATCGTTTTTTTCAAAAATTTGAAGGCACCATCGATCCGTTTGAAGACGTAGATAATCTTCAGCCTCCGAAAACAACATTAGCCTTTATTTGGCATTATATTCGTCAGGCAAAACCAGTTTTTGCTTTGATGTTAGTCTTTGGCGGACTTGTTGCGCTGTTTGAAGCGGCGATGTTCTATTTTATCGGTCAAATCGTTGATTATTTGGCAAATGTCGATCCCGCAAAAGGTTGGGATGGTTTGTTATCTCAATACGGATTTGAGCTGGCCATTATGTTGTTCATAGCGACGATTGCTCGAGTGACGATTGTAACAGGTAGCGCGATATTAGAAGAGCAAATTGTTGTGCCGGGGTTCTTTAATCGCGTGCGATGGCAGGCGCATCGTCACGTTTCAAAGCAGAATTTGCCATTTTTTCAAAATGATTTTGCAGGGCGCATAGCCACAAAAATATTGCAATCCGGACAAGCAACGGGCGATTTGATGATCTCTGCATTGCAGGTCGTTTGGTTTATTGTGATTTATTCAGTGACAACACTGACCATGGTTGCAACGCTTGACTGGCGTCTTGCTGCATTGGTTGCGGTTTGGATTTTGCTGTTTGTGATAATTGCGCGCTATTTGGTGCCTCGTGTGAGGCGCAGCGCAAAAACAATGGCTGAAAAAAGCTCTATGCTAAACGGTCGGGTTACTGACAGCTACAGCAATATCCAAACCCTGAAATTATTTGCCAATGATGAGGAGAACGATCATTTTCTTAAAGATGGTGTGAAGCAGTTTATTGCAGCGCTCATTATCTTTACACGAAATATCACAACCGTTCGGCTGACATTGGCTGTGTTGTCCGGAACAATGATCTCGTTGATCGCCATCTTATCTATTGATCTATGGCTAGCTGAACTCATTACTATTGGTGAAGTCGCATTCGCGCTTGCGCTTATGCTTCGTCTGAGTTTGCTTATGGGTCGGTTGATGACGCAGCTCAACGCGCTTATGCGAAATTATGGCACGATCCAAAATTGCGCGGATTTAATTTCTCAGCCAATTGGCTTGTTGGATAAAACTGATGCCAACGAGCTGCAGGTAGGAAATGCGTCGATCGAATTTGATCAAATCCATTTTGATTATTTAGAAGATAAGCCGGTTATCAAGGATCTATCCTTGTCAATTAAACCAGGTGAGAAAATTGGGGTTGTTGGGCCATCAGGTGCAGGCAAATCCACTCTGGCGAATTTATTGTTGCGCTTTTTTGATGTGGAGCAGGGGGCAATTCGGATTGGCGGTGAAGATATTCGCAATGTGACACAAAGATCTTTGCGCTCGCAAATTGGCGTGGTTACGCAAGATACCGCGTTACTTCATCGTTCAATTCGCGATAATATCTTGTTTGGTCGTTCAGATGCGGATGAAACAGATTTGCTCAATGCAATTGAGCAGGCACAAGCCACTCAATTCATCGATAATTTGGAAGATTATAAAGGGCGTCGTGGATTGGATGCGCATGCGGGCGAACGAGGCGTTAAATTATCGGGTGGACAACGCCAGCGAATTGCAATCGCGCGCGTTATTTTAAAAGATGCGCCCATTTTGGTTTTAGATGAAGCCACATCAGCGCTGGATTCCGAGGTGGAAGCTGTCATTCAGGTGCATTTAGAAGAGCTGATGGAAGGTAAGACCGTGATCGCCATTGCGCATCGATTGTCCACAATTGCAAAGATGGATCGCTTGGTCGTGCTTGATAAGGGCCGTATCGTTGAAAATGGAACGCATGAAGAATTATTGAAAAATAATGGGCTTTATGCGCGACTTTGGTCCAGGCAATCTGGCGGTTTTATCGCCTCTGAATAAATTGTTCGAAATCTGATTCTTTTTTAAACTAGATATTGCCGAGAAAAGGCGCTTGTTTGGCAGTTTTCCACCGCCTGAAAGGATTGTTGTTGATTTGTGCGCTTTTTTCCCGCGACAATGTGCCATCCTTTGCGGGTTGGGTATGGACTTATTGATAGAAGGGGCATAGAACGCGCTTAATTGGGTGCCCTCGCGCCGATAGTGTTGATTCATGTCAATTATTTGACCTTGTCAAAATTATCGAGCAAGTTTTTAAGGAGACATTGAACCGTGAGTGAACAAGACAACGGACAAAATGATCACAACGAGCCAACTCGTCGCGATTTTCTTTATTTAACGACAGGAATGGCCGCAGCAGTTGGTGCTGCTGGTGTTGCCTGGCCGTTTATTGACCAAATGAACCCCGATGCAGCGACGCGTGCTGCTGGTGAGCCGATTGAGGTCAATGTTTCAAGCCTAGAGCCTGGCGGTCATGTCATCGTTAAATGGCGCGGTAAACCTTACTTTGTTCGCTACCTTACAGACGATGAGGTTGTTGCAGCCGATGAGCTCACTGCAGGCGACATGAAAGACTACGCTCCGGTTGATACACGTTTGGGCGGACCTGCTGATGATGCGAAAAAATGGGTCGTTGTATCTGCAAACTGTACACACCTTGGCTGTGTGCCTCAGGTTGTTGATAGTAAGCCTGAGGGTTGGGCATGTGCATGTCATGGGTCAGTCTTTGATACAACTGGTCGTATTTTGCGTGGTCCAGCTGCTGTTAACTTGCCAAAACCACCATATGTTTTTGCAAACGAAACAACGCTTGTTATCGGCACAGATCAGGCATAAGGGGAGATATTTATGAGTGGGAATCATTCAACATATGAACCAACAACTGGTTTAGGTAAATGGGTCGATAGCCGTCTTCCATTGCCACGCTTGGTTCATGATAGTTTCGTGTCTTATCCAGTGCCACGAAACCTAAACTATGCTTATACATTTGGCGGTATTTTATCGCTTATGCTTGTCGTACAAATTGTGACTGGTATCGTGCTTGCAATGCACTACGCAGCCTCAACTGAACTTGCATTTAACTCTGTTGAGAGCATTACACGTGACGTGAACTACGGTTGGTTGCTGCGTTACATGCACGCTAACGGTGCTTCATTCTTCTTCATTGCTGTTTATCTCCACATTGCTCGCGGCCTTTATTACGGTTCTTATAAAGCACCGCGTGAGATCCTATGGATTTTGGGTGTTGTTATTTACCTTCTTATGATGGCGACAGGCTTTATGGGTTACGTTCTACCTTGGGGACAAATGTCTTTCTGGGGTGCGACAGTGATCACCGGCTTCTTCACAGCCTTCCCAGTAATTGGTGAGCCTATTCAGCAATTGCTACTTGGTGGTTTTGCGGTGGATAACCCAACACTAAACCGTTTCTTCTCACTTCACTATCTATTGCCGTTTATGATTGCAGGTGTTGTTGTGCTTCACGTATGGGCACTTCACGTGACTGGTCAAACAAACCCGACGGGTGTTGAAGTTAAGTCGAAAACAGACACGCTTCCATTTACACCATTTGCAACAGTTAAAGATGCACTTGGTATGGTCGTGTTCATGTTGGTGTTCGCATATTTCATCTTCTTTATGCCAAACTTCCTGGGCCACGCGGATAACTACATTCCTGCTGATCCTTTGGTAACACCAGCGCACATTGTTCCAGAATGGTACTATCTTCCATTCTACGCGATCTTGCGTGCGATCACATTTGATTTAGGTCCTATCGATTCTAAATTGGGTGGTGTTTTGGCGATGTTCGGATCGATCATCATCTTGTTCTTCCTACCATGGTTGGACACATCAAAAGTGCGTTCAGCAGTTTATCGTCCGTGGTACAAGCTATTCTTCTGGATTTTCGTAGCGAATGCGATCTTGCTAGGTTGGCTTGGCGCGAAGCCTGCGGAAGGCATTTACACAGTATTGGCGCAGGTTGGTACAGCTTACTACTTTGGTTTCTTCATTATCATCATGCCGCTTCTTGGTTTGATCGAGACACCAAAACGTTTGCCAAACTCAATTACCGAGGCAGTTCTTGCCAAGAGTGGATCGGGGGCTGGAAAGCCTGATGAGGCTGTTGCCTCTGCCGAGACACGCGGTTAATCGACGACAGATAAGGATTAAAGTCATGAAAAAAGTTATTTCAACTCTCCTTCTGCCGTTGATGTTGATCGGTCTGGTAGGTGTCGGCGCTGCACATGCAGCAAGTGGGTATCCGATCAATAAGCCTAAGGAGCTTGATTGGTCATTTGCGGGCCCATTTGGTAAATACGACAAAGGCCAACTACAACGTGGTTTGAAGGTTTATGTCGAGGCGTGTGCCGCTTGTCACTCAATGGATCTTGTCGCTTTCCGTACTTTGGAAGCACTTGGTTACTCACGTGATCAAGTCAAGTCATTCGCTGCTGAATATGAAGTCGAAGCAGAACCAAATGCTGATGGTGATGTTGAAGATCGTGCAGCACTTCCTGCTGATCACTTCCCATCACCATTCCCGAACAAAGAAGCTGCTGCTTCTGCGAACGGTGGTGCGGTTCCTCCAGATTTCTCATTGCTTGCTAAAGCACGTTATGTTGAGCGTGGTTTCCCGCAATTCGTTTTCGATATCTTCACAGGATATAACGAAGCTGGACCAAACTACATCTATTCACTTCTAACAGGCTACCAAGATGCGCCTGCTGATGTGGAAGTTGGTGATGGTACTCACTATAACCCTTACTTCATCGCTGGCTCAGCGCTTGCAATGGCAGCTCCATTGTCAGATGAATTGGTAACTTATGATGATGGGTCACCTGAGACTGTCGATCAATATGCAAAGGATATTGCAGCGTTCTTGATGTGGACTGCAGAGCCGCACCTTGAAGAGCGTAAGCGTATTGGATTTATTGTGATCAGCTTCTTATTGATCCTGACCATCTTGGTCTATCTAACCAAGCGTTCAATCTTCTCAAGAATTGAGCACTAAGGTTTCATAAAAGCTTAAAAACGCCGACTTGATTTGAAAGATTAAGTCGGCGTTTTTGTTTCTAACACCCAATACCTTCTAAAGCCTTTGCCAGGAGCCTATGATGAGTGATCTACAATCTGAGCTAAAAAACGCAATTAGAACCATTCCTAACTATCCGCATGAAGGAATTATGTTCCGGGATATCACAACGCTTTTGAGCAATCCAAGTGCATTTAGGCGTTCCGTCGATGAAATGGTTCACCCGTTTACAGGCGCTGGCATTTCACAGATTGTGGGCATTGATGCGCGTGGTTTCATCTTTGGTGGCGCAATGGCTCACCAGTTGTCCGCAGGCTTTTTGCCGCTGCGAAAAAAGGGCAAATTACCATTTGAAACTGTGACCATGAGTTATGCGCTGGAATATGGTGAAGCTGAGCTTGAAATCCACACAGACGCAGTTCAAAAAGGGGAAAAGGTCATTTTGGTTGATGATCTTATTGCAACGGGTGGTACGGCAGAAGCTGGGATCAAATTGTTGCAAATGCAGGGCGCTGATATTGTTGCTGCATGCTTTGTAATTGATCTACCTGACCTTGGTGGCCGCAAGAAGATTGAAGAGCTTGGTGTGCCTGTCAGAACGCTTATTGAGTTTGAGGGTGAATAGTATCGGGATTATACCCCGGTGCTGTTAACTAACGCTCTATCCAATTTGTCTTGATGTTCTTTTGCCAGGATTTTTGATGCAGTTCAGGTTCTTCTGCATCGAATTTGGGATAGCCTAAACATAGATATCCCGTGAATTTCCAATCACTTGGAACATCTAATATTTGATTGAGAACCTCTGGATTAAGAATAGAAACCCAGCCGACGCCAATATTCATTGTCCGTGCTGCTAACCACAAGTTATGGATTGCGGTAATAGTCGAATACACAAGCGTTTCAGGCATGGTTTGGCGGCCTAAGCCTTTTCCTAAGTCCGGTTCCATTTCTGTAAAGACAGCCAAATGTAAGGGCGCTTCCTTTAATCCGGCAAGTTTGAGATTGTTGTATTCTGATAGCTCATTGTCGCTATATAAATCAGCGGCAGAGGCGTTGGAATTTTCAAAATTTTGATAGACCGCTGTTTTAAGATCAGTGCTTTTGACGCGTATAAACCGCCATGGGCGGCTATTGCCAACCGATGGCGCTAGGTCTATTGCGGTTAGCAGTTGTTCTATTTTTTCCTCAGGCAAAGGCGTTGTTTCAAAATGCCTGACATCGCGCCGCCATGATAGCAAATTAAGCAGCGCGTCAGTATCATCTTGATTAAACTTCATATCGCCTTCGCGGAGTTAGGTATTGAATTTAAAGAGCATAACATCGCCATCTTGGGTGATGTATTCTTTACCCTCATCACGCGCTTTGCCAGCTTCTTTTGCTGCAGCTTCACCGCCCAGAGTAACATAATCATCAAAAGCAATGGTTTGCGCACGAATAAAGCCACGTTCAAAATCTGTATGAATAACACCTGCAGAAGCGGGTGCCTTTGTCCCTTTACGAACAGTCCAAGCGCGAGCCTCTTTAGGGCCTACGGTGAAGAATGTGATGAGTTCTAACAGCTCATAGCCGGCACGAATAAGACGATCCAAACCTGCTTCGTCAAGACCTAGTTCGTCTAAGAACATTTCAGCTTCTTCATCATCAAGTTGTGCAACTTCAGCTTCAATTGCAGCAGATATAACCACAGTGCGCGCGCCTTGCTCGGCTGCCATTTTTGCAACAGCGTCTGATTGGGAATTACCTTTGCCTGCATCTTCTTCGGCAACATTACATACATATAAAACAGGCTTTGATGTTAAAAGGTTCAAGCTCTTTAAGATGCGTAGATCTTCTTCAGCGATCCCATCAAGCATATGGCGCACAGGCTTTCCATCATTGAGTAGTGCAAGCGCATCTTCCATGACTGGCAATAAAACCTGGGCTTCTTTATCTTTGCCAGTCGCACGTTTACGCATTTTTTCGGTGCGTGCTTCTAAGCTTTCAAGATCCGACAACATCAACTCTGTTTCAATGGTTTCTGCATCTGCAACAGGGTCAATTTTGCCTTCTACGTGGGTGATGTCATCATCTTCGAAACAGCGCAATACATGAACGATCGCATCGACTTCTCGAATGTTGGCGAGGAACTGGTTACCCAGGCCTTCACCCTTAGAGGCGCCGCGGACAAGTCCCGCAATATCGACAAAAGAAATGCGTGTTGGAATGGTTTCTTTTGAACTGGCAATATCAGCCAGTTGATTAAGGCGTTTATCGGGAACGGCAACTTCGCCAGTGTTTGGCTCAATTGTACAAAATGGGTAGTTTGCAGCTTGCGCAGCAGCTGTGCGTGTAAGTGCATTGAAAAGCGTTGACTTGCCGACATTTGGTAGACCAACGATACCACATTTAAATCCCATAGAAGCGTTCTCTCATGTAATGAAAATAATAAGGAGGCTATGGGGGAAACACAGCGCTTGGTCAAGGGTTTCTCGACATAATCGGCTGAATGTTGATGCTCAACAATGAAATATCCCCGCCATGCAAGCAGCAGGCAGGGATGAAGTCATTATAATTTAGTGACAAGCAGGGCGTTTGCCTGGCAATAGTACTTTGTCGATGACGTGGATGACACCATTGTCAGCTTTGATGTCAGCAATCACAACATTAGCTGTTTGCGGTGTGCTGTCGCCGATTGTCACGCCAGATGCGCTTTTTGTTACACAAAGGCGTTTGCTTGCAAGAATTGGCTTGATGTAGATTGATTCATGCGGAAGCTGGCCAGATACCAAACTACGGTCGTCAACATGATACAATAGGATGTCAGTGAGCTGACCTTTGTTTTCCGGTTTTAGAAGTGTCTCAACAGTGCCTGCTGGAAGCGCATCAAATGCAGCATTTACTGGTGCAAACACTGTAAAGTGGCCTTTGCCAGCTAGTGTATCTGCAAGACCCGCCGCTTTCACAGCAGCAACAAGTGTCGTAAAACGATCATCATTAGCAGCGATGTCGACAATGCTCGCAGCATTCGCAGCAGTAGCAGAAAGGGCAATCACAGCCGCGGCTGCTGTTCTTTTCAATATAGTTTTCATGTTAAGATCCTTTATCGTTCGAGGTTATGGGTAAGGCTACGCGAACGAATAATAATTAGATCATTTTCTGCGATTATTTGTTATTTTGCGCAGAAACCGGTAAAAATGGAACGATTTTTGTGTTTTTTGCAAATCTATGAAATAAAATAGAAAAATCGAGCGGAACAATAGGGGTGAATTTGGATCTATGAAAATTTTGATAAAGACTGTTTCATTATTGGCAATAATGACGACAACTGCGTTGGCAGATAGCTGTTGGACGCATAATGGCTCATTAATGCGATTGCAGGCGGATGGAAACAATCGCTGGATGTCCTATGAAAAACCAAAGCCATCGCTTCGACAATCGGGTGTGCAGCGCGGAACGTTGCTATTTAATGGCCAAAATAATGGAGACTGGTATTCAGGTCTTGCGCGGGTGTTTTCAAAATACTGTGTTGGCAATCCACTAGAATATTATGTTGAGGGACCTGTTAGCCGTAATCCTTTGCGTATCACCATGACCGGTACACGCGAAAAATCCAGACAATGCGTTTCAACTGGCGTGATCACAACTGACGTATTGGTCTTTACATATTCTCATCAGTGCTAAAGCACCAGCTGGACGTTATTTTTTGTCACCCAGCAGTTTCTTCAGCATCTCAGCCATTGGACCACTTGCTTGTGTGATTGGCGATGAATTGCGTGCTTGGTGAATATGAGATTTAGCCTTTGGCTTGTTTGAGCCAGAGGCTTTTTTACTTACTTCTTTTGACTTAGGCGATTGCTGCGCGTCCCCTTTTGCGTTTAACGCCAAAGCAATTTTGTTCATTAAACCCGCGGCATCATCACGAGCGAGCATTTCAATATGTTCAGCCGTGGTGTGTAAAAGTGGGTCTAGCCAGTCGTGATCAACTTTTGAAAAATCACCAAGCACATGCCCGTTCACACGTGCTTTGTTCCCGGGATGACCAATACCGATGCGAACACGCTGATAGTCTTTACCACAATGCGCATCAATTGATTTCAGTCCGTTATGTCCGCCATGGCTTCCACCACGTTTAATGCGGGTTTTTCCAGCAGCCAGATCAAGTTCATCATGAAAGACAATGATGTCATCGCAAGTAAGTTTATAAAACCGCATTGCCTCTCCAACCGCTTCGCCGGATAGGTTCATAAATGTTTGTGGTTTTAAAATGAGGACCTTTTCGCCAGCAAGCTTGCCCTCATAGACTTCGGACTTAAACTTATTTTGCGATTTGGAAAAATTATGGCGGTCGATGATTGCATCAACCGCCATGAACCCGACATTGTGCCGGTGTTTTTGATATTTGGGGCCAGGATTTCCAAGTCCTACAATGAGTAACATGGTATAAGCCCCAAAATCCTTATTCAGAAGCTTCTTCTGCTTCGCCGCCTTCAGCTGCAGCCGCTGCTGCTTCTGCTGCGTCGTCTTCAGCGTCTTGTGCGCCGCCTGGTGAAGCGATAGTTGCAACTGTGAAGTCACGATCAGTAATTGTTGGTGTAACACCTTCAGGCAATGTAATTGCTGAGATGTGGACCGCATCACCAATGTTCAATTCTGCAAGATCAGCAACAAGTGCTTCTGGAATTGAGTTGGCTGGGCAAGATACTTCAACAGTGTGACGTACAATGTTCAATGTACCACCACGTTTGATACCGACACATGTGTCTTCGTTTTCAAATTGTACTGGAACTTCCACAACAACCTGTGTGTTTTTAGATACGCGCAAGAAATCAACATGCATGACGAAGTCACGAACCGGATCAAGCTGGTAGTCTTTTGGAAGAACGTTGACTTTTTCGCCGTCGACATCGATCGAAAGAATATTTGTCATGAAGCCACCAGCGTGGATACGCATTGTTGCTTCTTTACGTGAGATAGCGATAGAAACAGGGGACTGTTTATCACCATAAATAGATGCTGGAATTTGACCGTTACGACGAAGTTCCCGGGCGGACCCCTTACCAACCCGTTCGCGCGCAACAGCTTTGAGTGTATCGCTCATAGCGTGTTCCTTACTTTAAATATATGGAGTTGTTTATGCTTGGCCAAAACGGCGGCTTAAACATCGGATATAAAATCCGAAACCATGTTGCCTCCAAGGGTGTCTACATGGATGAGCAGCTCTTAGACCATTGTGCTTAGACATGCAAGTTTTTGTGCAGATTTTATCGCCTTAGCGATTAAAGGAAGGCTAATTTAAAGCATAGGCTTGAATGAGATCGGCAATACGTTTGCGTTGCCCCTGCATTTCCGCACGTTCAAATTTGTTTTGCGCACGGTTTAGCTGTTTGCGATTGGCAGATGCAAGTCGGGAGATTTTGCGGTTCATGATGTTGCAATCTTTTTGAGGTTTGAGGTTATTAACAGACGTTGCTAACCTTACGATTGCTTCCTCTGCAATGCGAACGTGATCTTCCTCATGGCGTTTAACATCTGTGTAAAGCGCTTGCCAAAAAATACGAACACTTTCGGGTGCGATCGATTGATCTATCCATTTGGGTAATTGGATGGAACTCACCATAGTGAACTTAGCAGCCGATATATGGCATTTGCCATTTTTGGTTACAAATTTCACCGGGCTTTCAAGGTCAAAGGTGGTATAGCCAGCGTGACCAATACCCAATTTCGACCTTGGTCCATTTTTTTGGATGCTTTGCCAAATTTGTTCAACGCTCATCCCGCTCACATCAAAGGTGCTGTATTGGGTTGAAAAATTGGTTTGAGCAATAGCTGCGCCGTTGAAGCTCGCAACGATCAAGCTTGTTGCTAAGCATCGTCCATAAAAACTCTTAAACTTTATGGACTTAAGCATGCATTTCCTAATCAAAGAGGCTGGAGACGGACTTCTCAGCTGAGGTTCTGTTAATCGCTTCACCAATTAAGCTTGCGGTCTCAATCACGCGGATATTATGAGTCGCTTGAACTTCTGGTGTCGCACGAATTGAATCTGTAATCACCAATTCGCGCAATTTTGAGGCACCGATTCTTGCAGCCGCACCACCTGATAACACACCGTGCGTGATATATGCTGTTACGGAGTTCGCACCATTTGCCAACATAGCATCAGCAGCATTACACAAAGTGCCGCCTGAATCCACAATATCATCGATCAATAGACAGTCTTTACCAGACACATCACCAATGATGTTCATAACCTCAGATTCCCCAGGACGATCACGACGTTTATCAACGATTGCAAGCAATGCATCTAAGCGTTTTGCCAATGCACGGGCGCGAACCACACCACCAACGTCAGGTGAGACAACCATCATGCTGCCTTTTTCGTAACGTTCTTTGATGTCGCGTGCCAATGTTGGCATAGCAAATAGGTTATCCGTTGGAATATCAAAAAAGCCTTGGATCTGGCCTGCATGAAGGTCCATGGTTAAAACACGATCGGCACCAGCCTCTGTAATCAAATTAGCAACAAGCTTTGCTGAAATTGGGGAACGTGGACCTGGCTTTCTGTCCTGCCGTGCATAACCAAAATAAGGAAGCACAGCTGTGATCCTGCGCGCAGATGAACGTCTTGCCGCATCAATCATGATCAATAGTTCCATGAGATTGTCATTGGCAGGATAGGATGTCGATTGCACAATGAAGACGTCTTCACCGCGAACGTTTTCCTGAATTTCAACAAATATCTCTTGGTCTGCGAAGCGCCTAACGCTTGCCTTTCCCAGATGAAGGTTGAGGTATTGGCAGATATTTTCCGCCAGTTGCTGGTTTGAGTTGCCCGCAAAAATCTTCATCTTGTTCCGCCCGTATCTCTACAATTGGGTCCAGCACATAACGTTTGTTATATGCATGCGCATTTGGCTTATTTAATCAACCACGCCAAAAGGCTATGGCTGTGCTTTTAGCGGCCTTTACGACGATTTCAAGAACCTTTCCACATAAAAATGCATTTCTTTACAGAATCCTGAAGTTGGTCCCAATTTAAAACGTTTAAGCTCGGCTTTAGCTTTGTTGTCTTTGCCAATTTATAAAATCTGTCAGGCTTTTTCCGGCAATTTCTTCCATTACGCTTTGCGTGACGAACTGCCAAGGGTCCGATCCAGCTCCAGTTGTATCACTTTGACCCTGGATTCGGTAAAGTCGAGCACCGGAAGGATCAAGTATGTCCCAGACATATACAACGGTTGTATTTGCCTCATCAGAAAATGCGGATAAGAAGCCTTTGATTTTATACTGAGCTTCTGCATTTGACGTGGCGACAATCGTGATGCCGTTCTCCTGTGTTTTTCGCGCTAAAGACTGAGATAGTATGCTCAATTTGTCAGCGGGGGCACCCGTTACCGGTAGGAAGCTTACCAATATGCCTTGATTAACAGGTTGGGTAACTGCGTTTACTTCAGGTGTCGTTGTTGTGGTCGCAGTTGGAATTGGCTGAAGTACGCTTTCGGTGCTGTTACAGCCCAAAAGAGTGCCCGTCATAAATGACAAACTTACCAATATGTTTAGATATCTAAAAGCCATGCGCTCCCGCTTACCTTCATGTAAATCGATGTTTTACATCAACACTGGATTAAATCGAAACCGTTTCGTGATAGATTTTCAGCCTTTGCGTCAGTGGTCAAGAAGGTTTGACCAAGTGTCATTGCTGTTTCTGTTTCGGAATCAACGATAATCATATGCGCAAACAGCGTCATCCCGGGTTTGATTTCCTGGGGGTTGTTCTCAAAAAACATCTGATGCTCCATCCATGATGGTGTGAAGCGTGCTCCGAGCGAATACCCACAAGCGTTTAGACGATGGCTGGATAATCCATGGGCATCAAGTACATCCGCATGAGCTTGAAATACATCGCCAAACGTTCTGCCCGTTTGCATGTTCTCAACCACCGCTGACAATGCTTCCCGACTTGCTTCAAAAAGTTTGCTGTGAAGTGGGCGAGGTTTGCCGATCACAATGGTTCGCATCATCGCGGCATGATAATGGGCAAATGACCCTGCCCATTCCAAAGTGAGTTGATCGTCCGTAGAAAGTTCTCTGCGGCCGGATTTATATCGACAGAGCAACGCATCGCGCCCCGAACCAATAATAAATTCGTTGCCGGGATAATCACCGCCTTGACCGAAGATGACATTGTGCATGGCGGCAAGAACAGCCGCTTCACTGCCATCAGATTTAATCGCGGCTATCGCCGCATCCAATGCATCATCAGCTAGCACTCCGGCACGTTTTGCATATTCAATTTCTTGATCGCTTTTCACAAGCCGCAATTCACTGATGAGATATGATTGATCAACAAGCTCGGCAAAATCATTCAATTGCCCTGTTACTTTTATATAATTGGCTGCTGTCAGACCATGCGTATCAAGCTCGATGCCAAGTTTTTTCCCTGCTAATCCGAGTTCGGTTAAGATGTTTTTTAAATCACTCGCAGGATTTGCATTTGCACCGTCTTTCCAAATGCGAATGTCATCGATATTTGATGTTTGTTGTGCTTGGCGTAAGTCCGCCGATCTCGTCAATAAGATCATGTCGTTTTGCGTTAAGATCAAACATTGGAAAAAACAGTAACCAAATGTGTCATAACCCGTCAGCCAATACATGCTTTCTTGCGCAAAAATCAGCATGGCATCATTGCCATTTGTTTGCATATCTGCGCGAACGCGTTTTACGCGATCTTTGTATTCATCATCGGTGAAATAAATTGGCATGCTTTTAACCTAACGTGATTACAGAAAGTTGCCGACCATAGTCTTTTTCCTGTCGATGTGTTGTGCGCCTATAGGAAAAATAGCCGTTGCCTTCGTCATAAGTACAAATTTCTAGATCTTCAGCAATGACGCCAGCGGATTTTAGTTGAGACTGAATAAAGCCATTTAAATCGTAAAGGTGGTGACCTTCCTTGTTGGAAGCTTTGAAATATTGTCCAAGCTTTTGATCTTTATCGATAAAGCGTTGATAAAACTCAGGTCCAACTTCGTAGTTTTTTTGTGATATACACGGCCCTAAAGATGCACGAATGTTTTCGCGCTTTGCGCCGAGTTCAATCATTTTCTCAATTGTGTTTTGTAGGACGCCATCAAAAGCCCCACGCCAACCTGCATGTGCTGCGCCTATTACCTTATTCTCAGGGTCGGCAAATAAAACCGGTCCACAATCTGCTGTGACCACACCCACAGCTGTCCCAGGGGTGCTTGTAACGATACCGTCAGCTTTGGGGCGATCTTTTTCTATGCCGCCTGTTGCAACAAATATATCCGCTGAATGATGCTGATGCAGCGTTGCTAAATGTGGGGGTGTTGTGCCAATGGCCTTGCAAATGCGGCGTCTGTTTTCAATAACGCTTTGCGTCTCATCCCCTGAACCTAATCCCGCATTCAAGCTTGAAAATATGCCCTCTGAACAACCGCCATGTCGTTTGAAAAATCCATGCGAAATGCCCGATTGAGATTGCAGTGATTTTAGAATTGGGCTTTGAACAAACTGCGCATCTGTTTGTGCTTGCACGATTTACACCTCTCGCAACGCTGATTTACATCCAACTCAATTATCATGGACTTTACCAAACGTTAGTTTGGATGATTCTCTTCATTTGAGATAGTGTCGCCTGCGATAAATGGTGCAAGCTGAATTGGTGCGCCACTAATCGCCAATACCTTAAATAGTTCGCCCATCTTGCCTTCGCCTTCACCGGCGAGGCGTTCAACAGCGCTGCGGATTTCCTGCTGCGTGTCGTGGTCTTTGTTGTGACCTAAAGCGCCTGCGCGTTGCAGCAAACCTAATCCTACGAGAAAATCGCCCTGATGCATTACGCCATGAATATGCGATCCGGCGGCATGTGAAATATGCATGAGGGTTTCAAAGTCAACATGACTTGTGAGATCAGCTATCCCAGGGCTTGCAAGCGGATGATCATAGCTATGTTTGCGAACCGCTTGCAAAGTATCCCCAAAGCCTTGTGCAAGAAATCCGTAATCAATGACAAGGGCGCTGCCACCTTGCTCGGTCAAACGTGTTGCGATGGATGCCATGACATTGGCGCGCGCTGGCGCAATTTCAAATATAGTGCCGACGGGCTGTGATTTGTGATTTTCAGGCAAGAGTTCGGGGTCAATGCCCGCGACGCCAACGGTGAAGCTTAAAAGATCATCTGCATCCACTGTGACCATGCGTTCGCGATAACCTGTATCGGTTTTGACAAATTGCCGAATTGGAATGGCGTCAAACAATTCGTTTGCAACCAACAAGGTAAAACCATCTGGCACATCTTCAAATGTATCATGCCATTGGATCTTGTCCTGATAGGCCTTCAGTGTTTCTGCTTGTGTGTCACGTAGCTTTGGGCTGGTTTCGACCATATGGATTGTCAATTGGTCAAACTGATCCTTTTGCGTTTGTTGAATAACGCGCAACGCATCAGCCATTAATGTACCACGACCGGGGCCGATTTCGACGAGGCGAATAGGGCCATTCGGCATGTGTTTTTGCCAGGATTGTACAAGATATATGCCAAGCATTTCACCAAAGAGCTGACTGACTTCGGGCGCTGTGATGAAATCTCCCTCATGACCGAAGGGATCTCTAGTTTTATAATAGCCAAACTCTGGGTCAGCCAAACATAGCGCAAAATAGTCCGCAACACTGATTGGACCATTCACGTTTACTAAATCTCGGATCTTTTGTTCCAAGGGTGTAGGCATGTATTAAGCTATTCCGACCTGATTGTTTTAACCCGCGAGGATGCAGTTAGCATACCCCATAGGCCTATCGCAAGCAGGGGAATGGATAGAAGCATGCCCATTGTAAACCAGCCACCAAACAAAAATCCGATATGGGCATCAGGTTCGCGGAAAAATTCTACAAAAATGCGAGCGCTTCCATAGCCAAAGATAAAGGCACCTGCGATAAATCCGGGTTGTTTGAGCTTTTTGTAAACAATGCATAACACTGCCAGAAGAGCAAACAGAACAACGCCTTCTAGTAAAGCTTCATAGAGTTGTGATGGATGGCGCGGAAATGGCCCGCCACCGGGAAACACAAATGCCCACGGTGCACCGCTTAATCGGCCCCATAATTCACCATTGATAAAGTTTGCAATACGGCCGAAGAAAATACCAACAGGTGCTGCAGCGCAAACGATATCAAACAAGCTCCACATGCTAAATTTACGCAAATAGGCAAAAAGTATCATTGCAACGAGGGTGCCTAAAACACCCCCATGAAAGGACATGCCGCCGTTCCAGACTTCAAATATTCGTGCGGGGTTTTCCATGATCGAGGCGAAGTCGTAAAATAAGATATAACCAATGCGGCCCCCAGCAACGATACCAATCGCGGCCCACAAAACAAAGTCATCCAGATCAATCATCTTCATGGCTTGTTGATTGTTTGGCCAAAGGTGGCTGCGCTTTTGTAATTCTCGTGCATAAGCCCAGCCCAATAAGATACCAGCAACATATGCAAGGCCGTACCATCGCACGTCAAAGGGGCCAACGGAGAAGATGACCGGGTCAATTTTTGGAAATGTAAGAAGTGAAAATGGAAGTAATATTATGTCCAAGAAAGTGATCCGTATCTGAGCATTGTTTCATTTGCGCTTTCAAAACCGCGTCGCGACAATGCGTTTAGTTTGTGGTCTGGTCAAGGCAATGACATTCAACTTGCGGTGATTTGCCCACTATTTACATGCTGAAATTTCTTGCAAAAGACCCAGCTTATACTTACGTGAGGTATGAAGCACATTGCTTGATGCAAGATCACACAAAGAGGCGAACACGATGAATCAGGGTCCAAATCGAATTTTCGATGAATTTGCAAAGCTTATGACAGATGCAGCGGGTGCCGCACAAGGCGTGGCAAAAGAAGCTGAAACAGCATTGCAAAGCCAGTTTGAACGTTTCTTAAACAATGCGGACATTGTTAAGCGTGATGAATTTGATGCCGTTCGTGAAATGGCTGTTAAAGCGCGCGAAGAAAACGATGCGTTAAAAGCGCGGATTGACGAACTTGAGAAGCAGTTGGCTGCAAGTCAAAAACCTGCAAAATCATCTACACGCAAACCGAAAGCTTAATCAGACTAACGCTCTGAATCTTATAAAAACTTTATACATATTTTTTTCCACAGGATGAGGCGTCCTGTGGAGAGCCAAAAAACCCTTATTCCTGAGTCATTTACTAAAGACTTTGGAATCAATTTGGTAATTGTAAATAACCCCTTCAAAAAAATTTTTCGGCATCGGGGGATGGAATGCTGAATCTGCTCTTATACACTGATTCTTATAGATGATTCGGAATTCTGTCCGGTAAGCCTCGCAAAGGCTTATTGCGTCAGTATCCTAAATATAGATTTGATGATTGTTGGTTTTGAGTTCGCATTCGACAGAATAAGAACTTTGAAGCAGATGAGGCTTTGTGATGAATTTGGTTGAGTTAGATATTGAACGGCATTCTAACCCGGTAGACGTTATCGAATTTGTTGCGGCAAATAACGATTGGTCTTTTGAACGTTCATGTGATGACGAAATCGCGATGATTATTGAGGGTGAATGGGCAAATTATCAGATTTCATTCTCTTGGCTCGAGGCGCATGAGGCGCTTCACATTGCTTGTGCTTTTGACTTCAATGTTCAAGATAATAGATCACATGAGTTGTTGAAATTGATCTCGCTGATCAATGGTCAGGTTCTCATGGGGCACTTTGATCTTTGGCTCAAAGATAACGTCATGATCTTCCGTCAGTCACTGTTACTATCTGGAGGTGCAGAGCCAACCAGTCAGCAGGTTGAAAGCTTGCTTGCAAGCGCGGTTGAATCTTGCGAAGCTTATTTTCAGTCTTTCCAATTTGTTGCCTGGGCTGGAATTGATGCACAAAAGGCAATTGATCTTGTCATGTTTGAGACCCAAGGTTCCGCCTAAATGTCTGACAAACGTCCGATAGTTCTGCTTGGCGCAGGAAATATGGGCGGCGCTGTTTTGCGCGGCTGGTTGGATAATGATCTTAATGTCGCACCAATTTACGTAGCTGATCCTGGTTTAAAGGATGAAATGGCTGCGTTGTTGGATGCAAAAGGTGTTGGCTACGGGGCATCTGTACCGGAAGATGAGAAAGCTTCTGTTCTGGTTTTGGCTATCAAGCCGCAGATGATGGACAAGGTTTTGCCATCAGTTCTTGCATGTGTTGATGAGAGCACTTTGATTGTTAGCATTGCCGCAGGCACAACGATTGCAGCTATAAAATCCCATATAACGCAGGGGCTTGTTGTGCGAGCAATGCCCAATACACCAGCAATGATTGGTCGTGGGATCACAGGTGTAATGGCTGAAGATGGTTTGTCAGTTAAGGGGCGAGAACTTGTTACCCAGCTTTTATCCGTATGTGGCCCGGTTGAATGGTTTGATGATGAACACACAATAGATGCGGTGACCGCAGTGTCCGGAAGCGGGCCTGCGTATGTCTTCTTGCTGGCTGAAGTTATGGCGCAAGCCGGTATTAAGGCCGGGCTTGATGCTGATGTTGCAATGC
Organism: Lentilitoribacter sp. JB5-8; assembly: GCF_055693385.1. Lineage (NCBI taxonomy): Bacteria > Pseudomonadati > Pseudomonadota > Alphaproteobacteria > Hyphomicrobiales > Rhizobiaceae > Lentilitoribacter > Lentilitoribacter sp. JB5-8. The sequence continues at coordinate 3,222,124 of NZ_CM146332.1, read as the reverse complement.
GTCTTGCGCGTGAAACTGTTTCAGGGGCAGGGGAGCTGATGCGTCGTTCAGATGATGATGCGAGTACCTTGCGCCAAAATGTAACCTCGCCGGGCGGCACTACAGCTGCTGCGCTTTCTGTGCTGATGGCTGAGGGTGACGGGATGCAAAAGATTTTTGACCGCGCTATCATGGCGGCGAAAAACCGTTCAGAGGAACTTGCAAAAAAATGACTGATTTCATCGCTTGGGAAGACTTTGAAAAGGTTGATATACGTATGGGTACGGTGGTCGAAGCCAATCCATTTCCAGAAGCACGTAAACCTGCGATTAAAATGAAGATCGATTTTGGCGCAGACATTGGTGTGAAGAAAACATCAGCTCAGATTACCGTGCATTATAAGCCAGAGGATTTGGTGGGGCGGCAGGTTATGGCTGTTGTGAATTTTCCACCACGTCAAATAGGTCCGTTTATGTCGGAAGTTCTCACGCTGGGTTTTGCAGACAAAGACGGCGCAATTGTTTTGGCAGGTGTGTCAAAAGACATTCCAAACGGCGAACGTTTAATGTAGCAGCTGCGTATTACGCAGGCACTCTGACTGTTGCTTTTAAGCCGCCAAGATCACTATCTGACAGGGTTATATCGCCGCCGTGACTTCGTGCGATATCTTGTGCAATAGCAAGTCCTAGACCAGTTCCTTGTTCATCTTGATTACGAGCTTCATCTAAACGGAAAAATGGTCTGAAAACATCTTCTCGAGATTCTTCTGGGATCCCGGGGCCATCATCCTCGACGGTGAAAACCAGCCAAGCCGCATCTGAGCGCACCGTTATTTTGACTTTGTTGCCGTAACGGCAGGCGTTGGAAAACAGATTATTGATTAGACGTGAGAATGCGCTTGGGCGTACATCTGCCTGGCTGATACCTGAGACCGAGCTGGTGACATTTTTACCTAATAACTTGCCGTCTTTTTCAAGTTTGCTCACCAGCTCATTGAGGTCAATAGAGCCAAAATCTTCCTCTGCTTCACCTTTGGTAAAAGCCAGATATCCTTCCAGCATGGATTGCATGTCTTTGACATCCTGATCAAGACTTTTGATTTCTTCATCATCGCCTAAAATTGCGAGTTGAAGACGAAAGCGCGTTAAAACTGTTCGTAAATCATGACTAACACCAGATAGCATGGCTGTTCGTTGCTCAATTTGCTTTTCAATCCGCTCACGCATGCGAATGAATGCTAAGCCTGCTCTACGAACCTCATCCGCCCCTCTGGGGCGAAAATCTTCCGGTGTGGGTTGGCCTTTACCAAATTTTTCAGCAGCATCTGCAAGCCTTAAAATGGGTCTGATTTGTCCCCTTAAGAACAGGATGGAAATCAATAGCAGTACCAGCGAAGTTCCCACCATCCATAATAAGAAGATGTGTGTGTTTGATGCATAGGCCTGGCTGCGTCGTGCAAAGACCTGCAACACCTCAGCACCCAATTGGATGCGGATTTCGACAAGGCTGGAATCACCGACCGTATCAATCCAAAATGGCAATTGGACCTGCTTTGTCAGTTCATCGCTAAGTGTTTGGTCCAAAATTGAGAAAAACGGTTTTGGTCGGGGTGGAGGTAGGGTTGTTCCTGGTTCGATTGAAATATTTAAATCCAATCGATCCCGCGCTATGCGCACGATTTCTTCGTAATTGCTATCTTGCGGATACGTCGCGAGCATATCAACAATCGCAGCGATATCGCGTGTAACGGCTGTCGATAAACGCTGGGTAACTGTTTGCCAGTGCCGTTCCATGAACACAAATGCCACAACGGATTGCAACAGGACCATTGGCACAATGATAATCAGCAAAGAACGCGCATAAAGACCCGTTGGGACGCGTCGGCGAAACCATCTTGTATATCTGCGTATCCCTGTTGGGGGATACCGCTCATATTCTCGTCGGATTGATTCAATCGTTGCCATTCAGCTATTCTTTTACTCCAGCCAGCACTCTATGTAGCTATAAAGCAAAAACGTGCTGAAATAAAACTGCCGATTACGAATAATTGTTTAATTTGCTATTCAACTGCAAGGCGGTAACCGATCCCGCGAACCGTTTGCAGCCATGTTGGTTCTGCAGGATTGTCTTCAATGCGCCGGCGCAAGCGATTAATCTGTACATCAATGGTACGATCGCCAACAGATTGGTCTTCTCCGGCAAGTTCCATGCGGTGAATGGTTTCACCTGGTTTGCTGGAGAAAATCGACATCAATTCTTTTTCGCGATCGGTTAAATGCACCGCTTCGCCATTCATTTTTAATTCGCGCGTTTCTAACACATAGGTATATGGTCCGAACATAACCTGCTGAATCGTTGGTGTTTCAGGCGTGCCCCCACGGCGCAGGATTGCATTGATCCGCAATACCAGCTCTTTGGGGTCAAATGGTTTGCCCAAATAGTCATCTGCACCGGCTTCTAGACCAGAAATTCGAGACTCGACTTCTGACAAAGCGGTTAGCATTAAAATCGGTACGTCTTTGATTTTAGAGAGTGAGCTCGTGAGTGAAATGCCACTCTCACCAGGCATCATGACATCGACAATCAAAAGATCGAAATCCATGCCTTCGAGCTTTCGCCGTGCCTGGCTGGCATCTGATGCTGTTGTTACTCTGAAACCGCTTGAAGCAAGATAGCGTCTTAAAAGATCTCGAATTCGAGTATCATCATCCACCACCAAGATATGTTTAGCCCCATCATCAATCACATCATCAACCAATTTTGCATCCCATCCTTTTTTCATCATGCGGGAGGCACCTTTTTATTTGTTGTGCATCCCATTCAAAAACGACAAAATCGTATTCCGATCCTCAGGTGCCATTTCTTTTAGGGCCAGAGAGATTCGGCGAGATTGTTGTCTGGAGAGCTTTAAGGCAAGTTTTTGACCTTTTTGTGTTGTATATAAATGCCGCTGCCTGCGATCTTCATGATCGGTTTCTTGTTTGATAAACCCTGTTTGAATAAGTTGCTTTAAAACCTTGGCCAAACTTTGCTTTGTGATGTTTAAAATATCGAGTAATTCGGCGACAGTTAAGCCAGGTTGACGGCTGACAAAATGGATAATTCTGTGATGCGCTCGTCCAAACTTAAATTCTTTTAAAACCAGGTCAGGGTCGGAAACAAAATCGCGGTAGGCGAAAAACATGGCTTCGATAATTTCGTAATCTATCTCAAAGTGCTCCTGCTGATCTTCATCAGCATCTGACACTTCAAGCATTTGTGTTTTGTCGCCACGCATGCGCTGCTCCGAGAGTTTACATAATACGTCAGCCTTATTGACACATATTTCGCAGATTGTTAATCTAAAGCATGTTTGAGAGATCAATTTTTTTGATTAAACTTCAAAAATCGCCTTAAATATAACTAATCGATCAATCAATAACCGGATTGAGCTTGTGTAATTGTGGTGCGCAACAGCTTTTTGTATGCGCTGGAGGATGAAAGATGGCATCAACGCCGTTTGATCAACTGGATGGTGAAATCTGGTATAATGGAGAATTTGTCGACTGGAAGGATGCTAAAGTTCATGTATTGAGCCACGGCTTGCATTATGCAAGTTCGGTGTTCGAAGGTGAACGCGCCTATGGCGGAGAAATTTTTAAGCTTCGTGAGCATACAGATCGTTTGATTAAGTCTGCTGAATATCTTGGATTTGAAATTCCTTATTCAGCGGATGAGATTGATGCTGCATGTATTGAAGCGCTTAAGCGCCAAGGCCTCACGGACGCTTATGTGCGTCCTATTGCATGGCGCGGATCTGAAATGATGGGTATTTCAGCGCAGTCAAATAAGATCAACCTGGCGATCGCGGTTTGGGCATGGCCAAGTTATTTTGATCCAGAGCAGCGCCTTAAAGGTTTGCGTTTGACCATGGCAGATTATTGCCGTCCTGACCCGCGCTCTATTCCAAGTTTTGCCAAAGCCGCTGGTCTTTACATGATTTGTACATTGTCCAAGCACGCAGCCGAAGCGAAAGGCTATGCTGATGCATTGATGCTAGATTGGCGTGGTCAAATTGCAGAAGCAACAGGCGCAAATGTTTTCTTCATTCAGGGTGATAAGATTCATACGCCGAAACCAGATTGCTTCTTAAATGGTATTACGCGCCAGACAGTTATAGATTTGGCAAAGCGTCGTAATATTGAAGTGATTGAACGTGTCATTATGCCGGAAGAGATGGCTGATTTTGATGGCTGCTTCTTAACTGGAACAGCCGCAGAAGTGACGCCGGTTGGCGAAATTGGTGAATACAAGTTTGAAGTTGGTACAATTATCCAAACACTGATGGATGATTATTCGCAGGAAGTTACGCCTAATCTGCAAGCTGCAGAGTAATAGCTTCGGGTTCAAGAACGATTTTTAAAGGTGGCTTTTGCCACCTTTTTTATTGTCTTTACTTCTTCAGCATGCCCAAAACGGCGCCGATGCCGCCGGAGACGATCCCGCCGCCTGCAACGCCGCTGATGGCGCTACCAGCTAATGCACCCATTGCGCCAGTTAGATCACCTGCTCCTAGGCTGGCTAGTATCGCAGTACCACCAACGCCGCCAATTGCGCCAGCAATTGATCTGCCAATTGTTCCCAAAGCTGCCTGCTTTAGCGCACCGCTGACCGCGTGCCCGCCGATAATCCCCGTCACAATTTGAATTATGAGTGGTAAAAAATCCATAACATCCCCCTATTGATGTTTTTAAACACAAGAAAAACTAACACATAAAATATGGCAAATACATGATTTTGCCCCGATCAGAGTTTTTGAGCGATAAAATAGGGATGAATAGCGTTTTGGACTGACGGGGCTTGGAAATCTGTGCCATAGATGTGGTGTCTAAATCGAAGGAAATATAAATGTCTGAGCTGCGCGCGATTATTGTTCCAGTCACTCCATTTCAACAAAATTGCACAATATTATTTGATGAACAAACCAAAGAAGGCGTTGTTGTTGATCCAGGTGGTGATGTGCCACATATTTTAAAAGCAATTGAGGAAGCTGAACTTAAAATTACAGCGATTTGGCTCACCCACGGACATATTGACCACGCTGGTGGTGCAGAAGAGCTGAAAGAAAATCTGAATATTGATATTCTTGGGCCGCATGAAGATGATATTACGCTTTTATCCGGACTTGAAGATCAGGCGCAGATGTTTGGTGTGAGCATGGATGTTAAAAATGTGACGTCGAATAAGTGGCTTAAAGAGGGGGATGAAGTCTCGTTTTCAGAGCATACATTTAGGGTTCTGCATTGCCCAGGGCATGCGCCGGGTCACGTCATTTTCTATAATGAGAAAAATGCATTTGCGCATGTGGGGGATGTGTTGTTTTCAGGCTCTATTGGCAGAACAGATCTTCCAGGTGGAGATCACCAGCAATTACTCTCTTCAATCCGCGATAAAGTTTTTCCACTTGGTGATCATGTTGGGTTTATTTGTGGTCATGGTCCCGGAGGTCAAATCGGCCAGGAACGGCGTTCAAATCCATTCCTGACCGGTCTTAATTAGGCTTTATTTAACAACGCAGAAGTGATCTTTACCATCATATCCGCGGAACGTTCCTTTATTTGGGTTAAATGAACGATATCGCTTTGAGCAGTAGTTATACCAACCTTGGCTCCATGGCTGATAACTCACATAGGAACGTGTTCTATAGCTTTTAGCAGGGGCTGCCGGATAGTGATTTGCGCCAGGGTAAATTGTTTGCGGTGTCGGTTGGCGATAGACGTGCGTTTTGCGATGGTTGTTCGCACTGTTTGCGATGATCGCGCCCGCCGCTAATCCAATCATGCCCCAAACAACAGCGTCGTTGTTCTTTTTCTTTATAACATGTCTGTGACGATGTTTTACAACGTGTTTGTGATGATGTTTGACGATGTGTTTATGGTGATGTTTTTTATAAATATCATGCGCCTGAACAGAGGCTGTGGTCGACAAAGTCATGCCTACGATAGAAGTTGCAATGATAGCTGATTTTACAATTTTGCTCATGGTTCTTACCTCACATTTCATGCTTTGCTGCATGGTTTTTCAAAGTGTGAGGCTAAGCTACAATTTTGAACCTGAACGGTTTATGAACGGCTCAACTTTTGTGAAGATTTGAGTTTCATAAATGGTATAGTTTCTGTCAAAATCATTGCTGTGAAGATGAGCAGACCGCCTAAATATCCAATAAAAGCAATACGTTCGCCCAAGAAGATTGCACCAAATAATGCAGCGAATAAAACTTCAGTCGACATGAAAATTGCAGCTTGCGGGGCAGTGGTATAACGCTGCGCTACTGCCTGGATGGTGAATGCAAGTGCGCTTGAAAAGATGCCAGCATATAAAATTTCAGGCAAAGCATTTAGCAATGGAGCAAATGCTATGTGTTCAGTGGTACCTGCAACGAGGCAACCAAAGACCGCAATAGAAAGGAATTGCACAAAGCTAAATGTCATGGGGCGGTTATATTTTATGGCATAACGGGCAATAAACACCATTTGCAGCGCATTGCATGCTGCGCATCCGATAGTAAGCACATCGCCATACGTGAGCGAGGTGAGGGCGCCACCGGATAGAAGATAAATCCCGGCAAAGGTTAAGATGACACTAGGCCAGACGATAAAATGCGGAACTGTTCGATAAAGCAATAATGCTAAGATTGGAACAAAGATAACGTATAGCCCGGTTAAAACGCCCGAGTTGGTTACAGTTGTTGTTAAAAGCCCAACTTGTTGCAGTCCCATGGCCAGGAATAGCACAAAGCCAATCATGATAAATTGCAGATATGCAGTTCTTGGAAGTGCTGTTTCAGCGCGCTTTGTCTCCCATAGCGCAAACGGGATTAGAACCAGACTTGCAATGACAAAACGAGCGCCCACAAAGGTGTAGGGAGCGATATCATCCATTGCCGTTGTTTGTGCAATGAACCCCATTCCCCATACCGCGCCAGCTAATAGGAGGAGCAAATTCGCGTTACGTCTTGTCATAAAAAGGCATTCTTTAGTAGTTTGGATGATCGGTTCTTTGTAAACCCGCGATGGATTTGATGTCTCATTTTAGCTAAATTAGCAAGCGGGAAATGCAAAGCGGGGATTTGGGTCCGGAGTTGAGTTCTAATCAACTTGCGCGTAATCTTTAAGAAATTGCCGTGTGGGAAGACTATTTTGGGAATTTGGATTGGATAACATTGTAAAAATTGCTGAACACAATAAGCAATCAGAACTGCATTTTCGTTCAAGCCTGATAACTTTGCTTTTGCCTGCAATGATAATTGCTTTGGGATATGGTGCTGCTTGGGGTTGGCTGTATTTAAATGATCAGTCGCACACTGCGCTGGCTCGACTTTGTATGTTTGTTTTGGTCTTGGGTGTGCCGTTACTTATTGCATACAATGTGTTGAAATTCGCGACTTTAGGTATTCGATTGTTCGATGATAATTTAATCGTTCACAAAGGGTTTCCAGCGCGGGATCCAATGGAAATTGATTATCAATTTATCAAGAATGTTGAACTTGAATATGGCTGGTTAGGGCGATTTACCAAAGTTGCCTCGATGCACATTTACCCGCGTGCGGGTAAACCGATAACCGTTTCTGGATTGAGAGATCCATACAGTGCGCTCAAAGCAGTTCAAGAACGCTGTGTGAACTGAATTTGATCAGTTGCAAAATACTCCTTGTCTTCCGTTTGGCCGATACCTGCGATTGCGGTCACGCCTAAAAGAAACCCGGCAAAGATAAAGATTGTTAGCGTTAGTTGTTTGTCTTCTTTGCCTGCGCGAGGGGTGCGAATGAATTGATCCATAATATTAACTCCGTTGTTAGCGGTGTTATGATCAAGAAAATCGACGTCAATGAGATTGAATTAGGGCGTTAGAGGATAGTTTTTGTGACCATTTAGTGGCGTGAATGTTGTGTAGAAGATCAAGTCTGCAAAAATTAGTGAAGTTTTTTGATTTTCAACTTGCAAGAATACTGGCCTTGCGACATACCACTTCCGTAATAACATATGGAGCACAAAATGGCCTTTCTAGCCGATGCACTTTCTAGAGTTAAACCTTCTGCAACAATTGCTGTGTCACAAAAAGCACGTGAGTTAAAAGCTGCTGGTCGAGATGTTATTGGTCTTGGCGCAGGTGAGCCTGACTTTGACACGCCGGATAATATCAAAGAAGCAGCAATGGATGCGATCAAGCGCGGGGAAACGAAATACACCCCTGTTGCCGGAATTCCTCCACTGCGCGAAGCAATTGCCAAGAAGTTTAAACGTGAAAATGGTTTGGATTATGATCCTAGCCAGGTCATCGTTGGAACGGGTGGCAAGCAGATCTTGTTTAACGCGCTCATGGCAACATTGAACGAAGGTGACGAAGTCATCATTCCTGCACCTTTCTGGGTGAGCTATCCTGAAATGGTCGCGATCTGCGGCGGTACTTCAGTACCAATCGCAACATCGATTGAAAGCAAATTTAAATTGTCTGCTGAGGCGCTTGAAGCTGCCATCACACCGAAGACAAAATGGTTGATTTTCAACTCACCATCCAACCCATCTGGTGGTGCTTATTCGCATGATGAGTTGAAAGCTTTGACAGACGTCTTGTTGCGTCACCCACATGTTTGGGTGCTGACAGATGATATGTATGAGCATCTTGTTTATGACGACTTTGAATTTGTCACGCCTGCACAAGTTGAGCCAAAGCTATATGACCGCACATTAACAATGAATGGTGTATCAAAAGCCTATGCGATGACAGGTTGGCGTATTGGTTATGCTGCAGGTCCGATCGAATTGATCAAAGCTATGGACATGATCCAAGGTCAGCAAACATCTGGTGCATGTTCAATTGCGCAATGGGCAGCTGTTGAAGCGCTAAACGGTCCGCAAGATTTCATCGAGACTAACAAAACTTTGTTTAAAGGTCGCCGTGACTTGGTTGTTTCCATGCTTAATCAAGCAACTGGTATTGAATGCCCATCACCTGAAGGTGCATTTTATGTTTATCCATCATGCGCTGCATTGATTGGTAAAACAGCACCAAGTGGTAAGTTGATTGAGACAGATGCTGATTTTGTGACTGAGCTATTGGAAGCAGAAGGTGTGGCAGTTGTTCATGGTTCAGCCTTTGGTCAGGGACCGAACTTCCGTATTTCATACGCGACGTCTGATGAATTGCTGGAGGAAGCTTGTACACGCATTCAGCGTTTCTGTGCATCTTTGAAATAAGATCAAACAAGCATGTTAATTTCTGAAAGGCACATCAACTGATGTGCCTTTTTTGTGTGCAATTTTATGCGATGCTTGAAAAAAAGACAAAAAAAAGGCCGTAGATCGAACCACGGCCAAGTAAGAAGGAGTTACCTTCGGAGGGAACAGCTCATGCGGTGGACTGGGAGGTGACCACCATTTGTGCATTTGCTGACTACAATATGATACTTTATTAAGCATTTGACAATAAATTATCCCGCATGTCTGTCATGCATTCAGCGCATAGCTGATGATTTGCGTGCGTTGCAGCAAAACTATCCAAATGGTTATTTTTAAAGCGTTTTCTTGCTGGTGTGCTAATTTTTATACCAGTCTAGAACTCCCAGCGGCGAGCCTTTGCAACGAGAAAGTCACGGAAGACTTGAAGTTTTGCAACATTTTTCATTTCTTCCGGATAACAGAAATATGTGTCAAATGACGGGATATCGGCATTGATTTGCAATTGAACCAAGCCGTCTTCTTTCGAAACCATGTAGTCTGGCAGAAGTGAAATACCAATCCCGCGCATACAAGCGCGCCTTACAGCTGGTAAAGAGTTGATCTGTAGATGTGGGGTTCGTGGATTGTCTGACGAACGTCCAAGAGATTGAAGCCAGTTCATCTCTAATAAATAACTTGGTGCAGGTTCACCAAAGGTAATGATGCGATGGTTATCTAAATCATCAAGAGTTTTCAGCTCACCAAATTTATTGATATAGGTCGGCGAGGCATAGACATGGAAATGCACGGTAAACAATTTCCGTTGAATGAGGTCAGATTCATGCGGTCGTCGCAGACGGATAGCACAATCTGCTGTGCGCATGCCCACATCAATCTCGTCGTTATCGAGCAGCAATTGCAGACGAATATCATCATAGAGCGATAGGAATTCATGGATATGGCCGGTTAGCCAACCTTGGCCCAGCCCAACTGTGGTGGTCACACGTAAATTCCCGCTTGGGCGCTCATTGGTTTCAATGAGTTGCATGCGCGCTGTTTCTAATCGATGAAGCACATCATCGGCAGTTCGAAATAACAATTCACCCTGCTCGGTGAGGATAAGTCCGCGTGCATGACGGTGAAAAAGCTTTGAGCTGACCTCATGCTCAAGCGCGCTCACCTGACGGCTAATTGCGGATTGAGATAGGTGCAACTTATCGGCTGCATGAGTGAATGAGCCTGCTTCAGCCGCGGCATGGAATATGCGTAACTTGTCCCAATCTAGCGGCATTTAGTTGATCTCCCCATCCACTAACAAAACAAAAGATTCTTTTTATTCATCTAATAGTAAATGAAAACAATGTGCAATCTACAAGATTGTAGGTCTTGTAGATTGTTAAATTGTGCATTTGGGGTGTGGGTTATTAGGAAAGGAAACGTTCTGCTTCAAGCGCGGCCATACAACCCATGCCCGCCGCAGTAACCGCTTGGCGATAGATGTCGTCTGTTACATCTCCAGCGGCAAATACACCTTCAACATCTGTTGCTGTTGAATCAGGGGCGGTCCAAAGATACTTATTTGGTTTTTGCTTCAATTTGCCTTCAAATAAGCTCACAGCTGGTGCGTGACCGATAGCGATGAAAATACCATCAATATCAATCGAGCTGTCTTCGCCCGTCTTACGGTTATGTAAAATCGCGCCTGTCACTGTTGGCGGAAGTGGTGCTTTTGCAAGCTCACCCGTGATCTCTTTAACTTCGCTGTCCCAGATGATCTCTACATTTTCTTTTGCAAATAGGCGTTCCTGAAGGATCTTCTCAGAACGGAGTTCATCCCTGCGGTGAATGAGTGTTACTTTTGCGGCCAGATTAGACAGATAAAGCGCCTCTTCAACGGCTGTATTGCCGCCGCCAACAACAGCTACATTTTTATTGCGGTAGAAAAACCCATCACATGTTGCGCATGCGGAAACCCCGCCACCCATGAATGTTTGCTCGGTTTCAATACCAAGCCATTTAGCTTGTGCACCTGTTGCGATGATCAATGCATCTGCAGTGAACGTCACGCCGCTATCTGTTTTTGCGGTAAATGGACGTTTTGAAACATCCACATCGGTGACAACATCGGTGATGATTTCTGCGCCCACATTCTGTGCTTGCTGAAGCATTTGGTCCATCATCCAAGGGCCTTGAACGGCTTCTGCATAGCCTGGATAGTTTTCCACTTCAGTTGTGATCATTAACTGTCCACCTTGTTCGAGACCAGAAATCATCACAGGTTTAAGCATCGCACGTGCTGCATAAATCGCAGCAGTATAGCCAGCAGGGCCAGAGCCAATGATGAGAACGGGTACGTGGCGATCAGACATGAATTTTCCTCTAGTAGCGCATATTGAGCTGCAAAATTATTGTGGGATATTTATCGCAGATTTAGTGAGACTGGATAGGGTGTTTCAAGACCAATGAGTAAGTTACTCACAGTTCTCACTGTCAAATTACCGTGATCTGCTTATTCATTGAGAATTATTGATGGTATTGCGGTACTGAATTGGTATTTAGTGGCTCTGACCATGGTCTTTGAGAAATTGCTCAAAGCGGGTGACATAGTTTTGATGAATGGCTTTGTAGGCTTGGCGCGCCTTTTGCGACCTTTCCAAGAACTCTGTCTCTTTTATTTTTATTAGATCGTTGATTGCAGCCTCTAGCTTTGCTTCATCGATATAAAAATTGGTTCCGATATGACGTGGACTTTGGTGTTTGAAAGGCACCAATATTCCATACTCTTTTTTGATATGTTCGTTCATCGGTTCCGCATCGGTCGTTAAAACCACGGCGCCTGTCGACAAAGCTTCAACGATATAATGCCCCCAACCCTCGGAGCGGGAAGGGCACAAATGGATGCCACATTCATTTTGTTGTTTTAGCAAATCTTCGTTTGATAAATACCCGGAATGTAATTCCACATTTGCTGGCACTTTTTCGGGTGCGTTGACCTTTTTCTGGACCAAAGTCAGCGTTGGCCATTCAGGGTGTTTTTCCCAAAGGTCAAGAATGACTTCTGTGCCCTTTAGCGTGCTGCCGCCTGCGAGGTGGAAGAATTTGGTTTTGTCTTTTTTTAGGCTCGCATCTTGTCGATCTTCGGATGAGAAACCGATATCGATGGTGGCACTGCCGCAGGCTTGAAATACCTCTTCTGCGTGACGCGTTTTTGTCAAAACTGCATCGAGTTTTTTAAGGCGATTGAGTTGTCGCTTTGGATATCGTTCTTGGTTGGGAACGAGATAAAATTCGTCAGCGGCGGAATACCATGCGGGAAAAATCCGCTCAAAAAAGACTATGACATCCGCCTGTTTTTTCCGGGTAAGGCGAGAGATCAAACTCCGGCTTTTCGGTGTCGCTCGCTCGACATTATAGCCATGCGCTTCCAATTGCTCAGCGATCACCATCACCTCTTTTACAAGGCCATAGGAATTGTCTTTCGCGATGAGCAGGAACGTTTTCTTCATCCGTTACGCACTGCCTCGTACACGGCGTTGATTGCAGTCGCTTCTTTTTCAAGCGAGAAGTTTTGACTGACATATTCACGGGCGTTTTTTCCCAGTGTTTCTAAAAGCTTAGCGTCAGACATATATTTATCGGCTTCTTTGCAAAGCGCATCTAAGTCCTCGACGCCGACAACAATGCCAGTTTTATCATTGACGATGATTTCAGAAAACGCGCCGACATCGGCAGCAACGCTTGGAACGTTGCAAGCTGCAGCTTCAAGCGGCGTCAGGCCAAAACCTTCGTTTCGTTGAGGTGCGATGTATAAATCAAGCACCCGGAACCACTTTTCGATCGCATCCACTTCGCCTGCAAATATAATACGATCGTCTAAACCAGCCTCTTTAACGGCTTTCTTCAGCTTGTCTGCAAATCCAACATGTTCTGCGGTTACACGACCTGTAATAACTGCAATCCACGAAGGATGTTTGGGCAAAAGTCTGATCATCATGTCAACGAAAATATCAGTGCCCTTTTGGTGGCGAACGCGGCCAAAACATCCAGCAATCTTTAGATTGGGATCAAGGCCTAATTCTGAGCGTTCTTTTGTTTTATCCGGAGAGGGGAAAAACCGGTCTAAATCGACACCGTGGTGAATGATTGTACTGTCTCGTTCAAGGAAACTGCCTGCTTTTTGTGACCCACTAATGACATGATCCATTTTTGAGATCAGCCATTTTGTGTAGCTTCGATGGTTACGTTGTGCATCTGAAGTAAAGATGACTTTAATTTTCATCCGCAAGATATCGCGCATGAAAATACCAGGCAGCATTTCTACATTTCTGCGCGCATGCCAGACCCGCATCTTGCCGTCCTGCGGCAATTGCCAAAGTTTCCATAATTGGGAAAAACTTACATGCGGGATAAAATCGGGTAGTCCTGGGCCTATGGACGCGATTTGAACGCCCAGTTTTTTCTGTTTAGGGACCAAATTCACAATTGTGGAGGTCACACCTGAAAGGCGCTTTTTTAAGTTTGGTGCGAGCACATGGGTGTCTTTAAGGTCAACATATGTCTTCATGCCATCACACCAAGCTTTTTTGCAAAAACGGCTATGTTAGCCCCAGGAGATTTCTAGGATTTCATAGCCTTTAGCGCCACCAGGTGCATTAAACTCAATAGAATCACCGACGGATTTCCCAATGAGAGCACGTGCAATAGGGGATGAAATTGAGATTTTACCCTTTTTCACATCGGCTTCTTGATCGCCAACGATCTGATAGGTTTTTTCTTCATCAGTGTCTTCATCAACCATTTTCACGGTCGCGCCAAATTTTACTGTGTCACCAGACATTAGGCTTAGATCGATAACTTCTGCCCGCGAAGTTAAATCTTCAAGCTCCATGATGCGACCTTCATTCATGCTCTGCGCTTCTTTGGCAGCATGATACTCAGCATTCTCTGATAAATCGCCATGCGCACGCGCTTCAGAAATCGCATCAATAATACGACCTCGTTCTGTTTGCGTACGAAAACGAAGTTCTTCTTGAAGGTCAGTAAAACCTTGTTGGGTCATGGGTACTTTTTCAACCATGGCTCAATCCTTAAAAAATTCCCTATTGAGGGACTTGTTTGGGCAAGTTGTAAATTAATACAAGCCGATCAGAATATCAGATAGTGATTCTTAACCTGAAACAAGGGGGATCGCAAATATGGTTTTGTTTTCCCCGCTCGTTTGGTGTTTTGGCAGATTATTTGAAATAATCCTGTAGCGGTTTTACCTCAAGATTACCTGCATTTAGTGCAATAATCGCATCAGCAGCTGCCGCAGCACCCGCTAGGGTGGTGAAATACGGGATCTTGTTGGTCAATGTTGCCAAGCGCAGAGATTTCGAATGCGAGATCGCCTTTGCTCCGGATGTCGTGTTGATCACAAGCTGTACCTGGCGGTTGCGAATTGCGTCGCGGATATCAGGACGGCCTTCCTGTACTTTGTTCACGCGGGTGATTTTAACCCCAGCGTGTTCAAGGAAGTTGGCTGTACCTGTCGTTGCCATGATTTCAAAACCACCGTCAGAAAGCTTCTTAGCAGTTTCCAAAATGCCTGGCTTATCGTCATCTTTAACGGATACGAACACGCAACCGGACCGCGGAAGATCAACACCTGCGCCAAGCTGAGACTTTGCAAAGGATAGTGAATAGTCTGTATCCAATCCCATGACTTCACCGGTTGAACGCATTTCTGGTCCAAGTAGCGTATCAACGCCAGGGAAACGCGCAAATGGGAAGACGGCTTCCTTGACAGCAATATGCTCAAGCTGTCGTGGATCAGGTTTTTCGCCATAGGCTTTAAACGCTGCATCCAGTTTTTCACCGGCCATAACACGTGCGGCAATTTTGGCAATTGGTGCACCGATTGTTTTCGCAACAAATGGGACTGTACGTGATGCGCGAGGGTTCACCTCAATAACGTAGATCACATCATCTTTAATCGCGTATTGAACGTTCATCAGACCGCCAACATTCAGCGCTTTCGCAAGTGCTTTTGTTTGTTCTTCCAAGCGATCAAGCATTGCATCATCTAATGAGTGCGCTGGCAGTGAACAGGCACTATCACCTGAGTGAATACCAGCTTCTTCGATGTGCTCCATGATGCCGGAAACATACACGTCTTCACCATCACACAAACAATCAACATCAACTTCTGTTGCATTGGTGAGATAGCTATCAAATAGAAGCGGGTTTTTGCCCAACAGCGTATTTATCTGACCTGTTTTATCGTTTGGATATTTCGCTTTAATCTCTTCTGGTACCAATTCAGGCACAACTTCTAACAGATAACGCGATAATGTTGCCTCATCACGGATGATTTCCATCGCGCGGCCACCCAAAACGTAGGAAGGACGAACAACAAGCGGGAAATCAATTTCAGCTGCGACCAATCGTGCTTGCTCAACAGAATAAGCAATACCGTTTTTCGGCTGTGTGAGATCTAGTTTGATCAAAAGCTTTTGGAAGCGGTCACGATCTTCTGCCAAATCAATAGCGTCAGGTGCTGTTCCCAAAATCGGAATGCCTGCTTCTTCAAGTGCATTGGCAAGTTTCAGAGGTGTTTGTCCACCGAACTGAACAATCACGCCTTCAAGTGTGCCTTTAGACTGCTCGATATGAAGGATTTCAATCACATCTTCTGCTGTGAGTGGCTCAAAGTACAGTCTGTCAGATGTATCATAATCAGTTGAAACCGTTTCAGGGTTACAGTTGATCATGATGCTTTCATAGCCCGCATCATTAAGCGCAAAACAAGCATGACAGCAGCAATAATCAAACTCGATGCCTTGGCCAATTCTATTTGGGCCACCACCCAAGATAACAACCTTTTTGCGATCTGAAACATCAGCTTCAGAGCTGAGTTGGCCGACAAAAGGTGTTTCATAAGTTGAGTACATATAAGCTGTTGGTGATGCGAATTCCGCAGCACATGTATCAATGCGCTTGTAAGCTGGGACAACACCAAGCTCGCGACGCTCTTTGGTTACGTCCAATTCGTCTTGACCGATGAGTGATGCAAGACGCGCGTCTGAGAAGCCCATTGATTTGAGCATGCGCAGGTTTTCAGCATCTTTAGGCAAACCATATTGGCGCACACGCATTTCCATATCTACAATGGCGCGCATTTGCTCCAAGAACCATGGATCAATCCAACAGGTTTTATTGATATCTTCGTTGCTCATGCCAAGGCGCATGGCTTGTGCAACCATACGCAAACGATCAGGTGTTGGCGTGCTGATCGCGGCTTTAATGGCGTCTTGATCATCGCCTTCGCCAAGACCTGGGATTTCGATCTCATCAAGACCAGTCAAACCAGTTTCAAGGCCGCGAAGTGCTTTTTGCAGCGATTCGTTAAAGGTACGGCCAATCGCCATCACTTCACCAACAGATTTCATAGCCGTTGTAAGTGTTGGTTCAGAACCTGGGAATTTCTCAAATGCAAAACGTGGGATCTTTGTGACCACATAATCAATAGATGGCTCAAAGGATGCAGGTGTTGCACCGCCGGTAATGTCGTTTTCCAACTCATCAAGCGTGTAACCAACAGCAAGTTTGGCTGCGACTTTGGCAATTGGGAAACCAGTTGCTTTCGATGCAAGCGCTGATGAACGCGACACGCGTGGGTTCATCTCAATAACAATCAAACGGCCATTTTTCGGGTTCACCGCAAATTGAACGTTTGAACCGCCTGTTTCCACACCGATTTCACGCAATACGGCAATCGATGCATTCCGCATGATTTGGTATTCTTTATCGGTCAATGTCAGAGCAGGGGCCACAGTGATAGAATCGCCTGTGTGCACGCCCATTGGGTCCAAGTTTTCAATCGAACAGATAATGATGCAGTTATCCGCTTTGTCGCGCACAACTTCCATCTCATATTCTTTCCAGCCAAGAATCGATTCTTCAATCAAAACTTCTGTGGTCGGAGATGCATCAAGACCCGAGCGAACAATTTCAAAGAATTCATCATTGTTATACGCGATACCGCCACCTGTGCCGCCCAATGTGAAAGATGGTCGGATAATCGCTGGCAAACCTACTTTATCGATAGCGGTGGCTGCAATTCCCATTGCATGGGCAATGTAGCGTTGTTTACGGTCGCTCTCGCCAAGGTTCCACTGGTTTTCGAGTGCATCGAGTTCTTTATCAAGCTCATCACCTGAAAATTTCTCGCGAAGTTCTGCGCGCGCTGCTTCATGCTTTACACGATCAACGTCTTTAATATCTGTCGCATTCGCAAGGACTGAAATAGGTGTATCAAGGCCAATCTTATCCATTGCTTCTCGGAACAATGAACGATCTTCGGCTTTATCAATGGCATCAGGTTGCGCACCAATCATTTCCACATTGTAGCGATCTAAGATACCCATGCGGCGTAGCGAAAGCGCTGTGTTCAG
This sequence comes from Lentilitoribacter sp. JB5-8, assembly GCF_055693385.1. Lineage (NCBI taxonomy): Bacteria > Pseudomonadati > Pseudomonadota > Alphaproteobacteria > Hyphomicrobiales > Rhizobiaceae > Lentilitoribacter > Lentilitoribacter sp. JB5-8. Next base: position 3,204,513 of record NZ_CM146332.1, on the reverse strand, counting down.
CGCTGTTTGGCCACCCATTGTTGGCAGAAGCGCATCGGGGCGTTCTTTTGCAATGATTTTCGCAACAACTTCCGGTGTGATCGGCTCGATGTATGTTGCATCGGCAAGACCCGGATCTGTCATGATCGTTGCTGGGTTGGAGTTAACCAGGATCACCCGGTAACCTTCTTCCTTTAACGCTTTACAGGCTTGGGTTCCTGAATAATCAAATTCGCATGCTTGGCCGATGATAATCGGTCCCGCACCAATAATCAGAATGGATTTAATATCAGTACGTTTCGTCATGGCGTATATCCGTATCACGCTACACAAAAACTCCGGCTGGAGAAGTCCATCGGAGGTGTAATCTGTTTTAAGTGGCTAAGCGTGCCTTATAGGGGAAGTTTAAGTATTTGTAACCCCTTAAAAGACGAAAATTGTGGGCAAAGTAGCACGAATAAAACCCAAATGGTTTTTACCCCTTATGTGCATGAAAAAAGGGCAGTGGATTTTGCCAACCCACTGCCCAATTATGTTCATCAAACAGGGATGATGAATTATTCAGTTGGCTGTTTAAGAAGACCGTCAACAGCTTTAACTGTGTCTTCAACAGCGTTCATTGTTTCGCCAACTTTTTCCATTGCTTTGTCAGCTTCTTCTTTTACAGCGTCAACTGCATCTGTTGCAGCTTTGGCAGCAGCGTCTGCTTCCATTTTTGCTTTATCAGCAGCAGCCTTAGCCGCATCTTCCGCGGCTTTTGCCGCAGCATCTGCTTCCATTTTAGCTTTGTCGGCAGCAGCTTTTGCTTCCTCTTCAGCTGCTTTTGCTGCAGCTTCCGCTTCGGCTTTTGCCTTTTCTTCAGCAGCGGCAGCTTCAGCTTTTGCCTTTTCCATAGCTTCGTCAGCGGCTTTTTTCGCTGCAGCTTCTGCTTCTTCCGCAGCCTTAGCAGCTTCAGCGGCTTTTTCTTCGGCAGCAGCCTTGGCTTTCGCCTCGGCTTCCTTTTTCTCGTCACTACAAGCTGAAAGCGTAAGCGCTGCCATTGCTGATACAGCCAGCGCGATCAATAAATTTTTCATGTGTTTGTCCTTATTGGCTTATGCCAAATTAGTTTGTTTCAATTTTGAGGAAGTTGTCGCCCTCATAACATCTCAAAAGAAGATGGGCGCTGTTTAGCGTTCGATTATGACAAAAAGAAGGTCTATTTTCGCACTGCACACAATAATTTTTGAAAAAACTTTGAAAATTTGACCTGCAATTAACGGGACAGGTAGTTGGCAACGTCTTTTTGGTTTGAACGGCTAACAGGTATTAGATCACCATTCTTTAGCTTAATCATTTTTTTGCCATTCACTATTTTCATTTCAGCAATGTGGTTTTTGGAAACCCACCAAGATCGGTGCGGTTGAATGCCTTCGAAATCTTTCAGCTCTGACACCGCATCGGAAAGCCGCATAAGAATAAGATCAGATCCAAATGATGTTGTAACTTTTACATAATGATCTTGCGAATTTAAAGAAATGAGATCTCTTCCGAGTTCCTTTGGTACACGTTCAAAAAACCTTGTATCCGCCTGCAGCTCATCCAACGCCTGCTGCGGTTTAGTTTCAGATAGTTTGAATAACAATGTCACGCCAATTGTAATAGGTAGCGTGTACATGAAAATTTTTAGCAGCCCAGCAAATGACTGGCCAAATGATTGTTGCAAAAATAGACCAAACAACCACACAAATAAGCCAACAATGATACCAGCTGCGCTTCCGCCGATGATATAAGATAACCAGTCGTTTTGATTTTTACGTTTCAGTGAAATTGTGACAAATGTCGCCACGCTACTTGCTAATACATACGTAACAGGCGTTAAAATCGCCCAATATGCGAAACGCTCTAAGAAATTATAATGCTCGAGCGTTCCAAAAGGACCCGATAGGGTGAGGATCAATACAGCAACACCGATATAGCCGAAAAATTTAATGTCTTTGAATTGCGCCTGCATTTGGCGAAGCGTCAATTGGAAAGGTGTATCATTGGCGAATTCGGTCATGCATTCCACGTAAACTAAATTTGTCTTTGGCATATAACCGATAAGACCATTCTTCCATTCATTCAATGAGGAAGATTTTCGATGTTTAATTTATCACCGCTTTTTCAGGCAAGCTTTACGGTTCAAATTCACGTTATTTCAGCTGTTCTAGCCTTAATTCTTGGTATTTGGATCATGCTGGGTGCCAAAGGGAATTTAAAACATAAACTCTTGGGCAAAGTTTGGGTGGTATCTTTACTCATCACTGCGGTTTCAAGCTTTTGGCTTCATGGTATAAAACTCATCGGGCCGTTTAGCCCCATACATTTGCTATCTATTTTGGCGATCTATTCTGTTTTTAGCGCCATCCAGCATGCAAGGGCAGGGCGTATTCAAGAGCATAAAAAAACCATGAAAGGGTTGTTTTATTACGCTCTGATAGGCGCTGGGCTTTTCACGCTACTGCCCGGGCGTTTAATGCATCAACTCCTCATCGGATAGCTAAATTCCACACATATTGAGAAATCTATATTTGATTATCCAACCAAATGGCATTACCAGTGAAAGTACTATTTTTTGCAGACCAAGGGGTATGTCATGCGTTGGAAAGGTCGTCGCCAGTCAAGCAATATCGAAGATGTTCGTGGTCGTTCGAGTTCACGAACAAGATCTAGCAGCCGCAATCCATTTGGTCGCGGTGGTATTCGTCTTCCATCTCGTCGCGGCGGTGTTGGTCGTGGGGGCATGAGCTTTAAATCACTCTTGCTTATGGGGGTAGTGTTTCTAGGCCTTTGGGCATTTGGGATTGTCAGCCCATCTGATATTTTATCGCAAATGGGAGGAGCTCCAACCTCTAATTTTGAGCAAACCACCACACAAAACAGTCAACCGAGCCAAAGTGCGGATGAAATGACCCAGTTCATTGCGACCGTATTGGCTGAGACAGAAGATGTCTGGAACGGTGTTATGCGCACTGAAGGTGTGAACTATCCTGAACCGACTTTAACATTGTTTTCAAATCAAGTTCAGTCGGCATGCGGATTTGCAAGTTCAGCCTCTGGTCCGTTTTACTGTCCGGCAGATAGCAAGATCTACATCGATCTCACCTTTTATGATGAATTAGCAACACGTTTTGGTGCCGCTGGTGATTTTGCGCAAGCCTATGTCTTGGCGCATGAAGTTGGTCATCACGTCCAAAACGTCATTGGTGTACTGCCAAAATTTAATCAGATGCGTCGCTCAATGAGCAAACAAGAAGAAAACCGCATGTCTGTTCGCGTTGAACTACAAGCAGATTGCTTTGCCGGGATTTGGGGGTATTACACGGCGCAAAAAGGATTGCTTGAACGCGGCGATTTAGAAGAAGCGCTCAATGCTGCTAATCAAATTGGCGATGATACCATTCAAAAGCGTACGCAAGGCTTTATTGTTCCAGAAAGCTTTAACCACGGAACATCCGCTCAAAGAAAAGAATGGTTCTCCCGCGGGTTTGAAACGGGTCGGTTGTCGGCTTGTGACACGTTCAACGCGACATTATAGTTTAAAGCCAGAACATCAAATTTCTTTCTGCAGTATTTCTTCTGCATAAAAAATAGGCGGTGTATTCTCGCTTGATATGAAGTTATTGTCTGTTCTTTGGGCAATTAAACTGAGTCGCGTGATGAACTATATTCACCATATAAAACGGACATGGCTATTAAGCCTGCCGCTAGTTGGCAGCCAATTGGCTCAAATCGCGATTAATACAACGGATACCGTCATGCTCGGGTGGCATGGCACATTTAGTCTCGCGTCGGGTGTGCTTGGCACGCAGGCTGTGTTTTTCTTCTTTATCTTTGGGGCTGGATTTGGTCATGCAGTGGTGCCTTTAGCATCGAGCGCATTTGCAAAAGATGACACGAGATCCTTGCGCCGTGCAATGCGTATGGGCCTTTGGATTACAGGGCTTATCGTACTAATTTCCATGCCGATAATGTGGAATATTGAGCGTATATTTGTTTCTTTAGGGCAGGATGAGGACGTCTCATCTTTGGCAGCAGAATATGTCCGCGTTGCTCAATGGAGTTTGTTTCCTGCGCTTTGGGCGCTTGTGTTTCGCAACTTTTTTGCAACGCTTGAAAAAGCGCAAATCGTATTTTGGGCGATTGTTCCTGGAATATTGTTAAATATGCTGCTCAATTACGTTTTTATATTCGGTAATTGGGGTGCTCCTGAGCTCGGTGTGGTCGGCGCTGCTTGGGCATCATTGGGCACTAATATTATTATCATGGTTGTGTTGGTGGGTTGGCTGTATATTCACAAGCAATATCGCCAATACGAATTACTGACGCGTGTATGGAGATCGGATTGGGCGGTTTTCTGGCGCGTTGCGACTTTAGGCTTGCCGATATCTATTTCAATATTAGCCGAGATTTCAATGTTTTCTGGCGCCTCATTATTAATGGGGTGGATTGGCGCAATGGAGCTGGCCGCCCATGGGATTGCGCTGCAGGTTGCGGCCATTGCATTTATGATCCCGCTCGGGATTTCAGGTGCCGCTACCATTCGCGTGAGCAATGCCTATGGTCGCGAAAATATGTCTGATATTTTACTCGCTTCCAAAGCGGCGCTGGTGGTTGCAATGTTCTTTGCTCTCGTTACAGCACTTATTATAGCCGTGTTCTCAACCCAGTTAGTTGATCTGTTCTTAGATAGCTCCAACTCTGATGCAGCGATCGTGGCAGCTATTGCGATCCCGCTTGTATTGGTTGCCGCCGCATTCCAATTTGTTGATTCAGGGCAAGTGATTGCCGCAGGTGTGCTGCGTGGTTTTCAAGATGCGACTATGCCTATGATCATTAACCTAGTTTGCTACGGTTTTGGATTGGGGCTTGCATATCTCTTATGCTTCCGTTTCGCGCTTGGTCCAGTAGGGATTTGGTATGGCCTAACTGCAGGTCTTGCTTTTTCATTTATTTGTTTGGGTGCGCGATATTTTTACAAGATCAAACAAATCGGACGGGAAATTGTATAACTTCCCGTCCGTTTATTAATTTAAGCGTGTGCTTTTTGATTTTCTTGAACCAGATCAATGAAGCGTCTGAAGAGATAATGGCTGTCTTGCGGACCAGGCGATGCTTCTGGGTGATGCTGAACAGAGAAAACCGGTTTGCCCGCAACACGTAGGCCACAGTTTGTGCCATCAAATAATGAGACATGTGTTTCTTCAACGCCCTTTGGCAGGCTGTCGCTGTCCACCGCAAATCCATGGTTCATCGAAACGATTTCAACCTTGTTGGTCGTGTGGTCTTTTACTGGATGATTTGCGCCATGGTGACCTTGGTGCATTTTCACTGTCGTTGCGCCAAGCGCAAGTGCCAACATTTGGTGACCCAAACAAATACCGAAAATTGGAACACCACTTTCCAAAAGCGCTTGAATAGTTGGAACTGCATATTCACCCGTTGCTGCTGGATCACCAGGTCCGTTTGATAAGAAAATGCCATCCGGGTTATGAGCAAGAACCTCTTCAGCAGAAGATTTGGCAGGTAGAACAGTCACTTTGCAGTTCAGACCAACGAACAAACGCAAGATGTTTCTTTTTACGCCATAATCAAGTGCAACAATGTGATATTCATCATTGTTTAGCTCCTCATAACCTTCACCGAGTTTCCAGGGCGCCTGGGTCCACTGACTCGATTGGCCAGATGTTGCTTCAATTGCAAGATCAAGATTTTCAAGACCCGACCATTTTGCTGCTTTGGCTTTTAATGCGTCTAGATCAAAATTGCCGTCCGGCGCATGTGCGATTACCGCGTTTTGTGCACCTTTTTCGCGGATCAAAACCGTAAGTGCGCGTGTATCGATGCCAGATAGCGCAATAATGCCTCTTGCACTCAGCCAGCTATCAAGATGTTCGACAGCGCGATAATTGGAAGGGTTTGTCACATCTGCCTTAAAGATGGCGCCAACCGCACCGCGTCTTGCTGCCGGTGTTAGATCTTCAATATCTTCACCATTGGCACCAACATTACCAATGTGTGGGAATGTAAAAGTAACGATTTGACCAAGATAGGATGGGTCGGTCAGAATTTCCTGATACCCGGTAAGCGCTGTGTTAAAGCAAACTTCAGCTTCCACTTCACCTGAAGCGCCGAGGCCTTGCCCATAGATAACTGTGCCATCCGCCAATACTAATACAGCGGTTGGTTTTTTTATTGGCCATGGTTGGTCGTTGTTTTGCGCATGTGACATTAGCGGATCCATTCAGCTTTAGCGAAATAATAGGGCATTATTGTTCGATTGAATGGCGATAGATGCGTTCAAGATTCAGATCGCGCAAAGAATTGCCATCTGAAACATGCTGATAACTTAGCCTGTCTTTGCGGTCAACATCTGAGTGGTAAAATCCACGTTTAAGCAATGAAGTTGAAATTTTAAAACCAAAAACGCGTCTCCAGCACGACGAAATTTGTTAAGAAAGTGGTTCCTAACGCTTCGACACCCTTAGTTTGTTAACCTTTCGTCAGTTTCGGACAAGCCCATCTATCTAGGTTAACTTTTAACGCTAATGGTAGGATAAAAATTATGGGGCAAGTCGCAGAGATTAGGCAGGAGGCGGTATCATCTTCATTTGTTGATGATATAGCGACGGTATTTGATATAAAACAAATACTGCGTGCGACATGTGAAAAATACGGATTTAAGCACTTTATGCTCGCTTACATTCCTCACTCAGAGAACGAAAAGCTCAGCATTAATACGATTGCCATTACCAATAATTGGCCAACGGAAGTTCTTGGCCATTATGATATGATGGGTCGAGCGGAAAGTGATTACTTAATCAAAGAATCACGCAAACGTCTTGCACCGGTTATTGATGATATTGACTACAGCACCCTTAACGAGATGCATGTGGAATTGCTGAGCCGTTATAAATACGAGCGCAACGGTTATTTCCCGGTCAATAATGGTGATGGTCTGCATTTGTTGGTTTTAACGGGTGGGCGTGATGTGATGCTCGGCGAAGAGCATTTGGCAGATATTCAGCTGTTTGCAACAAGGTTGGTTGAAAAATCACTGAAGATTTTACCGGGTAACCAAACCACGGATGCAAATATCTCACAACGCGAGAATGAAGTGTTGCAATGGATTGCTGAAGGTAAAACCAGCGCGGAAATCGCAACGATCATGTCATTGTCCGAGCATACAGTTAATCATTATGCGATGTTAGCCGTACAAAAACTGGAATGTGTGAACCGCACGCAAGCCGTTGTTCGATCCATGCGTTTAGGTCTCATTCGCTAATTATCCAATATACTATTTAATGAAATGGCTTGACGAAATTTGAGATTCTAGCCAAAACGCCTTCAGATATTTATGCTAAGTAAATATCGACCTCTGGAGGCATTTTTGCGATTTTCAAACAACTTTCTTGATGAACTGCGTGACCGGATTCCGATTTCGGAAGTCATCGGCCGCCATGTCACATGGGATCGCAAGAAAACAAATGCGCCTCGCGGAGATTTTTGGGCTTGTTGTCCATTTCATGGTGAAAAATCGCCAAGTTTTCACTGTGAAGATAAAAAAGGTCGATATTACTGCTTTGGTTGCGGTGAAAAAGGCGACCATTTCAAGTTTTTGACCTCATATGAAGGTTTAAGCTTTGTTGAGGCCGTTACACGTCTTGCGGATCAAGCCGGGGTGACTTTGCCTGCACCTGATCCAGAATCAGCTCGGCGCGAACAAAAGCGCGCAACTCTCGAAGATGTCATGGAAATGGCAACCAGTTATTTTGAACAACAACTTCAGCAAGCATCGGGTGCAAAAGCGCGTGCTTATTTGCGTGATAGGGGGTTATCAGGCAAGACTATATCAACTTTTAGACTTGGTTTTGCGCATGACAGCAGAAATGCGCTGAAGGAACATCTATCGCAACAAGGCGTCGATAAAGGCTTGATTGAAGCATGCGGCCTTGTTGTCCATGGCCCTGATATTGCCGTCTCTTACGATCGATTTAGAGATCGGATTATGTTTCCTATTCCGTCTTCGCGCGAGAAGACAATTGCCTTTGGTGGACGAGCAATGGACCCTTCCGCACCGGCGAAATATCTCAACTCTAATGAAACCGAGTTGTTTCATAAAAGTAACGTGCTGTTTAACTATGCGCGTGCACGTCGTTCTATCAAGAATGATGATATTCCGCTTATTGCCGTTGAAGGCTATATGGATGTGATCGCGCTTCATCAGGCAGGTGTTGAAAACGCGGTTGCACCTTTGGGGACTGCGCTGACTGAAAATCAGCTGCGCCTATTGTGGCGTGTCTCAAACCAACCAGTTTTGTGCTTTGATGGCGATGGTGCCGGCCAGCGTGCCGCCGACCGCGCGATTGATCTAGCTTTACCTCTCTTAACACCGGGCAAATCGCTGAGATTTGCGGTCTTGCCAGAAGGTAAAGACCCTGATGATCTGGTCAAAGAAGAGGGACGCGCTGGGTTTGATGAAGTGATCAAAAATGCCCGTGGTTTGGCGGAGATGGTTTGGAGCCGTGAAGCTGACCGGGGTGTGTATGATACGCCCGAAAGCAAGGCGGAATTAGAAAAACGCTTTCGCCAAATCATATCTGTTATTCAAGACGATAGTATCAAACATCATTATCAGCAGGATATTCGTAATCGGTTGCGCGGTTTCTTCTCCAACCGAAGTGGCAATCAGGCACAAGGAAATCGCGGATTTAGTTCCGGCCCACAACAAAATAGATATCAAAATGGCCGTGGGAGCGGGGGTAATTCGATGCTTGCCTCGGATAAACTTCGCCGATCTGGTTTGGTCAGTGGCCGTTCAGATTTGCCATTGTCGCGCGAAAGTGCGCTTGTTTTTACCATTATCAGCCATCCCCATATGCTCATTGATGATTTTGATATTCTCATGGAATTGGAATTGGAGAACAAAGAGCTTCAACGTCTGTGGCAAATTATGCAAGAGGCGTGCGCAAGTGGTCATCGCCTAACGCGTGAGGAAATGATGACTTATCTAACGCAAAGAGATATGGGGCCGGTTATTGAGCGCTTGGAAAAACAGATGCGCCAATTGCGGCTTTGGCAGGTTATGGCAGATGCCGCCCCTGAAGATGCCAGAGATGGTTTCATGCAGGCATTTTCACTAAACCAAAGAACGCGTTCGCTAAAATGGCAAAAGAACGAACTTGAACGCGACATTGCTGTGGCTACAGAAGAGGGCGATGAAGATATTGTTCCTGGCCTTATTGCTGCTTTGCACCAGGTTCAAGAGGAGGTTATCCGTCTTGAAAGTCAGGAAGCAATCATTGATGGCTTCGGTGTTTTGTCCGGACGGGGAAGAAAACGGAGTTAATTATTCTTTTTTGTTAAAGTTGATGTTGGTTAAATCGCGAAAATTTCGATATTTCAGGCTTAAAGGCTGATTCTCTCGATTTGCAGGCTTGAATTTGCGATAGATGACACCAAATGGAGTCACATAAAATAAAGTAATAATGCGTTGTGGAGCTATAAATATTGCGTTTGAAGCACGGAAATAGGCTGTTTTGGCGAAAAGTACTTGACGTGGCGCATTTTTACGGGAATCACCTACTGAATGGGTATCCTAAGTTAATCAGGAATTAAGCATCAACTGATCAAATTGCCGTAGGTGATTCGCGGCAACGAATAAACTTGGTTTATTTGGTATGTAACGATCTCAGTTTTTGCAAGGAAATGGCTGGCTGATGGCAACTAAAGCACAAGAAAAAAATGATGAAAAAGAAAATGAACGAGAAGGTGGCGCCGACGGCCCTCTAATCGATCTTTCTGATAGCGCAGTAAAGAAGCTTATCAAGACGGTAAAAAAACGTGGTTATGTGACCATGGACGAAATCAATTCGGTTTTACCATCTGAGGAAGTTAGTTCTGAACAGATCGAAGACATCTTATCGCTGTTCTCAGAAATGGGCGTAAACGTTGTCGATGAAGAAGATGTAGCTGAAGAGGAAGCTGCAACTGCTGCACCTTCTGCGACCGGGACTGAAGTTGCAACGGCAACCGGTACGGCTTTGGCGAAGGCGAAGAAAAAGAGCCAACCGATCGTACCGATGATCCGGTGCGCATGTATTTGCGCGAAATGGGTTCGGTCGAGCTCTTATCTCGTGAAGGTGAGATTGCTATCGCAAAACGCATTGAGGCTGGTCGTGAAACTATGATCGCTGGTCTTTGTGAAAGTCCACTGACATTCCAGGCGCTAATTATTTGGCGCGAAGAGTTGAATGAAGAAATCACCCTATTGCGTGAGATCATTGATCTTGAGACAACGTATTCTGGTCCAGAAGCAAAGGCTGCACCGCAGTTCCAGAGCCCTGAAAAGATCGAGGCTGACCGTAAGGCAGCTGAAGAGAAGGAAAAACGTCTCGCTGAGCGTAAGCGTTCTGATGATGTCACCGATGTGGGTGGCGAAGGCAGCTCAATTGAAGAAGATGAAGATGATGAAGATGAAGCAAATCTATCGCTAGCTGCGATGGAAGCTGAGTTGCGTCCTCAGGTGATGGAAACGCTTGATCTTATCGCGGACACATATTTCGGGCTTCGCAAATTGCAGGATCAACAAGTTGAATCCAGCATGGCTGACCATGACAATGACGAATTGTCTCCAGCACAGGAAAAGAAATATAAAGAGCTTAAAGATGTTTTGATTAGTGCCGTGAAATCGCTTGCACTTAATCAGAACAGAATTGATGCACTTGTTGAACAGCTTTATGACATTAACAAACGCCTCGTGCAAAACGAAGGTCGCTTGTTGCGTTTGGCTGAAAGCTACGGTGTGTTGCGCGAAGATTTCTTGAAGCACTATCAAGGCTCAGAACTTGATCCAAATTGGATGGAGATGATTGCAGCTCTTAAGACAAAAGGTTGGCAAGAACTTGCCAATGCTGAAGAGCGTAAGGTTGGTGATCTACGCGGTGAGATCCAAAATCTTGCGACTGAAACAGGTATCTCGATCTCTGAATTCCGCCGTATCGTGCATATGGTGCAAAAAGGTGAGCGCGAAGCGCGCATCGCCAAGAAGGAAATGGTGGAAGCCAACCTTCGTCTTGTGATCTCAATCGCAAAGAAATACACAAACCGTGGTTTGCAATTCCTTGATCTTATTCAAGAAGGTAATATTGGTCTTATGAAGGCGGTTGATAAGTTTGAATATCGCCGTGGTTATAAGTTCTCAACTTATGCAACTTGGTGGATCAGACAGGCGATTACACGTTCTATTGCTGACCAAGCGAGAACAATCCGTATTCCTGTGCACATGATTGAGACAATCAACAAGATCGTACGTACATCACGTCAGATGTTGCACGAGATTGGTCGTGAGCCGACACCTGAAGAATTGTCTGAAAAACTTGCTATGCCGCTTGAGAAAGTGCGCAAGGTTCTCAAAATCGCGAAAGAGCCGATCTCTCTTGAAACACCTGTGGGTGATGAAGAAGATAGCCACTTGGGTGATTTCATTGAGGATAAAAATGCGATCCTTCCGATTGATGCGGCTATTCAAGCGAATTTGCGCGAAACAACAACGCGTGTTCTGGCTTCGCTTACACCACGCGAAGAGCGTGTTCTTCGGATGCGTTTTGGTATCGGCATGAATACCGACCACACTTTGGAAGAAGTTGGTCAGCAGTTCAGCGTGACGCGTGAACGTATTCGTCAGATCGAAGCGAAAGCATTGCGGAAATTAAAGCACCCTAGTCGTTCGCGTAAATTGCGCAGCTTCTTGGATAGCTAAACAGCGATCTAATCAAAAATCGAAAAGCCTGATACTTTGTGTCAGGTTTTTTTATGCGCTGATCAATTGTCCAATCTGCGATCCAATACCTTGTGCCTGATATATCGATCTTGCTGGTCTTTGGGATATATCGACATCTCTTTGCATCCAGTGACATGCCTCCAATTGTTTAAGTGATTGCGATAGGGCTCTATCGGTTATCGGCAGAAGTCGGCTTTTTAATCCGCCAAAATGAATGGGTTCAGAGCTTATCGCCAGTATGGGCAGCGTCCAGGCGCGTCTGAGCAAGGCTCTGTCTTCCAATTCGCTGTCTATATGACCAATCTTGTAAGCGCGTTCTGCAACATAATGACCGAGCTCAGTGAGAATATATTCGGGGCGTAGTGGATGTCCGTGTCCAGGGTTACGCTGCACTAAGTTTAATTCAATCAGATGCTGAAGACTTTGCGCGAATGCTGTGCGTCCCGCACCGGTCTTTGCAAGCAGGGTTGCTTGCCGTCCAGCAGTGCCTTCGTGCATGAGTGCTAAAATGTTCATTGACCAAGCACGTTGCGTTATCTTGACAAGTAGATTAATGTCCATAAAATATAGTATATATATTTATTGTAAAAAGGAAAGTACAATGGCACTTGTTTCGCTAAATAATACCATCACATTCGCAATCTCTGTCAGTGACCGACATGCGAGCGCAAAGTGGTATGAAGGAAAGCTTGGGTTTGAAGCGCTATACCATGCCGACGAATTGGGCTGGAGTGAGATGAAGACCATGACTGATGGTGTGACATTAGGCTTAGGAGAGCAGGGGGAGCCCAGCCCCGGGAATGCAGTGCCTGTATTTGGTGTTGACAATATGGACGAAGCCAGAGGTGCCTTAGAAGGCGCTGGCGTAAAGTTTGACGGCGAGACAATGGTTGTTGAAGGCATGGTCAAAACAGCGACATTTTATGACCCTGACGGAAATGCGCTCATGCTGGCGGAAGATCTCACAAATTAGTTTTTTTGAATTTAAATTCCCTACTGACAAAAGGTGTCAGTAGGGGTAATATATATCCATCATTATTCCAATAACGGATGAAACATTCAGGAGATAATGATGAGTAAAATTTTTGAAGTAGTCAGCTACGAGTTGAATTCAGATGCAACTGTCGAGCAGGCCGTTGAAGCAAACAAACAGTCGTTGGCCTTTGCTGAAGATCAGTCTGGTTTTATCAAACGAACTGTGGTTGCCAATGACAATGGCCAATGGATGGATATCGTTGAATGGGACGATCTTGCGTCAGCGGAAGCTGCATCTGCAAACTTTATGGCCGATGAACGCAACCACGCGCTATTAGCCGTAATCGATCAAAAGTCACTTAAAATGCAGCATTTGGATGTGAAAGCATTCTGCTAGGAGAACCTATTGCGCAAGGTCGATCGCCTTTTTGAGATTATACAGTTGTTGCGCGGCAAAAGGCTGCGCACGGCTGAATTCATTGCAGGCGAGTTGGGCGTGTCTCAACGCACGATCTATCGCGATATTGCAGGTTTGATGGCCTCTGGTGTTCCCATTGAAGGTGAGCGCGGCGTTGGTTATCTGATCAGCCAACCTATTGAGATCCCCCTTTGCACTTTCTGCCTTTGGAATTGAAAGCTTTGCAAATGGGGGCTGATCTTGTGAAGGCTGTTGCCGATGATGAATTGGCACAAGCCGCGGAAGAGGCTGCTATTAAAATTGCCGATGCGCTGCCAGGTGAACGAACTTATGTGCGGGTCAATTCTGCTGCCAATATTCGCGTTTGGAACGAAGAGGATACCAAACAGTCGCTTGGTATTGTGCGCAATGCGATTGATAAACGAGAAAAACTCAAACTAGAGTATCGCGATAAGTCAAACAAAGTCTCATCGCGTATCATCTGGCCGTTGGGATTAGAATATTGGGGGCGGGTTTGGACAGTATCGGCTTGGTGTGAAAAGCGTGTTGCGTTTCGTTCATTCCGCATCGATCAGATTGTGTCCTGCGATCTGGTTTACGAAAACTTCCCCCATGAGCCAGGTAAAACTTATCAGGACTTTGTAAAATATGCGCAACAACGAGACAAAATGAGTGGTTATGTCAGATCTTAATTATGAATTTGAAGGTGAGTTGTGGCGCGTAACAGGCGATAGCTAGCATTTTGTCACTGTGCCTAAAGACTACTCAGAACATATAAAAGCATTTGTTCAATCCAAGACCCCTGGCTTTGGCTCTATCCGTGTTAAGGTCACGCTTGGTGAGCATTCATGGAAAACATCTTTGTTTCCAGACAGCAAATCAGGTTGTTACTTTTTGCCCATTAAGGCTGAAATTCGAAAAAAGCGAAAGTTGGAGACGGCGATATGCTCGCCGTCCAACTCGATATTGATATCTAAAGCTTAAAAGTTTGTGCCAGTTTGCTCGCGTTGTTTTTCTGCCAGCAGTTTTTTCTGATAGCGACTTTGAACAACCTCAACCGCCACAAGCGCAAAGAGCACGAAGTAGAAGGTCGCTTTGGACATTGGCTCGATTGGGTAACCGAAGAAGTTAAGATGGGCGATATGGCCACCTTCTGCGATGAGAACAATGCCAACAATCAACAATACAAACAAACCAAGCACTTCATACATGCGGTTTTTGGCTAAGAATGTTGCGACGCTTTCGGCCATGACCACCATCAAGATACCTGAAATGACAATTGCCGCTGTCATAACAATGAAGTTGTCGGTCAATGCAACCGCAGACAGAACCGTGTCGAATGAGAAGACAACGTTCATGATAACGATCCAGAAGAGTGCGGATGCAAAAGATTTGCGAACCGCGCGCTTGCCTTCATTTTCAAGGTCTGGCACGCCAATCATGTGGTAGATTTCTTTCATCGCAGTGTACATAAGGAACAAGCCACCTGCGAGTACAATCAAAGCATGACCACTAACGGATGCTGTGAAGAACGGAAGTGCGATGTCAAAAATAGGATCTTGGAACGCACTGATCAGCTGAAGAACAACAAAGAGCAGCACAATTCTCAACGCAATCGCTAAGATAATACCCCAGCGTCGCAAAACACGCTCTCTGGCCGGGTCAACCTTTTTCGCCTCAAGCGTAATATAGAGCAGATTGTCAAACCCTAATACGGTTTCCAACGCTGTTAGAATGAGAAAAGTAGTTAGATTATCGAGTGTAAACAGGCCTTCCAGCATTTACAGCGCTCCGCAGAATTTGGTTTAATTTATGTCGTGGTAGCAAAATCAACATCACTTTGCCAAGAGGCGTTTTCAAAAGTCCCTAATTATCTAGCGCTTGATCGGCCCAATCCACAAAATCATTCATAGCGGTTTCTCGATCAAGTTCATTCAGCGTTTCGTGTCGAAAATCTGAATATTCTTTTAATTGGACACGTGTCAGACCGCATTGTTTGAGCTGATCTGCATACCATTCAACAGCTTTTCCATATTTAGTTGCCGGGTCTTGTCCTCCGCTAACAAGCTGAATAGGCAGTGATTTGTTTAAACTCTTAATCGCGTTTGGATTGGCGCTGCGAATAATAAAATCAAGAATTGTGCTCCACATTGCGTTGCTCGGCGCCCAGCCACCCAACTCATCATTGGCGATTTTCTCGATCATCTCTTCATCGTGAGTGAGCCAATCATAACCGCTCTTTGCGTTTTTGATGGATTTCGACCAGGTATCAAACGTTAACATGGACATAAATAGGCTCGGCACATCAGAACCTTTGAAGAATGCTTCAAGATATAAAATGAATTTTGCGAGCGGTGCATATTGGCTGGTTTTAAAATTAGAGTTCCAGATGGCAAGGCCTGATATCGAATTTGGGTTTTGGATGGCATAGTTTGCAGCAATTAAGCCGCCCATAGAATGTCCAAAACAAATGATTGGGACGCCGGCATGATCAGATCGTATCATATGATGAATGAAGCGGACGTCTTTAATAACCTTGCGGGCTCCATCGCGTTTTGCAAATTGCCCAAATGGGAGTTTTTCTGCTTTGGTTAAACCATGCCCGCGATGATCGTGAGCATAGGAATGATAGCCATGCTTTGCTAGAAATTTCATGAAATGCTCATAGCGGCCGGAATGTTCGGTCAGTCCATGATTAATCTGGATGACAGCTTTAGGCGTCTTTTTGGTAAAACACGTACGAAGGTGAAGCTGTGCGCCTGTCGTTGAGGTTAGACTTTGCGTGCGAATTTTTGCCATTCATGGTCTCATAATTCATGGGTTTCAGCGTATCTGACGAGTTTTAGTGGAATATTCAAGTCAAAGTACCGTAATAAAAAAACATTCATTGCTCGAAGCGCGCAAATCTCTTACATGTGCGGGAAAGATTACATTCGAATAAGGCAGTTCATATGGCGCGTCAGTTTATTTATCACATGGCAGGGCTCAATAAGTCCTATGGTTCCAAAAAGGTTTTGGAAAATATCCACCTCTCATTCTACCCAGATGCAAAGATTGGTATCTTGGGTCCAAACGGCGCGGGTAAATCAACCGTCTTGCGCGTTATGGCAGGGTTGGACAATGAATTCACCGGTGAAGCTTGGTTGGCGGAAGGTGCAACACGCGGATATCTGCCACAAGAACCAAAGCTCGACGAAAGCAAAACCGTTTTTGAAAATGTGATGGAAGGTGTGGCAGATAAAAAAGCCATCCTTGATCGCTATAACGAATTGATGATGAATTATTCAGATGAAACTGCAGATGAAGGCGCGCAGCTGCAGGATGTCATCGATAGCCAAAATCTTTGGGATTTGGATAGCCAGGTTGAAATGGCAATGGAAGCCTTGCGTTGCCCTCCTGGTGAAAGTTCAGTTGAAAACCTATCAGGTGGTGAAATTCGTCGTGTTGCTTTGTGTAAGCTTCTTCTGAGCCAGCCTGATCTGCTACTGCTCGATGAGCCAACCAACCACTTGGACGCTGAAACAATTGCTTGGCTTGAGAAGCATTTACGCGAATATCCAGGTTCTGTATTGATGATTACCCACGATCGTTACTTCCTAGATAATGTGACGGGCTGGATTTTGGAACTCGACCGTGGTCGCGGCATTCCATATGAGGGTAACTACACAGCTTATCTTGAAGCGAAAGCAAAACGCATGGCGCAAGAGGGTCGTGAAGAGGCTTCTCGTCAACGTGCTATTTCAAGTGAGCAAAGCTGGATCCAATCAAGCCCGAAAGCGCGTCAGGCGAAATCAAAAGCCCGTATTAAAGCTTATGATGAGTTGGTTAAAGCAGCTGCGGATAAGCGTCCTGGCGATGCTCAAATCATCATCCCAGTTGGTGAGCGTTTGGGTAATGTAGTGATTGAAGCTGAAGGTCTGACAAAAGCTTACGGCGACAAACTTCTCATCGAGAATTTAGAATTCAAATTGCCTCCGGGTGGTATCGTTGGTGTTATCGGACCAAACGGTGCTGGTAAATCGACATTGTTCCGCATGATTACCGGGCAGGAGACACCTGATTCTGGTTCAATTACAATTGGTGACACCGTTGAATTGTCTTATGTCGATCAGTCACGCGATGCGCTGGATGGGGGCAAGACAGTTTGGGAAGAGGTTTCCGGTGGTAACGACATCATCAAGCTCGGCAAACACGAAGTAAACAGCCGTGCATATTGCTCATCCTTTAACTTTAAAGGTGGCGATCAACAGCAAAAAGTTGGTGATTTGTCCGGTGGTCAACGTAACCGCGTGCATTTGGCAAAAATGCTCAAATCAGGCGGCAATGTCATCCTGCTCGATGAGCCGACCAACGATTTAGATACAGAAACACTTGCTGCGCTTGAAGATGCGCTTGAGAGTTTTGCAGGCTGTGCCGTTATCATTTCCCACGATCGTATGTTCCTTGACCGCTTGGCCACACACATCTTGGCCTTTGAAGGTGATAGCCATGTGGAATGGTTTGAAGGTAACTTTGAAGATTATGAGAAGGATAAAATCCGTCGTCTTGGTGCGGATGCAGTTAATCCAAAGCGTGTGACTTATAAGCGTTTGACGCGTTAACATCATCAATGCATTTAAAATTAACCTCGGATGAGTTCTGTCTTATCCGAGGTTTTTTGTTTTTGGATCTTGCATTTTTGTCAAAAATGATATAAACATATCTTTATATCTTTTCGAGGACGTGATGTTAGATCTACCAAAATTGAAAATGGACGATGCGATTGACCTGCTTAAAGCAGCGGGTGAAACAACGCGTATGCGCCTGTTAATTTTGCTGTCTCACGGTGATCTAACCGTGAGTGATTTGACAGAAATATTGGGTCAATCGCAGCCTCGTATTTCACGGCATTTAAAGTTGCTTGGTGAAGCGGGTTTGATCGAACGCTATCAAGAAGGTGCTTGGGCTTACTTTCGATTAATCGACGAAGGTCGCACATCCAGCATCATTCATAGTATTATTGAAGCGATTGCCCAGGATGATCGTATGCTTCAGCATGACGTTGAGCGCCTCAAAGCAGTTAAAAGCGCCCGTGCGGGACGTGCTCAGGAATACTTCTCTCAAAATGCTGAAAAGTGGGAAGAAATCCGCAAGCACCATGTGTCTGAGGCGAAAGTTGAAGCTGAGCTTTGTAAACTGGTTGGCAATCAGCCTTTTGATAGTTTGCTTGATTTGGGAACCGGTACTGGCCGTATTCTGGAATTGTTTAAAGATCAGTATCGCAAAGGTTTAGGTATTGATGCTAGCCGCGATATGTTGACCATTGCACGTGATAAGCTTGATCAATCAGGTATAACGCACGCGTCTGTGCGTCAGGGAGATATCTTTAATTTGGCGCTTGAGCGTGAAAGCTATGATCTTATTGTTATTCACCAAGTGTTGCACTTTCTGCACGATCCAGCTCCGGCAATTAATGAAGCGTGTAAAATGCTCGCGCCAGGTGGCCGATTGGTCATCATTGATTTTGCGCCGCATGAACTTGAATATATGCGTACCGACTTTGCCCACGCTCGTCTTGGCTTCAGCCATGAAGCAATGAGCGGATGGATGACGGCGAACGGATTGGATGTCGAAAAGATCTCCGATTTATCTTCGGGCAACAGCCAAGACAAAACCCTCACCGTATCCATATGGCTCGGCAAAGACCCAAGAATTTTAATGGCTGGCGATAACAGCGCTAGTATTGCGTAGAATAGGAAATAATCAGATGGTATTATCCAACCGTTTCGGAGCTCCCGCGAATAGCGATAAAATTCGTGTTTCATTTGAATTCTTTCCGCCGAAAACAGGAAAAATGGAAGAGCAACTTTGGGAGAGTATCTCTAAACTTGCACCATTTCAGCCAGAATTTGTATCTGTGACGTATGGTGCAGGTGGGTCTACAAAAGAACCAACCTTAGCGACCGTGAAACGCATCATAGAAGAAACAGATGTTGCACCGGCTGCACATTTAACTTGTGTGGATGCGAGCCGTGGTGATGTGTATGACGTTGCAAAAGAGTTTCGTGATGTTGGTGTTCGTCACTTTGTTGCTTTGCGTGGTGATCCTGCGAGCGGTATTGGTTCGCAATATCAACCTCATCCTGATGGATACGCAAATGCTGCTGAATTAACGGCCGGCCTAACAGCGATGGGTGAATGCGAAATCTCCGTTTCTGCCTATCCTGAGAAGCATCCTGAAAGTCCTGATTTCATGACTGATCTGGATATGCTCAAGCGCAAAGTGGATAATGGTGCAACGCGTGCGATTACGCAGTTCTTCTTCGACAACGATCATTTTGAGCGTTATGTTGAGCGCGTGCGCAAGGCTGGTATCTATATTCCAATCGTTCCAGGTATCCTGCCGGTGCACAATTTCTCTCAAGTTGAGAAGTTCGCAAATATGTGCGGAGCATCAATCCCAACTTGGTTGGCTAATCGTTTTGAAGGATTGGAGAACGATCCTGAAATTAGATCTCTTGTGGCATCAGCTGTTGCAGCAGAGCAGGTGATGGATTTAGCAGATCGTGGCTTTGAAGAGTTTCACTTTTACACAATGAACCGCGCTAAGCTGGTTTATGCTGTGTGTCATTTGTTGGGTCTTCGCCAAAATAGTGAACCTAAGAAAACGCTTAATCAAAAAGCTGCTTAATCATTTAGTTAAGCGGACTTTTCAAATGCAGTTTGCAAAGCATGTGCGACTGATAAAGTCAGCTTGTCACGTCCAAATTTTCCAACGGCTTGAATACCAAGCGGCATGTTGTTTCCATCACGGAACACCGGAATATTGACGCATGGGCTACCCATGAGCGTCCAAAGCTTGTTAAAGGTTGCTACGCCTGTTGTCGCAAAGCCTTTTGGCGCAGCACCCGGGGCTGATGGTGTTAAAATCACGTCGACATCATCATAAAGCGAATGCGTTTTGCGTCGGGCATTTTTAGCCGATCTGCGGGCGTTGTCGTATTCAGAAGGTATAATTGCCGTGCCTTCATTTATCGCTTCTTTGATCTTGTCGCTTAAAAGGTCAGGATAAAGTGCGAATTCTGGCCCTAATGCTTGCGCAGCCTCAAAGCACTGAATAGTTGAATGCAGCGCATGGGCCTTTTTCAGCTCTTCTGGTTCTTTAAGTTGCACGACATTAAACCCAGATTTTTCGGCAATAGACGCAGCGGCTTCGAGTGCGCTTATCATATCCTCGCTTGCTTCCGACAGGATATCATTCTGATAGATCCCGATCCGGATATCGGATGGATTTATCTCATCAATCTCAAGGTCTCGATCTGTTAGAAGGCTTGTAAATGTCGCGACATCTGCCACCGATTTGGCAAAGGTTCCAGCTGTATCTAGACTTTGCGCAAAATATTTCATGCCGGTCGTTGGTAAGATCCGATAACTTGGTTTAAAGCCTGCAACCCCACAAAATGCGGCCGGTCTTACCATGGAGCCACCCGTTTGTGTACCAATCGCAGCCGTGACCATTCCAGCAGCCACTGCGGCTGCAGAACCGGCTGAAGAACCACCAGGCGAATAGTCCAAATTGTTCGGGTTTTTTGTTTTTGTAGGTTTGAAAAACGCAAATTCGGTTGTGGTGGTTTTACCAATGATCGATGCGCCTTTAGATCGAAGCATTGCAACAATTGCAGCGTCCACTTTTGGCTGGTTACCATGATAGATTTCACTGCCATATTCTGTCTGCAAATCGTGCGTGTCGAAAATATCTTTCACACCAATTGCGATGCCCGCGAGAGGACCTTTGGCTGCAGATTGCGTTTTATTTGATAAACACGCAAAGGCCTCGACATCTTGCTCGACTTCATCCACACGGTTTAAAGAGCGTTGCAAAATATCGTCGGGATCGATGTTATTTTGATCCCGATCATAAAGATAGGCGCGCAGCGATTGTGGAGTAAACGAAGACATGGTGCCGTTACAGTTTGCTTAAGAGGCTTGGTGTTGGCCAAGCATCAGCTGGCATGCCAAGACGCGTTTGTTCTGCTTGAACCGCCGAACGTGTTTTGCTGCCCAAAATGCCATCGATCTTGCCAACATCATAACCGCGCGCAACGAGCTTATTTTGAAGCTGCTTCATTTGCGCGTCGCTTAAGCCTTGATCTGGGCTGCCAGCATCATATCGCTTTGCACCACCTAGACGGGTTGCGAAATACGCCGCTGATGTTGTGTAAATGAAGCTTTTATTCCACTCCAGATAAATATCAAAATTTGGGAATGCGAGGAAAGCAGGGCCTTTGCGTCCTTGAGGTAACAACAAATCCGCTGGGAGTGAAGCGTTAGGCAAGCTGCCATTTCTTGCGGTTACGCCAAGATTGGCCCAGTCGCCGGTGGTCATCCCTTTGCGAAGCCCAGATTTTTCATAAGGGAACGCGCCTCCGGGGAGGCTAATTTCCATGATCCATGGTTGATTGCGCTGCCATCCAAGGCTCTGAATGAATGCCGCTGCTGTTAGGATCGCATCCGGTGAGCTCTGCTTAAGATTTACCCGCCCATCTCCGTCACCATCGGTCCCAAAGCGAACAATATCTTCCGGCAGCATCTGCACCTGACCAATTTCGCCGGCCCAAGCTCCGGTCATTTTAGTTGGTGAAAGATCGCCCATTTCAACCATCTTAATCGCAGCAATTAGTTGCGGTCTAAACAGTTCAGGACGACGACAATCATGAGCAAGTGTTACGAGCGCGTTCATAGTGTTAAAGTCACCTTGGAATGCACCAAAATCTGTTTCTAATCCCCAAAAAGCTGCGATTACAGGTGCTGGAACACCAAACTCTTGTTCAGCGCGCGCAAATGTTGATGCAAATTTTCGTAAGTTCTTGGCACCATGATCCAGACGGTTTTGGCTAACGGAACGTTTTGAGAATTCTAAAAATGTTTGTTTGAAAACCCCTTGTGCACGATCGCGAGACAATACTTTTCGGTTGATTTGAGCATTTCTAAGCGCTGTGTCTGCTGCTTTTTTGCTGATACCTTCGGCCATAGCTTCTTTTTTAACGCCGTTTAAAAAGGTCGAAAGCTTACCTCCACAAGCTGCTGCATGTGCTTGGTTGGGCAAAGCGCTAAATCCGGCAAGAATTCCTGTTGCAACCAACATTGATAAAGTTTTGTTAGAAAAAAATGGCAAACCCGCTCTCCCACTTCAATTTGATTCCTAGTACCAAGTTTATAACCCGATAGGCAACTTGGCTATAGTTTGACGATTTACAGCCCATAGATGCGTTGTGAGCCTTAATATTTCATTAACCATAATTCACAACAACATCACAGCTTCTTGCTCCGAGTAATAATTGATTAAACCTGCCAGTGATATCTTCCAGCGCGAATGGGAGCGTTTAACATGAAGTTAAAATGGTTTCCGCTGGTTAAGTTTATGCGTGATGGTTACGTATGCCCGGCGATGACATTATTGAGTTTGTTTGCACTAACGATCTATGGATTGGTTGTTGGTGATTTTTCTGTGGTCGCAATTCAAGAGACAGATATCACGCCACTATTGGCTGCAAGTGGTATTCCCATGTCATCGCATATTGCGGAAATGAGCAAAGGCAACCAAGTTCAAGAGCTTGAGCAAATTGCCTATCAAGACCAGCTAACCGGGCTGCGCAATCGTCGTGGTTTGGTTGAAGATAGCAAAGCGATATTTGACAAAGCATATTCACAAGAAAATAGATGTGCTTTGATGCTCTTAGACCTTGATCGCTTTAAATTTATCAACGATACGCTTGGCCATGCGGCTGGTGATAAAATGCTTTGTGAGTTAGCAGATCGTTTGCGTCGTTTGTCATCCTATCATGTGAATTGTTATCGTTTGGGTGGTGATGAGTTTGTCATAACTTGGGATGGCGGCCCGAGCTTTGTCCAGGTCGATGAATTTTGTGAAGACCTCATCAAAATCTTGTCACAACCTTATCAAATTGATCAATCAGAGATCGAAGGTGGTGGAAGCGTTGGCATTACATGGGGGCGCGAAAGCGACGATAATATTGGCATGTTGTTACAGCGTGCGGATATGGCGCTCTACAAAGCTAAAACAGTTTCAGGTTCCGCGCATCGCTTTTTCTGTGAGCAGATGGAGCAGGAAACACGCTTAAAGCATGATTTTAAGCAAGCTCTTCGTAAAATGATATTTACAGCTGATTTCGACCTTGAATTTCAGCCGATTGCATTTGCGTCCGATTTAGCGTTTTCGATGTTCGATGTGACAGCTAAAAGCAGAAACCCGGAATTTGGTGATTTTTCTGATAGCCAATATACACAAATATTGAAGGAAACAGGTCTTGTTGTTCAGTTTGATCGTGCGATATTGGAAAGTGCGATGAAAACAATGTCTGGCTGGACCCAGCGCAAAACTGTGGTGTTGCATCTCGATTCAGACCAATTATTGGACCCGACATTTACTGAGTATTTCGCTGGTTTATTAAAAGAACACAAACTTACAGGCCATGATTTTGTATTCTCATTTGATACCCTTCATCGCTCTGACAATGCACAGCTTATGGAAAATAGTCTTGATGAACTGATTAGACTTGGGGTGCGTATTGCCTCGCAAGGATTTAGCGGTGACATTAGCAATTTTGGTTTGGGTAAAAAGCTGAAGTCGACATATTTGATCCTCGGTAAGAATTGGGTGAAAGACATCGCTTTTGATGAAAGTTCATATGAGCTTTTGGTCAATCTTGTTCGCCTGGCAGATTGTATGAATTTGCGCGTTATTTTGCACGGTGTGGAACATGCTGAACAGGTTAAATGCCTAATGGAATTCAAGCGCCTTTTAGTCAAAGGTGATATTGTCGGTAGCGCCAAGCGTTCGGTTTAGTTCAACATAGATAAGTTCTCGTTCACTATCTGGTGAGACTATGCAGAAATTGCTCGATAATACATGAGTATTATTGTATAGAAATCGTATGTTATCGATTTGCGAAATTCTGGACAAAGTTGGCGAGACCGCCAAGAGTGTTGTCTCCAGCATCATTGAAGCCGTAAGAACCACGTTTGAGGGTGATCCTGAAACGCGTCGCAAGGTTGCTTTTTCTGTGGCAATTATCGCTTTGTCCGCAAAGATGGCGAAAGCAGATGGGATTGTAACTGAATCTGAGGTTGCTGCATTTCAGGATATCTTTGAAATCCCAGAAGATGAGGCTGCGCATGTTTCAAGGTTATATAATTTAGCCAAGCAGGATGTTGCCGGCTACGAGGTTTATGCAACGCGTTTGTCAGGTCTTTGTAGCTCAGGTGATCGCAATTGTCCGGTGTTACAAGATGTGCTTGATGGTCTTTATCATATCGCTAAAGCAGATGGTGTGATCCATGAGCGCGAAGAGCAATTGTTGCAGCATATTGCTGAAATCTTTGGATTGGATGAAGCGCATTTCTCCCAGATTTCTGCGCGTCATGTTCATCCTGATGGCATGGACCCGTTTGCGGTTTTGGGTGTTACAAAAAACACCCCCTTTGACGAGATTAAGCGGCGATATCGTGAGCTTGCGAAGAAAAGTCACCCTGACAATTTGCGAGCTCGTGGCGTGCCGGACGAATTTTTGTCCATGGCTGGAGAGCGCATGGCAAAATTAAATCTTGCATTTGAAGCCGTGAAGAAAATGCAGGTTCCAAGTTAATGCGGGTTCTTTAACAATGTCGTCATGTACAGATTTTGCTCCGGATTATTCCGCTGCGATCGTTCACCCGTCTCCAAATTTTGGCGAGCGCCGCGGCGTTAGTCGACCTGACATGCTCATCTTGCATTACACCGCTATGGAAACAGCAATTGCTGCACGAGATTGGCTATGCATTGAGGAATCTCAGGTATCTGCGCACTACCTTGTCGATGAGCTTGGCCAAGTGACGCAAATGGTTCGCGAACAGGATCGCGCTTGGCATGCAGGGCAAAGTATATGGAAGGGTGAGAGTGATATTAATTCTCGATCCATCGGAATTGAGATTGCAAATCCTGGTCACGAATTTGGCTGTCCAGAATTCGCGCAAGCTCAGATCGCCTCTGTAATTGAATTGTCGAAATCTATTATTGATCGCCATGACATTTTGCCTGAACGTGTTTTGGGCCATTCTGACATCGCACCAGCACGCAAGCGGGATCCAGGAGAGTGGTTTCCTTGGCAGGAATTGTATGCCAATGGCATTGGGCATCTGGTTGATCCATCCCCAATCCGAAGTGGTCGATATTTCATGCGCGGTGAAAGTGGACAGCCAATTGAAGCATTGCAATCCATGTTGTCGCTTTATGGCTATGGCACAGATATTACAGGTGAGTTTGATGAGCGTACTGAACAGGATATCATTGCGTTTCAACGTCATTTTCGTCCTGAAAAAGTAGATGGGATTGCAGATATGTCGACCATCGAAACGCTACATCGCTTGCTTTCGGCCTTGTCTTAATCGCGAAATGTTTGTTTTTTCTATTTCTTGCAACACATGTTTACTGCAGTGCCACAATTTGGACTGAATTTCGCCGTTTAGAGGCGCAATAAACACTGAGCGATTTGGTCGCTGATTTACAAGAAATTTTAAGGAAATATTGATGAGAGTTATGGTCACGGCCTGCCTTTTGGGCAGCGCGCTCATGCTATCTGCTTGCCAAACAACAAGCAGCGATAAAGAAGTAGATAAAACCACAAAAACATCGTCGGTTAAAAAAAGTAGTGTTAAACAAACAACCACAACAAGTTCTGCTTCAGGTTATACTGCTTCACCATACGATAAACTCATCCAAAAGCATGCGAAGAAAAACGGTGTCCCGGTGTCACTGGCACGGGCTGTTGTTCAGATTGAAAGCAATTACAACGCAAGCGCCAGAGGTGCCGCGGGTGAGGTCGGTTTAATGCAGATCAAACCGGCTACGGCTCGCGGTATGGGATATTCAGGATCGACGAAAAATTTATACCACCCAGAGAACAACATCGCTTACGGCATGAAATATCTAGGTGAAGCTTACCGCCGGGGTGGTGGCACCACTTGTGGCGCAATTTTAAAATATAATGCCGGGCACTATGCCAAGCGTATGAACCCAGTGTCAGCGAAATATTGTCAGCGCGTTAAGGCTATTTTGAAGTAGCAGTTTCTTATGCCAAATATATAAAGCTGCTTCTAGTATTTGGTTTGATTATGCTATAGTGAGCCTCGTGTCAGTTGGCCGGGCAACCGCTTTAAATTGCGTTTCGCGATTTGGGGAGGAAAGTCCGGGCTCCATGGAATAACGGTGCCGGATAACGTCCGGCGGGGGCGACCCTAGGGAAAGTGCAGCAGAAAACAAACCGCCTATGGATCTTTATGGTCCACGGGTAAGGGTGAAAAGGTGGGGTAAGAGCCCACCGCACAATCGGTAACGAGAGTGGCAGTGTAAACCCCACCGGGAGCAAAACCAAATAGGGATGGCGTGGTGCTTAGCATCGGCAGTTTCCAGGCTAGTCATCCGGGTAGGTTGCTTGAGGCGATTTGACCGTGTAAACGGCGCCCCAGACGAATGGTTGCATGAATTTTACCGCTGGTAAAATGATAACAGAACCCGGCTTATAGGCCAACTGACACATTTACCTTTTAAAGAAAACATGATCCCAAAACATCGGCGTTTGGGCTGGATTTCCTATATTTTGATGCAGCTTGGAGAGGAATCCTAACGCTTCGTTAATCTTAACGAGTTATGAATAATTAATTTGAATTGAAACGTTAATAAAAGATAAAATCCCATTGACGCCCAATTTTGCCCATGCTATCCCAATATACATCAAATGGTCAAAAAAATTGTGGCGCTGAATAGAGGTCTTAGCGACGTGATTACCGATCATCGTGTCAGAAAAGCACAGACGTGTGTGCGATCTTTTGCTAGGGGGCAAATGTTTCGCTTTGGCTCAAAAGGGATAGTAGTAAAGCGTAATGAACAGGTTCTTGTCGCAAGTGACAAAGAAGGTGGACGCGAAGGGGCGAGTATCAGTCCCGTCGGCGTTCAGGACTGTTCTTACTCGGTTAGATATTCGAGATCTGTATGTGTTCCAAGATTTTGTGTTTCCGGCGATTTCTATCGCTGGTCCCGAGGTTCTGGAGCGTTTCGAGCGGCATATAGATCAGGGCGATCCGTTTTCAATGGAGGCCAACAAAATGTCTCTGCTAATTCACGGTGGTGGCGTTTTTATGAAGCTCGATGGGGAAGGGCGGCTCGTGGTCACGGATTTTATTCGCGATTTTGCCGGCATAACGGATCAAGTGACCTTTGTGGGTCGCGGAGATTATTTTCAGCTCTGGGAGCCGTCAGCATTAACGAGGATGCAAGACGAAACCCGGCGCGAACGAATGGAGCAATCGGTTCGTTCAACCTGAGGCGAGGGAACGGAATAGTGGCGGGTTTTGACGATGTGGCAACAGACGTCAGTGGCGGACCAGTTCGCCATGTTCCGGTTCTTCTCTCAGAGGTTTTAGAGGCTTTAGAGCCAAATCAAGATAAGATAATTTTTGACGGCACCTTTGGTGCGGGCGGATATTCTCGTGCGATCATAGAGAAGGGTGCAAAGGTCGTTGCTACGGACCAAGATCCTGAAGTGATTTCCAATTCTGATGAGATTAAGGCTGAGTTTGCAGATCAGCTTTCTCTGCATCATGCAAAGTTTTCACAGATTTTAGATATTGTTGAAGAAGGTTCGCTAGATGGCTTCGTGCTTGATATCGGCGTTTCTTCTATGCAGATCGATCAGGCTGAGCGCGGATTTTCGTTTATGCAAGACGGACCGCTTGATATGCGTATGTCTCAAGACGGGGTGAGTGCAGCTGACGTTGTAAATACGCTCAAATCAAATGAGCTGGCGCGTATATTTGGATTTTATGGCGAGGAAAAGAAAGCCGGTCGCATCGCTCGTGCGATTGAGCAGGCGCGTCTTGAAGAACCGATTACGACGACAGGCCAATTGGCAAAGATCGTCTCCAATGCTGCGCCGCGTAAGATGGCAGATCGCATTCATCCGGCAACGCGTGTTTTTCAGGCTTTGCGCATTTATATCAATGATGAGTTGGGTCAGCTTGCTCATGCTTTATTAGCGGCAGAAAAGGCGCTTAAACCCGGTGGACGGCTTGTTGTTGTAACTTTTCATTCTTTGGAAGATCGCATCGTGAAGAAATTCTTCACTGATCGTTTTGGCCGCGTTTCTGGTTCGCGCCATTTGCCGCAAATCGAGGTGCCGGATGCAAGCTTTGAACAGCTGGGCAAAAAACCAATGATTGCAGCAAGTAAGCATGAAGCTGAGATTAACCCGAGATCGCGTTCAGCAAAACTGCGTGCTGGTATTCGTACCGATGCACCTTGCGGTTCGGCAGATATGAAAATCTTTGGCTTGCCAAATCTATACCCACTTAAAAAAGTTGCGGGGTTGGTTTAGATGTTTCGAGCATTTGAAGTGTTATTGATTGTCGCGGTTCTCGCCGCTACTGCATACACGTTCTACATCAAGCATGAATCAGAAGAGCGTTTGGCTGAAATCCGCAGGCTAGAGGCTGAGATTAAAACCCATAAAGATACAATCGATTTGCTTGAGGCTGACTGGAGTTTGCTCAATCAACCCGCACGCGTTCAAAAGCTTATTGAGGCGTTTCATGAACAATTGCAGCTCACCACAACTGAGGCTGAGCAGATTGTAAAACATGATGAATTGCCGCGAATTAAGCCGGAGCCAGAAATTGAAACAGATGAAATTGCCGATCAAATCATGACAGGTGCGGTTGAGTGATGAAACATAGCATAATGAAACTATTCTTTCCGAAAAAGGCAAGTATCTCTCTGGGCGGGCAGAGTGAAGATATTGCGATTTCATCAAGTCGTGTTTCTGATGCCAATAGAACGGGTAACCGCATTGGTATTGCTATGATCGCCTTTTCGCTCATGTGCGTGGTCGTTGGGGGTCGTTTGGTGCAATATGGCATGAAGTCTCCCGAGACGGTTTCATCTATCCTGCCGAGCAACACATTGCTTGCATCGCGCCCCGATTTACAAGACCGCAACGGTGAAATTTTGGCGACCGATATTCGAACGGTTTCGCTTTATGCTGAGCCGCACAAAGTGGTTGATCCTGATGAAGTGGTTGAGCAATTGGCCATTGTATTACCGGATCTTGATATTAAGAAAACCTACAGCAAGCTGTCATCGAAGTCTCGTTTCCAATGGTTGCGTCGCCAATTAACACCGGGTCAGCAAAGCGAGATTTTATCACGCGGTATTCCTGGTATTGGTTTTAGACCGGAAAAACGTCGCTTTTATCCAGGTGGTCCAACTGCGTCTCATGTTGTGGGCCATGTAAATATCGATAATGTCGGTATTGCCGGTATGGAGAAGTATGTAGACGGGCAAGGGCTTGGTGATCTTGCAAGCGTTGGGCTCACCGTTGATGAAGCGCTTGAACCTGTCAAACTTTCTATCGATCTGCGCGTTCAGCATGTACTTCGTGATGAATTGTCAGCGGCAATGGATCGTTATCGCGCCATTGCAACAGCGGGTGTTGTGCTTGATATTCATACAGGAGAAGTGATCGCAATGTCTTCGCTTCCGGATTACAATCCAAATAATCCTGTTGATGCGTTACAAAAAGATCGTCTGAACCGAATGACCGCTGGTACATTTGAGATGGGGTCCACGTTTAAGGCATTTACAACTGCAATGGCACTTGATTCAGGCCATGTTTCCATGAATGACAGTTTTGATGCGCGAAAGCCCATTCGTATCGGTGGTTTTACGATTTCCGATTTCCATGGAAAAAACCGCGTTCTTTCAGTTCCTGAGATCTTTATTTACTCATCGAATATCGGGACTGCTAAAATGGCGGATGTTGTGGGTGTCGATGGGCACCAAGAGTTTTTGACACGATTGGGCTTGCTATCAAGAATGCAAACTGAGTTGCCAGAAGTAGCAACACCAAGCCAACCGAAAAAATGGAAAAAGATCAACTCGGTTACGATCTCATTCGGGCACGGAGTGTCAACGACACCGCTCCAGACTGCTGTTGCTGCTGCGGCTTTGATGAACGGTGGTAAACTTATTCCACCATCATTTGTTCCGCGCACGCGCAATGAAGCCAATCAGTTGGCAAAACAAGTGATGTCGGACAAAACAAGTCAGTCTATGCGTGAGCTTATGCGCATGAATGTAGAACAAGGTTCCGGTCGTCGTGCCGAAGTTGATGGTTATTGGGTTGGTGGCAAAACTGGAACAGCTGAAAAAGTGGTCAATGGAAGATATTCTTCACAAGTTCGCTTTAATGCCTTCTTGTCTGCGTTTCCAATTAATGATCCCAAATATGTTGTTTTGGTGATTGTTGATGAGCCAAAGCCTGAAGAAGGTAAGAAATATGCAACAGCGGGGACAAATGCTGCGCCGACAGTGCGTGAAGTTGTCCGTCGTTCTGCTGCTTTGTTGGGTGTTCGACCAAAATTTGGGGATGGAGAGGGTGATCGTCTCACATCCTATTAATTGATCATATTTCGACCGCAAGGTTGTGCTATAGAGATTCGCGGAATACGGCGAATACGGGGATGAAATGAAACTTGGCGATATAGCTGCAATTGCGGGTATCCACAATTCTGAGCTGTCGGAAGACGCTTTAAATGTTGTAGTAGACGGACTTTCGGCAGATAGTCGGAAAATTCAGTCCGGTTTTGTGTTTTTTGCGCTCTCAGGTGATAAGGCAAATGGTGCTCAGTTTGTCATGAGTGCCTTGGAAAACGGCGCATGTACTGTTGTTTCATCCGAAGAAATTTCTGGGCTAAATGATACTATTCCAAATCTTGTCGTTGAAAACCCTCGTTTGGTTTTAGCAAAAGCTGCTGCTGCGTTTTATAAAACTCAGCCGAAAACAATTGTCGCCGTTACCGGAACAGCAGGTAAGACTTCTGTTGCATCATTTGTTCGTCAGATATGGGATAAGATTGGTCAACAAGCTGCAATGATTGGCACAACTGGTATTGTTGCACCCGGACGAAAAGAATATGGCGCATTAACAACACCTGATCCTGTGACTTTACATTCATTAATGTCTGAACTTTCAAATGATGGTGTGACCCATTGTTCAATGGAAGCTTCAAGCCATGGACTTGATCAGTATCGGCTAGATGGCATTGAGCTTGCGGCTGCTGCGTTTACGAATTTAGGCCGCGATCACATGGATTATCATCCAACTGTTGAGCATTATTTCAATGCGAAAATGGCGTTGTTTAATCGTGTGCTGCCCAAAGGTTCACCGGTTGTTATTTTCGCCGATGATGAATGGTCAGACAAAGCTGCCGCGCATGCAAATGATGCAGGTCATCGTGTTTTAACTGTGGGGCATAAAGGTTCATTTTTATCACTCAAGCGTGTTGAGCAGCATCGCCACGAGCAACGCGCAGAAATTCATCATGAGGGCGAGATATTTGAAGTAAATCTACCGCTTGCGGGTGATTTTCAAATGTCTAATGCTTTGGTTGCCGCAGGCCTTTGTATTGCCACAGGGTCTGATGCGAAATCAGTGTTAAAAGCTCTTGAAACAATTGAAGGTGCCCCTGGTCGTTTGGATCTAGTTGGAAAATCGAAAACTGGTGCGCCTGTATATGTTGACTATGCTCATAAGCCTGATGCGCTTGAACATGTTTTGAAGGCCGTTAGACCATTTACCACAGGGCGCATAGTTCTCGCTTTTGGTTGTGGTGGTGACAGGGATAAAGGCAAGCGCAAATTGATGGGTGAGATTGCATCAAGGCTCGCTGATGTTGTGATTGTTACAGATGACAATCCTCGTTCGGAAACACCAGATGCCATTCGCGAAGAGATTTTATCAAGCGTGCCTGATGCGATTGATATTGGTGATCGACAAAAGGCAATTGAAGCCAGTATTTCCATGCTTGAAGAGGGCGATAGTTTGATCATTGCAGGCAAAGGGCATGAGCATGGTCAGATCGTTGGAGACACGACACTTCCCTTTTCTGATCATGAAGTTGCGCGAGCCGTATTAGGTTTGGAGGGGTAGATGGATTTACTTTGGACTTCAGATGAGCTGGTTAGCGCAATGGATGGTCGACCCGTTGGCGATATGCCAGAAGGCGTGACAGATGTTTCCATTGATAGCCGCAATGTACCTCAAGGTGCAGCGTTTTTTGCAATTAAAGGCGATCGTTTTGATGGGCATGATTTTGCCAGTGCTGCACTTGCCAATGGCGCAGGTATTCTCATCATAGCTGAAGAAAAAATCCCTGCTATGGGTAACTTGAACGCACCGATGATTGTTGTTGGTGATGTGTTAGCAGCGCTAGAAGCTTTAGGGCGCGCTGCAAGACGCAGAGTGTCAGGTAAAGTTGCAGCGGTTACGGGTTCTGTGGGCAAGACCACCACGAAGGAAATGTTGCGTACCGCGCTCACGCCATCTGGAAAAGTTCATGCTTCGGTTGCCTCATTTAACAATCACTGGGGTGTGCCGCTAACACTGGCGCGAATGCCGCGAGATACTGATTTTGGTGTTTTTGAAATTGGAATGAACCATTCGGGCGAAATTCGTACGCTTGTGGATATGGTCCGCCCAGATGTTGCAATGATCACATGCGTTGAAGCTGCGCATATGGGTAATTTTAAAAATCTCAATGAAATTGCTGATGCCAAAGCCGAGATTATGGAAGGCATTGTTAAAGACGGCTCGATGATCCTTAACTTGGATAATGACCTCTTTGGCTATCTGAAGAAAAAAGCCAACGCGCTTGGTTTAAAAGATCGAACATATTCTTATGGTCGCAACAAAAAAGCGGATTTTGAACTGTTAAATCTGCGAAGCCATGCAGACTGCTCATGTTTAACGGTTAAAATCAAAGGTGAAGAAATTGCTGTTAAACTCGGTGCGCCTGGGGATCACATCATACAAAATGCTATCGGAGTTTTGGGTATGTGTTCGCTGCTGGGTGCTGACATGGCGCTTGCGGCACTCGCCTTGGCTGATTTTGAACCTGAGAAGGGTCGCGGGGAACGATCACTTCGACAAATTGGTGCTGGATATTTTACGCTCATTGACGAAAGTTATAATGCAAATCCAGCCTCAATGCGTGCAGGGATTTCACTGCTGGCAGCGTGTGAGCCAGGGCGCGGCGGTCGCCGCATCGCTGTCTTAGGTGACATGCTAGAAATGGGCGAATTTTCTGAGAAGCTTCATGTTGAACTCGCGCAGCCTTTGCAGGAAGCTGGCGTTGATATTGTTGCGCTTTCTGGCAAAGATATGAACTATCTTGCCGATGCTATTCGCGGTGAGATGCAGGTTTACTACCGCACAGATTTAGATGCGTTGATTGAGTGGTTGATGAGTAAAGTCCGCAGTGGTGATGTGATTATGGTCAAATCATCACTTGGTATTGGATTTGGCAAAGTCGTCAAAAAATTACAGGAAAAATTTCCCGAATGTGAGCCCGATGATGATCAGCTCGCATCCGGTGACTAGGGGGTCTAATGTTTATTTGGTTGGTTGAGTTTGCCGACAGTTTTCCGGTTTTAAACTTATTTAGGTATATCACATTCAGAACTGGTGGAGCGCTTTTCACAGGCGCACTTATTGTGTTCTTATTTGGACCAAAAATCATTAATTCCCTGCGCGTTCGTCAGGGGCGCGGCCAACCTATTCGCGCCGATGGACCTCAAACCCACTTTAAGAAAGCCGGTACCCCGACAATGGGTGGGCTGATGATCCTAGCTGGTATTGTGATCAGTTCGCTGTTGTGGGCTGATCTTGGGAATACCTATGTTATTACCACTTTATTGGTCACACTTGGTTTTGGTGCAATTGGCTTTTATGATGATTATTTAAAGGTCACCAAGCAATCGGATAAAGGGTTTTCAGGTAAAGTTCGTCTTCTTCTAGAGTTCTTAATTGCAGGCGTTGCAGTTTATTTTATTCTCAGCCAATCCATGTCTGCAACCCAAGACCAAAGCGAAACATTCGCGACATCGTTATCCTTCCCGTTCTTTAAAGATTTCTTGTTGGATCTTGGCTTGTTCTTCATCCCATTTGGCGCATT
This sequence comes from Lentilitoribacter sp. JB5-8, assembly GCF_055693385.1. Lineage (NCBI taxonomy): Bacteria > Pseudomonadati > Pseudomonadota > Alphaproteobacteria > Hyphomicrobiales > Rhizobiaceae > Lentilitoribacter > Lentilitoribacter sp. JB5-8. Next base: position 3,170,296 of record NZ_CM146332.1, on the reverse strand, counting down.
CGTCATCGTATCCGCTGGTAATGCTGTCAACTTAACCGATGGCTTGGACGGTTTGGCAATTGTGCCCGTCATGATCGCAGCTGCTTCTTTCGGAGCGATTGCATATTTGGCGGGTAATGCGCTTTTTGCAAACTATCTACAAATTCATTTTGTGCCAGGAACTGGTGAGCTTGCGGTAATCTTGGGGGCGGTAATAGGAGCAGGTCTTGGTTTCCTATGGTTTAATGCGCCACCCGCTGCGATCTTTATGGGTGATACGGGTTCGCTCGCGCTAGGTGGCTTGATTGGTACCGTGGCGGTTGCGACCAAACACGAGATTGTCATGGCCATCATTGGCGGATTGTTTGTGCTTGAAACCATGTCGGTGATTATTCAGGTGATCTCATTTAAACTCACTGGAAAGCGCGTGTTTAGAATGGCGCCAATTCACCACCATTTTGAGAAAAAAGGGTGGACCGAAAGCCAGGTTGTTGTGCGGTTTTGGATCATTGCCGTTATGTTGGCAATGGTTGGTCTTGCGACATTGAAATTGAGATAGAGCAAAATGATACCTGCTCGAAGCTTCAAAGATAAAAAGGTCGCCCTGTTTGGCCTTGGTGGGTCGGGTTTTGTTACTGCAAAATCTCTCATGGCAGGTGGTGCAGATATTGTTGCCTGGGATGATAATCCTGAACAGGTCGCAAAATCTGCCAGCGAAGGTATTCCTACATCCGATCTTCGTGATATCGATTGGGGTTCTATTAATAGCTTCGTATTGGCGCCTGGTGTTCCGCTTACTCACCCCAAGCCGCATTGGACGGTGGACTTAGCTCAAAAAGCTGGTGTTGAAATCATCGGCGATATTGAAATCTTTTCACGCGAGCGCGCAGCAATTGCCCCTGAATGTGCATTTGTTGCGATCACAGGAACGAATGGGAAGTCGACAACAACAGCGCTCATTTCGCATATTATTGCTGAGAATGATTTAAACATTCAAATGGGCGGCAATATTGGTACAGCTGTCCTATCACTCGACCCTCCACAAGATGACAGCGTTTACGTTGTTGAATGCTCATCCTATCAGATTGATCTTGCGCCATCGCTTCATCCAAGTGCGGGTATTTTGCTCAACTTAACACCCGATCATCTCGATCGTCATGGTTCCATGGCCCATTATGCTTCGGTGAAAGAACGTTTGGTGGCGAAAAGTGAAAATGCAATTATCGGCATTGATGATGAGTATTGCAAAAAGATCCAAGAGGGACTTCAAGCGAACGGAGTTGTTAATACGCCGATCTCAGCAAAGCACACGCTTGATAATGGTCTGTTTTCAGATGACAGTTTGATTATTTGCTCAGACGCTGGGGAAAATAAAGTCGTTGCCGATCTTTCCGGAATTGAGACCTTACGTGGTCAACATAATGCGCAAAATGCTGCTGCTGCAATTGCAGCATGCCATACCATTGGATTGTCATTTGATGCTATTTCAGATTCTCTTTCATCGTTTCCGGGTCTTAAGCATCGCATGCAGCCTGTTGCACGGTTGGCTGAGTTGCTTTTCATCAATGATTCAAAAGCGACAAATGCCGAAGCCACAGCGCCTGCACTTAAATCATATGACGATATATTCTGGATTCTGGGTGGTTTGCCCAAAGATGGTGGTATTACGGCATTATCTCCGTATTTTGAGCGTGTGCGGAAAGCCTTTTTGATTGGTGAAGCTGCACCAAAATTTGCTGCTGAATTGGGCGATGAAGTCGATTTTGAAATTGCTAACACGCTCGAACTCGCCGTTTCGCATAGCCAGGCGTCAGCGAAGGAATTTGCCGCGCAATCTGGGCGTAAGGCTACTATTTTATTCTCGCCCGCATGTGCAAGTTTTGATCAGTTCCGGAATTTTGAAATCCGAGGCGATTGTTTTGTTGATCAAGTTGCTAAAATTGAAGGTATAGAAATGCTCATACCGCATAAACTGAAAGGTGATGCAGATGGTTAGCCGTATTGAACGTGGTGCTGTTGCAAGCTGGTTTTGGACTGTAGATCGGTTTTTGCTAATCGCATTTGTCGTCTTGATCCTTTTAGGTTTTATGCTTTCATTTTCCGCAAGTCCCGCCGTTGCAGAACGCATTGGGCTTGATAGCTTTCACTTTGTAAAACGCTTTGCCATTTTCATGGTGCCTTCATTGATAACCTTGGTTGCGATTTCGTTTTTAGATGCACGTATGGTGAGGCGAGCTGCTATTTTATTATTGCTTGGCGCTGTTGCTATGATGGTGCTTACGCTCTTCATCGGCAGCGAAATTAAAGGTTCGCGACGGTGGCTATCTCTTGTGGGTTTTACATTGCAACCATCAGAATTCATGAAACCTGCTTTTGTGATCATATGTGCGTGGTTGTTTTCAGAGCGTAGTCGTCATCCTGAAATACCTGGAAATCTATTTGCAATCATTCTTTTTGGCATTGTTGCTGCCCTTTTGATTGCGCAACCTGATTTGGGCCAAACCATGTTGCTAACAGCGGTTTGGGGTGCAATGTTCTTTATGGCTGGTATGCCGTGGATTTGGATCATCGCCTTGGGTGGATTGGCCATTGCTGGGTTTATAACCGCTTATACCATTTTTCCACACGTCGCCGGTCGTATAGATCGTTTTTTAACAGGTGAGGGTGATACGTTTCAGGTTGATACAGCGCGTGAAGCAATCATTCGTGGCGACTGGTTTGGACGTGGACCGGGTGAAGGAACAATAAAACGCATTTTACCTGACAGTCATACTGATTTCATTTTTTCAGTCGCGGCTGAAGAATTTGGTATTTTGTTTTGTATCGTGCTTGTGTCGATCTTTGCGTTTGTGGTGCTGCGCACATTGCTGCATGCAGCGCGTGAAACAGATGAGTTTACGCGCTTAGCTGTAAGCGGACTTGCGCTGCTTATTGGTGCACAATCAATGATCAATATTGGTGTTAATCTAGAATTGCTTCCAGCTAAAGGAATGACATTGCCGTTTATTTCCTATGGTGGTTCGTCCATGCTGGCGATTGCCATAACTGTTGGATTTATTTTGGCGCTTACGCGACATCGCCCCGAAAAGCGGGCGCGCAACAAAATTGTTATGCCGAGCAAAGTCAAACCTTCTATGGCAGTTTAGGAAAAGCGGAAATGGGTCAGAAGACTTTTCTATTGAGCGCAGGTGGCACGGGTGGGCATTTATTCCCCGCTCAAGCCTTGTCAGTCGAGCTGAGTGCGCGCGGACATCGCGTTCATTTGGCAACTGATAATCGTGCCAGCCGATACGCAAATACGTTCCCATGCGATGATATGCATATTATTCCATCTTCCACGATTGGTTCGAAGAACCCGTTCAAGGTGGCTAGGGCGCTTTGGACTTTGTTCAAGGGGATGCGAAAATCAAGCCATTTAATCAGAACTTTGCGACCTGATGCGGTTATAGGGTTTGGTGGATATCCTACATTACCTCCACTTTTATCTGCAACACAAGCAGGCAAGCCGAGTATATTGCATGAGCAAAATGCGGTCATGGGACGAGCAAATAAGCTGCTGGCCAATCGAGTAACTGCGATAGCTGGAGGGTTTTTACCCGAGAATTCAGGTGTTTATTCAGATAAGACGATCGTCACTGGAAATCCGGTGAGACCAGCGGTCATCAAAGCTGCGGAGCAAGCATATAAGTCTTCAAATGGTGATGAGACATTTAACCTCGTTGTTTTCGGTGGCAGTCAGGGTGCTCAATTTTTTGGTCAAACAATTCCTCAAGCGATTGCCAAACTTTCAGCTGACTCGCAAAAACGTTTAAAGCTCACTTTGCAGGCGAGAGAAGAAGATCTTGAACAGGCTCAAACCGAGTGTGCTGAGATGAATATCGACGCAGAAATATCTCCGTTTTTTGATAATATGGCGGCGCGGATTGCCGATGCACAATTGGTTATATCACGTTCAGGTGCATCTACCGTTTCTGAACTAGCGGCAATTGGTCGTCCTGCTATACTCGTTCCTTATCCCTTTGCGCTTGATCATGATCAGGCTGCTAATGCAAAAGGCATGTTGGAAAAAGGTGGCGCGGAGGTTGTTGCGCAATCAGAATTGTCCGCAGATAAACTTGCAGAAATGATTGAAAATCGGATGAACAACCCGCTTGAAGCGGAAAAAATGGCGGCAAATGCAAAACTTGCTGGAAATTTGGGTGCTACAAGCTTGCTTGCCGATCTTGTTGAGGCTATGGCCCAAGGTACATCAATTCGAGAATTTAAGGATCAGCAAGCATGAAGATGCCTGAAACAATAGGACTTGTACATTTCGTTGGTATCGGCGGAATTGGAATGAGCGGTATTGCAGAAGTGTTGCACAATTTGGGTTACAAAGTGCAGGGCTCCGATCAGTCAGACAGCGCAAATGTGCAGCGTCTGCGTGAAAAGGGTATCGACGTCTTTATTGGTCATTCAGCAGCAAATCTCGGTGACGCGGAAGTATTGGTGGTCTCAACTGCAATTCGTAAAGATAATCCTGAATTGGTTGCTGCGCGTGAAAAGCTGTTACCTGTTGTGCGTCGTGCTGAAATGCTTGCAGAACTTATGCGTTTCCGTAATGCAATTGCGATTGGTGGCACGCACGGGAAAACGACGACCACATCCATGGTTGCCACTTTGCTCGAATCTGGCGGTTTAGATCCGACCGTTATCAATGGTGGTATCATCAATGCCTATGGCACCAACGCGCGCATGGGCGAGGGTAAATGGATGGTTGTCGAAGCGGATGAATCCGATGGTACTTTCTTAAAGCTTCCTGCCGATATCGCTGTGATTACCAATATCGATCCAGAGCATCTTGATCACTACGGAGACTTTGAAACAGTTAAAGCCGCCTTTGCACAGTTTGTAGAAAATGTCCCATTTTACGGTTTTGGCGTATTGTGCATTGACCACCCTGAAGTGCAAGCACTTGCGAGCCGCATCTCGGACCGTCGTGTTGTCACTTATGGTCAAAACCCGCAAGCTGACGTGAGATTTTTAAACCTGAGCCAAAAGGGCAGCACTTCCACTTTTGACATTGAAATCCGCGGACGTGGTACAAACGATGTTGTGAATGTGGAAGGTCTGACATTGCCAATGCCTGGTTTGCATAATGTATCCAATGCAACAGCTGCGATTGCCGTTGCGCTTGAACTGGGCATGACAACTGAAGAGATAGCCGCCGGTTTATCTAAATTTGGTGGCGTTAAACGCCGTTTCACCCATGTTGGTTCATGGAACGGCATGGATATATTTGATGATTACGGTCATCATCCGGTTGAGATTAAAGCTGTATTAAAAGCTGCGCGGGATGCATGCGAGGGTAAAGTTATTGCCGTGGTACAACCGCATAGATATTCACGTTTGGAAAGCCTGTTTGATGATTTCTCATCCTGCTTTAACGATGCGGACACGGTGATTTTAGCACCGGTTTTCGCAGCTGGCGAAGAGCCAATTGAGGGTGCTGACTCAAAAAGTCTTGCCTCTCGCTTGAAGACTGGTGGTCATCGCGATGTTAGATTGATTGATGGTCCTGCAGATTTAGCTCCGATGATTAAAACAATTGGAACAGACGGAGATTTCTTATTGTGTCTTGGGGCAGGTAATATCACCCAATGGGCGGCAGCTTTGCCGAAGGAACTTCAAAGCCTGGATGGGAGCTAAAATGAGCAGCTATGAGTGCACAAGCTTAGTTTCAGACTTGGGTGATAAGTTAAGTGATATAAAAGGTCGCATTACCGAGCAAGCACCTTTATCGCAAGTCACCTGGTTTCGCACCGGTGGACCTGCTGCTGTGATGTTCCAACCAGCGGACGAAGATGATCTTGCCAATTTTTTATCCCTCTTGCCGGAAAATGCCCGAGTATTACCAATTGGGGTCGGATCGAACTTGTTGGTGCGAGATGGTGGGTTAAACGCCGTCGTTATTCGCCTTTCTGCCAAAGGTTTTGGTCAAACAGAACAGATCTCACCGACACAGCTTACGGCAGGCGCTGCATGTCCTGATAAACGAGTAGCTGCTGCGGCTCTTGATGCTGGAATTGGCGGGTTGCATTTTTATCACGGAATACCCGGTGCAATTGGTGGTGCGTTGCGCATGAACGCGGGTGCCAATGGTCATGAGACGAAGGATTGCTTGGTTGCAGTTCATGCAATTGATCGCACTGGCAAGAAACACATTCTAACCAACGAGGATATGAAATATTCATATCGTAAATCAGGCGCTCCTAAAGATCTGATTTTCACCAAAGCTGTGTTTGAAGGTCCACAAACGTCCAAAGATGAGATTAAAGACGCTATGGATGCGGTACAGCATCATCGCGAGACATCTCAACCAATTAAAGAAAAAACCGGTGGGTCGACCTTTAAAAACCCTCCCGGCCATTCAGCTTGGAAAGTTATTGATGAAGCTGGTTGCCGCGGGTTAACGATTGGTGGCGCTCAAATGTCGCCCATGCACTGTAATTTCATGATCAATACTGGGCCTGCCACATCTTATGATTTGGAAAAACTTGGTGAGACGGTTCGCCAGAAAGTGTTGTTACATTCTGGTATTCGGCTGGAGTGGGAAATCAGACGTCTAGGTGACTTCACACCAGGTCAAAATGTTGAAGCTTTTATGGGGCAGATGCTGTAGTAATTGGTTATAAAAACGCCTTACTAACCAACTTTCCTAATTCTCGAAATTCTTTTGCGCGTGGGGACCTAGCGCGCCAAGCCAAACCGATGGTACGGCTGGGTTCGGGATCACCAAAGCGCATGACTTTAACCTCTTGCGATTTGTTTTCCACTGGTAAGCTGATTTCAGGTAGCAGTGTCATGCCCAAACCATTTCCAACCATTTGCACAAGTGTTGATAAGCTTGAAGCCCCAAATGTTGCAAAGCTCGATATTTCGCGCAAATGGCAATAGGTCAGTGCCTGTTCACGCAAGCAATGACCTTCTTCCAAAAGCATCAGCTCTCCATTTGCAAACAGATCCGGTGTTGCGTAGGCGTCATTGCTGCTTTCATGGTCTGGCGGCATTGCCAACAAAAATTTATCTTCCATAATTGGCATTGTTGAAATTGAGTTATTTTCAACTGGAAGCGCCAAAATGAGCAAATCAAGTTCGCCATCTTCCAATTTTTCAAGAAGAAGATGCGTTTGAGTCTCATGCAATACGAGATTAAGGTTCGGCAAGTCGTTGCGAATACTCGGCAGCAATTTGGGTAAAAGATACGGCGCAATTGTGGGAATAACGCCGAGCTGTAATGTTCCTTGCAGTGTGTCTTTCGTACTTTGCGCATATTCGGTCAATTCGCGCATTTGCTCGGTGATTTTACGGCTCCGAGCGAGTAATTCTAAGCCGTGTTTTGTAATGATCGCGCGTTTATTATTTCGCTCAAACAGCAAAATATCTAGTTCGCGTTCCAATTCTTTTATTTGCATGGAAAGCGCTGGCTGACTTACCGCGCAATGTTCAGCAGCTTTGCCGAAGTGGTTGAAGCGCGCAACAGCCTGGAAATATTTGAGTTGTTTAAAGGTTGGCATAATCAGAAATACTAATGGAAAAATCTTTTAATTGCTAGTTTTTCTTATTGTTAACTTTGGTTAAAATTTTCTTTTCGTTAAGATTTTATTATCTATATCTCGCGTATTCTCCAGTATTACAAAATGCGATTTTAACCTATTTAAGGACGGAATTTTCCGGAGGGTATGATGCCTGATAAACATGTTGCGGTTCTATATGGCGGTTTTTCGTCAGAACGCCCAGTCAGTCTTTCGTCCGGCGAAGCCTGCGCAGCAGGTTTAGAACGTGCAGGTTACAAGGTCACGCGCGTCGATGTTGACCGAAATTTATCGCAGATTTTACATGAAATAAAACCAGATGTTTGTTTTAATGCGCTTCATGGTCCGTTTGGAGAAGATGGAACTGTACAAGGGTTGTTGGAATATATGGAAATTCCATATACGCATTCTGGTGTCTTGGCGTCGGCGCTAGCAATGGACAAAGAACAGGCCAAAATTGTCGCCAAATCCAAAGGTATTCCGGTTGCGGAGGCGAAAGTACTAGACCGTCATGATTTTAAATCAACGCATCCAATTCAGCCGCCATATGTTGTAAAACCCGTTGCTGAAGGCTCAAGCTTTGGCGTTGTTATGGTTAAAGAAGGGCAATCTCACCCTCCGCAAATTATCACATCTGATGAATGGACATATGGCGATCGCGTCATGGCGGAACGATTCGTTTATGGGCGAGAATTAACCTGTGCAGTTATGGGAAATGTTGCGCTTGGTGTGACCGAAATTTTTGCAGAAGGCTCAAGTTTCTACGACTTTGACGCCAAATACAAAAAAGGTGGTTCAAAACATCAATGTCCGGCGAAAATTTTACCAAATATTTACCAAAAGATTCAGACATTGGCTTTGAAGGCCCATAAGGCGATCGGATGTCGTGGTGTTAGTCGTTCAGATTTTCGTTATGATGATCGATTTTCCGAGAATGGAGAGATCATTTGGCTGGAAGTAAATACACAGCCTGGAATGACAGAAACTTCTCTTGTGCCTGAATTGGCTCAGCATGCTGGGCATAGTTTCGAAGAATTAGTTAGTTGGATGGTGGAAGACGCTTCGTGCTCTCGTTGATTGAAAAAATCTTTGACTTGAAAGGTAGCTCAGCTTCATTGGGAAGCGGAGAGCAAACTTTCGCGCGTCGTCTTTTAAGACCACTTATTCGCCGCTCGACACGCGCCAGCGCGGATATTTTGTCTGGCCATAAGAAAATCCCAAACCATCTTGGAACATTTGCGACATTGGCATTCTTTGCAGGTGTCTTCAGCTATGGTTCCGTTGCAGGCGGACATAGCGAGATCGCTTTACGCACAATGACATCGGCCGTTGGTTTTGCGATTGAAGAAATTAAAGTCTCTGGCAATGTTGAAACATCTGATATCGATATTTTGCAGGAGTTGAGACTAGATGAAACATCTTCGCTTTTAACACTTGATTTGGCGAAAGCACATGCGCAGCTTTCCGAACTTCCTTGGGTTCAACATGTTGAATTGTTGAAAAAATATCCGGCAACCTTGCATGTGAAGATTGAAGAGCGCCAAGCGTTTGCGATCTGGCAGCATGGTGACCAACTTTCCCTGATTGAGCGCGATGGGGATGTGATTGAAAATTACGATGGCGTTCGCAACACCGATCTTCCATTCTTTGTCGGTATTGGCGCTGAAATTCATGCGGCCCGCATGTATGATACGCTTTCTCGATGGCCATCATTCTTAAGTGAAGCAAAAGCAATTATCCGAGTTGCGGATCGTCGCTGGGACCTACGATTGAAAAATGGCGTGACTTTGCATCTTCCAGAACAGGGTGTTGATGCCGCTCTTGCTCATTTTAAAGCCTTTGATGAAGCTCAAGAAGTTTTGCGCCGAGATATTGCTCAAGTCGATCTTCGTATCGCAGATCGCGTAACAATTCGTTTGACCCCAGAAGCTCTGGAACGCAGAAAGTCAGCTCTTTTAGAGCGCACCAAAGAACTTAAGAAGCGGAAGAAGTCATGAGCTTATTCCGTCAAAAATCTTCGCTGCCACGCCTAAAACCGTTATCTAACAAGCGGCCTACAATTGTGACTGTGCTGGATATTGGCTCGTCTAAAACAGTTTGTTTTATTGGCCGTTTAACACCTTTATCTGATAGCGAAGTGTTGGCGCATCGCACGCATAAAGTTGAAATCATTGGAATTGGGCACCAAAAATCACGCGGTGTTAAAGCTGGCGTTATTATGGATATTGAGCAGGTTGAAAATTCAGTTCGATCTGCTGTTGATACCGCTGAACGTATGGCAGGTGTGACGGTTGACTCACTTATTATCAACGTGACAGCCGGCCGATTAAAGAGTGAAATCTTTACTGCATCAATTGATTTGGGTGGTGAAGAAGTTGCTCATAGTGATCTGACAAAGGTTGTAAACTTGGTGACGAAGCGCACGCTAAGCCACGAACGTTCGATCTTGCATTCATTGCCAACCAGTTATGCGCTTGATGGCGAGCGCGGGATTATTGATCCAGAAGGCATGTATGGTGATAAGCTTGGTGTTGATCTTCATGTTCTAAGCGCGGATCGTTCACCTCTTAAAAACTTAGAAATGTGTGTTAACCGCGCGCATTTAACCGTTGAAGCGATGGTGGCAACACCATATGCATCCGGTCTTGCATCTTTGGTATCAGATGAAGCTGAAATGGGCTGCGCATGTGTGGACCTAGGTGGTGGAACCACAACAATTTCAGTCTTTAATGAAGGTAAGTTCATTTTTGCTGACGCTGTTGCTTTGGGCGGACACCATGTCACAATGGACCTGGCACGCGGGCTGACAACACGTTTTGAAGATGCTGAGCGCATTAAAGTGATGCATGGTTCATCCTTGCCGTCAGCATGTGATGATAAAGACGTCATTTCTATCCCGCCAATCGGCGATGAAATGGGCGATCACTCCGCGCAAGTTTCAAAAGCTATGGTCGCACGCATAGTAAGAGCGCGCGTTGAGGAAACACTTGAGTTAGTTCGCGATCGAATTCAACAATCAGGTTATGCACCGATTGTCGGAAAGCGGGTGATCTTAACAGGTGGTGCAAGTCAACTTACTGGGTTGGCCGACAGTGCTAGACGAATTTTGGCACGCAATGTTCGGATCGGTCGACCTTTAGGAGTTTCCGGATTGCCTGCAGCGGTGAAAGGGCCAGCCTTTTCAGCAGCATCTGGATTAATGATTTACCCCCAAGTGGCAGATATCGAAGCCCATGGTTCTGAAGGGACTATGTTGGCAGCGGCAAGTGGAACAAGCGGACGATTGGCTCAGATGGGCCAGTGGTTCAAAGAGAGTTTTTAATTTCAAGGTTGCGGTACCAAATCAATGCGTCAGGGCAACAAAAACCAAGGAAGGAACGGCTAAAATGACTATTAATCTTCAGAAGCCGGATATTACTGAACTAAAACCACGCATTACCGTGTTCGGTGTTGGCGGTGGCGGTGGAAATGCCGTGAACAACATGATCACAGCTGGATTGCAGGGCGTTGACTTCGTTGTTGCAAACACTGATGCGCAAGCGCTGACCATGTCAAAATCAGAACGCATCATCCAATTGGGTGTTGCAGTTACTGAAGGCCTAGGTGCCGGATCGCAGCCAGAAATTGGCGCGGCGGCGGCTGAGGAATGCTTTGATGAGATTAATGATCATCTAAATGGCACGCATATGTGTTTTGTTACAGCCGGTATGGGCGGTGGTACAGGAACAGGTGCTGCACCTGTTGTTGCAAAAGCTGCACGCCAAAAAGGTATTCTCACCGTTGGTGTTGTAACTAAGCCTTTCCATTTTGAAGGCCAGCGCCGTATGCGTCTTGCAGATCTTGGTATCGAAGAGCTGCAGAAAAACGTTGATACGCTGATTGTGATCCCGAACCAAAACCTATTCCGGATTGCCAATGAGAATACAACATTTGCAGATGCCTTCTCCATGGCAGACCAAGTGCTTTATTCTGGTGTTGCTTGTATTACTGACTTGATGGTCAAAGAAGGCTTGATCAATCTAGACTTTGCTGATGTTCGTTCAGTTATGCGCGAAATGGGCAAAGCGATGATGGGTACCGGTGAAGCTTCAGGTGATGGCCGCGCAATGGCCGCTGCAGAAGCTGCAATTGCCAACCCACTTCTTGATGAAACATCAATGCGCGGTGCTCAGGGTCTTCTGATCTCGATCACTGGTGGTCGTGATATGACATTGTTTGAAGTTGATGAAGCAGCTACTCGCATTCGCGAAGAGGTTGATCCAGAAGCAAACATTATTCTTGGTGCAACATTTGATGAATCACTTGAAGGCATCATTCGTGTATCTGTTGTTGCAACAGGTATCGATTGTTCTGCAGAACAAATGGCGGGCCGTACTGAAACTGATATGCGTCCGGCAATGGCATCAATGCAAGCACAATTGAACCAGCGCAGCGCTGCAGCTGAAAAGCCTGCTGTTGAAGCTGTAATTCCTGCACCAGCTGCACCTGTTGCACAGGATAAAGTTGCTGAAACAATTATGTCTGCGGAAGCGGAAATTGAGCGCGAGCTTGAGATTGCTGCAAAAACTGAAATTGCAACACCGCAAAACAGATTGTTTGTTCCTGAAGCTACAACTGAGGCACCAGCACCTGTTGCATCACCTGCTCCGGTAATGGCCCAGCCTGCAGCCCCAGCACCAATGCCAGCGCCTGAGATGCAAACTCCTGCACCAGCGCCAACGTCGGCACCTGAAAGTTTAATGCCTGAAGTACCGGTTCAAGCGAGCCGTATGCCGCAGATTGAAGACTTCCCTGCGACAGTTAAAGCGGAAATGGATCGTGTGAATTCACCTTCCCACCACGAAGCAGCTGAAGAAAAAGGTGCAAAGGGGTTGTTCAAACGTATCAGTTCAAGCCTCGGCATGGGTGAAGATGATGTAACAACTGCCGCGCAAAAGGCGATTGAACAACAATCACCACAACCTCGCCGCCCATTGTCATCTGATCCTTCAGCGATGACAGGTGCCCGTGGAAACATGGATCAGCAGGGTCGCGTTGCACCAACAACGCCAACTCCTTCTGAGGACGAACAGCTTGAAATTCCAGCGTTTTTACGTCGCCAGGTTAGATAATAGTTAAAATCTTAATGATTTTGAAACGCAGCTACACTATGGTGTGGCTGCGTTTTCATTTTGGCAAAAATGCTTGCTGTAATCCAATGTTACAATTGCGTTACATTTGGAAATAAAGCGTGATTTGGAAAGAATCACGATTCAGCATATTTTAAGCATTGTGGCGGGGGACGCCTCTTAAAATTTAAGTGTGAGTGGCAACAAAGATGCGTCGTATAATTTCGTTCGACTGTGTTGCGTAAAGATCGAATTGGGCAGTTTAATGCATTATGATTTGAATGAATTTCAGGCTACGATTTCTAGGCCTGCGACACTTTCCGGTGTTGGCGTTCATAGTGGTTCTAATGTAACAATTTCTCTCATACCTGCAGATTCAAATACCGGCATCGTATTTAAGCGCATGTGCGGTACGCAAACTGTTTGCACATTACGTGCAGTTTCTTCACAGGTTGGTTCAACAGATTTCTGTACTTTGCTTGGTGATGCTCCAGATCGTTCTGTTGCGACTGTTGAGCACCTCATGGCAGCGCTCTACGCGATGGGTATTGATAATATCATTGTCGAGATCGACGGTGGTGAGGTTCCAATCATGGATGGCAGTTCGGCATTGTTTGTTGAGTTGATCGAAGCAACAGGTGTTGTCAAACTTGAAGAGCGTCGTCGCTACATTCGTGTGAAAAAAGCAGTGCGAGCTGAAATGGGTGGTTCATGGGCTGAGTTTACGCCGCATGAGGGTACTCGTTTTGAAATCGATATTGATTTCGCTTCACCAACCATTGGCCGTCAGTCATGGTGTGGCGAAGTTACCGCCGATAGCTTTAAACGCGAATTAAGCCGCGCGCGGACATTTGGCTTCATGCGTGATGTTGAGTTTTTGTGGGCATCTGGCCATGCACTTGGTTCTTCACTTGAAAATTCTGTTGTGATTGGTGAAGACGACCAAGTTATTAATATGGAAGGCCTTCGTTTTGAAGACGAGTTTGTGCGTCACAAAACGCTTGATGCTGTCGGTGATCTTGCTCTAGCTGGGGCACAATTTATTGGTTGTTACCGTTCATATCGCGGTGGTCACAAATTAAATGCTATGGCACTTCGCAAATTGCTTGCACAACAAGATGCATACGAGATTGTTGAGACAAAACATACGCGTGGCAAGGGTGGCTATGGCGAATTGGTAGCCGTGAGCTCACCTGTTTTTTCACCTTGGACTGTTTGATCGTTCACTAGACGGTAAAAACGCACGCCTAAATTAACTTAATTTCCAATTTTGCCATAAAAATGTGCCAATGCTGAAAGATGACGTTGGACGCATATGGATTTTACGATTAAAACCCTGTAAATAATGCTCTCGGTTTCAAACTCCTTTATTGGAGAAAGGTCAATTGGTTATGTTGTTATTCTCCAAATTGAGAATGCTTGCGAAAACAAGTCTGAGCTTTGCGATTTTGCTAAGTGTTATGGTTCTGGCCGGATGTCAGTCTGATCCGGATATCGACATTAATTCGCTTGTCGATACTGTTGAGCCGGCCGATGTGCTTTATAATCAGGCGCTGGCTAACATGAATGCCGGCAAAATGACGGAAGCAACCAAGAAATTTGATGCAATTGACCGTCAACACCCGTTTTCTGAATATGCGCGTAAAGCTCTCGTTTTGAACGCATTTGCGAAATATCGCTCTGGTCGCTCAACTGAGGCAATTACCAATGCGCGCCGTTTCTTGAACCTTTATCCAAATGATCCTGACGCTGCTTACGCGCAATATATCATTGGTTTAGCTTATTTCCGCCAAATTCCAGATGTGACACGTGATCAACGCGCATCGGCTCGCGCGATAGCTGCGATGCAAGAGGTTGTGGATCGTTATCCAGAATCAGAATACGTCGATGATGCGAAAGCGAAGATCAGAAAGTCGCGTGATCAGCTTGCTGGTAAAGAAATGCAAATTGGCCGTTACTACCAAGAACGCAAAGAATATTTGGCTTCGGTAAACCGCTATAAAGTTGTTGTTCAGCAATATGGTAACACACGACAGGTGGAAGAGGCCTTGGCGCGATTGGTCGAATCATATTACGCAATGGGCTTAACAAGTGAAGCGCAGACCGCAGCTGCTGTTTTGGGGCACAATTATCCTGACAGTCAATGGTATGCAGATTCATATAAACTATTGCAAACTGGTGGTTTGGAGCCTCGTGAAAATAAAGGATCTTGGATATCACGCGCTGCACGTAGAGTGGCACTTGGGACTCCTTCCTAACCTGGGGTGGGGGGATGCTGGCTCAACTTTCTATACGTGACATAGTTCTGATTGATAAGCTGGATTTATCCTTCGATCATGGGCTATCTGTTTTGACCGGTGAAACCGGGGCAGGCAAGTCTATTTTACTTGATAGTTTGTCGCTTGCGCTAGGCGGGCGGGGTGATGGTTCATTGGTTCGCCAGGGGTGTGACAAAGGCCAAATCACAGCAGTATTTGACCTTCCGATAGATCATCCCGTACGTTCTGTTTTAAAAGAAAATGAAATTTCCGACGACGGAGAACTGATTATTCGGCGTGTTCAAAATGCTGATGGCCGTTCGCGTGCGTTTGTAAATGACCAGCCAAGCAGTGTATCGCTTTTAAAAGCCCTTGGAACACATTTGGTAGAAATTCATGGCCAACATGACGATCGTGCTCTGGTTGATGTTCAATCCCATAAAATGCTTTTGGATGCTTTTGGTGGACTGACCCTTAGTCGTGAGGAAGTTTCAAGCTTGTACCAAAAGTACCGTGCAGCAGAGAAAGAGTTAAAATCTCAACGTCAACGCATTGAAGAAGCAGCGCGAGAAGCGGATTGGCTAAAAGCTTCAGTGGATGAATTGGAAACCTTATCACCTCAGGATGGTGAAGAGGATGAATTGGCAGAGAGCCGCTCAAAAATGATGAAGGCGGAAAAGATCGCCACAGATATTAATGAAGCGCAAGAATCATTGAGCGGCCATCATTCCCCTGTTCCTGCCCTTAACCAGCTATTGCGCAGGCTTGAGCGAAAGAACTCTGAAGCACCTGGTTTGCTTGAAGATACAATTGAAGCATTGGGCAGCGCATTGGATGGATTATCAGAGGCGCAAAGTGCGGTTGAGATCGCGTTGCGTGAATGTGAGTTTAATCCGCGCGAATTAGAAGAGACAGAAGAGCGCTTGTTTGCCCTTCGTGCTGCCAGCCGTAAATATAATGTTCCTGTTGCCAATCTTCCGGAATTAGCGGCTACCATGATCGCAGATCTTGCGGCGATTAATGATGGTGAAGAGCTTTTGTTCCAGCTTGAGGAAAATGTAAAAACCACAAAGGCTGATTTCATCCAAGGTGCAAAACTATTGTCCGAAAAACGCCACAATACAGCTCAAGCGCTTTCTGAAGCAGTAATGTCGGAGTTGCCCGAGCTGAAACTTGAGCGGGCCGAATTTATAGTTGATATACAAAGTGATGAGGATAATGCCGGGGCAGATGGCATTGACCTGATAGAATTTCATGTTCGTACAAATCCGGGCACGCGTGCTGGGCCTATCATGAAGGTTGCCTCTGGAGGTGAATTATCCCGCTTCTTATTGGCGTTGAAAGTTGCATTGGCGGATCGTGGTTCTGCTCCGACTTTGGTGTTTGATGAAATTGATACAGGTGTGGGTGGTGCTGTTGCAGATGCAATTGGCAAGCGGCTTGCGCGTTTGTCTCAATCTATACAGGTGCTTTCTGTCACCCATGCGCCGCAAGTGGCTGCGCGCGCAAAGACGCATTTATTGATCTCAAAATCCCAAGCACAGGCTGATGATGTGATGTTGTCTACAAACGTGAGAGCGATTGATCAAGATGGCCGTCAGGAAGAAATTGCCCGCATGCTCGCGGGTGCTACTATTACAGATGAAGCACGTGCGGCTGCCGCTCAGCTGCTTGCAAGTAACGGATAAAAAATGTCGGATCTTTCTGAATTAGAGGTCTCTTTACTCACTGCTGAACAGGCGAGGATTGAACTGGAACGCTTGGCTGATCTCATGGCCTACCATGATCGGCTCTATCATACCAATGACGCGCCTGAGATTACTGATGCTGACTATGACGCGCTTAAACGTCGGAACCTAGAGATCGAGGCAAAATTTCCTCAGTTGAAGCTGAAAAATTCACCATCTAATAAGGTTGGTGCACCAGTTGCGTCTGGGTTTTCAAAAATTTCGCATAATGTTGCGATGCTCTCGCTTGATAACGCTTTTAACGATCAGGATGTTCGAGATTTTGCAGCCCGTATACGTCGATTTTTATCGCTCGGGGCTTCTGATAAAGTTGCGTTGACTGCGGAGCCAAAGATTGATGGCCTATCAATGTCATTGCGCTATGAGAATGGTACACTGGTTTCTGCAGCAACACGCGGTGACGGTGCTGTTGGCGAAAATGTAACTGAGAATGTTAAAACCATTTCTGAGATCCCGCAACAATTGCCAGAAGATGCAAATGTGCCGGATATCATGGAAGTTCGCGGCGAAGTTTATATGCGACGCGATGATTTCTTTGCGCTTAATGAAAAGCAAGCAGAACTTGGGAAACAGATTTATGTGAACCCAAGGAACACAGCCGCCGGATCATTAAGACAGCTGGACGCAAAGATCACGGCTTCTCGACCACTTAAGTTTTTTGCTTATGCATGGGGTGAAGTCGCGCCTGAAATGCCCGCGACTACTCAGATGGGCATGGTTGAGCTTTATAAATCCTGGGGCTTTTCAGTTAACCCCTTGATGCAGCGTTTTGATGATATTGAAGCATTACTGCAGCATTATTCAAAGATTGAAGAGGAACGCCCAGAGCTTCCTTATGATATAGATGGCGTTGTTTATAAAGTTGATGATTTAGCGCTTCAGGCAAGGCTTGGGTTTATCTCACGATCACCACGCTGGGCCATTGCGCATAAATTTCCGGCGGAAAAAGCATCGACCCTACTCAAAGCGATTGATATTCAGGTTGGCCGCACGGGTGCGCTTACGCCAGTTGCGCGATTGGAACCGGTCACTGTAGGTGGAGTTGTGGTGACAAATGCAACACTGCACAATGCGGAAGAGCTTGAGCGTCTGGGTGTTAAAATTGGCGATACGGTTCGTATCGAGCGGGCAGGGGATGTGATCCCTAAAGTACTTGAAGTGGTGTCCTCACCAGATGATGCGGAGATCTTTGAATTTCCGTCCATATGCCCATGTGAACTCAAATCACCAGTCGTTCAGGAAAAGACTGCGACAGGTGCTGCGGGCGTTGTGCGCCGTTGTTCAGGTGAGTTTGCTTGTCCTTATCAGCGCAAGGAGCATCTGAAGCATTTTGTCTCTCGTAAAGCCTTTGATATCGATGGGCTTGGCGACAAACAGATTGAATATTTTTATCAGGATGAGAGCCTTTATATCAATTCACCTGCCGATATCTTCACCCTTGCTAAACGCGACGAAGCCAATTTCACCAAACTGAAGAACCGTGATGGTTATGGTGATTTATCTGCACAAAAGCTGTTTGATGCCATTGAAGATAAGCGAACAATACCGCTGGCGAAATTGATCTTTGCGCTTGGTATTCGCCATGTGGGTGAAGCGACAGGTAAAACACTTGCAGGTGCTTATCTCAATTGGGCGTCCTTTGAGGAAGCAATAATGTTGATCATAAAGGGTGATGAAGCAGCACTTCAGGAACTGCTAGCTCTTGATGATATTGGACCTGCTGTTGTTGATGCGATGCGTCAGTTCTTTGGACGAGATGATAATCGCAAAATGGTTGATGACTTGATTGCTGAACTTGATATTTTAGATGCTGAAGCACCTTCGGCAGATAGTCCAGTTGCTGGTCAGACTGTGGTGTTTACCGGTAAGCTTGAGCGCATGTCACGCGATGAAGCCAAAGCCATGGCGGAGCAATTAGGTGCTAAAGTTGCTGGCTCTATTTCTAAGAAAACAGATTTGTTGGTGGCAGGCCCGGGAGCGGGCTCCAAACTTAAAAAAGCAACCGATCTAGGTATTAAAACAATCACTGAAAATGAGTGGTTTACGCTGATCGGACGCGATTAAGTTTAGTACTCAATCCGTTCGCCATCCCATGCGATAATGTCACCAGTATTTTCAATAACCGCGTTTTCAATCACGCTTAGCAACTTTTCGGCAGAATATTGTGGTGTGAAAAGCTTTTCTTTTGATACATTACCCTGAAATGGTTCTGATAACTTGCTATCAACTGTTCCGGGGTGAAGACCGAGAATAATCATTTGTTTGTATCGACGTGCGGCTTCAATGCTGAGGTTTTTGAGGACCATATTAAGCGCCGTTTTAGAGGCGCGATAAGCATACCATCCACCCAGGCCATTGTCTGATATGCTGCCAACACGGGCGGATAGGCACGCAAAGACTGATCTTTCATCTTTGCGCATGATCGGCAAGAAATGTTTGGCGACTAGTGCTGGCCCGATGGTGTTGATTGCGAAATTTTTCTCAAAGCCTTCGATAGATAAATCGCGGATGGCTTTTTCGGGTTTAACATCGTTGTTATGCAAAAAACCTGTTGTGATGAAAACCAGATCCTGGGGTCCAATTTCTTTGGCACGCTCTGCTGCATCTCGAATTGTTGTTTCATCTGTTAGGTCAAGTTTTTGATATTTTATTTTTGAAGATTGCGGTGAAATCTCTGTTCGCGCGCATGCCAAAATATGATCAATGTCTGGATTATTGCTCAGCTGGTTGATAATAGCCGCACCAATGCCGCCGCTCGCACCAATAATTGTAACGTTTTTTGCCATTTTACATCCTTTGATCTTCATACGTGTTTATACAAATTTCGGTTTTGTTTCGCGTAGTATTACGAGTTGACTAGTGTGCGGTTTGGTGACAATGCTCACTCTTTGAGCGAGGGGTGCGATGTCAGAAAAAACTTCACAATTTATGCGAGGTGCAAAAGACGGATTTCCGGTTGTCATTGCGGCAACTCCATTTGGATTGTTGTTTGGGACATTGGCGATTGATAACGGGTTCACTATTTCAGAAGCCGTTTTAATGAGTGCGCTTGTGTTCGCAGGCGCCAGTCAGATGGTTGGTATAGAGCTTTTTGGACAAAGCATTGCGCCTTGGTTGATACTTTTGTCGATCTTTGCTGTGAATTTTCGCCATGTTTTATACTCAGCGACCCTTGGGCGCTATTTCAATCACATGTCACCATCCCAACAGGCTATTGCTTTTTTCTTTATGACCGACCCGCAATTTGCGGCGAGTGAACAACGTGGTGAACGGGGAGAAAAGCTCACATTCGCTTGGTATATGGGCATGGCAATCCCGCTTTATGTATTTTGGGTCGCAGAAGCTTGGCTGGGCGCTGTATTTGGAAGTTTGATTACAAATACCGAGGCGCTTGGTATTACCTTTTTGCTTTCGATCTATTTTCTTGCGCTTTTGATGTCCTTTCGCGGACGGTCATTATTCGTTCCAGTGGTTGCGGCAAGTGCGGTCAGTTCATCTGTTGCCTTTCTCACGCTGGGCTCGCCCTGGCATGTGAGCGTGGGTGGCGTATTTGGAATTTTGGTGGCTGCATGTTGGCCAACCCAGAATAGAGGGCAGAATAGAAAGGCACCAGAACAATGATGGGTGATTTTCTAGGTCTATCGGATAATGTTTGGATCATTATTTTTGCGGCACTCATTACATATTTCACACGGGTATCAGGTCATTTAATCCTCTCACGGTTTGAAACCATTCACCCACGTGTGGAAGCAGGGTTAAACGCTGTGCCAGCGGCTGTTGTGACGGCAATTGTGGTGCCAGCTGTTTTGACTGGCGGATGGGCTGAAATCATCACCGTTATTCTAGCCGTAATCGCGTCATTACGCCTTTCCATGATGAAAGTTTTCTTCATGGGTTGGATATTGATCATCGCTTTGAGAGCGATTGGGCTTTAATCAGCTTTTAGCGGACAGGTTTGTGCGTTGAGCCAGGTAAGGGTAGCTTCATCATCGATATACTGAGTAAGCACGTTGCGGACCTTTGCATGATAATTGTTGAGCCAAGCGATTTGTTCGCCTGTCATGAGGCTCGGTAGGATCAGTTCTTTGTCGATAGGGCAAAGCGTAAGGGTCTCAAATCCCATCATGTCTATCTCGCCATCTTCAATAGAGCGCGGCTCATGAATTGAGATTAGGTTTTCAATCCGTATGCCAAAGCCGCCATCTCTGTAATAGCCTGGTTCATTGGATACAATCATTCCCGGCTGATACTCAACCATTGAACGCTTGGAGATGTTTTGCGGACCTTCATGTACGGATAAATAGCTACCAACGCCATGCCCCGTGCCATGGGCATAATCTACGCCATTTTTCCATAATGCTGCACGCGCAAATGCATCAATATCAATACCGCGGGTTCCTTTGGGAAAACGTAAAAGCGAGATATCGATCATGCCTTTGAGCACAAGAGTGAAATACTTTTTCTGCTCTTCTGGCACATTCCCTAATGAGATTGTGCGAGTGATATCAGTTGTGCCACATTCATATTGGCCACCTGAATCTACTAAGATCATCTCGCCGCTTTTCAAATCCCGATTGCTATCTTCATCTACGCGGTAATGAATGATCGCTGCATGAGGACCGGAGCCGGATATTGTATCAAATGAAATATCTTTCAACTCATTCCCGTGTTTTGTGCCATATTCGCTTCGGATTGCTTCAAGCTTCTTGGCGACTTTAATTTCGTCCAGTGTTTCAGGTGATTGGGACTTGAGCCAAAAAATAAAACTCACCATTGCAGCACCATCGATCTTATGCGCCAAAATGCTGCCATCGATCTCAGCCGTATTTTTAACCGCGCGTGGTAATTGTATCGGATCATCGCGATTGATCACACTAGCGCCATGCGCCTTAAGTGTCATAGAGATCGCATGAGATGCAGAATTCGCATCCAAACTAACAACTAGCTGTTTCTCACCAAGTTCAGACAGAGCTGTTTCGAATTCACTCGGCGGACGTAAGTCAGCAAGCTGATTTAGATAGGCTTCTTCTTCTATGCTCAATTTGCGTTTGTCGATAAATAATTGCGCAATCTGGTCTTTAAATATAATCGCGCGTGATAATACGACCGGGGTGTGCATGACATCATTACCGCGAATGTTAAACAGCCAGGCAATGGCAGTGGGGTCTGCAACAATTGTTGCGTCATCACCCTGATTATCAAGCTCTTCTTTTAGTTCCTTTATTTTAATCTTAGCCAGTTTGCCGCTAAATTTGTCAGGTTGGATGGATAAAGGCTCCAATGGAGCTGAGGGTTGATCCTCCCAAACGGCATCAACTGGGTTGTCTTTTAAGATCACCAGTTTGCCGTCAATTGTCTCTAATGCTTCTTCTAGTTTCTGAACGCTGGCACTGGGCAATATCCAAGGATCGATGCCAAGGCGCAAACCGTTGGGTGCATTCTTTTTGATCCATTTCGATGGTGGATTGGAAACCAAGTCTTCAAAACCAAATACTTGAGCATCACATTGTTTGGCAACTTGAGAGGTATAGCGACCATCTGTGAAAACAATAGCTTTTTCTTTTAAGATAAGAGCGGAACCTGCGGATCCTGTAAAGCTCGTAAGCCATGCTAAGCGTTCTGCGCAATGGGGAATGTATTCGCCAAGATATTCATCGCTTTTTGGGACTAGGACAGCGTCAATCTCCAATGCATCAAACATTTGTCTGAGTGCCTCAACTCGAGCCTTGGCAGTTTCTGGATGAGAGAGAGTGGCAAATTGTTGAAACATTTCAAATCCTAGTCGCGAATAATTCAGCGCTGAACATAACGTGAGGCTTAAATAAAATACAGCATTTTTACCTATGCATTACGTGCATAGCTCATATACTTATATTGCGCTGCACAATTATTTTTTTGCGCTATATTGAAACTGTATCGGGTGGCAATGAACCACAGAAGGAAATTTGAAAATGGCAAACACACTTTTGAAATCTGCATTTGAGCGCATGATCTACGCACGCGAACGTCAGGTTCGTCGTTATGTTAATGGCACACTAATCGGTCTTGACGATGCGACACTAAAGTCAATTGGCCGTACGCGTGAAGAAATTCGCAAAGAAGGTTATCAGCCTTACGGTGTCTAATACCAATTGAGTTTAGTACACGATTATTGAAGCGGCCTTCTGGCCGCTTTTTATTTTTGTGCTTAAATTATTTTAGCACAATTGTAACCCAGCCATTGCGCCAGATTGTTTGTTGATGGGCAAGGCCTTGATTGTTGAACGCTGATAAAACCTTATAGCGTTGTTCTGACAAAATACCGGATAAGATCACTGTGCCGCCAGGCTTTAAGTTTTTCGCGATCTCAGGTGCCATGCGCATTAATGGTCTCGCCAAAATATTTGCGATGATTAGACCAAATGGTCCTTTTTGGGCAAAAATCGGTGAGCCAAAACCATTGACAGTTTGGCAGTCGATCAAATTTCCAACTTCATTAAACTTTGCGTTTTGTTGCGCAATATGTGTGGCAATTGGATCGATATCTGTTGCGAGTACAGAGCTTCGCCCTAATTTTGCGGCGGCAATTGCAAGAACGCCGCTACCTGTACCCAAATCTAGAATTGGGGCAAAACCGCGTAAACTGTCATGAGACTTTTTTCCAATCGTTTCAATCATTTCAAGGCAACCGGCTGTGGTGCCGTGATGTCCGGTACCAAATGCCTGGGCAGCGTTGATTTCGACTGAGAGCTGATGGGGTTTGACTACATCTCGATCATGAGAGCCATGAATGATAAACCTTCCGGTTTCAACAGGTGTTAAACCTTCCAATGTGTGGGTCACCCAATCGATATCAGGAAGTGTTTCTGTTCCAATATTTAAATCCAGATCAGATGTTGCCAGCACCTTTTTAAGACGTTGTAGGGCGTCGATTTCTGTCTGGTCATCAACATAGACAGATGCATTCCAAATCTTCTCGTCTTCATCAATTTCTGTGGTGGAAATTGCAAAACCATCTTCCTCAAACTCCACCTCTAAAAGATCGAGAAGCTGATGAGCTGTTTCTTCATCTGTTGTGACGTGTAATCGGATTTGCGGCATGAAATATCCCTTTTAGCGCGTTAGAAAATGCTGTCGCGCTTTCGTGGGGTCTATTTGGCATGGCTTTTACAAGAGGTAAAGTAGGGGAGTAGCTTTATCTTAAATTGAGGATGTCTTTTTAAACGCGCCATCCTCAATAAGATTTAGCGCCAAGGGTTTTTAAACTAGCCCTCGATTAAGTTTTTTAGTTTTTGGATTGCTGTATCAGGGTTTTCGCCATAGGCAATGGTGCTTTTAAATTGGCCACCATTGTGGAACAAAAGCACAGATGCCGTATGATCCATGGTGTAATCGCCAGTTGGATCATTTGCGTCCAATGGTACCTTTTTAAAATACACTTTGAAGTCACGCAGCATGGCAGAGACGTCATCTAATGGCCCAGTAATACCTTTAACGCGGTCAGATACGTTGCTAATATAAGTGTCTAACACTTCGACGGTATCTTTTTCAGGGTCGACGCTGACAAAATATCCGTTGATTTTTTCACCTGAGGGATCCGCTGCATCCAACCAGCCGTCAAGTTCATAAAGCGTTGTGGGGCAAATTTCCGGGCAATGTGTAAAGCCAAAGAACACCGCAGCAGGTTTTTCTGCAAAAGCAGCCTCGGTAATTTCTGCCCCTGTTTGATCAACCAGTTTAAAAGGGCCACCAAATGCGGTTTCATTTGATGTTGTCCCTTTGTGCCAATCAAAGCTGAGCGCAACCATGCCAACGGCTATAACCGCGATGAGTGACCAAAGTATAATACGAAACGTCTTCATGATTTCCCTATGGTTTAATTTTTTTGCAACTTATCGATTGATAGTTTGTAAGTCTTGATGTCAAAGTGCCTCACCTCATCACGTTTAAGTGAACTCTGATTGCCAATGAAAAAACAAGGCAGTATTTAAAAGCATATCAAGAATACAAAATTTGGTTTCATGAACACACATCAAAACACGCCCATACTTTATTCCTTTCGTCGATGCCCTTATGCAATGCGCGCGCGATTAGCACTTCGATCAAGTCAGTTGAGCGTTGAACTTCGAGAAATAGTTCTGCGTGATAAGCCTGCGCACATGGTTGAGGTGTCACCAAAGGCAACGGTACCTGTGATGATTTTGCCAGATGGTGTTGTCGTCGATGAAAGCCTGGATGTCATGTTGCATGCGCTTCAACACAACGACCCTGAGCAAATGCTCGATCAAGAGGGTGCAAGTTTGGATGAAATGCTTTCTTTGATTGCGCAGTTTGACGGTCCATTTAAAACGGCGCTTGATCGCTATAAATATGCTAATCGACATGAAAATGTTGATGTGGAGGATGAGCGCAAAATCGCGTCGGAATATTTGATGTTGCTCGAAGACATGCTCTCCAACGGAAATACATTTTTATATGGCAAACGTATTTCGCTTGCAGACTTGGCGATTTTTCCCTTTGTGCGACAATTTGCAAATGTAGATAAGGATTGGTTTGATAACCAGACTTGGCCAAAAGTAGTTCGAGCACTTGATAAATTTGTGCAATCAGAGCGTTTCCTAGATATCATGGAAAAATATCCGCAATGGCACGAGGGTGATCAACCAACATATTTTGGTTCCAGTGAAATGGAGTGATAAATCATGCAAAAGACCGTTACTATTCGCACAAACGGTTCTGGGCTTTACGAGTTTACCCATGAAGTGGTTGAGTTTGTGCAAAATGCGGGTGTTGAAAGTGGGCTTCTGACGGTATTTGTCAGGCACACATCATGTTCGCTTCTTATACAAGAAAACGCAGATCCTGACGTTCGGTTTGATCTTGATAGTTTTTTTAAACGACTGGTTCCGCGAACTGATCATCCCTCCATGAGTTGGGTTCGCCATACAATGGAAGGCCCTGATGATATGCCCGCACATATAAAGGCTGCCATGATGCCTGTGTCTTTATCTATTCCTGTTGCTAATAATCGACCGTTACTAGGAACCTGGCAGGGGGTTTACGTGTTTGAACATCGCGATTATCCACATGAAAGACAGGTAATATTGCACATAAGTGATTGAAGTTTATCATTTAAATTTTGATGAACCGAATATGAACGGCAAGTTCTGATTTGGTTCAGTTGGTTTTAAATAGGTTTAGACCAAGCAAATCCTGGAGGTCTATTATGTTTAACCAATTAAAGAAAAGCTTTATCGCAATCATCATATCTATCGCAACGCTCGGTGCCAGCGCACAAACTGCATCAGCGGCTGGTGTAACATTTGAATTTCGCTATGGTTACCATGGCCATGGTCCTGTGGTTCGAGCGCACCCACACCATCGCAAACATTACCACGCGCCAAAGCCACGCAATTACTATTGTTCACCAAGAAAAGCGGTTGATAAAGCGCGCCACAAATACGGCGTGAGATATGCAAAAATTAGCTATGCTAATCGTCATAAGCTCGTGGTGAGAGGCTATAAGCGCGGCCACCGTGTTAAGGTTGTCTTTGCCAATAATCGCGGATGTCCTGTTATTGCACGACGCGCTGTTTGGTAAGAAAACCATCTCGATAAAAAACCCCGGTATTCGCGTGCCGGGGTATTTTGTATTTATTGATCTATTTCAAAAGTTACATTGACTGTTATGCGATAGCTATTTTCACCGCTGGCAATTGGAACCGCATCGCTTTCTGCCATTGCCATTTTAGCAACTTGCGCACGCAATATTGGTTGTGGTGCGGGATTAAACGACTGCTCGCTAATTTGGCGGATTGAACCAACTTCAACGCCTGCGGCTTGGGTTAGAACCTCGGCTTTTTCAACGGCGTTTTTCATCGCTTCCGCGCGCGCTTGCATTTGCAATGGTTTGGGATCTGAATTTCCGAACGAAATATTACCACCTTCGTTGACACCAAGGCTTACAGATTTATCTAGGATTTCACCGACTTTATCGAGATCACGGATGCGGATCGCCAGCGAGTTTGAAACCTGATAGGCAACGATTTTAGGTGACTTAATCTGGTTGTTATTATTGGGATAGATATATCTTGGATGAATGGAAAAGTTTGACGTTTGTAAATCTTTGTCTTCAATCCCAAATTCCTTCATGGAATTTAAAATGTCGTTCATGGCTGAATTGTTTTCAGATAGTGCGGCTTTTGCCGTTTCAGCTTCGCGCAGGACTGTGAGGTTGATGGTCGCCATGTCGGGCGCTGCATTGATAATTCCAACGCCAGTGACAGAAATTGTGCCAGCTGTGTCTTCCGCGCCAAAAGCGAGCGCTGTTGTTGCTAGCATAGCTGAGAAAACTAAGGATGTGAGTGTGATGTGTTTTCGCAAAATTTTGGCTCCAATATATTCATCAATTATCGACCTAAGATGCAAAACAATGTGAGTTTAATAGGGCGAAGAATTGTGATCTTTACATTTTTAGACTAGACGCGTCCACGATCCTGCGGCATAAGCTGTTTTTGATGCACATCATCATGGTGGGGCCTGTAGCTCAGCTGGTTAGAGCCGGCGGCTCATAACCGCTTGGTCGGGGGTTCGAGTCCCTCCGGGCCCACCAAATTTTCAAAACAGTTACCGCTAAAATATTGCCTACAACCGCTCTGAAAATCCTGTCGCGAAACTTTTGATTTCTTGCTCGGCAATCGGGCCAATCAACATGTAATCAAAGTTTCCATTTGACCAATATGCCGACTGCATTTCTTCCACTTCTCGCGTGCTTATATTTTCGCGTTTTTGCGTCAGTGAACGCATTATACAAAGTGCAATTGGCGCACCTTCTTTTGACAAAAACGCAAATTGCAATAATGGCCGGCCTTGATATTCCAATACCTGGCCGCGCTTATATGTAAGGCCTTCATGGATTTGCAAATCCGCTATTGAGATGTCTTTCTCAAGCTTGGATGCCACACGCTGAAGTTCTTCTTCCGCGGCTTCTTGGCTATTGTTGACGTGAACAAGTGTGTCTGTGGCATAGAGCGCCTGATAAGCGGCCACATATTCTTGCCAACTATCCAATTTATCTTGTTTGATAATTGAGGATGCAAAGAAGCTCGCGCCAAATGCAATAATGGCAACGGCTGCAATTTTTAAAAAGCCAACATTGTCATTTGATGCTTTTGTGTTGTCAGCACCCATTATGTCTTCATAGCTTGGCGCCGTTTGGTTCAGTGCACCAAATGCATCTAACATTGCAGACTTATTGAGCGTTAGCTGTTTCAAACGCGCCTGCAGCTCCTCGCTGTGAGCTAATGCAGCTTTTATCTCTTCTGCTGGCGTGTGGTCAAACTCGCCATCTAAAAAAGCGACCAATTGCTCATCTGTGAAATTGTGTTGATCGGTCATGCAATCTGACTTTCATCATTTAGTTTGTTCGCCAATTTTGTTCGGGCAGCTGACAATCTGCTCATAACGGTTCCAATGGGTATGTCCAGTGTATCAGCAGCCTCTTGATAGCTGTAACCTTCAATATAGACTAAAATTACGGCAACACGTTGCGCTTCGGGGAGTGCCATTACTTCCTTTAACACTTCAGAGGCCAAAATATTCGATTCCGGATCAGGTTTTGTGTCGGGAATTTCAATTTCATCTATATTAGCCAGACCACCTGCGGTGCGAACCTTGTTTTTTCGTAATTCGTTGATCCAGCTGTTATGCGCAATGGTGAAAAGCCAGCGATCAAGTTTGGTGCCAGGCTTATATTGATCTGCCTTTTCGAGCGCTTTTAGGCATACGGCTTGAGCGAGATCATCAGCCCAATCCTTGTTGCCAGTCAGAACCAGGCAATATCTCCAAAGTCTTGGAAATATTGGTTTAATCCCATTCTCAACCTCTTTTCGTGCGTTTTTCTTAAAGAACATCCAGCACCATCTCAAAAATCTGATGCAACATAACGACACTCAAGACGTAATACAAGCAAATGAGTTTTTACGATTATGTGATCCGATCCAACACGGGATTTTTACATCTTGTACAAAACGTGATAAGCTTAACTTATGTCAAAGATAAACAAACATCTTATGGGTTTGTTTCTTGGGGCAGTCATCATGGCCCCGACAGCTAGTTTTGCCGAAAGAAAATGCGAGTGCCGATATTTCGGGAACTATGTTCCAGTTGGATCAAAGATTTGCATGAACACACCCAATGGTGCGCGCATGGCAAAATGCGAAATGATGCTCAACAATCCAACATGGCAATTTGAAGACGGCGAGTGCCCGCTGGCTTATAATATGAGCCCAGCACCGACTTCACTCACCAAATTGGCTTTATTATTGAAATAATCGCTTAAGCCTTATTTCGCGGTTGGGTTTTCCAAGATGTCCAGCTCTTTTGCCTTCAGGCGCTTAATCTCATCGCGTAGACGCGCGGCTTTTTCAAAGTCGAGATCAGCTGCTGCATCACGCATTTGTTTTTCAAGCGCTTCCAGGTGGGCCTGCAGATTTGCGCCCACCATGTGGCCTTCTTCAGCAAAGCCTTTGCCGTCCTTACCTGAAACATCTGCTCTGACGTGATCTTGTTCGTATACACTGTCGAGAATATCGGAAATCTTGGCCTTCACGCTTTCTGGTGTGATGCCATGCTCAGCGTTATATGCAACTTGTTTTTCGCGACGTCTGGTGGTTTCAGCCATCGCGCGCTCCATCGAGCCTGTCACTTTGTCAGCATAGAGCACAACTTTACCATCGACATTACGCGCAGCACGGCCAATGGTTTGCACCAGAGATGTTTCTGATCGTAGAAAGCCTTCTTTATCCGCATCCAAGATAGCAACAAACCCACATTCAGGTATGTCCAAACCTTCACGCAGCAGGTTAATGCCAACCAAAACATCAAATGCGCCAAGGCGTAAATCACGAATGATTTCAATGCGTTCGAGTGTATCGATATCTGAGTGCATGTAGCGCACGCGCACACCTTGCTCATGAAGATATTCGGTTAAGTCTTCGGCCATGCGTTTGGTGAGAACCGTCACCAATGTGCGATAACCTTCAGCCGCGGTGAGGCGAATTTCACCCAAGACATCATCAACCTGACTTGTGGCTGGGCGCACTTGTACTGGTGGATCAATCAAACCTGTGGGGCGAATAACCTGTTCGGCAAATACGCCACCAGATTGTTCCATTTCCCAATTGCCGGGTGTGGCCGAAACCCCGATTGTTTGCGGGCGCATGGCATCCCATTCTTCAAAGCGCAAGGGGCGGTTGTCCATGCAGCTTGGCAAGCGGAAGCCATATTCAGCGAGAGTTGCTTTGCGGCGGAAGTCGCCACGATACATCGCGCCAATTTGCGGGATGGTCACATGGCTTTCATCAATAAAGATGAGCGCGTTATCTGGGATATATTCAAACAATGTGGGTGGCGGTTCACCCGGCGCGCGACCAGTGAGGTAGCGTGAATAATTCTCAATCCCCTGACAAGCACCTGTTGCTTCCATCATCTCAAGATCAAAGCGCGTGCGCTGCTCGAGGCGTTGAGCTTCTAACAAGCGACCGGCTTTTTCCAACTCTTCCAAGCGGTGGGCGAGCTCCGTCTTGATGGATTTGATCGCTTGGTTGAGAGTTGGGCGCGGGGTCACATAGTGCGAATTGGCATACATTTTGACCGATTTCAAATCGCCAAATTTCTTGCCGGTGAGGGGATCGAACTCAGTGATTGTTTCAATCTCGTCACCAAACATGGAGATCCGCCAAGCTGCATCCTCTAAGTGAGCAGGGAAGATTTCAATCGTATCGCCACGCACACGGAACGAGCCGCGTTGGAAATCCATATCGCGGCGCTTATATTGCTGTGCGACCAGGTCAGCTAACAATTGGCGTTGGTCGATTTGTTCACCAACGGATATTTCAAAACTCATGGCGGAATAAGTTTCCACCGAGCCGATACCATAAATACAGGAGACAGAAGCAACGATCACCACATCATCGCGTTCCAATAGTGCTCGCGTTGCCGAGTGGCGCATCCGGTCAATCTGTTCGTTAACTGTCGATTCTTTTTCGATGAACGTATCAGTGCGCGGCACATAGGCTTCTGGCTGGTAATAATCGTAGTATGAAACGAAATATTCGACCGCATTATTGGGAAAGAAGTTTTTAAATTCAGAATAAAGCTGGGCTGCCAAAGTTTTGTTGGGTGCCAAGATAATTGCAGGTCTTTGCGTCTCTTCAATCACCTTTGCCATGGTAAACGTCTTACCAGAACCGGTTACACCCAAAAGTACCTGCGTTTGTTCATTTTCATTGGCGCCTTCCACCAGATCTTTAATCGCTGTTGGCTGATCTCCAGCGGGCTTGTATTCTGTTTCCATCTTTAAGTGCAAACCACCTTCAGACTTTGCTGGGCGCTCAGGGCGATGGGGTGTCCAAAGCTTGCCGTTTTTAAATAATGGATTGCCCGATGTTATGAGATCGGTGAGTGCTTGAACGGTGGCTGTGTTTCCAGGCTGGGCGAGTTCGGCGGCCTCTTCAACACTTGCATCCATGCCTGCAACGGGATTAAGGCCTGCAGCCGCACGTTTTTTCGGATCGTTTGTGCCACCAATTGATGTGCCTCGTGCTGAACGCGCCTCCGTTGGTTTCGCTGCAGCTCTTTTACGATGCTTACCCGCTTCCGACGCAACTTTTCTGCGGTCTGGAACAGATTCCGCTTCTGCCATACGCTGCATTTCATCAGCCCAATCGCTGATGTTCTCAGATAATGGAGCGCCTTCAAAATCAGCTTGAGGTGCTTCTTCAAATCCAGTTGGGTTTTGGGATGGTTTTTTCGGTGTTTTAGCCATTCACGCAATATAGGGCGACTCGCATGGATTGTGAAGGTGTATAGGAAAATATTCCATAACTTTTATAAGATAATTTTTTGATGAGATCATATAAAGTTTATTTGCACTGATTTTGGTTTTACGCGTAAATTTGCCTCACAGATTTTAATGAGGATTTTGATGATGCGTGGTATGATTTTATTGTTTTTGTTGGTGCTTCCACACGGCGTTTTTGCAGATGAGTGGAAGGTAAAATCGGTGTCAGGCAGTCTCTATCCTGCTGATATTGTTGAGGAAGATCGAGAGCTAGTTGAAGATGGGTTGCCCGACGGATTGATTGCGAAAACAATTGGTCGTGGCGATATTTTAAGTGCATGGTATGAAGCTCCGACTTCGCGATACGGGCATGGTATTTTGGGCGATGCGATTGAAGCTGGTCGCCTTGCTGTTGAGAAATCAGATGGCGAAATCGTGCGATATGACCTTGATCAACAAACTGTTTTTGAAGATCGCTATCCGCGCCTAAAGGATCTTGATGGCGATGGTAAAATTGAAATTGTCACGATCAAAGCTTCGCTCACAGATGGCGCAGGAGTGACGATTTATGGGCTTGAAAATGGTGCCATAGTTGAGCGTGCCACAACGGGTTATCACGGACGCGCAAACCGCTGGCTGAATATTGCTGGGATCGCCAATTTTACCGGTGGTGACGGACAGCAGGTTGCTTTTGTGCGCACGCCTCATATCGGTGGGCATCTTTATTTTTATAGCTATGACAATGGCAAATTTGAAGAGATTGACAAGATTTCTGGGTTTTCAAATCACGTGATTGGTTCACGCGAAATGCGTCTATCTGCCGTTGCAGACATGGACGGCAATGGTTTTGTCGATGTCGCAGTACCATCCAATGATCGATCCATCTTGCGGATGATCGGATTTCAGGATGGCAAATTGGTAGAAATTGATCGCGTTGAATTGCCTTCCGGAATTAATAAAGCAATTGCCTCCCGTGGAGGTGGTGAAGATCTGATGTTTACTGTCGGTACAAGCGATGGCAAGGTTTTTGAAATCACGCGCGACTACTAAGACACTCATATGAGTTTAGAAGACGATATTAAGCAGTGGGATGGAAAATCAAAGCAAGATATCTCAGATATCTATGAGAGATATTTAGCTGCTGATGAATTTCTAAATGAGCTGCTTAAGATCGCAATTGATGTGGATTGTTCTCAAGGTGCAACGTGGTTGATCAAACACGCTTTAGAGCAAAAAGCTGAAATGAATAATGATCAAATCCATTTGTTTTGTGAGCTGATCGGGCGCGCAATGCCTTGGCAAAGTATATTACATATTTTGCAAATATTGCCGCTAATCACCGTGCCTGTGCAGCAAAAGCATAAGATGATGTCATTTATTCGCCAAAACACTGAGCATGAGAATAAGTTTGTGCGCGCATGGTCCTATAATGGCCTTTATGAATTTGCAAATACCTATCCCGAATATCGTGAAGGACTGTCAGTGG
Organism: Lentilitoribacter sp. JB5-8; assembly: GCF_055693385.1. Lineage (NCBI taxonomy): Bacteria > Pseudomonadati > Pseudomonadota > Alphaproteobacteria > Hyphomicrobiales > Rhizobiaceae > Lentilitoribacter > Lentilitoribacter sp. JB5-8. The sequence continues at coordinate 3,137,322 of NZ_CM146332.1, read as the reverse complement.
TTTTTGATGTGGCAGAGGAAACGGAGCCGCCAGCGATTAAAGCACGCATTCGAAATGTGAAAAAAGCAATCGCGAAGAATTGGACGTAACGAATTACATTTTTGCTTCTGCGTTTTTGAAAATAGCAGTTGAACGTGCACCTGAACGGCAATAGCCAAGCATTGGTTGATCCATCTCTTCAACCGCATCAACCATTTCATTCACAGCATCCATCGTTAAACCAGCGCTGGTCACCGGAATATGACGAATTGTCAGACCAGCTGCTTGCGCTGCTGCTGCAATATCAGCAAATGCGGGTTGTCCAGGTTGCTCATCATCGGGGCGATGGCACACAATGGATTTAAAACCTTGATTTTTAATCTCTGCAATGTCTTCGACAGTGATTTGTTCAGACACTGCATAAGTTTCGGTAACGGCGCGAATATCCATGGTAAATTCCTTCAAGATTTTGCTTTCTTTTAGGTCTTAAGCGATGTTTCGTCAATAAGATCATGGCTAAGCAAAGCTGACTGTTGACCGATATACCTTCTTAGAATAGTCAAGAATTATAAAATCACCTATTTTATTGTGTTTTGGGGCAATTGTTGAAGTATCGTCGTTTAAAATTTGCAGCATGGGTCGTTTCAGCGGTTTGCCTATTGCCTATGGTTGCTGCGGTGATTGCTGCGTTTAGTGGAACCTTGGATACTTGGCGCAGTTTGTTTTCAACAGTCTTACCCGGTTACATTTGGAATACTGTGCAATTGGTTGTCTATGTTGGTTTAGGGACGGCTATAATCGGCACATCAACCGCATGGCTCACTGTTGCTTATAAATTCCCCGGGCGCCGTATTTTAGAAATTGCGCTTGCGCTTCCATTGGCGTTTCCAGCTTTTGTACTTGCATATGCATATACAGATTTGCTCGATCATCCAGGCGCCGTTCAAACTGCGTTGCGCAATGTAACTGGATGGGGGCCTCGCGATTACTGGTTTCCAGAAATTCGTTCGCTTGGCGGCGCAGCAGCGATGCTGATATTTGTGCTGTATCCTTATGTGTATCTGTTGGCACGCGCATCATTTTTGCGTCAATCTTCAACAGCATATAATGCTGCGCGCACGCTAGGTTCAACGCCATTCCGCGCGTTTTTAAGTGTGTCCATGCCGATGGCAAGACCCGCAATTGCCGGTGGAGTGATCCTTGCTTTGATGGAAACTATTGCTGACTTTGGAACCGTTGCCCATTTCAGCGTACCGACCTTTGCAACTGGTATTTATCGGTCCTGGTTTGCCATGGGGGATCGGGCTGCTGCTGCGCAATTGGCATTATGCTTGTTGATGGTTGCGCTATTATTCGCCACTCTTGAGCGCATTCAGCGGGGCGCAGCAAAGCGTCATCCGGCTGGAAAAAAAGTCGAACTTGCCAAACGTGTTCAACTAAATGGATTGCCAGCGATCGGCGCCACATTAGTTTGTTTCCTTCCGGTTCTGATAGGGTTTGTTATTCCAATCATCGTTTTGTTCAACATGGCTTTGGATTCAGGACAATCGCCGTTAAGTTCACGCTATCTTGGCTTTATGGAAAATAGCATAATTCTTGCTTCCATTGCAGCTGTGGTCACTGTCATTGGCGCAACCATTATCGGGTTTTGTGCACGTATTGCGCCAAGCAGGGCTTCCAAATTTGCAACGATTATTGCAGGGATTGGTTACGCAGTGCCAGGTGGTGTCATTGCAATCGGATTGCTTGTGCCCTTTGCAAATTTAGACAATGTTATTGATGCATGGGCACGTGAATATTTGGGCTTTTCGACCGGTTTATTATTCACAGGATCCATCACACTTTTGATTGTTGCTTACATGGTGAGATACATGGCCGCTGCGCTTAATGCATTTGACACAGGTATTTCTTCTATCAAGATCAATATCGATAATGTCGCGCGTACGTTGGGTAAAACAACCAGCAGCATCTTTTTTCAAATTCATTTGCCGTTATTGCGTCCAAGTTTGTTGACTGCGCTGCTGATTGTATTTGTGGATGTGATGAAGGAGCTTCCAGCCACTTTAATCATGCGACCATTTAATTTTGATACGCTGGCTATTCAGGCTTATCGCTTGGCATCTGACGAGCGACTTGTGCAATCTGCTGTACCGTCTTTGCTGATCGTTTTATTTGGATTATTGCCCGTGATCTTGCTGTGCGTTACGCTTAATCGCGGACATAGATAAGCTATTATGATAATGATGATACTTTGCTGAGTTTATGCTGCTTGTCTGCTTTTTGCGTAAGTTGACAGATAAACTTGACCAAGATGCTTCTATTCGTCATTTTGCCGATCATGTCACAGCTCATTATCATACGCGGTAATTCGGGGTCAGGGAAAAGTACCGTTGCAAAAGAGGTGCGTAAACTTTTGGACGGCAAGGTCGCACTGATAGAGCAGGATTATTTTCGAAGAATAGTATTGAAAGAGAAAGATTGTGCAGAAAATACAGCTATTGTTAATTTGCTTGATCAAACTGTCCGGTTGACTTCTCAATTGGGTTTTAAAGTCATTCTCGAGGGCATTCTAGCTTTTGAGAAATACGGTCAGATGTTGAATAGCTTGGTAAATGATTTCGATACTGCGGTATTCTATATGGATGTGTCCTTTGAAGAGACCCTGCGGCGCCACGAAACTAAACCTAACAGGCATGAATTTGGTGTTGAAGAAATGAAGAGTTGGTTTCTGCAAAAAGACTATCTGCATACGCAAGGCGAGGTCATTCTTCCTGAAGCATTTAGTATGGAAGATAGTGTGAATACTATTATCGCCTCAGTTAAGTAACTGGATAAGCTTACTGCTAGCGAGCTTAGTTTCATGCAAAATACTGCATATTTCGACAAAGTACTTTCATCGTCCGCCACAAGGGCAAAAGCAGACATGCGTTTGAAATAAGTAATTTTCTATTTTTGGCCTGTTGCGGGCATCACTAACAAACCTGTTTCTCTTTTCTTGAGACCAGGGGCAAACGAATATCAGTTCGTAGTTCGGTTGAAGGAGTTTGTCTCGGATCGTTTATGTAAACTTCCAATGGTGGTAGATCCCTTGGCTCCTCACCAGAACTTGGAAGCCAAGAACCATATAGCCAACTATATGCAGTCTTTAATGTAGCATACGGCCCCTTATGTTCAAGGATTGCAAATCTACCACCCTCCACATCGAAATAGTCAAGTTCGCCAAGATTTTTCGGAAAATCTTTCTGAATAGAAACTGCCACATGCGAGCGGAGTTTCTCCGCAGGCCTGCAATCTGGTGTGTCATGGTAGATGACAAAGAGGGAGTCAACTTTTTCGAATAAAGAATTTGCGGCCAGGACCCCACCCAAATCCTTGAATGCTTTTCCGACCCTATTATATGGGCCTAAATGCATTGCGCCAGCCGCACTAAAACCTTCAAGATTTTGAATTTTGACGGGGTAAGTATCATGCTGCTCAATTGCAAATTTTACGGTATCTTCGACATTCGAGCCCAACGCGCGGAACTCATTGGGAGATAATCCATGCTCAGTTTTAAATGCCCTAGAGAAACTTGCCAAATTTTTATAACCATGTTGCTTGGCGATTTCATGCACAGTTAATTGGCTATCGATTAGTGCATTAGCCGCTTTATTTAAACGCAATCGACGAATAACTCTCAAAAGTGTTTCACCAGTCATCGCGCGAAAAACCCGATGCCAATGATACCGCGACATGCAAGCGACATCTGCTAATAAATCTAGATTCAAATCTTCATCCAGATGATCATAAATATATGAAATGACGCGATCTAGCCTTGCTTGATAATTCTCAAATGGTTTTTCTTTTGACATCGACCCGTTCCTAAAAAAATTTAAAGAAACATAACACGTCGGTCTTTGCAGGTATTGCTATACTTCGGTTTGATATTCTTCAAATTTATTGAATGGCAAATTGGATGCGTCAAACCAATCTCAGCGAAGTTCATAACCGCGCGTAATGTTCTTTGACTACCCTAAAAAGAGCTTGGCATCATTTTTCGCAGCCGCAATTAACTTAGAGAGCATGTACTTAATTCGCTTGGTGTGCCGGAGTTCTTTTCGATAAACCACCCATAATTCTCCGATTTCGTGATCTGTTGGGTCAGATTTTCGTTCCAAGTTTGGCCAACTTTCTCCGAGTAAACAGGGCAGAAAAGCGAGGGGGCCGTTTGATGCTGCAAGCGCAGCCGCTGTAATGAGCTTATTTGCAGACGTTTTAGTTTCTGACTTCCCATGGTTGGCTTCTTGCAAACTCATGGCAAGTTTAGCACCATCCCCGCCCGTAAAACCTATCAACTTCGATTCCGGTCTGGAAGATTTGCTGCCGTAAACAGCCCATTTAAGATCGGTAAGTTTGCGTCCAAACAATTCTGGATTTGAAGGGCACTTTGGCCAAAATGACAAATCAAACTCTTGAGCCACATGGCTTGGGCTTTTATCCTGTACAACGAGTTCTATCTCAATCTCAGGATTTTCGTTTTGAATTTCAGGAATGTGACGAGAGAGAAAGAAAGGAACAATGACCTCACTTCCACTAATTCTAAACCGACCTTGAAGCGATTCATGCGAATTTCTGAGGTAGCTTTCTGCTAGTAATGCCTGATCTGACATGGATTGAGCAATTAGCTTTAGTTTGCTTCCCATTTCAGTTAATTGATAGCCGTTTTCAGTCTTTATAAAAATAGGCAAATCCGATTTGGCTTGGATTTTTTCATGTCGCCGCATGACTGTGGACACGGCTACTCCAAGATCCTTCGCCGCAGCGGGTAAACTCTTAGCTTCAGAAATAGCCAGAATATATCTGTAATCATCCCAATCATACATATTTGCACTTATGCAACATAAACTTCCTCTTTCGCAAGTATCGTGGCTGTTTTTTGTTTTGTATGACTGATTTCGATATCAATTAAAGGATGTTTAGATGATACAAATTATTTCTTTCTACGCAGCTGGAGCAGTCTCACTTCTTGCCTGCCTAGCTCATATTTTTATCGGTACGGCTGCAAATGCTAAACCTTTTTTATCCAATCTTTCTATTGCCGATGGGCCACGCACTACAATGACGTTTTCTTGGGAATCTAACAGCATCTTAATGTTGTTTATGGCCGCAGGATTTGTCTATGGAGCATTGAAACAAGAAATGTCTTTGATTTACTTCGTGACTGGTATGGCTTTAGCTTTGACGGTTTGGGGAGCTGTCGTTGCGGTTCGTTTATCACATAATCCATTTTCATTCCCACCGGCGATATTGTTCTTAATCATAGCACTTTTTGGAATGGTAGGTTTGATAACAAATCAGTAGTTTTTATCAATTTTGCCCCGACGCATGGGATTTGGAAACAAGTCAATGAAAAGCACACTCAGAATGCACCAGCAGAGCTGAGTGTGTTTGAATATCGCGACCAAGTGCGGTTTGTTTTCTATGTTGTATCGATTAGTGCTAGCTAATGCTGGCAGATGGTGAAGTAATTTTTAAATTCTGTACCGATAAAATATATTACGAAACGAATGATGTCCGTTATTTTACGTTCCGCAATTGGCACCATCCGGAGCAATGTGCATGTCTATTGAGTGTCTGAGATCTTAACATAAGCCACAAAAAAACCAGCCTTGGCAATTAAGCAAAGGCTGGTTGAGTTTTCTGGATCGGTGACCAGAAACGTCGATTATTTATAACCGATCTCGTTGTAGATTTTCTGAGCTGCAGCTTGGTTCTTGCCAAGCTCTTCAAGGCCAAGATCATCAGCTTTAAATGTGCCAAGTTGCTGAACAGAAGACGATAACGCAACACCTTCGATAACTGGATATTCATCGTTACCTGCAGCGAAATAATTTTGAGCTTGCTCGCCTGTTAGATATTCGATGAACTTGATTGCGTTTTCTTTGTTTTTAGAATTTTTAGCAACCGCAGCGCCTGAGATATTTACATGTGTTCCGTTGCCATCTTGATCAGGGAATACCCAACCGATTTTGTCAGTGCTACCTGACAGACCTTTGACTTCCTTACGGATTGAGCGCGCAAAGTAATATGTATTGCTGACAGCAATTTTACATTCGCCAGATACAATTCCGCGAAGCTGATCAGTATCACCACCTTGTGGGTCACGCGCTAGATTGTCCAAAAGACCTTGAGCCCAAGCTTTTGCTGCATCTTCGCCATTGTGCGAAATTTGTGAAGCTAGCAAAGACAGCATGTAAATGTTTGTGCTCGAACGTGCACAAATCATGCCTTTATATTGTGGGTCAGCCAAATCTGCATAAGTTTGTGGTGGATTTGCAACTTCAGCCTTATCGTAGAAGATCACACGTGCGCGCTGCGAAATACCATACCAATTGCCATCTTCATCACGAAGGTTTGCTGGAATTACGTCGTTCAGTTTTGCTGAATTGATAGATTGGAACAAGTCTTCTTGCTGGAATGCCCATAATCTACCTGCATCAACCGTTAACACAACATCAGCTGGGCTGTTTGCGCCTTCGGCTTTCAAACGCTCAAGCAATTCGCTTGCGCCAGCTTCAATGCGGTTAACTTTGATGCCAGTTGCTTCTGTGAAATCAGAATAAAGGCGCTCATCAGTGTCATAATGGCGTGATGAATAGATGTTGACTTCACCATCCGCTTGAGCTGCTGACGTTGTAATCGTAATCGCAGCAATACCTGCAAGCATAGCCAAAGATTTTTTCAAGTTTAAGGGCATCGTTTTTTCCTACATATTCAAAGATGACTTGTTTTGTCATGTTTATGAGCAGGGCGCGTTAAAGTCAATTGAAAAACCAAATAAACTTGATAAAAAAAGTCATGTATATATTAAGTTGGTTCAACAAAGCTGTCTAACACACGCTTTTGCCCAGCGCGGTCAAAGTCGATCGTTAGTTTATTGCCATCAATATTGACGATGTTCCCATTGCCAAATTTTAAATGAAAAACCCGGTCACCATTTGAGAACTTGGAGGGTGCGTCGGTCGTTGATTTGGCAACAAGTTCACCTTCAATTGTGCGCGAACGGGGGCCGCTTTCGCCATATGATACCCGTTCAACAGCATGACCTGATCTTGAACCCCAATTGTTGCGAAGGGCATCGGAATTGTTAGCCTGCGCGCGTTTCCAGCCAGGTGTTTGATAGGTATTGCCACCAAAGCCTTCCTGACTATCAAAGCGAGAAGCACCGTATGTGCCGCCTGAATGGCCACGATTGTAGCCACCATATGAATTATCCATTTCCGATACTTCCACATGGGCTTCTGGTAACTCGTCTAAGAAACGGGAAGGGATTGTGGATTGCCACAGGCCATGGATGCGTCGGTTCGACACAAACCAAATATGGCATCGTTGTTTAGCGCGAGTAATGCCGACATAAGCGAGCCGGCGCTCCTCTTCCAGACCAGAACGACCACCTTCATCGAGTGAACGTTGGTGCGGGAATAATCCTTCTTCCCAACCGGGGAGAAAGACCGTTTCAAACTCAAGACCTTTGGCGGAATGAAGCGTCATAATATTTACGGCATCAAGGTTTTCGTTTTGCTCAGCATCCATCACAAGGGACACATGCTCTAAAAATCCGCGCATGGATTCAAACTCTTCCATAGAGCGGATAAGTTCTTTCAAGTTGTCGAGGCGCCCAGGGGCTTCAGCGGAGCGATCTTTTTGCCACATTTCTGTATAGCCAGATTCTTCCAAAATCTGTTCGGCCAACTGGGTATGCGGTATCTTCTCGAGTAGCGATTGCCAGAGTTGGAAATTGTTGACGACTTCGGTGAGCGATTTTCGCGGGCGCGGTTTCAGCTCATCCGTTTGCACCATTTCACACGCTGCAGCGAACATAGGTATTCCGCGTGAACGGGCATAATCATGAATGAGGCGAATGGTTGCATCACCCAATCCACGTTTTGGTGTGTTCACAATGCGTTCAAAGGCAAGATCATCTGCAGGTTGGCTGACAATGCGGAAATACGCCATTGCGTCTCTGATTTCCAAGCGCTCATAAAAACGCGGGCCACCAATGACCCGGTAATTTAAGCCAAGGGTAACGAAGCGATCTTCAAATTCCCGCATTTGAAAAGATGCGCGAACCAAAATGGCCATGTCGTTTAGATTGTGATTGTTACGTTGAAGCTGTTCAATTTCGTCGCCAATGTCACGTGCTTCTTCCTCAGAATCCCATGCGGCGTGGACCATAACCTTATCATCATCAGGGTCCTTTTGATCAGTGAAAAGGGTTTTGCCCAATCGGCCTTCATTATGGCTAATCAAATGCCCGGCTGCACCTAAAATATGTTCGGTTGAGCGATAGTTTTGTTCCAAGCGAACAACTTTTGAACCAGGAAAATCTTTCTCAAAACGCAAGATATTTTCAACTTCGGCGCCGCGCCAGCCGTAAATAGACTGATCATCATCACCAACGCAGCAAATGTTTGGTCTTTCACCCTGTTTGTTCGGACGTTGGGCCAGCAAACGCAGCCACATATATTGTGAGGTGTTGGTATCTTGATACTCGTCTACCAAAATATAGCGGAACTTTTGTTGGTATTCAGCTAAGACATCCGGGTTTGAGCGCAATATGCGGATCGGATGGCAAAGTAGATCACCAAAATCACAGGCGTTTAATGTTTTTAAGCGGTCTTGATAAGCGGCATATAGTTCTCGCGCTTTGCCATTTGCAAATGCGCGCGCATCGCCTTCAGGAATTTCATGCGGTGCAAGGCCTTTGTTTTTCCAACCATCAATGAGCATTGCAAACTGGCGCGCTGGCCATCTTTTGTCATCAATGCCTTCCGCTTGAATAAGCTGTTTGATAAGCCGGATGACATCATCTGTATCGAGAATTGAAAAATCTGTTCTTAACCCAGCAAGCTCTGCATGTTTGCGCAGCATCTTAACACCGATGGAGTGGAATGTACCAAGCCAAGGCATGCCTTCAACAGCGCCTCCCACAAGAGCTGCAATCCGCTCTTTCATCTCGCGCGCTGCTTTATTGGTGAAAGTCACGGCAAGGATTTGTGACGGATAAGCCAATCCTAAATTTAAAATGTGTGCAATGCGAGTGGTTAATACGCGCGTTTTTCCTGTTCCTGCACCAGCAAGAACCAAGACGGGACCATCGATGCTTTCAACTGCATCGGATTGTTCTGCATTTAAATTATCAAGGTATTGAGGTTTTTGCCGTGCGGCCATTGCACGTGCAGCAATTCCTAGCCCAGATTTTTTCGGGGCAGGTTCGCTTGGTTCGTCTCCAAAAAATGGAATATCATCATCATATCCGCTCATCGGCTTAAATGTAGTGATTCGTAAGCGAATTGCTAGGTTAAACAGTTAAAAGCAAGGCTTAGTCATCGCTTTTATGCAGTTTTAACCGCAATCGACGGATTGCGAACCAAACCGTGAACAAAACAACCGGTACAGCCAGCGCAATTATATACATATATGAAAATGGCAAAGTGCCGGATTTATCAATTGGTTTTAGGAAATACGATAGCAAGCTCACAGCATAATAGGTGATCGCGATCGATGATAAGCCTTCCACGGCTTGGGAAAGCAAGAGTTGTTGGCGGTGTCGTCCATCAAGTGATTTAAGTAACGCCTGATTACCTTGGCTCAATTCGATGTCGATGCGCGTACGCAATAAAGTGAGTGCTCTTGAAATATCTTCGGTTAAAATTTTCTGCCGTTGTTCAACGCTGATTATAGTGGCTCGCGCTGGTTCCAACCGAGAGCGCAAAAAGCCCGAAATAGATTGCAAATCACCATGCTCAACTTCTGTGAGCGTTTTCATGCGAGCATCGACAATTTCAAAATAAGCGTTGCTGGCTGAAAATCTAAAACGTGTTTCAGATCTTATATTATCAAGTTGTCCGGAAAGCTGAGATAGCTTCTTAAATAGGTCCTGATCATCAAACTCGCTCTCTGCCTCTCCATTTTCCAGCTTGGAGGTCAGGGCGTTTAGTTCGTCTTCCAATTCGGTTAATCGGCCAGAAATTCGTCGCGCCATTGGTAAGCCAATGAGCGCCATAATACGGTAAGTTTCAAGCTCATAAAGGCGTTGAATTCTGCGTCCCAACTCGTTTGGTCCGTTTTTTTCTGGCAATACTGCATAGGTGATTGTATTCCAATCATCTGGCATTAAGGTGGATTGCACCTGTAATGATCCGCGCATCATGCCGCCAAAAACACGTTTGCCAAATGGTATCTGTTTTGCAAGTTCTTTTGCCGTTGAAACAATAACGACCATGCATTTTGACAAAATCTTGATGTTGTGGGCTGACAAAACGCGCCGATAGGTTTGTTCAATTTCCGTTTTGTCCGTGCTGTTATTGGCGATAAGTGTGCAGGCTGTAAATTCAGTATGAAGCTCAATTTTCGTTTCAATATTGCCGACTTGGCCGATTGCATGACGCGGCACTTCATCGGTAATTTCGCCAATTAGATCGGTGTAAAGAGCTTTCAAACTGTCTGGTGAGCAGGTAAATGCGATATGCATAACAACGGCAGGCGACAAAATATCAGATGCAGGACGCGCATGTACTTCGTCAATCGCAGCTTGTCTGTCTTTGTGATAAGACCATTTGATATCGTTGGGTGTATTTAGATTATCGCTCATCTTATCGCCTCTTAGATAGCGCAAAGTTATATACCTAGATGCGCGCTTGGAAACCCTATTGGGAATGCGCAAATTGTCGCGAGAGAATTATGATCCTCGTTTTGCGATTGCGATCCAGCGCCCATCAGGCCCTTCAAAGCCAAATGAACGGACCAAAACCAAATAAATATATACAGGGGTTTGATCAAAACGGTTCATCGCCAATACACCACCAATATGATAATCAATTGGGCAGTTGCGGCTTTTGGGAACCGATTTATCCTGATGGATAATTGATGATGAATTTGCATCCTTATTAGAAAGCGTAAGTTTAAATCCCTTTGCATCAGGGGTGATGTTTTCACAATCTTTAGACGGCGTTAGGTCGATGAGCTCAAGTGTTAATTCATTGGGTGAATTTGGATTGGGTTCATAACTGAAGTTTTGATAACTGATGGAGTAGGGCTCGGCAGATTTTTCAGTTGATGGATTAAACGCAAGGATCGATGCATATTCAGCACCGATACCATATTTAGCCATCACAGTTTGACTGGCGTCTTTTGCCATTTGACGGGCTTGAAATAACGTTGCGTTTTCATCTTCAATACGAATGCGAAATGGCGTACCTTTAACGTAGCGATCGGTTGTGGTGTCGATGAAATATCGTTCAGCATAGGGAAATCCTGACCCATCCTGCACGCCAAATTGTTCAAAGCCGAATACTGTGCCGTCTTTTGAAAACCCCAGCGAACGAAATTCTGCAAAGTCACCCGCAAATGCATTCATTGTCGTAACCAGCAATATTGTAAAAAGTGTTGTGAGTTGTGTAAGTCGCTTCATCTCTCAAATCCTTTTTTACAAGTTGGGCTTCACTTTAACGCACTATGGTCAGATTTTCTACGGCGCGAGTGATTGCGGTATAAAGCCAGCGTTCGGAGGTTTCTCTAAATGCCCAGCTTTCATCAAACAAAACCACATTGTTCCATTGCGAGCCCTGCGCTTTGTGAACTGTGAGTGCATAGCCATAATCAAAATCATCAAAGCGTTTTTTGGTACTCCAGGGGATTTCAACCGTTGAATCTTCAAATGCAGCTTTTAATAGTCGCACTTTTGCAGAACCACGCCCCATATCATCGTCTTCTGGACGCAATAATATATTGATTCCTGGTTTGGTCGTTTCTTTTGAAGCTGTCATAACTTGCCACAAAGATCCGTTCAGCAGACCTTTTGTAGGATCGTTTCGCAAACATACCAGTTTGTCGCCCGATTGTGGGTAGGGCTGGTCAAATCCTTTGAGCACGCGCAATCGTTGATTATAACGCTTGCGGGTTTTATTTGTGCCAACCAAAACCTGATCAGCGCTTAGAACAAGATCTTGTGTGACATCTTTTTTGGAGATGATTTGTGTGGTGCCATAATCACCATGCATGAGCTCATTGCCCTGACGCACTTGCATTGCCAAATCGATGATCGGATTATCACGCGCTTGTCGATGGATCTCGGTTAAGAGAAAATCGGGTTCGTGTTCGGTAAAATAACCACCACCTGTAATGGGCGGCAATTGGCCAGGATCACCCAATACCAAAACTGGTGTTCCAAAACTTAAAAGATCGCGGCCAAGCTCTTCATCAACCATAGAGCATTCGTCAATTACAATAAGTGCTGCTTTCGCAACAGGGCTCTGGCGATTAATGCCAAACATCGGAGCAATAGATGTTTTGCCCGTTGTTTCATCTTCAACTTCTTCTTCGCCACGCGGGCGGTAAATCAGGGAATGAATGGTGTTGGCATTGCTTGCCCCGCGAGAGCGCAGCACCTGAGCGGCTTTCCCCGTGAAGGCGGCAAAAAGTACATCCCCATCAACATGCTCAGCGAAGTGGCGTGCAAGAGTTGTTTTTCCCGTTCCAGCAAAGCCGAATAAACGGAAAATTGGTGATTGACCCTCGCGCAACCATTTCGAAACAGCTTTTAAAGCTTCATCTTGTTGTGGTGAAAATTCCATGGCAATTCACGTCGCAGGATTCGCAAAAATAGGCAATACCAAAGCGGTGAATCAACGCGTATTTTCGACTAGGCTTTTTTAGAAATTTCAACCTGATGCGGGTAGGGGATAGAAATGCCGTTTTCGTCAAATGCCTCTTTGACGGCTTTTGTTGTATCAAACTTTACATCCCAATAATCAGCAGATGTAGCCCAAATTCTGACGGTAATGTCGACTGATGAATCGCCAAGATTAGTCACACGCATCCATGTTTCAGGGTTCTTCAACACACGCGTATCGGCGTCAACAATTTTTTGGATAACAGCCATGGCCTTATCTGCGCTGTCGCCATAGTCAATGCCAAAGATCAGATCAACACGACGCGTATTATGCGCTGAATAGTTCATGATAATAGCACCCCAAGCCTTTGAATTGGGCATGATTACTTGAACATTATCTGGTGTGACGAGTTCGGTTGTGAATAAAGTCACTTCCTGAACCGTGCCTGTTGTTCCATCAATATCTACAAACTGACCAATTTTATATGGCCGGAATGCGATGAGCAAAACACCAGAAGCCACGTCACTTAAAGTGCCTTGCAGTGCTAAACCAATGGCTAGTGTTGAGGCGCCCAAAATTGCTACCAAACTTGTCGCCTGGAAGCCAAAGAGCTGAAGGACAACAATTAAAACGGCTGCGATAATTACCCAATATAAAATGGATGCAACAAAATTTGAGATGGTTGGGTCTAGGCGAGAATTGCGCTCAATTTGTCGGCGCACAATGCGTTTGAACATTTGTGCGACCAGATAGCCAACAATCAAGAACAAGATTGCTTTGGCGACGTTTAAAATAAACGGCCCGAATTCGCCTAAACTATCAATCAACACATCCATCGTTTTTTGTCCTATTTACCCCAGATACCATCTGATCCACGGTTCATTGCGGTAATGCCTGTGCGGCAAATTTCAATCGCACCGAGTGATCTCATAATATCAATAAATTGGTCAACTTTCGAGACACGACCTGTGATTTCAAAGATAAAGTGATCACGATTTGCATCAACGACTTCAGCTTTAAACGCATCTGCAATGCGCAAGGCTTCCATTCGGTCGTTGCCTTCACCTTTAACTTTTACCAATGCCAGCTCACGCTCTATTGGCTTTTCGTAACCAAGCTCTTTTGCTTTTGCATCCAGGTCAACAACTCGATGAACTGGAACAATGCGTTCAAGCTGCGTTTTGATTTGCGCCAACACATTGGCTGTACCGCTTGTTACAATTGTGATGCGCGAGAGGTGACGCTCATTTTGCGTTTCAGATACAGTCAGGCTTTCAATGTTATAGCCACGTCCTGAAAACAGACCAATCACGCGGGCCAATACGCCCGGCTCGTTATCAACAACAACTGATAGGGTGCGCGAAACGATTTCTTGCTCAACATTGCTGAGAAAATAGGCTGAACCTGTTGGTTTTTGCTGTGCATTCATATCAAGGCTCTCCTTCTTAAACGAGTTTTGCGCCAGCGGCGTCGATTGCATTGGCGACCGCCTCGTCTGTTGCTTCATCTGGCAATAACATCTCATTATGAGCTTTACCTGATGGGATCATAGGGAAACAGTTTGCCAAAGTTGCAACGTTACAATCGAAGATAACAGGTTTATCGACTGAAATCATTTCATTGATCGCATCATCAAGCTCAGATGGTTTTGAACATCTAATGCCAACACCACCATATGCTTCAGCCAATTTAACAAAATCTGGCATGGATTCAGTATACGAATTTGATAAGCGATTTCCGTGAAGTAGTTGCTGCCACTGTCGCACCATGCCCATATAATTATTGTTAAGAATAAATATCTTAACCGGCAAACCGTGCTGAACCGCGCATGACATTTCCTGTATACACATCTGGATAGATGCATCGCCTGCAATATCGATAACCAACGCATCTGGATGGGCAACTTGCACACCAATGGCTGCAGGGAAGCCATAACCCATGGTTCCAAGACCACCAGACGTCATCCATCGATTTGGTTCTTCAAAACCATAGAATTGTGCAGCCCACATTTGGTGTTGGCCAACTTCTGTTGTGATATACGTGTCTTTGTCTTTTGTAAGTTCATAAAGACGTTTAATCGCATATTGCGGCATGATCACATCATCATTGTCGGCAAAGGCAAGAGAATTACGTGCGCGCCATTGATTAATTTGCGCATTCCAATCTGCAAGACGTTCCTCTTTTAAGTCAGCTGCATCAGCGCGCCAGATACGAACCATGTCTTCAAGAACTGAACCTACATCCCCGATAATTGGCACATCAACACGCACATTTTTATTTATCGATGATGGATCAATGTCGATGTGAATTTTTTTGAATTTGGTGAAAAGGCATCAATGCGTCCGGTAATTCGGTCGTCAAAGCGCGCGCCAACGCACACCATGACATCGCAATCATGCATGGCCATATTGGCTTCATATGTGCCGTGCATACCCAACATGCCGAGCCAGTGTTTGCCGGATGCAGGGTAAGAGCCAAGGCCCATCAATGTAGATGTGATCGGTGCTCCGGTTAGCTTTACTAAATCTCGCAATAATGTTGAGGCTTCAGGACCAGAATTAATAACCCCGCCACCTGAATAGATGATTGGTTTCTTTGCATTTTTGATCAGTTCGATCGCCTCATGAATGCTTTCAGAATTTCCTGATTTCACAGGGCGATAGCTTTTGCGTGCAGGAGCTTTATTAAGCGGTATATAAGTACCCGTCGCAAACTGCACATCTTTTGGAATATCAACAACAACTGGGCCGGGACGACCACTTGTTGCTACATGAAATGCTTCATGAATAACTTGAGCTAATTCGTTCACATCTTTGACCAGCCAGTTGTGTTTTGTACAAGGTCGGGTAATGCCAACGGTGTCGCATTCTTGGAAAGCGTCAGAGCCAATAAGTGCAGTGGGGACCTGACCCGTTAGACATACCATTGGGATAGAATCCATCAATGCGTCTTGCAGAGCAGTCACAACATTGGTTGCGCCCGGTCCAGATGTTGCCAAACAAACACCCGGTTTGCCGGTTGAACGCGCATAACCTTCAGCCATGTGGCCTGCACCCTGTTCATGGCGGACAAGGATATGTTCAATTTCTTCTTGCTGATGAATCTCATCATAGATTGGCAGCACAGCACCACCGGGATATCCAAAGACGTGTTTAACGCCATTTTCGCCAAGTGCTTTAAGGACCATCTCTGCACCAGTCATTTGGTGTTCATCGCCCGCTATTTCCTGTTCTGTACCAGTCATTTTTGTTCTCTTTGATCTTGTTCACTGCAAATTAAAAGTCATAAAAAAAGGCCCCTTTAGGAGCCTTCGTTTTGCGCATGGGAGCTTTCGCCAGATGGTTACACCATCTTGCCCATGCGCTTACCCACCACAATTAGTTCATTCGTATAAATCATAACGAAAACAATTAACTGCAAATTCTTGCAGCGTCAACAGCATATTGCGCGAAAAATTGGTGAGTCTTTTGTCGTGCCTGCGTTGGATCCTCTAAATTTTTTATTAACAATAATGCCGTATTCTGACCATTAGCTTGTACTATGTGGGGTAAACTGTGTCCGGAATAACAATAAACAATAAGAACCTAAATCTGGCTGTGACAACAGAGCGGCGTGATGTCGTGGACAAAAAGCGAATACTTGGTCATGTGGTATCTTGCTCAGGATCTAAAGTCAAAATAGCCTCCGTTATTCCAAAAGATGATATCGAATTTTCCCAAAACTGGTCAGTAGGTCGATTGGTTTCGATCGCGGTTGGTGAGAGCCGTGTGGTTGCACTCGTCTCCTCCATGCGTATGCCAGAAGGTAACTGGAATGTAGACGGTTCAAACACGCTTAATGTTGAGGCCGAGTTGGTTGGCGAGGTTCGTCCTGATTTAGACAGGGTGATTTTCTCAACTGGCATTAGCCAATATCCATATTTAGGTGCGCCGGCACATGATATCCGCGCAAATGATTTGAAACTTATCTATGATGCAGGGTCTGAAAATGCCGTTGCTGTGGGTAAATTGTCTCAAAATACTGAGATGGATGCATCCATTTGTATGTCGTCTATGTTGTCACGCCATTTTGCGCTCGTTGGCACAACAGGTGTTGGTAAATCGACGGCCTTATCTTTACTCGTGAACAAAGCGATCGAATCTGATGATCAATTACGTGTTTTGGTGTTAGATCCTCATGACGAGTTTGCGCCAGCGTTTGGCGATCGTTCAATTGCTATTGGCCCAGAAACGCTTGATCTTCCATTTTGGTTATTTAAGTTTGACGAATTTGTCGAAGTGATTTTCCGCGGACAACCCAAAGTGATGGATGAAGTGAATGTACTTCGCGACCTGATTGGTGAAGCGAAAAAGGCCTTTAAGGGCAATGGTCCATCGAGCCTGAGCAAACGCAAAGAAAATGGTTCAATTACCTCTGATTCACCTGTTCCGTACCGCATGGCTGATTTGCTAGCGCTTTTAGACGAGCGTATTGGACGTTTGGAGGGGCGCAATGAAAAGCCATATTTGCGTCAGCTTAAGAACAGAGTGTTCTCAGCGATTAATAATCCGCGTTATTCATTTATGTTCTCATCCAACACGATTAGTGACACGATTTTGGAAACAATCGGTACAATTTTCAGAATTCCCGGAGATGGAAAACCGGTGACGACCTTCCAATTGGCTGGTATTCCGTCGGAAGTTGTTGATTCTGTTGCTTCTGTCTTGTGTCGCATGGCATTTGAAATTGCACTTTGGAGTGAAGGCGCCATTAAAATTCTTGTGGTTTGTGAAGAAGCGCACCGTTACATTTCATCAGATTCTAAGTTTGGCTTCTTGCCAACGCGCCAGGCTATTTCGCGTATCGCTAAAGAGGGCCGTAAATATGGTGTAAGCCTTGGTATTGTTACACAACGCCCAGGTGAGTTAGATCCGACGATTTTGTCTCAATGTTCCACTGTGTTTGCAATGCGTCTGGCTAATGATCGAGATCAGGAAATCATCCGTTCGGCTCTGCCAAACTCATCGACATCAACCACAAGCTTCCTTGCGTCCATCGGCAATGGTGAGGCGATTGCATTTGGTGAAGCGGTTGCGGTGCCTATGCGCATGATGTTTGAGCGCGTTCCAAACTACGCGTTGCCGAGTGCGAATGGTGTTAAATCAACTGCAAGTTCACTGAATTTGCGCTCCATTGTTGAAAAGATGCGTTCAACCGAAAACGGTAAAAAGCAATCTGGCCAATCAGATGGATTTGACATGGGTGGTTCGAGCAACAAGCCGCAGGCAGCAAAAGCAGACGCGTCTCTTCGAAGTGCCATGCTCGCGAGTGAGCGAGATGTGGACCCAAATACAGAGCAAAAGTTCAGCTCCATCATGAAGAAGAAAAGCACACTTCGACGCAAACCGGTTACACCTGATTCTGGTGATAACAGAAGTGCGACCGATCTTGAACGTGAGATGGAAGAGATGCGTAACCGTCTCTTGGGCAAATAGCTACAATTTAGAGATCATAATCCAATCAGATCCCAATTGGTTGCGAAACCAAGTGGATTGGCGTTTGGCGTATTGACGTGTTGCAATAACTGAAAGTTCTATAGCTTCATCTAAGCTTATCTCATCTTGCAAATATCTCGCAATTTCGCGGACACCAATTGCCTTCATAGATGTGTGATTGGGATCTATTTCAGCTGCAAGAATGTTTTTGACCTCATCGATCGCACCTTCATCCATCATTTTATGAAACCGCGTTTTAATACGTTCGTGCAGAATTGAGCGTTCTGGCATGAGGATTATTTTTTTTGATCGATTAGTATCAATTAATGGTGCGCCCGTAGCATTTTGAAATGTCCTGATGGATTTTCCTGTCGTTTCAAAGACCTCTAATGCGCGTGAGATCCTTTGCTTGTCATTTGGTTTAAGCTCAGCTGCGAGATCAGGGTCGCGTTTGACCAATTCTTCATAGAGAATGGAAATTCCATCTTCCTCAAGTCTTTGGCGCCACTTGTTGCGAATGTCATCGGGAATTTGAGGCATTTTGGACAGGCCACCATTGAGCGCTTTGAAATACAGCCCGGTTCCGCCAACGAAGACTGGAATTTTCCCGCGGGATGTAACGTCTCCTATCACCTTTGAAACCTCGTCATACCAATGACCTGTAGAATATTCTGTGCCGGGTTGGATATGGCCATAAAGATGGTGTGGAATGCTTGCGAGTTCTTCTTTCGATGGTCGCGCGGTAATAACGTCTAAAATGTCATAAACTTGCATGGAATCGACGTTGATAATTTCGCCATCGTGCATTTGCGCCAATTTAACTGCAAGCGCGGACTTGCCGCTGGCGGTTGGGCCAGCTATTTGGATGCTTGAGTTGTTATCTAGTTGGAGAATCTCATTCATGCCCTTCGTTGCCACGCTTATAGCCCATCCGTCAAATCCAATTTTATCATCAAAGATTGGAGAAGATGCTAGCGCGGCTGCTTCAGCCTCAGGTTTGTATTGGCTTGCAGATGGCATTGCATGCGATATTGCATTGTCCGATGGTTGTGATTTATCCGAGGCTAAAGCTGCGATATCGGCTGTTATTGGCGATTTGCCGATTGATTTGGTTATTCAGGATGCTGAAACTCGCCGTAAGAAATTGCTGATTGCGGATATGGATTCAACCATGATCGAGCAAGAATGTATTGATGAGCTTGCCGCTGAAGTTGGGCTAAAAGATAAAGTGGCTGAAATAACAGCGCGCGCTATGAATGGTGAACTGGATTTTGAATTTGCGCTTCGCGAGCGGGTAGGGCTGTTAAAGGGCCTTTCGCTTAATGTCGTTGATGATGTGATTAAAAACCGCATTAGCCTCATGTCGGGAGGGAAGGCACTTGTTGCGACAATGAAAAAGCATGGAGCTTATTGTGCGCTGGTCTCGGGTGGCTTTACTGTTTTCACAGGACCTATCTCCAAGGAAATTGGATTTGACGAGCATCGTTCAAATCTGTTGCTGGAAGAAGCTGGCGTGCTGACAGGAAAAGTTGGCGATCCGATTTTGGGTAAACAGGCGAAAGTTGATGCGCTCAACGAGATTTCAGCGCAGATTGGAATTACGCCTGATGAAGCCATTGCCGTTGGTGATGGCGCTAATGACCTTGGCATGTTGCAACTTGCCGGATCCGGAGTAGCGTTACATGCTAAGCCAACCGTTGCCGCTCAGGCAAAGATTAAGGTCAATCATTCGGATTTGACAGCCCTGCTATACCTGCAGGGCTATCGTAAAACTGACTTTGCGATTTAGATCTATTCAATTCGGATGGTAACGAAGCGTAATTCACCCATAGGATTGGCAATCATAAAGAATGCATTTCGGCGACCATCTGATTTTAATTTGTCCACGATCTTTTGAACATCTTGCGGTGTTTTGACAGCTTCCTGTGCAACTTCAACAATGACATTGCCTGCTTGCACATCCTTTTTGTCTGCATTTGAGCCTTCATCAACTGCATTGATCAACACACCGTTGGTGTTTTCATCAATGGCAAATTCATCACGCAAGGCGTCGGTTAATTCGCGCAGCTCCATGCCCATGAGTTCGACAATTGCTGGCTCTTCTTCTTCTGTAACAGCGGGTTGATCGTCATTAGCTGCTGCAAGTTTGCGCTCACCATCTTCAAGTCTGCCAAGTGTGACCTTAATGTTTTGCATTTCGCCTTTACGCAAAATTTCAACATCAACTTCTTTTCCAACCGGGCTTTCAGCAACAATTCGAGGTAGATCTCGGACGGTTCCAACTTCTTTACCATCAAAATTCACGATGATATCCCCGGCTTGCATAATGCCTTCAACCGGACCTTCTGGGATGACACCTGCAACAAGAGCGCCTTTTGCTTCATCCATGCCCAGGCTTTCAGCGATGTCATCGGTGACGGGCTGAATGCGCACTCCAAGCCAGCCGCGACGTGTTTCGCCAAAGTCTCTGAGTTGATTAATAACATTTGATGCAAGCTCTGTTGGGACAGAAAATCCAATGCCGATAGATCCACCTGATGGTGAAATAATCGCTGTGTTGATGCCAATAACTTCACCCGCCATATTAAACAATGGACCACCAGAGTTACCGCGGTTAATCGCGGCATCAGTTTGGATGTAATTATCATATGGGCCGGAATTAATATCGCGGCCAATGGCAGAAACGATACCGATGGAGACTGAACCACCTAAACCAAATGGGTTGCCAATTGCCATAACCCAGTCGCCGATGCGCATTTTTGTCGAATCGCCAATGGGTACAAATGACAATGGTTCATCAGATTCAACTTTCAATACAGCAAGATCTGTTTTCGGGTCAGCGCCAACAAGGACGGCATCCAAGCGACGACCATCGGCAAATATCACTTCAATATTATCAGCATTTTCAATCACATGATTGTTGGTCACAACAGTGCCTTCCGCATCAATGACAAAGCCTGAACCGAGGGAGCTCACTTGCTGATTGGGTGTTCTGCGACCATTTTCGCGATCTTGGAAAAAATCATCGAAAAACTCCTGAAAAGGCTGACCATCCGGGGTATTGCGCGGGGTGTTGCGCTGACCGGAACTTTCAACGGATTGGGATGTCGAGATGTTGACAACCGCACCCATTAGCCCTTCGGCAAGATCAGCAACCGATGCTGGACCGTTTGGTGCTTGCGCTTTTGCTATGTTGATGCTGGCGAAAATGATAAGCAGAGCGAGTACGAAACCTGCGAACGCATTGACCTTTAAAATTTCACTCATATGTATCGCTTTAGACTTCATTTTGTTCCTCATTATAAATGCGTCGACGCCCTTAAATGCTATTTAATCACCCGCGAATGAGCCATACAAGCCCAACACCGATCACGACTGCAATCAGGCCAATATTTCTCAATTTATTATCGGGGATTTGTGGCAAAATTTCTGCCATTTTTTTCATTGAGGCGGGTGCTAATGCGTAGATTAAACCTTCAATGACCAAAAAAAGACCTACCGCCACGATGAGATCATGCATGGCGGTAGGCTCCTATTAATTACCAGATACTGGTGCAGCTGGTGGTTCACCTGCTGAATTCTTGAAGAATTTGAAGAATTCAGAATCTGGTGACAGGACCATGGTTGTGCCATCAGCTTCAATGGCTTTACCGTAAGCTTCCATTGAACGATAAAATTCAAAGAAACCTTGGTCACGGTTAAATGCATCCGCAAAGATCGCATTTCGTTCCGCATCGCCTTCACCGCGAATGATCTGTGCATCACGTTCCGCTGCAGAGACGAACTCCACAACCTGACGATCTGCAATTGATCTTAGGCGTTGGCCAGCTTCAATACCGCGGGCGCGAATGGCTTCAGCTTCTGCAAGACGTTCTGCTTTCATACGCTCATATGTTTGTTGCGAAACTTCTTGAGTTAGATCAGTACGACGAATGCGAACATCATCGATTGTTACGCCAAGCGCTTGGGCTTCAGGGCGTAGCTGATCACGTACTTCACGCATCATTGATGAACGTTCTGCAGACAAAGCGGCTTCAAACCCGCGCAAACCGTAAACTGTACGAAGTGCTGAGTTCAAACGTGTTCTTAGTCGAGATTCAACAGCGATTACGTCACCAGATACGGTTTGTCTGAAGGTCTGAGCATCTGAGATTTTGTAAAGAACAAATGCGTCAACTTCATAGAACTTACCGCCTGAAACCTGAACACGAATGTTTTCAAGATCAAAACGAAGTGTTCGATCTTCAACATATTGAACGCTATCAAAATCAGCGAATGTGAATGGCACTTTGAAATATAGACCAGGTTCTGTTTTCACGCTTTGGATTTCACCAAAACGGATAACAATGGCTTGCTCGCGCTCGTTCACAACGAACAATGATGAGTAAATAATCACAGCTAAAACTGCGAAGACACCTAAGAAAAAAGGTAAACGGCTAGACATGATTAGTTGCCTCCTGTTCTTGGTTTTGCAAGCTCATTGAGCGGTAGGTAAGGGACCACACCTTGCGAATTCCCACCCTGTTCGATGATAACTTTGTTTGCTTTTCCAAGCACACCTTCCATTGTCTCAAGATAAAGACGCTGACGTGTAACTTCAGGCGCTTTTGCATATTCTTCGTAAATTGAGATAAAGCGTTGTGCTTCACCGTTCGCTTCGTTCACAACACGGTCTTTATAACCAGCTGCTTCCTCACGAACTTTCGCGGCCTGACCACGTGCCTGACCCAATTTTTGGTTGGCATATTGGTTGGCTTCCTCAACAAAACGATCTTCATCCTGCTCAGCACGCTGCACTTCATCAAAAGCGTCAGCCACTTCACGAGGTGGCGCTGCATCCTCGATAGATACTGTGTTGATTGAAATACCAGCTGGGAAGCTATCCATTACGCTTTGAACAATCTCCTGAACTTCGTTTGCAATTGCATCACGATTGTCACGGAAAATATCCTGCGCTGGACGGCGACCAACGATTTCACGCATCGCGCTTTCAGATACTTGACGTAGCGTATCTTCAGGACGAGCAACGTTAAATAGGTAAGCTGCTGGATCTGAGATGTTGTAGAGAACTTTAAATTCAACATCCACGATGTTCTGATCACCTGAAAGCATTAAGCCTTCTGTTGAACCTGAACGATTTGTGCTGCCGGAGATGATCTCGCGCTCGGAGATGTTTGCGATCTCTACAGTTTCAACCGGCCAGAAAATCACATGCAAACCAGGCATTGCGACTTCTTCTTTTGGTTTACCAAAGCGAAGTTCAACACCACGTTCATCGGGCTGAACGGTGTAAATTGCTTGTGTACCCCATAAGAATGCAAGCACGATGAAACCCAAAATGAAGATGAACGGAGATCCACCACCACCTACGGCTTTGTTAAATTTGTCTTGTGTTTGACGCAATAGCTCTTCGACATCTGGCTGGTTGCCACCGCCGCCGCCGCCATTTGGACGTTTTGGGCCATTGCCCCAAGGGCCGCCACCGCCGCCATTGTTACCTCCGCCGCCGCCCCACGGGCCGCCGCCTCCACCATTTTGATTGCTCCAAGGCATTCAGTTCTCTTTCCTGTTATGTAACCATAATATAGTTCTATTTAGTTATAGGTATCGTGATTGCCGCTTTCAACGCGCTTGTTACCTACAAATGGATATTTTCAACCTTTATGCAGCTATTTACGCTCCTCTGCGTCGATAGATCACATATTCAGTGGGGTAATTGTCTTTTTCACCCGCCGGAACATGTTCTTGATGGGTGATTTCCCACTCATTTTGTTCGATTTTGGGAAATTTGGTGTCCCCGTCGATTTCTGCATCAATATGTGTGATGTAGAGTTGATCAGCCAACGGCATCGCTAAATCGTAGATCTGCCCGCCGCCAATGATGAAAATCTCATCTTTATCATCGTTAATTGCAGTTGCTTTTGCTGTTTCAATTGCGCTTTCCAAATTAAAACAATGCGTAATGCCGTTAGCTTCGTATTTGCTGCGCGAGATTACGATATTTTGACGTCCGGGAAGCGGTCTGCCCCCAAAAGATAGAAATGTTTTGCGCCCCAAAATAATCGGGCAGCCCATAGTAACTGCCTTAAACCGCTTGAGATCGGTGGATAATCGCCACGGCATGTCACCGTCGCGGCCAATGATACCGTTACTTGAAACAGCAGCAATCATGGAGATCGTGATATCACTCATCAGAATATTCCGGTAAATACTTATACCACTTGCGTTCAAGTGCAGCGTTTATATTTATATTATTGTGTTTTGCGAACAGTAGTAGCATGCCCAACACATCTGACACTTCATCGGCTATGTCCTGACTAATCTCATCGACCGAAAGCCCTTTGGTGCGGCCACGTTCAGTTTTCATAAGATAACTTTGGGTTAATTCACCGAGTTCCTCTGACAATTTAAGCAGATACCAGTCATCATCGCGTTTGATACCGTTATTTTGCGCATAAATTTCTGATATACGCCAGACTTTCGACGTGATCTGTTCAAGGCTTTCACTCATACGGCGACCGGCGCCTTAATGCCAGGATCAGGATCATAATTCTCAAGTTTAAAATCTTCGAATTTGAATGAAAAGATGTCTTTGACGTCAGGATTAATCCACATCGTCGGTAACTCTTTTGGCGTGCGGGATAATTGCAGTTCCACCTGGTCAAAATGATTGTGATAAATATGCCCGTCGCCGAGTGTGTGAACAAATTCGCCCGCTTTGAGCCCGCATACTTGCGCAAGCATCATGGTCAGCATGGAATAAGAGGCAATGTTAAACGGGACGCCTAGAAAGATATCCGCTGATCTTTGATAAAGCTGGCAAGATAGGGTTCCATTGGCAACATAGAACTGAAATAGGCAATGACACGGGGGAGGGCCATATCATCCACTTGTGCTGGGTTCCACGCGGTTACAATGTGCCGACGCGAATCTGGGTTATTCTTTAAACTATCAACGAGTTTTGTAATCTGATCGACGGTTTGATTGTTGGGAGCTGGCCATGAACGCCATTGCGCGCCATAGACAGGGCCTAAATCGCCATTTTCATCTGCCCATTCATCCCAGATACTCACGCCATTATCTTGGAGATATTTGATATTGGTATCACCTGCCAAAAACCACAGATTTTCGTGGATGATTGAGCGTAGATGCAGCTTTTTGGTGGTTAAAACAGGGAATTTTTCGCTGATATCAAAGCGCATTTGATAGCCAAAAACGGAACGCGTACCCGTGCCTGTTCGATCATTACGATCAACACCGTTTTCCATGACATGTTTTAAGAGATCATGATATTGCTGCATATTTTCGCCACCTTGAGAATCGTAATGCTGAAGCTAAGCTAAATTTTGCGCAAGACAAGGGCCAGACAATACTTGCAGCAAACTTCACACAGGAAGTGGGTTCGCTTCAACAAAAAAGCCCTGCAAATCTGCAAGGCTTCTTTTAAAAACTATTTTTACGGTGTTTTATGCAAGTTCGCCAAGTTTGCCCAGCTCTTTTGCGACAAGGTAGTAAAAGGTCACGCGAGATTTTGATTTGTCCGCGCTCATTGTTTCACATGTTTTAGCAACTGCATTTTCAGCTGCATCCCCTGTGACGCCAAGTTTTTTACCGCACCATTTTTCTACAACGCGATCCAGTTCCTTTGTGTCAGAACATGCGACCATTGACGAATCTCTGTTGCGTAATGCAATGCCCAAATGTTTTACGATTTTAGTTACGATAGCTTCATCTGCGCCTGAATCGTATTTTTGAACGTCTGCTAGATAATCACTCATAATGTCTCCTCACATTGTTTGCATGCCCCGCGCATGTGCACAAGTGCTTTTGAATCATAGTGCTATGTTTGGCAATTGGGGGTCTTGAGTCAATCATTAATTGCGAAACTATTTCGTTAAACTTGCATATTTTTAATGCGTTAGGTCTTTTCAGTCAGCCTTATAAGGCTTATATTGGAGATGCTGCTTCATGCAGCTATGGAAATAAATGGGCGGTGAAATAAACCATTCGGACCCGGGGGCGGTACCCGGCGCCTCCACCATAACTTGATCTGGCTAACTTTGATCAGATTATGATGGGGGCGAAATAGGATCGACGAGGGCGTAAAGATCGTACTTTTTCTCGGCATTGTACCACCGTTATCGGACTAACTTTGTAGTTGCAAATGATAACAACTATGCGGAAGCACGTCTCGCTGCTTAATGCGGTGCGATAGCTTCACATGAACTCCTAGTTGTTCGCACGACTAGGCGGGGTTCGAAGGCACCTGGCAACAGAAGCCTTCACTTAAACTTTCAGAAAATTTTAGTTTCTCATGTATTTAAGCTATACATTGTATTAATTGACTCGCTTTATAGATATATCAGTGAGAAGATTATTAAAGCTCATTTGAGCTTAAGTTACGCGTTACCTTGAGGAAACTATATGTCGCAAGACCACATTCGTTACGATATTTTGGCACAAGAAGCTTTGCGAGGCGTTATAAAAAAAGTGCTAATGGAAACCGCTGCTACTGGCCAACTGCCTGGCGAGCACCATTTCTTTATTACGTTTTTGACAAATGCGCCGGGTGTGCGGATTTCAACCGCATTACAGGATCGCTATCCTGAGCAAATGACAATTGTCGTGCAACATCAATTTTGGGACCTTAAAGTAACTGACACCTTATTTGAAATTGGATTGTCATTCTCTGACCAACCGGAAAAACTTGTTGTACCGTTTTCAGCCGTGCGTGGTTTTTACGACCCATCAGTTAATTTTGAATTGGAATTCGACACGCTTATCATCGAAGATGAAGAGGGTGCCGAGGTTGCAGAACTTGATGCGGGCAAGGAAATTGCTAAGCTTGAAACACCTTCAAGCGATGATGCATCTGATGATGTTGAAGATAACGATGTATCTGAAGATAATGATGGTGGTGCCGATGTGGTGTCACTTGATGCGTTCCGCAAAAAACCGTAATGGAACTGCATGGCTGGTGAAGTTGTAAATCTCAGAATGGCGCGAAAGCGCAAAGACCGTGCAAAAAAGGAAGCAAATGCGGAGCAAAACCGCATTTCTTTCGGACGAACCAAGCAAGAGAAAGACCTCACTCGGGCGCTCAATGAAAAACAAACTAAGTTTGTTGATGCGCAAAAACTTACACCTAAAAAAGATGATTAAATCGTCCTAACAAACGCTTTTATGCACTATTGGTCAGATGGTGCATCAAGCGGCAAAATAATGATATCGCCTTCTGCGCTGTTTTGCGAGTTTGAAAGCAAATCTTCGACGGATTTTTGCCAGTCTATTGTTGGCGTTTCCTGCGGCGCGACTGTATTACTTGCAGCCTCGCGAGCTTTGCGAATAGCTTCATCGGCAATGCGTTGAGCTTGTGCCTCTGCTGCGGCTTTTGCTGTCTCTTCCGCTTTGACGCGCGCTTCTTCTTCTGCCTTAAGACGCGCTTGCTCTTCGGAGAGTAAGCGAGCTTCTTCTTCACGTTTTAACTGCTGATCCTTCACAAGGGCAATTTCGCGTCTTAATGCTTGTTTCTCCAAAATACTGGCTTGTAATAATTCCACACGGCGTCTTTCGCGTTCATATGCGCGAATGGAGAGGAAGTTACTCATCGCGTTCGCGTTGATCGATTTGTTTGGATTTGAAAGAGCACCGTCAAAATCAATACTATATTCTGGTGT
Source organism: Lentilitoribacter sp. JB5-8 (assembly GCF_055693385.1). Classification (NCBI taxonomy): domain Bacteria; kingdom Pseudomonadati; phylum Pseudomonadota; class Alphaproteobacteria; order Hyphomicrobiales; family Rhizobiaceae; genus Lentilitoribacter; species Lentilitoribacter sp. JB5-8. The sequence continues at coordinate 3,109,539 of NZ_CM146332.1, read as the reverse complement.
CGCACCAGTTTGAGCTTCAAGGCCTGCATCATATAAAATATCTACAGAACTCGTCATTGTTTGATTGACTAGATCAATACGGCCTGCACCAGTGAGTTTGAATGCTTCATTTTCAACAGTGATGCTTGAGATCCGTTGGACACCACCTGTGACTGTGAAAGGTATTGCAAGGCTTTCAATCTCATATGCGCCGTTTGGTAATAGAGTGTCGATGTCTTGTGCGATATTTTCAGGGAGTAAGTCATAGCCTTCAGTATCGGTTCTTGCAAAGATGTCAGATAAGATATTTGGCTGAAATGCATTCACTGAAACGTCTGACAGATTATACAATCCACCACCGTTCATAGAACTGATAACTTCCGTTAAATTAGTTCCAGTTCCTTCCAGATTACCTGTAATATCGATTGTTCCATCAATGAACGGATCATTGTTTTCATTGCGCCAATTTAATGGTGCAACATCTGCACCCATGATGATTGTGTCCAGGCTAACAAAAGCTTTGCCATCGGGATTTGAAATTGACAAATTGCCGCTAAGATCACCATTTAACCACGAGCCATTAATGCTCTCAATTTCAATAATGCCGGCCTCTGTCCTAATGTCTGCCGTTACATTTTTCACGCTTTGTAAGTCTGGCAATGTGAGTTCATCTAACTTTAAGTTTAATTCTGAAATTGGTGCGGTTTCATAAGGGGGTAGGAAACTCGTTGTGCTCCAGCTTGTATCGACTAAGTTTAAAAATTGAACGCCAAGTGCAAGCTCATAGAGCCATTCGGTATCAACTTTATCAATTGATAATTCGCCCTTAAATTTTGGTGCCAAACTAGTTCTGTCAGCGACAAGCGTGCCTGAAAACTTGTTGCCGCTTGCATTACCTACAAGATCGTTGAACTCGATTGAATTGTTATCAACGATGAGTGCTGCGTTTAATTCAAGTGGTTGACCTGAGCCGATGCCGGGAAGGTTTTGCCCAAGGGTTAATAACAAAGGTTCAATATCGCCGGAGGTGATGTCTAGGTTTAAAACACCTTTGGGTTCATCCTGGTTTTGCGTGCTTGGTAAATCGATAAAGCCATCCAGATCAATATTGGTTGAACCTGATCTAAATTTTGCATCAAGATCCAAGTCTTCATCAAAACCTCTTGAGATTTTAAGGTTTAAATTCGCAGCCTCTTCAAAATCAAACGGTAAGACATCAAAACCCATTTGAGCCAGTAAGATTTGGCTTTGCGGGTTGTTAGCATTTAGGTTGATGGCAAAGGGCGATGATGCATTTTTAAACACCGTTGGAAGCAGTGTTTGGCCATTGGCCCGAAGATCAAACTCTGATTGGCCAATTTTACCGGCGGCTTTAAATTCCGGGGTATTGTTGTTGCTAATGCTGAGTTCGCCAGACAATGACAAATTACCAAAAGATGACCTGTTTTTCTCGAATCTTTTTAGAACTTCTGGATCATCAATAAAATCTTTGAGTAAGGTGAAAATACCACCTGCCTCTTTGGCATTTGCATTAAATGTTATTGCGCCTTTTGGTGATTGATCAAGATCGTTTAATGTGCCGTTTAAGGTTCCTGAAATGCCAGAAAAGTCTCCGAAACGAACTGAATCCAGCGTGAGGTCTTTATCTTCCCAGCTTGCGATAATCTTCACATCTTGTGCTGTATATTTCCCAAATCGTAAAACATCCGTGTTGAGCTGGGCGATAATGTTGTGGCCGAATAAACCGCCGCTATTATCGATATCCTGATCAAGGCTTGCCATCTGCAACAGCGCGTTGAGTTTGTTGAGATCAAGTTCGCTGCCATTCAGCCCTATCGAAATAGATGGGTCTAAATCTCTAATCTTTTGTCGTTCTGCATAGCCTTTAATGGACGCGTTACCCAAGATTAATTCTAGGTTTTCAAGCCGTTGAATTTCGCTACTAAACAAGACATTCGCGGAGATACCAGCAGCTTCTAATTGCCGGATTGACGGATCAACCCGCCCAATCAGCCAGGATGAAAACCCAGAAGGTTGTTTGGTTGCGATGAGAAGTTGGCCAGAAAATTCAGGCGCAGAACCCAATGTTAAATTACCCTGTGCTTCGATATCTGTCCGACCAGGTAGCTTTGCGGCTAGATTTTCAATTAACCAACCCGTTGCGTTAGGCCGGGCGGATAAGAAGACCTCGCGGACTGTGGTATTGCCAGAAAGAACAGCGGGCAGGGTGAGGTCAATCTTACCAGGTAGATCTATGGTAGGGATTTGTGAAATCAGGCGACCGATGTTTGAAAAGCCAGTTCGCGTGGCATCATCGTCGGTTTCATTTGTACCGTCATCTAGAGAGCTAAGATCAATTTGCTGGCCTCGCGCTGTGATCAAAAATTCAGGATTTGCGCCTGTGTCGATATTTGCCTCACCCTCGATGATATATGGATCGCGCGGGTTGCCCGATGCAAGGCGGTATTGAGGAATATCAAGACGTTCATTGTTGACTTTAAATCCACCCTTCATCTGCACTGTTAGCAAGTTATGAAGTTCTTTTGGTGTATTTAAAACATTGAGTTCACTGCGCTTTTGAATATTAAAGTTACCTTCATAGGAAGGCTTGTGATCGTCAATTTTCGCACTGCCTTCGGTCTCGATAAACAGTGGTAGATTTTCTGCAAATAAACGTGTTCTAAGGCGCATGCTGCCCTGCGCATTTACGACGCCTGTATCGACTTCAAAATTGATATTTTGATCTTCAAAATCAGCGCTACCTTCAGCACGCCAAGGGCCGGAGATTTCCGGCGCAGATAATTTGGTATTGATGTTGCTAATTTGCTTGGTGCGGCGGTTCTGCAAATCAACCAGTTTAATCTGACCATTGTTAATAGTTACGCTTTCCAGCACTAATGTGCGGCCACCAAGATTTTTCTTACTGTTGAGTGCCCAATCAAGCGATCCATCTTGGAACAGCGTCACGGTGAGTTTGGGTTCTTCGACACGCATATCAAAAATGAGAATTTCACCACTTAAAAATGGCGTTAGCTCAAGGTCCATCTCAAATTGCTGCGCTGTCATCAATGGTTGGCCACTTTTGTTTCGGCCAATGGCAAGATCGTTAAATGTAACAGAAGGGAATGGCAGCAGGCGCATGCTCGCATCACCACGAACTTTGACTTCCTGACCCAAAATTCGCGACGATTCACGTTCAAAGTCTGCTCGATATTCAGACCAATCGATGAAATATGGGCCGAGCAGGATCGCAAAAAGCGCCATTGCCAAGAGCCCACCAAAAAATACAAATAATCGGACTAACGTCATTTTTGCTTATTCGTTTCTAACCCATTTATTCCCTAAAGGAAGGTTCCCATATCAGCATTTTAGATTGTTATTGTGTCTAGTTTATGCCCACGCATCAAATGATAGCAGATATTATTCTGGAAGGGAAAATATTTTGCCAGGGTTCATTATGTTGTCTGGATCGAAGGTTTGCTTGATTAATCGCATGAAATCAACGCTTTCACCGAGCTCGATCTCAAGGTATTTTTGTTTCCCTTGGCCTACGCCATGCTCACCCGTGCAGGTGCCCTCCATTGCTATGGCGCGTTTGTTTAAACGCGAGATATATTCGGCACTGTTTTTAACTTCTGTTTCGTTTTTGGTATCTATCAAAAGTTGGGTATGGAAATTGCCATCTCCTGCATGGGCGACAAACGTTGCGACCAAGCCAAGTTCTTCAATATCTTTTTGAGATTGAGTGATGCATTCGGAAAATCTTGAAATTGGCACGCATGCATCGGTCCCGATGACTTTTGTGTTCGGGCGGAAATTGCGCGCTGCCCAATAGGCGTCATGACGTGCTTTCCAAAGTTTATTTCTATCTTCAAGCACAGTGGAAAACTGCGGTTCTAGACCGCCGAAATCCTTCGCAATCTCTGCAAACAATTCAGCCTGACTTTTAATTTCTTCATCGGAACCATGAAATTCCAAAAACAGTGTTGGCTGTTCTGGGTTATCCAGCTTGGAATACATGTTCGATGCTTTAATCTGTAACGCATCCAAAAGTTCAATGCGGGCCATTGGAATACCCATTTGAATGGTTGCAATTACGGCTTGGCTTGCGGCTTCAACCGTTGGGAACGGGCAAATACCGCTTAAAATTTGTTGCGGAATAGGATGAAGTTTTAATGTGATGGATGTGTAAACACCCAACGTGCCTTCAGACCCGACAAACAACCGAGTAAGGTCATAACCCGCAGATGATTTGCGCGCCCGGTTGGCCGTTTTTATTTTCTTTCGATCCGGAGTGATAACCGTGACCGAAATGACGTTTTCGCGCATTGTGCCATAGCGCACGGCATTGGTACCTGATGCGCGGGTTGCAGTCATCCCACCAATCGTGGCATTCGCGCCGGGATCAATTGGAAAAAACAAACCTGTATCGCGGAGATATTCGTTAAGTTGTTCGCGTGTCACACCTGGTTGTACGACACAATCCATGTCTTCCGGGTTTACCTGCAAGATTTGGTTCATTTGGCCCATATCGATTGAAATGCCGCCAGCTGGCGCATTTACATGCCCTTCCAAGGAGGTGCCCACACCGAAAGGAATAATGGGGACTTTATAGCGAGCGCACACATCAACCACTGCTTGAATATCTGCATCGCAATCCGCAAATACCACTGCGTCAGGTAATTGCGGTTCAATCATCGTGGTCGTGTGAGAATGCTGCTCACGGATCGATTGACCGGTTTTTATTTTCTCACCAAGTTGTTGAGCGAGTATGTCAATAACAGTTTGAATATTCTCGTTTTTACTCATCACACTTTCAGGCAATTTAATTTATCCTCCCACTAAAGTCCGATAAACTTATGCTTGGCAAAGTCCGACTTGTCCAGTTTGATATGGACATGCTAGTCAATTATTTGTCATTAAACGTATTAGAGTATTTATCGCAAAACGAATTTGGGCGTTGAGAATTTGTGGTTTGATCGATTATTAAGTCTTCCATCTTTGATGCGGCAATGGGTCGTGCCAAATTTATCAGAATTTTGGGCCAATCGGCAGGTGTCCATCTGGGTGCTGGGTGCAATTATCGGAATTGGTGCTGCAATCCTTGCCATTGCATTTCGTGAAGCGATTGGATTGGTGCAATATATTTGGGTTGGTGAGCGAAGCGAAATATATCTTGCAGCCGTGCGCGAAACGCCTTGGCAGATCATTGTTATGGCACCCATTGTTGGCGGTTTAATTGTCGGCATACTCCTACAATTATTTGTCAAATCCAAACGTGCAGGTGGCGTTGCTGATGTGATGGAAGCGCGCCATATTTCTGGGCGACCTTTGACTTTCAAAGAGGGGATTTTATCTGCTGTTGTGACAGTGATTTCGCTGGGTGCGGGCGGTAGTGCGGGACGTGAGGGGCCGGTCATACATCTTGGTGCATCGTTTTCAAGTTTTGTATATAGCAAATTTAAACTGCCTGACGCCGGAAATCGCACTCTGCTTGCAGCAGGGGTCGCATCAGCGGTTTCCGCCAGCTTCAACGCCCCGATAGCTGGGGTTTTGTTCGCCCATGAGGTGATTTTGGGGCATTACTCCATGCGTGCCTTCGTGCCAATTGTCATCTCATCCGTCACAGGAACAGTGGTTTCTCGGCTGTGGTTTGGCGAGAGTTTCATTTTCACAATCCCTGCATATGAGATCACCTCCTATTTGGAGTTTCCCGCGTTCTTTTTACTGGGTGTGATTTGTGCTCTAGTCGCGATTATATTTCAGTTTAGTCTATTTGCCGCTGATTATATCGGAAAATCGCTTGATTTGCCGCTTTGGATCAGGCCGCCACTTGGTGGCGCGGTGATAGGGCTTATCGGTGTGACATATCCTGAAATTTTGGGCATTGGATATGAAACAACTTTTGATGCACTTTGGGGTCGTTTGCCGATTGCGCTGATGATGATCTTAATTGTGCTGAAAATCTTTGCCACTGCGGTGACTTATGCCTCTCGCTTTGGGGGCGGGGTATTTTCCCCAGCACTTTATCTAGGCGCGTTAACGGGAGGGGTGTTTGGAATTGCAGCCACAAACGCTGTTCCGACCATGGCCTCGGATCACGCAGTTTATTCACTGCTCGGCATGGGGGCTGTTGCTGCAACTGTGATTGGCGCTCCGATATCAACGACAGTTATCGCATTTGAATTGACCGGCGGATATGCGCTGTCAATTGCACTGTTGTTTACCATTGCGGTTTCGCATGGCATAAATCAGGCCATACACGGTCGTTCATTTTTCCAATGGCAGCTTGAAATGCGTGGGGTTCACGTTCGTGATGGACCGTATCGAACCATGTTAGCCAATATCCGCGTCATGGATGTGATGAGTGTGCCAGAAGGTGATGACGATTTTGGTGCATTGTCTGAACTTGAAAATTCAGATTCCATTCCCTGTCTTAAATCTTCGGATAATATGGATTTAGCTTTGCGGTTGTTCGATCAATCAGGTGAAACACGGTTGCCAGTTGTTGATCTAAAAACGGGCGAACGCATTATCGGGTGGGCGCAATATTCGCAAGCCTTAGACTATGTGAATGAGCGCCTCGTTGAAGCGCAAAAAGAAGCCCATAGCTAACCCAAAATCATATATTGACCTTATCTGAGTTCCTGCCTAGATTGAGATAAATTGCGATGGCGTCGCAATAATTTTTATAGAACTTTAGTTGTCCTGTACGCCCGGATTATTGAGCGCAGCTCATTGGTCTGCGCGAGATTTTGGAGAACTCAATGGCTGATACTCACCAGCGTCCTCACACATTTATTCGTCATGATGGTGGCAAAGCAAAACTGCCATTTTCTGATCAAGAATATGAAAACCGGCTTTCAAAGCTGCGTCAGATTATGGCGGAGAAAGATTTGCCTGCAGTATTGCTCACATCAATGCATAATATCGCCTATTATTCGGGCTTTTTATATTGCGCGTTTGGGCGCCCTTATGGATGCATTGTCACGCATGACCGGTGTGTGACGATCTCAGCAAATATTGATGCGAGCCAGCCATGGCGCCGCTCTTTTTCGGAAAACATCATTTATACGGATTGGCAGCGCAATAATTATTACGTTGCGGTTCAAGATGTTCTTGGTGATACAAAACGCCTCGGCATTGAAGAAGATCACTTAACGATCGCTGTTCGAAAAACACTTTTAGATTTCCTACCCAATATTGAATTGGTGGATGTCGCACCGCAAACTATGTTTGCGCGCATGGTGAAATCTGATGAAGAGATTGCACTCATTAAAGAAGGCGCCCGCGTAGCTGATATAGGTGGCGCTGCCATCCATGCAGCTATTGCTGAAGGTCAGCGCGAAATTGATGTTGCTATGGCAGGTCGTAATGCCATGGAAATTGAAATTGCAGCGTCACATCCAGATAGTGAGATGCGCGATAATTGGGTTTGGTTTCAGTCTGGTATCAATACCGATGGCGCGCATAACCCAGTTACCATGCGTAAATTACAGAAAGGTGATATTTTGAGCCTTAATGCGTTTCCGATGATTTCAGGATATTACACGGCCCTTGAACGCACATTGTTCGTGGGTGAAGCGGATGCTGCATCATTGCGGTTATGGGAAGCGAATATCGCTGCGCATGAATTGGGTATTTCTTTGATCAAACCTGGAATTAAGTGTTCTGAGATTTGTGCCGAGCTCAATAAGTTTTTTGCTCACGAAAATTTGTTACAATATCGTTCATTTGGCTATGGGCATTCGTTTGGTGTCTTGTCGCATTATTATGGCCGCGAAGCGGGTCTGGAATTGCGCGAAGATATTGATACGGTGCTGGAACCGGGCATGGTTGTTTCCATGGAGCCAATGATTTGGGTGCCGGAAGGCCAGCCAGGTGCGGGTGGTTATCGGGAGCATGACATTTTGGTTATTGGTGAAGATAACGTTGAGAACATCACCAAATTTCCATACGGTCCTGAACACAATATTGTAGGCTAGTTAGCCAGAGCTAACCCGCAATTTTGTACCAAGCCAAACACTGATGACCACAAGTCCTGCGAAGATGAATACTTCAAATTCTAAGGCTTCTGAGACTAAAAGGCTTGATGCAATGATTGTTAGGAACAATTGTAGCAGCTGGATTTGCGACGCGCGCGCAATTCCAGCCAGCTGCATACCACGATACCATGCAAAGAAACCTATGAGTTGCGAAAAGAATGCCACATAAAATAGTGCAATTGTGGATTTAGTGCTTGCTGAAAGATCGGGCAAAGGCACAAAGAAAGCAGCGATGATTAAAATTGGAAGTGCTGCGAATATTACCCAGCAGCTCACTTGCCATCCACCCAGATCTTTTGCGAGCCTACCGCCGAAAACATAGCCGGTTGAGGCAAGTATGACTGAAATAAACAGATAAAGATGGCCGATTTGCGGAGCCCCATTTGTTTGTTTAAATACAAAGAAAAGAGTGACCCCAGTCCCAATGATACTGACCAGCCAAAAAGCAGGTGAGGGGCGTTCTTTAGTGATGATGGCGCTCATAATTGTTGTTGTCAGTGGCAGTAGTCCAACGACAATTGCACTGTGAGATGATGGGACTGTTTGAAGGCCAAGCGCCAAAAAACCAGGGAAGCCAAATACTGTTCCACCTGCGCAAAATGCGAGATCACGCCATTGATGACGATTTGGAAATTTTGGACGATAAATCAGCAAAATTGTCCCTGATAGCATACAAGCGATCAAACCGCGCCAGACCACGAGTTGTGTTGGTTCAAACTGCTCGATCGCAATTTTGGTGACAGGCAGCGTTAAGCTGAAAATTAAAACACCAACAAAGCTCCAGAATAAGCCTGCACCTATACTTGTTGGTTTAGTTGAAGTTAAATTTGCCAATGTCGCCCACCTGTTTATCAAGTGCAAATGCATACATTGAAAACCGCGATATAGCCATGCATTTATAGATCAAAAAAAATTGTGACAATGATCAAATTTTGTTGGTATTCAATGGCTTGAAATTAAACTATAAAGAACGCGAATGTAACTAGGTTTGAGCTGATGCCTGCAAAACTTTCCGTCAATCTAAATGCTGTTGCTTTGCTGCGAAACAGACGTGATTTACCCTGGCCAAGTGTTGTTGGTTTAGGGCGCATTGCGCTTGAAGCGGGTGCGCATGGTATTACTGTTCACCCCCGTCCTGACCAGCGCCATATCCGTTTTTCAGATCTTGCACCGTTGCGTGCTCTAATTGATGATGAATTTCCCGATGCTGAATTTAATATCGAGGGTTACCCGACGGATGACTTTTTAGATTTGGTTGAGGAGCATCAACCTGAGCAAGTTACACTCGTACCAGACCATCCAAGTCAAGCCACGTCAGATCACGGTTGGGATTTTATTGGTCAGCACAATACGCTTGTTCCGGTTATTGCGCGATTGAAGTCAAACCGTTTCCGCGTGTCGTGTTTTTGCGATCCTGATGCGAGTACTGAACAGGTTGAACTGGCCGCACGTGCTGGTGCAGATCGCATTGAGTTATATACGGGCCCATACGGCGCGACATATGACGATCCGAAAGCTGCGAAACAACGGCTCGCTGATCTTGAAAAGACGGCCAAACTGGCAGGCATATATAAAATGGACGTCAATGCTGGTCATGATCTGACGGTTGATAACATGCCAGGATTAGCTGCGGCGGTACCTAACCTATTGGAGGTTTCTATAGGTAACGGCATAACAGCGGATTGTTTGGAATACGGCATGGCCGAAAGTGTGAAGCGCTTTTTAAAAGCTTGCGGTTGGTCATAAAAAAGCCCCCAGCGATGTGGAGGCTTTTCAATAGCTTTATTTAATGGCTGTTATTCAGCAGCATTTGCTGGTTGTGCGTTTAGCTGACCATATTTCTCAACACCGATATTTTCGAGAAGCTCAAGCTGTGTTTCCAAGAAGTCGATATGTCCTTCTTCATCAGCCAAAAGATCATCAAACAGCTTCATTGAAACAAAATCGCCTTCTGCTTCACAGATTTTGCGTGATTCAGAATATGATTTGCGCGCTGTATATTCGCCCTCAAGATCAGCTTCTAAGACTTCCTTGATATTTTGACCAATGCTGAGTGGCGCAATGGTTTGCATGTTTGGATGCCCACCTAAGAAGATAATGCGGTCAATAATTTTATCTGCATGCTGCATTTCTTCAATTGATTCCTCGCGTTCTTTCTGTGCTAGTAAACCAAAACCCCAGTCGCCAAGCAGACGATAATGAAGCCAATATTGGTTGACTGCACCCAATTCCAAGAACAGCGCTTCGTTTAAACGTTCAATTACTTTTGCATTGCCTTTCATGGCATAACCTCACTTTGTTCGAGCTATATCATAGTCAGGCAGAAAATGACTGGCTACTTTAGAATAATTCTAAAGTATAGATTCGAACATGCGAAATCAACCCCATAAATAGGGCTATAAGGAATTATCTTTGCGAATGATTCTTAAGTGTTAGGCTGTTTTGCGCGCCATCATCTGGCGGTGCTTTGCTAGCATACGCGCAGTTTCACAAGCTTGGTGATGCTCTTTGAGTTTTGCGACGAAAGTAATGATTTCAGCAGAAGGGGTTTGCTGTTCCTCGTGGAACTTTTGTGTGGTTTCAACGATGATATCAACCACGCCTGGGAAGCATCCACAGCATTTGCCGCGCGCATTCATAGTTTGATAGACCACGCCAGGCACGATCAGGCGCCATGGGTCTTCTTTTAGAAGTTCTATAATTGTATTTTCAATATCTCTCTTGGAGATAATATTGCAGCTACAAACAATCATTTTCTGCTCTTTGAACTAGATATACTCAAACATGATCTCGTTACTCATGTTATGTTCTCATTTAAAGCCTTTGTCAATTCTATTGCGAACGGTTCTTATCTAATTATTTTCAAAAAATTGGAATTTTATGTTGACCCGCCTTCAAAGTTAAAATAATCAAGAACCGTACCGTACGGTACTTGAGGAGTTAATCGTGCAATCAACCGCTATTTCAGAGCCGCAAGGCTTGTCAGAATTCGTCCGTGATGAAGATCTGACACCGCGCCAACAAGAAGTGTTGGAAAGCGCTTTGGCGTTGTTGGTTGAAGGTGGTGAAAAAGCGCTTACAACAGCAAAGATTGCTAGTGCATCGAACTGCTCAAAGGAAAGCCTTTATAAATGGTTTGGTGATCGCGATGGCTTGATCTCAGCTATGATGGCGTTTCAGGGAAGTAAAGTTGGAGCGGCCGTTGGGCGAGAGGATTTAGGTTCAGCCAAGGCATTCAAAGACTATCTCGTACGCTTTGCGTGTGAATTGTTATCCGTCTTGGCGGGGGACATTTCGCTGGCGCTTAACAGACTTGCCATCGGGCAGGCGAGCAATGAGGCTTCGCCGCTTGGTCCGCTGCTCATCGAAAATGGTCGTGGTGTTATTGAATCAAAAGCAGTTGGATTTTTGCGTTCTGCGGAACAAAAGAACTATCTGACTTTTGATGATGCCAGACAAACCTATCATGTCCTTTATGGATTAATTGTTCGCGACGCGCATGTGCGGCTCCTTTTGGGTGAGCGCCGTGAGCTTGTGATGAAGAATTTTGAGCGTGATGCTCAAACAGCAATTGCTCAATTTTACGAGTTATACGGAGTTGAGGAATAGTTTTACGCCGTTTTGAAAATTGAAGAAGAATGATGAAACGGTGAATTGAAAAAGACGTCTATTATTTTAAAGGAAGGATTTAAAATGCGTGTTTATTATGATGCAGATGCAGATCTAAATCTCATCAAATCAAAAAAAGTAGCTATCATTGGTTACGGTTCACAAGGTCGTGCACATGCCATGAACCTTAAAGATTCTGGTGCTGAAGGCATTATCATTGCGCTTCGTGAAGGTTCGCCAACTGCGAAAAAAGCGGAAGCTGATGGTTTTGCAGTGAAATCTGTTGCAGAAGCTGCTGCAGAAGCTGACTTCATGATGATGGCTGCTCCTGATGAGTTGCAAGCTGACATTTACAAAGACCACATTGCTGCAAACATTCGCGATGGCGCTGTTATCGCATTTGCGCACGGTTTGAACGTACACTTTGGTTTGATCGAACCAAAAGATACAGTTGATGTTGTTATGGTTGCACCAAAAGGCCCGGGCCACACAGTGCGCGGCGAATACATGAAAGGTGGCGGTGTGCCATGTTTGATCGCTGTTCATCATGATGCTTCTGGTAACGCGCATGATCTAGCTCTGTCATATGCATGTGGCGTTGGTGGTGGTCGTTCAGGCATCATCGAAACAAACTTCCGTGAAGAGTGCGAAACTGATCTATTCGGTGAGCAGGTTGTTCTTTGTGGCGGTCTTGTTGAATTGATCCGTGCTGGTTTCGAAACGCTAACTGAAGCTGGTTACGCGCCTGAAATGGCTTACTTTGAGTGCTTGCACGAAGTGAAGTTGATTGTTGACCTTATCTATGAAGGTGGCATTGCAAACATGAACTACTCAATCTCAAACACTGCTGAGTGGGGTGAGTATGTTTCTGGTCCTCGCATCATCACAAGCGAAACTAAAGCTGAAATGAAGCGCGTATTGACTGACATTCAAACTGGTAAATTCACATCAGACTGGATGCAAGAATACCGCGCTGGTGGCGCTCGCTTTAAAGGCATCCGTCGCTTGAACGATGAACACCAAATCGAAGAAGTTGGTGAGAAGCTTCGCGGCATGATGCCTTGGATTGCTAAAAACCAGTTGGTTGATAAAGCTAAAAACTAGTTTTAGTTTTGACCCAATTAAAAGCCGCGTCTTAAGTGATGCGGCTTTTTTTATTGGGTAACCATCATCACCCAATGAGCGCCAGTAAATGACATATTGCCATAGGTAAACTGAAAGCTTTAAGGGGGTGCCAGAACTGGTCAATGTGGATCGCCTGCCAAGCTCCAGAACCTTTATGGTTAGCAAATTACTAAACAATCTGCATAAGTTCTGATATGTTCTGGTTAAAACGCAATTAAGACTATCCTGCTAGGATTAGACGATAATTCACAGTGTTTTGTGGTGGATAGGTCGTGTTAATTTGGTGCTGGGGGGCGCCCAAGAGTAGGTTAGTAAAATGATTTCAGCCTTTGCCGGATATCAGCAGTCAGCCAATATATCGCTCCTTCAATCGTCTCAGGAAAATGGTGCTCCGCAGAAAAGTGCGCAACCTGCTGGCCCTCGTAACGTTTTAAATGCTATCCAAAGTCATCAAGATGGTGCACGTCAGTCTTTTGATAAAGCGTCGTCACAAATCATCACTGCATTTATGGACAGTTTGCAGAACCGCATTTCAGATGAACCTGTCAAAGGTGGTAATAATGCTGGCACGCTTACAAGCCTGACAACCGCAGAATTTGAAAGCACGTTGTCGGTTTCTGCAATGAAAAGCAATGGCAATGGAAATGCTATGAGCTTGGATTTAGAATCCTATGCAGGATTATCATTTTCCATGGAGCAGGAAAATGGCAAGCTAACCAGTTTTAGCCTTAACTTTGAAATGTCGACCGCCTTTGCTTTTGAGGGATCAAACAATAATGGCGGCTATCAAGCCATTTCGTATGAAAATACGCAGTCTTTCAGCATTGATTTTTCAATTGGTGAAGATGAAGATGGTAATACGGTAACTTCCTTCTCCTTCGCGCGATCAGAAGTCACTCAGGCTTCATATCTATCTTTCGGTGATCAGGATGGGCTAGGGTTTGGCGGCGGCGTTGGTAGCTTAAACGATATGGCAGCATTGTTTGATGAGGGTGGAACAGCAACCGATTTTGATCAGGATGAGGGCGATAGCCCGTTAACGGCAGAAGCTGTTGTTGATCTTGAAATGGAAGCCGCGCTTGAAATTATGAAGTCAATTGCCGAAGCTGCGCGCGATAACACGGTCAATAGCCTGTTTGGCGAAACCTATTACGAAGACTTTTGATCATTGATGAATAATTATTTTTCCAGCAAGGCCTCATTCGTCTCGGATCGAGGCCTTTTTCATGCCATGTCCATAAATGGACTTGATGTGTCCACAATCGGACTTGCAGCAACTTGTGAATTTGCTAGGCTCTTAAAAACAACATGTTCAAAAGCATTGGGGAATCACTTTGGAACATTATGAATTGATTGTTATTGGCAGCGGGCCTGCCGGCCGGCGTGCAGCTATCCAAGCAGCTAAGTTGGGCAAACGCGTAATCGTGATTGAAAAGGGAAGGCGCGTTGGTGGGGTTTCTGTTCATACTGGAACTATCCCTTCAAAAACCTTACGTGAAACGGCGTTGAACTTGAGTGGTTGGCGTGAACGTGGGTTTTATGGCAGAGCTTACCGCGTCAAACAAAACTTAACCGCAGAAGATTTGCGCAAACGTTTGCACATTACACTCAACCACGAAGTTGAAGTGCTTGAGCATCAGTTTGCACGAAACCGGGTCGAGACCTTTAAAGGGACGGCCAAGTTTGTTGAGAAAAACGTTGTTGAAGTGCATGGTGAAGATGGTGAAATTACACAATTTTCATCTGAGCGGTTCCTTCTAACTGTAGGCACACGTCCTTATCGTCCAGATGATCTGCCATTTGATGGTAAACGCCTATTAGATAGCGACGAGATTTTAGATCTTGAAGATTTGCCTCGGAGCATCACCGTCATTGGCGCAGGCGTTATCGGGATTGAATATGCAACAATCTTCAACGCGTTGGATGTACATGTAACGCTTGTTGAGCCGCGCGATTCAATGCTCGATTTCATTGATAAAGAACTAGTGGGTGATTTGATCTACCAGCTCCGTGATCGAAATATGGTTCTACGTTTTGGTAAAAAGGTCGAGAAAGTTTCGCTCATTGATGGCGGCGGTTGCCAAATTGACATGGAAGACGGCCGCGTTATCAAATCGGACATGGTTTTGTTCGCAGCTGGCCGCATGGGCGCGACTGACACATTGGGCCTTGAGAATTGCGGTTTGGAATGTGATCATCGCGGGCGGATCTCGGTTGACCCGAAAACATTTGAAACCAATGTTAAGGGCATTTATGCCGCCGGTGATGTTATTGGTTTCCCCAGCCTTGCCTCTACTTCGATGGAGCAAGGTAGAATTGCAGCTTGTCACGCATTTGGTGAAAAAGCTTATGATCCGCCTGAATATTTCCCCTATGGCATTTATTCGGTTCCCGAGATTTCTACGATTGGTATGACAGAAGAGGAAGTTGCGGAACGCAATATTCCGTATGAATGTGGGATTGCGCGCTTTAGAGAAACGTCTCGCGGTCATATTATGGGTTTGGAAACGGGCATGCTAAAGATGATCTTCTCTCTGAAAACACGCAGATTATTGGGTTGTCACATTGTGGGTGAGGGTGCAACAGAGCTTATTCATGTTGGGCAAGCTGTATTGAACCTTAAGGGTACACTTGAGTACTTTGTTGAAAATACGTTCAATTATCCTACTCTCGCAGAAGCCTATAAAATTGCAGCTTTGGATGCATGGAACAAAATGCCGTCGAACGATTAATTAGCGGTAAAACTGCGTCCATAGCGCAAGGAATATTACGGATAGTAGCGCCTGGGCCATACCAATATTGATGATAAACTGAGTGCGTGGCGCTAAGTTTAGGCGATTGATCGTCACGCCTATCGCAAGCCACAATATGTGAATGCTGATCCATATGGCATTCATTGCGATGAATTTATAAGTAATTTCTGCAGCGAAATTGTCGGGCCATATGGCAAAGCCTGTAAAAAAGCTTGTGTTGACGACATAAGCTTTGGGATTGATGGCCTGCAGCATGATGCCACCTGATATGCCCGGCTCCTTTTTGGCCCCGGCAAATGCAGTTTTAGACCCTGAAAATGCAATCTTATAGGCTAAAAAGCACAGGTAACTGACCGATAATACCAAAAGAATATTCCGCACAACGGGCGCAGCTAGCAATATTGCTGCAAGACCTGTGGCGACCGCCAATGCAACCATGTTTTGTCCAATGAGCAAACCAAGCAGATACCGAAACCCTGGCTTATAACCAAATGCAGAACCAACACCTGCGAGCGTTAAAACCCCTGGTCCCGGGGTGATAAGCAGTAGAAATACGGCAAGTGCGAATGTGATCATGTAAACTGGTCCGAAAATAGTAAGCTCTGACTAACAAAATAGATCATTAAAAACAATCACATTGCGTAAAATCAATGAAAATTGCGAAAAAATGATTGCAATATATTTTTGGTCAATATATCTGATTAGGTCAACTTTACTGACATATTGGAAATGATCATGAATTGGCAGGAATTATTCGCGTCGCGTACGCAGTCTATGAAGGCATCTGAAATCCGGGAATTACTCAAATTACTCGATCAGCCTGATATTATTTCTTTTGCCGGTGGCATTCCGGATCCCAGTTTATTTCCGAAGCAAAAATTTCAAGCAGCCTATTCTGAAATACTAGGCAGCGAGGAGGCGGATAAGGGGCTGCAATATTCGGTGAGTGAGGGGTATTATCCGTTGCGTGTTTGGTTGGCTGAACGGATGGTCGAAATGGGTGTACCATGCACATCTGATAATATTTTCATCACCTCCGGTTCCCAACAGGGATTGGATTATCTCGGCAAACTGTTTTTATCGCCCAATGATACAGCCATTGTTGAATGGCCAACATACTTAGGAGCCATCCAAGCTTTTAGAGCCTATGAGCCTTCGTTTGATCAATTGAATTTAAATGGCAATCGGTCACCTGCGAGCTATGTCAGCCAAGCCGAAGAGCAAGGAGGCGCTGTTAAAATGTTGTATGCTTCGGTTGATTTTGCAAATCCAACAGGTAAAACGCTGTCATTAGCAGAGCGTGACGCACTTTTGGATTTATCGAACGAATTGAAAGCTCCGGTCATTGAGGATGCCGCCTATCAAGCATTACGATATGAGGGGGATGCATTGCCTCCAGTTCTTGCGCTTGATGTTGCGCGTTCAGGCGATATTGAAAGAACGAGCACGATTTACTGCGGCAGCTTTTCTAAAACATTGTCACCTGGCTTGAGAGTAGGGTGGGTTTGTGCGGCTTCTGATGTCATTAACAAGCTTGTTCTTATTAAACAGGCATCAGATCTTCATTCACCAACGCTTAATCAAATGGCTGTTCATCGTGTGGTGCAATCTGGTTTCAACGAACAGATTGGAACCATAAAAGCCTGCTATAAAGACAAACGAGATGCGATGCTGGAGGCGTTATCTTTATACATGCCTGAAGGTGTTCAATGGACTGTTCCCGAAGGAGGGATGTTTGTTTGGTTGACCTTACCGCGATCTATTGATGGCGTTAAATTGCTTGAAAAATCTGTTCGCGAACAAAAAGTTGCTTTTGTGCCGGGCAATGCCTTCCATCCAGATGGAACTGGCACCAACACGATGCGGCTAAATTTTTCACGGCCCGATAAGGAAGCGATTAAGTCAGGAATTGAGAAACTAGCTGTGGCAATTTCTCAAATGGCTTGACCTTCGTGCGCAAACCAGTCAACTCTCCACATCAGTCTTTGGGGAGTTCGATTAATGGCTTTGAGAATTGCAACGTTTAATACCGAGAATTTGCTGAGCCGTTTTGATTTTTCCGGATTTCATCTTGATCACAGGCAAGACCGTGTGACCAGTTTGTACGATGCTGCGGACAAAGAACAATATAAACAGATGGAAATTGCGCGTCAGGTTTCAATTACCGATGATACGCGTCAGATGACGGCCTTAGCTATAGCCGATACATATGCGGATATAATTTGCCTGCAAGAAGTTGAGGATCTGGAAACGCTTAAGGCTTTTGAGCGGGGCTATCTATATCGCATGATTGGTGAGGGATATCGTCACAAGTTCATTGCTGAGGGAAACGATCGCCGCGGTATTGATGTTGCCATTATGATGCGCGATCACACCTCTGATGGTGATGAGATCGAGTTTGTTCGGATGAAAACCCATGCCGAATTGACCTATGGTGATCTTGATCTGCTGTCGGAAGGCCTGGAGAAAAAATATAACCCCAATGATCGTGTTTTTAAGCGTGATTGCCAGGAAATAGACATAAAAGTCGGTGGCAAACCTTTAACGATCTATAATGTGCATTTTAAATCCATGGGGCCTGCGCGCGATGGTCTTGATGGTCGTACTTATACAATGCCCGTGCGCCGAGCGGAGGCGAAAGCGGTGCGCAAAATCATTGAGCGTAGATTTGGTAAAGGCAAGACTGATAACAAACGCTTTGTTATCTGCGGTGACATGAATGATTATCAAATGCGCGTTGTTGTTGATGGTAATCGACGAGACGGCTACGCATTTTATACTGAGAACGAAAGTCCTAGTGCGCTTGATGTTTTCCTCTCCGATGGCTTTACCGAAAATGTCATGAACCGAAGAGATGAATTGGATCGATGGACCACCTACCATACGCGTGGCCCAAAGGTGCAGCAGCTATGCCAATTGGATTATATTTTATTGTCACCTGCGCTTGCCAATTCATCTCAAAAAGAAGTTCCAGAAGTTATTCGTGCTGGGCAACCGCACAGAACAGTTTTCCCCAAAGGGCAGGAAGTTGAGCGTTATCCTCGTGTTGGTTGGGATCGACCAAAAGCATCAGATCATTGCCCGATCGTTACCCAAATCAACGTTATTTAAGATAGAGAGATAGATGTCTGAGGTTTATCCGAAATTTGTGAATTCAGTTGAGTTGACGGTTAGCAATCAACCGCACCCTTATCATGATGAAAATGCTGATATTGCTCTACAAGTTTGGCAGGATGAAGTTGCGCGCAAACCTTCGTTATTTAATGGCAAAGTGATGCTTGAAAGTGCAATGTCATATCAGGACGATCGACTTGAAGGTGTAAGTCATCTGATCCCATACTCAACTTTTTTGCATTGGTTGAAAAACCCGGAAGGAATGGGCAGTCATTTATTTGCGCTTGGCTTAATTGTCTCTAACGATGGGTTTCCGATTGTTGGTATGATGGCAGAGCATACTTATAATTCAGGTAGATGTTATGCGCCGTCTGGCTCTTTGGATATGGATGACATCGTCAATGGCAAGGTTGATTTAATTGCAAATGTGCAGCGTGAATTGGGTGAGGAAACAGGTTTAGATATTGCAAATGCTGATGTTGAACCTGGCTTTCATATGTTCAACATAAATCGAAACTGGACCGCTGTAACAAGATGTCATTTTGATCTTTCTGCAAACGAAATTTGTGCGCAGATCAATGAATTTATCGCTCACGACAAAGAAGCTGAATTGTCACATGTTTTCGCGATCAAGGAAAAACATCAATACGGTGAGGCAATTACTGATTACATGATTGAAATACTGGATTGGCATTTCGATCAGATGTGAGATAAATAGGTGGGCTTAACTGATTTATTCTTAAAACAAATTTTGGAATTCCGCGTGCTTGCTTTGACCTTCACAAAAATTCAATTCCGCAATACGGCACATAACCTTGTTTTGGTTATGATTGCGTCACTGCTGCTTGTCTTTTCTAGTTTCGCGCAGCAAACAGATGAACTGACACGTGATGAGGTTCAGATTGAACGCTTTGAAAACCAAACCAACAGTCTGGAAAACAGGTTTGATCAGAATAAAGACAATGAAGAAACGCTGATCGATATAAGAGCGGATGCAAATGCTTTGCTTATTGAAGTACAAGACAGCTTGGATCAATTTAAATTGTCCGTTGCCGATGATCATGCGAAATTAACAGCTTTAGGTGATCCCCCGGCGGATGGGACTGAAGCGCAAGCGGTGACATTAGAACGACAAGCACTAACTGAGAGCAGCGCACTGCTTACTGTCTATGTTGGACGGTTGGAAAAGTTAGCTTCCAGACTGGATGAACTTGTATTTGATGTTGGGATTACACGTCGCAATCTATTTACCAGCGCTTTGTTTGAGCGTGTTGAAATCGGAGGGATTTCTGCATTTGAAATCCATAGTATGTTCCGGGAAGAGATGTCCAAGTTTTGGGTAAAAACCGAAGCTTGGTTAGCGTTTGTATGGGAATTTAAACGAAGTGCGCTTTTCTCTTCGCTAGCGTTTTCGGGACTTGCGGGCCTGCTGATCTATTTCGGTGGCTATCGGATATTTGGCCGATTTATTTTGGGGCGCAACGAAGTGGAAGAGGGCGGAATTGGCGCGCGTCTAACATCAGCTTTTTGGTCTGCGGCCATCCCAACTTTAACCGCTGCCGCCGTTGGTGCCAGCACATACCTTCTTCTTTTAGATTTCGGCGTATTGCGCATCGATTTTGCCGCCTTGTTCGCAAGACTGATACAATCGGGTGTTGCGTTAGTTCTCGTTTTAACCCTGGCTTTGGTAATACTTTCGCCATGGGATTCGGCAAGCCGATTGGTCAATTTAACAAATCGCGGTGCAAAATGGCTGTTTTTTCTTGTTGGAATTTTGTTTGCAATTCGCACAATTTCTTATGTGGGGGTTGGCATTCGCGAAATATTGGATCTTCCGTTGCAAAACAGTGTTGCCCAAGCTTTCTTTGAAACGATTGCGGTTGCGGCTGTGCTTATTATTGTATCGCGGTTGGAGCCCATTGCACCTGAAGGCAAACTCGATAGCAATACAGGAATTTCGGCAAGGAGCTGGATAAAAACGACCACTTTATTAGCTGGTGTCGCTCTCATATTGATCAGCCTTGTTGGCTATGTTGCATTAGCATCCTTTATTGCTTCGCAAATCGTTGTGACAGGTGCGTTATTAATAGTCATCTATTTTGGTTTGCTATCGGCAAAGTCAGTTATGGTTGAGGGTGCGTTTGCTGCCTCTCCGTTGGGTGTAAAACTTTCCAAATCAGTGCAACTTTCTGAGCAAAGTGCTAACCGTCTTGGGCTGTTGTTTGGTATTTTGATCTACCTGATCATTCTTGGGCTTGGATTGTCCTTTATCCTTCTGCAATGGGGTTTTGCCTCTGAAGAAGTCATATCGGGCGCATTGGCTATATTCACGCAGTTGCAAATTGGCGGCATAAATATTTCACTTTTGAATATCGCCATCGGGCTGTTGCTATTTGGGGTCGGTTATTTTGCTACCCGTCATTTTCAGCAGTGGCTTGATCGTAATGTTTTGGTGCGGGGGAAGATTGAACTTGGGGTTCGCAACTCGATCCGCAAAGTCATTGGATATTTTGGTATTGCACTTGCTGCGATGATCGCCATTTCAGCTGCCGGATTTGATTTATCAAATCTTGCTTTGGTTGCTGGTGCATTGTCTTTGGGTATCGGTTTTGGTTTGCAAACAATTGTCTCCAATTTCGTTTCAGGCCTGATCTTGCTGGCTGAGCGACCATTTAAAGCTGGCGATTGGGTGGAGACCACGAGCGTGCAGGGTATTGTCAAAGAAATTTCCGTTCGGGCGACTGAAATTGAAACCTTTTCCCGGAAGTCTGTTATTGTACCGAATTCTGAGCTGGTCAATGCCGCTGTTGGCAACTGGACGCATAGGAATCCAATTGGTCGAGTGGAGGTGATGGTTGGTGTTTCCTACGATAACAGCCCGCAACGCATCATCGATCTATTGATTGAAATTGCAGACCAGAATCCGAATGTTTTAAAAACACCTGAGCCAAGCGTTGAATTTGCCGACTTTGGCGCTTCATCACTTGATTTTGTGATCAGAGCATTCCTCGCTGATATTGGTAATGGTCTAACCGTTCGCAATGAATTACGAATTGCAATTTTCGAGCGCTTTAAGGAAGAAAATATCGAAATTCCGTACCCGCATCGCGAAGTATTTGTTCGCAATGCCGGCGGATTATCCGAATAATCAATCTTATCGATCAACACGTTCTTGTTGAGGAGACTTATGGTAAGTCTCACGATAACATTTTGAAAAGTGCGATGCAGAGATAAAACCACAAGCAATTGCGACTTCAACAATTGGCAGACTTGATTGCATTAAAAGATGCCGCGCTCTATCAAGCCGTATTTCCAAATAATACCGCGCTGGTGGGCGTCCCATTTCAGTTCTAAATAAACGCTCAATCTGGCGACGCGATAAGCCAACTTTTTTCGCTATATCAGCCAGCGATAGTGGCTCACTTAAATTTGCCTCCATAAATTCAATAACCGATAGAACCTTGGAATTTTGCACACCCAGCCGCGCTCTAAGTGGGAGGCGTTGCCGATCCTTGGGGCTACGCACACGGTCTGTAATGGCACCTTGGCAAACGCGGGCTACGATTTCATCATTATGATGATCACCAATGAGTGATAACATCATATCAAGAGAGGCGGTGCCGCCTGCGCATGTATGCAGATTTCCATCAACTTCATAAAGATCTGCGCATGCGTCGATTTCTGGGAAGGTTTCGCTAAAACCTGCTAGATTTTCCCAGTGTATGGCGCAACTTTTACCAGTCAAAATTCCAGCTTTAGCTAGGATGTAGGCACCTGTGCACATCCCTCCAACCGCGACACCACGATTAAATGTTTCTCTCACCCAGGCGAGCATAGACTTGTCATTGTATTTCTCAACATTTTCACCTGAACAGATGAACATCATATCCGGCCGCTGCTCACCCAGGAGCGCGCGACGTTCTTCGCTTAAAGAAGTGTCAGCGTTTATAACAACGCCGTTCGATGCTGTTACAGCTTCGCCATCAAGACTTGCTAATCGCCAAGTATAATATTCGCGACCGACCATTCGATTGGCAATTCGCAATGGTTCGATGGCCATGCTAAATGCGATCATTGAGAATTCTTCAACCAAAAAGAAGACGTAATTTTTTGTTTCGGCCTGCAAGCAAAATCCTCCTGTATTCGTGTCACACGGATGTCGCAAACTGAATTATCTTAGGTTGACTTTACTCTGAAAATTATAAAATTCCAGCGAATATTTTCCATTGATTATAGAAAAGATAATGAAATTTAATCATTTTTTCGAATAGCGATAAATTATATAAAACACATAAAAAACAGTGCCTTACGCGCCTAAAACTAACTTTTGGTGGCACGGGTGTGATAATTCATTACTTGCAATTTTAATTTAATTGTCTCATTTATTTTACACGCAATTAATTCTTTTCAAGATCGTTACCCGCCATAGGCACCCAAGATCGCAGGAGGAAGCACCGATTGCGAGCAGGGTGCAATCGTTTTTGTTGCTCTGTTTTGATTGGCCGTCATAAGGAGATCTAGCTATGGCTACCGGTACAGTTAAGTGGTTCAATGCAACAAAGGGATACGGTTTTATTGCCCCTGATGAAGGTGGTGCTGATGTATTCGTACACATTTCAGCCGTTCAAGCAGCAGGCTTGACTGAGTTGCAAGACAACCAGAAAATTTCATATGAAATTGAAGAAGGTCGAAATGGAAGATCAGCTGCAGGTTCCTTGCAGCTTTTGTAATCTTAACCTGACTTTTTAAGCCCAACGGTTTTTACTGGGCCGTTGGGTTTTTAACGTGCACGTCTTCGACCGCCTCTGCGGCGCGGGGATGTGGGCGCTGATGCGTTTTCTTCTTTATCTGTTGTTTGAGAACGTTCAGGGAGCTTAACGATTTCTCCAAGCTTGGGGAATGGGTCAATCTTGTTTGGAAATGCCATTGCATTGACAAAGTGACCTTGGAAATCAGGCTCGAGGGCAGTTTCGATCTTTTCGATATTTTGAACAGCTTGTTCAATTTCTCTGCGATGATCGCGATTAAGCAAGGCCATGCGGGCACCTGTACCGGCCGCATTGCCAACTGCTTTTACGTGATCGATGTCGCAATCTGGCACAAGACCCAACACCATGGCGTATTTTGGATCGATAAATGAACCAAATGCGCCAGCCAGACCGATTTTATCAACCGATGTGATGTTTTGTTTATCCATTAACAGTTTTATCCCAGCATAAAGTGCCGCTTTTGCTAACTGAATGGCCCGAACATCATTTTGTGTAACAACAATCTTGGGTTCGCCGTCTTTGATAAGATAGGAGAAAGTGCGTCCATCGGAAAATACACGATTTGACTTTGCAGCAAGATCTCCATTGATCACGCCATCTTCTGTGATAATGCCGGAGAGATACATTTCAGCAATGATTTCGATTATCCCGGAGCCACAAATACCTGTAATTCCAGTTTCTTTTGCCGCTTCTTCAAAACCATCTTCATCAGACCATAGTTCTGTTCCAATAATTCGATAGCGCGGCTCAAGTGTTTCAGGATCAATTCTGATGCGTTCTATGGCGCCTGGTGCAGCACGTTGCCCGCAAGATGTTTCAGCACCTTCAAATGCAGGGCCAGTTGGAGATGATGCTGCAACAGTGCGCTTTTGATTGCCTAACACAATCTCAGCATTCGTGCCGACATCGATCATCAACATCATATCATCTTGGCGATGTGGTCCTTCGGTTAGCGTTGCAGCTGCCGCGTCAGCTCCTACATGCCCTGCAATACAGGGCAACATATAGGTGCGAGCACCTTTATTGAGATTAATGCCAATTTCGCTGGCTTTAACGTCGACCGCACCTGATACTGCAAGTGCAAATGGCGCGCCACCTAGCTCTGTTGGATCGATACCAAGGAAAAGATGGTGCATCACCGGATTGCCGACAAATACACTGTCTAAGATATCATTGCGATCAATTCCGCTTTCATCGCAAACATTCTGGATGAGCGTGTTGAGTGCTTCGCGCACAGCCTCAGTCATGGCTTCACGGCCGTCTGGGTTCATCATCACATATGAGACACGGCTCATAAGATCCTCACCAAAGCGGATCTGAGGGTTTGATGTTCCTGATGAGGCTAAGGTTGAACCTGACAATAAAGATGAAAGGTGAAGCGCTATTGTTGTCGAACCAATATCGCAAGCAATGCCATAGGCTTCATTTTTTAGCCCAGGATACAGCGCAATCAAATGCGCGCTTTGTGTAGCCTTATCGTGATGGATGGCTGCAGTGACAGCCCATTTGCCTTTGCGCAGGATAGATTGTGCGGATGCTAAAATATGGGTGTCGATGACGATATTTGATAAATCCCAATCTTTTTCAAGCGCAGTCAGAAGTCTATCGATGTCACCAAGCGGTTTATGCATGTCAGGTTCTTCAACCTCGACGTAACACATTTGGATAGCTGGATTTCGTTCAATAACACGGGTGTCTGCATCTTTACGAACAACTTGCGCATTGATGATATTATCCTGCGGAATATCAACAACCAGATCACCTAAAATAAGTGCCGAACATGAAAGGCGGCGACCTTCTTTTAAATCCCGTTTTTCTGCGTAGCGCACTTCTTTTGCACCAAGTTCAGAAATACTGTCCGCTGTGGACGTAATACCGTGTTTTGCAAATTGACCAAACTGGGTATCTATCTGGCACCGACCGCAAATACCGCGTCCACCGCACACACTTTCAACATAAACGCCCAATTGGCGCGCTGCATCCAAAACAGGTGTGCCGCTTGGGAAGCGTCCACGTTTACCCGATGGCATGAATAAAACGAGATGATCAGTCATTATGGCTTTCGCTAAATTAGATGCGGGTTGTGCATGATTGACAACAGTTATCAAATTGAAACTGTTGTCAATATTGAGTGCTAATTAAGCTGATGTTCGTGCAGCGCGACCACCGCGACGACGTCCACCCGTTGCTGCTGGTGCAACATCTGCCGCTGGCGCACCAGGTGCTGCTGGCTTATGATCACGGTAATTCATGATCCAGTTTTGGCAGTTTGCATCTGTGCCATTTAGCACGTTTGCACCATGGACAGCTTCCATTTCTTGCGGGCGACATGGGTTCATAATGGCAGACGTCATGCCAGCGCCGATCACCATAGGGATAAAGGCTGCATTGATACCGTGACGATGTGGCAAGCCAAATGAGATGTTTGACAAGCCGCATGTAGTGTTGACTTTCAGTTCTTCGCGCAAACGACGCACAAGTTTAAAGACCTGATCACCAGCTGTTCCCATGGCGCCAATTGGCATTACGAGTGGATCCACTACAATATCTTCTGGTTTAATACCAAAATCAGCGGCGCGTTCGACGATCTTTTTGGCGACTTCAAAGCGCACATTTGGATCCTCGGAAATACCTGTTTCATCGTTTGAAATCGCAACGACTGGTACATCGTATTTTTTAATCAGTGGTAGGATGGCTTCAAGTTTTTCCTCTTCACCCGTTACTGAGTTAACCAGCGGACGACCTTTAGCAACTTGCAGGCCTGCTTCAATCGCTGCGGTCACGGAGCTATCAATTGAAAGCGGAACATCAACAAGTTCTTGCACCATTTCTAGTGTTTTTACGAGCAGAGGCGGTTCAGTCTCGTTTGGGTCAACAGCTGTGACGCCTGCATTCACATCCAGCATTGTTGCACCAGCAGCTACTTGCGCTAGCGCATCGGCTTTGACAGTGTCAAAGTTGCCGGCAACCATTTCTGCTGCAAGTTTTTTACGTCCTGTTGGATTAATGCGCTCGCCAATCACGCAAAATGGTTGGTCGAAACCGATGATGATTTCTTTCGTTGCAGAGGCCACAATTGTGCGTGTCATGAATCTAATTCCTTCAAGTCAATCCAAAATAAATGCGCGAGGACGTGATTATCCGTTTACGACATTAAGATATAAAGATGTCTTTATATCCCAACTGCCGCGAGATTCAAGCCATTCTGCTGATTTTTTCAATCCACCAAAAGGAAATACGTGCATTTGGTCAATAACCGGTGTCCCATCCGTACCCAGCCAATGCTGTTCTAAAGGACGCGCGACCTCTTCAGGATCAAAGCCAGTGGCTAGTGTTAGCAGTGCATTTGAACGTTTTTTCAGGAATGTCATCGAATTGCCTACGCCACACATTGCTGCGAATTTGAGCAATGTTGTGATTTTTGCAGGACCTGCAACACCAATATGGATTGGCAGGTCAACACCAGCGCTTTTAATGCCACTTGCCCAATTTATAAAGCTTTCAGCATCAAAACCGAACTGAGTTACGATTCGCAATTCAGCGCCTGACCGTTTGCTGAATTCTTGCTTTAGTCGCAATGCTTCCAACGCAACTTCATCTGAAAAATCAGGCGAACCTTCTGGGTGGCCAGCGACACCGATATTCATAATTCCGTTTGCATCGAAAAAACCTGTGCCGATGACTTCCATAGTGGAGGTGAACTCGCCATTCGGTTTATCCAAGCCGCCACCGATGATCAGCGCATCAGAAACACCAGCTTCCTGGGTCATGCGCTTCACACGTGTCTCAAGCGCCTGTTTTGTTGTTAGGCGGCGCGAAGCAAAATGTGGAACCGCACGATAGCGGGATTCGGTCACCTTTTTAGCCGCGGCAACGAGCGTGTCAGTGGTATCTGTACCGACGTCGGTGATATAGACGCGGGTGAGGGGCGGAAACTTACCAATTAGGGTGTCAGCATCCAAAACTTGTTTTGGAGATACTTCAATAGAAGCCGGTATTTTATTGCGTAACATCGATTAGCTCCTCCGTTTCCGGAATTAAAAAGCCAAGTGTCGCAAATTTCCCTATTCACGACCCTCAGACTTTACAAGCGCAACTAGGCGCTCTTTGTCATAACTCTCTTCTAAAGCCTTGGCCGCATTTTCGGCTTCCAACTCAAGATCATCAGAAACTGAAACAGGTTCTCCTTTACGCCATTCAGCGAGATAGTCTTCGCTCTCGGCAGCTCCTGTTCGCATTGCGCACATGTCAATTGCTTCAGTGAAACGCAAGGATAACTCCCTTTTAGCCGCTTTGCGACCTTTTTTGACGATAACCTGCGCCGGGATGTCTCTCCAATATACTGTAATACAATTAGCCATGGCCAATCTCCTTATCAATCAATCTGCCTCGAAATATGTGAACCCGCGTTACTTTTTGCGACGCGAAATCATACTAAAAGCGACTTCCGAATCCGTTGCGTATCAACGTGATTGGGTCGCAGGCAGGAAGGGGATATAGGAGCATTTGGCAAGATGAAACAAAAAAATTGGACCGAAGCCCAATTTTTAAATATAAATCGAAGAGAATTGACAGCTAAGTTGTTTGTTTTTTTAAGTTCAAAGGTTCTTAAACGATGTGAAAAAACAAATAGATAGCGCCAACAACAACGGATCCTGCAAGTATCAAGGAAGCAAGTCCTAAAATTGCTCCGATACCTAAAAATAAACCGTCTCTTTTTGTGTATGCGGCAGCTAAAAATGCAATTGCAAATGCTGGTGGCCAATTTCCCATCGGAATAGGGATTGTTACAACGATTGCAAGGATCAAAGTAAAGAAGCCAAATAGCTTGTCGCAAATGAACTGATTGACCGGCCAAAGTCGCGGTTTGACCAATGCCTCACCTTTTTTAAGGTGCGGATTTATCTTGGCAATCATGTTTTGAAAACTCTCGCGGCTTAAGCTGTAATTTGCGAGTTTTTTAGGTAACCAAACCTTTGAATGTCCAGCCATGATTTGAAATGCGATAATGATGAGCGGAATGCCTAGAATTGCTGAGGATCCTGGCGGTAATGGCACCAAATTAGGGATGCAGAAGACTAGCAAAAATGCACCGAATGATCGGTCTCCAAGCGCTGCGCAAATCTCACTCACACTCACCTTTTCTCCGGCTTTATCCGCTAATCCCTGAAGGACTTGGGAAAGCTCGCCCGAAGAGTTTGTTACTGGAATTTCCGCCTTTTTTGTTTTTACGCCTGTCAACGCCACATCCATAAATTTCGCCTCATTATATTTTTTTATATTTGGCTTATATGACCATGAAATGACTAAGAAACTGGTTATTTGGGATGGTAAATTATTAGTTTAAGGCGTGGATCTTAAAATCTACGTGAATCTTTTATTAAAATGCCGCTTTTTAGCGTTGTCTTTATTGAGCTGGTTAGTTTTGCGCAGCATCAACCAAAGACGTCGTCAAATCACCATAGCCGGTGAAACGATATTCATATTCTAGCCCCAAAAATTCAGCGGCACGTTTTGCATCTTCTTGCAGTTTAGGATCTTCTGTTTGTGCAAGATAAATGAGCTTAGTGTAGCGATGAAACATCATCTCAATCAGCTCAGGATGCTTGTCCAATTTATAGGGTTTGGTGATAAAGGTATCAAACTGTCGAGCGAGGAAATCAGTGAGGAAAAAGGATGTCATGTCGTCATCCCATTTTTTCTGGAATAGATCATTTCCAGCAAAGAATGAATAGCAGTGAGGTCCTTGAATTCGTTCGACATTTTCCTCATCGCACACAATATCAAGTAAGCCGCCAGTACCGCAATCAGCATAGGCAACATAAATCTGTTCAAAGCCTTCTTCGCGTGCAGATTTGATAGCTTCTTTTACGCCTGGTGCAATTTTCTCAGGATGATTGTGCCAAATTGCGGGCAGGCATTTCACGTCCAGCTGTGTGAGCGCGTTAAGCTCATTCACAGCTAAGATTTCGCGTGCCAAAGCACCGCACGCGATAACGCGGATTGGTTTTGTTGTAGCGTGATCATTCATACGATCACCTCTTATAGCAGGTTGGTTTAGCCAGCTGCTGCAGAATTGTGCTTACGGGCCATGATTTCTTTTGCTGTTTCAACAGCAACAGCTGCATCACGGCAATAAGCATCAGCACCAACGGCTTTGCCAAATTCTTCGTTGAGTGGCGCACCACCAACAATGACTGCGTAGTCATCGCGGATGCCTTTTTCCACCATCGTATCAATCACAACCTTCATATATGGCATGGTTGTGGTCAATAGCGCTGACATGCCCAAGATATCTGGCTGCTCTTTTTCAAGCGCTTCAAGATAGTCTTCCACTGGATTATTGATGCCAAGATCGACAACATCAAAGCCGGCGCCTTCCATCATCATGCCCACAAGGTTCTTACCAATGTCGTGGATGTCGCCTTTAACTGTGCCGACAACCATTTTACCAAGTTTTGGTGCACCAGTTTCAGCTAGAAGCGGACGTAACAGCCCCATTCCAGCTTTCATGGCATTCGCTGCAAGCAGCACTTCTGGCACAAACAAAATGCCGTCGCGGAAGTCTTCACCAACAATTGCCATGCCGGCAACGAGGGACTTTGTTAAAACGTCATAAGGTGCCCAGCCGCGATCTAAAAGGATCTGCGTGCCTTCGACAATTTCTTCCTTTAGACCGTCATAGAGGTCGTCATGCATTTGCAAAACGAGTTCGTCATCGGATAACTCGGATAGGATGATTTCTTCTTCATCAGACATGGTGCGAAACCTCTGTAATTGTTTAGCGAACTGCTATTTCCATCTCTTAAAGCTATTGCACAATTTTTGCAAAATATTCGTTAAAAACGACGCGATTTTTTTTGCATGCGACCGCAATGTCGTTTTGAAAGTAATTATTCTGCTTGCGCCACGATTTGCCGCTGTGGGGAGAATGATTTGTTTGTTTTTTTCGTCTTATATTGATAGATAATTTATGACGAGGAATTGCTATGTCTGAAACTGGTGAAAACTTGGGAGAAGTATCACGTCGTGCCCGTTCGCGTGGGAGCGCGCGCGGAGGTGGTGCAGCTGCTCGAAGGGCTGCTCGCGAAGGCGGCGGACCGGGTCAGTCAAACACATATATTAAACGTGCTTTACCTCCTTATGAAGTTCTAGATGAAGCCGGTCTTCAAACGATCGAAGCTAATGCTGATCGCATCTTAGAAGAGGTCGGAATTGAGTTTCGAGATGATCCCGAAGTTCTCGAGATGTGGCGCAATGCGGGGGCTAGTGTTGAAGGTGAACGCGTTCGCATGCCAAAAGGGTTGTGCCGCGAGCTATTAAAAACCGCGCCTGCAGTTTTTACCCAACATGCTAGAAACCCAGAACGATCTGTCGAAATTGGTGGTAATTCAACTGTATTTGCACCTGTTTACGGTCCTCCATTTGTCCGTGATCTGGAAGGCGAACGCCGTTATGCGACAATTGAAGATTTTCGCAATTTTGTAAAACTCGCATATTTAGCACCATCCATTCACCATTCAGGTGGAACAGTCTGCGAACCGGTCGATATTCCGGTGAATAAGCGCCATCTTGATATGGTCTATTCGCATATGCGCTATTCGGACAAACCATTTATGGGGTCAGTAACTGCGCCTGAACGTGCGCAAGATACTGTTGATATGTGCAAGATCCTCTTTGGTGAGGAATTTGTTGATCAGAATTGCGTGGTGATCAACTTGATTAATGCCAATTCGCCAATGGTATTTGATGATACAATGTTGGGTGCGCTTAAAGTTTACGCCGCTAACAATCAGGCTTGTATCGTTTCACCATTTATTTTGGCTGGTGCGATGAGCCCGGTGACTGTTGCGGGTACATTGGCACAAGTGCTGGCCGAAGTATTGGCCGGTGCTGCGGTGACACAAATGGTGCGTCCGGGTGCACCCGTGGTTTTTGGCACTTTTGCGGCTTCGATTTCAATGCAATCTGGCGCGCCAACTTTTGGAACGCCGGAACCTTCACTGATCTCATATGGTGCTGCGCAACTTGCACGTCGATTGAACCTGCCTTTCAGAACGGGTGGAAGTTTGTGTGGTTCAAAAGTTCCGGATGCGCAAGCGGCTCATGAAACGTCGAATACACTCAATACTTCATTGATGGCTGGAACCAACTTTGTTTTGCATGCCGCTGGATGGCTCGAAGGCGGATTGGTCAGCTCTTACGAGAAATTTATGATCGATGTTGATCAATTGGGCATGTTGCAACGATTTGCTGAAGGTGTGAGCTTAACGGAAAACGAACAAGCGATGGATGCGATCACTGAGGTTGGTCCGGGAAGTCATTTCTTGGGCTGCGATCACACGCAAGCCAATTTTCAGACAGCATTCTTCCGCTCAACTGTTGCTGATAATAACTCATTTGAGCAGTGGCAAGTTGAAGGTGAAAAACCTGTCCAGGTGCGGGCTAATGCGCTTTGTCGTAATTGGCTTGAAAATTACAAAGCGCCATTCCTTGATCCTGATATTGATACGAAACTTAAAAAGTTTATCGAGGATAAAAAGCAATCCATGCCCGATGCCTTTACTTGAAAGGGTCCCGTAGCTAGGGAGGCAGGCGGAAAAATTAACGTAGCAAACCAAATTCACGATAGTGTTTGGGGCACGGTTTTCCGCCGGTATAAACGTGACTAGAGATTGAGCTGGTCCTATGTCTGATCATACCGAGGATATTAATCGTGAATTATCAGCGTTTGGCCTTCGAATTCGCGGTGTAAAGGTCTTTGATGAGGTTACACCAATTGAAGGTTTAGATGCTCGTTGTGTCGCGCTTATTGGCCATGTCGGTGGCGAGAATTGGGATCATTTTGAAAATTGGTGGTCGCGCGATCGAAATAGAGAGCTAGAACATCCTCTTGATGCTTGGTCAAAAGAGATCATAAAGCCGCTTGCAAAAAAGTACGAAGGCGTAGCAGTATTTCCCTCCGATGAACCTTATTATCCGTTTCAAAATTGGGCGCTTGAATCCGAATTGCTTTCAAAATCTTTGATCAATTTGTTGATTAGCGAAGATTTCGGTACCTGGCATGGCTATCGCGGTGCGATCGCATTTGAAGAAAAGCTCGATTTTGCGTGTCGTGATAACCCGGCATTGGATCTTTGCGCGACTTGTGAAGATAACCCCTGCTTAAAAGCATGTCCGGTGGATGCGTTTAGTGGTGATGCTTTTTTATATTCAGAGTGTCAAAGTTATTTGAACACAAAAGAGGGAGAGGCGAGCTGCATGACGGATGGTTGTTCAGCGCGAAACTCTTGTCCTTATGGTCAAGACTACAAATATAAAAGCCCTCAGATGAAGTTTCACATGAGGGCTTTTCGAAAGTTCTAAAATGGTAGACTAAGCTCTAACCTCTGCGACGACCGCGGCGTTCGCGTGGTGCAGCGTCTGCACCATCATCGGCCATTTTGTTTTTCATTGGTCCAATGCGCTCAATGATTTCTTCAACGCTTGGACGTTTTTCAATGCTGTCTGAAGGTTGGTTGTGCTGATCAATGGCTTCACGAATAGCAACCAAATGCTCACATGATGTACCACAGCAACCACCAATAATTTTAGCGCCAGCATCAATGGCAAGGCGTGCATAATCAGCCATTAGTGGCGGTGTACCTGAATAATGGATCTCTGTGCCTTTAAATTCTGGTATGCCGCAATTGCCTTTTACGACAACTAATGCGTCTGGGTCAGCGGCTGTCATATCCAATAAAGAGCTTAAGATGTCAGAGGCGCCCACACCGCAGTTTGCACCAACAGCTACGGGGCCATCGCCAATATCTTTGGCAACATTGTGAATGTCTTTAGGGTGAAGGCCCATCATTGTTTTACCTGCTGTGTCGAATGAACCTGTGTAGACATAAGGCAAGCCAACTTTAACCGCAGCTTCAGCTGCTGCTCTGATTTCATCCACCGCTGACATGGTTTCAATCCAAGCGATTTCTGCACCACCGGCTTTTAGACCCTCGATCTGTTCAACAAAGGCTTCAACGGCAGCTTCATAAGATAATGCGCCAAGCGGAATTAAAAGCTCACCAGTTGGGCCAACAGAGCCAGCAACGATCACACGACGATCAACGCTTTTGGCAACTTTGCAAGCAATCTCAGCAGCTTTTTTATTCAGCTCAAAAACGCGATCTTGAGCGTGGTGAAGTTTTAAACGGTGCCGAGAGCCACCAAATGAGTTCGTTAAGATAATGTCAGAGCCAGAATCAACAAAGCCCTGATGGAGCGCTTCAATCTTTTCAGGAGAGTCTTCATTCCAGAGTTCAGGTGCATCACCTGATTCAAGACCCATTTCGAATAGGTTAGTGCCTGTTGCGCCGTCCGCCATAAGGACGCCTTTTTCGGCAATGAGATCCGTAATTGGATTGGATTGAACTGACATGAATTATACCTTGGGAAAAGACGGAGTGAATTTGATTTCAAGATATAAGCATATCTTTATGTGATTGCAATAACATTCTTAGCTTATGTGAAAATGATCGATTTCACTTTTTTTCAGAATTAACCAAAAAAAACGCGAAATTAATAAACGGTTAGGCTTTCAATAACATTCCGGTAACGATGTTGCTGTAAAACGATATTCAGCAAACAACAAATTTGCTCTCTTCGGATTAGGTACTGCGTACCGAAGTGATGTTACTACAAGCGTATTTTTGTAGAGCCGCGTAACTTGGCTAAAAAACCGTGCTGTTCTTAATTGAACAACACGGTTTTTCTTTTGGTGGATCAAATTCATCGTTTCATTGCTGAAAATTCGGTGTTAGTGAAATTGCCATGACAAAAGCACTTATGTTTCAAGGGACAGGCTCTGATGTTGGCAAAACCGTACTGGTCGCCGGTCTTTGCCGCTTGGCGTCTAACCGCGGTATTAACGTTATGCCGTTTAAACCACAGAATATGTCTAACAATGCAGCTGTTGCCGATGATGGTGGCGAAATTGGTCGTGGCCAATGGTTACAGGCGCTTGCTTCGCGCGTACTACCATCAATTCATATGAACCCTGTTTTATTGAAGCCGCAATCTGAAATTGGCAGCCAAGTGGTGGTGCATGGAAAGTCTCGTGGTCACGCAAAGGCGCGCGAATATAAATCAATGAAGCCGCAATTAATGGAAGCGGTGATTGAAAGTTATCGCAAACTGCAAGAAAGCTGCGACTTGGTTTTAGTTGAAGGCGCAGGATCACCAGCGGAGATTAACCTTCGGGCAGGGGATATTGCCAATATGGGCTTTGCGCGTGAAGCCGATGTACCTGTTGTTTTAATTGGCGATATTGATCGCGGTGGGGTGATTGCATCCATTGTTGGCACGCATACCATTTTGCCTGATGATGATCGGGATATGATCAAAGCTTATCTGATCAATAAATTCAGAGGCGATGTGACGCTGTTTGACGATGGTATCAAGGCGATTGAGAGTTTTACCGATTGGCCATGCTTGGGCGTTGTACCTTGGCTCAAGGCTGTTGGTAAATTGCCACCTGAAGATTCTGTTGCGCTCGATCATCTTATTCAATCGAATTCCGGGCTGCTGAAAATTGCCATTCCTAAATTGCCTCGTATTGCCAATTTTGATGATTTTGATCCGTTGGTTGTCGAGGACAATGTGAATATTAAATATATCCAATCTGGTGAGCGCTTGCCACAGGATACGGATATCGTGATTTTGCCAGGCTCAAAATCAACAATTGCGGACCTTGATTATTTAAAACGCGAAGGTTGGCAGCAAGCGCTTCAAGAGCATCTTAATCGGGGTGGGCAGATCATCGGTGTTTGTGGTGGCTATCAAATGCTGGGACGTAAGATTTATGATCCTGAACATATTGAAAGTGAACTGGATGAAATCGATGGGTTTGGGCTTTTAGATATTGAAACTGAAATGGCGCCGCTAAAGATCACTGAAAATGTGATTGCGGACACCAATATCTTTAACGCGCGCATCAATGGTTACGAAATCCACATTGGCCGAACGTCGGGCGTGGATTGCGAACGTCCTTTTTCGGTTATCAACGGGAATAAAGATGGTGCGATCAGCTGTGACGGCAAAGTCATCGGCACTTACCTGCATGGATTATTTACCTCAGATGCGTTTCGCGACAAACTTCTCACCTCGCACGGAATTGCAAGTTCTGAAGCCAATTATGAGCAATTGGTCGATGATGCATTAAATGAACTGGCCAATGAGCTGGAAAAATTGGTCGATTTTGATCAGCTTTTGGATATTGCTGCTCACAAGTAACAATGCGTGTGAATTTGATTGACAGTTCGCATAGCTAAGAATATCACTTCTCCACCATTTGGTTTTTGTTCAGCGGACCGCTGTTCAAAATGAAAAGGGAATGTGAGGAAATTGACCCAAATAGGGGATTTTAATCACAGCCGAACCCGCGACTGTAGAGCGACTAGGCACTCTTTAAGGTAATAATATTGGATAATTCAGTCTGATTATTACCGGCTATACCACTGATAAAGTGGCATGGATAACCCAGGACGAACGCCTCTATTCTCTACGAATCGTTCCCTGCCATGCCACGTTTTTCGGGAAGGTTAAGAGTGCTGTTGGTGCAAATGCACCTGAAAGCGTGAGCCAGGAGACCTGCCAAGAGGTGTTTTTTAACCGCCCAACGCTTTGGCGAAAGCTGCGGGCACTTATGGCACGGGGATGGCTATATGATAGATTTAACGCTTAGGGGCCATGGATATGGCACCTGCTCAGTTAGGTTACATATTCCGGTCAGCCGAATAGCTGATTGGACCTTTAAATGAGCAAAAACCCTCATGTTTTCGTGCTTGGTGGTGCAAGGTCTGGAAAATCAGTCTTTGCGGAAAAGCTTGCGCTTGGCTTAGGCGAATTAAATTCATCAAAATGTCTATACATAGCGACCTCTCAGATTTGGGATGAGGAAATGCGCGCGCGCGTTGATTTACATAAAGAACGTCGCAGCGCGAATTGGGAGACCATTGAGGTTCCGCTTGAATTACCAAATGCTCTTATCGAACATTCTGAAAAAGGCTGCGCAGTCCTGGTGGATTGCCTCACGCTCTGGGTCACAAATTTGATGATGGAAGAGCGGAATATAAATGCAGCGTGTGATGCGCTGGTCAACGCAATTACATCCATCGATACGCCAATTATTTTCGTGTCCAATGAAGTTGGGCAGGGCATCGTGCCAGATAATAAAATTGCGCGTGATTTTCGAGATCACGCGGGAATATTACATCAGAAATTAGCAGCAGTTGTTGATGAGGTTTACTTCATAACCGCAGGCTTGCCCACAAAACTAAAAGGCTAAATCATGTTACAATCAAAAATTCCAGCCACCGTGATCACCGGATTTTTAGGTGCAGGTAAGACCACAATGATCCGCTCGATGTTATCGGATGCGGGCGGCAAGAAAATTGCGCTCATCGTCAATGAATTTGGTGATTTGGGTGTTGATGGCGATATTCTAAAAGG
Source organism: Lentilitoribacter sp. JB5-8 (assembly GCF_055693385.1). Lineage (NCBI taxonomy): Bacteria > Pseudomonadati > Pseudomonadota > Alphaproteobacteria > Hyphomicrobiales > Rhizobiaceae > Lentilitoribacter > Lentilitoribacter sp. JB5-8. The sequence continues at coordinate 3,072,657 of NZ_CM146332.1, read as the reverse complement.
ATGCGGCGCTGAAAACTGCACTGAAGAAGATATTGTTGAACTTACGAATGGCTGTATCTGTTGCACGGTTGCAGATGATTTTATCCCAACGATGGAAAAGCTGCTTGAGCGTGAAGATCGACCTGATCATATCGTAATTGAAACCTCTGGTCTTGCTTTGCCGCAACCGCTTGTCGCTGCATTTAATTGGCCTGAGATTAGCGCACAAGTAACAGTTGATGGCGTTGTAACTGTTGTAGATAGCGCTGCCGTTGCCGATGGTCGTTTTGCTCATGATGTCAGCAAAGTTGATGCACAACGTCAAGAAGACGAAATGCTTGATCATGAAACCCCGCTTGAGGAATTGTTTGAGGATCAGCTCACCGCAGCGGATATGATCATCTTAAATAAAGCAGATCTCATCTCCGAGGAGACGCTTGGCGCTGTTCGCGAAACCGTGCAAAACGCGATCAAGCGTAAGCCTGCAATGATCACAGCCAAAAACGGTGTTGTGCCTTCCGATGTGTTGCTTGGTCTTGGCGTTGGATCAGAAGATGACATCCAAAATCGTAAGTCACATCACGAGCAACATCATCATGATCATCACCATGACGATGACCATGATCACGATCATCACCACCACGATCATCATGACCACGACGAATTTGAAAGTTTTGTTGTTGAATGTGGTGCGATCACAGCGCCGGATGATTTTTGTAAATCACTTGCGGGCGTGATTTCAAAACATGACGTTCTGCGCTTGAAAGGCTTTATGGATGTGCCAGATAAGGTGATGCGCCTAAACATTCAGGCTGTTGGGTCACGTGTTGATCAGCATTATGATCGTCCTTGGTCAGGTGGAGAAACACGCTCCTCTCGCTTGGTCGTTATCGGCCTTCATGACATTGATCAATCCGCTATCACGGCTGAAATCCAAGCGCTGGTATAGGAAACCTTTATGCATCTTCTACTCGCTCAAAAAGGTGAAATAAACGATGGTGATGAGGCCGTTGATCTCGGTCAATCATCAGGCGATATTTTGTTTTTGACAGCAGCTGATACAGAAGTTGCAAGTGTTGCCGCTGCGGTTGATGACGTTGCGGGTCTTAAATGGCGGCTCGCAAACCTTTCTCAGCTTAAGCACCCGATGTCAGTTGATACTTATGTTGTACGAATGGCGAAAACTGCGAAGCTGATCGTGATCCGCGCCTTGGGTGGTGCAAGTTATTTCTCTTACGCGATTGAGGCGCTTTTTGCGGCGGCTGACAATAACAATGTAAAAATTATTGTACTTCCCGGGGATGATAAACCTGATCCTGAGCTTGATCGCTTTAATAATTTAGACGCCGCAACTTGCGAACATTTATGGAATTACCTCATCCAGGGCGGGCAGCAAAATTCAGATAATTTTGTGCGCGGTTGTGAGGCAGCAATTTCTGATGCGGATTTACCTGCATCAGCTAAACCATTGCTCAAAGCTGGGCTCTATTGGCCAAAGATATCGCCGCAATCGTTGTCTGATATACAAGCTTTGTGGGTCAAAGATGCACCTGTTGTTGCGATTTCATTTTATCGTGCATTGGTGCAAAGCGGGCAGACATCCCCAATTGATGCACTCATTGCTGAGCTTTTGGACCAAGGCATAAATCCGTTACCGATATTTGTTGCCAGTCTTAAAGACCCGGTTTCGCAAGCAACTGTGACCACTTTGTTTGATCAAACAAATCCAGGTGTTGTGATCAATGCAACAGGTTTTGCGGTTTCCAAACCGGGAATGGTCCATGAGCGGACCGTGCTTGAAAGAGACGGTGCAGTTGTTTTGCAAGCAGTTTTGGCTGGTAATGATTTCAACGCCTGGCAATCTTCTTCGCAAGGTTTAACAACTCGCGATTTGGCCATGAATGTTGCCTTGCCCGAGATTGATGGCCGCGTGATGACGCGCGCAATTTCATTTAAATCCGCAGGCTTTTTTGATGAGCGCGTTGAGACAAATATCATCCGTCATGAGCCACATGCTGATGGTATTGGGTTTGTTGTTGAGCTTGCAAAAAACTGGTGCCGCTTAAAGGCTGCTGAAAACGCTGAAAAGCGCGTTGCGCTGATCTTAGCAAATTATCCTAACCAAGATGGACGGCTTGCAAACGGTGTCGGGCTTGATACGCCGGCAAGCACGGTTGAGGTTTTAGGTGCTCTTGCGGGCCAAGGTTATAGTGTTGAAAACGCGCCTTTAACGTCTGCTGAATTGATGGATATTGTTCAACGCGGTCCAACCAATGCAAAGCGCGATTGCGACGATGAAAAACAGATTCAAGAAGTTCGAGAAATACTTGAACTTGGTGAATATCAGAGTCATTTCAACGATTTGCCTCAATCCGTTCAGGAACAGATTCAAACGCGTTGGGGCGATGCAAAAGATGATCCTTTTGTGAATGAAGGTCGTTTTGAACTTCCGCTTACTAAGTTTGGGAATGTCGTCGTCGGTGTTCAACCAGCGCGTGGGTATAATATTGATCCAACCGAAAGCTATCATTCGCCTGACCTTGTGCCACCTCATGGATATTTTGCGTTTTATTTTTACTTGCGTGAAAAGCTGGGTGCTCACGCTGTTGTTCACATGGGAAAACATGGCAACTTAGAATGGCTTCCTGGCAAAGCATTAGCGCTATCTAAGACGTGTTTCCCTGCTGCAATCTTGGGCGCTTTACCCCACATCTATCCGTTTATTGTCAATGATCCTGGTGAGGGGACGCAAGCCAAACGCCGCACATCTGCGGTGATCATTGATCATCTTACACCGCCATTAACGCGCGCAGAAAGTTATGGCCCGCTTAAAGATCTCGAAGCTTTGGTCGATGAATATTATCTCGCAGCAGGTCATGATCCGCGACGCTTGAAATTGCTCAAGAAACAGATCCTTGAATTGGTGCGCGATACAGGCATTGGCCATGATGCAGGCGTGAGCCAGATCGATAATGATGATTTGGCGCTTGAGAAATTAGATGCTTGGTTGTGCGAATTAAAAGAGATGCAAATTCGCGATGGCTTGCACATTTTTGGCGTCGCACCTGAAGGACGACTGCTCGAAGATTTAACCGTTGCGTTAGCACGTTTGCCGCGCGGCACGGAGCAGAACGAGCAAAGCCTGCATCGCGCAATTGCAAAAGACTTAGATCTTGGTGAAGATTTTGATCCGCTTGATTGCGAGATGGCAAAACAATGGACTGGCGATCGCCCCGATGTGTTGCAGGCGTTATCTGAAGATAATTGGCGCACAAATGGAGATACGGTTGAGCGCATCGAGTTGTTGGCCTCCGATATCGTCGCTGGGACTTTCGAAGTTCCTAATGATTGGGTTGAGACAATATCTGTTTTGGCTGAGATCGATACGCAGATTAAACCGAGCGTCACGAGTTCAGGTGAAGCTGAATTAGATGCTATTATCGATGGGCTAAATGGTGAGTTTATCGCTCCGGGTCCATCAGGTGCGCCAACACGTGGGCGACCTGATGTATTACCAACTGGGCGAAATTTTTATTCTGTTGATAGTCGAGCCTTGCCAACGTCTGCCGCATGGGAGCTCGGTAAGAAATCTGCGGAATTGCTCATCGCGCGCTATGTGCAAGATCATGGCAATTGGCCGACCAGCTTTGGTGTGACGGCATGGGGCACATCGAATATGCGCACAGGTGGTGATGACTTAGCGCAAGTGCTTGCCCTAATTGGTGTAAAGCCGACTTGGGATATGACTTCGCGCCGGATGACTGGTTATGAGATTATCCCGCAAGCCAAGCTTGGGCGGCCACGCGTAGACGTAACTTTACGCATTTCTGGGTTTTTCAGAGATGCATTCCCGGATCAGATATCACTGATTGACCGAGCGATCAGAGCCGTTGGCGCGTTGGATGAAGATCAGTTTGATAATCCAATTGCTGCTCGTATGCGCAATGAGTTTGATCAGCTCGTCAATCAAGGCGTTGATCAGGCTACTGCAAAAAAACGTGCTGGATATCGCGTGTTTGGTTCAAAACCGGGTGCTTATGGCGCGGGATTGCAGGCGCTAATTGATGAAAAAGGTTGGGATGATCAGGAAGATCTTGCAAAAGCCTATACTGTTTGGGGTGGCTATGCCTATGGCGCTAATGAAGATGGCAAAGACGAGCAGGTCTTGTTCAAAAAGCGCTTAGGGTCGGTTCAAGCAGTGGTGCAAAATCAGGACAATCGCGAGCATGATCTGCTTGATAGTGACGATTATTATCAGTTCGAAGGCGGAATGACGGCAGCTGTTGCGCAAGCATCAGGGCAAAAGCCAGCGATTTATCACAATGATCATTCTCGTCCTGAAAAGCCCGTTATCCGTTCGTTAGATGAAGAGATATCCCGTGTTGTTCGTGCTCGCGTTGTTAATCCAAAATGGATCAATGGTGTTATGCGTCACGGGTATAAAGGCGCGTTTGAGATGGCTGCGACCGTGGATTATATGTTTGCTTTTTCAGCCACAACGGGGTCTGTTCGTGATCATCATTTTGAACTGGTATATCAGGCTTACCTTGGTGATGATGAAGTGCGCGACTTTATTGAGGATGCAAATCCTGAGGCGCTAAAAGAAATGGCTGCACGATTTATGGAAGCAGTAGATCGTGGGTTATGGACACCGCGCAGCAATTCGGCCAAATTTGATTTGGCCAAAATGGTAGAAGGAACACATTAAATGGCAGGCAAGATCACAGATAATATGACCGAAGACCAGCTCAATGAGCGTCACGCTGAGAAAATGAAAAAGAAAAAAGCAGCGCGTGACAAAATCATTGCAACTAAAACCATCGAAAAAGGTTTGGTAATGGTTCACACCGGTAAAGGTAAGGGTAAATCAACTGCCGCATTTGGTATGATCTTCCGTGCGCTGGGCAATGACATGAATGTCGGCGTTGTGCAGTTTGTGAAAGGCAAATGGGGTACTGGTGAACGCAAAGTTTTAGAAGCTTTTCCAGAGCAAGTGACAATCACTGCAATGGGTGACGGTTTTACTTGGGAAACTCAAGATCGTCAGCGCGATATTGAAGCTGCCCAACAGGCTTGGGAGCGTGCGAAAGCAATGATTATGGATGAGAATATCCACATGGTTTTGCTTGATGAGCTGAACATTGTTTTGCGCTACGACTATCTTGATATCAACGAAGTTGTTGAGTTCCTTAAAACAAAACCAGAGATGAAACATGTAATTATCACTGGTCGTAATGCCAAAGAAGAGCTGATGGAATTTGCAGATCTGGTCACTGAAATGACGATGATCAAACATCCATTCCGTTCTGGGGTTAAAGCTCAAGTTGGGGTGGAGTTTTAAATGTCTGAGAAGAAAGTTGCGCTGGTCACTGGTGCTGCACGAGGTATTGGTTTGGCTACGACCAAGCAATTGGTTGGCGAGGGCTGGCACGTTTATATGGTCGATTATGATGGTGAAGAGCTGTCAAAAGCATCGGCAGAACTTTCCTCAGTCACAGCAATTGATCTTGATGTCGCCGATGCTGACAATGTAAACAAGTTGCAGGCGCAAGTTACTTCAGAATTTGGCAAGCTAGATGCGCTGGTTAATAATGCTGGCGTTGCAGATTTTGGTCCTATTCAGGAAACAGACTTCAAACGTTGGCGCAGGGTGATGAGTAATAATCTCGATGCACCGTTTTTAATGGTGCAAGCGTTCACGCAATTGCTCTCAAAAGCCAAAGGGTCAATCGTCAATATAACGTCAATTTCCGGTTTTCGTGCAAGTACGCTTCGTGTGGCCTATGGCACGTCAAAAGCCGCACTAGCGCATTTAACTTTGCAGCAAGCCGTTGAGCTTGGCGAGATGGGCATTCGCGTTAATGGCGTAGCGCCAGGTCCTGTGAATACCAAACTCGCGCTTGCTGTTCACACACCTGAAATTCGTCAGGCATACCACGATACTCTAGCGCTTAATCGTTATGGGACTGAAGATGAGATTGCCAATGCGATCGTTTTCTTAACGAGTGAAAAAGCGAGCTTTATAACTGGCCAAATACTGGGTGTAGATGGTGGGTTTGAGGCCGCGGGGATAGGGGTGGCAGCACTTAGAGATTAAACCATGAAATTAAGGTCGCAATCGCATGTTTATTTGTCGTGATTGTGTTTGACCTTACCGATGTAAAACACTATTTTTCACCCGAATGTACGATGGTGCCTTTTAAAAGGCTGAAAGAGACTTTGGTGCGGCTGACTTAAATCAAGAGCCAATTCCGGAACTATCGATCATCAGAGCAAATTTTATAAAGTTTCTCTGGCGTCTCGTGCATCCTTGATGATGAAACTAACGGAGACGCGATATGCGAAAATTCCTTATTCTAAATACTTGTTTATTATTCACTGGATCCAGCCAGGCTTTTGCACATGGCGGCCATGTTGGCGAGCTTGCAGGCCATGCGCACTGGGTGGGTGTAGCCGCTGTCGTTGCTGCAGCTACCATTGCTGCAATTTTGGCCAAGGGCAAAAAGGCTGAAGACGAAGAAGCTTCGGACGAAGAAGTTTCTGACATTGAGCAAGAAGCGGAGGAGAGCGCGTGAGCGAGCAAGAAAAAATAGGCATCATGGTGTGTGGCCATGGTAGCCGAAACCAAAATGCTGCCAAGCAATTCTCATCTGTTGCGCGCGGTCTAAAAGAGCATTATCCAGATGTGCCGGTCGAATACGGTTATTTGGAGTTTTGTAATCCTGTGATTTCTGATGGTCTGGATAAATTGCGCACACAAGGGGTTACCCGTGTCTTGGCAGTGCCGGGCATGCTGTTTGCAGCCGGTCACGCTAAAAACGATATCCCATCTGTTTTAAATACTTATCAAGCGCAAAATCCTGGCATGGTGATCAATTATGGTCGCGAATTGGGTGTTGATTTGAAAATGACCCGTGCTGCGGGTGAGCGTATCCAAGAAGCAATTGATGCAGCTGATAAAGAACACGGTCCGGTTGAAAAGCACGAAACGCTTTTGATGGTCGTTGGGCGTGGTGCATCTGATCCTGACGCAAATTCCAATGTGACCAAAGTTACCCGCATGTTGTGGGAAGGTATGGGCTTTGGATGGGCTGAAACCTGTTATTCAGGGGTAACATTCCCGCTTGTGGCCCCGGGGCTGCAGCATGCTGCAAAACTTGGTTACAAGCGCATCATCGTGTTCCCTTATTTTCTGTTCACTGGTGTCTTGGTCAAACGTATCTTCAGCTACGCAGATGAAGTGGCTGCAGAACATCCTGACATTCAGTTTGTGCAAGCAAGCTATCTAAATGATCATCCTTTGGTGATCGAAACCTTCAAGGATCGTGTTGAAGAAGTCAAAGTTGGTCAGGCCTTAATGAACTGCCAACTTTGTAAATATCGCGAACAGGTTTTGGGTTTTGAAGACCAAGTTGGATTGCCGCAAGAGAGCCATCACTACCACGTTGAAGGTATCGGCGGTGGTTTGGAAGATTGCCCTTGTAAGGGTGATTGCGATGCATCTTGTCGTGATCCTGAGTTTTGCGAAAAACATGGCTTGCCGTTCACTCCGGTACATTCGCATGATCACAGTCATGGTCATAGCCATGATCATGAACACGATCACGACCACTCGCATGATCATCACCACCATCCATATCCGCATGCAGACCATCCGCTCGGTCCGAAATCCATGGAAAAGAAGTCGTAAGTCCGATGGCGGAGCTCGACTACGAACGCGACCCGGGTGAAATATACCGTCAATCCTTTGCGACTATTCGCAATGAGGTTGATTTGTCGCGTTTCGATCCTGGTATGCAACAACTTGCCATCCGTTTGATCCACTCTTGCGGAATGGTCGATGTCGTTGATGATATCGCTTATTCACCCGGTGCATTTGATATCGGCCGTCAGGCGTTATTAGATGGTGGTTCGGTGATTTGCGATGTGGAGATGGTGCGCCATGGCATTATCAAACGCCTTATGCCGTCTGATAATGAGATTATATGCTCATTGAACCACGAAGGTGTGAGATCTATCGCCGATGCAAAACAAACCACACGTTCAGCTGCGCAAGTTGAATTATGGCGCCCCAAATTGGCGGGCAGCGTCGTGGCAATTGGCAATGCGCCGACAGCTTTATTTCGTTTGCTTGAACTGATTGGGGAAGGCGCGGTAAAACCAGCCTTGATCATTGGGATACCGGTGGGTTTTGTTGGCGCGGTTGAATCAAAAGAAGCGCTCATTGCAAACCAGCTTGATATCCCGTTTATTTCGGTTCGTGGACGGCGCGGTGGTTCAGCAATGGCATCTGCTGCAGTTAACGCGCTTGCGGGAAAGCTTGAAAATTATGGCTAATGCACCTTGGTTGACAATATTGGGCGTGGGGGATGATGGACTTGCAAGCCTTAACTCATCTGCTCGCACATTGTTTGATCAGGCTGAAACGATTATTGCACCTGCGCGGGTGTTAGAGGCTATCGATACAGGCGATAAAAATACGATACCTTGGACATTTGGCGTTTCAGAAACAATCGCATTCATTAAAGAGCGTCGCGGCGAAGCGACAACCATTCTTGCAACTGGTGATCCAATGCATTTTGGCATTGGTGCGACATTGCGCAAGTTTTTTGATGAAGATGAGATGCTAGTTATCCCGTCACCATCGGGATTTTCATTAGCAGCTGCAAAACTTGGTTGGCGCTTGCAGGAAACCGCGATGATATCTTTGCATGGAAGATCTGTTGCCGGATTGGTTCCTCATATTCAGCCCGGGCGTCAGATCATATCGCTTACATCAAATGCAAAGACCATTTATGCCGCGGCGCAAAGCCTAGCGGAGCGTAAATTTACAAAGTCAAAGCTCACCATATTGGAACATATCGGTGGTGCAAGTGAGAAGATCTCGACATTTTTAGCCGAGGAACTGCTTAACGAGGATAAAGATTTTGCCGACTTCAACATGCTCGCAATTGAGTGTGTTGCAGAAGATGGCGCTGGGTTCTTCTCATGTGTTCCAGGTTTAGATGATGACGCGTTTTTGCATGATGGTCAGCTGACCAAACGAGAAGTCCGCGCTTTGACATTGTCACTGCTTGCTCCATATCCGCATGCAACATTGTGGGATATTGGCGCGGGGTGTGGCTCTATTGGAATTGAGTGGATGCGTGCCTGCCAAGGTGCAAAAGCATTTGCTGTTGAACGAGATGATGCGCGCTGCGAAATGATTGCGCAAAACGCCAATATTTTGGGAACGCCGCAGCTGAAGATACATCAAGGTGCTGCCATTGATCAGCTATCTGAGTTGCCAACTCCAGATGCGATCTTTATCGGTGGCGGATTAACTTCTGATGGATTGTTTGATGCGTGTTGGGATGCTTTGCCAGTGGGCAAAAAACTGGTCGCAAATGCGGTAACAGTTCAAAGTGAAGCTTATTTGACTAAATTGTTTGAAACCCATGGCGGCGAACTCACGCGATTGCAGGTTTCAAGGGCTGTTCCCGTTGGAAAATTTCATGGTTGGAAATCGAATATGCCTGTGACCCTATGGTCAGTGACAAAACAGAATATGAAAGGCGCTTGATATGACCGGAAAGCTTTATGGCATCGGTATGGGCCCGGGTGATAGTGAACTTATTACGTTAAAAGCGCTCAGAATTTTACGTGCTTCCCCAGTTGTGGCTTATCCGGCACCCGATGATGGTGAAAGTTTTGCCCGTCAGATTGCAGCACCATTTTTATCTGAAGAACAAAAAGAAATTCCCATAATTGTGCCGATGCGCGTTGAACGTTTTCCGGCGCAGCAGATCTATGATCAAGCTGCGCATGCAATTTCCGAGCATCTCAAACATGATCGCGATGTTGTGGTGTTGTGCGAAGGTGATCCATTCTTTTACGGATCTTTTATGTATCTCTATGAGCGATTGGCGGATGATTTTGAATGCGAGATTGTACCAGGTGTATCATCAATGATGGCAGGGGCTGCGGCCCTTGGTCGGCCGCTTGCAGCGCGAAATGATGTCCTAACTGTTATCCCGGCACCGCTGCCTGATGAAGATATCAAAGCACAGATTGAAAAAAGCGACGCGATTTCGATCATCAAAGTAGGGCGTCATTTCGAACGCGTTGCGAAGTTGATTGATGATATGGGGCTCACCGATCAGGCGGGCTATCTCGAGCGCATTAGTTTGCAAGAGCAGAAAATCTATCCGCTTGCGCAAATGCCTGCGAAGAAGGCACCATATTTCTCTTTAATTCTCATTTATAAAGGGGCAGAGGATTGGGTTGAAACTCTCCCTGTCCCTGAACCATCAAACTAGGTGCTCATGATGAAGCCTGCTGTTATTATTCTCACCAACTCTGCCCAAGCGCTTGCACAACAAATTGCGGATGGCATTGACGGTGACGTTCACGGATTTTCCAAACGCGTTGGGGAAGCCGATGTTATCTTCGATGATGTGAAAACGCATCTTGCAAATCTCTTTGCCGAGCAGACGCCAATTATTGCGATTATGGCAACAGGTGCATTGATCAGAATCTTGTCACCTTATTTGCATGATAAAAAATCTGAGCCGCCGGTTATTGCGATTTCTGAGGATGGAACATCCGTTATTCCATTATTGGGTGGGCATCATGGCGCAAACAATTTGGCGCGTTCAATCGCTTCAATAACCAATGGCAATGCGGCAGTAACCACTGCGGGTGATCTTAAGTTTGGCATAGCACTTGATGAGCCACCGGAAGGATATGTTTTATCAAATCCAGATCAGGCCAAGGATGCAATGGCAGCGCTCGTGAATGGTGAACGTGTGGATCTAGTTGGAAATTCAGAATGGATTTCACAAAGCCAACTTGAACTTGAAGAGGGTGGTGAAGTGCAATTGACCTTCACTGAAAAACTTAGAGAGCCCAAAGGTTTAGAGCTGGTTTATTATAAAAAGAGTCTAGTTCTTGGAGTTGGGTGTGAACGCGGATGTGGGCCTGAGGAATTGATCGAACTTGCTGAAAAGACATTGGCAAAAGATGGCTATGCCCCGGAAGCTGTTGGGCTTGTTGCATCGATTGATCTAAAGACGGATGAAGCTGCAATTCATGCGCTCGCAAATCATTTTTCTTGCGAAGCACGGTTCTTAACGGCAGACGAATTGCTCAAACAAACCGAACGTTTGAAAAACCCGTCTGATGTGGTTTTCGGTGAAGTTGGTGTTTATGGGGTCGCGGAAGGATCAGCGCTTGCTGCATCTGGTGATAATGGCGATCTGTTAGTTGAGAAACAAAAGAGCAAACGTGCAACACTTGCCATTGGTTGGAGCGCTATGCCTATTGAGAGCGCATCATTACCCGGTGATAAACGAGGCAAACTTTTCGTGGTTGGTATTGGCCCCGGTAGCGATGATTGGCGTTCTCCGGAAGTTTCTAAAATGGTGGCGCAATCCACCGACCTTGTTGGATACTCGCTTTACCTTGACCTACTTGGCCCACTTGCCATGGGTAAAACCCGTCATGATTTTGATTTGGGGAAAGAAGAAGCACGTGTGCGCCATGCCATGGAGCTTGCGGGCGAGGGGCGTGATGTAGCGCTTGTGTGTTCAGGCGATGCTGGTATTTACGCTATGGCAACACTGGTTTTTGAACTGCTGGATAAAGCCTCGGATGAAGACGGATTAACGCCGGGAGCAAAGCGCATCGAGATTGCTGTTTCTCCTGGGATATCTGCATTACAAGGCGCTGCTGCGCGCATTGGTGCACCGCTGGGCCATGATTTTTGCACGATCTCGCTCTCGGATCTGCTCACACCATGGGAAGATATCAAACGGCGTGTTTCAGCAGCAGCAGACGGGGATTTCGTCATTGCGTTTTATAATCCGGTTTCAAAAAAGCGTCGCACGCAGTTGGCATGGGCTAAAGATCGCTTGCTTGAAGATCGTCCGGCGAGCACGCCTGTGATTTTGGCAACAAATCTGGGTCGTGATGGTGAAAAGGTGCGTGTCGTGCCGCTTGGCGAGCTTGATATCAATGATGTGGATATGCTGACGGTTGTGATCGTCGGTTCGAGCGAAAGCCGCACGACGCATACAGGCGATGGAAAAACATGGGTTTACACTCCGCGCGGTTATTCAGGAAAAACTGGTTCTATTATGGGTGATAAAAAATGACGGTCTATTTTATTGGCGCGGGACCTGGTGCCCCTGACTTAATCACAGTGCGTGGGTTAAAGCTCATCGAAAATTGCCCAGTATGCTTATATGCAGGCTCGCTGGTGCCTGAAGAGATCGTACAAGCTGCACCATCTGATGCGCTTGTGAAGGATACGGCCCCCATGCATTTGGATGAAATCATCGAGGATATAAAAGAAGCTCACGCGGCAGGCAAAGACGTCGCACGGGTTCATTCAGGTGATCCAGCTATTTATGGCGCGACGGCTGAGCAAATGCGTCGTCTGGATGCGCTAGAGATCGATTATGAAGTTGTGCCAGGTGTACCAGCATTTGCAGGTGCTGCCGCGAAACTAGCAACAGAGCTTACACTTCCGGAAATTGCGCAAACTGTGATCATCACCCGCACAGGTATGAAGGCGTCTTCTATGCCAGAAGGCGAGCAGCTTGAGGTTTTGGGTAAATCTGGCGCGACACTTGCTATTCATTTGTCGATCCGAAATCTTGATTATATCAAAAATTCGCTTGAGCCTTATTATGGTTTGGATTGTCCGGTGGTGATTGCTTATCGCGCGACTTGGCCGGATGAGAAATATATCTTTACGACCTTGGATAAGATGAAGGAAGATGTGCGCAAAGAGAAAATTACGCGTACTGCGCTCATTCTAGTTGGTAAAGTTTTTGGCGAAACTCAGTTCCGCGATTCTGATTTATATAATGCCGATTACAGCCATGTTTTGCGCAATAAAGGCAAAAAGAAACAGCGCAAAGTTGCTAGCTAATCATTTGGTCTTCTGATCATAATGACGGGTATTTTCGCCTCGCGTGCAGCTATGATTTTAGCGTAGGATTTTTCACCGCCTGAATTGCGCGTGACAAGGTGCGTTATTTTGTTTTCTAAAAATAGATCGCGTTCGTCCTCGCAATCCTCGTTGGGGCGACCCAATATAAGCCTATATGAACTTAACGGCACATCGTCAGAATGATCCACCATTCTGACAATAAAATGGCAATCTGCACGATGTTCAAACGCTTTGATATATTGACGTCCGAGCGCTAAAAATGCGGTTGCATTTTGAGGTAATCTGTCCGCTGATTCTTCTATGGAAGCAACTTCAAGCCAATTATCGCCTTTCGTTTTTTGCCAGGGTTGGCGAGAAAATTTCTCGTAATCAATGCCCGACTGTTGTGCGGCTTGAATAGCATTTTTCGTAATGTTCAGCGCATAGGGATGTGTCGCATCATAGATTTTATCAACGTTCTGTTTAGATATATAATCTATTAAACCTTCAACACCGCCAAAGCCGCCGATCCGGGTTTCGCCATCCGGTAATTTAGGGTTTTGGGTTCGGCCAGCAAGTGATGAAATGATACGCCAATTTGGTTGTTCTTTTTGAAGCTTTGCTGCAAGGTCAAAGGCTTCTGCTGTGCCCGATAATATGAGAATTGTTTTGCTCATTATTTCGCATCGGGCTTAGCATGCGCAAGAATATTGCCTTTGCGATCGATGATGATGAGGTCCAGTTCAATGGGCGCGTCACGCAAAGCAGTTTTTGCTGTTTCATGTGCTTTCTTAGCAATAGAAGGCATGATATCAACTGCGTTTTCTTTTGTGATTTCATAGACTTCTAATGCTGTATTGGCATTTTGAATCTGGTTTTTGAGATTTTGATTCAATCCTAAATCTAGCGCGATATCAGCTAGAAAATTCATATCAACTTGGCTGCGAGCTGAATGCAAATCCAGATGCCCTTGCGCCAGTTTCACCATCTTGCCAATCCCGCCAGCGATGGTGAGTTTTGGTACTGGATGCTTGCGAATATATTTTAAAAGACCACCCGCGAAATCACCCATATCAAGGCAGGCAATTTCTGGAAGGTCATACATCTCTTGAGCGGTTTTTTCAGACGTTGAGCCTGTTGCACCCATGACATGATCAAGCCCTTCAGCGCGCGCAACATCAATACCGCGATGAATGGAATGGATCCAAGCTGAACATGAAAATGGATGAACAATACCCGTCGTGCCGAGTATCGATAAACCACCAACAATGCCAAGTCTTGGGTTCCAAGTTTTCTTGGCAATTTCTTCGCCATCGGGAATTGAAATGCGGATTTCAACATCGGCTGGCAATTTGTATTCGCCACAAATTTCAGTGACGATTTCACTCATCATTTGACGCGGAACAGGGTTGATCGCAGCTTCACCTTTTTCTATCGGTAAACCGTCTTTTGTAACTGTGCCAACGCCGTCACCCGCCACAAATTTTATTCCGCTGCCCGGTCGCAGAGGACGCACACCTGCAATTACCATGACGCCATGCGTAACATCAGGGTCATCACCTGCGTCCTTAATAATACCGGCCATGGCATAACCTTCGCCCAGACTTTCAAGAGCGAGCGGAAAATGTGGTACTTCACCCTTGGGCAATAGAATTGCAACAGGATCGGGAAACTCACCGGTGATCAATGCGGTCAGGGCAGCTTTGGTCGCAGCCGTTGCGCAGGCGCCTGTTGTCCAACCGCGCTGGAGAACCTTTTCATCATCGGCGTCTGTTGTAATTTCGTCGTTCATTGTCGCCTAGTTAGCATAATTTGTTGTTTCAATGTCGTTATCATTGTTTTCCCCCGCTTGGAAAGGGTATATGATGGAGACAAATATGAACAGCAAAGCAAACTTGAATTAAACGATATGCAAGACTGGCAAAAACAATTACCAAAAATGAAGGCTGGCGAGGTTTGGCTCGTGGGCGCTGGACCCGGTGATCCGGGGCTTTTGACGTTGCATGCCATCAATGCATTATCGCAAGCAGACGTGATTGTGCATGATGCGCTGGTCAATAAAGATTGCCTTAGCTTGGCGCGCCCCGGCGCTTTAATGGAATATGCCGGTAAACGTGGCGGTAAACCTTCTGCCAAGCAACGCGACATTTCTTTGCGTTTGGTCGAGCTTTCAAAGCAAGGTAAAAAGGTGTTGCGCCTTAAAGGCGGTGATCCATTTGTGTTTGGTCGCGGAGGAGAAGAAGCTCTCACTTTGGTCCAACATGGCGTGACTTTTCGAATTGTGCCGGGCGTATCAGCGGGGATCGGCGGGCTTGCTTATGCGGGCATTCCGGTCACTCATCGTGACACAAACCACAATGTAACGTTTTTAACGGGGCATGATGCAGGTGGAATTGTCCCTGATGCAATTGATTGGGAAAATGTCGCTAAAGGTTCGCCGGTGATTGTCATGTATATGGCAATGAAGCACATAGAACCAATTGTTCAAAAATTGCTGAGTGCAGGACGCTTAGAAGATGAACCAATGGCGTTTGTTTGTGATGCGACAACTCAAGATCAGAAAGTTCTTATAACCACATTAGGCAGTGCAGTTGCAGATGTTGAAAAATCTGAACTTTCTCCGCCTGCAATCGTCGTTATTGGCGAGGTTGTCAGATTGCATGAAGGGCTGGATTGGCTCGGTGCAGCGACCGGGAAGGTTTTATCTCCAGATCCGCTTGGGCTGAATAATCTTGATCCGATTTCCTCCTTATCGGGTAAGACTGCCTGATGAAGGGGTTCATTATCGCAGCGCCATCTTCTGGCTCTGGTAAGACGACCGTTACTCTAGGCTTGCTGCGACTTTTGCGAAACAGCGGTGTGAAAATCTGTTCTGGCAAAGCTGGACCTGATTTTATTGATCCGCAATTTCATACATTGGCTTTGGCAAAAGAATGCGTGAATTTCGACCCTTGGGGTATGCGCGAAAATCTACTTTTGGATCAAGCAATTACATCAACATCAGAAGGTGAGGTTCTACTCATTGAAGCGATGATGGGTTTGTTTGATGGCGCTGCTGATGGTTCAGGTTCTGCAGCTGATTTAGCCAAGTTATTAAACCTACCGATAATACTAGTCATCGACTGCGCAAAACTCTCACATTCTGTGGCGGCAATTGTCCATGGGTTTAAATCATTTCGCGACGATATTGAAATCGCGGGCGTGATTTTGAACAAGGTTGGCAGCACCCGCCACGAACATATGCTTCGTGCAGCTATCGAACCACTCGGGATCAAGGTTTTCGGTGCGGTGATGCGCGATAGCGGATTGGCACTTCCTGAGCGGCATCTCGGTTTGGTACAGGCCTTTGAACATCCTTTGATGGATCAGTTTATTGAAAATGCCGCTCGTAAGCTTAAAGATACCGTTGCTGTAGACGAAATCCTTGATAGCCTTTCTGATGTGCATCATAAAAGTTCTGAAACAGTTGCGAAAATCCCGCCTCTTGGGCAACGTATTGCTGTGGCCAAGGACTTAGCATTTTCTTTTATTTACCCACATCTGATTGAAGGTTGGCGAGAGCAGGGGGCTGAGATTAGCCTCTTTTCGCCACTATCAGATGAGGGGCCAAATGATGATTGTGATGCGGTTTTTCTTCCCGGCGGTTATCCTGAATTACATGCAGATGCGATCTCACAAGCGGATCATTTTCGAAATGAAATGCTGAATGCGGCTGGGCGTGGTGTGAAAATTTACGGTGAATGCGGTGGCTATATGACCTTAGGTGAAGGGCTGATTGATGCCGATGGTGTTCGACACAAGATGTTGGGGCTTTTGCCAATAGAGACGAGCTTTGCGGAGCGCAAACGCAATCTGGGATATCGAAAACTCGAACTAATCAATGACTTTTTAGGCGTCACGCAGCTAAACGCCCATGAATTTCACTATTCAACTGAAGTTAAAAACACAACTAAAACACCGTTGTTTACCGCTCAAGACGCGCTGGGCAAGGATCTTGGCGCCTTTGGTGCGCAGTTAAATAATATTGCTGGTTCTTATATGCACATCATTGATCGGGTGGATTGACGATGCAGATTGAGCATGGGGGAAACTTAGTAAACGCGATCCAGACCTATGGTGGATCACGTTCTGATTGGATTGATATCTCTACTGGGATCAGTCCATTTTTAGCACCAGTTCCCGAGTTGGATTTGTCATCATGGCATCGTTTGCCCGAACGTGCCTCGCTCAGCGAATTGGCAGAAATTGCAAAGACGTACTACGTATCAAAGCAGGATTGTTTGGTAACGTCAGGTTCACAGTTTTTGATCAACCATCTGCCTGATTTGCTTGATGGTGATGTCGGTATTGTTGGTCCGACATATGGCGAATATGCGGGTGCATTTGCGCGACAAAATAGAGGTTACACCGCGCTTGATAGCATTGTTGATATCGGTGATGTGCGTTCAGTTATCCTGGCAAATCCCAACAACCCCGATGGCAGGCTATATTCGCAAGATGAGCTATCCTCATTGGCCAATGCGCTCAAACAGCGTGAAGGCTTTCTTGTGGTTGATGAAGCGTTTTGCGATGTGTGTGAAAACGCTTCAATGCTATCTGCCGAACCAATCGATAATCTGATTTTGCTTAAATCATTTGGCAAGTTTTTTGGCCTTGCGGGTGCCCGTATCGGGTTTGTGTTTGCCCATAGTGATATCTTGCAGCAGATTTCACATTTACAAGGGCCTTGGGCAGTCTCAGGCCCTAGCATAAGTGTTGCTAAACATGTGCTCATCCAAAACAAGATACATCGAGATTTGTTTGAGAAAATTTCAAAGCGCCATGCTTTGTTTCATCAAGCTGTTTTAGAAATGGGTTTGAAAATAATTGGCGGAACCAAACTTTTTTTACTGATTGAGCATGAAAAAGCGCAGAACTTGCATGAACATTTGTTAGTTGAGAAGATACTGACGAGAAAGTTTGATTATAATCCGCAATGGCTACGGCTCGGATTGACCAGCAATCAGGAGGAGGATCTCCGTTTTAAACAAGCGGTTTTGTCCTTTAAGAACCAATGATGGATAGTCATTTATTGATCCTTGTTCTTGCGATTGCCTTAGACATGTGTGTCGGTGATCCAGAATGGATGTGGCGAAAATTACCGCATCCCGTGGTGTTTTTTGGTAAAGTGATCTCGAAACTAGATCAGCATCTAAATCGTATCCGCGATAATCGCAGAAAGCGCAAACAGTTTGGCATGCTTGCACTTTTTCTCATTTTAGTTTTGGCGCTAGGTTTAGGTTTGCTGGCAAATACAATTTTCCAGCTATTTGGCATGGCGGGTTTTGTATTAGAAATTGTTGTCGTGGCAATTTTGATTGCGCAGAAAAGCATGTCCGATCATATCAATAATATTATTGCTCCTTTGTCATCAGGCGATATTGAAGGTGCGCGATATGCTGTAAGTATGATTGTAGGGCGGCAGACTGACCATATGGATGCGTCTGATGTAACGCGCTCGTCGATTGAAAGCCTTGCTGAGAACTTTTCTGATGGGGTTGTTGCGCCGGTATTTTGGTACGCGCTTTTGGGTTTGCCGGGTATTTTGATGTACAAAATGCTTAATACAGCTGACAGTATGATCGGGCATAAAACAATCAAATATGAGGATTTCGGATGGGCGTCTGCAAAGTTGGATGATTTGGCGAATTGGTTGCCGGCCCGACTTTCAGCTGTGTTAATTGCGTTGTCTGCATTGATCTTAAAAGGTGTTAAATCATTTAAAGATGCTGTGTTTTCAGTGCTCAACAATGCATCACTTCACAGATCTCCCAATGCGGGTTGGCCTGAAACAGCAATGGCTGGAGCGCTCAATATCGTTCTCTCTGGACCGCGAATTTATGGTGAAAGCATCTCTCACGAACTTTATCTAAACCCTACTGGGCGGTTGAAACTTGGCCATTTTGACCTTGAAGATGCGAGCAAATTGTTTTGGGTTTCGTGTATTCTTGAAGCGATATTTATCGCCATTTGTCTTACTGTTAGCGTGTAGGCTTAACCATAGATAAAGCTTAGACTGGTAAAAACCCCACTAAGACGCTAATTTTAGCGCAATTTGTTGGATTATTCGAAAACTGGGGAGTTTCGCCATGCGAAATTTAGTAGCTGCACTGGCAGTATTTTTTATGATTTTACCAGCTTCTCAAGCTGCTGCGGCACCTTTGGAAGCACGTATTGATTTGTCATCACAGACAATGGTTGTCAAAAAGAATGGTAAGGTAAAATACCGTTGGAAAATTTCGAGCGGCCGTAAAGGGTATAGCACACCGACAGGCAAATGGTCTGCAAAATGGTTGTCCAAGCATCATCGTTCGCGCAAATATAACAACGCACCAATGCCATATGCTGTGTTTTTCCACGGTGGATATGCTGTTCACGGCACAGACGCTATTTCTCGTTTAGGTCGTCCAGCTTCGCATGGCTGCATCCGTTTGCATCCGGAAAATGCTTCTAAGTTTTATAACCTTGTGGAGCGCACTGGCTTAAGAAATACCCGTGTTGTGATTAAGCACTAATTAGAAATTATGTAATTTAAAATCCGCCCTTGCCGAATGTGTATATTTGGCAGGGGCTTTTTTATATAAGGTGCTTGATGTTCCATCTGTCATGGAACCATTGCCATTGACCGGGATATTCGCGTACCCATAGTTCCACTTTATCGTTGAGCATTTGAGATGTGGCATTGATATCAATCTCGCCATTATCGCCTTTCGGAAGCTCAACAGCGGGCTCTAGTTCTAATCTGAAGCGTCCACCTGGTAAACGGATGCAACGGGCTGGGAAAACTTCACATTTATATTGGCGGGCAAGTTTAGCCAGAAGTGGGTTTGTCTTCACCGTATGTCCGAAGAACTTGGTTTCATCACCTTTTGAAAATTTTTGATCAACAAGCATTCCAACGCCACCGCCGCTATCGAGCTTGCGGGCAAGGTTCCAAGCAGCACCTGCAGTTGATGCAACTAAGTCTTTCATATGCTCACCGCGAGCAGCGAGCACCTTGTCGGCGATATATTTGTTGTTAGGTGGACGAAATAATGCGCTCACGCTCAAATTAAAGCGTTGTGAGATAATTGGAAGTAGTTCGAAATTTCCGCTGTGAATCGTAAATACAATAAAAGGGCGTTTGTTTTCGCAAAGATCAATAAATTGCTCCTGACCCACAACCTCGATGTTGCTGTTTTCATCTGATTCAGGATCAAAGACGGAAATCTTATCAAGATAAACGTATTCAGCCGCTAAACGAGCCATGTTGACCCACATTTCCATTGCAATTTCTTCGCGTTCAGCAATAGATTTCTCTGGAAATGCGAGTTCAAGATTTTTCATCGCAAGTCTATGTCGCTTGGTTTTGGGGCCAACAATTTTGGCAAGCCAACCGATCACATTCAGTGCGGTGTTCATTGGCATTAGTCTTATGACAAAAAGCAGTGCCAGGATAAACTGAGCGATAATCCAATCACGGGCATTATTGAAGAACTTCCTCAATTCAGCCACACATCTTCTGACAAGTTTGGTCAATGAATATCCAACGCGTTGATGATCAGAATTTCAGTACGATTTTACCGAAGACTTTGCGGCCTTCCATACGTTCTAGGGCCTTGTGGATGTTTTCCATATCCACTTCGGTATCAATCACAGGCTCTACCAAGCCTTGGGACATTTTCAACATGGCATCTTTCATGTTTTCCATGCGGCACCCAAAGGAACCTAAAAGTTTGAGCTGCTGCTGGAACAGCATCATAAGGTTTACTTGTGTTGAAACGCCTGATGTGGAGCCGCAAGTGACCAATCGGCCGCCTTTCTTAAGGCTGAACATAGAGCCTGCCCAAGTATCAGCGCCAACATGTTCAAATACAACATCAACACCTTGTTTCTTGGTGATCTTACGAACGCGACCTTCAAAACGGTCTTCGCGGTAATTGATGACGTAATCCGCGCCTAATGCTTTTGCTTTTTCAATCTTATCGTCAGAGCCGACAGTTGTGATAACAGTACAGCCCATCTTTTTTGCTAGCTGGATGGCAGCTGTTCCAATGCCAGAGCCACCTGCATGAATGAGAATCCATTCGCCCGGTTGCAGTTTGGCATTATCAAACAACATATGTTCAACCGTGCCGAATGTTACAGGCGCAAGTGCTGCGCCAATCGCATCAACATTTGGCGGTGCTGGCACTACAAGTCGGGCAGGGTAGTTAACGCGTTCGCGGGCAAAGCCATCCAAGTGGAAGCCATGCACACCACCGACTTCTGTACAAAGGTTATCACGACCTTCCTGACAGTTTTTGCAAACACCGCACACGCGGGCACCATAAATTGAAACAAGCTGTCCTGGTACGAGGCCTGCGGTTCCTGGGCCGACTTCTTCGACAACACCGGAAGCTTCCGCACCAATAACCAGCGGCATTTTACGTTTTGCAAATGCCATGCCGCGCCAACCCCAAACATCAATGTGGTTTAGAGCAACTGCTTTGATAGAGAGTTTAACTTCACCAACACCCGGAGCGCCCGGTTCATCGATGTCTGTGATCTCAAGTTTGCGGTCTTCGACCAATTGCAGCGCGCGCATCGACTATCCTTGTATTGTTTTGTTCTTTAGCAATTAGAGTTTGCTAAGTTTTATTTATGTAGGGGTAGCTGATATGACAAGACAAGCATTTTGTCCACCAAATCCAAACGAGTTGGATAGGATTGAATTAACCTGCATCTCCCGTTTGACATTTGGAACCACATCCAACTCAATCGCCGGATCAGGATTATCATAGTTGATTGTCGGTGGAAGCGTGCCGGTTTTTATCGTCATCACAGAGAAAATAGCTTCCACTGCGCCGGCCGCAGTTAAAGTGTGGCCGATCATCGACTTATTTGATGAGACTGGGATATTATTTAGATTATCGCCAAATACATTATGAAGCGCTAAATATTCCATCTTGTCGTTTTCAGGTGTGGATGTGCCATGGGCGTTAATGTAGCCGATGTCCTCAGGTTTGATGCCCGCATCGTCCAACGCTGCATGAATAGCAGCCATTGCAGGCGCTGCGTCAGGTGACGAACGTGTTCTGTGGAAATGGTCAGCTTTTTCACCGCAGCCTTGTATAACACCATGAATTTTGGCGCCGCGAGCTGTTGCGGCTTCGAGTGATTCCAATACCAATGTTGCCGCGCCTTCTGCGATAACAAATCCATCTCGGTCTTTCGAGAATGGTTTAGATGCTTTTTCGGGCGGATCATTTTGTGTTGAAAGGGCTGATAGAAGTGAAAAGCGAATAACTTGTTCTGCGTTCACTGAGCCATCTGTTGCAACAGAAAGCGCACGATCGGTTCGACCTTGCTGAATGGCTTCAACACCAAGCTGGATGGCTGTCGCACCAGACGCGCATGCGGTTGATAGTGTCACAGGTAATCCACGTGTGCCAAATTTATCAGCCAAACGTTCTGAGACCATACCAAACTGCGATGATTCAAAAAACGAGCGCTTAGGCTTATCGTGAAGAATATCTAAGAATTTTCTGTAGACTGACCCTTCTGTTTGGTCCGGTCTTAATTCTTTTGCAAGTTCAAAGCGGTCTTCCCAATCAGGTTCAGCAGGTGGTGCTGCCAGAAACAAAGGACCATTAAACTCGCCATTAATACCTGCATCGGCAAGAGCTTCAACTGTTGTGTTTTCTGCCAAAACGTAAGTGCGGTCGACAATTGAATTTGCTTCGGCACCAATGAAATCAACACTTCCGCAAATGAGCGTTGATAGTTCATTGGTCGCAAAACGTTCAATTTTATGGATACCGGAAATACCAGAGCTCAATTTGTTCCAGTTTTCCTCTAAACCCTCGCCAAGTGATGAGACGACGCCCATTCCGGTCACCACGACGATGGGGCGGCCTAAGTGATCTCTAAATGCAGGTGATGTCATGTTGATTTCCTTACCTTACACTTTTCGCTTAAGTCTTTGACAATGCAGCTAAACCTTCAGATCTGTGATGGCCGACGCTCGTCACAACTGCTTTGGTTATACTGTTCGTCATAGGTGCATCTAGATCTTCGGAAAATGGTGCGAGCGGTGATCCATTTTTAAGTGCAATCGCTCCAAGAGCGAGCCCTAATGGAAATTGTGCTTCTAATGCATGACCAAATACGGCGCTGGTTGTTCGGATTGTGCCTTTGCTATGATGCGCGTTGAGATATTCTTTTTCAAATTGCATTGCTTGGCTGCGGCCGCTTGTGCCCGATAAGATGAGCGTATCCGCATCATCCGTAATGTTAAGATCACTGTTGAGCTTTGACATGCGCTTAGCAAATGAAGCTTCATCGCGTGAACCAGCGTCGCCTAATACGCCATCAACGTTTACATAGATTTTTGCCCCTCGGGCAAGTGCATGTTCTTTCGATTCTAAAATTAAGAAAACACCCGCTGTGCCAAAAACGATGCCGCGGTTGTCATTGCGCTGCCAAATAGGGCGCGCAGGCGATGTTTCTAGAGCATTGATCGCTTCAATGACGTAAAGATAGTCTTCGCGCTCAGCAATAAATGCACCACCGACCAAGCAATGGGTCGATGAACCAGCCTGGATACGTGCAACGGCGGTTTCAATAGCAGAAACGCCTGAGCCTTCTTCACCCATAAATGTGCGAGAGGAGCCTGTAACCTTGTGAACAATTGAAATGTTACCGGCCATCAGGTTGGACAATTGTGATAAAAACAGTGTCGGACGTACTTCTGTGCGGAGCTTTTCGTTAAGCAGCACATCTTTATCGTTTCGATTGCGTGATTCTTCGATAATTGTCGTATCAACATCTGAATCCCTTTCGCCACCGCCACCACAGACAATCATGTCCATCGTCGAGCAGCCTTCCGCATCGTCTTTAAAGCCTGCATCATCAAGCGCTAGTCCTGCAGCATAAACGCCCAACTTTTGCCAGTCACCCATTTGGCGCTGATCGCCCCGACGCGGGATTTGATCGTTCCAATCAATCTCAGGCATGGTGTGCAAAGGATAAGGCGGAATGATTTGATCATTCACCACAGGGGTAATAGATCCTGAGCCATTAAGAAGATCTTCATGCGCTGCAACCCCAACACCTAAAGAAGTCACGAGCCCTATGCCCGTGATGACAACATCATTCTTGCTTTTCGTATTCATCAAGGTTTCCCTATATGTGAATTTTAAGATTGCGCGCCGGCTTTATATGTATCGATCGCATCTTGCAGGCTAACTCTCTCCGCTAGCTCCATAATATGCTCAAGAGTTGGCACCTCGTCAAATGAACGTGTGGCAAATTTGAGCTGGCTGTTGCAAACGCGCTTACCATCAACTGAGATGGAGCATTTTGAAACAACAAAACCCGATCCTTCGTGCTCAATCTTGGAATTGATAGAGAGCGTTTCGGACGGATTTACAAATTGGCGCATTTTGGCTGTGTCAACGGACATCAAAAATGGCATGACCTTAAATTCTGACAGAGCCATATATAAGATACCAGATGCCTGAGCCATGCTCTCAATTAAAAGTACACCCGGCATTAATGGCATGCCGGGGAAGTGCCCTTCAAATATAGGGCTTTTTTCTGGAACAACAGATTCCACCACAATGCTTTGATCCGCAAAGTCGATGCTTTTGACGTGATCGAGCATTTGAAAATATTCTAAAAGCATCGTGTTAGACCTGAAGCAACCGTGTCAATTTAGTCTTTTGCAGCTCTAAGCTCATCGATTTTGCCGCATAGATTTTTCAAAATGAAATAATCATCAGCGTCGGCTTTGCCGTCATTGATTTCCTGAGTCCACTGCTCAAGTGGAACTTTGATGCCAAATTCTTTATCAATAGCAAAAACGATATCCAAAAAGTCCAAGCTATCAATACCCAGATCATCAACAGTATTACTGTCAGGAGTGATTGTTTCTAGGTCGATCTCGCTGGTTTCAGCAATAATTTCTGCAACTTTGTTAAACGTCTCAGACACGGAATGGAACCTCATGTATTTTCGTATTTGTCGCGAAGCTATAGTGAACTACGGACAAAAAGCCAATGATTAATTGCACTAAGTAGAAATATTGAACAATTTCTCCGGTTTATATGCCATTTTAAAATGAAAAAAACCGCAGAAAATCCTGCTCGAATGCAAATTGGCTTTTACATTTAATTGTGGTGGTACTATGAACAATTTGCGGGGATATTACGCACGTGAATATAAATTATGTGTCATGAGAGATATAACTGGCTCTAATGCCAGAGAAATAAGGGTAGTATTATGTCTGAGCGCGAAAGCATGGAATTTGACGTCGTTATCGTTGGTGCTGGGCCAGCGGGCCTTTCTGCTGCAATTCGACTTAAACAACTAGATGAAAACCTGTCTGTTGTAGTTCTGGAAAAGGGTGCTGAAGTTGGCGCTCATATTCTGTCAGGTGCAGTGGTTGATCCGATCGGAGTTGATAAGCTTTTGCCGGGTTGGCGTGAAGAAAGTGATCACCCTTTTAAAACGGAAGTTAAAGACGACCATTTCCTTGTATTAGGGCCTGCGGGCTCGTTGCGCTTGCCAAATTTTGCGATGCCACCTTTGATGAACAATCACGGCAATTATATTGTTTCGCTCGGCAATGTGTGTCGCTGGTTGGGTGAAAAGGCTGAGGCGCTCGGCGTTGAGGTTTATCCAGGATTTGCTGCAGCTGAAGTACTTTACAACGATGATGGTGCTGTTATCGGCGTCGCAACGGGCGATATGGGTATTGGTAAAGATGGAAAGCCTGGTCCAAATCACGAGCCTGGCATGGAACTATTAGGCAAATATGTATTGATCGGGGAAGGTGTGCGCGGATCGCTTGCCAAACAGATCATCAATAAGTTTGACTTAAGCGCAGATCGCGAACCACAGAAATTTGGCATTGGCATCAAAGAGCTTTGGGAAGTTAAGCCTGAAAATCATAAGCAAGGATTGGTGCAGCACTCATTTGGGTGGCCGCTCGATATGAAAACTGGTGGCGGTACGTTCTTGTATCACCTTGAAGATAATATGGTTGCTGTTGGTTTTGTTATTCACCTGAATTACAAAAACCCATATCTGTCTCCATTTGAAGAGTTCCAAAGATTTAAAACGCATCCAACAATCAAACCTACATTTGAGGGTGGTAAGCGTTTGTCTTATGGCGCACGTGCGATCACTGAAGGTGGTTACCAATCTGTGCCAAAACTTACTTTCCCAGGTGGTGCTTTGATCGGTTGTTCAGCTGGATTTGTGAACGTGCCTCGTATTAAAGGCTCACATAACGCAATGCTATCAGGCATGTTGGCCGCTGAGAAAGTGGCTAGCGCACTTTCAGAAGGTCGTGAGCAGGACGAAATCATTGAATATGAAAATGAGTGGCGTGGTTCGCAAATCGGTGAGGACCTTAAAAAGGTTCGCAATGTAAAACCACTCTGGTCCAAGTTTGGCACAATCCTTGGTATTGGTCTTGGTGGTTTGGATATGTGGCTTAATACGCTGGTTAAATGGTCGCCATTTGGCACCATGAAGCACGGAAAGCCAGATCATGCATGCCTGGAACCGGCAAGTCAGCATAAGGTGATTGAATATCCTAAGCCTGATGGTGAGGTGAGTTTTGATCGCTTGTCTTCGGTATTTTTATCCAGCACCAACCATGATGAAGATCAGCCAGTGCATCTGAAATTGGCTGATGCTGATTTGCAAAAGTCTTCTGAGTTAGACGTTTTTGCAGGGCCTTCCAACAGATATTGCCCTGCAGGAGTATACGAATGGGTTGAAGATGAAGGTCAGCAGAACTTCGTGATTAACTCGCAAAACTGCGTGCACTGTAAGACATGTGATATTAAGGACCCTAATCAGAACATTAACTGGACTGTGCCGCAGGGCGGCGAGGGGCCAATGTATCCAAACATGTAAGATGCATGGATTTATTTCAATGTTGTGGGGTTCGCCCCACAACTTTTTTTGTTTGATTTGTTGATTTTTGCCTATGCCGCTTTCGCATCAATTGTTTTTTCAAATGAGCGTTTCTTTTTAGCCGGCATTCCAGCATAAACGCCAGAATCATACTCACCTTCTTTAACAACAGCATTGGCAGCTACAACAGTTTTTGGTGCCAAATTCGCCCCAGCTAAGATTCTGACGCCTGAAAAGATCAATGCGTCTTCACCAATCGTGATTTGTTTTTTGCGAATAGGTGCATATTTCAGCGGGCCATCTGCGTTATCAATATCAAAATCGAAACTAATCAGTGATGTTTGGTGTGCAATTGAAACATTGTCGCCGATTTTGATGCCGCCTTTACCGTCTAGATAGCAGGTTTCAAAAATAGCTACATTGTCACCAAGCTCGATTTCTTCCCAATAGGTTATGCGAACACCCGTTTCGAAAAGCACATTTTCACCACACGATTTTGCAAGGCGTTTTGCCCATAAATAGCGCATGAAAATTCCAAGTTTCCACGGCATAAGCTCCAAAAGTGGCCAAGTCATTTTGAATAAAAAACGCGGCAGAACGGCAAATATCGCATTCAATACCGTAATCAGCGGCTTGAGAATTTGAAATAATTTACGTCCAGTCATAGAGATGTCTCCTAATGATAAGCTGAAACTGAGTTCATGTTCCCATTAGACACCAGACGTCTTAATTGTTTTCATATTTTGCGATTTTGCATTCAATTATGCTTAAAGAAATCTAAAATCGTGGGAGTGCATTGATCAGGCGCTTCTTCGGCAACAAAATGCCCGCAAGATAGCTGTAAGTCTTGAAGATTATCAGCCCAAGGCTCCCATTCTTTACGCGGTGCATCAGCCATATTCTTCAAAAACCCACTGCCGTAAATGACCAAAACCGGGCATTGGATTTTTGTGCCCTTTTGCTGATTTTCTCTGTCATGATCAACATCTGTCGTGGCACCTGATCGATAGTCAGCACAAGATGCGGCGATCACATTGTTGGATTTGAATTGCGTTTTGTATATTTCAACGGCTTCCTGTGAAAGCTGAGATTGATCATCTGCCCAACGCGCAAAAATGTGGTCCATATAATGATCAGGCTCAGCCCCAATTAAAGTTTCGGGCATGGGAGCTGGTTGCGCTAAAAATGGCCAATGATAGGTGCCCATTGCGTTCTTCCAATCCATATTATCCCACACAGACAAGGTTGGTACGATATCAAGCGCGCAATACGCTGTTACTTTATCGGGGTAATCCAAGCACATCCGAAAACCAACGCGTGCGCCACGATCATGGCCCAATACATGAAACTTCTCATGTCCAAGCTCTGACATGAGTTCGACAAGAATTTTTGCTAGATTGCGTTTGCTATAGGCATAATTTGCCGCGTCCGGTTCGGGACCTTGGCTTTCCCCGTAACCGGGTAGATCCGCCATGATCACCTGATGTGTTTTAGCAAGTTCTGGTGCAATGTAACGCCACATATAAGATGATTGCGGATAGCCATGAAGAAATAAAATAGGTGTTCCACTGCCAGCAATCCATGTTGCAAGATCAAGATTACATGCTTTTATGGTTTTGTGCTCAAACCCTTTTATCATGACATATTTCTCCCGTTAAAAAATGAGATCACAGATTAACAGCCATAGTCCCGTTGATAGGACGGCTGTTGCTGTGCCGATCGTGATCGATGTTGCCGCGAGCCTTTGTCCGGTGCCAAATTGTTGCGCAACAACCCATGAATTAATTCCAACGGGTAGCGCAGCGATTGAAACAAGCACCCTTGTTGTAAATTCAGGAACTCCGAACGTAAGTGATAGTCCCAAAACTATTGCCGGCATGAGCATGAGTTTAAATGAGACGAGCACCAAGGCAGGAGGGATTTGACCTGAAACTCCATAGCGCCGTGTTGCCATGCCAACGGCAAAAAGTGCCAATGGACCAACTGTTGCGCTGATGTTTTCTATTAATCTATCAGCAAGTGGGGGAGGGCTGAGTGACAGCATTTTTACAAAAAAACCTGCAAGAATGCCCAAGACGAGTGGATTTGACAGCAATTGCTTTAAGAATTTTTGCAAGACGCTGAGCATATTCAATTCGGTTTCAACAGCACCGTCTTTACGGCTGGCCCATTCAAATTGAATGATTGTGGCAGCAAGCATAACAGGCAAATGGATGGTCAAAATCTTCGATAGAATGGCAACCCCTTCCTCACCATAAACCCCTGTAATGAAAGGTATTCCAACCAATACGCAGTTTGAAAATGCACCTGTCACACCGGCAACTACACCAGCACGCGTATCTCTGCCAAAGACAAATTGCACCACCAGATGTGATGAAGTCCAAACAACAATACCTGCGCTGAAATAAACCGCCCAAATTATCAATACTTCACCCGTGCCGAAATCTGCGTTCAAAATGTTTTTAAACAACAATAATGGTACGCCAACATTGTAGATGAAGCTCGTTAGCCCATCACCAATTTCAGGTTTTAGATATTTTGTTGCAACGGCAATATATCCCAAACCAATGAGAGAAAAGATGTATAGAATTGTTTCGATATAAGGGGGCATGTGGTGAACTTTGTTATTGGGGGATAGACCCCAAAGTTAAATCCTTGCCATTGAAAGCGCAAATGGATAATTCTGACAAATCACAGAAAGGCGATCATTATGACAGGATTTAAAAGTTTTACACCGCTGGTTCAGTCTTTACCGGCAAGTGTGCCTTTTGTTGGTCCTGAAACATCAGAACGCGCAAGCGGTCAGTTGTTTAAATCACGCCTTGGGGCCAATGAAAATGGGTTTGGCTTTTCCCCCCGTGTTCAGGAGATTATTGAACAAGAGGCTCATTTATCTTGGCGTTACGGAGATCCAGAAAGTTTTGACCTTAAAAACGCAATCTGTGACAAATTAGCTATTGATTTTAATACGATTGCTGTGGGTGAGGGGATTGATGGGTTGTTGGGCCTGGTCGCACGGATGATTGTTGAACCGGGCACATCTGTTGTAACGTCGATTGGCGCGTATCCGACGTTTAATTTTCACGTGAATGGCCATGGGGGGCAACTTCATGCCGTCCCTTATAAGGATGATCGTGAGGATTTAAGTGCGCTGTTGAACAAGGTGCAGGAAACCGAAGCGTCCTTAGTGTATTTGGCAAACCCCGATAACCCTATGGGAACCTGGTGGTCGGGCGATGAAATTACTGATTTTGCAAAAGCACTTCCTGATACCACCATGTTGGTTCTGGATGAGGCATATGGCGAGATGGCGCCAAAAGATGCGCTGCCTGCTATGAACACTTTTTTAGAGATGCCGAACGTTTTGCGAATGCGTACTTTTTCCAAGGTGTATGGTTTGGCTGGATTGCGGGTTGGATATGCGATCGGACACCCAGACACGATCTTAATGTTTGATCGTGTTCGCAACCATTTTGGTATGTCACGATTGTCGCAAAAAGCAGCGGTTGCAGCGATTAAAGATGACCAATGGCTCTCGCATGTTCTTGATTTAATTGATGCATCACGCCAAAGGATCTCTAACATTGCGCTTGATTGCGGACTAAAGCCTATTGCATCTGCAACAAATTTTGTGACGATTGATTGTGGCCGAGATGGTGATTATGCGCGGTCTATCTTAAGTGAGCTTATGGCGAGTGGCATTTTTGTACGTATGCCAGGCGTTGCGCCGCTTGATCGGTGTATTCGCGTGAGTGTTGGTCCGGATAGTGAAATTGACCTTTTTGAAAAGGTGTTCAAAGACATTATCTCCAAACAAAAATAACCCTTGCGTTCATCTGGGAGGAAAAGATGTCAGCAAGGGCATTTTTATAGATGTATTTTAATGCTTAGTGCATTGTCATCCATTCGCGAGCTTCACGTAGAGCTTTGGCGATTTCAGATTTTGACATTGTGCTTGTCAATTCTGCGCGTAAAGCAGCTGCGCGCTCAGATCCTTTGATCGCAGCAATATTAAGCCATTTATGAGCTGCGATCATATCAACAGCGCAATCTCTGCCTGTTGCATACATAAGGCCCATGTCGCACAAAATATCAGCGCGGACTTCGCCTGCAATCATTGGGTTGTTCATATCTGTAATTTCAAAACGTGCCATTTTAATAATCCCTGTCATGTTGACCATTTTGGTCTTTGTTTGCTTGTCCCCCGCAAAGGGTAAGTGCCGATTTTCGGCTTATTATTGTTGTGCCCTTTTGGGCTTATTAAGCCCCACTTCTTTGAGTGGGTTTATCCCTGTTAGCTCTTGAGGAGCTTTTCGCCTGTTGTTCGAACTTTTCGTTCTTTGTCGCACTGTTATTCAGCGCTTGTTTGATGGTTGTTAGAATGCCGCAATGTTTTGAAAATGCTGTTAAATTCCATGATTAATATGAAATAAACAAAACAAAAACGAATGGTAAATTTGAGATTTTGTTAAACATCAACAAGCCTGATTCTGTGGCGATTCAGGCCGATTTTAACCCTTGATTCAGATTTAAATATCAACCTTTGGGTAACCAAGTTGCACGAAGACAAATTCGAGTTTTATTAAAATTGGTTCTAAATCAGCGCACGAAAAGCGCTGCATTTGCCCACTTTAGCCCCTAAAAACAGAGTTGTTTACCTATTTGAACCGAATATGAACGGGGGTCTCAGAATAGGTTCAGTTCCATTATGGAAATTTGTGCTCATAGAGTTGAGGGGATCACTCCTCACGAAATTGAGTAAGGATGATAAAATGACCATTTTGGCGAGACGATTTTCAATCATTAGTTTGGTTTTGATGATTTTTGCATTTGTGTTGGCAGGTGCTGTCCACAAAAACAAAGCCGCCAATAATCCATACCTAACGGGCGACCTTTTCATTTGCACAACTGGCAATGAAACAGTTTGCGGCGTTCAAAACACATCCACACAGAAATAAAGCGTAGTTAGGTTTAAGACAATGATTTCAGCAATTTTAAGAGTTTCAATTTTCGCATTTGTTCTTGCAGGACCGCTATGTGCAATGAAAGTCAATCAAGAACGTACATTTGGC
Source organism: Lentilitoribacter sp. JB5-8 (assembly GCF_055693385.1). Taxonomy (NCBI): domain Bacteria; kingdom Pseudomonadati; phylum Pseudomonadota; class Alphaproteobacteria; order Hyphomicrobiales; family Rhizobiaceae; genus Lentilitoribacter; species Lentilitoribacter sp. JB5-8. The sequence continues at coordinate 3,040,761 of NZ_CM146332.1, read as the reverse complement.
GATGAGGCAAATGCGGTTGGTTTGGTATTGCTGAACAGTCTACAGCGTGGCTAAATCTCCACATGTGAGATGAAAAAATGATGTTTACGTCAAAAACAGTTATTCCACTGTCAAAGAACTTTGGTTATAACATCTCATGGACAATCATATAAAAACAAACAATTTCACAACTCCCGAGCCAATTGAAGCTTGCGAGTATAATAGCGCAACCGAGGCGGTTGACACGCTGACGGCAATTTACCAACGGAATGTTGAATTTTTACAGCAATCCTTCGAGGCATTTGATCCCAAGGTCAAAAAATTTTACCGAGCTTATTACCCTGAGATATGTATCTCCTGCCATTCTTTTGAACATATTGATTCAAGATTATCATTTGGGCATTTCTCATCGCCGGGGGTTTATAGCGCCACCATAACCAATCCAAAACTGTTTAGATCTTATCTTATCGAGCAGCTGAGCTTCATAGGCGAAAATCATGACGCGGTTTTTGTAATTGGCGAATCAGAGACGCCAATTCCGCTTCACTTTGCGATTACGAGCGAAACAAGTGTGAACGCAAATTTGGGTCCGGATTTTAAATTATCTCTGCGTGATTATTTTGATACCCCTGATTTATCCATAACTGATGATTCTATTGTAAATGGAACATTGGAAGTCGCGCCCGGCGAAACACGCCCATTGGCTCCTTTTACAGCGCAACGCGTGGACTATTCACTCGCGCGGTTATCGCATTATACGGCGACAGATCCAGATCATTATCAGAACTTTGTTTTATTCACGAACTATCAGTTTTACATTGATGAGTTTAGTGAATATGCCAAGAAGCTGATGGCAGAAGGTGGTGGCGGATACGAAAGTTTCGTTGAACCAGGGAACATTATCACTAAAGCGGGCGAGGTCGCGGGTGAAAATGTCTTGAAGAAAACACCGCAAATGCCGGCCTATCACCTCAAAAAGCCGGGTCATGCGGGCATAACCATGGTCAATATTGGTGTTGGACCTTCAAATGCAAAAACCATCACCGACCATGTTGCCGTGTTACGACCACATGTATGGTTGATGTTGGGCCATTGCGCAGGATTGCGTAACAGTCAAAGTCTTGGGGACTATGTATTGGCGCATGCATATGTACGTGAAGATCATGTACTTGATGCCGATTTGCCTGTTTGGGTGCCAATTCCAGCACTTGCAGAGGTGCAGGTGGCTCTCCAAGATGCTGTGGCTGAAGTCACAGGTTATGACGGTTATGATCTTAAACGGATTATGCGAACCGGTACTGTTGCGACCATTGATAATCGAAACTGGGAATTACGTGATCAACGCGGGCCGGTGCAAAGATTATCGCAATCGCGTGCTGTGGCACTTGATATGGAATCAGCGACCATTGCAGCAAACGGTTTTCGTTTTAGGGTTCCATATGGCACGTTGCTATGTGTTTCTGATAAGCCGCTTCACGGTGAGTTGAAATTGCCGGGAATGGCATCTGATTTTTACCGTACACAGGTTGATCAGCATTTAAGAATTGGTATCCGCACAATGGAATTATTGTCTGCAATGCCACCGGCGCGCCTCCACTCACGTAAGCTTCGAAGCTTTACAGAGACTGCATTTCAATAGGGTTTAGAAATGTCGACTAAAATTGGAATTCTTCAATGTGGCGATCATCTGGAAAGTGTCGCACAAAAACACCATTCCCACAGCGCTTTGTTTCAAAAGCTGTTTGCCGGTAACCAGCTCTCATTTGAAACTTTCCGGGTCAATATTAATGAGTTTCCCCAAAAAGTTGACGTGTGCGATGGGTATGTAATTACAGGATCGCCTCTTGGTGTTTATGAAGATCATGATTGGATTGCGCCTTTAGAGCAATTGGTTCGAGACTGTTTTGATCGCTCTATACCCGTCATTGGTATCTGTTTTGGACATCAGCTCATGGCGCAGGCTTTGGGTGGAAAAGTTGAAAAGTTCTCTAAGGGCTGGAGTGTTGGTCAGGTAGATTATCAATCTAGTGATGGCAATACAGTTACCTTAAATGCTTTTCATCAGGATCAGGTTGTTCTACCACCTGAAGGAAGTACAACTTTTTTAAGTTCAGACTTTTGCAAATATGCTGGGCTATCCTACGGGAAAAAAGGTATGTCAGTGCAGCCACACCCTGAAATGGACGCTGAGTTTATGAAAGATCTGTTGGATGCAAAGGGAAAGAACTTACTTTCTGATGAACAACTGTCCGAAGCCTATGACAGCTTGTCTGATAATATAGACGTTGATGTTGCAACGAAGATGCTATTATCGGTTTTATCACCGGAACTAGAATTGGCTTAGACTATGACATTTTCTCTAAAGCAAGTTGGCGATAAAAAAATACTATATGTGATGGCTGCGCAGCCGGAATACGGAGTGGCACTTCAATCGCGGATTGAACCTTTAATGTGCGGGGTAGGGCCTGTCGAGGCTGGTGTTGTTGTGACTGGTACACTCACTGAGCTGAAACTATCGGGTGAAATGCCCGATATTGTCGTCTCTTTAGGCTCAGCTGGATCACGCGATTTGCAGCAAACCGGGATTTATCAGGCAAAAAGCGTTTCCTACCGTGATATGGATGCAAGCGCGCTTGGATTTGAAAAAGGTACAACGCCACTTTTAGATTTGCCAAAAGAGCTTCAAATGCCAGTGACAATGGAGGGGGTGCCGGAAGTCAGACTTTCAACTGGTGCAAATGTTGTGTCAGGCAGTGCCTATGATGACATTGATGCGGATATGGTGGACATGGAAACCTTCGCAATTTTACGTGCTTGTCACCGTTTTGATGTGCCTTTGCTCGCACTTCGCGGTATTTCCGATGGAAAAGATGAGTTGGATAAATTGGAGGATTGGACAGAATATTTGCATGTTATCGATGTAAAATTGGCCCAAACCATTGATATCTTACATCAAAATATCACTTCTGATAGTCTGACTTATCATCGCTAGTACGGTGTTTTTACCGGTCTACCTGTTGCTTTAGGGCAACGGCGTTTGAGCAAGTTTTGTTGATAACTTATTAACTATTGTATCTTGCTCCCATTGGGGCCATTTGTGTGTTTCTCTAACTGAGCGGACTAAATCCGCTTTCTGCGTAGTAAGTGTTGAAATTGAGTTTTGCTGTGAATTACAGACTATTCATCATTTCGGTTTTATCTTTCTTTGCTGTGTTCGTATCGAACGTATCGGCGGAGACCCTTTTTGGCGCGTTGTCAAAAGCCTATCAAGATAATCCTGATTTATTGGCTGCGCGTGCGGAATTGCGAGCGACTGATGAAAATGTTGCAATAGCAAGGGCAGGGCAACGTCCTACCATTGCCGGCGAAGCATCAATAACGGCAGAAGATGTAAATGGTGTAGACACTTCGTCAGCTGAAATTGGATTAAGTATTTCGCAGTCCATTTTCGATGGTTTCCGGACTAAAAATTCAATTTTAGCTGCGCAAACTCGCGTTTTATCGGGTCGCCAGGTTTTGATTTCAAATAAGATGGATATTTTAATCTCAGCTGTGCAGGCCTATTTGGATGTGCTTTTAAATCAGCAGATTACGAGCATCCGAAGCCAAAATCTGGATTTTTTACGTGAGCAATTAAAAGCTTCTCAAATCCGATTACGAGTGGGTGAGGGCACACGAACTGATGTTGCGCAAGCTGAAGCGAGTTTAGCGGCGGCTAAAGCGCAGCTTTTCGCAGCAGAAGCGGCTCTAAAAGCAAGTTCTGCGGTTTATAAACAGGTTGTGGGTGTTAAACCACGCGGTTTGCGGGTGCCACAATTACCAAAGGGTGTTTTGCCAAAATCACTGAATACAGCTTTGGGTATTGGCTTGGTTAAGCACCCGGCTTTACTGTCTGCAAGCTTGGGTATTGATGCTGCTGAATATGATGTGAAAGTGCAGGAAAGCTCTGTGCTTCCGGGTGTTCGTATCACCGGTTCTTTGTCACAAGATGATGACAGCGTAACAACTGCACGTATTGGTGCTCAGCTAACAATTCCGATTTTTACTGGTGGTGCAAATGCTGCTCGAATTCGCCAATCCAAAGAAGTTTTGGGTGAGCAACGCATCAGACTTGATTCAACACGTCGTCAAATTGAGCAGATTATCATCAATGCTTGGGTAAATTTCCAATCATCTAAGGCGTCCATTACTGCAAATGACGCACAGGTTAAAGCAGCACGACTTGCGCTTGCCGGTGTTTTGGAAGAGCGCAAAGTTGGTCAACGTACAACACTTGATGTGTTGAACGCGCAAGCCAGTGTTTTAAACGCACGTGAATCGCTTTCTCGCGCCCGTGCAAACTATGTCGTTGCAGCTTACAATGTTTTGTATTCAACGGGGCAGCTAACCGTTGGCGACCTTGGTGTTAAGGTCAAACGTTACGCACCTGAAGTGCATTACGAGGCTGTTGAAGACAAATGGTTTGGCCTGCGAACCGTCACAGAATAGCCAAGTCCATTGTTCTAAACGGCTTTTTCGTAAAGAATCTGTTGGAAAATACCCAAATTCGGACAATTACCTTTAAATTATGTGTGAGTGAGCTAAAGTCCCGCAGAATTTAGGGGGAAGCAGTTTCATGGTTGATCAAAAGAAAAATCCGGATCATCGTTATGTTAATGATCTACGGAGAATTGATTATACTCAATCTGTATCTCAAAGACTTCGCAATCAAATTGTACCAATCGGACTATCCATTGTTTTCCTTTCAATTATCGCGCTTTTTGCAGGATCTCAGCTCACAGGTATTTCTGAAGAGCCATTATTGATCGCAGTCGCTGCAGTCATCGGTGGCTATATGGCGCTGAATATCGGTGCCAACGATGTTGCCAATAATATGGGGCCGGCGGTTGGCGGCAAAGTTATTACCGTGTTTTGGGCGATTGTGATCGCCGCCATTTGTGAAAGCGCAGGCGCGCTTCTTGCAGGTGGAGATGTTGTGAAAACGGTATCCAAAGGCATCATTTCCCCTGATGATAATATTAATGTCGTTGATTTCAGGTTTTTGATGCTGAGCGCGTTATTATCCGCAGCTATCTGGATCAATCTTGCAACATTTTTGGGTGCACCAGTATCCACAACGCATTCAATTGTTGGCGGTGTGTTGGGCGCTGGTATTGCTGCGGCGGGCGTTGGATTGGTGAACTGGTCGACCATGTCAGCAATTGCTGCAAGTTGGGTCATTTCACCGGTGTTTGGTGCTTTGGTTGCTGCTGCATTGCTTTTTGTCATCAAAGCTAAAATTCTAAATGTTGATGATAGGATACCTGCTGCAAAGCGTTGGGTACCGGTTCTTATTGGGCTTATGGCGTCTGCGTTTGTTGCTTATATGGCAATGAAAGGGCTTAAGAAGATTTGGAAACCATCGCTGGTGGAGATCTTCATTTACTCAGGTCTTGGTTTTGCTGCAGCGTTTCTTGCTGCACGGCCATATATAGCAAAGCGAGTTGTTGGCTTTCAAAATACCAAGAAAGATATGAACCACCTCTTTAATGTACCGCTCATTATTGGTGTTGCATTCCTATCATTTGCGCATGGTGCAAACGATGTTGCCAATGCTGTTGGTCCGCTAGCCGCAATTGTATCAACGGTCGGCGAGGGTGCTGAATTCTCAAGTCAGGTCTCTATTCCATTATGGGTTATGGTCGTCGGTGCTTTTGGTATAGCGCTTGGTCTGGGGCTCTTTGGGCCAAAACTTATATCAATTGTTGGCGAGAAAATTACTCGATTGAATGCTCCGCGCGCTTATTGTGTTGCATTATCATCCGCAATTACCGTGTTGATCGCCTCAGCACTTGGATTGCCAGTGAGTTCGACACATATTGCCGTTGGCGCCGTGTTCGGAGTTGGTTTCTTACGTGAATATGTTGAGAACCCAAATCGCCGTCGACTTAGACAAGGCTCTAAATTAAACACAACAGCTGATGAGGCTTTTGCAAGTTCGAAAGCTGAGCGTAAGCGTTTTTTGGTCAGACGCCGTTTTGTGTTTTCAATCGCCGCAGCTTGGGTGGTTACTGTGCCTGCTTCAGCTCTTCTTGCAGCATTGATTTATGCTCTAACGCGACTGTTTTAATCCACGGTGTCAGCGCTTCAAATTGTTTGACCAGATCAAGAAAATCATTTCGATCCACTATTTTCGCCGCTTGTTCAATGAGGACCCAGTGGCGTTCGCGCTCGGTTTTTTCAGGCCAAGCATCAACCTGTGAGATTACTAAAAACGGATAATAAGTTACGGGAATGTCTTCGGTTCCATCTTCTGTGGAACGACTGATAACGACGGTGATTGGGAAATCATTCAGAACGATCCCATGAATGCCAGCTTCTTCAAAAGCTTCTCGATGACAAACATCTTCATGGCTTTCGTTCTTTTTAGCTCTACCCTTAGGCGGTATCCATCGTCCTCTGGTTTTAGACGTAATGAAAAGCATCGCAATATCTTGCTCTGTAGCATCAAATGGTAATACGCCAACACGGTGCATAATAGTTTCCCTCGAAATCGATTCGTACCTATATTGTAGCTTGATTTGCAAGTAGCGTAAATTTGGTCAGAAAATTCCATCTATATATATGTTGTGATCATGATGGGTCGAAAATAGCTCGAAATACTATGACAATATGGTCTACAGTTCTGTTAGGACACAGAATTTGAAATTCTTTTCAAAAAGTCCTTGCGAATAAAATATCTATGTGAAAAAAGGATTTTGACGGAGAGGTGGCCGAGTGGTCGAAGGCGCTCCCCTGCTAAGGGAGTATACCAGGAATGGTATCGAGGGTTCGAATCCCTTCCTCTCCGCCATGTTTTGATCCCTTGATTCTACTTGGTTTTTAAAACCTTGGTTTTGGTACGTACCCACCCATGTACCCGAAAGGTGAGCTATGTACTTAACCCGTCGAGAAAACGGCTTTAAATTTCATCGCTGAATCTCTAAAAACCTTGAACATACTCTGGGTACATCACCCATTCGTATCCCCTTGGGAAACTTATCCGTACGTGATGCGTCTCTCGGCATCAACTAATTCGTTATAATGTCCTGACAATGATGGTTCAGATTCAATCGGGCTTAGTGATACAAAGAAGGGCAAGATCAAACCATCTTCCAACATCAAACCAAACTGTCGGACAAAACCAAATACGGGTACTTGAACCTTGATGATTGTGTCAGACCTTTTCATCGCCGACATAAGATGTTGAAAAACTCCATCATTCTAATCACAAGTTCTTGCAAGTAGTATAATCGTTGTTACTTCAGCTGGTTTTAGCGAAGGCGCAAACCTTTTTAGACGAGACAGAACATGACCTTGCAGATTAGCAGGGCCTTTACTTCTCGATTTAGGCAGTATGACATCATTATTTGTTTTGTCGGTTGGCTTAACGGTACCTGTACCGCTATGGTCAGCTTCATCAGAGTTGATATCCTCACAAAACTCGGAAGACATCTTAGCCTCAATGACGATATCAGTTGGATGTGTCCGACATAATGATCTCTTCATGCATTTGGTGATAAATTCAAAATCATGATCCTCATCACCAGTAAATGATACGATGCAATCATCGGCAATTCGCCACTTAGGTCCGCTACGTTCGTTTTTACCGATGTAATTCCTTTCCAAAATACCAGCTTCAGCTGCGCGTTCGAATGCTTCATGTCGAGCTGCTCTGTTTTGGCGAGCTAAAATAAAATTTAGAATACGGTTTTGTTCTTACCCATGACTTGTCTCCCCGTTTTTGGAAGAGCATGCATGGTTTCTTCAAAACCATCAGGTAAAGCATCCAGCCAATCTCTCAAAGTAATGCCGGCGCGCATTCAACAACTAGTCCTTGAGTAGGATTATCCTTTGATGCAAGCAATCGCAGATACTCCTTATTTTGCTCGGGTGTGGGCGAAGGTTGTGATGTTGTTTTTTGTGAGAAATGGGTCTGCTTGAGTTTGTTTCCAGGTTCTCGCCGTGGCTGCGGACGAGATTATCCCCGCAGTCTGAACAGAAGGATGTTATCGCCGTGTATATGTTTGGAATTTGACATACTTGCTCCTTGCGCCAAATCATAAGATCGGCACTTTAAATGGGTAATTTGATGGGATGTGATATGCCCGCATAATTGCTGCGGGCATATTGAGATTATAGTTTGGCAGATGCCAAACATTCCTTGGCGGCGCGCAGACATATTCGCCTTGCTTGGTAATGTTAGGACGTTTGCGGCTTTATGCCTGGTTTTTTGCTCTAATTGAATAAGCTTACGAATCTGATCAGTCTGCAAAGCTTCGTATTTATCCTCGGGAGCTGAATTTTCTACAAACGCCAGTCTTGCGTGGTTCACCGCATCTTCAATCATCTCGTCGACGTTTTGGGAAGCGATAAACCGATGAGATTGTGCATCAACTCTGCCTCGCCGCGGATAAATTCTTTTGCCATATATTCGCGTGCCAGACGATAGCTTGCTGTAATATTCTTGACGCCACAGATAGTGTCAAAACTATCAAGGTTAAAAACGCCTGCTTCCTTAAAACGAGGCGGTAAATCACACTGGTCCGAACAATCGATAATTGCCCATGACTCCGAACCCTCATCGATAGTCATGCGTTAATGTTTCTTGTAAAGAAAATCCCGAATTTGAGCGCGAACTATCGTTAGATTATCGGCAATTTTATTAAGCTTAGTTGTTTCAATCGTTGAAACCTGCTATTTAAAATCCAACAGACATGCTGTGTTGTTCTTTCGATTAACAATCAAGGCATCAGGACGGTAAGTCAGGCCTCTCGACTCTTGATCATGATCTGTTTGTAACTCAGCCAAACGTGCCACATCATTTGATTGAATGAGGCTTAGATATTTAGGATCAATGGCAAACTTCAGGCCACTATTGATGACAGTTAGTTCATCAACATGTTGCACAACAAGTCCCAGGATTTTTTCTTGAGCGATGCCTTCATTGCGAGGAAACATCATGAAGTATGTAGCAAGTGTGCTTGAGCTGCCTAACACAGGGTCTGTACGGGCAGCCTTCGCCTGCGCAAGCGTTTTATCAACGGTCTCTTTGGCCAGAATTTCAAAGTCCGTCCGGATCAGATCAAGATGAAGTTCAGGAACGCTATCTGAAAGAAGATCGCATGTTGGTTGTGTGTTATAGTTCATAGGAAAACCCATTAATATTAAGCAACCTGGACATGGCTTCGCCGATCAATCCGGCTGGGGAGCATTAAAAAACGTGCTGTCCGCAAAATACGGTACACATCAACCTTTGCTCACCAAGTAGGTTGCTTGTTGCAAATTTAAATATTGAGATGATTTTGCGTTGAGACGTTCAGCGAAAGACGGTTGTACAAGTGCACAAAGCGAAAAGCCCTGCGCCCAGATGCAGCGTCTATCGAAAATCAACGTCAAAACGAAATACGGGATATTCTCTACGGGGAATTTAGTATAAAGATTCGCATAGCCATGCTCCTATTACGGTAGGGGTTTCGGTCAGGCCTTCGATGAGTGTTGGTAGCACTTTCGGAGGCCGATTTATGTCAGCAAACATTGTTCGCTTAACGACCAGAAGAAGTTAGCCCGGAATATCTACTACGGCAACCCAAAAAGAACGCACCGGGAACAAAATTAAAGGTTATGGTTAATAAAATAAACGAATTGGCGCTTTCTTCAGGGATGTCCACCTTGCGCTTTGAAGCGGAAACAATAGTATTTCCATTCAAATGTAGCAATGTACCACTAGCAGACATTAAGTAACATTCTCGCTCACATAATAAACACTTCGCGACTATATGGATCCATACATATACACAAAATTTGGGTGCTGATAAATCATAGGCCGTTGTTAATTGAATGGATGAACCATCCTTAAAAGATCCAATAGGAGCGGCTAAATGAGAACCAGAAACTTAATTACAGGAATTGCAAGTATTTCAGCAACGCTTTTTCTAACAAATGTAGCAACAGCGGACGAGGTCTTTGTGTGCAAGCATCAGTTCGGCACGCACGTCATCACTATTCCGGCAAATAATTCAAAAGTAGCAAACGAGGTTTATACATTAAGGCGCGCAGATGGCAGCACCCATATAAGTAAAGACCGACTTATATTGCGCTCAGGTGAACAATATGTCGGCAGGGAAACAACACTGTTTTTTCATGGTTCAAACGTTCAGATAACAGATTCAGAAGGAAATCCAACCACATGTTTCCGCCAGAATGCTGCGCAAAACCACTCCTCAGGTGCCACCGCTGGCAATAAAGCCGCGCTAGGTAATGCTGCTGGTCGTTCATTGGGCGGCAAAGTACGCTCAGGACCGGGCACCAATTTTGCGCAGGTTGGCAGTTTGCAACTTGGCGACCACATCTCCATCATTGCAAATACGGGTGTACGATTTGATGGCTATGATTGGTTTGAAATTCGTTATGGCAATCGCACTGGTTATCAATGGGGCGGTATTATGTGTTCAAATGGCGTGGGGTTTACTGGCATTTACCAGCAATGTGAATTCATGCCAGAATTTTCAAGTAATACAACAAGCCCTTCACAAAATCAGACCAGCGGCAGCGGCTGGAATGTGTTCGCTGTTGGCCATGACGGGGTTTTAGGCCATGGCGCGGGCAACACATTACAAAAAGCACGCAAAAACGCACTTCATTTTTGTGGCGATTCAACCTGCCAAATCATGGATGAAACACAAGCGCGTTGCCATGCAGCTTCTGAAACACCGGGGGGCTTTTGGTTTGGTGCAGCAAATTCTCTGACGCAAGCAGAAGGATTTGCTCTTAATTTTTGCCGACAGGCTGGCGCTCCGAGTTGTTCAATTCGCTACAGCTATTGCCAGTAAATTTGGTCGCTTTAAAGGGGAACCATTATGATACGTATCTTTTTTATCTCATTCGTTTTGTTAGGCCTGGTTGCTTGCTCCGGCTCTACTGATAACAACAATTATCAATCAAACAGTTGGTCAGGAGGCTGGAGTGCATTTGCGATTGGTCATGATGGACTTTTAGGCCACGGCGCAGGTGCAACTGTCGGAGAAGCGCGCCAATTTGCCCTGAATTTTTGTGGTGATTCATCTTGCAGGGTTGAGGATGTTACCGATGCACGCTGCCATGCGGCCTCTCAAACACCGGGTGGCTTTTGGTTTGGGGCAGCAAATTCTATGTCACAGGCTGAGAATTATGCAATGAATTTCTGCCGACAAGCTGGTGCTCCAAGTTGTTCAATTCGCTATAGCCATTGCCGCTGATCGTACCAACTTTATAGGACTAAATATTTGGAGACGTAAAATGCTACGTATGATGTCTATCATATGCCTGATGGCTTTCTTGAGTGCCTGTTCCGGTACCATGGATAAAATCGAAAACAAATCAAACCGTTGGTCAACAGGCTGGGCTATGGGTAAGGAATATTCCAAAGTAGCAGCGCTTGGAACGTCAACCATCGAAAGACTAACCCCAGATGCGCACGGATTTGGCGATATGATTGGGCGATCCGAATTGTCCGATGGCACAACGATTTATCGTCATATTGCACCGGCCTTCAAACGTGAAAGTTATTCATCATTTTCCGGTATTGTAGGCGGAAATTCATCAAGGCAAAATTATCGTTTGTCCTATTTCAAAGTTGGACAGGATGGCATTGTTAAAGACTGGGCGACGGCATCTGTTCCGGGTACCGCGCAAAACTGCATCAATTACATCGGTGGGATTTTCCAACGCTGCAAAGATCAGGTTCTGGTTCGGCAGGCTTTGGAGATCTATGATAGTTATGTTCGCACAAGCACGGGGCAAACACTATCAGCGTGGGGGCCAGTAGTTCCGGCGGTTCCTTTTGTGGAAGATACGAATTAAAACCCTTAGAATGAGAAAAGTTTATGCTGTGTTATCCGTGTACAAGTGGGATATGTACAGGACGGGACAAACAAAGAGTTTGTTGCGATTGCGTAGTTTGTTATTCTCAGGGCACGGCCCTATGGAACCTTGAGGAACATTATGTCGAAGGATAAATATACTGTTCTTATTGTTGAAGATAAAACCGAGATTGCCTTTCGCATACAGTCGGCTGTGGAGCAAACAAATGAGCTTGAGGTTTGTGGCGTGGCAGGTGATGTCGATACCGGATTAAAGCATCTGTTTGAACTAAAACCGCGCATCGTCCTTGTAGACTTAGGATTACCTGATGGCTCCGGCGTTGAAATTATCAATGCTGTGTCACAATCAGATTGGCCGTGCGATGCGTTGGTCATCAGTATTTTTGGTGATGAGGGGCGTGTGATCGAAGCATTGCAGGCGGGCGCAAAGGGCTATCTTCTAAAAAGCGGCTCGCTGAAATCAATTGGCGAAGACGTGAAATCTGTGATTGAAGGTGGTTCTCCAATCAGTCCGCAAATTGCAAGGCATCTTCTTGAAATGGTGCAGATGTCCTCTGCTTCTAGTGACAATAAAACAGTTACCATTGAACTTACATCTCGCGAAACAGAAATTTTAAGCGCTGTGGCAAAAGGCTATAAGAGACGAGAAATTGGTGAGAAGCTCGGCATCTCCACCGGCACTGTGGGCAACCACATTAATAATATCTATCAAAAGCTAAATGTTGGTTCCAATACTGAAGCCATCGCGCAAGCCACGCGAATGGGCATCCTGTGAATTGGAGAACGTTAAAAACCGGGACGCTGTCCGTAGTATGGGTAGTACTCCTTAGTTTTGCACTTTATCTTGTAAATGTAGGAAAAATTTCGCCGATTGAAGGTTCGCAAATGTTGCAAACTGGGTTGCTATGTGGCGATGCGTCATGCTCGAACAAAGAGCCTGTCCAACTACCTTTTTTTGCCAAGGCGAGCGCGCAAAATACCATCATCTCTCAAACCTTGAGCTTTCAAATTGACCATGCCAAAGCCAACCATGAAGCCGAACTTGTTTTCTTTTTCCCTAAAGTCGCAGACGATTTTTCGCTCTCATTAAACGGTTTCATACTGCGTCAAATCGACGAACCGGGCCGCAATTGGAACCGACCGTCTTTGATCAAGATACCACCTTCATTTATCAACGAGGGAGCAAATGATTTAGACATTAAACTTTATGGGCAAGCGCAGGAAGGACTTGAATTACAACCCTTCTTTTTTGGTCCGCGAACTGTGATTGAACCGGCTTATAATAAACGGTGGCTTGGGCAAGTTGGCGTTTCTATTTTTACAATTGGACTCATGGCTGTCTTGTTCGCTGTGCTGGGTCTTGTTTGGTTAAGCCGTCCCAAAGACCAAACCTATATGTGGTTAAGCCTGTCATGCTTAAGCGCCTGCGTGTTCGTGTTCCATTATAGCGCAGATACAAGTTTCATGAACTATAAAGTCTGGACGTCAGCATGGGGCTTATCGGTTTCATTTTACGTATTCTGTATTATGAAATTTTTGAACAGATTGTTGGGTTTTGAAAGTCCAAGGATAGAGAGATGGTTTTTTTGGTTTCTTATACTGAGTGCTATTACATTGGCCTTGGTGCCAACCAGTCACACCTTTATGGCAATGATTTTTGTCAATTATGGCACCGAATTATTTGCCCTTACGGTATTGGTCACGTTCTGGATTAACCGACAATCGATAACCAAACTGGATTTCATTATTTTCTATGCGTGCCTGTCTTCATCGGCTGCGCTCGGTTTTTATGGCCTTGTTCGACTTACACTGGATGAACCACCACGCAACTTTCAGATATTCCAATTTATGCCAGTGGTGATGGCGGCCCTTTGCTTGTGGCTGATAATGTCACAATTGTTGCGTAATTTGCGCGGCTATGAGCAGCTCAATACGTCTCTGCAAGAAAAGGTGGAGCAAAAAACGGCAGAACTTGCGCAAAGCTATAAGCAGTTGGCAAATGCACAACGCGCAGAAGCTATTCATAGCGAAAGACAACGCATCATGTCTGATTTGCATGACGGCATTGGTGGGCAATTGGTCAATACGCTTGCCTATATGCAAAATAACGACAAGGGAGATGAGGTGATGCGAAATGCGCTGGAAGATGCTCTTCGTGATTTATCTCTAATGCTCGATAGTTTGGAAACCGATGATAGCATTGTTACTCTTTTGGGAATGTTGCGCACCAGACTGGAAACTCTGCTTGAAAAACACGGGCTTGAATTCGACTGGCAAATCGAAGATGAGCCTGTTTTGAAAAATCCAAGTCCGTCCAATAATCTGCATCTTACACGCATTGTCCAAGAAGCCATTACCAATGTCATTAAACACGCCAACGCTTCGGTGATCACTGTTTCGACCAATGCCAGCTCTGTTTTAATCAAGGATAATGGCAAAGGTTTTGAGCAAGCCGACAAAAGTGAAAGCGGCCATGGCATTACGGGTATGAAACGAAGAGCCAGCCAAATAGGTGCAAATTTAACCATTGAAAGTGATGCCGAGGGAACGGTGATTACGCTCAATTTGGGTTAAAACACTTTAAAATCCTCGCATCTATATGAATCCATACATATACATTCGCAAGCGCGCTATTTATAAAGTGTTAACCTTTTGTATCTGTTCACCTGTTTGCGGCATTCATGAAGCTTCCTCAAAAATTATTATTGTCGACTGCATTGACAGGGCTTATGGCCAGCGGCGGGTTTTTATTACCTGCCTCTGATACATATGCACAGACCATTCTTATAGATGGCACACAGTATTCATCGCCACTGACGCTCACTCAAAATTTGAATTTCAGCCAAATAATTACTTCGGATAGCGCACTAATTCAGTCAGCCAATCCAAATGCTGCATTCCCCTTTGCTCTCCAGGTAAATGGGATTGCCTCAATCGACAACTTCTTACCCAACTCGCTGACGATTTCAGCTCCTATCTATGTCTTTTCATTGGGCAAGGACCTTACAATCAATGACGCTGGTGATGGAACTATCATCTTAAGTGGTAACAATGATCTCTCGGACGCAAATGTAATAGTCAAGGGTGGCACCCTGTCTTTTCAAAACAGTGCTTCTTTTGGAAATGCTTCACTAGAATTAAGAGACGGTACTATTGATTTCGCTGATGGTTTCAATGCCGGTAGTGGCCGCGCTATCCAGATATCTTCTGGTAATCTGAACCAGTCACAAGGCATCGCAACTTTTGGTGCACAGTTTGCAAATAACGCGACTCCGTTGGCCTTCTACAACAAAACCGGTGCCGGCACATTAATCCTCAGTGGAAATAATTTCACCTACACTGGTCGACTCCGTGTTAGCGACGGCACGCTCGGGGCAGCGAATAATAATTCATTCGGCACAGGTCAGGTTATTCTCGCTAGCGGCGGATTACTGCTGGCTGATGGTGTTTCCATCGCTAATGCAATTCAAAGCAACGCTTTTCCATCCAGTATTGATGTGGCGACAGGCGACGCCGCAACTCTAACAGGCGATATCAGCGGAAACTCAGGACTTACTAAAATTGGCGGTGGTACGCTTGTTCTTTCTGGCAACAACACCTACACAAGCGCAACAACGGTTTCAGAAGGAATTTTGGCGGTTAGCGGCTCCAACCAGTCTACACTTTACCAAGCGGATTCAGGCGCCACCTTGCAAGGTTTAGCTGGCGTAAACATTCTCGACACGGCAGCTCTTAGCATCAGTGGCACATATGACGTGGACGCAAATGACACGATTGGTTCTGTCACCGGTTTTGGCTCAATTGATATCGCGAGTGGTCAAACGCTGACAACTGGTACCGCAAATACGAACACAACATTTTCAGGCGTCGTCTCTGGTGATGGTGCCTTGACAAAAACGGGCACGGGCACATTCACCCTTTCTGGCAACAACACCTATTTAGGTGGCACGACGGTTGCGGGCGGAACATTGGCACTTGAGCATAGTAGTGCGGCAGGCACCGGCACCATCACCACCACAGGTTCGGTGATTGATTATGCCGATGGCATAGATGTCTCAAACGCCATCAATATTAATTCCAATACCACGCAATTGCAGGTGAACACGGGTTCAGCCATTCAAAGCGGCGTGATATCTGAAACATCTGGCCCCCGTCCGCTTGAAAAGATTGGCAATGGTGCACTCACCCTTTCGGGCAACAATTCCTATACAGGTGCAACCACAGTGAGTGCCGGAATTCTGGTGCTGAGCGGTACGAACCAATCAACATCTTATCAAGTAAATTCAGGTGCAACGCTGCAAGGCTTGAGCGGCGTTGATATTCTCGACACGGCAGCTCTGAGCGTCAGCGGCACCTATGATGTCGATGCCAGTGATTCGATTAGTTTAGTCTCTGGTACTGGCTCAATTGATATTGCATCAAGCCAAATATTGACCACGGGCGCAGTCAATAGCTCATCCACTTTTTCAGGCGCCGTTTCCGGTGGTGGTGGCTTAACAAAGGTCGGAACAGGCACTTTCACACTTTCCGGCAATAATACCTATACAGGCACAACAACAGTAAATGGTGGAACAATCGCCTTAAGTGGCAGCAATGCCTCCACGTCCTATACCATAGCTTCTGGTGCTACACTGCAAACCCTTGCTGGTGCTGATATCTCTGACGCTGCAAGCATAGATATTGCAGGCACATTTGATGTGGATGCAAGTGATGCTGTCGGTTCTGTGGCGGGCACTGGCTCAATTGATATTGCGGCAGGCCAGACTTTAACGACAGGTGGTGCAAATACAGACACAACATTCACTGGTACTATCTCTGGCGATGGTGCACTCACTAAATCCGGCACAGGCATTTTCACCCTTTCGGGCAACAACACCTATACAGGTGGTACAAACGTAGACGGTGGCACATTAGCTATTACCAGTACGCTTGGCGGAGAGATTGATGTTAATTCCGGCGGCATCTTGGATGTGACCGGCACCATGACAGGCACAACGAACGTCTATACAAGCGGCACGCTGAAAGGCACGGGCATGCTTGCTGATGTGAATATCTTAAGCGGCGGGACATTTGCTCCCGGCGCGTCTATCGGCACTATCAATACGGGCAATCTGAAGCTCAATTCTGGCTCCACTTTGGAAATTGAAGTGGATGAAAACGGCAATTCTGATGTGGTGAATGTAACAGGTACCGTGGCTCTTGGTGGCTCAACATTGGATGTCAATGGAGCGGCTGGCACTTATACCGGTGCGCCTTACAATTACACCTTTATCACAAATGACGGTTTGGATGCTGTGACCGGCACCTTTGGCACCATAACCGATAATCTGGCCTTTCTTGAAGCATCGGTTGATTATGCAGGTGGTGACGGAAATGATGTGGTCCTTACCCTTACAGAAAAGACCAGTTTTGTAATTGCAGGCACACCGCAAAACCAGCAAAATGTGGGCCACGCACTTGGTAATGTTGATCGCACACCCGGGTCTGATGGCGAAGCCTTGATGCAGCAGATTGTTCGTTTGACCAATGATGAGGCAAGCCAGACCTACAACGATTTGTCAGGCGATATTCATCCAGCCAGCACACACACTATGTTTGATGTTGGTGGCAATGTGGGAGGTCAGATTGGGGCGCGCTTCACGAGCCTTTCTGGTGGCGGCATAGGTGCAGGGAATAATGGTTTTGGCTATACCGCTGCACTTGAAACGCTTAACAGTAATTTGACAAATGGTTCCTATTTTTCGACCGACTTACCTGTTCAAAATGGTGAAGAGATCGGCTATGGCTATACACCCGCCAACCCAGCCAACTCGGAAGTAAAATTGCAGCTCTGGGGCGGAATCTCTGGCTATTATGCCAATGTAGAAAGCGATGGAAACGCCCAAGGTACTGTATCATCTGGTTTTGGGGCAGTGTTTGGTGGTGACCTCACGATTGGCAGCCAAACATGGGGGGCAGCCTTTGGCTATGCCAAAACCACAACGCTCACCCACGATGACTTGTCTGAGCTTGGCACAGTCTCATTTTCTGGTGCGATCTATACACAACAAGAATTGGGTGATTTTAATCTCAATGCATTAGCTGCTTATACCTATCACCAGATTGATGGCAGTCGCACGATTTCTAACATCAATGCGACCGCACTATCTGACTATTTTGCACATCAATTCACGTTTCAGGGCGATATTAGCCGCACATTTACCTATGATCACAACAAGGACGTCACGCCATATGTTCTTGGGCGCTATATGAACCTTTCAACTAGCGCCTACACTGAAACTGGCGCAGGCGCGGCCAATCTCATTTCAAATGGTGAGGAATTCTGGTCGCTTGATCTGGTGCTCGGCGCTCGCATGGATATGGAACTAAACGAAGATACCAAACTGAGTTTTGGTGCAGGTTATTCTTATCGTTTTGGTGATAACCAGCCCGAAACGACGCAATCCTTCGCAGGTGGTGGAACATTTACAACGCAAAGTGTTAACCGTAATCGCCATAGTGCATTTTTAGACGCAGGCATTGAGAAGGCATTCTCAGACAGCGCAACATTTTTCGCTAAAGCCAACGCTGAACTCACCGACACCCACCAGTCCATCGGCGGTAATATTGGCTTCAAAGTGCGGTTTTAGAACGTGTAGGGAGAGGATGGATGTCTGGTTGGGGTCAGTCACAGAAGTATTCCAATCATTAAGTGATGTCTGGTCAACATTCAAATTTGGAACATAAAGCTTATATGGGATCTTTCATGCTTGTGCCAGAAGCGGAAATATGCGTCCGAAGGAAACTAACCATTTCAAATCTACCAATACGATGAAATCAACTAAAATCACTGCTCTTTAGCGCTGAATAACGCAGTAAATTCTCGGATCCTTTTTGCATTATTTCCTCTATCGCTGCGACCGACACGACCTACACTGCGAATATCAACTTTTGCTCCAGTGGAATTGGCAGAAACGACAACGACAACATCATCGACCAATGCAAAATATGGAGTTCGCGCTGTTGCTTCATAACGCATTGCCTCCGTATCCTTAGCTATAATTTCCCAATCCATTTTTTGCCCGACAGACAACGCCTTTGCAAAAGCTTCGTCTGGCGACATCGATGTTTCTATCGGTACAATGTCAGGATACGCTTTTAGCTGTAATTCAGCTGTTTTTACACCCGCATAGGTCAATGAATTTCTTGCGCCATGCCGATCGTCGTTCAATACGATAAATTCGGGTGGAGAATTTGTGTCTGTTGTAATGTCATTAATGGGAGGAAACCGCGGTGATGGGAATATCTGCGCACTGACCATTGGGGCAAGTAAGCCTAATCCTATCAAGCCTGCAAAAGCAGATTTGAGCCAACCTTTAAAACTGCCCTTCTTAATCATAAAAACAAAACTAATTCCTGTGAGGGCTACTATAATAAATCCAATCGGGTTTAGAAAACGTCGGATGAGCCCAACACCAACTATGGGTTCCCATAGCCCCAAACTTGCACCAAAAACCATTAAAGCAACACTAGCTACGCCTATAACAGCTATGGTGAGTGTGGCGTTTACAACAATCGACGTTTTATTACTCAACTTTTTTATCCCTTACAAAAACAATACGTTTTTCAATAACCAGCTCTTTTGGTTTCTGGTGTGCATATACAGACTATGCTCGTTTTACTTCGCGACCACAGTCCACTGTTTCACAGATGCATCAAGTTCTTTGCAAGCTTGGAGCGATAGTGCCCGTTTTACCCAAGGTCCAGCGGGTACCGTTTCTGACGCAACTGCAACGCAAACGTCATTGTCTTCATCCAATCTAATGGTTTGATCGGATTCATTGTAGACAAATCTTTGACGTGGATGATCGCTACATTCAAGCAAGGCAAACTCAGCTTTCTCATTGCCTAGTAGTACCTGCATACAAAATCCCTCAAAAGGGTAGGATTCAATTTGCAATGTGCTTGTGTTGTATTCAAAACGAGTATCGTTACCTCGAAAATTCCGAGGTTCGCCTGCCCTAGGTGGCTTGCAAGTATGCGTTTGCAATAGATCAGTTTTCCCAGCACCGTATGTGTCAATGCAGAATCCGTATCCATTTGGTTCATCAAAGTTCTCACTAAGGACGATGTATGGTGCTTCCGATGGCACTTGTGGTGCACCAGCGTGAGCGTTCGCCACCACGCCAAGTAGCATGGCAGTCAGTATCATTTTCTTCATAATGTCTTTCCTGTGGTTCATTATGAGGGCAACTTATCGAGTTTTTAATTTACTTTCAACCCAAACTGTTCTAATTAGAACTAATTATTTGAAAACACGCCCTATTACTTTCAATGCTTAGTCAGTTTTGGTAACAAGTACCCATGAAACAAAGACATCCCCAGATACATCCTTTCCTACATTCTGCCGCGCTAATTGAGAAACATCTTGAGAGCTTGCTAGTTCCCTTAAATATCCGTCACCGCCAGGCGTTAGTGCTGGATTATTTAAAAGAGGTTGGGCCATCTTCTCAGCGGCAACTGGTTGGTCACTTCGCTGTTTCACCAGGAACTATGAGTTCAATGGTTTATCGACTTGAAATGCTTGGGCTTCTTCAGCGAGAGACCGACCCAGCAGATCGGCGCTCCGATGTTGTTAATATTACTGCGGAGGGAGTATCAGCTATTGAAGGTGTCGCGGATATATGGTGCGAAGGCGATAAAACAGTCGAGGACATTTTAGGATCTGAAGATAGTAAGCTTTTCTTTTCACTGACTAAAAAACTGAGCAGGGCTCTCGGTGGTGGCCCTCCAGGCAAACTAAAATAGAGCAACATAATTTTGAAAGTGTGCAAGGTTAATCGAAAAAAAAGATTGGTTGACGTCATAACTGTTCGATTTGCATATACAAAATAATTGCAAATTACACGGTGATAAAGTGGTTTCTGCATTACCAATAATTAATGTGCATTAAACAATTCATTACTGTAGACGATGGAAAAATTTGTAACCGAAAACAACTTATTATCAGTTGCTGAGCCCATCAGAGAAACACAATGTTTTTCGTATTCTGAGAGCAATTAATGCGCGCTATTTTTGTCCTAGCGGTACGCTCAGAATCAATTTGCAACTCATTAAAGAGTAAAAAATAATGATAACTCATTGATGCGTTTTCATAAAGAATGTGAAATTAGGAGCTAGAGAAACTTTGAAAAAAATAACTGTTGCCATATTATCTGCAGGTGTTCTTGCCAGTGCTTACTTCATTGCTTTCGGCGTTCCAAAGCAACTTGCTCTATTGGGAAATGACGCAACTCCAGTAGAAAATTCTGCTTCACAAGGTCGAGGTCCGGGTGGCCCTCCTGGTGGTCCCGGCGGCCGTGGCGGTAGGGGCGGAGCGACAACCGTTGTTCTAGCTCCGCTGGAGGAACGGGAACACATAATTACTTTACATACTGTTGGAAGTGCTGTTTCGTTACAACAAACTGAGGTGATGGCGACAGAAGCAGGTGAAATTGTTGAAATCGCATTAAAGGCTAATAGCCAAGTCAAAAAAGGCGATGTTCTTCTTCGTTTAGACGATCGCACAGAACGATTGTCGCTTGAAATTGCAGAAACTAACAGAGATCAAGCACAGGCCACCGTTTCACGTTACGAGGAACTAAGTAACGCCGGTAGTGCAGTTGTAACGGACGTTGCACTTTTCGAAGCTAAAATTGCACTCCGATTAGCGCAAGCTAATGTAGAATTAGCTGAATTGGCATTGGAAAATAGAACAATTATCGCGCCAATATCCGGCCGCATTGGGTTGAGCAATATCAATGCGGGAGATCACTTATCTGCGGGTGAATTGATCGTGACAATCGACGATTCTTCGACGTTGTTGGCAACATTTGAGGTGCCAGAAAAGTCTATCGGTCTGTTGGCCGAAGGCGTTCCTGTTTTCGTCACGACGCCGACATATGTTGGTCGTGTATTTGAAGGCGTCGTCACAGCATTTGATAGCCGTTTAGACAGCGTGACCCGCAGCGTCACTGTCGAAGCTGAAATTGACAATTCGGAAGGCTTGTTGTTACCCGGCATGACATTTGCCACTCGCATGTTCGATGAAATAGAGCCGCTACCTGTGATACAAGCCACAGCGATCACATGGAACCGTTCAGGTGCGGGAATTTGGGTTGTTGAGGAAGGGAAAGCGAACCGAGTTCCAATAGCCATTCGATATCGAGATGGAGACCAAGTCTGGATCGAAACAGAAGCTTCCATTGGTGCTCAAATTGCGATTGAAGGCGCATCCAAATTACGCAACGGAGCACAAGTAGTCTCCGCGCAATCTGAAGAGGGTTGAGTGAATGAGCCTTGAAAAAAAGCGCACAAAGCCGGATTTGCAAATATCTTCGTTGCACGACCAATCCTTGGGATTGTTCTAAATCTTCTCATAATCATTGCAGGCCTTGCCGCGCTAAACAGCGTTGATATTCGCGAAATGCCAGATGTGGACCAACCTGTATTATCAGTGCGAACCAGCTATTCTGGAGCTGTTGCGAGCACTGTGGATACAGAGGTCACACAAGTTCTAGAAGATGCTTTGAGCGCTCTGGATGGCCTGTCATACATTGAATCTACATCAAGTTCGGAAACTAGTAATATAACAATTGATTTGTCAGATGGGACCGATGTCGATGTTGCTGCCAATGAAGCACGTGAGATTGTTTCAGACGCCTTGAGATCTTTACCCGAAGATATTGATGATCCGAGAGTGAGTAAAAACGATAGTAATGCTGATGCGATTATTCGCCTTGCATTATTAGGAGATATTAGTTTTGGTGAGTTAACAAAAATCGCTGAAGGTGCTATCTATGAGCGCCTGTCGTTGGTCGATGGTATTGCCGAAGTAAACATACGCGGCAATCGTTCAAATGAATTCCGTGTCACGTTAGATATCCCGTCGCTATTAAGTCGCAGTCTAACAATTTTTGATGTGTCAAATGCCCTGCAACAACTGCGTGACGACACCGCATTAGGTTCTCTTTCCACGACATCTCAAACCCTTTCATTGCGCGTTGGCAACGAAGAGGCAACGGTTGAAACCATTAATCAAATTCCGGTGAATGATACGACTCAAGTATCTGACATAGCTTTAGTCCAGCTCATACCAGAAGATGCAAATGTTTTTACAAGGGTTAATGGCGAAACGGCAGTGGGGTTAGATATAACACGGCAATCTGTTGGGAATACGCTGGAAATTTCGCGTGACGTAGCAATTGCTGTTGAAGAGTTAAGCGCCGAATTACCCGATGGTGTGCATCTATTGGTAACATCAGATGATGGGATATTTATTGAAGGGGCTATCAGCGAAGTATTGAAGTCTATTTTAATGGCTACAGCAATTGTGATTGGTGTTATCTTCCTTTTCTTGCGTTCATGGCGAGCAACACTTATCCCTGCGATCACTATTCCTGTAGCACTTATTGGCACACTTGCTGCCATTTGGATTACTGGCTTTTCGGTTAACACAATTAGCCTATTGGCGCTTGTTCTTGCCACCGGGATGGTTGTGGATGACGCGATTGTCGTAATCGAAAATATTGTTCGTAAACGTAAAGCTGGGATGGGGGTGTTTGCAGCAGCCGTTTCAGGCACAAATGAAGTTTTCTTTGCTGTTATTTCAACAACAGCAACTTTGGCCGCAGTGTTTATTCCAATTTCATTCCTCCCAGGGCAAGCTGGAGGTGTGTTCTCAGAATTTGGATTTGTTCTAGCATTCGCTGTGACGTTATCGTCGTTTACCGCACTTACGCTTGCTCCGGTATTGTCAGCTCTTCTTGATCCGGGTAAATCAGAAATAGACAGCAAAGAAATAAAACCAACTTTGCTCGCAACCACTTTTGATCGTGTGATGGATTTCGCGATCCGTACTCCAATTTTGATTATTTCGGTTGCTGCCGGCTTTGCTCTAATAGCAATTGGAGCAGCGGCAAACTTGCCATCGACAGTTACGCCTTCAGAAGACCGTGGCTTTTTTCTTGTGCAGGCACGGGGAGCATCAGATACAACTTTGGAGTATCTCGATACTCAAGTCTTGCAGCTGGAAAGCATCCTAAAACCTTATTTGGAAAGTGGCGAGGTCGAGACTGTACAGAGTATTATTGGTATCGGCGGGGGCACAAACGCATTTGCTGTTGTACGCTTACCAGATTGGAATGAGCGTGATTTTACGCAGCAAGATTTGATCGCCCAGGTCAGTAGTAAATTATCAACTGTGCCTGGGGTTCAGGTGAGTGCTAGATCTACTAATAGTCTTAATATTAGAGGGGCGGGTCGCGGCCTTAGTTTCGCTATTACTGGAACCAATCTTGAGGATATTACAAATGCCGCCGACGATTTAGTTGTTGCTATGTCGCAGAATGACACATTTTTAAATCCTCAACTTTCCAATAACAGTGTCGATGCCCAGTTAGAAGTAACAGTAGACGATGCTGCTGCTGGTAAAATGGGATTAAACAGCGCGGATGTTACGCGCCTTGTTCAAGCGCTCGTACAGGGTGATATTGCCGTTAGTGTTTTTTCCGATGATGTTGAAATTGACGTTAATGTCGTTCCGGGCGGTCCACCAATCAATGATCCATCTGATATTGCTTCCATGTCCATCCGCTTGGACAGTGGGGCTTACATACCGTTATCTGCTGTTGCCACTCTTCAAACTGTTGTAAGTGAAGCGCAAATCCAACGATTAGGTGGCGCGTTGTCATTGTCGTTGCAGGCTAACCTGGGTCAAGGTGTTGATCTATCAACTGCGATGGAACAACTTTTAACAATTTCCCACGAAGTACTACCTGATGGCATGAGTATTAAATTCACCGGCGAGGCAGCTACACTTGATGATAACGCATCCGGAATGTACGCCGTTTTCGGTGTTGCTTTGATCATAGTTCTCTTGGTTCTTGCTGCTCAATTTGAGAGTTTTGCCAGTGCAGTCGTCATCATGCTGACTGTGCCATTTGGCTTGGCTGCGGCAGTTTTGGCAATCTCAATTACAGGCGGTTCGTTGAACTATTACAGCCAGATTGGGCTTGTGATGCTAATAGGTGTGATGGCAAAAAACGGTATTCTTATTGTGGAATTTGCTAACCAATTGCGAGAGGCTGGCGAAGATATTGATAGTGCCATCCGATCCGCATTGCGTCTTCGTATTCGGCCGGTGATGATGACTATGATTTCTACAGTCTTTGGTGGCTTACCCTTGATTTTGACATTCGGGGCGGGGGCAGAAGCACGCATTGCCGTTGGGTGGGTCATCGTCGGCGGATTGGGATTTGCAACGATTTTTACACTGTTTTTAACACCGATATTCTATCGCTGGATTGTCGTTTGGGGTGTTTTGCCAGGAGCTGCTGCAAAGCGATTGCAGCAAGAGATCGAAGTTTGATCGTAGCTTTTAAAAATGCAATAAATTGCGAATTTCAGTGTATGCAAAGTCAGAATTATCAAGGTGATAGGTGAACTATTTAGTATCTTGATAATTCAGATAGCATTGTAAAATAACCACTCATCAATCCAATCACCCAAGCAGATGTTTTGGTTAGATGGCTACTGACTTGTTATAATCTAAGCTTATCGATCTTCGAGTGAAGAATGGTGTTTGTTTACCTCACTTTAATTCGTGACGTTATTTTGAACGTTGGATTAAATTCTTTTAATCAGTTCGCGTCTGTATTGGGCCAAAAGCTGACCACGGAAAGATAGTTTCTTAGGTCAGAATTGTGCCAGAAGGAGGCATGCCGATCTGATACAGAATGCATTTCAAAGTTGCTCTCAATTGTCTGCTTTGCGGAAAAAGCGCCCCTTACGTTTGATTGCCCAAATGTCCGCTTTATCAGATGCAATCTTGAACAGTGGTCTGCTGGCCGCTCGTTTTGCGGCGCAGAACCAATACCCCTGCCGCCACTATCATGATCATGCGGGTGATCGACGCTGTGGTCGGTACGGTGTCAAAAAACAAGATATCTCAAATCGCAGCAAAGACGAGATAGCTATATTCAAATGTAGTAACGGTGGATGGCAGTGCTGTTTGTTAGGCCCCCGCCAATAGCATATCAACGGTCACGGCAAATCCCGCTAGCAACAAGAGCACAAGCCAGTCAGTGGGATTAACCGTTGACCACTCCCCAAAAATATACGGATAAACCGCGACCATTTCACCATAAACTTCGCTTTGAGGTTTAGCGAAATCAGAAGCAGACTGACCACAGTACCCGCCAGCAGCATCATAACATTCTGCGATAGGGAAAGAGCGGCGAGAGGAACATTCTGACATCGCGTGCGTGTCGTAATGTGCGCAAGTGCGTAGAAGGCAGCACCCAAGATCGGAAGCAAGGCTGAGAGTGAGAACGCGTCCGTTCCCGGCTGCAACAATATGACCACACCGGCAAACCCAAGCAAAATCCCAATCCAACCGACAGGTCCGACAGCTTCCTTGATAACATACGCACAAAGCACTGTCACAAAGATAGGTGCAATATAGTTTGCAGCACCAACCGTCGATAGACTCAAGAACGGGATAGCCACATAAAACGCTAGAAATGTCATAGCGATAAAGAGTGCGCGTAGCAGTGGCCCTTTTGCTAAGGCGGCGTTAAAATGCCTTGATGAGCGCCGCGCATCCAGCTCACAGTCCGAAGCAATGGCACTGCGAGGACACCTCTTAGCGCAAATATTTGCCAAAGCGTCAGCTCGCTACTGAACAGCTTGAAGATAACATCTTGAATTGAAATTGTGAGCGCTGCTAAGACAATTTGTATCACCCCCCGCATGATGTTTTGGGGGCGGTTTTCAGCATTCGTGTTCAATATTGTTATCTCCATTAGCATCTGTGTATTTAGCACTGCAAAGAATACTAAGATTCCAATCTCTCATCTAGGCTGTATGCTTTTCATTCTTTAATTCTTGGAAAGCAGATATTTGTTGTTTCGCGATCAATACAAGTGTAGATATGCATCGATGACAGCATTGGGCCACTCTTTGCCGCAAACTGATTTGCAATCTATGTCCGGTCACCATTCAAACCCAGAACACAAAGCAGCAAGCACCGGAAATAACACACATGTACCTAAGGTTCTGAATTTGGCCCAAGGAGGACATTGACGGGACGTCGATCTTCTCATCGAAAATATATAGTGGAAGCCCTTGGCGAGCCCAGCCTTGCCAATAAACTTTATCTTTGCAATGTTCGAGCCGGACATCCCCATTTGAAGTCGACAGCATCAATGAAACGCCAAATTCCTATATTTCCTCCAAGGGGGATGCTTATTGCAAAACTCATATTTTGGGTTGTTGCGGCATTTTACAGCTATGGTGCACTGGTTCATGTCCTGAACATGCTGTCCCTAACAGGCTTTAATTGGATTGAAGCTCCTTTTAAATGGCAGATTCTTGATATTGTTTATCTCATTCTGGATGTTGTCGTCGTTGTTGGTCTCATTAGAAGTTCACCAATTGGCTTCACGGCATTTTTTGTTGCGGCTTTAAGCCAGATTTTTCTCTACACCGTTTTCAGGGATTGGGTTTTAGATGTGCCAACAGAATTTAAACCTACTGAAGAGGCTGTGGCCTATCTCAATTCGCTTGTGATCTTTCACATTATCATGTGCCTTGCCATGACACTTGCTTTGCTCTTTCGCACAAAACATGCAGACACTAAATGACATTGAATAACCAACTATCGGTTTGACAATCGTGTTGCCAACTAATGAACCATGGTACCGGAAGCCATGCCAAGATGGTGTGGCTGGTGGTGACCACCTGTCGCCATGAGGCCAAAAAAACCTAAAGCTTTGATACGCGGTAGCTGAGAAGTATCTTGCGGTGTAATTTTTAAAATAGCGCCTATGTCAGTCTTCTCACCTATAGCCGACCAGTCATTCATTTTGTCCAGTTCTTTGGCATGTGCCGGGACCATGTTTTGCAACGCTCTGAGTGATGGGCCTGTTCCTGTGGCGATAAATGTAATGCTGTTTTCGTCTACTTCCATTGAGGCGTTTGCACCAAGTGTTAATGCATCCATATCAACCAGATGCTCCCGAAGGGCATTGATATTCACCTTTGACCAATCAGTATTTGGATTGTTTTCGAGAATGGTTACGATCTCTGCTATTGCTGCAAAAGAAGATTGACCTTGCTCGATTGGAAATGCTGATACGTTTTTCTGATCCAAATGATGCGCTGAATGAGAGCCCATGTTGTTTGCAAATACATAGCCTATACCCGCACCTAAAATCCCAACAAAGACAACAGGTATAATTTTCAGAATTCGATTGGTCATGACATATCTCCTTTACTTTGAAGATATCCAAATTGTGATTGAACTTATATGATTTCAATCATATTCTTTAAAAATGCTGCCCGAACCTTTTAATGATATAACACATTCGGATTTCCAAACCTCAGAGCTACGTGCTGGGGAATATCTGTTTCGAATGAATGACAAAACACACTCCATATTCTTTATTCGGTCTGGCGAAATACATCTCCAGAGATACTCAGATGGCGGTGATTTAATCACTATCCATCGTGCATTTTCTGGTCAGTTTTTTGCTGAGGCAGCTCTATTTTCGGGGACTTATC
This sequence comes from Lentilitoribacter sp. JB5-8, assembly GCF_055693385.1. Taxonomy (NCBI): domain Bacteria; kingdom Pseudomonadati; phylum Pseudomonadota; class Alphaproteobacteria; order Hyphomicrobiales; family Rhizobiaceae; genus Lentilitoribacter; species Lentilitoribacter sp. JB5-8. Next base: position 3,012,322 of record NZ_CM146332.1, on the reverse strand, counting down.
ATTGCGATGCAGTCGCTGCAAAAAACAGTATGATTGAACGCATCAAGAAGTCAGCGATATTACAGAAGATGAAGGAAAATACTGATTTCAGCTTTGAAGTTACGGCTTATTTCGCACGGCAGGTACAAGACTATCGACGCCTGCTTGAACTAAGATCAATTAAATCTGCGAAACAGCGAGTTCTCGCTGGATTACTCGAGGGCTGGCACAAGGGGAGTATTATTTCATTTGCCGCTCAGCTTGGGTTAACGCATGAAGCGACTTATCGTGCGCTGAATGAATTAGTGAATTCAGGGCGCATCATTAAAAGAGAACGAGGTAACTACCAATTGAAAAAGTAATCATTTTTAGCCGCCTCTTGACCTTCCTGTAGCTGGAGGGATTATTCTTTAGCTGAATAGGAATTTGGTAGGTTTACGATGAACATTCGAAATGCCGTCATATTGGCCTGTGTTGCTATTCTCGCTGCAGGCGCGATTTGGTACAATGCACACGGCTTTATGCCTTGGAATATGCATGATAACATGCCGATGTCACATCATATGAATGCTAATAATGCTCCGGTTGTTGCGGGGTTGAATATTCCTGAACTCAACACGATTGAAAAACTAGGCGAACGTCGTTTCAACGAAAATTGTGCAGTTTGCCACGGAAAGAATGCGGCTGGAAATGAAGGTGTAGGGCCACCACTTGTTCACATAATTTATGAGCCAAGCCATCATGGTGACATGGCTTTTCAATTGGCCGCAAAACAAGGCGTTCGTGCCCATCACTGGCCTTATGGCAATATGCCAGCTGTTCTTTCGGTGTCAGAAAATGATGTGACAAATATCACAGCTTATGTTCGTGCTTTACAGCGAGCCAATGGAATAAATTAGCCTTTACCAAATAAAAAATTGGAATAAACATAATGAAAAAACTAACTCTCGCGCTTACAACAATTTTCTTTCTGACAAGCCATGCGATGGCTCATTCGCCAATCAAATCAACATCGCCAGAAAATAATGCAATCTTGAACGAAGTTCCTGAGATGTTGCATTTAACGTTTTCAAAGCCTGCCCGAATTGTGAAAGTTGTCATGACGCATACCAATGGTGACGCTTCTCACGAAATGAAACTTGAATTACCAAGCAAGGAAATGGCCGATGAGGTGCATTTAACCCCAGAATTTATGGGTGCTGGTGAGTATGTCGTAGATTGGAGGGCTTTGTCTGAAGATGGACATACAATAAAAGGGAATTTCTCATTCATGGTTGAGGGTGGATAATAACCATGCTGGATATGGATATCTGGCTCCTATCATCTATTGTTGCCAAACTCTTTATCTATTTGACCAGCTTTTTAGCGGTTGGCTCATTGATGTTCCTGTGGCTTTTGAAACCTGAAACGAAAGCCATCAGAGGACAGTTGGTTAAGAATACCATTTGGGCTGCATTGCTTTCAATCTTACTTACCCTATTGCGGATTTCGCTTCAGGCAGGTCAGCTTTATGACGAAGGCTTCATAGGCATGATTGATGCTGACATGGTTCAAATCGTAACCGAAGGACCACTTGGCATTTCAACTTATCTTCGTGTTGCGGGATTGGTGTTATTGGTTTTTGCAGCTTTTTTATCGAATGTGCGCGTTCCACTAGCAATAATCGGAAGCTTGGCAGTTGCAGCATCCTTTGCACTCATTGGCCATGCAACCCGTGATCCCATTCTTTTGGGCGTATTGATCACAATTCATCTTTTGGCGGTCAGCTATTGGATTGGCGGCCTTTACCCACTTTACAAACTGGCATCGGATAAAAGCTCTCTTAATGAAGCTGGCGATATTGCCCATCGGTTCGGTCAGCAAGCAGCTATGATCGTACCGGTTCTGATTATTGTGGGTGTTGTATTCGCGATCGTTTTAACAGGCTCGCCTTTAAAACTCATAGGCACAGAATACGGTTTGATATTGGTTTTGAAGATTATGCTGGTTGCGGTTTTGTTGGGGCTTGCCGCATTTAATAAACTCAAATTTGTACCAAAGCTGCAAAACTTAAACGAAGATGCTGCGCATCATTTGCGAATTTCTATCCGATTGGAGTTTGTAGCTTTTGTATTAATTTTCGCATTAACCGCAGTGCTAACTTCCGCTGTTAATCTTCCGGACATGTAGGATAAAAATGAAACGTATTTCTAGACGCAATTTCCTTCATTTAACTGGTAGCGCAACGCTTTTGTCCCAGTTGCCGATTTTGTCGATGGCAAAATCAGATGATGGTTATATCAATCTTGTTGCCAAGGAGGTTAAGCAATCTCTTTATTATGACGATGGTCCGAAATCTGACTTATGGTCATATAATGGTTCGACACCGGGCCCTGAAATTCGTGTTAAACAGGGAGAGAAGGTCAAGGTTAGGTTTACAAATGAACTTGATGAGCCGACAAGCATCCACTGGCATGGTATCCGTATTGAAAATCATATGGACGGAGTTTCAGGTCTTACACAAGAACCTGTTCAATCTGGTGAAACATTTATCTATGAGTTCGAAGCGCCTGATGCAGGAACTTATTGGTATCATGCTCACAACAAATCGTGGAATCAGGTTGCGAGAGGGCTTTATGGTTCTCTTATCGTGGATGAAGCACGAGCCCCGTTTGATAAGGATCATGATCTTACTTTGGTTCTCGATGACTGGCGGCTTCACGGAGAAGGTGTCTTAGAAACTGCTTCGATGGGTTCCATGATGGAATGGAGCCATGGCGGTAGGTTGGGCAATTGGATTACCATCAATGGTAAAACCTTGCCGCAATATAAACTAAACACCGGTGAGCCTTATCGGCTTCGCTTGATTAATGCAGCAAATGCGAGAATATTTGAGATTGATCCAAACAGATTTAATGCCAAAGTTTTAGCCTATGATGGGCAGTCTTTACCAAATCCAGTTTCACTTCCTTACAGCCCGTTACTTCTCGGTCCGGCTCAGCGCGTCGATCTTCTGGTAATACCAACAAATGGCAATGATTTCGAACTACAGGAAATTTCGGGACCAGAACCATTTCCAATGGCTTTTTTCAACGTCTTGGAGAGTAGTAACCAAATCGAATTCAACCCGTTACCACTCAACAATCTTCCTGAACCCGATTTAGAAATTGCGCAAAGTGTAAAACTCCACATGATTGGTGGTGCGATGGGTAAAGGTGGTCGAATGATTTACAACGGCATTGAAATCACTGAATCCAATTTTCGTGAAACCAAGCAGTTTTGGGCGTTTAATAATGTATCCAATCTAGCAGATGAACCGCTGTTTCGCGCAAAACGCAATGAAACAATTCTCATTGAGGTGATCAATGATACTGCTTTTCTTCATGCAATGCATGTGCATGGTCATCATTTTCGAGTGATCGAACGTAGCGAAAGCACCGTGGATGAAGGTCAACCTTGGAGAGACACATTTCTGATAGGTCAGGAACAAGTAACAAAAATAGCCTTTGTTGCAGATAATCCCGGCAAATGGTTACTTCATTGCCACATGCTGGAACATGCCGCTGCTGGGATGAACACATGGTTCGAAGTTGTGTAGAATAGACATGAATGACAGAAAAGTATTTGGCGGTTTAGTTGCAGTAGCAGTGTTGGCTTTAGGGGCCTCTCTGCTCCCAAGCACTCACCTGTTTAGCAGTGAAAAACCCGGTCAGCTCTTCAAGCCTGACAACAACGAAATTGTTCAACTTGGACAACAGATTTACGCGGAAAATTGTGCATCTTGTCATGGTGCAAATCTTGAAGGGCAAACACCTGATTGGCGTTCTCCGGGGCCTGACGGAAAACTGCCTGCACCGCCTCATGATGCTAGTGGTCACACGTGGCATCATACCGATGAATTGTTATTTAATTTAACAAAATTTGGATTGGCAGAAGCAGCAGGGCTGAAAGATTATGGGTCCAATATGCCTATCTACAAGGACATTCTATCTGATGAAGAGATAATAGCTGTAATGTCTTTCATCAAAAGCACATGGCCAAGAGATATTCGCGATCAGCATGATAGAATAAATGCAGCCAATGCTGCGGTGAAATAAGAAGAATGTCAGCTTCTGGCACAATTCTCACATAGATAAATGGAGCAGAATTTTCCGCCCCACTTTCAGCTTCAGACCTCAATCTTTTCCGCTATTTCCAGCGCGTCATCCACCTCAACACCCAGATATCTGACGGTACTTTCAATTTTTGTGTGACCCAGAGGAAGTTGGACGGCTTTTAAGTTGCCCGTCTTCTTATAAATCAGAGCTGCTTTTGTTCTTCTGAGAGAATGCGTCCCAAATCGTTTCCTATCCAATCCGACAAGTTCAACCCAATCACCAACCAGTCTTGAATACTGCCTCGTCGTCAGATATTGATTTCCACGTCCCTGAAAAAGATACTTTTGATCTTTGAGATTGAATTTGGAAATAAAATCGTCGATCGCTGTCCGGGTCTGTTCAGTCAATTCAAACTTGACTGGCCGACCTGTTTTGCGTTGACGGATTGTTGCTCGGTCAATTGCATAACCATGAGGAGCAATATTCTCGACCAGTATAGAGACCACATCGCAGGCTCGTAGCTTGCTATCTATTGCGAGATTGAACAGAGCCAAGTTCCGTACCTTGTCTGCTAATTGTAGCTGTGTTCGAATAGACCAGATATGTTTTGGTTGGAGCGGTGGTTTCTGACCAAGTAGTTTGCCCTTATTCCAAGGTATGTGCCGAGACAGCGGCAATTTCATTTGTTGATTTTCCATCTTTCTTCCTCCTATTTTGAAGGATGAGAAGGGTGATGTTTCTATGCGGCTATTATTTGCCGATCTGAAAACAATTCCGCTTTTGAAGCGTAACAGAAAATAGTTGTCAAATTGGATTGTTAGAAAATTGGTACTGTTCTAACTTCAATATGAACATTGATTGAAATCACTAATGAAAATGGTAAATTTGTTTGTCGCGAGAAATTATCATTACTTTGTTGGAAAACCCTTGGCTTTTAACTGTATAAATTTCATGCATATATATATAATTGACTCCAACAGTAGAGCCCAATATTTTCACTAATGTACCCAATTCCGTACCCAGACCGTGTTTCGGCGCTCGCGAATCAATAGGTTACAGCCAAATTGGCGGCGAATCCCTTCCTCTCCGCCATGATTTTCCAATTCTAATTGCTAGCAGCCAAAATACCCCCAATCAGCACATGAAATAATGCTGGGCGGTATCTATTAGCTTTTTGCGATTCTCTGTTTCTAACAGTTTCGGCAATCGATTCTCTTAAATGTGATATATTTTCATCATTATTGGCTGAAATAGGCAGCATAAGTCGTGAATTTCTGTCTATTTTCATGAAATTGCGCTAGCATAGGGTTAACAGAACCTAAACATATTCGCTGGCAATCGAGAAATTGTGTCATTTGTGCAACAACTAGATTATAACATGATTGCGGAAAGCCTGAGTTTGAGTTTTCTTGATTGATATCACATCTGATCAGTTTATGTTCATCATCGAAGCATGGCGGGTAACGTCTTTCTTCATAATTTGATTAGGGATGAGACAGGGGTTGCTGTCTTCAGCATTTCTCAAGCCCGCATAAACTTTTGACTGGAGGTCAGAAAATGACAATTAAGAGCCTACTTATCGGTTCAGCAGCAGCAATCGTAGCTGCTTCAGGTGCACAAGCTGCAGACGCTATCGTAGCTGCAGACGCTATCGTAGCTGCAGATCCAGAGCCAGTAGAGTACGTACAAGTATGTGACACATACGGTGACGGCTACTTCTACATTCCTGGTACAGAAACTTGCTTGAAATTCTCAGGTTACGTTCAGTGGCAAACAATCGTTGACACAGACGATGTTTCAGACGTGTTCACAGCTGATCGTCTTGATGACGAATCAGATGCAGCTCACTCATACGAAGCTCGCTTGCTAATCGAAGCTAAAAACGACAGTGAAGTTGGTACAATCGCTTCAGCTATCCGTTTGACAGCTGGTGGTGACGGCGCTGATGCATTTGACGTTGACCGTGCATACATGACAATCGGTGATGGCAACTTCTGGACAGTTGGTCTTATCGGTTCTCCATGGGACTTCTCAATCGTTGGTGAGCAAAACTTCATCAATGGTGGTGCAACTCGTCTAGCTGTTGGTTACACAATGGCATTTGATGGTGGTACTTTCGAAGTATACGCAATCGACGATCAAGTTGACACAGATTCAACTCCTGATTTCTTGGCTAAAGCTACATTTACAGCTGGTGACCTAGGTATCGTTGCTGCATACGCATATGACGAAGATGCAATTTCTAACTCATCTGTTAAAGTTAACGCAACTTACATGGGCTTCGGTGCACACGTTCAGTGGACAGAAGACGGTAACTTGGATCAGCTTGGTGCAGACGATGCAACATACAATGCAGATTACGAGTGGATCCTTGGTGTTGGTTACGGCTTCGATGCTTCAGACAAGTTGAACATCGCTCTTGCTGCAGACTACGCAATGGATCGTGCTGGCGTTTCAGCTATCGACGATTACGCTCTATCAGCTAACTTCACATACCAAGTTGCTGAAGGTCTAGCTGCTGCTGCTCGTGTAACTCACAAGAATGGCGATTCATACTCTAAAGGTCTGAATGAGCTACGTCTTCGTTTGACACGTTCTTTCTAATCTAACGATTAGTTTAGTTCTTAAGAACCCGGTAGCTTTTGCTACCGGGTTTTTTTGTGTGTAAAGCCGGGTCATCAACTACAAGGCATAATCACGCATTGCGTTGTTTCGACGAGCCATCTAAAAATATAGAGTGTTGTTTGGCTGCTATTGTAAGTCGAAACTACGGAGATGCTTATGTTGAAGACAATGTTTTGGCCAGGTTTGGTAACGGTATTAAGCTTATCGATGCTGGCGATTTGGTTTCATCATAATTCCGTTGAGTTTGAACTGAGGAAAACGGCGTTAGCACTATTGAATGATCATCATGATTGGGCGGAAATACGATTAAACGGTCGAGATTTGTCTTTATACGGGATATCGCCATCAGTAACGGCTCAGCAAGATGCGCTTGATAAGCTCAATCAAGTAAATGGCGTGCGCATCGTTCTTGATCAGTCGACGCTTTTACCGATTGCATCACCGTTTAAAACGTCAATAATTTTAGATGCCGGCGAAATTAGGTTAAACGGGAATTTGCCTGACCAGGCAGACAGAGCTGAGGTTTTGAGAATGATATCTCAAACTTTACCAGCAGTTTCTATTCAGGATGATACCAAGATAGCAAGAGGTGCGCCGGATGCATATCTATCTTTGATAGAACAGGCACTGAAATCAGTATCGACATTTCCCAAGTGGGAGATTGAAATTATCGATGATCAGGTAAAACTTACAACATCTGGTGGGAGTTGATGATTTTATAGCTTCTTCGCATGCTTTGTTTTGAATTTTACGTCATATCCAGCACTGGTAAAATGTTTAAAGCCTGTATAAGATTAAAGAAAAAACTTAATAATGGAGTGGGACATGGGTTCTTTAATAGGTCATATGTGGTTTTGGTTATTAGCCGCTTTCATCATAGGGGCAGTTATCGCCTGGTATAAAACAGAGTGCGATCGCGCATAAAGAAACGAATTAAATCCGGGGGATTAGATGTTTATCTATATCATACAAACAATATTCTTACTGTTAATCGCATTTGCGTTGGGAGCGTTGGTTGGCTATCTGCTGAAACGATATTTTGGATGTCCTGCAGAAACACAAAGCGATTTTGGTGCAGATGGATCGTCAGCGGCGGCGTCTTCAAGCACAACATCATCAACATTAGCCGCGTCTTCAGCATCTGTTTCTGAAAGCGCAAGTGGTGCAGACACGCAAGCTAGCGGTTTGATGGCATCAACAGAAGTAAGCTCTTCATCTGATGAAGCTGCTAATAAAGCAGCAAGTGCGGAAACTGAAACAAGTAGCACTGCGAAAGCTGCACCTAAGAAAGCGGCCACAGCTAAGAAAACGACAACTGCTAAGAAGGCTACGTCAACGGCAAAGAAAGCGCCTGCATCTAAGCCAGCTGCGAGCAAGGCTAAACCGGCGGCCCAAAAAACAGCTGCCCCAAAAACAGCTGCCCCAAAAACGGCTGCCAAGAAACCGGCCGCTAAGAAACCTGCGGCGGCAGCGGCGGCTAATGGTCCTGACGATTTGAAATTGATCAAGGGTGTAGGCAAGCTTAATGAGACACGCCTTAATGAAGAAGGTATCACAACTTTTGCTCAGGTTGCAGCTTGGAAGAAAGCCGATATTGCAGCTTTTGATGAAAAGTTGAACTTTAAAGGCCGTATAGAACGTGAAGAGTGGGTGCCTCAGGCGAAAGCTCTTGCAAAGGATGCAGCTAAGAAGAAACCAGCTGCTGCAACAACCGCAGGTGCTAAGAAAGCTGCAGCTCCAAAGGCTGCTGCGAAAACGGTTAACGCGCCAGCTGCGAAAACAGCCGCAGCGAAAGCCCCAGCTAAAAAGGCGGCAGCTAAGAAACCAGCCGCAAAGAAACCGGCTGCTAAGAAACCAGCAGCTAAAAAAGCGGCACCGGCAAAGCCTGATGATTTGAAGTTGATCAAAGGCGTGGGCAAGTTGATTGAAACCAAGCTTGCTAAAGAAGGTATTACTCAATATTCGCAGATCGCTGCGTGGAAGAAGGCAGATATTGCCGACTTTGATGAGAAGCTATCCTTTAAAGGGCGCATTGAGCGTGATGAATGGGTATCACAAGCTAAGATTTTGGCTAAAGGCGGCACCACTGAATTTTCAAAACGTGCATCAAAAGGCGACGTTCCTTCATCATCATAAACTCCAAACGAGTTATTTGATGAAATAGTATTTTAAGCCCGCAGATTTTGCGGGCTTATTTTATGCTGACTTTAAAAACTGGTAGATCTGATTTGGTAGATCGCCACTTTGTAAGAGCGGGGGGTGACCTTGGTTTTGAACCGTGACCGCTGTGTGATTAGGATGGCGTTTGTCCATCTCAGCAAGAGTTTCGCTCGTAAATAGTGATGAGTTTTCACCGCGAATGGTCATGATTGAAATATCTTTGAGAAGTTCAAACTGATCCCACATTGTGGGGAGCTCTGTGTTTTCATCCAGGGTTTTGATGCTATCAACAACTGCAGTGTCAAAATCAGGCTTAATCACACCGTCTTTTTCAATGTAGATTTCGTGTGCCATATCCCGCCAGTCAACGTCTGTCAGATCTAAAAACTCATTCTCATGGACCGCCTTTTGCATGTCTGCGGCTTCATCCCAATTGCGGGGTAGGCGTGCTTTAGACAGATAGTCTTGGATTTCCAATAAACCTTTTAACTCGATTTTTGGGCCGATGTCGTTGAAAATGATGGATGCAATCGCACCAAGTTTCATGGTTGCAAGAATGTGCAGGATCAATCCGCCACGTGAAGTGCCGATAAAGTGTGCTTTGGGTAGTCCAAGGTAACCCATGGCTATGAGCACATCCTGTGCTTCGCGGATGATGTTATAATTCTTCTTGTTGTCGTCCCATTGAGAATTTCCACGCCCTCGATAGTCAAGCACTATGACGCGGTAATTTGTTTCAAATTCCTGGCTTAGCGTATGAGCAAGCTTATCGAAATCTCGTGAGTTGCGGGAAAGACCTGGTAAACAAATCACTGGCAGCGTTTCATGAGACCAGTTTTTAGCCTGATAATCGCGTAGATAGAGTTTTAATCCATCATCGGTTTGGAAATAATGTTCTTTATACATGCCGACCATATTCGCCGAAGTGGCGAATAGGTCAACGTCTTTTTTAATTAGCGGCGCCCGAAACGAAGATCATTTACGATATCTGCTTTCTGCCCTAGTCGGGTTTTGTAAACTTGATAGTTTTCCATCACGCGTTGCACATAGTTGCGTGTTTCGGTGAAGGGGATCATCTCAACCCAATCCACAACGTGGTCGATATCTTTACCACGCGGATCACCAAATCGAGCCATCCATTGCGGAACTCTCCGAGGGCCTGCATTATAACCAATAAAGGTCATAATATATGAGCCGTTAAAGTTGGTGATTTGTTCATTGAGGAACAGGGCACCTAGTTTAGCGTTCATGCCTGCATCGGTGGTCAGGCGTGATTTTGAGTATTTAACACCATATGTTTTGGCAACGCGCTGGGCTGTTGACGGCAAAAGCTGAAGCAATCCTCGGGCATCAGCCGGTGAGATTGCAGCCTTGTTAAACGTGCTTTCCTGCCGTGCAATTGAGTAAGCAAGAGCTTTGCCTGTTCCTTTGATAATGGCACTTTTAGGGATGGCACCAAGCGGGAAGGCGAGCGCCGCAACATCCAAACCTCGCGCATAAGCAAGTTTGCCTACTTGTAACGCAAGTTGGTAATTGCCGCGCTTTTCAGCCATAGACGCTAAAATTGCGAGTTCGCCTGGATCGTTTAATACTTGTGCTAAAGCGCGATACATTCTGTCAGAACGCCATGCATGACCATTGGCTTCCAGCTTTTTGATCGCTTGCACTGCTTCTCGATTTGCAAAATTGTTCCGATCCGAGCCCGACGGTTTTGGGTATTTTACATTTAGCTTTTTAATGTTGATGCGCGCACCCGCCAACTGCCCATAATAAGTGCTTGGATAGCTTGCAGCTTTTGCGTAGTAATCGCGAGATTTTCCAGGGCCGCCAGCTTGTGCGGCACGTCCAAGCCAATAATAGGCGCGAGATGCTGATAAAGGTGTAGTCGACGCCTTTAGTATATTTGCAAAGTGTTTAGCAGCAATTTGCGGTCTGTTTAACCCACGAAGTGCATAAAAGCCTGCATGAAATTCGGCTTCAACAACATCGCGATCGCGTGTTGCAGAATGGTTGGCAGCAATGTTGTAGGCAGTTTTTGCGTTGCCAGTTTCAAACATGTTGCGGCTAATAATACGTTGCTCTACCCACCATTCACCAGAGTTAACAAGAACATCCTTGTTTTTTGGCGCTTTACTGATCAATTTAACAGCTTCTGTCCAGCGCTCCGTACGACGTGCGCGCTCGATCTTTGTGAAGAGATAGCTTGGATCTTTGTGCCAACTGCGGTGTACTGCTTTAATCATGTTGTCCGCATTAGCTTGCTTGCGAATAGTTGCAGCACGCGCATTAAATAACGATTGCGCACCGGCAAGTTCTGAGATGCGTTTGGCTTGCGTGACACGATCTCGGTACAAAAGCATATCCATACGGCGCTTGTGATCAGCTTTGCTTAGTAGTGATGAGAACTCTTTAAGTATCTGATTTTCATCGTTTTTATCCATTCCCTCAGTGTGCCAGAACGGCAGGATGATTGCGCGCGCATTCTTCTTACGTCCAGCATTTAACAACGCTCTTGTTAAGACAATTGCACCTTCTGCGGTTTTTGGTTTTAAATTACCAAAAGCGGCAATTACTGAGTTTGCCGGTGGATTTTCATCATAAATAGCGCGTTCCCAGCGGTATATAAGATTGCTGGTTCCTGGCCATGATTTAAGCTCTGCACTTGCACGTGCGATTTCTGAAGAGGGAAGGCCTTTTAGACCTGATTGCGCGATCGCCCAAGTTAAAATTTTGCGATCCAACGAGTTCTTTGACATGCCATTGCGGATAGCTCTAGCGCGTTGTTGGTCTTTGTTATCCAGTGCATCTAGCCCGGACTTTAATGAACCGCTAATCGGCGATACGGCAGATGCGCGGATAACAGCACCTGTGATTTGTTCTGTCGCGACATTTGGTTTTTGCGCTACAGGCGGTGGTGTTGGTGCAGTTGCTTGCTGATCGGGAATGTAACGCGGCGCTGGAATAGGGACATCAGCAGGCGGAATCGGATTAGCTATTGCAACCGAAACAGTCGCAAGTGCAAGAACTGAAGCAAACGTAGTTAGAATAGGCAATTTCATATCTTTTCCAAACGTCTTTGGGGCATTGTACCATAATTTTTGCCGATAGTATTACCAAGCGGTGAAACAAATCTTAACAAATCCTTATTTGAAGCGTTAAATTTGAAAATATTGGCCAAATTATAATCGCCATTTGATATATTCATAAAATTCATGAATTGTTTTGCTTGCTAGTGGGAAAGCTCGGCATTATGTTGCCGCGAAATCATGCGATTTAGTGTGATCAGTATTTAGCCCGAAATTTGGGGTTTTGGAGAATAAAATGTTTAGTGGTTCTATGCCGGCGCTTGTTACGCCTTTTGATGATGATGCTAACCTTGATGAAAACGGGTTTGCCAAACATGTTGATTGGGTGATTGCTGAAGGCAGTAAGGGTGTTGTTCCCGTTGGTACAACGGGTGAATCTCCAACTTTGAGCCACGAAGAGCATAAACGTGTTGTCGAAATTTGTGTTGAGGTTGCAGATAAACGTGTCCCTGTGATTGCTGGTGCCGGTTCAAACAATACAATTGAAGCGATTGAACTTGCGCAACACGCACAATCGGTCAATGCTGATGCGATTTTGGTGGTGACACCATATTATAACAAACCAACTCAGGATGGGCTTTACCTGCATTTCAAAAATATTGCACAAGCAACGACTTTGCCGATTATTATTTATAATATTCCGGGTCGTTCCATCGTTGATATGTCGGTTGAAACAATGGCGGCATTGACCAAAGATTTCGATAATATCATTGGTGTGAAAGATGCAACGGGTCAGATTCAACGTGTTAGTCAGCAAAGATTAGCGTGCGGCGAGGATTTCGTTCAGTTATCGGGTGAAGATGCAACTGCACTTGGCTTTAATGTGCATGGTGGTGTTGGCTGTATTTCAGTAACGGCAAATGTTGCACCTAAATTATGTGCTGAATTTCAAGCGCTTACGCTAGCTGGCGATTATGCTGGTGCTCTGAAGATGCAAGACCGCCTGATGCCTTTACATGATGCGATCTTTATGGAGCCGGGTGTAAATGGCGCAAAGCATGGTTTGTCAAAACTAGGGCGCATGAGCGATGTTGTGCGCTCGCCATTATTGCCTGTTTCAAAAACCACAGCAGCTGCCATTGATAAAGCCATGGCAGACCTTGGATTAATCTAGAGCTGGTATGGCCGCAAAAAAGAAAAATCAGATCCCAATCGTAAGATTGTCGCTGAAAACCGCAAAGCCCGTTACAATTACGAGCTTATTGAGGTTTTAGAGGCTGGTCTTATGCTGACCGGAACCGAGGTGAAGTCACTTCGCGAAGGTAAGGCAAATATTGCTGAATCCTATGCATCCTTTGAAGAAGGTGAGATCTGGCTGATCAACTCTTATGTACCTGAATATCTGCAAGGCAACCGTTTTAATCATGAGCCGCGCCGCAAGCGTAAACTCTTGATGAAAGCGCGTGAAGTCAAACGCTTTTCAGATGCGATAGATCGCGATGGCATGACGCTCGTACCGCTTAAAATCTATTTCAATGATCGAGGCCGCGCGAAAATTGAAATCGCTCTTGGCAAGGGTAAGAAGTTGCATGACAAACGTCAGGCTGAGAAGACGCGTGATTGGAATAGGCAAAAAGCCAAGTTGTTGAAAGACCACGGCTAAATGGTGCTTAAAGCATCTAAATGTGCGCGAACTTTTTCAAAAACATCTTCAAACATTTCAGTCGTCAAGCGACCGGTATTGGTGTTGTACCGTGAGCAATGATAGCTTGGAAAAATTGTATAATTGCCAATTTCGGTTGTCTGATTGTGACCAAAGGGATGTTGCGAAACACGTCCATTAAGTGTCCGAACCGTACTATCATGCGATATTTTGCCCAGCGTGACGATGGCTTGGAGATTGGGTAAATGTTCAAGTGTTGAGATGAGGTATTTCCGGCAGGTGTTAATCTCCGCGCCAACGGGTTTGTTTTCTGGTGGAACACAACGAACCGCATTTGTGATGGCTGTGTTTTTAAGTGCTAAACTATCATCGGGTCGAGCTTCATATTCACCTATTGCGAGGTCAAACTTCTTCAATGTTGAATAGAGCAGATCACCCGCATAATCACCTGTAAATGGTCGTCCAGTGCAATTGGCCCCGCGCATACCCGGTGCTAGACCGACGATAAGTAGCTTTACGCTTTCCCTGCCGCCTTCAGGGTAGAAGGTTTTTACAGGACCATTATGCCAATCCGGATTTGCCTTACGAGATTTCAAGATAAAATCACGAAGGCGAGGGCATTCTGAACAATTATGATCAGGATCTATGGGGATTTGAGTTTGCATACTACTTTTTATAGGCACTTATCCCAGTTTGCCAAGTATATAATATTTCAGGAAAATTGACGCGATGTGTTTAAAAAACTTGTAATTTTCGTATAATAGGTTTATCGCCATCGTTAATCATAGAAATATACATATTGCAAAGGACAGGACATGGCACGCGTCACGGTCGAAGATTGCATCGATAAAGTCGATAATCGTTTTGAATTGGTACTACTTGCAGGTCACAGAGCTCGCATGATCTCTCAAGGTGAAGCTATCACTGTTGATCGCGATAACGATAAAAACCCTGTTGTAGCGCTTCGCGAAATTGCTGACGAAACTCTTTCAACTGGTGATCTTAAAGAAGATCTTATCCACTCGCTTCAAAAACATGTTGAAGTTGATGAGCCTGAAGAGAACGTTGTAGATACAACACCTGAAGATGAGCTTGGTAACGACGCCATCATCATGCAGGAAGAAACTCCAGAAGCCGTCACATTTGACAGCATGTCTGAAGATGAGTTGCTTGCAGGTATCCAGGGTTTGGTTGCACCTGAAAAAAGCGACGATTACTAATTTTTTCCTTTCCTGTTTCAGGGAAGTATGAAACTTATATAACTAGCTAAGGTTTTGAACTCTTAGCTAGTTATTTTTTTGCCGTTAATTATTTGGAGCCTTTCAACTTATGATTCGCCAATACGAGCTAATTGAACTCGTACAGAGCTATAAGCCTGATGCTGACGAAGAGTTGCTAAACAAAGCCTATGTTTACGCAATGCAGAAACACAGCAAACAGAAACGCGCAAGCGGTGATCCTTATATAACTCATCCATTGGAAGTTGCCGCGATTCTAGCCCGCATGCGCCTTGATGAATCAACCATCGCCGTTGCTTTGCTGCATGATACCATTGAAGACACAACTGCAACTCGTGCCGAGATCGATGAGTTATTTGGCGAGCAGATTGGCGAACTTGTTGAAGGTTTGACTAAAATCGAGCGTCTTGATTTGGTTTCCAAAAAAGCCAAACAGGCTGAGAACTTACGTAAGCTACTATTAGCCGTCGCAAGTGATGTGCGTGTTTTAATCGTCAAGCTCGCTGATCGATTGCATAATATGCGCACGCTGGATCATGTTGCGCCGGAAAAGCGTCAACGCATCTCAGAAGAAACGCGCGATATCTATGCGCCGCTTGCAGGCCGAATGGGTATGCAGGATATGCGCGATGAGCTTGAGGCTCTAGCATTTGAATACGCCCATCCTGAGCATCATGCCATGCTGACAAAGCGTTTGGCTGAACTTTCTGAACAAAACAGTGAAGTCATTAAAACCATTGAGAATGAACTCAAAGAATTGTTTGCCGAAAATGATGTTGAAGCCAAGGTTTCTGGGCGCTTGAAGAAACCATATTCGGTGTTTCGCAAGATGCAGTCCAAATCTTTGTCCTTTGAACAATTATCAGATCTAGTGGGTTTCCGGGTCATCGTTGAAAACGCGGAAGTTTGTTATCGCGCATTGGGCATTATTCATCGCCGTTGGGCTGTGGTTCCTGGCCGATTTAAAGATTATATTTCAACGCCGAAACAAAATGATTATCGTTCCATTCATACAACGATTGTGGGCCCTTCGCAGCAGCGTGTTGAGCTGCAAATTCGCTCAGAGTTCATGCATGCTATTGCCGAACAAGGTGTTGCAGCCCATACGCTGTATAAAGATCGCATGTCGGTTTCTAATAATGAGATTTTATCAAAAGAATCAAATGCTTATACTTGGTTAAGGCATATGTTGGAAGCGTTATCTGAGGGTGATAATTCAGAAGACTTCTTAGAAAACACCAAGCTTGAATTATTCTATGACCAAGTTTTTTGTTTTACACCAAAAGGTAAATTGATTGCCTTGCCGCGTGGTGCGACACCGATTGATTTTGCCTATGCTGTGCATACCGATGTGGGCAATTCATGTTTGGGTGCGAAGATCAATGGTCACAATATGCCATTAGTAACGCAGCTCACCAATGGTGATCAGGTCGAAATTATCCGTTCGGACAAGCAAGTGCCGCCGGTTTCATGGGAGAAAATTGTTGTAACGGGTAAGGCGCGTTCAGCTATCCGACGTGCAACACGAGAAGCCGTTCGCAAACAATATCGTGGTCTAGGCGAGCGTATATTAAAACGTGCCTTTGAACGTAGTGGTAAGGAATTTACCGACGAGCTGATTGTGCCCGTGCTCAATAAGCTTGGTCATAATGAAGTAGATGATGTTTTGGCTTCTGTTGGGCGCGGGGAGCTGCCATCCAAAGATGTTATGCAAGCTGTGTTCCCAAATCATCAAGAAGAACGTGTGTCTGTTAAACAACCATCAAACGATGGTTGGTTTAATTTACGAAGCGCTGCCGGTTTGATTTTTAAAATGCCTACTTTGGCCAAAACGCCTAAGCAAACACGCTTGCGCAGTGTCAAAGCAGGGCGCTTTGGGCCGGAGAATAAAGATGCGCTTCCGATCCGGGGTATGGATACCGAAATGGGCGTTGAGTTTGGACCCACGGGCGCTGTTCCGGGCGACCGGATTGTTGGCATTGTTGAACCGGGTAAGGGCATTATCATTTACCCAATTCAGGCGCCGCAGCTTGTCGATTATGAAGACGAGCCTGAGCGTTGGATTGATATTCGTTGGGATATTGATGAAGCCAGTGAAAGCCGTTTCCCAGCGCGAATTGTCGTTACTGTGATTAATGAACCTGGTACTTTGGCGAAGATTGCGTCGGCCATTGGTAGCTCGGATGCGAATATTGAAAACCTGAATATGATCTCAGCTGCTGACTTTAAAGAAATGACCATAGACCTTCAGCTTTGGGATCTAAAACAGCTTAGTCAGTTGCTTTCTCAACTGAAAGCCTTCCCGTTCGTTTCAAAAGCTGTTCGCGTCTACAATTAAACTGAAAATATATCGCTTTTTAAGCTGATTTTATTGATAGTTCAAAGAATCGCCTTACATGTTTGGTATAGGTATTTAGCTGGGCGAAAGCTTTGTTTGATACAAAAGTTTCGTTAGAGCGCAGTTGGCTCTTGATGGCGCGGATATAATCGGTCTAAGAAGCGGCTATTCTGTTATTTGTTTAATTATTGGAAGTATATGAATGTTATTTAGGCGGCGGGAACCAGAAGGCGTTTGGACGCGTTTTCGCACAGCGTTATGGCCGCGAGTTTCATTCACTCGTTCTGTCCAATACTTCGTCAAACGCGTGCTTAGATTGACCGCAACACCACATGCCATTGCCGCTGGGGTGGCTGCAGGGGTGTTTGCTTCCTGGATGCCGTTTTTAGGTTTTCACTTCGTCATTGCTGCAGCGCTTGCATTTGTGTTGGCAGGCAATCTTTTTGCATCAGCAATTGGCACTGCAATTGGCAATCCAATCACTTTTCCCTTCATCTGGGCGATTACCCATAAATTGGGGACATTCCTGCTTGGTGGCAGAGAACACCCGCGGCACCGCGAGATTAATTTGCTCGAACATTTCAGACACACAGACTTTTGGAACTTTGGCGAGATTTGGGATTTGTTTTTACGTTTATGGCAACCGTTTCTAAAGCCAATGTTTGTTGGCGGGATACCTTTTGGGTTGGTATGCGCCAGTATTTTTTATGCGTTGACATATTGGGGTGTCAAAACATTCCAAAATCGTAGACGCCTTGCATTGGCAAAGAAATCCCCAACTTGATTGAAATTTCTGCAATGATCTGTTTGATTGGCTGCAAGGTTCTTGAGGAGATTACAATACGATGATTATCGGGCTTGGTAGCGATCTTATGGATATCAGACGCATTGAGAAGACGCTTGAAATGTATGATAAGCGTTTTACCGAACGATGCTTTACAGAAATAGAACGCAAAAAATCCGATAAGCGGCTAAATCGTGCGGCATCCTATGCGAAACGTTTTGCCGCTAAGGAGGCCTGTGCCAAAGCATTGGGAACGGGGATTTCTCGCGGGGTCTTTTGGCGCGATATGGGGGTTGTGAATGCACCTTCGGGCAAACCGAGCATGCATTTAACAAATGGCGCTGCTGAACAACTGGCGCGGTTAATACCCGATGGCCATAATGCCAACATACATTTAACTATAACCGATGACTTTCCCTGGGCGCAGGCTTTTGTGATAATTGAAGCGATAAAAGAGTGAAGTTCTAAATGGTGGTTGCCGTAAGAAGCGCTTACATGTACAGAACTGAACGAAGAATAAACAAGGAATATTGACCCGTGTCTGACAAAGCAGAAAAATCCAGCAGCTCACTGAGTGAGAATGTAAAAGTTCTTATTCAGGCCATCATACTTGCTGTCTTCATTCGAACGGTTTTGTTTCAACCTTTTAGTATTCCATCGAGCTCAATGGAAAAGACGCTGCTTGTTGGCGACTATTTATTTGTATCGAAATTTTCCTACGGATATTCGAAGTTTTCGCTTCCATTTTCACCCAATCTTTTCAGCGGACGCATTTTCGGTTCTGAGCCTGAGAGAGGGGACATAATTGTTTTCCGTCCAGCTAATGAGCCGGGCACAGATTATATCAAGCGGTTAGTTGGGCTTCCTGGTGAAAAAATTCAGGTTACTGACGGTGTCTTATACATAGATGGTAAAGCCGTAGAGCGTGAGCTCGTTGGCAACTACACACCTGAGGGTGCGCAAGGTTCTGGCGCTGGTGTTCCAATCTACAAAGAAACACTGCCCAATGGTGTAAGCTACGATACATTGGATCTAAGCCCACGTTCGCCGGGAGACAATACGCGTGAATTTACTGTGCCTGAAGGCCATTACTTCATGATGGGTGATAATCGCGATAATTCGTCAGACAGTCGATTTGCGGTCGGTTTTGTTCCTTATGAGAATTTGGTTGGTAAGGCGCAGGTTATCTTCTTCTCAATTCAAGGCGGGGCATCGCCGCTTGAGATTTGGAAATGGCCATCAGCAGTTCGTGGTAGCCGAATTTTCTCCTCGCTTAATCCATGAAGGTGAATGCACGACATAAACTCTTCGCAGAACTCGAAGACGTTATTGATTACAAATTTTCAAGCTATGACCGTCTTGATCGGGCGCTCACACATTCAAGTGCGCGCGATCCTAAAGCTGGTAACTACGAGCGTTTGGAATTTTTAGGCGATCGGGTGCTGGGCTTATGCATTGCCGAATTGCTCTTTGGCAGGTTCAGTGATGCGGCTGAAGGTGAATTATCAGTTCGATTGAACAATCTGGTGAGTGCTGAAGCCTGTGCGAGCATTGCTGAAGATATGCAGTTACATAAATATATCATCACTGGTGCTGATGTGAAAAATATTAAAGCCAACACTATGTTAAGTGTGCGTGCCGATGTGATAGAATCGCTCATTGCTGCGATTTATCTTGATGGTGGTTTAGAGGCAGCTCGCCGGTTTATTTTAAAGTTTTGGACATCTCGCGCTTTGGCAAAAGCATCAATCCGACGGGATGCAAAGACTGAACTCCAAGAATGGTCGCATGCTGAATTTAAAGTGCCGCCAAGCTATAAAGTTGTTTCCCGCGATGGGCCTGATCATGCACCTGTCTTTAAGGTCGAAGTCCGCGTGGGCGAATTAAAATCTATAACCGGTTCCAGCAGCTCAAAACGTGGTGCTGAGCAGCTCGCAGCTGAGGCGATGCTTTTGCGAGAGGGTGTTTGGAGCAAGGACGAAAATGATGACTGATCAACTCGATGTAAATTCTGGTGTTGAAGGTAAAACGCATTCTGGTTTTGTCGCGCTTATTGGCGCGCCAAATGCGGGCAAATCAACATTGGTTAATCAGTTTGTTGGTGCCAAGGTTTCGATTGTTTCTCATAAAGTGCAAACCACGCGCGCCGTGGTGAGAGGCATTGCCATTCACGAACAAACGCAAATCGTGTTTGTTGATACGCCCGGTATTTTCACACCTAAACGCAGACTAGACCGTGCCATGGTGTCCACCGCATGGGGTGGTGCAAAAGACGCAGATATCATTTTGTTCATGGTAGATGCTCAAAAAGGCTTTGAAGGCGATGCTGAACGGATCCTTGAAGGGTTAAAGGGCATCAAGCAAAAGAAATGGTTGGTACTTAATAAGATTGACCGCGTTCCGTCGGAAAAGCTTCTCGAACTTGCTGAAAAAGCCAATGAAGAAGTCGAGTTTGACGGTACCTATATGATTTCGGCCCTTAAGGGGATGGGTTGCCCGAAGGTTTTAGAAGACTTGGCAAATGAATTGCCAGAAGGTCCTTGGTATTATCCTGAGGATCAGATTTCAGATCTGCCCCTACGACAGCTTGCGGCTGAAATCACGCGTGAGAAGCTTTATCACCGACTTCATCAGGAATTGCCTTATTCGTCTCATGTTGAAACTGAAAGCTGGGAAGAGAAAAAAGATGGTTCGGTTCGCATAGAGCAAGTGATCTATGTTGAGCGTGAAAGCCAGCGAAAGATCGTGCTTGGTAAAAAAGGTGAAACCATAAAAGCAATCGGCAAGGCTGCGCGAACAGAATTTGCCGAAATTCTTGAGCAAAAGGTTCACTTATTCCTCTTCGTCAAGGTGCGAGAAAACTGGGGCAATGATCCTGAACGTTATCGCGAAATGGGCCTTGATTTTCACGACTAATACGTCAATCTATCACCTATGGAATGGGTCGATGAAGGAATCATCTTAGGGGTTCGTAAACACGGTGAAACAAGCGCCGTTGTTGAAGTGATGACGCGTCATCATGGTCGCCATATGGGATTGGTGCGTGGCGGTCGCTCACGCAAAATGCAGCCCGTGCTTCAACCTGGAAACTCAGCAGATATTGTTTGGCGCGCACGACTTGATGAACATTTAGGTAGTTTTCAGGTCGAACCTGTGAAGATGCGTGCGGCGCAACTTATGGAAAGTGCCATTGGCATTTATGGCGTGCAGGCCATGGCTGCCATGCTTCGATTGCTGCCAGAACGCGATCCGCATGAAAACTTATACGAAGTATTTGAAGTGATCATCGATCATTTAGATAAACCCGCTGATGCAGGCGAATTATTTCTTAGGTTTGAATTGTCAATGCTAAATGAACTTGGCTTTGGTCTTGATCTAACAAAATGCGCATCGACCGGATCGCGTGATGGGTTGATATATATATCACCAAAATCAGGCCGTGCGGTTAGCGCAAGTGCTGGTGCGCCCTGGAAAGACAAGCTGTTCAAATATCCAGGCTTTTTGGTTGAGGGGAGTGTTGCGGCTGCAACGCGGTCTGAATTGAAAGAAGCATTTGAGATTACAAACCATTTTTTTGATAGGCATATTTATGGCCCACGCGCGAGCGAGCCACCAATGTCGCGTGAAGGATTTGTCTTAGCTGTACTAAAGGGGTTAGAGTAAGTTTCATCAGCTTGTTTGTGGGGGTAAAAGATATGCGCATATTTAAAAAATTGACGATATCAGGGGTATTGCTGCTTTGTGGCTTAACTTTTCAATCGCATGCAGAAGGGTTTGACCCTCATTCACCGGATTTTGATCCTGAGAAACAGTTTTCTATTACGCAATATGGCGCCATTATGGGTGACCCAGTGCAGCTTGATGTCATCTCTAGCAAGCGTGTTGCATTTACTGTTGTCACGGTTACGCCAACCCCACAAGGCTTGACGACGATGTTGTCGGTTGTGGAGCCGCAATATGACGGTAAACCTGGCTCTGGATATGCACTCATGTTGTCATTCGATGAAGTCGAATTGCTCAATAAGCTATTATATGAAACCCAATCTGCAGAGTTAAATAAGCTTGAAGCTTTTGGTGATCATCATTTGCTTGTGGGTCATGTGACTGAAAATGGTCATATATCTGGGGAAGTATCGGTATTATTTGAAAAAAATTCTACCGGTGAAAATGTCCGGATCGTTCAAATTCAAGGGGGAACACCCAACTTGTTTGAATTTAGCCGTAACGGCGTTGAAAAACTGATCAAACAGATTGCGCACTACGTTGATACAGCTGAAAAGCAGGCGGAAGCTACGAAGCTATAAAGCTGAAAACTGTGAGAATTTTAGCGAAGGCTCAATTCAAAAGGACTGCCTTGGCTGGCTTCGCGTCCTCGACCAATCGCATTCACCGCTTTAAGCAGTTTACCACCACGATTAAGTAAACGATCGCCGATTTCGATAATGCGGCGATTAGGTGTCGCACTTGGCGATGCTTCACGCAACCGGCTTGCGAGTTCAAAATCATCCTGATCAGGTTCAATTGCGAGCGCAGAGATCAAAGCAGCGGCGGGTGAGCGAGAAACGCCGAACCAACAATGTATCAAAAGCGGATTGTTTTGATCCCAATTGCGCGCAAACTCAATAACATCGAGTACATGCTGCTCATCGGGTGAGATCAACCCATCTGTTTCAAAGTTTATATCGTTTATTCCAACAGTAAGATGGCGCTCGGGGTCAATTGCATCGGGTCGATCAAACTCGTGCCCAGGGCTCATTAAGCTGATCATTTCACTTGAATTATATGAAACTGCGATCTTGCTAATGTCTTCCAAAGGGCAAACGACGATATAACTCATGATGATGCTCGCCTCGGTTTCTTGTTATTGGCAGCATTATTGCGCGCCGTTTCAATCTCATTAAATCTATGCAGAAATAATGCCTCAACTTCAACTGTTTCTTGCGGTGTAATCGTCAATTGCTCTTTGGTAATGCCGCGCGGTTGCCCGAAAAACGATCTTGCTTCTTTATCAGAAAACCCTGCTAATTCGGTTGCCTCAAAATATGCCGAGACCTGATCTGCGCGCTTGATGCGTTTTTTAAGCATGACAGATGCATGCGGTGGCAAGCCATATCTTAGATGAATGGCAGCCTCTAAGCGTGCTTCAACAGACTTGTAGCTATCGCCAATGATGGCTTTAAAGGGGGAAATCATATCACCAATGACATATTCTGGACCGTCGTGCAGGAGAGCAACAAGCTGCTCATCTGCGGTGCAATTGGGATTTGACAGAGTAAAAATTTTCTCGACCATCAAAGAATGTTGCGCGACAGAAAAGGCATACTTGCCTGTCGTCTGGCCATTCCATCGTGCAACACGTGCCAAGCCATGAATGATATCTTTGATTTCGATATCTAATGGGGAAGGATCTAACAGATCCAAGCGCCGCCCAGATAACATGCGTTGCCACGCCCGTGTTTGTTCGTCTTTTGCGCTCATGGCTTAAGAGGCACCTTTAAATGGTTCAATCGCAGCTTCTGCCCATTTTGGAAAAGTCGCGGTGACTTCATTCCCACCTGCGTAAATTGCTTGACCATTAGATAAGGCTTCAAAATAACGATCTACACGCACAATAGCCAACCCCGAATTTTCAAACACGGTGCCTAGTTTTCCTATGGGTTTTCCATTGGTTGATAACTCCGCACCGGTTTCAAGTGTGGTGTTACTTGATTGAATGAGTGCAATACGTTTACGAGCCGAAGATCGGTGTTGCATTCTTGAGACAACCTCTTGCCCAACATAGCACCCTTTTTTAAAATCAATACCGCCATTTAAGTCTAAATAGACATCATGAGGGAATACATCACTTGTCTCAAAATCTGTGTCTGATTCGGCTACGAAATTTGCAATGCGGATTTTTGAAAAAGTCGCATTTTCAAACGCATCACCGCTTATTTCATATGATCTGTAAACGCTGTCAGTATCTTTAAATCGCAAGTCTTTAAACGCGTTAGATGGCGTCTCAGTTTCATTCCAGATAGCAACGGGGCGCCATTCTTTAAGTATCGATATTTCCACATCCGCGCGTAACTTATAAAGCGTCATGCGTTTTTGAAAATCTTCAATCAGCTGTGTACGCATATCAAAGAAATAGCCATCATCGCCGAGCTTGCCCATTAAGAAGTCAAACGCGATTTTTCCTTGCGGGGTTAAAAGCGCACTGGGAACAACACTCGTGCCGTCAATTTTGTCGATGTTGGCAGTTACAAGGCCTTGCAGTAAAGTGCTGGCATCCTTGCCTTTTATAGCTAAAACGCTTCTATCTTTAAGGTTTTGAATTGGCACCTGACAGCTCCATCTACAGTTTCAAACCATAAGTAATTACCCGAGCATAATCGCACAAGGGGATATCAAGCTGTATCAAAGATAATTTTAGGCAGCTATTGAAGCGTACGCTCTGGAGAAAATTCACCAAGAACAATACGTTCACGCAGATCATTTAGCAGGGTTTCAGTTGCTTCTTCACCATGAATACGAATTGATTCTTGAATGGCCATTGCCATATTTGCATCAATCAGAATTTCAGGCTCAATGCCCTCTGCTACGCAAGACGCCCAAACATCATTTTGGTGCTCAAGAGCTGCTTGCATTTTTTCTTGGACAATCAAGTCTTCGAGTTCGTCCAATTGGTGTTCTGTTAGATCAGTCATAACGAAACGTTACTACCAATACTAATAAAGTACCAGTTCAAATTGGTACAATTGGAAAAAACTTGTGAGATGAAGTTAAAATTTTATTAAACATTTTTAAGAAAACGTAAAATATTAACAATCTTGTTGGATCAGTTAGAGTATCGCGACAATAATTCTTCTATTAGTGCTTTGCCTTCGCTGCGATAATTGGTTTCCACTAATTTAGCTGCATCGGTGCAGCTGGTGTAAACGGATGCAAAGGCGCGATAGCCCTTATTATACTTTGAGATAAGTAGTTTGCGGCGCAAAGGCTCATTTATCGTTTCTGCTTCAATAAATTCTTGCATCTTAATGCGGAATTGATCGTTTTTAGCCGTTCCGCACAGATTGGTAATGTAATGAAGTGCGCCCACAAGTTCTGCAACTCGGTGCAGACGGGTTTCATAAGGTGGAGTTGAACTCTGAACAGGCGCAGTGCCAGCATCTTGCGCCCTGGAAATTGGGGCAAAAAGGCTGAAAACCAAAACAGTTAAAGCAACACATCTGAAAGAAGATAACGACATGCTCATAGCCTATATCTTAAATTCAAATGTGTTGAAATACCAATCAGATGGATTTTATTGCTCAATTGGCACATCAGGCATAAATGCATGTGTGACAAAGGCAAATGTTAGATCATAGGCGATGTCTTCATCGCCCCGTTTTGCAATAACATTGCCGATTTGACGACCTTCTGCAATTTGCCGGGAATCAAGCGCGGATCGTGTTCCATCCGTCCATGTTAAAGTAATGCCTTCACGTTCAACCTTTTTTTCGTCACGAAGCTTTTGAAGTGAGATCACGAAGGGCTTATCACCATCTTTAACCGCAACTACATATGCGAGTGGAGGAATACCTTCCGGGAATTCACCATTGAACAAAAATGGACGATTAGCAGTGTCATATCTTACATATGGGTTTGTGCCATATTGACGAAGAAATGTATCGTTGGGCACCAGTACATCCGCATTAGGATGGCGCTTTGCAAAGCGTGACCAAGATTCTGTTCTGGATGGTAGGATTTTTAGCTTCTCACCTTGTAAGCTGCCAACAATGGATTCACCGGTGAATTGCTGCCACCAGCTTTCTGTCACGCGGTCATACATGATCATATCAGAATAGCGTAGCTTGCCGCTAACGCCGAATTCAGTCACACCGCCGCGAATTCTGCGATCAAATACCACTGCGGCATTGCATAATGGGCAATAGGTTACAGCAACGGGTGTGCCGCCAATTGTATCATTGACGATTTCGTGCCAGGTGAGAATGCGAATGGGGTAGGCTTTTGTTTCGCCGTTAATTGTGACGCTGATGACAGGTTCGTGTTCTTCCAAACCTTTAATATCTGCCACAGGCCAAAATTTCGGATCATCAATGGAAGGTATTCCGTCTTTCGGAGGGCCGCCGGATAAAATATCAACAAAGTCTACAGAGCTTTTTGAAAAGTCTGTTCGAGGCCATTCAAATTTCCAGAAATTTGGATCAGCTGCGGCATGTGTGATGCCCATAATAAGCGTGATAAACAGCGTAAGAGTGGTGCGTTTCATGCCAAAATCTCCTTTTGGCAGAATTATGACGCAATAATTTATTCAGTTCTAAACAATTTAGATCACATTATCTTGAGCTAAAGTCCCAAATTTCAGTAAATTATCTAGTTTGAACCAAATTCAAGCCTTTTGAGGCATTCGGCAACATTATTGGTCAGTGGAAGGGCATTTGCTTCTTCAAATGTATACCAGCCTAAATCTGCGGCATCATCGCCAGCGACAGCGCCATTTGTATCTGCAACATCTACCAAAAAGACATGCAGCTTAAAGCGTGGTATTTTTTCACCCAAATCATATTGGGCGAATGCTCTCGCATTATGTCCTTTAAGGTTAGTTTCTTCTAATAATTCACGAATTGCAGCGGCTTCTAATTGTTCACCTGGTTCGACATGCCCGCCGGGAAATGAATACATGCCCTTTGAGGGCTCTTTGCCGCGCTGAATAAGTAAGTATTTGTTCTTTGAGACAACTATTGCCGATGCGCCAAGTTTATATTCGTAGTTTTCATTTTGCATATTTTGACCAGTTTTTATCTTTAAACTTGACCGGACATTTAAACCTCTGACAAAGTTTAGCTATGTGTGGTCGGTTTTCACTTACAGCGAGTCCTGATGAGATCGCAGAATTTTTTGCTCTTCTGGAAATAGATCAATTTCCCGAACGTTACAATATTGCACCCACGCAACCGGTTATGATCATTATTGAGGGTGGGGCGAGTGCGAAAGGCTCAAATCTTCCTAATAGAAAGGCCATGCTGGTTCGCTGGGGATTTACCCCTACCTGGGTGAAAGATCCGAAAGATTTTCCGCTTCTAACCAACGCACGCAGTGAAACGGCGATTGGCAAGGCATCCTTTAAAGCTGCGATGCGTCATCGCCGTGTATTGGTGCCGGCATCTGGGTTTTATGAATGGAAGCGCCCGCCAAAAGGCTCAAAAGAAAAGTCGCAGGCCTATTGGGTGCGTCCAAAACATGGCAAGATCGTTGCATTTGCGGGCTTAATGGAAACATGGTCGTCGCCAGATGGCTCCGAAGTTGATACCGCTGCCATTTTAACAACAGCGGCCAACAACACATTGTCGCCAGTTCATCATCGCATGCCTGTGGTTATTCATCCTGAGGATTTTTCTCAATGGCTCGATTGTAAGACGCAAGAACCAAGGCATGTATCTCATTTGATGAAACCGGCGGATGATGACTATTTTGAGGCTATCGCGGTCTCAGATGCGGTGAATAAAGTTGCTAATACCGGGCCCGATATTCAAAAGGCTTTGACAGCTGAGCAACTCGCATTTGCGCAAACTCCGGTGGAAAAGCCAAAGAAAAAGGCGGCGCAGAAGTCATCTAATTCCGGGCAGATGGATCTGTTTTGATTTAAGCTAAAAGAACACAATATGTTCTTGACCCTTAGCGTTTTGCGCGGCATAAGGGAGTTATGAATACGAAAAACAGCGTAACTGCTATCATTATTTGCGGCATTATTAGCTAGCGTCTCGCTGGTCTGGCCGTTTTCGTCTCCTTTTACATGACAATTGAACGACTGGGCTACGGGCCGGAATTGCTATTGAGCTGCGCTTGAGGGATTGATGATTATGGGATCATTGCAACTTTATAACACTCTGACACGGAATAAATCAGAGTTTGTGCCAATCGATGAACAAAATGTCCGCATGTATGTATGCGGTCCAACTGTTTATGATTTTGCACATATTGGTAATGCACGACCCGTAATTGTTTTTGACGTGTTAAACCGTGTGCTCCGCGCTATTTATGGTGAAAAGCATGTCAATTATGTGCGCAACATTACCGATGTTGACGATAAAATTAATGCACGTGCTCTGCGCGATTTTCCGCAGTTACCATTAAATGATGCTATTGCGAAGGTGACAGAAAAAACCACCAAGCAATACCACGATGATGTGAAAGCACTCGGTTGCTTAGCACCGGATATTGAGCCGCGAGCAACTGAATATGTGACTGCGATGGCCGAAATGGCGCAGGATTTGATCAATAAAGGTTTCGCCTATGTTGCCGAAGGTACGCAAGGGCGGGAGGTCTTGTTTAGCGTTGAGTCCATGCCAAATTACGGTGCGTTATCCAACCGCAAACTTGAAGATCAAAAAGCTGGTGCTCGCATTGCAGTAGAGGATCATAAGCGAAATTCAGGTGACTTTGTGCTTTGGAAAGAATCTTCTGATTCTGAACCTGGTTGGGATGCAAACTTTACCGATAATGGAGACGCGCATCATATTAAAGGTCGTCCCGGTTGGCACATCGAATGTTCTGTGATGGCGCGCGAACATTTAGGCGAGGTCTTTGATATCCACGGCGGTGGGCTTGATCTGATTTTCCCACATCATGAAAATGAAATTGCACAATCTTGCTGCGCGCATGGCGAAGATAAGATGGCGCATACTTGGCTTCACAATGGTTTCTTGCAGCTTGAAGGGCGCAAGATGTCTAAGTCTGATGGTAACTTTGTCACCATCACTGAGTTGATGACGACCGACAAATTTGGTGGACGTAAATGGTCGGGCCAAGTTCTTAAGCTTGCTATGTTGATGACGCATTATCGTGAGCCGATTGATTTCTCGGTTAAGAGATTAGAAGAAGCGGAAGCGATTTGGAAAAAGTGGCCAACGGTTGAAAATACTAATGGTGCGGTTGCGCAATCTGTTATGGATGCCTTGCTGGATGATTTAAACACAGTCAATGCAATTCAAGCGATCCATACGCTTGCTGGTAAAGCGCATGAAAGCGATAAAGCAGCAGCAACATTTGCTGCAAGCGCGGATCTTTTGGGCCTGTTGCCGGTTGCGGAAGCCATTTCAGATGACACATCTTCTGACATTGAAACAAAAGTAGCGCAGCGACTTGAATGTCTTGCCAATAAAGACTGGGCACAGGCAGATCAAATTCGCGATGAATTGAAATCAATGGGTGTTTTGCTTAAAGACGGTAAGGATCCTGATACCGGCGAACGCGTGACAACTTGGGAGATGGAGCGGTGAGTAAACGTAGGCTCTTCCTTTTTGATACCACTTTACGTGACGGTCAGCAGACCCCGGGTATAGATTTTTCATTAGAAGACAAAATCAGCATCGCGAACATGCTTGATGAACTTGGCGTGGACTATGTTGAGGGTGGCTATCCTGGAGCTAATCCAACAGATACGGCGTTTTTCCAAAAACAAAGAACGCAAAATGCGTCTTTCGTAGCATTTGGGATGACAAAGCGTGCAGGGGTTTCAGCATCTAATGATCCAGGTCTTGCAGCGCTGTTGCAAGCCTCTGGTCAATCGGTTTGTTTTGTTGCCAAATCCTGGGATTATCATGTTCGTGTTGCTTTAGGCTGCACCAATGATGAAAACCTGGAGACGATTGAAGATAGCGTCAAGGCGACGATCGCAGCTGGCAAAGAGCCGATGGTGGATTGCGAGCACTTCTTTGACGGTTTTAAAGCAAATCCTGACTACGCCTTGGCTTGCGCAAAAACAGCATTTGACAGTGGTGCACGTTGGATTGTGTTGTGCGATACCAATGGTGGCACGCAGCCAAATGAAGTTGCTGATATTGTTGCAAAATTAATTGAGGCAGGTGTGCCGGGGGATCATTTGGGCATTCATGCGCATAATGATACTGGCCAAGCCGTTGCCAATTCGTTGGCTGCTGTTGAAGCAGGTGTGTGCCAAATACAAGGC
This sequence comes from Lentilitoribacter sp. JB5-8, assembly GCF_055693385.1. Classification (NCBI taxonomy): domain Bacteria; kingdom Pseudomonadati; phylum Pseudomonadota; class Alphaproteobacteria; order Hyphomicrobiales; family Rhizobiaceae; genus Lentilitoribacter; species Lentilitoribacter sp. JB5-8. Next base: position 2,982,477 of record NZ_CM146332.1, on the reverse strand, counting down.
ACGCTAAATGGCATTGGAGAGCGCTGTGGTAACGCAAATCTTGTTACTTTAATTCCGACACTTTCGCTCAAGCCATATTACGCAGATCAATTTGAACTTGGCATAAAAGACAGCCAGCTTAAAAGTTTGACCGAAGTTTCGCGCGCATTTGATGAATTGCTCAACCGATCACCTGAGGCACAATCGCCTTTTGTTGGCGCGTCAGCTTTTGCGACGAAAGCGGGAATTCATGCATCTGCTTTGCTCAAGGATCCTAAAACCTACGAGCATGTGCCACCTGAAAGCGTCGGTAATTTGCGGAAAGTGATGGTCTCTGATCAAGGCGGGAAATCAAACTTCATTGATGCTTTGGAGCGTCGCGGTGTTTTTGTTGAAAAATCAGATCCTAAACTTGATACGTTGATCTCGATCTTAAAAGAGCGAGAAGCCATTGGGTATGCCTATGAGGGTGCTGATGCATCTTTTGAATTACTGGCTCTTAAAACACTTGGCAGTGTTCCCAAGTTTTTCGAAGTTGAGAGTTTCCGGGTTATGGTTGAGCGCCGGTTTGACGCTAATGGTGATCTCAAAACTGTTTCTGAGGCTGTTGTTAAGGCGCATATTGATGGTCACGAAGCTATGTCTGTTGCTGAAGGGCAGGGGCCGGTTAACGCGCTCGATAAGGCTTTGCGCAAAGATCTTGGAAAATATCAGAACGAAATTTCCGATCTTGAATTGGTGGATTATAAAGTGCGTATTCTAAATGGTGGTACAGAAGCGATCACCCGAGTATTGATAGAATCTCGTGATGGCACGGGGCGCCGTTGGTGGACCGTTGGCGTTTCGGATAACATCATAGATGCATCTTTCCAGGCTTTGATGGATTCTATTGTCTTTAAGCTTATGAAAAATAGAAGCCTTGCCGGCCAAGTCGCCGCAGAATAGGTCGCTTTTGTCACAAAAACCACAACAAGAAGACACACCGCTTGGTTTATTTTATGCCACAAGTGCTTTTGTGCTTTGGGGATTGCTGCCATTTTTACTGAAAGCTGTGGAGCATATTCCCGCAGTGGAAGTCGTTGCGCATCGCGTGATTTGGTCATTACCGATTGTAGCGGCGATTTTGATTTACACCAAAAGAACAGCTGACATAAAGGCTGCATTTAAATCACCTAGAACTTTAGGTATGGCGGTTATTTGCGCGTTTTTAATCTCAATTAATTGGGGCATTTACGTTTGGGCTATATCGGTTGAACGCACTGTTGAAGCTTCAATGGGATATTACATCACACCGCTTGTTGCGATCTTGGTTGGCGCTACAATTTTGGGTGAAAAACTCAGTACGGGACACAAAATTTCTGCGGCGATTGCCACCGTAGCCGTGGCGATTTTGGCCTGGGATGCGGGCAGTGTGCCGCTTGTTGCACTTGGTTTAGCAGGTTCATGGAGCATTTATTCGTTTTTGCGCAAAACCCTTCCCATTGGCGCAAATCAAGGCTTCATGCTTGAAGTTCTAATTTTGCTCATCCCGTCGTTGGTCATTGTGGGATGGTTGACGATTGATGGTAGCAGCCACTTTGGTCAGACAGTACCGTTTGATATCGCCTTGTTGCTATTTTGCGGAGCGGCAACTGCGGTCCCGCTTATGCTCTTTACCAATGGCACGCGCTTAATCCGTATGTCGTCATTGGGCGTATTGCAGTTTATCGCTCCCACAATCATATTTCTGGTTGCGGTGTTGATTTTCGACGAGCCTTTTAGTTCTATTAAAATGCTCGCCTTTGTATTGATTTGGATTGCGATGAGTGTTTTTGCTTATACGCTTGTGAAAAAATCACCCAGCTGACTTTAAAATACTCGGCACAATTTCTTCCGCTTTATTAACAACTATTGGCTGAACCAGATGTTGGGTATGAATAAAGCCTTGCGAGCTCATATGTGAAATGAGCTTTGTGAGCGGATCCCAAAAACCATTGATATTTGCAATGACAATAGGCTTCTTGTGTCGGCCCAGCTGCGCCCATGTCATGATTTCTGTTAGCTCTTCAAGCGTGCCAATGCCCCCCGGTAAAGTGACAAATGCATCCGCATGCTCAAACATTTTGTGTTTTCGCTCATGCATGTTTTTTGTGATGATTGAGCTTGTTAAATGCCCAATTCGATCAACATCACCCTCTTTCCCCAGTAAAAACTCTGGAATTATGCCCGTGACATGCCCTCCAGCGTTTAAAGCGGCATCTGCAACGGCTCCCATAATGCCATAAGTGCCGCCGCCATAGATGAGTTTTAAGCCATTTTCGGCAATGGACGTGCCGAGTGTTTCAGCCGCTAGTTTAAACGTAGGGTCCGCACCAGTTTGAGAACCACAATACACGCAAATAGATCGAATCGTTTGGTTAGAATTTGTCATAAATTTTATTGAATAGAACTGAGAATTGTACGTCAAGAACTGCCTAATAATCTGGCAATTTATGCTTTGATTATCAATACTTGTGTCTATTGAATAAAATGGTTAATTATGAACAAAAGGGTTTGCGCACGGCTTGCGCTGGTTGGAGAATTTAATGCTGAATGTAAAAGCAATTTTGACGACACTTTCTGGTGTTCTTATCGTTGGTAGCATCGGAACCTATGTGGTTCTGGAAAACCGAAAGTCTCAAGACGCACCTGTTGAGGTGAGCGCACCAGCTGCGAGTAATGAAGCAGTCAAAGAGGAAAGCGTGGCTGCTGCAACTGATGATGCTTCAACGCAAACTCAAACGGAAGAAGTAGCGACAGCGACAGAGCAAGAACCAGCCGCAAGCGAAGAAGCTGCATCGCCTACCGCTGATTGGGTAATGCCTGCCTTTGATTTGTTACGAGTTGAGCCAGATGGTTCGACGGTGATTGCAGGGCGTGGCCAACCAAATACCTCGCTTAAAATTATGAATGGCGAAGAAATGATCGCGGAAACAGATGTCGGTCCTTCCGGTGATTTTGTGGTTATCTTTGATGAGGCGCTTAATTCTGGTGATTACCAATTATCGCTTAAAGTTGAAGATGAAAATGGTACATCATTAACATCTGAAGAAACGGCAATCGTATCAGTGCCTGAAGATGCAAGTGGTCAGTTGCTAGCAATGGTTCAAAAACCAGGCGAAGCGAGCCGAATTATCACTCAGCCAGAAACTGCGCCGGTTGAAGAAGCGTTGACCACCGCTGAAAGCGCAACGGAAGAGAAGCCTACTGCGACAGCGGAAGTTGCTGAGAACACAACGGCTGCGACTGAAGAAGTGGCTGAGAAAGCCGCTGACGTTACTGAAAGCGCACAAGCGGAAGCTGGAGAAACCGCAACAGTCGTTGAAAATGCAACTGAAAGCGCTGTTGAAACCGTAACAAAAATTGCTGAAGCGGCGACAGAAGCAAAAACTGCTGTTGAAGAGAAAGCGGCAGAGATTGCCAGCAATGTCACCAATGATGAAACAGTAAAAGCTGCGACCAGTGAAGCTGAAACAATTGTAGCTGATGCAAAAGATGCGGTTGAAACAGTTATGGAAAAAGCAACGGAAGAAGTAGCTGACGCCGCTGACAAGGTTATGGAAAAGACCGAGGAAGCGATGGAAACAGCAAAAGCTGCTGTTGAAGAAACTGCAGAGAAGGCTGTCGAGGGAACTGAAAATGTAGTTGCTGCGCTTACCTCTGAAAATAGCGAAGCCAGTGACACGCAACGTGAGTCTCAAGCCGCAGCTACGAATGAGCAGCCGCAAGAAGAAAAAATGGAAACCAAGACCGCCGAGCCTGTTGCAGAAAAGCCAGCAGTTGAAGAAAAACCAAAAGCACCTTCGCAAAATGTGCGTATTGAAGCGGTTGAGGTTGAGGGCAGTAAGCTATTCGTCGCCGGTTCAGGTACTGCAGGTTATCAGGTGCGGGTGTTTGCCGATGATGAAGAAGTTGGACTTGCTAATATTGAAAGCAATGGACGCTTTATTGTTGAAGCGACAAAAGATCTTGACGTTGGTCAGCACAAAATCACTGCTGCGCTTGAAGATAAGCAGACTAACCAAGTGATCTTGCGTGCAATTGTACCGTTTAATCGTCCAGAAGGTCAGGCCCTTGCAGCTGTAGCATCCAATGATACTGCTGAAACTGACGAAAAGCCTGTTGAAGATAAGTCAACTGAAACTGCGATGGTCAAAGAAGAGCCTAAAGCTGCGGATACAAATTCAGCGACTGAAACAGCCTCAGCATCTAATACTGATGCGCAAGCAGCTTCGGCTGAGACATCATCTGACGCTGCCTCATCAGAGACGATGACGAAAGAAGAAGAGATGGTGAAATCTGAAGAAGCTGAAGTGACATCTACAGCTGCAACAGATACATCAACGAGCACTGATACATCTTCAAGCGCGACTGAACAGGCAGAAGGCACCGCAAGCGCTACAGAGGAAAAAACAGCTGTTGCTGCGGCAAATGACAATCAGGCGAGTGAGCCAAAAACGATTGTTCAAGATGAGTTGCAACCTGCCAGCAGTCAATCTGTGATCATTCGCCGTGGTGATACATTGTGGCAGATCGCGCGCCGAACTTATGGTGCGGGTGTGAGATATACAACGATTTATCTTGCCAATCAGCAGCAGATTGAAAACCCAGATAAGATTGCACCAGGTCAGATTTTTGAAGTGCCTGAAGAAGCCTTGGAAAATGCTGAGCAATTGCACAGACAGCGTTTGGGTCTTGAATAGTACCCATCATTCATGTTGACCATGAAACTTTCATCGTATATCGTCGATATACGATGAAAGGTGAATAATGTCGGTAGATATTGAAAGGCAAGCGGTCAAGCTTGCGGCTCTCGCGCATCCTGCAAGACTTAAAATTGTACGACAATTGGCGAATGAAAATGCCTGTTGCGTCAAACATTTAGTCGGCACAACGGATCTTGCGCAATCAACGGTATCTCAGCATTTAAAAACACTATTAAAAGCAGATCTTGTCTTTTTTAGAATGGAAAAACAGGCGTCTTGGTATGAGATAAACCGCGAGGAGTTTGCACAACTCTCCAAGGAACTCGACCACATGTTTAAAGACTGCTGCAAGGGGTGCGACAGCTAACTGCAATGCGGTTGACTGTGTCAATTTTTTAGGTAGCGATAATTTATGAATAAGAAAATAGTTTCAGCCGATGACGGTAATCCCTATCAGTCGTTGAAAAATCTCTGGCCTTACATGTGGCCTTCTGACAGACCAGATCTAAAGCGCCGCGTCGTCATAGCACTTGGGTTCCTGGTTCTTTCTAAAGTTATCTTGGTCATTGTTCCAAGCATCTTGGAATGGGCGACAGATGCGCTGACTGGCACGTTAGAATCTAATTCTATTTCACCGTTTTTACTCGCACCTGTGATGCTGGTTATTGCTTATAACGCAGCGCGATTGTTGCAATGGGGTTTTAACCAGTTGCGCGATGCATTGTTTGCAAAAGTTGGGCAGCACGCCGTTCGACAATTGGCGTTTAAAACGTTTGTTCATATGCATAAGCTCTCGCTTCGTTTTCACTTAGAACGCCGCACAGGTGGGCTTTCCCGCATTATTGAACGTGGAACCAAAGGTATTGAAACCATTGTTCGCTTCACGATTTTAAACATGGCACCAACCGTGCTTGAATTTGGACTTGTTGCGCTCATCTTCCTGTTCAAGTTTGGCCTATCATACGTTGCGGTCACCGCGGTCACGGTTTGGTTTTATATCTGGTTTACGATCCGCGCGAGTGATTGGCGTATTCAAATCAGACGCGACATGAACAATTCCGATACGGATGCCAATACCAAAGCCATTGATTCACTTTTAAACTTCGAAACTGTCAAATATTTCGGCAATGAAGAGATGGAAGCCAAACGATTTGATAAATCTATGGCAAGCTATGAGAAGTCAGCGACACAAGTTTGGACGTCTTTAGGTTGGCTCAACTTCGGGCAAGGCGCAATTTTTGGTGTTGGAATGACCATCATGATGGTGATGTCGGCGCTTGCCGTGCAGCGTGGTGAGCAAACGCTGGGTGAGTTTATCTATATAAATGCGATGTTAATGCAGCTTTCTATCCCACTGAATTTTATTGGGTTTGTTTATCGTGAGATTAGGCAAGGTTTGACCGATCTTGAACAGATGTTTGATCTGCTTGAGATTGAAGCAGAAATTGAAGATGCGCCGGATGCCAAGAAGCTCGATATTCAGGAAGGCTCGATCAAATTTGATGATGTTCACTTTGCCTATGATGAAAACAGACAGATTTTAAATGGCATTTCCTTTGATGTGCCTGCGGGTAAAACTGTCGCCATTGTGGGGCCGTCAGGGGCAGGGAAGTCTACTTTATCACGGTTATTGTTCCGTTTTTATGACGTGCAATCGGGCAAGATTACTATTGATGACCAGGATGTTCGAGACGTAGAGCAACGCAGTTTGCGTGCGGCTATTGGTATGGTGCCGCAAGATACGGTGCTGTTTAACGATACGATTGCTTATAACATTCGCTATGGACGTCCAAGCGCGACAGAACAGGAAGTGCGTGATGCTGCGGAAATGGCGCAGATCGGCAATTTTATCAAATCATTGCCTGAAGGTTATGATGCGATGGTCGGAGAGCGTGGATTAAAGCTGTCGGGTGGCGAAAAACAGCGCGTTGCGATAGCACGAACAATTTTAAAAGCGCCGCCAATTTTGATCTTGGATGAAGCAACTTCTGCGCTTGATACTGCAACCGAGCAGGAAATTCAGGCATCACTGGATTTTGTGTCTAAAGACAGAACAACGCTGGTCATTGCGCACAGATTATCAACCGTAATTAACGCCGATGAGATCATTGTGTTGAAAGATGGCGTGATTGCTGAGAAAGGAACGCATACGGATTTGCTCGCGCAAAAAGGTCTTTATGCATCGATGTGGGATCGCCAGCGCGAAGCCACTGAAGCGGAAGAACATCTCAAGCGCGTTCATGAAAGCGATGACCTTGGCATCATAAAGCGGAATAAAACGACACCAATTGCGGAATAATTCCGCTTCTAGCTCTCAAATTGTTGTTCTAGATTGCATATATTTCATTTAGCAGTTAGCTAAGTGAAAAAACAATCAAACAGGGCTTAAAATGAGCATCGCAAGCAGCATCAGAAACACAATTGTTCCTATCCACCCAGAGGGTTACAAGTTTATCGCAATATTCTTTGTGGCATCGGTCATATTGGGTTGGTTATTTGATCCGCTATTTTGGATTGGTTTGCTCCTCACCGCTTGGTGTGCATATTTCTTCCGCGATCCGGAAAGACTAACACCGCTTGAGAAGAATTGGACGATCAGCCCAGCAGATGGTCGTGTGTCCTCCATTGTTAAAATGGTGCCACCTTCAGAGCTCGATTTGGGTGATGAAGAGATGTGGCGCATTTCTGTCTTTATGAATGTGTTTAACTGCCATGTTAATCGTGCGCCGATGGAAGGTAAGATCAAATTGGTCAATTACCAAAAAGGCGACTTTTTGAATGCAGAACTCGATAAAGCGAGCACCGATAATGAGCGCAATGGATTAGTAATTGAAACAGAGCACGGCGATATCGGTGTTGTTCAGATTGCTGGTCTGGTTGCACGGCGCATTGTGTGTTGGTCAAAAGCTGCTGACCATCTAGATGTTGGCGAACGTTTTGGTCTTATCAGGTTTGGATCGCGTTTAGATGTGTTTTTACCCGCGCATGCGCGCCCATTGGTAACTTTGGGGCAAACTGCTATAGCTGGTGAAACTGTACTTGCTGAGTTTGGTTCGGATATGGGGCCAGTTGTGAGCCGCAGGGATTAATGGGGAACTATATGGATAATCATTCTGGGGCAGATGATTCAGACCGTGGACCGCGTTTTCGTGAAATACCACGGCGACTTCTCATTCCCAATATCATTACCGTTTTAGCTGTCTGTGCCGGTTTGACCGGGATTAGGCTCGCCTATGAGGGTAAATTTGAACTTGCTGTCATCATGGTTTTGATCGCAGCATTCTTGGATGGAATTGATGGCCGCGTTGCGCGGTTGTTAAAGGCCCAAACAAACTTTGGTGCACAGCTTGATTCCCTCGCTGATGTGATCAATTTTGGTGTTGCACCAGCCTTAGTGCTTCATGCATATATTCTTCATATGGCACCTTCCATTGGCTGGGTTGCTGCATTGCTTTATGCAATTGCTAATGCGCTTCGTCTAGCGCGGTTTAATGTTATGCTGGAACGGCAGGAGCGTCAGTCCTGGGAGGATGCATTCTTTTTAGGTGTGCCAGCACCATTGGGTGCGCTATTGGTCTTATTGCCCGTTTATCTTGGTTTTTTGGGTGTAGAAGCGTCGACATCATATGCGGTTATTTCAACCATCTATGCAATGATCATCGCATTCTTGCTGATTAGCCGGGTTCCTGTTTTCTCCGGCAAGGAGATCGGGCAGGGCGTTCGTCGAGATTGGTTCTTGCCACTTATTTTGATTGTTGTCTTATATGTTTGGCTGCTTGTGACATTCACCTGGCAAACAATGGCATTCACGTCGATTTGTTATTTGGTTTCACTACCAATAGGAGCCTATTCGTGGTCCAAACGATATGGATCTCGTTCAACACCCGTTGATGATAATATCTCGCTGAACAAGAAGACGAAAAAGTAATTTACATAAATCGTTTGAAGCAGACGGCAAAAAAACAAGGGCAATCCGGTGAAAACCAGATTGCCCTTTTTTGAAGTGACGGGTCTCATAGAGCCTATGGGGTTTAAGCTCTATTCTTTCACTTCTTATTCTGCTGCTTCTGAATGAGGTGTATCGATGTTCTCATTTGCAACTTGTGCAGCTACCTTCTTCTTGCGAGGGCGTTTAACTTTAGGCTTGGCTTCTGCCGCAACCTCTTCAACCTGATCAGGTTCTGGCGCGGTTTCAACCACTTCTGGGCTCTCTTCTACCTGTTCTGGGCTAGCATCTACCTGCGCTGGGGCAGGCGCTTGTGCAGCTGAAGCTGCCGCTTTATCGCTGAGCCTTTGCTTACGATTAGCGCGGAAGCTAAAGATGCGAGACGCGTTATGCGGCAAGGCAAGCAAAGTAGGGATCATGATCAGCGTGAGCACAGTTGAATATGCCAAGCCGGAAATGATCGCAGTTGAAAGCTGCACCCACCAGATGGATGTGATACCGCCAACAGATGTTGTCTGCGTGAAGAAGTTGAAGTTAATCTGCAACGCCATTGGGATCAGACCAAGAATGGTTGTTCCGGTGGTGAGCAAGATCGGACGTAAACGCTGAGCTGCCGTTTTAATAACAGCCTGGCGAATATCTTTCACGCCATCTTCACGCATCCGGTTATAAGTGTCGATCAAAACAATCGCATTGTTCACAACGATACCGGCAAGCGCGATAACGCCTGTACCCGTCATAATGATGGAGAACTTCTGTCCTGTGAGCACCATACCGATCAACACGCCTGATACCGCCAAGATCACAGTCGAAAGCGTAATGATCGTTTGGTAGAAGGAGTTGAACTGTGTCAGTAGAATAATGAACATCATGAACAGCGCACCAATGGCAGCATTGCCCAAGAATGCCTCTGATTCTTTTTGTTCTTCATCTGCACCACGGAACTTTAAGAAGACGTTTGATGGCCATTCTTGTGTGTCCAGCCATTCTTGAATAACGCCAACTGCATCATCTGGTGTTGCATCACGTCCTTCGAACTGCGCACCCTTGGCAACGCTGGCTTTAATATCCATTGCGTAGAGGCCGTCACGGCGAACAATTGAAGATACTTTCTCAACTGGTTCACGAGTAACAAAGTTTGAGATCGGAATTTGACCATTGGGTGTGTTTAGACGGATTTGATCAAATTCGTCCAAAGTTCTTTGCCCTTCAGGTAAACGTACCCTGATCTCAACTTCGTCTTCTGAATCATCAGGACGATATTTACCAATCATCACGCCATTGGTGACCAATTGAACCATTGCACCAACTTCAGAGATGGACGTTTGATAGCGACCGGCTTGAACACGATCGACATCAAGTTGCCATTCAATACCTGGAAGAGGGCGACCATCTTCCTGTTCAGAAAGCAATTCCTGACTATCGAAATAACGACGGATTTCACCTACAGCTGCCACCATGTCGTCATAGTTTGTTGACTTAACCTGAAGACGCACATCCTTACCTGTTGGCGGGCCACCTTCGATCTTTTTAACTTCAACACGGATACCAGCAATATCAGCTGTTTGTGTGCGGATATCCTCAAAGATATCGACAGCCTTTCGGCGGCAGCAGAAATCTGCGAGTTCGATGGTGATTTCACCCACTGTGTCAGCAGGTTTATCCTGTACGCCACCGATCGGATCGCTAGCACCACCTGCACCAGCATATGCAGACATAACCGTGTTATCGATGCCAGGGATGGCAAGGATACGATTATCAACCTCTGCTGTGATGTCTCTGATTTCAGTTGCTGATAAGTTACCGCGCGCTGACACCAAAACGATGGCAACATCTGGCTCTTCATCAACAAAGAACTCAACGCCTTGGTTATTTGCACCGAAGTATGCGAATGAGAACATTGTCATTCCTATAACGGCGGCGATCACCACGATATTACCGAAAATATTGCCAGCAAAGATGTTGAGGAAACGTGCATAAAAGCCTGTGAAGCCAGAGAGTTTCTTCAAATCCAACTCTGCCTGAGCCGACAACATTTTCGCGTTTTCATCGATTTTTTCCTCATCGCGTTTTCTTTTCGAAACGAACGAGAAAATCAGCGCTGCAATGAGACCTGCACCGATCGCAGCAGCTGCGGCAATTGGATATTTCACTGGTTCAGCAAAATCTGCCAATGCTGGTGAACCCACAAGGCCAACAGCGACAATTGCCATGACCAGTACTGCAACGATGTATTTTGCAAATCGTGCGATGATTGCTGAAATTTGTGCAAACAATGTCCCTGTTACAGGCAGGAATACCAGCGCTGTCAGCAAAGATGCAGCAAGCACGATAATCACCATACGCGGCAAGTAGCCCATGAACTCACCTGGTACGCCCGGCCACAAGAGAAGTGGCAGGAATGCAGCAAGTGTCGTTGCCGTTGATGATACAACTGGCCAGAACATTAGTCTTGCTGAACGCTTATAGGCCTCAGCGGGTTCCATGCCTTCGGTAATTTTCCGGTCGGCATATTCGGTCACCACAATGGCGCCGTCCACCAGCATACCCACGGTGATCACCATACCAAACATCACCATCATGTTCACGGTCATGCCAAGCATGCTTACGATCAAGAATGCGACCATGAATGAACCTGGGATCGCCAAGCCCACAAGTAGTCCAGACCTAATACCAAGCGCCCAAACCACACAGATCATCACCAGAACAATCGCTGTCATGATAGAAGATTGCAGTGATCCAAGCACCTCGAAGATGAAGCTGGATTGGTCAATCAGGAAGTTGACTTTAACACCTTCAGGCCAGTCTTTAGTAAACTCACCAACAACTTCGCGAACAGTTGTGTTGTTCTCAATAATGTTGGTGCCAATACGCTTTACAACAGAGATTGAGATCGCAGGTTCACCGTTCACACGGGTAAAGCTGGAGGCTTGTTTATATGTTGGCAGAATTTGCGCAACATCGCCTAAGGTTACAACACCTTCGCCATTTTGCTTAATCGGAATGGAATACACATCCTGCGCATTTTCCAAAAGACCCGGTACTTTAACGTTAAATCTACCCTGACCGTCATCAATGAAGCCCGCTGGAACCAACTGGTTATTAAGACGAACTGCATTGATAAGTTCGGTTTGCGTGATGTTGTATGATTCAAGCTTGGAAAGATCTAGGATTACTTCCAAGACTTCTTCACGGTTACCGTTTAATGTTGCTTCACGAACTGTAGAGATAGATTCAATCTCATCAGATAACCGTGTTGCAAGGCGCGTTAATGTCCGCTCTGGCACCTGACCAGAAAGCGTTACGATAATTGTTGGTTGTAGCGCAAAGTTGGTTTCAGCAATGTTTGGCTCGTCTGCATCGGCAGGAAACTCAGTTTTTGCCTTGTCCACTTTATCGCGAATATCCGCTAATACCGTGTCTTTGTCCGAATCGATGGTAAATTCGAGAACTACAACCGCAACGCCTTCATTGGCAATCGCAGTAAGCTCTTTGAGCCCATCTAACCCACGCAATTGTGTTTCAAGGGGCCTAACGAGCAAGCGTTCCGCATCGCGCGGGGAGATACCCTGTTGTGACACGGTTACAAAATAGACCGGTACGTCAATATCAGGGTTCGCTTCTTTTGGAACATTGAGGTATGACGCTATCCCTGCAACAACAAGGACGATCATCAATGTCAGGACTGTTTTCGGCCTTGAGATAATAGCTTGAAGTGCACCAATCATGAGTTTTTCTCCAGATTGTTAGGCAGTGCCCCAGTTTGTGTCTGTGCTGTCTGTTCAACTGCAATGACTTCTTGTCCTGCAGTGACATATTCCTGACCAAGGGTGATGATTTTTAAACCAGGTGTTAGACCGCTCACCCACATTGTTTCAGGTGTTTGAGCTAGAATTCGCACAGGAACAAATTCAACAATACTCGCAGCGTTAATGACGCGAACACCCACGTCACCTTCATCACTTAGTGTGAGCCAGGACGATTGAACGCTATAAGCTTCATCTGATTTAAGCGCGATAGCTGCATCGGCTGTTATACCATCTCGCAACACGCCATCATCATTTTGCATTTCAATTTCAACTTTAAATGTGCGTGTTTGTGCATCTGCTGTCGGGGAGATAAACTTGATCGCGCCTGTAACCACTTGGCCCGATACGAGGCGAACCATAGCGTTGTCACCGACATTGATTGCGCTGACTTTTGCTTCTGAAACCTGACCAATGAAGTTCATTGGATTGTTTTGAACCACAGTTGCGCAAACATCACCTGAATTTAGTAAGTTTCCAACTTCAGCTACAGGATCTTGGACAATGCCAGATGCTTTTGCGACGATTTCAGTTTTTTCCATTTCTCGTTCAGCTTGCTCGAGCTGCGCTTTGGCGGCATCTCTTGCGGTTTGCAGTGCAAGCAATCTTGAATTGGTCGCATAACCTTGCTTTTTCAGCTCTTCATTGGCCGCAAAGTCGGTTTCGGCCTGTTCTAGCGATGCTTTAGCTTGCTGAATGGCAGATTGTCTTACGCCTGCATCTAAGCTGCAAAGAAGATCGCCCTCTTTTACAAAATCACCTTTGTTCACATGACGCTTTTCAACAACGCCATTTGTTTCCGAACGAATTTGAACCACGGCAGTTGCTTCTGTTCTGCCGCGCAAGGAAAGTGATTGCTCGCGCTCTTGCGGCGTAATGCTCACATAGCGCACCTGCTGCAGAGCGGTAGACGCACTTGCGCGTTCAGCAGGAGGAGGGGTTGCATTTTCCGAGTTTTCTTGACCACCAACAATGATGTCGCCTTGCAACATCCATCCGATGACGCCGCCTGCGATGAGCATTGCGACGATATGAGAACCTTTTAAACCGAAGGCCATGATTTACTCCATATTATTGTGCTGGCTCAAGTGCTTGGGAGGACACTTGCGCGAGTGATTCTAATTTTTCTCTATTTTCGACCAGATATTTGAGACTGTTTTCCTGGCATGAATAGCCGTAATCAGCGATCCATTTTGTGCCAGCATGTTGGGTCTCGTCGCAGGAATCTTTGATAAACTTCAATTCTTCTTCTAGTTGAGAAATTCGATTGTCGATCGCCTTTTTAACGGTGTTGCGGTCAAGCATTTCCGCACACATTGCAATCAACAAGAATTCTGATTTGAATATATCCTTTTTAGGGGTGTCCGACATATGAGACACCAATTCAAGGCGACCTTTGTCGGTTATTGAATATACTTTGCGAGCAGGTTTTCCCGGCTCACGTTCTTCATGAGACGTTAGGCACCCTTCAACTTCCAGCTTACTTAATGCTGGATAAATTGAACCAAAGCTCGCATCAACGAAATAGGCATAATGCGTGTCCGACGACATCTTTTTGATCTCGTAGCCAGTCGCTTGCCCAAAATTTAAAATGGCGAGACATAGTGTTCTAATGTTCATTCAAAACCCCGATCAGTGGATATGTAACTTGGACATATATCATTTCGATATATGTCTTGCAATAATAATATCTAAAAAACATATATCGAAAAAGAATATGCTCAATAGACATGACTCTATTGACTTCTGTTACGTAAGAAGTTTGAAAAGAGATTTAGCTGAGCGAAATTTTATTCAGGTTTTTGGAAAGAAAGAAATTTATCCTGGCGAACATCATAGAGTTTTCCAGTTTCCTGCATTTCTTGTGAACACAATAGCACGAGTTTTTCCGCAACACTTTGCGCTGTCGGGAGCGTTTCAGGCTTTTCACCCGGCATGGCTTGTGCGCGCATGCGTGTGCGTGTCGCACCGGGATTAACACAAGTCACGCCGATATTTGTGTCTTCAAGTTCAGCAGCCCACACACGAGCAAGGCTTTCAACCGCAGCTTTAGAGGCCGCATAAGGCCCCCAAAATGGGCGACAGGAATGAGGTGCGCCTGATGACATGATGATCACACGACCTGCATCAGACTGACGCAATAGGCGTTCAGTGGAGCGCATGAGACGCCAAGTTGCTGTTACGTTGATGTTCATGACATTTTCAAACTTTTTCACATCAGCATGGCTAAGAGGGGTAATGTCACCTAAAATGCCAGCATTTGCGACAACGATATCCAGCTTACCCCAACGGTCGTTGATGGCCGCACCAAGTTTATCGATTTCATCCATCTGGTTCAAATCAAGAGGAACGAGCGTGGCAGAACCACCTGCGGATTGAATTTCATCGTCAAGCTCTTCAAGACCGCCAACGGTTCTTGCGGTTGCAATGATATGCGCACCAGCTTTGGCAAGTTCGAGCGCTGTTGCATAGCCAATGCCGCGTGACGCACCTGTAACAAGCGCGGTTTTTCCCTCAAGATTTACGTTCATATTGGATGGCCTATGCTAACATTTCAGCGCGTTG
Organism: Lentilitoribacter sp. JB5-8; assembly: GCF_055693385.1. Classification (NCBI taxonomy): domain Bacteria; kingdom Pseudomonadati; phylum Pseudomonadota; class Alphaproteobacteria; order Hyphomicrobiales; family Rhizobiaceae; genus Lentilitoribacter; species Lentilitoribacter sp. JB5-8. The sequence continues at coordinate 2,967,457 of NZ_CM146332.1, read as the reverse complement.
TAGCTGATGGACATTTTCCTGATCAAGCAAGCGGGTTGGATAATCGCCTGTAAAATAGTGGTCCGTAAATTGTGGATTTTTGGGATCTCGTTTAATCCCACCCACGGCATCATAAAGACCATCAAGACTGATAAAGTTGAGCGAATCTGCTCCGATATGTTTGCACATATCTTCAAGTGTCTCATGCTGATTGGCAAGTAATCTGTCGCGATCAGGCGTATCAATGCCATAAAAGTCAGGATAATAAATCTCAGGGCTTGCAACGCGAATATGCACTTCTTTGGCACCAGCTTCGCGCATCATCTCAACAATTTTAATCGATGTAGTGCCGCGCACAATGGAATCATCAATAAGCACAACACGCTTGCCGGCAATAATGCCTTGGTTAGCTGAATGTTTGAGCTTTACACCCAACGCGCGGATTTGTTGCGTTGGTTCAATAAATGTTCGGCCTACATAGTGATTACGGATGATCCCAAGTTCAAATGGTATGCCGCTTTCCTGCGCGTATCCAATCGCTGCTGGTGTGCCGCCATCTGGAACTGGTACAACAACATCAGCTTCAACAGGCGCTTCGCGTGCGAGGTTAACACCCGCATTTTTGCGGGTTTGATAAACGCTTCTGCCACCCACAATCGAATCAGGTCTTGCAAAATATACATATTCAAACAAGCAAAGACGCTCTGGCGTTTTAGTCGTTGCTTTGCGGCATTCAATCGAGATAGTTCCATCTGACTGTAGCTCGCAAATGATCAGTTCACCATTTTCGACATCGCGGACAAATTTTGCGCCAATGATATCAAGCGCACAGGTCTCTGAACAGAAAATCGGTTTGCCATCGAGTTCACCCATGACCAACGGGCGAATGCCGTTTGGATCGCGCGCTGCGATAAGTTTCGTGCGTGTGATGGCAAGCATCGCGTATCCGCCTTCGATATGGGATATCGCATCCGCAAAACGGTCAGCTGATGATTTATGCCATGAACGGGCAATTAAATGCAGGACAACTTCAGAATCAGATGTCGATTGACAAATCGCGCCGCTGGAGATGAGCTGATCGCGCAAGGTCAGACCGTTGGTGAAATTGCCGTTATGGGCGATTGCGATACCGCCTTGTTGCAATTCAGCAAAGAGTGGCTGTACATTACGAAGGCCTTCGCCACCTGTTGTGGAATAACGCACATGGCCAACTGCAATATTGCCAGGTAGGCGGCTCAGAACACGCGGGTCAGTGTAGTGATCACCCACTAAGCCTAAGCGTTTTTCGGAGTGAAACTTCTCGCCATCGAAAGTAACAATGCCGGTTGCCTCTTGACCACGATGCTGAAGTGCATGCAGACCGAGCGCTGTTAGCGTTGTCGCATCAGGGTGATCGAGGATACCAAATATACCGCATTCTTCATGCAGCGTGTCATCCTCCGATTCATCGAGGGAACATTCAGTTTTCGAAAAATCGGTGGGCTTCATTTTATAATCCAATTTATATCTTCTAGATTTAAATGTTGGGCTAGGCGTCTGTATCGCCGGTTTCTGTGCTGCCGCGTATACTGTCGATAATCGATGTGTCCGCGTTTTCTGGTAATGCATTGACTAAGCTGGTTCCCAAAGAATCCAACATCGGTTTGGATTTAGCCTGTGCGATCCAATCGGGTTGTTTGTCCGCTGGCATTAGCCAATTTAAAAAGACATTTGCCACAACCATGATTAAAATGCCGCGTGCAGCACCAAACACAAACCCTAAAGTGCGATCAAGCACACCAATACGGCTGTCGATAATAAAATCAGCAATGCGCATGGTGATATAGGAGACGATAATAAGTGTAACTAAGAAGATGGCAGCAGCAGAGCCGATTGCGGCAAGTGCTTTTGATGATGTGTATTGAGACGCAAATGGCTCAAGATGTGGATAAAGGAAAAAAGCTGCAGCTGCTGCGGCTAGCCAAGAGCCAACGGCAAGAACTTCTCTTGAAAAACCTCGCACCATAGCCAGCATGGCAGATACAAGGGTAATTCCGATGACAATTCCATCAAGTAAATAAATAGGCATACGCGTTAAACTCCGGAATGCATTTTTTCGCACCGCTAGCATGTTGCTGCGCCAAGAGCAATAAAGGTTTAGCCCACGTCCCCGTTATTTTCAACATCTTGGTTATCGGAAGTGGAACCACTGGCTATTTTTGCCACCATTTCGGTTAGAGAATCGATTTGTTGCCAATTCCCACCACTTTTGGGAACGTCGACTGAGCCGTTTGGCAATATTGCACTTTCAAAGCCAAGTTTTTGAGCTTCTTTCAAACGTAAACCTGTTTGTGCAACTGGCCTTATGGAGCCTGATAGACTGATTTCACCAAAATATACGCAGTCAGAGGGTAATGGAGATGCTGCAAGTGATGACACTAATGCCGCTGCCACCGCCATATCTGCTGCTGGTTCGCTGACACGATAGCCGCCAGCAATATTGAGATAAACATCATGATTGCCAAGGCGTACCCCGCAATGCGCTTCAAGCACAGCCAATATCATCGACAGACGCGCTGAATCCCAGCCGACAATGGCGCGGCGAGGTGTACCAAGCGAGGAGGGGGCGACAAGTGCTTGTACTTCGACCAAAACGGGCCGTGTGCCTTCAATGCCAGCAAAGACGGCATTGCCGGGCGCTGCTGTGTTGCGTTCACCTAGGAAAAGTTCGGACGGATTCGCAACCTCGCGCAAACCTTTGTCTGACATTTCAAAAACGCCAATTTCATCGGTCGGGCCAAAACGATTTTTTACAGTACGCATGATCCGATAATGATGTCCGCGATCACCTTCAAAATATAAAACCGCATCTACCATATGTTCGACAACCCGAGGCCCCGCGATTTGGCCGTCTTTAGTGACGTGGCCGACCAGTACCATTGCAGTTCCAGTTTGTTTTGCAAAACGTATCATCGCATGCACACCGGTTCGCACCTGGGTAACTGTTCCCGGCGCAGCTTCTGCTAAATCGCTCCACAAGGTCTGGATCGAATCAATGATAACAAAGTCTGGTTTGTCCCCATCGGCAAGTGTTGCGAGAATATCTTCTACATTGGTTTCAGCAGCAAGCATGACATCGCTATCCGATGCGCCTAGTCGTTGCGCTCTTAGCCTGACTTGCGCAACAGCTTCCTCGCCTGAGACATAAATGACCTTATTACCTTGACGCGCGAGCGCAGCGGCGGCTTGCATTAAGATCGTTGATTTACCAATACCGGGATCACCACCAACTAAGATGGCAGAACCTTTGACAAACCCACCACCAGTCACGCGATCTAATTCTGAAATATTGGTTTGAATGCGTGGCGCATCTTCGATCTCACCCGAGAGCGTGGTCAACGCAACGGCGCGGCCTTTTTTCGGTGTTTTACCGGGCCCACCACCAATACCACCTTTTGGGTCATCTTCAACGATGGTATTCCATTCACCGCAGCCATCGCATTTACCAGCCCATCTTGCATGAACGGTACCGCAATTTTGACAAACAAATTGTGTGCGTGATTTAGCCAACAGAAACCCCATAAATATTCATGTTTTGTTCTCATTTACTATAGGCAGCGAATTTAGGCAAGTTGTTATTTGAAATCAGATGGATGGACCGTATCTGCGACCAATACCTGTTAGTATTTCATAGCTCACAGTGCCTGACTGTTGTGCAAAGTCATCAAGGGTGATTTGATCGCCAAACAATTCCAACCAATCACCGATATTGACAGCGTTTAGCGGCAAGTGTGAAACATCAAACATGGTTAGATCCATGGTGACACGGCCGATACAGCTGACCATTTCGCCATTGATAAACCCTTTGGCACCGTTAGGAAGATGTGCACGTAAGGGAACACCTTGCCCCGAGACATTACGTGGGTAACCGTCAGCATATCCAACACCGCAGACTGCGATGCGCATAGTTTCTGTTGCAACAAATGTGCCGCCATAGCTGACCGTTTCACCCGGTAAAACTTCACGAATATCAATAATTTTCGCTTCGGCCTTGACGACAGACTTCATCGGGTTAGGGCGGTATGTAAAAGGATTTCCACCATATATTGCGATGCCAGGGCGCGTTAACTGAAAGTGAGAAGCTTGATTTGATAATGTTGCTGCGGAATTTGCCATACTTGCATCAATTCCCGCATATTTTTGAGCAAGTGCAGAAAAGGCTTCAAGTTGGGTAGCGTTTTTTGGATCTTCCGGATCGTCGGCATTTGCGAAATGGCTCATCAACATTTTTGGAACAAATTTAAGGTCATCAAGGCAGTTATATGCTTCGTTGGGGCGCAGACCCAAACGGTTCATGCCTGTATCAATGTGGATGGCGCAAGGTTTACTAACACCTGTGTGAGACCAAAGTTTAATTTGGCTAAGTGAATTCAATATGGGGATCAAGTTATGTTCCGCCAAAATTGAAACTGTGTCTTCAAAAACACCATTGAGAATGAAAATTTCTGCATCGCGCTGGACCGAACGCAACTTGGCGCCTTCAAGCGCGTCAGCTACGAAAAACTGGCGGCAGCCGGCATTTGCCAATATTTTTGAAATAGTCTCGACACCGCAGCCATAACCATTGGCTTTGACCGCTGCCCCACACGTTGCAGACCCAGAAGCCTTTTTCAGAGTTTCATAGTTTTCTGAAATCGCTGACTGATCGATATTCAGCCGCACTGTTTGGCCAATATTATTCTTCACTTTGAATAAACTGGTCATATGAGCTGTCAGCAAGATCTGAGAAGCGCGTAAACTGAGCCTGGAACCCAAGTTTTACTGTGCCAGTTGGACCGTGACGCTGTTTGGCGATGATCACATCTGCAGTGCCTTTAACTTTCGACATCTTTTCTTCCCAGGCAAGATATTCTTCATTACGGACATCAGCGCGCTCTTCTTCCGGCGTGCGGCGTGGCTCCATGTTTTGAACATAGTATTCTTCACGAAACACGAAGAGCACCACATCAGCATCCTGCTCGATGGATCCAGATTCACGCAAATCCGATAGCTGCGGGCGTTTGTCATCGCGACTTTCCACCTGACGGGAAAGCTGGGATAGGGCGATGATCGGAACGTTTAGTTCTTTGCCAAGGGCTTTAAGGCCCGTTGTAATTTCCGTGATTTCCTGCACACGGTTCGAGCTGCTTTTGCTTGAACCTGTCATCAGCTGAACATAGTCGACCACCAATACATCAAGACCGCGTTGGCGTTTTAGGCGTCTGGCGCGGGCTGCCAATTGAGCAATGGATATACCACCTGTTTGGTCAATATATAATGGTGTTTTTTGCATCATTTGAGAACAAGCAACGAGCTTTTCAAAATCAGCCTCGGTGATTTCACCACGTCGGATTTTGGATGACGAAACTTCTGTTTGTTCAGAAATGATACGCGTTGCAAGCTGTTCGCTTGACATCTCCAATGAGTAAAAACCAACAATGCCGCCGTTTTTAGCTGTTGTTGAGCCATCGGCTTGAACTTCGGGTTCGAACGCATTGGCGATATTAAAGGCAATATTCGTTGCCAGCGAGGTTTTACCCATACCTGGACGACCCGCTAGGATGATCAAATCCGAACGCTGCAAGCCACCCATGCGACCATCAAGGGAATGAATGCCAGTTGAAATACCTGACAAGTTTCCATCACGTTGGTAAGCTTCACCAGCTAGGTCAATTGCAATGGCAACGGCATCATTAAAAGACTGAAAGCCACCGTCATAACGACCAGTTTCAGCCAGTTCAAACAAGCGGCGCTCGGTGTCTTCAATCTGCCCTTGAGGCGGCATATCAACCGGAGCGTCATAGGCGATATTGACCATATCTTCGCCGATTGTGATGAGTGAACGTCTGAGCGCAAGATCATAAATCGCGCGGCCATAGTCCTCTGCGTTGATGATTGTCACAGCTTCTGCGGCAAGACGGGCCAAGTATTGCGCGACTGTTAAATCACCAATTTTCTCATCAGCGCGCAAAAAGGTTTTGATTGTCACAGGGTTGGCTGTCTTACCCATACGAATAATATCGCCGGCGACTTCAAAAATATTGCGATGAAGGGGTTCGTTAAAATGTTCAGCTTTTAAGAAGTCAGATACGCGGTAAAAGGCATCATTGTTGACCAGAATAGCACCCAAAAGTGCTTGCTCAGCTTCCAGGTTATTCGGCGCTTCGCGATAGGTTGGTTCTGCATTTTGGTTCGAGGCAATCGATGTGATGCTAGGTGCCGCGTCGTTCATTTAGGTTCTATTCTTCTTTATTGTTTTCGGTTTTTCGCTGTCGTAGCGAACATAGTTACATGTGTCGATGCTCTGGGACAGTCTCAAACTGGTAAATCTGTTTTTTGTTCCAATGATTCACAGGTGATTCTGTTCATATGTGGAATATTGATAATAATTGTTGACCAATATTTCGAATCGCTGGCGCGTATATTTACGGCATAATAGTCTATTTCTGTGTCAATAATTGGGACATATCTTGCGATTTGGCGACATGGTCAAATTATCCCATAAATTTTCGCAAAAATGTTATCGATAAACTAGCGGTACTTTGAATAGCCTGATAGTAATATCGGCCTGTTATCAAGTAAATTATGCAAGGAATAAAAAATGTCAAATGCGGAAATTGGCGTCATTGGTTTAGCAGTTATGGGAGCGAATTTGGCGCTTAATATCGCTGAGAACGGTTATAAGGTTGCTGTCTTTAACCGGACCTATGCTCGGACCGAAGAATTTATGGAAAGCGCCGGTGAATTAAAGGATCAATTGGTTCCTTGCAAAACGCTTGAAGAATTTGTCAATGCTATCCGTCCACCGCGTCCGGTGATCATCATGGTGAAAGCAGGCGGTCCTGTTGATATGCAAATGGAAGCGCTTAAACCATTAATGAGCGATAATGATATTATCATTGATGCTGGAAATGCGAATTTCCGCGATACTTTGCGCCGTGAAGATGAAATGAAAGATACGGGCCTGACATTTATTGGAATGGGTGTATCAGGTGGTGAAGAGGGTGCACGTCATGGCCCATCCATCATGGTTGGTGGTAAGCAATCTTCTTATCCACGTGTGCAAGGTGTGCTTGAAGCCATTTCAGCGAAATATAAAGACACCCCATGTGCTGCATGGCTTGGTGAAAATGGTGCTGGTCATTTTGTCAAAACCATCCACAATGGCATTGAATATGCAGATATGCAGATGATTGCAGAAGTTTATGGCATCATGCGTGACCGCTTGAAGATGGAACCAAAGGCGATCTCAGATGTTTTTGCCAAATGGAATGAAGGTCCGCTGGAATCCTATTTGATTTCCATTACGGCCGAAGTGCTTAAAGCAGTTGATCCAAAAACTGACACACCGATGATTAATCTGATATTGGATGCTGCTGGTCAAAAAGGTACCGGTCGTTGGTCTGCCATTGAAGCATTAAACATGGGCGTTCCGGCAACAGCTATTGAAGCTGCGGTGGCTGCGCGTAGTTTATCGGCTGCCAAAGATGAGCGTATTCATGCCGAGAGCGTTTTGGGCTTGCCGTCATCTTCCGATGTGGCTGATCCTGAAAAATTCATTGCTGATCTGGAATTAGCATTGCTTGCAGGTAAGATTGCCGCTTATGCACAAGGCTTTGCGGTTATGTCTGCGGCATCAAAAGAGTTTGATTGGGGGCTTCCGATGCCAACAATTGCGAAAATCTGGAGGGCTGGCTGTATTATTCAGTCTCGCTTCTTGGATGAAATTTCAACTGCGTTTTCAAAAGACCCTGATGTTGCAAACCTTGTTATTACTCCGGCATTCTCAAAATTGCTTGGCGAATGTGATGGGCCTTTACGTAAGGTCGTGAGCGAAAGTGTGCTCAATGGTTCGCCGGTTCCAGCGCTTGCTTCAGCGATTTCGTATTTTGATACTTATCGCCGGGCGCAGGGAACAGCTAACCTTATTCAAGGCCAACGCGATTTCTTTGGTGCACATGGCTTTAAACGCACCGATGAAGACGGTGATCACCATGGACCTTGGGGCAGCTAATCCACAAAGCTCCAAATAATTGGTGAGAGAAGTAACATTGTGAAGCTAAATATGGCATGATTGATTTGGATCAATGCTTTGCTAGTATTCATCAATATGTTGCATAGACAGTTTTGTCGCATTGGCTTGCGGCAATAGGTTGTATATAAGCCAATTGAAAGAGTAAGCGCTTAATTGCGTTATCCGTTTGGAGATAGTTATGGATTTTGAAAAGTTTTTCACAGAGTCGCTTGATGGTCTTAAAGAAGAGGGCCGCTATCGCGTTTTTGCCGATCTAGAGCGACATAGAGGAAACTTCCCAAAAGCAACGCGCCATAAGCCGGACGGAACGGTAGGTGATGTGACTGTTTGGTGCTCTAATGACTATCTTGGTATGGGGCAAAACCCTAAAGTTTCAGACGCGATGAAAGAAGCAATTGACCGGGCAGGTACGGGTGCTGGTGGCACGCGCAATATCTCTGGCACAACGCATTACCATGTCTTATTGGAAAAAGAACTGGCGGATCTTCATAACAAGGAATCTGCACTTTTGTTTACATCTGGCTATGTATCAAACTGGGCTGCTCTTGGCACGCTGGGAGCAAAAATTCCAAACATGATCATTTTCTCAGATGCATCAAATCATGCATCAATGATTGAGGGTGTTCGTCACTCACGTGCGCAAAAGGTGATCTGGAAGCATAATGACGTGAAAGATCTGGAAGAAAAGCTTGCCGCAGCTGATCCAGAAGCGCCGAAGATGATCGCATTTGAAAGCGTTTATTCTATGGACGGTGATATCGCACCAATTAAAGAGATCTGTGATATTGCAGATAAATACGGCGCAATGACTTATCTTGATGAAGTGCATGCCGTTGGTCTTTATGGCCCGCGCGGTGGCGGAATTGCCGAACGTGAAGGTTTGATGGATCGCATCACGGTAATCGAAGGTACTTTGGGCAAGGCCTACGGGGTCATGGGTGGATATATCACCGCGTCCGAAGCTTTATGTGATTTTGTGCGTAGTTTTGCGTCAGGCTTTATTTTTACAACAGCTATTCCTCCGGCAATTGCAGCCGGAGCAGCAGCGAGCATTCAACACCTTAAAATGAGTAGTTTTGAGCGCAAGCAGCAGCAAGAGCGTGTGGCTAAGCTTCGTGAGCGTCTTGATGCGCGCGGTATTCCACACATGATGAATGATAGCCATATTGTTCCGGTGATGGTCGGCGATGCGGCTAAATGTAAAATGATCTCTGACATGTTGCTTGATGATTATGGCATTTACGTTCAGCCAATTAACTATCCAACAGTACCACGCAAAACTGAGCGTTTGCGCTTTACCGCTACGCCTTTGCACAGCGATGAAGATATCGAAAATCTTGTGAGTGCATTGCATGATCTTTGGTCACAATGTGCATTGTCGCGGGCTGTCGCTTAAACACATTAGCTAGTGTCATAAAAGGTTCATATGGACCCTTTAAGCGTTGATAAGATCATCAGGCGTTTGCGGGGCCCTATCGTTTTTGATATGCGTGTGATGCAGCATTTGCGATTATTGAGGCGATGATACTTTGGCATATTCAAACCCACAAAAATTTGTAGCTGAGCTTGTTGGTACAGCTTTTCTGTTGGCGACAGTTGTTGGCTCGGGGATTATGGCTGAGCAGCTCGCAGGCGGAAATGTTGCGATCGCTTTGTTAGGGAATACTATTCCTACAGGCGCGATCTTATTTGTTTTAATCACAATGTTTGGTCCAATTTCAGGCGCGCATTTTAATCCAGCGGTGACGCTGGTTTTTTTCCTGCGGAAAGAAATAGCCGCAAAAACGTCTGTCCTTTATGTGGTGTTTCAGATCATCGGAGGCATATTGGGCGTATGGGCTGCGCATTTAATGTTTGAATTAGATGTAATGCAATTCTCACAAAAGGTGCGGGCAGGCGGTGCGCAATGGTTTGCTGAAGGTGTTGCGACTTTTGGATTGGTCTCGACAATATTGCTGACAATTAAAGCCAAAGAAAGCGCTGTTGCTATGGCGGTCGGGCTCTATATTACAGCTGCTTATTGGTTCACTGCTTCGACATCCTTTGCCAATCCCGCCGTGACGATTGCCCGTAGCTTCTCAGATACATTTGCTGGTATTCGACCCGCCGATGCGCCCGGATTTATCATCTCTCAGTTGACATTTGCCGTGCTTGCATGGTTGTTCTGCAAATGGATATTGGGTGAGAAAAACAATTAATGTCAGACAAAATACCTGTCACCGTTATAACCGGCTACCTCGGCGCTGGTAAAACAACGCTGCTTAATCGCATATTGTCAGAAAAGCATGACAAGAACTATGCCGTTATCGTCAATGAATTTGGTGAGATCGGCATTGATGGCGCGTTGGTCGTTGGAGCGGATGAAGATATCTTCGAGATGAGCAATGGCTGTATTTGCTGTTCCGTGCGTAGTGATTTAATCGAAACTATTGATAATTTGCTGAAAAGCGGACGAGCGATCGATAATATCATTATCGAGACGACCGGATTGGCTGATCCAGCACCCGTGGCGCAGACCTTTTTGCAGGAAGAATTTGTGCGGTCAAAAACGCAGTTGGATGCAATTCTCACCATTGTCGATGCCAAACATATCTCGGTTGAGCTTGAAGCGTCCCGCGAAGCGAAAGAGCAGATTGCCTTTGCGGATATTCTTTTACTAAATAAGGTCGATTTGGTTGAAGATGTTGATGCCTTGGAAGCTTTGCTGCGTTCAATTAATCCGCTTGCCAAAATTTATCACACGAAACAATCAGATATTGATCTGGATTTAATCCTGTCGCAAAACGCATTTGCTTTGGACCGCACTTTGGTCAAAGATCCTGACTTCTTAACTCACCACCACCATCATCATCACGATGACGATGTTCAGAGTTTTTCTTTGGAAAGCGACATTCCACTGGATCGCGAAAAATTTTCATCATGGATGCAATGGGTGTTGGAACATTTCGGCATGGATATGCTCAGAACCAAGGGCATTATCAGTTTTAAAGGCGATGATGAGCGGTTTGTCGTTCAAGGTGTGCATCAACTGCTGGAAGGGGTTGCGCAACGTCCCTGGCGCGTGGATGAAGCCCGCTTGAGCCAGCTTGTCTTTATTGGACGGAATCTGCCGGAAGATATCATCTCTGAAGGCTTTTACGACGCGCAAAAATAAACCCGCTTAATATCTCTATCAAGCGGGTTATTAAAACAGTCGTGTGGATGAGTTAGTCGACGAAGGCACGTTCGATAACGAAATCAGCAGGCTTGCTGTTTGCTCCTTCTTCGAAACCGCGCGCCTCAAGCAGAACCTTTAGATCGTTGATCATCGCCATTGAACCGCAGATCATCACTCGGTCAGTTTCAGGGTTCAAATCAGGCAGTCCAACAGCTTTTGCCAATGTGCCATCTTCAATGAGATTGGTGATACGACCCATTTGATCGCTTTGTTCGCGTGTTGTCGTTGCGAAGTGGATCAGTTTTTCAGTTGCTTCTTCACCAACCAACATATCTTCTTTGGTAAGTGCCACTGTGTCAAAGCCATATTTCAGTTCAGCAACATCGCGTGTTGTGTGCGTTACAATCACTTTGTCATAGTTTTCATAAGCTTCTGGATCACGCATAACAGATGCAAATGGCGCGATACCTGTACCAGTTGAGACCATGTAGAGATTTTTCGCTGGTGTCAGCGCATCCATGACCAATGTACCGGTTGATTTCTGACGCATCCAAATTGTGTCACCCGGCTGAATTTTCTGCAAATGCTCTGTCAAAGGACCGCCAGGCACTTTGATTGAGAAGAATTCAATTTCTTCATCCCATGAAGGGCTGGCAATTGAATAAGCGCGGAACAATGGCTTGCCTTCAGATGGAAGACCAATCATCACAAATTCGCCAGATCTAAAGCGGAAGCTTGCAGGTCGGGTGATGCGGAACTTAAACAGTCGATCCGTATAATGTTCTACAGAGATGACTTTTTCAGCAAATGTCGCTTTTGGTAGTGGAAACTCATCACTATTCAGCGGCTGCGCGGATTCTAAAGCGGACAATGGTGTCTCCTAGGTAATTGGGTATATATCTTACATACATCAAAATTCGTTAGCATACAAACGAATTATCTATTTTGTGTTCTACACCTGATTTTGCAAAATTGACAGGATAAAAGTTCTAATCAATTTTGAAATGTTAGAATGTTTAACTGTTTTTCATTTGAAATCTGATTGATGACGGTAAAACCTCATATATTTGCCAATGTTGATTACGATTCTATGATTTCGTCTAACCTATAATATGAGTGCCTTGGGTTAGCCTTGAGCTGGATCAATAAATTTGAAATTTAGGATTCTTTTTCTCAAGTTTTTGTGCTTTATTTATTCAAAGGCTTATAGACCATTGAGCGACCACATTCATAACATGAGAAAAATAAATGACAGATAATGATCAGCCACAAACTTGTCCTGTCAGTGGGCACACAACGCCAGAAACCTCGCCAATTGTTGCTGTTACCGGCGCTAGCCGCGGGATAGGGCATTCCATCGTGCGAAAATTTCATAATTCGGGTTGGGAGGTTTTCACTCTTGCGCGAACGCCTTTTTCAAAAGTATGTCCATGGGCTGAAGGGATCGTTAAACATATTGAGGTTGATTTAGAAGATCCAAAATCTGTTGCAAAAGCTATGGGTGAGTTGCATGAGCGCCTTGATGGCAGAGGATTGGATGCTTTGGTCAATAATGCCGGCATTTCTCCAAAGGCTGAAAATGGCGAACGGCTCAGTGCATCTCAAACAAGTGTCGAGACCATGCTGCGCGTGCACATGGTCAACTTCATCGCGCCATTATCGCTCTGCCGAGAGTTACTGGAGCCGCTGAAAAAGGCAAAAGGTTCTATTGTAAATGTTACATCGATTGCGGGTTCAAAAACGCATCCTTTTGCGGGTGCCGCGTACGCGACTTCAAAAGCTGCGTTATCTGCATTAACGCGCGAACTTGCGTCTGAATATGCTGATACCGGAATTCGCGTGAATGCGGTTGCGCCGGGCGAAATTGAAACATCAATTTTATCTCCGGGAACAGATGAGATGGTCATGCAGGAAGTGCCAATGCAACGCCTTGGCAGCCCTGAAGAAGTCGCCGAAGTTGTCAGCTTTTTATGTGGTGAGAAATCTTCTTATGTGAATGGTGCTGAAATCCACATTAATGGTGGTCAGCACCTTTAATCATTAAGGTTAGCACTTTTGCTTAAGCAGGTGTTAGACCGCGCAGGCGCTCTGTTCTTCGTCTTAGGAGCTCCAGAACCCCAAGCAGGATGATCGATAGGATCACCATGACAGTTGCTACAGCTAAGATAGTAGGTGAGATTTGCTCACGAATACCTGAGAACATCTGACGTGGGATTGTACGCTGTTCAACATCTGCAATAAAGAGCACTGCCACCACCTCATCAAATGATGTGATAAATGCAAAGAGTGCGCCAGAGATCATACCAGGCAAGATCAGTGGCATGATAACCTTGCGGAAGGTTGTCCAACCATCAGCGCCCAGGTTTTCGGCAGCTCGAATGAGCGAGCGATCAAAACCTGAAAGGGTCGCTGTTACTGTGATGATTACAAACGGGATACCCAATGTGGTATGCGCAAGGATCACACCTAGATAGGTTTTCGCCAAGCCAATATCTGAATAGAAGAAGAACATACCAGTGGCGGTAATCACCAATGGAACGATCATTGGTGAGATCAAAAGACTAGTGATGGCTGCACGATATGGCATCTCAGCGCGTGATAGACCAAGAGCTGCTAGCGTACCAAGGCCTGTTGCAAGCAGCGTCGAACAGATCGCAATGAAGAAGGAATTACGTGTTGAGCGCACCCATTGTGCATTGTTCCACATATCGCTCCACCAAGCAGCACCTGTCGCTGCGGGATCAATCATGCCGTTGAAGAAAATGTCTTGATACCAACGGAAGGAATAGGCTGCGCTATCAAATGACAACATGCCTTCAGTGAAGGTGAAATAAGGTTCTGCGTTAAATGACAGCGGCATGATGATCAAAATAGGCGTGATCAAAAATACGAAAATGAAAGTACATAATAGCAAGAACAAATACTTATTGAAATAATTCAGATAAGTTGAATAGGCTGGCAGCGCTTTCATGAAAAACAGCGGTGTCCCGAATAGGAACAGAAAACCTAGTGTTACGCTTACAGAACTTGTGGTGATGAATACAAGTGCTGTTAGAACAGCAAAAATGATGTAGCCAGTTTGAAGTTTTGTCATGGTCATATTCCTATCCAAAACTCAGTTTCTCAATGCCCACAATCTTATTGTATAGCCAGTAGAGAATAAGCACGATTGCAAGCAATAGCGATCCAAGAGCGGCGCCTAAGCTCCAGTTTAAAGATTTTTGGATGTGATAGGCGATCAAGTTAGAGATCAGCAGTCCATCTTCACCGCCAACTAGGGCAGGGGTGATGTAGTAACCGATGGCCAAAATAAACACCAGTAGCGTTCCGGCCGCAATCCCAGGCAATGTGAGCGGGAAGTATACGCGTCTAAACGCGGTGAATGTTTTGGCGCCCATAGAACTTGCAGCTCGCATATAGCTTGGCGGAATAGTTTTCATCACTGAGAATAATGGCAAGATCATAAATGGTAACAGGATATGCACCATGGCTATGATGGTTCCTGTTTGGTTATAAATCATCTGTACACGGCCATCTTCACCGACCAGTCCAATGAAGACGAGTATGTCATTGATAATGCCCTCCGTCTGAAGGATGGCGATCCAAGCGGTTGTTCGCACCAATAGTGATGTCCAGAACGGCAACAATACTAAAATCATCAGAAGGTTCGATGTCTTTAGTGGTAAGGTAGATAACAGATAAGAGACCGGGAATGCTAACAATAAGCATATGAAGGTGATTGTGGCGGAAAGCCTTAAGGTTTTAAAGAAGTTCGACACATAAATCTGATAAAGTTCATCGGCTTCAGTTATATTGCCTTCATCATCATATTTAAGATCAAGCGCTGCCATATAGAAATAAGGGGTGTAATCTCTCGTCGCACGCTTAAGGCTGCGCCATAGAACTGGATTGTCCCATTTATCGTCAATTTCTAAAAGTGCTTCTGTGTAAGGGCCTTCTGTCACTTTTGCCAATTTTCGCGATGAAGACGTAAAGAGACTGCGGCTGCCGGGGATTTCGTAATTGATGCGTGTCGCCAGATTACCAACCGTCTTGCCGATTTCGCGTTTTTCACGCGCGACTTGCATGTCTTTTACAAATAATTCGATGGTTTCTTCAGGGGGTAACCCTTGCTCATCCCATTTTTGGATGGCGAAAGTAAAATTAGGTAATACGCCAGAGGCTGTATCATTATTGACTGATCGCAGGAGCATCTGACCGATCGGGATCATAAAGCTCACGATAATAAAAATTACCAGCGGTAGGGTCAATAGAAGCGCGCGCCATCTAGCTCTGCGCGTTGATTGAATCAGTTTTTGTTTTAGTGGCACGCCATCTGCGGTCACTAGAGTTTCAGGTGTCGTGGTTGAGCTATCTTGCATACTGATTCAAAACTATCTTTTAAGTGTTTGAAAGCGCGGGAGTTTTAACCCCCGCGCTCATCGATAATATTAGTTAGTTAGCCAAGCGTTGAAACGCTCGTTCAACTGGTCAGCATTATCAGCCCAGAAATCGAAGTTATTCTGAGTTGCGTTTGTTAGGTTTTCAGGTGCAGTTGGCATCTGTGGACCCATATCGATGTCTTTGTTGTGGAACTTACCAACAAGTGGTGCAGATGATTTACGAGCTGGACCGTATGAGATGTAAGACGCTTGTTTCGCAAGCTGCTCTGTTGCAGTTGAGAATGCAAGGAAGTCCATTGCAAGTTCTTTGTTTGGTGTGCCTTTTGGAATTACCCAAAGGTCAAGATCCCAGATGTGACCGTCCCAAACGATTTCGAATGGCTTGTCTTCGCCTGCAACAGCGTTGAAGATACGGCCGTTATAAGCAGTTGTCATTGCAACTTCGCCATCAGCAAGTAGTTGTGGCGGCTGAGCACCAGCTTCCCACCAAACAACTTGATCTTTGATTGTATCAAGTTTTGCAAATGCACGATCGATGCCTTCTGGAGTATCCAATACATCGTAAACCTCTGCAGCTGAAACGCCATCCGCAATAAGAGCGAATTCAAGGTTGATTTTCGCGCCTTTACGAAGACCACGTTTGCCTGGGAATTTCTCTAGGTCAAAGAAGTCAGCCATTGTTGTTGGGCCGTCAGCAATTTTTGAACTGTCGTAAGCAAAGATTGTTGTCCAAACGATGTTGGCAACAGCACATTCGTGAAGTGTACCTTCGATGAAGTCTTGCTCAGCAGGAGTGCCATCAGCACCAGCTGGCAAAATGCCTGGATCGATTGTTTCAAGAAGGCCTTCGTCACATGCACGGATCGCATCTGAAAGTTCTACGTCAACGATGTCCCATGTGACATTTCCAGCTTCAACCTGAGCTTTGATCTCAGCAATACCACCGTTGTAGTCTTCTGAAACGATTTTATTGCCAGTCTTTTCAACCCATGGCTTGTGGTAGGCTTCAACCTGACTTTTTGTATAAGCACCGCCCCAAGAAACGACAGTGATTTCATTGGCTTGCGCAGAAGCGGCAAGTGCCAAACCAGCTGTCAAAGCAGATGTTGCTAAGAAGTGTTTGATTTTCATTTTTACTCTCCCAAGTATGTTCATGAGTTTGTGTTTTAGTTAGTCATAAAATTAGGCGACAGCATCCAATGCTTTGCAATCTTCAGCAGACCACCCAATTTTAATTTTTTGACCTTCGGAAATATTCCAGCCGCTGGATTTGTTTCGAACCTTAACAATGAATTCGTCGTTTCCAGCCACATCCATGACGACCCTTAAATGGTCACCAAGGTACAAGATTTCCTTGATCGTGCCCTCAATCAAATTGTCCAGGTCTGCATTGTCGTAAATTTCAATACGTTCTGGACGAAGTGATAGCGTGGTTTTGTCGCCCACCGCACCCGCGTTCACCGCGTCTGCTTTTAGGATAGTACCATCAGAAAGTTTAACTTCACAGGCATTTCCGTCTTTTGACGCAATCGTGCCTGTTAGTTTGTTGTTCTCACCAATGAACTGAGCAACAAAAGAATTATGTGGTGTTTCATAAAGCACATCCGGTGGTGACAATTGTTGAATGACACCGTCATTAAATACCGCAACTCTGTCAGACATCGTCAGGGCCTCGGTTTGATCGTGTGTCACGTAAACGATTGTCACGCCAAGGTTTTCGTGGATATGCTTGATTTCATACTGCATTTGCTCGCGCAATTGCTTATCCAGCGCGCCAAGCGGTTCATCCATCAAGATGAGCTCTGGGTCAAACACAAGCGCTCTTGCTACGGCAACACGTTGTTGCTGACCACCTGAAAGTTGCGCAGGGCGACGATTGCCAAATTCAGACAATTCAACCATTTCCAAAGCGCGTTTTACTTTAGCTTCCTGATCGGCTTTGCTCATCTTTCTGATTTGCAAAGGGAAGGCCAAGTTCTCCGCAACACTCATATGCGGGAAAAGTGCATAGTTTTGGAAAACCATGCCAATGCCACGCTTAAAAGGAGGCACATTGTTGATCGGCCGATCGTTTAGATAAATTTCGCCATTTGTTGCGGGTTCAAAGCCGGCCAGCATCATAAGGCATGTGGTTTTACCTGATCCTGACGGCCCAAGCATCGTCAGGAATTCGCCAGGAGCGATATCAAGGTTTAGATCTTTTACGACGAGATTTTCCCCATCGTAACTTTTCTGGACGCGTTCAAATCTGACCGCGGCGCCAGGAATTCCCTGCATAAACTGTGTATCCCAATTTAATTTTTATAGTTTGTAGCCCGAACGATAACTGCTCAATATAATTATGCAATGGTGTCTGCGCGCTTGTTGTGCAATTAGATATATATTTCCTCATTTATCGTTAATTTCAGTAATAAATAATATTTTTGTGTATATTTAAGGAATTAATTTCTAATATGCGGAGTAAAATTAGTTTTATTAATGCTGATCATTAGTTGAGCTATTGTCTATAATTTTATCAAATTTCATTTTTCTTGCTCAAATGCGACATTTTGTGCGGAATCGAGAGAAGTTTTAATTTTTGAAAGTAAATTCTCAATTTGCTCACTATTTATGATCATTGGGGGGCAAAAAGCAATCGCATCCATCATAGCACGGACAATTACTCCATTTTTTTGCAATTCTGCCGCAACAATTGCGCCAAGGCGTCCTGCGGGCTCTAAAGCAGTCTTATTGTTTTTATCCGTAACAAGTTCGATTGCTGCAACGAGACCGACCCCGCGAACTTCTCCGACAAGTGGATGATCTAAGAGTTTGTTTAATCCTTCGATAAACTTTGCGCCATTGACCTTGCAGTTTTCGACAAGGTTTTCTTCTTCAATAATTCGAATTGTTTCAAGAGCAACAACAGCTGGTGTGGGGTGGCCGCCTGCGGTGAAGCCATGACCAAATACGCCGATCTCATCGCTTTGCTCGGCGATGGGTTCAAAGACCCGTTCGTTGATCAAAAGCGCTGATAATGGCAAGTAAGAAGAGGTAATCTGCTTTGATAATGTCATCATATCAGGTTTGATGTCGTAGGTTTCACAGCCAAACATTTTGCCGGTTCTGCCAAAGCCATTGATCACTTCATCAGCGACCAACAAGATGTCATATTTGTTCAACACTGCTTGGATTTTTTCCCAATAGGTTTCAGGTGGAATGACCACACCGCCTGCGCCCATGGCGGGTTCAGCAAACATTGCAGCGATGGTGTCTGGCCCTTCTGATTGGATAAGATCATCAAGCTCTTGAGCCAAGCGGCTGGCAAATTCTGTTTCGCTTTCGCCAGGTAAGCCATCTTTATAATAGTGCGGGCAGGTGAGTCGCAGAACATCCGGCACAATCAAATCAAAGGATCTATGGTTATTTGGCAAACTTGTGAGGCAACTCGAAGCAATAGTCACCCCGTGATAGGCGCGTTTCCGCACAATAATTTTTTCTTCTCTGGTTTTCCCATCGCGTTTGATCGGTACCAGATCATTTTAAGCGCTGTATCGATCGCTTCGGAACCCGAATTGGTAAAGAAGGCTTTGCTCATTGGTACAGGTGCAATCTCGATAAGCTTTTCCGCTAAATCAATCGCGGGTCCATGAGATTTGTGCGTAAAGTTGTGATAAAAAGGCAGCTTGAGCATCTGCTGATATGCTGCATCGGCCAAGCGCTTTTCGCTAAAACCTAATCCTGCAGACCACAAGCCCGACATCGCTTCGATATATTTATTGCCCTCATTATCGTAGACATAAATGCCATCGCCCCGTTCGATGATCAGCGGGCCGATTTCATTATGCTTTTTGGCATTTGTGTAGCCATGCATGTGATAGGCAACGTCTCTGGCCTCATCAGAATTCGGTTTATACGCCATGAAAAATCCTCATCAGTCTACAAAGTCAAATGTGTCGCTTATTGAATAGACTTTTTGCGGCCGAGGGCAATATATATAATTTTTAAATTTGGATTCTGAAGGAGGGCGTCACGTGGCAAAGCCAAATATTTTGATCTTTATGGTGGATCAGCTCAATGGAACATTGTTTCCTGATGGTCCTGCAGAATGGCTTCATGCACCAAATTTAAAGAAGCTTGCTGCGCAATCTGTGCGGTTTAAAAACTCCTATACAGCGTCTCCCTTATGTGCGCCGGGTCGCGCGTCATTTATGTCTGGTCAATTGCCACATCGCACACGCGTTTATGACAATGCGGCTGAGTTTTGTTCTGATATTCCTACCTATGCGCACCATTTAAGACGCGCCGGCTATCAGACTTGCCTCTCCGGCAAGATGCACTTTGTCGGACCTGACCAAATGCATGGATTTGAGGAGCGATTAACAACAGATATTTATCCCGCTGATTTTGGTTGGACCCCTGATTACCGAAAACCTGGGGAGCGGATCGATTGGTGGTATCACAATATGGGGTCTGTCACAGGTGCGGGCGTTGCTGAGATTTCTAATCAGATGGAATATGACGATGAAGTTGCTTATAACGCGGTCCGCAAGGTTTATGATCTCGCACGCGGTCACGATGAGCGTCCGTGGTGTTTAACGGTAAGTTTTACCCATCCGCACGACCCTTATGTCGCTCGCAAGAAATATTGGGATCTATATGAGGGATGCGAGCATTTGCTGCCTGAAATCCCTGCAATGGATTATGAAGATCATGATCCGCATGCAAAACGGATCTTTGATGCCAATGATTGGCGAAATTTTGATATCACCGAAGAGGATATTCAAAAGTCTCGTCGCGCTTATTTTGCCAATATTTCGTATTTGGATGACAAAATAGGTGAGGTGATGGAGGCGTTAGAAAGCACAAACCAGGAAGCAATAATTCTATTTTTGTCAGACCATGGCGACATGCTTGGTGAACGCGGTTTGTGGTTTAAAATGTGCTTTTATGAGGGCTCGGCACGCGTACCAATTATGATGAAATTGCCTGATGTCGATCCAACATTGATTAGCGAACCAGTTTCCAACATCGATATCACGCCAACGCTCTGCGATATTGCAGGTATTTCTATGGATGAAGTTTTGCCATGGACGGATGGTGAAAGCCTATTGCCTTATACGAGTGGGAAACCGCGAGAAACGCCTGTTGCCATGGAATATGCGGCAGAAGCATCCTATGCGCCGCTGGTCTCGCTGCGGCAAGGGGATTGGAAGTTTAACCGATGCGCACTGGACCCTGATCAATTGTTTAACTTGTCAGATGACCCACACGAGATTAACAATCTTGCAGGTAATCCTGAATTCTCCGATGTTTTGGCCGTTTTTTCAAAACAAGCCGATGAGCGTTGGAATTTGGAGCAATATGATGCTGCTGTGCGTGAGAGCCAAGCTAGACGTTGGGTAGTCTATGAGGCTCTTCGAAACGGCGACTATTATCCATGGGATTATCAACCATTGCAGAAAGCGTCTGAGCGCTATATGCGAAACCATATGGATTTAAATGTTGTGGAAACGAACCAACGTTTTCCGCGGGATTAACGAGGATAGATGATGATTGAAATTTTAGGACGAGATACCTCACTGAATGTACAGATCGCTATGTGGGCGATTGCGGAGCTTGGTCTAGTGCATAAGCGCCATGATGTTGGTGGTGCTTTTGGTGGCAATGATACGGCTGAATATCTAGCGATGAACCCGAATGGATTGGTCCCTGTCATGAAAGATGGCGATCTTGTTATGTTCGAAAGTGCTGCAATTGTTCGGTATCTATCTCATAAATATGCGGATCAGGCTTTTTATCCGCGAGATCCGATAAAGCGCGCTGAAATAGATATGTGGGCGGAATGGAATAAAACGACATTTGCCCCATTGCTGTTGAGTGAGTTTTTCTATCCGCTTGTCAGATACGATCCTGCAATTCTTGATCATGCAGCGCTAGATGAAGCGGCTTCAAAAATGGCGACGTTGGCGACGATGTTAGATGATCGATTGGGTGAGGGGCCGTTTATTGCTGGCGATGATTTCACCTATGCAGATATCATTGTGGGAACGGTTTTATATCGTTACTACGAATTGGAGTTTTTGCGGACTAGCACGCCCAATATTGATCGTTATTACGAGCGACTTACCTCTCGTGAAGCCTACAAAACTCACGTTATGGTGTCTTATGAACCGTTGCGTTGGAAACCAGACGAATAATCAAAATCTGCTGAATAATTGAAAACTGAATGGATGAACATGAATTTGAAGTGCCAACCTAAGGCGAGCCATTTTATCAATGGTGAATATGTCGAGGATGATCAAGGGCAAGAGATTATCTGCACCTTTGCAGCAACGGGCGAAGTGATTGCAAAGCTACATGCAGCTACACCTGATATTGTTGAAAAGGCCTTGGTCACAGCCAAAGAGGGCCAGCTTATCTGGGCGAAAATGACAGGGACTGAGCGCGGGCGTGTTTTGCGCAAGGCTGCGGATATCATTCGTGAACGCAATGAAGAGCTAAGCATTTTAGAAACCTATGACACGGGTAAGCCAATTCAGGAAACCATCATTGCAGACGCTACAAGCGGTGCGGATGCGCTTGAATATTTTGGTGGTCTTGCAGGTTCGCTCACAGGTGAGCATATTCAGTTGGGCGAAGATTTTGTTTACACCAAACGCCAGCCATTGGGCCTTTGTGTGGGGATTGGTGCTTGGAACTATCCAACGCAGATTGCTTGCTGGAAGGGTGCACCTGCGCTTGCATGTGGGAATTCCATGGTTTTTAAACCATCGGAGACAACGCCGTTATGTGCGCTCAAAGTTGCTGAAATTTTGCATGAAGCTGGTGTGCCGGCTGGGGTTTATAATGTCATCCAAGGTATGGGTGATGTTGGCGCGCAGCTGATTACAGATCCGCGTGTGAACAAAGTCTCGCTTACAGGTTCAGTGCCAACCGGTCGCAAGGTATATTCAGCTGCGGCGGAAAGCATGAAGCATGTAACAATGGAATTGGGTGGTAAATCTCCGCTTATTGTATTTGATGATGCTGATATTGAAGATGCTGTCGGTGGAGCAATATTGGGGAACTTTTATTCCTCAGGTCAGGTTTGTTCGAACGGGACACGCGTTTTTGTGCAGAAAGGCATTTTGCCTAAATTCCTTGCGCGTCTTAAAGAGCGCACTGAAAAAGCCATCATCGGTGATCCGTTAGATAAAAACACAAATTTCGGTCCAATGGTGTCAGAACGCCAGGCGAATATTGTGCTTGGTTTTATCAAAAAAGGTGTCGAAGAAGGGGCAACGCTGGTTCATGGTGGTCATAAGCTTGACCGTGAAGGATATTACATCGAGCCAACAATTTTCTCAGATGTAACTGATGAGATGACAATTGCAACGGATGAGATTTTTGGTCCGGTTTTGTCTGTTTTAAGTTTTGATACAGAAGACGAAGTGATCGCGCGCGCCAATGCCACCGAGTTTGGATTGTCTGCCGGCGTGTTCACGCAAGATTTAAAACGCGGTCACCGCGTTATCGATCAGCTTGAAGCTGGATCCTGCTGGATCAATACCTATAATTTAGCACCTGTTGAAGCACCGTTTGGTGGAGTAAAGATGTCCGGTGTTGGACGTGAAAACTCCAAGGAAGCGATCAATCACTATTCTGAAGTTAAAACCGTTTATGTGGCAATGACACCCGTTGAAGCTCAATTTTAGAGGTATTTCATGCGTCAGGCAGATTTTGTAATTGTTGGTGCCGGCTCTGCTGGTTGCGCAATGGCTTACCGCTTGTCAGAGGATGGCAAGCATTCTGTGATTGTGATTGAACATGGCGGCACGGATGCTGGTCCGCTTATTCAAATGCCTGCGGCTTTATCTTACCCAATGAACATGCCGATGTATGATTGGGGTTATGAAACGGAACCAGAACCACATTTGGGTGGGCGAAAACTGGCAGCACCGCGTGGTAAAGTCATCGGCGGTTCTTCATCGATCAATGGCATGGTTTATGTTCGTGGTGCGCCATCTGATTATGATCACTGGGAAGAGACGGGCGCCAGCGGATGGGCCTATAAAGATGTGCTGCCATATTTCAAACGTATGGAAAATTGGCATGATGGCGGGCAGGGTGGAGACCCAACATGGCGCGGCACCAATGGCCCGCTGCACATTACCCGTGGTCCACGCTCTAATCCTTTGTTTAAAGCCTTTGTCGAAGCTGGGCGTCAAGCTGGGTATCACACAACGGATGATTATAATGGATACCAGCAAGAGGGCTTTGGCCCTATGGAGCAGACGGTTTGGAAAGGGCGGCGCTGGTCTGCAGCTAACGCATATCTAAAACCCGCGCTTAAGCGTTCAAACTGCGAAGTGTTACGTGGCCTGGCAACGCGTATTAAAATTGAAGATAAAAAAGCTGTTGGTGTTGAGATCGAACGTGGAGGCAAAACCGAACTGATCAAAGCCAATCGCGAAGTTATCATCGCAGCTTCTTCGTTCAATTCGCCAAAACTTTTAATGCTATCGGGCATTGGCCCCGCTGAGCATCTGAATTCGCATGGCATTGAAGTGGTGGCAGATCGCCAAGGCGTTGGGCAAAATTTGCAGGATCACCTTGAGCTTTATCTGCAAATGGCTGCAAGCCAACCGGTGACGCTTTATAAATATTGGAACATCTTTGGCAAAGCTCTGATTGGCGCGCAATGGCTGTTTACGAAATCAGGTCTAGGCACTTCAAACCAGTTTGAATCAGCTGCGTTTATTCGCTCAAAAGCTGGGATTAAATATCCCGACATTCAATATCATTTCTTGCCAATCGCGGTTCGCTATGACGGGCAAGCAGCAGCGGAAGGGCATGGGTTCCAAGCCCATGTTGGGCCAATGCGTTCTGTTAGTCGAGGGAGTGTTACGCTGAGATCTTCTGATCCGAAGGATGCACCAAAAATCCTGTTCAACTATATGAGCGAGGAGAAAGACTGGGAAGAATTTAGAAATTGCATCAGGTTAACGCGTGAGATTTTCGCACAGGATGCTTTCAAACCTTATGTAAAGCATGAAATTCAGCCCGGAAAAGCTGTACAGAGTGACGAAGAGCTTAACGGCTTTATCAAAGAGCATGTTGAAAGTGCCTATCACCCCTGCGGCACGTGTAAACTTGGTGCGAAAGATGATCCGATGGCTGTTGTTGATCCGGATTTGAAGGTCATAGGCGTTGAAAATCTGCGCGTTGCGGATAGCTCAATCTTCCCGCGTGTGACCAATGGTAATCTCAATGGGCCTTCGATTATGACCGGTGAGAAAGCTTCTGATCACATCCTTGGGAAAGATCTCCTGCCAGCTTCAAATGCGGAGCCGTGGGTGAGTCCAAGTTGGCAGACATCACAGCGATAAAGATGCAATTTTGACGTTTGATTTGTACCAAATAATGGACCATAGATCGCTTTAACTTGAGTATTTTAGTCAATAATTAATGCGCGAATTTTGTGTAAGTGTCTGTTATTATTGCGATTAAGCGCATTGCAATTTCCAAAATTTTACCACTTGATAAAAAATTTTCCGGTGTCATACTGAACTTATAAATCAGTATAAAAATGGGAACACTGATGCCGACAACTAATCAATCTAAAAAGGTGAGAACCGACGGGGTTCTTTCCGCTCGACTATCCTCCGAAGAGCTGAATGAAAATTTTTGTGATTTGCATGCCCCTTTAAGCCCGCATGAGGCAAAAGTGGCTGCTGATCGATGTTACTTTTGTCATGATGCACCATGCATAACAGCATGTCCAACATCGATTGATATACCTCTATTCATTCGTCAGATTTCTACTGGTACACCAGAGGCTGCTGCCACGACAATCTTTAAACAAAACATTTTGGGTGGCATGTGTGCTCGCGTTTGCCCAACAGAGACTTTGTGCGAAGAGGCGTGTGTGCGCGAGACAGCTGAAAATGACCCAGTAGAGATCGGTTTGTTACAGAGATTTGCAACCGATAAAGTCATGGATTCAGGCGTGCATCCATTTAAACGTGCGAGCTCAACATCAAAGCGCATTGCTGTTGTTGGGGCAGGGCCTGCGGGTCTATCTTGTGCCCATCGCCTGGCTATGAAGGGCCATGATGTAGTCATATATGATGGCCGCTCAAAGGCAGGCGGTTTGAATGAATTTGGTATTGCTGCCTATAAAACCGTTGATCAGTTTGCAGAACGTGAAGTTGAATGGCTTTTATCTATAGGTGGTATTTCCATAGAGCTTGGAAAGCGTTTGGGTGAAAATCTTGATCTTGATGAATTGCAGTCAGAATTTGACGCTGTATTCTTAGGTGTTGGTCTCGCCGGGGTGAACGCCCTTGGTTTGGATAACGAAGATGTTTCTGGTTCTGATGATGCAGTTGAATTCATTGCAGGTCTGCGCCAAGCAGCGGACTTAACTAATGTTGATATTGGCCGGAATGTTGTCGTCATCGGTGGCGGTATGACTGCGGTTGATGCTGCTGTTCAGGCTAAGCTCTTAGGCGCTGAACACGTCTCTCTTGTCTACCGTCGTGGCGTTGAAAATATGAATGCGAGTAAATTTGAGCAGGATTTAGCAGCGCAAAAAGGTGTGAATATCATCACCAATGCGCAGCCTGTTGGTCTTGTTGCTAATGGTTCGGTTCAAGAGGTTGAATTTGCCTATACCGAAACAGGCGATGATGGCTTTAAGGTCACCGATGATACATTCCGATTAAAAGCTGATCAGGTATTTAAGGCCATTGGTCAGAAATTGTCGCTTAATGTGTCCGGATTGGAGATTAAGGGTGGCAAAATCAGTGTTGACGAAAATGGTCAAAGTTCACTTGATAAGGTTTGGGCCGGTGGCGATTGCGCAACCGGTGGTGATGATTTGACCGTAACAGCAGTGGCAGAAGGTCGTGATGCGGCTGAAGACATACATGTAAAATTGATGGGATAGGATAAGATAATGGCAAACTTACAATCTAATTTCCTCGGTATTAAATCTCCAAATCCGTTTTGGCTCGCATCAGCACCGCCAACCGATAAAGAATATAACGTTCGCAGAGCTTTTGAAGCAGGTTGGGGCGGTGTAGTATGGAAGACACTAGGTTCTGAAGGACCACCCGTTGTTAACGTCAATGGTCCACGATATGGCGCAATTTATGGTGCTGATCGTCGTCTTTTAGGCTTAAACAATATTGAGCTTATTACCGATCGTGATCTTTATACTAACTTGGAAGAAATTAAGCGTGTGAAGGCTGATTACCCTGATCGTGCGATTATCGTTTCGATTATGGTGCCATGCGAGGAAGAAGCATGGAAAGCGATCCTGCCACTTGTTGAAGAAACAGGCGCTGATGGCATTGAGCTGAACTTTGGTTGCCCACATGGAATGTCTGAACGTGGCATGGGCGCAGCTGTTGGTCAGGTGCCTGAATATATCGAGATGGTCACTCGCTGGTGTAAACAATATTACTCCAAACCAGTTATTGTGAAGCTCACACCAAACATCACCGATATTCGTAAACCAGCTGCTGCTGCGAAGCGCGGTGGCGCAGATGCTGTGAGCTTGATCAATACGATCAATTCTATCACATCTGTTAATCTGGATAGCATGAGCCCTGAACCTTCAATTGATGGCAAAGGTACGCATGGTGGTTATTGCGGGCCGGCGGTGAAACCAATCGCCATGTCGATGGTGTCAGAAATTGCACGAAACGAAGAAACTGCTGGCATGCCGATTTCCGGTATTGGCGGAATTACGACTTGGCGGGATGCAGCCGAATATATGGCCCTTGGTTGCGGCAATGTGCAAGTATGTACTGCCGCAATGACTTATGGTTTTAAGATTGTTCAAGAGATGATTTCCGGTCTTGAGCAATGGATGGATGAAAAGGGACATTCAAGCCTCGATGATTTTGTTGGCATGGCTGTGCCGAACACTACAGATTGGCAGTATCTCAATCTTAATTTCATTGCTAAAGCGAAGATTGATCAGGATCTTTGCATTAGTTGCGGACGTTGTTTTGCTGCTTGTGAAGATACTTCCCACCAGGCAATTTCTATGACACCAGACCGCAAGTTTGAAGTCATTGACGCAGAATGCGTCGCCTGTAATTTATGTGTGAATGTATGTCCGGTTGAGGGTTGTATTACCATGGAAGAAATGGACACGGGTAAAACCGATCCGCGCACCGGCAAAGTTGTTGAAGATCAGTACGCTAACTGGACAACGCACCCTAACAATCCAGCAGCAATGGAGCCTGCTGAATAGAAAAGCTTAAATTAAGCAAGAATAATCAAATCGCCCTGTGTTATGTGTGTGCATAAACGGGGCGATTTTTTTATGGGTGAATGCAATTATGAATGAAGACGTTCAAAACGCTTATCAACGGTTTGATGGCGATGTTGCTAATCGGCTTTACCAGATCCGTCAATTGATTTTTGATATCGCTGCGAACGACAGCCAAATAGGTGTTATTACTGAAACTTTGAAATGGGGTGAACCATCCTACCTGACCGAACAGAGCAAGAGTGGGACCACAATTCGGCTGAGCAATGTTAAAGAAATGCCGGATTATTGCGGTATCTATGTTCATTGCCAAACACGTTTGATTTCGCAGTTTCAAGACAGTTTCGCTGATGAATTGGAGTTTAGCGGAAATCGTGCGGTGCTTGTTGATGTCAATCAGCCGCTCAATGAAACCTTGATAAAGATGTTCTTACACGAGGCTTTGACCTATCACATAAAGTGAAAAAGCGAATTATGATTTAGGTGTGAGTGTGCTGCGGAACAGATGCTCAAGATAGGTTTCAGCATCCTTGGTAATTTCTTGTTTGTCGGTTGTTAAAATGCCACCGATTTGAACATCAAAGTCAGCATAATGTTGTGTTGTTGACCAGATGGAGAATATTAGATGATAAGGATCGACAACTGAGATTTTACCTTCATCACACCAGCTTTGAATAAGTGTGGCCTTTTCATCAACCAGATCTTTCAATGGGCCTTTGATAGCACCTGAAAAATTGGGTGCACCTTGTAAAATTTCATTCGCGTATAACCGACTTTCCAGTGGATAGGCTCGCGACATTGCTAGCTTCTTTTTTACATAAACGAGGATTTCATCAATTGGGTTCGCTGAAGGTCCAAGCTCAATGAGTGGTTCAAGCCAGTTTTGCAAAAGTTGTTCAAGCAATGCGACATGAACCGCTTCTTTGCTTGGAAAATAGTAAAGCAGATTTGGTTTGGACATCCCTGCCGCATTTGCAAGCTGATCAACAGTTGCACCGCGGAAGCCGTATTTTGAAAAGACCTCAAGACCGGCCTTTAATATTAAGTTCCGATTTTTTTCTTGAATGCGACTTAAAGGTGCTTTTTTTGGGGCGTTAATTTTCTGCATCCTTTACAAGTATCTGGGTATACAGGTGATGCCAACTGTAATTCGATGAATTTTTGAGCAAATGCTTTGTTTTTCACTTGTTTTTAATGGTTTAGCCCTGCCAACTTGCCCATATGGTGCGCGAGCACTGAATTGCTGCTCCAAACGGGTTTATCGAGTTTTTCAGATGCTGCATCTAAAATTGAGAAGGTTCGTAAATTTGTGCAGGACAAAAAGACGGCATCACAGTCGTTCGAGTTGCCGATTTCGATGGCAGCGTCATAGATTGATTGGGGATCAATACGGGCAACCTTTGCCTCAGTTGATTCATTAAATGTCGCAAAATTGCTGATTTTAATTCCGGCATTTTGCTCCAAATAATTCCGCATAGGCAGAGATACGCTATCGATATATGGCGAAATAAACCCCAGTGATTTTATACTGTTTTGCTCACAGATATCGATTAGCGCGGTTAGCGGGTTGGTTGCGTATTTTGCGTTGCTACCGTTGAGAATGAGTTCGGAGATCCGTTCTGGACCTATGATCGTGGCGCCAGATGTGCAGGCATAACCGATGACATCAAAATTAACGGAAGGTGGCAATAATGAAATCGATGCAGGTAATCCTGCCTCCATAAGCTTCAGCGTTTCAGGGGTAACTTCAGCTTCACTTGCAATACGCGTTGTGTAAAGTGCAACACCTTCGTCTTGAAATAGGGATTGGAGCTCAGGTTCTACCGTTTCATCTGACTGTAGAACCACGAGCCCTAAAGTCGCATCTTTGCCGATTGGACCAATGAGTTCATAGTCTAAAGCATTCATGATGTTTACCCGATGATTGGAATGTCAGATGGTGCTCGTTTTGATAAAAGCACAGGTCCATTTTTTGTAATAAGTATGTTTTCTTCGTGCACCATGATTTTGCCAGAAGAAATTGTCATGCTCGGTTCAATCGTCATGATCATGTTGTTTTGCATCATTGTTTCATCGCTGGATATGAGGGATGGCCATTCAGTAAGGCGCATGCCCAAACCATGCCCCAAACGACCAACATCTCCCTGATTGCTTGAACTTACATTTGGTTTCCACTGTGAAATTATGTTGGCAATCGCGTTGTAAATATCGCTGGCGGTTTGACCGATTTTGGCAGCATTAATGCCGGCATCGGTCGCTTCATACAAAAGCTGATATGCATCCTTTGTTTCTTCACTTGCATTGCCGATTGCATAATTTCGATCAAAATCGCAGAAATATCCGTCAAACAATGCACCTGTATCCAGCATTAGCACATCGCCATTTTTAAGCGGTTCATCGCTTGTGGGTGAGATGACGTCGCGATATCCGCCTGATCCAGCTCCCCCAGCAAGGTAGGGCACCCAATCTGCACCTTCTTCGAGCAGTATTCTTTGAAAATTTCGAAACACTTTACCAAGTGGTTCGCCAACCGCACAGATTTCGTGAACACGCGCAAAACTTCTATCTGCAATCGCGCAGGCGTATTTTATTTTATCGATTTCCTCTTCGGATTTGATCATCTGAAGTGACGACAAAATCGGATGCGCATCTTTAAATGAGCAATGTTTGAGTTGGTGTTTGAGTTTTGCAAAATCATCGAGCGGCATTCGCAAATGTGTTTCATGCCCCATCGGAAGGCCAATACTGGCTTGCTCACCGCAGAGATCTTTAAGCGTCTTTGCAAGAAGCGTGACACCATCGTCCTTTAAATCGGGTGATGTCCAAGTGTGAATTTTTGCCACCCAACATGATGACATCAAATCAAGACCAATGGATGGAATAACGGCAATTGGTTTTCCCGTGTTTGGAATTATAACAAACCATGGGCGTGTGGGGCTTTCCCAAAAGCGCGTGAAAAACCCTGTAAAATAACGAATATCTGGTTCTGTTGAGAGAATGATTGCATCGATATCTTGTTCTGACATCAATCGTTGCGCATTGTCGCAGCGCGTTTGGTATTCGCTGTCTGAAAAGCTGCGCGGTGGTTTTGCAATCATATTCATTGTGTCATCGTTTTTCACTAATGATCGCAGCGATACGCGAATTTTTACCAATTGATAGCTGATTTAAAACATCGCTGCCGAGAAATATTGGTGCAATGCCGGCGGCAGCCGAGGCTGTTGTGTCTATACCGATGTTTTCCAGTTTCTTAACGGCGTTATCACCCTCGGCTTCAGAAATCGTTACAAAGTAATTTGCGTCCTTTGCGAGTGTTTTGAGCGCAATTAACGAGGGAGTTTTGCAATCTAATCGACCCATTTCAGAAACTGCTCCAGTTGTCTCAACAACCTTTTCAGCTTTCACGCTTTCGATAAGGGCAGGGGCATATTCTGGTTCAACCACAATGATATTTAGTTCATCGCCCCAAATGTGGCGCGCGTAACCTGCAACCCCGGCTGCAAGACCTCCAACACCGGCTTGCAAGAATAAATGCGTGGGTGGTTGCGGCATCTGCTCAACTATTTCAGCTGCCATAGCAAGGTAACCTTCCATCAAGCGATAAGGTAGTATCTCATAACCCGGCCAAGAGCTGTCGGAGAGCAAAATCCAGCCTTCATTTGTATTTGCCGCATCTAAAGCACCCTGCATGCTCTCTTCATAATCATCCCCGTGCCAAACAACCTTTGCACCTTGTGCTTCTAATTCGCCTGCAAAGCTCTCAGGCACCGTTTTTGAAAGATATATGATTGCATTGGCACCAAAAATACGTGCGCCAGCTGCAACAGATAAACCATGATTGCCCGCACTTGCGGTGATATAGGTTGAACCTTTTAATGGTACATTGCTCAAATCATTACCTGATGTGACCGCATCACAGGCAATGACATAGGCTGCACCCAGTGCTTTAAAACTGCCAAGGTTCATGCGCGCCCGTTCGTCTTTTAAAAAAATCGAACCAAGTTCAATCTCATCAGCCAGCTGTGAAAGTTCGCATAAGGGAGTGGTTTGATAAGTAGGGCACTGTTTTAAAAGTTCTAAAGGCCCATTGGCATCAATACTGGTGTGGGAAATTGTGCCACCGAGATCATCCTTAATGCCGCTTCCTACTAATGGATTTTTATAAATTTCAGGCATTTCCCCTCGCAAATTCTCCGGTGTTTTTCCAAACCATGCATGATGGGAAACCAACTTGCAATAGCGATTGAAAAATCAAAGGGCATAAAAAAACCAGGTCGAAAAGACCTGGTTTTTAAAGAATGCTACATGCGCTAAATTTACGCTGTCACATATGTTATTGATTCATCAATTGCCGCAACAATTTCATCAATATCAGACTTGGATGCAATCAATGCTGGGCTTAAACACAATGTGTTATTCAAACCAGGTAGTGAACGGTTTGTGGCACCAATAACAACCGCATGTTCTGAGAAACAACGCCCGACAATTTGCTGAACAATTGGCTCAGGCAGCGGTTCCTTCGTGTCCCGATCTGCCACCAATTCAAGACCACAGAACAAGCCCTTACCGCGAGCGTCGCCACCAATTGCATGCTTGGCTTTAAGCCCTTCAAGTGCGTCAAGAAGATAGTGACCCATATTGGTCGTGTTTTCCAACAGGTTTTCTTCTTCAAGGATACGCATGTTTTCAAGCGCTGCAGCAGGACCTGCAGTACAGCCACCAAATGTCGAAATATCGCGGAAATAGCTCATGTGATCACTTGGATCAGCTTTGAACATGTTAAACACTTCTTCCGTTGTGACTGTACATGAAATGGCCGCGTAACCGGATGCTACACCTTTTGCCATTGTCACCATATCTGGTTCAATACCGTAATGCTGATAGCCAAACCATTCACCTGTTCGGCCCATGCCGCAAACAACTTCATCGATGATCAGCAAAACGTCATATTTTTTGCAGATTTCTTGAACGCGTGGCCAATAGCCTTCAGGAGGTGTGATCACACCACCGCCAGCAGTTACTGGTTCTAGGATAAGTGCGCCCACTGTATCGGCACCTTCACGCAGAATGACCTCTTCGATAGCGTTTGCTGCGCGCACGCCGTAATCCTCAACATCACCCCATTGGGAGCGATATTCAAGGCAATGCGGAACAGACACAAATCCAGGTGTGTATGGACCATATTGCGCTTTGCGCTCTTCTTGACCACCTGATGAAAGGGCGGTGATGGTTGTACCGTGGTAATCGCGTTCACGGTAAAGGATTTTGTGCTTTTTGCCGCCATATTTGTTGTGCGCGATTTGGCGTACGATTTTGTAAGCCTTTTCGTTCGCTTCAGAACCCGAATTTGAATAGTAAACACGGCTCATACCAGGCATTTTGCTGATCAAACGTTCTGAGAACATCGCACCTGGAATGCTACCTGTTGTTCCGCCGAAGAAATTCATCTTCACGAGTTGGTCACGCACTGCATCTGCAATAGTTGCACGGCCATAGCCAACGTTAACGGTCCATACGCCACCTGAAACCGCGTCTAGATGTTCACGTCCAGCTTGGTTCCAAACACGCAGACCCTTACCTTCGATGATGATGAGTGGGTCGTCAGTTTCGAATTTTTTGTGTTGGCTGAGATGATGCCAAACATGGGCACGATCATTCTCAACAACTTCTTGGAAATCATTTTGATTGCTAACTCCGTCCATGATGGACCTCCTTAAATGTTCAATTGACAACCACCTTAGTTTCGAAGGATTTAAGCGAACAGTGCCTGATATCATTCATCTATGGTACCAGATTTTGTAAGCCATGAGCCAGATGAGTAATCTAAGTCATTTTACGTGGTTATCGGCTCCGTAGGTTGTATTGTTATGTGTTGAGTAGCGACCTTAAATCAAACTTTAAAAATGGCAAATATTTTTTACTAAATGGTCAAATATATTGATTATTTATCTGCATGTGATGGTTCAATAATACCAGCTTGTTCGAGCTGGCGACGATTTGGTATCCAGATCTGATCGGGTGGGGTGCTATAGGCTGTTTGGATAAAGTCCTGAGAGACACCGCGGGACGACAGATAATTTTTATCTTTTTCTACTTGTGCATCAATGTCAAGTATGGATGCGCTCAGCATGGATTTGGTCGCATATAGATGAAAGCCCAGTTTGCCGTCCTCACTCAATTGACGATTGTTTCCAGACATAAAAATCAAGGTACAAGCGGAAAAACAATTCTCCTCCACTTGCGTGTTTAAATTCAATTCGGTCATTTTGTTCGCAATGGCGCGCGCTGCAAAAATAATGCCGCCCGGGCTTTTCAGCTGAACTGTCTTAATCTGATCGTTTTCATCTAGTGTTTTTAAAAATGAATGATAGAGCTGGTAATTAATATCACCGGATAGATACATCACTCGGCCATCATCAGATATTGGTAACGGCTGAATGACTTCAGCTTCACTGGTCACGGCCTCTTTTTGAGAAGGGTTTATGAACTCATAGCTTTGCAAGATCGAGTTGGAACCTATCAGAATGATCGCAATTGAAAGCATGGCAATTAAAGTGACATCCGTCCCGTCGCGTCTGGCGTTTTTGAGTGTGCGAATTGCACCGATGAGCTGCCAGATCAGGATTGCGCCTAATATTAATAGTCCAATTGTTAGCTGAAAGCCCTTTAGTGGTTCAGGTAAAAGATCTAGCAAAACAGACAGGATTAGACTGAACGCAAACAGGTTTATCCATACCACCCGAGCGATGGAATGTTGGCCATACCAATGGTTTTTAAAATAAGCTGCGCGCTCCCACATGCGATTTCCTCACTGTTTAATCAAAGTACCAGCTTGGTGTGGGAATGCCAATTGATGCAGTTTTGGAGATGAAAATGCGGAGATATGTGCGGCAATACTCATTGCTTCTGATAGTTTTGCAGCTTATAAGCAATTTCGCGTATTTCATGCCTTTCATGATCAATGGGTGCCCCATGAGTAAGGCAGCTAACGATGACATCAAACGTTTTGTAGAAAGTGATTTGGATTAAGTGTCGGACCACATTGCAAATTCATATCGAAATAAGGATCAGTTGTTTGCCGTTGCACCGATGATGGATTGGACGGACAAGCATTGTCGCTATTTGCACAGGTTATTGAGCAAGAACGCGCTGCTTTACACTGAGATGGTGGTTGCAGAGGCGATTTTGCATGGCGATCCGGAACGTTTGCTAAGTTATAATGATATGGAGCATCCCATTGCTGTGCAAATTGGTGGTTCTGATCCTGATCGAGTGGCACAGGCGACACAAATTTGCGCTGAATTTGGATATGATGAAATCAATTTAAATGTTGGATGTCCGTCCGATCGCGTTCAATCAGGCACATTTGGTGCTTGCCTCATGCGTGAACCAGAATTAGTGGCATCATGTATTTCAAAAATGAAATCTGTGACGGATATTCCTGTGACGGTGAAATGCCGCATTGGTGTTGATGAACAGGATGAGGAAATTGCGCTTGATGAGATGACCTCGGGTTTGATTGCTGTTGGCGTTGACGCATTATGGGTACATGCGCGTAAAGCCTGGCTGCAAGGTTTATCTCCGAAAGAAAACCGTGATATCCCGC
Source organism: Lentilitoribacter sp. JB5-8 (assembly GCF_055693385.1). Classification (NCBI taxonomy): domain Bacteria; kingdom Pseudomonadati; phylum Pseudomonadota; class Alphaproteobacteria; order Hyphomicrobiales; family Rhizobiaceae; genus Lentilitoribacter; species Lentilitoribacter sp. JB5-8. Next base: position 2,932,012 of record NZ_CM146332.1, on the reverse strand, counting down.
CGTTAAACTATGATCGTGTTTACCGCTTAAAGGCAGATAATCCGGATTTATTTATTGGAATAAATGGTGGCATAACTGATCTTGATCAATCTAAGACCCATCTTTCACATGTTGATGGTGTAATGCTCGGGCGCGCAGCTTATCATAATTCTGGTTTACTATTGGATGTAGATCATCAAATTTATGGTGATGAGCCCAGCACCGTTGACTGGCAACAGATTTGCGAAGCGATGATGATCCATGCCGATGAACATATGTCAAAGGGTGGCCGATTGATCCATGTAACACGCCACATGGTGGGATTGTTTCATGGCCAGCGTGGTTCGCGTCGTTTTCGACAAATTTTGTCAACAGATGCGGTGAAAGCTGATGCGACCCCTGAGGTAATCCAGCAAGCATTTGATGCAATTGAGTTTGAATTGACTGCAGCTGAATAATTCTTTGGCGGCGAAATCTAGTCTTCAGGTATTTGCTTTGGTTTGCCGTTTTCATCCAGCGCGACCATAACAATGCGTGCATCGGTCACTTTTTCAGTTACTTCGGTTAAATAACGTTGGACCCAGGCATCAACTTGTAAGGTCATGGATGTTCGTCCAACTTTAACAATGTCGATATAAATCCCCAACGTGTCACCGATTTTAACCGGCTTTTTAAAGACCATTTCTTTAACTGCTGCTGTTACAACACGGCCATGGGCGCGTTCTGCAGCTTTAATACCGCAGGCCAAATCCATTTGCGCCATCACCCATCCACCAAAAATATCGCCAGCTGCATTGGCGTCGCCCGGCATGGCAAGTGTTCGAAGGGTTAGCTCACCTGTTGGTGTTTCAGTATCGGACATTAAAACCTCGTCATATCTTCAGGAATTCATGGTTAATTTTAGACTCATAATTCCTTTACCTCAATCAGGCATATTAGGTGAAACTTGTCCTTGCAACAGGAGTTTTGCGTATCATGCAGGGTTTTAAATTGGGTAACCTTCGGAATTTAAAGCGCATTACAGCGTTTAGTGTGCTGTTTTGTCTTGTTTTGACCTCATGTACTCCGGAGAGGGTTTTATTGCCACCAGGTGATGTTGTGTCTTCAATCACACCAAATACGCCCAGCACAAACACAGGGCCGGTGCCACAGGGCACGTTAATTGGGCCGGTCAATTCTCCCCGCACACCAAATGTTGCGCCATTTGATCAGAGCTTTGAAAACCGAAATGTGACTGAGGAAGCGCCGCAGAAGAAAACTCTTGTGTCGGGCTTGTTGTCAAAACCATCATTCTTAGGTGGTGCAAATCGTGCCGAAACAGCTTGCCAACGTCAATTGAAACGATTGGGTGTTCGCTTTGAATTACCAGCCCCAATTGTGGGTAAAGGTGCTTGCGGGATTGCCGCGCCGGTGAAAGTTAAATCTCTGTCGGGCGGGATTGATATCATACCTGATGCGACATTGAACTGCCCAATGGCGCTTGCTTTTGCAAAATGGGTTAAAAACGAATTGGCAACAGCCGCACGCGTTCGCTATTTGTCGGGCATTAAATCAATTCACCAAATGTCAGCTTATTCATGCCGGACAATGAATAACAAAGTCGGTGGTAGATTATCAGAACACGCTAAAGGAAATGCGATTGATATCGGCAAAATCAACCTCAATAGCGGTAAAACAATTGTGGTAAGACGGCCAGGATTATTTGCATTCCGTGAAAAAGGGCTGCTGCATAGTGTGCGCTCTGAAAGCTGCAAATACTTCACCACTGTGCTTGGCCCAGGAAGCGATCGATACCATAAAGATCATTTTCATTTTGATTTGCGCCAACGAAAAACCAGCTATAGGCATTGCTCGCTCTAATCCAGTCTTGTCAGTTGTATCCAATATTTCCCAGCCCAAGGGTGGCTTTGGGCAGTATTGTCAACTATGACTTGGCCGATCCGACAATCACGTCGGTTGGCTTGGCTTTGTAGATGCTTTCTATTGATCTTGTTTATTTTGCAACCTTATTGCTGGCAACCGGTATTGTCGCGGGTTTGCTTGCTGGTTTGTTTGGTGTGGGCGGTGGCGCTGTATTAGTTCCGGTATTTTTTCAAGCTTTTGGTGCGTTAGGCATGGACGAGTCTGTTGTTATGCATGTCTCAATAGGCACCTCGTTGGCCATTATAATTCCAACCTCCATCAGATCGTATTTTGCTCATAAAAACTATGGTGCCGTTGATGATGAGACCATCCGTAAATGGATTATCGTAATACCACTTGGGGTTTTGACTGCATCTTATTTTGCTTCGATTGCCTCAGGAAATGCATTGCGGCTAATTTTTGCAATCATTGCAACTTTGGTTGCGATCCGTTTGTTGTTTAACCGCCCAGGCTGGATTATCGCAAATGATGTTCCAACAGGGCTTTGGCGTTTAATCGTCGGTTATATTATTGGCTTGTTTTCCGCTTTGATGGGAATTGGCGGTGGCGTTTTCAACAATACATTCATGACACTTTTTGGTCGTCCCATGCATCAGGCGGTTGCCACATCCTCAGGTGTTGGGGTGCTGATCGCAATTCCGGGCTTGTTTGGATATATCGTTGCAGGTTGGGGCACTGAAAATCTGCCCGAATATGCTACTGGATATATTTATTGGCCCGCTGTGATCCTGGTTATTCCTACAACACTGATATTTGCACCTATTGGGGCTAAACTTGCGCATAAGCTGAAGCGACGTCAGCTAGAAATTGGATTTGGTTTATTCTTTATTTTGGTCGCGATGCGCTTTTTTGCAAGCTCTATTTAAGCTAAAGCTTCTCAACACGCTCTCTTGCTAAACGCTGGCGTTTGGTTTCGCGGCGTGGTTTTTTTCGATAAGTTCCATGCGCTCAGGCAAGATATCCATAATCTGCCGTCTTTGAGCAGGCGTATAATTCACCCAAGCCGTGATTTCTCGTCCAGTGCGTCCGCATCCAAAACAATATCCGGTCTTTAAGTCAATTGAGCAAACAAGGTTGCAAGGTGATTCTATGCTAGCCATGAACGAATATATAGATATCAAAATCCCGATTGCAATCAGACAGTCAATGCAAAACCAATTAAGATGGCAATCTCGGATAATTGTTGTGTTGCTCCGATTGTATCGCCGGTGTGTCCCTCAATTTTATCATCAGTTAGTTTTGTAAAATAGTGCGTGATTGCAGCCGAAAATAAAATAGCCAATCCAGTTGCGAGAAATCCACCAAAGATGAAGGAAGTAATACAAACAATACCAATACTCATCATGCTGAGCTGGATAGATTTTGCAGATGGTTCTCCAACACTTGCTGCGACCCCATCTTCGCGTGCGGGCGGTAGTTCTGACCAATGCCAAACCATGATCCCGCGTGATGCGCTGCTTGCAACCAAAATAACGATGAAGGCTGAAAATGCAGTCATATGTTCAAGCACAAGTGAGAGCGCAACAAACTTAATCAGAATTGAAAATACCAAAGCCAGAGTTCCATAGGTTCCAAGGCGTGAATCTTTCATGATTTGTAATATTTTATCCTTGCCAGATGATCCCCAAAATCCATCGGCGCAGTCCGATAGCCCATCTTCATGCAGACCACCTGTTATAAAGGTTAAGCCAGCTACCAATAATGCTGCAATCAGCATTGCATTTACATCAAGGGCTGCAAGAACTGCGGCGACCAGTGCCAGAGGAAAGGCGATTAAAACACTTGCGATAACATAATAACCTGAGGTTTCGGTCATCTTGCCATCGTCAGTGTCGAAATATTCAGATGGAACGGGGTATCTGCTTAAAAAGCCGATAGCTTGTGCAACTTTATCAATGTGTATTGAATGGCTCATTTTGGCGACCGATTTCATTTGATTTCTAATTGCGACGATAATGTCGCGCGAGGCGGTTGTCATCATCGATATAGACCTTTACTAGCTGGTGTCGGTAAGTTTCAAGAGATTCTTGCTTAAAGATTGCAATAGTTTGGAGCTAGACATGTCGGCCAGCGGATTACCTTTCGATGACTTTCGTGAACTTTTAAAAAACCTTCCGGGGCCAAATGCGCAAGCCGTTGACATGGCGCGCGAACGAGATGGCCAGTTGACCAAACCTCCTGGTGCTTTAGGTCGTCTGGAAGAAATTGCATTCTGGCTTGCGGCATGGACGGGACGTAAGCCTGCCGTCACGCGACCGCTTGTTGCAATTTTTGCTGGAAACCATGGTGTAACCAATAAAGGTGTTTCACCGTTCCCATCTTCTGTTACAGCACAAATGGTTGAAAATTTTGCTGCAGGTGGCGCTGCGATCAACCAAATTTGTGTTGCTTATGATTTGGGATTGAAGGTATTTGATTTAGCGCTCGAATTACCAACCGCTGATATTACCGAAGAAGCCGCTTTAGATGAACAAGCATGTGCTGCGACCATGGCATTTGGTATGGAAGCCATTGCTGGTGGTACGGATCTTTTGTGTATTGGTGAGATGGGAATTGGAAACACAACTGTCGCATCTGCTATTTATTATGGACTATACGGCGGTAGTGCTGAGGAGTGGGTTGGACCTGGTACCGGTGCTCAAGGTGATGGTTTGCAACGAAAAATCGATGCTGTTCAACAGGCCGTTGAGTTACATAAAGACCATTTAAACGATCCATTAGAACTCATGCGCAGATTAGGTGGCCGCGAAATTGCAGCAATGGCGGGTGCTATCTTGGCGGCTCGGGTTGAAGGTATTCCGGTTATCATCGATGGTTTTGTGGCGACAGCCGCTGCGGCCATCTTACACGCCGCAAATCCAAAAGCGCTCGACCATTGTATGATTGGCCATGTTTCAGCAGAGCCTGCGCATATGAAGGTCATTGAAAAGCTTGGAAAAACACCGCTTCTTGCTCTTGGCATGCGATTGGGTGAGGGAACAGGTGCGGCTTTGGCTGCAGGGATTGTTAAAGCAGCTGCACAGTGTCACTCAGGCATGGCTACATTTGAACAAGCTGGGGTTAGCGACAAAGACTAGATCTTTGTGTGCATTTCAGATCCGATTAGTTTGTTGAATAACCTAGCGCTGTCCCAAGCGCTGCTTTGGTGCATCAACGCGCTGATGCTCAACCGGCGAAATAGATTGCATAATCCGTTTGGCTGGGAATACACATGTCGCTGTTGTGCCAACGCGTAATTTCGATTTTAGAATGAAGTTGCCTTCATGCTTTTTCATAATCGCTTGCACAATTGGCAGGCCTAATCCGGTACCTTGCTCAGCGCTTTTAATAGCAATTGAACCTTGGCCAAACGCGGATAAGACGACCGGGATTTCCTCTTCGGCGATACCGGTTCCGTTATCGGTTACGGACAAATATTGACCGCCACCAGCTGTCCAGCCAAGCTTGATTTTAATCTCGCCCTGACTTGGCGTGAATTTTACGGCATTCGAAAGCAAGTTTAAGATAACCTGGCGTATGGCTTTTTCATCTGCCCAAACAGCGGGCAAATCTGCCTCAAACATTTCCAATAAAGAGATTTGTTTGTTACGTGCTTTTAGCGTAACCATGCTCAAGCAATCTGAAACGATATCTTGCAATGAAACAGCTTCTTCTGAAAGCTCATAGCGACCAGCTTCGATACGTGACAAATCCAAAATCTCATTGATCAAGTTCAATAAATGTTGGCCTGATCCATGAATGTCTTCCATATATTGAACATAAGTTGGGTTTTCGATCTTACCCATGACGCCGTTTTTCATAATTTCAGAAAAACCCAAAATCGCATTAAGCGGGGTTCTCAGTTCGTGTGACATTGATGCTAAAAATCGCGACTTTGCCAAATTTGCTTCTTCAGCTCTGCGTCGGGCTTCATCTGAAAGTGAGTTAGCGACTTCCAATTCAGCAATAAGGGCGTCTTTTTCAATCTGATGTTCTAATATGGAAAGGTTCGATTGATAAAGCTTGCGGCTTAACAATATAAAAAATGCGGCCGAAACACATTGAAATGCGAGGTGACCAAAATCTACGAATGACTGTGAAAACGCTGCATAACCAGCCAATGTCAGCATGACCGGTAAAAGCACATAATAGACAGCCCCCTTAAGGGCAAAGGTCGATGTTGCGATTGTTGCTGCCATGATGAGCAGTACAGCGGCATAAAATACGTAACTGTCGCTATCTGTGAGATTGTTTTGTTGCATGATAACAAAACTTGCCCATGCCAAACCAATAAGCACATAACTAAAATTGTATCGACGTGTCCAAGACTTTTCATCAATCTCAGAGGGTGAGATCTTTGCAGCTTTTTGCGCAACCAATGTGAGTACCGTATAGGACAGTGATGCTAAAATAGCCCAAACCATCATTTGCACAGAGTGCTGTAGATAATAACTCATCGCAGCAGTTGCAATGACTAGCAATGGTCCAATAGCTGCACCTTCCAAAACACTATTTGTGTGGAACACAATCATCTCGCGTGCATAGCTTTTGGTAATAGAACCGCCATGTTGCAATTGCTCACGCTTATCTTTAACCGCGCTCATCACTGCTTCATTGGGTTTGCGTTGCGTGCGGTCTACAATAATTTTATCGACGTTTTGGCTATCAGAATTCGGCATATTTTACTCAATAGATTTACGACCTTGCAGATATGATAGCGTTAAATGCTTAAGAACTTGTTTTTGATTCTCTTTTTGCCAGGGATATTTACTTACAATTGGTATAAAATGTTGGGTAGGAAGGAGTTGAATGACTTCCATATGCCATTTTATGTTTGTTTATAGTGGATTTCGTGTTTTTTTTGGGCACAATTGCACCGAACTCTAAGATTTAGCACTTGTTTAATCGCTACTTTTGCGTAACTTCGTAAGACATTGGAACGAGTTGGTGGGTAACTAAATGGATCGATTAGACCGCAAAATTTTGCGTCTGTTGCAAGAAGATTCGACATTGGCTGTCGCAGATATAGCAAAGAGAGTCGGCCTTTCGACCACACCGTGCTGGCGACGCATTCAAAAGCTTGAGGAAGACGGTGTCATTCGTGGCCGTGTTGCATTGCTCGATGCTGAGAAGGTCAATGTGAAGGTCACGGTTTTCGTTTCGATCCGCACGAATTCTCACAGCACAGAATGGCTCAAACGCTTTTCTGAAGTCATTATTGATTTCCCTGAAATCGTTGAGTTTTACAGAATGAGCGGTGAGGTGGATTACCTGCTTCGCGTCGTTGTTCCGGATATCGCAGCATATGACGATTTTTACCGGCGTTTGATTGAGCGGATTGAAATTCGCGATGTTTCCAGTGCGTTTGCAATGGAAAAAATCAAATATACAACAGAGTTGCCTTTGGATTATCTACCGGTGGAAAACGGTCGTTCCACCGATTGATAAATTCATATAATTTTGAACAGGATTACTTGCTGCTGAGTTTTTCCAAGCGTGCGAGCAGGGAAGATGTGTCCCAACGGTTTCCGCCCATTGCCTGAACATCACCATAAAACTGATCAACAAGTGCGGTGACCGGAACGCTTACGCCATTGGTATTTGCTTGATCTAATACAATGCCAAGATCTTTGCGCATCCAATCCACCGCAAAACCGTGCTCGTATTCACCTGCATTCATCGTTTTGTAACGGTTTTCCATCTGCCAGGAACCCGCGGCGCCTTTTGAGATGACTTCGATAACTTTTTCAATATCCAGGCCTGCGCTTTTGCCGAAATTGATACCTTCCGATAAACCTTGAACCAAACCAGCAATACAAATTTGATTGACCATTTTTGTAAGTTGACCGGCACCAACATCGCCCATGTGGCCAACCATTTTGGCATAATTGCTAATGACCGGTTCAGCTTTGGCAAATGTCGCTGCATCACCGCCTACCATGACAGTAAGAACACCATTTTCAGCGCCCGCTTGGCCACCTGAAACGGGTGCATCAACAAATCCGCAGCCTTTGGCTTGAGCTGCGGTCGCCAATTCTTTGGCAACATCTGCAGATGCCGTGGTATTATCAATTAAGATGCTACCGGCTTCCATTGTGCTTAAAACGCCATCCGCACCCAAGGTAACAGCACGAAGATCATCGTCATTTCCAACGCAAGTGAAAACGAAGTCTGCACCTTTTGCTGCTTCCGCCGGCGTTTTACCTAAAGCGCCACCGAATTCTGCGACCCATTTTTCAGCCTTTGCCGTGGTGCGGTTGTAAACGGAAACATCATGCCCGCCTTTAGTTTTAAGATGACCGGCCATAGGATAGCCCATTACACCAAGTCCAATGAAAGCGACTTTTGCCATTTTAGTTCCTTTTACTTAGATCGTGTATTTAGCTTTTGCGCCAAAATAAGATGCCCATTGATGGGTTTACCTTGTTCGTGGCGAACGACAATATCTTGAGATATCAAAATTGAGAGTGCATTATTTTTCAAAACTTCATCGAGATAATCTAGTTTGTGAGCATATCTTTGATGTGCTCCAATTGTAAAACCAGAATCCGTAAATTCTTCGTCAGGAAGTGTTTCGGTTGAAAAAATGGTATGGCCGTTGGCGATCAAGTTATTTGAAATGCCTTTGACGAAATTTTCAACATTACCCAGATACGGCAAAACATCTCCCGCACAAATAAGATCAAAAGCGTCTTCATCATTGTCATCAAGATAGTCTTCAACATCTGCAACATAGAGGCTTTCATAGATCTCTCGATCATAGGCAATCTCAACCATGTTTTCCGATAGGTCGACGCCAATCATCACATCTGAGATGTCTTGTAGTTGCACACCCATAAGGCCCGTTCCGCAACCTAAATCAAGGACGTGTTTGAACTCGCCAATATTTAATGATTTTAAAAGGTGGGCGCTCATTGCAGGTACATCATACCCAAGATCATCAACTAAGACCTTGTCAAACACATCTGCATGCTGGTCAAACAGCGTTGCGATATAGGACTGAGGAGCCTTATCTGGGACGGCACCCATTTTCATGCTGGCCAAGCGCACACTCGCGCCTCCATGATCATCTGGATCGAGCTTTAATACTTCGTGATAAGAGACTGCCGCAGCCTCAAAATCTCCAGCTTTCTCTAATGCGAGTGCTTTATTGTAAGCATCTGCTAGCTTTTCTTCATCCATCTGGTCGACCTGTATTTTTATTCGCGCTAGGAAACTTCGCTTATTGGTTCAGAAGAACTGCGTTCGATTACTATCACATATATGGTATTTGCAAGTGCGCACAAGCTCGTTGCCAACATAAATGCGATGAGTGGGTAGGGACCGGTTTCAGGTGTGAGGATGGAAGAGGCAAATGCAGCCATGGCCGATCCTCCGCCAATCATAACAGCACCACCTAGTCCCGACGCTGTGCCGGCAAGATGGGGCCTAACGCTCACCATGCCTGCATTGGCATTTGGTAGTGTTAGACCATTGCCTAAACCGAGAAAAAATATCGGACCAAAGAAGGTCAATGCATTTACAAAACCTGCTAGGTTTAAAAGAAGAGACAAGGTCAATCCGGATGCGGATACTATTCCGCCAGCAAGCATCATTCTATTGATGCCGAATTTGGTGGAATAACGGCCGCTTGCAAGGTTACCCAAAAGATATCCGGTTGAAATGAACAGAAACAGATAGCCAAATGCAACGGGCGATAATCCCAAATGTTCCGTTGCAACATAAGCGCCACCGCCTAGCAGGGAAAAATAGGCCCCGGAGGTGAATGATGCGGTGAGTGTATATCCCCAAAATCGCCGTGATTTAATAAGCTCCGGATAGGATTTAATCTGCTCCATCATAGATGATGAAGTTGCTTTGTTGGTCTCACCAAGATCAAAATAAATAACGGTAAAACAAATTGTGCCGAGGACAACCATGAGAGCAAAGTTAGCTTCCCAGCCAACATATTGATCGAGAATGCCGCCGACCAACGGGCTGAACATTGGCACGACCATCATGCCAACCGTCACATAGCCAATCATGGATGCAGCTTTGTCTGCACTTACCAAATCTCGTACGATCGCACGTGATAAAACGATGCCCACGGCAGAGGATGTTTGAAGGATCCGACCGAGCAGAAAAATTTCGATATTTGGTGCGATCATGCAGATAAAAGATGCACCGGTAAAGATCGCGAATCCTGCTAAAATGACTGGGCGCCTTCCATAACGATCAGACAGAGGACCAAACACAAGTTGTAATGCACCGGTCGCAGCGAGGTAACCAGTTACCGTAAATTGCATAATTGAATATGTAGTTTGAAAATGGTCCGTCATTGATGGTAATGAGGGTAAGAGCATATTCATACTCAAGACGGATATGCTGGCAATAATCACCAGTGTGAAAATACTTGGTGGTGTGCTGCGATCTAAAAAACGGGAGGTGTTCATAACTTGTTTTGACATCAAAAAATAGCTTGTGCAAGAGCGTAAGTTGTAACTAAATAAATAATGTACCTGTTAGTAATAAAAATAAAGAAATCAAATGACAGACGACGAAGAAGAACAGCAATGCCCATTTTGTTTTGAGCCCTGGGGGGAGTGCGAACACTACGAACTTATGGTCGAGCTGGAAAAGGAAGCCGATCAACTCGAACTTCACGAAAATTTATCAAACACATATAGCCAGAACGATAAACACTAGTCTTTTGATTGGTTGCTTTTCAAGCTAATGCGCTCGCGATGGAATGTGTAAATTCCTGTGAAGACAACAATGAGCGCACCAACAATCATCCAAAAATCCGGGATCTCGCCGAAAAATATATAACCCAAAATGAGCGCCGCAATTAGATTTGTGTATCTAAAGGGTGAGATGAACGCAATGTCACCCTCGCGCATGGCCAGCATGATGGTTTGATTGGCTAAAAGTATAAGCCCTGCGCCAATTAAAATGACAGCCAAATGCTCAAGATTCATTGGTTTCCAACCACCGGTGGAAACCATCATAACAATTCCAAGCACCATGATCATGAAAGTGATCACAAAGTTGATCGGCAAAAGCGGAATAGATGTGCCCATTTTGCGGGTTGCTAAATCACGCATGGTGATAAACATAATCGCTACAACAATGAATAGTGAGTGAAAATTAAACCCTTCCACGCCGGGCCTGATAACAATGATAACTCCGATGAATCCAATGATGATTGCGGTCCAGCGCCGCCAACCAACTTTTTCACCCAAAAATAATGCCGCACCCATTGTCACGGTCAGCGGTAGAGATTGCATAATCGCGCTGGTATTTCCCAATGGTGTGTAAAGCAGGCCATAGAAAAAGAACAATGTTGCGCCTAGTTCGCTGAATTGGCGCGACATGACCCACTTGTTTTTGATAACAGCGATTTGGTGCCAGGCTTTTTTCTTTGCATCAAAATGCTGATGATAATCAGCGCGAAAAACCCACGCGCAGCGAGTACTTGGCCCAGGTTTAGATCTGCTGATAAATATTTGACCAGTGTATCGCCTGTAACGAAAAACATCATGGCTAGCGACATAAAAATCGCGCCACGCACATTAGCTGAATTGTGCACGTTTTAACCGCCCGTTACGCTCATATGGCGACTAACAGCAGGCTTGTTATGCGTTCGGTCGATGATGAAATCATGACCTTTTGGTTTGCGGGTGATCGCTTCATCAATTGCATCTGCTGTGAGTTGATTATCCGAAGATGCGCGTAATGGTGCACGAAGATCTGCCGCATCATCTTGGCCCAGACACAGATAAAGCGTACCCGTGCAAGTTAAGCGCACGCGATTACAGCTTTCACAGAAATTATGCGTGAGAGGTGTGATAAACCCTAATCTACCACCCGTTTCTTTAAGCTCAACATATCTTGCAGGACCGCCGGTTTTATATGGAATGTCCTCGAGGGTGAATTCCTGCGACAGATCTTTACGGACTTGAGAAAGCGGTAGATATTGATCGGTACGATCCTCATCAATCTCACCCATCGGCATGGTTTCAATAATGGTCATATCCATGCCTTTTTCATGCGCCCAGCGGAGCATTTTAGGTAATTCATGACCGTTAAAGCCTTTAAGTGCAACGGCATTGATTTTGACTTTCAATCCCGCATCTAAAGCGGCATCAATGCCCGTTAAAACGCGATTAAGATCGCCCCAGCGTGTGATATCTTTAAATTTGTCGGCATCCAGCGTATCGAGGGAAACATTAATTCGGCGCATCCCAGCTGCATAAAGATCTTTGGCAAAACGGTGCAATTGAGAGCCATTTGTTGTGATGGTCAGCTCATCAAGCGTTCCTTCATCGATTTTCTTGCCCAATGCGTTGATCAATTGCATGATGTTTTTGCGGACCAACGGTTCGCCACCTGTCAGGCGTAACTTGCGGACACCTTTGTCAATGAAGATGCTGCAAAGTCGCTCTAGCTCTTCGAGCGTCAGAAGGTCTTTTTTGGGTAAAAATGTCATGTTTTCCGCCATGCAATAGGTGCAGCGGAAATCGCAACGGTCTGTAACCGATATGCGAAGGTAATCAACCATCCGTCCAAAAGGGTCAATCATAGTTTTTGATTTGTCGAGCACCAGATCAGACATTTTAAAAATCTTCCTCCAAATTTCGGAACACCACAATTACCGCCGAAGTGGCATTCGTCAATCTAAATCGGCGGGAAAGATGATCAAACCAGTCAACTACACCCATTTGTCGCAGTTCTGATCAGATTTAACGGTCACGGAAACGATTGGTAATGGGGTATCTACGGTCACGACCGAAGTTTTTCTTGGTGATTTTTACCCCAGGTGCAGATTGTCTGCGCTTATATTCTGCAATGTATAATAGGTGTTCAATCCGGTGAACGGTCGCTTCGTCATGCCCGCGTGCGATAATGTCAGCCGTCGACATTTCTTTTTCCACCAAGCATTCCAAAATATCGTCCAAAGCTGGGTATGGAGGCAGCGAGATCTTGATCAGTTTGATCAGGTCTTAGTTCAGCAGAAGGTGCCTTTTCAATGATCGACACTGGGATGACCTCACCTGACGGACCAAGTGCACCTGGAGGCACCTGCGTGTTGCGCCATCGGGAAAGCGCATAAACCTGCATTTTATAAAGGTCTTTGATCGGGTTAAATCCACCATTCATATCGCCATAAAGCGTGGCATAACCCACCGACATCTCAGATTTATTACCGGTAGTGACAACCATGGAACCGAATTTGTTGGAAATCGCCATGAGGATAACCCCGCGTGCGCGACTTTGGATGTTTTCCTCGGTAATTCCTTGATCTGTGCCATCAAACATATCGCCAAGCGATGACAAGAATCCTTGCACAGGTTCTTCAATCGGTACGATATCATAACGACAACCCAATGCTTTGGCACAGTCTGCAGCGTCTTTTAACGAAAGCTCAGAGGTATAGCGATAAGGCAACATTACGCAACGCAAACGTTCTTCACCTAATGCATCAACGGCCAAAGCCGCACAAATTGCACTATCAATGCCGCCTGAAAGGCCAAGCACGACATTTTTAAAGCCGTTCTTATTCACATAATCGCGTAATCCCAACATACAGGCGCGATAATCTGCTTCTTCTTTTTCTGGAATGACTGATTTTGGCCCATTTGAGCAGACCCAAACATCATCTTCACGCTTCCAGGTGCTGATGCTCAAGGTTTCTTCAAACTGGCTCATCTGAAATGCAAGAGATTTATCAGCATTAAATGCAAAGCTTGCTCCATCGAAAACAAGTTCATCCTGACCACCCAGCTGGTTGGCGTAAATCAACGGAAGTTCAGATTGAATGACCTGACGCAGTACGACCTGATGGCGGACATCGACTTTATCGCGATAATAAGGTGAGCCATTGGGCGAAAGTAGGATTTCGGCGCCGCTTTCAGCTAATGTTTCGCATACATCCAAATCACCCCAAATGTCTTCGCAAATCGGGATGCCTAAACGCACACCGCGGAAATTGACAGGCCCTGGCATTTCACCTGCATCAAACACGCGTTTTTCATCAAATTCGCCATAGTTTGGTAAATCAACTTTGTCTCGGATTGCGATAATTTTGCCATCATCAATCACAGCGATGGAATTATGACGTTTGTCACCATTTTGGCGCGGATAACCGATGATGATGCCCGGTGCGTTTTTATCAGCGGTGTATTTCGCCAATTTATCAACGGCTTCGGCGCATTTTTCTAAAAAAGCAGGCTTGAGAACCAAATCTTCTGGCGGGTATCCGGAAATGAACAATTCGGTGAACAATACCAAGTCCGCGCCGTGACGATCAGCGTCTTTGACGGCCTCAATTGCTTTTTCCAAGTTGCCAGCGACATCGCCAACGGTGGGGTTAAATTGCGCTGTTGCAATGCGCAGAGTATTCAGTGTCTCAGTCATGTCTCAGATGTAGCGATCTTGCGGTGAAACGACAAGCTAGGGCTCTTAATTTTCTTCGAAAATATTGTCGCTATCTTTCGCATATTGGGGATATTCATCTGTGATTTCATAAAAATCACCTTTATCAGCGCAGAAAATATGGGCCTTAAATTTCATCCCAGTTGGAGTATCGAATGCACCTGCTAAAATTGAGACGGTATCTAAATCATTAGCTTGCCAGAAAAGTGCTGACCCGCATGTTGAGCAAAATCCGCGTTTGGCAGTAGGAGAAGCTTCATACCAAGTGATGTTGTCCTCGCCTTCAATTGTCAGATCGCTGCATTTTGCTTCCGTCGCTGCATAATAAAAACCTGATTGCTTCCGGCATTGGCTGCAATGGCATCCTAGAATATCTCGTAATTCACCTTTGACGATAAAACTAACCTTGCTGCAATTGCAGCTACCTTTGTGGATGTTTGACATGATCATTTCCCTGAATTGGATAAAGAAAAACCCCTGAACCGTATTCCGCAGTTCAGGGGTTGATCAAACTAGATTGTTTTAAAAGATGATTATTCAGCTGCGGCTGGTTGTGTCATCTTTGCGCCTTCTTTCATGCGCTCTGCAACTAGGAATGCAAGCTCGAGTGCTTGTTCAGCATTCAGGCGTGGATCACAATGTGTGTGGTAACGCTCTGAAAGATCATCACCAGATAGGGCGCGTGCACCACCTGTACATTCTGTTACATTTTTACCTGTCATTTCAACGTGGATACCACCAGCATGCGTACCTTCAGCCTGATGAACATCAAAGAATGTTTCAACTTCAGTCAAAATACGATCAAACGGGCGTGTTTTATAGCCAGACATTGAAATTGTATTGCCGTGCATTGGATCGCATGACCAAACAACTTTTTTGCCTTCACGCTCAACTGCACGGATAAGGGCAGGGAGGTGATCACCAACTTTGTCATGACCAAAACGGGCAATCAAAGTCAAACGACCAGCTTCATTTTCCGGATTTAAGATATCGCACAATTTGATTAGCTCTTCCGGATCAAGCGAAGGTCCGCATTTTAGGCCCAATGGGTTTTTAATGCCGCGGCAGAATTCTACATGCGCGTGATCAGGCTGACGTGTTCTGTCACCAATCCAGATCATGTGACCGGATGTGGCGTAGTTTTCGCCAGAAGTTGAATCAACACGTGTCAAAGCTTGTTCATAGCCCAAAAGCAAAGCTTCATGGCTTGTGAAGAACTCTGTTTCTTTCATGCTTGGGTGGCTATCAGGCGTGATGCCAATTGCTTTCATGAATTCAAGTGATTCAGAAATACGATTTGCAAGCTTTAAATAACGCTCTGACTGCGGGCTGCCTTTAGCAAAGCCAAGCATCCAATTGTGCACGTTGACAAGATTTGCATAACCACCTTGAGCAAATGCACGAAGCAGGTTCAGCGTTGCAGCTGACTGACGGTAAGCCATGACCTGACGCTCAGGATCTGGGATACGTGCCTCTTCATTGAACTCAATACCGTTGATGATGTCACCACGGTAGCTTGGCAATTCAACGCCGTCTTTTGTCTCTGTGTTGCTTGAACGCGGTTTTGCGAACTGACCGGCAATACGTCCAACTTTAACAACAGGGCTCTGTGCGCCGTATGTCAAAACAACAGACATTTGCAAGAATGCGCGGAAGAAATCGCGAATGTTATCGCCTTCGTGCTCAGCAAAAGCTTCAGCACAATCGCCACCTTGTAAGAGGAAAGCCTCGCCGTTTGCGACTTTAGCAAGGTTATTTTTAAGTGCACGCGCCTCACCAGCGAAAACGAGCGGTGGGAACTTTGATAGACGTGCTTCCGTATCTGCCAGTTTTGCCTGATCTGGATATTCAGGCACCTGCAAAATTGGCTTGTTGCGCCAGCTTGCTGGATTCCAGTCCTGTGCCATTTTATTTACCTACCTATTTTACTCTATTATTTGTTAGTTTGACGGGCTTATAGCGCTAGATTTCAGCTTATGAAAGAAATATCTTGGTTCTGACGTAAGAAATAGTCAATCAGCTCGCGTTCCCGATGCGATAAAGACACAGAACGTGGATATCTAGGGGTATCTCTGTCCTGCAATATCGGCGTATGGAAGTTAGCCGTAGTAGCAACGAAGTCTTCAACGCCGGCTTCGCCGTAAATGTTTAAGAACCCTTGCAACACAGCATCAAGATAAGACTGTGATATGGGAGGTTTGTTTTCCGGCACATCATCGCGTTTATGCGCTTCATAGACAAAGAATTCACATTGCAAGTCGCGGAACTCGTCTGCGATATTCACGTCAGGATGATCAATCGTCTTACGGTCATAATTATGTTCGCGTTGATCCACATCGGGTAAATTTTTAGCGAGATCAAATACAATAACGCCTTTGGTCATCGCGTTTGATGCAGGTCTAGCCGTTAACAATGCATCTGTTTCAGGTATAATCTCGACACCTGCGGGAATGTCCCACATGCGCTGCCAATTTTTAAGTTCTGCTGGAATGCTTGCGATATATTTGGTGCGAAGAGTGTTTTCATTGACCAATGAGCCATAACCGAAATAGCCGACGATTGGCTCGTTTTTTGCAAATTCACGTAGTTTTTGGCGGATCTGTTTGTTCATGACATTGGCCAATCGAGTGTTTCATCATTTAATTCTAGGGATCTATCTGCGCCTGAAACGAAAAGTGCATCTTCAAAAACCCGGCAATAGGTTTCGATCTTATAGCCAATGAGCTCCGTATCGCCATTGACGATATCGCGCGCAGCCCGGTAATCAAAACCGGTTTTATTATTAAAATCAGAGAGCTTACAGGGTCTAAACCAGCCATCAATCATGCCGCTAAATGCAATATGGGCGGAAATAATCGGGTCCAGTGCCAGATCATAGTTTTCAGATAGATTTATCCTCACACCGAATTTCTCTTTTAGTCGGTCTTGGGCCGCTAAATAGTTTTTGCGGTGGGTGATTTGAATGTCGCCGCAGCCAACTGGGTTCTGGCCACTTTCATCGCAGTTCCAATAGGGTTGTTTTACCCAACTCAACCGACCTTCTGAAAATGCTTTTTCAAGTCGCTCGACCGACGTTTTTCTATCAGGTGAAAATGCTTCTAAAACCGGGACCATTAAAGTTCCGGTCTCGTGGTAGACCTGCCCCAACGCGGCGGCAAGATATGAGATAGGATGATGGGCATACCATTTTGCCCAAACATCTAATTTTATGTTCAAGCCGTTGGTTTGGCTCTCAGTTAAGCCATCCGGAAACAGACTGTTTTGTTCGGAACAAAGTCTTTGGAAAAACTGTTCGCGATCCATGTGTTTTAGACTCGTTCACCGTTTTTAACGCGGTAAGTTGGGCTATACATGGTCACCAATTCTTCAGATGCTGATGGGTGAACAGCCATTGTGCGATCAAACTCATCCTTCGTCACACCTGCTTTGAGCGTGATGCCTAGAACCTGTGCTAATTCACCAGCATCTGGTCCCAAGATATGTGCACCAACCACTTTTCTATCCGCAGCATTGACGATGAGTTTCATCATCATTTTTTCTTCACGGCCAGATAGTGTGTGACGCATTGGTCTGAACTGAGCACGGTAAACTTCCAATTCGTCAAACGCTTTACCAGCTTCTTCCTCTGTCATGCCAACTGTGCCGATTTCCGGCTGTGAGAACACTGCCGTTGGGATCAGCTCATGATCAGGAGAGGTTGGATTATCTTTATAAACTGTTTCGATAAAACACATGGCTTCATTAATAGCGACAGGTGTTAGTTGAACTTTGTCAGTCACATCGCCAAGAGCATAAATATTGTCGACATTGGTTTTGTTGTACTCATCAACAACAATTGCACCACGTGCGTTCATTTCAACGCCAACTTTTTCAAGTCCCAGGCTTTCGGTATTGGCAATACGGCCAAGCGCCAACATGACTTGCGAGTATTCGCTGACATCGCCATTTTTCGTTGTGACTTTTAAATTGCTGCCAGCCGCTTTTTCAACTTTTTCTATCACATCTTCAAATTGGAAGTTGATGCCTTTAGCAATCATCGCATCCTGAAGATTGGTTCTAAGATCAATATCAAAGCGAGATAGAATTTCAGTGCCACGATAGATCAGTGTGGTTTCAACACCCAGCCCGTGGAAAATATTGGCAAATTCAACCGCAATATAACCCGCGCCAGCAATCAGAATAGATTTTGGTAATTCGTCTAGATGAAATGCTTCATTTGATGAAATGCACAACTCATGGCCAGGAAGATCAGACATTGGATTTGGACGGCCACCAACTGCAATGACGATCTTTTCAGCAGTGACTGTTTCACCTGTTGCAGTAAGGCAAATTGTGTGCTCGTCAACTAGCTCAGCTCTGCTTTTGAACATTGTTGCGTCGTTCGATGATAGACCTTTTTGATAAAGACCTTCAAGGCGTGTGACTTCTTTATCTTTGTTGGCAATGAGCGTTTTCCAGTCAAAAGTGCTTTCACCAACGCTCCAACCATAACCTTCAGCATCCTCAAAATGTTCAGGAAAGCTTGAAGCATAAACAAAGAGTTTTTTAGGCACACAACCGCGGATCACACAAGTACCGCCAAAACGGTATTCTTCCGCCACGCCAACGCGTTTGCCCATAGAGGCGGCAACGCGGCCAGCACGAACACCGCCTGAACCACCACCGATTACAAATAAATCAAAATCATATGCCGACATATTCCGCTCCAAAACAAATCTTAAATTGGCATATGGTGCTTTTAAATCATAATGCCAGCGTAACGATAGTAATTTTTAAGTTACTCTGAATTTGAGTTAAGCTTTTCGGCCAAAACCTTTGATGATGTGTCGTTAAGATCACGCGTGATACCTGCACCCCAAATTTCAGCGGCGCGCAACAATTCGCGACCCATGCCCGGAGATACTTTCAACAATTTTTTACCGGTTTCAGACGTGTAAAAAGCTGTGATTGCATCAAGTTCTTCAGCGGAAAAAACTTTTGTGTAGATGCTTGCAGCTTCATTTTCTAAGTCAGCGCGACGGCTCGCAAGTTTAATGGCTTGCTCGTCTACAGCAATCGAAATTTCATCTGAGAAGTTTGGATTTGCAAGTGTAAGGTTTGCTTTGATCTGCTCTGCAGCACGCGGCAGAATAGAATCAAATGTATTCGTAACAGCCAATGCATCAATAGCTGCTTTTGCCGCTGCAATATGTTCAGGACTGGCATCCTGAGCTGAAGCATTGTTGATTTGAGCGCCTGAGAAGGCCAGTGTCGCGCTTACTGTTAGAACTTTTAAAAATTGCGTTTTGCTCATGAGTTTAAGCTCCGTCTTTTGATTACTTTGTCATGATTTTGACACCCTCAGGTGTCGCTATCACTGCTTTAGTGGCGATGTCGATAAACAATCCTGTTTCAACAACACCTGGTATTAGGTTTAATTTTTCGTTGAGTTGCTTTGCATCAGAAATACGGCCAAATGATGCATCGAGTATATAGTGTCCACCATCAGTCACAAAGTCTGTTCCATCATCATATTTTCGCAGTACAACAGCGCCGGATAAACCCAGCTCTTTGCTGACCTTTGCAATCTCAATCTCAGTGGCTTTAAGGCCAAAGGGAACCACCTCAATAGGTAATGGAAATGCACCTAATGGGTCCACAACTTTGGACGCATCTGCGATAACAACCATAGCCTTGGATGCTTTGGCGACGATTTTTTCGCGCAATAGTGCGCCACCGCCACCTTTGATTAATTGTAAATCTTGATCCAGTTCGTCAGCGCCATCGATTGTTAAGTCTAAAACTGGCAATTCATCAAGCGTGAACGTTTTAATGCCAACTTCCAAGCACAGATTTTCTGTTTTTACAGACGTGGTCACAGCTTGAACCTTAAAGCCTGCGCGAACTTTTTCACCCAAGAGCTTTGTAAATTCATCGGCGGTTGAACCCGTTCCGACACCTAAGCGCATGCCATTTTCCACAAGTTGCAAAGCTTCTTGTGCTGCTGCTATTTTTAACTCTTTTGGATCCATTCGTCTCAACCATTATTCAATTCGTTTCGCTGGTAGCACGCCAGACCAGAGCTCGCAAAGGAAATTCGCAATTTATCTCTGACATTTCTTGGACTTTGCTCGAAAAATCCGTTACCTGCTGAGGGAATTTGAAAGAATTGAGGTGATAAATGACGCAAAAGCTAATTGTATTTGATCTAGATGGAACGCTTTTGGATACATCCAATGATCTTTTGGAATGCGTCAATCACTGCCTGTCGTCAGTGGATTTAAAACCTGTGGTATATGAAGATCTGACATTTTTGGTTGGGCAGGGTGCTCGGGCAATGATTACGCGTGCTTTTGAACTCAATAAAGCCACGCTCACCGAAGCTGAATTAGACCGGCTGTTCGATTTATTTATTGAATATTATCAAGCGCATATGCCAGGCACATCTTCGGCTTATCCAGGATTACTGGCGGCTATTGACCGCTTAACTCGTGCCGGTTATCGACATGCAGTTTGTACAAATAAGCATGAAGGTATGGCGCGTAAATTGTTGGAATTGCTGTCTTTATCAGATTATTTTGAAGCAATTACGGGCGGCAATACATATCCATACCGTAAACCAGATGGACGTCATTTGCTCAATACGATTGAGCTTGCCGGGGGTGTTGCGGAAAAGTCGATCATGATTGGCGATTCTAAAAATGATATTTACGCAGCGCAGAATGCCAATGTCGCCTCTATTGCGGTTTCTTTTGGGTTTAGTGATGTGCCTGTTGAAACACTCAACCCTGATGTTGTTATAAACAATTACGGCGAGCTCACAGTGGAACTCGCCGATCGTTTGATAAACAATAACTAAATTTTCGATTGTTTGGATTAAGCTCCAACGCGGGACTTAATTGTCGTGTTATAGGCCTTTTCTAGAGCCTTATCGCGACCATATACGTCTTCGAAATATTCGACTTCACCAGTTTCAGCATTTGGCCAAGCGGTGAAATATGCGACATGCACCGGAATTGTTTTCTCAACAAATACGGTTTTGTTTTTGCGTGGTGCAATGTGTGCTTTAACTTCGTCCACTGTCGTCCCCAAAACTGCCGCGGCCATAGCCTGTGGGTCATGAAGTCTGACACAGCCATGACTAAATGCACGTGTGTCACGTCCAAATAGTTTCTTTGCCGGTGTGTCATGCATATAAATTGCATGGCGGTTAGGGAACAAAATTTTCAATTGTCCGAGCGCATTTTTAGGGCCCGGAGGCTGACGTACGCCAATTGAACGTGTTGAACTTAAAGAAGCCCAACTGATCGAACTTGAAGACGTTGAACGGCCTTTATAGCTCACCTGATACCCTAAGCGATCAAGATAGGATGGATCAGCGCGAAGTTTTGGCAGCATTTCATTTGTAATGATTGACTGCGGAACACCCCAATATGGGTTGAACTCAACTTTTTCGATTTCATCACTGAAGAAATTTGTCTGGTTGGAGCGTTTGCCCACAACGACACGCATTTCAAGCTCAGGCTTGTGGTTTTCGAAATAGGTAACTTTATACGCTGGTGCGTTGATAAAGACATGCTTGGCGGCAAATTTTGATGGCAGCCAACGTGCACGCTCCATCGCATAGCGAAGCTTGTTGATTTTAACTTCGTTGGAATCTTCAACCAGTGCGCGGATCGTCTTTTTACCGACAATCCCATCAGCAGCAAGATTGTTTTCTTTCTGGAAAGCTTTGACCAATTCAACGAGTTGAGGGGTATATTCATCATTACCAAGATAGGTATTAAGTTGAAACGCCATATCGGTCTTTAGCTGCTCAGAGCCTTTGGCGCGAATGGCCATGATGATGTTTCTTAATTCTGGGTTTTTTGAGCCAGGCTTTAAGAAAGTACCGTCTGCAATTGTTATGCGCTCTTTCTCATCTGCCCCCAACAGCTCAGTTATTTCACTTTTTAAAGCGTTAAAATGATCACCTTGCGGGCTGTAAAAGTCGAGTGTTGCCGCAGGATTGGCTGAATAAGCCATACGCACGATCACATTGCTTAATTCAGGTGTCTTGCGTTTGAAATCGTGATACCCGGAAATTCTGTTCGGATCGATTAGTCCACGTTGTGAATCAACCACATATGTTAAGATCGCAGCAGAGAATTCCATCTCAAAACGCATAAGATCCGGCCAGTTTGTTTCACCTGTTTCAAGTTGAGCAACAGGCATATCAACATTATAATTTTCTGCCGGTAGACCGATCAATTCCGCGTCGCCAAGCACTTTCATAATGGCTTTGGCTTGATCATTTATACCTTTATCGCTCACCCAGCGGTATTTTGGCGCTTTGGAGTATGTTGCAAGCAAAGCATCAGCGACTTCAGGCAGTACTTTGAGCTTTAATGATGCAAGTGCATCGTAGCCCATTGCAAACGGTGTTGGCTCTACTGCAACTGTAGCAGGCGCTGTTGTATCAGCTTCAAGATCTTCAGCTTGAACAGCTCCTGTTGTCACAGGGTCTGTAAGCGTTGCAAGCTTTGCAACAACAAGCTTGTCAGCTCGGTATGTTTTATAGCTTGGACCTTTGATGCGCGGTGGTTTCTTCTTGAGCGCTTGTTGACGGGCTAATTCTTCCTGTCGTCTGCGTTCAGCTTCCTGACGTTTTTTTCGTTGTCCGCCACCAAAAATAGCCTGAAGAAGGTTTTGTGCGGATGCATCCTGGACCAGAACTGGCAAAGGTGAAGTTTCCATCAGCGCGAATGCTGATAAGATAAAGACCGAGCGCGTAGCAACCTTACGTATCAATTTTTTACCCTTTCACGAGTGTTCCCGACGAATGTTTAACCGATGATGGCACTGAATTAAAGAACATCTTGTTAATTTTATTAAATTTCGTGAAACTTGTGATCAAATATTGCACTGCAAACAAGTTCTTGTTGTCGAATGCATGTTTTTTGACTAGATGATGTGACACAATTTGCGTTTAAACGCATGTGAGCCGATAACATAAAGGGAAATCAAATGACACAAACCCGCGCAGAATCAGACAGCTTTGGCGTTCTTCAGGTACCATCAGACAAATATTGGGGCGCTCAAACCCAGCGGTCTTTGATGAATTTTCCAATTGGATGGGAAAAACAGCCGGTTGCGATCGTTCGGGCGCTCGGTGTGATTAAGCAAGCCTGTGCGCAGGCAAATGTGGAATTGGGTTCAATTGATGCTGAAATTGGCAATACAATAGCAAAGGCGGCTTCTGAGGTTGTTGAAGGCAAGCTTGATGATCACTTCCCACTTGTAGTTTGGCAAACCGGTTCTGGTACACAATCCAACATGAACGCAAATGAGGTTATTGCCAATCGCGCTATTGAGATGCTTGGCGGTGAAATCGGTTCAAAATCGCCTGTGCACCCGAATGATCACTGTAATATGGGGCAATCATCAAATGATACGTTCCCAACTGCCATGCATATTGCGATTGCAATGATGGCGCGCGATGTTTTGCTTCCTGGTCTAGAAAAATTTCACGATGCTTTGGTTGAAAAAGCTAAATCATTTGAAGAGATTATCAAAATTGGTCGTACGCACACTCAAGACGCAACACCTTTGACATTGGGCCAAGAATTCTCAGGCTACGCATTTCAAATCGAGCAGGGGATTGCGCGTGTTAAACAAGCACTTCATAACATATATGCTCTTGCGCAAGGTGGCACGGCTGTTGGAACGGGCTTGAATACGAAAAAAGGTTGGGCTGAGATGGTTGCTGCAAATATGGCTGCGATCACTGATATTCCTTTCTATACGGCTCCAAACAAGTTTGAAGCTTTAGCTGCGCATGATGCATTAATTGAAATGTCTGGCGCATTGAAAACTGTTGCGGCGAGCGCATTTAAGATCGCCAATGATATTCGTTTACTTGGTTCTGGCCCACGGTGTGGTCTTGGTGAGTTGGTATTGCCTGAAAATGAGCCTGGATCTTCGATCATGCCTGGTAAGGTTAATCCAACACAGTGCGAAGCTCTAACTCAAGTTTGTGCGCATGTGATGGGTAATGATGCAGCGGTTGGTTTTGCAGGATCTCAAGGTCATTTTGAACTAAACGTTTATAAGCCAATGATGGCGTATAATGTCTTGCAATCTATGCAGCTTTTGGGAGATGCATCTGTCAGTTTTGTTGATAAATGTGTTGCAGGAATTCGCCCTGATGAAGACAGAATTAGTAAGCTGATGTGGGAAAGCTTAATGTTGGTTACAGCGTTGGCACCCGAGATTGGTTACGATAATGCCACCAAAGTTGCTAAGACAGCGCACAAAAATGGCACAACACTTAAAGAGGAAGCCATGAATTTGGGCTTTGTTGATGAAGAAACCTTCGACCGCGTTGTGCGACCTGAACAGATGTTAGGGCCTAAATAATATACGTTTGAGTACAAAATATTCGAAAATGAAACGTCCGAACTTTCGGGCGTTTTTTGTTTTTATGGTTTTTTTGGATTCAAATTAACAGTTCGCCAACACTTTCGGGATAATTTTAACGAAAGTTTAGATTCGCTGTCTTAAATGAGGTGGATCAATTTTAGTAGAAACGAGGTTGGGAACTCATGAATACAGCGTCAATAGTGGTCGCAACGATGCATAAACGGGGGATTTCAGGTCTGCCGCGTAATTATGAGTTGGTTTATGAAGCTTTAAATAAAAGCAATCCCAATTTAACGCGTGAATTTGCAGCTCTTGGAAGTCAGCCCTCCCAAGCTGACCTAGATGATATTGGCAAGAAGTATTTCGCCCATCATCATCATGATGGTGTCGTTTCAAACGCGCAGGAAAAGATCTCCGGTGAACTGGATGAGTTGATTGGACGATTGAATAAAGAAAACAACACGCTCAAGGACTACAATAAAGTACTGGATGATAATGCAAGCCGATTGGATACAATGGCGCGCAATCCTCGCAACCAGGATATCTTAAGCATTACAGATGCTTTGGCGCAGGCGACCGGCGACAAGATTGAAAATAGTAAGCAAATAATCGATCGCGTGCTCATAGCGACCAAAGAACTTGCGCAGGTCAAGGAACAGTTGGACGAATACAAATCCATTGCAAACACTGACCCTCTCACGCGTTTGCCAAACCGTCGTGCATTTGATGAAGCTATGTCGAATATTTACGATAGTAATATTTCAATCTCGACCAGCGCGTTGATCCTTTTGGATATTGATCATTTCAAACAGTTCAATGATACCCATGGCCACCCAATTGGCGATCGTGTTCTTACGGTTGTTGCAAATGCAATGAACCAAGAATTGCGTCAAGATTCATTAATCGCGCGCACAGGCGGCGAGGAATTTGGTATCGTGGTTTCAAACACTTCACCAGGAAATGTGGAGCTTATTGCTGAACGCATTCGCATGGCTGTTGAAAAGACATCGTTGAAAGACCGTAAGTCTGGCATGGACTTTGGCAAAATCACAATTTCGCTGGGCGTTTGCATGGCAAGCCAATGCGATAATGCGGATCAGTTATATGGTGCCACTGATGAAGCGCTGTATCTGTCAAAGAATAAAGGACGCAATCAAGTTCAGATGTATGATCCCGAGCGTATGGGTAAATCTTCCAACAAACGTGCAATGTATCGTGACTAAATAAGATGAAGCCTAACGGGCTTTTTATCTTGAATAACTTCAATAAAAACCGCCTCTGGATTTGATTCTGGGGCGGTTTTTCATTGTAAAATTTACAATTCAAGTCCTTTGCTGATGCCATAGACAGCGGACTGAACATTAAAGCTCACGGTTTTATAAAAGAGAGGACTGGGACTGGTATCCCTTTAGGATAAATCGCTTAGTCCAGTAAATTATAATTTGCTGACAGGTTCGTCATCTTGAAGAAATTTGGGGCCGACAATGCGTACTTTGCGATCTGCTTCTTCAAGCGGTTTTCCGGTGCGATTAACGCTGGTGATTGCTTGCACATCTTCGTCCGTCAGATTGCCTGCGAGATTTGAGATGGTCTCTGGATCTTCACCGCGATCAATTCTATCAACCGGCACAATGGTTAGCCTGGATGTTGCAGCATTTTCAACATCACCTTTTTCTTCGCGTTCACGCAAAACACGTTCACGTCGTGCCATTTCAGCATGGAATGCGGACATGTTACATGAGCAGGCTTCTGATCGCGGGCCGGACGTTGTTTTATATGAAAACGCATAAGACTGGCTCGTATAGGCCTGACCACCGCGATAAGAGATCATGTCTTCGCTCTCTTGATCTCGCGATCTGTGGAAGAACAAATTGGTTTCTGTTCCTGGGCACATGAGCTGGCAAGCAAGTTCATCACGCTCGAATGAGGCGGATGATGTGTTTGAGGAAATTGGGAAGAAAAAGCCATCACAGGACCTCACACACATTGTCCGATATTGGCCAATGTTTCGTGCTGAATTTGGCAAAGTTACAACGCGTTGACGTGGTTTGCGACCACCGCTTTCGCCAATGATTTTCACCCCATTGCCAAGCGTGCGACCACTATTTGCCGTTTGCGGCGAGGCAGGTTCCGTCGATGCATTTATGATCGAGCTGTTGTTGCAATTAAATGCCTCAAGACGCGCATTGAGTTGATCAATGGTTAGTTTGCCCGGGTTTTGTGTAAGCTTTTCGCGTGCTGCGGTGAGTTTAGCCAGATTAGCTTGCATGCGTTCTTTAACATCTTCGAATTTCTCACATGCTTGGCCTGAATTGTCTGTATGACAGCTATATCTGCGTAGATCACCTTCAAGCTTAGCCAGCATTTTAGTCTGCTGTTTTATTGCCGTTGAGTAGCGTTTGATCTTTTTCGAGCTTGATTTGGATGCAGATGCAGTTTGCAGCTGAGCATGAAGGCTTTCACATGATTCAAGGTTTTGCGCAAAGCCCGTATTGGGCAATGCGAAAAAACTCGTAGCCAGCAGGGCGCCTATCAGCTTTTTCATCGTTTATACTCAACTCAACTTTAGAAAATGCGTTGTTGAGCGCAATTATAAGCTTAAGAGATTAGCATCTTGTAAACAATCATGAGAAGAAAGCGATGAGCGCCATTTGCTGATTATGCGACAGCAGAAGATGCCTCGACGACTGATAAGGCTGCAATGTTAACAATGCCGCGTGATGTGACAGAAGGTGATAAGATATGGGCTGGAAGTTGCGTTCCGAGCAATATTGGTCCCACATGCAAAGCGCTGAGCATGGTTTTGGCAACACCGAGCGTGATATTGGCTGAATCAAGATTTGGGAACACCAAGAGATTGGCTTCACCTTTAAGATGACTATTTGGCATGGCGCGATTACGCAACACTTCCGATATCGCAGCATCGCCCTGCATTTCACCATCTGATTCAAGTTCAGGGGCGATATCGCGCAAGATTTTAGCAGCCTCGCGCATTTTCTTTGCTGTCGGTGTGTTGTGTGAACCAAAGTTTGAGTGCGAGACAAGTGCGACTTTTGGGACGATGCCAAAACGCTTAATTTCTTCAGCGGCAAGTAGTGTCATTTCCGCAAGTTCCTGAGCGGATGGGTCAAATGTCACATAAGTATCGGTAAGGAAGGTGGCACCACGTTGTGAAATGAGCAGGCTTAACGTAGATAAATCCGTAACGCCGTCTTTGACACCAATGATTTGGCGCACATATTTTAAGTGGTTGGCATATCGACCTTCAAGACCGCACACCATGGCATCTGCATCACCACGTTTAACAGCTAATGCACCGATCACAGTGGTGTTGGTGCGCACAATTGTACTTGCAGCTTCAGGATTAATGCCCTGACGCCCAACAAGTGAGAAATAAGTGTCTACATAGTCGCGATATCGCGGATCACTTTGCGGATTTACGATTTTCAGGTCCTGCTCCAAATTGAGCCGCAGTCCAAACCGACGCAGTCTTTGTTCAATGACTTCTGGGCGACCCACAAGCGTTGGTTCAGCAACCTTTTCTTCAATCAAAACCTGAGCTGCGCGTAATACCCGCTCGTCTTCACCCTCGCAGAAGATCACACGTTTGCGTTCTGCGACACGTGCTGCTGCAAAGACCGGCTTCATGACAAAACCAGAGCGGAATACAAAGCGGTTAAGGCGATCGATATATCCATCCATATCGTCAATTGGACGTGTGGCTACGCCTGAATCTTCTGCAGCTTTTGCAACAGCAGGTGCAATGCGCAAAATCAATCTTTGATCGAAAGGTGAGGGGATAAGGTAATTAGGTCCAAAAATCGGCGTTTCACCAGAGTAAGCCTGTGCTGCAAGTTCCGATGGTTCCTCGCGCGCAAGCTCAGCTATCGCTTTTACAGCAGCAATTTTCATCTCTTCATTGATCGTGCGAGCGCCACAATCTAATGCACCACGGAAAATATAGGGGAAACACAGAACATTGTTAACCTGATTTGGAAAATCAGAACGACCGGTACAAATCATTGCATCGGGTCGCGCTTGGCGCGCAACTTCGGGCATGATTTCAGGGGTTGGATTGGCAAGCGCAAGAATGAGCGGTTGCTTTGCCATTTTTTCCAAATATTCAGGTTTTAAAACACCTGCTGCAGATAGACCAAGGAACACATCTGCATCTGGGATAGATTGATCCAATGTGCGATTATCTGATTTTTGTGCATAGATCGATTTCCAACGATCCATTTGTGAGGTACGGCCTTCATAGACCAAGCCTTCAATATCATGGACCCAGATGTTTTCGCGTTTTGCTCCCATTGAAACGAGCAAATTTAAACATGCAAGAGCTGCGGCCCCGGCGCCGGAGGTCACAATTTTAACATCAGCAATATTTTTACCCGCAAGTTCAATGCCGTTTAATACAGCTGCTGCAACGATGATGGCAGTTCCGTGCTGATCATCATGGAATACTGGAATATCCATGATTTCGCGCAACTGTTCTTCGACTTCAAAACATTCAGGTGCTTTGATATCTTCTAAGTTGATACCGCCAAAAGTCGGTTCGAGTGCCGATACAACAGAAACCATGCGGTCCACTTCTTTGGCATCCATTTCGATATCAAACACATCAATATCGGCGAATTTCTTAAACAGAACTGCCTTACCTTCCATAACAGGTTTTGAGGCAAGTGGACCAATTGAACCAAGACCCAAGACGGCTGTACCGTTTGAAACGACGGCAACAAGATTGCCGCGAGCGGTATAAAGTGCTGCGGTACTTGGATCATCCGCAATGGCGCGGCAGGGCGCAGCAACACCAGGCGAATAGGCCAGCGCCAAATCACGTTGGTTGCCCAATGGTTTCGTGGCTTGAATTTCTAGTTTACCGGGTTTTTGATAATTGTGATAAAAAAGTGCCTGGCTATCAAGATCATCTGACTCTTGTTTTTGCTTGTTGTTTTTATCATTATTCATCAAATTTTATCCCATGGGCTAATTATAGTTGCGACTCGTTGCGATAATTGCACAAATGAACATCAAATTGCTACATTCTTTCGCGCTAAACTATCTTGCATAAAACGAAAATTTCCTGTGTCCAGCAAAGATGCGCGATTTAGATCGGTGACATTCTTTCTCTTTATGTTTAAAACAGCCATCATGAATGAAAATGCCAATCTAAACAGTGCTGGTTTCGCGCAATTTGAAGTCATAAATGACGGTCAAACTTGCCGTGTTGAAATGCAGGGTGATTGGCTGCATGAGAAAATCGAAATTGTTGCGGTCGAGTTTCCGCAAGTTCCCCAAAATACAACGCAACAGCACATTGTAATTGATATGACAGGGGTGACGAATTTCGATACAGCTGGTGCTTGGTTATTGCATCAGTTCACCAATGCGTGCGACGAAAGAGATATTTCCACCACTATTGTAAATGCGAGTGATAAAAACTTATCATTGCTTTCAAAAATTCCGGCTAAATTGCCAGAACCGCGCATTGATGACGATGGGCAAAAACCAAACATTTTTCACCGTTTGGTCGATCGGACCATAAAGGGCTGGCATGCTCTTTATTCTGATATAGTCATGGGGTTGAACATCTTGGGTGCAACTATCCAAGGTGGGCAATTGAAAGAAGGCCGCAAAACCGGCGCATCGCCAGCGGCGATTGTTACCCAAATGGACCATATCGGTGTGCGAGCGGTTCCCATTGTTGTGCTCATGTCACTTGCAATTGGCGCGATCATTACACAGCAGTCAGCATTTCAACTCCGTGCTTTTGGCGCGGAGGTGTTTGCAGCAGATCTTGTAAGCGTCTTGCAATTGCGTGAAGTGGGGGTGTTGATTACCTCTATTATGATTGCTGGCCGCTCAGGCAGTGCCATCACAGCTGAAATTGGTTCAATGAAAATGCGTGAAGAGGTTGATGCGCTGAAGGTAATGGGGCTAAATCCCGTTGGCGTACTTGTTTTTCCAAGACTGATAGCGCTTGTCATTGTTCTGCCTTTGCTGACAATTGTCGCCAACTTTGCAGCACTTTTTGCCTCTGCATTGGTGCTTTATTTTTACTCTGAAGTTCCGTTCAACGTGTTCTTATCCAGAATGAAAGCGTTTATTGACTATACAACGCTGACCTCGGGCATGATTAAGACACCTTTCATGGCTATTACCATTGGTATTATTGCTGCAGTTGAAGGACTTAAAGTGGGTGGCAGTGCGGAATCTTTGGGTCGACGAGTGACCGCCTCTGTCGTGAAAGCTATTTTCCTGGTGATCGTAATTGATGGAATATTTGCCATATTCTATGCGGCCATTGATTTCTAAGTGATGATGATATGAGTGATCGTGGGCAAACAAATCAGACATTAGCACCCAGAAATGGGGATAATATCATTTTGTCTGCGCGCGGGATTTCAGTGGCGTTTGGTGAACATACTGTTCTTGAGAATCTGGATTTAGATGTGCATCGCGGGGAAATATTAGGTTTTGTTGGCGCATCAGGTACAGGAAAATCTGTGTTGATGCGCACTATGCTAAGACTGATCAAACGCCAGGCAGGAAATGTTCACATTCTTGGCAAAGATTATGACGGTATTTCTGACGAAGAACGTATTACAATTGATATGCGTTTGGGTGTTTTGTTCCAACAGGGTGCATTATTTTCCTCGCTAACGGTTAAAGAAAATATTCAAGTGCCAATGCGTGAATATTTAAATATTCCGCAGCCTTTAATGGATGATTTGGCACGGTTGAAAATCGAACTTGTGGGATTGGCGCCGAATGCGGCTGATAAATACCCATCTGAATTATCAGGTGGTATGATCAAACGGGCAGCGTTGGCGCGCGCGCTCGCGCTTGACCCTGATTTGCTGTTTTTAGATGAACCTACGTCTGGACTGGACCCCATTGGTGCCGCAGAATTTGATGATTTGATTGCAAAACTGCGCGACACATTGGGGCTAACCGTTTATATGGTAACGCATGATTTAGATAGTCTGTTTTCTGTTTGTGACCGTATAGCAGTGTTAGGGCAAAAACGCGTATTGGTGTCAGGTGACATTGATACTATGCTTGCATTTGAAGATGAGTGGGTGCAATCCTATTTTAGAGGTCGACGTGCGCGTTCTATTGTGCGTCTAGAAGGGTCGTAAAGAATGGAAACGAAAGCCAATTACACTATTGTGGGTTTGTTTGCGGTTTTTGTAACCGCCGCCGCTTTTGGGTTCATCTATTGGTATGCAGAGCTATGGCAAACAGGAAAGTTTGCGCGCATTGTGGTACAAATTCCCGGTTCTGCTGCTGGTTTGAATGTGGGTGCGCCCGTTCGCTTTAACGGGATACCCGTTGGGCAAGTTACTCATGTAAATATTGATCTAAACCAGCCGAAATTTGTAAATGCACGCGCAGAGATTTCAGTCGATACCCCGGTGAATGAACATACTGTTATCAAACTTGAAGCACAGGGTTTAACGGGTGCTTCAATTCTTGAGATCTCAACACCACAAGGGGCTGGAACAGACGCACTTTTGAAAGCTTACGAAGCTGGGACGAGTATACAATTTGAAGCGTCTCCATCTGGTATTGCCAACCTGCTGGAAACAGCAGAGAAAATCATGGTGCGAACAGATGCGATTGTCGGTCAGGTTGAGAACTTTGTGACAACGGCTCAAGACCCGATAAATGCAACGCTGAAAAATGCTGAAACCTTTTCAAAAGCTCTTACCGACAATGCAGAAGGTATTGATGAGTTTTTAAAAAGCGTTTCCGGTTTGACCGGGACTATTCAAACGCTTTCAACACGTATTGATGGAACTCTTGCATCCGCTGATCGTTTGCTCAACGCAATTGACCCGCAAAAAATTGACAATACGCTGGCTAATTTTGAAAAGCTTAGCGGTGAAGCGACAATGTCTCTTGCAAAAATTGATAAGCTGATTTCAGAGGTGCAACCTGGTCAGATTGGTGAAACCGTTAAAAATATAACCGCTGCAAGCAATGATGCGCGTGAGGCAATTGAACAGGCAAAGACAGCGATTACTGGCATCGGCGCAAGTTCTGAGGACATCTCTAAAATGATAGCGGATGTGTCTGAAACTGCGCAAAAACTTAATGCGGCCAGCGGTAAAGTGGATGCACTTTTATCAGAAGTTCAGCCGGGGCAGATTGGCAAAACACTTGAGGACATATCCACTGCCAGTGCGGATGCGCGCATCGCTCTTGCTGAAGCGAAAAAGGTTGTTGAAACGGTTGGTGGTCGCTCAGGTGATATTGATGAGATGATTTCAACTGTTGGAGATACGGCCAAGAAGCTGAATAGTGCAACCGAAAAGGTCGATATATTATTAGCTGAGGTTGATCCTGCAATTGTGCGACAAGCCCTTTCGGACATTTCAACAGCAGGTACAGATGCGCGCGAAACGCTTGCCGAAGCGAAAAAGGTTGTTTCAAGCGTCGGTGGCCGTTCAGATGATATTGATCAAATGATCACGGATGTAAGTGAAATCGCAAAACGTTTGAATGCGGCATCGACCCGCGTAGACGGTGTTTTGGCAAAACTTGATGGATTTTTGGGTGATGGAGATTCGTCCAGTTTAATGAGTGAAGCGCAAGATACGCTCAAAGCATTTAAAGATGTTGCTGCAAATCTTAATCGTCGAATAGGGCCAATTGCTGCTAATTTGGAGCGATTTACCGGGGCGGGGCTTCAGGATGTTGAAGCTTTGGTAGTTGAAACACGCAGATCTATTTCACGGATTGAACGAAGCATCACTGAAATTGAGAAAAACCCCCAAAGGCTTATTTTTGGCGGTGAAACCGTCAAACAGTTTGATGGCCGAACAAGACGTTAAGGCTTTCTTAATATCTCACTTTGGTTTATGTATGGGGCAAATGTAATGTTGGAAGTGAAACTGTTGGAGAATTGTGGTGCTGCGTAGTCTCTTGGCTTTATCGACATGCTTGGTGCTCAGCGGCTGCGTGTTAGGTGGTGGCAACGCTTCCATCCCCGATACCTTTACCCTTTCTCAGCAAGAAATTGAAAGCGCGCAACAAAGCCGAAATTCTCGCCGGCAAATTTTAATTGCAGAACCTGTTGCACTCAAAACGCTCGACAGTGATCAGGTTGTTGTGCGCACATCACCTTCAGCAGTGCAGTATCTCGCCGATGCACAATGGAATGATCGCTTGCCGCGTGTGTTCCAGTCCAAGCTTGCGCAAGCGTTCGAAACATCAGGCTTAGTTGGTGGTGTTGGGCTTCCTGGAGAAGGGCTTGCAATTGACTATCAGATTGTCACATCTATCCGTGCGTTTGAGATCAATGTCGCAACGCCGCGCTCCGCCGTTGTATCAATTTCGGTCAAGGTTTTAAATGATCGCAATGGCGTTGTACGTGCGCAACGAATATTTACATCGGAAGTCACTGCATCTGGCAGGGACAATGATGATTATATTTCTGCGTTAGATTTAGCTTCAACCATCGTTACACGCGATATTGTTTCTTGGGCAGCGAAATATGTGAGATAGACGTGCTGTCGTCCGGTTCATAAAAAAAGCCGCTTGATCGAAATAATCAAGCGGCTTTAATTTTTTTGTGAAGCTTTTATTTCAAGCGACCACTTGCATGTGCAAGCATTGTGTAAACTTTGCCGGTATCGGACGTTAGATAGCTTTGACCGATTACATTGCTTGGATCATTGCGAGATACGTCGGACAGAAGCTTTTCAAAATCTGTCATGTAGCGGTCAACTGCTTTGCGGAATTCTGGCTCACGAGCGTATTTTGACTGAATATCATCAAATGTCTTTTGACCTTTGATTGTATACAGGCGGCGCGTGAAGATATCACGCTCACCGCGCTGATATCTCTGCCATAATTCAACAGATGCATCATGATCAATAGCACGCGCGATATCAACTGAAAGCGAGTTCAATGATTCCACCACATGCTGCGGTTTACGCGGCTGGCGTGTTGGTTGCGCCAGCGCTGAGGTAGGCGCTTCTTGCGTGTCCGCACCTTTGATTAGATTACTTACCCAGCGTGTGTCGTCACTGTTGTCTGTAACAGCGTCACGTGTTGGGCGTAGTTCTTGTGAACCAATCTCAGTCGCTGCAACACGCTCACGCGGCGTATTTGATGGTGCGGAAGGTGAGGGGTTTGCATCAAGTGTCTGAGTGGATTTAGACACAAGCGAGGAAAGCTCTTGCAGTGCTTCAATTTGCTGTGCCACAGCACGGCGCATAGCAGCAGCACTTTCACGTGTTTCTTCCGGAAGGTCAAATGCACCTTTCTTCAGTTCGTTGCGTGTATCGCTCAATTCCTGGCGAATGCTACCTGCTGTTACGCGAATTTCTTCTGTTGCACCTGAGAAACGGCTAACCGCTTCGTCAACCGCTTCACGCAATGTGTTGCGAAGTACCTGAGCTGCATTGACTGAACGTTTTTCTGTGTCTTTGATCAAGCTATCAACATCGTTGACAGATGATTTAAGTTCGCGATCAATCGTTCCTGCCGCATTTGATGACAATGTTGCAGCTTGGGTAAATGCACCGTCCACGATATCGATGAGCGAACGCATGTTGCGCTCAACATCTTCTGATCGTGCGACTAAGGTTGAAGACAAGCGATCAAGCGCATCTTTGCGTTCATCCATGGTGGATGACAATCGGTTTTGCGCTTCACCAAGTAAGTCAGTTGCAGATGACAAGACATTTGAATGCTGCTCAAAATGTTCGCTGATATCAGCAATCTGAGCCAGCGTTGTATTTGAAATGCCACCAAGTTGGCTGATGTTTTTAGACAAAATGTCAGCAGAGTTTGCAACGAGGCTGGATGCCTGTTCAGTAGACGCTGTTAAATTGCCAGCTGTTTCATTTAAGCGCGTATTAATGAGCGAAATATTGGCAGATGCCTGATGAATTGTGTCATTAATCGTCGTGCTGCTTTCGTTCATCTTATCAACAATGATCGCTGCATTTTGAGACAGGCTAGCACTTGCATCACGCACGGCAGTCAATGTTTCGCTGCTACGTGTTGCAATCGCATCGATAAGAGCCTGGTTCTCAGCTTTGAGCTGTTCAGCACCTGCTTGCGCTGTTTCACGAAGCGTTTGCGTTGCATTTGTTGTTGTTTCAGTAATTTCATCAACAAGTGGGCTGAGTTTTTCACCCATAAAGTTTGCAAGTGTTGTTGTGTTCTCAGACAGCTTCGCATTGAGCTGGTTGGTCACCGTTGAGATTTCCTGCATTTTCGCCGCTTCAGACGTAAGTGCACTCACGTTCTCATTCATCGCTTTCGT
This sequence comes from Lentilitoribacter sp. JB5-8, assembly GCF_055693385.1. Taxonomy (NCBI): domain Bacteria; kingdom Pseudomonadati; phylum Pseudomonadota; class Alphaproteobacteria; order Hyphomicrobiales; family Rhizobiaceae; genus Lentilitoribacter; species Lentilitoribacter sp. JB5-8. The sequence goes on along the minus strand of NZ_CM146332.1, from coordinate 2,896,053 downwards.
ATGAGCGGTAAGATTTTCAGTTAGCTCATTGGAGCGAATACTCAATGCTTCATCTAGGTGAGATGCAGCCGCATTCACATTTTGCGACAGCTCCTGCGTGCGGCTTGCAAGCTTTCCGTCAATTTCTGAAGTGAAGGAAGATACATTCTCGGTCATGCGCTGAGAATGTGCACCCAATTTATCATCAATGGACTGGTTAAGCTCATCGCTCGTTTTATTGATAGTCTCGCCAAATTCGTTTGTCACAGCGCGCAAGGCTTCTTGTGCTCTCGCAGCTTCTTGACCGAGATCGGTTGTTGCGGAAGATACGCTCGATTTAAGTGTGCTTGCGAGAGAAATTGCCTGTTCACCAAGAGTGGTAGAAACACGATCAAGACCATCGGACAATGTTGAGTTCAAAATACCAAAGCGTTTTTCAACGTGATCAGTTTTCTGCTCAACAGCATTATCGATGGATGTAATCGCATCGAGCGTTTGCTCGGTCATGGACGCAGCATGCTCTTCGACTTTATTCAATGAATTTTCAACAGCAGAAGAGATCGTGTTGATAGAACCACTTGCGATCGAGGAAATCGCATTGGCTTTTTCTTCCAGCGAATTTGCTTTTTCAGACAGTAGATTCCCAAGTTTTTCTTCATTGCTCATCAAGGCAACGGAGATTTTAGAAGATTCGCGATCAAGCGCACCGGAGAGGGCGTCTGTCATCGTATCCATTGCTTTAGTGATAAGGTTTGCACCTTCACCAGAAATAGTCTCCATGGCATTCGTACGGTCGGTGAGTGTTTGCTCCAAACGGTCAATGTTGCGTTTTGCGATATTATCCAACTCATTGGCGCGCTCATGCAAGGCATTATCGAGTTTAGTCATGTTTTCAGTTGCAATGTTTTCCATTGTTTCGGCACGCAGCTGAATAGACATATCAAGTGATTGAATGCCTTCACTCGTAATTGTTTCCAATGAATCAGCAGTGCGTTTAACCGAAGCGTCAATGGTTTCGATTGTCATCTTGCTGAGACTTTCCAACTTCTCAGTTCTATCTTGCATTGACGCATCAAGCGCATCGATAGAAGTTTGAGCGGTTCCAGCAAAGTTGCTTGTTTTTTCATCCAATGTCGCGCTGAGTTTGTCGACGGATTGCTGGGTAATGTTTGCAATGCTATCCGTGCGCTGATCGAAACTATTTTCAAGCTGATTGATGCTGTCTTTTGCAACAGATTGCATCGCGTCAGTGCGTGACTTCATTGAGACATTGATATCTTCAACCGCTTTGCTCATGCTTTGATCGAGCGCTGATTGCGAAGTCGACAATGTTTCGTTCAGATCCACAAGGTTACGAGTTAGATCAGCAGTGATGCCTTTCGTATGACCTTCAATTGTAGACGATCCATCGGATAGCGTTTTGTTTAGGTTTTCGATGCCAGTCGTAATGGCCATATCCACAGCCATGTTGCTTGCCATGAAGCCCTCATCGATTTTGTTGACAGCATCATCGGCTGCAGTCTTAAGCGTATCAGCATGGCCACTGAGTTTATCAACGCCGTTTTCAATAATATTGGTGAGGTTAAAGTTGCTGGCTGTAAGCGTTTCATTCACCTCTGCAACACCATCTTTAACAGTGTTGTTAAACGCAGATGTGCGCTGATCCAGCGTTGCCGCAAGTTTTTCGATGTTTTCAGAGAAGCTTGTGTTGACTTCACTACTTGCAGCTAGCATTTGCTCGCCGACCAAGCCAGAACGTAAATCGATGTCCATAACCGCTTCATCAGCGCTAGATTTAAGTGTTTGCCTAAAGGCAGCACCTTTTTCATCCAATGTGGCATTCATTGAATTAATAACGTCACCGAGGCCTTGTTCGATGGCGCGTTGACCAATTGCCAGAGAGTCGTTGATTTCAGAGCTACGGGCAGACAGAGCTTCGTTTAGCTGACGAGTGCGTTCGTTAATTGTTTCGTTTAAGCGCTCAGCGGTTGAATCAAGTGTGTTCACACGTGTTTCAAAGTCAGATAGCAACTCTTTGCTTTGCAACACAAACTGCGAGCTAATCATATTTAAACGACTGTCAATTTCGCCAGAAATTTCATTTCCAGATGTGCGTAGATTGTTCAGCAAGTTTTCAGAATTTTGCTCAAACAAGTTCTGAATAGAGTGTGTGATATCGGTTGTGCGTTCCTGCAATGTAGCAGAATGTGTATCCATTAATTGCGCAACTGTTTCGCCGGAAAGGGCAATACGCATAGCGATTTCATCACCTGCTTGTCCCAATTCGTCTTTCAGTTCATCGCGTGCGCCAACAATAGATGTTCTTAAACGCTCGGCATATGAAATGATCGCGTCGCGCTCGTTACTCAGGTCTGTTACAAGACCGCGAACTCGCATTTCGTTGTCAGTATAGCTTCGCTCGAGCGCATTGACCTCTGAATGGACCAGAGTCTCCAATTCAGATGCACGCGCAATTGTGCGTTCAATGCCCTCATTCATAGCATTAACTTCACGACGGATGGCTTGACCCACCGTTGTGATTTTACCTGTGCCACGTGTTTCAGGATCCGCAAGTTGGATCGCAACATGCGTCATTGCACGCGCTGCAACTTTAAATTCGCGGGCTCTTGTGACCATGATGGCAAAGGCAAAGAAGATAAATGTTGGAATAATAGCAACAAGGATTGCACCAATGAGGAGGGGGTCAGCAACCAAGTCGTTTGCCGTTGCAACGGCACTAATATTCTCTGCAAGTAAATAGTATGAAATTGCACCCACGCCTGCGATCCAGATCAAGGATAGCAGGATTGCAAATGTATATGCCGAACCAGAAACTCTTTGATCAAGAGCTGCAAGCAAGGGAGACGACTTTAAACCTGAATCATCATTGGCTGGGTCGAAATCAATCTGCGTCGTCGGTGCCGGAGCGCGACGTGTTTCGGATGACGCAGTATTTGTTTGATCATTTGAGCTCGTCGTGCTGTTTTGAGACGCAGATTTTTCCGAAGTCTCTGTTGATGTCGCTAACTCGCGCGCAGCACTCGATACTTGTTGCTCTAGATCTTCAAATGATTTTTCATCAAGAGAGAAATCCGCCTCTTGAGAATTTCCACTATTGGTGGTGTTTGAATGATCTTTTTTGTGACCAGCGGGCTCTTTTGCCATACCGCTACTTCCTCATTTTGTTTGTACGCGTTTTGCAGCGATGACCCAAGCGGACGAACGTTTAAAACCCTCGTGTTTGTCCCAGCTCAAACTCGCCATAGCCTCATGCAAAACATATCAATGTTGTGTTTTGCCACATTTTCGTAGGTTTAACAATGAGATGAAGCCCTTCGTACACAGGCAGAAGCGCCTCAAAACCTTTAGGGAAAAATACGCCCGTCATTAAGTCCCTGCAAAATATAGGTTTATGGTCTGTTAACCATATTTGACGAAAATAAGGCTGTTCGGCGACAGATTAACAAAAAACATTCACCTCCGTGCTTAAATTGCAGAAAACATAAAAGAAACGGGGACAAGATGGCTTTAAATAGAATTATACTGGAAGCACCAGAATTTGGGTCTGGTCGTGAATGCGATAATCGCCCAATTGATATGCTACACCTTTCCAAACAAACTTCAGGGGATTCAGCGCTTGAAAATGAGCTTTTGACGCTTTTTGCCAAGCAAGTGCGTGAAAGCCTTTCAGAAATGGCGATCTGCACTGAAAAGCAACGTGCAAAAATGGCAGGCGAAGTGCATAACGCTGCTGAAAGCATTGGTGCATTTGATATCGCTGAAAAAGCTGATCGAGTGAAGGCAGATCCTGCGGATCCTATTTGTTTAGCAGCATTTTCAAATTCAGTGGTTAAAGCTAGCACTTTCATTGCGTCGCTAAACCGCATCTAAGCTTGGGTAATTCATTATTTTAGGGTTGCGCTCTCAAGAACACTATGGTTTGTGTGCTGTGAATTTTATTAGGGACCCGCAAAATTTATGGCCAAGATTACTTACATCTCTTCCGATGGAAAAGAATTTGTTGTTGACGCGCAAAATGGCTCAACAGTGATGGAAAATGCAGTGAAAAACTCAGTACCAGGTATTGAAGCTGAGTGTGGTGGTGCTTGTGCATGCGCAACATGCCATGTTTATGTTGATGATACATGGACCGAGAAAGTGGGTTCGCCTGAGGCCATGGAAGAAGATATGTTGGATTTTGCTTTTGAGATGAAAGCAACTTCGCGTTTATCATGTCAGGTCACAGTTTCCGATGAACTTGATGGATTGATCGTTCATATCCCATCACAGCAAGCTTAAAAAAAGAACCTCACCGCATTTCAGGGGTGAGGTGAATTGGGCGCTGTATAAATGACATGGGAGGAACGTGATTTATACGTTCTGCGCCGGGAGTACCTGTCGAATCGTAAAAAACTAAGCTTGTGTAAGGGATAACTGACGTAAATTTGTGCGACTATCCTAAAATGTTATCGATATAATTTGACAAAATAATAGGCAATTTTCATCATTCAGTTGATAAAATAGGCATTTACTGATTATTTCTTGACTTAAATGAGGAGCCTAGCGAACTATTTGCGCCTTGATTCCGTGAAAATTGAAATTCTCATCATTTCAGATATACATCGACCTATCTGAGCAATTTGCGGACCTTCTTTTAACATGTTGAATTCCATTCAATCCAATATTCAGTGTTTTGAAGCTAGAAACTGGTGTCTTGCACATCAGGCATCAATAACGCTTGGTCCAAAAGCTGTGATCATGGCAATTATGAATGTCACACCGGACTCCTTTTCCGATGGTGCAATGATCAATTCTGTTGACGAAGCGCTGAGATCCGCAGAACACCATATCGCGCAAGGTGCGCATATATTAGATATCGGTGGTGAATCCACTCGCCCTGGCGCTGAACCTGTTACCGCACAAATGGAACAGGACAGGGTGCTACCAGTCATTGAAGCACTTGCTGAAAATTTTAATGCGATCTTTTCTATCGACACTTATCGAGCTTCAACTGCTGATCTTGCAATATCAAGCGGCGCACATATCATCAATGATGTGTGGGGGCTGCAAAGAGACCCAAAAATTGCCAAAGTCGCCGCAAAGCATGACGCAGGCGTATGTGTAATGCATACAGGACGTAATCGCAAAATTCATTCCGATGTTATCACTGACCAATTCAACTGGTTTGAAAAATCGCTGGAAATTGCAGAAGATGCAGGTTTAGAGAAAAAGCGCATTGTTCTCGATCCGGGTTTTGGATTTGCGAAAGAAACGACTGAAGAGAATTTATCACTCATGCTGCGTTTTGAAGAATTACATGCGTTAGGTTATCCATTTTTAATTGGTTCATCACGCAAACGCTTTATCGGCGCATTAACGGGTCGAGAGGCTCAGGACCGAGATGTCGGGACATCGGCAACCTCTGTCGTTTTACGTCAGATGGGCGGTGCTATATTTAGGGTACATGATGTTGCAATTAATCGCGATGCGTTATCAGTGGCTGATGGTTTGATCGCACATGCTTTGAAAGAAGGAATGATATCTTGACGCAAACAATCAAGATCACGCTAAAAAATTGCTCTTTTTATGCTTATCACGGTGTGTTTCAAGCTGAAAAAGAAATAGGACAACGCTTCTTTATCGATGTGGAGATGGATGTTAAAAAAAATGATCAGATTGCCGATGATCAACTTGAAAACACCGTTCATTACGGCGAAGTTTTTGCCTTGGTTGAAGATACTGTGACCAGTGCTTCGTATGATCTGATTGAAACACTCGCGCATTTTATTGGCCAGAATATACTGGATAGTTTTGCGCTCGTGGAATGTGCCAAAGTGGCAGTCCGAAAGCCTTCAGCGCCGATACAAGGGGTATTGGATTATGTTGAAGTTTGTGTAGAGACATCAAGATGAGTGATCATTTAACGCGTGCAGCGTTGGGAATTGGTGGAAACCTTGGTGACACCAAGCAAAATTTAATCAATGTGATCAGTAATTTAGCGCATCAAGTAGATGTTGAAGTGCTATTGGTTTCAAAGCTTTACAAAACACCGCCTTGGGGAAAAACCGATCAGCCGCCGTTTTTGAATGCGTGCGTGTTGCTAGAAACAAGCCTAACTGCGCGTCAGCTGTTGGATAAATGTCTTGATATTGAACAAAAGCTGGGGCGTGTTCGCGCCGAGCGATGGGGTCCGCGTCAAGTTGATATTGATGTCTTGTTTTATGGTGATGAAATTATCGTAGAAGAGGGACTTGAGGTTCCGCATCCGCGTATGACGGATCGTGCTTTTGTCATGCAGCCGTTATCAGACATTTCACCGGATAAACTTATTTCTGACAAATCTGTTTCTCAATGGGCACAAGAACTCCACGATGATGACATTGAAGCCATGAGCGAAGACGGCGACTGGTGGATGTAAGAACGTTCCCTTAAGCTGATTTAAAATCATAGTCCAAAGAATGGCATATTAGTCTTCGTCCTCAATCACCTTTTCCGAGATAAATTGCTCAGGGTCGGCGGCGAAAGATTGGTAGAGCTTGAAATGGGATGTGTTGCGATAGTCAACGTCCTCTAGGCCCAAGCGCGTGACTTCGAGTACTTTGGCATCCGGTAGTGCCATTAGAATTGGCGAGTGTGTTGCCATGATAACCTGTGCCGTTTTGGTTTGTTGAATCCGATGCAAAATACGAAGCAATTCTAGCTGTCTTTTGGGCGAAAGCGCGCTTTCTGGCTCATCCATGAAGTAAATTCCCTGACGCTGCATTCGTTCTTCAAAGAAGCGGATAAAACCTTCTCCGTGGCTCCAGGATAGAAAATCAGGGGGAGGGCCACCTAAAGGGTCCTCTAGGGCAGCTTGATCCAAATAGCGCGCGACAGAGAAAAAGGATTCTGCTTTGAAAAACCAACCATTGGTGATTTTAGGCAGCCATGCACCACGCAACACATCTGCAAGTTCTGATCCGCTTTTATCAATAGCCTTTGAATGATCAACGGGTCGATAACCCTTTCCGCCACCAGCCTCATCATAACCGCTTAAAGCAGCGATAGCCTCAATGAGTGTTGATTTGCCGGTACCATTTTCGCCCACAATGATTGTGACGGGTGTAGTGAACTCAATCTCAAACCTTTTGTGGTCCAGCCATGGCAGATTAAACGGATAGCCTTTTTTATCAGCTATTTTATCCGTTATAACTTTTAGGTTTTTTAAAAATGGAGACGGTAAATTTGTACCGTATTTTCGTCGTGCCATATGCCTGTTTCAATTGTTGAGATTGTTAAGATCTATATGATTGATCTTATATTCGCAACGGCACTTAAATAGATAGAAATCAGTCTTCGCTGAGTTAATCTCAGCGCTTACTTCATCGCTGTTTTGCGAGATGATTTTCGCTTAAGCGTCATTCCGATCACTGGGACTAGTGTTTTCCCCACTTGCACTGAGATCGTTACATTCATTGTGTTTTGATCGATGAAATCTGCAACCATCGTGCCATCTAGTTTGTTGCGGTTGATGCCAACAACAGCACGTGATTTGTTAAAGCGTCCAGATACAATATCTAATCCTTTGCCTTTAGCACCGTCTAAGAATGTACCACGATATGATGAACCGGCTTTGGTGATGACAGCGTTCATAGGTTGGTTAAAAACGCCGACGCGACATTTGCCATCCATCGAGACACCGATAGATTTACCTTTAACCGGAGTGCCTTCAAGCGAGCATGAGAATTTTGTGCCCTTGTACTTGCCCGCAACAATTTTGCCGGGACCTTTCCATGTGCCTTCGACAGAACCAAAGAATTGTTTATCATTGGCGGCCGATGCGATGCTTACCGAACATATAGCAGCAACAAATAGACCTACGGCGAAGATAAAACGGCTCAAAAATTTAGACATAGAAATACCAAACAAGGTTAATACTTCCCTGAAAGTGCCTTGGAATGGTTAATGCTTGGTAAGCAAAGCAGTAAAAATTAGCCAGATGTGATCACGAAATGATACAATCGGCTGCAAAATTCACGATTTTTCCGATTTTAGCATGTTTAGCTCACTTAAAAAGTCACTCAAGCTGGGGCGTTTGCGAGCGCGAAAAGGCATGGGGCGTGATACTTCCATTGCTACGATGCCAAATCGGGTGGTCATCAATCCGTTTACAAAACCTTCGCCAAAACGTGCTGATATTTTAGCTGCAACACCTTGCCCGATCATTTGTTGGACAACGCTGTCGCCTAAGGATACCGCACCTGTGACAGCGAGATGCATGGCGATTGATTTTAAAAGCTTCATCGTTCCAAAAAAGCCTGGGCGAACGCCATAAATTTGGGAAATTCGTCGCGCTAGTCGCACCATTTCAAATAAAACATACCCTGTATCAATGAGCGCGCGTGGGCTGATTGCAGTGACAACGGATACACGCTTTGCCGAAGACGTGATCATCTGCGTTGCCTGTTGATCAAGATTTTTAAAAAGCTCTCGCTCGGTAAACTCAATTAGATTAACACTATCGATGACTTCATTTTCAAGGTCTTTAATTGCCTGCCGTCCTTGAGATGTCATCGGATTATTGGAAACCGATTTTGTTATGCGGTGGACCAGTTTCCAAGTTGAGCCAATCGTGCTTGATGCATCAATTTTGCTCGTTTGCTCACGCATATCGCCAACAGAATTCAATCTCATAAAGACTGATATTTCTTGCCAGATCAATCCGAACAGTCCTACAATCATTAAAGCTGTGAGGCCCAATCCTGCCCAGCCTAGCCATTGAGATTGTGCAAATAAATCCGAGATTAAGCCGTCAACCCATAAGCCAATTGCAAGGCCAATTAAAATGGTAAAGCCGCTGATGAACAGTTTGGTGAATGAAAAACTTCTGCGTTGGACCGCAGGTTCAATTTTTGCAAAATCTTCTTCGAGAGGCGGGGTGTCATATGCAAATATGTCTTCCTCATCTGAGGTGAATTCGATGTACTCGTCATTCAGCTCAATAGCAGCGGCAGCGCGTTTTTTAGGTTCAAACGTTGTTGTGTTCTCGGTTTCATCGACCGAAAAAGAAGCAGGAGCGCGGTTTGATTTCTTACTCATTGCAAACGGTCTCCGATTAAAAATTCCAGCGCGCGATCAAGACGAATATGGGGAATCTCGACATCTTTGTTTTGTTTGTGATTAGATAATTCTGGTGGGCGGAAGCGAATAAAATTAATGTGCTTAAGATCCTCAAACTCTTCTTTATGATCTGAATCAACTGCTTTAAAAATTGAATCCGAATTTTCTGGTAAGTCACCGGGAAATATGGCTTTTTGAGTTTTTCCATCAAATGTTTCATCGCCTAATTGTTCACCTTTGCGCGGTGTGCCAACAATAAGCTGTAATTCCTCATCACCGTTTTTATGTGTAGCTTCTTTGGTTGCGCGAATGGCTGCCATTGCAAGCACGTCCACCTCTGCGCCCGTTGCATCAATCTTGATCAAAGCACGGTTAACCAGGCGTTGAACTATCGCTTGAAGGTGATCATGGCTTTCATGATGGAGATGGTCAGCCTTGGTTGCTGCGACCAGAATTTTGTCAATTCGTCTTGTAAACAGATTGGCCGGGAAGGTATTTTTGCCGGTATTGAAGCTTAATAATATATCTCCTAATGCACGCTCTAAATCAATCACAGCTTCGCGACCTGCATTAAGTGCTTGTAATGCGTCGATCAATATCACTTGGCGATCTAAGCGCGCAAAATGATTTTGATAAAATGGTTGTATGACCTTTGATTTATAGCTTTCAAAACGTCGTTCCATCATAGCAAGCATGCTGTTTGGTTTAGCTTCACGTCCTTGAATATTTAAGAGCGGTGCAAAGGTAACTGCAGGCGAGCCTTCTAAATCTCCAGGTAGTAGAAAACGTCCCGGAGGGAGGGTTGAAAAAGCGCGTTTGTCGTGTTTGCAATCTTTCAAATAGTTAGAAAAATTTGCGGCGAGCTCTATGATTGGTGGATCTTGAAAATCGGCATCTGGATCAATTTTATCAGCAAGGTCGAGCCATTTAGAACTTAATTCTGACCGTGGGTAGCTTTTCGCCATTTCAACAGCGTTTTTGGAAAATGTTGCAAAGTCTTGCGACAGAAGCGGTAAATCTAACAGCCACTCGCCAGGGTAATCGATTATATCAAGGTTGAGCTTTCCTGCGGAGAACATCTTCCCCCAAGAATTTTCAGTCTCATATTCTATGGTCAATCGCAACTGAGAAATGGATCGGGTAGATTCTGGCCAAAGTCTTTCCAGCATGAGACTGTCGAGATGCCCTTCATAAGCAAAACGCGGTACATCGTCATCTGGTTGAGGCTGCAAATAGACCTTTGAGATTCGGCCTGAATACTTCGCATTGAAGAATGGAAGCTTCTTTCCGTGGATTAAATTGTGGATAAGTGAGGTAATGAAAACTGTTTTTCCAGCGCGAGATAACCCCGTGACACCAAGACGAATGGTCGGTTGAAAAATCTCTTTAGCGCGGGACGTTGCGGTATCAAAAACGCCATAGGCTTCCTCAGCTAAACGGGAAACTGTCGGAAATTCAGACAAGGCTACTCCAGTTTTTACAATCTGCGAAAATTAATCTCAAATTATTATCAATTCTGTGAATAATTTTGCAATTAAAACCACTCTTTCCATTCTATATAGTGTGTAAAATGAGTGATTTAAGGGATTTGGCCTTTAAATTATCATTTAACTGTCACGAATTTTCATTAAACAGCAGCCCGACGGATGCATGCGATCAACTTTTTACTACTTGTAAGCTGCTCCGACACTGGTTATACAGCGCTCAACAAGGCGTTAAGTTTAGGGATACAGATCATGAGTGACGGTTCAAAATTGGATTCTTATGTACCATCTGACGACGAGGAGTTCATGAACCCCCGTCAAGCTGCCTACTTTAGGAAAAAGCTTATCGACTGGAAAGATGAGATCTTGCAAGGCGCACGCGAGACAATGGGAAATCTAGCTGAAGAAAGCTCGAACCACCCGGATGTTGCGGATCGTGCATCATCAGAATCAGATCGTGCGATTGAACTTCGCGCACGTGATCGTCAGCGCAAGCTTATTTCAAAAATTGACGCTGCGCTTCGTCGCATTGACGAAGGTGAATACGGTTATTGTGAAGATACAGGCGAGCCAATCAGTTTAAGACGACTCGATGCAAGACCGATTGCAACATTGTCAATCGAAGCACAAGAACGTCATGAGCGCCGCGAAAAAGTTTACCGCGACGAATAGGCTTCTAGCTTTTATTTAATCTGGATTTTTGCGCTTCATCTAGAAGTGCTTTGAGTTTGTTGACGCGCTCTTCTGCGGTTTCTGGAATGGGTTCCAATGGCTGTGAGCGTTGGCTACCTGGTTGCGTTTTTGGCTGTGTATTCTGCTGAGATTGCAGGACTGAATGGAAATCATCAGTGTCATCACACATAACAGGTTTAGGCTGAGTTGGCTTCGCAGCTTGTGCGTCCTTAGGTGTAAAAATTCGATCTCTGGCTTGATCAAAAAAATCAATTGCATCTTGCTCGGTATTAAGGGCAGGCGCTGCGGCACCCGTTGGAGTTTGGCTTGTCTGAGTGGCGGTATTATCGGGAGTTAATGCTTGCGCGACCGGTAGTTTTTGAGCTGCTTCACTCGTCTCAATAACAAGATCAGTTGGTCCACCCACCAGAACGAGATGCTCTTTGCCATCTTTTTGAATAAGAACAAGTTTGCGCTTTTGATCAACTGCGATTGTCTCAACAACCGATAATCGGGAGCCAGCATTTAGTTTTTGTCCCAAGGCGGCCAGATTAAATTTTTTCTTCAAGAAAAAGGCCACGACTGCAAAAAGCCCGATGGCAACACCGACAATGAGCAATGCGAAAACCAGACTGCCAATTGGGTCACTCGTTGTCTCAGTCATGATGCACCTAAATATTACGCGTATCATCTACGCGATGTTGAGTATAAGATCGTTGTAAGTGGAAGTTATAGCTGATTCTTAGTGAAAAATCGCGAAAGGCGTGGGGATATCTTATTAATGCCCTTTCGATGTGGAAAAATTAGCTTAAATATTAGGTTTAGAGATGGAAATAAGCCTGCCATCATCGTTTGAGCTATCCGAGGGGGTAGACGTGATTAACAACTGATCTGCGTCGGAATAAAATATGGATCACCAGCCCAAATCAAAACCCGCAATGAAACTCATAGTCGTTGCTCTTGTGATGATAGCCTTTTCGGTCGTCTTCTTCCTTTATCGCAATCAGATTGACATCAATGTGTTGCTTATTGGTTTGGGTCTTTTGGGCATGTTGGGCATATTTTTTATTGTATCGCTCATCACTGGATTGATCGGTTTTGCACCGAAACCAAAATCAGATCCATTTGCATTTGAAATCCTAGATAGCCAACCACAGGGTATTTTGATTTCTGATCAAAAAGACCGCGTCATATATGGCAATAGCGCATATCGCGCACTTGTGGGTGCAGACAATGAGCAGGAATTAAAATCGGTAAGTCTTCTTTTGGGGCACGATCCAGCAGCAACTGAGGCTGTGTATCGTTTAACCAGCGGTATTCGCGAGGGTGTATCCAAGCAGGAAGAATTTCGTTTAACCTCTGCACTACACGCTTCCGATGGCGAAGTCGCTCCACGTTGGTATCGATTATCAGCTCGACCATTTTCAAGTGAAGACAAAGATGATTTTATCGCGTGGGAATTATCGGACATCACAGGTGATCGTTCTGATCAGGAACGTGTATTTAAAGAATTACAATACGCGATTGATTATCTTGATCATGCTCCTGTTGGGTTTTTCTCAGCGGATCAAGATGGCAATATTTTATATATTAATGCGACCCTTGCTGATTGGCTTGCAATTGATCTAACCAGCTTTGTTTCTGGTTCTATCGCCATACCAGAAATTGTTGCGGGTGAGGGCATTGCACTAATTAATTCAGTACAAGCGGAACCTGGGCTTAACAGGACAGCGCAGCTTGATTTGGATTTGTTAAAGCAAAATGGACAAAGTCTTCCGGTTAAACTTGTGCACAAGGTCTCAACGACACGTGATGGTGCGCCTGGTGAAAGCCGAACCATCGTTGTAAAGCGCGATGATGAGCCAGGTGCAAATGCATCTCCTGCTGCGGCTGAAATGCGTTTTACGCGGTTCTTTAACAACACGCCAATGGCAATCTCGTCGATAGATTCTGAGGGTAAGATCCTTCGTACCAATGCGCCGTTTTTGAAGATGTTTGACGGAATTGTCAGCCGGTTGGATATTGAAAAAGGCGTACAGTTGGAAACTCTCTTCAGAGAGGAAGACATCGCATCCTATACGGAAAGCTTAGAAAAAGCTGCTGATAAGCAAGGTAATATACCCCCTTTGATGCACGCCATCCCAAAGATGACGAGCGGTATTTCCGTTTTTACGTCAATGCAGTAATTGAACAAGGCGATGAAAATTCCCGTGATAAGGCAATCATCTATGTTGTTGAAACCACAGAGCAAAAAGCGTTTGAATCGCAAATGGCGCAAACACAGAAAATGAATGCTGTTGGTACGTTAGCGGGCGGAATTGCGCATGATTTTAATAATGTTTTGACGGCTATTTTGCTGTCATCAGATCACTTGTTACTCTCATCCCGTCCTGCGGACAGCGATTTTGCAGATTTAATGGAAATTAAACGCAATGCGAACCGTGCTGCTGTGCTGGTACGCCAGCTCTTGGCATTCTCGCGCAAGCAAACCATGCGCCCCTCGGTCTTATCGATGACCGATGTGGTGGGTGATTTACGCATGTTGGTCGACAGGTTAACCGGAACAAATGTGAAGCTTGATGTAGAATTTGGCAAAGATGTTTGGCCAGTTAAAACCGATCTTGGCCAGTTTGAGCAGGTTCTGGTCAATCTTGCCGTTAATGCCCGCGATGCCATGCCGGATGGTGGTACGGTCACCATTCGAACCTCTAATGTGGAAGAAGCTGAGATTAAAGAGCTTAATCATCGTGGCATGAGCGAAGGTGACTTTGTGCTTGTGGAGGTTGAGGATCAAGGAACGGGTATTGAACCTGAAGTGCTTGAACAAATTTTTGAGCCGTTCTTTACAACCAAAGATGTGGGCAAGGGGACCGGGCTTGGCCTCTCGATGGTTTATGGCATTGTCAAACAATCTGGCGGCTTTATCTATACGGAATCTGAGGTAGGTAAGGGGACCACGTTTAAAATCTTCCTTCCTCGGCATATCGAAGAGGTTGAAGAGACAGAAGCTGAGGCAACATTCGCAACTTCTGGTAATAGTGCGAAACCAGAAGCTGCTTCATTGTCAAAGAAATCATCAGAATCAGCTGATCTGACGGGTGATTCCGCTGTTGTCTTGCTAGTTGAAGATGAAGAGGCGGTTCGGCGCGGCGGCAAACGCATGCTCGAAACACGCGGCTATGAAGTTCACGAAGCAGGATCTGGCGTTGAGGCCTTAGAGATCTTGGAAGAGCTTAATGGTGAAATTGATATTGTTGTATCTGATGTGGTGATGCCAGAAATGGATGGACCGACGCTCTTGCGCGAATTACGCAAAGATTATCCTGATATCAAATTCATCTTCGTGTCTGGCTATGCAGAAGATGCTTTTGCGAAGAATTTACCGGAAGGTGCCAAATTCGGCTTCTTACCTAAGCCATTTTCGCTAAAACAGCTCGCAACAGCTGTTCGAGACATGCTTGATAATTAAAATTGTATCTGTTTGAATGGGTTCATAAAGAATTAGTTCATCTTAATGCCTTATTTGAAGGTGATAGGTGATCCCAAACAAATTCTATGAAGGGGAATTTTATGAAAGCCCAGATTATTTCGGTTCTTATGGCAGGCGCGGTCCTTGCTTCTTGTACAACAACTGATCCGTTCACTGGTCAGCAAAAGGTCAACAATACAACAAAGGGTGCTGCCCTTGGTGCCGCAGCTGGTGCTGGTCTTGGTCTTCTTGCTGGTGGCGATGATCGTAAAAATGCGCTGATTGGCGCTGGTATTGGTCTGCTCGCAGGTGGTGCGATTGGTAATTACATGGACCAACAGGAAGCTGAGCTTCGTGCACAACTTCAGGGCACTGGGGTAACCGTTACACGTAACGGCAATCAGATTATTCTCAATATGCCATCAAATATTACGTTTGATGTAGGACAATCAGCAATTAAGCCGGCATTTGTAAACACATTGCGCGGTGTTGCGATTGTTGTGAACAAGTTTAACAAAACTTTGGTTGATGTTTACGGACACACAGATTCCACAGGTGAAGATCAGTACAATCTCACGCTATCAACTCAGCGCGCACAATCTGTGGCAAGCTATCTATCCCAGTCTGGTGTGGACGCGCGCCGCTTCCGTACACTTGGCTTTGGTGAAACACGTCCGATTGCTGACAACAGCACCGATGCGGGTCGTGCGGCCAACCGTCGTGTAGAAATTCAACTTTCTCCACTGTCATAGTCGGTTAAACTTTACAGAATGAAATAAACCCCGGTGGTCAACTGATCACCGGGGTTTTGTTTAAGTACACCGGTTTTTTTAAGAATTCTGGCTTAAAGCGAGCAGGCAATCTGTGCTGCGACTTTTGCGTTATTGCGCACTAAGGCGATATTCGTTTCCAAGCTTTTGCCGTTTGTTAATTCAAAAATCCGGGCAAGCAGAAATGGTGTCACGTCCTTACCTGATATCTTTTGATCATCTGCCTCTTTAAGCGCTTGCTCGATAAAACTGCTCATTTCATCCTGAGGGATTTCAGCGTCCTGCGGAACAGGATTGCCGACCAGCATTCCGCCGTGGTCCTGAAAACGACGTCGGGCATGTTCAAAATTTGCGATATCTTCAACATTATCCACACGTAATGGGGATGCATGATCTGATTTTGAAGACCAGAACGCTGGGAATTCATCCTGGCCAAGTGTGACCACGGGAACGCCATTGGTTTCTAAAACTTCCAGAGTTTTCGGCACATCCAAAATTGCCTTTGCACCGGCTGCAACAACAATAACCGGGGTTCTCGAAAGCTCTTGTAAATCAGCCGAGATATCAAAGCTGTCACTGGCACCGCGGTGAACTCCGCCAATGCCACCTGTTGCAAAGACAAAGATACCAGCTTGATGGGCGGCCATCATCGTTGCGGCCACTGTTGTTGCCCCCGTTTTTCCTTGCGCAATGGCAAATGCGAAATCCGCTCTGGATAATTTCATTGCATCGGGTGTTTTTGCTAGTTGTTCAATGGCTTCGCGTTCCAGCCCGACATGTAACTTGCCATCTAAAACCGCGATAGTTGCCGGCGTTGCGCCATTATCTCGAATAAGCTGTTCAACACCTGTTGCCATCTCAAAATTGCCAGGCCAAGGCATACCATGCGTTATGATTGTCGATTCAAGCGCTACAATGGGCGCATTTTTTGAAAGTGCATCCGCAACTTCAGCGCTATAGGTAATATCTAATTGAGTTTGCATTTGTGGCTACCTTGTTATTGGGATTGTTCAAGTTCTTTTTGAACAAGGTCGTGTGAAAGAAGAGGGTGTTGTGCACCGTTTATCGTGATTGTCAACCGCGCTGCAGCCATTCCAAACTCTAAAGCTTGTTGAATATTATGACCATCTTCAACTTGTGTAACAAATCCGGACAATGTGGCATCACCAGCGCCAGTGACATCTATAATTTTATCAATTTGTTTTGGTTTGAGGCTTATGTGCTCTGAGCCTTGTAAGAATCCTGTAATCTCATCTGCTCCATTGGTTATAATCGCGCCGCGTAGACCCAAAGCTTCCAGTGAGGTTTTTAATTCAGCCTGTGATGTATTCATAACGATTGCTTTGGCTTCATTCATATTCATTGCCAGACAATTTATCCGCTTCATGACCTTTAGATACCGCACAACTTTGGCAGGGGAGACGGCAATTGCATACCAATGACAATCATCATGTATTGTTCTTGATATCTCTATGAGAATATCTTCAGGTAAGTTTGCATCTGTGATCAAGATGCGAGAACTTTCGAGCTGCTTGATGGTTTCATCTTTAAGAAAGGATGCGGGGGTTAAGTCGTCATACAATTTCATATCAGCAAGAGCGGCAACAAGTTCACCATGTCGATCAATCAGTGCTGTATAGCTGGGGGTGTTACCATCGCATATAACCGGACAATCATTGATATCCTGTAGACCAATCTGATTTGAAACCAGATTTGCATTCCCATCATTTGCTCGTGGAGAAATAAAAGTAACATCAAGCCCAAGCCGAGATAAGTTGGCAGCAACATTAAATGCACCGCCACCGATAACTTCTTCAACGGTTCCCGGGATGCTGGCACCTGCAATATAGTCTTCAGTCATGGCACCTTTTCGGTCGATATGGGCGCCCCCGATTACTAAAACTGAATTCAAAACTATATACCTTTCACGAATCGTATATCATCACCCCAGCAAGTTTAATGTACATGGTTAGGATTGAACAGATTTAGAATATTGCCGTGTACAAAAAAAGAACAAAAGTGTTTTTATCGTTATATTGCAATAACTTAATTGGGTGTTGTCAAATGAGAACAAATAGAGTACATTTAAGTTAAGTTGGCGCTTGAACAAAGCGGTTGGTTTTAAACTTAGAGGTATCAGATCATGGGACAGAACTCCTTACGACTAGTAGAGGAAAAATCGGTGGATAAAAGTAAAGCGCTAGATGCAGCACTTTCTCAAATTGAGCGCTCATATGGCAAGGGCTCAATTATGAAGCTTGGATCAAATGAGAATGTTGTTGAGATTGAAAAAGTTTCAACTGGTTCGCTTGGTCTGGATATTGCGCTTGGTATTGGGGGACTACCTAAGGGCAGAATTATTGAAATTTATGGTCCTGAAAGTTCTGGTAAGACAACACTTGCGTTGCAAACAATTGCAGAAGCGCAAAAAGATGGTGGCATTTGCGGCTTTATCGATGCGGAACATGCGCTTGATCCGGTTTATGCTCGTAAACTGGGTGTTGACCTTGAAGACTTATTGATCTCTCAGCCTGATACCGGTGAGCAGGCGCTTGAAATTACAGATACGCTTGTGCGTTCTGGTGCGCTTGATGTTTTGGTTATTGACTCTGTTGCTGCTTTAACGCCGCGTGCTGAGATTGAAGGTGAGATGGGTGATAGCCTTCCTGGTCTTCAAGCTCGTCTTATGAGCCAGGCGCTTCGTAAGTTGACGGCTTCTATTGCAAAATCAAACTGCATGGTGATTTTCATCAACCAGATCCGTATGAAGATTGGTGTGATGTTTGGTTCTCCTGAAACCACAACAGGTGGTAACGCGCTTAAGTTTTACGCATCTGTCCGTCTTGATATTCGCCGCATTGGCGCTGTGAAAGATCGTGATGAAATCGTGGGTAACCAGACACGTGTGAAGGTTGTTAAAAATAAAATGGCGCCTCCATTCAAACAGGTTGAATTTGATATTATGTATGGAGCGGGGTCGTCCAAAACCGGTGAATTGGTTGATCTTGGTGTAAAGGCTGGGATCGTTGAAAAGTCAGGTTCCTGGTTCTCTTATAATAGTCAGCGTTTGGGGCAAGGCCGGGAAAATGCGAAGCAGTTCCTCGCTGATAATCGCGAAGTTGCTGATGAGATTGAATTGTCATTGCGCCAGAATGCGGGTCTTATCGCTGAGCAATTGCTTGACGATCCTTCAGGCGGTAAAGAAGAAGATGATGTTGCTGCTGGTGGTGAGAAATAGGTTCAACCCACCTCAAGTGCAAAAAGTAAAACTTAAAGCCACCTATATTGGGTGGCTTTTTTGGTTTTTGAGACCGAACATTCAAGCCGACACCTAAAAATATATGATTTTCTCTTAGAATACCTGCGAAGCGGCATTATATGGTTGATATAATTGGTTTTCGAATTTAAGAAAAATCGATGATTGATCAGCATGGGGTGCAAATTTTCACGCACTCGTAGCTAGCGGAGTTTAAGACGGATATGAGTAGCGTAAACGATATTAGATCGGTTTTCTTAGATTACTTTAAGGGACAAGGGCATGAAGTTGTATCTTCAAGCTCACTGGTTCCTCAAAATGATCCAACATTGATGTTTACCAATGCCGGCATGGTTCAGTTCAAGAACGTCTTTACTGGCCTTGAGCAACGCCCTTATAAAACTGCCGCGACATCGCAAAAATGTGTACGCGCTGGCGGTAAACACAATGATTTGGATAATGTTGGTTATACGGCGCGTCATCATACATTCTTTGAAATGCTCGGTAACTTCTCCTTTGGTGATTATTTTAAAGAGCAAGCCATTACGCATGCGTGGAATTTGATCACGAAGGAATATGGTCTTCCTAAAGATAAACTACTTGTGACTGTTTACTCAGAAGATGAAGAAGCTGCGAATCTTTGGAAAAAGGTTGCTGGTTTTTCTGATGAGAAAATTATCCGCATTTCAACAAGTGATAACTTTTGGTCCATGGGCGATGTAGGTCCTTGTGGTCCATGTTCTGAAATCTTTTTTGATCATGGTGACCACATTTGGGGAGGGCCTCCAGGATCTCCTGAAGAAGATGGTGATCGCTTTATCGAAATTTGGAACCTTGTTTTCATGCAATATGAGCAGGTTTCATCAGATGAACGCTTGAATCTACCTAAACCATCAATTGACACAGGTATGGGGCTTGAGCGTATTGCCGCTGTATTGCAAGGCAAACACAATAATTATGAAATAGATCTGTTTGAAAAACTCATTCGTGCATCAGAAGAGGCAACGGGTGTGAAAGCGGAAGGTGATCAATTGCCAAGCCATCGCGTGATCGCAGATCACTTGCGCGCTTGTAGCTTCTTGGTTGCTGATGGGGTATTACCGTCCAATGAAGGTCGTGGATATGTGCTACGCCGTATTATGCGCCGCGCGATGCGTCACGCGAATCTTTTGGGTGCAAAAGAACCTTTGATGCATAAGCTAGTTCCAAGTTTGGTGCTAGAAATGGGTGACGCGTTCCCAGAATTACGTCAAACAGAAGACTTGATCAAAGAAACATTTGAAATCGAAGAAGTGCGTTTCCAGCGCACGCTTGGTCGTGGGCTTCAGTTGCTTAATGAAGCAACGGATGGCATGTCAGAAGGTGATGAGCTGAAAGGTGATGTTGCATTTAAGCTTTATGACACTTATGGCTTCCCGCTTGATCTGACGCAGGATGCATTGCGTGCACGCTCAATTGAAGTCGATGTTGATGGCTTTAATGCCTCTATGGAAAAGCAAAAAGCTGAAGCACGTGCGAACTGGTCTGGTTCTGGCGATGCAGCTTCTGAAGCCGTATGGTTCTCTGTCTTTGATCGCGTGGGTCCAACTGAATTTTTGGGTTATGACAAACTCCTTGCCGAAGGCGTTGTTCATGCAATTGCGATGGATGGTGCTGAAGTTGAAACCGCTTCTGAAGGTCAGAAAGTTGATATGGTCTTTAACCAATCACCGTTCTACGCTGAAATGGGTGGTCAGGTTGGAGATAGCGGTCAAGTTATCTTTGAAAACGGTGCTATTGCAGAGGTTTCTTCTGTATCGAAAAAAGCAGATGGCTTGTTTGTTCATCATGGTGTGTTGCAAAATGGTTCGATCAAAACTGGCGATGCTGGACGTTTGGAAGTTAATGCTGAACGTCGTGCTGATATTTGCCGTAACCACTCAGCAACGCACTTATTGCATGAAAGCCTTCGTCAGGTGCTTGGTGAGCATGTGGCGCAAAAAGGCTCTCTTGTATCTGAGAACCGATTGCGGTTTGACTTTTCACACCAAAAACCAATTGGCGATGAGGAACTTCAAGCGATTGAGAGCATCACCAATGAGGTTGTGCTGCAAAGCAATCCAGTGACCACCCGCGTGATGGGCGTTGATGATGCTAAAGAAGCAGGCGCACGTGCCTTGTTCGGTGAGAAGTATGGCGATGAAGTTCGCGTTGTCGCAATGGGTGAGCAGGTAGAAGGCTCAAACCATGATGGCCAGTTCTCTGTCGAATTGTGTGGTGGTACGCATGTCGCTAATACCGGTGAAATCGGTGTTGTAACGGTATTGAGCGAAAGTGCTGTCTCTGCAGGGGTTAGACGTATTGAAGCGCTAACAGGCGATGCTGCGCGTGATCATTTCAGAACACAGGAGCAAAATCTTAAGGCAGCAGCTGCTGCGCTTAAAGTTACGCCATCTGATGTGGCACCGCGTGTTGCGCAATTGCTTGAAGAGCGCAAGCAGCTCGAAAAAGAACTTGCTGACGCAAAACGCCAACTGGCAATGGGCGGCGGCTCTAAAGGTGATCAACCGGAAGAAGTCAACGGTATCAAGTTTTTGGGTAAGGTCGTTGAGGGCATCGGTGGACGCGAGCTAAAAGCACTTGCTGATGATGGTAAGAAATCACTTGGCTCAGGTGTTGTTGTTTTTGTCGGTCTTGATAATGGTAAAGCGGGTGTCGTTGTCGGGGTCACAGATGACCTTACTGATAAATACAGCGCGGTTGATTTGGTGCGTGCCGCTTCTGAAGCCGTTGGTGGCAAAGGTGGCGGTGGCCGTCCTGACATGGCTCAAGCCGGTGGTCCGGATGCATCTAAAGCGGATGCAGCAGTTGATGCGGTAAAAGCATTTTTGTCATAAACCATAGATAAATTCATAAAAAAGGCCCGCGAAACTTAATTTCGCGGGCCTTTTTGATTCAATTTCTTAAGTTTTAAGCTTAAGCCATTGCTTTTTGCAAGTTTTCGTCAACTTTGTCCAAGAAGCCAGTTGTCGACAACCAAGGTTGATCTGGACCGATAAGCAGTGCCAAGTCTTTTGTCATGTAGCCTGACTCAACTGTATCGATACATACTTTTTCAAGTGTAAGTGCGAATTTTGCAAGCTCAGCATTGTCATCCAATTTTGCACGGTGAGCCAAACCACGTGTCCAAGCAAAGATAGATGCGATGGAGTTTGTTGACGTCTCTTCACCTTTTTGGTGCTGACGATAGTGGCGTGTCACTGTACCGTGTGCAGCTTCTGCTTCCACAGTGCGGCCATCTGGTGACATAAGAACAGATGTCATAAGACCAAGTGAACCAAAGCCTTGCGCAACTGTATCTGACTGAACGTCGCCATCATAGTTCTTACAAGCCCAAACATAACCGCCAGACCATTTAAGGTTAGACGCAACCATATCATCGATCAAACGGTGTTCGTACCAAATTTTAGCTTCTTCGAATTTTTCTTTAAATTCGTTTTGGTAAACCTCTTCAAAGATATCTTTAAAGCGACCGTCATAAACTTTCATGATTGTGTTTTTCGTTGAAAGATAAACTGGAACGCCACGTTGTAGACCATAGTTCATAGATGCACGGGCGAAATCTTCGATTGATTTATCAAGGTTGTACATACCCATTGCAACACCAGAAGCTGGCGCGTCGAAGATGTCGTATTCTTGCTCAGTTCCATCTTCACCAACAAATTTCATGGTGATTTTGCCTTTGCCAGGGAATTTGAAATCCGTAGCGCGGTATTGGTCACCAAATGCGTGACGGCCAACGATAACTGGTTTTGTCCAACCTGGAACCAGGCGAGGGACGTTTTGACAGATGATCGGCTCACGGAAGATCACGCCGCCTAGGATGTTACGGATCGTGCCGTTTGGCGAACGATACATCTTTTTAAGGTCGAATTCTTCAACACGCGCTTCATCAGGAGTGATTGTCGCACATTTAACGCCAACGCCATATTCTTTAATCGCATTTGCTGCGTCGATTGTGATTTGGTCATCTGTCGCATCGCGGCTTTCCATACCGAGATCATAGTATTTTAGATCAATATCGAGATATGGGTGGATGAGTTTATCCTTGATGAACTGCCAAATGATACGAGTCATTTCATCGCCATCTAGTTCAACGACAGGGTTGTCGACCTTAATTTTTGCCATGTTGCGGACCTTTGTTCTGGAAGTAATACAGACACTACTTAATTCAAATTTTCTAAAGATGCGCCCTCATAGCAAAGCATTTGTTGCGGTGCAATGTTTTGAGGCAATAAAGCTTGTCGTCAACAGATAAATCCGTGCAATTTCAGGCTGCGCTTTTCATTTTACATGATATATGGCACAGAAAATTTGAATAAATTTAGTGTGGAACAAAAGAAATGGCTGGCTCAAATTCTAAACGCGAAATGCTCACCGAGGGTCCAATAGTGATTTTGGTTGAGCCGCAATTAGGTGAAAATATTGGAATGGTTGCCCGCGCAATGGCCAATTTCGGATTGTCTGAGTTGCGACTTGTCGCCCCGCGTGATGGCTGGCCAAATGAAAAGGCTGTTTCCGCCGCTTCCAAAGCTGACCATATCATCGAAGGAACGGTGGTTTACGAGACGCTTCGTGAAGCAATTGCCGATGTTAATTTTGTGATGGCGACGACCGCACGAGAACGCGATGGTCATAAACCTGTGCAAGGCCCGGTAACAGCTGCAAAAGACATGCGCGCGCGACATAATAAAGGTGAGCGTGTTGCTCTATTGTTTGGTCGTGAACGCATTGGTTTGCGCAATGATGAAGTTGGTTTGGCTGATGAACTTGTTACATTTCCGGTAAATCCAGCCTTTGCATCGCTTAATATCGCGCAAGCTGTGCTGTTGATGTCCTATGAGTGGCTCAAAACAGGTTTGGCATCTGAAACAGATATCCCGCATGAAGTTCGATCTTTTGAACCAGCGCCAAAGCATTTGTTGCATGGTTTTTTAGATCAGATTGAAGAAGCATTGGATGTGCGCGGGTATTTTCGATCTGAAAAGAAAAAGCCAGCAGTTGTTGATAATTTACGCGCTGTGCTGACGCGGCCTGCATTTTCTTCTGAAGAAGTGCATTTTTTGCGCGGGGTTATATCTTCACTTGATCGTTTTAGCAGATCTGCCCCAAAAGGGTCATCAGGACCTGGTTTAGGTGGTTCAGATGATGATGATGAAGGAAAGAATTAAGCCTTGCTCGAGCCCAGCCAACGCCCTGTACTTTTATTTGATAGTGGAATAGGGGGCTTAACAGTCCTCAGACAAGCACGTGTGCTTGCGCCAGAGCGGCAGTTTATTTACGTCGCTGACGATGAAGCATTTCCATATGGTTCTTGGCAGGAGAGCGAACTTGAAGCGCATATTGTGGGCTTGATGGGGCGATTAATCGATGCTTATCGCCCTGAATTGATCATTATAGCGTGTAATACGGCATCAACTCTTGTGATGCCCGCATTGCGCAAAGCATTTCCGGAGATCAAATTTGTCGGCACAGTGCCTGCGATTAAACCGGCTGCTGAGCGCACAAGTTCAGGGCTTATTTCGGTGTTGGCAACGCCAGGTACTGTTAAACGCGCCTATACACGCGATCTTATTCAATCTTTTGCGCAGAGTTGCCATGTCAGGTTAGTTGGATCGGAGGATCTCGCCGGGCTTTGCGAAGCTTATATGCGCGGTGATGAAGTGGAACGCTCGCAACTCACCCCAATTGTAGATCAATGTCTGCTCGAAAAAGATGGCAAACGCACCGATATTGTCGTGCTTGCCTGCACGCATTATCCGTTTTTGGTCAATAAGTTTCGTCAGGTTGCAAAATGGCCGGTTGATTGGCTGGATCCTGCTGAAGCAATTGCGCGGCATGCTATCAGCTTATTAGATCGCAAAAGTCGGGATCAATTTGTCCCTGAGCATGACATTGCAATGTTTACCTCAGGGCAGGTGAGTTTTGCCAAAGCCCAATTGATCAAGGGCTTTGGTTTAACAATCACGACATAATGTTTTTATTAGCGAAGACGTTTTGAAGGCCTTGGTTCTGGAACCAATTCGCCATTTAAACGGCGATCAAGATAATCGGCGCATTCTGCAATTAATGCGTCTGTCTTATCCGTAAAGAAGTGGTTTGCATCAAGCATTGTCTGCTGCGTGATCAGAATACCTTTTTGCGTGCGCAATTTGTCGACGAGTGCTTGCACATCTTTTTCTGGCGCAACACGATCTGCATCACCATGGATAATAAGGCCAGATGATGGGCATGGTGCTAGAAATGAGAAGTCATATGTATTCGGCTGGGGTGCAATTGACATAAAGCCTTCAATCTCAGGACGGCGCATTAAAAGCTGCATGCCAATCCATGCACCAAATGAGTAGCCAGCCACCCAACAATTTTTCGAATCAGGGTGAAGGGTCTGGATCCAATCCAATGCTGCTGCTGCATCAGACAATTCACCTGCGCCATGATCAAATTGGCCTTGGCTTCGACCAATGCCGCGGAAGTTAAAGCGCAATGTTGTAAAGCCGCGTTGTTGGAACATGTAAAACAGATCATAAACGATCTTGTTGTTCATTGTTCCGCCAAATTGTGGGTGCGGGTGCAATATAATAGCAATTGGTGCGTTTTTTTCAGTACCAGGTTGATAACGACCCTCTAGTCGGCCACTTGGACCATTAAAAATCACCTCAGGCATATTTACTCCAATTTATTTGGCCTAACATTCCCAAAAAATTTTGGGTCAATTAGGGAATTCGTTACGCAAGCCTTGACGAAGACTGTTGGTCTTACTAGAAGCTAGTTTAGAATTATTCAAAAGTAGCTTTTGGTGCGTGATACTTTATTATCGAAGCTTCATAGGCCAAGCGAGGTCAAAAATTCAAGCATAAACGTCACGAAAGTGAAATTGCTTGCAAAAAGGTTGATTTTTAAAGATGCAAACGCGTGTTTACATGGATTACAATGCGACTGCACCGCTTCTAGACGGTGCACGCGATGCCATGTTGTCGTCTATGAATGAGCTTGGTAATCCCTCATCTGTCCATAAAGAAGGGCAGCAGGCACGAAGAATCATCAATGCAGCGCGTGATAATCTTGCTAAATTATGTTCTGCTGAGGCTGCACATATCACATTTACCTCTGGTGCAACTGAGGCCGCGACGCATCTCCTCACACCTAATTATAAAATGGGTCGTGCTGATCTGAAGATTTCAAAACTTTATGTTTCAGCTGTTGAACATCCATGTCTTTTATCCGGCGGACGTTTCGCGTCTGATGATGTGCAGATAATTGGTGTGGATGAGCATGGCCGAATTGATTTGGCTGAAATTGAGGTGAGCTTATCAAGCCATGATCAGTCTCACGGTTTGCCTATGCTTGCTTTACAGGCGGCAAATAATGAAACAGGTGTTCTGCAACCTGTCAAAGAGGCTATCTCTATTGCACGTAATCATAATGCCTTAGTAATTATTGATGCAGTGCAGGTGCTCGGTAAAAAGCCTTTATCAATTACAGAAATGGACGCGGACTTCTTCATTGTGTCTTCACACAAAATCGGCGGACCAAAAGGTGTTGGTGCAATTATCTCCAAGGGTGAGATTTTAATGCCTAGTCCCTTGATTGTCGGTGGTGGGCATGAAAAAGGCCATCGCGCTGGTACTGAAAATTTAATTGGGATAAGTGGCTTTGGCGCGGCTTGTGAAGTTGCTTTAAAGAACCTACAAGTGTTTCAAGAAATTGGAAACAAACGAGATCAATTAGAGCAAAAAATGCAAAATTTAGCTCCTGATTTAGTGATCCATGGCAAGGGTGTTGAACGTATAGATAACACGACGTGTTTTACCTTGCCGGGGATGAAATCAGAGACATTGCAAATTGCTTTTGACATGGAAGGAATTGCAGCTTCATCTGGATCTGCGTGTTCGTCAGGTAAAGTTGGTGAGAGCCACGTTTTGGTGGCAATGAAGACTGATGCGAAATCTGGTGCTTTACGTGTGAGTATGGGCCCTGACACTTCGGATGAGGATATTAGTAGATTTTTACAAGTGTTTGAAAAAACAAATAAAAGGCGATTGTCACGCCATTCAGAAGAATTAGCGGCTTCATAACCGTTAGGAAAATTCAAAGCAGAGGCTTTGAACAATAACAACAGATCTACCCGAAGCTATTGGGGCAGGGTGGGTTTGTGAATAAAGGAGTATTCCATGCCAGCGGTGCAGGAAACAATTGATCAGGTCAAAGAGATTGATATTGACCAATATAAATACGGATTTTCAACAGACATTGAAGTTGAAAAAGCTCCCAAAGGTCTAAATGAAGATATTATCCGCTTCATTTCTGCCAAAAAGGATGAGCCGCAATGGATGCTTGATTGGCGTTTGGCGGCTTATCAACGCTGGTTGACCATGGATGAGCCTGATTGGGCGCGAGTTAATTACCCAAAAATAGATTTCAATGACATCTATTACTACGCTGCGCCGAAGGGTCAAGACGGCCCGATGACGATCGATGATGTTGATCCTGAATTGCTCCGTACCTATGAAAAGCTCGGCATTCCGCTCAGTGAACAGGAAGTTCTTGCTGGTGTTCAACAGCGCAAGGTTGCTGTAGATGCTGTGTTTGACAGCGTGTCAGTGGTGACAACATTTAAGGAAGAGCTTTCCAAAGCTGGTGTGATTTTCATGTCAATTTCAGAAGCTATCCGCGAATACCCAGAATTGGTTCAAAAGTATTTAGGTTCTGTTGTTCCTGTGACAGACAATTATTACGCAACACTCAATTCAGCCGTGTTTACAGACGGCTCATTCGTTTATGTGCCAAAAGGCGTTCGCTGCCCAATGGAATTGTCGACTTATTTCCGTATCAATGAGGAAAATACAGGTCAGTTCGAGCGCACGCTCATCATCGCTGAAGATGAGGCTTATGTGTCTTATCTTGAGGGTTGTACTGCACCACAACGCGATGAAAACCAGCTTCATGCAGCTGTTGTGGAATTGGTTGCTATGGATGATGCTGAGATTAAATACTCAACAGTACAAAATTGGTATCCCGGTGATAAAGACGGAAAAGGTGGTATTTACAACTTTGTGACCAAACGTGGCGATTGTCGCGGTAAGAACTCCAAAATCTCTTGGACACAAGTTGAAACTGGTTCTGCGATTACATGGAAATATCCATCATGCATTTTGCGTGGTGATGGTTCTCGCGGTGAGTTTTACTCCATTGCGGTGTCTAATGGTCACCAACAAGTGGACTCAGGCACCAAGATGATCCATTTGGGTAAAAACACATCAAGCCGTATCATCTCAAAAGGGATTTCAGCAGGCGTGTCGCAAAACACCTATCGTGGACAGGTTTCAGCGCACCGAAAAGCGGCAAATGCGCGAAACTTCACGCAATGTGATTCCCTTCTTATTGGCGATCAATGTGGTGCGCATACAGTGCCATATATCGAAGCCAAGAATGCATCGGCACAGTTTGAGCATGAAGCAACAACATCAAAGATCTCAGACGATCAGTTGTTCTATTGCTTGGCGCGCGGCATTCCGGAAGAGGAAGCAATTGCGCTGATTGTGAATGGGTTTGTGAAAGAAGTCATTCAAGAATTGCCAATGGAGTTTGCCGTTGAGGCACAGAAGTTGATTGGAATTTCACTGGAGGGGAGTGTGGGCTAATGGATTTGACAGCTATTGCTTGGTACGCAGCTATTTGTGGGGCGCTATCAGCGCTGGCACCAGTATTCGGCGGACGAACGACGCGCATTGTCGTCGGAGCAACAGTTGGCATTATCGCAGCAAGCCTTTTCCCTCTAGCTAAGAGCCTTATGGGTTATTAATCGCGGATTTTGAGTGATCGATCCGAACATAAATTAAGCTGAATTCAGCACAAAAAGTGAGATAGAAATGTTAGAAATTAGAGACCTACATGCGAAGATCGCAGACACAGATACCGAGATTATTCGCGGTCTTAACCTGAAAGTTGAAGCAGGCGAAGTTGCTGCCATTATGGGACCAAACGGTTCTGGTAAATCAACGTTGTCATACATCCTTGCAGGTCGTGAAGATTATGAAGTGACATCGGGCGACATCATTTATAACGGTGAATCTGTGCTTGAAATGGATCCATCAGAGCGTGCTGCTAGCGGCGTGTTCCTTGCGTTCCAATACCCTGTTGAAATCCCAGGTGTTGCGACAATGGAATTTTTGAAAACAGCTATGAACGAACAGCGCAAAGCGCGCGGTGAAGAAGAGCTTTCTATTCCTGATTTCATCCGCAAAGTAAAAGAAGCTGCTGGTGATCTTAAAATCGATATGGCGATGCTAAAGCGTCCGCTTAATGTTGGTTTCTCAGGTGGTGAAAAGAAACGCGCTGAAATCTTGCAGATGAAACTACTTGCACCGCAACTCTGCGTGCTTGATGAGACAGATTCAGGTCTTGATATTGATGCGCTAAAAATTGTGTCTGATGGTGTAAACGCGCTGCGTGATCCAAACCGTGCTGTTGTTGTGATCACCCACTATCAGCGTCTGCTTGAGCATATTGTACCTGATAGCGTTCATGTTCTTTACAAAGGCCAAGTCATCAAATCAGGCGACAAGTCATTGGCGCTTGAGCTTGAAGAAAATGGCTATGCAAATGTAATCGAGGCTGCTGCTTAAACCTGAATATTCAGGTTTTAGCATTCAAATTCACCTCCTAGGAGATTTCTGATGAACGTTCAGAGTAAAATTGAT
Source organism: Lentilitoribacter sp. JB5-8 (assembly GCF_055693385.1). NCBI lineage: Bacteria > Pseudomonadati > Pseudomonadota > Alphaproteobacteria > Hyphomicrobiales > Rhizobiaceae > Lentilitoribacter > Lentilitoribacter sp. JB5-8. The sequence goes on along the minus strand of NZ_CM146332.1, from coordinate 2,866,585 downwards.
AAAACTGCAGCAGAAGAAGCACTTTCAGAGCATTTTCTGAATTCGCTTGGTAGCCTTCCTGGTTCGCCAAATGTGGTGCAGGGGCGCGATAAGATGTTTGCTGCGCTGATGAGTAATGGCCTGCCGACACGACGTGTTGAAGCTTGGCATTACACGGATCTTCGCCGCTTGCTAAGCTCTGTGCCAACCACACAAGCAGATGGACACGTAGCTGCACAGGCTGGTCTTGTCGAAAATGCAAAAGTGCTTCCGATCCTAAACGGTCAAATCGCAGATGATTTTGGTGCATTGCCAGAAGGCGTTAGTGTTTCAAGTTTTAAAGATGCGCTTGCTGACGGCAGTGCAGATGCTCATTTCGCTGACACAGAGTTTGACGATGCGATAGGCCAGTTAAATGGTGCATTTGTATCCGATGGCTATAAAATTGATATTGCACCAGATGCTGAAATTGAAGCACCTATTGAAATTCAATTTGTGCAAGCTGCGGGTCAATCCCATTCGCGTTTACCTGTTGCATTTGGAGAAAATTCAAATGCGACGATTATTGAACGCCATATCGCCTCGGGTGATGACGAAACGCTTGTGAGCTCGGTGGGCCATATAAGCGTGGGTAAGGGCGCGCATGCGCGCTGGGTCATTGTTCAGGGTCAAAATGTGCAATCGACACATCTCGGTCAGGTCAATATTGAATTGGCGGAAGATGCGAAGCTTGAGCTTTATTTAGTCAATGCTGGTGGCAAACTTGTTCGTCAGGAAATTGTTGCTGATGTGCAAGGATCTGGCGCTGATTTGGTGCTGCGTGGCGTTAATATGCTCGCAGGAGATACACATACTGATGTAACGCTAAAACTTGGACATAATGTTCCAAACACAAATTCTGATGAGACATTTAGAAATGTTGTGTTTGACAAGGCAAAAGGCGTTTTCCAAGGTCAGATTAAAGTGGCACAAATTGCGCAAAAAACTGACGCGCAAATGGCGTGTAACACTTTGCTTTTGTCAGATGACGCTGATTTTTCAGCCAAGCCTGAGCTTGAAATTTTCGCCGATGATGTGATCTGTGCGCATGGTGCAACGGTTGCAGATATTGATCCTGCACATTTGTTCTATCTCATGGCACGCGGGATTACTGAAAAATCAGCTCGCGGATTGTTGGTTAAAGGATTTGTCGCAGAAGTCGTTGAAGATCTTGAAGACGAAGCGATTGTTGAAGCTCTGGAAAACATCATCTCAGAATGGTTGCAAAAAAATGGCTAATATCGAAGGCTATGATGTTGATGCTATTCGGCGGGATTTTCCGATCCTGACGAAAGAAGTTTACGGTAAGCCACTGGTTTATCTAGACAATGGCGCATCAGCACAAAAGCCAAAAGCGGTGATAGATGCAATTACCCATGTTTATGAAAATGAATATGCAAACGTGCATCGTGGATTGCATTATATGTCCAACGCGGCAACAGACGCTTATGAAGCAGCGCGCGAGAAAGTGCGTAGCTTCTTAAATGCACCATCTGTTGACAATATTGTCTTTACCAAATCTTCAACAGAAGCGATTAACACGGTGGCTTATGGTCATGGATTGATGGAATTAGGTGAGGGTGATGAAATCCTCATTTCCATTATGGAGCACCACTCCAACATCGTGCCTTGGCATTTTGTACGTGAGCGCAATGGCGCCAAAGTTGTTTGGGCGCCTGTGGATGAAGAGGGTGCTTTTCATCTTGACGACTTTAAGGCCTGCATCACCGATAAAACCAAGATGATTGCCATTACACAGATGTCCAATGCGTTTGGAACTGTGGTGCCGATAAAAGAGATTTGTCAGATTGCAAAAGAACGCGGCATTCCGGTGCTGGTTGATGGCTCGCAAAGCGCCGTGCATATGCCAATTGATGTGCAGGATTTAGATTGTGATTGGTTCGTTATGACTGGCCACAAGCTTTATGGTCCGTCTGGTATTGGTATTCTTTACGGTAAAAAAGACCGTTTAAGTGCTATGCGCCCATTTATGGGTGGTGGTGAGATGATCTTGGATGTGACTGAAGATAACGTCACTTATAATGATCCGCCCCATCGTTTTGAGGCGGGTACTCCGCCGATCGCGCAGGCGATTGGTTTGGGTGCAGCGCTTGATTATATGGACGAGATTGGCCGCGATAAAATCGCTGCACATGAAGCGGATCTTGTTTCTTATGCACATAGCCAAATGAGCGGGATCAATTCTTTGCGCATTTTGGGCAATGCACCGGGTAAGGGCGCAATTGTTTCCTTTGAAATTGAGGGCGTGCACGCGCATGATATTTCCATGGTGATTGACCGTTCTGGCGTTGCCGTTCGTGCGGGAACTCACTGTGCGCAGCCGCTTTTGAACCGTTTTGGGGTTACATCCACATGTCGTGCCTCATTTGGTATGTATAACACACGTGCTGAAGTTGATGCATTGGTGACAGCGCTTGATAAAGCGCGGGCGTTTTTTGAATAATTGGAGCTTATTATGAGCAATGAAGATCAAACACCAGAAGGTGCAGGCGAGCAACCGGGTCCAAACGAAGTGGATCGCACGTTCACAGCGACCGAAATCTCTCGCGAAGAATTAGCGCGTATGACTGATGACATTATCGCCGCGCTTAAAACCGTATACGACCCTGAAATTCCATCAGATATTTATGAGATTGGCTTGATCTATCGTGTTGACATCGAAGATGATCGCATGGTCAAAATCGAAATGACGTTAACAGCACCAGGTTGTCCTGTTGCGGGGGAAATGCCGGGCTGGGTTGAAAATGCTGTAAGTGCTGTTGAGGGCGTTTCAGGTGTTGAAGTTTCTATGACTTTTGATCCGCCATGGACCCCTGATCGGATGTCTGAAGAGGCGCAAATCGCCGTTGGCTGGTACTAATCGCTTGATCCTTTCATTCCTGACATCGTTTTGAGTCGTTCGAATTACTGGTTGTACATCTTCGCATCTCCCGCCTCATCAGAAATAAAATTATCGTCGTGTTGCTGATACTTAGATTTTTTAAATCCATGTTTGTTTAAGTTGGGACATTCATTTCCATCTTATAGGCTTGTTTGTTAAGGTATCAGTGATTACATTATCTCATAGATGAATATCGGGCCTTTAACCCGATTATTTTGGAGAATATGATGGGCTTTGAAGTCGTCAAACTTACCGATGCTGCCGTTGAGCGCATCAAAGAAATTACAGCATCTTCGGATCAAAATCCTGAAGGCATCCGCGTTGGCATCAAAAAAGGTGGTTGCGCTGGGATGGAATACACTGTCGATCTGGCGGTTGAAGCCAATCCGAAGGACGACATGGTTGAGCGCGATGGTGTGAAAGTTTTCGTTGCGCCAGAGGCAACATTGTTTTTGCTTGGCACAGAGATGGATTTTGAAGTCACAAAACTGCGTTCTGGTTTCGTCTTTAACAATCCAAATCAGACGTCTGCATGTGGTTGTGGCGAATCTGTTGAGCTAAAGCCTGCTGATTTGGCAGCTTTGGCCGAACAAGGCGAGCCGGTTATCCGCGCTGAATAATCAAATATATTTAATTTGAAACAGCTTCGCGCATTTGTTTGACGCGTGTCTTATCGAGTTTGGATGGCTGATCATTTTTATCAAATGGTTGTTTGAGATTAAATGCGAATGGTGTTGAGCCATTGTCATGTAAATATTCAAGCCGCTCAGCGCCGTCTTGCCAGATTGGCTGCACTTCATCTTCAACCCACCACAATGCAAATGGTGGCCAATTGCCATCTAAAAACCATTCATGGCCGCGTTTATATGCTTTGCCATGCAGGCCGTAATAGGTGAAGTGGAACAAGCTTTCTAAATCTTCCCACAATGAAAGTGTTGCCGGGCACCAGCCATCACCTTTTTCTGCATAAAATCGCGGATAAATTTCTGCACCCCATGGGGAAGGGCCGGGATCGCTGGCATAGCCCGATCTTGTGATAAACCCCGGGAATTCGTCCGCATGTGCAAAAATCGGATCATTATAGGCGCTGAAGCTGTCATTGAGCGGATGATCAGCCGGCTCTTTGAATATGCCGAAGGTGTAGACCGCTAATTTCATTGCGCGCGTCTCATGTCGCTAAAATTCGATATTGATTGCCTTCAAGCACAACAGCCGTCAGCTCTTGAGTGGCGTAGGCCATGGTATCGGCATTGATGCGATTTTGTTTGATCTCAATTGGATGATGCGGGGTGTGACCATGCACAATTACTTTTTCAAAAAGACCGTTATAGGAGATGAATTCTTTGCGAATGGTCATGAGATCGTGGTTAGATTGCTCTTCAAGTGCAACATTTGGCCGAGCGCCTGCATGGGCAAAGAAATAGTCCCCGAAAGTTTGACTAAAGAGCAATTCACCAATGAACTCAATATGAGAGCGCGGCACGGCTTGCAAAAGTGCATCGCGAAAAGCAAGCATCTCATTATCAGCGACATCTAAATGAACCGGTTGCACGCCATAAGATAGCGCGCATTCAGCGCCGCCATAGGTCAAAAATGAGTAAGCAGTCGCAATTGGATCATCTAAAAAGCGGATCAGCTTTTCTTCATGATTGCCTTTAAGACAAGAGACGTTTTCATTGCTGGCCATCAAATTGATGAGATATTGAATGCAGCCCTTTGAGTTTGGACCTCGATCAATATAATCGCCTAAATGTATGATTTTATGATGTTTAACGGGGTATTTTGCCAAGTCATCGGATATTAGATCATGGATTTTAAACAACAAATCTAGATAACCATGCACATCACCAATGGCATAGATGCGGGTGTCATTGGGTGTATGTGCTTCGCCAAGGGCAATGTTACTCATGGTGTGGCCTGTAAATCTGTCAGTTTGAATAATCTTACTTTGTTAAAACTCAATTTTCATCCCATCTTTACCAATGTGTAATTCACCTTGCCAATGTTTGCGCACTGCATCCACCCAATCCTGCTCCGTGATGCTCGGATCGGCCCCTGGCACAAGATGGTTGAGCGCTAAGGTTTTCACATTTGCGCCCTTGGCGATTTTTCCCACATCACCAGCTGCCGTATGGCTCCGTAATAGATGGTTTTTAAGACGGTCATCTGACACACCTAAGCTTTTACATAATGCATCGACGCCTTTTAACAGCAATGCTTCATGTACCAAGACGTCTGAATTTTTTGCAAACTCAGCCAATTGCGGCATATAGGTCGTATCACCCGATAATGTGACGGATTTATTATTGGCATCGATGCGGATGGCATAGCTCTCTTCAATCGGTGGATGCAGGTTTTTTATTGCAGTAATGCAGATATCACCGTCGTTATAGATTTCCCCTTGTGAGATCTCGGTAAGCGAAAGCAATTGAGAAAAATCACAGCGCCCTTCATCTTCTATGCGCAGATCAATGTCGAATTTCATTGAGCGGAGAAACCCGTCCCAATAATCTTGTAATCCTTTTGGGCCAATAACTTTGATCGGTTTATTTAAACCTGCTGTCCAGGCAGTATGAAAAAGCGGACCAAGCTCTAGATAATGATCTGAATGCAAATGTGTGATGATGATTAAATCAATCTCAGTGAGTTCCACACCTTGGTCGCAAATTCCGCGACACACGCCTAAACCAGCGTCTAAAACGATGTTTTTCCCAGCGATTTGGACCAGATTAGAGCAAGGCATGTTAGAGCCTGGTTTGATCGCTGGTCCACCCTTAACACCCAGCAATGCAACACTTGCATCAGACATTGTAATTTCACTTTTGTTGTTCGAATTTGCGATAAATCTAGATGTATTTTACCGCCTATGCCAGTATGTATTTTGTTTTAAATATCTGTATTAGGCATGCTTATGGCGCAAATTTCGTTTGAACCACTTTCCAAAGAGTTTTCAGAAAATCCATATGAGATCTACGCGTCTTTGCGAGCGCTGGATGAGCCATATTACTTTGCTGATCAGGATATGTATCTGCTTTCGCGTTATAAGGATGTGAGCAAAATTGCCACGAACCAAAATATGGTGCGTTCGCTTGAGGGCTTGGAATCAGAAGAAGAAGCCAAGGAGCGGCAGCGGCGTGCGAACTGGCACGATATGCCATATCACGAGCGCGTGGTGCAATTTAGTCTGCTTGATAGCGATGGTGAGGTTCATCGCCGCTTGCGCAAGCTGGTATTTGGCACGTTTACAGCGCGATCAATTGCTGCGCTTGAACCTGTGGTGCAAACCTTTGTGGATCGATTAATTCAAGGCTTTAAAGATAGCGATCAGATTGAATTTATCGAAGATTTTGCAGCTCATGTGCCCGGCTATGTCATCGGGCATTTGCTCGGTGCGCCGGAAGAATATTCAAATCAGCTCCGATTATGGTCTGAGCAAGTCGTGCAGTTTTTCGATGTTGATCGTTCAGATGAGAAGAAACAAATCGCTGAAACCGCAACGCGTGAGTTCTTTGAGTTTTTGGTTGATCTTAAAAACGAGCGTAGCGAAAACCCCAAGGATGATTTGATTTCCAAAATGATCGTCGACGAGCGGGAAGGGCATTATACCGAGGACGAATTTATCTCGACTTGTATGCTCATTTTAATGGCCGGGCATGGGTCGACCATCGATGTTTTAGGGTCCGGGATGCACACGCTCCTCAAACACCCAGATGCAATATCTCAAATGCGTGCAGTGCCTGAGATTATCCCAACAGCGATACAGGAAATGTTTCGTTATGAGCCTCCACTCCCGTTTTTCCACCGTCATGCGCTCGAAGATGTAATGATCCGTGGTCAGGAGTTTGCTAAAGGTACGACCTTTGGCTTGCTTTATGGTGCGGCAAATCGTGACCCGAACCAGTTTGAAAACCCAGATCAGTTCCAAATTAATCGCGCACCTAACCGTCATTTAGCTTTTGGGCAGGGCGCGCATTTATGTCTGGGCAATCACATCGCCAGACAAAACATGAAAGTGATTTTCGAAACGCTGCTGCGTGAATTTAAAGACTTCACACTGCTTGATGAGCATGTTGCCTATAAACGCGGGTTATCTGTGCGCGGCGTTGAAGCGTTGAATATTGGGTTGGTTCGGTAGGGACTCTTATTTGTCTGCATCAATCATATTCCCCATCACTTTATCGATACCTTTTGCAATTGATGGTACTTGTTGAGATACAATTTCACTGTAGTTTTCCATAAATGACATGGATTTTTGTTGTCCTAAGTACCTTGAGATGTATTTTTTCTGACTTTCTGTTCGACCAAATACACTGTTTGTTGCCGACCCAACTGTTAGTCCATTAATTTTTTTTACTAATTGACTTTGGTTTGCTTCGGCTATTTGTTGAAGATGAATAGTGTTTTCCGAAGCAAAAAACACGGTTTTCGGCCCAACTGGTAGCGTTATGATAGGTAAATTTGTTTGATTGTTGACATTGAAATGTAATGGTCGATCAGACGTTAGTAACTCATGTTTTGATTTGGAAAGCTCTACCACTTTCCATGACATACAACTCATTCTCTTACTAAGTTTTTCATTACTTAAAAATATAGAAAGATGGTGAGCGGCTTCGTTTACATATTTTGTTTTGAGTTTTTTTTCGGCGTCCTGTAAATCGTTCTTGTGTATAGAGAATTCAGATAGATTTGAAACTTTTGAAAGAACCGGTACGATTGCGTCTGAAGTCTTTGTAAGGATTTCGACAAACAATTCTAAGTCTGCGGGCATTCTTGCTATTAGAGTTGTAATAAATTTTATCCACATTTTCTCGTGGTTGGGACATAAGGTTTTTTGGGTTAGCAATTGATTTAGCGCAATAGATCCATCGTTGTCGACTTTACTAAAAAATATCTGTTCAACTTTCTGTGCTTTTTCTACAGGCAAATCTTTTATTGAATATAAAAATTCTTCGAAACCAATTTGGCTTGGATACCTAGGTTCCGAAATCAATTTATCTCGATATGGTACATGAAAATGGAAGAGCTTGCCCGTCTCTCTATTACACCATTGTTTTAGGAAAAATTCTGGTAAAAAGTGATGTTTTTTGGGAATGCTCATAGAATGCTTTGCTGTTCTATTGTTCCATATTTTCTCTTATGTCGATTTAGTGCGTAGAAATGGAATCGATTTGCCCCGCGAAATAAGATTTCGCGGGGCTTTTGATTTGTTTATACAGGACTTAACTACAGCCGCTTGTCGATCCGCAAGTGTCGCATTTTAGGCATGTGCCGTTGCGGACCATGGTGAAGTTTGAGCATTCTGAGCACATATCACCAGTATAGCCTTGCATCATTGCTTTAACGCGGCGGTCGGCTTCAACCTTTTTGCGTTCTGCATCTGTTGAAAGACCAGTTGCTGCAGCTTTTGCGCTTTCAGCAATTTGCTCAGCCTCTATTTCTGTTTTCAAGCTTTGATCAGTTTCAGAATAATCACGCTTGAAAGCGGATGCTTCTTCAAACATCTCAGCGACCGCATTGGATGCTGCTGCAACCGTTGCCACAGAACCTGATGCAATTGCTGTTACATTTGAGCTTGCTGTTGGACCATTACCGGCAGAACCTTGTGGTTCCTGGTTGATGATTGAAAGCTTATGACCACGGGTCAGACCTTTAGAAACCGCTTCTGTTGTGCCTTCCTGAATGCCTTTGCCCATTGGGGTAGAGGAAAATTCAGATTGGTCAACATGGGCGAGATCATGACGATCAAGATATGACACTGCCAATTCGCGGAAGACATAGTCTAAGATAGATGTTGCGTTTTTAATCGCATCATTGCCTTGAACCATGCCTGCAGGCTCAAACTTGGTGAACACAAATGCATCGACATATTCTTCTAGTGGCACACCATATTGAAGACCAAGAGAGACAGAGATTGCAAAGTTGTTGATCAATGCTCGAAGCGTTGAACCTTCTTTGTTCATATCGAGGAAGATCTCGCCCAAGCGACCATCGTCGTATTCGCCGGTGCGCAAGAACACTGTATGTCCACCCACTTTTGCTTTTTGCGTGTAGCCTTTGCGGCGACCAGGTAGTTTTTCCTGTTCACGAACCACACGCTCAACAATGCGCTCAACGATTTTCTCAGTAACCTTCACAGCTTGTGCCGCTGCTGGTGCTTCCACTAATGCTTCAACTGCTTCATCATCTTCCTCATCGGCGATCAATGATGCATTAAGCGGTTGAGATAGTTTTGAACCATCGCGATATAGCGCATTGGCTTTCAAAGCGAGCTTCCAAGACAGCATGTAAGCTGATTTACAATCATCAACGCTTGCTTCATTTGGCATGTTGATGGTTTTTGAAATCGCACCTGAGATGAATGGTTGCGCTGCTGCCATCATACGAATGTGGCTATCAACGGAAAGGTAACGCTTGCCGATTTTGCCGCAAGGGTTTGCGCAATCAAAGACTGGAAGATGCTCATCTTTAAGGAACGGCGCACCTTCAAGTGTCATTGCACCGCAGATGTGGATGTTTGCAGCTTCGATGTCTTTCTTGTCAAAGCCGATCGCTGCCAACATATCAAATGACATGTCATTAAGCTGCTCATCCGTTAAGCCAAGCGTGTCTTTGCAGAACTCTTCGCCAAGGGTCCATTTGTTAAAGACGAATTTGATATCAAATGCGCTTTCGAGACCTTTGTTAATTGTTTCGATTTGCTCGTCGCTGAAGCCTTTTGATTTAAGCGATCCAGGATTAATGCCAGGTGCTTGATTAAGGTTGCCGTGACCAACAGCATAAGCTTCGATCTCAGCGATTTGGCTTTCTGAGTAACCCAAGGTGCGAAGTGCTTCAGGCACAGCACGGTTGATGATTTTAAAGTAACCGCCACCCGCAAGCTTTTTAAACTTAACAAGCGCAAAGTCTGGCTCAATACCTGTTGTATCACAGTCCATGACAAGACCGATTGTGCCTGTTGGGGCAATCACAGTGGCTTGCGCATTGCGGTAACCGTGTTTTTCACCAAGCTCTAGTGCCAGGTCCCATGCAGCTGTCGCGTGCTTAACTAGATCCTGATCTTTACAATCTTCATGAACCAGCGGAACAGGGTTCACAGATAGCTCAGAATAACCCTCTGATTTACCGTGTGCTGCCAAACGGTGGTTGCGGATCACACGCAACATGTTTTTCGCATTTGGTTTGTAACCCGGGAACGGACCAAGCTCGCCAGCCATTTCCGCTGATGTTGCGTAAGAAACACCAGTCATGATCGCAGTGATCGCACCACAGATTGCGCGGCCTTCATCTGAATCGTAAGGAATACCGCCCGTCATCAGCAAGCCACCGATATTGGCAAAGCCAAGACCGAGTGTGCGGTATTTGTAAGAAAGTTCAGCAATCTGTCGTGATGGGAACTGAGCCATCATCACTGAGATTTCAAGAACCATTGTCCAAAGACGTGTTGCATGTTCAAAGTCGCCAATCGCAAGATTGCCAGTTTTAGCATCTTTAAAGCGCAGCAAGTTCAACGAAGCCAAGTTACAGGCTGTATCATCTAGGAACATGTATTCAGAACATGGGTTAGATGCGCGAATTGGTCCTTCTGATGGGCAAGTGTGCCAGTCGTTCATTGTTGTGTTGAAGTGAAGGCCAGGATCAGCTGATGCCCATGCGGCGTAACCAATTGATTCCCAAAGCTCACGTGCTTTAAGTGTTTTTGTAACTTTGCCATCGCGGCGGCCGCGTAGATCCCAGTTACCATCGCTTTCAACAGCACGAAGGAAATCGTCTTTAATTGACACTGAGTTATTTGAGTTCTGGCCTGCAACAGTCAGATAGGCTTCTGAATCCCAATCTGTGTCATAGGTTTTAAACTCAATATCTGTGTAGCCTTGTTGTGCAAACTGGATCACACGCTTGATGTAGTTTTCTGGAACCTGGTTCTTTTTCGCAGCTTTAATTTCGCGCTTAAGGGCAGGGTTCTGTTTTGGATCAAAACAAGCATCATTGTCAGCTTCGCAATTGATGCAAGCTTTCATGATCTGACCAAGATGTTGCGATACGATTTTTGAGCCAGTGACCAAAGCAGCAACTTTTTGCTCTTCGTTCACTTTCCAAGAGATATATTGCTCAATATCTGGGTGGTCGATGTCGACAACAACCATTTTCGCAGCACGACGCGTTGTGCCGCCTGATTTAATTGCACCCGCTGCACGGTCACCGATACGCAGGAAGCTCATTAGACCTGATGATTTACCACCACCAGACAAGCTTTCGCCTTCGCCGCGTACATGAGAGAAGTTTGAACCTGTGCCTGAACCATATTTAAATAGACGCGCTTCGCGCACCCAAAGATCCATGATGCCGCCTTCGTTTACCAAATCGTCTTCAACAGACTGAATAAAGCAAGCATGAGGTTGAGGATGTTCGTAAGATGATTTTGATTTCACCAATTTCGCTGTGAATGGATCGACATAGAAGTGACCCTGGCTTGGCCCGTCAATACCATAGGCCCAATGAAGACCTGTGTTGAACCATTGCGGGGAGTTTGGTGCAACGCGTTGTGTCGCTAGCATATAAGCAAGTTCATTACGGAAGTTGAGCGCATCTTCTTCGCTATCGAAGTATCCGCCTTTCCAACCCCAATATGTCCATGTACCTGACAAACGGTCAAAAACCTGACGCGCATCTGTTTCAGGACCATAACGCTCTTCTTCTGGCAGTTTAGCTAATGCTTTCTCATCAGCCACTGAACGCCAAAGCCATGATGGAACATCATTTTCTTCAACTTTCTTAAGAACAGCAGGTACACCCGCCTTACGGAAATATTTCTGCGCTAGAATATCCGCTGCAACTTGGCTGAACTGATTTGGGACATCGATGTCCTCCAAGCGGAAAACAATCGACCCATCCGGATTCTTAATCTCACTGGTAGCTTTGCGAAATTCGATCTCGGAGTAAGCGTCTTTGCCTTCTTTAGTAAAGCAGCGTTCTATGCGCATAACTTCATTTTCCTTTTATCATTTGTTGCCTGTCACCATTGTTGGTTTTTCAGGACAAAATTCCCCAATTGCCTGCGCGCCAAAACGATGTCCCACCATAAGACACCGCGGTTCGCAAACCTCGATAAGTGTACAGTACTTTTATTCAAAAAAGAACCGCATATTGTGTTTCATATTTTGAAATATACTAGATGTAGTATTAACAAAACATTAATTTGTAAATTGAAAATATCTAAAAACCGCCGGTTTTTTTCCATTTCCCCCAAAATTTAAACGCAAGAACACTCCGCCTGAAATAAGCGTCTCAACTCACAAAACAATGGATTTTGCTGGTTTTGGTAACCCCTCCAGCTCGTCGCCGCCGCAACTTGATTTTCATTAGGCGCGACTCGCACACAATCGTCAAGTAATAGTTTTATCCAAAATAGCACCCACAATATCTAGTGTGTCTTGCTTGTGAAAACTGGGGAAAGATTCATTATTTGTTAACGGCTCTCTTTTGTTCTCATATGGGTGTCCGATTCTTGCTGGAAAACGTGGATTTGTTACACAAACGTCATAAATATGCAGTGGGCACGTCATGTAAAAATTATATCGCCTTGGGGACGTTATCAACAGGAGCGAGGTGACATCCATGTTTATTGGCACAAAAAAATTTTATTTTCAACTTTTCTGGCAGCAAGTTTTACAACGTTATCCACACCCTCAATAGCAGGTGAATATTTTAACCGCGTATCATCTTTCCCGGTGAATTTAAATTTGCCTGGTGATGTAGATCAGAAAACTGAAACGTCAGCTGAGATCATTGCCGCAACAAGTGATGGCAATATGCTGGTTTATACCGACAGTCCACTGGGTGCCGTTGGCTTGATTGATATTACCGATCCAAAAACACCCGTTGCGAAAGGAATCATCAAGCTTGATGGTGAACCAACATCGGTATCTGTCAAAGGTAAGCTAGCGTTTGTTGGCGTCGACACATCAGAAAGTTATACAAAGCCATCCGGCGAGTTGATCATCATCAATCTTGAAAGCAAAGAAGTCGTCTCTCGCTGCGATCTTGGTGGTCAACCTGATTCGGTTGCTTTGTCGATGGATGGAGCTTTGGCGGCTGTCGCAATTGAGAATGAACGCGATGAAGATTTAAACGATGGCGCGATCCCACAAGCCCCTGCCGGTTTTGTGTCCATTCTTCCGGTTGCCAATGGTGCATATGATTGTGCGGCAATAATCAACGCAGATGTGACGGATTTGGCAGAAATCGCGCCAACAGATCCGGAACCAGAATTTATAGATTTTAACGCCAACAACGAACTTGTCGTCACATTGCAGGAGAATAACTACATTGTTGTCCTTAATGCGGACGGTACTATTGTTTCGCATTTTTCAGCTGGAACAGTTGATCTTGGAAATGTTGATACTGATGAAGAAGGTGCACTGACATTTGCCGGCACGCTCAATGATGTGCCGCGCGAACCTGACGCCGTTCAATGGTTAGATGAAGATCGTGTGTTGATCGCCAATGAGGGCGATTATAAAGGTGGATCTCGCGGGTTTACGATTTTTTCTAAAACAGGTGAGGTGTTGTTCGAAAGTGGTTTGGACTTTGAATATAAAGTTGCCATGGCAGGTCACTACCCAGAAAAACGTTCTGGCAACAAGGGTGCTGAGCCAGAAGGATTGGAAGTCGGTACATTTGGCGATCAAAAGCACATGTTCGTGTTATCAGAACGAGGCTCTGTGATTGGCGTATATAAAGACACAGGCTCAGATGCAGAATTTGTCCAACTTTTGCCAACGGGGCTAGCGCCTGAAGGTGCGGTCGCAATTGAAAACCGTAATTTGCTCGCGGTTTCTAATGAAAAAGATCTAATTGAAGATGGCGGTGTTCGCTCTCATGTCACGCTTTATCAATATGGCGCGGATGCATCCCAATATCCGATGCTGACGTCTAAACTAGACGAAAATGGCCGTCCAATTGGTTGGGGTGCATTGTCTGGCTTGGTTGCAGACAGCGAAAATCCGGGCGAGTTATATGCTGTTAATGACAGCTTTTATCGCTCGCAACCGCAAATCTTTAAGATTGATGCGACGCAAGTCCCAGCGCAAATTGTATCAGCAACTCCGATCACGCGTGATGGCATGCCGGCGCAGAAATTGGATATGGAAGGCATTACACAAGACGGTGAGGGCGGTTTCTTTATCGCCTCTGAAGGTCGCACAGATCGTTTAACTCCCCATGCGATTTACCATGTGAATGCTGACGGTGAGATCGAAAATGAAATCGCTTTCCCTAGTGAGCTTCTTGCAGTTGAAAAACGTTTCGGGTCTGAAGGTATTACCAAATCAGGTGATGATCTTTGGATTGCTATTCAGCGTGAGTGGCAAGATGACGCCGCAGGTTTTGCAAAACTGGTCAATTATAACCTTGAAACCAAAGAATGGGGTGCTGTGCATTATCCTCTTGATGGCAAAGATAAAGGTTGGGTAGGCTTATCTGATATTACGATCTTTGGTGATTATGCTTATATTATTGAGCGCGATAATCAAATTGGTGCAGCTGCGGTGACCAAAAAGATCTACAAAGTTGCAGTATCTGAATTAAAGCCAGGCAAATTGGGTGAAACTCTCCCAGTCGTGAATAAAGAACTTGTGGTGGATCTGATACCAATCATGCAATCTTATGGTGGATATGTGGTCGATAAGGTTGAAGGTTTGGCAATTGATAAAAATGGCCAGATGTTTGTCGTCACAGATAATGATGGTGTTGATGATTCAAACGGTGAGACACAATTCTTCAAATTAGACGTGATTGCCACGATGTAATTTTTCATAAGCTTAAACAAAGAGAGCCGGGCAATCTTGTCCGGCTCTTGTCTTTATATGTGGTGGTGAAAATCTAGCTAAGAAGATTAGCCACCTTTTGCGATTGGTTCCTGATATTGCACACCCATATCCCACGGGAACACAATCCAAGTATCTTGGCTTACCTCGGTGATAAAGGTATCTACCAGTGGACGTCCTTTTGGCTTTGCATAGACAGTGGCAAAATGTGCCTTTGGCAACATGGCTCGCACAATGCCAGCGGTTTTTCCCGTATCTGTTAAATCATCAATGATGAGAATGTCTTCGCCATCGTTTTTAAGAAGTTCCGGGGAGATCTCTTTTAAGATCTGCATATCGCCTTGGTTTTTATAATCATGATATGAGGCAACACAGACCGTGTCGATCATCCGGATGTTCAGCTCACGGCAGATGATTGCTGTCGGCACCAAACCACCGCGAGTGATACAAACTATGCCCTTATAATCGGTCTCTTGACCGGCAATACGCCATGCTAATGCGCGTGCGTCGCGGTGAAATTGATCCCAAGATACGGGGAAGAATTTTTCTGAAGGCTTCATGGGTGACCTTTTATTAGCTGATATATTTTTATGAATTGGGTTTAGAATAATGTCTTAGTTCAAATTGGCAAGCATCTGCTCAATTTCTAGGGCGGCTTTGTCCACATCTGTTTGATCTAGACCACGCACGATAATCTCAGTTGAAAAGCTGCCATCATCGCCAAAGCGTGGGTATGATCCGATGCTGATATCCGGGTTTTCTTTTTGAATAAGACCAAGCGGTGTACCAATCACACCTTCACCATGACGGCAGGGGACGGAACGTGATAACAGCTTTTGCCCTGTTTTAAGTGTCGGGACAACATTATTTAACATGGCTTCAAAGACTTTCGGAACGCCTGCCATGACAAATACATTATCTTTGTTAAATCCTGGGGCTTTGGAAACCGGGTTGTCGATATGGGTTGAGCCGTCTGGCATGCGCGCCATGCGTTGGCGTGCGTCGGTAAATTCCATCTCACGGGATTTATAATGCGCTGCGAGCAGTTCCATTGCATCATCATCATAAATGCATTTAACACCAAACGCTTTTGAGACAGCATCGGCCGTGATGTCATCATGGGTTGGGCCAATGCCGCCGGATGTGAAGAGATAGTCATATTTCTTTCTTAATGCATTCACCGCAGCCACGATCTCAATTTCTTCATCGGCGACAATACGCACTTCGCGTAAATCAATGCCGACTGAAGTAAGTGTTTGCGCCAGATGACCGATATTTTTATCGCGGGTGCGGCCTGATAATAATTCATCACCAATCGCTAATGCTGCAGCTGTGACTTGTTTTTTGTTGCTCATGCGTTTCAACCTTATTGTTGAATGTGCCATACATGATAAGTTGAGAAATGAAAATGCCAGTATTGCCAACACATGGGTATAAGAGAATAAAAAGAATCACTTAGGCGCGTTTGTTTAGCATTTGATTCGGCTGCTTTATTCTATGTCTTAACGTGCCGGGCAGGGGTGAAAACACTGAAAGTCACGTGTTGTTATTTTTATTTTGAAAATCAGGCAAAAAGAACTTGATTGAATGCGGCTTGTTCGTGTAGGCAGTCAGCCAGGTTGCGGGCATGGCGGAACTGGTAGACGCAAGGGACTTAAAATCCCTCGGCCTTAGGCTGTCCGGGTTCGAGTCCCGGTGCCCGCACCAAGATTATTTTTTAAGTTATTGATTTTATTGATTAATTTCAAATTTTTGTGTGTTTTGTACCACAAATTCAGATTTTGTATCACAATTTGTCACACAGATTGTACCACATTTGTAAGAATCCTATCATTTACTGAATGTGTTTAGGCCGATTCTGTAACGAAAAGTTAGATTTGAAGTCTCAAGTGTAATTCGGATTCTTAGTAATAAACAGAGATGATATGAGCTATGAATTAGCTGGTCGCACATGGCAAATTAAGCGCCTATATTGGTTCATCCTGATCAATTTCGTCGTCGAGAATTTCCAACATAGGCGCTAAAACACTTCTCGCCATCCCAACCGTGCCAATGGCTTCTTCTGTTGTTAGATTGTGTTCTGGGTGTGCTAATGGGTTCCTGTGAAGGCGCGTTAGTTGCTGCAATGATCCTATAATTTGGTCATCCCCACGTTCATCATCTTGGAGGCGCTTCAATAATTGACCAAGGGTTGCTCGTTTTGGTCTATCGTCACCATTCGAGACAGCATCCCAGTATCTCCGTGTTACGGATTCCACAATTCTGAATGTATGAAATCCGCATGCGGTAGGTAAATCAAATATTAGTGCTTTGGCAACTTCTGTAACATCATGTTCAGTTTCTGGAGCTTTGAATCTTAGAGTAGGCGGAAATAATTCATAACTTGAATCTAATATTCGGAGAAGATCAAAACTACCTTTTGGTGTTATTAAAAAGATGGGAGCAACATGAAGCTCAGCTTTAAGAATAGTATTTAGATCTTTTATTTGTTTGTCGATGAGATGGAGCTCTGTAGCTGTAAAGGGTATTGGTTCGTCTACAAGAATCTTCGAGGATAGCATGTTGTATATTGATTCAGCTTTCGCGAGAGAGCTCTTTAGATAGGGAGTGTATATTCCTTCATTGGAAAGCAATTCAATATTGTACAAGACTCCGAATAGTGTTGATTGAATATTCTGTTCCACACCTTCAGCAATATCTTTTTCTACTTTTTCAAGTAGCAAAACCAAATCGACTAACCAGGGTACAGATATATTCAGCAATTGAGTTCTCCTTTAATTAGATGAATCATAGTATCTCAACTTATAGTTAAAGGTCTAAAGGAAAATTTAGTGAACTAGGGGGTGCGGTAATTCAAATTTTGTACCACATTTTGTACCACAAAATGACTGTCATGATCCGTTAACATATTGAAAAATATGAATTTAAATTATGCTTCATGTGCGCGGTGCCCGCACCACAATTTTCATTGATAATTATGTTTACTGAATAATTACGCGTTTACACATCCATGGCTGTTTTAGGAAACGTCCTTGTTCCAAAACATTAAGGACGTTCCCCATATAGATGGCGTTTGAACTGACTAAAAGTTGATGATTAAACCATCTTGGACATTGCGCTCATTTTATTGGCGGGCATGGGCTGAGGAGAGCCGAGAATTTTGCAAAGGCGCCAAGTGACAAATCCACCATCTGGTACTTTTGCATCAACGAAGGATTCAACCCTTGGATTGTTCACTTGGTATACGGCGCCACCTTGTTGCAGGGGCTTGCTGAAGACATAATATTGCCAGGCAGTAAATGATGGAGACGTTGAAATGTCTTCTGGCAAGAAATAGGGTCCAGCCGGTTTCATAAGAGGCGAGGTCTTACTTTGAAATGGTTCTTCATATTCACTATAAAATGATGTGATGCTGGGTTTTCCGGCATCTGCCCCAAATTGTAATTGTCCCGTTTCAAAGCCAAAAACTTTAGAGTTCTCGGTTGGTTTCATACGTGCGTAATTTAGAACATCCATCACGGTCATATTTTCTTCATATGGGATATCTTTTTGATCGTAATAGATCCCCACAACTCTCAGTGATACTGACATGTCCTTCTCCTTTTCAATTTATCTGTATTCCTGCATAAATTGAAATATAAAATTAAATACAACTTTGAATCAATTTATTGTAGGTGGTAATTTTGATGTGCTTTTAGCAACACACATGTCTTGAAGTAGAGGGCTAAGTCACCATTGGTTGTGGTTGAGGTGTAATTCATCTATGAGTAGTTGAGACGGTTTAAAATTCACAGGGATCGCTGGATCAGTCTAACTTGTATTGATGAGATAATTGATATAACTAGCTTTCATCTAAGCTAAGGGTAAATCATAGAACCTTTGGGGTTGTAAGGTGAGGATTTATGAACCAGATAGACGGTAAGCAGTTCAATTGGACTATTGCGGTTTTTTTATCTGGTAAGCTTAATCGGTTTTATTTTCTCATTGCCATTAGCTTTTTTTGTCTATTGGTGTTGATGGTTCAATATCCAGACATCAATTATGCTGTAAGAAACGATATTTTCCGTCATTTTGCTAAAATTATCATTCCAGTTTTTTATGAAGATGCCAGCCTAAAACTGTTGTGGAGTAACCACCACTCGACACCTTTTATGCACATTTATCACTATCTAAATGCTGAATTATTTGGATTAAATCTTCGTATTGATTTTATTCTGGGCTTACTGTGTTCAGGATTGATTGCAATCATGCTGCTTTCGAGAATGGTTAAACCTGTTCAATCTAGAACTC
This sequence comes from Lentilitoribacter sp. JB5-8, assembly GCF_055693385.1. Lineage (NCBI taxonomy): Bacteria > Pseudomonadati > Pseudomonadota > Alphaproteobacteria > Hyphomicrobiales > Rhizobiaceae > Lentilitoribacter > Lentilitoribacter sp. JB5-8. The sequence goes on along the minus strand of NZ_CM146332.1, from coordinate 2,847,550 downwards.
CTTGGTATTCTCAACTTGATTTTCTAATTGCAATTTCATTGGCGAGCATAGTTATTTCAAAAATACAACCAATTTATGTGTATTGGCCGCTTGTCACGTTTCAAATGGTGATGCTGTGCTTTTTGGTCTTGTACTGCGTTTTAATCGAAAAGATGTTCTTTTCAGATGCACACCAGTCGCGACTTCAATTTTTGTTCGCACTTGGATGCATCACATTAATTACATTAGGTTTTTTGAATATTCATGAGACTTTTGCTCTGTTTGGCAGCATTGCGGCTATCCTGGTGTTAATTTCCAGAGCCATGATCCTAAAAAGTCCCAGATATGTAATGATAGCAACGACAATTTTGACAATCACGTTGTTATATAAAATGATGATGGATCAATGGTTGCTTCGATCAGCTCGCGGAATGCCATCGTTTTCCGAGATATTATCACAAATCGTCTACATAAATGAATATGCGACAACATTTGGGAAAGCCATTCTTTCAGCGACCCAAACCGGGACGAAACTCGCCGATTTAGGTAACGTCTTTAATCTTCTCATTGGTTTCTTGATCGTTGTAATCTTATTATTGAGCTTATTGAAAATCAGATGTAATTTAGTGGTGACCATGGTGGCGTGGTCGGCATTTGCTATGCTTGCGGCCGGGGTCGTGATTCGTTCCCCTGAGACTGAATGGTGGTCGTTAATCGAAGCCCCGAGATATCAAAATTATCGTCAACTTATTGTTTTGGCATGCTTACTATTATTGGCAGACTTGTTGCGTCCTGTTGTCAATATTCGTTGGTTAAAAAGAGGGGTAGTTGCGCTCGCGATCATAGAGATTGGACTGTTTTTATATTCTTATGCTTTTTATGAAGAAGGGAAGCATAAAAGAGCGGTCAGTTTTGCGAACAAAATTGAAGTACTCGTTTATGGCCAAATTAACGCCGAAAACCAATATTCGCTCAGACGTAATGCTGCTGGAAACAATAGCCAAGAAACAATTGGCAAAGCGATTTCATATTTCGCGGATAATCAACTCAATGTTTTTAATCCAGATATTAAGCCACACAGAAATTTAGAGCACCAAAAAATAGCGGAAGCTATACGAGTTGAGAACGCATCAATTTCACTGCAAGCAGTTCAAGCAAATGAATCGTGTTTGGAGTTAGGTGCAAAAGACACTTTAGTCTTGTGGGAAGCGCGCGTTGGAATTGCATTGAATAACACAATTCCTAATTCAAAACTGGCTTTAACGATCACCGATGGAAGTAGGAATGTGATTGCAAAATATAGCTTGGTCGCAGGTACGATAAACTTAACTGGTATTGAAAATTTGAAAAATGGTCTTCAAGTCTGTGTAATGCATCCTCAAATTAAGATCGAGCTTTTTGAATATGCGGATATTACGACAAATAAGCTTTGAACATAATAGTTTTGACTTAACCTGCGAGCTAAGCGCTCACCATTGCCATGGCGACCTACTCAAGCGTGAAGTATTTAGTGGATTTCAAGTCGGTTGTAGTTTCTGTCTTATTCATCTATGAGTAGTTGACGTGGGTTGAGATTCACAGGGATAGCTGGATCAGTCAAACTTGTATTGATGAGATAATTGATATAACTAGCTTTCATCCAAGCTAAGGGCAAGTCATAGAACCTTAGGGTTTTTAGTGTGAGGTTTTATGGACCAGTTTGACGGTAAACAGTTCAATTGGACTATGGCATTTTTTTCATCTGGAAAGCTTAATCGATTTTATTTTTTCATTGGCGTTGTCCTTCTTTGCGCCTTTGTTTTGGTATTGCACTATCCTGAGATCAATTATGTCGTTCGAAATGATATTTTTCGCCATTTTTACAGAATAATTTTTCCAGTTTTCTATGAAGGCGGAAGCATAAAACTGTTGTGGAGTAATCACCATCCAACACCTTTTATGCATACCTATCATTATTTAAACGCTGAATTACTTGGATTGAACCTTCGTATTGATTTTATCCTGGGTTTGCTGTGCTCATGCGCAATTGCAATTATGTTGCTGTCTAAGCGGTTCAAACCGGACCTAACTCAGGCACGCTGGTATCTTCAGCCCGAATTTTGGGGCCCTCTCGCATTGGCAACTATTGTCATCTCAAAAATTTTGCCCATTTATGCACAATGGCCGCTGGTCGCATTTCAAATGGTAATGCTAAGCTTTTTGGTATTGTACTGTGTTTTGATCGAGAGGTTGTTCCTTACTAATACGCAGCAATCACGGTGGGAATTTCTAGCTGCGCTTATCTTGATAATTCCCACTACGCTGGTATTTTTGAATATCCACGAAACCTATGCATTATTTTGTAGCATCGCTGTTTTTTTGGTGTTGTTGTCTAGAGGGATCGTTCAGAAAAATCTTCGTTATGTCGTTATTGCGGTGACGATTTTAGCGATCGCGATAAGTTATAAAATGTTGCTGGATCATTGGTTCGGCCGACACAATCCCAAAATGCCACCCCTTGACGAAATTTTTGCACAAATTTTTCACGCCATTGATTATACAAGGGCATTTGGTAAGGCCATTCTTTCAGCGACCTTGATCGGGTGGGGGCTTAGCTATTTAGGAAGCATATTTAATACCCTTGCTGGATTTTTGATTATTGTGCTTTTACTGATGAGCCTATTTAAACACAGATGCAATTTGGTGGTGACGATCATCGCCTGGTCAATGTTTGCCATGCTTGCTGCTGGCGTATTGTTTCGTTCTTCAGGATCTGAATGGTGGTCACTCATTGAATCGCCAAGATATAATAACTATCGCCAGCTTATTGTGTTGGCTTGCTTGTTGTTGTTGGCGGATCTATTGCGTCCAGTGGCTAATTTCCCCTGGTTAAAAAAGGGGGTCGTCGCGATCGCTCTTTTGGAAATCGGGTTATTTATAGGCTCTTATATCTTCTCGACTGATCTGCGACATAGGTTAGCACTCTCTGCAGCTAACAATGCTGAAATACTGGTTTATGGACAAAATAATCCGGGCAATGAATATACCTTGAGGCACAATGTTGCGGGCAACAATGGTGAAAAATCATACGGTAAAATGGTTTCATATCTTGTTGAAAATCAACTCAATGTGTTTAATCCGGCCATTAAGCCTCACAGAAATTTAGCGCGTCAGAAAATAGCAGAATCCATTCGTGTAGAAGATGAAGCCATTCAAATGCAGGCTGTTCAAGCAAATGAATCATGTGTGGTGTTAGAGGCTAAAAATACTTTAGTACTGTGGGAAGCGCGCATCACGGTAAAATTGGACAAACACATCCCAAATTCGAAATTGTTGATAAGTATTACCGATAATAGTCAAAACTCGATCGCAAAATATAACCTGGTCGAAGGCACAATAAATCTAACTGGTGTTGAAAGCCTAGTGAATGGCCTCCAGTTCTGCGCATCACATCCTGAAATCAACATCGAGCATTTTAAATATGCAGCAATCATGACAAATGAGGTTGAGAAATGAGCTCCGAAGTAGCTGAAACCCAAACGCTTTCTATCGTCGTACCGGTCTATTCAGGCGCAAATTATTTGGCGAATTTATGCGGGGAACTTGATCAGTTCAAAACCGAATTGGAATTGGCCGGTTCACCGTTGAAACTCACGGAAGCCATTTTCGTTTTGGATGAGCCGGTGGATAATTCCTCAGACGTCATGGATGAGATGGTGAAGCAATATCCATGGGTAAATTTGGTATGCTTGTCGAAAAACTTTGGACAACACGCTGCTACGAGCTGTGGCGTGTTGTTTTCATCGGGTGACTGGATTGTCACTCTTGATGAAGATTTACAGCACCATCCAAGTGAAATCCCCGGCTTGTTTAAAGAACTTCTTAAACAAAACGGGGATGTTGTTTATGCCAAACCTGTAAGTTCAGTGCATGGTGGTGCATCCCGCGATCTTTCATCAAAGCTGTTTAAGAAGTTTGTTTCAATTTTGACCAATGTTGAACATGTGAGAATGTTCAATAGTTTTCGGCTAATGCGAGGCGAAATCGCGCGCACTGCTTGTAGTAGTTCTGCACAAGATGCTTACTTCGATGTCGTTCTAACCTGGTTCACAAAACGGATATATGCGGTGGATATCCTTATGACGGATGAACGTCACCAAACAACCAATACAAGCGGATATTCCTTTAGAAGGTTGCTTTCTCATGCTAAACGTATGGTGATGACATCTCACCTTAAAACGACGCGTATAGTTGCTTTGGCTGGGCTTTTGTTTGTTTTTGCGGCAATTTTATATGTTTGTTTTATATTGCTCAGCTCACTTTTCGGTCAAGTAACAGATACAGGATTTTCTGGATGGCGATCGCTGATGGTGATAAATCTTGTCATGGGTGGAGCAGCTTTATTTATGTTCTCTATGATATTTGAGTATATTTCATTTTTGATGGGCAAAGCGAACGGTCAGCCGAAGTTTTTCGTTGTCGATCGATCTCGAGACTCTATCCTTAAAGATTACTTCTGCTAAAAATGAATATTTTGTATCACGCCAATACTTCCGGCCAACAAAACGACCGCAATGGGGGATGTTTTGTTTTGCTATTTGGGCGTGGACTCATTGGAGATGAACTATTTTTCCAGCTTAAAGCCGGTGGCATGCATTCAAGATTTGTTGCATTTGATTGGAGTAAACCCGTTGACGGTCAATTGAAACACGTTGTGGATCAGCTACGGTCTATTATGTCTGAGGATGATGTACAAGCTTCATTGAAGATAGATATTGTTTGGTCTGCAGGAATTTCAGGTTTTAATGAAAGCACTGAAGCCATGACACAAGAAGCAGAATATCTCTTCAATTTCATTGATAGATTTGCGAAAATCTCAAGTGCTAATTGGGTGGTGAATTTTCACTATTTTAGCTCTGCTGGAGGTGTTTATGAGGGGCAAGAACGCATTGAAAACATCGATGATATAAGTCCGATTAGACCCTATGGACAAGTTAAGCTTAGCGTTGAGCAAAAATTAAGTCAGAAACTTGATTTCTTTAAGTCATTGGGGATTTATCGACCCAGTACAGTTTTTGGTTATTCACCCAGGTCAAAACGTGTTGGTGTTGTCACAGCATTGATGCAAAACACAATATCTAACAAACTAACCACGATATACGCGAGACCAACGACACTGCGCGACTATATTTCAAATATTGATATTGCGCGTTTTGTATCGATGAATTTAGGTCGCTTACCTGAGGGTAAAAGCATATTTGTGCTTGCAAGCGGTAAGCCAACTTCGATCTTTGAGCTATTGCAATTTGTTGAGCAAAGTTTAAACAAGCAACCAATTGTTGGGTTTAAAGCTGACGTGAAAAATTCTCGGAATATTACTTTTTCTAAAAGTGTTCTACCGCCAAATTTGCGCACAACGGGTATGCTTCAATCCATTGACAGCCTAACTTTGAAATTCGGTCAGAATATATTGAACTGAAGAGGACGATCTTTTGAAAATTATTACCGGTATGCATCGAAGTGGGACCTCTTTTATTTCTCAGTCTTTGCATGAATTGGGTGCAGATTTTGGTGACCCAAGCAAACTGTTTCCGGCTGATAAATGGAATATGCGTGGCTATTTTGAAAATATGAATGTTGTGGACGCCAACAATAAACTCATTCTTGGTAAGAATGCAGAGCTAGACGCTTGGATGACCATGGCAGAGGAAGGTGTTAAAAGACATTTTTCTATTTTTGCGACGCGAAAATGGAAATATTTCTTTTCCCCGGGCAAAAACAAATTCAAAAAAATAGCGTGTTTCAGCGAGATAGACTTAAGCAATTGGCGCATGAAAATGCTGATATCTTTGTAAAAGATCCAAGATTTTGTTTAACCTTGCCAATCTGGACAGAGGTCACAGATCTTTCTGAGATTGTATTTATATATCGGTCTCCGGTGCAAGTGGCAAAGTCCATCAAACGCCGCGAAGGTCTTCCGCTTGCATATGGGTTCCGACTTTGGAACCATCATCACAAGCAGTTTTTTCAAGCGCTTCCTACGGGTACGAAAATATCGCTGTTTAAGTTTGACAATTTCTTTTCCCAAGAAACGCAAGAGCAAGAATTTGAAAAATTGCTAAGACTTTTTAAGTCTCAGGATCGCCAAATTGCGATGGCTAGACTGCAAGAAAATTTAGATATTAAACTAAGAAATCAGTCTCAGTCTAATACAAAACTGCCGCAATCGACAGCAAACATCTGGAATAGGTTGAATGATTTGCATCAACGGTTTGATAGTCAATTTGCATGGAAGTCCGAATATTGGACAAACGATCTATGATGCTGAAGAAATTCCTCAAACCAGCAATTTTGGGCTTGATCTGGATAGTCGTGTTTTGGGGAGCGTTTAAGAACTTTAGAAGTATCGATTATGATTTGCTCGCACAATCTTTCACCAGTGCATCAACATGGCTGGCCTCACTTGCGTTCATTCTTTTGTTTACTATGGCCTATATATTACGCCTCCTTCGTTTTGGAATTTTAACGCGGTCCGTTGCACCAATTAGCTGGAAGTCAATTATTATTGGGTTCCCGAGAATGTTTTTTTCGGGGCTGTTACGCCGTTTCGCATGGGAGAAGCGTATCGGGTGGTTTGGATGCAAAAACATGCCAAGGATAAACATTCTGACGCGCTATCGATGTGGATTGGCGAGCGCCTTCTTGACCTTCTTATTTTGTTGATTTTGTTTTTGTTCGCCTTCACCAGTCTGGATGATAAATTTATTGAGCTCAAATATTTTGCTTATCTGGTGATTGGGTGTTTGGTTGCCGGATACCTTGTGCTTTGGATGGCACACTCATATCTGGCTCATTTAATTAAGAAGCTTCTTCCAAATATGAAACTTCATAAATATGTCGAAGCTTTTGGATATATGGATAATTCAAAGCTTCACGGGCAGGTATTTTGTCTAACACTGATTATATGGTTTATGATGGCTGCGGCTATGTTTGTGTTCTTCAATATTTTTCAGAATGCAGAATTTTCCTGGGTTTTAGCCTTGGCAATGGTTTCAAGCGTAAACCTATCTTACCTTTTCTCTATAACGCCTGCAAATATCGGCAGTTATCAGGCTGTTGTGCTACTCGTTGGCAGTTATGCACCTTTCTTTGAATATAGCGCTTATCTTGCGGGCGCGGTGGTTTTACAATGTTCGGGCCTGTTTGTAATTTGCATCGCATTCGTTATTGCTGAGATTGCTGGAAAGTCAGCAAGTAAGAAATCCAGCTCTTAATCAGTGAACTGGTATTTTTATCAGGATCGAGATCCTTTTTCATGCAGAGACACATTCGTTTTAAATTTGTGCGGAAATAGGCAAATATAATGAGGTGTTTATGTATTATTTGGCATGTTGTTCCATAGGAATGACAACATTCGTTGAATAAATTGCGAGTTATATCAATTTTCCTTTCAGATGGTCTTGCACCTTGTGCGCTGCTGCGGTAACCAATCGACGATGGCGTAATAAATGGGACTCGCCATTTTTTCGCACGCCTTGGTGCAAATAACATAGTGTGTTGACCAGCAGGAAAAGACATAATGACTGAACTTCTTGGTTCTTATTTACCAATAGCTATCTTTTTGGGACTGTCGCTCGTAATCGGCCTAGCCCTTTTGATTGCTCCATTTGCACTCGCATATAAAGCACCCGATGCTGAAAAATTATCTGCATATGAATGTGGCTTTAATGCGTTTGATGATGCACGGATGAAATTTGATATTCGATTTTATCTTGTCGCTATTTTGTTCATCATTTTTGACCTTGAGGTTGCATTCCTCTTCCCATGGGCTGTTTCATTCGGTGATTTGGGCTGGTTTGGTTTCTGGTCGATGATGGTTTTCTTGGGTGTTTTGACGATCGGCTTTGCATATGAGTGGAAAAAAGGAGCGCTGGAATGGGAATAGGTGACACAACCCTTGTAGCCCCTCAGCCTAAAGGTATTATTGACCCGAACACAGGCAAGCCAATTGGCGCCGATGACGCGTTTTTTGGTGAGATGAATAATGAGCTTGCTGATAAAGGCTTTTTGGTCACATCAGCTGAAGATCTTATCACTTGGGCAAGAACCGGTTCATTAATGTGGATGACATTTGGTCTTGCATGTTGTGCGGTAGAAATGATGCACACATCAATGCCGCGTTATGATGTTGAGCGCTTTGGTTTTGCGCCGCGCGCTTCTCCACGTCAGTCTGATGTGATGATCGTTGCGGGTACACTAACCAACAAAATGGCACCAGCTTTGCGTAAAGTTTACGACCAAATGCCTGAGCCACGTTATGTGATTTCTATGGGTTCATGCGCAAATGGTGGTGGCTACTACCACTATTCATATTCTGTTGTGCGCGGATGTGACCGCATTGTTCCTGTAGACATTTATGTACCAGGCTGTCCTCCAACAGCTGAAGCGCTGCTTTATGGTGTATTGATGTTGCAAAAGAAAATTCGTCGTACTGGTACGATCGAGCGATAGGGTCGAGAATGAGTGAAAACCTCGAAGAACTAGCTGGTTTTATTAAAGAGAGCCAAGGCGCGGCTATCTTGTCAGCGGACATTGCTTATGGTGAGTTGACGCTTGTCACAACATCAGATGCTATTATTGAATTGCTGACATTCCTGCGCGAAAATGCGCGCTGTAAGTTTGTTAATTTCATTGATTTGTGCGGTGTAGACTGGCCATCACGCGAAAAGCGTTTTGACGTTGTATATCACCTCATGTCACCTCAGCAGAATGCCCGTTTGCGCATTAAGCTTGCTGTCGGTGATGGCGAAACGCTTCCATCTGCGACATCTGTATTTCCTGGTGCTGAATGGTTTGAACGTGAAGCATACGATATGTACGGGATCTTGTTCTCAGGTCACCCTGATTTGCGCCGTATCCTAACTGACTACGGTTTTGAAGGTTATCCGTTGCGCAAAGACTTCCCAACAACTGGTTATGTTGAAGTGCGTTATGATGATGAAGTGAAACGGGTTGTGTATGAGCCTGTTGAGCTGAAACAAGAATTCCGTAATTTTGATTTCTTAAGTCCGTGGGAAGGGACAGATTATGTCCTACCTGGCGATGAAAAAGCGGAAGGGCAGTAAGATGACTGAGCATAATGTCCGCAATTTTAATATTAACTTTGGTCCTCAGCACCCTGCAGCGCACGGCGTGTTGCGTCTGGTCCTTGAATTAGATGGCGAGATTGTCACGCGTATTGACCCGCATATTGGTCTGTTGCACCGTGGCACTGAGAAGCTAATTGAAACGAAAACATATCTTCAGGCGGTGCCTTACTTTGACCGCCTCGATTATGTGGCCCCGATGAACCAAGAGCACGCATTTGCGCTTTCTGTTGAGCGTTTAATGGGTGTTGAAGTTCCAAAGCGTGGCCAGCTTATTCGTGTTCTTTACTCTGAAATTGGCCGTATCTTATCGCATTTGTTGAACATTACGACACAAGCGCTTGATGTTGGTGCACTGACACCGCCACTTTGGGGCTTTGAAGCGCGTGAAAAATTGATGGTGTTTTATGAGCGCGCATGTGGCGCACGTATGCACTCAGCTTATTTCCGCCCAGGTGGTGTTCACCAGGATATCCCGGATGAGCTCGTTGAAGATATCGGCAAGTTTATCGATCCATTCTTAAAGACATGCGATGACATTGAAGGTCTTTTGACTGACAACCGTATCTTTAAACAGCGTAATGTTGATATCGGCTTTGTTAAGCTTGATGACGCATGGGCTTGGGGTTTCTCAGGCGTGATGGTTCGTGGCTCAGGTGCTGCATGGGACTTGCGGCGCTCGCAGCCATATGAGTGTTATTCAGAACTCGATTTTGATATTCCAATTGGTAAAAATGGCGATAACTATGATCGTTATCTCATTCGTATGTTGGAAATGCGCGAATCTGCAAAAATCATGCGTCAATGTGTGGATTTGCTATTGGGCGCAAACAAAACGGGTCCTGTGTCATCGCTTGATGGCAAAATGGTGCCGCCAAAGCGTGGTGAGATGAAACGCTCAATGGAAGCGCTCATTCACCACTTTAAACTTTACACTGAAGGCTATCACGTGCCTGAAGGTGAAGTTTATGCAGCTGTTGAGGCGCCAAAAGGTGAGTTCGGTGTTTATCTGGTGTCAGATGGCTCGAACAAACCATATCGCTGTAAACTGCGTGCACCTGGTTATGCGCATTTGCAGGCCATGGATTTTGTATGCCGCAATCACCAGCTTGCCGACGTTTCGGCTGTGTTGGGATCGCTTGATATCGTGTTTGGTGAGGTGGATCGATGAGTATTTGCCTTTCCAATTGTTTTTATTTTTTGGCCGCGTAAGGGGAAATCATGTCTGTACGCCGCTTAGCTGATGATCACCTTCAACCTGAAGGTTTCAAGTTCAACCGCTCGTTCACAGCGGAAGCAAAAAAATGGGTAAAAAAGTACCCCAAAGGTCGCGAGCAGTCTGCTGTCATTCCTTTGCTAATGCTTGCTCAAGAGCAAGATGGTTGGGTGACAAAGTCTGCGATTGAGTATGTGGCTGATATGCTTGGCATGCCATATATCCGCGCGCTTGAAGTTGCGACTTTCTATACGCAATTCCAGCTTAAGCCTGTTGGCAAACGTGCCCACATTCAGGTTTGTGGAACAACGCCTTGTATGTTGCGTGGCTCTGAGGAGCTTATCTCAATGTGTAAGAAGCGCATTAATCCAGAGCCGTTTGAGCTTAATGAAGCTGGGACAATGTCTTGGGAAGAAGTTGAATGCCAGGGCGCATGTGTGAACGCGCCAATGGTCATGATCTTCAAAGACGCATATGAAGATCTAACACCTGAGCGTTTTTCTTATATTCTAGAGCGTTTTGAATCTGGCAAGGGTGATGAGATCACGCCAGGTCCTCAAATTGATCGTATTTTCTCAGCCGCAGAGGGTGGTCCAACGACTTTGACTGAGCCGCCTGTGAAAAAGCGTGTTTCAGCTTCAAAAACACCTGCGAAAAAACCAGCCGCTAAAAAAGCTGCTGCAACGAAAGCGCCTGCAGCTAAGGCTGCTGCGCCAAAAGCTGCCGCAAAAACGACTACTGCAGCTAAAAAAGCGCCAGCTGCGAAAAAGGCTGCACCGAAGGCAGTGGCTGCAGTGTCCGCAGCGGACAAAAACCGTCCAGCAAAAATGAAGAAGCCAGCCAAACCTGATGATTTAAAATTGATTTCAGGTGTCGGTCCAAAGCTTGAAGGTGTTTTAAACGGGTTGGGTATCTACAAGTTTGAGCAAATTTCCAAATGGAAAAAAGCTGAGCGAGAATGGGTAGATGGCTACTTGAAATTTAAAGGTCGTATTGATCGTGATGACTGGGTAAAACAGGCCAAAGCGCTCGCTAAGGGCGGTGAAGCTGAATATATCAAAGTCTTCGGCAAGAAACCACGTTAGGGCGAGATAGAGGTTAGAATATGCTACAAGATAAAGACCGTATCTTTACCAATATATATGGTTTGCATGACAAATCACTCAAAGGCGCGATGTCTCGTGGCCATTGGGATGGCACGAAAAAACTTTTAGAAAAAGGTCGTGACTGGATCATCAATGAAGTGAAAGCTTCTGGTCTTCGCGGTCGCGGTGGTGCCGGGTTCCCAACAGGTCTTAAATGGTCATTTATGCCAAAAGAGAGCGATGGTCGTCCGCATTACCTTGTCATCAATGCCGATGAGTCTGAGCCTGGTACATGTAAAGACCGCGATATTATGCGCCACGATCCGCATACCTTGATCGAAGGTTGTGTGATCGCTGGTTTCGCGATGGGTGCGCATGCTACATATATCTATGTTCGCGGCGAATATATGCGCGAGCGCGAAGCACTTCAGGCAGCAATTGACGAATGTTATGATGCAGGTCTTTTGGGCAAAAACAGCAAGCTTGGCTACGATATGGACGTTTATGTTCATCACGGAGCAGGAGCTTATATCTGTGGTGAGGAAACTGCGCTGCTTGAAAGCCTTGAAGGCAAAAAAGGTCAGCCGCGTTTGAAGCCTCCATTCCCAGCGAATATGGGTCTATATGGTTGCCCAACAACTGTGAACAATGTGGAATCTGTTGCGGTAACACCAACTATTCTTCGTCGTGGTGCAGGTTGGTTTGCAGGCTTTGGTCGTCCAAACAACACAGGAACAAAGTTGTTCTGTGTATCTGGTCACGTGAATAAGCCAGCAACATTTGAAGAAGAGATGTCTATCCCGTTCCGTGAGATGATTGACAAGCATTGTGGTGGTATACGCGGTGGTTGGGACAATCTTCTAACCGTTATTCCTGGTGGTTCATCGGTTCCTTGTGTGCCTGCTGAACAGATCATCGATTGCCCGATGGACTTTGACAGTCTTCGTGAGTTGCAATCCGGTTTGGGTACAGCTGCGGTGATCGTGATGGATCGTTCAACTGATATCATTAAAGCGATTGCGCGCTTGTCAGCGTTTTATAAACACGAGAGCTGCGGTCAGTGTACACCTTGTCGTGAAGGTACGGGCTGGATGTGGCGTGTGATGGAACGCATGGTCAAAGGTAATGCGCAAAAACGCGAAATCGACATGTTGTTTGATGTAACAAAGCAGATCGAAGGCCACACAATTTGTGCGCTGGGTGATGCGGCAGCTTGGCCAATTCAGGGTCTGATCCGTCACTTCCGTCCAGAAATTGAAGCTCGCATTGATGCCTATACGCGCAATGCTGATAATTCGACGAACACGAAGTTGGAGGCTGCTGAGTAGTTCAATGACTAAGACGTCGTCAAAATACAATCCTTACAAAGCTGAAAACCCGTTTTTGGCTATGTCGGTGATTGGTTTGCAAACGACATCGGTCATGACTGAAATGTGGTTGGGTGCTGTTCGCGGCATGATGGATGTATCGAAGGAAGCTGATAAGCAACCTGAGATGAACCCTGTTGCGAGCGCAAGCGCAGAAGCAAGTGCAGAACCTGTTGCAGGGCAAAACGATGATCTTAAAAAAATCACCGGTGTTGGTCCCAAACTTGAGCAGGTTTTGAATAAACAAGGAATTTCGACATATGCGCAGATTGCAAATATGTCGGCGAAAGAAATGGCTAAGATTGGTGAAAACCTTGGCTTCCCGGGTCGCATAGAGCGCGATGATTGGGCAGGGCAGGCAAAAGCACTAATCGAAGCAAAGAAGTAATATCAGTCATTAGACTGTGATGTTGAAATAGAAGTAGGCAACTGACCATGGCAGTTATCAAAGTAGATGGAAACGAGATCGAAGTTCCCGATCACTACACGCTATTGCAAGCTTGTGAAGAAGCAGGGGCGGAAGTACCGCGTTTTTGTTTTCATGAGCGTCTTTCCATCGCCGGCAACTGCCGGATGTGTCTTGTTGAAGTAAAAGGCGGACCGCCGAAACCAGCTGCATCTTGCGCAATGGGTGTTCGCGATCTCCGTCCTGGTCCTGAAGGTCAGGCGCCTGAGGTCTTTACAAACACGCCAATGGTCAAAAAAGCACGCGAAGGCGTGATGGAGTTTTTGCTGATCAATCACCCGCTTGATTGTCCGATTTGTGACCAAGGTGGTGAGTGCGATCTTCAAGACCAGGCAATGGCCTTTGGTATGGATCAATCTCGTTTCCAAGAGAGCAAACGTTCTGTTGAAGACAAATATATTGGCCCGCTTGTTAAGACGATTATGAACCGTTGTATCCACTGTACACGTTGCGTTCGTTTCACAACTGAGGTTGCCGGGATTTCTGAACTTGGTCTTATCGGCCGTGGTGAAGATGCTGAGATTACAACATATCTTGAACAAGCCATGACATCTGAAATGCAGGGTAATGTGATTGATCTTTGTCCAGTTGGTGCATTGACCTCCCGTCCTTATGCATTCCAGGCACGTCCTTGGGAATTGAACAAAACAGAATCTATCGATGTGATGGATGCATGTGGTTCAGCGATCCGAGTTGATACACGTGGCCGCGAAGTTATGCGTATTATGCCGCGTATCAATGAAGCGGTGAACGAAGAGTGGATTTCAGATAAGACACGTTTCATCTGGGATGGTTTGAAAACGCAACGTCTTGATCGCCCATTTGTGAAAAAAGATGGCCGCCTGACACCAGTGAGCTGGCCAGAAGCATTTGCGGCAATCAAAGATGCTGTTGGTAAAACTAGCGGTGAGAAAATCGGTGCAATTGCAGGTGATTTAGCAACAGTTGAAGAAATGTACGCGCTTAAAACGCTTATGTCTTCGCTGGGTTCATCAAGCGTTGACTGTCGTCAAGATGGTGCACAGCTCGATCCAAGTCTTGGTCGCGCCTCTTATATCTTCAACCCGACAATTGACGGTATTGAAGATGCAGACGCTGTTCTGATTATTGGTTCAAACCCTCGTTTTGAAGCTTCGGTGCTTAATGCACGTATCCGCAAAGCATGGCGTGCGAATTCAATGCCAATTGCTGTCATCGGTGAAGACAATGATCTTCGTTACGATGCTGAATATCTTGGCGCAGGTCCTGATAGCCTTAAAGAAGTGCTTGATGGCAAATCAAAGTTTGCAAGCAAACTAAAACGCGCAAAACGTCCTATGATCATTGTTGGTCAAGGTGCACTGGCGCGTTCTGACGGGCAGGGCGTGTTGGCAACTGCTGCGAAAATTGCAGACACATATAAAGCTGTTACAAAAGACTGGAATGGTTTTGCCGTTCTTCATGATGCAGCAGCGCGTGTTGGTGGTCTTGATGTTGGTTTCGTTCCGCAAGAAAGTGGTATGAATGCTTCTAAAATGCTGACAGATGCAGATGTGTTGTTCTTGCTTGGTGCTGATGAGCTGGACTTTACGAAGAAAACAGCTGGCTTTACCGTTTATATCGGCTCACACGGTGACAATGGTGCACATCATGCTGATGTGATCTTGCCTGCAGCCACATATGCTGAAAAATCTGGTACATATGTGAATACGGAAGGTCGTGTTCAAATATCAAACCGTGCAGGTTTTGCGCCGGGTGAAGCGAAAGAAGACTGGGCGATCTTAAGAGCGCTTTCTGATGTTCTTGGAAAGACATTGCCATTTGATTCGCTAGCAGCACTTCGCGCTGATCTATATGAAAATTATCCTCTTTTTGCCGACATCGATGTCAGTATTGCCGCAGATTCTGGTGATATTGCAAAATTGGCAAAAAAATCTGGGAAAATGAACAAAGCAGCATTTGCCTCTTCGGTAAAAGACTTCTATTTGACAAACCCAATTGCTCGCGCATCGGCGGTCATGGCTGAATGTTCAGCATTGGCCAAAGGTCAAACAAAAGCGGCAGCGGAATAGGTAGACGAGACATGGATGCATTCGTAGAAACATATGTCTGGCCAGCGGCCATCATGATTGGACAGTCATTGCTGCTAATGGTCTGCCTTTTGGTGTTCATTGCGTATATTCTTTATGCTGACCGGAAGATTTGGGCAGCTGTGCAAATGCGCCGTGGTCCAAACGTTGTTGGTCCTTGGGGTTTGTTCCAGTCATTTGCTGATTTGCTCAAACTAGCCTTTAAAGAGCCTATTATTCCAGCAGGTTCCGATAAAGCCGTGTTCTTGCTCGCGCCACTGGTGACAGTGACACTTGCAATGGCCACTTGGGCTGTTATCCCGCTGAATGAAGGCTGGATGGTTGCAAATATCAATGTTGGTATCTTGTACGTCTTTGCGATTTCCTCGCTTGAGGTTTACGGTGTGATCATGGCGGGTTGGGCATCCAACTCTAAATATCCTTTCCTTGGCGCGCTTCGTTCCGCTGCGCAAATGGTGTCCTACGAAGTTTCGATCGGTTTCGTAATTGTCACTGTTCTGTTGTGCGTAGGGTCGCTGAACCTTTCAGATATCGTATTGTCACAGCAAGATGGTTTGGGAACAAACCTTGGTCTACCGAATTCATTCCTTGATTGGCATTGGTTGGCATTGTTCCCAATGTTTGTGATCTTCTTCATCTCTTGTTTGGCTGAAACAAACCGTCCGCCATTTGATTTGCCAGAGGCTGAATCAGAGCTTGTTGCGGGTTACATGGTTGAGTATTCATCCATGCCATTCATGATGTTTATGCTCGGTGAGTATCTTGCGATCATGCTTTTATGTTCGCTAACAACAATCCTGTTCTTGGGTGGTTGGTTGCCGCCGGTGGATGTGTGGTTCCTAAATTGGGTACCAGGTATCATCTGGTTTATTTTGAAAACATGCATGGTCTTCTTCATGTTTGCGATGGTGAAAGCATTCGTGCCTCGCTACCGTTATGACCAATTGATGCGTCTAGGTTGGAAAGTATTCCTGCCAATATCACTTGCAATGGTCGTGATTGTTGCATTCGTGCTGAAATTCACAGGTTGGAGCGCTTAAGATGGGTATCGGACAAGCAGCTAAATCATTATTCTTGAAAGAATTCGTCGGCGCTTTCTTTCTGTCTATGAAATATTTCTTTGCACCAAAATCTACAGTGAACTATCCGTTTGAAAAGGGGCCGATTTCGCCTCGTTTCCGTGGTGAGCATGCGTTACGTCGTTATCCAAATGGCGAAGAACGCTGTATCGCTTGTAAATTGTGTGAAGCGATTTGCCCGGCTCAGGCTATTACAATTGAGGCTGGCCCTCGTCGTAATGATGGCACACGCCGGACAGTTCGATATGACATTGATATGGTCAAATGTATCTATTGTGGTTTCTGTCAGGAAGCTTGTCCTGTGGATGCAATTGTTGAAGGTCCAAATTTCGAATTTGCGACTGAAACACGTGAAGAGCTTTATTACGATAAAGATAAACTTCTTGCCAATGGTGACCGTTGGGAGCGTGAAATTGCTCGTAACATCGCATTGGATTCGCCGTATCGTTAAGTTGATGGGGTAAAATGGTCATCATTTTTGATGGCTGCAAATTATAATATTGGTCAAGATGTCATCTTGATCAGGGCGAGGGGTAGCTCAGCCCAATTGAAAAGGTAGTGATTATGGGTCTTCAGGCTCTGTTCTTCTATATTTTCGCATTTGTTGCGATTGCATCAGCGTTCATGGTGATCGCTGCGCGTAATCCAGTGCATTCTGTTTTGTTTTTGATCTTAACATTCTTTAATGCCGCTGGATTATTCTTGCTAACTGGTGCCGAATTCTTGGCAATGATTTTGCTGGTCGTATATGTAGGCGCTGTTGCAGTGCTTTTCCTCTTCGTTGTCATGATGTTGGATATCGACTTTGCTGAGCTCAAGAGTGGCGCTTTAGAATATGCGCCTGTTGGTGCTTTGGTCGGCCTGATACTCGCAGCGGAATTGGTTGTCGTGCTGGGCGGCAATTTGTTTGAGAGCAATGCGGCGGGAAGCGGGGCGAGCCCAATTCCGGACATTGCGGAGCGTACCAATACAGCAGCCCTTGGCGACATTTTATACACCGATTATGTAGCCTTCTTCCAAATCGCAGGATTGATTTTGCTTGTCGCGATGATTGGCGCAATTGTGCTGACGCTTAATCACAAACCTAATGTTAAACGCCAGGATATTTCACGTCAGGTCGCGCGTCGCCCTGAGACAGCCGTTGAGGTTGTTAAAGTGAAGCCGGGCCAGGGGCTATAGGATAGAATTATGGAAATAGGACTTTCTCACTACCTGACCGTTAGCGCGATCCTCTTCACGATAGGCGTATTTGGTATTTTCCTAAATCGTAAAAACGTCATTGTTATTTTGATGTCAGTTGAGCTTTTGCTCTTGGCCGTCAATTTGAACTTGGTTGCGTTTTCGCAACATCTCAACGATCTGGTTGGACAAGTGTTTGCTTTGTTTATCCTGACCGTTGCCGCAGCTGAAGCCGCTATTGGCCTCGCTATTCTTGTCGTATTTTATCGCAACCGCGGCACTATTGCCGTGGAAGACGTCAACATGATGAAGGGCTAGTCATGTATCATACCATCGTCTTCCTGCCTCTACTTGGGGCAATTATCGCAGGATTATTTGGCCGCAGCATTGGTGCCAAAGCTTCTGAATATGTGACATGTTTGTTCATGATCATTTCAGCTTTGCTATCTTGGGTCGTGTTTTTCCAAATCGGATTTGGAGATACAGATGTTGTTCAAATTCAGGTTCTAAGCTGGATCCAATCAGGTACGCTTACCATCGATTGGGCATTTAGAGTTGATACTCTAACGGCTGTGATGTTTGTTGTTGTGAACTCTGTTTCCACTTTGGTGCATATTTATTCGATCGGATACATGCATCATGATCCGCATCGTCCGCGTTTCTTTGCGTATCTTTCGCTTTTCACATTCGCCATGTTGATGCTGATTACGTCAGATAACCTGGTACAAATGTTCTTTGGTTGGGAAGGTGTGGGCCTTGCATCTTACTTGCTCATTGGCTTCTGGTTCAAAAAACCTTCAGCTACTGCTGCTTCCATGAAAGCGTTCATCGTCAACCGTGTGGGTGACTTTGGTTTCGCGCTTGGTATCTTCGGTATCTTCATG
Source organism: Lentilitoribacter sp. JB5-8 (assembly GCF_055693385.1). NCBI lineage: Bacteria > Pseudomonadati > Pseudomonadota > Alphaproteobacteria > Hyphomicrobiales > Rhizobiaceae > Lentilitoribacter > Lentilitoribacter sp. JB5-8. The sequence continues at coordinate 2,829,101 of NZ_CM146332.1, read as the reverse complement.
TTGTTCGGTTCAGTGTCTTTTGATGCGATCTTTGCAAGCGCATCTGACTATGCACCAACTGGTGAGATGGGCGAGGTGATCGCAACCATCTTTGGTATGGAGCTGGATAAGAACGGCGCATTGACGGTTTGTTGTTTGCTCTTATTCATGGGTGCAATGGGTAAATCAGCTCAGTTCTTGCTGCACACATGGCTTCCTGACGCGATGGAAGGTCCGACACCTGTGTCAGCGCTTATTCACGCTGCGACCATGGTGACAGCGGGTGTGTTCTTGGTCGCACGTATGTCGCCGATCTTCGAATTCTCGCCAACAGCGCTAACTGTTGTGACTGTTATCGGTGCAATTACAGCGTTCTTTGCCGCAACTGTTGGTCTTGTACAAAACGATATTAAACGCGTTATTGCCTATTCCACATGTTCACAGCTTGGTTATATGTTCGTGGCGCTTGGTGTTGGTGCTTATGGTGCTGCGGTATTCCACTTGTTCACCCACGCATTCTTTAAAGCCTTGTTGTTCTTAGGTGCGGGGTCTGTGATCCATGCTGTGTCTGACGAACAAGACATGCGCCGCATGGGTGGATTGCGCAAGCATATCAAACTTACATATTGGATGATGGTCATTGGTACTGTTGCACTAACGGGTCTTGGTCTTCCGTTAACTTATATTGGTACAGCTGGCTTCTTCTCCAAAGATGCGATCATTGAATCAGCATTTGCTTCACCATTGGGTGTTTCTGGATTTGCGTTCACTATGCTGGTTGTTGCAGCGCTCTTTACGAGCTTCTATTCATGGCGTTTGATTTTCCTAACGTTCCACGGCAAACCACGTGCAGCAGCTGATGTTATGCATCACGTGCATGAATCTCCACCGGTTATGCTAATCCCGCTTTATCTTCTAGCGGTTGGCGCACTTGCAGCTGGTTTCGTCTTTAAGTCTTATTTCTTCGGCGACAATTACGATATGTTCTGGCAGTCAGCGTTGTTCACTGTTGAAGGCAACACTGTTCTGGAAGACTTCCACAATGTGCCTGTATGGGTGAAATTGAGCCCGTTTGTTTCGATGGTCGTGGGATTTGCAACCGCTTGGTTCATGTATATCCGTTCACCTGAAACACCGAAGCGTTTGGCCGAAGACTTCTCAATTCTGTACAATTTCTTGCTCAACAAGTGGTACTTTGATGAGATCTACGACTTTATCTTCGTTCGCCCGGCAAAATGGCTTGGTACTTTCCTATGGAAGCAAGGCGATGGTCGCGTGATTGATGGATTTGGTCCAAATGGTATCGCAGCGCGCGTGCAGGACATTACCAACCGCGTTGTTAAGTTCCAAACTGGATATTTGTATCACTACGCGTTTGCCATGCTTATTGGTATTGCCGCTCTAGTAACTTGGATGACTCTCGGGAGTGCATTTTAATGATTGATTGGCCACTTCTATCAACAGTCACCTTCTTGCCGCTTATCGGCGTTTTGGTGTTGCTCTTCATGAAAGACGAGGGTGAAACCTCGCGACGTAATGTCTATTACGTATCATTGATGGTTACTGCGTTCACATTTGTGTTCTCGCTGTTCGTTTGGATTGGATTTGATAATTCAAATCCTGGGTTCCAGATGGTTGAAAAAATGGACTGGTTGGGTTCCGGCATCACATACCATATGGGTGTGGATGGCATCTCAATGCTGTTCATTATTCTAACCACATTCCTAATGCCGCTTTGCGTTATTGCGAGTAAGAATGCGATCAAAAACCGTTTCCGCGATTACATGATTGCGTTTTTGATCTTGGAAACATTGATGATTGGTGTGTTCTGCGCGCTTGATATTGTCTTATTCTATGTATTCTTTGAAGCAGGCCTTATCCCGATGTTTATTATCATCGGTGTTTGGGGTGGTCAGCGCCGCGTATATGCAAGCTTTAAGTTCTTCCTTTATACATTGCTCGGTTCAGTGCTGATGCTTTTGGCGATCATGGCAATGTACTGGCAGGCTGGTACAACAGATATCACAAAGCTACTTGAATATGATTTCCCTGTCTCAATGCAGACTTGGTTGTGGCTTGCATTCTTCGCATCATTTGCGGTTAAAATGCCAATGTGGCCAGTTCACACTTGGCTTCCAGATGCGCACGTTGAAGCGCCAACTGCTGGATCTGTTATTCTTGCGGGTGTGCTATTGAAGCTTGGTGGTTACGGACTTATTCGTTTCTCGCTTGCTATGTTCCCAGTTGCTTCGGCTGATTTTGCTCCATATGTATTCGCGCTTTCTGCGATTGCTATTGTTTACACATCGCTTGTTGCGATGATGCAGACGGACATTAAAAAGTTGATCGCTTATTCGTCTGTTGCCCATATGGGTTATGTGACAATGGGTATCTTTGCAGCAAACGCACAAGGTGTGCAGGGCGCCATCTTCCAGATGTTGTCTCACGGCTTGATCTCGGGCGCATTGTTCTTGTGTGTGGGTGTCGTTTACGATCGTATGCACACTCGCGAGATTTCAGCCTATGGTGGGCTTGTAAATAATATGCCGAACTATGCTGTCGCCTTCATGCTCTTTACAATGGCCAATGTTGGCCTACCTGGTACATCTGGTTTCGTCGGTGAGTTTTTGGTTCTGATCGGTGTGTTCCAAGTTTCAACATGGACCGCAATGTTTGCAACGCTTGGGGTTATCTTATCAGCCGCTTATGCGCTTTGGTTATATCGTAGAGTAGTGTTTGGTGCGCTTGAAAAAGAAAACCTTAAAGCATTGCTTGATTTGTCCGGTCGCGAAAAATCAATTCTTTACCCGCTTATCGCGCTGGTAATTTTCTTCGGTGTTTATCCGATCCCAGTATTTGATGCGACCGCTGCATCGGTTGATGCACTTGTCACCCAATATTCTGCTGCTCTTGAAGCCGCGCAAAATATCGCAATGTCAGCGAAATAAAACGAGGATGCTACTCAAATGACGACTGAGATTTTAATGGAGAGCCTGCATCTATCTCTGCCAGAAATAATGCTGGCAGTTGGAGCTATGGTTTTGTTGATGATCGGTGCTTATGGTGGCCAATCGACATTAAATGCGATTAATGGTTTATCGGTTGCCTTGCTTATTATCGCAGGTCTTGTGCTGGTATTTGTTGTGGGCGAGGGGGACGCGTTTAATGGCGCATATCTTTCGGATCCATTTGCAAAGTTTATGAAAGTGCTGGCACTGGTTGGCTCAGCTGTTGCACTGATGATGTCCATTGGACATTCACGGTTTGAGAAAAATCCGTTCTTTGAATTCCCAATCCTTGTATTGCTGGCAACCGTTGGCATGATGCTGATGATTTCCGCAAATGATATGATTGCGCTTTATCTTGGTTTAGAGCTTCAATCACTTGCACTTTACGTTGTTGCTGCAATTAAACGGGATGATGAAAAATCAACAGAAGCTGGTTTGAAGTATTTCGTACTTGGTGCACTCTCTTCAGGTATACTGCTTTATGGTGCGTCACTGATATACGGTTACACAGGTCATACAGGCTTTGATGAAATCGCTTCAGCGCTAACAGGTGGTAAGCCGGAACTTGGTCTTATCTTCGGTCTTGTATTCTTGCTTGCAGGTATTGCCTTTAAAATTTCTGCTGTACCATTTCACATGTGGACCCCGGACGTTTATGAAGGCGCGCCAACTCCGGTGACAGCTTTCTTAGCCGCAGCTCCAAAGGTTGCTGCAATGGCTGTGTTTATCCGCTTGGTTATTGAAGCATTTCAGACAGTCACACATGAATGGCAGCAGATTGTTGTATTCGTTGCTATTGCTTCAATGGTTTTGGGTGCATTTGCTGCGATCGGACAAAGCAACATCAAACGTTTGATGGCTTATTCTTCTATTGGTCACATGGGTTATGCACTTGTTGGTCTTGCCGCTGGTACGCAAGCAGGCGTGTCTGGTATTGTTCTTTACATGTTGATCTACATGGTGATGACGCTCGGCACATTTGCTTGTATCTTGGCAATGCGCACTAAAGATGATGGTAACCTAGAAAACATCAATGATCTTGCCGGTCTAGCGAAATCCAATCCGTTTATGGCTGTGATATTGACGATCTTCATGTTCTCACTTGCTGGTATTCCACCGCTTGCAGGTTTCTGGGGTAAGTATTTTGTGTTTGTTGCAGCCATTGAAGCTGAGCTTTATGCGCTGGCAATCATCGGTGTGCTCGCGTCTGTTGTTGGTGCGTATTATTACCTGCGCATTATCAAAATCATGTGGTTTGATGAAGTTAAGCATGAATTCGCACCGGTTGCTGGTGAGTTACGCTTGGTCTACAGCCTTGCAGGGCTATTTGTCCTTGGCTATGTCATCATCGGTGGTCCCATTGGTACTGCTGCTGAAGTTGCAGCACGCACGTTCTTCTAATTGGTTTCAAAGATACAAATCGAGTGGCGTCACATTGAAGAAGGTGACGTCTCTTCAACCAATGACTTTTGTTTGCAACATGCGCGTAATGGCGCTGCATCAGGTTTATGGATAACTGCAGAACGTCAACTTGGCGGGCGCGGACGTAGAGGCAGGCAATGGGTTTCTGAAACGGGAAACCTCTACGCTTCCTTATTGCTAAACAATCCTTCGGCTCGAGACAATCTGGGTACATTGCCATTGGTTGCGGCATTGGCGGCGAATTTTGCAATTAAGAAAGCCTTGGCAAATTCTGCAGCTAAAGTGCGGATAAAGTGGCCTAATGATATCTTGATTGATGGTGCAAAAGTTTGTGGCATATTGCTTGAATCTGAACAGGTTTCAAAAGATCAGATATCGGTTGTTATTGGCATTGGTATTAATGTCTCTCATCACCCAGATCAGGCTTTATACAAAACCACATGTTTAAATTCGCTTGGTGTGTCTGTGAACCCGCAAGATCTCTTTGCGTATTTGTTTGATGAGATGAAATATGTCCTAGCATTGTGGGACGAAGGGCGCGGTTTGTCAGCCATTCGCGATTTATGGCTTGAAAATGCTGCCGGCATTGATGAAGATATCAAAATTAATCTTCCCAATGAGGTTTTGTACGGCCGGTTTATTGGATTATCGGAAGATTGCAATTTGATTTTGCGCCAGGATGATGGCGACGAGATTAAAATTGCGGCAGGGGATGTTTTCCTTCTCGATACGTAAAGAAAAGAAAGAACAGATTATGGCTAGCGAGAACGAACTCGTATTCTTACCACTAGGTGGTGTTGGTGAAATTGGCATGAACCTAGCGCTTTATGGCTATGGGAGTCCCGATAATCGCGAATGGATTATGGTCGATTGCGGAGTGACATTCCCAGGGTTAGAGCTTCCTGGTGTTGATCTTGTTTTGCCAGATATCAGGTTTTTAGAAGAAGAGCGTCATAACCTTAAAGCCATTATCATCACCCATGCGCATGAGGATCATTATGGTGCGCTTAATGAGCTATGGCCTTTGTTAAACGTGCCCGTTTATGTAACCCCATTTACCGCAGGTATGTTGGAAGCAAAGCGCGCTTACGAGCGTTCACGTCGTGAAATACCGGTTACAATCTTTAATGCTGGTGATGTGTTTAATATCGGCCCGTTTGAGATCGAAGCCGTTGCCGTTAATCACTCGATCCCTGAGCCGCTATCGCTTGCGATTAAAACGGATCTTGGAAAAGTCATTCATACAGGCGACTGGAAGATCGATCATGATCCATCATTGGGACCTTTGACAGATGAGAATAGATTTCGTCAGCTTGGCGATGAAGGTATTTTGGCGATTATGTGCGATTCCACCAATGCAATGCGCAATGGCACTTCACCAACAGAACAATCAATCAGCAAAAACTTAACTAAGGTAATCGAGGATGCACCTGCGCGTGTCGCAATAACTTCGTTTTCGTCAAATGTGGGCCGCATTCGCTCAATTGCTGAAGCTGCCCGTGATGCTGAACGTGAAGTCTTGCTTTTGGGGAGTTCTATCAAACGTGTTGTATCTGTTGCCAGTGAACTTGGCATGATGGATGGCTTACCGAACTTTTTGGAAGAAGATGAGTTTGGTTTTATTCCACGCGATAAGGTCGTCATTATTATGACCGGTTCACAAGGGGAACCTCGCGCTGCGCTTGCAAAATTATCACGTGATGAAATGCGCCATGTGGCATTAGCGAAAGATGATACTGTTGTGTTTTCTGCTCGCGCCATTCCTGGCAATGAAAAGGGTATTTTAAACATCAAAAATGCTCTGATTGATCGCGGTATTCATATTATTGAGGATAGCGACGAATTACCGATCCATGTATCGGGACATCCGCGTCGTAATGAATTGCAACAAATGTACGAGTGGGTGCGTCCTGAGATTTTAGTTCCCGTTCATGGAGAAGCGGCGCATCTCGTTGCCCATGCGAAATTGGCCGAAGAAAGCGGCATCGGCAAAGTACCACGCGTTCGTAATGGGGATATGCTTCGTTTAGCACCAGGAGAGCCTGAACTGATCGATGACGTACCAAGCGGCCGTATCTTTAAAGATGGTGCTGTGATTGGCGAATATGATGATTTGGGTATTTCAGACCGCCGCAAACTTTCATTTGCTGGTCACGTATCGGTGCAGGTATTGCTTGATAACAGATATGAGTTCAAGAGTGATCCATTGATCAACTCGATTGGATTGCCGATCTTTGATGATGCTGGTGATGAGATTGATGATGTGATTTATGACGCGGTGATTGGTGCAGTAGAAAGTATTCCGCGCGTGCGCCGTAAGGATTTGAGTATGGTGCAAGAATCAGTGCGCCGTGCTGTGCGTTCAGCTGTGCGTGAGGTTTGGAATAAGAAGCCGGTCGCTACCGTGTTTGTTGAAAAAGTGTAGGGGGCAATATGCTTGGAAGACTAAATCACGTGGCGATTGCGGTTCCTGATCTTAAGGTCGCAACCGAGCAATATAAGGGCATGCTAGGAGCTAAGGTGACAGCGCCTCAGAAACTTGATGAACATGGGGTTACTGTGGTTTTCATCGAATTGCCAAATACAAAGGTTGAGCTGTTAGAGCCAATTGATGCAACATCGCCCATTGCTTCATTTTTGGACAAGAACCCAAAAGGCGGCATGCACCACATCTGTTATGAGGTTGAGGATATAGATGCGGCAAAAAGCCAATTGATACAAACTGGGGCTCGTGTATTAGGTGACGGTGAGCCTAAAATTGGTGCGCACGGAAAACCTGTCCTGTTTTTACATCCTGGTGATTTTTCCGGCACATTGATTGAGTTAGAGCAAGTTTGATCTAGGATTTTCATCAATGGGATTTGGTACGTATTTTGCGATTTATTTTATTATGTGGTGGATATCGCTTTTCTTAGTGCTGCCATTTAGCGGAAAATCGCAGGCTGAAGAGGGCGAAGTGGTTCTGGGGACCACAAAAAGCGCGCCGGCGAATCTCAAAGTCCTACGCGTCGTCGTGATGAACTCAATTGTCGCAAGCGTGTTCTTCGTTTGCTTTTTTGTCTTAGTTGAAGTGTTTGGAATTACCTTCGACGACTTTATGGCAATCTTCCCTCAATTCTAATCAATATTGGTTTTGTAAGGACATAAAAAAAGCAAGGCTATAATAGCCTTGCTGTTAGTTGTCGCGGATCTCTACCCGTCGGCCGGTGGCTGCGCGTTAAGCGCGCCTGAGATCTAATCCTCCCAAGACTTGATCGCGATTTAGGCATGTTTTTAAAAAACTGCCTTATTTTCGAGCGAAGTTAGCCTACTTGCCGAAATTTGTCACCATTTTTTTTGCAGACTTATAGAAAAATTGATGAAAAAATAAAGAGAACACCTATCAAGTTCTATTTATTATTCCTCCTTTTCAGATTGATCGTAAAAGAGTAGAAGTCTTCAACAATAAAATAACCTGCGATTCCGAACGATTTTGTTCATGGATCATAATTTTTTAAACGGATAAGCCATGCGCCTTTCTCAATACTTTTTGCCCATTCTAAAAGAAAACCCAAAAGAGGCTGAGATTGTTTCTCACCGCTTGATGTTGCGTTCGGGAATGATCCGTCAACAATCCGCTGGTATTTATTCGTGGCTGCCTCTGGGTAAGCGTGTTTTGGATAAGGTAAATGCCATTATTCGCGAAGAACAAAATCGCGCCGGGGCACATGAAATTTTGATGCCAACCATCCAATCTGCAGATCTTTGGAATGAAAGTGGGCGATATGATGATTATGGCAAGGAAATGCTGCGCATTAACGATCGGCAGGATCGTCCAATGCTTTACGGTCCAACAAATGAAGAGATGGTGACGGACATATTCCGCTCATATGTGCGCTCATATAAAGAGCTGCCGCTTAACCTTTATCACATTCAGCATAAATTTAGAGATGAGATCAGACCACGTTTTGGCACCATGCGTTCTCGTGAATTTATTATGAAGGATGCTTATTCGTTTGATTTGAACAAAGAAGATGCAGAATTTGCCTATTATAAAATGTTCACGGCTTACCTGCGGACGTTTGACCGTTTGGGTCTGCGCGCTATTCCTATGCGCGCAGATACAGGCCCAATCGGAGGTGATTTAAGCCATGAGTTTATTATCTTGGCCGATACGGGCGAATCGGAAGTGTTCTGTCACAAAAAATTCCTTGATTTCGATATACCAACCGAAGACGTTGATTTTTCAGACCGCGCAAAGATGAAGTCGATTTTTGATGAGTGGACAGAGTTCTATGCCGCAACATCTGAAATGCATGATGAGGCTGCATTTGGTGCAATTGATGCATCAGAGCAAGTGTCCGACCGCGGGATTGAAGTTGGGCATATCTTCTATTTTGGCACAAAATATTCAGCCAAGATGGGTGCGAAGGTCATGGGTCCAGATGGGCGAGAGCACGAAGTGCACATGGGTTCTTATGGCATTGGTCCAACACGCCTTGTTCCCGCCATCATTGAAGCGTCTCATGATGATAATGGTATCATCTGGCCAGAATCAGTTGCGCCATTTGATGTGGGAATTATCAATATGAAAGTGGGCGATGAAACCTGTGATGAAGCTTCATTAAAGGTATATGCTGAACTTCAAAAAGCTGGTCTTGATGTACTAATTGATGATCGAGATGAGCGAGCAGGCGGTAAGTTTGCAACCGCTGATCTAATTGGCGTTCCGCAGCAAGTTGTTGTCGGACCTCGCGGGATGAAAACTGGTGAAGTTGAAGTTAAAGACAGAAAAACCGGTGCACGCGAAAGCCTCACACTAGAGGCAGCGATTAATAAACTAACTGCACGATAATTTTTTAAGAAAAGGCGTTGAAACCTTGAGCAGCAAAACCGAAGAAATGTCATCATCCAAGCCATTTGGTGTGTTTGAACGTCTTGTTGCCTGGCGTTATTTGCGCTCAAAACGCAAAGAAACGGTTGTATCTGTAATTGCAGGGTTTTCCTTTGCAGGTATCATGCTTGGGGTTGCAACCCTCATCATTGTGATGGCGGTGATGAATGGCTTTCGTGCAGAGCTCATCAACCGAATTTTAGGTATCAACGGTCACATGATCGTGCAACCGATTGATGAGCCGTTTAATGATTATACCAATCTTGCCAAACGTCTTGAAGGTGTTGAAGGCGTTCAAATGGCTTTGCCGATTGTCGAGGGTCAAACTTTGGCTTCCGGTAATGGCGGCGCGGGAACCGGTGCACTGGTGCGCGGGATATCGGTGGCTGATATTGAACGACTGAATTGGGTTTCTGAAAACATCAAAGCTGGCGATCTTGTGGGATTTGCTGCCGGCGAGGGTGTCTTGATTGGAACGCGCATGGCCGATTCTTTGGGTTTGATAGCTGGCGATAATATCACGCTTGTATCTCCGGAAGGAGATGTAACACCCTTTGGTGTGACGCCGCGCGTTAAATCCTACCCGATTTCAGGTATATTTGAGATTGGTATGTCTGAGTATGATTCTTCAATAATTTATATGCCTTTGAATGAAGCGCAGATCTATTTCAATACAGAAGATGAAGTGCAATCTATTGAGGTCTTCATCGATGACCCTGATGGCGTCAATGATTTTCGCGCCCCGATCGAAACCGCAGCTGGGCGGCAAATTTTTATAACGGATTGGCAACAGCGTAACCAAACGTTTTTCTCAGCGCTTCAGGTTGAGCGGAATGTCATGTTTATGATCTTAACACTCATCATACTTGTTGCAGCTCTTAACATCATATCAGGGCTTATTATGCTGGTTAAAGACAAGGGGCGTGATATCGCAATTTTGCGCACTATGGGCGCAACGTCTGCGTCTGTCATGCGCATATTCTTTATGACGGGTTCCGCAATTGGCGTTGCAGGAACAGGCGCTGGTGTGATCTTAGGAGTGGTGGTTTGCTTAAACGTTGAGCGAATTCGTGCATTTTTCTCTTGGTTGTCAGGCACAACACTCTTTAATCCTGAGCTCTATTTCTTAAGCCAATTGCCAGCTGATATGGATTTTTCTGAAACGCTTTCGATTATCATTATGGCTTTTGTTCTGACCTTTATTGCTACACTTGTGCCAGCGTGGCGCGCTTCGAAAATTGATCCCGTTCAAGCACTGAGATATGAGTAAATGAACATGAATGATGCGAGCCGAATTGATATGAGTGACATAACCAATGCGCAAGATTTGGCAATGGAATTGCTCGCCGTTGAGCGTCACTATGTGCAGGGTGATGAGAAGCTGACCATTTTAAATGGTGTGAAATTCAAGTTAAACCGCGGTGAAACCGTTGCTCTGATTGCACCTTCTGGTGCAGGTAAATCAACATTATTGCATATGGCGGGTTTGCTTGAGCGTCCGGATGGTGGCGAAGTGATTATCGATGGTATTGCCTGCAGCCATTTATCTGATGAGAATAGAACCGATGTGCGCGGTAAGAAAATCGGTTTTGTGTATCAATTCCATCACCTTTTACCTGAATTTTCTGCCAGCGAAAATGTTGTTATCCCGCAATTGATCAGCGGGCTTGAGAAAAAAGAAGCTGAAGCTAGAGCAAAAGAACTGCTTGAATATCTAAAGCTTGGTCATCGCATTTCCCATCGCCCGACAGAACTTTCTGGCGGTGAGCAACAACGTGTTGCAATTGCGCGTGCTGTCGCAAATGCACCAAGTGTGTTATTGGCAGATGAGCCAACGGGTAATCTTGATCCTGAAACAGCTTCTTATGTGTTTGAAGCGCTTGAAGCGCTTGTAAAACAATCTGGGTTATCTGCATTGGTTGCGACCCACAACCACGAGCTTGCCCGGCAAATGGACCGTTGCGTGACGCTCAAAGACGGTCAGCTGGTCGAACTTTAATATCGATACTGAAATCCGATTTTGTCTCGTTTGAAACCCAGTTTTGAATAGAGTTTATGGGCTTCTTTGTTCGTATCCCCTGATAGTAACATCAGTTTGTAGCATCCTTGCGATCCTGCGAAGTCGATCGCGAAATTTAGCACTTGGCTTGCATATCCTTTGCCGCGTTCTTTCGGCAATGTTACAACATTTTCAATAAAGGCATATGGTTTGGCGGCCCGTGTGAGATTGGGGACAATGATCAAAGTACATGTAGAAACAAGTTGTCCGTCAACCTCACCAACGATTACGTTTAATCCATTATAATTTAGAATGTCATGCCAAGTTTTTTTGATATCCTCCATGGGGGATATTTTACTATCGCCACCTAACACATCCAATAGATCGAGAACTTGCGGAAAATCGTTGTTATCAGCAAATCTGATATTTATTTTGCGAGACATAGACTGATCAAACTATCTGCTTGTTGGGAAAAGTGTACAACCGCGGTCGATTGCGCTTGGATTTTTATAGGTTGGTCATTTTTAAAGCCTTTGCCGGTAAGCAGATTTAAATCGCATCCTCCATAGGCATTTGGGTCAAGTGAATCGTAGTAAGAATAGGTGAAGCCCGCAACGACAAGCTCGTTGTTCCGGTAAGCGATGGTTAGCTTTTGTTCCCATCGATTTCGACCGACTGAGAAATTTTGTGAGCCGACTATAACAGATCCATTTTGAGTTGTCGTAACCCATGGCTCCTGCCCAAACATCACACTTGCGCCCCAAACCATATCGGGAATGTGGTGTTTTAATTTGATACGCCTATAATCGTCGCTGAGAAAAAATAATACATCAAATTGCTCTCCGTCATTGATGTTTAGGATCATCACTGGGTCCGCAACCTCGTCATTATTCCAGTCTGTGGTTGTGACAGAAAAGACTTCGCTTGCGCTAAATGTCATATCCTGGTGCTGGTCTGCAGAAGCTGCAAAGGAGAGTAAGAGGCAGTAAGTTAGGATGATGTATCTAAGCAATTTAAAACCCTCTTCTTATCGGTTCGCAGCGTGAATTACCCAAACTCAGCGGCGTCTTGTTGGACAGCTTTTTGAATATTGAGCAAGACATCAGGATCTGCTGCTTGGATGCGGCTCCAGTTTGGAATAAATGGTGTTTCCATCGGGTTATCCAAATAGGATTGGCCCGCTTTCATAATATTGGCAGCAAACAGCTCAACTGCTTTTTCCTCAACATGGCGATCCGTATGAAGACCATTCATGGTCGCGTCATTATAATACATTTCGACAAGATCAAGCGCGATGCGGAAATATGTGGCTTTTAAAGTTCTAAAGGTCGCGTTTGAAAGCGTAACTCCATCTGTCGCGAGCTTTCGGTATAGCGCTTTTGAGATGTCAATTGACATGCGCGAAAGACCCGCATTTGCGTCTTCTTCGGATAGCGGCTGATGCTTGTGGTCATAGGCATCAGAAATATCAACCTGGCAGATCACACGATTTGAAAGGTTGCGCCAAACTTCAGATAAAACTCCAATTTCCAGTCCCCAATCGGACGGGATACGCATATCGGGTAGAATGGACGTGCGCATAGCAAATTCGCCTGCCAATGGATATCTGAATGCATTCAGATAATCGATATAATCATTGTGGCCACAGGTTTTTTGAATGGCAAGCAGAAGCGGGGTAACGAGTAGCCTTGATACGCGGCCATTGATTTTCCCGTCTGCAATGCGCGGATAGTAACCTTTAACAAAGTGATAGGCGAAAGCGGGATTGGTGACTGGATAAACAAGTCTGGCCAACATTTCTTTTGAATAGGTCGTAATGTCACAATCATGCAATGCCACAACGTCCGAATTGCGCGAAGCCAGTGCGAAGCCCATGCAATACCATACATTTCGGCCTTTACCTGGTTCCTCTGGTGCTAAATTGGCGCCCGCTAATTTGTTGTGAATGGCCTTAAGGCGAGGGCCGTCATTCCACAAAATGTCATGCTTTTGCGGAAGGCGCGAGAAATACTCTTTGGCGTGTTTAAACTGCGTTTCATCGGCGCGATCCAAACCAACAACCACATGATTGATAAAATCGGCTTTGCTCAACTCATCAACGATGTGAGACAATGCTGGCGCTTCAAGCTCAGAATAAAGGCTTGGTAATATCAGTGTGATTTTCCGAGTTTGCGCAAATTGCTTTAGTTGGGCCTCCAACTGCGGGTAGGGAATTTGTGCCAGATTATGCAAAGTAGCAACGCTACCGTTTTGATGAAAGTCAGCCATATTTTATGCAGTCTCTTTTCTCGGTTTAATCTAGTTTACATCGAACAAGCTCAAAACGCACGTATTCCATCCTCGTGGTCCTGGTTCGCTTGAATAAGAAATGTGATCGGGCGCAAACGGAGCAAAAAGCTCAGTGTTTGAAGTGTTTTTCATAACAAAGCCAATGTCTGCATGTTCGAGCATTTGCTTGTCATTGGGCGCATCGCCTAGCGCCACGGTTATAACATTGCCATTGGGGAAAAGATGGTCTTTGATTTCATTCATCCGATCCACTTTTCCTGCGCCAAATGATAGCGTTAAAAATCGACCGCCTTGCTGCGCACGAATGCCGTTTTCGCTCAAATAGTCTTTAAACTGGGTCAGTTCTTTTTTGTTACCGCTCCAAATGCCTGGTTCAGAATACTCGCGCTGCTTGGCAAGTTTGGCGGCTTTTAGGCTCAGCGATGTTTGTTGGCATACTTGTTCTGCTGACCAATCATGAAAGCCTTTATATTTTGACCTCAAAGGCGCAGGTGCACTTTGAACTATTTCAATGATTTTGTCATAGTCACTTGTAGTGCTGTCGGTTTGTGTTGCAGGGGCGAGCACCCCAGCGCCGTTTTCCACAATGGCTGGAAAAGCATCAAAACCAAGTTCAAGCCGAAGGGGTGCTATTTCAGCTGCGGTTTTGCTGGACGCGATCACAAGTGGTGTTTTTGTGTCGCGTAGCTTTTTTAATGCGGTTTTAGCGGGCGCGTAGGAGTAGGTATCGTGATCTAACAACGTGCCATCGAGATCGGTGAATATAAGATAGTTTTCGGGCTTTGTGTTAGACACGGTTGGTAATCCACCGGCACTGGTAAGGTGCAAACACGATCTGGCTGGTATCTTCAAAGATGATATCGCCGCTTAATTTATCTATCCATTCATCGCCACCGATTAAATTCAGTGCCATGGTTTCAATTGTTAGATATTCAGATGTCATATTGTGAAGCGCAAATATGCTTTGCGAGCGATCTATGCTTTGGCGCCAGAATCCGAAGATTTGCCGACCTAATTGTAGCGTAAACTGCGTGGCATTTGGATGGAAAGCTGATTGACGACTGCGAATTGCGATCCGAGATTTGAGCTCCTTTAGCACAATACTCTGATTTGATTTAGGATCCTCAAGTTTTTCGTTGAGCTCTTTGTAATCCCAGCGATGTCGGTTAATTGCGCGGTTGTGCTGAGATTTTTCAACGCCTTTTTGATCGTTGGGTGTCGCAAGCATGGAATGGATATAAAAAGCGGGAACACCTTCAAGTGCCATCGCGATTGTCTGGCTGCATAAGAAACGTTCGACATTAAATTGATCAATGCCATTATTCGTGCCTTTGAGTGCATCAAACAGTGATACATTCATCTCATAAGGGTGCATTTTACCATCATTGCCCTGACGCATGGAAACACGGCCGCCATGGGTTTTGATGGTATCAATCATGCCGTCAATATCTTCCTGGGGCAGTAAGCCTTCTACCGGGCGCAAGCCAACACCATCATGCGATGCTGTGAAGTTGAAATAGGCACAACCCATTTGCGCCGGGGGCATGCGCATTTGCCAGGCATTTAGATATTCAGACGTTCCATTAAGCAACCCGTGCAGCAATAAAGGTGGCAACGAGAAGTTATAAATCATATGTGCTTCGTTGCGATTGCCGAAATAGCTAAGGTTTTCGGTGTTAGGCACGTTTGTCTCTGTAATGATAACCACAGGTTCGCGATCAAAATCAGCGAGCAAACGTATCAAACGAACAATTTGGTGCGTTTGGGGGAGGTGGATGCAACTTGTGCCGATTTCCTTCCAAACAAATGCGACAGCGTCAAGGCGAATGGTTCTTACACCCTGATTGATGTGATCGCGGGTAATTCTTAAAAATTCGAGCAGAACTTCCGGGTTTGAGAAGTCAAAATCCACCTGATCGTGACTGAATGTACACCACACATGTTTGGTGCCGTTGGCTGTGTCGACTTTTCGCAACAAATCATGGGCGCGCGGGCGTACAACAGCGCTTGTGTCATCATCGGGTGAGGCTTCAAAAAAGAACTTGTTGTAGGGCTCATGGCCTTGCAAATATTCGTTAAACCAATGCCCCTGGCTGGACATGTGATTAAGAACGAGATCTGACATAAGACGAAAATCAGCGGCAATGCGGGAAATATCTTCCCATGAACCCAATAGACCATCGACCTGGCGATAATCTGTGACCGCAAACCCGTCATCTGATGTGTAGGGAAAAAACGGCAAGATATGCACACCATTGACCGTATCGCGCAGGTGTTTATGCAGGAAATGGTTTAATAGATCGAGCGGTTTATGCTCACCATCGACAAAGCTGTTGCCATAGGTGATGACATAATTATCTTTTTCGGACCAAAGTTCATTTGAGGGTAATCGCCCTCGGCGTCTCGGGGTGTGTTTATCATCCCAAAATGCCTCAATGACTTGGTTGGTAAGTGTCTCGGTATCAAGATCAGGATAGATCGAGTTAATCAGCTGTGAGATGTTGTTTTTAAGACGTGCTGACGACATGTCGGCAATTGTCGGAAGTTCTGTCAATGTTAATTCGCTTGTTAATATGCGTGTCGATTGGGAGGCTAAGCTAGCAGAATTATCTTACAATGGATTCGGTTGATGGCAAGTCCAACATGCGCTAAGGATGGTATTAAATAAGCTTTGTTGCGATATGAGGTGCTTGAAATGGTTGGCTTTTTGAAAAAACTTGGTTCAATGTTTGGTGGTGAGGCTGCGCCCGCAAAGCCAGATAGACAAGAAAGCTATGAGGGCTATACAATTTCATCCACACCGATATCTGAAGGTGGGCAGTTTCGCCTATGCGGCACAATTACTAAAGAAATTGGTGGTGAGCCTAAAGAACACAAATTTATCAGAGCAGATGTGTGCCAATCTAAAGACCAAGCCGATGATTTAGCCATTATGAAGGGCAAACAAATGATCGACCAGCTGGGCGATCGGGTATTTCAATCATAAGGTAGGGTGCTTTACGGTTGTTTGGGTTCTAAAGCTAATTTATTAATGATGCTTTAGAGTTAGGCCAGCTTCGGATTATGAGGTTTTTTAAGAACTTTGTTGTTTTTAGAATTAGTTCTGCTTTTCACCCGATGTGGACATTGATCCCAGCCATTGTTGGTAGATCGCTCAGATATAGGATTCTGCTGCAAAGCTAACTGCAAAACTCTTTTCGCTGCGCTTAAAATCTGATATTTTTGATTATGAAAATTTTGTGGGACAGATTAGATGATTGAATGGCTAATTTTTATTCCAGCATGCTTTGCACTTAATCTCGCCTTTGGGCCCAACAACCTTTTGGCCATGATCAATGGCGCAAAATCGGGCGTATTATTTGCTCAGAGAGCTGCGATTGGCAGATTGTTGATGTTTGTGCCTATGATTGCACTTAGTGCACTTGGATTGGGATTTGTACTTACGACTTCCACAGTTGTGTTTGGCATCGCAAAAGTTGTTGGAGCCATCTATCTCATTTGGCTTGGTATTTCTTTGTGGAGAAGCGCAGAAAAGATAAACGCAGAAGGTTTTTTGAATAAGAGTAGTTCTATCGGCCAAGCGTTCAAGGCAGAAGCTTTGGTGGCGGTGAGTAACCCTAAGGCCATTTTAATTTTTGCTGCATTCTTTCCCCAGTTCGTTGCAATAGACAAGTATTGGCAAAGCTATGCGATGTTAGGAGGCGCGTTCATGATGATGGAAGCTCTGGCGATCTTAGCCTATGCTTTTTTTGGTAAATTCGCCTCCAGATTTTCTGCAGCCAAACTTTCGTTTCTTCAACGCATATCGGGTGCAACAATGTGTATATTCGGGATAATTTTACTCGTCAGTCCCCAGCCAACGCGTACTTAGCAATCATTTGTATGATCTTCGAATATATCACCTTTGTGCACAAGGTTGATAATCTGGAAAAAAGTTGCATGGCAAATAGACTTGGTTCTTGACCTAGCTATCCAATTAACGCCGCCTTATTGATTTACACCTTATGTGCCTGGCGAATTTGACTTTTATATATATTTTGAGCGCTCAAGATTGGTTCAAATTTTAGGAATTTTCTTAAAAGCATGCTTCGATATGCGTGATAATATCGGTCTATCTGTCAATGTAAGAGGTTTATCATGGGAAATGACCTTACAACTCGAAGCGCGAACCCTCGTGTTCCGACACAATTTCCTGTCACGATCCTAACTGCAAGACGCCAGTCACGCGGCCAGGTTATTACCATGTCAGATACCAGCTTGAAAATTAACTTAAAAATTGATCTCGTTTTAAATAAAGGGGATGACATCGCGCTTTCGTTTTCGGGCGGAAGGCTTCAAGGCTTCATGCACAGAAATGAGTTCTATGGGCAAATCATTCGTAGAGAGAGCAAAGAATTACAGGTCTATTTTGGTCAAAATGATGATATGACAAGACGGTATTTGGCGGCGTTGAAAGACTATAAGCAAAAAGCATCGGCTGTCTTGCACCGCCCAAAACAAATCGTAGCTGGCAAGACGCAGTCTTTTGACGGCAATGAAATTGATAAGCTGATCGCTAAACTCACATCTGTTGAATACAGACACAAAACCGAGATTAAACCTTACATCCCCAGCCAGATTACGCTTTCATAAATGAAGAACTCCCAAAAGCGGGAACATCGCCGTTGGTTCTTAGCGGTTCATTTAATTTAGCCCGACATTTGGTCGTTCGATGATTTCGCGCAAAGCAAAGCTTGAATTGATTTTCACCACATGGGGCAGGGAGGAGAGCCAGTCTCTATGGATGTGCTCATAGTCTTCCAAATCCTTGGCTGCGACGCGTAAGATATAGTCATATTCACCAGACATGAGATAGCAGACCAACACATTGGGGCAGCGTTTGACAGCTGCTTCGAATTCCTTGAGTGTTTTGGCAAATTGGCCTGACAGTGAAATATGCACAATCACCATCATTTTGTGGCCAAGCGCTCTATGCGATAATCTTGCCTGATAGCCTTTAATTGCGCCTTTTTTCTCCAAGATATCAACACGGCGTGAGCAGGCTGATTGGGATAGGTTTACGGCTTCCGCAAGTGCAGAATTTGAAATGCGTCCGTCTTTTTGTAAGATTCGCAATATAGAGATATCTACAGTATCAAGATTTTCCATTCGAATAATTCCTTGTTTCAGGACTTAATATTCGATGATTATTCGAAATTCGTGATAATTGCAATTGTATAAGCAAAGATTCCCCATTTCAAATGATGTTTAATGGTCTCAAATAAATTTGAAAATTCCAATTAGAGGAGAATGGCGATGCGTGTAGGTTGCCCTAAAGAGATTAAAAACCATGAATATCGTGTTGGCCTAACGCCATCATCAGTTCGCGAATATGTGGCTCACGGCCACGATGTGATTATCGAAACTGGCGCTGGTCTTGGCATTGGTGCAGATGATGCAGCTTACCAAGCAGCTGGCGCTAAAATCGTTGGCGAAGCAGCTGACATTTTTGCGCAGAGCGACATGGTTGTGAAGGTTAAAGAGCCTCAGCCATCTGAATATGCTCAGCTTCGTGACGAGCAACTCCTATATACATATCTTCACCTGGCTCCAGATCCAGAGCAAACAAAAGGTCTTGTTGAGTCTGGCTGTACAGCTGTAGCTTATGAAACAGTAACTGACAATCGCGGTGGTCTGCCACTATTGGCGCCAATGTCCGAAGTTGCTGGTCGTTTGGCTCTTCAAGCTGGTGCAACCGCACTACAAAAAGCAAATGGTGGTCGCGGTATCCTTCTAGGTGGCGTACCTGGCGTTCTTCCTGCAAAAGTAACAATCATTGGCGGTGGTGTTGTTGGTCTTAATGCTGCAAAAATGGCTGTTGGCCTTGGTGCGGATGTGACAATTCTTGATCGTTCATTGCCGCGTCTTCGTGAACTTGATGACATCTTTAATGGTTCAGTTCACACACGTTATTCAACAATTGATTCACTTGAAGAAGAAACATTCTCAGCTGATCTTGTTGTTGGTGCTGTGTTGATCCCAGGTGCTGCTGCTCCGAAACTTGTCACTCGCGAAATGCTATCTGGCATGAAGAAAAGCGCTGTCATCGTTGATGTTGCAATCGACCAAGGTGGTTGTTTTGAAACTTCAAAAGCAACAACACACTCAGAGCCTACATATGAAGTTGATGGCATTGTTCACTATTGTGTGGCGAATATGCCAGGTGCTGTGCCGATCACATCAGCACATGCGCTTAACAACGCAACGCTTCACCACGGTCTACAATTGGCAGACAAAGGTCTTAAAGCAATTGCTGAAGATCAAAACCTGCGCAACGGTTTGAATGTACATCGCGGCAAAATCACAAACCAAGCTGTTGCTGAAGCTCTTGGTTATGACTTGCTAACCGCAGAAGACGCTGTTCGCAACGTCGCTTAATCCCTCCTGAAAGGTATTGCGCCTTGGAAATGCCGTCCGATGTCCGTCGGGCGGTGTTTTTTTTGTGCGGTGGGAATAATGTGATGATTGTTTGTTTTTTGGGAAACTATCTTCCGAAGACTAACTTAAAGTAGAGAGCGTTTCATCATCTGTCAGCGGCAGGATTTCTGTTTCCGTGCGCCCAATAGGTTGAAAACCCAGCTTTTGGTAAAGACCCAATGCAGAAGGATGATCAAGCGTGCAAGTGTTGACGGTGATGCTGTTGGGTTCGCTCGACCAGGCTGCATCGATCGCTTGGGCTAAAAACCATTTACCCAAACCGCGCCCGATAGCGTGTTCCATCATGCCAAAATACGCCAGATCAACGCGTTTGGAATTGGACCGATCGATCTCAAAAAAGCCCGATGGCACACCGTCGAGATAAAGCACATCGATCTCTGTCGTTTCGCGGTAGATGATTTCTGAGAGTTCATCATTTGAAAGGCGATGACGCGCCACCCAATGCCATTTAGCGCCAACACGATATTGCAGATATCTGTAAAATTGCAGGGGTATATCTTTGGTGCCCATCAACGCTGCATTGATATTCATCGGCCGCGTGTAAGATTTAACCGGTGGGGTGTTCATCTCAAGAAAAGTAACAACGGTTGGTAGCGGTTTTTGGTTTTGCGAGGACACTGACTATTCTCCTGTTTCCACAGGCGTATCTTGTCGTGCACCCCATTCTGACCATGATCCATCATAGAGCTGAACGTCTGTTTTACCGATAGAATTGAGCGCCAATGTGATCACGGCTGCTGTAACTCCTGAACCGCATGTCGTGATGATTTTCTTGTTAAGATCTACAGATTTTGATTCAAAAATATCTTTTAACTCATTGAGAGGTTTGAGCTTTCCATTATCTGAAAATCCAAAGACGGGTGTGTTTTTAGCGCTCGGCATATGACCAGATCGCATGCCCGTGCGCGGTTCTGCGTCTTCTCCGGTAAAGCGGCCTTCACCTCTTGCATCCAATAATTCTGTGCCATCGTCGCTGGTTGCAGCTAATACATCATCGATATTGGCAACCGCGTCCTTATCAAAATAAGGGGTAAATTCGGCAGCTTCATGTGATACGGTTTCATCGGAGACGGGCAGGCCATTTGCTTTCCAATTGTCAAAACCACCATCGAGCACAAAGACGTTTTCAGCGCCCATAGTTTTAAACATCCACCAAACGCGCGGAGCAGTGAACATGCCAAGTGCGTCATAGACCACAATTGTGTGATCCGTTGAGATGCCAAGTTCACCCACGCGCTGGGCAAAATAATGTGGCTCGGGCAGGGCATGCGGGAGTGGCGATTGCTCGTCGATAATACTGTCTTGATCAAAAAATACAGCACCTGGAATATGGTTTTTCGCATATTCCTCAACCGCATTTCGATTTTGTGCAGGCAAAAACCATGACGCATCAACAATGCGTAGATTATCATCATTTAAATGATCATTCAGCCATTCGGGTGATTTGACAAAAGGGCTAAGCGCTGCGTCGTCGTTCATAGTTTTATCCTAAATCGTTTGGTTTATTGTTTAGGCATTTCGCCAAAGCGAATTCTGAAACGTCTGTTTTCTTTGCCCTTTTTCTCGATCTTGCCGATGTGAACTGCGCCCACTTCTTGGGTTTCACTCACATGGGTGCCGCCGCAAGGTTGGCTGTCAATGGAGCTGTCTTCACCAATGCAAACAAGACGGATATCACCAACACCGCGAGGCGGTT
Source organism: Lentilitoribacter sp. JB5-8 (assembly GCF_055693385.1). NCBI lineage: Bacteria > Pseudomonadati > Pseudomonadota > Alphaproteobacteria > Hyphomicrobiales > Rhizobiaceae > Lentilitoribacter > Lentilitoribacter sp. JB5-8. The sequence goes on along the minus strand of NZ_CM146332.1, from coordinate 2,807,358 downwards.
TGACGTTTTTTGATTTTACCAAATCAGGGTTGGCATCTAATTCAGCTTCTGAAATCATTTTGGTAAAAATTGGATGGTTTTGTGTGACCAATTCCATCATTTTTGCAGTGATGTCTGCCTTTTCAGGCGGTTCACTCATATCAAAATCGATGCGACTTTCATTTTCGCCCACAGCAGCACCGGTAATTGGGTATTCGCACACGACGGAAAGCAAATGACAAGCGGTATGCATGCGCATGAGCTTATATCGCCGTTCCCAATCGATATGGAGGACGATCTTTTCGCCAATCTCCAAAGTGGGGCTGCCTTCAGCTAGAATATGGACGAAATCGTTTTTCGTTTCGCCATTGACTGTCGCAGTTACTTCTAATTTAGAACCGTCTTGGCGCTCAATAAAACCTGTATCACCAGGCTGTCCGCCAGATGTTGCATAAAAACACGTTTGATTGAGGATCACGCCCCCACGATCATTGATAGCAACAACTTCAGCATCGCAGGTTGTTAAATAAGCATCGTTTTTAAAAAGGGCTTTGGTGATCAAGCGATGAACCTCAGATTTTATGTTTCAGGCACGAATGGGATTTTGATATCAGGCGAACCTTCCATCCATTCTGGCACTGGCAAATCCTTTGAGCGCAGGAATTCAGGATTATACAGTTTCGATTGGTAACGATTGCCATAATCACAAAGGATCGTGACAATCGTGTGCCCCGGACCCATTTCTTTCGCCATGCGAATAGCACCTGCAACATTAATCCCAGTTGAAAGCCCCATGCAGAGACCTTCTTCTTGTAGCAAGTTAAAGATTATTGGCAGACCTTCTTTATCCGATACATTAAATGCCATATCAGGTGTGTAACCTTCAAGGTTTGCAGTAATACGGCCTTGACCGATGCCCTCGGAAATCGAGCCACCTTCGGATTTAAGTTCACCGTTTGCGTAAAAATTATAAAGCGCTGCACCATCTGGATCGACGATCCCTGATTTGAATGTGCTGCTGCGTTCCCGCAAAGCCATAGATGTACCCACAAGTGTACCGCCTGATCCACATGCGCAGATGAAACCATCAACTTTGCCATCCAGATCGCGATAGATCTCTGGGCCAGTTGTATCGATATGCGCTTGTCTGTTGGCGACATTGTCAAATTGGTTAGCCCAGACCGCACCATTTGGGCTGGTTTTTGCAATTTGTTCTGCCAATCTGCGAGAAACGTGGATGTAATTGTTTGGATTTTTATAAGGGAGAGCAGGGACTTCAATCAGCTCGGCACCCATGAGACGCAAAGCATCTTTCTTCTCTTGAGTTTGTGTTTCCGGGATCACGATGATGGAGCGATACCCCAAGACACGAGAGATCATGGCTATGCCGATACCGGTGTTCCCAGCCGTGCCTTCAACGATTGTTCCGCCGGGCTGAAGTTTGCCGCTTTTTTCTGCAGCGCGGATCATTGATAACGCGGCGCGATCTTTCACCGACTGGCCAGGGTTTAAAAACTCAGCTTTACCCAAAATTGTACACCCTGTTTCTTCAGAAGCACGTTTAAGCTTTACCAAAGGTGTATTTCCAATTTGTTCTAAAACATTTTCTGAGACTGACATGAGATTCCAAAGCCTTATCAATTAACTATGGTTAAGTATTTGCATCCAAATATGACAAATTACAAGGAATGAAAATTGAACTTTTCATCGATTTTGTGAATAATATTGCTAGGATGCTGAAATATTTATTGAAAAAGAAGAAATAATCAGTTTTTAGTTAGTCTAATGATCCGAATTGAATCTGTTTTCGTACAAGTGTACAAACAGGGAAGACTCAAGCGGCGCGAGTCTTTTACGAGATAGTCTCCGATGAGACGTAGTAGATAAAAGAAGATTTAATATGACTTTAAGTCAGATAGATGCAGTCGATACACTAATGGCACAATATGCCTCTGGCGGATTATCTGCGCCTGCAAGTGTTTTGGTGGAAGCGCATCTGGAAATTAAACCGGACAATCGCCGCTTTGTTGGTGATCTGGAAACAATTGCCGGATTATCGCTTGAGCAGGTTGCCCCGACCGAACTTGATAAAAAGAACGACGCCTTGTCCGCAATTTTTGCTTCTTCACCTGATAGCGTTGCGGATGTGGCCGACGATGCTGATGAGCAGGGAAGCACTGCACGATTGCCTTTAGCACTCCGCCGTCTGATCGGTATGGATGTTGAGGATATTCCTTGGCGCACAAAACTGCCTGGATTTAAAGAATACGACATCGGCGAAATCGATGGCTGTCATGTCAATATGTTCTGGATCCGTCCGGGTCGTACAATGCCAGCGCATACGCACAAAGGCTGTGAGTTATCAATCGTACTTGAAGGTGCATTTAATGATGAGCGCGGCCGTTTTGGTCCCGGTGATATCTCAATTGCTGATGCAAGTGTTGACCACCGACCAACAGCTGAGACCGATCGCCCTTGTATTGGCTTTGCCGTTCTTGATGAAGGCGTGACTCTCACTGGTTCTTGGCGTCAGCTTGTTGGCGATCTGATAGGCTAATTGCAAAATCAAACTGATCGGAGATGATATGTCTCTTTATAACGCAACTCCTGCGGATGGTGTCGCTTGGGTAACGGGTGCTAGCTCCGGTATTGGATACGCTGTTGCCTTGCAGCTTTGTCAGGATGGCTACACGGTTATTGCCACAGCGCGATCTGAAGATAAGCTTGAACAGCTCGTTAAAGAAGCCGCTGGATTGAAAGGCACGATCATTGCCAAAGCTGCGGATGTGACGAGCTATTCTGATATGAAAGATATCGTCACGCAGATTGCTGACGAACATCAAAATCTAGCGTTGGTTATTCTAAATGCTGGAATTTATATCCCAGTTCACGTTGATAAGCTTGATATCTCAGATTTTCAAAAGACCTTTGATGTAAATCTGACAGGTGTGGTCAATGGTCTTTTACCTGCAATTGAGCAGATGAAAACGCAGGGTAGAGGGCAAATTGCACTTGTTTCCTCGGTAACTGGTTATGGTGGTTTGCCAACAAGTGCCGCATATGGCGCAACGAAGGCTGCTGTTATCAATATGGCTGAAAGCCTTAAGTTTGACCTTGATAAGCTTAATATCCGAATTCAGGTGATCAATCCGGGATTTGTGAAAACCGCTGCAACGGATCAGAACGATTTTAAGATGCCGGCTATTATCCCAGCGGAAGAAGCCGCAAAACGCATCAGTGATGGATTAGCCCAGGACAAGTTTGAGCTCACTTTCCCTAAGCGGTTCACATATTTCTTGAAATTTATAAATCTACTGCCATATCGGCTGTATTTCGCGCTGGTTGGCAGAACGTCAAAATAACATTCTGCCAATTTTCTATGCGCCGTAGACGATCTGTCTGACATTAATATTGCCTGAGCGGAAACCTGCTTCACAATAAAACAGATAAAACTCCCAAAGCTTCTTAAAGCGGTCATCAAAGCCGAGCGGCTTGATTGTCTCCCACTTTAGCCAGAATTCTTCACGCCATTCAGCGAGTGTTCTAGCATAATCGATACCAAATTCGCGATTGTCGAATGTTTTTAGCCCTGCTGTTGCACCCAATCCTTCCAAACCATCATCACTTGGCAACATGCCACCGGGGAAAATGTATCGTTGGATGAAATCCGGATTTTCGCGATAGTGCTCGTAGTTTTTTGGATCAATTGTGATCACTTGCAATCCCGCACGACCATGAGGTTTTAAACATTGGCGAATCTTATTAAAATATACAGGCCAATATTTCTCCCCAACGGCTTCGAACATCTCAATTGAGATAATGCGGTCGTAAGTTTCGTGTTCATCGCGATAGTCTTGGTATTTGAAATCCACCATGTGGGATAAACCAAGTTTAGCCATGCGTTCTTCCGCAAAGTTAAGTTGTTCGCGGCTTAGTGATAGTCCTGTCACGTGGCAATCAAGTTCAGTCACCGCAAATTCGGCAAAACCACCCCAACCACAACCAATTTCTAAGATGCGGTCACCTTTTTGAACACCTGCAGCTTCTGCAAGGGCGCGATATTTAGCTGTTTGTGCCGTGGCAAGGTCCTGAACGCCTTCTTCGAAAAGTGCTGATGAATATGTCATCGTTTCATCAAGCCATTGCGAATAGAAATCGTTTCCTAAATCGTAATGTGCAGATATGTTTTTCTTCGCTTGCGCGCGCGTGTTTGACCGCAACCAATGGCGAAAACGCTCCACTGTTTTTAACACGCCTCTGGCACGTTTAGTGATAGTATCACCGATGGTTTGGTTATAAACGAGAAGCTCCAAAAACGTTGTCACATCCGGGCTTTCCCAGTCACCGTCCATGTATGCTTCTGCAACGCCAATTGTTGAGCTTGTAAGTGCTTTGTGAAGTAAATTCCAATTATGCAATATGAGCGTAGCATCAGGTCCAGGTGTTTTACCCTGGATGGTAACAATGCGTTTGTCAGGCAGATGCAATGTTAATGTGCCAACTTCCAGCTTGCTTAACGAGCGTAATGCAAACTGCGCCCGCGCTGGCAATCCTTTAACAATATTTGCAACATTTGCAGTTGATAATATGTTGGGGTTATTGGTTCCGGACCGGTGTGAAGTCATTGTTTCCATGACTAAATCTCCTCCATATTAAAACTCGCATCTTGGATGCAGTGACCTATTCGTCTCATGACATGCGTAATCATGCCGAGTTCTTTTTCGGATTGGTTCGGGGAACAACTTGCAGTCCCTTTAGCCAAAGCCGAAGTGCCTCAAAATGTATTCCTGCAAGGATTTTCCACGTTAAAAATGGAATTTGCAAGAAAAATTTCAGCAGGTTACTCGTTTTTAGTGCGTTTTTACGCCCAAAATAGGTTGCTGCTAGAATTGGTTTGTCGTTTTGTTTTTCTAAAATTCGCCACGACATTGTCTCTTTCGGCTCCGACATGGTGAAGAAATATCGCATGTCCATTTCCATAAACGGGGAAACATAAAACGTCTTATCAGCCTCTTGTTTGATATGGGCAGATGTTTGATTATCTTTATCTATTTTGCGCGTATAGATATGTTTTTCACCAAAGGTATTGCGCACTTCATATATCACAGCACCAATTTCTTCATCTGGTCCATAGATGTAAAATACAGATAATGGATTAAACACTTTGCCCAATATGCGCGGATAACAGCCTAAAAGAATGCGGCTTGGTTGCCAGGTGATATTTTCCTTAAATAGACAATCGGCAACGTGTTGCCCGATCGTTTTATCGCCGTTCTTCGGCAAGTGGTCACTTTGATGAAATGACAACAGGTTAAATTTGTCGACCGAAAATACAGGCGACATTTTGTTTGCTGCTTCAAGCTGATCAACATCAATAAGCAGTGAAAAGACCTTGTATTGAAACCGGTGCTTTTTCGGGGCCATACGTGCATGCATTACATCGCCATGATATAGCCAAGCAGGGGCATTACTAATTTCGCTATCCCTTTGTATCACTTGACTAACTTACCTCGAGCTTTCGTTCCTTGTTGCTGGCAAACATATCCATGTCTGGTGCGTTTTGCCAAGGAGCGTAGCATCCAAGTTTGTTGGCGACATTCACAGCACTTCGCAATCCATCCTCGTGGAAACCTGAACCTGTCCAAGCGCCGGCAAACCATGTTGAATTTTTACCTTGAACGCTTTCAAGTGATTTTTGAGCAATCATTGCCGTTTTACTAAATTGCGGGTGGTCATAATTGTACTCACCAAATGTCAGCTCTTTCGCGGGTGCACGCTTTGGGTTGAGTGTGACAAAAAGCGGTTTGTCATTATCAATACCTTGCAACCTGTTCATCCAATAAGATACGGCAACATTTGCATTGTTAGTTTCTTTTGATGATGACAAGTAGTTCCAAGACGCCCACACATTTTTACGCTTCGGCATAAGACTTTCATCGCGGTGTAGGTAGACTTTATTTGCACCGTACGGAATTGCTTCTGCAATTTCTGTTTCAGCCAAAGTCGGTGTGTCCAGCATCTTAATCATCTGATCAGTATGACAGGCAAAGACGATCTCGTCATAGGTGTTGGTTTCGCCAGTTGTATCGATGACTTCAATTTTGTTGTCATTGCGTATTACTTTTTCAACACCGCAACCAAGTTTTACGCGTTCACCCAAGTCATCATGAAGTTTGTTGAGGTAGTTTCGGCTGCCGCCTGTAACCGTGCGCCATGTGGGACGACGACGGTGCAACAAACGGTGATTATCAAAGAAATTGACAAAGTGTAGAGCGGGGAATTCCAACATCTGATTAGATGAGGATGACCAGATTGCCGCCGCCATAGGCATGAGGTAGTTGTTTTGAAATCCCGGGGAAAATCCACGCCAGATGAGGTATTCACCGATTGATCGACCTTTTAGGTGACCTTTATCGCGGTCTTTGACGCAAATGTTATTAAAACGAAAGACTTCACGCAGCATATTTAAAAACTCAGGACGGAAGATATTGCTCTTCTGTGCGAACAACATGGCAATTTTGCTGCCACCCCATTCAAACTTGCCCAAATCGCGAGACAGCGCAAAACTCATATCACTATCGTGAGTTTTCACATTAAGATGGTCAAACAAAGCAGTGAGATGCGGATAGTTTAGTTCATTATAGACAATAAAGCCTGTATCGACTGAAATTGGTGTGCCATCGTAATCGATATCCACGGTTGCTGTGTGACCACCAGCGATTTTGTTTTTCTCATATAGTGTCACATCGTAATTGTCGCGTAGCAGCCAAGCGCAAGCGCTGCCCGATATTCCAGATCCTACAATTGCTATCTTTTTCTTTTGCATGAGTGTCTTTCTGTCTTTTGTAAAATCTGCCTATGCAGCCTGCTTCATTTGACCATAGGCCTCAAGCGCGCGGTTTCTTGCAAAACCATGCTCGACAATCGGTTCTGGATAGTCTCGCCCTAGTTCGAGCGAGATAGATTTCAACACGGCTTGTGGTGTTTCCCACGGCGCATGAATGTATTTTGGATCAAGATCTTTGAGTTCGGGAACATATGTTTTGACATATTCACCGTCGGCATCGAACTTTTTGCCTTGAATGATTGGGTTGAAAATTCGGTAATATGGGCTCGCATCAGCTCCTGATCCGGCAACCCATTGCCAGCCTGCTGTGTTATTTGCTGGATCAGCATCAACTAAGGTATCCCAGAACCATTTTTCGCCTTCGCGCCAATCAATCAACAAATGCTTTGTAAGGAAGGAGGCAACAATCATGCGAACACGGTTATGCATATAGCCCGTTTGCCAAAGCTCTCGCATCCCAGCATCGACAATTGGGTAACCGGTCTTACCCTGTTGCCAAATACGAAGAAGTTCATCATTTTTATCCCATTTGAAAGCATCAAATGAGTTGTTGAAGTTTTCTTCATCCAGTTTGGGATTGTGGAATAAAAGATGGTATGAAAAATCCCGCCAGGCGAGTTGGCGCCGAAATGGTTGCGCGCCCTGGACTTGATCACTTGCGTGCCAAACCTGTCGCGGGGATATTTCACCAAATGTCATATATGGCGAGAGTTTTGATGTCGCATCAAGTGCGGGAAAATCGCGTTGGTCTTTATATTTACTTACATCATTTTGCAGATAGTTGGACAAAACGGCGTGCGCAGCTGATTCTCCTGGCGTAAATCTGTTTAGGATATCGCCTGACCAATCTGGTTTGGTTGGCAACAGATTAAGCTCACTAAGTTCAATGCTTTTGAACTTTGCTGGGTTCTCAAGATTTGCTGGTAATTGCGGGATTTCTTGAGGTGCAGGATAGGGGGCTTGAACGTCAATTGTTGCGTCTAATGTTTTCCAAAATGGAGTGAATACTTTAAACGGAGTTCCCGATTTCGTCGTAAGTTGTGTGGGCTCATGCAGCAAGTGCCCTTGAAAACTTTCGACCAACAAACCGCTATTTTTAAGTTCGCGCTTTAATTCAGTGTCTTTTTTAATTGCTATGGGTTCATATCTGCGATTCCAATAAACTGCTTTTGCGTCTGTTTCATTTAAAACCTGTTCTAAAATGGTTTTCTCATCACCGGTGCGCAGAATCAGTTTTGAACCTTTGGCACTTAAATTCTCTATCAGGTCTTTGAGAGCATAGTGCAGCCAGAGCTTTTTTGCATCGCCCAATTTGCGCGCGGCTGCCGGATCATAGATATAAAGAGGAACAACGTTTTGATGCTGACAAGCCTTAAGCAGAGCTGGATTGTCAGATAGACGCAAATCATTACGAAACCAGATTATTGCGGTTGTCGCTTGTGTTTCGCTCATCGTCGGCCCTTTGATCTAACATATTCTTTTAAATAACCAATTCTGATCACGTGTTTATGTGACTTTGTTGGTTTGTGTGAATTTGTTTACGTAGTAACGTGAAGGCTAGATCAAAAGTTTCAATGAAAAAGTTATAAATCGCGCAACTTTATTTATAAAAACGATAAAGTGCTGATTGTTGTAATCGCCGATAAAATCAGTTTCGAGGAGGGGTTTGTCGAAGTGGCTCCCCGGGCCGGACTCGAACCAGCGACCAATTGATTAACAGTCAACTGCTCTACCACTGAGCTACCGGGGAACATTATCACTTCGGACGGACGGGCTATAACAAATAGATATCTCGTTTGCCAAGTGTTTTATTTAAAAAAATGCATTATTATTTTGAGAAATGCCAGAAACCCATTTTTGCGAGCATTTGCGCAATTTTCTCCTTGCTTTAAACTAAATCTCGTTTTATCAGCGCTTCACGTCTGCATTTTAGTAATGCATGGCAGTTTGAGGCCTCGTGGCGGAGTGGTGACGCAGCGGATTGCAAATCCGTCAACCCCGGTTCGATTCCGGGCGAGGCCTCCAAAGTCTTTTTCTCCATATGATTAACATCGATAGTTCGTTTAAAATTTATACGTCAAGTAATGTCTAGGATCACTTTGATCGTAGGCATTTTATTATCAATCCTGTTTTACACATAAATCTCTGTCACTTGTACAAATTGTGGGCATGGATATTTTATCACAATTTTATGGGGTGTTTCGTGATCTAAAACACTTATCAGTTGACGCTGGCAAGCGGAGTATAGTATGAGAATTTCGGTCGCAGCATACTGATGAAATTTTACAGCACGCTGAGGATGCCTTTATGTCAATAATCCACTCGGAATTAATTCGCGATAAAAATGAAATAAGAAAAAGTTTTGACGAGAATCAACCATTTAAACACGTTGAGATTCCAAAATTCTTCAATGATGATATAGTCGAGCGAATGCTAGATCAGTTTCCTGTGCCGAAAAAAGAGGAAATGATCAACGAGTTTGGACGCCCAAATAAAAAATATGCTTGCCATGATGTTCGGAATATCGGGCCAGTATATCGCGAAATTGATGATTACATTAAGTCAACCGAGTTTGCTCTTTTAATGAGAGATTTAACAGGTATAGAAGACTTATTGTATGATCCTGAATATCATGGTTCGGGCACCCATGATAATATGTCGGGACAAGGCATGAATCCTCATGTGGATTTTAATCTTCATCGCACGACAGGGTATCATAGACGCATGAATGCCATTATTTATTTGAACGAAGAGTGGGAAGAAGAGTGGGGTGGTTGCATACAAGTCCACAAAAACCCTTGGGATGCTGAAAATGATTGGACCAAAACGTACTTACCTTTGAAAAATAGATGTGTATTATTTGAAACAAATGAATATTCTTGGCACGGCTTCGAGAAAGTTACCCATCCGACAAACCCCAATATTTCTCGTAAAAGCTTTACGATTTATATGTACACCAAAAAGAGACCTTTGGATGAAATTGGTGATAAGCACGGCACAATTTATGTTCCACGCCCACTGAGCAGTTCTATCAAGCCAAACCAAGTTTTAAGCGTTGAAGATTACGAGTACACCAAGTCACTACTCAAGGGTCGCGATGCAATGATGAAGGGCATGTACGAACGCGAAATGAAACAGAATAACATAATTAAGGGTCTGTTTGCGTTTCGAGATAACATTAGATTGCCAATGGAGGGTTACGTTCGGCAAATAGATGGAGCCACTGGTGTTCATGGTAATTTCGGTTTGAACAAGCGCTTAACCTTTAAAGTTCAAGCGTCACAAGACGTGAACTCGATGAGCATAGATTTGAGTGTCCCTGAATTTATTAAAGATCAAAAAGTCAGCATAAATATAAATGGTGTGAATGTTGCAGAAGCCTCTGAGACGGAGAATAGGATAGACGCCAAAATAGAGTTCAAGATGAATGAAAGGGATATAGTTGATGTCGAATTTGTATTTGATAAGTCTATGTCACCAAAAGATGCAGGGGTTTCGCCTGATAAGAGGGAGTTCTCTTCGTACTTGAGAAATATTGTTTTTCATTAGTCGGGTCTTGAGATCATTTGCGGAACAAATTTGATATAATCTTCCAAAGCTTTCATGGTCGTTAGTGTCTTTATTCAAACATGGCAGTTGTTTTGGAAGGTCAATTAAAAATTCGCACGCATTCGATTCCGGGCGAGGCCTCCAATTTTCTCTTTAAATGACAATGCATGCTAGCAGTTGAAGGCATAATCGCTTTTAATGTGAGAATAAGCCTTAAAAACCTATGGCATGACGCGATTGCGACCTTGAAACTCGCATTGTGTCGAAGTAAGAGACATTAAAGTCTATTCTTGGAGATAAAACATGGAAATCGATTTTACGATTGCGCGCCAGCGTATGGTTGATAATCAAATTAGAACAACTGACGTGACAGCCCATGAATTGTTAGATTCCTTACTTACCGTGCCGCGCGAGAACTTTGTGCCTGAAAGTGCCAAGCCGCTCGCATATATCGATACGGATATTGAGCTGGAATCAGCTGGCCGATTTATTATAGAACCTTCTCCGCTGGCTAAACTTTTGCAGGCTGCTGAAGTAAATTCATCAGACAATGTTTTAGAAGTTGGGACAGGCACTGGTTACGTCGCGGCTGTATTATCTTCGATAGCTGATAAAGTCACAGCATTAGAAATAGATGCTGCACTGGCTGAAACCGCAAAAGCTACTTTGGCAGATGGTGGGTATGACAATGTCAACGTTGTCAGCGGTGCTTTATCGCAAGGGCACAAAGCATCAGGTCCTTATGATGTGATTTTCATCAATGGTGCGATTGAAATTGAACCAACATCATTGTTTGATCAATTGGCTGAAGGTGGACGTTTAATCGCTGTGATTGGCCATGGTTTGGCGGCACAAGCATATGTTTTCCAAAAGGAAAGCGGTGCAGTGTCTTCACGCAAGTTGTTTAACAGCGCAATCCCTGCATTGCCTGGGTTTGAGCGTGCAGCTGAGTTTGTGTTCTAAGTATTAGCACTTGTTGCTTATTAGCAACGTTTCATTAAGAAATTTAAAAGTGAGCGTCCGCGTGTTGCATTGCGGGCGCAATAGCCCCATTGTTTACCAAAACGCGTAAACTGTTTATCAGGTAGATTATTAGTTATGGCTTGGAAAAATTTCAAAAAATCATCCAGTATTATGGTGTTGTGCCTGCCGCTTATGTTGGCAACTGGTGGTGTTGCAAACAGTGAAACAATCACAGGTGCAATGTCTCGCGCCTATGACAATAATCCTGATTTAGCAGCTGCTCGCGCAGGTTTGCGGGCCACGGATGAAGGGGTTGCGATTGCGAAATCAGGCTATCGTCCAACCGTTTCCGGATCAGTTGTTGGCGCAATTACAGATATTAATGGCACAAGCGTGGATAGTGTGACTGGAACTGTGAGCATCACACAGCAACTATTTGATGGATTTGCCACTAGAAACAACGTTGGCGCAGCGAAATCTGCCGTTTTTGCCGGTCGCGAAAATTTGACCTCAACGGAAATCAGTATCTTACAATCCGCAGCGCAAGCGTACGCCAATTTGGCGCGTGATAATCAGCTCGTCTCGATCCGTCGTCAAAATATTAATTTCCTACAAGAGCAACTTAATGCAGCGCAATCGCGCTTGCGTGTGGGCGAGGGAACGCGAACAGATGTAAGCCAGGCACAGGCGCAGCTTTCTTCTGCAAAAGCATCGCTAACGGCTGCTATTGCGCAAGCAAAGTCTTCATCTGCGGTTTATGTACAAATCGTTGGGGATACGCCGCGTAAAATTTCGCAGCCTAAGTCGATTGCCCGTCTTTTGCCGAAAAATCTAGACAGTGCTGTATCGCGTGGATTGTCATCCCATCCATCTGTTGAAGCGGCACAATATAATGTGGATGCGGCTGAATTTCAGATTAAAGCTAACAAAGCTGCGCTCTTACCGGGTGTTTCGGTTGAGGGGTCTGTTTCCCAAACCGATTCGAATGTTCGAACATCGACGCTAACTGGTACTTTATCCGTGCCAATTTACTCAGGTGGCGCAAATCACGCGCAGGTGCGCCGTGCGAAACAAACATTGGAACAGCGTAAAGCACAGGTTCAATCGACACGTCGTAGTGTTGAGCAATCCATTGTTGCAAACTGGGTGAATTACGAATCAGCGCAGGCAACTTTGGCGGCAAATCGTGCGGAACTTAAAGCGGCTCAGCTGGCATTAAGTGGCGTGATGGAAGAGCGTCGCGTTGGACAGCGAACCACATTGGATGTTTTAAATGCTCAGCAATCGGTGTTAAGTGCACGTGAGAGCATTGTTCAATCTCAGCGTAACGCGGTTGTTTCCAGTTATGCTACGCTTGCTGCGATGGGACTTTTGACAGTTGATTATCTTAATTTAAAAGTTGCGCGATATGATCCTGACCGGCACTATCAGGCGGTGAAAGACAAATGGTTTGGGCTCCGCGTTACTGATAACTAAGCTGACTGTGTGATTTATGGCGCAATCCCTTTCGGCAGTAACGCTTGTAGTTGACGATTATGACCGAGCGATCGATTTTTATGTGAATACGCTTGGCTTTGAATTGGTTGAAGACACCAAACTTGCAGATACCAAGCGTTGGGTTTTGGTTGCACCTAAACCTGTTGATTCCAAATCATCTTCAATTTTATTGGCAAAAGCAGATGGAGAAACCCAATCTGCATGTGTTGGGCAGCAAACGGGCGGGCGTGTCGGTTTCTTTCTGAAAACTGATCAGTTTGATGAAGACTATGCGCACATGTGCGCTCAAGGTGTTTCATTTTTAGAAGATCCGCGAGATGAAGTTTACGCCAAGGTTGTTGTCTTTGAAGATCCTTTTGGAAATAAATGGGATTTGCTGCAGCCTAAGGCCAAATGAGCAGATTAACCAACACTACGAAAAGTAGTGCATAAACTCGCAATGTTCGGAACAGGCAATTTTACTATACAATTAAATGAACTAACGTGATTCGAAATTATCATTTCGTTTCCATTTGTATGAATTAGGTGAAATAAATGTCTCAAGCTCCTGCACAACGCGAAGAACCATCCATGGAAGATATCTTGTCTTCTATCCGCAAAATCATTCAAAGCAATGATGATGGCGGCGAAGATGCAACAGCTTCCGCAGAGGTGGTGTCTGAGCCTGTCGTTGAAGAAGCGCCTGCGCCGGCAGCAAAGACGCCTGAGGTGCAAGCTGAGCCTGTTCAACAAGCTGCTGCAACCGTCGCCGCAGAACAACCTGCAGTTTCTGACCAAGGTGAATTGACATCAGCGCCTGAAAGAGCTCGTGAAGTGGTTACCGAACCAGCAGCTGTTGTTGCGGAAAAAGAAACTCCTGCGCCAGCTCAGTCTCAAGAACAGGCGCCAGCTCCTGCATCAACAAATGACCAAACATCCGCAAATTCAGCGTTAATCTCGGCTGGATCTGAAGCAAAAGTTGCAGCGTCTTTTGCGCAGCTTAATGATGCCATTACAGCAAGCTCGTCTCAATCATTGGAAGAGATGGCTAATGATATGCTCAAACCGATGTTGCAGGAATGGCTTGATAACAATCTGCCTGGCTTGGTGGAAAAGCTTGTGCGTGAAGAAATCGAACGTGTGGCACGTGGCGGCCACGAAAGCTAAAGCGTATTCTAAATATTGATTAGGAAGGTCGCTTTGGCGGCCTTTTTTTATGTCGTCTCAATTTAATTGACGAGCTCACTGGTGAATTTGCGGATGCAATTCGCTGAAAACTTGACTTATTACCCTGCTTGGGATTTACGAAGGTGGAAAATTTCATTTCTCCATAATTGGCTATCAAAATGCTTGAAAAAAACTATGACGCGGCTTCGGTTGAGCCGAAAATTGCAAAAACTTGGGATGAGGCAGAAGCTTTTAAAGCTGGTGCTGGCGCAAAAGAAGGTGCGGATCCATATTGCATCGTCATTCCGCCGCCAAATGTCACTGGTTCACTTCATATGGGCCATGCACTGAACAATACTTTGCAGGACATTCTTGTCCGTTTTGAACGTATGCGCGGCAAAGATGTTTTGTGGCAGCCGGGTATGGATCATGCCGGTATCGCAACGCAGATGGTGGTTGAGCGCAAACTTGCTGAAGATGGTGCAAATCAAACACGCCGTGAGATGGGCCGCGAAGCTTTTGTTAAAAAAGTTTGGGAATGGAAAGCCGAATCAGGTGGCACGATTTTTAATCAGCTCAAACGATTAGGCGCATCTTGCGATTGGTCGCGCGAACGCTTCACAATGGATGAGGGGCTGTCAAAAGCTGTCCTTGAGGTTTTCGTCACACTTTATAACGAAGGCCTGATTTACCGCGGCAAACGCCTTGTAAACTGGGACCCGAAATTTGAAACAGCGATTTCTGATCTTGAAGTTGAGAATATCGAAGTCGATGGTCATATGTGGCATTTCAAATACCCATTGGCTGATGGTGCGACATATGAATATGTTGAAAAAGATGAGGATGGAAATGTAACACTTCGCGAAACGCGAGATTATATTTCAATCGCCACGACACGTCCTGAAACCATGTTGGGTGATGGCGCTGTAGCTGTTCATCCGTCCGATGAGCGCTATGCATCAATTGTCGGTAAATTGTGTGAAATTCCGGTTGGCCCGAAAGAACATCGTCGTTTCATTCCGATTATTACGGACGAATATCCGGACCCAGATTTTGGTTCGGGTGCGGTGAAGATCACCGGTGCGCATGACTTTAACGATTACATGGTCGCAAAACGCAATGATATCCCGCTCTATCGCTTGATGGATCGTCAAGCGGGCATGCGTGATGATGGCGCGCCGTATTCAGATGAATCTGCAAAAGCTAAAGCCATTGTTGATAGTGGTTCTTTACCTAGTGAAGCTGATGTGGACGAAATCAACCTCGTTCCTGAACAATATCGTGGCCTTGACCGTTTTGAAGCACGAAAGCAAGTTGTTGCAGATATTACGGCTGAAGGTCTGGCCGTGATGACGAAGGACGAAGAAGGAAACGAAATTCCTTACGTCGAAAATAAAAAGATTATGCAGCCATTCGGTGATCGTTCAGGCGTTGTTATTGAACCGATGCTCACTGATCAGTGGTTTGCTGATGCTGAAACACTCGCAAAACCTGCTCTTGCATCCGTGAAAGAGGGACGTACTAATTTCGTGCCGAAATCATGGGAAAACACTTACTTTAACTGGATGGAAAACATCCAGCCTTGGTGTATTTCGCGTCAATTATGGTGGGGGCATCAAATCCCTGCTTGGTATGATGCAGAGGGCAATGTGTATGTTGCAAAGAGCGAAGAAGAAGCTCAGAAACAAGCAGGTGCGGGCGTTGCGCTTACACGTGATGAAGATGTTTTAGATACTTGGTTTTCGTCTGCTCTTTGGCCGTTCTCAACGCTAGGCTGGCCAGCGGATACAGAAGAATTGAAAAAGTACTATCAGACTGATGTGCTTGTAACTGGTTTTGATATCATTTTCTTCTGGGTTGCGCGGATGATGATGGCGGGTCTTCACTTCATGAAAGATGAAGAAGGGACGCCAGTTGAACCATTCCATACTGTTTATGTCCATGCGCTTGTTCGTGATAAACACGGCGCCAAGATGTCGAAATCTAAAGGCAATGTGATTGATCCATTGGATCTGATTGACGAGTATGGTGCGGATGCTCTGCGCTTTACATTGGCTATTATGGCAGCGCAGGGGCGTGATGTTAAACTTGATCCTCAGCGTATTGAAGGTTACCGGAATTTCGGTACCAAGCTTTGGAATGCGACACGCTTTGCAGAAATGAATGGCGCAGCGCTTGATCCAGAGTTTAAGCCAGAAGATGCTAAATTGCAGGTTAACCGCTGGGTTTTGACCGAGCTTTCCAACACAGTTGCCGAAGTCACGAAGCAAATTGGTGATTATCGCTTTAACGACGCTGCGGGCGCTATCTATAAGTTTACTTGGAACTTGGTTTGCGACTGGTATCTCGAGCTTTTAAAACCTGTATTCCAGGGTGATGACGAGGATGCAAAAACAGAAGCGCGTGCTTGCGTTGCTTATGTTTTAAATAACATCTATCGTCTCATGCACCCGTTTATGCCTTATATGACTGAAGAACTTTGGTCAGTGGCGGAAGCAGGGGACGCAAAATTAGGTCTTTTGTGTCACGCTGAATGGCCAACGCTAGAGTTGAATGATGAGGAAGCCGCAGCTGAAATCAACTGGTTGATTGATTTGGTCTCAGGATTACGTTCAGTACGTTCTGAGATGAATGTGCCGCCATCATCTAAAGCGCCATTGCATGTCACTCAGTCAGATGATGCAACAAAAGATCAGCTGATGCGTCATTTGCCAGCGATTAAGTTGCTCGCTCGTGTTGAAGATATCGTCCTTGATGGTGAAGTCACCAAGGGGGCTGCGCAGATTGTGGTTGCGGAAACAACTTATAGCCTGCCACTAGGTGCGTTGATTGATCTTGATGCTGAGAAAGCTCGTTTAGAAAAAGCAATCGGTAAGGTTGAAGGTGATTTAGCTAAGGTGAATGGTAAGTTGAACAATGAAAAGTTCGTTGCCAATGCAAGGCCTGATGTTGTCGCTGCTGAGCGGGAGCGACTCACCGAGTTAGAGGGACAAAAAGCTAAGTTGGCGGAGGCTTTAGCCAGAGTTTTAGAAGCTGAATAATCAATTATGTGGCCGCTTTTGATGTTGTCAAAGCGGTCATATTGCTGTTTAAGGATACGCTTAGAGGGGAGATGTTGCTTTCCTGCAACATTTAGGGCGAAAAACTTTTTTAATGTTTCGGCATTCTGGCGGTTTGCCCATTTCCAGCCACAAATAGGGAGCAAATCCATTAGGGCTTGCTACAAGATATACTAAATGTTCAGCATTACGATGCAGAATTGCTTGAACATGAAAGAGAACTTAAACCGCGTGTGACAGATTTTGTTGTTGCCGCATTCGAAAAACAAGCTGAAACAGCAGCCCTTGCGGTCAATGTTTTAGTTACCCACCCAGGTGGTGTGAAAGAAAAACACTGTTATGCGGATAAACAAATCCAAAATAGCTCGGATTTTCGTTGTTCCATTAGGCTTAACCTTAGCGTCTAGTCTTATGGTAAGCACCTCTTTTGCTTTTGACCCAAAGTCAAAGTCAGCAGAAGTGAATGAAGAATCTGGGCCGTTGGATTTATTTAAGTTCGGCTTCAAAGCCTATAAAAAAGGTGAAAAGAAGCAAGCAATTGAAGCATATAAATATGCCGCAGATAAAGGCCATAGAGGCGCGCGTTGGGCGCTTGCAAATATGTATGCCTTTGGCGATGGCGTGGTTGAAGACGACTACGAAGCCTACAAAAATTATCAGCAGATTGCCCGCCAAGGTGTAGAGCCCGGTTCTGAAGATGTTGGTTATTTTGTCAACGCGATTATGTCATTGGCTGATTATTATCAGCGCGGTATTCCAAACAGCCCAGTTAATGTGAACTTCAAAGCAGCACGTCAGCTTTATTTCCAAGCGGCATCTGCGTTTGGTGTGCCTGAAGCACAATATCGTTTGGGTCGCATGATTTTAGATGGCGTTGGTGGTGGTGATAACAAACGTCAAGCTAAAAAATGGCTTAACCGCGCGCGGGCAGGTGGTCATCCAGCAGCTTCTGCAGTGTACGGTAATATCTTATTTGAAGAAGGTCAGGCCGTAAGAGGTCTTGCGTTAATTACAACTGCACATGAACGTGCTGCTCCAAACGACAAAGGTTGGATTTTGTCGCTGCAAGAACGCGCTTTTGCATTGGCTGAAGAAGCTGATCGCAGAACAGCCTTAGCTGTTGCAGACGATATGCTCAAAAACGGGCTTAACTAGCCAAATTAACTTATATGTTGATGTAAGCTGCGACCGGCACATGATCGGATGGCTTTTCCCATGCGCGTACGTGTTTTTCGACATCCGCTGTTTCAAACAGATTTGCAGCTTCTGGCGAGAGCAAGAGGTGATCAATGCGAATGCCATTGTTCTTTTGCCAAGCACCTGCCTGATAGTCCCAGAATGTGTAGGTTTTGTCTTCGTCATTAACCGAGCGAAGTGCATCGGTGAAACCCAAATTTACGAGTTTGCGATAGGCTGCATGGGATTCTGGTCTGAAAGCCGCATCACCTTCCCATGATTTGGGATCTTTGCAATCATGTGGTTCGGGAATGATGTTATAATCGCCTGCAAGAACAAGCGGCTCTTCAAGTTTTAAACGCTCTGCGGCAAAGGCTTCTAAACGCGCCATCCATCCTAGTTTATAAGGGAATTTTTCTGTCTCAACCGGATTACCATTCGGCAGATAAAGTGAAACCACACGGATTACGCCATGCTTGGTGGAATATACGCCTTCGATGAAACGTGCTTGTTCGTCTTCATCGTCACCGGGAAGGCCGCGGTTTACTTCATCAGGGCTGATCTTGGAGAGCAGGGCGACACCGTTGAAGCTTTTCTGACCAAATGTTTCAACGTGATATCCCATTGCTTCAAATTGCTCACGTGGGAAGTTCTCATCGATGGATTTGATTTCCTGAAGGCAGGCAATGTCCGGCTGTGATTCTTCAAGCCAAGTTTTAAGGTTTTCAAGACGTGCTTTAATGCCGTTGATATTCCAAGTGACAATTTTCATATGGAAAAGCTCGTCCCGCATCCACATGATGCAATTGCATTGGGGTTTTTGATTTGGAATGATTGTCCCATTAAGTCATCGACAAAATCTATTTCAGATCCTGCCATATAAACAAGCGAGAGATTATCGATCAAAACGCGCGCAGAGCCTTTTTCCAAGACAATATCATCATCTTCTTGTCCATCGACCAAGTCGAATTTATAAGAAAATCCTGAGCAGCCGCCACCTTCTACAGACACACGCAGTGCGGTTTTATCGACTTCCTTGGATAGGATTTTCTCGATTCGATTAAAGGCGTTATCCGAAACTGTTACATCAGATTGTTGGGCCATTTTA
Source organism: Lentilitoribacter sp. JB5-8 (assembly GCF_055693385.1). Lineage (NCBI taxonomy): Bacteria > Pseudomonadati > Pseudomonadota > Alphaproteobacteria > Hyphomicrobiales > Rhizobiaceae > Lentilitoribacter > Lentilitoribacter sp. JB5-8. The sequence continues at coordinate 2,788,034 of NZ_CM146332.1, read as the reverse complement.
TCTTTCCTGGCATTGTCTCATTGATTCTATGTGACACATTTATTTCGTGTCAGATTAGTATATAGGTATGGTCGAGTGGTGTTAAGGTCAATGGGCAAAACAGATTATTGCTCAGACGAATTACGAAAGAGATTATTTTGGCCGAGATTGATAAATCTTCATTGGGTTTTGGCAGTGGGGAGAGGGCGTCCTATGCATCCGATCCTCTTCAAAGTCGCGGTCGGCTGTTTGATGAAGGGCAGAGCCTAACGCGTTCGCCTTTTCAACGGGATCGTGATCGGATTGTCCACTCCACTGCATTTCGGCGGTTAAAACATAAAACGCAAGTCTTCATTGCGCATGAAGGCGATCACTATCGTACGCGATTGACCCACACCATTGAAGTTTCGCAAATCGCGCGTGCGCTTGCGCGGGCGCTCAAATTGGATGAGGACTTGGCTGAAGGTGTTGCGCTGGTACATGATTTTGGCCATACGCCCTTTGGTCATACCGGTGAAGATGCACTGGATGCGTTGCTGAAAGACTATGGCGGGTTTGATCATAATGCGCAGTCGCTTCGTATCGTTACCAAGCTTGAACAGCGTTACGCAGATTTTGACGGGTTAAATTTATCTTGGGAAAGCCTTGAGGGGCTGGTCAAACATAACGGTCCTCTGGTGGCAAAAAAAGGTGAAGAACTAACCTCAAATGTGCCTGTTGCTATAACAAACTACAATCAGTTGCATGATCTTTGGCTTTGGAGTTATGCAAGTTTGGAAGCGCAAGCCGCTGCGATTGCAGATGATATAGCTTACAATACCCATGATATTGACGATGGCTTGCGTTCGGGTCTTTTAACACATGAGATGCTTGAGGATGTTCCGTTTCTCGCCGCGCTAATAAAGCAGGTTAAAGATAAATACCCAAATTTAGATGATAGCCGTTTAACCCATGAGGTTACCCGCCGGCAGATTACTCAAATGGTTGAAGATGTGATTGCAACTGCGCAGCAAAACCTTGCGCTTGTTAAGCCTGAGATAGCCGATGATGTTCGATATGCTGATCAAACAATTGTTGGGTTTAGCGAACGCATGAGCGAAATCGATAAACAGTTAAAGACGTTTTTGTTTGCAAATGTGTACCGTCATCCAAGCGTTATGGAGAAGCGCGATGAAGTATCAAAAGTTGTTGATCAATTGTTTGACGTATTCATGAATAACCCAGAAAAAATGGAAGGTGCGCGTTGGGTTGAAGGTCTTGAACTGCTGACTGAAAGCGCCCGCGCGCGTCATGTAGGGGATTATCTATCTGGCATGACAGATACTTACGCACTTGATGTCCATAAGCAATTATTTGGTGCCTCATAGCCATTGACTATTTGACCATGGGTACAATTTGCTTTAGGCAGCGCAATAACCTGCTAAACAGCGTTTTTCGCACGTCAATGTGCATATTAATTCGGTAAATTTCGGAAATAACTCAAAATGAATGTCTTTAAAGAATTTGAATCCAAGATCAAATCAGCAGTCATGGCTCTTGATAGCGTAAAAGCTTATGAGGGTGAGTTAGATTTATCTCGAATGACTGTTGAGCCGCCGCGTGATGCTTCACATGGTGATATTTCAACAAATGCTGCGATGATGTTGGCAAAGCCAATGAAAAGTAATCCGCGTGCATTGGCAACTGAGATTTCAGATGCGCTTTCAAATGATGCATCTATTGCATCTGTCAGTGTTGCAGGGCCAGGTTTTATTAATCTTACATTGTCAAACCTTTATTGGCAGAACCTCACTCAAGAGATCGTTGAGCAAGGCGAAAATTATGGTCGCAACCAGATTTCTCCTGCACGCAAGGTCAATGTTGAATACGTATCTGCAAACCCAACAGGACCAATGCATGTTGGACATTGCCGCGGGGCTGTTGTGGGCGACGCGTTGGCAAACCTTCTTGCATTTGCCGGTCATGAGGTAACCAAAGAATATTATATCAATGATGCTGGTGTTCAAATCGGTGTTTTAGCCAATTCTGTTTACCTACGTTATTGCGAAGCGCTGGGTGACGATATTGGTGAAATACCTGCTGGTCTATATCCCGGCGATTATCTCAAACCTTTAGGTAAAGCATTGGCTGAAGAGTTTGGTGATAAGCTGAAATCAATGAACGAAGTTGAGCGGAGTGAGATCATTCGCCCGCGTGCGATCGATGGCATGATGGATATGATCCGTGAAGATCTTGCAGCGCTTAATATCCGTCATGATGTCTTCTTCTCTGAGCGTAAATTGCATGCCGATAATGGCGGTCCAATTGGTTCGGCAATCGCAGACCTTGAAGCCAAAGGCTTTGTTTATAAAGGAACGCTCCCGCCACCCAAAGGGCAGTTGCCTGATGACTGGGAAGATCGTGAGCAGACTTTGTTCCGCTCGACCGATATTGGTGATGATTTAGATCGTGCTTTAATCAAATCTGATGGGTCATATACTTATTTTGCCGCTGATGTTGCGTATTTCCTAGATAAATATAACCGCGGTTTTGACGATACGATCTTTGTTCTTGGCGCAGACCATGGCGGATATGTTAAACGTTTGGAAGCGCTTGCAAGGGCTATTTCTGAAGGTAAAACGCATTTATCTGTATTGCTATGCCAACTGGTAAAGCTTTATCGGGCAGGTGAACCGGTAAAAATGTCTAAGCGTTCAGGCGATTTTGTAACTTTACGTGATGTGGTTGACGAAGTGGGCTCGGATTCAGTGCGCTTTATGATGCTGTATCGTAAGAGTTCTGAACCGCTAGATTTTGACTTTGCCAAAGTAACTGAGCAATCAAAAGACAATCCTGTGTTTTATGTTCAATATGCTCATGCGCGTTGTCATTCGGTCTTCAGACAGGCTCAAGAAGCTTTTCCGGATGCAGATTTTGGTCAGAATATACTTAAAGATGCTGATTTTTCTGTACTTAAGGATGAAACTGAGTTGCGGTTAATCGCAAAACTAGCAGAATACCCAAGAGTAGTGGAAAGTGCAGCGCTTGGTCATGAGCCGCATAAAATCGCGTTTTACCTCTATGACTTAGCAAGTATGTTGCATTCGCATTGGAATTTGGGGAAAGACCGTCCGGAATTACGGTTTATTAACCATGAAAGTGCCATAATAACAATGGCCAGACTAGGATTAGTGTTCGCGATTGCTTCTGTTTTGCGGTCTGGATTGTTAATTACTGGAACAGATGCACCGCTAGAAATGCGTTAGTGCCAATATTTCTCCACATTGGCATGGCAGATAAGTTGCTAGGAGTAGCAAACGACCATGACCGATAAAGTGAATGAGAAAACCAATGAGTTGGGTAATTCTGCGCAAGGGCAGTCTGACAATCCGTTAGAAGAACTTGCTAAGATTATCGGCTATCAAGATGACAGCCAAAGCAATTCAGAAGGTGATGGTTCTGCCAATGAAGCCGTAACGGACTTGGAGGCAGAGTTACTGCGTGAGTTTGGTGTTGAACCTAAAGTAGCGCCTGATACGCCAGCACCTGTTATGGCAGCGCCTGTTGCGCCTGCTGCTGATCCTATTGCGCCAACACCGCAAGTCGAAGCGCCCAATTTTACTTCTGAGCCAACATCTTCGGCAGCTCCAATTTCGGATGCAGGCATTGATGATGTGCTTGATGATATGTCTCGCTATGCTTTGCCGGTACATGGTGAACCAGCGGGCAGTGTGCCTAATGTTGAAATTTCTCCTGTGCAAGCAGATCCAACGCCAGCTGTCGAAGCACCTGATGTTTCGCCAGTCAATGAGCCGGCCGACAATGTGTTTGAAGCGCCAACGATATCGCGCGCAACGCCCGTCTTGCCGCAAGAGCCTGTGGAAGTGCCTCAGGTGATTGAAACTCCTGAACAAATTATTGCAACGCAACCCGAAACAGAGGTAGCTGAATTGCCAAATCCACTTTCTACACCTTCACCTTTTCCGTCTGAAAACGGCGCCGCGCCTGAAGAAAACCTAAATACGCCTGAATTTGATCTTGGCGAGATGTCCAATAATTTGGAACAAGAGCTTGAAAAATTGCAACAAGGTTTGGAAGCTGGGGTTCATGAAGTGCCAGCTGATGTTGTTCCACCACAGGCGCCAGTGAACCCTTTTGCAGAGCAAGCTAATGTGCCCGCGGAAAATTATATCGAACCGGCACCTGAATATGCCGCACCAGAGACTGTTGAACCTAGCGTGGCTGTCGTAACTGATGAAGTTGCTGAGCGTCCTTTCCCATCTGTTGTATTGCCACAAGATGGTTCGGTTCCTCCTAATTTTGCTGATCTTGTTGCTGCAGATGAACCAGTTGAGCGCACAGAAGAGCTGGAGAGTGTGTTGGACGTCTCCGGATTTACTGAGACTGAAGCTGATATTGAAGAAACTGCACCGTTTGAAATTCCGGAATTGCCGCAAGTTGAAGAGTTTTCAAGAGAGCAGTCCAATATCGATGTTGATCTTGATTTGGAACTGGAACGTGAGTTTTCACAACTTATTTCGGGTGATTTACCTTCTGAACAAGAGGTGCATGTCTCTGCGGAGCCAGTTGTTGCCGCCGCAGCTTCGCATGCGCCAGCTACACCAATGTCTTCGGGTTCAGGTTCTGAAAATGCAGATATGGACGAACTCAATGAGTTGTTTAACGTAGGTGTTGCCGAGCCTGGTATTGATAAAGCTCCTGTCGTTAACAATGGTCCAGATCGCATTGACGTTACACATGATGCAGATAATCCTGATCAGGATTTAGCTGTTGATGAAGATGGTGAAGGCACAAGTTCCAATACGTTGGCAGTTGTTGGTGTACTTGCGGCTTTGCTTGTCGGTGGCGGTGCATATTTGTATTTCCAAAATTCAGGTACATCATTGGGTGGTTCTAATGAACCTGTGATTATCAAAGCTGATAATTCGCCGATTAAAGAAGTTCCTGCTGATCCGGGAGGCGCATCTGTTCCTAATCAGGATCAAGCTGTTTATGAACAGGTTGAAGGCAATGATGTGAGTGTTGCAAACCAATCTACGCTGGTTAAAAGCACTGAAGAGCCTGTTGATATTGTTCAAAAGACCCTCAATCCGTCTATCTTGCCGCTTGAAGGTCGTGATCTTGCAGGGGATGATAAGAACGCTGATCGTTTAACGCCAAATGATGGATCCGCGACGGCTCAAACGGATGATGCTTCCCAGCCTCTCGTGACACCGCGCCGCGTGCAAACAGTGATTGTTCAATCTGATGGAACGATTATAACGCGTGAGGCACCTGCGCCTGTAGCTGAAAATAATACGGCTACAGCGCCAACGCCAACTGCAACAGAAACACCTGTTCCGGCAGCGCCTTCACAGCCAGTTGAAACGGCACTAGCAACACCTGCACCGACGCAAGAGGTTGCGCCTGCTGCTCCTGTTGCACAGCCAGAACCAACTGTACCGCTGAGCAATGATACCGCGGCTGCGATTGCGAATGCGCCAGTTCAACCTGCGCAACCTGCATCTAATTACTCAGGTTACTATATGCAAATTGCGTCTCAGCCTTCGCTGACAGCTGCACAAAGCTCTTATGATAGTCTTGCAAGCCGCTTTAATTCGATTTTGGGTGGTTTGCCAGTTGAATATCAAACAGCGAATATTGAAGGGAAGGGAACTTTCCACCGTGTGCGTATTCAAGCAGGTTCGAGAGCTGAAGCAAATTCACTTTGTTCACGCTACAAATCCGCCGGTGGCAGCTGTTTCGTCGCACGTTAAATCTGTTGAACATCAGACCGCTATCTGATTGATCTTTGCATGTTAATGCTCATGGGACTAGGATTTTCCCATGAGCGAATCAATTATACTCCCTGAAGGGCAGTCCAAAGCGGCTATATTTGGCTGTTCCGGGCTTTCACTGACTGAAGATGAGAAGAAATTCTTCTCAGAACATAAGCCATTTGGTTTTATTCTCTTTGACAGAAATATTGATAACCCTAAGCAAATTCGTCAGCTAACAGATGATTTAGCTGCCTGCGTTGGTTATCCTGATGTGCCTGTTCTAATCGACCAAGAAGGCGGGCGTGTACAGCGATTAAGACCACCTCTTGCAGAAAATTATCCGCATGCTTGGCAATTAGGTGAAATATATAAAACTGACAAGGACATGGGATCGCACGCTGTTTGGCTAATGTCGCGATTGCATGCCTATGATCTTTTAAAGCTCGGTATCAATGTTGATTGCTTGCCAGTATTAGATGTGCCGACCCCTGAAGGGCACGAGGTGATTGGAAAACGCGCTTATGGTGATGAGCCAAAGATTGTCTCAGAACTCGGGCAATTGGCGGCAGATGGTCTGAAAGCGGGAGGCGTGCTGCCTGTCATCAAGCATATTCCTGGGCATGGACGCGCAGCGGCGGATACGCATTTAGAATTACCAACGGTTGATGCAGGATTGAATGAATTAATCGCCAATGATTTTGAACCGTTTAAGCGATTGTCGTCTGAATTGATGGCCATGACAGCACATGTCGTTTTTTCTGCAATAGATCCGGATGAGCCAGCCACGACGTCAAAGATCGCTGTTGAGAAATATATCCGAGAATTAATTGGCTTTGATGGGCTTTTAATGTCCGATGATGTGTCGATGAACGCACTTTCTGGGGATTTCTCTGAAAGAACATCGAAAATCTTTGCTGCGGGTTGCGATATCGTCCTACATTGTAATGGTGATATGGCGGAGATGCAGGCCGTGGTGGCAGAGACTCCCATGTTGTTGGGAAAAGCGCTTGAGCGCGCAAATGCAGTCATGGCAGCATTCCAAGAGCCTGATAGTCACAACGAGGCGGCGTTGCGTGCGGAGTTTAAGGAGATATTGGAGCAATTGAGCTCTTAAATCTCTATCAATCGGCGCAAATTTGATGGGGACAATCGAGTGTCAGAAGACAACGATTTTGATTTGGATCTGAAAGATGATCAAGCGGCGGTTGAAGCGAGTGCCCAATCCGCTGATCAGAAGGATGCGAATTCCCAAGGCAAACGTGCCCCAATGGATAAATTGTGGGAAGACCCCAACAAGGCGATCAGTGATAAAAGCCTAATGGTGGATTTGGATGGCTTTGAAGGGCCGCTGGATTTGCTGTTGCATCTTGCTCGCAACCAAAAGGTGGATTTAGCCAAGATTTCAGTACTGGCGCTGGCAGAACAATATCTTGCTTTTGTCGAGGATGCGCGAAAGCTTCGCCTTGAACTGGCGGCAGATTATCTGGTGATGGCGGCATGGCTTGCATTCTTGAAATCAAAGCTACTTATTCCACAAAAATCAGATGAAGAAGAGCAATCTGGTGAAGAAATGGCGCAAGCGCTGGCGTTTAGACTTAAACGGCTTGAAGCCATGCGAGAGGCCGCCACACGTCTGATTAATCGCAATAGACTGGGCCGTGACATATTTGCGCGCGGGATGCCAGAACCGATTGTGATTGAGAAAACATCGGATTACGAAGCTTCGCTCTATGATCTTTTAACCGCCTATGCGTCACAGCGTCAGCGCAATTCCTTGTCATTGGTGACAATTGCGAAGCGTAATGTTTGGTCGCTAAAGGATGCACGCGGGATCTTGGCGCGAATTGTTGGTCAGATCAATGACTGGACAGCGCTTGATCAGTTCTTGTTGCAATATTTGCACGAAGATGAAAATGAACGTCGAACCGCGCTTGCGAGCTCGTTTGCAGCGTCATTGGAAATGGTGCGTGAAGGGCAGCTTGATATTCGTCAAGATGGTGTTTTTGCACCGATATTTTTGCGTAATTCGACGAGAAACAAGACATTTCAAGACCCAGATGCTATAAGCGCGGATAGTTAGGAGTACGGTGATGGACGAGGAAAACGGCATCAATGGAGCTGGTGAGGCTGAGCATGATTTTGGTCATGACAGAGTAGATGACCAAGCTGGCCATTATGAAGGACCATCTGACAGTGCTGTGGATGCATTGCGTGATCATGCACTTAAAGATGCTGAGCGCATTGCCGAGGCGTTGGTTTTTGCATCTGCCACTCCCGTGCCGCAAAAAGATATTGCAGATAAATTGCCAAAAGATATTGATGCGGACGAAGTTATGCAGCGGTTATCTGATTTTTACGCAGATCGCGGTGTAAATTTGCTCAGAGTTGACAATGCCTGGGCATTTCGTACCTCCGCAGATCTATCATTCCTTATTCGCCGTGATGAAACTGATGTTAAAAAGCTATCTCGTGCTGCGCTCGAAGTTTTGGCAATTATTGCCTATCACCAACCCGTCACCAGAGCTGAAATTGAAGAAGTACGCGGTGTCGCGACATCCAAAGGTACACTTGATGTATTGATGGAAGCTGGTTGGGTGCGTATGCGTGGCCGCAGAAGAACGCCAGGCCGTCCGGTAACTTATGGAACCAATCGCGACTTTTTGGACCATTTTGGGCTTGAAACACTGCGCGATTTGCCTGGATTGGACGAGCTAAAAGGCTCAGGCCTGCTTTCAAACCGCATTCCATCTAACTTTCAGGTTCCGATGCCATTTGATGATGATGAGTTGACTGAAGATGAAGATCCGCTCTCAGAAATGGATATTGAAGAGTTTGGGCTCTTGACACCAATGGGTGATGAGGTGAATTAAAGGCTATGTTTGTTTGGAAGTATGACTTCCGTGAAAGTAGCTTTGTTTTATGAATGTAAAAGCCGATCCAAATCTTGTCCAAGATACAAAGCAAAAGACTGGTGTGAGTTTTGCCGCAAGTCTGGAGTTTCGTAATGTCCATCATGAATATAATGGCAAAGAAACTTTGCATGGCATTAACCTGACTGTGGAGCCGGGAGAGGTTTTGTGTCTGTTAGGGCCGTCAGGATCGGGTAAGACAACATTATTGCGAATAGCCGCGGGGATTGAGGGACAGACCCAAGGTAGTCTTTTCCTCAATGGCCAGGAGATTTGCAGTCCAAAATCATCACTTCCGCCTGAAAAGCGGGGAATTGGGCTTATGTTCCAGGATTTTGCGCTGTTTCCGCACATGACATTGTTGGAAAATGCAAAATTTGGACTAACAGCGCTTTCCTCATCGCAAGCCAAAGATCAGGCGTTGTTGGCGTTAAAGCGCGTGGGTTTGGAACGATATGCTGATGCTTACCCACATTTACTATCCGGAGGTGAACAACAACGTGCGGCACTTGCACGTGCGATTGCACCACGGCCAGCCGTATTGCTGATGGATGAACCATTTTCCGGTCTTGATTCCCGCTTGAAGGACGCAATCCGAAGCGACACTCTATCCATACTTCGAGAAGCGCGCGCAACATCCATTGTTGTTACTCACGATGCTGAGGAAGCCATGCAAATGGCAGACCGTATTGCCTTGTTGCGTGATGGCAAGCTTGTTCAAATAGGCACAGCGCGCGAGTTGTACGAACAACCCAATGACTTATTTGCAGCAAGCTTCTTTTCTGATTTGAACGTATTACATGGTAGGGCTAAAAATGGTCAGGTGGAGACAGCGTTGGGATTGTTTGATGCCAAACGTTTTCGCGACGGAACGAAGTTGGATGTCGCTTTAAGGCATTCAGGCATTACAATTGCTAAAGGGCAGGGTGATTTGGTCGCACGTGTGGTTACACGCAGATTTATGGGGCGGCTCGAACAGCTCAGATTAGCCATTCCTGGTAGTGAAGAATTGATTAGCGCGAGTGTTCGCGTGGGGCATTTAGCACCTGATGCAACGGACATAGAATTAAAAATCGACAAGCGCGACGTATTCTTGTTTGAAAGTCAGAGCTAAATGGCCTACATAACAGAAAAGAAAATTAGGAGTATATAATGGGAAATATCGGTCCATTACAGATTGTCATTATCTTGTTGGTTGTTTTGTTGTTTTTCGGCCGTGGTAAAATCCCACAGTTGATGGGTGATGTTGCCAAAGGCATAAAGAGCTTTAAAAGCGGCATGAAAGAAGAAGAGACAGCAGAAACAGACGCAAAAACTGTTGAGCATCAGTCCGAGAAAGACAAAGCTTAAGTTAATTCTCTCTTGGCTTTGTTTTAGGGATTTAAATAGATGCTAGATATTGGCTTTCCGGAGCTATTGGTAATCGGAGTTGTGCTTATTTTAGTGGTTGGTCCAAAGGACTTGCCACCGATGCTGCGCGCGTTTGGTAAAACAGTAAAGAAATACCGGGGCATGGCGACTGATTTTAAAAATCAGTTTAATGAAGCTTTGGAAGAATCTGAGCTGGATGAATTACGCCGTGCAGCTAGCGATGTTAAAAATATGAATCCGATGAACAAGTTGAAGGATGCTGTTAATCCTTTAACGGAAGTTGGCGAAGATATTAAATCCCATCTCGATGTTAAAGATGAAGACTTAGCGCCTGTTAAACCTTGGAAGCCAAAGCCTGAAGAAATTTCAGATGCGGCGCGTGCTGTGGGTGAAAAAGAAAAGGCGGCAAAAGCGACTGCTGCCAAAAACACCACCAAAACAACACGTAAACCTAGAGCTTCTGCAAAGTCTTCTACAGCGGCAACGTCTACAGCGCGAGCAAATAAGGCAAAATCCGCTGCAAAGCCTGCACAAAGTAAAGCGGCAGGAAACGCAAAAATTGCTGAGAAAAAGCCTGCAACACGCAGAACGACGAAGGCTGCGAGCACAAAAGCACCAGCGGCGAAAACTGCATCTGCAAAAGCTCCTGCTACCGCAAAACCTGCTGCGGCGAAAACTAGTGCTGCGAAAACTGGCGCTGTGAAAACACCGCGAGCGAAGACTACTTCAACCAAAGCCAGCGCCGCGAAAACTAAGACGAACACATCTAAAGCTGATAATTCATGAGTGAAGACAACCAAATTGACGATCAGCCGCAGCCTCTGATCGAGCACCTTATTGAACTGCGCCAACGACTTTTGTGGGCTGTGGTTGGTTTTGTGATCGCATTTATCTTGTGCTTCTATCTTGGTGGCCACATTTTCAATATTCTCGTCAAGCCATATGAATGGGCGGTTGACTGGTCGGGTCTTGATGCAAGCAAGATTGAATTGATCTTTACAGCGCCGCAAGAGTTCTTCTTCACCCAAATCAAAATTGGTTTGTTCGGTGGTCTGTTGCTGTCTTTCCCAGTGGTTGCATCGCAAATTTACAAGTTTGTGGCGCCGGGACTTTATACCAATGAACGTTCGGCATTTTTGCCATTTTTGATCGCGTCACCGATCCTGTTTTGCATTGGCGCGGCGATTGTATATTTCTTTTTGATGCCGATGGCGATGCTGTTTTTCCTGGGAACACAGCAAGTTGGACAGCCTGATGTGGTCGATATTACGCTTCTGCCAAAGGTTTCTGAATATCTTGGCTTGATCATGACATTGATCTTTGCGTTTGGTTTGGTCTTTCAATTGCCCGTTGTCACAACATTATTGGCAAGAGCAGGGATGGTGACATCGATCGGTTTGGCAACAAAACGCAAATACGCAATTGTTCTTGCGTTTATCGTAGCTGCTGTTTTGACACCGCCAGACCCTGTTTCTCAGTTAGGTCTTGCGCTCCCAACCATCCTTCTTTACGAAATTGCCATCTATGCGGCTCGAATCGTCGAGCGTCAGCGTAAAGAGGCTTTGAAGCGATCGGGATATTCTGATGAAGAACTGGAAGAATCAGAAGACGCATAAGAGGTTTAACTAACTTCTTAAAAAGAATATCTCTCAATAGGATTATATAAGATGCTCGATATCAAATGGATACGCGAAAACCCAAATCAATTGGATGATGCTTTAAAAGCGCGTGGGGCAGAAAATCAGTCACAAAACGTACTTGCAGCTGACGAAAAACGTCGCGCTACGGTGCAAAAACTTCAAGATATGCAATCTCGCAGAAACGCAGCTTCAAAAGAAATTGGCGCTGCGATGGGCCAAAAAGACTTCGATAAAGCTGAGGCGTTAAAGGCTGAAGTCGCGAAGCTTAAAGGTGATATGCAGTCTGCTGAAGAGGAAGCGCGCCTTGCTGATGAAGAATTATCAGCGCTGTTGGCGTCTATTCCTAATGTTCCGCTGAGCGATGTGCCGCATGGTTTAAATGAAGATGATAATCGTGAAGAACGTAAAGTTGGCGAAAAACCGGGCTGGAACCATGCGCCAAAAGAGCATTTTGAAATTGGTGAAGAGCTCGGTCTTATGGATTTTGAAGCCGCTTCTGCCATGTCAGGTGCACGCTTTAACATCTTAAAGGGTGATTTGGCGCGTTTGGAACGTGCTCTTGGTCAGTTTATGCTTGATCTTCACATTACTGAAAATGGACTGACTGAAGTAAATCCGCCTTTATTGGTGCGCGATGAAGCTCTGTTTGGTACGGGTCAATTGCCGAAATTTTCTGAAGATCTGTTTCACACAACAGATGGCAAATGGCTCATTCCAACAGCTGAAGTATCTTTAACAAACATTGTGCGTGAGCAAATATTGGATCAGGTGGATCTTCCAATGCGCTTTACAGCGCTGACGCCTTGTTTCCGTTCAGAAGCGGGCTCCGCCGGGCGTGATACGCGCGGCATGTTGCGACAACACCAGTTCATGAAGTGTGAAATGGTATCTGTTACGGATGCCGATAGCTCACTAGACGAATTGGAGCGTATGGTTGCTTGTGCTGAATTGGTGCTGAGTAAGCTCGGTCTTCATTATCGTGTTGTTACGCTATGTACAGGTGATATGGGCTTTGGTGCTCGCAAAACTTACGATATTGAAGTTTGGTTGCCGGGGCAGGATGCTTATCGTGAGATTTCTTCTTGCTCTGTGTGTGGTGACTTCCAGGGGCGCCGAATGAATGCGCGTTATCGTGCGGGCGATGAGAAGGGCACAAGCTTTGTTCATACGCTTAACGGTTCCGGTGTTGCAGTTGGACGTTGTTTGATTGCTGTGATGGAAAATTATCTCAATGAAGATGGCTCTGTCACAATTCCAGAGGTATTGGTGCCTTATATGGGTGGAGTAACTAAGATTGAAAAACCTAGCTAATTCATTTTTCTATTTGATTTAGTTAATCCATTTTGTGAGAGATTATCGTGCGCATTTTAATTACCAATGATGATGGAATAAACGCAGAAGGTCTCGAGGTTTTGCGCCGTGCTGCGCAGTTATTATCAGATGATGTTTGGGTTGTTGCACCTGAAACCAATCAAAGCGGTGTTTCGCATGCTTTGTCTTTAACTCAACCGCTCAGAGTGCGCCAAGTTGAAGACAAGGTTTTTGCTGTGAACGGTACACCAACGGATTGTGTGATCATTGCAGTTCGCCAAATCATGGATAAACGCCCTGATTTAATACTATCTGGGGTGAATGCTGGCCAGAATATAGCAGATCATATCACGTATTCAGGTACTGTTGCCGGCGCGCTTGAGGGCGCTATCTTGGGTATTCGCTCAATAGCGTTTAGTCAGGCACATGATTGGTCTAAAGGACCGCATCCGATTGATTGGTCGGTTTCAATCGCCAAAATTCCGGAAGTTTTAGAAAAGCTCATTGCTGTTGATATGCCAGCAAGTACATTCCTAAACGTCAATTTTCCTATCAAGCTTGCCGATGATGAAAACCAAATTTCAATATCGCGACAAGCGCATCGTATGCATGGTTTAGCCATCGAAGATCGCATTGATGGTGTGGGAAGGCCTTATTATTGGCTAAAATTTGAGGAAACTACGCACGAGGTTTGCGATTCAACCGATATTTCTGCTTTGGAGTTTGGCAAAATTTCGATAACTCCTGTAAAAGTTGATATGACGGACCATGCAATGATGACGAAATTGGAACAAGCACTTTTATAGATGATTGATACCGCCACAGAAAAAGAAGGTTTGGCAGCATTGCTTCTGCGTTTGCGCGCAATCGGTGTAGACAATAACCGACTTTTAGGTGCTGTTGAAAGCACCCCACGCAGTGTCTTTTTGTCTCCTGATTTGCGCGCTGGTGCGTATTCGTCGAAAATTATGCCGATCGATTGCGGTGGATTTGCCGAGCCTATTGATGTTCTTGTTCGTATTTTGAACGAGTTAGATGTTCAAACTAATCACAAAGTTTTGGAGATCGGTTGTGGCTCTGGCTATTCAGCAGCGGTTCTTTCCAAGCTTTCTGACCGTGTTTTGACTATAGATCGTTATAAAACGCATGTGACCAATGCCAGCGAGCGGTTTGATCATGTTGGCATCACAAATGTCGTTGCTAAGCAAATGGATGGGTCTAGCGGCGTTGAGGGCGAGGGGATGTTTGATCGTATTCTTGTCACCGCTAGCTTTAAAGAAATGCCACGCCAATTTGTGGAGCATTTAACTTCAAGCGGGATTATGATCGCACCAATGTCATTAGGTGATGGGCGTGCCCGCATTATGCGGCTCACCAAGATAGGTTCCCGATTTGAGAGAGAGGACTTGTTCGAGATTCAAGATTCGCCTCTTATTCCAAATTCAGCTGCCGCGACTTGAGCCGTTTTGGGACATGGTTAAAAAAAATATAGTGTTTTTTTCGTAAATTTAACGCCTCGGTAACATTAACGCGCTTTAATACATCAAAGTTGTATTGCGTTAGTGGTGTATGAGTATGAGTAATTTTAAGTTGTCTCAACCGCAAAGGGTTGTTCTTAAAACACTGTCAGCTATCTTTTTAGCTGGTACAGTTGCGGGCTGTAGCTCTGATTTAACCAGGTTTTCCTATTACCAAGCGTTAAATAGTGATGATTTGACCACTGCCGCTGTGAAAACACCGCATGCTGGGGGTCTCGCTCCTGTTGGCGTTGGGTCTCAATCCTTCCCAGGCGATGCAAGGCAGCCTGTTCGAAATTCCGTTCCGCAAGTAGCAAGCGCTGCGCCACAGCAACCATATCCAGGTGATGTGTACACACCCGTTCAAAGCAATGCGCCACTTTACACTGCATCTATTCCAAATCAGCAGCCGGTTGTTAATCAGCCTGCGACGCCTTTGATTGTTCAAAAGCCTGTCGTAACTGCGCCAATTGTTAGCCAGCCTATTGCAGCCGCTCCGGTTATTAAGCAGCCGTTGGAAACGCCAAAGCGTACGCCATTGGTTGAGCGTGTCCGCAATGCGCTGACACAAAAGAAAAAACAAACTTTAGAATCAACTGTTGAAAGTGCATCCGTTCAGCGCATGCCTATTATCAGGCCGATTTCACAGCCAAATGTTGATACTCAGATTGTGACAGGCGCTGTGACGCCGAGCACGAGCAATCCGGTAAATATTGTGCCAATGGCACCGGATCCGGTTGTTACAGGATCTATTCCGGATAAAACAAAAGTAAGCCGTGGTGGTTGGTCGACTGCAAATGGAACGCATGTGACATTGCGTGAAGGTGAGACGGTTTATAACCTTTCTCGACGTTATGGCGTGCCAGCTGCAGAAATTCTCGATGCAAACGGTATTCGAGATTCTCGATCGCTTAAAGTCGGACAAGCGCTGATCATTCCAACATATGTTTATTCGCAAGGTGCTACAGTATCAGCCCCTGATAACGATCCATTGACGAAATCTGCATATTCGCATTCTGGAAGCCGCACATTATTCCCTCAGGGTTCTTCTGCGCCGATCCCTGCGAGCCGTATTGACACTGCAATGCTTGCACCGACAACACCTGTATCGACATCTCCGCTTGATACATCTTCACCGGTTAGACAAGCTGCACCAAGTGCTGCAAATACGGTTTCAGCTGATCAATATACAGTTGTTTCTGGTGATACGCTCAATCGTATTGCTTATAAACATGGGGTAACGGTTACTGCGCTTAAAGCTGCGAATAACATTAAAACGTCTAATATTCGCATCGGTCAGAAAATGATCATTCCATCGAAGACCTTTAAGTCTTTAGCTCCGGATCAGACAACAACTGCTTCAGTGACAAAGGTTGAACCACAGAAAGTTGTTTCAACGCCTGTAACAGCAAGCACATCGTCTACAAATAACGATAGGATAACTGAAACGGCGAAGGTGGACAGCAATGTCGCTGCGCCTGCAAAGACCGGTATTAGTAAACTTCGTTGGCCTGCAAAAGGGCAGATTGCCTCAAGCTTTGGCGGCAAAACAGATGACGGCAAACGCAATGATGGTTTGGATATCTTGATGCCTGAAGGTTCAGATATTAAAGCTGCAGAAAACGGTGTTGTGATCTATGCCAGCAATGGATTGAAAGGTTACGGAAATACCGTTCTTGTGCGCCACGATGGCGATATCGTAACCGTTTATGCCCATGCCAAAAGCTTAAATGTAAAACGCGGCGATAAAGTGCAGCGCGGTCAGGTTATTGCCAAGAGTGGTATGACTGGTTCTGCAAAGCGTCCGAAGCTTCACTTTGAAGTTCGTAAAAATGCGACGCCTCAAAATCCAATTACATTCCTAGAATAGTCTCACCCCTCCAGGTGAAAGTTGATGAGGAAACCTGTCTTTTGGGGCAGGTTTTTTCATTGCGTGGTTCAGGTGTTGAGCGTTTTGTTTAAACGTCCGGCTAAATCCTGAATAAATTGCCATGCAACACGACCTGAACGACCGCCGCGAGTTGTCGCCCATGTCAGTGATTGAGCACGAAGATCTTCACGTTCAATCTCAAGTCCAAAATGATCCGCATAACCGTAAATCATGCTGAGATAATCATCCTGTGTGCATTTGTGAAAACCAAGCCACAAGCCAAATCTGTCTGATAATGAAACCTTTTCTTCAACAGCTTCATGCGGATTGATTGCCGTTGAGCGTTCATTTTCCATCATATCGCGCGGTAGCAAATGACGTCGATTTGATGTTGCATAAAATATGACATTTTCAGGACGCCCTTCAATGCCGCCATCAAGCGCTGCCTTTAATGACTTATATGCGGTATCGTCATGATCAAATGACAGGTCGTCACAAAACAGGATAAAACGATAATTGCTTTCTCGTAAGATGTTCAACAAACTTGGCAGCGAGTTGATATCTTCTCGATGGATTTCAACGAGTTTGAGCTGTGTGTTATGCTTTAAATTCGTATCCGCGTGAACTGATTTAACCAAAGACGATTTACCCATACCTCTCGCACCCCACAAAAGCGTGTTGTTAGCGGGTAGGGCTTTTGCAAATCGTTCAGTGTTTTCAACCAATATATCGCGTACATGATCAACACCTTTAATCAGGCCAATTTCAATGCGATTAGGTTTGCCAACTGGCTGAAGGTAGGATTGCTCAGGTGACCAGATAAAACATTCTGCCGAATCAAGATCATTTTCTTTGGCTGTTTTGGGTGCCAGCGATTGTACAGCCTCACGCAGCAACTTTATTTCTGTAAGCAGTTCATCAACTTTAAAATCATTCATTTATTTGACCTCGAATTCGCTTCAAGGCGTTGATTATCAAATTAACTTGCTTTAGCACAGGCGTAATTTACGTTAAGTGCTTGAAAATAGCTATTTGATGATGCCTTTGCCGTTGCAATCACACCATTGAACACTATATTCCGCTCAACAATATTTATAAATTCTAATTATGGGCGATTTGCCTTTAGGGAGCTTGTTTTATGTTTATTTCTCCAGCTTATGCACAATCAGCAGCCGGCGGTGGTGGTGATGTTTTTGGTATTTTGGTGCCACTTTTGTTGATTATGCCAATTTGGTATTTCCTACTTATTCGTCCTCAACAAAAACAACGTAAAGCGCATCTTGAAAAAATCACGAATATCCGTCGTGGTGATCAGATTGTGACTGGTGGTGGTATCATCGGTAAAGTAACAAAAATCGTTGATGGTGACGTCGAAGTTGAAATGGAAGTTGCAGACGGATCAAAAATGCGTGTTGTTCGTTCAATGATCGCTGATGTTCGCAGCAAAAGTGAACCTGTCAAAGACAAGAAGTAAGTCTTTTAATTCCCGTGAAATTCCGAAACTAATTCGAGATAACTATGCTCTATTTTGCCCGTTGGAAAACAACACTCATTTGGATGGCCGTATTTTTAAGCGCGGTCGTCGCAATACCAAATCTGTTTTCTGAAAAACAGCTTGAGGCGTTTCCCGATTGGATGCCAAAAGGTCAAGTAACTCTGGGCCTTGACTTGCAAGGTGGTTCGCATCTTCTTCTCAGATTAGAACGTAACGGAATTATCGAAGACAGACTGCAAACAACGCGTGATGACATTCGTCGTTTATTGCGTGCAGAACAGCTCGGATATACCGGTCTAGCTGCGGCTGGCCAATCTGTTCAGGTTCGTATTCGTAATGCGGATGATGTTGAACAGGCAAAACAGGCATTAAACGAGCTGTTACAGCCAGTTGATGGCGGATTGTTGGGCGGTGGCGCAATTCGCGAAATTACTCTTGAAGAGCCTCAAAATGGTTTACTTCGTCTGTCTCTAACTGAAGAAGGTATCGACTATCGGGTATCTTCGGCTGTTGCGCAGTCCATCGAAGTTATCCGCAAGCGTGTTGACGAACTCGGCACCACAGAACCTGCTATTCAGCGTCAGGGGTCGGACCGTATTTTGGTTCAGGTGCCAGGGCTTGATGATCCGCAGCGTCTTAAAGAGCTATTGGGTCAAACTGCGAAGCTCACCTTCCGTATGGTAGATATAACTATGCCGGTGGAAGAAGCGATAAATGGCCGCCCACCTGCAACGTCAGAAGTATTGCCTGGTGTTGAAGGTGGTGATGCACCATTTTATCTCATCCAACGTAGTGTCCTTGTCTCTGGTGAAAACCTGGTGGATGCTCAAGCTGGTTTTTCTCAGCAGACAAATGAACCGATTGTGACCTTTAGGTTTGATACCAAAGGCGCGCAACGCTTTGGAGCTGCAACGCAAGCCAATGTGGGTCTGCCGTTTGCCATCGTTCTCGATGATCAGGTGATTTCAGCACCGCGCATTAATGAACCGATTTTGGGTGGTTCTGGTCAGATTTCAGGTAACTTTACCGTCCAAGAAGCCAATGATCTTGCGATTTTGCTACGTGCGGGTGCTTTGCCTGCGGAATTGACGATCATTGAAGAGCGGACAGTTGGCCCAAGCTTGGGTGCCGATTCGATCGCAGCTGGTAAAATCGCCGGTATTATTGGCGGTATTTTGGTCATCGGATTTATGATCCTTGCCTATGGTATGTTGGGTGTTGTTGCGAATATTGCACTGGTTGCCAACGTGACCATGCTAATGGCGATCCTAACCTTGTTTGGCGCAACGCTCACTTTGCCGGGTATCGCAGGTATCGTTTTGACCGTTGGTATGGCGGTAGACTCTAACGTGCTGATTTATGAGCGTATCCGAGAAGAATCGCGAGCAGGGCGCAATCTTATTCAAGCGATTGAAGCGGGTTTTGCGCGTGCGCTCACAACCATTTTGGATGCGAATATCACAACTTTGATTGCGGCGGCTATCTTGTTCTTCGTTGGTACAGGTCCGGTGAAGGGCTTTGCCGTTACATTGACAATCGGTATTATCACCACAGTGTTCTCAGCGTTTACGCTCACACGGTGGATGATGGCATTCTGGTTTAAGCATAAACGTCCAAAGGCATTGCCGGATGGTTTGCTTGGCAAATTGCCGCGTGAATTCAACCTCAAATTTATGAAGTTCCGTAACTGGGCGTTTTTAACGTCAGCTGCAGCTGCTATTGCGTCTGTTGGCTTGTTTGTCGTCGTAGATATGAATTACGGTATCGACTTTAAAGGCGGCTCTATCATTGAGGTTAAATCACAAGATGGCCCAGCAGACCTTGGTGATCTTAGAACGCGTATGTCTGAGCTTAATTTAGGTGATGTTCAGGTACAGGAATTTGGCTCGCCAGAAGAGGTTTTGATCAGAGTTCAGGCGCAAGATGGCAGTGAGACGGCTGAGCAAAATGTTGTTACGCTCGTACGTGCAGAGCTTGGTGATGAATATGAATTCCGCCGTGTGGAGGTTGTAGGTCCAACGGTTTCAGCAGAACTTGCACGTGATGGTACATTGGCCGTTGCCGGCGCGTTGTTTGCGATTTTGATCTATATTTGGCTGCGATTTGAATGGCAGTTTGCTATCGGTGCTGTTGTTGCGACCTTCCACGATGTGGTTCTTACCATCGGAATATTCGTGATATCCGGAGTGGAATTTAACCTCTCTAGCGTCGCGGCGGTTCTGACCATTGTGGGTTACTCGCTCAATGATACCGTGGTTGTTTACGACAGGGTGCGTGAAAACTTGCGGCGTTACAAAAAACGCCCACTTGAAAGCCTGCTTGATTTATCCGTTAATCAGATGCTGTCACGTACGATTTTGACATCTGTAACTACATTGCTTGCGTTGATGGCGCTTTATCTCTTCGGCGGGGAGGTTATTCAGTCCTTCACATTCGCAATGATCTTTGGTGTGCTCATTGGTACATATTCTTCTACTTTCATCGCTGCACC
Source organism: Lentilitoribacter sp. JB5-8 (assembly GCF_055693385.1). Classification (NCBI taxonomy): domain Bacteria; kingdom Pseudomonadati; phylum Pseudomonadota; class Alphaproteobacteria; order Hyphomicrobiales; family Rhizobiaceae; genus Lentilitoribacter; species Lentilitoribacter sp. JB5-8. The sequence goes on along the minus strand of NZ_CM146332.1, from coordinate 2,767,692 downwards.
AATTCTAATTCTGTTCAACCTCCGCCCGGAAGATTTCCGTAAAGGGTTGGATGAGAAAAAAGAAAAACGTGATGAAACTGAAGGCACAATGCCCATTAATTTTGACACCTAATGAGTGATGACAACGCACATATTCCGGATGCGGCCTTGCAAATGCGTGAGGCCCATTTCCCAGGGCGAGCACCAATTGACGCCTATGGAAATGGTGGTTTTCGCTTTGCCGATATGTCACATGTGGGATCTCTAATTTGCTTGCCGTCTGGCATCTATGGTTGGAATGTAGATGCTGAAACAAATTTAACCGTTGAGATGTTCTCGAAAGTTTTGGAAGAAGTTTCAGACTTGGAAGTATTTCTACTTGGAACGGGCCAAGATATCCGCATGATGCCGAAAGAATTAAAAGAGGCATTACGTTCAAACCAGGTATCAAGCGATCCCATGAGTACAGGTGCCGCGGTGCGCACCTATAATGTGTTATTGGCGGAATCGCGCGCAGTCGGTGCGGCTTTTATTGCGGTTTAACTCCGATGACGATCGATGAAAATCTAATTTCAACGCATCTTCGCGAACATGATCGAAATCGATATTTAGCAAGCCTGCTTATGAGCGATGATGTTCGTTTGCCGATAAGCGTTTTATATGCATTTAATGCTGAAATTTCTCGCATTCGTGACCTCATCAAAGAACCTTTGCCGGGCGAGATACGTCTTCAATGGTGGCGTGAGGTTACGGCAGAATCAGCGCGAAAAGATGAGGCTGCGGCGAATCCTTTTGCATTTGCGATAAATGAAATCATTTATCAGCATAATATTAATAGAACGAGCTTTGATGGATATTGTCGTTCTCGCATTTTCGATCTTTATGATGATCCAATGCCCGATAAATTAACTTATGAAGGTTATTGCGGGGAGACCGCTTCAACCCTTTTGCAGTGGACATGCCAAGTCATAGACCCCGAAATCGCAAAAACAACAGCCAATGCCTGTGGTCATGCCGGAATTGCGCAATCTGTTGCAGGGCATTTAGCCTTGTTGCCACAACATCTTTCGCGTGGGCAGGTCTATATCCCTGCAGAATTTTTGAAAGAATGCCACATCGACCGTACGGAGTTTTTATCAGCAGCTAACGGCGATGCTCTTGCTTGTATTCTTAATTTGTTTGTTGAATATGGTGAAGAACACTTGGCGAAGGCACGGGATGAGATTTCAAAATTGCCGGAGCATGTCCGACAAGCATACTTGCCTTTGGCTTCAACATCTAGAATTTACAAAAAGGCTCGAAAAATGGGTTCGCAGGCATATCGAGTATCTGTGGCGCCACCGACTTGGTTAAGTCAATGGGACTTGTGGCAAAGTAAAAGAAAAGGCATGATCTGATCAAAGTCATGTTGTTTTGAAGTAAATTTGGATTTGTCACTTGGAAAATCTCGCAGGTTACCTGTTTATTGGATCAATCATCGGTATTTCGCTGTTGGCTTTGCGAATTAATCGTCGGCGCGACGATGGATCGGTGCGAGATCCAGGCGAGGCACTGGTAGAATTTGGTATTGCTTATCCGAAAGAAGCCATCCGCGGCGTTCTTATGGATAAATCTGGTAAAACTACATTTATGCGTCTGGCAGATGGAAAAACAGGCCTGGCGCAAATCGTCGGAAATGCTTGGGTTGTACGGATCATCGAACCCAAAGACGTTGAGGTCGATTTAACGGAAAGCGGTGATGGGCTTGTTCTCAAATTTGATGACGACAGCTTGATTGGTGGTGAATATCAGTTTGCCTCTCCAGAAGACGCTGCAGAAGTGTCTTTATGGATCTGTGGAAGCTTCGGCCTTAAAATGGCCGAAACTTTGGAAGAGTTAAAATCGGACGATTAAATTTTGCTGGCTTCAAGCCATGCAGCGCAGTCCTTTAGGGCGCGCGCGCACAAGCCTTTTTTCTTAGCGATGCGTTTTTCTTTTCGGCGCCATTTCTTCCCTTCAGGGTGTGGAGGAAATTCGTCTTCTAAAAGAGGAGGGAATAGCCCTAAGTTCACGTTCATTGGTTGGAATGAGCGTTTTTTGGGTTCATGTTCTGATACAATATGTCCACCAGTGATATGGTTTGATAATGCACCAAAGGCAGTTGTTATCGGAGGTAGGTCCGGTTCAATACCCAAGCGTTCCGCAGCGCAATAGCGACCAGTTAATAATCCCATGGCTGCGCTCTCCACATAGCCTTCACAGCCGGTGATTTGGCCTGCGAATCGTAACCCAGTGCGGGATTTCAGCTGTAGTGTTTCATCAAGTAATTCTGGTGAATTGAGATAAGTATTGCGGTGAAGACCGCCTAATCGCGCAAATTCAGCATTCTCTAGGCCGGGAATTTTGCGCAAAATGTCTGTTTGTGCGCCATATCTAAGCTTGGTTTGAAAGCCAACCATATTATACAGCGTTCCGAGAGCATTATCTTGACGCAATTGCACCACGGCATAGGCTTTAATGTCCGGTTGGTGCGCATTCGTAAGCCCCATTGGCTTCATCGGGCCATGTCTGAGTGTTTCGCGACCGCGTTCAGCCATCACTTCAATCGGTAAGCATCCATCAAAATAGGGCGTGCCTTCCCATTCTTTAAAATCGGTCGAATCACCTTCAATTAGAGCATCAATAAATTCGTTATATTGCTGCTCATTCATCGGGCAATTGATATAGTCTTTACCCGTGCCGCCTGGACCAATCTTATCATAGCGAGATTGATACCAACACACATCCATATCAATTGTATCTGTATGAATAATTGGCGCAATTGCATCAAAAAACGCCAAGGCATCGCTATCCGTTTCAGCTTGAATGGCTTCAGCAAGACTTTCTGCGGTTAAAGGACCTGTTGCGATGATTGTTTGATCCCAATCACTTTGTGGGAGTGCACCCACTTCCTCACGTTCAATCGTAATTAATGGATGTTTTTCTAATTCTTCGGTGACATTTTGTGAAAAACCTTCGCGATCAACTGCAAGAGCACCGCCTGCAGGTACCTGATTTGCATCTGCGCATCGCATGATTAAAGAGTTTGCCATGCGCATTTCAGCATGAAGCACGCCAACGGCATTATTTTCCGAATCATCGGACCGGAACGAGTTCGAGCAAACAAGTTCAGCAAGACCATCTGTCTTATGTGCATCTGTTGGTTTAACCGGGCGCATTTCGTGTAAAATTACCGGAATATCGCGGGAAGCAATCTGCCAAGCAGCTTCAGAACCTGCCAAACCGCCACCAATAATATGGATCGGTTTATGTGAAGTGTTTTGTGTATTTGTCATGGATAGCTCTTTAAGCCAGCAAACTTGTTCTGTGAAGAGACTATCAAGACAAAAGTCTCTGATCATTTGCGTCTAAGTTTTGGAAATATCATCTGGATAAAAAAATAGCGTTCATTGCGGGAGGAGGTGCAATGAACGCTTTTTTTTCGACCAACAACTGGGAGGAGGATGTTGCCGGTCACATCGTGCAGCATTGGGAGGAGGATATTGCTGCCTCGAATTCTTTGAACGACGCCCACCTGGGAGGAGGATAGGTGGGCGCCATTTTCAAAGACTGACATATCGGGAGGAGGATGATTTGTCAGTCATCTCGTATCGACATTGGGAGGAGGATAATGTCGATCCGAATTTAAAAATTACAACTGGCTCGTACGAGCGATTGCGCGAATGTCGTGGCGGTTGATGCCAAGATCTGAAAGTTCGCGAGTAGACAAGGCATTAAGTTCATTTACTGTCTTGCGATATTCGCGCCAGTTTTGGTATGACTTGCGGATATTCATTTTATCTTTTCCTTTACGTTCGTCAGTTGCATCCTGTGTGCCTCTGATGATTTGAATATAGTACATTTTTTTATTTTGTGCAGTGCAATATAGGTATAAGAGCTATGCAGTATTTGCATGGCTAAAAATGATCCGATTTTTACAGGAAAATTCGAATTGGAATGCGCTTTATCTAACAGGGTCTAAATCCATCGAAAATTGCGCATATAAGAGGTGCAAATCGCTATGTTAGAAATTAAATCGCCAGATGTTCAATTATTATCTCTAAGGTGCGTTGACATCTGATTATTTACTGGGTATCAGGCCCTTCGACGCGGGTGTGGCGGAATTGGTAGACGCGCTGGATTTAGGTTCCAGTATCGCAAGATGTGGAAGTTCGAGTCTTCTCACCCGTACCAAGATTTTTTGCTCAGAGCATGATTTGCACTTCGATGTGTCTGTCAAGCTCTGAGTAAACTCGTTTCCCACTATGGTGGGCCTTTTGGATTGTCGGAAAATCCAGCTAGAAAGATTAGATAATTCTCCGGTTTCATCATCGGTTTGATAGGAAGTTAAATATGCAAGTAACTGAAACGCTCGTTGAAGGATTGAAGCGCGAACTTAAAGTCGTAATTCCTGCAAAAGACATGGAAGCTCAACTTAATGAACGTCTTGCCGATGCAAAAGACAAAGTTCGTTTGAACGGTTTCCGTCCTGGTAAAGTGCCAATGTCTCATATGAAAAAGACATATGGTAAATCAGTGATGGCCGAACTTGTAAATGAACTAATCCAGAAGCGTCCGACAGAAATCCTGTCTGAGCGCGGCGAGAAGTCTGCAACACAGCCTGACATCACGATGACTGAAGATCAGGATGAAGCAGAAGAAATTCTAGCAGCGAAAAAAGATTTCGAATTCAACATCGCTTATGAAGTGATCCCTGAATTTGATGTTGCTAACTTGTCAAAGCTTACAGTTACGCGTCAGGTCGTTGAGATCGAAGAGAGCGAAGTTGAAGAGCAAGTTAAGCGCGTTGCAGCAAGTGCTGTTACCTATGAGACTAAAAAAGGCAAAGCCGCATCAGGCGATCGTGTTACTATGGATTACCTTGGTAAGATCGACGATGTCGCATTTGAAGGCGGTACTGCAGAAGACGCACAATTGGTCCTTGGCTCAAATCAATTTATTCCAGGCTTTGAAGATCAGTTAATCGGTGTAAAAGCTGGTGATGAGACAGTCGTAACTGTTAATTTCCCAGAAGATTACCAAGCTGCTGACCTTGCAGGTAAAGAAGCCAAATTTTACATCACTGTAAAAGAAGTCGCTTCTGCTGGCGAAATTGAAATCAATGATGAGCTTGCTAAAAACCTTGGTCTTGATTCAGCTGAGAAGCTTCGCGAAGTTGTTCGCGAACAAATCGAAGGTCAATACGGTCAGATCACACGTCAGAAAGTTAAGCGTCAGATCTTGGATCAAATGGATGAGCTGCACCAGTTTGAAGCTCCTCAAAAATTGATCGATTCTGAATTCGACAGCATCTGGCGTCAGGTTGAGACTGATCTTGAGCAAAACAACAAAACTTTTGCTGATGAAGACACAACAGAAGAAGAAGCTCGCGAAGAGTATAAAGCACTTGCTGAGCGTCGTGTTCGCTTGGGTCTTGTGCTTTCTAAAATCGGTGAGACGGCTGAGATTGACGTGACTGAGGATGAGCTTCAGCGTGCGTTATTTGAACAGGTTCGCCAGTTCCCAGGTCAAGAAAAAGAAATCTATGAGTATTTCCAAAAGACACCTGGCGCTGCACAATCACTTCGCGCGCCAATCTTTGAAGAAAAAACAATTGATCACATCATGACTTTGATCGACATCAAAGACGAGACAGTGACTAAAGAGCAATTGACTGCAGATGATGAAGCTGAAGCTGCTGCAGAAGAAAAACCTCAAAAGAAAAAAGCAGCTCCTAAGAAGAAAGCTGCAAAAAAATCTGAAGACGAATAGTCTGATCGATTTTTTAAATTTAAGAGCCGTCGGAAATTTCCGGCGGCTTTTTTGTTTGCCTTTATGTTCGGTTTGGCTACGATAACTTTATTGCGGGAGTTATATGATGGTTAGCCTAGAATTTTTACTCACATCATTAGTCGTAGTTCTATTACCAGGAACAGGCGTGATTTATACACTGGCTTATGGTTTGGGGCAGGGGCTGCGTGCAAGCATAATTGCCGCATTTGGATGTACGTTAGGCATCATACCCTCAGCATTTGCAGCGATTATTGGTCTGTCAGCGATTTTGCATACGAGTGCCGTGGTTTTTCAGACGATTAAGTTTCTCGGAGTGCTTTATCTGTTTTATATGGCTTGGGGGCTATATAAGGATAGCGGACCGCTAAAATTACAGCGCCAAGACAAAATGCTTAAGCCAAGCAAGATCATCTTAGATGGTGCTTTGTTAAATGCACTTAACCCAAAGTTATCGTTGTTTTTTCTAGCGTTTTTACCGCAATTTACGTCCAACACAGTCCAAGCTCCCATACTTGAGCTGACGATGTTGGCCGGTATCTTTATGCTGATGACATTTCTTGTCTTTATTGTGTATGGCGCATTTGCCTCATATGCGCGTGATTATGTGATATCAAAGCCAAATGTGATGAAGTGGATCAGAAATTCATTTGCCGCTTCATTTGGACTTTTGGGTTTACGCCTTGCATTTTCATCAGAGAAATAGATTAGATCAACTTCAAGCCTTTAAAGCTCACATGTCCGTCTTTGCCAATGATTATGTGATCATGCAATGTGATCCCTAATGGTTTCGCCGTATCCAGAATCAATTGTGTCATATCAATATCTGCTCGTGATGGCGTAGGATCACCTGAGGGATGATTATGAACCAAGATAATGGCTGTCGCAGATAGTTCTAGTGCGCGTTTTACTACTTCACGAGGGTATACGGGTGTATGATCGACCGTACCTGTTTGCTGAACTTCATCTGCAATCAGCACATTCTTTTTATCGAGGAATAATATGCGGAACTGTTCACGCTCCTCAAAAGCCATGGCAGAATGGCAATAATCAATGACTGCTGTCCAAGATGACAGCAATTGTTTGTCGCGCAGTTCAGATTTTAACATGCGCTGAGAGATTTGCGATACAAGCTTTAAATCGTACGCAACGCTTTCGCCAACGCCCTTAACCTCTTGCAAGCGCGCAGCTGGTGCGCCAAAGACTTGCGCTAAGCTGCCAAATTTCTCCAGCAGCGCTTTTGCAATCGGTTTGGTGTCGCGACGAGGAATCAAACGAAATAGGAGCAGTTCAAGCAGTTCGTAGTCTTCGAGCGCTTCGCCACCTTTTGTTTTAAAGCGTTGGCGAAGTCTGTCACGATGCCCGTGATAATGTTCTGCTTTGTCCGGTGTTTGTTTCTTTTGTTGAATGACTTTGGTGTTTTGTTCAGCGAAATATAAACGTTCATCAATCTCTGGCTCTTCTAAACCAGTTGGTGTTTTCTTGTCGCTGTCACCATTTTCATCCATTAACTCAATCCAGGTCGATCCAGGCCTTTAGGGGATAGCGTGAAGATTTCGCATCCATCTGCTGTAACACCAATTGAATGTTCATATTGTGCGGTGAGGGATCTGTCTCTTGTCACCGCCGTCCAACCATCTGACAACACTTTTACATGGGGCCGTCCCAAATTGATCATCGGCTCAATTGTAAAAATCATACCCTCGCGAAGTTCAGGACCCTGATCTGGTTCGCCATAGTGCAAAATATTGGGTACATCATGGAACATTTGTCCAAGTCCATGGCCGCAGAAATCGCGGACCACTGAGCATCTTTCAGCTTCAGCATATGTTTGGATCGCATGGCCAATAGCGCCGGTGCGTGCGCCAGGTTTTACCGCTTCAATTCCAAGCATGAGGCATTTATGCGTGACTTCCATCAAGCGTTCTGCAGCGCGTTTGATTTGTCCAACAGGATACATACGGCTTGAATCGCCATGCCAACCATCAACGATATATGTCACATCAATATTGACGATATCGCCTTCTTTGAGTGGTTTGTTGTTTGGAATACCGTGGCACACCACATGGTTGATAGATGTACAAGATGATTTTGTATATCCGCGGTAGTTCAAAGTGGCTGGAACTGCGTTGTGATCCTTACCAAATTCAAACACAAATTTGTCAATTTCTTCGGTTGTGACACCGGGCTTAACAATGTCGACAAGTTCATCAAGACAGCGCGCAGTTAATGCGCAAGCTTTTCGCATACCAGCAAACCCAAACTCCCCATGAAGACGGATTTGGCCAGTGTTTTTAATTGGCGCTGATTCAGCTGCAATATAGTTTACCATATCTATTATTCTTTATTTACTCGCGTTTTGAACGTGTTCTTCGTCTAATTCTATCAGACCTTCAGGCGAGATTCCTTTGTCTGTGATTTTGCACCTAATTGCATAAGCTTCAACCCCTTGTTTCATCGCAAGGTCAAAGTTTTCTGCATAAACGGGGTCTAAATCCCGGCAGATTTTCAATTTATCGCAATCATGACGCTGGATGAGATAGACCATAATGGCGCGGTGGCCCTGTTTTACCATTTCGGCCAGTTCTTGCAAATGTTTGGCACCGCGTGCCGTGGCACTATCGGGGAATTCTGCAAGAGATTTTTCCCTCATAAAGTGAACATTTTTAATTTCCACATATGCGGTACCGAGTTGATCATCGGTGAGCAGAATATCAATGCGTGAGTTTTGTCCGTATTTTTGCTCACGTTTGAGGGTTTGATAATCTGCAAGGTTTGAAACCATACCGTCAATAATGGCAGCCTCTACCAGCTTATTTGGCCGCGATGTGTTGATGCCAACAATGGTGTCATCAGCTTCGACAAGTTCAAGGCTATATTGATATTTTCGCGTGCCACCCGTTCCATGGTCGCACATCCAAATAGTTGAGCCTGGGGTCGTTAAACCGCGCATGGAACCTGTATTTGGACACGATCCAGTGATAAGCGTGCCATCTTCCATCTCTGCATCGAACAAAAAGCGTTTATAGCGTTTAATCAGTTTGGCACGGACAAGTTTTGGTTCAAATATCATTATATAGATGCGCTTACAAAAGAGCCTGGTGCATTTTCAATTGGGTTTAGCTTTGTGCCCCCGGGTTTACGCGCTTTAACATCGTCTTTATCGCCATTTGCTACCCATTGGTGCCAGTGCGGCCACCATGACCCCTTGGTTTCAGTAGCGTTTGATTTCCATTGTTCGAAGTTTTGTTTTCCCCGTTCGCCAGTCCAATACTGGTATTTTTCAGCCGCTGGCGGGTTCACAATACCAGCAATGTGCCCCGAACCCGACATCACATATTCTGTTGGTCCGCTGAAGAAACTGCAACCAAGGTAAACTGATTCCGGCGGTGCGATATGATCTTCTTTAGCGGCGATATGCATGACAGGAATTTCAATATCGGAGACATTAACGGCTCTGCCATCGAGCACCATGCGACCTTGCGATAGATTGTTCTCAAGATAGCAATTGCGCAAATAAAACGAATGATTTGCTGCGGACATGCGTGTTGAATCTGAGTTCCAATGCAGCAGATCAAATGGCATTGGGTCTTTGCCTTTAAGATAATTGTTGACCACATAGGGCCATATCAAATCGGCTGCACGCAGCATGTTAAATGCCGCCGCCATTTTTGACCCTTCAAGATAGCCTGTTGCTTTCATATCCTCTTCAAGAGTATCGATATGTTCATGATCAGCGAAAACTTTCAAATCACCCGCATGGGTAAAATCGACCTGAGTTGTGAAAAAAGTAGCTGATTTTATGCGCTTATCACCTTTTTGCGCATGTAATGCTAAAGTGGCAGTCAACAATGTACCACCAACGCAATAGCCGATTGCATTGACTTGTTTTTCACCCGTTGCTTTTTCAATCGTATCGAGTGCGAAATCGATGCCTAGTTTAGAATAGTCTGTCCAATCCAGTTTTGCATGCTCTTCTGTCGGATTGACCCATGAGATAACAAATACTGTATGGCCTTGTTCAACGACCCAGCGAATGAAGGATTTCTTTTCATTCAGATCGAGAATGTAGAATTTGTTAATCCATGGCGGGCAAATAAGGAGAGGGGTCTTTAAAACCTTCTCAGTTGTCGGCTCATACTGAATGATTTGGCATACATCACTTTGTGCAATTACTTTGCCTGGTGATACGGCGATATTTTCACCCAGTTTAAAAGGTGTTGAATCAACCTGTCTAACTTTTAGATCGCCCTTACCAGCTGCAATATCTTCAGCTAAATTATGCATGCCGCGCACGAGGTTTTCACCATTTGTAGCTACGGTTTCTTTATAAATTTCCGGGTTGGTGAGCGCAAAATTAGTCGGCGATAATGCTTGTAAGATTTGGCGAACATAAAACTCAGCTTTGTGTTTTGTATGTTCATCCAGACCTTCAGTTTGGGAAACTAGTCGCTCAGCCCAATCACTTGTTACCCAATAGGCGTTGCGTAATACCTCAAAAAATGGCTGGTTCTGCCAGTCTGGGTCGGAAAATCGTCGGTCTTTTCGCGTAGAGAAGCTGTCCTCTTCATCCTTGTTTGCCATCTTATTGATTGAATGGGTCCAAAGATCGAAATAGCTGGTGAGTAAGGATGTTTGTGCTTCAAGTGCTCGCTGGGGATCTTCCATCCAGTATTGGCTAACTTTAGAAAGGGTTTTGACCATATCTGCAACGGGTTCTGCAGGTTTATCAACCTTTTCGCCCTTTTCACGCGGTTCAACCCATGCGGCGGCGGCTTTCCCCAATTGCTCAATAGTTCGAGCCAAATTATAGGCCATTTTCTCCGGATCATTGACAACATACGCTTCCAGAGGATTTTTTGTGTCCTGTTCGTCGTCTTTTTTGTCGGTCAATGTGGCGCTCCCGCAGAATAACAAGTAATGATAATCAATGCCTTTGTTTGGTGTTGATCTTATCATATGGATGTATATGTAAGTTTTTAATGACTTTTTACTCGTTTGTCATGGTTTCAATGCGAGTTTAGGATGGATAAAGCATGAATAATCATTGGATACGCTTTTTTGTCACAGTCGTGACAGCGTTTGCTTTAACCAGTTGTGTTTCAACTTCACTTGAGGACGCGGCCCCGCAAGCCGTTTCCAATGAGCCAACAAATTTAACTGCGATAAATCAAGATCCTGCTCCTTCTGAGACAGCCGTGGTCGAAGCGCAAACACAAAGCACAAGCAGTTCGATAACAACGCAAACTTCCGCTGTGCAGGCTGCTACAAATGTACAAGCCGCTGCAAATGAACAGGCTACAACAGTTGATAATAGTGTGGTTCCCGACAAGCCTTCAAATGAAGATTTTCCAACTTTCGCTGAAGACAGGCGTGGGGAAATCAATCAGATGACGGCTGAGGAAAGAGCGGCAATTGAAGCAAGAATGACCGAGATATTGATCCAGCGGGAGAAAGATCCTCGAATCAAAGCACGCTACCAGGCAAGACTTGTATATCTGCGCAGATTGGCGAAAACACACGCTTCTGATACTACTGCCAAAATTGAGCAATAATTTCAGCTTATAACATCCGTTATCTCAAGTAATGCCAATATATTTGGTTTGGCCCTTGCTTTTGAGTTTTAGACATAGCAAATCATAATAAACCAACTAACTATCAAAGAGAGAAAGAAAATGGTTGAATTCCACTCTGTCAAACGACTGCCGCCTTACGTGTTCGAACAGGTTAACCGCCTGAAAGCGAGCGCACGAGCGGCCGGCGCCGACATTGTGGATCTGGGAATGGGTAATCCTGATTTGCCAACCAACCAATCCATCGTTGATAAATTGTGCGAAGCTGCACAGGATCCAAGAGCGCACCGTTATTCAACATCGCGTGGTATACCGGGTTTGCGCCGCGCACAGGCGAATTATTACAAGCGCCGTTTTGGTGTGACACTTGATCCAGATACACAAGTTGTTGCCACATTGGGCTCAAAAGAGGGCTTTGCGAATATGGCGCAGGCTATCACAGCGCCTGGTGATGTAATTTTATGTCCAAACCCAACATACCCAATTCACGCCTTTGGATTTATTATGTCGGGCGGCGTTATTCGTTCGATGGAAGTAACGCCAGATGACAGCTTTTTCCCGCATCTTGAGCGCGCTGTAAGACACTCAATTCCGAAACCATTGGCTTTGATTTTAAACTATCCTGCCAATCCAACGGCTTGCGTTGCTTCGCTTGATTTTTACAAAGACGTTATCGCCTTTGCGAAAAAACATGACATTATCGTTCTGTCAGATTTGGCATATTCAGAGATTTATTTTGACGATAACCCGCCGCCATCTGTTCTTGAAGTTGATGGTGCAATGGATGTCGCTGTTGAATTTACATCCATGTCCAAAACCTTCTCAATGCCAGGCTGGCGTATGGGATTTGCAGTGGGTAACGAGCGCTTAATCGGTGCATTAAGCCGCGTAAAATCATATCTTGATTATGGTGCGTTTACACCCATTCAAGTTGCGGCAACAGCTGCACTAAATGGCGATGGGTCGGATATTGCCGAGGTGCGCGAGACATATAAATATCGTCGCGATGTGATGGTGGAATCATTCGGTCGAGCAGGGTGGGACGTTACCCCGCCTGCTGCGACGATGTTTGCATGGACGAAAATTCCTGAACCTTTTACCCATCTTGGTTCGCTTGAATTCTCCAAATTACTGGTTGAAAAGGCTGATGTTGCGGTTTCTCCAGGTGTTGGATTTGGTGAACATGGTGATGAATATGTGCGCATTGCGCTGGTTGAAAATGAGCATCGTATTCGTCAGGCTGCGCGCAATATCAAGAAGTTCTTTGCGGAAGCTGGCGCCGAAGGCGCTGAAGCAGAGAATGTGATTGATCTGAACTCACATCGATAGCTACATATATTCAACAAATGAAGATTGACCTCTGCTTTAGGGCGCATTAAACCATGGGCGCATCAGAATTTGAGCGAAGTCAATCTTCCTTTTCAAAAACAAACTTACATACATCGCACACTGAACGGATATCTCATGTCAAATGGTCTTAAAATTGGTATTGCTGGTCTGGGTACTGTTGGCTCATCGCTGGGCCAATTGTTAGAGACAAAAGCACAAACGCTGACCAAAAGCTGTGGCAAGGATCTGACCGTAACGGCGGTTTGCGCTGCTAATAAAGACAAAGATCGTGGTTTTGATTTATCAAGAGCCGCTTGGTTTGATGATGCCGTTGAATTAGCTGAAAAGGCCGACATCAACGTGCTTGTTGAATTGATCGGTGGTGAAGATGGTGTCGCTTACGAAGCGGTAAAATCCGCGCTCTCACGTGGCTGTCATGTGGTGACTGCAAATAAAGCGCTTTTGGCTAAGCATGGTATGGAATTTGCCGCAATTGCGGAAGAAAAAGGCGTGATTTTGAACTATGAAGCTGCAATCGCAGGCGGCATTCCAATTGTTAAGGCGATGCGAGAAGCGCTATCAGGTAACAAGATTTCCCGCGTATACGGCATTATGAATGGGACTTGTAATTATATCCTGACACGCATGTTGGCAGATAACATGAGCTTTGAAGATTGTCTTGCCGATGCGCAAAGACTTGGATATGCCGAAGCTGATCCAGCTTTTGACATTGAAGGAAATGACACCGCGCATAAGCTTGCGCTTTTGACCAGCCTTGCTTTTGGCACTGAGCTTGCTGCAGATGAGATTTACCTTGAAGGTATTACCAACATCACCATCGATGATATCCATGCTGCGGATGAATTGGGTTATCGGATTAAGTTGCTTGGTGTTGCACAAAAAACTGATACTGGCATTGAACAGCGGGTGCATCCAACAATGGTGCCAACACACAGTTTGGTGGCGCAAGTTGATAGTGTGACCAACGCTGTTGCGGTAGAAACCGACCTTTTGGGTGAGCTTGTCATGTCGGGCCCTGGAGCGGGTGGTATGGCAACGGCATCGGCTGTTATCGGTGATTTGGCCGATATTGCAAAAAGCCGCGAGGGTGCCCAACACGCGCCTGTATTTGGTAATCCAGTTAAAGAACTAACCGAATATACACGTGCAAAAATGCGTGAGCATAAAGGCGGGTATTTCATTCGCTTATCTGTTGAAGACAAAGCCGGTGTAATTGCTAATATCGCAACGCACATGGCTGATCAGTCAATCTCGCTAAAATCCATTGTGCAGCGTGCGCAAAATGGCGGATCGAGCGATAACAATCAAACCGTCATTTTGGTTACACATGCAACTACGGAGCAAGCTGTGCGTGACACGGTTGGATATATTGAAAATGAAGGTTATTTAACTGCGGCTCCGCAGGTTATTCGTATTGAAGACCCCGAACAAGCTTAGCTTTTCTAACACTGTTTAATTCAAAATTTGTTGTGCGTAGGCTAAAATCTGCGCTTCAATTGATTGCCATTGGGCAATTCTTGCCTCTGAAAACCGATAGGTTAGCCGCAGACCCTTACCGATATTGATATCTCTTTGGCAGCCGGCTGAATTGGCGGTGTCACCAGGCTTGTTTTGCAAGCATTTAATCACATAGGGGCGTTCTTTTGTTATGGCTTCTGTATAGAGAATTTCGCCATTATATGATGATTGTGCGCTCATGCGGTAAAATACCAATCCGTTTGGTCCAGGATTGGGTGTGCCCTGAATAAAGTTTCGATAAATTGGCTCAAATCTTGATGACATATCGACTTGATTATTGGAATAACCGATGTCGATGAAAATGAGCGATGAATTTGCACTTGTATTGTTAAATTTTTCATTTGTTGCATCGGTGTAGCCTGCCATTTCTGGCCAGGAAAGGTAAAGCTTAACACCATCTGCAACGCCATTGCGTCGCTGGCTTTCAAAACGGATTGAATTGGCTTGAACCTTTAAAGTGTTTTCACCCATCACAATTGAATAGAATCTTTGATCGTCTGTATGGCCTGCTTTTACGATGGAATCGCTAAAATACTTTCCAGCCAAATGGATAATCAACGTGACAACCAGCAGGACAGCAACAACAAATGCGACACGCCAAGCAAATTTGGGTGTGATCAAAGGTTTGTGTTTAGGATTGTTTGTCTCATTCATGGCGTAGCATTCAGCACGTATCGCATAGCGATATTAAGAGTTTAAGGTTGGAATGTGACCAGAATCAACATTATGATTGGCAGATTATTCAATTTGCTTGTGTTGAGCAATAATAACTCATCTTCTGGCAAAGAGATGGGCAAAGCGGGAGATCTATATGACAGTTTATAGTTTAGATGGGATTGAGCCAAACTTGCCGGAAAAGGGAAGTTACTGGATCGCTGAAAATGCGCAGGTAATGGGTAAAGTAACTCTTTCGGAAGGTGTTGGGGTCTGGTTTGGCGCGGTTTTGCGTGGTGATAATGAAATGATTTCCATCGGCAAGCGCACCAATGTTCAGGAAAATTGCACATTGCATACAGATATGGGCTTTCCGCTAGATGTCGGCGAGGGCTGTACAATCGGGCACAATGCTATCTTACATGGATGTCAGTTGGGCGATAACACACTCATTGGCATGGGTGCGACGGTTTTAAATGGTGCTAAAATCGGCAAAAACTGCATTGTTGGTGCAGGGGCATTGATCACAGAAAACAAAGTCATACCGGACAATTCGCTGGTTGTTGGATCACCGGGCAAAGTTATACGCCAAATTGACGATAAGACAGAGGCGGCGTTGCGTGAAGGCGCGCAAAACTATGTTGATAATGCGATGAGGTTTGCCAAAGGGCTAAAACGCATAGATTAAATTACGCTGAAATAGAAAGTGCTGGTCCGCATGGGACAGATGCGGACCAGCAATAACCTGAGCCTTTATAGGGGGGACGAGGATAAGGTCAGGCTCAGGAAACTGAAATTATCCGATTTCTTAATCTGTCAGGGTTGTCCCCAAAACTGAATTGACAGATTTGTAACTTAGTTGGTTGTGCCGACTGCGCCGCTATTGCCGTTGCCGAGCTTCATCCATGCACCTGCATGTTCTGATGATTGGCGTTTGATAAAGCGGTAGCCTGTTTCATGCCAAAGCCGTACGTCATTGCGCAGATTATCTAGTACGTAGTCACCATAATCTGTGCGCACCGTTAGTACGGCATGTCCAGAGCCGTCTGGTTGGAGCACAACTGTGATCAGAAGGTCGGCAGGTGAAAATCCTGCTTTCATGAGACTTGCGCGCTTAAGCAGCACATAGTCTTCACAGTCACCCACAGTTCGTGGATATGACCATACTTCTTCAACACCGTGAATTTGCATATCTGTCAAAGGTTTGATCTTGCGATTAACAGCTGTATTGATCTTAAGCATCTTGTCCCATGCTTTTCTCGTTAGCTGCATTGGCCCTTGGTCCCGACCGATAACACCGCACTCATTTGGGTTTGCTTTACAAAACTCGTAATGCCCAATAGGTGGGTTTGTTTGACTGACTGGACTTAAGAAATCATGCGCTGCATGCGCGTTATTTAAAGAAGCTATTCCAAGTCCTAATAATAGTGCACCTGTTTTAAATGTGCTTTTGATGTGAACCATTTTCGTTCTCCCCGTTGTGGGAGGGAATATGGCAGCACGTTTTTTACATTGGCCAAATTTTGGCGCTAAAATTCGATGCTAAATATCTGAAAAATATAGATAAATTTGTATTTTATTCAATTCAATTTTAGTTCAAAAGTAGATTAAAATGAACTCATATTTTCACAAAATTTAGCTAAATTTGTACCTATTTATCCGCAACCCCCTATGCCATAGGAGATTGCAGCTTGAGAAAATTAGACAAAAAACTTGCATGGTGAAGAATTGCCGTCACGTTAGCTTGGATCACACGATGCGCAATAAAACACTGCGAATGAAAATTGGCTCAGAAAAATGCCGCGAAAAAAAATCAAAAAAAATTACTTTTTTTCGTTTTTGCGCCGATCTGGGAAATAAATATGGGAATTTGCGAAGGAATTATAGCAAATTAGACGTGTTTAAAGTCTATTTTCAAGCTCTTCAATTGGCTGAATATTGAGGAATTCGATTGAGATACCTGTGTCAAAATGACGAATTACACGGCCCTGCATGGAACCAAGCCATAATAAAGTACCAGCTTCAGGTTGGACATCGATTTCAAATGCTGCGCCTGATACAGACAAATCGATAATTCGAACTGGGTAAGTGCGACCATCCTCAAGTCTAATTTCAGAATTCATCTTACGAGGCGCTGTGCGTTCGTGACGACGATCTTCTTCCATGCCAAGTTCGTGTTTGTTGGCAAGCCAGGTTAATTGTGCAGCAAGTTTGTTTTGCTTGCGCGGAGTTGCGTTAATGGCAACTTCAAAACCATCCTTTGCAACGTTAATTACATTGCCTTCAAGGCGGCCAATTTGTTCGATATAGGCAATAATTCGCTCGCCGTGATCGGGAAGGTGGGTTGCTTCAACGAAAGCGACCGCGGGTGACATCTTGCTAATAAAGCATTTCTGCTCGGTGTAATCTTCACGCATCATACGACCTTGAAGTTCCACACTTACACTATAAAATGTATTTGTTTCTTCGTTTTCAGTGCCAATATCTCTACGTGCTGCCGATAGCATTTGACTTTCCCAAACTCTTAAATTTGTTTTTTAAACTAAAAGACTATGGTTAATAATGTGTAAGTTTTACCGGTTTTGACGGATATAATTGCGCCATTTTTCGATTTAATTTTTAAGGCCACCATCAATGACAAATAGATGGCCAACTTGTGTAGCTTCATCTGTGATATTTGTATCTATATTTTGCTTTTGTGGGTGGCCCAAAGCCTTAAAATCAACAGGTATCGTGTCTTTATCGATATGACGAATGGCAGTTAATGACATACCGATTATATGTTTCTTATTCAGATTAAAATCACTGGTTAATTGAGATAAGGAACCAATCACACGGTCAAACTGGCCATTTTCGCTCACAAGAGGGAGCAATAACATCTCAAGTTTATTCACAGTGCCAGATGTCGAAAGCCCATCTGCCATTACGACAAATGGCATTTGGTTAGAGGCACATTGAGCCACGATAGTGCTGGGTTTTCGTTCTACGCCGTTAAGCCATAAACCGCTGAAAGACTTACCACGCAATTCGTCACCAAACATGGCGCAAATATCACCGCCTGCAAGATTAAGTGATGCTATGTCGCCATTTAACTCTAGCATGAATACCGATGGTAGTATGTTGCCAATATAAGCTGGCTCAAACACATGCCGAGAAGGGGCGGGGTCTTCACCGCGCAATTTATTCCAATACTGAAATAATTCTCTGCTTGTTTGATGTCTCATGACGTTTTTACTCAATACAAATAAATGCCTTTATAGAATTGTATCACATATTGCCGTTCTAAGCGTTTATATTGGCGAATTTGCCTAAAATCCCGCGCGTTAAGGTTAATAAATGGTTTCGCTTGCCGAGTTTGGTTGAACATGACAAAGTCTATTCAGGCTTCCAAATGGAATACTAGCACCCCAAATTGACCGAGTTTTGGTCACCGGCCACGTGAGCTTCTTTAGTGAATTGCTCCGTGGCCTTTTTTTATCCGAAAATTGCGATAGGTAGGTAATAACTACTATCCAGTTGAAATATCGGAAGTTTTGATGAACGACTTAAACGAAGAACACGGCGAAACAACTCAGACAAATCCGCCGATATTTAATCTACCGAATGTGATTTTGCTGTTCTTATTAATTTTGGTCGCGGTTCAGGTCGCACGTGACATGTTACTGTCCGATGATCAAAATATCGCATTGATCATAAATGGTGCCTTTATCCCACAACGGTACTTATTTCCGTCGTCGGATCAAAGTTTGGCATATTTTACGACACCAATCACCTATTCATTCTTACATGGTGGTTACGGGCACCTTGCCGTAAATAGTCTTTGGATAGCTGCCTTTGGTGCAGTGGTTGCAAGGCGCTTAGGAACAATTAGATTCATCGTTTTATGGATACTTTCAGCGGTCGCATCTGTTGCGTTTTTTGCGGCGCTAAATTGGGGAGAAGCAATACCCGTAGTAGGTGCATCTGGAGTTGTATCTGCATTAATGGGGGCAGCTGCAAGGTTTGCTTTCCCTTTAGGTGGCCGATTTGTCAGAGAGAAGGCTCATTTTCTACCACGTCAGTCATTTGCTGATGTGTTGCAAAATAAGACAGTGTTGGTTTATTTGGGTTTTTGGTTTATTATCAGTCTGTTACCGGCAATTGGTTTTGGCGCAACGGGTGAAGCCTCCTCTATAGCGTGGGAAGCGCATATTGGTGGATTTCTGTTTGGTTTCCTATTCTTTGAGCTGTTTGACCACAAAGACTGGTAAAAGTTGCAAATTTGTAAAAAATAGCGGTACACTGTGAGTCTATCGGAAAGGGTGGTTTTCCGAGATATGACATTTCCCTTTTCGTAACAGCGCTGCTTGGCAGCGAGACTTTAAGTTGGTTACAATAATGAGGAGGATGCAATGACTGTTAAACAGATTTTGGATGAAAAAGGCTATAGCGTGTCAACTATGGCTGCCACCGAAACAATTGCCGAAGCAATAGATTTCCTAGCTGGTAATAAGTTTGGTGCGGTTGTTGTGTCTTCTAAGGGTCAAGAAGTTGCCGGTATTCTATCTGAACGCGACATTGTGCGTACGATCTCTGAAAATGGCAAAGACGCGATAGATTATCCAATTTCCAAAGTCATGACTAAGAACGTGAAAACCTGTCAGGCAACAACCAGTGTGATGGAAGTTATGGAAATCATGACGAAAGGTGGGTTCCGTCACATTCCCATTGTTGATGATGGCAAACTAAGCGGAATCATCTCCATACGCGACGTGATTAAATATCGTATGAGTGAAGTTGAGCGTGAAGCAGAAGAGATCAAAGCCTATATCGGTGCCGGCTAAGACCTATTGAGCAAAAACCAGCTTCGGATCATCTGATCCGATGCCTTCAACACTTCTATAAAAGCAAGATTTTCGGCCAGTGTGGCAGGCGACATTATCGCCTGTCATTTCAACTTCGATGATAACGGCATCCTGATCACAATCTGTGTACATGGCTTTTACATATTGCAGATTGCCCGATGTTTCACCTTTTTTCCACAATGCTTGACGAGAGCGCGAATAATAATGCGCAATGCCAGTTTCGATCGTGAGCGCCAGAGCTTCGGCATTCATGTGCGCGAGCATAACAATTTGGCCATCGCTTTTATCTGTAACGACAGCTGTCACGAGACCTTTTTCATCAAATTTAGGTGTGAAGAGGCCTTCTGCTTCGAGAACTTTCTTGTCGCTCGATGGGTTTTTAAATTCAATTGTCATGTTAATTAGCTTTTGCCGATTGCTGCCATGAGTTTCAATTGCTCGTCTTTATCGGTCAAATATTCACCGGTAAATGATGAGGTAATTGTGACAGAACCATGCTTCTTAATTCCACGCATAGACATGCACATGTGTTCAGCTTCGATCACAACGGCAACACCCTTTGGCTGAAGCGCTTGTGTGATAGATTGCGCAATTTGTGCTGTCATGGATTCTTGCGTTTGCAAACGCTTGGCATAAATATCAACTACGCGTGCGATTTTTGAAAGACCTACAACTTTACCATCTGGCAAGTATGACACGTGAGCTTTACCAATAATTGGTACCATATGGTGCTCACAATGTGAAAAAAACGGGATATCTCGGATCGTCACTGGGCCAGAATAACCTGAAACTTGTTCAAATGTGCGCGACAGTTCTTCGTTTGGATTCTGATCATATCCTGCAAATAACTCAAGATAGGCGTTAACAACACGTTTTGGTGTGTCAAGTAAGCCTTCACGGCCAGGATTTTCACCAATCCATCTTAACAGCGTCTGCACAGCAGCTTCTGCTTCTTCGCGAGATGGTTTCTGACCGTCTCCAGCTTCAGTGCTGTTGGCTAGGATATTTTTGACAATCGCGTCCATTGTTGACTCCAAACCCTCAAGTAGTTCGTAATGTTATAACTTGAGGAGTTTTATTGTAAATAATCATTTTGGTATTTATGTGTTTTGTCTTTCTTGTACAAGCCACTATATAGTAGGTAATACTTGAATTTCGAGTGAATATTTTGGAAATGATATGATAGATAAAGTCTATAATGCGAAGATATTGGAATTTGCGGGTAATATATCCCATATCGGCGCCCTAGATGATGCGGATGCCGAAGCGATTGCGCACTCGAAATTGTGCGGTTCCAAAGTAAAAATCTGGCTCAACGTTTCCAATGGGGTGGTCACAAATTTTGGTCATGACGTGAAAGCTTGCGCTCTTGGCCAGGCGACTTCTTCGATTATGGCGAAGCATATTATCGGTGCGACACCTGAAGAATTGCGTAAAGTCCGCGATCAAATGTGGGCTATGTTGAAAGAAAATGGTGCGCCACCGGAAGGGCGTTTTGAAGATTTAAAATATCTTGAACCGGTGCGAGAATATCGTGCACGTCATGCTTCAACCATGCTGACATTTGATGCTGTGGTGGATGCGCTCGATCAGATTGAACAGGCGCAAGTCGCTGTTTAGACATTGCCATGTGTGATGCTGAGCCGAAAAAAGCTTACTTGAGAAACTGGCAAGGCCGCTGGCCTAAAACACCCGGCCGCCTTTTGGGGGTTGGTTTTATTCGGCTGTATCAACTCACATTATCCGGTTTTATAGGAAATTCCTGCCGTCATTTACCCACTTGCTCTGAATATGGATATGAAGCAATTGCGCGGTATGGCCTATGGTCTGGCGGGTGGATGGCTGCCATGCGCGTTGGTAAATGCGGACCATTTGGCACGCATGGTCATGACCCGGTTCCAGAGGAATTATCATCTGAGTATCGTTGGTGGTTACCCTGGAGGAAATGAGGCGGGGCGCAAATAATTCCGGTTTGGCGTGAACCGGTCGCAAGTTAGCTGGGCGCAAGCAATCTTTGATATCCATAGCCAGCCGCGAAATTTAGACTTTACCTTGTAACGTCTCCACGTTAAAAGCGGCCAGCTTTCAAAGCTGATTAATATCAACCACCCGCATTTGTAGGCGGGACTGGATAAAGGAGCATACCTCATGGCAGACGCCATTACTCTCTCATTCCCCGATGGTTCTGAACGTAGTTACGACGCTGGTACAACCGGTCGCGATGTTGCAGAATCAATTTCAAAATCACTTTCAAAAAAATCTGTTGCGATTGCTATTGATGGCGAATTGCAGGATTTGACAGATCCTATCACTTCAGGTGCGGTCGAGATAATCACACGCACCGATGATCGTGCGCTTGAACTTATTCGCCATGATGCTGCTCACGTGATGGCTGAAGCAGTGCAGGAATTATATCCTGGCACGCAGGTCACCATCGGTCCTGTGATTGAAAACGGTTTTTTCTACGATTTTGCTAAAGATACTCCGTTTACTCCGGAAGATCTGCCAAAGATCGAGAAGAAAATGCGCGAAATTATTGCGCGCAACGACAAGTTCACCAAAGAAATCTGGACACGTGAAGAAGCAAAACGCGTGTTTAAAGAAAAAGGTGAAGATTATAAAATTGAGTTGATCGATGCGATCCCGGGTGATGAAGACCTCAAGATCTATTATCAGGGTGACTGGTTTGATCTATGTCGTGGGCCTCATATGGCAACCACTGGCCAGATCGGCAATGCATTTAAATTGATGAAGGTTGCCGGCGCTTATTGGCGCGGTGATTCTGACAATGAAATGCTAACCCGTATTTATGGGACTGCATGGGCTGATCAAAAGCAACTTGATGCACATCTTCATATGATTGAAGAAGCTGAAAAACGTGATCACCGCAAATTGGGTCGTGAGATGGACTTGTTCCACTTCCAGGAAGAAGGCCCTGGCGTTGTGTTTTGGCATGCAAAAGGCTGGCGAATGTTCCAGACTTTGGTCAATTATATGCGTCGTCGCCTTGATGAACACGGCTATGATGAAGTCAATGCACCACAGATCTTGGATAAAGCTTTGTGGGAAACTTCAGGTCACTGGGGTTGGTATCGTGAGAATATGTTTGCAACACAAACCGAAGATGATCGCGTCTTTGCTATTAAGCCGATGAACTGCCCGGGGCACGTTCAGATCTTTAAGCATGGCCTTAAATCTTACCGCGAGCTTCCGATCAAAATGGCTGAATTTGGTAACGTCCACCGTTATGAGCCATCAGGTGCTTTGCATGGATTGATGCGTGTTCGTGGCTTTACACAAGACGATGCGCATGTGTTCTGTACCGAAGAACAGATGACCGCGGAGTGTCTGCGTATCAACGATCTTATCTTGTCGACTTATGCAGATTTCGGATTTGAAGAAATCACTGTGAAGCTTTCAACACGTCCTGAAAAGCGAGTGGGTAGCGATGAAAGCTGGGATCGTGCTGAAGAGATCATGATGAAGGTTCTAAAAACCATCGAAGAGAACTCTGAAGGTAAAATTACAACGGGTATCCTTGAAGGTGAGGGCGCGTTTTACGGTCCTAAATTTGAGTATACTTTGCGTGATGCGATTGGTCGTGAATGGCAATGTGGCACAACACAGGTAGATTTCAATTTGCCTGAGCGTTTTGGTGCATTCTACATCGATAGCGATTCTGAAAAACGCCAGCCAGTTATGATCCACCGCGCGATTTGTGGTTCAATGGAGCGCTTTTTGGGCATTCTCATTGAAAGTTACGCGGGTCATATGCCGCTTTGGTTTGCACCACTGCAAGTGGTCGTTGCAACTATCACATCTGAAGCTGAGGAATATGCTTTGGAAGTTGCAAAGGAACTAAAGGCAGCTGGATTGCAGGTTGATACAGATTTCAGAAATGAGAAGATCAACTATAAAGTTCGCGAACACTCGGTTACCAAGGTTCCCGTGATTATCGTTTGTGGTCGTAGGGAAGCTGAAGAGCGGACAGTGAACATTCGCCGTTTGGGTAGCCGTGATCAGACACCAATGTCTCTAGATGAAGCTGTTTCATCCTTGAAATTTGAGGCGACACCGCCTGATTTATTAAGAAAAATGGCTGACTAAATCATCGCTTAATTAAATAAGATCCCGCTTGAACAAAAATTCAGGCGGGATTTTTAATTGGAGAGCAGCACTTCCACGTCAGAATTTTTTCCAGGTGAAACGTGAAAATCCATCGGATATTCTGCATTTTGGTGGAGCGCAATGACCGTATAGTCACCTTCCGACAATACCAATCTTGGGAACGCACCAACCATTTCACCAATGATATCCCCTGATGAGGAATAAACCGACCAGGCGGTATCAGCAATACCTTCGCCACCAACTTTAGACACAAGCTTAAATGTCACCTCCGCAGCACGGTGGTTCATAACAACTTCGGTGAGTTTGCCCTTTTCAACGCGCACATCAGCTCGGGTAACTGCGTTTACATCTCCATATTCAGACACCACATGGTAGGTGCCTTCATTTAATCTAACGATCAGATTTGGTTTGACGAATTCTAATATGAGCTGCCGGTCACTATCATCAACTGAATCTTGTTCGCCGCTATAAATGGAAAAGTTTAAAAGGCTGGGTGAAAGTCGTGTGTTATTTCCAGACGCTGCTTTTAATACAATTCCACCCGCATCAAGGATGAACCGTTGGGGTGGTATTTCAGCATCTGGGGTAACAGTTAGCTTTTTTGTTACGCTGGCGCGACCAAAGGCAACATGGACAAAATAATCGCCAGGTTCGAAATCCATTGATGTGGAACCACCCTCGGCTGCGACAATTAAACGAAGTTTGCCTTCTTCATCAGGCGTTGGGTCAAAAACACGCCAAATAAGACCGGTTTGAATGGGGGCGCCTTCATCTTGCAATACAGCTTCAAGGGCGACGGAAATGGCCGTTGCAGAGTTTTGTGCAGGATTGTCGGTTGGTGTGAAATCTTCAAGTCCTGGTAATTGGATGTTGGGTTGAGTTTCAACAGTAAAACTATTTTGTGCCTGCACCTGAGCGCTTAGCAAAACAGTCAATAGTCCCATCCATAACAAGGCTTTAAGTTTAAAAATCATGACCCACACACATATTAATAAGCTGGTTTTTCTTTTAACATCAGAATCTGGTCTAAGGAAATCATATAATTATCAAAGTGTGGCTGGAATTGGATCGCTTGTATGATTATGTCTGGACAATAATGATATTAAGAAGCCGGGATGGGTAATTTTGTTTTATAATACTGATGGAAATGAACACGGACTAGCGCATGATCCCTTTAAGGCTATTGTCGCACCTCGACCCATTGGCTGGATTGGCAGCAAAGGGTCAGATGGTAGTTTAAATCTCTCACCGTATTCGTTTTTCAACGCAATAGCGGACAATCCCAAGTTGATCGTTTTTGCTTCAGGTGGCCGAAAAGACAGTGTTAGAAATTGTCAGGAAACAGGCGAATTTAGCGTTAATATGGTGGGATTGTCGCAAGTTGATGCGATGAACCAAAGTTCGGCGCCATATGATTATGACGTCAATGAATTTGAACAATCGGGTTTAACAGCAAGCGATTGCAAACTTATCGATGCCCCTATGGTAAATGGTGCCTTTGCAGTATTGGAATGCAAGGTTACTGATATTACAAAACCCAAAACTCTCAGCGGTGAACATTCTAGCGCATATTTGGTAACGGGTCAGGTTGTGGGCATCCACATCCAAGACAATGTTATTACAAATGGGCGGCTGGATAGTACAAAAACGCAAACGGTGTCTCGACTTGGATATATGGATTATGCGGTTGTGAAGGATACATTTGAAATTAAGCGCCCAAAGCTGTGATGATATCAAAATCAGCTAACTGATATTGCGGACAAAGATTAATAAACATGATGAACGGATCGTAAACCTTTTGCCGATAAGCTCATACCAACTTGGAATAATCTGGTTGGATTGAGTCGCAATAATGATCATCAAAGAATTTTTACAATGGACCGTAAATTCTGACACGAAATCCCGCGTTTTGGCGGTTAGAGCGCTTTGCGAGGCCTATATTTCCGGCCAGTTTACATCCGAAGAAATGAAGGCGGCTGAAGGTTCTATGGCCTTGTTGCTGGAGGATCTATCACCAGCGGTTCGTAAAGAAATGGCCACGGTTTTGGCGCAATCAGTTAACGTACCAACAATGATTATCAATGCTCTCGCACAAGACCAGATCGATGTAAGTGCGCCAATATTGGCGTTTTCACCTCTGTTAAGTGACAATAGTTTAGTTGATTTGATTGCACGGGGTGGCTTTGCTCAACAATTCATCATCGCAAAACGAGATTACTTAAGCGCTTCAGTTTGTGCAGCCTTGGTTGAAGTTGGCGATAAAGAAGCCGTATTGGCATTATTGGATAATCCAAATGCGCATATAGCCAGACTTTCTATTTCACGTCTTGCGGAGCGATTTGGTTATTATGGTCCAATTCGAAGCCAATTATTAGAGCGCAGTGATTTACCATCTGATACGCGGCACAAGCTGGTGGAAGAATTGAGCAATACATTTGCCAATAGTCCGCTTGTTGGTGCTCTTATGGGTAAAGACCGATTGGTCAATGTTACCAAAGATGCCTGTTTTCACGCTACCATTTCACTTGCTGAGACAACGCAAGGCGACGATATGTTGGCTTTGGTTGAGCATTTGCGTATTTCCGGCAAATTAACACCTGCTTTCTTGATGCATGTTTTGACGATTGGAAATGTAGATTTCTTTGCAACGATTATTGAGAAATTGTCAGGTAAGTCGATCTCCCGTATTCGCGCCATTTTAGGTGACGGGCATAGCTCTGTTGTAAATGCTCTTTACGCATCCGCCGGTTTGGATATTGAAATTTGCCCAGCTTTTGTCAGCGCGACTTTGTTGTGGCGCAAAGCATCTTCAAGCAATAACCCTATGTCTGCTGATCAAATCACTGAGTATTTGATGGAAGAATATTATGATGAATTGCATAAAGACACAGCAATTGCAGAGCTTTTAATGATGCTTGAAACCATTCAGTTTGCACAGCGTCGCAAACTGGCAAAGCAATTTGCTTTATCGCTTACTTCGCAGGCTGCATAACTGAGCTAGATATCCAGATTATCGACAAATTCAGCGTTGTCTTGAATAAATCTGAAACGCGCTTCGGGTTTTGTGCCCATTAAGTCATCGACTGTCTTGTTGGTATTTTCAACAATGATATCATCAATCTCAATTTTCAAAAGGGTCCGTTTGCCTGGCAGCATGGTTGTTTCTTTCAACTGCGCTGGAAGCATTTCACCCAAGCCTTTAAATCGCCCAATCTCAACTTTGCCGCGGCCTTTAAACTCTGTTTCCAAAAGCTCGGCTCTGTGGGCATCATCACGGGCATATAAGGTCTTGCCGCCTTGTGAAATTCTATAAAGTGGAGGAACAGCAAGGAAAAGGTGACCTTCACGGACGAGTTCAGGCATTTCCTGGTAGAAGAATGTGATCAACAAAGACGCGATATGCGCACCGTCAACGTCGGCATCTGTCATGATGATAATGCGTTCATAACGCAGATCATTCTCATGATACTTTGTACGTGTCCCGCAACCCAAAGCTTGGATGAGGTCGGCTAATTGTTGATTGGCGGTAATTTTTTCGCGTCCGGCGCTGGCCACGTTCAAGATTTTACCGCGAAGTGGTAAAATTGCCTGATTTTTTCGATTTCGCGCCTGTTTTGCCGATCCGCCCGCTGAATCACCCTCCACGATGAAGAGTTCAGCGCCTTCTGCTGTGTTTTGGCTACAATCAGCTAACTTGCCGGGGAGGCGGAGTTTTCGCACTGCTGATTTGCGATTGACTTCTTTTTCTTTGCGGCGACGCAAACGTTCTTCAGAGCGTTCAACCACCCATTCTAACAGCTTGGCTGCTTCTTGAGGTGAATCCGCAAGGAAGTGATCAAACGCATCGCGCAAACCATTTTCAACAATGCGCTGCGCTTCAACGGTCGCAAGCTTGTCTTTCGTTTGGCCAACAAATTCAGGCTCTCGAATATAGACCGATAACATGCCAATCGCAGAAATCATCACATCGTCTGTTGTGATCTGTGCTGCTTTTTTATTGCCGGTCAGTTCCCCATAGGCTTTTAGTCCGCGGGTGAGGGCAATCCGAAATCCAGCTTCATGTGTTCCGCCATTGCGCGTTGGAATGGTGTTACAATAGGAATCTACTGAGCTATCACCAGCGTGCCAGGCAACTGCCCATTCCATGGAACCGTGACCGCCAGTTCTTTCGCTTTTTCCGGAGAAAATATCGCGGCAAACTCGGTGGTTTTTGCCCAAAGTGTGCTCAAGATAGTCTTTAAGTCCACCTGGGTAATGGAATTTATCCTTTGGCGGAATGGGGCCGCCTTCTTTGAGTAATGAGGGCGCGCAGATCCATCTAACTTCAACACCACCGAACAAGTAGGCCTTTGATTGGGCCATTTTGTAAAGGCGCGCTGGATCAAACTTAACATCGCTACCAAAAATTTGTTCATCTGCATGAAAACAAACTTTTGTTCCGCGACGGTTATGAACTTCACCGAGTTCTTCAATGCCACCTTGTGGTAATCCGCGCGAGAAGCGCTGACGATAAAGGCGTTTATCGCGCGCAACTTCAACATACATATCATCAGATAATGCGTTCACAACTGATATGCCCACTCCGTGCAGACCACCAGATGTTTCATAAACCGAGCTGTTAAACTTACCACCGGCATGAAGTTTGGTTAGAACCACTTCCAGCGTGGAAAGACCTTCATCGGCATATTGTGGGTGAATGTCGACGGGGATACCACGGCCATTATCTGTAACCGAAATATATCCGTTTTCATCAAGTTCGATTTCAATGAATGTCGCATGTCCGGCCACTGCCTCATCCATTGAGTTATCGATGATTTCAGCGAACAGGTGATGCAAGGCATTCACATCTGTACCACCAATATACATACCTGGACGCAAGCGTACTGGTTCTAGACCTTCAAGAACTTCAATTGCATTCGCGCCATAATCACCATCACCTTGCGGTTTTGGTGAGGCTTTTTTTGCAGTTTCAGGCTTTGCAGCAGGTGCTTTATTGGTCTGTGGCGCAGGCGTAGGCGTTACAGATGGTGCAGGCGCTGTTGGTGCGCTTGATACGTCTTTAGTAGCTTTATCTTTGTCTGTAGATTCTGGTGTTGGAGCCGAGCTCCCAAATCCAGAAAATAGATCGTTTGAATCATCCATAAATTCTTGCCGCAATTAACCTGTTCGAATCACTATAATATCGTCATAATGTAACCAAATAAGGGAGCCTTGTCCGCGTGAACTCATTATTTACAGCTAGTTTTAGGCATTTTTTCTTGTGTGGAGCATTATTCTGCATTGCATTAGGTTCACTATTTGTACCTTCAGGTGTAAATGCACTTGAAATCAAACCTTTTAAAGACAAGCTATTTGCTTATCCTCAAATTTTAGAATCGCGTGATAACGGTGATTTTCTCCTGGTTAAATACGACAAGAATGTTGATCTTCATGGTCGAGATCAAATTCCAATTCGCAAAGTAAAACAAAAATACGTCAAAACTGGTATGCGCCGACACACAACCTCGCAGGAATTTGAGTTTGAAGGACGTAATATCGAGATCAGTTTTGTCGCGAAAAAAGGCGTGCCAAAATTCACTGTTCTATTTATCCATGGCGCAAAAGGTGATCGCCGCCTTGGTATGAAAGATTACACGTTCGGTGGCAACTTTAACCGCTTGAAAAACATCGCGCTGCAAAATAATGGGCTTTATATCACTCAAACCGTTAGAGAGTTTTCAAAACAGGGTGTTGAAGATGCCCGTGCACTTGTGCGCTATTTGTATGATGTGAAAAAAACACGCAATATATTCATTGTTTGTGCCTCGATGGGTGGGCAGATTTGTAATAAGATGGCCCACAACCACAATGATGTCGCCCGCTTGAGCGGCATTGTTTTGTTAGGCGCTATTCCAGATCGCAACTTATTGAAATCACATGCAATTACGGTTGGTTTACCTATTGTAATCGCGCATGGGAATGATGATGTTGTTTATCCCTGGTCTATCCAAAATGAGATTTATAATGCCATTAAACGACGTGAATCTCGCTATCCGATTCAGCTGGTTTTGTTCGATACCGGGCGCCATGGTACACCCATTCGAATGATAGATTGGCGCCAAACTTTAAACTGGTTGTTCAGGCGTTCTTAAAATTTGATAGAATGACTTAATCGCTTTTTAACTACAAAGCGCAAAAGCGCGACATTTATACCCCTCGTTAGCAATATTTCAGCCTCACATTGTTATGCTCGCAACGACTGTAACTTGGGGCAAGAGTAATGGACGCGAAATCCAGCATTAAACATACACCTTTATGTGTCGATTTGGACGGAAGCTTAATCGCCAGCGATACACTATGGGAAGGCTTGGCAGCACTCTTGATGCGAAAGCCCTTGATGATTTTTCAAGTCATCGGCTGGCTAGCGGCTGGAAAAGCAGTTTTAAAGAAAAATGTTGCGGAACATACAGATCGCTCAGGTGATGACTGGCCTGTCCGTGAAGAAGTGATTGAATATATTAATCTTGCCAAATCCCAAGGGCGCAAAGTTTACCTCGTCACAGGAGCTGCGCAAAAAACGGCGGAAGAGATTTCTAATCATTTAGGTCTGTTCGATGGTGTTTATCACAGTGATGATGAGATCAATCTGACATCAACCCGCAAACGCGACAAGTTGATTGAAGAATTTGGCGATGGTGGTTTCGATTATATCGGAAATAGCTCCGATGATATTGCGGTATTTGAGAGTGCCCGCAGCGGAATTGTTGTGGCTCCTGATCATACCGCTAAAAACTGGCAGAAGAAAAACCAATCTGAAGAAATTCATACCAAACCATCTGGTATCAAGACTATTTTAAAAGCCATTCGTGTTCATCAATGGCTAAAGAATGTTTTGATCGCTGTGCCTTTGTTTTTGAACCATACCTTTATGGATTTGGAAACAGTTACCGCGGCTATTATTGCATTCTTCTCGTTTAGCTTTTTTGCGTCATCTGTTTACATCGTCAATGATTTGTCAGATTTAAAGGCTGATCGAGCACATCCAAAAAAATGTAAAAGACCACTTGCCAGCGGAGCAATATCTATTCCAAACGCTGCACTCTTGTGGATAGGGTTATTATCGGCATCTGCTTTGTTGGCATCACTATTACCGATCGAATTTTTATATGTGATGATCGTCTATGCATTCATCACAACAGCCTATACTTTTGTGTTGAAACGCAAGTTATTGGTTGATGTGTTTACACTCGCCAGTCTTTATACGGTTCGTATTATCGCAGGTGCTTTTGCGACCCATAGCGGCTTGTCGTTTTGGCTCTTGGCATTTTCTATTTTCTTCTTCTTATCACTTGCATTGGTCAAACGTTATGTTGAATTGTCCGAGGGAGAGAAAGCGGAAGGCAGCAAGCTTTTAGGTCGCGGATATTACGGGATAGACACCGCGATGCTTGCCCAAGGTGGTGTGTCATCTGCATTTACCTCGGCAATGGTTTTAGCGCTTTATATTAATAGCCCAGAATTTAGCGAAATGTACGATAATCCCTGGGTTTTATGGCCGCTTGTTCCACTCATCCTATACATGCTTTTACGTATTTGGATTTTGGCCGGTCGTGGTCAGGTGCACGAAGATCCTGTTGTGTTCATCATGCGTGATTGGCGCAGCCAATTGACGATGATTGCCGGCGGCGTATTGATTTTCGGAGCCATGTTGTAAGATGCATGCATTTGATCACGATAATGATCTGCAATCCTGGGGTCGGGTCGACAAACTCAAACGAACAATGATTGCTGCTGAGGAATTGCGTAAAACCAATTTGCAGGTTTTACCCTTTGGCAATGGTCGTTCATATGGTGATTCCTGCCACAATGATGGTGGTGTTCTGCTCAATTCTAGAACAGATGCGCGCATTCAAAATTTCGACCCGCAGACGGGTATTTTACATGCAGATGCAGGTGTGCTGCTGGTCGATGTCTTACGTTGTGTTATTCCACATGGCTTCTTTTTAGAAGTCACACCAGGTACATCATATATTACCCTAGGTGGAGCAATTGCAAATGACGTCCATGGTAAAAATCACCATGTCCGCGGTACATTTGGTCATTGTATTCAATCGTTTACGCTGGTCAGATCAGATTTTGATTCAGAATTAAGTTGCTCACGCAATGAAAACCCTGAACTATTTGCTGCTACGATTGGTGGCATGGGTTTAACTGGTTTTATTCGCCAAGTATCGATTAGATTGATGAAGGTTTCTTCGCCGGATATTCAGCAAAAGTCGATTCGATTCAATAATTTGGATCAATATTTTGATATTTGCGATGAGATTGACGAGCGCCATGAATATTCTGTTGCGTGGATTGACCAGCTTACACAAGGTTCAAGTTTTGGTCGTGGTATTTTGATGGCGGGCGATCATGCAAATCATGAAGACAGTGAGTTTTCATTGCCAAAATCTGCAAAACTTTCTGTCCCATTTACACCGCCTTTAAACTTGATCAACAAACTGAGTTTAACCGCATTTAATGCAGCGTATTTTCACAAGGCTAAAGATGGCACACATGAAAGTATCGCGCCTTGGCAGAGTTATTTCTATCCACTCGATGCGATTAAAGGTTGGAACAAATTATATGGTCCAAAAGGACTGTTTCAGCATCAATCAGTTTATCCGTTAGCAAGCGGACGAGAGACAACAATTAAATTACTTGAATGCGCTAAACGTCATGCGCACGCGTCATTTCTAACTGTACTGAAAAGATTTGGTGCAATGGAATCAAATGGTCTCTTCTCATTTCCGCGAGAAGGTTTCACGCTCACGTTAGACTTTGCCAATCAGGGACATGCAACGCTTGAATTCCTGCGTGAACTTGATGAGATCACAATAAATGCAGGTGGTGCGGTTAATCCGTACAAAGATCAACGAATGGCCGCGGATGTTTTTGAAGCTTCATTTCCGGGTTGGGAAAAATTAGAATCGCATCGAGACCCAAAATTTATGTCCAATTTTTGGCAACGAACTGCCATGCAATTGAACGCATGTGTTTCAAAATGAAACTAGATAAAATTTTAGATAAATTGTTCGACCTAACTGAACGTGAATTTCATTTGTTCTTGATAGACATGAGCCAGAACGAAAATTCTGGGACGAAAAAATGAAGTTTATTTGGTTTATTTTATTTACTGTACTCACCAATGCTGCTGCGCAGCTCATGCTCAAGCAGGGCATGACAATGGTTGGTCCTTTGAATATCACAGCAGAAAACGCGATTATCCGCGTCTTTCAAATCCTTTTCCAGCCTTGGGTATTTGCGGGACTGGTCGTCTTTGTCATCTCAATGGTGTCGCATTTGTTTGTGCTGACTAAAGTTGAACTATCATTTGCTTATCCATTTATTTCGCTAGCCTTCGTCACGGTGACGGTTTTTGCCGTTGTATTCTTCGGGGAAGAAATCAACCAGTGGCGCATTTTAGGCATAGCGCTGATTTGCTTGGGAACATTTTTCGTCGCTAAATCAGACACATCACACAAACAAACCCTCGCTCAAGAGGTGATTGAGGAACAACAAATCGGGTTGAACCCGGATGCTGCAGGAAGGTCGTAAAGTATGAAGCATATTATTTTTGGCGGGGATGGTTTTGTCGGCTCACATTTGGCCCCAAAACTATTAGATGATGGGCAAGAAGTTGTTGTTGTTGATATTAAAAACAGCGGCCATAAACATTACAATGATGTGCAGTTTGTTAAGCTTGATATTACCGATGCAGAACAGTTTTCTAAATTAAAAATTGATGCGGATGATGTTGTTTACAACATGGCAGCGACAATGTTGTCACCCTTGCAGATCCGCTCAAAACGATATGATTTCTTTTGGCCAGTAAACTTCCATGGTGCAGGGAATATCATGAAGTCTATGGACAAAGCCGGCGCATCTAAATTCGTGCAGTTCACGACGGATATGGTTTACGGCCATACTGTAATGAGCCCACAAACAGAAGATCATCCTATCGCGCCACTTGGCGAATACGGTGCCTCTAAATGGGCAACAGAGCAGGCCTGTCACGAATGGCGTGAAAAGGGCATGGATATCTCCATTTTCCGTCCGCGCTTAATTATCGGACCAGGTCGCTTGGGTATCCTTGAAAAACTATTTAAGTTGATTGATCTTAACCTACCGGTGCCGATGATCGGATCAGGTAAGGCGCCATACCAGTTTATTTCGGTCTATGATTGTGCGGAAGCAGCGCGTTTGGCATGGAAAGCTGATTTCCCAAATGATGCATATAATTTGGGTTCTTCAAATCCACCATCTGTTCGCCAATTGCTGGGCGGATTGATCAAACACGCTGATTCAAAGTCATTCCTATTGCCAACACCTGGTTTTGCAGTGAAGAAAACGCTGGCTTTGCTTGATCTGATGAATATGCCGATCATGGACCCTGAGCAATATCTAATTGCCGATGAAATGTGTGTTCGCGAGACCGGTCGTGCAAAAGAAGCCATGGGGTTTGTACCGCAATATAATGATATGGATATGCTGATCGCTGCTTATGACGAATATCGCGGCAAAATCGATAGTGCATCTTCACAAAAATTAAACGCAGTTCCTGCTGAATAAAAGCCAGCTGAATATTAGATTGGAAACGAGTATGTTAAACGCAGTTAAGAATGAAGTATCAGCAGACGTGGAATTTGCACCTTTGGACATTAAAGTAAAACGCCCCGACTTGCTTACAGTTGATGATGCAAAGGATATGGGTCTTGCGGAAATGACAGAGCTTTTCAAAGATCATGTCAATCCTGGTCAATTGCACTTTATGAAGTTGCTTGGCTTTCACAAAGTGAAAATTGAAAGCGCAGAAGGCATGGTCTATCGGGACCAAAACGGCCGCGAAATCCTCGATTTCTTCGGTGGATTTGGTTCGCTCGCTTTTGGTCATAACCATCCGCGTATTCTTGATGCGCGTAAAAAGTTTCAGGATGAAAAACGTCATGAAATTGCGATGGCATTTTTGTCGCAATATAATGCTGCATTGGCTAAAAACCTGGCTGAGATTGCACCAGGTGATCTCAATATGGTGTTCTTGGGTTCATCCGGTTCAGAGGCCATGGAAGCAGCTGTTAAGGTTGCTGAACGCGCAGCGGGTCCAAAAAAATCAAAGATTGTTTATGCAGAAAACTCATTCCACGGCAAAACAAAGGGCGTTTTGTCTGTAACGGATTCACCACTTTATAAGGGTGAGTTCAAACTGGTCGAGAATACAGTCCGTGTTCCTTTCGCTGATATTGACGCTATCCGAAATGCATTTGAAAGTGATCCGGAAATTGGGGTGATTGTTCTTGAAACCATTCAAGGTGGTGGTGGTATTATCAAGGCTGATCCGAAGTTTTGGCAGGAGCTGCGCGCGCTTTGCGACAAACATGATGTTTTGTGGGTTGCTGATGAAGTGCAGTGTGGTATGGGCCGCTCAGGGCAGTTCTTTGCATTTGAATATGCCAATGTCGTACCTGATGTCACAGCGCTTGCGAAATCGCTTGGTGGCGGGAAATGTGCAATGGCCGCAATGATTGCGACAACAGATGTTTATATGAAGGCTTACGGCACGCCGAAAACAGCTTTGATCCATGGTCAAGCGACATTTGGCGGTATCGGCGAAGCATGTGTGACATCAATCGAAGGTTTGAACATTTTATATGATGAGAATCTCATCGAAAACGCCGCACAAACTGGTGCTTACCTTTTGTCTCGCCTTGAGCATCTTCAGGAAAAATATCCAAAATTGATTAAAGAAGTTCGCGGGCAGGGGCTCATGGTCGGACTTGAGTTCCATGACTTTAGCCAAACATTACCAATGGTCTTACGTCCAGTCGTATCAGTATTGGATGAAAAGCTGAAAGGTTCGTTATCTGGGTTTATCGGTTCGCTGATGTTGCGCGATTATGACGTCTTGGTGGCGTTTACAGAATATAACCGCAATGTCATTCGACTAGAGCCGCCATTGATCTGTGAAAAACGCCATGTTGATCAGTTTATCTCAGCGCTTGATGATCTTTTAGGTCGCGGCATTGTGCGCATTGTGAAAGACTTTGTCGCAAGCCAGGTGAAGTAATAGGCGCAACTTTACTGGATCAGGAATTTTCAGTTTCAGTTTGTGTTTCAACATCAGTTTCTGCGTCCTCGGCCGGTTGTGCCGGGGGCGCTTTTTTTATGTAGGCATCATAACAATCATTAAGGCGAATTCGTTCGTGATTAACCTCAATAGCGTCTTTGTAGATTTCGAAGATTTCATCGACAGTGAATAGAATAGGACAGGTTGGTCGCAAAATTAGGTCAGCATCTTGTACCGACTTTGAGACTTCTTCACTCATCTCTCCAAGGGTTCTGCCAGAATCCGCTCCGATCTGAACGTATTTGGGAGCATTTCTATCCATTAAGAAAGGAAATGGATTTGTGAAATCGATGGTAAAGATTGTGTCGAATTTCACATTGTTCTCTGCTTCATACTGATAAATGGAATCAATGGCCTCATCCATTAAATGGTACCATAGAAGTTGGAAATCCGGCTCGGAGAAGATGATTGACCCCGGTAGAACTTCGCTTTTTGAAAGATTGCGCAACTGCCATTTGCTTTTTGAATAATAGGCTTTCATCGGCTCAATGCGTTCGAGGAAAATATCCTTCGCGGACACATTGCCTAATATACCAAGATTTTCATGTTCAAGGCTTTCATAGGTTGGGGAAACGGCTAAGGTTCTTAAGCCTTTATGGGTCATTTTTGTAAAACTTGGTAGAACTGTTGCCATGGCCAGAACAATTACAAACATATTTGGCAAACGCTCAGGTGTTGAGCGGAAAAACAAGATCATTAGGATAACAGGCCAGAGCATGATGAATGCTTGGGAGCCTGTATTTTGCGTTTCGTAAAAAATACCTGCAAGTAAAACAAATCCAAGGGCAAAGTAGTCATGACTGACCAAATCGGTAAATTTGTGCCAGTATGGTTTGAAAACAGGAGTTGCCTCTGCGCGGTTACGTTTCCCAAAAATATCGCTAAAAAATAGTGCGAGAATGAGCAGGCCACAGGCAAAAACAACATCCATTCTTTGTGAAAACACAGTGAGGAATTTTGGAAGCAATACGGATTGGTTAGACTGTGCTAAATCCCAAATGCTTTGCAAGTAGCTTGAGATGATCCCAGTTTGGTACTCTAAGCCAACAAGAGCACCGGCAAATAAGATAAGCGATGCAATGAGTGAAAAAAACGTCACGAACCCTGCTAGAAAGCCAAAGCCAACAATAATAAGCGCAGCAGCAAATGCAGTGATTTTGCTAAGGATGAGCGCAGTACCACAGATGGCTAGTATTAGAGCTTGGACAAATGAATTGCGAACAAAAAATACCGCAGCGGTTGTCACATAAAGTAAAATAGCGCCGTGTCGGTTATAATGACCAAAGCCATCAACGCCGGGGAAGGGAAAGAAGTCAACGGTTCCAAAAGGGAAGGTGGCAAACACTAAAAATGGTAACAATAATCCAAGTGCCAGGCGTAGTGATCTGCGCGACACCATCCAACTGATCATTAACATTAAAGGTGCTGTTACGATTAATTGCGACCAGTGAATGACAAAGACCGGATGTCCAGTTGGAAAATAGTTATGAACGAGTGTTGCCAACCAGTAATTAAGCGGACCGACTGGTGTGTTAAAATCAACAGAGGGAAGCTGTCCTAAATTGATGCGATGAACGGCATCAAAATAAATGTTGGTGTCCCAGTACATCGGTCCGATTGGAATTGAAAACTCTTGTGTGAGCAGGAAATACATACCAGCCAGTGGGGCTGCTATAATAATTAGTATGATCAGAATGTTTAATAACAACGGGGATTGTGATCGCACCGGATTAAATGAATCGTTCGCTGTTTGAAGTTTCATCTTTAGGCCCACATCATTGTTTGTATATCTGTCTGAAAACGCAAATGGGACACTATTCTATTTGATACTAAAGAAAAACCCCTAGACGAAAAAACCCCGGTATTGCTACCGGGGTTTCAAAACTGAGCTAAACTTGCAAATTATGCAGAATAGTACATGTCAAACTCAACAGGGTGAGGTGTGTGCTCAAGACGGATAACTTCTTCCATCTTCAACTCGATGTAAGCATCGATTTGATCATCATCAAATACACCACCAGCTGTTAGGAACTTACGATCTTTGTTAAGTGCTTCTAGAGCTTCACGCAATGAACCACAAACTGTTGGGATCTTTTTAAGTTCTTTAGCCGGAAGATCGTAAAGATCTTTATCCATTGGCTTACCTGGGTGAATTTTGTTTTTGATGCCGTCAAGACCAGCCATAAGCATTGCAGCGAATGCAAGATATGGGTTAGCCATTGGATCAGGGAAACGAACTTCTACGCGTTTTGATTTTGGTGAAGAACCAAATGGGATACGACAAGAAGCAGAACGGTTACGTGCAGAATATGCAAGTAGAACCGGAGCTTCGTAGCCAGGAACCAAACGCTTGTATGAGTTTGTTGATGGGTTTGTGAAAGCATTAAGAGCTTTAGCGTGCTTAATGATACCACCAATGTAGAACAAGCAGTTCTCAGAAAGACCAGCATACTCATCACCAGCAAATGTTGGCTTACCGTCTTTCCAGATAGACTGGTGAACGTGCATGCCTGTACCATTATCGCCATAAACTGGCTTAGGCATAAATGTGGCTGTTTTACCGTATGCATTTGCAACTTGCTGAACAACGTATTTGTAGATTTGAACTTTATCAGCGTTGATGGTCATTTCATCGAACATTACACCGAGTTCGTGCTGAGCTGCAGCCACTTCGTGGTGGTGCTTTTCAACTTTAACACCCATTTCCTTCATGACAGTCAGCATTTCAGAACGCATGTCTTGCTCTGAATCAACTGGCGGTACTGGGAAGTAACCACCTTTTGTACGAGGACGGTGACCAAGGTTACCAGTCTCATAATCAGTGTCTGTGTTTGTAGGAAGTTCTACAGAATCAAGCTCGAAGCTTGTTTTGTATGGGTCAGATGAGAATTTAACATCGTCAAATACGAAGAACTCAGGCTCTGGACCAACATAAACTGTGTCACCAATGCCGGAAGCTTGCATGTATGCTTCAGCTTTTTTCGCAATTGAGCGTGGGTCACGGTTGTAACCTTCGCCAGTGACTGGATCTAAGATGTCACAAGTGATCGCAAGAGTTGATTGAGCGAAGAATGGGTCAACGTGGCATGTTGCACAATCTGGCATTAGAACCATGTCAGACTCGTTAATTGCTTTCCAACCAGCGATGGAAGAACCATCGAACATGACGCCATCAGCGAACATGTCTTCATCGACAACACTTGTGTCCATTGTTACATGTTGCATTTTACCGCGTGGATCTGAAAAACGCAGATCAACGAACTTGATGTCTTCATCTTTAATTTGCTTCAGAATGTCTTTAGCAGTCGTCATTATATAATTCCCTAAAGTTAGTGATGACGAAAATTTGGCCGCAGAATAGCGACCCGTGATATTATTATTGCCTAAACAGCGTCGGGACCAGTTTCACCAGTTCGGATACGAATAACTTCATCCACCTGCGATACAAAAATCTTACCATCGCCAATTCGACCTGTCTGAGCCGCATTTTTGATAGCATCAATTGCCTGTTCTACATTGTCTTCAGCGAGTACGACTTCAACTTTTACCTTAGGTAAAAAATCTACGACGTATTCTGCGCCACGATAAAGCTCAGTATGGCCTTTCTGACGACCAAAACCTTTTGCTTCTGTGACAGTTATTCCTTGCAAGCCAACTTCCTGAAGAGCTTCCTTCACTTCGTCCAGCTTGAAAGGTTTTATAATCGCTTCGATTTTCTTCATGAGAAAATTTTCTCCGCTTTTCCCAGTTTCAGCACACTTATGCGCGCTTCGTTTTTTATTAAGCACAACCCGTGCCAAATTAGTAGACAAAACTAAGAATTTTTCAAAAATCAGTAATTTTTCAAGAAAATCCATGTTTTTCAGTGTGAAAATTGTCAAAAGGAATCGAAAAAAATCCCAAAGTCGACATTTGCGGTAAAAAATGTCGCATTATTGGGATTAAAGAGCATATGCAGAATTTTATAATTTGATTAAAAAATATGCAAAAGACTAAAAAATAGTCACTACTAAAAATTAAGAGAATAAATAAGTGCCCAAAACTTAGTCACTCAACATTTTGTTGAAACGCGACACAATTTCATCAGATGATACATCTTCTATATTCGTTGCGACGTGCCAGATATGTCCAAAGGGATCTCTAATCTTAGCTGATTTGTCGCCATGGAATTGAAGCTGTAAAGGTGAGAGGATTTCGCATCCGGCTTTTTGTAATTTAGGCACTAAATCTTCGACATCGTCGACATATATGTTCATTGAAATAGGGGAGCCACCCAATGATATTGGAGACAAAACGCCTGAATCTGGAAATTCATCACTAATCATAAGGCGACAATCACCGACGAGCATTTCACAATGCATCACTACTCCATCAGTACCAGCCAAGCAATAATCTTCTTTAGCGCCGAAATATTCGGTATAGAATTTAATCGCTTTGTCAGCATTTTTGCAGACTAAATAGGCGGAAATCTTGTTGTAACCTCTGCGCATCTTTATTCCGCAGCATCAATTGTTTTTGTACGTCTATATAAAAGCTCTTTGAGGAAATGCCCGGTATATGATTTCTCAATCTCGGCGACATCCTCCGGTGTGCCAATTGCAACGACTTCACCGCCACCATCACCGCCCTCAGGTCCGATATCAATGATCCAGTCAGCACTTTTAATCACTTCGAGATTGTGCTCGATCACCACCACCGAATTTCCTTGATCAACAAGCTCCTGAAGTACTTCCAATAATTTTGCAACATCATGGAAGTGAAGGCCGGTTGTCGGCTCATCTAATATATATAATGTCTTGCCGGTGGACCGTTTTGAAAGCTCTTTAGCAAGCTTAACGCGCTGGGCTTCACCACCTGACAATGTATTGGCCTGTTGGCCGACTTTAATATAACCAAGCCCAACTCTGTTAAGCGTGACCAGTTTGTCTCGCACAGCTGGGACAGCATCAAAGAAAACGCAACCTTCTTCAACAGTCATATCGAGCACATCTGCGATAGATTTGCCTTTGAATGTGACTTCCAAAGTTTCACGGTTATAGCGCTTTCCCTGACACACATCACAAGTGACATACACATCGGGGAGGAAGTGCATCTCAATTTTAATAACACCATCGCCTTGGCAAGCCTCACAGCGTCCACCTTTCACATTAAATGAGAAGCGCCCAGGTTGATAACCGCGTGTTTTGGCTTCTGGCAATCCAGAAAACCATTCACGAATGGGGGTGAAGGCGCCGGTATAAGTTGCCGGGTTCGAACGCGGCGTACGTCCAATTGGCGACTGGTCAATGTCGATAACTTTATCGACGAATTCCAATCCTTCAATGCGCTCATGCGGGGCAGGGTTATCTCGCGCACCCATGATGCGCCGCGCAGCGGCTTTATATAATGTCTCAATTAGGAATGTTGATTTACCGCCACCAGATACCCCGGTGACTGCTGTAAACACGCCCAATGGAATGGATGCGGTTATGTTTTTGAGGTTATTGGCTGTTGCGCCAACGACTTTAAGTTCGCGTTTCTTGGTTGGTTTACGGCGTTCTGGACGATTAGGAATTTCCATTTTGCCAGATAGATATTGCCCCGTGAGCGATTTTTTGTTCGCCATAATTTGTTTTGGCGTGCCTTGCGCTACAATCTCACCACCGTGAATACCCGCTGCAGGCCCAATATCAACCACGTAATCTGCTGTTAAAACTGCATCCTCATCATGTTCAACAACAATTACCGTATTGCCGATATCGCGAAGATGACGAAGCGTATCGAGTAGGCGCGCGTTATCGCGTTGATGAAGACCAATGGATGGCTCATCCAAAACGTACAATACACCTGTCAAACCCGAACCAATTTGTGAAGCTAAGCGAATACGCTGGCTTTCACCGCCGGACAAAGTGCCAGAGTTTCGTGATAATGTCAGATAATCAAGGCCCACATCGTTGAGGAATTTTAAGCGTTCGCGGATTTCTTTTAAAATTCGCTCGGCAATTTCCATCTGTTTTGATGTTAGTTTTTCAGGAAGCGAGTTAAACCAATCGCCAGCGCCCCGGATCGACATCTCACTGATATGGCCAATATGTTTGTCATCAAGTTTAACGGCAAGCGTTTCAGGTTTTAGGCGATAACCATTACATGACGGGCAGGAAGCTTGAGACATATATCTCTCAATTTCATCGCGTGCCCAATTGCTATCTGTTTCGCGCCAACGGCGTTCTAGGTTTGGAATGATACCTTCAAAGTTTTTCGATGTTTTATATGAGCGCAGACCATCGTCATAATTAAACTCGATCTTCTCTTTTGTACCATTGAGGATGGCATCCTGGGCTTTATCAGTTAGTTCAAACCAGCAGTCGCCCATACGAAAGTTAAAGTGTTTTCCAAGCGCCTCTAATGTTTGCTTATAATAAGGTGATGATGATTTCGACCAAGGTGCAATAGCGCCATCTCTAAGTGTCTTGCCTTGATCAGGAACAATAAGGTTTTCATCAATCTTCTTTTGGCTTCCCAAGCCATCGCAAGTGGGGCAGGCGCCAAATGGATTATTAAATGAGAATAATCGTGGTTCGATTTCGGGAATGGTGAAACCTGAGACCGGGCAAGCAAATTTTTCAGAAAACACGATACGTTCGTGCGTTTCGTTTTTAGATTTGTTTTTCGAGCCTGATGCTGTTTCATCCTCTGGCAGAGGTTTGTCCGCAAATTCAGCAACAGCCAATCCATCTGAGAGTTTAAGGCAAGTCTCTAAACTGTCAGCGAGGCGAGCTGCGCTATCGGGCCTGACAACCACACGGTCCACCACAACATCGATATCGTGTTTATACTTCTTATCAAGGTCGGGAACATCTGCTATTTCGTAATATTGACCGTCGACTTTAAGGCGTTGATAGCCTTTTTTCATCAGTTCAGCCATCTCCTTGCGATATTCGCCTTTGCGACCTCTGATGAGCGGCGCCAAGATATAAAGTCTGGTTCCTTCTTCAATTTCTAAAACTCGATCCACCATCTGGCTAACGGTTTGGCTTTCAATTGGAAGGCCAGTTGCCGGAGAATAGGGCACACCCACACGCGCAAATAACAAACGCATATAGTCGTAAATTTCAGTGACTGTGCCAACGGTTGAGCGCGGATTGCGGCTTGTGGTTTTTTGCTCAATTGAAATGGCAGGTGACAGGCCATCAATTTGGTCGACATCCGGCTTTTGCATCATTTCTAGGAATTGACGCGCATAGGCGGACAAACTTTCAACATAACGTCGCTGACCTTCGGCATAGATTGTATCAAATGCTAGCGAAGATTTACCCGAGCCTGAAAGACCGGTCATGACGATCAACTTATTTCTGGGGAGGTCTACATCCACACCCTTTAAATTGTGCTCTCGCGCCCCGCGCACCGAAATCGTCTTTAATTCACTCATGGGAGATCCGAAATTATACCAATTGAAAATAATGTTCTGTTTTATACCTATTTACGCATCTGTCGAGCTTTGGATTTTATTCATCAACATTTGATTCGCTTGACGAGAGTTTTATCTTTATATAGAACAAAAATAGAACAAACTAGATTATTTTTTGTTTGTCCATCAAAGTTGATTATGTTTACAGCTTGCATCATAATTTTTGTGTGGGCAGCATAAATTGTGTGGATTGTCTTTGGTATTAAATAATAATGTGAGACGGGGCCATCAGTCTGCGATATTGATGTGCAACAATTTCGTATCATCAGAAGGGTAAAGATATGGCAGGTAGCGTTAACAAGGTTATTTTGGTTGGCAATTTAGGTGCTGATCCAGATGTGAAGCGGACGCAAGATGGCCGCCCGATCGTTAACTTGTCTATTGCAACATCAGAGAGCTGGCGCGATAAAAATTCAGGTGAACGTCGTGATAAAACAGAGTGGCACCGTGTCGTGATCTTTTCTGAAGGACTTTGCCGTGTTGCGGAAAACTACCTCAAAAAAGGTTCGAAAGTCTATCTTGAAGGCGCGTTGCAAACACGCAAATGGCAAGATCAGAACGGTCAAGACCGCTATTCAACAGAAGTTGTTTTGCAAGGCTTTAATTCAACGCTTACAATGCTTGACGGTCGCGGCGACAACCAGGGCGGCGATAATTATGGCGGCGGCGGTAGCTTTGGTGGAAACCAAGGTGGCGGCAACTTTGGTGGTAACAACCAGGGCGGCGGTAATATCGGCGGTCAAGGTAATCAAGGCGGTGGCAACTTCTCCAATGACATGGATGATGACATTCCGTTTTGATCATTAGTCTGAAAGGTGTGAAATGCGTATAGCGCTTGTTTTAGCAATGTCGGTGTTTTGCTCGACTGCAAGTTTTGCAGGAGAGGCGGATGTCACGAATGTTGCAGTAAAACAAACATCTTCAGGGGCATATCGTTTTGATGTGACTGTGCTGCATGCAGATGCTGGATGGGATCATTACGCCAATAAGTGGGATATTGTTTCCCCAAATGGTGATGTGATTGATACACGCATATTGCATCACCCGCATGACACTGAGCAGCCTTTTACGCGCTCACTCACAACAGACAAAATTCCTGATGATCTGACACATGTGATCGTGCGGGCGCATGATAGTGTTCATGAATATGTTGGCGCGGAAATCAAGGTTGAGCTTCCGCGCTAATTTATCAATCTTATTAAGATTACCCGACTTGCCAGATTGAATTAATTCCATCAATGACAAACTGAACTGAGAGTGCAGCAAGAACCAAGCCCAAAAGTCTGGTTAAAATCATGCGTCCGGTTGTGCCTAAGAATTGATCCAAACGATCAGCGAGTACTAAAGATCCAAATAAAACGATCGTAGCGAGCAATACAACGCCGATCAGGGCGGAAGTCATAGCTGCGCCTTCAAACGAGCCAGCGAGCAAAATAACGGCTGAAATGGCCCCTGGACCTGCGATTAA
Source organism: Lentilitoribacter sp. JB5-8 (assembly GCF_055693385.1). Lineage (NCBI taxonomy): Bacteria > Pseudomonadati > Pseudomonadota > Alphaproteobacteria > Hyphomicrobiales > Rhizobiaceae > Lentilitoribacter > Lentilitoribacter sp. JB5-8. The sequence continues at coordinate 2,722,778 of NZ_CM146332.1, read as the reverse complement.
CGGGATGGCTAGCGGGAAGATAGCAACATTGGCAATATGATCTTTGGTGATTGCCGTTTCAGCGCTTTTCTCGTGGCGCTCCTGACGTTTTTCAAATAACATTTCAAATGCGATCCAGAACAGCAATAATCCACCTGCTATTCGAAATGCACCTAAGCTGATCCCTAACAAGTTTAAAATGCCCATACCGACAATTGTGAAAACCGTCAGGATCCCAAATGCCAAGATACAGGCGCGGATTGCGACTTGAAAACGCTCCGATCTGTTCATATCAGATGTAAGGCCTAAGAATATTGCAGCCATTCCGGGCGGATCGTACATGACGATCATGGTAGTAAATGCACTAATTAGTATTTCAAAGGACACAGCGCCGTACCTTTTAAGTTATTCAAAACCAACAAAAATCTACGTTTTTGGTCAGTTTTTCCATAGTTATTAAAATTATTACATTCTTTATGGGCTTATCCCCTGAGAAAATGCAACAGAAATTAGCAAGAATGGGTCATTTAGGCTATAAAAGGGAAGTGATTCCAACCAAAATGATCTGTTACAAATTTGACTGACCAAAACATACCAGACGATAGCAACCCAGCACCGGGTATTGAGCCAATTTCAATCGTAGAAGAGATGCAACGCTCTTACCTCGATTATGCGATGAGCGTGATCGTGAGTCGTGCGCTTCCGGATGTCCGAGATGGGTTGAAACCTGTTCACAGACGTATCCTTTATGCCATGCATGAGGGCAATTATCATTGGAACCGAAAATATGTGAAATCATCACGTATTGTCGGTGACGTGATGGGTAAATATCACCCTCATGGTGACCAATCCATTTATGATGCGATGGTGCGGATGGCGCAGGACTGGTCAATGAGCGCAATGCTTGTTGACGGGCAGGGTAACTTTGGCTCGATCGATGGTGATCCCCCAGCTGCGATGCGTTACACTGAATCGCGCTTGGCAAAGCTTGCGCATGAGCTGCTAGAAGATATCGACAAAGAAACCGTCGATTATCAAGAAACATACGATAACTCAGGTAAAGAACCTGTTGTCATCCCAGCACGGTTTCCAAATCTTTTGGTCAACGGTGCGGGTGGTATCGCGGTTGGTATGGCGACCAATATTCCGCCGCATAACCTTGTTGAAGTTATCAATGGCTGTATTGCGGTTATGGAAAATCCAGCAATTGAATTGCCGGAACTGATGGAAATCGTTCCTGGGCCTGATTTCCCAACAGGTGGACAAATTCTAGGCCGGGCAGGAATTAAGAGCGCATTTGAAACGGGCCGAGGCTCAGTTGTTATGCGTGGTAAAACGCATTTTGAGACAATCCGTAATGATCGCCAGGCGATTATCGTCACTGAGGTGCCTTATCAGGTCAACAAAGCCTCAATGATCGAGAAAATGGCTGAATTGGTACGTGAAAAACGCGTTGAGGGCATTTCTGATCTTCGCGATGAGTCCGATCGTCAAGGGTATCGCGTTGTTATTGAGCTGAAGCGCGATGCAGTTCCAGAAGTCGTGCTCAACCAATTATTCCGTTACACACAGCTGCAGACATCATTTGGTGTGAATATGGTGGCGCTTAACGGCGGCAAGCCTGAGCTGTTGAACATGATGGACTTGCTAAAGGCATTTGTGTCCTTCCGCGAAGAAGTTATTTCTCGTCGTACCAAGTTCTTGCTCCGTAAAGTCCGTGATCGTGCGCATGTGTTAGTTGGTTTGGCGATTTCAGTTGCCAATATCGATGAAATTATCGCGCTCATCCGCAAAGCGCCGGATCCTGCAACGGCCCGTGCGCAATTGATGGAACGTCGTTGGCCTGCCAAGGATGTGGAATCATTGATCCTTTTGATTGATGATCCGCGCCATCGCATCAACGAGGATGGCACGTATAATCTGTCTGAAGAACAAGCACGCGCAATTCTCGAGCTTCGTTTGGCACGATTGACAGCGCTTGGTCGTGATGAAATTGGCGATGAGTTGAACACAATTGGTGCCGAGATCAAAGATTACCTTGAGATCTTGAGCTCTCGTGTTCGTATTCAGAGCATTGTTCGTGATGAAATGATTGCAATCCGTGATGAGTTTGGCGTTCCGCGCCGGACGGAAATCATGGAAGGTGGTCCAGACATGGACGATGAAGACCTGATCGCACGTGAAGATATGGTTGTGACAGTGTCACATGGTGGCTACATTAAACGTGTGCCGCTTGCTGCTTATCGCGCGCAGCGTCGTGGTGGTAAAGGTCGTTCTGGAATGTCGACCAAAGATGAGGATTTTGTAACACGTTTGTTCGTTGCGAATACGCATACGCCAATGTTGTTCTTCTCATCACGCGGCATTGTTTACAAAGAAAAAGTATGGCGTTTGCCTGTCGGTAGCCCTCAATCTCGCGGTAAAGCGCTGATTAATATGCTGCCACTTGAGCAGGGTGAACGCATCACCTCAATTATGCCGCTTCCGGAAGATGAGGAAAGCTGGACACAGCTCGATGTGATGTTTGCAACCACTGCAGGTACTGTCCGACGTAATAAATTGTCTGATTTCGTTCAGGTAAATCGCAACGGTAAGATTGCGATGAAGCTGGATGATAATGATGAGATTTTGAACGTTGAGACTTGTAGCGAGTTTGATGATGTTCTGCTGACAACAGCTATGGGTCAGTGTATCCGTTTCCCGGTTACTGATATCCGTGTCTTTGCAGGCCGAAATTCAGTTGGTGTTCGCGGTATTCGCTTGGCTGAAAAAGACGATCTCATCTCTATGACAATTTTGGGTCATGTGGATGCCGAGCCTTGGCAGCGTGCCGCTTATATCAAGCGTGCAATGGCTGAACGCAGACTTGAAGGAGATGAAACTGAGGAAGTTTCAGCTGATGATGGCGATGAAAATGTAGGTGAGGGTGAGCTAACCCAAGAATTCTACGAAGAGATGAAAGCGCGTGAGCAATTCGTCTTGACCGTAAGTGCTAAGGGTTATGGTAAGCGCTCATCCTCCTATGAATTCCGCACATCGGGCAGGGGTGGTAAAGGTATCCGCGCCACAGATACTGGCAAGACTGCAACGATCGGTAAATTGGTTGCTGCGTTCCCAGTTGAAGATGATAATCAGATCATGCTTGTGTCTGATGGTGGACAGGTTATTCGCGTTCCGGTTGATGGTATTCGTATGGCAGGTCGCGCCACCAAAGGTGTGACGATCTTCTCGACAGCGAAAAACGAGAATGTTGTTTCTGTTGACCGCATTAGTGAGCCAAGCGATGATGGCGAGGATGAAGTTGAAGGTGAAGTAACCAACGAAGCAAATGCGACAGAAAATGAAGCGGCTTCTGCTGAACCAACTTTAGATGATGGTGAAAAGGGCGAATAGATCGCCCTTGCGGAAAGGCCCGGTATGAAAAAGGCATTTTTTGCAGGTTCGTTTGATCCAATGACGAATGGTCATTTGGATGTGTTACTATCAGCTTTGCGCATATCGCCTAAATTGGTCGTTGGAATTGGTATTAGTGCCAGCAAAAAATCGTTGTTTTCGTTTGAAGAACGCGCAGATTTAATCAAGCGTTCGATTAAGGAAGTTCTACCTGAGCGGGTTGACGATATCGAAGTTGTTTCTTTTTCATCATTGTTGGTAGATGTGGCGTATGACCACGGAGCTGATGTTATCATTCGAGGTCTTCGAGACGGCACTGATTTCGACTATGAAATGCAAATGGTCGGGATGAATGGTGAAATGGCACCAGATATTCAAACTGTGTTCCTGCCAGCTTCACCTCCTGTCCGACATATCACGGCCACATTGGTGCGCCAAATATCTGCCATGGGCGGTGACACTTCACCATTCGTGCCTAAATGTGTCCATGAGGCTTTATCTCAGCTTCACAAGGAAACTAAGTAATTTGCCATCTTGCCTTTATTCGCGAGGTATGCGAGAGCCTTGCGGTGAAAATATAAGGCTGAATAAAATAAGGATTATTCCAAATATGCGCCGATTTATCATTTCAATGTGTGTTGCATTTTTTGCAATTTCAACAGCCACAATTGCACAGGCTGAAGAGTTTTTAACTATCCAACTAAAGTCTGGTGACGTTGTGATTAAGCTTCGTCAAGATGTTGCGCCAAAACACGTAGCGCAGATTAAAACGCTGGCTGAGAACGGTGAATATGACAATGTTGCGTTTCACCGCGTAATTGAAGGCTTCATGGCGCAAACTGGTGATGTTGAGTTTGGCGATATGGAAGATGGTTACACACCAAATCGAGCTGGTACTGGCGGTTCATCACTCGGTAATATTGACGCTGAATTTTCAGATGTTCCATACGATCGCGGTGTTGTAGGAATGGCGCGTGCTCAAAACCCAAATTCAGCCAATTCGCAATTCTTCATTATGTTCCAGGAAGGTTACTTTCTCAACGGCCAATATACTGTCGTGGGTGAAGTGGTTTCCGGTATGGAATTTGTCGATGGCATTAAACGTGGCGTAGGACAAAGTGGTTCTGTGCAAGACCCTGATCGCATGATTTCTGTGCGTGTGGGAAAATAAAATAGTTATATAGGAGAGCCTAATGGCCGAAATTAAAGATCCAGAAAACGCCCTGATCATGGAAACATCAAAGGGTAAAGTTGTTATTGAACTCTTCCCTGATTTGGCACCTGGCCATGTTGGACGCATTAAAGAACTAGCGCGTGACAATTTCTATGATGGTATTGTGTTTCACCGTGTGATCGAAGGTTTCATGGCACAAACTGGTGATCCAACCGGTACTGGCATGGGCGGTTCTGATAAGCCTGATCTTAAAGCTGAGTTTTCAAACATGAACCATGGTCGCGGTACTTGCTCAATGGCACGTGCGCAGAGCCCTGATTCAGCGAACTCACAATTCTTCATCTGTTTTGAAGATGCTGGCTTCCTAAACAAGCAATACACTGTTTGGGGCCAAGTGATTGAAGGCATGGAAAACATTGATCAGATCAAGCGCGGCGAGCCTGTGCAAGATCCTGATTCAATCGTCACAATGCGTGTTGCAGCGGACGTTTAGTCAACCTTAAAGGACTTTACGAGCTTATGCGCGTAGACTTATTTGATTTTGAACTGCCGGATGAACGGATTGCCCTTCGTCCGGCAGTTCCGCGTGATGCGGCTAAAATGTTGGTGGTTAAACCAACAGATGACAGCGATGCGCGTGCTGCGTTCACCGATGCAGCTGTGCTAGATCTTGCAAGCTATTTGTCTGAAGGTGATGCGATTGTATTTAATGATACCAAAGTTATTCCGGCTCAATTTGAAGGTAAGCGTATTCGTGGTGAGAATGAGATAAACGTCTCAGCTACGCTTCATATGCGCGCTTCAGCTACTGAGTGGAAAGCATTCATCCGCCCGGGCAAGCGCATTAAAGTTGATGATCAGATCGTCTTTGCAAATACTAACGGTGATCGACTTGAAGCCAAAGTATCTGAGAAAAACGATGGCGGTGAGGTCACGCTTTCATTTACGTGTTCAGCTCAGGAGTTGGATGAGAAGATTGCAGTAATTGGCAAAATACCGCTGCCGCCATATATTGCTTCAAAACGCGATGAAGACGCGCAAGATAGCAAAGACTATCAAACAATGTACGCCAAAGATGCAGGTGCCGTTGCCGCGCCGACTGCGGGTTTACATTTTACAGATCGCATTTTTGAGACCTTGAATGCCAAAGGCATCAAAACCCATTTTGTTACGTTGCATGTGGGCGCAGGTACATTTTTACCAGTGAAAGCAGATGATACGGCAGATCATAAAATGCATTCTGAAATTGGCTTTGTCAGCGAAGATATTGCTAATAGCTTGAATGAAGTTAGGGCTAAAGGTGGCAAAATTGTCAGTGTCGGCACCACGTCGTTGCGTTTGCTTGAAAGCGCGACGGATGAAGATGGCACGGTTAAATCATGGTCAGGACCGACGGATATTTTCATCACGCCGGGCTATAAATTTCGAGCGGTTGATATTTTGATGACAAACTTTCATTTGCCAAAATCGACGCTCTTCATGCTGGTTTCAGCGTTTTGCGGATTTGAAACCATGCATAAAGCATATAAGTATGCCATTGAAAACGAATATAGATTTTACTCTTATGGCGATTCAAGTTTACTGTTTCGCGCTGATTAAGCAGGGTACAAGATGAGCGAACAATTTGAGTTTAAAGTTCTAGCAAAAGATGGCGCGGCACGTCGCGGTGAGATCACTATGCCACGCGGAAATGTTCGCACGCCTGCCTTTATGCCTGTTGGAACCGCAGCAACCGTAAAAGCCATGTATATGGATCAGGTCCGCGATCTCGGCGCGGATATCATTTTGGGAAACACTTACCACCTCATGTTGCGCCCGGGGCCTGAACGTATGGCACGCTTGGGCGGGTTGCATGAATTTGCGCGATGGAAGCGTCCGATTTTAACTGATTCCGGTGGGTTTCAGGTCATGTCATTATCTGGTTTGCGGAAACTCACTGAAAAAGGTGTTGTTTTTCAATCCCATATCGATGGCTCAAAGCATGAAATGTCGCCTGAGCGTTCGATCGAAATTCAAGGTCTTTTAGGTTCCGATATTCAAATGCAGTTGGATGAATGCATCGCGCTGCCCGCTGAAAAGTCCGAAGTTGAACGCGCAATGGAATTATCGCTTCGTTGGGCTGAGCGTTGTAATACAGCGTTTGGTGATCAAGCTGGCAAAGCCATGTTCGGTATTGTGCAGGGCGGTGATTTTACCGATCTTCGCATTAAATCAGCTGAAGCGCTAAAAGCGATGGACCTTAAAGGCTATGCGATTGGTGGTTTAGCAGTGGGGGAACCGCAAGCCGTGATGCTTGAAATGTTGGAAGCAACTTGCCCTGTGTTACCTGCAGAGAAACCCCGCTATTTGATGGGGGTTGGCACACCTGAAGATATTCTGCGTTCTGTAGCGCGCGGTGTTGATATGTTTGATTGCGTGATGCCAACGCGGGCAGGGCGTCATGGTCAGGCATTTACCCGCTTTGGCAAGATCAACTTCAAAAACGCGCGCCATGCAGAAGATACGCGGCCTATTGATGATCAATCAGATTGTCCCGCTGCATCTGATTATTCACGCGCATATTTACACCACCTTGTTAAATCAGGTGAAGCATTGGGTGGTATGTTGCTAACTTGGAATAATCTGGCTTATTACCAATATCTAATGGCCGGTATTCGCCAAGCCATCAGCGATGGCTGTTTTGAAGAATTCGCAGCAAAAACGCAGGAAGATTGGGCCAAAGGTGATATTGATCCAATTTAGGTAAGCAAGCCTAGTAATGGTTCATCTTTGAAAGACGATCTTCCCAGTCATAGGATGATTTAACAATCTCTTCCAAATCATCATGTTTGGCTTCCCAATCTGTTAGAGATTTGATCCGAGAATTGTCAGCTGTAATGGAGACGATATCACCTTCGCGGCGCGGGGCTTCCCGTATTTCAAACTCTTTTCCGGCCACTTGCACGACGGTTCTAAGAACGTCCATGACGGAAAAACCTTCGCCATAACCACAATTGGCAACCATTGAGCCACCGTTGCCGCGCAATTTATCAAGTGCTGCGAGGTGAGCGTTTACGAGATCGGTGACGTGGATGAAGTCACGAATACACGTGCCATCTGGCGTGTCGTAGTCTGTGCCAAAAACATCGATATGATCGCGTTTTCCTGCAGCTGTTTCACACGCCACTTTAATCAGGCTCATTGCGCCTTTTGTAGACTGACCGGTACGTCCTTGTGGATCGGCACCTGCAACATTGAAATATCTCAATGCTGAATAATTGAAATTCTCATGCGCGCTTGATGTATCCATTAACATGCGCTCTGTCATCAGCTTTGAATGCCCATAGGGTGATTGTGGACGAAGCGCGATATCTTCTTGAACCGGTTTTGTCGAAGTCGGTGTTCCATACACAGCCGCTGTGGATGAAAAGACCATGGCCTCAACACCGCAATCCAATGCGGTCTGAATAAGACCTTGCGAATTGATCGTGTTGTTTTTGTAGTAGGCTAGCGGATTTTTGATAGATTCAGAAACAGAAATTGAGCCAGCAAAGTGCACAATTGCATCAATCTTATGTTCTTTAATGATCTTAGCAATTGTATCGTGATCCGCGATATCAGCCTGATAAAATGGAACCTCCGGGGGGATAGCCCAGCGAAACCCGCTAGATAATCTATCAACAACGACCGGTGTTTCTCCACGGTCAAGCAATGCCCACATCATGTGACTTCCAATATAACCGGCTCCTCCAGTTATCAAAATCGACATTTTTTTGCTCCAAGAAATATTAAAAAACTTGGGGTCAATTTAACTGTGAGTTCTAAACGCTGATTTAAGGCGCTGAACTAAATTATTGCTATGATGAATAAGGCGTTAATTTCTCCACTCTGATGTGGTTTAAGAGGCGCGTATGAATTACAAGGTTGCTTGTTTGAAGCGATATGCGTAATACATTTGCTTGCAGAATAAATGGGCGTATTTAACAAAAAAGGTGTTTGCTGCGGTGATAGATAGCAAAATGATTAATGTCTCAGATGAAGATATTTTGAAAATATGCCGAGATGCCATTGTTTCAGAAGCAAATGCGTTATTGGATTTTAGCTCGAAAATAGATGATAAAATTCTCAAATCACTTCACTTGATCAAGGATTCAACCGGCCCATTAGTGGTTGTTGGAATTGGTAAATCAGGCCTTGTGGCACGAAAAATTTCATCGTCTTTCTCCTCTATTGGTCAGCCGTCATTGTTTTTGCATGCCGCGGAAGCAAGCCACGGTGATTTAGGGCAGATCAGCAAGGATAGCGTTGTCCTAGCTTTATCCAATTCAGGTGAAACATCTGAGCTGTTTCAGGTGATGAGTTTTTGCTTGGAATATAATATTCCGATCATTTCGATTACCGCAAATGACGATAGTACCTTGGCCAAAAGCTCAGAAGTCGCAATTACTTATGGCAAATTAGAAGAAGTATGTCCAAATGGTTTGGCGCCTACGACCACCACGACTTTAAGCCTTGCAATCGGCGATGCGCTTGTCGTGGGTTTGATCAATATGATCGGTTCTGAACCTGAAGATTTTCATAAATATCATCCGGGTGGAAAACTTGGTGCTAAGTTTGTGAAAGTCTCTGATCTTATGCATGTCGGTGATGCTTTGCCGATTGTTTCACTTGATACGCCGATGTCGGAAGTTGTGATCACAATTTCAGAAAAGTCATTGGGCATGGCGGTCGTAATTGAAGATAATAAAATACATGGCGTCATCTCCGATGGTGACTTAAGACGTAATGCGAAGAATTTGTGGAACTTGAATGCCTCGGAGGTATGTTCTGTGAACCCGATCACAATTAATGCCGAGCAATATGCAACACAAGCATTGCAATTGATGAATAGCCGCGAGATCACCTGTTGTGTTGTTGCCAATGATGACAACGAGCTTACAGGCGTATTGCACATTCACGATTGTTTGCGCGCAGGAGTGACATCTTGAAAACAACGATCTTAATACCTGCACGTTATGCATCAACCCGTTATCCAGGCAAACCGCTTGTTGCGCTTAAAGGCTCAGACGGTGTTTCAAAAACTTTGATCCAGCGCTCGTGGGAGACCGCCAAAGCTGTGTCCAATGTTGATGATGTGTTTGTGGCAACCGATGATGATCGTATCAAAGAGCATGTTGAAGCCTTTGGCGGCAAGGTCATTATGACCAGCGAGACCTGCGCTAACGGGACAGAACGTTGTGCTGATGCTTTGCAATATCTTGATGGAACGCCTGATTTAATTGTCAATTTGCAGGGTGATGCGCCTTTAACACCGCATTGGTTTGTTGAAGATTTAATTGAAAAGATGGCGCAAGATCAGAGCTTTGGTGTTGCAACTCCAGTTTTACGTTGTGATCAGGAGACGTTTAACAATTTTAAGAATGATCGTGCCGAGGGGCGTGTGGGTGGTACGACAGCGGTTTTCGATCAAAACGGAAAAGCGCTTTATTTTTCAAAAGAAGTGATCCCATTTGTGCCTGAAGGGAAACCGCAGGAGCAGGTTCCTGTGTTCCATCATGTTGGTGTTTACGCCTATCGCCCAGACGCGCTGACTCGATATATGGGTTGGTCTGAGGGCGTGCTTGAGCGAAATGAAGGTCTTGAGCAATTAAGATTTTTGGAAAATGGCGAGAGTGTCGCATGCGTTGAGGTCGATGCAAGGGGTAGGGTTTTTTGGGAGCTTAATAACCCAGTTGATGTTGCGCGCATTGAGAGCGTCTTGTAGGGAAAGCGTTTTATAAAGGTGTCTTATGACAAATACAGCAAAGCAGTTCAAAGTTGGTGATATTGAGATTGGGAATGGCGTACCGTTTTCTATTCTTGCTGGCCCTTGCCAAATTGAAGGGTTGGATCATGCTTTGTTTATGGCCAAAAAGATCGCTGCGACTTGCGAAGAAGCCAATGTGAAATTTGTTTATAAATCTAGCTTTGACAAAGCCAATCGCTCGTCTGTCTCCTCGCAACGCGGTGTTGGCATTGATGAAGGTTTGGAGATCTTAGCTAAGGTTAAATCTGAGTTTGGATGCCCAGTGGTTACGGATATTCATGATCAATATCAGTGCGCAAAGGTGGCTGAAGTCGCTGATATTCTGCAAATTCCTGCCTTTTTGTGCCGTCAGACAGATTTGCTGCTTGCTGCTGGCAAGACTGGTGCCGCTATAAATGTCAAAAAGGGGCAATTTCTAGCTCCTTGGGACATGAAAAACGTGGCTGAGAAAATTGCATCTACCGGCAACGAGCGCATTATGTTGTGTGAACGCGGCACGAGCTTTGGATATAACACGCTTGTTTCGGATTTCAGAGGACTGCCGATTATGGCTGAAACTGGTTATCCAGTGGTGTTTGACGCGACCCATAGTGTGCAACAACCTGGCGGTTTGGGCGCTACAACCGGTGGGGATCGTCGCATGGTTCCTGTTCTTGCAAGAGCCGCAGTTGCCGTTGGCTGTGCAGCATTGTTCATTGAAACGCACCAGGATCCTGATAATGCGCCATCAGATGGCCCCAATATGGTGCCAATTGATGAATTATCGGGCTTGTTGACGCAGTTAAAGGCCATTGAAGCTGCCGTTTTATAAGAATAGACGTTTTCTCGTTTAACTGATTTTTGTACTTAGTAGGGGCTGTTTAAGTGCAGTTTACTGGAAAGCATTTTGCAAAATTAAAAATTGATACACCATTGATTTGTTTTTTGGCAACTGATATGCATGACGAACAATTTATTGGGGATTGTGTATATGTTTCAAATGAACAGCTTTCAGCCAACCGCTGATAATAGTCGGAAATTCAGACAGGCATTGGGCCGATTTGGCACTGGTGTAACTGTGGTAACAACATCAACTGATGAGGGGCCATTGGGCATGACTGCCAATAGTTTTTCATCTGTATCCATGGATCCGCCGCTGGTCTTGTGGTCGCCTTCGAAATTTTCAAAACGTTATCCGCATTTCGAACGCTCCAGTCATTTTGCTATCCACGTTTTGACCGAGGATCAGGCTGAAATCTGCAACGGTTTTGCAAAATCATCTAATGCGTTTGATGGTTTAAACTGGCATTATAATGAAGCGCGCACACCGTTGATTGACGGATGTCTGGCACGATTTGAGTGTCGCAAATCTGCCTGTCACGAGGGCGGTGATCACATGATCATGGTTGGTGAGGTTGAGCGCGCAGCATTATCAGATGGTTCGCCTTTAATGTTTTTCGGCGGCAAATTGGGTAGCTTTGGCTGTTTTGAACAAGCAAGTTAAGCCTGCTTGATCGCTTCGCCAAAGAAAATGAGCGTGCAGTCTTCATCGATTACGTGAAACTCTCTCTGTCCGTAATCCTGATTAAACGGCGCTCGAACCCGCCCTTGCGGTAACGTTTCCAGTTTGAGTGCTAAACTTTCATATAAAGCGTCAATTGCCGTTACATCAATGTAGAATGAATTTTGGCGTTCGGGAGCGGATAGATCAACGTCTTTATCAACTTCAACAATACGAATAGCCACTTGGTCATGACGTAAAAAGGCATAATTTTCAGCTTTAAATGTGCAGCTAAATTTCAGATATTTCGAATAAAAATCAATAGCTTTGTCCAAAGACTTTACGGGCACAAATGGTGTTATTTGGTGTAAACTTGGCATGCTGATCTCTATTGCCTGCTTTTATCAATAATTGCCTGTATTCGTCCGTCAGGGGCAGGGTGCGTTGAAAGCCATTCTGGCCCATTTTTGCAATCCTCACACTGCTTCGTTAAACGCCTTAATATATTGGCCAGATAGCTTGGGTCACGGCCGCCAGCCTTTAAAAGGGTGATTGCAAATTCATCAGATTCTGTTTCAAACTCTCGTGATGCGCTGAGTTGGAAGACCACAGCTGCTTGACTGACAACCTCCTGAGATAAGTCAATCCCGCCGCCGCCAATCATCGTAAACATAGCATAGAGGCCCATTGCTTCGTAGATTTGGCGCAGGCTGTGTTGATGACGCACATGACCGATTTCGTGTGCGAGCACAGCGATGATTTCATCATCATCTTCTGCAAGTTCGATAAATTGATCTGTTGCGATGACTGTGCCGCCGGGAAGGGCAAAAGCATTTGCACCAACTGAACCTCCATCACGAAATAGCAATTGCATGTTGTCGATATGCGGGTAATCGAGCTTTTGGGCAAGTTGCACCAATTCTTCAAATTGTTGGGTGATGGATTGTTGGCGCGCAAGCGGCAGTTTACTTTGACGAAGCATCACACTGTCGATTGTTTCAAGAGCTGAATTATCTATTGTTTGCGCAACGATTTGAGGGGTGAGATAAGCTGCAATTCTTGCGCCGACGGGAAGTCCGTATTTAAAGAATAAAAATACAGCGCAAACTGTTGCAATGACTAGAAAAATCAGTGGTTTACGCCATTGATCTAAACTGTCTGAAAGTTTTGAAATCCACGAGATTTGATCCGAAAACAAACCATCGATACCATCGTTATCAGGTGTTTCGAAAACTACCCCGTCACTAAATGTAATTCGGCGAGGTATTGATCCCAATCGGTCAGATATATCTGCAATATCTGATTTTTCATAGATTTTGTCGTGCGTATTGCCAAACGCAATAGTTCCATCTGAAAGACAATGCATGATGCAATTTGTACTTTCAGAACTAACTTTGGTGAAAATTCGACCCTTGATTTCATACATGTCGGTTCAGCCTAAAGTCCAAAATCAATTCCGTCGAGATCCATATATTCAGATGAAGCCACATTGCCTTCACTGCGTTCGCGATCAACAAATTCATCCAAAGAGCCGTCTGGCAGGATGAAGAAATGGGCAGCGAGATATTTCATTTTTCTCACATGTGCCCAAGGTGCCATCAGTCCAAGTGTAAGAAGAGTAACAATAAGGTTTGATACCAAGATCCAGGCATATTTTGGCACCTCGACGTTTGAACCAAATTTATGTTTACCATCGAGTGTCAGGTGATTGATAGCAATGTTAAAGGATCTCACGCTGTAGTAGATATATGGCAGTATAAAGGTAAAAATCATCGCCAAATAGAAAATAACGATAAACGGCAAGAGTACAAATATGTTTGCAGGATCTGTGAATGTTTCTTCGTTTAGCGATTCAAGCGCTGCCAATATGCCTGTCGTGCCCGCGATAACAAAACCGATGACAAGAACAGATAATATGAGCAATAAAGCTGCGATAAACAGCGCTTTGTATAATGGTTTTAATGAAAAATGAGTTGCAAATTTTGCATCGCCAAAACTATGGTTTGAATAAATGTATTTCGCCTGTTGCTGGGTAGAGAGTGGCAATAGGAGCCCGAGCGTTAAAAAACTAACAAATGGCAGTATTACAAGCGTTAAAAGCGCTTTCCAATAACTGCCTTCAAATCCAAAACGCACATTTCGATAGCTTGTCATGCGCGCATTAAATGACAGGCCTTTGTTGATCAGCCATGGCAACACAATCAATAATAATAATGTCAGTATGCCAGCAACTTCTGGCGCCAGATTTGCCGTTAGATTGTAGGCAACAAATAAAACGAAAACGATGATGCGGCCTTTGAGAATTGAAACCGGATTGGCGTGGTATTCAAAATTATGACCAGCGATCCAGGTATTGCCATTGAAGTAGCGTTTTCTGCGCACTTTTGCCCAGGCTGAATAAATCCCCAATGTTAGAATACTGAGCAATATATTGACGATCCAAATGCCGAAATATTCTTTTGCAGTTCCGGTGAATTTTACGTCCAGCACACTATTTTGTGCTGAATTTGGACTTTGCACCTGTTCACCCAAATCATTGGAGATCGATTGGTCGCTCACTTTAACACCCCTCATTGTTTGACTGAGCTTATAAAATGTTGTGGTGATAGGAACAACTCCCGAAAACCAATTAGTTTTGCTGGGAATCAGCCTCGCGAATGCCGAATCAATTAGCTGTTATGTGGGTTAAATGTAGATTTTTGCTCAAACTGACAGAGGATTACGCTTGAAATTTAGGGTTATGTTTACACTAAACACCCGAATATTGTGATCTTGTCAAAAGTCTTGTGTGATTTTTACCTGCCGTTAACACGGTATCAGTCACAAGTAGGTGTTTATTTCGATATGTCGTCTTGAAGCGCAAGGTATAAAGAACATATCTATAGATGACGAAAATGAGACCCAGAGTTTTGGGCAGATAGAAGAACAGGGGCCGAGGATGGCAAATACAGTTGATACAGCAATGGCACTTGTGCCGATGGTCGTTGAGCAAACTAACCGTGGTGAGCGCTCATATGACATTTTCTCAAGATTGCTGAAAGAACGCATCATTTTTATTACAGGCCCAGTTGAAGACCAAATGGCGACATTGGTATGTGCGCAGCTTCTTTTCCTAGAAGCTGAAAACCCTAAAAAGGAAATCGCACTTTATATCAACTCACCAGGTGGTGTGGTGACTGCGGGTATGGCAATTTACGATACCATGCAGTTTATCAAACCGGCAGTTTCAACATTGTGTACAGGCCAAGCGGCATCAATGGGTTCATTGTTGTTATGCGCAGGTCACAAGGATATGCGTTTTGCAACGCCAAATGCCCGCATCATGGTTCACCAGCCTTCAGGCGGTTTTCAAGGTCAGGCATCTGACATTGAGCGCCATGCACAAGACATTTTAAAGATGAAGCGCCGCTTGAACGAAGTGTATGTAGAGCACACTGGTCAGGATTATGAAACGATTGAGCAAACTCTTGATCGTGACCATTTCATGGATGCGGAAGAGGCTCAGAGTTTTGGTTTAGTTGATCGCGTGATCTCTTCACGTGCAGCAATGGAAGGTGAAACTTCCGAAGAATAGGTTGATATTACTGATAAATACGGGGTTTCTGTCAAAATTAATAATAAGTATTAAGCTTATTTTGATGGAATCACCGTTAGTCTTGATCAATCTTACAGATATGATTGCAGTTTTTTCTAAAAAAGGCTTGAATATCTAGGTAATTGCAAATCAAGTTGATTCTGACAAAAGTTTCAGAAATTGATTTGGTGCTATGTTGGCCGCAATCTAGCGGGAAGGAATACAATATGAGCAAAGTTAGTGGAAGCAATGGTGGCGATTCTAAGAATACGCTTTACTGTTCTTTTTGTGGGAAAAGCCAGCATGAGGTTCGCAAACTCATAGCGGGTCCTACTGTTTTCATTTGTGATGAGTGTGTTGAGCTTTGTACTGACATTATTCGTGAAGAAAACAAGTCTTCAATGGTCAAATCTAGCGAAGGTGTTCCAACTCCGCAAGAAATCATGGAAACTCTTGATGAATACGTTATCGGCCAATCAAAAGCCAAGCGCGTGTTATCAGTTGCGGTTCACAACCACTATAAGCGACTTTCACATGCAACCAAAAATGGTGGCGACATTGAATTGGCGAAATCCAACATCCTGCTCGTTGGTCCAACAGGTTGCGGTAAGACATATTTGGCACAAACACTAGCGCGCATTATTGACGTACCATTTACAATGGCTGATGCGACAACGCTTACAGAAGCGGGTTATGTTGGTGAAGACGTTGAAAACATTATTCTTAAACTGCTTCAGTCAGCTGATTATAACGTCGAACGCGCTCAGCGCGGCATCGTTTATATCGATGAGGTAGATAAGATTTCGCGTAAGTCTGACAACCCATCTATCACACGCGATGTGTCAGGTGAGGGTGTTCAGCAGGCACTTCTGAAAATTATGGAAGGTACAGTTGCATCTGTTCCGCCACAAGGTGGTCGTAAGCACCCGCAGCAAGAGTTCTTGCAAGTTGATACTGTCAATATCCTGTTTATCGTAGGCGGCGCGTTTGCTGGTCTTGATAAAGTGATCTCAGCGCGTGGTGAAAACACATCAATCGGCTTTGGTGCGAAAGTTGAAGCACCTGATGAGCGTAGTGTTGGCGCAGTATTGCAGGATCTTGAACCAGAAGATTTGGTGAAATTCGGTCTTATCCCAGAATTTATCGGTCGTCTGCCAGTGATTGCAACTTTGGAAGACCTTGATGAAGATGCATTGATCTCAATTCTAAGCCAGCCAAAGAATGCGCTTGTGAAGCAGTATCAGCGTCTGTTTGATATGGAAGATGTTGAATTGACATTCCACGAAGATGCTTTGCGTGAGATTGCTAAGAAAGCGATCACGCGTAAAACAGGTGCACGTGGTCTTCGTTCGATCATGGAAAAAATTCTGCTTGATACGATGTATGAGCTTCCAGCACTTGAAGGTGTTCGTGAAGTTGTTATTTCCGACGAAGTTGTGGTTGGAAATGCGCGTCCTCTTTATATCTACTCAGAACGCAAATCTGAGGCTGAGAACGCCTCAGCATAGAATAAATTTCTAATCTGAATTTAAGAAAACCGCTATGGAAACATAGCGGTTTTTTTGTCTGTACATTGCGCGCTGAAATGTGGAAACTAACGAAAGCGCTCGAATCAACACCAATTGGATATTAAAAGATCAGATTCTATTCTTAACGAAACTTATGACTTGAAACGTGTCAGTTTCGTGACTACCTGCGTGAAGACCAAGAATAACTATCTGATGTTATTCGCAGCGAATTTAGCCTCAGACAATATTCGTCTGGGATGCTGTCGAAAGGAATAATAATGACAGAAGACATCAAGGGCGAGGACGATAACATGGAGAGCACAAACGCATTTCCATTGCTACCACTAAGAGACATTGTGGTGTTCCCGCACATGATTGTGCCGCTTTTTGTCGGCCGTGAGAAATCCATCAGCGCACTTGAAGAAGTGATGGGTTCTGAAAAACAAATTCTACTCGCTACACAAATTGATGCCGGGGAAGATGATCCTGAACCAACAGGCATTTACGACATTGGCACGATCGCAAATGTTCTTCAGCTTTTAAAACTGCCTGATGGAACAGTTAAAGTGTTGGTCGAAGGTAAATCTCGCGCGGAGATCACTGGCTATACAAAAACTGATGATCATTTTGAAGTCACAGCCGATGAGCTTGCAGAGCCTGAAGATGATTTGGTTGAGATTGAAGCATTGTCTCGCTCCGTTGTTAGTGAGTTTGAGAACTATGTGAAGCTCAACAAAAAGATCTCTCCTGAAGTCGTGAGCGCAACAGGCCAGATTGATGATTTTTCTAAGTTAGCTGATACTGTTGCTTCACATTTGGCGATTAAGATTCTTGAAAAGCAAGACATGTTGACCACAATCAGCGTGAAAGAGCGATTGGAAAAATGCCTTGGCTTCATGGAAGGCGAGATTTCAGTTCTTCAAGTGGAAAAACGTATCCGTTCACGCGTTAAGCGTCAGATGGAGAAAACACAACGCGAATACTATTTGAATGAGCAAATGAAAGCCATTCAGAAAGAGCTCGGTGAAGGTGAAGAGGGTCGTGATGAGCTTTCAGAACTAGAAGAGCGCGTTGAAAAGACCAAACTTTCGAAAGAGGCACGCGAAAAGGCTGATGCTGAAGTTAAAAAGCTCCGCCAAATGAGCCCAATGTCAGCTGAGGCGACAGTTGTTCGCAATTATCTTGATTGGTTGCTTGGTTTGCCTTGGGGGCGTTCCTCACGTGCAAAAGTGGATCTGAATAAAGCGGAAGCTATCTTAGATAACGATCACTTTGGTTTGGATAAAGTTAAAGAGCGTATTATCGAATATCTTGCTGTACAAACACGTACATCGAAGATCAAAGGCCCAATCCTGTGCCTTGTTGGACCTCCAGGTGTTGGTAAAACATCTTTGGCGAAGTCGATCGCGAAAGCGACAGGCCGCGAATATGTTCGCATGGCCTTGGGTGGGGTTCGTGATGAATCTGAGATCCGTGGTCACCGCCGTACATATATTGGTTCGATGCCAGGCAAGATCGTTCAATCCATGAAAAAAGCGAAGAAGAACAATCCGCTCTTCTTGCTGGATGAGATTGATAAGATGGGCATGGACTTCCGTGGCGATCCGTCATCTGCATTGCTTGAGGTTTTAGATCCAGAGCAAAACTCGACATTTATGGATCATTATCTTGAGGTCGAATACGATCTTTCAAAGACTATGTTTGTCACTACATCTAATACGCTGAATATTCCTGGTCCTTTGATGGATCGTATGGAGATCATCCGTATTGCTGGTTACACAGAAGATGAAAAGCTTGAAATTGCTAAACGTCATCTGTTGCCAAAAGCGATTAAAGATCATGCGTTGGAAGAGAAAGAATTCTCACTAACAGACGAAGCCTTGCTTGAAATCGTGCGTGCCTATACGCGCGAAGCCGGTGTTCGTAATTTAGAGCGTGAGCTTTCTAAACTGACACGTAAATGCGTGACAGAAATCTTGAAGACGAAAGTCGAGAAGGTTGAAGTGACCGTTGATAATCTCGCTGATTATCTTGGTGTTCCGCGTTTCCGTCATGGTGAGGCTGAAGGCGAAGATCAAGTTGGTGTTGTAACCGGTCTTGCATGGACAGAAGTTGGTGGCGAATTGCTGACCATTGAAGGTGTTATGCTTCCTGGTAAGGGCGCTATGACAGTGACCGGTAACCTTAAAGATGTGATGAAAGAATCTATTTCTGCCGCTGCATCTTATGTGAAGTCTCGTGCTGTTGATTTTGGTGTGAAACCGCCTGTGTTTGAAAAACGTGATATTCACGTTCACGTGCCAGAAGGTGCAACGCCAAAAGATGGACCATCTGCCGGCATCGCCATGGCAACGGCAATTGTGTCTATTATGACCGGCATACCGGTGCGTAAAGATATTGCCATGACAGGTGAGGTGACCTTGCGCGGTCGTGTGTTGCCAATTGGTGGTTTAAAAGAGAAATTGCTTGCAGCGCTTCGTGGTGGGATTAAAACAGTTTTGATCCCTGAAGAGAATGCAAAAGACCTAGCTGACATTCCTGATAACGTGAAAAATGAGATGGATATCATCCCTGTTTCACGCATGGATGAGGTGATCAAACACGCGCTTGTTGAAGCGCCTGTCGCAATTGAATGGGAAATGCCGAGTGACGACGCGCCCGCGTTAACTGCAACAAATGATGCTGCGGGTGAGCAAATCGCACATTAGTGCAATGCACAATAATCAATCTTTTGGAAAAGGCCGGATTTCCGGCCTTTTTTTACACAAAAATCGCAAAATAACGTGAAAAACACGCTTATTTATTTTGTAAATTCTTGTGGTGTTAGTTGGAATATATAAACTCACCACATGAATTAACTGAGTCGTCTGATACGATGGAAAGGGATAGTTATGAATAAAAATGAACTTGTGTCAGCAGTTGCTGAAAAAGCGGGTATTGCGAAAACTGAAGCGGCCGCTGCAGTTGAAGCTGTATTCGACACAGTAACAGCAGAACTAAAATCTGGCGGAGATGTTCGTCTTATCGGTTTTGGTAATTTTTCAGTAGGCCACCGTGCTGCTTCAAAGGGTCGTAACCCTTCTACAGGCGCTGAAGTTGATATCCCTGCAAGAAACGTTCCTAAGTTCTCTGCAGGTAAAGCATTGAAAGAAGCTGTTAACAGCTAATTTCTTCTCTAGAATTTTTCAAAATTAATCTCCGCGAATGGGTCACTGTTCGCGGATTTTTTTGTGTTTAATAAAAGTTGTTGACATTAGAACAAAAATAGAACATAGTAGATACATAAAGTGAATTGGAGTATATTATGACGTATTTTGTTCGAGACTGTGCAGCTTTTGTTTCTATCACTATGTTTGTAACAAGCCTTTGTGTTTTGTTCACGTCAGTCTAGTACTCACCATCCGTTTTATCTCATTTATTCAAATCTGTGCGAAGCCGTTAATTTAAGCTGTGCTTGGATCTTATTTCTGGCAATATAGCGCTCAATGGATTCTGCGACTAATCGCATTTATCTGTATGTGTTGGGATAGGTGAATACGGGCAATGGCTAGCAATAGTGAGACTAAACCGAGATTTGTAAACCTTCATGTCCATTCAGCTTATTCTTTGCTGGAAGGCGCGTTACCGGTTAAGACCGTTTTATCTTCTGCGTTAAAAGACCAGCAGCCTGCCATCGCAATTACCGACACTAACAATTTATTCAGTGCGCTTGAGTTTTCGATCAAAGCCGCAGGCGAGGGTATTCAACCTATTATTGGGTGCCAAATCAGCATTGATATGCAAGATGCTGGTGATGGGGAAACAAAATCCGGTCGCGAACACCTTCGCGTATTCCCATCCATCGTTTTGCTTGCTTCAACACAAGTTGGCTATCAAAATCTCGTTGAGCTACTAAGCCGCGCTTATCTTAAAGGTTCAGATGATGAAGCTGTTCACATCAAACTTTCTTGGCTTGAAGGTAAGTCGGAAGGTTTGATTGCACTGACTGGCGGGCCTTCTGGTCCAATCGATTTGGCGTTTAAAGATGGGCGCAATCATGTAGCCTCTCAGAGAGTGCAGAGCCTGAGCCAGTTTTTTCCAAATCGTTTGTATATCGAACTTCAAAGACCGCGCGGATATGACAGATCACTAGAAGCGCATATGGTAAACTTGGCCTATGATCAGGAACTTCCAATAGTCGCAACGAATGAATCGTTTTTCCCAAGTGAAGAAGATTTTGATGCTCATGATGCGCTCATGGCTGTGGCCAATAACACCGTTGTTTCAGATGAAAACAGATTTCGATTAACTGAAGATCATTATCTTAAAACGCAAAGTCAGATGGTTGATCTGTTTTCTGATCTACCTGAAGCTATTGAAAATACGATTGAGATCGCCCAACGTTGTTCGGTTAAACTTGGCTATATTGATCCTATCTTGCCGCGTTTTACCGGTGATGATGGAGATGCGGAGAACGCCCTTAAAGCCGAAGCTGATGAATTACGTCGACAATCTATCGAGGGATTAAAAGAACGCCTTAAAGTTCACGGAACTGCGCTTGATTATACAGAAAAAGACTATGAAGAGCGTCTAACTGTCGAGCTTGATATTATCGAAGGGATGAAATTCCCCGGATATTTCTTGATTGTTGCGGACTTTATTAAGTGGGCGAAAGAGCAAGATATCCCCGTTGGCCCGGGCCGTGGTTCTGGTGCGGGCTCGCTTGTGGCGTTTGCGCTTACGATTACAGATGTTGATCCACTCAGGTTTTCGCTTCTATTTGAGCGTTTCTTGAACCCTGAACGTGTTTCCATGCCCGATTTTGATATCGATTTCTGCCAGGATAGGCGCGAAGAAGTTATCAAATATGTGCAGGAAAAATATGGTCGTGAGCAAGTCGCTCAGATCATCACTTTTGGATCGCTGCAAGCGCGCGCAGCGCTTCGCGATGTGGGCCGTGTGTTACAGATGCCTTATGGGCAGGTTGACCGTATCTGTAAATTGGTTCCGAACAATCCGGCTAACCCAACCCCGCTTCATAAAGCGATTGAGGAAGAACCGAAATTTGCCGAAGCAGTGGATGAAGAACCTATTGTTGGACGTCTGCTTGATATCGCGCAAAAGCTTGAGGGGTTATATCGCCACGCATCCACCCATGCGGCGGGTATCGTGATCGGTGATCGCCCATTATGGCAATTGGTGCCGATGTATCGCGATCCGCGTTCTGATATGCCGGTGACCCAGTTTAACATGAAATGGGTTGAGCAAGCCGGTCTGGTTAAGTTTGACTTCTTGGGTCTTAAAACTCTGACGGTGATTAAAACGGCGGTTGATTTCATTGCCGAGAGTAATATCGAAGTCGATATTAATACGATCCCGTTTGATGATAAAAAATCCTATGAAATGATGTCTCGCGGTGAAACTGTGGGTGTGTTTCAGGTGGAATCTGCGGGTATGCGTAAAGCGCTTATCGGTATGAAGCCCGACCGTATTGAGGATATTATTGCGCTTGTTGCGCTTTATCGTCCCGGTCCAATGGAAAATATTCCCGTTTATAACGCGCGCAAACATGGCGAAGAAGAACTTGCGTCCATTCACCCGAAAATTGACTATCTGATTGAGGAAACTCAAGGCGTGATTGTCTATCAGGAACAGGTAATGCAGATCGCGCAGGTGCTGTCTGGTTACTCACTTGGTGAAGCGGATTTGCTGCGTCGTGCGATGGGTAAGAAAATCCAAGCCGAAATGGATAAACAGCGCGTTCGTTTTGTTGAAGGTGCCGTGGAGCGCGGTGTATCTAAGCCGCAAGCGGATATGATCTTTGATCTCTTGGCGAAGTTTGCGAATTACGGTTTTAACAAATCCCACGCTGCAGCCTATGGCATTGTGTCTTATCAAACGGCATATTTAAAAGCGCATTATCCTGTTGAGTTTTTAGCTGCTTCCATGACCCTTGATATGGGGAATACTGAAAAGCTGGTTGATTTCAGACAGGATGCGCTTCGTTTGGGCATTGAAGTTGTCGCGCCGTCTGTTCAAACATCGTTCCGTCATTTCCAGCGCGGTGAAAATAAGATTTTCTATTCCTTGGCCGCCATTAAAGGCGTGGGCGAGGCTGCGGTTGATCATATTGTTGAGGTGCGGGGATCAGAGCCATTTAAGTCGATTGAAGATTTTTGTAAGCGTGTTGATCCTAAAATGGTCAATAAACGCGTGATCGATAGTTTAATCTGCGCTGGTGCATTTGATTGCTTTGGTCGCGAGCGAGCGGAGCTCATTGCGGGCCTTGAGCGGATATTAGGATTTAGCCAAAAAGCATCTGCGGACCGCGCATCCGGGCAAAGTGATATCTTTGGTCTAGATACCGAAGGTCCTGGCGAAGTTATTCAATTTAACAAGGTAACGCCTTGGTTGCCGGCGGAAAAATTACAGCGCGAATATCAGGTTTTGGGCTTTTATTTATCCGCGCATCCGCTCGATTCTTATGGCGAGATACTTGATAAAAGACGGGTTCAGAAATGGACGGATTTCTCGCTTGCGGTGAAAGCTGGTGCTACAGCGGGGCGCTTGGCAGGCACTGTAACGGGCTTCCAACAACGTAAAACCCGCACAGGTAACAAGATGGGAATTGTTACTTTCTCAGATAGTACCGGACAGTTTGAAGCCGTGTTGTTCTCAGAAGCATTGCAATTGCATCGTGAGCTGCTTGAACCCGGTAAATCGCTTATTCTGACAGTCGCTGCGGAAGAACGCCCCGAAGGTATTGGTCTACGCATTCAAAGCGTGACATCGCTTGAATATGAAGCTGTCAGCACGCAAAAGACTCTGCGCATCTTTATGCGTGATAGTGTTGCGCTTCCTGCGGTTTCTGCGCACCTAAATACCAAAGGGCCAGGGCAGGTGTCCTTTATTATGATTAAAGATGATGGTGATCGTGAAATTGAGATTGAATTGCCGAATAAATACAAGATCTCTCCGGAGATTGCCGCTGCGATGAAATCAGCACCCGGTGTGCTTGATGTTGAATTGGTTTAATCGTTTTCTTCGTTTGGATCAGGTTTCATCTTTGGCTTCGGTTTGCTTTTAAAAGTATAACCAGTTTGAACGATTGTATTGCCAAATTTTGATCGTACTTTATCAACTGCACCTTCAACATGGGCTCTACGGGTCGCATCAATATCAACCAAATCATCGGGATCAGCTTGATCAGGAGCCCCAAGGTCACTTACACCAATACCCAAAAGACGAAAGCTGGTTCCATCTGTTTCGGGTTTTAAAAGATCCAAACCAGTGCGAAATATCTTATCAGCCAGCATGGTTGGATCAGCAAGCCTGCGGTTTCTGGTTCGAGACTTAAAATCGGCTGTTTTCAATTTTAAAACAACGGTGTGCCCCGATGTATTGGACTTTTTAAGCCGGTCAGCGACCTTTTCACTCAAAAAACGCAAGGTTTTAGCAAGCTCGTCAAAATCTGATTTATCATCAAAAAAAGTTGTCTCGGAAGAAACGCTTTTTGCACCGGAATTTGGTCTTACAGTTCGATCATCGTTACCGCGTGAAAGATGGTAGAGACGTGAACCCATGGTGCCGTAACGTCTTAAAAGTTCATCTTGTTCCATCTTTTGCAACTGCCCAATCATGGTAATGCCGTCTTTGGAGAGCGTTGAAGCAAAGGCCTTGCCAACACCCCAAATTTTTGTAACGGGCATTTCAGCAAGCATTTTCAGCGCTTCTTGTTCGCCGATGATCGAAAAACCACGCGGCTTGTTCAGATCGGAGGCAATTTTAGCTAAAAACTTGCAGTATGACAGGCCCACTGACACGGTAATACCAATCTCATTTTCGATTTTTTGAGACAATTTTGCCAGTGTTTGTGCGGGAAACATGCCGTGCAATCGTTCCGTTCCTGATAGGTCTAAAAACGCTTCGTCAATGGAAAGTGGCTGCACCATCGGGGTGAGCTCAAGCATCATTTCGCGCACCTGCTTGCCCACTTTGCTATATTTTTTCATATCAGGGGGTAAAACAACGGCATCAGGACAGGCATCTAACGCTTTAAACATAGGCATTGCCGAGCGCACACCGTGTATGCGCGCAACATAACAAGCCGTTGATACAACGCCTCTTTTTCCGCCACCAATGATCAGCGGTTTATCGATGAGATCTGGATTGTCGCGTTTTTCAACTGCCGCATAAAAAGCATCACAATCAATATGGGCAATTTTTAATGTAGAGAGTTCTGAATGCTTGAGCAGACGTGGACTGCCGCAGCTGCGGCATCGCGGGCGCGTTTGAACAATCGGTTCAAAGCAATCGCGACAGAATCCGTCTTTTGGGCTGGGTGAGGGCATATTACGTCGTTTCAATCGGAACAAATGTCGAACAAATAGTATTTAGAGTGTTTTTATGCGTAAAACAAGGCGATTTATAAGCTGGTTGCACTGTTGCTGTTATTTATATTTTGCTCTGAATGTAGCTTTTCACATCATGCCAGTTATCGGCATCAAAGATATATTCATCAAGTTTTGGAGCAATGGCTTTAAATACTTTATTGCCCATAATGCTAATGTGATGCGTATCGGGTGCATGCTCGGCGACCGAGTGATGATTATAGATCATATCATCGATGAAAAAGATGTTGTCGTCTATATGCGTATTTGCCTCTTTTAAAAAAGGGCCTTTGGCCTCTTCGGTCGCAATTAATGGGAAGTTTAGATCAAAGCTTTCAAGCAGTTTTTTGCGCGTTTGAAAGTAGCGAGGTGGCATGGCTGTTAAAAAGACAATATCCATCTCTTGATTGAGTTCTTTTAAGGTTGGTTCAACGTGAGGAAGCAACATCTGCCAGTTGATTTGATCAGCAAAGAAGTCATCAATAAGCGTTGAAACCTTGTCATTTTCAACGGCTAGATCTGTATTAAGGTCAAAAATATTTCCGTGCAGTGCAAAACTATTGGGGCGCAGTTCTTTATCCTGCGCCAAAAGGAAACTTTGAAACGGCGTTAGAAATTCAAGCACCACTTCATCCACATCGCAAATAATCAAAGGACGATTTGTTGATGGGGAGATGATGTCTGTAATTGATTTGATTTCAATATCCTTGCTCAAGGTGGCCCCCAAGTTGGCGAAACGCTTGTGCCACATGTTCAGGTTTTTCATTTGATGCTTCGCAATATTTTAAAAGTGTCGGTTCATGATTAATCAAGAATTCGAGCACACCGGTGAAAAAACCGGGTTGAGAAGCTGCCTGACGCAATTGCGATGCCTCAAGGCCTGAAAGGCCTAAGAATCGGTTGAAAAGCTCTGGTTCTGACGCCAACCAGGTCAACACATCAACGGCGATTTCTTCGGATTTCTCCATCTTTTCAAAACCTTAATTTATTAGATATATTTGTTTTTAGAAATTACCATTTTTTCAACTAAATTGGCGTAATATGCAACCTAATTAGGGAATACTGGGACGTATCGGGCAATTAAATGACAAAAAAAGTTATGATAGTTGAGGACAACGAGCTTAACATGAAGCTCTTTCGGGATCTCATTGAGGCTTCTGGCTATGGAACGATACAAACCCGCAATGGTTTGGAAGCGCTTGATTTGGCGCGTCAACATAAGCCTGATTTGATTCTTATGGATATTCAACTGCCTGAAGTGTCTGGACTTGATGTCACCAAGTGGTTGAAAGAAGATGAGGAATTACATTCAATTCCAGTTATTGCGGTCACAGCTTTTGCAATGAAAGGCGATGAAGAACGCATTCGGCAAGGTGGTTGCGAGGCCTATATTTCAAAACCAATTTCAGTACCTGGATTTTTGGAAACCATTAAGAGTTTTTTGGGACCTAGTGGTGCATAATCATTTGAGTTTGGTCAAAATCGCGTTTTGAGTTTCGGAGTATTTGTGTAAATGACAGCTAGAGTTCTTGTTGTTGATGACATCCCAGCGAATGTTAAACTGCTGGAAACGCATCTACTTGCTGAATATTTTGAAGTATTGACCGCTGAAGACGGAATGACAGCGCTCAATATCTGTGACAAAACGCAAGTTGATCTCATTTTATTAGATATCATGATGCCCGGAATTGACGGGTTTGAAGTTTGTCGTCGACTTAAAGCCAATCCGAAAACAGTTCATATTCCTGTTGTGATGGTCACAGCGCTTGATCAACCTGAAGACAGAGTTCAGGGTTTAAAATGTGGTGCGGACGATTTTCTGACAAAACCAGTTAACAATATGCAGCTTATGGCGCGCGTGAAAAGTTTGCTTCGCTTAAAGATGCTAACGGATGAATTGCGCAATCAGGCGAGTGGGCGTGTATCTTTTGACGCCTTGGATGAGCATAAAACCGGTCCTGCAACATTAGACGAGCGTGGATCAACATTGCTTATAGACGGTCGCGCTTCATCACACGACCGTATAGCAAAATCTATTTCTGAAATCGCCGATATAAATGCAATTTCAGATCCGGAAGCTGCGTTGTTTGAGGCGGCTGAAACACCCTATGAACTTATTATCATCAATGGCAATATTCCAGGTTGTGATCCGTTGCGCTTGTGTTCACAATTGCGTTCTCGCGAAGCAACGCGCTTCGTTCCTATCTTAATTATGTTGCAAGCCGGAGATGAACAGCAAATTGTCAGAGCGCTCGATATTGGCGTGAATGATTATATTTTGCATCCCTTTGATCCTAATGAACTTTACGCGCGTTCACTCACGCAGATTAAGCGTCACAGATCGAGTGAAAAACTAAAAGCAAGTCTTTCGAAGTCAGTAGAGTTGGCAGTTGTTGACCCGTTAACGGGGTTAAATAACCGTCATTTCCTTGATGCTTATATGGATAAGCTCATCCAACGATCTAAACGTCGAAATACACCGATTTCACTTTTAATCACAGACATTGATAAGTTTAAGAGTGTTAATGACACCTATGGGCATGATGCTGGCGATGAAGCTTTAAAAGAATTTGCACGTCGCTTGCGTAGTACTGTTCGCGGTGCTGATCTCGCTTGCCGATTTGGTGGCGAAGAGTTTTTGGTACTCATGCCAGATACAACTGAGGAAATGGCTCTGCAAGTCGCTGAGCGTTTACGTCAGTCCATTGAAGAATTGCCATTTGATATTTCAAACGAAGATGAGGCGCTCTCAGTTACAACATCTGTTGGCGTAACATGTTTTGACCCTGAGACTGATGACAGCAAGACTTTGCTGAAACGTGCGGATACTGCACTTTATGAAGCAAAATCACAGGGACGGAACCGAGTCGTTTTGAAAGAAGTAGCCTGATAAACTTGCTTTTAAAATAACGTAAAGCGGCCTTTATACTGCAATTCGTTTCAACCTATACTTACATCTATCTGCTGGTTATCGCGTTTAACATAAACGCAATGCTTGATTCTTTTGTGAAATTGAGCGATGATCTCGCTAATAGGCGCGATTTAATAAGCAGATTTAATTGAGATACCCCATGATGTTCAGGTCCGCCGCATCTCCTGGGTCGTGGGGTGGCCGATCTTTCTACAGCATTCCGTGGCCTCCTCGTACCACTTCTGTTGCATCGATCGGCCCACAAATAAAACCCGCTTGCATCACTGCAAGCGGGTTTCGCAAATTTTAAAGCCAAGTAATTGAATTACTTGATTTTTGCTTCTTTGAACTCAACGTGTTTACGAGCAATTGGGTCATATTTTGTTTTGACCATTTTCTCTGTGTAAGTACGGCTGTTCTTTTTGGTTACATAGAAGAAACCAGTGTCAGCTGTTGACTGTAGTTTAATTTTGATAGTTGTTGCCTTGGCCATCTTGGCTACCTTCTTTAAAAAATGAAGCCGCAGATGATATTTGCAATCTACGGCATAGTTGACGCGAAATTACAAATTAAGCCTCAAAAGTCAAGCCCTTTGGAGAATGAAATTGGCAAAATACGGCCTGCGCATAGTGTTTATACGATGTTGTGTTTGAATAATTATATCTTGTTGTAAAAATAAGGTGGTGTATCAAACTCAAGATCACCCGATTGTTTTATTCTGAGTTTAAGCTGGTTTAGAATTTTGGATGTGATCATCGGCATGGGATGATCTTCAGGCCGATGGATATCGACCCAGCGTAAATCAATCAGTTCATCGCTATCTTTTGCGCGAGAAGTATCGATGTCTAATTCATCGCAAAAGCTTACAAAAAATCGTGTATCAAAGCGCCGAGCCTGGCCGATAGGGGTAATCGCACGGGCGAAATATCTAAAGTTCTGAAGGTTGAATCCAGCATGATCTCGTACGTCTATGCTGGTTTCTTCTAACAACTCCCGCGCGGCGGCAAGCGCCAATGCAGTAGCGGTTGATTTTGTGAATTTTTGCGACGTGTCATTAAGTAGGTGCGATACAACTTCATCCCGTAAGGGGGTGCTTACGGGAAGCCGCCAGTCATATTTATCGCGGCGACCACCAGGGAACACATATAGATCGGGCATGAACACATGTTTACTTGATCTTTTACCCATCAAAACGCGCAAGTTCTGCCGATCAATCAGCATTATTGTTGCTGCATCTTTAGGACGCAGCGCTTTTGGTTTGCCTTGAGGTGTCGAAATCGTGCTCAATGGGATATAATAGGTTTAGTGCTCTTTAAGGGCAGCACTATCATCATAGTCTGGCTGGTCACCAAAACCATGCATGCGTAGTGCCCATTGCAGACCCACAACAGCACCTTTAACCGGCTGAAGAAGCGCCAAAGACAAAACCGTTGTGATTGGGATCCAGATTAACAAATGCTGCCAATCCGCAAGCTTAAAGACCATGTCTGTCATCATAAATGCAGCAACGACTATGTGACCGATAATAAGAATCACCAAGTAAGCAGGCAGATCGTCCGCGCGGTGGTGATGCAATTCTTCGCCGCAGTTTCTGCATTGTGGTGTAACTTTAACAAACTTATCGAACAACTTGCCTTCGCCACAGCAAGGGCAGCGTGATGCAAACCCGCGTTTCATTGCAAGTTTTGTTGGCCGTTCGTCTTTTTGGCCGTGATTTTGATAGACTTCAGTTTCAGTCATTTAACATCTCATTTTCTGCGCCGAGATTTACGTCCTTTTTTAAAGGATGGACGCGCTGCCGATCGGTTTTTCTTTCCCTTATGGAAAGAACGTGTTCCGGTTGGCATTTTTTCGCCCTTACTCAGCATTTCAAATCTCAAAGCTCCAGCAAGTGGAATTGCCTCGGCTAATCGTACGTCTACTTCGTCTCCCAATCGAAACCCAAGACCCGTTCTTTCGCCGGTTAATGCCTGGTGAGCTTCGTCATAAAAATAATAATCAGTTCCCAACGTTGATATTGGTATAAAACCATCTGCACCGTATTCTGGCAACGAGACAAAAAGTCCTGATTTGGTGACGCCGGCAATTCGACCACGGAATTCAACGCCGATTTTTTCTGCCAAATGATGAGCGATTAAGCGATCTTGCGTATCTCGCTCTGCGCCTGATGCGCGTCGTTCAAAGTCGGAAATATCTTCCGCAATAAGTTCAAGCGCTGCTTCTTCGTCCGGCGTGATCCCGCCTTCACCCAAACCATGTGATCCTACAAGCGCGCGGTGGACAATTAAGTCTGCATATCTGCGAATAGGGGATGTGAAATGCGCATACTTACGCAAGTTCAAGCCAAAATGTCCTTGGTTCTCAGGATGATAGATCGCTTGGCTCTGCGAGCGCAACACCATCTCATTGACCATGGTTTCTGTTGGTTTGTCCTTCACATTCGCCAGGATACCATTGAAGTGATTGGCGCGGAGGTGGCCACCTTTCGCGAGGGAAATGTCCAAGGTTGCCAAAAACTCACGCAGAGCTTCCTGCTTGGATAGGGATGGCTCTTCATGTACGCGGTAGATCAATGCTTGGCGTTTGCTTTCCAGAGCTTCCGCTGCCGCAACATTTGCCTGGATCATACATTCTTCAATCAGTTTATGTGCGTCTAGTCTGTCGGGCACGTGAATGTGATCCACTTTGCCTTCGTCATCTAAAATGATGCGACGTTCGGGCAGATCAAGATCAAGCGGTTGCCTGCGATCGCGTCCAATTTTCATAATCGCGTATGTTGCCCATAAAGGCTTCAGGACGCTTTCGAGTATTTCACCCGCTTGCGCATCCGGATTGCCATCAATCGCCTCTTGTGCCTGTTCATAAGCGAGGCTTGCAGCACTTCGCATCATAATGCGGTGGAACGAATGACTGACCTTGCGGCCTTCTGCATTGAAAATGATTTTGGTGGCCAGAGCAGGGCGGTCTACACCTTCTTTAAGTGAGCACAAATCGTTACTAATGCGTTCTGGGAGCATTGGGATCACCCGATCAGGGAAATAAACAGAGTTTCCTCTAATCCGTGCTTCACGATCCATAGGGCTATCTGGTCTTACATAATAAGATACATCAGCGATAGCGACATATAAAACCGCACCGCCTTCGTTGGCGGGATTGTCGTCCATATGTGCGTAAACCGCATCATCGTGATCTTTAGCTGTAGCAGGATCGATCGTAATTAGCGGCAGTTCGCGCCAATCTTCGCGCTTTTTCATGTCCGCAGGTTTTGCTTCTTCTGCAGCATCTAAAACAGTTTGCGGGAAGATATGCGGAATACCGCGATCATGAACCGCAATCATTGTGATCGCTTTTTCAGAAGCGATTGAACCAACGACATTTATGATTTTAGCATGTGGCAGGCCAACTCGGTTTGTGTGGATGGATTGCACCTCCACCAAATCACCATGTTTGGCACCACCTGTCATATCAGGAGCGATGGCATATTCTTTGTTTTTGCGATCAATGGGCAGAACACGGCCGCCGCTATTTTCGCCATCTTCATTTTCGCGATAAATGCCCATGGTGCTTGATTTCTGACGATCGAGCACTTTCATAACCTTGCCGATATAAGCGGGGCCTTCTCGGTTATCATTTGGGAAGATACGCGCTAGAACCTTGTCGCCAAGACCTGCGGTCGGTCCTGTTGTTTTGGATTTAGATCCTCCGGTGCGGGATTTTTGCGACATTTGGCGAATAAGAACGGCTGGTGCGGTTCCATCTTCATCACGCCATTGTGTTGGTCGTCCGATTAAATCACCATCGTTATCGCGCGATACAATATCCAGTGTTGAAACGGACGGCATTTTCCCAGGGCGCGAAATTTTCTTGCGCGTACCGCTTAGCAAACCTTCGTCAGCCATTTCACGCAGGATGTCTTTTAAAACCGCGCGCTCATCGCCTTTAACACCAAATGCCTTTGCTATTTCGCGCTTTGACGCTAAATCAGGAAACTCGGATATAAAACGTAAGATCGCCGCTTTTTCAAGCGGCGGCTTACCATTTTTTACTTTAGGACTATTGGCTAAGTCATTATTCTTATTTGTTTTTTGTTTCGTTGACTTAGAGCGTGCAAACCTTGGCGTTTTTGCCAAATCTATTCCTCAGCTTTTGATTTTGCAGCTGTTTTCTTTGCTGCTGGTTTCTTGGCTGCAGTCTTCTTCTTTGCAGCTGGCTTTTTCTTTGGAGCGGCTTTTTTCTTACCCTTCGTCGCAGCTTTTGCGTTGACGAGCTCGATACCTTGTTCAAGTGTCACGCCTTGCGGATCAGTACCGTTTGGCAAAGTGGCGTTGATCTTTTCCCACTTCACATATGGGCCATACCGTCCATCCATGACAGCAATCTTGCCGCCATCTGGGTGTTCGCCCAATTCCTTAAGAGCCGTCGCAGCTTTTCTGCCTCGACCAGGACCTGCGGCTGCTTTTTCTGCAATCACAGTCACCGCCCGGTTAAGACCAATTGTGAAAACATCTTCAATTGATTCTAAATTCGCATACATGCCGTCATGTAAAATAAATGGTCCATAACGACCCAAGCCACTTGAAATCATTTTGCCTGATTCCGGGTGAGGGCCGATATCTCTTGGCAGAGAAATCAAAGCCATTGCGCGCTCATAATCAATCGTTTCAGGTGCCCAACCTTTTGGCAGGCTAGAACGTTTTGCTTCCTTGCCTTCGCCGCGCTGAACATAAGGCCCAAAACGGCCAGAACGCAACGTGATATCTTCATCGGTATTTGGATCTTTACCAAGCGTTTGTGGCTCGTTTGAAACCGCTGCTTGGTTTTCACCATCTGCATCCTTGGACAATTGGCGGGTAAACTTACATTCTGGATAATTGGAACAACCAACAAATGCACCATAACGACCAAGCTTAAGAGATAGATTACCCTCACCACATGTCGGGCAGATGCGTGGGTTCATGCCATCGCCACGATCAGGGAAGGCAAGCTCTGCAAGCTCTTCATTCAGCGCATCAAGAACATTGGTAACACGCAGCTCTTTTGTGCCTTCTACATGGGTTTGAAATTCGTTCCAGAATTCACGCAAAACATCTTTCCACTGCAATTCGCCTGCTGAGATGCGGTCGAGTTTATTTTCAAGATCGGCGG
Organism: Lentilitoribacter sp. JB5-8; assembly: GCF_055693385.1. Lineage (NCBI taxonomy): Bacteria > Pseudomonadati > Pseudomonadota > Alphaproteobacteria > Hyphomicrobiales > Rhizobiaceae > Lentilitoribacter > Lentilitoribacter sp. JB5-8. The sequence continues at coordinate 2,689,460 of NZ_CM146332.1, read as the reverse complement.
TGAACCCAAATTCAACATAGCGATCAAAGAAGTTGCCCAGGAAGGCTGTCACAAGGCGGCCTTTTGGTTCCGGGATTAATTTGCGTTGTTCTGATTTGACATATTCGCGGTTAGACAAAGTTGCCAATGTCGATGCATATGTTGAAGGGCGGCCAATACCAAGCTCTTCCATCTTTTTAATAAGCGACGCCTCTGAGTAACGAGGTGGCGGTTCAGTAAAGTGTTGCGTCGCATTGATCTTCTCGCGCGCAGCATCTTCACCCTGATTAATCAGAGGTAGGCGTGCATCATCTGCCTTATCATCTGATTTGCCTTCGCTATCGTCTTTGTGATCGCTATAAGCTGCGATGAAACCATCAAAGCGAATGACAGAACCATTAGCGCGTAAGGTGGCTGATTGTCCGCCATTTGTCGCAATTACATCAACGGCTGTGCGCTCGATTTCTGCCGATGCCATTTGGCTGGCAATTGCGCGCTTCCAAATCAGGTCATAGAGCTTGAATTGATCAGCATCGAGGAATTTTTTAACCTGGTCAGGTGTGCGTTCAAAGCTTGTCGGACGTACCGCTTCGTGAGCCTCTTGCGCGTTCTTTGCTTTTGTTTCGTAATGACGCGCCTTATCTGGGCAATATCTATCGCCAAATTGCGCCTTGATTGCGCTCCGCGATGCTTCAATCGCTTCAGGCGCCATCTGAACACCATCGGTACGCATATAGGTAATTAGACCAGCAGTTTCACCGCCAATTTCAATACCCTCATAAAGCTTTTGAGCAACCTGCATTGTGCGCGAAGCATTAAAGCCTAATTTTGACGATGCAGCCTGTTGCAGCGTTGATGTTGTAAACGGAGGCGATGGATTTCTGCGTGTTGGTTTCGCTTCAACTTTGCCAATATTAAATGAAGCGCTTTCCAACATTTGCTTCATTTTGTCAGCCGATTCGCTGTTCTCGATGGATAATTTCTGTAATTTATCACCGTCAAAAACAGTTAGACGCGCTGTAAATTTGTCATTGCGCGGTGTTTTAAGCTCCGCTGCAATTTGCCAATACTCGTCTTTGATAAAACGCTCAATTTCCGTTTCGCGATCGCAAATCAAACGCAATGCAACTGATTGTACACGACCAGCTGAACGTGCGCCTGGGAGTTTGCGCCACAAAACAGGCGATAAGTTAAATCCAACAAGATAATCAAGGGCGCGACGTGCAAGATAAGCGTCAACAAGTGGGGTATCAATATCGCGTGGCTGTGCCATCGCATCGAGAACTGATTTTTTCGTTATCGCATTGAAAACAACACGTTTTACGTTCTTTCCCTTGAGCGCTTTTTTCTTCTCCAACACATCTAAAACGTGCCAAGAAATGGCTTCACCTTCGCGGTCGGGGTCAGTTGCGAGAAATAAAGTATCCGCACCTTTAAGCGCTGTAGAAATATCCTTTAGACGCTTATTTGATGCTGTGTCGACTTCCCAAAGCATCGCAAAATCTTCGTCTGGATTTACCGATCCATCTTTTGCTGGCAAATCTCTGACATGACCAAAAGATGCCAGTACCGTGTAATCAGAACCTAGGTATTTGTTGATGGTCTTTGCTTTTGCAGGAGATTCTACGACAACTACATTCATACTTATTTTCGCACTTTACAAATTATGTGTTTTTCAATGATTTGGCTTAGCACATGGACATTGAACGGCATTTGGTCAAGCTTTTTTGAGAATTTCTTGTTCAATACAACGTAATGCAACTAAAAAGCGACAAGATAAATATTGCAATCTTAAATTAAACCCATTAGGATAATAGTCATAATCTGATGCGGCGTACATGACGCCCGCGCAAGGCCGCTTAAAGGAATTGAGAATTGCCAAATAATGATAATGCAGCAAATTCAGGCGATGTTCCCAAAGCGCATAATAACCTTATTTATGTCCGTGACATGCTGGGCGAATTGCGTACAGTTGCAGAAGCAGAAGGTGCGGATATGCTCAGTTATTTGATTGAAATGGCGTATATCGAATGCGGTGATATTTTATCTCATTCAAGACCCTTAAATTCAGGTTTGCAGAATAAGGGATACAAGGCCTCCTGAGTGGCGTTGCAGGCGGCCTGCAAGGTCAAGTTCTAGTAACACTAAATATACCGTCTGGGCAGGGTAACCTGTATGTCTAATAATATCGTCGATTTCAACTGGTGTTGCACCCATGGCGTTGATTATGATTGATCGCGCATTTTCATCTGGAGGCTCCGGGTTCTCGACCTGATCCTCTTTTTCTTCGATAATTGGGTAGTTGATTTCGTCAATTTGCGAGATCGGTGCGAGTGCTTCGAGAATATCATTTGCATTCGTCGTTAAAATAGCACCTTCTTTGAGAAGCGCATTGGTTCCACCTGCTCTTGGGTCAAGTGGAGAGCCGGGTACGGCAAAAACTAAACGTCCAAAATCAGATGCGCGCCGTGCAGAGATTAATGAGCCCGACCTTTTTGCAGCTTCAACCACAACAAGCCCAAGCGAAACACCCGCGATCAGTCTGTTTCGCCGTGGAAAATCTCTGGCAATTGGCTTCCATCCAAAGGGCATTTCAGTGATTGCAAGTCCTTTGTCGTCACAGATTTGGTTGTAAAGATTAAGGTTCTCGGGTGGGTAAGGCTTGTCAATTCCACCTGCCAATGCAGCAATTGTTCCCGATGTTGCGCTGCTGTGTAAACTTGCCTGATGTGCAGCGGCGTCAATTCCGCGCGCTAACCCGGATATTATTGTGTAGCCGGCTTTTACAACGTCAGAAGCAAGGTTTGCGGCAAATTTACTGCCGGTGATGGACGCATTTCTTGAGCCCACAATACCAACAGAGGGAGGTGCGGTAAGACCTAAATTGCCTTTTGTTGTAATGAGCGGTGGGGCACCATCTATCTGTCGTAGCGCGCGAGGATATTCAGGTTCTCCGATGCCAATTAGTTTTGCGCCGATTTTTTCGATTTTTTCGAGTTCAATTTCAACTTCTGAAACAGTTGCAATTCGAATTTTCCGTCGAGATCCACCCCGTTGAGATAATTCAGGCAACATCTCAATTGCACGTTCTGCTGAACCGCAATTATTGATGAGTTCGCGAAAAGTTGCAGGTCCCACATTGTCGCTTCTGATTAATCGCAGCCACGATAGTTTTTGTCGCTCAGTTAATTTTATCCCGCGCGACGGCTGATCGATCATTTTTTCTTGCTACCTATTTTGCTTTCAGTTCCCGCAAGTAATCTACTGATGTTTTCATGATGTTTGGCAATTGCGATGATGGACATGATTGCAAATAGGATTGCAATGTTTGGAAAACCCATGATGTAAAGTGCAATTGGTACGATGGTGAGCGCGCATAACGCGGCTAAAGACGAAAATTTGAATATGAAGGCGATGGATAGCCAAACAACAGCGAACACAAGAACCGCCATCGGAACCAAGCCCAACAACACACCAATATATGTCGCGACACCTTTGCCGCCCTTAAATTTCAGCCATACAGGGAACAAATGACCCAAAAATGCAAACAGACCTGCAAGCATGGCTGCAGCTAAACCAAAGTTTTGTGCGATGACAACGGCAATGGTTCCTTTTAATAGATCTGCAATGAGTACACCGGCAGCGACCTTTTTATTGCCTGTGCGCAACACATTTGTGGCGCCGATATTTCCAGATCCGATTTTGCGTACATCACCTAAGCCAGCAAATCTTGTGATGACCAATCCAAATGGTATGGATCCAAGTAAATAGCCAAACAAAGATGCCAGGATGAGGACGAGCGCTGTTTGCGATGTAAAAATATCAGTCATGTGAACAATCAATCAGTTTAAATGCACGCATATACGTCCTAATAGTTGTATATCGTGATTATTGGTCCGAGTAAATAGTCTGCCCGTTCACGATAGTTGCAAGCACTTTTCCGGTAAAGCGTGCATCCTCGAAGGCACTATTTTTCGATTTTGATACAATTTCATCTTTGTAATGCACCCAAGGCATTTCAGGATCAAAAATGGTAATATCCGCTGATGAACCAACTCGAAGCGATCCCGCATCAAGACCATAAAGCTCCGCTGGTTTTGTGGACAAGACCTCGATCAAGCGCATTAAGCTGATTTGATCAGCATGATAAAGGCGTAAAGCCGCTGCAAGCATCGTTTCTAGACCAATTGCGCCTTCAGCAGCATGCGGGAAGGGCAGACGCTTAGTGTCTACATCCTGCGGGTCATGCGATGAACAAATGACATCAATGGTGCCGTCTGCGAGCGCTTCAACCATCGCTAAGCGTTCTTCCTCACTCCTTAGAGGAGGGGATAACTTGAAGAATGTGCGGTATTCGCCGATATCAACTTCATTCAATGTCAGATTATTAATCGAGATACCTGCACTGACATTGAGGTTCTTATCTTTTGCGCGGCGAATGACCTTTGATGATTGCGGAACTGAGATTTTCGCTGCGTGATAATTGGCGCCCGTTAATTCAGCCAAGCGGACATCGCGTTCAAGCGGAATGATCTCAGCTTCTTTCGGAATGCCTGAAAAACCTAACCAGCTTGCCAGCAAGCCCTCATTCATCATGCCGCCTGCAGCTAAATCAGCATCTTGAGTCTCGCAAGCGATCAAGGCGCCAAAATCACGCGCATAGGTCATTGCTCTGCGGATCACAGCAGCATTGCGCAGTGTGTTGCGTCCATCTGTGATACATGCAGCGCCAGCTTCCATCATCAAACCAAATTCGGTCATTTCCTTACCGTTTAGACCTTTGGTCATAGCCGATGCTGGATGCACATGAATATCTGTTGTATCGCGCGCGGTGCGCTGGATAAATTGTAACAACGCAACATCATCAATCACCGGATTGGTATCGGGCATGGTGACAATTGAGGTAATGCCACCTTTTGCGGCCGCTTTACCGGCGGAAGCAATGGTTTCGCGATATTCGCTGCCAGGTTCACCAATGAACACACGGGTATCAACCAAACCGGGGACAGCAATTTGACCGTTACAATTGATAACCTCAGCACCTTCAGGCGATCCCTGATTGCGCGCGCTTTCACCAATTGCTGCAATCTTTCCGTTCTCGATGACAATCGAACCCGTTTCATCCATTTGTTGTGATGGGTCGATAATTCGAACATTTTCTAAAACGCGTGTGGTCATATCAGTTTCTCCCACTCGCAAGCATGAGGGTTTCCATAACGGCCATTCGGACTGCCACACCCATTTCAACTTGTTGTTCGATCACGCTTTGCGGACCATCGGCAATTTCGGACGCAATCTCGACACCTCTATTCATCGGACCGGGGTGCATAACCAACGCATCATCTTTTGCATAAGATAGTTTTTCTGCATCCAAACCAAAAAAGCGGAAATACTCGCGAACAGAAGGGACAAAAGCACCTTCCATGCGTTCTCGCTGCAAACGCAACATCATAACGACATCGGCGTCTTTTAAACCTTCTTTCATGGAGCTGAAGACTTCTGCCCCCATTTGCTCAATACCTGTGGGGAGCAGGGTGCGTGGTGCAATTATGCGTACGCGCGCACCAAGTGCGTTTAAAAGCAAAATGTTTGATCTGGCGACGCGTGAATGCAACACGTCACCACAAATGGCAACGGTAAGACGACCAACTGTACCTTTCATGCGCCGGATTGTCAGCGCATCTAATAGCGCCTGTGTTGGATGTTCATGCGCGCCATCGCCCGCGTTGATCACAGCACAGCCTACTTTTTGCGCTAAAAGAGCCACAGCGCCCGCAGATGAATGGCGAACAACCAGCATATCAGGGTGCATGGCATTTAACGTCATTGCCGTATCAACCAGCGTTTCACCTTTTTTGACGGACGAATTTCCAACAGACATATTCATCACATCCGCGCCAAGTCTTTTGCCGGCGAGCTCAAATGATGCTTGTGTTCGTGTAGAAGCTTCAAAAAACAGGTTGATTTGCGTCAGACCGCGAAGTGTTGACGTTTTCTTTTCGCGTTGTAGTGAAAGTTTGACAGCTTCTTCAGCTTTGTCGAGCAAATAGAAAATGTCTGGCTCCGACAAGCCTTTAATACCAAGCAGGTGACGGTGCGGAAAAGACATGATTGCACTCTCTATCTCGTGGAATTTTGCATTCTATAGAAAGCTTTCAGTGAAAGGGCAACTCAAATGGGGTGACATTTGTGCGCTGTCCCCATACAAATTGTAGGAATATTTTGATTCCAGAAAGTCAAATTCTATGGCGCAAGCTAAAATTGATCCATTGACGCTTAACGTCAACACGTTCCAAGCCGATCCGTTATTACGCGATATTTCAGGGCAGATGCCACGCGCAGCACAGGCGCAATTTTCGCTTTTGGGACAATATGCTGGATCACATGAAGCTGATGAGCTTGCGCGCTTGGCTAATCATATCAAGCCGCAACTGCGTACCAGCGATACCTTTGGCGATCAGCTTAATCATGTGGAATATCACCCGGCATGGCATGCTTTACAGCGCAAAGCAGTTAGTTACGGTTTACATGCTTCTGTGTGGGATGATGCGCAACGCAAGACTGCTGGGTTTGGCCATCAAATGCGCACGATGAGCCTTTATTTATCTGCAGGGCTTGAAGCAGGGCATTTAACACAAAGCACCACGACGCATGCCTCATTGGCGCTAATCCTTTCAAATCCTGCATTGCGGCGTGATTGGTCAGATAAACTCTTATCGCGCATGTATGATAGTACGGATATTGCTCCGGCGAAAAAGACGGGCTTGCTGATTGGTTGGGCTGTAAGTGAGCGAAAAAGTGGTGGTTCAATTGAGCAAATAGACGCGCGCGCTACTCGAGTAAGCGAAGGTCTTTATCGCATCATGGGTGAAAAGTGGCATGTTTCTGCACCCATGAGTGATGCATTTATTGTTCTGGCACAAACAGATGCTGGGGTGAGCTGTTTTTTAGTGCCACGCCTTTTGCAGGATAGTTCACAAAACAACATTGAGATTTTGAGACTGCGAGAGCAGGTTGGATATCATTCCAATCCACAAGCTGAGATGAAGTTTAATAACGCCTTTGGTTTTCTTCTTGGTCAAGAAGGTGATGGGATGCGGACCATATTAGACGCCATCACGCTTATTCGGCACGATATAGCCGTCATATCTGCCGGTTTAATGCGTTCAAGCTTAGCGAAAGCTGTGCATTATTGGCGCCAAAAGCCATATCACATGTCAGATGACTTGGCGCCGCGTGTGCTTGCAGATATGGCGCTTGATGTTGCTGGTGCAACCGCTTTGATGATGCGCGTTGCAAAATCTTACGACAAAGCCGCAAATTCGCCAGAAGATGCAGCATATGCGCGTCTGATGACGCCTGTTGCGAAATATTGGGTTTGTAAAACGTCACCAACGCTTATTTCTGAAACCATGGAAAGTGTTGGGTCAGCAGCTTTTGCATCAGGTTCAAGTTTGGGGCGCAATCATCGTGATGCGATTACCAATCTGATTTATGAGACTGGTAGTGACTTAATGACCAAGGATGTTTTGCGCGTCTTAAAGCATGGCCGGGATTTGTTTGATTCAGTTGTGCGCGATGTGACGTCAGATTTGGGCTCCGTGAGTGATCGAACGCAACAGGTTTTAAATGCTTGTATGCTGGTTTGCGAAAATGATGAAGGCATGTCGCGTATGCTGACCGAACAATTGGCATTATCCGGAGCTGCTTCTGAGTTAAAGCGTATCGGAGCAGGGCCGATTGCTGAGGCCTTTATGGAAACGCGTTTGGGCGGTGCTTGGCGCTCAAGCTATGGCATGCTCGATGGCCGTTTCGATGCACATAGAATTTTAGAACTCCTATATCCATCAAACCGCTAATTAAAGCTATATAAACGGGTAGAGCTTTTCGAGCGTTAGCAAGACCAATGGGATTGTGAAAAACGATGCCACGACTTGTAGTGAAGCGATGGATGCATAAAGCGGAGCATCGCCACCCATTTTTTGAGCCAACACATATCCGTTATTGGCCGTTGGTACAGAGCATGCAATCGTAAATAAAGTTAGCTCTGTAAGCGTGAAATTAAAATAAGTTCCGACAAAAAACGCGATCGTTGGGAGCACAAGCAACTTTACGCAAACAGCGAATATGGTGATTAGATTTGGATGGGTGATCATATAAATGCTCAAGCCGGCGCCGATCATTAAAAGCCCCATGCCCAAAGATGCACGGGCGATAAAGTCGATGCTTTGTTCAATCGGACCATAGAGTTTGATACCCAATGCTTGGAACACAATTGCTAATATTGCAGCTACAATAATTGGGTTTGTGAACATTTTTTTTGCGAAAGATGCAATTGAGTGCCGGGTATCATCAAATGCCACCATCACCGCAACGTTGATGAAGTTGATCGGTAAAATAATAACAAGCATGATCACAGCAACAAATGTCAGTCCTTCGTTTCCAAACATCTTTTCGGCAATTGCGAGCGCCATAAATCCATGCCAGCGCGTTGTCGTTTGAAAAATAGACGTAAATTGCGGTTTGCTCACGTTACTTTTCTTAAAATAGGGCCACAGAAGCAGAATCAATATCGGGATCGATCCAAATGCCAATACGCTGGCGAACATGATTTTCCCCACGGGCAGGGTTGAAAAATCGGCTGTAACAATTGAATGAAATATCAAACCGGGGAATAAGACGTAAAAGCCGAAATTATTGAAATGTGGCCAAAAGTCTGGAGAAATTACGCGCCAATTTCTAAGCGCAACGCCAAAGGCGACGATTAAAAATACCGGTAGGATGGATTCAAAAATTATAAGCAAAATACGGCTTTCAAAGTTGGGAAGCTTTATTGGATAGGAGCGTGTACGGTTGCTGTCAATGCATATCGGTGGGATATCAGGTGAATCTGATCAATCCTGTTAACCTTAACAAATGGTTTACGTTGCTTTGACCTGTGGTTTTAGATTACCTTTCAAGCTAGGATAAGGCCTGCCATGATGTGCGGTCAAAGAATATTTGGGGTAGTGCGTTGAAATATTTGATCATTTTTTGGGGAATACCCGTAGGTTTACTTGCCGTGTGGCACGTGCTTTCCATGAATGATATTAATTTTGGGTTGTTTTTCTTAACCCGCGAATTCAACGACAACTATTTTGGCATCTATAGCAAAGTCACTGGTGTTGAGGTGGATGCCATTCGCGCATCACTGCCGCGTATCCTATTGATTGATACTATTTTTGTTTTCGCTGTTGTGTATTTCAAGCCATTTAGTCGTTTGCGGAATTGGTGGAAAAATTATCGTGCCACTAAACGAGAAAAAGCTGAGTCTTTGGCGAATGTTCAATCACCATATCATGTGCTTGAAACGGCTCAGGATGCAGTATTATCGCCTGTGAGCGAAAACAATCTATCAAGAGCGCCTTGAAGAATAAACGCAGCTGCTGCTGAATCAATGCGCTCTTTGCGCTTGCTGCGAGACACATCCATTCCAATTAATGCACGTTCTGCTGCAACAGTTGATAATCGTTCATCCCAAAACACAAATGGGATGTCGGTCAATTTACTCATATTAGATACAAATGCCTTGGTCGCTTGAACGCGCGGACCTTGGGAGCCGTCCATATTGGATGGCAAGCCAATGATTGCAGCACCAACTTTTTCAGTCTCCATCACCTCGATGAGTTCTTCAGCATCCAATTTAAACTTGCGACGTTTGATAACAGGGCGGGGATTGGCAAAGCTCATACCAAGATCAGAAATAGCTATTCCGATAGTCTTTGTCCCCAAATCGAGGCCGATAAGGGTCTGTCCTTTTTCCAAATGATTGGAAACATCTTCGATTTCAATAATTGCCATGGTGATTCTGCCAAATTTGAGTTATCTGCACGTCTATACTGATTTTCTTGAATTTGCGATATTGGAGACGGAAAAAGTGAAACTCACTTGGCTTGGACATTCAGCATTTAGATTTGAACTAAATAATACGGTCATACTTGTTGATCCTTTCATTAAAGGAAATCCAAAAGACGATATCGATTTTGACCAAGTTACCAATGATGTCACACATATTGCACTCACACACGGCCACGGCGATCATCTGGGCGATACGGTTGAAATTGCCAACAAAACAAATGCAACAGTGATTGCAAATGCTGATTTGTGTAATTGGCTTAAAGATGTGCAGGGTATTAAGAAGACTGAAGGTGGAAACACTGGTGGTACGATTGGCTTTGATGATTTTTCCGTGACTTTTGTTGATGCCAAGCATTCATCTGCGAAAATAACCAGTGATGGAATGTCCCACGCTTTGGGGAATGCAAATGGGTTGATGTTTCATTTCAGGGATGCGCCATCCATATTGCATATGGGTGATACAGATATCTTTTCCGATATGGGATTAATCAATGAATTGCACGAGCCAGATATTGGGATTGTTCCAATTGGAGATCGCTATACGATGGGCAGTGCGGTCGCTGCGATTGCATGTCAGAGATTTTTCAAATTTAGCTCGATCATCCCGTGTCATTTTTCAAGTTTTCCATCCTTAACTCCAAATGCGGATCAGTTCATTGAAGCGTTGGGTGAAGATGGCGATAAGGTATTAAGGCTTGTTCCAGGAACCGCGATTGAGCTTTAAAGGCGATAATCAGTAAAACGTTCTTGCCCTTGCCACTCAGCAGGGTTATAGCGAAAAGAATATAAAAAATTCATCGGAGTAGACGTATGTCAGTAGATCAGGCAACGGTTAAGCGTGTTGCAAAACTCTCCCGCATTGCCATTAGCGAAGAAAATCTTGGCAAAATGGAAGGCGAACTTAATGCCATTTTGGGGTTTGTTGAACAGCTTTCAGAAGTTGATGTTGAAGGCGTTGAACCAATGACGTCGGTCACACCAATGGATATGAAGAAGCGCGAAGATGGTGTAACAGACGGTTCAAAAGCTGCCGATATTGTTGCCAATGCACCTGAAAGCGATGACAATTTCTTTGTTGTGCCAAAGGTTGTTGAATAGGATTTTGGACGTTGCGAATTGAAGTTGAAACTCCGTTGCAGGATGATATTCGGGCGCTGGTTAAAAAGCTGAACGAATATATGATGCCTTTAACACCGAAAGAGTTTCAGTTTCAGTTGACTGTGGAGCAGATGGCCGAACCGGGGGTGACCTTATTTGTCGCACGAAATGATGCGAACCAAGCAATTGGAATGGGGGCACTTAAGCAGCACGATGCGCAGCTTGGTGAAGTCAAACGAATGTTCACGTTAGATGAAAATCGAGGTGAACGGATTGGATCTAAAATTCTCAAAGAGATTGAAGATCTGGCCCGGTCAAATGAATTAAAAGAACTAAAGCTTGAAACAGGTGAAGCGCCTGGATTTGAACTGGCTTGGCGATTATATGAACGAAATGGCTATCAAACCTGTGGCGCGTTTCTAGATTACCCTGATTCTGGATATTCCAGATTTTACAATAAAAAGATTGCATGATGACTGAACTAACACAATTGACCATCGCCGAAGCACGGCAGAAACTTCAATCAAAAGAGATCACATCTGTTGAACTAACCGATGCTTATCTTTCAGCCATTGATAGTGCCAATGATCAGCTGAATGCTTATATCAAAGTCACCCATGACAAAGCACGCGAAATGGCAGCGGCATCGGACGCAAAGCTTGCAAAAGGTGAGGGCGGCAATCTTGAAGGTATCCCATTGGGTATCAAGGATCTTTTTGCAACAGAGGGTGTTCACACACAGGCTTGTAGCCACATTCTAGATAAGTTCGAGCCAAAGTATGAATCCACAGTGACTAAAAACCTGTGGGACGATGGTGCCGTTATGCTTGGTAAGCTCAACATGGATGAATTTGCCATGGGTTCATCAAACGAGACAAGCTATTATGGTGCGGTGACCAACCCATGGCGCGCAAAAAATTCAAATGAATCACTTGTTCCTGGTGGTTCTTCAGGTGGTTCAGCCTCTGCGGTATCTGCAAATCTTTGTGCTGGTGCAACTGCAACAGATACAGGCGGTTCAATTCGTCAACCAGCAGCGTTTACTGGTACAGTTGGCATTAAGCCTACATACGGGCGTTGCTCTCGTTGGGGTACTGTTGCATTTGCTTCATCGCTTGATCAAGCAGGTCCAATTGCGCGTGATGTGCGTGATGCTGCGATTATGCTGCGTTCAATGGCGTCAACGGATGCAAAAGATACAACTTGTGTTGATATGCCTGTCCCGGATTATGAAGCAGCGCTTGGTGGTTCTGTGAAGGGTATGAAGATTGGTATTCCAAAAGAATATCGCATGGATGGCATGCCAGATGATATTGAAAAGCTCTGGCAACAGGGTATTGCATGGCTAAAAGACGCTGGTGCTGAGATTGTTGATATTTCATTGCCGCACACAAAATATGCGCTGCCTGCCTATTACATTGTTGCGCCTGCAGAAGCTTCATCAAACCTAGCTCGTTATGACGGGGTTCGTTACGGATTGCGTGTTGATGGCAAAAATATCGAAGACATGTACGAGCAAACGCGTGCGGAAGGTTTTGGTCCAGAAGTTCGTCGCCGGATTATGATCGGCACTTATGTGCTGTCCGCTGGGTATTACGATGCATATTACATCAAAGCGCAAAAGGTTCGCACACTGATTAAGCGCGATTTTGAAAATGCATTTGCGCAAGGTATTGATACGATCCTGACGCCTGCAACACCATCTTCTGCCTTTGCGATCGGCGATAAAGAAATGGCCTCTGATCCGGTTAAAATGTATCTCAATGATATCTTTACAGTAACTGTAAACATGGCTGGTCTTCCAGGAATTGCTGTTCCTGCCGGATTGGATGAGAAGGGGCTTCCACTTGGATTGCAGCTGATCGGTAAGCCATTTGATGAAGAAGGTTTGTTCAAAACAGCTCATGTGATAGAACAAGCAGCAGGACGATTTACTCCAGATAAATGGTGGTAATGCCAATTGATAATTCGCCAAGCAAGATCTACCGAAATACGCACATTAGCGGCATTGGGAGTGATTGCTTGGGAGCAGGCCTTTGCATCTGCGGGTGAGGTTACCAATCATCTTAGAGAAAAAGCAGAAGCCACTTACTACGGCTTTTGCGAGCAGTATTGGCCGATAATCATAGCTGCAGAGTTAGATGGTGAAGTTGTAGGTTGGGCCGCATTGGAAGCGGGGCAAAACAAAATTACCGATTTATGGGTTTTGCCAAACTTTCAGCGGCATGGAGTCGGGATAGCCTTACTGTTGGAGCTAGAAAAGCAAGCGCAGGATCGTGAATTTGATGAAGTACATCTTGAGACACATGCAAAAAATGCGCCCGCATTATCGTTTTTTAAAAAGCACGATTACTCAATCAGCGGATTAAAGTCCGCATACTCCCCCACAATGGATAAATCAGTTGATACATTGGAGATGAGAAAGAGATTCACATAGGTCATGATTTGATTCAAAATTGTGTTTTATGCGTTTGAAAATAAATATTAAATTCGAATTGATTAGATTTGAAACCAAAAGAAACAGTGACATGAATTTTGTAGATTAGATTGTCGTAATTGTCTTATTTCAAGCAAGGGTGCTTGCAGTCTTTTACGCATTGATTTACGAAGAAAAGAAAATATCCAAAGCAATTTTAAGGTCCTAAAATGACAGCCCCAGAACTTGTCGATACACGCACACCAGATGCCAAACGTTTTATTGCAGGCGCCACAGGCGACTGGGAAATTATTATTGGTTTGGAAGTCCATGCTCAGGTCACTAGTGAAGCGAAATTATTCTCAGGTGCATCGACTGAATTTGGCCGTGCGCAGAATGATAATGTGTCTCTAGTTGATGCAGCGATGCCCGGGATGCTGCCGGTGATCAACGAAGAATGCGTTCGCCAAGCGGTGAAGACCGGCCTTGGTTTGAAAGCGCAGATTAACAACCGTTCGATCTTTGACCGTAAAAACTATTTCTACCCAGATCTTCCGCAAGGCTATCAGATCTCGCAGTTTAAAGATCCGATTGTTGGCGAGGGCACAATCATTATTTCTGTCGGTCCTGACAAGCAAGGTCAGTTTGAAGATACTGAGATCGGTATTGAGCGTTTGCACCTTGAACAGGATGCGGGCAAATCGATTCACGATCAACACCCAACATTGTCTTATGTTGATCTCAATCGTTCAGGCGTGGCTTTGATGGAAATTGTTTCAAAGCCCGACATGCGTTCTGCAGATGAAGCGAAAGCATATTTGACGAAACTTCGCACCATCCTGCGTTATCTTGGTACTTGTGACGGCAATATGGATGAAGGTTCCATGCGTGCTGATGTGAACGTATCTGTCCGTAAGCCAGGTGGTGAATTTGGAACGCGTTGTGAGATTAAAAACGTCAACTCAATCCGTTTTGTTGGTCAAGCGATTGAATATGAAGCGCGTCGTCAGATTGCGATCATCGAAAATGGTGGTGTGATTGATCAAGAGACACGTTTGTTTGACCCAGGCAAAGGTGAAACACGGTCCATGCGTTCAAAAGAAGATGCGCATGATTATCGCTATTTCCCAGATCCAGATCTGTTACCGCTTGAGTTTTCACAAGAATATGTTGATGCGCTTGCAAAAGATTTGCCAGAGCTTCCGGATGAGAAGAAAGACCGCTTGGTCAATGATTTGGGCCTATCTGTTTATGACGCCTCTATTTTGGTGACCGAACAAACAATTGCTAACTTCTTTGAAAAAGTAGCTGAAGGTCGCGATGGCAAGCTTGCTGCCAACTGGATCATCAATGATCTTTTGGGTGCACTGAACAAAGCTGGCAAGGAAATCGAAGATAGTCCTGTATCTCCTGAGCAGCTTGGTGCAATTATCTCAATGATCCAGGATGAAACAATTTCCGGTAAGATCGCAAAGGAATTGTTTGAAATCGTCTTTAATGAAGGTGGTGATCCCGCTCAAATCGTTGAAGAGCGTGGTATGAAGCAGGTGACAGATACAGGTGCAATTGAAGCAGCTGTGGATGAGATCATCGCCAACAATCCAGAACAGGTTGAAAAAGCTAAAGCCAAGCCGCAATTGGCAGGCTGGTTTGTTGGTCAGGTGATGAAAGCAACTGGCGGTAAAGCCAACCCGCAAGCAGTTCAAAAGCTCGTTCGCGAAAAGCTTGGTGTTGAATAGTGTTTTTCATTCGCACCGCATCTGTTAGAGACATCGATAAAATCCGCCCGGTGCTGGTAGATACATGGCACGATACATATGATGGTATTTATGGCGAAGATTTCATCAATGATATTTGTGAGAATTGGCACAGCGTGGATGCAATTAAACAAAATCTTGAGGATCGTAATGCCGAATATGTTGTCGCAGATGATGGCCAAACAATTGGTGGCGTTGCCTTTGTAAAGGCGCCAAGTGAAGATGGAATTGCCTATTTAAGCCAATTATACGTGCTACCAGACTTTCAGCGCCAGGGAGTTGGCCGGGATTTGTTGGAAGAAGTTGAGTTGAGCTTTCCTGAAGCCAAGCTCATGCGACTTGGTGTTGATGCACGCAATGTAAAAGCTGTTGGCTTTTATGAGCGATTTGGCTATAGAAATACCAATATCCGCTTGGAAGAGGGTGGGCTTGAGGCTTTAGTGTTTGAAAAACAGCTCTAAATGATTGTCCGGCACTAGACATCCCAAAATACAAGCGGCATAAGTCAAACAAACTAGTTCAATAGAGCGAATCGGCGATATGAAATCATTTTTCCTAGGACTTTTTACTTGGTGGAACGGCGCAACAGTTGGAACACGCTTCCATACATGGCGCAAAGGCACACGTGTGGGTGAAGATGAATTTGGTAATGTTTACTACCAAGGTGGGCAAGATGATGAAGGTCGCACACGTCGTTGGGTGATTTATAACGGTTACGCAGAAGCTTCAGCAATTCCCGCTGGCTGGCATGGCTGGATGCACCACCGGACAGATGTGTCACCTGTTGACGAAGACTACGAGCCGTTTGAATGGCAGCTTGAGCATGAAGCCAACAAAACTGGCACTGCTGGCGCTTATCGCCCGAAGGGCTCAATGCTAAACCCTGCTGATCGTCCTACTGTTACTGGCGATTATGATGCATGGTCACCAAGAAGCTAATTTGACGTAATATAATTGGCTATCACCTCGTTTTAGCCCAATTTAACTGGTTCAATGATAACAAGACGATCGAGATGTAATCATTTTATGAAACAGTTTTTCAGCCCAAAATTTCTAGCCCTCACACTCGCTTCAAGTTTGATGTTCGTTCCAAGTATCACTGCGGAACGTTTAACAAACCCTGTTGCCGTGTTTTCAGGTATCGATAAAATCACTGGCCGCATCACCACTTTTGATGTTTATGTCGATGAAACGGTGCAGTTCGGTGCTTTACAGGTTACACCGCGTGTTTGCTATACACGCGATGAAACGGAAGCACCCAAAACAACGACCTTTGTCGAAGTCGATGAGATCACGCTTGATCGCAAAATCAGACGCATTTTTTCAGGTTGGATGTTTGCAGACTCGCCTGGGTTGAACGCGGTAGATCACGCCGTTTATGATGTGTGGCTTGATGGTTGTAAGCAATCTTCAGATATTCCACCGCCAAGCGGTTCTTAATCCAGCAACATCGCAATATTAATTCGCTCTGCTAAATTTGATAATTCTCACGTTTTATGACAGTCTTTGGTGTGATTGTTTAAAACAGGCGCGCTGGTTTTGGCCGCCGACTTAGTCTTTTTAGTTTGGGAATTGATTGTGCCGTTTGGAAAATTTTTTCGCTATGTGCTGGTAAGCGTAATATCAGTGATTTCATTCTCATCACCAACAGTCTCCCACGATCTAACAATTTTTACGATTGGAACGGGTGGTGCAAGTTATACTTATCACCCTGTGGGCGGCATGTTAGCAAATGCTATTTCAAATCCGCCGCAAGCTTTGCCATGTGGAAAAGGTGGCAATTGTAACCTAAAAAATCTGATTGCTGTGAGCGTGTTGTCAAATGGATCAATTGATAATGTGACTGCTGTTTCAGAGGGGAGAGTAAATTCAGGATTTGTCCAATCAGACATCGCTTACTGGATGTATACGGGCACAGGCATTTCAGGAACGAAGCAACCTCGAGATAATATAAGAGCGATAGCGGCATTGTATGAGGAACATGTTCAGCTTGTGACTTTGAAAAGAAGCGGCATTACTACTATACAAGACCTTCGAGGCAAACGTGTCGCCATTGATGAACCGGGTTCGGGTACCCGGGTGGATGCAAATCTTATTTTAGAAGCAAGCGGTATTTATGAAGAAGATTTTCAGGCTCGAAGTTTGCGCGGTAAAGATGCAGCCAACGCTTTAAGATTAGGCGCAATTGATGCATTCTTTGTGGTCGCGGGTTATCCCACTGACCTAATTTCTGAGTTGGCGAACCGTGTTGACATAAAACTTATCCCAATAGACAGCGCAACCGCTGATGGTTTGACCAGTGAATATGAGTTTTTTATCTCGAATAACATTCCGGCTGGGACCTATAGGGGGGTTGAGGAGACTGCAACTTTGTCCGTCGGTGCGCTTTGGATAACTTCAGCAGATGAAGATGAAGAGCTCATATATGGTGTTACCAGCACGCTTTGGAGCGATAGTACACGCAAATTGCTGGATGTAGGCCATGCACGGGGCAAAGATATCACAATTGATTCAGCGCTCTATGGTATTGGAATCCCGCTACATCCTGGGGCCGAGCGTTTTTATGAAGAAAAGGGCTTGTTGGATTAATCGGTTCGATTAGCAATTCTTGCCGTTTCCAAGCGCAATGCCCGTTCACAGTCACAAATCTGTGTATATTTGCTCTTCAGGCAATGAAATTTTGATCAATTTGTCAAAAAAATCAATCATTTAAAAACGTAATCGATCGATAAAAATTATCTATTGAAAATGTTAGAAAAATCGCGTACTTCTTAAGCAGAAAACGGGAGACGCTGATTTTTAATCAGGGCCGAAGGAGCAACCGCCTCGGAAACTCTCAGGCACAATGGACCGTTTTCTGCACAAACTCTGGAGAGTGGCAGTTTGCCCGCCGAAGGGATAGCGATCTCAGGCATCAGGACAGAGGAGGCATCTTTGTAAAAGCATTGAGCTTTTACGCCAAAGGTGCTGATCTAATCAGCCAAGATAGAGGATTAAAATGGCTGATTTGTTACGAACTCCCTTGTATGATTTTCATGTCGAAAGTGGCGCTAAACTTGTGCCTTTTGCCGGGTATGAAATGCCTGTGCAATATCCGCTTGGTGTGATGAACGAGCACAAACATTGCCGCGCAAAAGCTGGCTTATTTGATGTCAGTCATATGGGGCAGGTGCTCCTAACACCAAAATCAGGCAATATTGAAGATGCATGTTTGGCACTTGAAACGCTTGTGCCAATGGATATTTGTGCGCTTAAACCTGGTCGTCAGCGTTATGCTTTTTTCACCAATGATGAGGGTGGTATTCTTGATGATCTGATGGTCGCAAATCGCGGTGATCATTTGTTCCTTGTCGTCAATGCAGCCTGTAAAGATGCAGATATTTTGCATATGCAAAAGCATCTTAGCGAAACCTGTGACATTTCAGTGATCGATGATCGTGCGCTTATCGCGCTTCAAGGGCCGGATGCAGAAAAGGTTTTGTCATCTCTAATTCCATCGATGGCTGATCTTAAATTTATGGATGTTGTTATTGTTGAATATGACGGTTCGGAGTTATGGATCTCACGGTCTGGCTATACTGGCGAAGATGGTTACGAGATCTCAGTGCCTGCGGATGAAGCATCTCAATTTGTTTCCAAACTTGCTGATAATGATTTGGTCGAGCCTATTGGTCTTGGCGCACGTGATAGTTTGCGCCTTGAAGGTGGGCTTTGTTTGTATGGCAATGACATTGATGAAAGCACAACACCTGTTGAAGCTGCGCTGACTTGGGCAATACAAAAAGCCCGTCGCGCAGGTGGCGCAAGGGAAGGGGGATTCCCAGGGTCAGCCAAAATATTAGCTCAATTTGAGAATGGAGCGTCGCGAAAGCGTGTGGGCCTTTTGCCAGAGGGACGCGCGCCGATGCGTTCGGGGACAAAGCTCTTTGCATCTGAAACATCTAGCGATGAAATTGGCGAAATCACATCAGGTGGCTTTGGGCCATCGGTCAATAGCCCTGTTTCAATGGGATATGTCTCAACAGAATTCAGCGATGAAGGTACACAAGTGTTTGCAAAAGTACGCGGTAAACGCCTGCCTGCAAATGTCAGCAAAATGCCATTCGTTGCGGCAAACTTTAAAAGATAAACTTAGGAGAGAACTATGAAATATACCGAAGAACACGAATGGCTGAAGCCTGAAGGTGATGTTGTGATTGTGGGTATCACACAGCATGCGGCGGATGCGCTGGGTGAATTGGTTTTTGTCGAATTACCGGATGTTGGTACTGAAGTTGAAAAAGGCGAAGAGATCGTTGTGATCGAAAGTGTGAAAGCTGCGTCTGATATTACCGCTCCGCTGGATGGTGAGATCACCGAGGTCAACCAAGCCATCGTTGATGCGCCAACACTTGTAAATGAAGATCCAACGGCTGCTGCCTGGTTCTTTAAGATGAAGTTGAAAGATCCAAGTGAGATGGACGGTTTGATGGATGAAGACGCTTATAAAGCGTTGATCGATTAATCAAAAGCCTGCTGGAACCGAAAGATATCAAGGAATTGCAATGAGCTATAATTTGACAGATTACCAACCTTACGATTTTGCCAATCGACGCCATATTGGACCGTCTCCAAAAGAGATGGAGGAAATGTTAGAAGTTGTTGGCGCGTCTTCATTGGATGATCTAACAGATCAAACGGTTCCAGCTAGCATTCGTCAGTCTACGGCGCTGTCTTCTCCGGCAATGTCTGAGAACGAATTGCTCAATTTCATGCGCAAGGTTAGCCGCATGAATATCGTTGTGACATCGCTGATTGGGCAGGGATATCACAACACGTTTACGCCTCCAGCAATTCAGCGCAATATCTTGGAAAACCCGGCTTGGTATACGGCTTATACGCCTTATCAGCCTGAGATCTCTCAAGGTCGCCTTGAGGCTTTGCTCAATTTCCAAACTATGATGATTGATCTCACCGGGTTGGAAGTTGCCAATGCATCGCTTTTAGATGAAGCAACAGCTTGCGCAGAGGCCATGACAATGGCGCAGCGCGTTGCAAAGTCAAAAGCTAATGCTTTCTTTATTGATGAGAACTGCCACCCACAAAATATTGATGTGATGCGCACACGTGCAGAGCCGCTTGGAATCGAGCTTATCATAGACGATCCTGAAAATCTTGATGCAAGTCAGGTATTTGGGGCTATCTTCCAATATCCAGGAACGCACGGTCATGTGTCTGATTTCACCTCAAAAATGGATGCGCTTCATGAAAATAAAGCGATTGGCGTTGTATCCGCTGATCCAATGGCGCTCACGCTCTTGAAGGAGCCCGGCGCAATGGGTGCTGATATTGCAGTGGGTTCAACACAAAGATTTGGTGTGCCGCTTGGTTATGGTGGCCCGCATGCGGCTTACATGGCGACCAAAGATGCATTTAAACGCTCCATGCCAGGCCGTATTGTTGGTGTTTCCATCGATTCCCACGGCAACAAAGCCTATCGCTTGGCGCTTCAAACACGCGAGCAACATATCCGCCGTGAAAAAGCGACATCGAATGTTTGTACGGCACAAGCATTGTTGGCTGTTATGGCATCGATGTATGGTGTATTTCATGGTCCTGATGGCTTAAAGGCGATTGCGCAGCGCATTCATCTAAAAGCATCAAGGTTGGCTGATGGTCTTCGGGTGCTCGGATTTGAAATTGAGCCGACAACTTTCTTTGATACAATTACGGTCAATGTTGGTGGATTGCAAAGTGTAGTGATGAAGTCAGCGCTGAATGAAGGGGTGAATTTACGCGCGGTAAGTTCGGACAAAATTGGCATCACGGTTGATGAGATGACCGATGACGACACGCTTGGGGCCGTTTGGACAGCCTTTGGTTTGGAACGCAAAAACTTCCCGTCAAAAGCAGATTATAACTTACCGGAAAATATGGAACGTCAATCTGAGTTTATGACGCATTCGATATTCCATATGAACCGCTCTGAAGCTGAAATGACGCGTTATATGCGCCGTTTGGCTGATCGTGATTTGGCGCTTGATCGCGCGATGATCCCGCTAGGCTCTTGTACAATGAAGCTCAATTCTGCCGCTGAAATGATGCCGATCAGCTGGTCTGGTTTTGCCAATATTCATCCGTTTGTGCCTGAAGAGCAAACACGCGGTTATCAGCTGATGGTCAAGGACCTGTCTGATAAATTGTGTGAAATCACTGGTTATGACGGTATTTCAATGCAGCCAAATTCGGGTGCGCAGGGGGAATATGCCGGACTTTTATCCATTGCCTCTTATCATAAGGCTAATGGTGACGCGCATCGCAATATTTGTCTTATTCCAATGTCGGCACATGGGACGAACCCAGCAAGTGCGCAAATGGTGGGCTATAAGGTTGTGCCAGTTAAAAGCTCTGATAATGGTGATATCGATGTTGATGATTTCAGAGAAAAAGCAGAGCAGCATGCAGATAATCTGGCCGCTTGCATGATCACATATCCTTCAACACACGGTGTGTTTGAAGAGCGTGTGCGCGAAATCTGTGACATCACCCATGAATTTGGTGGGCAAGTCTATATGGATGGCGCGAATATGAATGCCATGGTTGGTGTGTCCCAACCGGGTGATATCGGTTCTGATGTGTCGCACTTGAACTTGCATAAAACTTTCTGCATCCCGCATGGTGGCGGTGGACCTGGTATGGGTCCAATTGGTGTGAAAAAGCATCTGATCCCGCATTTGCCTGGCCATCACACACAAGGTTCTGATGGCGCTGTGTCTGCTGCACCTTATGGATCGACAAGTCTTTTGCCAATTTCTTGGGCTTACTGCCTGATGATGGGTGGTGAAGGCCTGACACGCGCTACAAAATTTGCGATTTTGAACGCTAACTACATCGCAAAACGCCTAGAAGGTGCGTATCCTGTGCTTTATCAGGGCCCGGGTGGTCGCGTTGCGCATGAATGCATTATCGATACACGTCCTTTGGCAGAATTTGGTGTCAGTGTAGATGATGTTGCCAAGCGTTTGATCGATTGTGGCTTCCACGCGCCAACCATGTCTTTTCCGGTTGCAGGTACGTTGATGATCGAACCGACCGAATCTGAACCAAAAGCAGAGCTTGATCGTTTCTGTGAAGCAATGCTCGCCATTCGTCAGGAAGCGCAAGATGTTGCCGATGGAAAGTATCCTGCGGATAACAACCCGCTTTGCAACGCGCCTCACACCATGAGTGATCTGGTTGGCGAATGGGATCGTCCTTATTCCCGAGAGCAGGGTTGTTTCCCTCCTGGCGCATTTAAGGTTGATAAATATTGGGCTCCGGTTAACCGTGTCGACAATGCCTATGGTGACAGAAATCTTGTGTGCTCATGTCCGCCAATGGATGAATATTTGGAAGCTGCGGAGTAAAGTCAGGCTCCGCACAATACTATTATGGAATTAATATGATTGCCGTCATCTTTGAAGTTATCCCGCATCCTGAACATAAGCAGGAATATTTAGATATTGCTGCAAGTTTGCGACCCGAACTTGAGAAGATTGACGGCTTCATATCCATAGAACGTTTTCAAAGTCTTGTGGATCCGAACAAGCTTTTGTCATTGTCATTTTATGAAAATGAAGAGGCGCTTAATCAATGGCGCAATGTGGAAAGCCACCGCATGGCGCAATCAATTGGACGCAAAAAGACTTTTGATGACTACCGCATTCGCATCGTCAGCGTCATGCGCGATTATACTATGAGCGAGCGGGAACAAGCGCCCGCTGATAGTCGATCTTTACATGATTAGACGCGGTTGACGGGGCCCATTCCTGGCGGGATCTGATGAACGTCGAGCTAGTACATTGTATAATTATGTTTGCTTCCAGTTCCCTTAAAACGTTGAAGCTCTAATTTGTTGCCACCTAATAAAGTGATTTGCTGGCATTCTCTTGGTACTGGAATGATCCCAATGCGAGCGGTACGGCACCAATAGTTTCCCTGCCAATACCATTTGCCTGTAACATTGATTCCTTTTACCTTGCCTTCGATCTTTCCATTTGGTGCCATCCTGAGCCAGGTGTTAGAACTTTGAGCAACTTTCTTGCCAACAACTTTTTGTAAGAATTCATTTTTGCTGTCGATTAGGTCTTTTGAATGCGCAGCGCTTGACAAACTGACCGAAAATGCAAGCGCAAGGACCGAAATGGTTGATTTGAACATGATTCACCTCATTTTTTGAGTTTTTACGTGTCAAAATGCCAGTCAGATCACCGTAGAATATAACGTTATTTAACAAACTGATAATCAGCGATGGAAGGTTCTCAATGAGCGCATTGTGATCTGCCTACTTGTAAATAGGATCGACTAACCCCAAATATGCTCCAATACAGGCACAAGAAGTAATTGGATTTATTGCGATAAAAATTGATTTTTTTAACGTTAGCCTCTTGTGGTTTTGAGATTCGATCTATATGAGTGCCAGATGAATTGCGCGGCGCGTTTGGCATGATAGCTAACCGCGCCGTAAAGACGTGGGAAAATTATGGCTTCAAAAACTAACCCTTTTACGTTCCTCCAACAAGTTCGCTCTGAAACAGCGAAGGTTGTTTGGCCGTCACGCCGAGAGACTATGGTATCTACTATCATGGTTCTTGTTATGGTGTTTATTGCAGCTTTGTTTTTCTTTGCTGCTGACCAGCTTCTGAGCGTCATTATTTCGTTCATTCTTAATCTCGGATCCTAAGACAAGGACATATGGAATATGGCTGTACGTTGGTACATTGTTCACGCTTACTCAAATTTTGAGAAAAAAGTAGCTGAATCTATCGAAGAGCAGGCGCGCCAAAAAGGCTTGAGCCACCACTTCGAACAGATTTTGGTCCCAGTTGAGAAAACTGTAGAGATCCGTCGTGGACGTAAGGTTGATGCGGAACGCAAGTTTTTCCCAGGCTACGTGATGGTTCGTGCAAACTTAACTGATGCCGTCCATAACTTGATTAAGAACACTCCAAAGGTCACTGGCTTTTTGGGTGGTGATGGCAAGCCTGTTCCGATCCCCGATCGTGAAGCTGAGCAAATCTTGATGCAAGTGCAAGAGGGCGTTGATCGTCCGAAGCCTTCCGTCATGTTTGATGTTGGTGAGCAGGTTCGCGTTTCTGATGGCCCATTTGCTTCGTTTAATGGTGTTGTTCAGGAAGTTGATGAAGAGCGTTCAAGGCTCAAAGTGGAAGTGTCGATCTTTGGTCGCGCAACACCTGTTGAACTTGAATACGGTCAAGTCGAAAAAGTTTAATACCGGTTCGCTGGTATTTTAAGTCCCTCTCAAGGGAGGGCAATTTCGCGTGGTAGGCGCTTCTAATCTAGCCGGTTAGATAAACCGCACCACGCAACCGCAGCCGCTGGTTTGATTTGTCAGATCAGCAAATTGGCCGAAAGGTCACATAAAAGAAGGCAGAGCTATTATGGCTAAGAAAATTGCTGGTGTGTTGAAATTGCAGGTTCCTGCAGGTTCAGCAAACCCATCCCCTCCGATTGGTCCTGCATTGGGTCAACGTGGTATTAACATCATGGAATTCTGTAAGGCATTTAATGCTGCAACAGGTGAAATGGAAAAAGGTGCACCAATTCCGTGCGCGATCACATATTACCAAGACAAGTCTTTCACTTTCAAAATGAAGCAGCCGCCAATGAGCTACTTGATTAAGAAAGAAGCTGGTTTGAAATCTGGTTCTAAAGAGCCTGGCAAAGTTGTTGCTGCTAGCTTGACACAGGACCAACTGCGCACAATCGCAGAAGCGAAAATGAAAGACCTTAACGCTGCTGATATCGAAGGCGCTATGCAAATGGTTGCTGGTTCTGCACGTTCAATGGGTATTGAGGTCAAAGGGTAATATCATGGCTAAAATCGGAAAACGTGTAAAAAAGAATATCGAAGGTCTTGATCGCGATGCATTGCACACAGCTGAAGCTGCTGTTGCTGCTGTTAAAGAGCGTGCTAACGCTAAATTTGACGAGACTATTGAAATCTCAATGAACTTGGGCGTTGATCCTCGTCACGCTGACCAAATGGTTCGCGGTGTTGTTGATCTTCCATCAGGTACTGGTCGTTCAGTTCGTGTTGCAGTATTTGCTCGCGATGCTAAAGCTGATGAAGCGAAAGCTGCTGGCGCTGATATCGTTGGTGCAGACGAGCTTGTTGCTGAAGTACAAGCAGGCAACATCGATTTCGATCGTTGTATTGCAACACCTGACATGATGCCACTTGTTGGCCGTTTGGGTAAAGTACTTGGTCCTCGTGGCATGATGCCTAACCCAAAAGTTGGCACAGTGACTATGGATGTTAAAGCAGCTGTTGAAGCTTCTAAAGGCGGCGCTGTTGAGTTCCGTGTTGAGAAAGCTGGCATCGTGCATGCAGGCATTGGTAAAGCATCATTTGATGAAGCTGCTATCCTTGCAAACGTAAAAGCATTTATTGCTGCAGTTAACAAAGCTAAGCCATCTGGTTCTAAAGGTGTTTATGTGAAGCGTGTTTCATTGTCTTCAACAATGGGCCCAGGCTTTAAGATCGACACTGCCAGCGCACTAGCTGAGTAATAGAATTTGATCCAAAGCTCCGGCTTGGATCGTAAAAGAATTTTGGCCAATCTATTTGGTTGGCCAAGACAGTCCAGACCAAGACATATGTCAAAGTTTGGGCGCCCTGTCCGAGATTGTGGGCGATGAACTCAGGTTCGTCTTAAAATTCGCCGGCATGAGATGGGTTAGTGATGAAATTTCGTGGGAAACCACATTGTTTCGGATCGAACCTTGCACTGCCTTCACTTGTAATGAGCTTAGTTCATTGCGGGTAAGGGGACAGGATCCTCAACGTCGATTGCGGATCATTTTGGTTCTCAATTGGCAAAGGCAAACCCGGTAAGTATCACATATGTGAGCTTACTAACTGGAGAACGTAAGTGGATAGAGCGGAAAAACGCGAATTCGTTACAGAACTGAACGGCGTCTTTAAAGAAGCTGGTTCTGTTGTTGTAGCCCACTATGCGGGTCTAACAGTTGCGCAAATGAGCGATCTTCGCACAAAAATGCGCGTAGCTGGTGGCACCGTTAAAGTCGCGAAAAACAGCCTGGCCAAAATTGCGCTTCAGGGAACGGAGTCAGAAGGGATCTCAGATCTTTTCTCTGGAATGACAGTCTTAGCTTATAGCGAAGATCCTGTTGTTGCTCCAAAGGTGGCCGTCGAATTTGCAAAGGGCAACAAAAACCTTGTTGTTCTTGGCGGTGCGATGGGCTCCACAGTACTAGATGAGAACGGTGTTAAATCGCTTGCGACTATGCCTTCTCTTGATGAGCTACGCGGTAAGTTGATTGGTATGATTTCTACACCAGCAACTCGTGTTGCAACTGTTGTTGCAGCGCCTGCGACACAAATCGCTCGTGTGCTTAGTGCTAAATCCCAGAAGGATGATGCGGCTGCATAGGCAGTTTTCGTCTTCAAAAATATTAAAACCGGTTCGAACCGAAATTAAAGGATGTTAAAAATGGCTGATCTTGCCAAACTAGTTGAAGAACTATCAAAACTAACAGTATTGGAAGCTGCTGAGCTTTCTAAAATGCTTGAAGAAGAGTGGGGCGTTTCTGCTGCTGCTCCTGCGGCTGTTGCCGTTGCTGGTGCTGCACCTGCTGGCGAAGCTGCTGAAGAGAAAACAGAATTTGACGTTATGCTTGTTGAAGCTGGCGGAAACAAAATCGCTGTTATTAAAGAAGTCCGCGGCCTAACAGGTCTTGGTCTTAAAGAAGCTAAAGAACTTGTTGAGAGCGCTCCAAAGGCAATCAAAGAAGCAATTTCTAAAGGCGAAGCTGAAGAAATCGCGAAAAAGCTTGAAGAAGCTGGCGCGAAAGCTGAAGTTAAGTAAGTTATATTACAAGTGTGGAGGCGATTCGTTTCGCCTCCATACAATTATTGCGAGCGAAACTATTACCCAAGTAGCTAAAAATGGCTACTTGGGTAATGGGTTCTCTAAGGTAGGCCGGGAAAGCTTGGTATAAGCGTCCAGATTGGTCACCAGCGTGTGGAATTCTCGAAGGACGGTGTTCGCTTGGCCAGCGAGATTGCCGTCATGTTCAGGCTAGACAACATGCAAAAGGAGCGGCGATGGCTGAGAAGCTTTCCTTCAATGGTCGCAGACGCGTTCGTAAATTTTTTGGTAAAATCCCTGAAGTTGCTGAGATGCCAAACCTCATTGAGGTTCAAATGTCATCTTACGACCAATTCCTTATGGTTGAAGAACCAGAAGGCGGTCGTGGCGACGAGGGGCTACAAGCTGTTTTCAAATCGGTTTTCCCGATTGAAGACTTTTCAGGTGCTGCAAGACTTGAATTCGTTTCATACGAATTTGAAGCACCTAAATTTGACACTGAAGAGTGCCGTCAGCGCGATCTGACATATTCTGCACCTCTTAAAGTGACACTTCGTTTGATTGTGTTTGATATCGATGAAGATACAGGCGCAAAATCAGTTAAAGATATCAAAGAGCAAAACGTCTATATGGGCGACATGCCTTTGATGACTGGCAATGGTACATTTATCGTAAATGGTACTGAGCGTGTGATCGTTTCGCAAATGCACCGTTCACCTGGTGTGTTCTTTGATCACGATAAAGGCAAAAGCCATTCATCTGGTAAATTGCTTTTTGCAGCGCGTGTCATTCCTTACCGTGGTTCATGGCTTGATATTGAATTTGACGCAAAAGACATCGTGCATGCACGTATTGACCGTCGTCGTAAGATCCCTGCAACATCACTATTGATGGCGCTTGGTTTGGATCCTGAAGAAATTCTTGAATTCTTCTACACCAAATCTGCTTTCACGCGTGATGGTGAAAACTGGCGTATTCCATTTAATGGTGATGCACTTAAAGGCACAAAAGCTGCAGCTGATTTGATCGATGCTGATAGTGGTGAAGTTATCGTTGAAAACGGTAAGAAAATCACTCCACGTCTTTTGAAGCAGTTGAACGAAAAAGGTATCAATGCTGTTCGTGCAACAGATGAAGATCTTTACGGGCGTTATGTTGCTGAAGACATGGTCAACATGGAAACTGGTGAGATTTATCTTGAAGCTGGTGACGAGCTTGATGAGAAAACGCTTCCCGTCCTTATCGAAGCTGGTTTCACAGAGCTTCCAATCCTTGATATCGACCATATCAATGTTGGTTCATACATCCGCAACACATTGTCTGCAGATAAGAACCAAAGCCGTCAGGATGCATTGTTTGATATTTATCGTGTAATGCGCCCAGGTGAACCTCCGACCATGGATTCTGCTGAAGCAATGTTTAATTCATTGTTCTTCGATTCAGAGCGCTATGATCTATCTTCCGTTGGCCGTGTGAAGATGAATATGCGTCTTGATTTGGATGCAGAAGACACAGTGCGCGTTCTTCGTAAAGAAGACATCATGGCTGTTGTGAAAACGCTTGTTGAATTGCGTGACGGCAAAGGCGAAATTGATGACATCGATAACTTGGGCAACCGTCGTGTTCGCTCAGTTGGTGAGTTGATGGAAAATCAATACCGCTTGGGTCTGCTTCGCATGGAGCGTGCTATTAAAGAGCGTATGTCATCGATTGAGATTGACACAGTGATGCCGCAGGATTTGATCAATGCGAAACCAGCTGCTGCTGCTGTTCGTGAGTTCTTCGGTTCTTCTCAGTTGTCTCAGTTTATGGACCAAGTGAACCCATTGTCCGAGATTACGCATAAGCGTCGTCTTTCTGCGCTTGGGCCGGGTGGTCTAACACGTGAGCGTGCTGGTTTTGAAGTACGTGACGTTCACCCAACACACTATGGTCGTATCTGCCCGATTGAAACACCGGAAGGTCCGAACATTGGTTTGATCAACTCATTGGCAACATTTGCTCGCGTCAACAAATATGGCTTTATTGAAAGCCCATATCGTAAAGTTGTCGAAGGCCGTGTGACGAACGATGTGGTTTATCTTTCAGCAATGGAAGAAGCCAAATATCGTGTCGGTCAGGCGAATGCTGAAGTTGCTGAAGATGGCGCGATCGTCAATGATTTCGTTATCTGTCGTCACTCTGGCGATGTGATGATGGTGCCTCGCGAAAACGTTGACCTTATGGACGTTTCGCCTAAGCAGTTGGTATCAGTTGCTGCAGCGCTTATCCCGTTCTTGGAAAACGATGATGCGAACCGTGCTTTGATGGGTTCAAACATGCAACGTCAGGCCGTGCCACTACTAAGAGCGGAAGCTCCATTTGTTGGTACTGGTATGGAGCCGATTGTGGCTTCAGATTCTGGTGCTGCGATTGGTGCACGCCGTGGTGGTGTTGTTGACCAGGTTGATGCGACACGTATCGTTATTCGTGCCACTGAAGATCTTGATGCAACAAAATCTGGTGTTGATATCTATCGTTTGCAGAAATATCAGCGTTCTAACCAAAACACTTGTATCAACCAGCGTCCTCTTGTGACTGTTGGTGATGTGGTCAATAAAGGCGATATTCTTGCCGATGGTCCATCAACTGATCTTGGTGATTTGGCTCTTGGTCGTAACGCGCTCGTGGCATTTATGCCATGGAATGGTTATAACTTTGAGGATTCTATTCTTCTGTCTGAGCGTATTGTTCGTGATGATGTCTTCACATCGATCCACATTGATGAATATGAAGTCATGGCTCGTGATACAAAGCTTGGTCCTGAAGAAATCACGCGAGACATTCCAAACGTTTCTGAAGAGGCTCTTAAGAACCTTGATGAAGCTGGTATTGTTTATATCGGTGCGGAAGTTAAGCCTGGTGATATCCTTGTTGGTAAGATCACACCTAAAGGCGAAAGCCCAATGACACCGGAAGAGAAGCTCCTAAGAGCGATCTTTGGTGAGAAGGCTTCTGATGTGCGTGATACATCAATGCGTATGCCTCCTGGGGGTATCGGTACTGTTGTTGAAGTTCGTGTGTTCAACCGTCATGGTGTTGAAAAAGACGAGCGTGCAATGGCTATCGAACGCGAAGAAATCGAACGTCTTGCAAAAGACCGTGATGATGAGCAGGCCATTTTGGACCGTAACATCTACTCACGTTTGTCCGATATGCTTCGTGGTAAATCAGCAATTGCTGGCCCTAAAGGCTTCAAAAAAGGTGCGGAAATCACTGATGAAGCTATGGCTGAGTATCCGCGTTCACAATGGTTTATGTTTGCCGTTGAAGATGAAAAAGCCCAAGGTGAAATCGAAGCTCTTCGTACACAATATGATGAGTCTAAATCTCGCTTAGAAGCTTTGTTCATGGACAAAGTTGAGAAAGTTCAACGTGGTGACGAAATGTTGCCGGGTGTGATGAAGATGGTCAAAGTCTTCGTTGCTGTGAAACGTAAAATTCAGCCAGGTGATAAAATGGCTGGACGTCACGGTAACAAAGGGGTTGTCTCTCGCATCCTGCCAAATGAAGACATGCCATTCCTTGAGGATGGTGAGCATGTTGACGTGGTGCTGAACCCATTGGGTGTGCCGTCACGTATGAATGTGGGTCAGATTTTGGAAACACACCTTGGTTGGGCTTGTGCTGGCATGGGTAAGAAAATCGGTGAAATGCTGGATGCTTATCGTGCAGAGGGCAATATCGAACCGCTTCGCGTGACACTTGATAGTGTTATGGGAACAGGTCCTAAGGGCGATAGCATGGACAAATATGACGATGAGTCAGTTGTCCGTATGGCTGAACAGACAAAACGTGGCGTTTCAATCGCAACACCAGTGTTTGACGGTGCTGTTGAAAAAGACGTCAACGAAATGCTTGTAAAAGCGGGTCTGCATGAATCTGGTCAAAGCCAGCTTTATGATGGCCGTACTGGCGAAATGTTCGACCGTCCTGTGACTGTGGGCTACATCTATATGCTCAAATTGAACCACTTGGTGGACGATAAGATCCACGCGCGTTCAATTGGTCCTTACTCACTTGTTACTCAGCAGCCACTTGGTGGTAAAGCTCAGTTCGGTGGTCAGCGCTTTGGTGAGATGGAGGTGTGGGCACTTGAAGCTTATGGTGCAGCGTACACACTTCAGGAAATGCTCACTGTTAAATCCGATGACGTGGCAGGTCGTACGAAAGTATACGAAGCTATTGTTCGCGGAGATGACACATTCGAAGCAGGTATCCCAGAGAGTTTCAACGTTCTAGTGAAAGAGATGCGTTCTCTTGGTCTGAATGTCGAACTTGAAGATACACGTATCGAAGAGATCGAAGACGATGCGGATGAACCAGCGGAGCCCGCTGAATAGTCCGAAGAATACTTGTGTGGCGACATTGCTAAAATTTCGCCACACACATTCATCATTGTTCACTTTGTAAGTTAAGTGGGCGAGGGCCGTTTTCGGTCGTTAGGATTTACGCAGCAATGAAGGCCATGAGTTGAGGCCAATTGTTGTAAAACGGGGCAAAGCCCCACGAAGGAGACATACATGAACCAAGAGGTCATGAATCTTTTCAATCCAACAGCGCCAGCGCAAACCTTTGACTCAATCCGTATCTCCATTGCGAGTCCGGAAAAGATTATGTCATGGTCGTTTGGCGAAATTAAAAAGCCAGAAACAATCAACTATCGTACGTTCAAGCCTGAGCGTGATGGTTTGTTCTGTGCACGTATCTTTGGACCAATCAAAGATTACGAATGCTTGTGCGGTAAATATAAACGCATGAAATATAAAGGCGTTATCTGTGAGAAGTGTGGTGTTGAAGTCACGCTTGCTCGTGTGCGCCGTGAACGTATGGGTCACATTGAGCTTGCAGCTCCTGTTGCACACATCTGGTTCTTAAAATCTCTTCCAAGCCGTATCGCAACATTGCTTGATATGACTTTGAAAGATATCGAACGCGTTCTTTATTTCGAGAACTACATCGTAACTGAGCCTGGTTTGACATCTTTGGGTGAGCAGCAATTGCTTTCTGAAGAAGAATACATGCTTGCAGTTGACGAATTTGGTGAAGATACATTTACAGCCATGATTGGTGCGGAAGCGATCTTTGAGCTTCTTGCGTCTATGGATTTGCAGGACGTAGCTGGTCAGCTTCGTGCAGATTTGGCTGAGACAACATCTGAGCTTAAAACTAAGAAGTTTATGAAGCGCTTGAAAGTTGTCGAGAACTTCATTGAATCTGGTAACCGTCCTGAGTGGATGATCCTAAAAATCGTTCCTGTGATCCCACCGGATTTGCGTCCATTGGTTCCACTGGATGGTGGTCGTTTTGCCACTTCTGATTTGAACGATCTTTATCGTCGTGTGATCAACCGTAACAACCGTCTTAAGCGTCTGATCGAATTGCGTGCGCCTGGCATCATCATCAGAAACGAGAAGCGTATGCTTCAAGAATCTGTTGATGCGTTGTTTGACAATGGCCGTCGTGGTCGTGTGATCACTGGTGCAAACAAGCGTCCGCTTAAATCTTTGTCAGATATGCTCAAAGGTAAGCAGGGTCGTTTCCGTCAGAACTTGCTTGGTAAGCGTGTTGATTACTCTGGTCGTTCTGTGATCGTGTCTGGTCCAGAATTGAAACTTCACCAGTGTGGTCTTCCTAAGAAAATGGCTTTGGAACTCTTCAAGCCGTTTATCTATGCACGCCTTGATGCAAAAGGTTTCTCTTCAACAGTGAAACAAGCCAAGAAATTGGTGGAGAAAGAAAAGCCAGAAGTTTGGGATATCTTGGATGAAGTTATTCGTGAGCATCCGGTTCTTCTAAACCGTGCGCCAACACTTCACCGTTTGGGTATTCAGGCATTTGAGCCAACATTGGTGGAAGGTAAAGCGATCCAGCTTCACCCGCTCGTATGTACAGCGTTTAATGCTGACTTTGACGGTGACCAAATGGCGGTTCACGTTCCATTGTCGCTTGAAGCACAGCTTGAGGCTCGTGTGTTGATGATGTCAACCAACAACATCTTGCACCCAGCCAATGGTCAGCCGATCATTGTGCCGTCGCAGGATATGGTTCTTGGTCTTTATTATCTATCTCTGATGAACCAGAATGAGCCTGGTGAAGACATGATCTTCTCAGACATGGGTGAATTGCACCACGCGCTTGATAATGGCATCGTGACACTTCATGCGAAGGTTAAAGGTCGTTTCAAAACGGTTGATGAAGAGGGTAATCCTGTTTCAGCAATCCACGAAACAACACCTGGACGCATGATTGTTGGTGAACTTCTTCCAAAGAATGCAAAAGTCTCATTTGACATTTGTAACCAGGAATTGACGAAGAAAAACATCTCGAAAATGATCGATAATGTTTATCGTCACTGTGGTCAGAAAGAAGCGGTTATCTTCTGTGACCGTATCATGCAGCTTGGCTTTAAACATGCTTGTATGGCTGGTATTTCCTTCGGTAAGGATGATATGGTTATCCCTGAATCCAAGAAGAAAATCATCTCTGATACTGAAACAATGGTTCAGGATTACGAGCAGCAATATAATGACGGTTTGATTACTCAAGGCGAGAAATACAACAAAGTCATTGATGTTTGGGGTAAAGCCAACGAAAAACTAACCGAAGAGATGATGGATCTCCTTAAAGCGGTTGAGTTTGATGATGAGGGTCGTCAAAAGCAGATCAACTCGATCTACATGATGAGCCACTCGGGTGCTCGTGGTTCTGTGAACCAGATGCGTCAGCTTGGTGGTATGCGTGGCTTGATGGCAAAACCTTCTGGTGAGATCATTGAAACACCAATCATCTCAAACTTTAAAGAAGGTCTGACAGTGAACGAGTACTTTAACTCCACTCACGGTGCCCGTAAGGGTCTTGCAGATACGGCTTTGAAAACTGCGAACTCAGGTTATCTGACACGTCGCTTGGTTGATGTTGCGCAAGATTGCATCATCACTCAGGAAGATTGTGGCACTGATAAAGGCTTGACCATGACACCGATCGTTGATGCGGGTCAGGTTGTGGCACCTATCGGTCAGCGTGTCTTGGGTCGTACAATCCTTGTGGATGTGATGAACCCAGCTGATGGTTCTGTTCTAATCCCAGCAGGTCGTATGGTTGACGAAGCAGATGTGGTTAAAATTGAAGCGGCTGGCATTCAGTCCATTCAAATCCGCTCAGCGCTAACATGTGAATTGCAAAACGGTATTTGCGGCACTTGTTATGGTCGTGACCTTGCACGTGGTACAAAAGCCAATATGGGCGAAGCTGTCGGTGTTATCGCAGCGCAATCCATTGGTGAGCCTGGTACACAGCTAACCATGCGTACATTCCACTTGGGTGGTACTGCGACAGTGGTGGATTCATCATATATCGAAGCTTCTTACGAAGGTTCAATTAAGATGAAAAACCGCAACATGGTTCGCCACAAAGACGGTCACCTTGTTGCAATGGGTCGTAATATGTCTATCCAAATTATGGATGAGACTGGTGCGGAACGTTCATCACAACGTGTGTCTTACGGTTCAAAAATCTTCGTTGATGATGGTGATAGCGTCACACGCGGTCAGCGTTTGGCTGAGTGGGATCCATATACACGTCCAATCATGACTGAGGTTTCAGGTGTGATCGACTTTGAAGATGTTGTTGATGGCGTATCGGTTCTTGAAAGTGCCGATGAGGCAACAGGTATTACAAAGCGTCAAGTTATCGACTGGCGTTCAACACCACGCGGTGCTGATCTAAAACCTGCAATTGTCATTAAAGACAAAGACGGAAAAGTTGCAAAACTTGATCGTGGTGGCGAAGCTCGCTTCCTGCTCTCAGTGGATGCGATCCTTTCCGTTGAGCCTGGTGCAAAAGTCACAGCCGGTGATGTGATTGCGCGTTTCCCGATGGAAAGTGCAAAAACAAAAGATATTACTGGTGGTCTGCCACGTGTGGCCGAGCTCTTCGAAGCGCGTCGTCCGAAAGATCATGCGATTATCGCTGAGATTGACGGTACAATTCGCTTTGGTCGTGACTATAAGAACAAGCGTCGTATTATCATCGAGCCGGCGGATGAGGGTGTTGAGCAAGCTGAATACCTTATTCCAAAAGGTAAGCCGTTCCATCTGCAAGATGGCGACTTTATCGAGAAGGGTGAATATATCCTTGATGGTAATCCTGCACCGCATGACATTCTGGCCATTAAAGGTGTTGAAGCCTTGGCATCATATCTCGTGAATGAGATTCAGGAAGTTTACCGTTTGCAGGGCGTGTTGATCAACGATAAGCACATCGAAGTCATCGTACGTCAGATGTTGCAGAAAGTTGAGATCACTGAGAGCGGCGATTCAACATATATCCCTGGTGATAATGTTGATAAGCTTGAGCTTCAAATGGTCAATAAACGTCTGCTTGAAGAAGGTCGGAAGCCTGCTTCTGGTAACCCGGTTCTATTGGGTATTACCAAAGCGTCGCTTCAAACACCGTCCTTCATCTCAGCTGCGTCCTTCCAGGAAACAACGAAGGTTCTTACCGAAGCTTCAATTGCTGGTAAGACAGACACATTGCAAGGCTTGAAAGAGAACGTGATTGTGGGTCGTTTGATCCCAGCAGGTACGGGTGGCCAGATGGGTCAAATCCGCCGCATCGCATCTCAACGTGATGAGCTGATCATTGAAGATCAAAAGGCCAACACGCAAGTTGAAGAAGCAGCGCCAATGCTTGAAGAACTTTCAGGCGAGGAGCCAGCTGAATAAAGCCAGCTTACTTCATAGCTTAAAATCAAACCCCGTCAGAAATGGCGGGGTTTTTTGTATAAGGACGGTTTTTAAAGTCCGAGCTCTTTAATCAACTCAGGTATATTCTTTTTTAAGTGAAAGTAACCTTTGTTTGAATAGTGCCAAGCGGCTTTATCATAGGCACGCATGATTTGGTGTGTTTTGATGCCTGCATCTTCAAGCTTTTTGAAAATCGGTGTAAATGCATCTTTAATCGGGCCCACGGTTAAATAGGGCATGGTTAAGTGTTTAATGCCTTTTGATTGACAATGCATAATCAGTTGGCTGGTCATATTTGCGTAATCTAAATCGATGATCGGGCAATTATAAACCGCTTGTGCTTTGGTCGCTGCTTCCATGATGACTTTTTGTCTAAGTTTCGAAACAGATTGGGCTGTTGGATTGCGCTCATTATGGTTTGTTGCTGGTAAAACAAATATAGCTGACGGCTTTTTATTTTCAGCATCAAATTTTGGATGGCATTGTGCTTGTGAAATGATCAATCCAAAATCTTGATCTAATCTTTGGTGTGAAGGGATTTTTAAACTTTGCGCTTGGTAATCCTTGTCTTCTTTTATTGGTGTTGGATTTGTAACCAAGCCTTGGGGTGAAAATTGTCCATTGGTGAATTTTTCAATGTTTGATTGACTGGCGATGTAATGCTTACCTTTTGTGTGAAGACCCGCTACCCATCTCCATGAGAGAGTGTTGGAAGCTGCATCACCATCATGAAGGTGCCGCAAAAAGAAATCTGCTCCAAGTTGCCAGGGAAGTTTGAGTGTGAAAATCCATATGCTGGCAAACCACATACGCGCATGATTATGCAAATAGCCTGTATCAATAAGTTCTTTGGCCCACGCATTCATGCAATCCAAATGTGTTTGGGATGATATAACCTTGTCATATTTTTGGTAAAGATTCTGACAAGTCTTCATGCGTTCAAGTTCTGTTGTTAAGTCTTTTGTATAGTCAAACCAGACTTGTGGGCGGTGTTCTAGCCAACCTTTGAAATATGTGCGCCAGAATATCTCCTGAATAAATTTTTCAACGTCTTTATATTCATAACGTTTTAACGTTTCTGAAATGACCTCTTGTTCGAGGAGAACACCTTGGCTGATCCATAGTGATAAGCACGACGTGTTGCCGCGCTGAGTTTGACCAAAATCAAAATTACGTTTGAAAGCATAGTCTAAGACCCGGTGATTGAGAAAATCTTCAAGTTCTAAGTGTGCATTTTCACGACAGGTTTCACCATTATTAAAATTGGCGAGAATAGGGTGCTTTTCAATTTTGAGCGTGCTCATAGTTTATGGTACCGTGATCGTTTTTAATGTTTATGTAGATCTACCAGTCGATACGCGTTTACTGCGCATGCGGTTCATTGGAAAAGAGAAAAGGGAAATGTTGTGTTGATCCAAATTTAAAGAATTGGAAAAGTGGCTGATGTTTGCGCTATCGCACAATTCGGTGTCATGAATTTTAAGTTTATGGGCTATTTTTAAAATGACTGGATTTGGGTAACTGGATACGTTGCTAATTCAATTTACTTCTCTTTAAAAATGGAAATAAAACTCCCCCGCAAATTAAGCTTTTCGCGGGGGGCTCGATAGTGCGT
The DNA here is from genome assembly GCF_055693385.1 of Lentilitoribacter sp. JB5-8. Taxonomy (NCBI): domain Bacteria; kingdom Pseudomonadati; phylum Pseudomonadota; class Alphaproteobacteria; order Hyphomicrobiales; family Rhizobiaceae; genus Lentilitoribacter; species Lentilitoribacter sp. JB5-8. Next base: position 2,652,039 of record NZ_CM146332.1, on the reverse strand, counting down.
TGCTTTCAACACCAATCCTTGTTCAGGAATTGATCAAGTTTGTGCCAACTATTTAGCGTGCATTTAAATTGCCGCCAGTGCGATGATCTTGGGTGCGCGCGGATGCAATTTTGTTGGCAAAATATCTACCCGCAAGTCCTACACCAAGAACCGCAAGCGAGCCTCCAAATCCTGGCAGCATGCTGTTGCCCACGGCCGCGACACCTGTCATTACCGTTTCAGGGATAGTGCCAGTTGCAAAGAAAGTCGGCAGGATATCAAATACCGAATTGAACGGCGTATTTGCTGTTGCAACTGGGTTCGTCAGTCCATCTAAAATACCGGCCAGTTGCGGATTGGCGGCCTTTACTTCAGGTGAAATTGTCTCTCTGAGCTGTGTGAGGAGTTGAACCACATCAGGTGATAGAGATTTACCCTGGAGTTGAAAGATAAGATTTTGCGATAGCTCTGTGATCTCTCGAAATTTCTCAGCGGATGTTGTAGATGATAAATTTTGCAAATCATTTAAGAACGGAAGTAATTGATCCGGCAGATTGCCACTTGTAACGGGTGCCACAGTTGGTGTTGAATTTACAACAGCACTGTTGCCGATACCAAATAAACCCAAGCCGCTCAAAACCCAACTGGCCAATCGGCTTCGTTGCGCATTTTTAATCGTTCGAGAACCTGAGGCCGCCAAATCTGCTTCACTTGCCATTTCACGTTCGACATCAAATCGTCGTTTGGGTGCAGTAGCCAAAACTTCTTCTGTTGTTACATCAACGATACCCGTGGTTGGAAGATCGTTGTCATTTTGAAAGGCGAGCAATGCAGCTGTTGTCAATCGACCGAATTTTCCGTCTATAGCTCCGAGCTTGTAACCAAGGTTTGTAAGCTGTTCTTGAAGTACTTTAACTTGGACACTGTTGGGATGTCCTTGAGTAAGCGGGCTGGACATGCTGACCTCCATGTCTGAGTTTGTCTGTGATGAATTGGATTGTGTGTTTAGATTGAAACGATACAAATCATATTGCTTCATCAGTGTTTTGAGCTTTGATCCATATTGCGTATCTGTCGCATATATGCCGGTGAGGGCGTCCGCAAACCTATCTGGATCATTTATATACTTTCGCGCCTTCACATAACGATGCGAGGTTCCAAGTAGTCGACTGTGTTCGATAAAGGCAGCGCCCATATCGGGGAATACGCGAAATGGTTCTTGAACGGAGACAAGTTTTCCTTTGATGACCTCTTTTGTCCAAGATGTTACAGAAGGCTGTCCGGGCAGGGCCTTAATACCAAATGGATTGTTCGATCCTTTCGGCATGGATTTCCCATAGCCACTTTCCAATGCCCATTGCGCGAGCGTTATTGAAGTTGGCACGCCCCACTTTTGTTCACTTGCTTGCGCTCCTTTGATAATTTCATAAGTAAAGTTCTTTGGAATGTCTGCTATTGTGCTAATGAGCTCTTCTTCAGCTTCAGGAAGGTCCTCTGGTTCATCGCCATCGGTCTCATAAATCCAATCTGGAGGGTTGAACCAACCTTCATGGGCAGCTTCTCGAACCCATTTAGGTGCAAAGGCACTTTTACCTTTCTTACCCCATACGAGCTTCTGGTTATCACCGGTCGTTCGTCCAAAACCAATATGCATGGTTTTTGAACCCATATAATCAGTACCAGCGCCCAGCCCATTTGCACCATAGGCTGCGCATGCTGTGATGAACTTTTTGACCTTTGCTGGTGCAGATGAATTGGTAAAGGTGAGCGCTTTATTATCTGCAAATAGATAAAGGTCTGCAGCTCGTCCTTTATTATGCCGGGTTGAACCAGTTCTTTTGCCTGAAGAACCGGGTTGTCCGCCCGAGGTTATGTAAATTGTGTCGATGCCAGCTGCCTTGCCAGCTTTCACGAGAAGAGATGCGAGTTCGCTACCTATTGGTTGATCTCGAATTTTTCCCTTGAGCAGCGACTGATCTAAAATTGCCATATCAGATTACCCCCACTTGTTCGGTTTACTCGTTCTGCATGATCTTATTTATCAAACAGGTTGTGTTTTTGGGTGCTGTTTCTATGATTGATAGCACTCACGACTGGCAACCATACATTACAGTCACGATTGTGTAAACTTTTCGGTTGTACGGGTGGGGCGGTCCAAGTTTATCAGAGCATGTAAAGCTATTTGATAATTGTCGTAAATTTTGTTGGATGGAGTTCAATTTATATATGTGCAGAATTGTATTTATATGATGTATTGAATCCGCCTGCTTTGGAATTCCATTAAATAGGTGGTCGTTTATTAAGTCTCTTAATTGAATTGCCATCAAAACATTTTCTGCCAAAAATTTCGCGAAAAGCTGTTGACGAAACACTTAGTTAGCAGTAGATACGGCCTATCAAAGCCAAAGTGAGTCTGGCTTGTTCAGGGTGACACGCCCCGGAGTACGGCTCAAACTAGGCTTTTATTGCATTGTTAAGACCATTGCTGCACGCATGATATGACATACATATCCTCTGCATTTTTATTGGGCTAATCCTCGTTTTATGGGAGTTGGCCCTTAATTGCGCATGGTATTGACGAGTATAACCAACGCTTAATCGCGTTATATAGAGATTTAAAGGATAGGTGCATGCCTACAGTTAACCAGCTGATCCGCAAGCCACGTAAGGCACCGGTCAAACGTAGCAAGGTTCCAGCAATGGAGCAAAACCCGCAAAAGCGTGGTGTTTGCACACGTGTTTATACAACAACACCTAAAAAGCCTAACTCGGCTCTTCGTAAAGTTGCGAAAATCCGTTTGACAAATGGCTTTGAGGTTATCGGCTATATTCCTGGTGAAGGTCACAACCTTCAGGAACACTCCGTGGTAATGATCCGCGGCGGCCGTGTGAAAGATTTGCCTGGTGTTCGTTATCACGTCATTCGTGGTGTGCTCGATACACAAGGTGTTAAAAATCGTAAGCAACGTCGTTCTAAATACGGTGCGAAGCGTCCTAAATAAGATTAGTAATTCCGTGGGCTTGAGCGTTGATACGTCTCGAGCCTATCAAATATTGGCTGATGATTTTTTATTGGCCCCAGAAATTGAAAGACAAAATACATGTCACGTCGTCACAGTGCTGAAAAGCGCGTTATTAACCCAGATCCAAAATTCGGTGATTTGGTCATTACAAAATTCATGAATGCGATCATGCTTGATGGTAAAAAATCTGTCGCTGAGCGTATCGTTTATGGTGCTTTTGATCAGGTTGAAGAAAAAGCTAAATCAGAGCCAGTGGCAATGTTCCACCAAGCTCTAGAAAATGTTGCACCTCACGTTGAAGTTCGTTCACGTCGTGTTGGTGGTGCTACATACCAGGTTCCTGTTGATGTGCGCCCTGAGCGCCGTCAGGCACTAGCAATTCGCTGGTTGATTGCTGCTGCTCGTAAACGCAACGAAACAACAATGGTTGAGCGTTTGTCTGGTGAGCTTATGGATGCTGCTAACAATCGCGGTTCTGCTGTTAAGAAGCGTGAAGACACACACAAAATGGCCGAAGCAAACCGTGCTTTCGCTCATTATCGTTGGTAATAATAAACTTTTTTAGTGAGAGGCCCTCCCATGGCTCGCGGATACCCAATTAAAGATTACCGTAACTTCGGCATCATGGCGCACATTGATGCTGGTAAGACGACTACAACCGAGCGTATTCTGTATTACACAGGTAAATCGCACAAAATCGGTGAAGTGCACGATGGTGCAGCAACAATGGACTGGATGGAGCAAGAGCAAGAGCGTGGTATTACTATTACGTCTGCTGCGACGACTACATTCTGGGAAAACGGCAGAAGCGGTAAAAAATGTCGCTTCAACATCATTGACACTCCAGGTCACGTGGACTTCACAATTGAAGTTGAGCGTTCTTTGCGTGTTCTTGATGGTGCGATCGCTCTTCTAGATGCGAACGCTGGTGTAGAGCCACAAACTGAAACAGTTTGGCGTCAGGCTGACAAATACAACGTTCCTCGTATGATCTTCTGTAACAAGATGGATAAGATCGGTGCTGACTTCTATCGTTCATACGACATGGTTAAGTCTCGCCTAGGTGCTACACCTGTTGCTGTTCAGCTTCCAATCGGTGCTGAAGACGAGTTTGCTGGTGTTGTTGATCTGATCGAAATGAATGCGATTGTTTGGCGTGATGAGAGCTTGGGTGCTGCTTGGGATGTTGTTGAAATCCCGGACGACCTTAAAGACAAAGCTGAAGAGTGGCGCGAAACAATGATCGAACAGATCGTTGAAATCGATGAAGCAGCTATGGAAGCTTACCTTGAAGGTGACATGCCTGATAACGATAAAATCCGTGAGCTTATCCGTCAGGGTACAATCAATGTTGATTTCTTCCCAATGTTCTGTGGTACAGCGTTTAAAAACAAAGGTGTTCAGCCTTTGCTTGATAGCGTGATCGACTTCCTACCTTCACCAGTTGATATTCCTGCGATTGCTGGTATCGACGTGAAGACTGAAGAAGAAACAACTCGTCCAGCTTCTGATGAAGAGCCACTTTCAATGCTTGCATTTAAAGTGATGAACGATCCATTCGTTGGTTCGTTGACATTTGCTCGTATCTATTCTGGTTCAATCACAAAAGGTTCGTCTGTTCTTAACACTGTTAAAGACAAGCGCGAGCGTGTTGGCCGTATGTTGGAAATGCACTCAAACTCCCGTGAAGACATCGATACAGCATATGCTGGTGACATCGTTGCACTTGCTGGTTTGAAAGAAACAACAACTGGTGACACACTTTGTGATCCACTTAAGCCTGTTATTCTTGAGCGCATGGAATTCCCGGATCCGGTTATTCAGATTGCGATTGAGCCTAAAACTAAAGGCGACCAAGAGAAAATGGGTATCGCTCTTAACCGTTTGGCTGCGGAAGATCCTTCTTTCCGTGTTAAATCAGACGAAGAGTCAGGTCAGACAATTATCGCTGGTATGGGCGAATTGCACCTTGATATCCTTGTTGATCGCATGAAGCGTGAGTTTAAAGTTGAAGCTACAGTTGGTGCGCCTCAAGTGGCATACCGCGAAACAATCACAAAATCTTACGAAGCAGATTACACACACAAGAAACAGTCTGGTGGTACTGGTCAGTTCGCGCGTGTAAAAATCTTGTTCGAAGCTAATGGTGATGCTGAAGACTTTGAATTTGAGTCAAAAATCGTTGGTGGTAACGTTCCTAAGGAATACATCCCTGGTGTACAAAAAGGTATCGAAAGCGTTCTTTCATCTGGTCCTCTTGCAGGCTTCCCAATGTTGGGTGTTAAAGCCACATTGCTAGATGGTGCTTACCACGATGTTGACTCTTCTGTTCTTGCCTTTGAGATCGCGTCTCGCGCATGTTTCCGTGAAGCAGCTCCTCGTGCTGGTGCTCAATTGCTTGAGCCAATCATGAAGGTCGAAGTTGTGACACCTGAAGATTATGTTGGTGATGTGATTGGTGATTTGAACTCACGTCGTGGTCAGATCCAAGGTCAAGAAACACGCGGTGTTGCGGTTGTGATTAACGCAAACGTACCTTTGGCGAACATGTTTAAATACGTTGATAACTTGCGCTCTATGTCTCAGGGCCGTGCGCAATACTCAATGGTATTCGATCATTATGCTCCTGTTCCAAGTAACGTTGCGCAGGAAATTCAAGAGAAATACGCTTCTTAATCAATAGGTTGAAGCAAAACGAAGTTTGTTCTGTAAACATCAATTAAGTTTCAGAACGTCTAGAAAAAACGGAGAGCCTGAATATGGCAAAGGAAAAGTTTGAGCGCACGAAGCCTCACGTAAACATTGGAACGATTGGTCACGTTGACCACGGTAAAACAAGTTTGACAGCCGCGATTACTAAGTTTTTTGGTGATTTTAAAGCCTATGACGAAATTGATGGTGCGCCAGAAGAGCGTGCACGTGGTATCACGATTTCTACAGCTCACGTTGAGTATGAAACAGAAAACCGTCACTACGCACACGTTGATTGCCCAGGCCACGCCGATTATGTTAAAAACATGATCACAGGTGCTGCGCAAATGGACGGCGCGATCCTAGTTTGTTCAGCAGCTGATGGCCCAATGCCACAAACACGTGAGCACATCTTGCTTGCGCGTCAGGTTGGTGTTCCTGCGATCGTTGTGTTCTTGAACAAAGTTGACCAAGTTGACGACGAAGAGCTTCTTGAGCTTGTTGAAATGGAAGTTCGTGAGCTTCTAGACAGCTATGAGTTCCCAGGTGACGATATTCCGATCGTTAAAGGTTCTGCTTTGGCAGCTTTGGAAGATTCAGACAAAACAATCGGTGAAGATGCTGTTCGTGAGCTAATGGCTCAAGTTGATAGCTACATTCCAGCACCAGAGCGTCCAATTGATCAGCCATTCTTGCTACCAATTGAAGACGTATTCTCAATCTCAGGCCGTGGTACAGTGGTAACTGGTCGTGTTGAGCGCGGAGTTATCAATGTTGGTGAAGAGATCGAAATCGTTGGTATCCGCGATACATCAAAAACAACATGTACTGGTGTTGAGATGTTCCGCAAGCTGCTTGATCGCGGTGAAGCTGGTGATAACGTTGGTGTTCTACTTCGCGGTGTTGACCGTGAAGGTGTTGAGCGCGGTCAGATCTTGTGTAAGCCTGGTTCAGTTACACCACACACAAAATTTGTTGCAGAAGCCTACATCTTGACAAAAGATGAGGGTGGTCGTCACACACCATTCTTCACAAACTACCGTCCACAGTTCTACTTCCGTACAACTGACGTGACAGGTGTTGTGACTTTGCGTGAAGGTACAGAAATGGTTATGCCTGGCGACAACGTAACAGTTGACGTTGAGTTGATCGTGCCAATCGCGATGGAAGAGCAGCTACGCTTTGCGATCCGTGAAGGCGGTCGTACAGTTGGCGCTGGCATCGTAGCAAGCATCACTGAGTAATTTAGATTAATTTAAAGCGCGCGATACGTCATCGCGCGCTTATCTCTTAAACAAGGATCTGCCCTATGAACGGCCAAAACATCCGCATTCGCTTAAAAGCGTTTGATCACCGGATCCTCGATACATCGACACGCGAAATCGTATCGACAGCAAAACGCACAGGCGCACGAGTACGTGGTCCTGTTCCTTTGCCAACACGTATTGAAAAATTTACGGTGAACCGGTCGCCGCACGTTAATAAGAAGAGCCGTGAGCAATTTGAAATGCGCACACACAAAAGGCTTTTAGACATTGTCGATCCAACTCCGCAAACAGTTGATGCTCTTATGAAGCTCGACCTTGCTGCTGGTGTTGACGTAGAGATCAAACTTTAAGATCTCGAATTTAGTAAGCTTGTTCGGGGTATCTCGGGCAAGAAGTTTAAACAAGAAACGTTCTTTATGAGCTCAAATTTGTCCACATAGGCAAAACTGCTCCTCTATCGAATTAAAAAGGATGAACCAATGCGTTCAGGTGTTATTGCACAGAAAGTAGGGATGACCCGGGTCTATAACGACGCCGGTGAGCACATTCCCGTTACTGTTCTGCGTCTTGAGAACTGCCAAGTGGTAGCTCAGCGGACAGAAGAAAAAAATGGTTACTCAGCCGTTCAGGTTGGTGTTGGCCGCGCTAAAGTGAAAAACACAAACAAAGCCGACCGTGGCCAGTTTGCAGTTGCAAACGTTGAGCCAAAGTCAAAAATGGTTGAGTTTCGTGTGTCTTCAGACAACATGATTGAAGTTGGTGCTGAGTTGATCGCAAGTCACTTTGTATCAGGTCAGCTTGTTGATGTAACTGGTACTTCAATCGGTAAAGGTTTTGCCGGTGCTATGAAGCGTCACAACTTTGGTGGTATGCGCGCTACTCACGGTGTATCTATCTCTCACCGTGCACACGGCTCCACAGGTCAGTGTCAGGATCCTGGTAAGGTTTTCAAAGGTAAGAGAATGGCTGGTCACATGGGTCAGACTCGCGTTACTACACAGAACCTTGAAATCGTTTCAACAGACGTTGATCGTGGTCTACTATTGATCAAAGGTGCTGTACCTGGTTCAAAAGGTACTTGGGTAACTGTTCGTGATGCGATTAAAGCTTCACTTCCTGCAGATGCTCCTGTTCCAGCTGGCATTCGTGAAGGCGCTGCTCCTGCAGAAGCCGCAACAGAGGGAGCTGAGTAATGGATATTGCAGTAAGCACTCTTGCTGGTAAAGAAAGCGGTAAAGTATCACTTTCAGATTCAGTTTTCGGTCTTGAGCCACGCCAGGATATTATCCAGCGCGTTGTTCGTTGGCAGCTAGCGAAAAAGCAACAAGGTACTCACAAAACGCTAGGTCGTTCTGAAGTATCTCGTACTGGCGCTAAAATGTACAAGCAAAAAGGTACAGGCCGCGCTCGTCACCATTCAGCTCGCGCTCCACAGTTCCGTGGTGGTGGTAAAGCTCATGGTCCAGTTGTTCGTGATCATTCACACGCAATGCCAAAGAAAATTCGTTCACTAGCACTTAAGCATGCTTTGTCAGCGAAATTGGCTAGCGAAGACCTTATCATCCTTGATGAAATGGCAGCTAAAGAAGCAAAGACAAAAACATTGTCTGGTTCACTTGATAAAATGGGCATCAAAAATGCTTTGTTTATCGGTGGTGCTGAATTGGATGCGAATTTCAAATTGGCTGCGCAGAACATTCCAAATATCGATGTTCTACCAGTTCAAGGTATCAACGTTTACGACATCTTGCGTCGTGGCAAACTTGTGTTGTCAAAAGATGCAGTTGCAGCTCTTGAGGAGCGTTTAGCATGACGGATCTTCGCCATTATGATGTGATTGTCTCACCGGCAATCACAGAGAAATCAACATTGGCTTCTGACAATGACCAAGTGGTTTTCAACGTTGCTCGCACGGCTTCTAAGCCTGAGATCAAAGCAGCAGTTGAAGCTTTGTTTGGTGTTAAAGTTAAAGCTGTCAACACACTTGTTCGTAAGGGCAAAGTAAAGCGTTTCCGCGGTGTAGTTGGCAAGCAGAGCGATGTTAAAAAAGCAATCGTGACTTTGGCCGAAGGTCAGTCAATTGACGTGTCCACCGGTCTATAAGGAAAAGAACAATGGCTTTAAAAAGTTTTAATCCAACGACCCCAAGCCAGCGTCAGCTGGTTATTGTGGACCGTTCAGGCCTTTATAAAGGTAAGCCTGTTAAGGCTCTAACTGAAGGTCTTACTGGTAAAGGTGGTCGCAATAACATGGGTCGCGTTACTGCCCGCTACATTGGTGGTGGTCACAAACGCACATACCGTATGATCGACTTCAAACGTCGTAAGTTTGATGTTCAAGGTACTGTTGCTCGTCTTGAGTATGATCCGAACAGAACTGCGTTTATCGCGCTTGTTGATTACGAAGATGGTGAGCAAGCTTATATCTTGGCACCTCAGCGTATAGCAGCTGGTGATAAAGTTATCGCGTCTCAAAGTTCAGTTGACGTTAAGCCTGGTAATGCAATGCCATTGCAGGCGATGCCAGTTGGTACAATCGTACACAACGTTGAAATGAAACCAGAGAAGGGCGGTCAGATCGCTCGTTCAGCTGGTACTTATGTTCAGCTTGTTGGTCGTGACCAAGGCATGGCGATCCTTCGCTTGAACTCTGGTGAAACTCGTCTGGTTTCTGGTCTTTGCATGGCAACTGTTGGTGCTGTGTCTAACCAAGATCACATGAACACAAACGATGGTAAAGCAGGCCGTACTCGTTGGCGCGGTAAGCGTCCTCACGTTCGCGGTGTTGTAATGAACCCGGTCGATCACCCACATGGTGGTGGTGAAGGCCGTACATCAGGTGGTCGTCACCCGGTTTCTCCTTGGGGTAAACCAACGAAGGGTAAACGTACTCGTAAAAATAAGGCGACGGATAAATTTATCATGCGTTCTCGCCATCAGCGTAAGAAATAAGAGAGGAAGTCTAGAGTGGCTCGTTCAGTTTGGAAAGGTCCTTTTGTTGACGGCTATCTTCTCAAAAAGGCTGAGAAGGTTCGCGAAAGTGGTCGCAGCGAAGTGATTAAAATGTGGTCTCGTCGTTCAACGATACTACCACAGTTCGTAGGTCTAACATTTGGTGTCTATAATGGTCAGAAGCACATCCCAGTGCTTGTATCAGAAGACATGGTTGGCCATAAGTTTGGTGAATTCGCTCCAAGCCGTACCTATTATGGTCACGGCGCGGATAAGAAAGCGAAGAGGAAATAAAGATGGGCAAGGCAAAGACAGAACGTCGGCTCGCAGATAATGAAGCGCAGGCAGTTGCCCGCACGCTTCGTATCAGCCCGCAAAAACTAAATCTCGTTGCGGAAATGATCCGTGGCAAGAAGGTTGAAACAGCTTTGGCAGAACTTGAGTTCTCTCGTAAGCGTATTTCAGACCAAGTGCGTAAAACACTTCAGTCTGCAATCGCGAATGCTGAAAACAACCACGATCTAGATGTTGATAGCCTCATTGTTGCAGAAGCATATGTTGGCAAATCAATCGTCATGAAACGCTTCCGCGTTCGTGGCCGTGGTCGTTCATCACGTATCTTGAAGCCATTTTCTCACTTGACGATTGTCGTGAGGGAAGTCGAAGAGGAGGCCGCATAATGGGTCAGAAGATTAATCCAATCGGTTTCCGTCTAGGCATCAACCGTACTTGGGATAGCCGCTGGTATGCCGATCAAGGCGAATATGGCGATTTGCTTCATGAAGACATGAAGATCCGCGAATACTTGATCAAAGAACTTAAGCAAGCTGGTGTTTCTAAGGTCGTTATCGAGCGTCCTCACAAGAAGTGCCGTGTGTCTATCCACACAGCTCGCCCAGGTTTGATTATCGGTAAAAAAGGCGCTGATATCGAGAAATTGCGTAAGAAATTGTCAGATATGACGAATTCTGAAACACACTTGAATATCATTGAAGTTCGTAAGCCTGAGATTGATGCGACTTTGGTTGCACAGTCAATTGCACAACAGCTTGAGCGTCGTGTTGCTTTTCGTCGTGCTATGAAACGCGCTGTTCAATCAGCAATGCGTTTGGGTGCTTTGGGTATTAAAATCACAAGTGCTGGTCGTTTGGGCGGTGCTGAGATTGCGCGTACAGAATGGTATCGTGAAGGCCGTGTGCCATTGCATACTCTTCGTGCTGACATCGATTACGGTGTTGCAGAAGCTTTGACTGCCTATGGTATTTGCGGCATCAAAGTTTGGATCTTCAAAGGCGAAATCCTTGAGCATGATCCAATGGCTTCTGAGCGTAAGGCAACCGAGAATGACAATTCTGGTGGCAACAATAATAACCGTCGTCGCGAAAACGCGTAAGATACGCGATAGGTTCGGAGAAATAAAATGTTACAGCCAAAGCGAACTAAATTTCGCAAACAGTTTAAGGGCAAGATCAAAGGCGTCGCTAAAGGCGGTTCAGACTTGAACTTTGGGTCATACGGCCTAAAGGCTCAAGAGCCTAATCGTGTTAACGCACGTGAGATTGAAGCAGCCCGTCGTGCCATCACCCGTCACATGAAGCGTGCCGGCCGTGTATGGATCCGCATTTTCCCAGACGTACCAGTAACAACAAAACCTACTGAAGTTCGTATGGGTAAAGGTAAAGGTTCTGTTGATTATTGGGCATGTAAGGTCAAACCTGGCCGTGTCATGTTCGAAATTGACGGTGTAAACGAAGAAATCGCACGTGAAGCATTGCGTTTGGGAGCTGCTAAGCTTTCTGTTAAAACGCGCTTTATTCAACGTGTTGCTGAGTAGGAAACTATCATGAAAGCTAATGATATCCACGCAATGAGCGCTGACCAGCTTAGTGACGAACTAGAAAAGCTAAAGAAAGAGCAGTTTAACCTGCGCTTTCAAGCTGCCACTGGCCAGTTGGAAAAAACATCACGTGTTAAAGAAGTGCGTCGCGACATTGCACGCATTAAGACAATTGCTCGCCAGAAGGCGGCTGAAGCTAAGGCTTAAAGGAACGCATAATGCCTAAACGCATTCTACAGGGCACTGTTGTCAGTGACAAAAATGATAAAACTGTGGTTGTTCGCATCGAACGTCGATTCGCGCACCCAGTGTTGAGAAAAATCGTTCGCCGTACTAAAAAATATAAGGCGCATGATGAAGCTAACCAATTCAAAACTGGTGATACTGTTTCTATTGAGGAATGTGCACCAATTTCGAAAGATAAGCGTTGGACTGTTGTAACTAGCTAATTTAGCTGTTATGCAGCCACTGTTTTCGACCTGATCAGAGCAGACATTTTGTGTTTGCTCTGTTTATTTTCGAAAAAATGCTTTTTTAGGTCAGTTTTTAGTTGAAAAAATTCTGACTTGTTCTAATACAACTCGAACGTTGGATAAGACTGCAGGCAATAGGGCTTTGTAGTAACTGTCCAGCATAATAAAGAAGGCGGTCTGACATGATTCAGATGCAAACAAATCTCGACGTCGCAGATAACTCTGGTGCTCGTCGTGTCATGTGCATCAAGGTGCTCGGCGGTTCCAAACGAAAATATGCTTCTGTGGGCGACATCATCGTATGTTCGGTCAAAGAAGCTATTCCTCGTGGCCGCGTAAAAAAAGGTGACGTAGTAAAAGCTGTTGTTGTTCGTACAGCAAAAGATCTTCGTCGTCCTGACGGAAGCGTAATCCGTTTCGATTCCAGTGCAGCAGTTTTGGTCAACAATGCGGGTGAACCTATGGGTACACGTATTTTTGGCCCAGTACCACGTGAGCTTCGTGCTAAAAAGCACATGAAGATCATCTCACTGGCTCCTGAAGTATTGTAAGGAAACGGTTCAATGCAAAAAATTCGTAAAGGCGACAAAGTCGTCGTATTGACTGGTAAGGACAAGGGTCGCTCAGGCGAAGTCACTAAAGTTCTTCCAAAAGAGGGCCGCGCTGTAGTTGCTGGTATCAACGTTGTAAAACGTCACCAGAAGCAAACACAAACTACAGAAGCTGGTATTGTTTCAAAAGAAGCGCCTATCCAACTTTCTAATCTAGCTGTTGCTGATCCTAAAGATGGTAAACCTACTCGTGTTGGCATCAAAATTGATGGCGACAAGAAGGTTCGCGTGGCCAAGCGTTCAGGAGAAGTGATCGATGGCTAATGAAAACTACGAGCCAAGGCTCAAAACAGAATATGTAACGCGCATTCGTTCTGCCATTCGTGAGCAGTTCAATTACGCAAATGAGATGCAGATCCCAAAAGTTGACAAAATTGTCATCAATATGGGTGTTGGTGAAGCAACAGCTGATTCAAAGAAGCCTGCTATTGCAGCTGCTGATTTGGCTGCGATTGCTGGTCAAAAACCAGTTATCACCAAAGCTCGCAAATCTATTGCTGGTTTCAAGGTTCGTGAAGAAATGCCTTTGGGCGCTAAAGTCACGCTCCGTGGTGCTCGTATGTATGAATTCATGGACCGTTTGGTCACTGTTGCGCTTCCACGCGTACGTGACTTTCGTGGCTTGAATCCAAAAAGCTTCGATGGTCGTGGCAACTTCGCCATGGGCATTAAAGAACACATTGTGTTCCCAGAGATCAATTACGATAAAGTTGATCAAATGTGGGGCATGGACGTCATCGTTTGTACGACGGCTAACACTGATGATGAAGCACGCGCTCTTTTGAAAGAGTTCAACTTCCCATTCCGTGAACAGTCGTAACGGCATACGTAGAGAAGGATATTCAACATGGCTAAAGTAAGCGCAGTTGAGAAGAACAAACGTCGCCGCGGCCTAGTCAGCAAAGATGCTGCTAAACGCGCTGCTCTTAAAGCGACAATTAGAGATGAAAGCGTTTCTATGGAAGAGCGCTTTAAAGCAACTCTAAAATTGGCTGAGATGCCTCGTGATGGTTCGAAAACTCGTATTCGTAACCGTTGTGAAGTTTCTGGTCGTCCACGCGGATATTACCGCAAACTTAAAATGTCTCGTATTGCACTGCGTGAGCTTGGCTCATTCGGTAAAGTACCTGGCCTTGTTAAGTCTAGCTGGTAGGGGATTTAAACATGTCTTTATCTGATCCTTTGGGCGATATGCTCACACGTATTCGTAATGGCGCGGCACGTGGTAAATCATCAGTTTCATCACCAGCATCTAAATTACGCGCACGCGTTTTGGATGTTTTGGAATCTGAAGGTTATATCCGCGGTTATTCGCAGTCAGAATTCGAAAATGGAAAATCTGAAATTAGCATTGAGCTAAAATATTCGGACACTGGTTCTGTTATTCGCGAAATTGGTCGCGTTTCAAAGCCTGGTCGTCGCGTTTATGTGTCAGTTAAGTCCATTCCGCAGGTCGCTAACGGTCTTGGTATTACGATTTTGTCTACACCAAAAGGTGTTATGGCTGATCATCAGGCTCGCGAACTAAATGTAGGTGGTGAGGTTCTTTGCTCTGTCTTCTAAGGCAGAGTTGAGACTTTTACAGAGAATAGGTTGAACAATGTCTCGTATAGGTAAAAAACCAATTGCGGTTCCGGCCGGTGTCACTGCCACAGTTGATGGTCAAAAAGTGACTGCGAAGGGACCTAAGGGCGAACTTAACTTTGTTGTTAATGACGAAGTTTTGGTCAAACTTGAAGAAAACGAAATTACAGTAACACCTGTCGATAAATCAAAAGATGCACGTTCAAAGTGGGGCATGTCCCGCACAATGATCGCAAACATCTTGGAAGGTGTCGAAAAAGGTTACGAGCGCAAGCTTGAAATCAATGGTGTTGGTTATCGTGCGGCAATGCAGGGTAAAGGCGTTCAGCTTTCACTCGGCTTCTCACACGAAGTTGTTTACACTCCGCCAGAAGGCGTGACTGTAGCATGTCCAAAACCAACTGAAATCGTTGTGTCTGGTATCGATAAGCAAGCTGTTGGTCAGGTTGCTGCTAAGATCCGTGAATATCGTAAACCTGAGCCTTATAAAGGTAAGGGTGTTAAATATGCTGAAGAGCGCATTGTGCGCAAAGAAGGCAAGAAGAAGTAAGGAAGACGCGAAATGGCTAGCATTAAAAAAGAAATTATGCGCCGTAGCGCTCGCGTACGTCGTAAAGTCAAAGCGGTTGCCAATGGGCGTCCGCGTTTGTCAGTACATCGCTCTTCAAAGAACATCTATGTTCAAATCATCGATGATACAGCCGGCAACACTCTTGCTGCTGCATCAACACTAGATGGTGATTTGCGTAAGTCTTTGAAGACAGGTGCTGATACTGCTGCAGCTGCTGCAGTTGGTAAACTGATCGCCGAACGTGCTGGTAAAGCAGGCATCACAGATGTTGTTTTTGATCGTGGTTCATTTTTGTATCATGGTCGCGTGAAAGCACTAGCAGAGGCAGCTCGCGAGGGTGGCCTTAAATTTTAATCTCAATCTGCCGATTGAAACCGGAAAAAAACAAGGACAAGGACAATGGCAAGAGAAGATCGTCGCGGTAAAGGCGGCAAAAAAGAAGAAGAGCAAAGCGAATTCGTCGATAAGCTCGTTCATATCAACCGTGTTGCAAAAGTGGTCAAAGGTGGCCGTCGTTTTGGTTTTGCAGCATTGGTTGTTGTTGGTGACGAAAAAGGCCGTGTAGGCTTTGGTCACGGTAAAGCTCGCGAAGTGCCTGAAGCAATTCGTAAAGCTACAGATGCAGCAAAACGCGAAATGATTTTCGTTCCTTTGCGCTCTGGCCGTACTTTGCACCATGATGTGCATGGTCGTCACGGTGCTGGTAAAGTGCTTTTGCGTGCAGCAAAGCCTGGTACTGGTATCATCGCGGGTGGTCCAATGCGTGCTGTGTTTGAAACACTAGGTATGCAGGACGTTGTTGCAAAATCAACAGGTTCATCGAACCCATACAACATGGTTCGTGCAACATTTGATGCGCTTAAACGCCAAATGCACCCAAAAGACATCGCTGCGCAACGTGGTATCAAGTATTCCACATTGCAAGCTCGCCGTGCCGCTGCTGGCATTGATGATCAATAGGCCTTAGCGCCGTACGTGAGGAGCCAAAAACATGGCTGATAACAAAAAAGGCAAGACTGTTACTATTGAACAGATCGGTAGCCCACTTCGTCGTCCAAACGTTCAGCGCCAGACTTTAATCGGTTTGGGCTTGAACAAGATGCATCGTCGTTCAACACTCGAAGACACACCAGCTGTGCGCGGTATGATCCGTGCAGTTAGCCACATGGTTCGTGTCGTCGAAGAGAACTAGGCGGGAGAGAATTCATGAAACTGAATGAAATTAGTAATAACCCTGGTTCTAACAAAAACCGTAAGCGCGTTGGTCGCGGTATCGGTTCTGGTACTGGTAAAACTGGTGGTCGCGGTGTGAAAGGTCAGAAGTCTCGTTCTGGTGTTTCAATCAACGGTTTTGAGGGCGGTCAAATGCCAATCTACCGTCGTTTGCCAAAGCGCGGTTTTAACACACCATTCCCAACGGACTTTAACGTTGTTTCACTTGGTCGTCTTCAGCAAGCTGTTGATGCTAAGAAGTTAGATCCAAAAGCAACAGTTGACGCAGCAGCATTGAAAGCTGCAGGCGTGATTTCAAAAATCAAAGACGGTGTTCGCGTTTTGGCTGATGGTGACATCAAAGCTAAATTGACACTTGAAGTTGCTGGTGCATCTAAGTCTGCTGTTGAAAAACTTGAAAAAGCTGGTGGCAAAATCACCATCCTTTCAGGCGAAAAAGTAGCTGCTGAATAAAAGTTTACCGCGCGGGGGATTTAAATCCACGCGCGGTTTCCCTATATTGAGACATATATTTCATTAAGAGGCTGTTTGAGCTTGATTTAATTAGTTAATTCCTGCATCTCAGTACTCAAGTGGTCAAAGTCGACGCAATTTGCGGTGACACGTTTGACTAAAGTTAGATTATTGGCGGAGAATGGCATGGCATCTGCAGCCGAACAGCTCGCATCGAATTTGAATTTTTCTGCTTTTTCGAAAGCAGACGATCTAAAAAAGCGCATCTGGTTCACACTAGGGGCGCTTTTGGTTTATCGATTAGGCACATATATTCCAATTCCTGGAATTAACCCTGAAGCATTTGCTCAAGCATTTGAGCGTCAGAGCCAAGGTGTCCTTGGTTTGTTTAATATGTTTGTAGGTGGTGCTGCCGAGCGTATGGCGCTGTTTGCGCTTGGTATTATGCCATATATTTCTGCATCCATTATTATGCAGCTCATGACGTCCGTTGTGCCGTCATTGGAGCAGCTTAAAAAAGATGGTGAGCAGGGCCGTAAGGTCATCAATCAATATACGCGTTATGGTACGGTGCTACTGGCAACGCTGCAGGCCTATGGTATTGCTGTGGGTCTAGAAGCCGGAGCAGGGGTTGTCACAGACCCAGGCACGTTCTTTAAGGTTTCAACGGTTATCACGCTTGTAGGTGGCACCATGTTCCTCATGTGGCTAGGTGAACAGGTTACTGCCCGCGGAATTGGTAATGGTATTTCTCTTATCATCTTTGCAGGTATTGTTGCCGCGCTTCCATCAGCTATTGCTGGTACATTAGAACTCGGCCGCACAGGTTCACTCTCCACACTGCTTATTATTGGTGTCATTGTTCTTGCGATTGCATTGATTGCTTTGATTGTGTTTGTTGAGCGTGCTCAGCGTAAATTGCTAATTCAGTATCCTAAGCGTCAAGTTGGCACGAAAATGTTCCAGGGCGATAGCTCTCACTTGCCACTTAAACTGAATACAGCTGGTGTTATCCCTGCGATCTTTGGTTCGTCATTGCTGTTGTTGCCAGCGACACTGGCAGGCTTTTCAGATACGTCGAACCTACCTGATTGGGCGACTGCATTGTTGGCGTCACTTGGTCATGGTCAGCCGGCTTATATGATCTTTTATGCAGTATTGATCGCATTCTTTGCGTTCTTCTACACAGCGATTGTGTTTAACCCGAAAGATACAGCGGATAACCTAAAACGCCACGGCGGTTATATTCCAGGTATTCGTCCGGGTGAACGCACTGCAGAATATATTGACCATGTTTTGACACGTATCACTGTTGTGGGTGCTATCTACCTAGTGTTTGTGTGTTTGCTTCCAGAATTCCTAATCGCGCGTACCGGTGTACCATTTTACCTAGGGGGAACTTCACTTCTGATTGTTGTGAGTGTTACTTTGGATACTGTTGCGCAAGTTCAGGGGCATTTATTTGCTCAGCAATATGAAGGCTTGATTAAAAAGTCGAAGCTTCGGGGAGGGAAGAAGCGTAGATGAGATTAATTCTGTTAGGACCACCAGGCGCTGGTAAAGGAACACAAGCACAACGTCTTGTAGACAAATATAGCATTCCGCAATTGTCGACAGGTGACATGCTTCGCGCTGCTGTTGCAGCTGGTACTGAAACTGGCAAACGTGCAAAAGATATTATGGATGCCGGGGGGCTTGTATCCGATGATATCGTCAATGCAATCATTTCAGATCGTATTGAACAAGATGATTGTGTGAACGGATTTATTCTTGATGGTTATCCCCGCACGCTTCAACAAGCTGATGCAACGGAAGCACTGCTTTCAGGCAAAGGCATGAAACTAGATGCTGTTGTTGAACTAGCCGTTGATGACAGTGTATTGGTTGAGCGGATTTCTGGTCGTTATACTTGCGCAAATTGCGGTGCAGGATATCACGATACTAATTTGAAGCCTGAGAAAGAAGGCGTTTGCGATAAGTGCGAAGGCACTGAGTTTAAGCGTCGTCCTGATGACCGTGCTGAAACTGTCGTTGACCGTCTTCAAACATATTATAAAGAGACCGCACCGTTGATCGGTTATTACTATGCCAAAGGGCTACTTCGCTCAGTTGATGGTATGGCTGATATTGATGATGTGACAAAAGAGATCGACGCTTTATTTGCTTAATCGCAAATATCGCGTCTTTTACAGCGGAAGAGCTTGACGAAGTACCGACTCATCCGCTAATACCCGCGCAACTCGCGAACTAAATGCGATCGGTGCGTTTCTCCAAAATACGGGGATACGATGCTGGTCGTTTTTGCTCGTCGTAGATTGTAAAGTGTTGCTACTTGTTGTGAGTAGCTTAATTTGAATGCCGAAATTATTCGGAAAACTAGGAGATAAGACGTGGCCCGTATTGCTGGCGTCAACATTCCGACAAATAAGCGTGTGGTTATTGCCCTCACTTATATCCACGGAATTGGACCAAAATTTGCTAAAGAAATCGTCGAAAAAGTAGGTATTCCTGCTGAGCGACGTGTTAATCAGCTTTCAGATGCAGAAGTTCTGCAAATTCGTGAAGCTATTGATTCAGATTACCAAGTAGAAGGTGATCTTCGTCGTGAAGTTTCAATGAACATCAAGCGTCTTATGGACCTTGGTTGTTACCGTGGCCTACGTCATCGTCGTGGTCTGCCTGTTCGCGGTCAGCGTACAAGCACGAACGCACGTACACGTAAAGGTCCGGCAAAAGCTATCGCAGGTAAGAAGAAGTAATACCAATCTTGAAAACTCTAGACCTACAATACGGGTAGGGTAATCTAGGTTGGGTGTAGCCGCTGGCATTACGGCGGTGTTGATATCGAAGAAGGATATACAAAATGGCAAAAGATGCCGCACGCGTTCGTCGTCGCGAACGTAAAAATATTGCAACTGGTGTTGCACACGTTAATTCAACATTTAACAATACAATGATCACAATCACTGATGCACAGGGCAATGCTATTGCTTGGTCTTCAGCGGGTGCAAACGGTTTTAAAGGCTCACGTAAGTCTACACCATTTGCTGCTCAGATTGCTGCAGAAGATTGTGCAAAGAAAGCACAAGAGCACGGTATGAAGTCTCTTGAAGTAGAAGTTTGCGGTCCAGGTTCTGGTCGTGAATCTGCTTTGCGTGCTTTGCAAGCTGCTGGTTTTACCATCACATCAATCCGTGATGTTACACCGATCCCGCACAATGGTTGTCGTCCACGTAAACAACGTCGCGGTTAATCATTCATTGTCTGTTCGCTCTATGATTAGCGCGAATGTCTTCTCACATAGCTGTCACGATTGGATAGTGCGGCAATAGGAAGGTTTAAAATATGATCCAGAAAAATTGGCAAGAGCTTATTAAGCCAAACAAGGTTGAATTTGCTGTTTCAGGAGATTTAAAAGCGACATTGGTTGCGGAACCACTAGAACGTGGTTTTGGTTTGACACTTGGTAATGCTTTGCGTCGTGTATTGTTGTCATCACTTCGTGGTGCTGCGGTTACAGCTCTGCAAATTGATGGTGTTTTGCACGAATTTTCGTCAATCCCTGGCGTTCGTGAAGATGTCACAGACATCGTTTTGAACACGAAAGAAATTGCTATCCGTATGGAAGGCGATGAGCCAAAGCGTATGGTTGTTCGCAAGCAGGGTCCTGCTGTTGTAACGGCTGGCGATATTCAAACTGTTGGTGATATCGAAATTCTAAACCCTGATCACCCGATTTGTACATTGGATGAAGGCGCAGAAATTCGTATGGAATTCACTGTTAAGAACGGTAAAGGTTATGTGCCTGCTTCTGCAAACCGTGCAGAAGATGCGCCAATTGGTCTTATCCCAGTTGATAGTCTTTATTCACCGGTTAAAAAGGTTTCTTATAAAGTTGAGAACACTCGTGAGGGTCAAGTTCTTGATTATGATAAGTTGCTAATGACAATCGAAACTGATGGTTCAGTTACTGCAGAAGACGCTTTGGCGTTTGCTGCTCGTATCTTGCAAGATCAACTTTCTGTCTTCGTGAACTTCGAAGAGCCACAGAAAGCTGAAGAAGAAGATACTGTTGCTGAATTGGCGTTCAACCCAGCACTTCTTAAGAAAGTGGATGAGTTGGAACTTTCAGTTCGTTCTGCCAACTGTCTTAAAAATGATAACATCGTTTATATCGGCGATCTTATCCAGAAAACTGAAGCTGAAATGCTTCGTACACCAAACTTTGGTCGTAAATCATTGAACGAGATTAAAGAAGTTCTCGCTTCAATGGGCTTGCACCTAGGTATGGAAGTCCAAGCATGGCCACCAGAGAATATCGAAGATCTGGCCAAGCGTTACGAAGAACAGTATTAAACTGCAGATTATAATATCTGCGCATTAAGGAGATAAGCTCATGCGCCACGGAAAATCAGGCCGCAAGCTCAATAGAACATCAAGCCATCGTAAGGCTATGTTTGCTAATATGGCGGCATCGCTCATTACACACGAGCAAATTACAACAACTGTACCTAAAGCCAAGGAAATCCGCCCAATCGTGGAAAAACTTGTAACTTTGGGTAAGCGCGGCGATCTTCATGCTCGTCGTCAAGCTTTGTCACAAATTCAGGACAAAGAAGCAGTTAAAAAGCTATTTGACGCAATTGCTGCACGTTATGCAACGCGCAATGGCGGATACCTACGCATCATGCGTGCTGGCTTCCGTCACGGTGACAATGCACCAATGGCAATTATCGAGTTCGTAGATCGCGATATCTCAGCTAAAGGCGCTGCTGATAAAGCACGTGTTGCTGCTGAAGAAGCTGAAGGCGAAACAGAAGCAGCATAAGCTGGTTCTAATCGACGTATTTAAGAAGCCGGGCGTTATGCTCGGCTTTTTGCTTTTGTACGCTGTTTTGCGAGATAATCATTCGTCTTGGGCAAAGATGCCTGTCGGGCGTTGATCAATAGAAAGCGTGTTTTTACGCTGCCAATAATCTTTGACACCTTCAGGTCCCATATCTTCATAAAAGGGGAGCATTTCGCTATCTGCGCGGGTTTGTTTAAATTCCATGATCGGAACCCCGGTTCCGCAGGATGATTGCACCAGATCAATTTTCATATCAAAGATTTGCCTGCTGCCGGCCATTTGAGGAAACAGATTGAGATATTCATTCCATTTCTCATCACGGGGATGATAGACGTCTGCTGACCCGTATAATCGAAGTATTCTTGCATCACCCTCAAAAGCGCAGAACATGAGCGTCATACGATTGGCTTCACGCAAATGCGCTGCAGTTTCATTGCCACTTCCAGATAGGTTGAGCCATATGATGCGGTTATCATCCACGATATGAAGAGAGTCGCATCCTTTGGGCGACAGGTTTACTCTGCCATCGGGTGCAGCAGTTGCGACAAAAAATAGATGCTGCGCACTTATGAAGTTTTTTATCGTCGAATTGAGTTTTTTTGCTGTTGCCATATGCATCTCCTTTTGTGAGAACAAAAATAGAACAAAACTCTATTCAGATCAACACTACTTTGAGCAGGCCCAGGCGCGTGGTGTGCAATTTCGACCATTGTCCATGCAATAGGCCATGGCTTCGCTTTTGGCGAGTTCCATATTACCATGCCAAGCCCAACCCCATGCTCCATTTGGAGCAGATGCGATTGCACCACACGTGTTGTAGAATGTCTTGATTGTGGAGCATCGGCCTCGGCAATTGTTTGCAACGGCGTTGATAGCACCGCGTTCTGATGAATAGCTATGCGCCCATGCTTGACCATTTGATCCAATGGCGACAGCTCCCCAACAGCGCTCATAACCACAAGAGCCTGCAACGGCGTTTGATATAGTCAAAAGACCTACTGTAATTGCCAGCGAGGCAACTTTTGCAAATGACATAATTTTTCCCCATATTTTAGTTATCTGCGAAAATATTAAACTGGTTCTGGGGTAAATAGCTAGTAATTCTCATTTGAATCAGCGCAATATATTGTTGAAATTAATCGGAACAGAGACCATCTATGACCAAATTTGAAAGTTTTCACATAACTTTTTACCAAAAAATCGTTGGTGCAATTATGATGCTCGCAACAATTTTTGTCTTTGGAAATGTCCAAATTGCGAATGCTGAGCAAATAAGGCGGGTTCCTTCATCCCAGCAAGAATTGAAGATGTCGTTTGCGCCATTGGTTAAACAGACGTCGGAAGCGGTCGTTAATGTTTATGCTGAGCGTATGGTCAGACAACGCTCACCTTTTGATGGTGATCCGTTTTTTGAACGTTTCTTTGGTCGCCAGATGCCTAATAGAACTGAACGCCAATCGTCCTTGGGGTCAGGTGTAGTTATCGATCAGTCAGGGATCGTGATTACCAATCATCACGTCATTGAAGGTGCTGACGATATCAAAGTCGCTTTTTCGAATGGACGTGAATATTCAAGTCGGATCCTGCTTAAGGATGAGAGCGTTGATATTGCAATTTTGCAGATTCAGGATGATCGTCGCAACAGTCCCGGATTTAAAGCTCTAAATTTTGGTGATTCTGATGCGCTTGAAGTTGGCGACATCGTGCTCGCGATCGGCAATCCATTTGGTGTTGGTCAGACAGTAACAAGCGGAATTGTATCAGCACTTGCGCGCAATCAAGTCGGTGTTTCAGACTTTGGATTTTTCATTCAAACGGATGCAGCGATTAACCCCGGGAATTCGGGCGGCGCATTGATCGATATGAATGGCAACTTAATTGGCATTAATACCGCTATATTTAGTCGCTCAGGTGGGTCTAACGGTATTGGCTTTGCAATACCTGCAAATATGGTTCGTGCTGTTACAACGGCAGCTATAGGCGGAAATGATACTTTTGTTCGTCCGTTTATCGGCGCGACGTTTGAACCCGTCACATCTGATATTGCAGAAGCTCTGGGTTTAAATCGTGCCATTGGTGCTTTGGTCAGTGCCCTTGTTCCAGGCGGTCCTGCTGAAAAAGCTGGTTTGCGATCCGGCGATGTTGTTTTTGCGTTTAATGGACAGCCTGTTCAACACCCTGATGCACTCGGTTATCGATTGGCAACAGCTGGCATTGGCTCAACAGTTGAATTAGGTGTTCATTCTCGCGGGCGGAACAGAGGCGTTCAAATCAAACTTGCCGAACCGCCGCGCCAAGTTGCGCCACAAACTCGCGTAATATCTGGTCGGGTTCCATTTGCGGGTGCAGAAGTTGCTGAGCTAAATCCGTATTTAGCGGATCAACTGCGACTTCCAGCCAATCGAAAAGGTATTGTGGTGCTAGGTGTTGAGCGAGGTAGCCGTGCCCAGCGCTATGGCTTTAGACCCGGTGATATTATCGCGTCATTGTCCAATCGACCAACCAATAGTATGGCTGAATTTGAAAGTGCTTTAGAACGTTCACCCAGTCTTTGGCGCGTCGAAGTGATCCGAAACGGCCGACGCATTCGTCAGGTGCTTCGTTAAGAGTAGTAAAAGAAATCATGAACGATTTATTTCACGATCCCAATGAAGATTTGCCTTTGGCGAAGGAGGCTTCTCGTCCGTTAGCTGATAGATTGCGCCCGGCAAATTTAAGCGAGGTGACAGGGCAGGAACATTTAACCGGCGATGATGGTGCGTTAACACGCATGATTGAAGCGGGTACATTGGGCTCAATGATATTTTGGGGACCACCTGGAACCGGCAAAACAACGGTGGCGAGATTACTTGCTGGGCAGGGTGATCATGCCTTTGAGCAGATATCAGCGATCTTTTCCGGTGTTGCAGACCTTAAAAAAGTGTTTGAAATGGCGCGTACCCGGAAGTTATCAGGTCGTCAGACACTGTTGTTTGTTGATGAGATCCACCGGTTTAACCGTGCACAGCAGGATAGCTTTCTGCCTGTGATGGAAGATGGGACGGTTATCCTTGTTGGTGCGACAACCGAAAATCCGTCTTTTGAATTGAATGCCGCGCTTTTATCGCGCGCACGGGTGCTCAGTTTTAAATCCCACAGACCCGACAGTATTACAGCGCTTTTAAAGCGTGCGGAAGAGGTTATGGAAAAACCATTGCCGCTGGATGAAGATGCGCGACTTGCGCTTGTTCGTATGGCTGATGGTGATGGGCGCGCAGCACTAACCTTATCAGAAGAAGTTTGGCGTTCTGCGCGTGATGGAGAGATGTTTGATACAGATGGTCTGTCTGAGATTGTGCAGCGTCGTGCGCCAATTTACGATAAAGGCCAGGACGGGCATTATAATCTCATATCTGCATTGCATAAGGCCGTGCGTGGGTCTGATCCCGATGCTGCGTTATATTATCTATGCCGAATGTTTGATGCAGGTGAAGACCCGTTATATTTGGGCCGACGTATGGTGCGCATGGCATCTGAAGATATCGGTATGGCGGATCCACAAGCGCTAGTGATTACCAATGCTGCAAAAGATGCTTATGACTATCTTGGATCACCTGAAGGTGAGCTAGCGCTTGCCCAAGCTTGCGTTTATCTTGCGACTGCACCTAAATCTAATGCGGTATATGTTGCCTATAAAGCTGCAAGACGAGACGCAAAAGAACATGGCTCGCTCATGCCGCCCAAGCATATTTTAAATGCACCAACAAAGCTGATGAAAGAAGAAGGATATTCGCAAGGGTATCAATATGATCATGATGCACCTGATGCCTTCGCCGCGCAGGAGTTTTTCCCAGATAAGATGGGCCGGCAAATCTATTATGATCCACCTGATCGCGGGTTTGAGCGCGAAATTAATAAGCGAATTGAGTTTTGGAACAAGAGACGGCGCGGAGATAGCTAGGCTTTTAGTTCGCGATTGGGTGAACATCATAAATCTTGCTTGGTTTTTGATCTGCAATCGTCTATCAGAACGTTTATGATGAAACATCTCCTCCTTGTTGCAAGTGGTGGCGCTATTGGCGCGTTGCTGAGATATCTAACAGGTATCGCAGCTTTAAGGTGGTTTGGTGCAAGTTTTCCATGGGGCACATTGATGGTCAATGTCATTGGGTCATTTTTTATGGGTGTTTTAGCGGAGTTTATCGTCCGTAAACTTGGTGCTAGCAGTGAATTAAGATTGTTGTTGATGACTGGTCTGTTGGGCGGATACACAACATTTTCTGCGTTCTCATTGGATGCTGTTTTGCTGATTGAGCGCGGCGCATATTCTGCTGCAACGGGCTATGTGCTGGCAAATGTGATCGGATCAATCCTCGCATTGGTTCTGGGTTTACTGCTGGCGAGAAGTATATTTTAAGCTGCTATTGCAGCATGAGAGAGGCCATTATGGCAGGCGTTGAATTAAAAAATGTGGATGAAGACGAAGGCGGTATGCGTCTGGATCGATGGTTTAAAGATCATTATCCGGGGCTAGGCTTTGGTAAGTTGCAAAAACTCATTCGCTCAGGACAGGTCCGCATAGATGGTGGACGTGTAAAGTCAGACACGCGTGTTCAGCCCGGGCAAACTATCCGTGTACCTCCGCTTGATGTTGATCATAAAGGTGCCAAACCGATTACTGAAAAGACAATGCGCAACCATGGCGATGCAGATTTACTGGCGCAGATGCTTATTCATGAAGATCCGAAGGTGTTTGTATTCAACAAACCATCGGGGTTAGCGGTGCAGGGCGGTTCTGGTTTAACCCGTCATGTTGATATGATGCTTGAATCTTGGCGCAACAAGAAGGGTGAAAAGCCTCGTCTTGTGCATCGTCTTGATCGCGATACTTCAGGGGTTTTAGTCGTTGCACGCACGCGTGGTGCTGCGCAAGCGCTCACAGCTGCATTTCGAACTCGCGATGCCAAGAAAAATATTGGGCGCTCGTTAAAGGAGCACCTTACAAACGTGAAGGCCGCATTTCGACATGGTTGATCAAGGAGCAATTGCTTGATGGAGATCGAATGCGGGTTTGTGAGCATGGTGAGAAGGGTGCTGATCATGCCATTTCTTATTATCGCACGATTGAAACCGCAGGCCGTGATTTAACCTGGCTTGAAATGGAGCCTCATACAGGCCGCACGCACCAACTTCGCGTTCATGCGCAATATTTGGAGTGCCCGATTATTGGTGATCCTAAATATCTTACCAGTGATCATCATTGGGAATTTCCAAATGGCATCCAAAAACGCTTGCATTTGCATGCGCGTTCGATCTCTATTCCGCACCCATCCGGTGGTATGCTTGAGGTTACAGCACCTTTGCCGCCGCATATGGTGCAAACTTGGAACTTACTTGAGTTTGATGAACGCGCTGCCGAACAAGAGGATGATCGATGAAGCTGGTCCTATTTGATTGCGATGGCACTTTGGTTGATAGCGCTGATGTTATTCATAAATGCATGTCAGCGGCATTTGATGATCATGGGTTTTCTGCTCCGAGTTTATCGGATACGAAGTCAATCATTGGATTAAGTCTTCATGATGCGATAAGCGATTTGCTTGCGGGTCAGCAGATTTCTGACCTTGATCGCTTGGTGCAGGATTATAAAGATCACTTTTTTAAAATTCGCATGAGTGAAAATCTACTTGAGCCATTATATGATGGTGTGGCGGAGCTATTGGACCAATTGCACAAAATAGATGAAGTCATCTTAGGTATTGTGACAGGTAAATCCCGCAGAGGGGTCAATGCAATTTTGGATGGCCACGGATTACGCTCGCATTTTGTTACTTCCAGAACAGCTGATGACTGTCCATCAAAACCTCACCCTGCGATGGTTTTGGAATGTTGTGATGAGGTGGGAATTGAACCTCAGAACGCAATTGTCATTGGCGATGCGACGTTTGATATGCAAATGGCACAAAATGCAAAAGCTAAATCCATCGGTGTGGATTGGGGTTATGCCTCTGTTGCTGAGTTGGAGCGCACAGGTGCAAACCAAATTGTGAGCAAACCGTCAGAAATATTTGATATAATTAGGTAAAACATGCGTGATATTCTAAATGATATGAACGAGAAGTCTCTTCAAGAAAGAGATCCAATGCGTGATGTGCAAAAACAAACTGCACTACCGAAACGCTTTTATAAAGACGTAAGTGTTGGTCAAAGTGACGATGGCTATGTGATTTTGCTCGATGGTAAAACGGTTAAAACACCGGCAAAGAAATCGCTGTCTATTTCAAGTGAAATCATTGCGAATGCTGCAGCTGCGGAATGGAGCGCGCAGGAAGAGCATATAGACCCAGCTAAGATGCCAATCACGCGTATGACCAACACGACCATTGACGGTGTTGCAGATAATCCTGATGCAGTCTTTGAAGAAATTGTAAAATTCTCAGGTACAGATCTTTTGTTCTATCGGGCGGAATCGCCATCTGGTTTAGTGGCGATGCAGGCTGAACACTGGGACCCGGTAATTGATTGGGCGGCAAATAGCTTAGGTGCTCGTTTTGTTTTAACCGAAGGCATCATGCATGTTGAGCAACCGTCAGAAGCCATTAAAGCATATGCGAATGCGCTACGTCGGTATTCTTCACCACTTGCTCTAACTGGCTTGCATAGTGCAACGACGCTAACCGGTTCTGCATTGCTTGGTTTATCGATTGCTGAGAAGCAACTTACTGCGGAAGAAGCATGGGCAGCCGCACATGTTGATGAAGATTGGAATATCTCCCAGTGGGGAACGGATGATGAAGCGGAAAAACGGCGGCTGTTCCGCTGGTCTGATATGCAAGCGGCTTGCTTGCTTATAGAAAACTCAACTACGTAATTCTACGATTTAAGTGATGCGCTGTTAACCCTCGGTTAAGCATAAAATGAAATGTTTCCTTAAGCTTTGGTTTAAGGGATTCGCGCATCATGATCGCTGTTACACAAGATTTTGGGTCTAAATTTAGGGTTAAGCCGCTTTGGCTGGTATTGGTTGCATGCATGATGGTGTTAGCATCTTGTGCGAATAAAAAACGCACAGTCTCCAACGCGCCGTCTCTAGGGCCAACCTATCAAATTACTCGGGTAGATGTTGCTGCACTTGATGCTTCCGGACGTGGTTTTGCAAATCAACTTGCATTTGCCTTACGTAATTCGCTCGGCACGCCGCCGAATGGATATGCAAAAGAAGCAAAACTTTATGTACGTGTATTACCCATTGGGTCATTGAGTGAAGGAAATCTCTCATTAGTATCACGGGTGGCTAACTTGGGTGGCCCAACAGTTAGCGTGAATGTGCGCTTAGCTGATGATGTTACTGGAGCGACACTTAATTCTGCACAGATGAGCGCATATTCTACCAGTGATAACCCTAGAACAGGTGCTATTGTTCTTGAAGAGAAAATTGTCGCTCAAATCAGACAATTTATTGGTTTGAACCTTTATGCACCAAGACCGATTTCTAGTAGGGGACAAAGTAACTCTGCTTATGTGCCAAATTCAGGTGATAATGGCGATCGTGAGCCAACAACCTTGGTGCCAACGTTAAAGCCTCGCTTGGCAGACCCGTTGTTAAATGGTGAAATTACACCAAATACATCGGTCAATGATCTTCGCAAAAAGACCAAAAAGGTTGATGATGAAATGACATCTGAAGCAAAAGAAATGAAGAAGATCGTCGAAGAAGAGCTTTCAAAGAAGCCTGTGGTTCCTGAACCAGTTATGGAAAAACCTGCGGTAGTTCCTATGGTTAAAACTGAGGAAAAAGTAATGCCTAAGCCTGCGGAACCTTCAGTTGAAGACGATGATGACGGTGAATTATGTATCGTGACTGTCGAAAATGACTGCTTAGCTGTCACGCAGTAAATTCTAAATCGCTAGAAACGATTAATGAAAGAGCGCCTTAAAGGCGCTCTTTATGCCATTTAAGATGATCATCCATAAAGCTAGAAATAAAGAAATATGAGTGATCGTAGTTTGGATGCATACGCAAAGTGAGCGGAATATCGTTTTGCTTACATGCTGCTTCGAGCAACCAGGGTCTAAGACCGTTTTCTAAGAAATTATCTGCTTCACCTTGATCGATGAGTATTTCTGAGAATTTTGCTCCATCTTCAATCAAAGCGGTTGCATCATAATTGCGCCATTTGCTCTCATCGGATCCTAAATAAGCTTCTAGCGCAGGACGTGACCAATCAGCCGTCATAGGTTGTGCTATGGGTGCAAAAGCCGAGCAGCTTTTAAATGTATCAGGATTTTTAAGCGCAAGCGTTAAGGCTCCATGACCACCCATGGAGTGACCAAATACGCCTTGTCTGTCCATATCAACCGGGAAATGATCTTTGATCACCTTTGGAAGCTCTTGTAAGATGTGGCTTTCCATCTGGTAATATTGTGACCATGGTTCTTGCGTCGCATTTAAATAAAAGCCTGCTCCTTTGCCCATTTGCCAATTGGTCAACTCATCAGGCACGCCATCTCCGCGCGGACTGGTATCGGGGCACACAATGATCAAGCCAAGCTCAGCGGCCATTTTGCGATATTCACCTTTGTCCATTACGTTGGAATGGTTGCAGGTCAGACCAGATAGATACCAAAGAACCGGGCAGGGGCCATCTTTGGCCAGCGGTGGCAAATAGACAGCAAATGTCATCTCGCAGTTACAAAATACAGAATCAATGGTGTAAACACCTTGAACTCCGCCATGGGCGAAGTTCTGGGAAACTACTTTCATATTAAAATCCTTATCGGCTTAAAACTCAATCACGCTGCGAATTGATTTGCCTGCATGCATGAGGTCAAACGCTTTATTGATATCATCAAGCGGCATTTTATGTGTGATCATTGGATCGATCTCAATTTTGCCATCCATGTACCAGTCTACAATTTTTGGAACATCTGTACGACCTCGTGCGCCACCAAATGCTGTGCCACGCCAAGAACGACCAGTGACAAGCTGGAATGGACGCGTGGAGATTTCCTGACCTGCGCCAGCAACGCCGATGATGATACTTTCACCCCAGCCTTTATGCGCGCATTCTAAAGCTTGTCTCATAACCTTGGCATTACCGATACATTCAAAGCTGTAATCTGCACCACCTTTGGTTAGATCAACGAGATAAGGCACCAAGTCACCCTCAACTTCGTTTGGATTTACGAAGTGGGTCATGCCAAATTTCTCACCCCATTCTTTTTTATCATTGTTCAGATCCACGCCAACAATCATTTCAGCACCGATAAGACGAAGCCCTTGCACAACGTTTAGTCCAATGCCGCCAAGGCCAAAGACCACAGCGCGACAGCCAGGTTCTGCTTTTGCTGTATTAATCACAGCGCCAATGCCGGTTGTGACGCCACAGCCGATATAACAGACTTTATCAAATGGTGCGTCTGGGTTGATCTTTGCTAATGCGATTTCAGGAAGCACTGTGTAGTTCGCAAATGTTGATGTGCCCATATAGTGGAAGACTTTTTCACCATTGATTGAGAAACGGCTTGAGCCATCAGGCATTAACCCCGCACCCTGGGTGGAGCGAATAGCTTGGCAAAGATTTGTTTTAGGATTAAGGCAATA
Organism: Lentilitoribacter sp. JB5-8; assembly: GCF_055693385.1. Lineage (NCBI taxonomy): Bacteria > Pseudomonadati > Pseudomonadota > Alphaproteobacteria > Hyphomicrobiales > Rhizobiaceae > Lentilitoribacter > Lentilitoribacter sp. JB5-8. The sequence continues at coordinate 2,620,933 of NZ_CM146332.1, read as the reverse complement.
TTCGCATTCGCGGCATTCAGGGGTATATAAAGGGATCACATGATCGCCTTTTTTAAGGCTGGTGACACCTTCACCCACATCAACAACAATACCGGCACCTTCGTGACCCAAAATTGCTGGGAATATACCTTCTGGATCCGCACCTGAAAGCGTGAACTCATCTGTGTGACATACACCGGTAGCTTTGATTTCGACTAAAACCTCTCCCGCTCTTGGCCCATCAAGTGAAACTGTTGTGACCTCCAAAGGTTTGCCAGCTTGAAATGCGACTGCAGCCCGAACATCCATATTTGTACTCCCAAATCAGTTTATTTTTGCTCAAAGTGTCAAAAAACGAAAAAGCTTACAAGGATAAATCGCCCTTATCGCGATTTTGTTGCTTATCAATACCCATAAATGACCGTTTATCGAATGTTAAGGATCTTGAGTTTCAATCTAGGACAAGGCCCGCTGTAGGGTTAAGGGGAATGATCCCAACAACATTTCATGACGAGATGGACACAAAAAATGACGCATTTAGCACCAGACATGGATCGGTCTGTCCACATGACAGATATCATCAAGTCAAAATCTATTTCGCCGCAAGATGTATTCGAGCTTAGAAATACAATCTACAAAGACGGCATTACCACCGAAAAACAAGCAGCGACCTTGGTCGCATTGGAAAAAGTCTGTACCAATAAATGCGCTGACTGGACCAGTTATTACGTCACATCTCTTGCAGATTACATTCTATGCCATTGCGAACCTTATGGCGGCATTAGTGATAGCAATGCTGACTGGTTGCGTCGCGTGATCACGCAAAATGGGCTCGTGCGAACTCAAAACGAGTTTCAGCTTCTTAAAAGCTTATTAGAGCGCGCTGTTCCAGCTGCACCATCATTCTGTGCTTTGGTATTGGATCAATTGCACCAAGCGATGTTGGGGTTCCCAGAGAATTCAAAAGGCAAGGTTAGAAAACCTCAAGCCCAAGTCGATGTTGGTATCATTGCAACATCGAGCAGTATGGATGTTTTGGACGAGTTAAGCCGCTCGGTTCCTTTTAATTAAAAAAAATTAAAATCTTAACCATCTTTGTTGGGTGAATGGAAACACCTGTTGGTTATGTATTGCGTACACATTTCATGAGGAGATGGAAAAATGGGTGAATTGCTTATGGCGGGACCAGCATGGAAGCTGGTTGCCAAACAAAAAATATTGCCAATTGACGTAATTTTGCTACGTCAAGAGGTGCTTCCAAACGGTGTACAAAACCGTCAGGATGTCGCGACACTTCTCGCACTTGAGACCGCGTGTTATGACAAATGTCCGCAATGGGACGAACTATTTACAAAATCAATTGCAGATTATGTGTTGTTTGCTGAAGGCGAACATGCCGTCATTGATGATGCGCAGGCGCTTTGGCTCAAACAAAGTTTGACACGGGACGGTCTGACAGAAACCAAAAACGAATTTGCAACGCTTTTACGGATCCTATCATTGGCAAAACGTGCGCCTTCATCTGTGGCGAGTTTGGCTTTGGATCAGATCACGCATCGCATCTATGCTTCGGGTGCTAATCGTAGAAAAATCGAAGATATCAGTGATGCCGATCGTGCAATCTTAATCGACCTGAACAAAATTATCGATGTTGCGAAAAAGTTTAGCATCCACGAGCATTTGCGTGCGGTTGGATTGGCTCAATTGATTGATGCGCCTGAAATTGTTGATCAGGAGCAAGAACAAGAGATCGCGTTACTTTACAACGTATAATCTGTTCAAACGAATTTTGTTTGGATTTCTGGGAGGAAATCAAGCGCTCCGCTGGTAACGGCGGGGCGTTTTTTATATGGTGTATCAATGAACGATAAATCCCCAATAGATTCCATTGTTTTAACTGAATTCAATGTCTCAGAACCAAAACTCATTGCAGAAACTGGTATAGCAAAAATTTGGCGTGTGAAGCGTAGTGATCAATCATTTGCTGTGCTGAAGGTCTACAAGGGCGACGACATGCGCAATGAAGGGCCGGGATTTGATTTCTTGCGCATGTGCAATGGGCGTGGCGCTGCCCGTGTTTTTCAAACCAATTCGAACACAGCGTTGATGGAATATTTAGACGGTCCATCTTTGGGTGATATGACCCGCGATGGAAATGATCAAAATGCTGCCGAAATACTTGTTGATGTAGCTAATAGTCTTCATGCAAATCAGCTTAAGATCCGAAGTGATTGGCCTAAACTACAAGACTTTGCCGCCAATCTGCCAAATGTTAAACGCGGGTTAGAGTGCAATGATCGTAATTGGATAAACTTTTCATATAGTAGACGACTGGCATTTCAATTGATTGAAGATCAGCGCGATATTTGTGCACTTCATGGTGATTTGCATCATGACAATATTTTGTTGGGACAACGGGGATATAGTGCCATTGATGCCAAGGGTGTGGTGGGAGATCGCGGCTATGAGTTGGCAAATGCGTTTCGAAACCCGAAGGGTGCGGAGACACAGGTGCAAAATCCAGAGCGATTTTGCTATTTACTCGATTTATGGTCCGAAAAATTTAGCATCAGTAAATCCCACATGCTTGATTGGGCCATTGCAAAAACTGCGTTTTCAATTATGTGGCGTGACAGCCAAAAAGTCGGTGATGACCCAGATTTTATCTATCTGGATATGATAATTGCCAAAAAGAAAATGTTGGTATAACCAACTATCCAGGATATGTTGGGCCGAAAATATCCTCAAAGATCTTCTGTAGAGATAAGTCTGCGTCTTCCATCGTGATAGGAAGCCCTAGATCCACCAGGCTCGTCACACCGTATTGCTGTACGCCACATGGCACGATACCGTTAAAGTGATTAAGCTCCGGTTCAATGTTTAATGAGATACCGTGAAAGCTCACCCATTTTTTAAGACGAATGCCAATTGCGGCTATTTTATCTTCGCTCATAGATCCATCGGGCAGAGGTGTTTTTTCAGGTCTCTTAACCCATACACCCACACGGTCTTCGCGGCGCTCGCCAGTGATATTCATCTCATCAAGTGTGCCGATAATCCATGCTTCAAGAGCTGAGACAAAGGCTCTGACATCTTGCTTTCGACGTTTAAGATCAAGCATGACATATCCTACACGCTGGCCCGGGCCGTGATAAGTATATTCACCCCCGCGGCCAGTCTCATAGACGGGGAACCTATCAGGTTCAATCAGGTCTTGGGCTTTAGCGCTGGTGCCGGCTGTATAAAGCGGAGGATGCTCAACAAGCCATACCAGTTCATCAGCTTCGCCATTGGCAATTTTGATCGCTTCTTGCTCCATAAATTTCACGGCTTCAGGATAGGGAGTTAGCCCTTCTTGGACACGCCATCTGACAGGTGCGCTGTCGATTGATGGCTTGAAATCTAGTTTAATCTCATCACGAAGCATTTAATGTGGCCTTTGTTTTAATTGAGGTGTTTTTTTCCGTAAACGTGTCTTGTGTCAAGTAAAACCATTTGCTACATGCTGGCACGCTGACTCATATAATACCTCAAGAGTTGGTTTTTAAGTGTGCGCCCGTGGCGGAACTGGTAGACGCGCAGCGTTGAGGTCGCTGTGGAGCAATCCGTGGAAGTTCGAGTCTTCTCGGGCGCACCAAATTCTCCGAATTTGGATTTCTTAGTGGTTTAGATTTGTGTTTTTAAGCAGTCTTTCAACATCGACATATGTTTATGTAAGAGCGTTTATCTGTATAACCGATTGGTTTTGCGATGTGAGACTTCTGATCTTACAAAAACTGAACCGGCAGTTCCCATTGAATGAGAACTACACATCCAGTTTCAGACCGGACAGAATGTTCAGATCCTACATCGTTGAAGACAACGTCGCCGACTTCTGCTTTACCATTTTCATCTATTTGATCACCTTCCAAGATGATTATGGTCTCGAGCCCCATATGACGATGGCGTGGTACAGATGCGCCTGGTTGATATTTTAGCAGCGCGACCTGTGGGCTATTGTGATTAATCCAATAAATTTCAACACCTTCTCGAAAGGGTTCAAATTTAAAATCTTTCCAACCTTCTGAGATTAATTTTCTGAAAATGAGTTGGTTCATGTCTTCAACCCATCTAATATGTCTTCGACAGAACTGACCCAACCGACAATTGCGCCTTGTGCTTTGATCATGTCTATTGCCGATTTTTTAAATTCAGGGAAGTAGCTTTCCGTCGCGTCGGTTGCCAGGATACAATCAAATCCTCGATCATTGGCCTCGCGCATGGTTGTTTGAACGCAGACCTCGGTTGTTACACCTGCAAATACCAATTGTTTTATGCCGATCTTTGCCAGAATTTGAGGTAAATCAGTTTGATAAAATGCGCCTTTTCCTGGTTTGTCGATGACGATCTCATTTTCGATTGGATATAGTTCGGGAATAATATCTGCGCCGGGTTCTCCTGAAACTAATATCCGTCCCATTGGGCCTCCATCACCAATTCGTAAGCTTGGATTACCGCGATCTCGTTTGGCATCAGGTAGATCGGATAAATCCGGTTTATGGCATTCACGTGTGTGAATGATCGGTAGTCCCAACTCCCTGAAACCTTCGAGCAACTCTTTCGTTTTTGGAATGATACTCCGCAGCAAGGACACATCATTGCCAAGCGTTTCACCAAAGCCACCTGGCTCGACAAAGTCTCTTTGCATGTCGATAACAATAAGTGCGATGTCTGAGGGCTTAAATTCAAAGTCAAATGGCTGCGCTGTTATTAATCCCATTAGCCGTGTCCCGCCATATAATGTCCGATCTTTGTGATATCAGCATCGTTTGCACTTGTTTCATAATTTATTGCGCCTTCTGACATGACAACGATGCGATCAGATAATTCGATAATTTCATCCAAGTCTTCAGAAATTAAAAGCACAGCAACACCTTTATTGCGTGCCTCTATGATACGTTTTCGAATGGCGAGAACAGCTGAAAAATCCAAGCCAAAGCAAGGATTGGAGATGATGAGTAATTTCACATCTCCGGTTAGCTCGCGTGCCAATACGGCGCGTTGGACATTGCCACCTGAAAGCGTTGAAATTGGGCTGTCAGCAGAGACGGTCTTGATGTTAAATTCTTTGATCATTTCCTGCGCAAATGACTTTATCTGATCATCACTTTTCCAAAACCGTTTTTGCCCATTGTCATTGTCAAAAATTCGAAAAGCGAGATTCTCCGCAACTGTCATTTTTGAGGCGCATGCATTATGCAGCGGTTCTTCTGGGAGATATCGAACCTGATGGGTTTTCGATTGTTCACGTGTGCCTGAGAAAGGATGGTCTTGAACCGTAATTGAGCCATCGGAAATGGGGCGCTGCCCAGTTAAAATCTCCATAAGCTCTGTTTGCCCATTGCCTGATACGCCCGCGACACCAAGCACTTCGCCAGCACGGACATCTAAATTTTGAATTGATATTGATTTGAGTCCAGAGCGGTCCTGAGCTTTAATATTTGATAGTTTTAAGACGATGTCGTCCTTTGCCGCATTGCGATTAAATTCAACTTTGGGTGTTTCGCTGCCCATCATCATGATCGCCATATCGTTAGCTGTGAGAGTTGATACATCACCACCTCCAGCAAATTTACCTCGGCGAAGAACCGTCACTTCATCGGCAAATTTGGTTACCTCTTTGAATTTGTGGGTGATCATCAAAACCGAGACTTTGTTATCTTTCGTCAGTTTTTTCACATGCGATAATACTTCATCTGCTTCCGCAGGCGTTAAAACGGACGTTGGTTCATCAAGTATAAGAAATCTGCTGCCGAGATAGAGTTGTTTTAAAATTTCTAGCTTTTGTTTTTCACCAGCCGAAAGGCGAGACACTGGTACATTAAGTGGAACTTTAAACGGCATGTTCTTAATGAACATAGACATAGAATTCTTCTCGTCAGACCAGTTGATGATGCTGGGTGCATTGACGCGACTAATGAGAAGGTTTTCGGCTCCAGTTAAGGATGGAACCAATGTGAAATGCTGATAGACCATTCCCAAGCCAAAAGCCTGCGCATCTTTGGGGTCATCCAATTGCGCTTCTTTATTATCAACTAAAACCTGACCATCCGTTGCATGATAAAAACCCATAATACATTTGACGAGGGTAGATTTTCCGGCGCCGTTTTCGCCAAGTAATGCATGAAAACTTCCTGCTTTCACTTTAATCCCGACATTGTCGAGCGCAGTGAATTCACCAAATTTCATTGTCATGTTGATAGCTTCAACACTTGCGGCGCTTTGCGTGAGATTGGTTTGGGGGGTGATTGTCATGGCAATTGGGCAATCAGTGATTTGCTGTCAGAAACAGAGCCAAATACACCGCCCTGCATTTTGACCATTTTAATCGCTGCATTGTGGTTGCCCAGATCGGTCGCACCGCAACAATCTTCAACTAAACAACATTCAAAACCGCGATCATTAGCTTCACGCATTGTTGTATGTACGCATACATCGGTTGTAATGCCTGTAAGAAGCAAATTTTCAATTCCGCGCGTGCGGAGCAACAGCTCAAGATCAGTTGCGCAGAACGAACCTTTGCCTGGTTTGTCGATAATGGGTTCACCCTCGATGGGATAAAGCTCTTCGATGATGTCCCAGCCTTGCTCACCGCGAACAAGAATTTTACCGCATGGGCCCGGATCACCAATGCCAGCTCCAATTTGTTGCGAACGCCATCTTTTGTTTGCAGGCAAATCTGCTAGATCCGGTCTATGACCTTCGCGGGTGTGGATAATGTGATAACCGCCGTCACGCATCTTTTTAAGCAGCGCTTTAATGGGTTCAATCGGCGCACGGGTGAGGGATATATCGTATCCCATTTTGTCGACATAGCCACCTTTACCGCAAAAATCCGTTTGCATATCAATGATAATAAGTGCCGTGTTTTCAGGTCTTAAATCACCATTATATGGCCATTTGTAGGGATCAGCTTCAATATAGCTCATTCCGCAGCCTCCTTAGATTGGTTGTCACCATAAATTCGTATCGGTGCTTCAAACCCGCAAGAAGTTCCATCCGTAACCTTAATATCGTTTTCCCACGGCAGCACATATTCACCCTTCATGAGGTCCTGCATATAAGTGTAGGGGCAATCCTGTGCGCCACCTTTAACCGCCACATAGCCACGGTGACCGAACTGATAAATGTTGTTTTCAACGCCCCAGTTATTGCGGGCTTCACGGACCAAATCCGGGCGCACCTCAGCGGTGATAATTTCGTCAACACGTCCTGACGTGCCATGCGCGATGATTGATCCATCAAAATTGACGATCATCCCTTCGCCCATACTATCAAATGTGCCGTCCGAGCCACACATACACACATTGGCGGTGACCATGAGATTGCAAAAACTGTTGCTTTGATTGGTGAATTTCCAGCTTTCTCTGATTGGCGCTGTGTAACCAGCAGTGCGGATCATTATTTCTGCGCCTTTATAGGCACATTCGCGTGCCATTTCGGGGAACATGCCATCATGACAAATTATGAGTGCAATTTTAGACCCGTTGGGTCCATCGCAGACGGGTATGCCCTGATCGCCCGGTTCCCAAGGTTCAACCGGGACCCATGGATGCATTTTACGATAGTAAAGACAAATGTCCCCCTTATTATCGATAATGATGCCGGAATTATATGGCATGCCGCCGGGATTAAGCTCCATAATGGAAAAGCATCCCCAAATGTCGTTATCAATGCAGGCTTTTTGAAATGCAGCAACTTCAGGACCATCAATGGTGCACATGATTTCTGGATTGATGTCCATGGATAAGCCATGAAGACTATATTCTGGGAAAACGACGAGATCAGTGTTTGGATTGTTGCGTCGTGCTTTGCCAACCAATTCTACTATGCGATCTTTTTGTTGGGCGAGGTCATCCTTGGTAACCGTGTTCGGTAATTGCAATTGCACAACACCAATGACAACGCCATTTTCGGATTTATTGAGACCACCAAGACCGTTCATATCATTCTCCGTTATTTCGTAATGCTAAGTTCACCCGGCGCACTTTCCATAGCTTTGTTAGGTGAAGAGGTTGCGATCAAAAGACCAAGTGTGAGCACATAAGGTGCTGCAAAAAATAGATAATAACCCTGCGATATGCCCACAGATTGCAAGGCAGGGCCAAGTGCGCCGGCACCGCCAAATAATAGCGCAACCCAAAAACAATTAATTGGATTCCAGCGCGCAAAGATAACCAGCGCCACTGCCATTAGGCCTTGTCCGGAGGAGATGCCTTCATTCCAGCTACCTGGGTAATAAAGCGATAAATATGCGCCGCCGATGCCAGCAAGTGCTCCGCCGGCAGCTGTCGATAAAAGTCTGATTTTATTCGGTTCTAATCCGATAGCACGCGCTGCGTCTGTGCTATCTCCCACAACGCGAACTGTCAGGCCAATCTTGGTTGATTTAAAACCCCAAGCTAAGAATAATGCGATGACTAATCCAATGATAAACAGAACATTGACTTGCAGGGCAGCGCGAACTTGCTCGATATCGGACCACCAACCAAATGAAATGGCGGGAAGATCAGGTGCAACGGGTTGGATATAGGGTTTACCAAAGAAGAACGCCAATCCGCTTCCTAAAAGCATTAAGGCGATACCGATTGCGATATCATTCACGCCCTTGAATTTGCATATCCATCCATGAAAGAGCCCAAATAACATACCAAAAAACGCGGCTCCCAAAACGCCCAACCAGGGAGATTGAGTATTCACGGCAATGGCATATCCTGACATAGCGCCAAATATGAGCGTGCCTTCCAGACCTAGGTTAATACGGCCGGATCGTTCGGTGATGCATTCGCCTAACGAAACAAATAAAAACGGGGTCGACACACGAATAGCGCCGCCAATGATCGCGAGCGGTACACCCCATAGTCCGATATCTGTAACCTCGCTCATACAGGTGCCTTTCTATCTTCTTGCCAATATTCGTATTTGAAGAAGCGAAAGCGGCCATAAAGCGTTTCAGAAAATAAGATTGCGACAAAGACAATGCCTTCAAACACAAGAATTGTCGCATCAGGCAAATCCATTCTGCGCTGGATTAATCCGGATGAGGCTTCAAACCCTGCCAGCATGATGGTGATCGGTATAATGGCTAAAGCGTTATGGCGGGCTAGAAACGCGATCAATATGCCTGTATACCCGTAACCTGCAAAGACTGAAGCATTCGCCGAGCCGTGAACGGCAGTAACTTCATAAAACCCTGCAACTCCGGCAATTGCGCCGCCCAAAGCAGTGAACCCGATAATAAGCTTTGAAACGGGCAATCCTTGAACTTGAGCTGCGCGAATATTGCCGCCAGCGATGCGGGCTGAAAATCCAAGTGTGGTTTTTTCAATTAATATCCAGCTCAATATGCAAGCTATGATGCCTGCGAGAAAACCCCAATGAACATCTATCCCAATAGGTATTGAGCCCACGCGTAATTGGTCTGATAAAGATGCAGTGGAAGGTTTATTCAAACTTGCCGGGTCGCGAAAAACGCTTTCAATTAAATGATTGGAAATCGCGATCGCAATATACGCCATCAATAACGATGAAATCGTTTCATTGACACCTCTCTTGATGCGCAAAAACCCAACAATTCCGATCCACAATGCACCCGTCAAAGCAGCTGCAAGAAATAAAATTGGTAGCGCGATCACGCCCGAAATATTGGTGAGATAAGCGCCAATCGCGCCTGCAGCAACCGCGCCAAGTGCAATGGCACCTTCGCCGCCAATAACGACGAGGCCTAATTTGGCTGGTAGCGCTACACAAAGGGCCGCTAGCAACAGAGGTGCTGCTCGCGAGAGTGTGTTTTGCCATGAAAATGGGGTGCTAAAACCCGCTTTATAGACCAGTGAAAAGAAGTCTATGGGGGACTTGCCGAGTAAGACTAAAAAAACCGAGAATATTAAAAATCCGCAGATCACTGCGAAAACAGGAATGGCGACAAACTCAAGTCTAGGCATCCATTTTTGAATGCCTAGACCAGATTGGGACGGGAGAGGAGTTGTCGCCAATTCATTCATGTCTGTGCTACATCAATCCTAGCTAATTGAGCCGATGACGCCTTCAACCAAATAGTCCATGCTTTCAAGCGCAATATCCGTCTCGACAAAGCTCTGACCATCTGTGGCAATGACATTGCCCTTATTGTCTTTGAGTGGACCTTTTATGGCAGCAAAGCCTCCGGCCATGATTTCTGCTTTTGTGGCTTCAAATTGCGCTCTGGCAGCATCTGATACAGCTGGCCCCAACGGTGACATTTTGATGAAGTCTTCAGCTAAACCACCGCGAACAAAGTTATCAATTGAACCACCATCCTGAACTGTTTTGACCATGCTCGTATAGATCGATGCCCAATTCCATTCAGCGCCTGTGAGATATTTCTCAGGTGCCAAAGGACCCTGGTTTGCGTGATAACCGCAAACAAAGGCATCTCTACCAGCTGCTGTTTCCATGACAACTTTTGGACCATCCACATGGCATGTGATTACATCACAGCCTTGGTCAGCAAGTGCGTTTGTAGCTTCAGCTTCCTTGACCGCAAGTGACCATTCACCCGTGAATATGACCTGACAAGTGATTTCTGGATCAACCTGGCGAGCACCAAGCAAGAATGAGTTGATGTTCAGAAGAACTTGCGGAATTGGTTTAGCCGCTACAAAGCCGATCTTTTTAGATTTTGTCGCGTGACCTGCAGTTATACCATTGAGATATTGTCCCATGCCAATATAACCGAAATACGAACCAACATTCATTGGGTGCTTATCAGCTGACCAGAGGCCTGCCGCATGCTGGAAGCGAACATCAGGATGTTTAGGGGCTATTTCTAAAATATGCGGGTCAAAATAACCAAATGATGTCGGGAAGAGCAATGTTGCACCATCGAAATTGATCATACTTTCCATTGTGTTTTGAACATCAACAGTTTCGGGTACGTTTTCTTCCTCAATAACTGTCACACCAGCCATGGCTTTAACAGCTGCAGCACCTTCTGCATGGGCTTGGTTGTAACCAAAATCATCCTTTGGGCCGACATAGATAAAACCAACCGTTAAATCGGCTGCGTTTGCAAAACCAGTTAGACCTGACGTTGCAAGCGCAGTTGCGCCAAGAGCCGTTGCTGATGTGCCGAGAAAAGTTCTGCGGGTCAAATTCTTCTTAATCATTTATGTCTCTCCATATTTTGGTCGTGAGCGGCCGACGGGTTCGGGTTTGAACTGTTTCCAAATGTGTCTGGGATGAGACTAACGAGACTTTGCGTTGATGGCTTCTGCTATTTTTGCGCTGTTGCGGTTCATTTTTTGCACCGGTTGATGGTTGCGCTAATTGTAAACCTGTAATGCAATTTCTAATTGTTGCAGGAACTTCGCAGATGCAACGGGCAGGGCGCGTCCTCGCATTTGACCTAAAAGAAGGTTGCCAGGTGGGACATCTTTTACTGAAAGAGGTCGGTAGGTCAGTCCCGATTTCGGCTCTAGTCCAATAGGGATCTGAAATGCAATTGCATCTTCATGAAGCGCATAGTGCCGCATAAAATCAAATGAATCAGATTCGATAACTGGAGATAGCGTGCGTGAATTGTCCTCAGCTGCGCGCTCTAACAAATGTCTTACACCATATTGTGCTGTTGGGAGAACGCATGAATAGTCAAGGCAATCTCGCAGTCTAACTTCTGCTGTATGACTTAGCGGGTGATCTTCGCGCATAATCACACTAATGATCTGCGGCACAACAGATTGCACTTGAAAGTCGACCATAAAGTTGGGTTCTAACACAAGTGCTATATCACTTTTAAAATTGCTAAGATCTGTCTCAGCAGCCTCGCGATCTCGCACATTGACAGAAAATGTAACGCCTGGATGCTCACGTCGGTAAATGGAAATCTGGGATGGAAGAAAATAGGGCACTAAAGCTTGTGAACAGGCAATAGAAACATGACCCCGTCTTATGCCGGAAAGGTCTGCGACCTGACTTTGCACACGCCTTAATTCAGATTCTTGGTTGCGGATGTGACCGATTAATAGTTCACCTGCAGGATTAAGGCGTACACCGCGGGGTAATCGTTCAAATATTTCTGATCCGAATTCTTCTTCAAATCTTTGAATGCGTCGGTTTAATGCGGACGCCGTGATGTTCATATCTTCAGCTGCTTTGCGAATAGAACCTGCGCGCGCTATCGCTTCGATGTACTGGAAAGTAATAAGGTGTCGCATTTGACCTATTCATTTTTTGAACCGCTTTTGTGAAATAATAGCATTTGTAATCGACGCTGAATAGTCCGAAGCTCCCAATAAGGTTTCCATCTACCTCCCAGATGGCGAAAAAAACCTTCAAAAAACAATAACTTTCGGAGCAGTACGATGTCAGCATCTAGACGTGATTTTCTAAAATTAAGCGGCGGTGCGATTACCGCAGCCTCATTACCTTTTCTAAAAGTCCTTCCCGCAAGTGCCGCCAGCGATGTGATCGTCGCTGTCATGGGTCAAACCATCAACAGCCTTGATCTTCACCGCACGGGAACCAATAGACCGAGCTACCAAGTGGCTGTGAATGTATATGACCGTTTGGTCACTTTTGGCACTAAAGTCACGCCAAATGGCAGTGTGTCTTATGATTACTCGGTCATTGAACCAGAAATCGCTGAAAGTTGGGAGATCACTGAAAATGAAATGATCTTTAAACTTAAGCCAGGTGGAAAATTCCAGGATGGATCACCCATCACCGCGCAAGATGTGAAATGGTCATTTGATCGTGCGGTTTCATTAGGCGGTTTCCCAGCGGTTCAGATGAAAGCTGGTTCGCTTGAAAGCCCTGATCAATTTGAAGCTGTTGATGATCTGACATTTAAGATCAAACTCATTCGTCCATCTAAACTCACACTTCCCGACCTTGCAGTTCCGGTCCCATTTGTCATCAATTCGAAAGTTGCCTTGGCAAATGCAACCGATGATGATCCCTGGGCAACGGAATATCTTCATAAAACACCTGCAGGCTCGGGAGCGTTTAAAGTTGCGCAGTGGAAACCGGGTGAGCAATTGGTTTATGAGCGCAATGACGATTACACCTCTGGTCCAGTACCAGAAATTAAACGTGTGATTGTGCGCGAAGTACCAAGCCCAGCAACGCGACGTGCTTTGCTTGAACGCGGCGATGTAAATCTATCGTTTAACATGCCGAATAAAGACGCTAAGGAATTGTCTGAAATTGATGGTTTGGCAATCCAAACTACACCGATTGAAAATTCTATCTATAGTCTTTGTCCGAATTTGGCATTTGACGCATTTAAAGATAAACGTGTGCGTCAGGCGATCGCATATTCTGTGCCTTATCAAGAAGTCTTCGATGCGGGTGCTTATGGTCGAGGGGAACCAATGTGGGGCGGTCCTTCCATGACACCATCAGATATCGCATGGCCGCAAAAATTCCCATATGCGACTGATCTTGATCGCGCTAAAGACTTGCTTACAGAAGCTGGCATGTCGTCAGGATTTGATGTGCCGCTTTCCATTTCGCTTGGGCAAATCGATTGGATGGAGCCAGTGGCGCTTCTTATTCAGGAAAACCTTGCCAAGATTGGTGTGAATGCAACGATTGAAAAAGTTCCTAGCGCAAACTGGCGTACGGCATCCCTTGTTGAAAAACGTTTGCCGCTGCACCTTGAAACATTTGGTGGTTGGCTGAACTATCCTTGTTATTATTTCTTCTGGTGCTTCCTTGAAGGGCATTTGTTCAATTCATCGAATTACCGAAATGAAGAAATTGAAGTTCTCACGCTTGAAACGCTTCATATGCCAATTGATGACCCTGATTATGCGCCAAAAATTAAGCGCATGATTGAAATTATTTGGGATGAAGTGCCTCGCATTGCATTGTGGCAACCAGCGCTTAGCGTTGGCATGAACGGCGTTAAAGATTTCGAATACTGGTTCCACCGCCAGCTTGATGTTCGTAACCTAAAAGGCGCTTAATCTATTATGTCTGGGCGATTTAAAACTATTTCCTTGCGCATCGCCCAGGCTATTCCTGTGTTGTTTGGTGTTGTGGTTGTTAGCTTCATTTTAACACGCGCACTTCCCGGTGATCCGGCGGTATATTTCGCCGGTGCCTCAGCAACTGAAGAATCCATTGCTCAGGTGCGCGAAGCACTTGGCTTGGATAAATCCCTGCCTCAGCAATTTATCATTTATGTCGGAGATCTCTTGCGTGGCGATCTGGGGCAATCCATTTCCACAGGGCAAGCCGTAACGGACGATCTGGCGAGAAGATTACCGGCATCGTTGGAACTTACGCTTATGGCGCTGTTTATTTCTTGTTCGATAGCTGTGCCACTTGGCGTGATGGCAGCAACAAAACCGGGATCATTACGCGATCATATTTGCCGCGTGATTGTCACGGCGGGCGTATCGCTTCCGACGTTTTTTACAGGAATTTTATTGATCTATGTTTTCTATTACCTGCTGGGTATTGCACCATCTCCGCTCGGTCGTTTGGACTTCATCTATATCGAACCTGATACGATCACGGGATTTTACCTCATTGATGCTGCACTCATAGGTGATTGGGAAACATGGTTCGGTGCACTTAAACAATTAATCTTACCTGCAACGACTTTGGCGCTGTTTACGATGGCTCCGATCGCACGAATGACCCGCGCTGCAATGCTATCTGCTTTATCCTCAGATTTTGTTAGAACCGCGCGTGCGGCAGGTCTTTCATCTTCGAAAATCTTGTATGGCTATGCGCTGCATAATGCGATGCTGCCCGTGATTACGACGCTTGGTATGGTGTTCTCCTTCACCTTGGGGGCCAATGTATTGGTCGAAAAAGTCTTTGCTTGGCCTGGCATCGGGTCCTATGCGATTGAAGCGCTCGTCGCGTCTGATTATGCCGCTGTCCAAGGCTTCGTGCTGGCTATGGCAATCCTATTTGTCCTGCTTAATCTAACAATTGATATTGCATATTCATTGATTGATCCTCGCATCGGTTTTGAGGAGCGTTAGATTAAAATGAGCATGGCATCAACAACTAAGAGCGAGGGCTTATTTGCGCATATATTCTATGTGTTGCGCGGTAATCCGATCACAGCTCTCGCATTTATTCTCTTAGCATTCTTTATTGTTTGCGCGTTGTTTGGACCGCTAATTGTTCCTTATGACCCACTTGCATCAAACACGTCAAACGCACTTATGCCGCCTTCAGTTGATCATTGGTTTGGGACCGATAATTTGGGACGAGACGTATTTAGCAGAGTGATTGTCGCTACCCGATTGGATCTATTGATCTCTGTCTCTGCGGTTGCATTATCCTTTGTAATCGGATCAATACTGGGTTCTATCGCTGGGTATTGGGGCGGTTGGTTAGATGCGATTTTAAATCGACTGTTAGATACCATTATGGCGTTTCCGCTTTTTGTATTGGCAATGGGTATTGTTGCCGCGCTTGGAAACACCATTGAAAACATTGTCTACGCAACGGCTTTAATCAATATTCCTTTTTACGCACGTTTGGTTCGTGCTGAGGTCAATATCCGCCGTGATGCCGGGTTTGCTCTGGCTGCAAAACTCGCTGGCAATTCTGATATACGCGTTCTAGCAGTACATATTTTTCCCAATGCCTTGCCGCCAATGATGGTGCAAATATCGCTTAATTTGGGTTGGGCGATCTTAAATGCTGCTGGTTTGAGTTTCATTGGATTAGGTGTACGGCCACCGACACCGGAATGGGGAATTATGGTTGCAGAAGGTGCAAATTTCGTGATCTCCGGCGAATGGTGGCTCGCATTATTCCCAGGTCTTTGGCTGATGTTGGCTGTCTTTACCTTCAACCTCTTAGGCGATGGATTGCGTGATATCGTTGATCCGCGGAAGAGGACCTAGCGATGCTATCAATCAAAGACCTCGCTGTAGATTTTCAAACCCGAAAAGGTGTTGTCCATGCGGTGCGCAATGTGAATTTGCGCGTTGAAAAAGGAGAAACTCTGGGGATAGTGGGGGAATCCGGCTCAGGCAAATCTGTGACGTCCTATGCTTTGATGCGCATATTAGATGCCGGTGGAACAATCACCGCAGGCGATATCGAATATGGTGGTATTGATCTACGAAACGCGTCAGCGCGAGATATGCGTAATATTCGCGGACGTGAAATTTCAATGATTTTCCAAAATCCAAGAGCGGCGCTTAATCCAATTCGCAAAGTTGGACACCAGCTTGAAGATGTTCTTAAAACTCATGCGCAGGCCACACGTTATGATGCGCGCGCAAAAGCAATATCCATGCTCAAGTCCGTGCAAATACGAAACGCTGAAGAGCGATATCATGCATATCCTTTTGAATTATCGGGCGGCATGTGTCAGCGGGTGGTGATTGCTATTGCGCTCGCATGTAATCCACAATTGCTCATTGCAGATGAACCGACAACTGGGCTTGATATTACCACCCAAAAAACCGTGATGGATCTTATCCAAAGGCTATCAAAAGAGCGGCAGATGAGTAGTATTCTCATCACCCATGATTTAGGACTTGCTGCGCAATATTGCGACAGAATTGTTGTGATGAAGGATGGCAAACTTGTTGAAACGGGTAAGCCCAAGAAGCTGTTTAACAACGCTGAACATGCCTATACGCGCAAATTAATTGCTGCAACACCACGCAAAAACGCGTCCATTCGGGATCTTTTACCAGTGGAAGAACAGCAACCCTTACCCGAGCGTAGCCAGTCCGGTGAAACTTTGCTTAAGGTCAATGATCTTGTTAAAACTTATGCCGGTAAGAACGGACCCGTTCATGCTGTTAAAGGCATTTCGTTTGAACTTCAGCAAGGAAAAAGCTTAGCGCTTGTAGGTGAAAGTGGTTGCGGAAAATCGACGGCTTCATCCATGATAACAAGGCTTTTGGATTGTTCTTCAGGGGATATTATTTTTAACGGACAGGATATTGGTAAAATAAGACTCCGCGATTTTGCGCAACATGACATGCGCAAAGACATTCAAATGGTGTTTCAAGATGCTACGGATAGTTTGAACCCCCGACACAGTGCTTTTCAATCTATTTTGGAGCCAATCAAGCATCTGACCGATTTGGGTTCAGCAGCGAGACATGACCGCGTTTACGAATTGGCAGATCTCGTTGGATTACCGCATTCGCTGCTAACGAGATTTCCCCACCAGCTGTCAGGTGGACAAAAGGCAAGGGTGGGGATCGCGCGCGCTATCGCCGTTAATCCGCAACTTCTTATTTTGGATGAGCCTACTGCGGCGTTGGACGTTTCCATTCAAGCCATTGTTTTAAATTTACTGGCGGATCTTCGTGCAAAACTAGGAATGACATATCTGTTCGTATCTCATGACTTACATGTCGTTAGATTGCTCTGTGACGATGTAATCGTCATGAAAGATGGAGAAATTGTCGAAATGGGACCCGTAGAAAAAGTTATGGAACAACCGCAGTCTGAATATACTCAGTCACTACTTGATGCTGCGCCATCGCTTTCAAAGATCGTTAAATAGACTAATTGAATAGAAGGATAAAACCCTTGACCCAAATTCCACTCACAATTCCCTCGCTTCATGAAGTCTATCAAAATGGAACAAAGCCAGCCGACATTATCGAACAGGTATATAGCAAAATTGATGAGGTCGGTGACCCTGGAATTTTCATCACTTTGTTCGAAAAGGATGTTCTTTTAAAAGAAGCTGAACAGCTTGGTGCGTTTGATCCATCTAAACCTTTATGGGGTGTTCCATTTGCCATTAAAGACAATATCGACGCGGCTGGCTATGAAACAACGGCCGCTTGCCCAGCTTATGCATTTGAAGCAGAAGAAGATGCCTTTCTCGTTAAAGAGCTTAAAAAAGCGGGCGCGCTTTTAATTGGGAAAACAAATCTAGATCAGTTTGCAACTGGATTGGTTGGCGTTCGCACGCCTTATGGTGCACCACTTAATTCGATTGATCCTGAAATTGTACCTGGTGGTTCTTCTGGAGGTTCAGGCGTAGCAGTTGGGCATGGTATTGTTACATTTTCATTGGGTACTGATACCGCAGGTTCGGGTCGCGTTCCCGCAGCGCTGAATAACATAGTTGGCTTGAAGCCAACATTGGGTGCGTTCTCTGCATCCGGCGTTGTGCCTGCTTGCCGTAGTATTGAGACGGTTTCTATTTTTGCGCTCACGGTTGATGACGCTTACACCGCCTTCGAAGTAGCAAATTCATACGATGCAGACGACGCTTATGCGCGCGATATTACGTCTTACCCTTTAACAAAGCCAAAATCAGATTTGGTGGTTGGTATTCCAAGCCCATCCTCTATTAAATTTATGGGAGATAAGGTTCAAGAAGCTTCATTTGCCGACAGCGTTGAATTGCTTAAGTCTCAGGGTTACACGATAAAAGAGATCGACTTTGAACCGCTCTATGAGATCGCGAATATGCTTTATTATGGGTCCTGGGTTGCAGAGCGCTACACAGTGATTGAGGATTTATTGGAAAAACAGCCTGATGCCATTCTTCCGGTAACAAAAAAGATCATTACGTTGGCTGAAAGCCGCAGTGCAGCAGATGCCTTTAAAGGGTTTTATAAACTCAAAGAACTAACCCGTGCCGTCGAACCCGAGCTTGCCGACGTTGATATTATGTGTGTGCCATCCATTCCGACATTTTATAGTGTCCAAGATTTAGAAGATGATCCGATCACACCCAACAACAATTTCGGCACCTATACTAATTTCGTAAATTTGATGGATATGTGTGGGATCGCTGTTCCGACACCTGCAAGATCAGATGGACGACCCGGCAGTGTGACCTTGCTTGCTCCAAAAGGTGAGGATGCATTGGTTGCTTCTGTTGGTCTTTCGCTTGAAGCAGCTGGCGCAAGGAATTTGGGGGCCACAGACTGGGCTTTCTCATCAAGTGTAAAACTTGCAGAAACTGCGAAGAATACAATCACCGTTGCGGTTTGTGGTGCACATATGGATGGGCTTCCACTCAATAAAGATCTTCTCTCGCGTGGTGCACGTTTTGCAGAAAAAGTTTCCTCAGCGGCGGACTATAAATTTTATGCTTTGGCTGGCGGGCCACCATACAGACCAGGCATGGTTAGATGCGAAGCTGGCGAAGGCCATAAGATTGAAATGGAATTGTGGGATATGCCAGTTTCTGAATTTGGAAGCTTTATGCAAACCATCCCATCACCATTGGGAATTGGTAGCATAAAACTTGATGATGGCAGATCTGTTCAAGGATTTGTGTGTGAGGCTGAAGGCGTTAAAGATGCGACTGACATTTCTGAGTTGGGAAGTTGGCGTGTGTTTTTAGCTCAGGAAAAATGATAAGTAATTAGTTCGGGTTCAAAACATTCCGGACAAACTATCAATGTTTTTAATCCGAATATTTTTGCGATTAACCGTGACAATACCGCGTTTTTGAAGCTTCTCGAATGATTGTGTCACCCATTGACGGGTCGCACCCACAATGGTGGCAATTTGTTCGAAGGTAATTGATCTTTCAATTATGATTTCATCATTTTCGTGAATGCCTTGCGCCGATGCTAATATCACAAGTAACTGTTCGAGACGTTCAGACACACTTCTCGTGCCAAGCATTTGGATGAGTGCAGAATAACACTTTCCTTTGTATACAAGACCATCAATCACAGCGATCGCGATATCAGGTATTTCGCGGACCAGTCGTTTCATCGTCGCGCCAGACAGGAATAACAACTCGGTTTCTTCCATAGCATCACCGGACCAAATATGAAGTCCACCACCAAAAACCTCCGGTCCGCCGACAAAGTGCCCAGGGGTCCAATAGGCTAACGTAATCTCCCGACCAGATGGCCCTGTGTAATAGGAACGCATCCGGCCCGATTCAACAATCCAGACGCCATTGTGCTTATCCCCTTGGAAAAACAGGTTTTGGCCTTTTTGAACGGTGACTTTCGTTCCAAGTCTGCGAACAGTTGCAAGGTCTTCGTCAGATAAGTTTGATAAAAATGTGCTGCCTTCATTCAACCCCATGAGATATTCAGAGAGATAAATGGCGCTTGGACTATCGATGTGCTCTTCCAACATAACAGGGTTTCTCTGCAGCATTAGTTTCGCTCCTTGGAAGCGAGATATGTAGATATAAGCTCAATTTCGTCATCAGTTAAAGGCCCCATGGCATTTTGCATGAGTTGTCCCGCATCATTTTTTCGATTTCCATCTCTAAAGTCTCGCATTTGCTTGGCGAGATAGGATTGATGCTGTGCAGATAGATAGGGAATATGTGGCGCTTGCTGACCAACCCCACGATGGCAGGTCGCACATTTTTGTTTTTCAAACAGATCTTTGCCCAGTGATAGATCTAGATCGGTTTCAACGTCGGGCGAGGGTGCTGTCTGCGAAGCGAACCATTTTGCAATTTCATCGATGGTGCTCGGATCAACTTCAGTCATGATGGCGACCATCTGACCGCCATCATTGGTTCGCTTTTCTTCCATAAAGTCTTTAATCTGTTTTTTGATATATAAAGGTGGCTGGCCGGCGAGTTTTGGAAACTTGGCCATTTTTGAAACACCATCTAGCGAATGACAGAGCCCGCAAATCTCATAAGGTGCCAGACCTTCATCAGTGATCATTCCGGCGGAAACCGAACTAGAGAAGATCAGTGAAAATAGGGCAGCTCTAATGGGTGTGTTGAGTATGGGCATGTCTCTTTTTGACCAACGCTTTCATTTCAACACTTGTTCCATCTTCAAAGTTAAGTGTTACAGTGATCTCGTCACCAAGATTTGCCGGGTTTTTGGGGCCCATGAGCATGATATGTAAACCACCGGGTTTCATATTCAGCATGCCGCCGGCTGGGATTTGGATTTGTTCGACCATCGACATTGTTGCGACACCATCTTTTTCTTCGCTTTTATGGATATGAACCATTTTATAGTTGTCCGAACTGGCTGAAATAAGAGTTTTTGGATTGGCGCTATGATTGTGGATCATCACAAAAGCAGCGTGTGCTTTAGCTGCTGGTGGTGCGAGTGGTACCCATGGATCCATGACCATCAGATCAGATGCATGGCTAATTGATGACCAAAGTAAAATGGAAAATAGTACTAGATACTTCAATTTGTTTGCGCCTTTTCTTTTCGGTACGTGATTTGCAATCTGGCGAGGAATTCTGCCGTTAGACCCGCATCAAATGGTGGTTGTAATTTCGCGCGTATCTTGCCATCCGGATCGATGACGCTGACGGCTGAGCTGTGTTGAACCTCGTAATATCCATCTTGGTCAGGCCGCATAAGGCGATAAAAACTGTCAGTGTTTTCGATCAAACGATCTATATCGGCACGCTCGCCAGTTACGCCCCTGAAATCCGGGTGAAAGAATGTTGCATAATCAGTAACAACATCTGCATCCCGTTCAGGATCGACTGATACAAATACGACTTTTGGTACATTGTCAGGACGAACACGCATCGATGTTTCACTAACTGCATGTTCCAAATTTCCAAGGGTGAATGGGCATACATCCGGACAGGAATTGAACCCAAACATGATCAATGTCCAATTGTCTTTCAAATCATCTTGGGTAAATGTTTCACCGTTCTGATCGCTGAGTGTAAAAGCTTCGATGTCCAGCGGCTCATCAAGTTCCACCCCTTGGACTTGCGCGATTGAAAAACTGGTCGAGAAGGCCAAAAAGATTATGCTTGCAAAAAGATGTCTCATTGATTTTGCTCCTCAAAAGCGCGCAGGCTTTCGGCGCGAATGGATTGAAGGCATTCATGTTTTGCTTCGATGAATATTGGACTGGTGGCCATTTCAGATATGCGCGGGCGCTCAAGGCCTATGCGCATGTCATTAATGATTTTGCCAGGTGCTGCACTCATCACCAATACACGATCGCTAAGAAAAACCGCTTCATCAACATCATGCGTGACAAATAAAACTGTAATACCGAATTCTTTCCAGATATCGAGCAGGTTTTCTTGCATCATGAGCCGAGTTTGCGCATCGAGGGCGCCAAACGGTTCGTCCATTAAAAGCACTGATGGGTAGTTTGCCAATGCCCTTGCAATGCCGACGCGTTGTTGCATGCCGCCGGAGAGTTCTGCTGGATATCTTGATCCGAATTTAGAAAGACCCACCATGTTTAAAAACGTATTCGCGATAGATCCGGCTTCATCATTGCTTTTGCCAGCCATTTTGGGTCCGAAGGCAATGTTTTCGTATACGGTTTTCCAAGGTAGAAGTGAATATTGTTGAAACACCATGCCACGGTCTGGACCAGGTTTTGATATTTCTTGTCCATCCACAAGTACCGTTCCTGTTGTCGGTGTTACATAGCCGGCAACAGTGTTCATCAATGTGGATTTACCGCAGCCGGATGGGCCTAAGATGCAAACAAATTCGCCGGGCTCGATTGTGATCGTTGTGTTTTCTACAGCCCGATGCTCAGAGTCCGCTTTACCGAAGGTCACTGAGACGTCTTTGAATTCGATGCGACCTTGTCCGGCAGAACTTTCCTTCATATCCGGCTTTTTGAAATTGATGACGTCAAGCATATTTAACTCCGGCATTCAGATATTGTCGTTTGTTCGATTTTCTCCAGGCCAAGATGAAGATGACAGAAAGTAGAACAAGTAATCCTGCACCACTTAAAGCTGGGCCCATGGTTTCAAGGGCAAGCGAAGTTGAAACACCAAGTCCCAGCATTGCAAGCCCGACAACCCAAGAAGGGGTTGCGCAACACACAACCCAGCTCATTGTTGCATTTGTCATCGCAATTAAGATGCCACCAACACCGGTTCCTAATGCCATTCCTCTTTTGGAACTTGTCGAACATTCGTCCGATTGCATGAGCATGGAAGATAGTCCAATTAAGCAGCCCAAAAAGAACATGACGAGGACTTTTGATGGTACGACATTCAGGCTCCATTCGGATATGCCCGTACCATAATCATAATTCATTTTACCGATTTCGATCAGCCATTCTTCTGAGATAATTGGCAACATATCGCGCCAAGATGGTGTGGATTGAATAATCCATGCAACATTACCAATCCAATCATAGAAAGTGACGTAGTTTGGCACCGCCTGAAATCGCACAATAAGCGCTATGAGCATGATTATTTGGAAGAGCACCGAAACTACCACACCCCATGCTATCAGGCGGCGCCAACTCGTACGGACCGTTTGTCCGATAACTGAAATTGCACCCATCATCTTGTGAACCTCTGCCATTTTAGTAGCGGGCTGGTGATCAGTTTGATCGCGGCGGTAGACGCCGTGCCTAATAGCCCTATGACAAGCATTCCGACCACAATATCTTGATAATTGATCAAGCTATAAGCATCCCAAGTGAAATAGCCGATACCGTATTGCCCTGATATGATTTCACCTGCGAGAAGAGAGAACCAGGAAACACCCATGCCAATGGCAAGACCGGCTGAGATCGATGGTAATGCCGCTGGAATGACGACATGCCAGAAGATTGACGCGCGTGTTGCCCCTAGTGAGCGAGCGGCGCGAACCAGAACTTCAGGTGTTTGTTCAACACCGTGCAAAGTATTTAATATGATCGGGAAGAGGGCACCTAAATAGGTGATGTAGATGATCGAACTTTCTTCTGTTGGCCACATCAAAATCGCAAGCGGGATCCAAGCCACTGCGGGAATAGGGCGGATTACCTCGATATAGGGCATGATAAATGCTTTAGCGATTTTTGACCGACCCATCATAAGGCCGATGGCAACGCCAACGATAACTGCTAAACCATAGCTTATGAGGATCCGGCGCATGGAGACACCAATATGAATAAAGAAGATCTCTGTTTGAATGTGCCCAACAAAAGCATCAAATACTTTCCCGGGTGAAGGCACGTTTTGGAAATCAACATAGAGGTTGAGATTGTATTTTGAGGCTAAATGCCAAATCAAAACACCTGTTGCCAGTGAGGCAAATACAATTCCTAAAAATTTGAAAAATTCACCATTGAACCTATCGGTCCATCGTGGTGGTTTTTGAGCTGAAGCGGGTTGCGCAAGAGTTGCCTCAGAAGAGTTATTCTCATCTTCTTTCTCGACAATTTTCATTTTCTGAGCCGTGAGATCAGACATGTTACCGCGCACCTTTCACATCATACATTTTCTGGTTTTAAACAGGCGCTGGGGATAAACAGCGCCTGCTTTCTCGTCATTTAGGTTTTCGATTAACCTTCAGACGGGGCAAAATCAGCCACAGCGGCTTCAAAAGTGATCAGCTCACCAGCATTTGCGCTGGCATAAGTTTCGGCTTCACCTTTTCGAAGGAATGTCGAATATGTCTCACCAGATTTGACCCAGAACGCTGTTTTGCCAAAAAGTTTCAACCCAGTTTCAATGTCATAAACGTAAGTTGAGTTTAGCTTGGCACCAGTTGCTTGCATTTCAGCAAGCGCGGTCAGAAATTCAGGCATCGATGGATATGTGCTCACACCATCACGTGCATGCCAGATTTCCATTGGCAAACCTTTGTTGGCTTCAACTGGGTCAACGAGCGCAGCTTTATCCGCTTCGTAATCAACACCAAGATCTGTATAGGCAGCTTTGATGTAGTCCTCAGTAATCCAGGCATCAAAATCAAGTGGTGGAATCGCTTTTTCTTTTACAAGCACACCGTGGTTGAACTTAAGCGCATCAACCCATTCGGTTTTGATGGATGGCTCAAGCGTTAGGTGACCACCTTCTGAGAAGTAGAGATATAACACTTCCTTCTCAACGCCGGTCCAGCCTTCCATCAAGCTCACAGCTTTCATAGGATCTTCACGGATCCATTCACCAGCTTCCCATACAGCTTTAATGAAGGCTTGCACGACTTCAGGATATTCCTTGGCAAAGTCTTCTCGAACCACAACACCATGAAGATATGGGACACCTGTTTCTGAACCATCATAGATCTTACGACCAGTGCCGCGGAATTCCATGATTTCAGACCATGGGCAGAAATCAGAGTGTGCATCAATTTTGCCCGCTGCGATATTCGCAGCACCAACGGCTGGACTTTGGTTTTTCAGCACATATTCACTTGTTGGAATTTCATTGTCCTGCATTGCTTTTAGTAGCATGCCCCAAGCGGCAGAACCGACTGGCGTTGACACTTCTTTACCTTCGAGCTGGTCGATAGAGTAAATGTCGCTATCAACAGGCACAACAATCGCATTACCTGAACCTTTAAGGTTGTAACCAGTGCCGGCTACATAGACTGTGCGTAAGCTTTCAGTTTCTTGAAACTTTGCGCCATTCACGATGAGGGGATAGTCACCCATTACACCAAAATTCAGTTTGTTAGCTAACATCTGGTTGGTGATTGGTCCGCCGGAACTATAATCGGCCCAAGAAACCTCATATTCAGCATCTGAATATTTGCCGTCTTTTGGAAGATATTTTTCCAGCAGGCCAAGTTCTTTGACGACAATGCCGGCTGTGTATGTATCGGTACACATGGACTGGTGACCGATTGCAATATTGATTGTGTCTGCGGAAGCATTGCTGGCTAATGTGGCAAGTCCTGATGCCAGCACGACTCCTCCGATAAGATTTCTAAAACCCATGGCTCTCTCCTGGAATATTTAATTTTTTATCGGTGCTCTGAGGAAAGCTAACGAGATTTTCCAGGGTGAGTCAAACGTAAAATACAAAAAAATGATCAAAAAATAGATTTATTCTATTATTGAGTAATTTTTGGGCAATTGGTGCGTTGCTTGGCGAATAAATATGCGGTTTTTACTGCATGATATAACTGAAAATACCTGAATAAATTCAACAATTTATTGGTGTTTTTTAAGGCACTAAAAGCTGCCCCGACGAAGGTCGAGGCAGGCTTTAATTTAATGCGATATTTGCGTCTGTTTAGGACGCTTTTTGTGCAATTTTCTCCAATGCCCAGCGGACATTTTTACGTACATCTGGATCACCGTCATCGACGAAATCGACGAGGTATTTTTCAGTGCCTGGTACGGCTAATTCACCCAAGGCGGCTGAACATTCTTTACGTAAATTTGGTATTTGCGTTGTGATCATAGAACCAATTTTATCAGCCGCTTTTTCAATTTTAAGGGCCGCCAGTGAGCGCGCCGCTTTCAATCTTACTTGCCAATATTCATCATCAAGCGCAGTCATCAAAGGGTCAGCTGCATTGGAACCGCCAGTCTTCGGAAGCGTTTCAGCTGAAGCTTCTCGCACCTGCCAATTTTCATCTTCCAGTGACTTAATTAATGTCTGTTCAGACCGCTCATTTTTTGAAAAACCAAGTGCGGCGACAGCTACGCGACGAACATCTGAGTTCTCATCTGTTGTCGCCGACATAAGTGCAGGTAGTGCGCTCTCATCTTGTAGCCAACCAATTACGCCAACAGCGGCGCCTCTGATGGCCGTGGACACATTTACCAGTGCTTTTATAGCTGGACCAAGTGCCTCAGGTCGTCTTAGTTCTTTTAAGCCGCCTAAAGCTGCAACAATGACAAATTCATCCTCATCATCAAGACAGTCGAGCAGTGGTGTGCCGGCTTCTGGATCTTTTAATTCAGTTAAACTAACCGCTGCTGCTTCTCTGACACGTTCTGATGTGTCTTTAAGTGCAACAATCAACGCGGCAGATGTTTCAGGGCCATCAAAGTCTGTTAATGCCTGCGCAGCTTTTAGGCGTACACCTTCATCAACATCGGTAATAGCTTTTGCAATATAGGGGATTGCGGCGGGATCTGCACTATCTGCAAGGTCCATGACAGCGACAATTCTTGCGCCGGCATCTGGATCATCCAGCGCGTCTGCTAAGTCTTCTATATCGTCAAAATCTTCAAAAATTGCATTCATATCAACTACTTCAATAGATAAGGAATATTCACTGTGACGGCACCTGTTGGGCAATCAGCTTCGCATGGCATGCAGTACCAACATTCATCATACTGCATAAAGGCTGTTTTGGATTTTGGACCCTCGGCCATGTCTTTGATGCGTAAAACGTCTAGCGGGCAAACGTCGACACAGACCGTGCAACCTTTATCAGCGATACATAGATCGTCATCAACGACAACCGGAACCGAAGTTTGTGTTTGTGCTAATGGCATTTTATAAAATCCTATTCAGCGGCTTCTGTGGGTTGAACACGTTGTTTGTTGTATGCGTCTTTTTCATCGTCATCGATTTCAACGATATACGGCTTCACATCCTGCTTGCGGCTTTCTGGCAATCCGTTTTCACCCTTTTTAAGAAGTGTGTGGCAGAACCAGTTTTCATCATCTTTTTCGTATTCAACGCGGTTGTGATAAAGGCCCCAACGGCTTTCTGTTCTATAAAGAGATGCAGAAGCAGCCATTTCTGCGCAATCCATAATGGTCGAAGCTTCCAGTGAACGCATGAGTTCGTGCGCATTTTGCACATACATGGCATTCTCCATGTCATCGCGAACTTCAGTAAAACGACGCTGAGCTGTTTCCATCTTGGCCGTGACTTTCGGCGGCTGCAGATAATCATTGACCAATCGGCGCGTTTTAAATTCGATCTGATTTGGCGGGATACCATCATCACGCTTAGTCGGTGCCAAAACGCGATTGCGTTCAGCCTCAACATCACCTTGATCGAATTTTGCAAAATCAACATCTTTGATGAAATCGACGGCATCAAGGCCGGCGAATGCACCATTGGTAAAGGCGCCAAGCATATAATTATGCGGAACATTGGCCATATCACCAGCTGCATAAAGTCCTTTAACGCTGGTGCGGGCGTGTTCGTCCACAAAGACCCCAGAGGCTGAGTGACCAGAACAGAACCCAATTTCAGAGATATGCATCTCAATCATTTGCTTGCGATAATCCGTGCCACGGTTTTTATGGAAATGACCGCGGGTCGGACGCTCAACAATGTGTAAAACGCGTTCGATTTCTGCAACGGTCTCTTCTGCTAGGTGGTTGAGTTTTAGATAAACCGGGCCTTTTCCGGACTGTAATTCATCATAAAACTCTTGCATCATTTGACCCGACCAATAGTCACATTCAATAAAGCGTTCGCCTTCGGCGTTGGCTGTATATCCTCCCATTGGACCTGCCACATAGGCACAGGCCGGGCCGTTATAATCCTTGATTAAAGGATTGATCTGATAACATTCTAAATTCGCTAGATCCGCACCCGCGTGATAAGCCATGGAATAGCCTTCACCGGTGTTTGTTGGGTTCTCATAGGTACCATACATATAACCTGATGTTGGCAATCCCAATCGCCCAGCAGCACCTAGGCACATCACGACCGCTTTGGCGCGCACGACCAGAAATTCAGCATTTCTTGTGTTCACGCAAATCGCACCAGCGATACGACCTTCACCCGTTAACAAACGCGTTGCCATGTAGCGGTTTGAGATATTGATCCGCGCTTTTCGTAGCTGACGGTAGAGTGCTTTTTTTACTGTGTCACCATTGGGCATCGGCAATACATATGTTCCGATATGGTGGACTTTTTTAACGTCATATTCGCCGTTTTGGTCTTTTTGAAAACGGATGCCAAAACTATCAAGCTCTTGGATGATTTCATAACACCCTTCGGCATAGCGATAAATCGGTGCTTGGTCGACAATACCGTCATTGGCGATAGTGATTTCTTTGGTGTATTGCTCTGGCGTTGCGTGGCCAGGGATAATTGTATTGTTGAGCCCGTCCATACCCATAGCAATAGCGCCTGAGCGCTTTACATTGGCTTTATCAAGAAGAACAACGTTTGCTTCTGGATTTTTACGTTTGGCTTTTAGTGCAGCCATGGGGCCAGCTGTGCCGCCGCCGATGACCAAAATGTCACAATCTATTTGACTAATGCCATCCAGAATCTCATCCATTGTTCACTCCTAGTCTGTTCATAAAATCAGATTGCGCCGTTCCGCAATTCGATAATGTCAATTTGTTGTCATCGTCGTTGAAAGTTCTTTGAGGTAGCCAAAAGGGTAAATTGCCCGCTCATGACCATCTGAAAATTTAATGTTCAAACTGGCATGGCCCAAAACGCTGATATCCGTGATTTGAAGGTCGTCGGATACAGGGTTTTCTTTCCCATCGTAGCGCGCGCGTTTTGAAATCGCATCCTGTGCATTTTGTCGAAGGTGTTTGGCCGTCACTGTACTCTCATCTCCATCAGACCATGTGATAAAAAGTGTTTTGTGACCTTCTTTTACATTGAGCGCAGTTATCATTTTCCCAGCCTATTTTCCTAAGTTGCACTCATCCTCAATGATATTTGTGCACTGCAATAGCAATTTATTGACGGACGGAGATTTTGTTGTCGGTTAAACGGTGGGAAAGAAATGGAGAGAATATGACCTACGCTGTTACTGACAATTGTGTTGGATGCAAATACACCGATTGTGTTTCCGTCTGTCCTGTTGATTGTTTTTACGAAGGTGAGAACATGATTGTTATTCACCCCGATGAATGTATCGATTGTGGTGTTTGTGAACCCGAATGTCCTGCGGACGCGATTATTGCTGATACCGAACCAGGCGCTGAAAAATGGGTTGAGATCAACGCCAAATATGCTGAGATATGGCCAGTGATCACTGACGCGAAGGATCCATTACCGGACGCACCAGAGCTTGATGGTAAACCCAACAAATATGAAACAATTTTTTCTGCAAATCCTGCTGCATAAATCTTAAGAGGCGCAAAATGAATTTACATAGCTTACCCGATGCACAAACAGTTCAATCCGTACACCACTGGACTGATAGTCTTTTTTCATTTCGTGTGACGCGCCCGACTAGTTTGCGATTTCGTTCAGGCGAGTTTGTTATGATTGGGCTTCCTAATGAGGATGGTAAACCGATCTTACGTGCTTATTCCATTGCGTCTCCTTCATGGGATGAAGAGTTGGAGTTCTACTCTATCAAAGTGCCAGATGGACCTTTGACATCCCGTCTTCAGAAAATTCAATCTGGTGATCAGATCATTCTAAAAACGAAGCCTGTTGGCACATTGGTTTTAGATGCATTGGTGCCAGGTAAACGTTTATGGATGATTTGCACAGGAACTGGTATTGCACCGTTTGCGTCCCTTTTGCGAGATCCTGAGACTTATGAGCAATTTGACCAAGTTGTCGTTGCACATACTTGCCGGACCAACGCTGAACTTGAATATGGGCGAGGGATCATTGCAGAACTTCCATCTGATCCGCTTATTGGTGAGATTGTGCAGGATAAGATCCTATATTATCCAACCACGACACGAGAGCCATCTGATAATATGGGGCGCATTAGTGATCACATTCGCGATGGTTCTGTTTTTGATACACTAGGAATAGGCGGTTGGGACCCTGAAATTGATCGTGTGATGATTTGCGGCAATCTTGCGCTTAATAAAGATATTATGGCCTTGTGTGAAGAAGCTGGCCTCTCAGAAGGTGCGAATAGCAAGCCAGCTGAATATGTGGTTGAGAAAGCTTTTGTCGACTAATTGGTGATGTCTGAGAGATCTGAGAGACTTTTCAGGTCAAGATTACCAATTTTAAGCTCGGTAGCAGTTAAAAATGCAGGGGTTCCACGGATCTCTAATTCAATGGCGATATCGCGATTTGTATTGATGATTTGGCTGATCTCGTCTGCATTGAATTTTTCCATGATCTTTGCGTGATCAAGGCGCAACTCATTTGAGGCTTTTTCAAATGTCGCTTCATTGAGCGGTCTGCGACTGGCATAGAGCTTTTTATGCATGGCCTCATAGCTTTCGGCGCCATACACCATGTTGGTTGCAAGTGAATAGCGACTGGCACGTTCAGAGGAAGGTGTGAGTATCGGCAGATGTTTTTTGATTATCGCAACATTGGGATTTTCATTCACAAAAGTTTCTAAAGTTGGGACAATTGATTTGCATACTGCACAGCGATAGTCGAAAAATTCAATCAGCTTAATTTTGGCATCTTTATTACCGATCACCAGATCCGTATCAGTTGTTATAAGTTCTTTGTAGACAGGGGCGACGCGCTCAGCCATTTGTCGTTCGGCTTCTCGTTCGCCCAGTAACTCCATCGCCTCCAAAATAATTTCTGGATTGTTTAAAAGGTAGTTTCGCACCTTTTCGTTAAATTCGTTATCTGTCAGGGATTGAGCCGCAAGGGGCGCTATAGTCATACTTATACACAACAAACTTAAATATGCTGCCTTTACCAGGGTTTCTGCGCGTTTCATCAACATTTGCCTCTTTATTGTGCGGATGATTACGAGTTTAGTTGCAGTGCAGCAAATCTGAATGACAATTAGTTGTCAATTGCAATTACACGATAACGTGATTTTGCTAAATTCTCAGTTTTTTTGAGGTTGCATTCTTGAACAGATATAAATTTGTGTCACAGTATTGATATGAAAACCTTTGTTCACCAGAAGCAAGTACGACAACGCTGGTTCACCATGCGACAGTATTTTGCGGTTTGCGTGAAGGTTGATTTTTCTCAAGACGAAATAGAATCCATTACGCGTGATGCCCTTCAACGGCAGATCATTTTAAACCGTGTGCCGGCGGATGATATCGTGACGGAAAATTTGGATATTTATGCGCTCACGGTTGCGCATCTCTTAGACCATAGGCTTGATTGCCATTGCTGCGAAACGCACAAAGCTGCTGTTGAATATGAACAACAGCTTAGAAAAGCATTAGCAGCTCTTGAAGTGCAATTAGAACGAAAATTGGTCGAACCCCATTTATAATAGGTGGTTAAAAATTCGCAATTTAGTCTTAAGTTTCGAACGGTGGTTGGTTAAATGTCGCCGCGTTCAACCATCTTATCGATGTGTTTGGAGGTTAGTCTGATTGCGCGTTCAATGTTTTCACGTTCTGCATCAAATCGTGTTGATGGAACAGGAACCGATATTGCATGTACATCGCCGGCCCAATCTTTAAATGAAAATCCTATCGCAGAAATTCCATTTGTATGGTCATCAGCATCATAGGCCAAACCATCTTCGCGAATGCGTGCAAGGTTTTCCATAAACGCTTCAATATTTCCATCCACATTCCAGCGCTCCCATTCGTCCAAGATTAATTCTTGAGCTTTGTCGTCTTCAAGAGCTGATAGACATGCCCGGCCATTGGCTGTCGTAGTGAGGGGGAAAACTTCGCCGACTGATGAAATCGTGCGTAATCGATGGGTCCCCGGGACTTGATCTAGAAAGATCATTGCGCCGCCACGCAAAACAGATAAATCCGCTGTTTCCCCGGTTTCATGTGTGAGCTCTGTGAGAAGTAGGCGGCATTGTTCGACAATATTATATTTGGTTGCATCGCCTAAAGCTGTGAGCCCCGGTCCAAGCTTTAAACCACCGCCATTTGAATCTGAGATGATAAACTGTTCGGCTTGTAAAGCGCTAACAATTCTCTGAACTGTGGATCTAGGTAGATCAATGCGGTTAGCGATCTGGCCTAAGCTCATGCCTGATTGATTGTTCTTTAATGCGCGCAATATATCCGCTGCGCGGGATATCACCTGTACACCGCTGCGTCCTTGATCTCGTCTGTCTTGATCACGGCGGTCTTGATCTGATTCTTTTCGCTTCAACATGCTCTCTCACTCATAGATTCATCCACAATATGGGCTCTGTTACACCATTAACCCGTAATGCGATACAGAAAACCCACGATAGCGTAAAAATTACTTGACCGCAATACGGTACGCATGCATCAATATGTGAGACAGGCAAGAAGATGATCAATATGATGACTGCCTCAGACTATTAAATTTCGTCGTAAATTTACGACAGGTGGAGGAAAAACATGGTTGAAGTTCGCGGTATAGAATTCCAGGCAAATACAGATAACGACATGGGGATTGAGTTTTATAACTTAAGCCACAGATATGGTTTCCAGTGCCCAAACTGGCCTTATTTTAAAGATGTTGCCATTGAGCGTAAGCATTATATGGCTAAATCAGGCGTACTAAGCCAAACGATCACTACAACCATGCACGTAACGACACATATTGATGCGCCGGCGCATGTGGTGCCAGGAACACCGTTTATTGATGAAGTTCCGTTGCCGCATTTCTTTGGTTCTGGTCTTGTTGTTTCAATCCCTAAGAAGAAATGGGAGCCAATTACTGGCGATGATCTTGAAAAAGCATGTGGTCACGCTATTCGTAAAAACGATGTATTGATCATCAATACGGGCTGGCACAAACAATATGAAGATGGCGATTACTTTGCTTATTGCCCCGGTTTGGTGTCTTCAGCAGCTGATTGGATGGTTGAAAAAGGCATTAAAGTTGTTGGTCATGACACTCAGGCAAATGACCACCCGTTGGCGACCGCGATCGGTCCACAACGTAATGGTCCTATTCTGCCGCATCTAGAAGATGAATATACAGAATGGTCAGGTGGACGTAATTGGAAAGATGATTTCCCTGAGTGGGAACCTGTACATAATAAACTGTTCAGCAATGGTATTTTGGGTATCGAAAATGTTGGTGGTGATCTTGATGCGATCACCGGCAAGCGCTGTACGTTTGCATTCTTCCCGTGGAATTGGGATCGAGGTGATGGTTGTATCATTCGCTTGGTTGCAATGATTGACAAGGGTCAAGGCTATCGCATTGAAGCCGGCGAAAACTTCTAAAAACATACATTCTCGGATCGCGCTCATTAGTTAGCGCGCTCCGAAGCTTATTTGCACCGCTTTGGGAGGAGATAATTGTGCTGCTAAAACGTTTTGAAGATGCTGAAACCTATGAGGCACCAAATCATTTTGGTGTTACAGGTTTACGCTTGCAGGGGTTTGAGGATG
The DNA here is from genome assembly GCF_055693385.1 of Lentilitoribacter sp. JB5-8. Classification (NCBI taxonomy): domain Bacteria; kingdom Pseudomonadati; phylum Pseudomonadota; class Alphaproteobacteria; order Hyphomicrobiales; family Rhizobiaceae; genus Lentilitoribacter; species Lentilitoribacter sp. JB5-8. The sequence goes on along the minus strand of NZ_CM146332.1, from coordinate 2,587,180 downwards.
GTGGTCCGGAAAACCAATGGATAGGGCTTAGCCAGTTTCTGCCAAATGGTGGCGCGGGGCCAGATTCAACACCATTTGAAAAGGTTTATGTCGTTCTCGAAGGTGAGATGACAGTGATCATTGATGGCCAAGAAACGGTTCTTCGAAAATACGATAGCTGCACGATTGCGCCTAATGAGGTGCGCAAAATCGAAAACCGATCCAACCTGGTTTGCACAATGTTGGTTGTAATTCCATATCCGCCGGAGGCTTAGCCATGACTATTGATGATCCACTTAAAATGTTTGATGTGAAGGGAAAAGTTGCCCTGATTACTGGTGCATCGGGCGCATTTGGTATGGTTGCTGCGCGTGTCTTAGCTGGGGCGGGTTGTAAGCTTGCGCTTGCTGCAGGCTCAAAAGACGCTCTTGGTGAAATTGCCCAAGAGTGCAGGGACGCAGGCGCTGAGGTTTTAGAAATTAATACGCGTCCAAGCGATGCTGATGCGTGTGCTGATATGGTTGAACAAACCGCAAATACACTTGGATCATTGGATATTTTAGTTGTTGCATCAGGCATGAATAAAGTTGCCATGATTGACGACATGGAACCTGAAACATTTACATCTGTTATGGATGCAAATGTAACCCAAAGCTGGCTAATCTCCCAGGCAGCGACGCGCCAAATGAAAGCGCAAGGGAAGGGTGGCAAAATTGTTCTCGTCTCGTCGGCACGAGGACTTCTTGGCCACCCTGCAGGTTACACAGCTTATTGTGCGTCCAAAGCTGCGGTTGATGGCATCACTAAAGCGCTTGGTTGTGAGCTTGGACCAACAGGAATAACAGTCAACGCGATTGCGCCAACTGTGTTCCGCTCTCCGCTTACTTCATGGATGTTTGAAGATACAGAAAAAGCCAAAGCTGTGAGATCAGGCTTTTTAGCTCGTGTTCCAAAAGGCCGCTTGGGTGAACCTGAGGATCTGGCCGGTCCATTATTGTTCTTATCTTCCAAGGCTTCTGAATTTTACACCGGGCATATTCTATACGCAGACGGCGGTTATACAGCGGGATAATTATGGCTAAGACTATTAATATAGCCATTATTGGCGCGGGGTTGATGGGGCACGGGATTGCCTTAACCTTGGCGCGCGCCGGGCATAGTGTGATTATTTATGATCCGACGGAAGATGCACGCAATAGCGTCCATGCACGTATTGCAAATAGCATGGATTTGATGGGGCTTGATCCGAATGAAATATCAAAGGCGATAGCGAAAGTTACAACGCGTGATACGATCGCAAGCAGTGTTCGCCGAGCTGATATTGTATTTGAAGCGGCTCCTGAAAAGTTGGATCTTAAGCAGTCGATATTTGCTGAAATTGAAACACATGCGCCTAAGACATGTATTTTAGCTTCCAACACATCCGTAATGCCAATTACAAAAATCATGTCGCAGCTTCGTCACAAGTCGCGCGCGATTGGGACACATTGGTGGAACCCTCCGCATATGATCCCACTTGTTGAAGTGGTCAATACCGAATGGACAGACCCGCGTGTTGCCGATCAGATGATGAGCTTATTGAAAGACGCAGGCAAAACACCCGTGTTGGTGAAAAAGGATGTTCCTGGATTTATCGGAAATAGATTGCAGCACGCGCTTTGGCGTGAGGCGATCAGCCTTGTTGAAAACGGTATTTGCGATGCGCAAGCTGTTGATACGGTAGTTAAATCGAGTTTTGGGCGCCGATTATCGGTTTTGGGCCCATTGGAAAATGCCGACTTGGTCGGAACAGATTTGACCCTCGATATTCACGATAATGTTTTATTTGATTTGGAGAGTGAGCAAAAGCCATCTTCTTATCTCCAGACATTGGTGGATGAGGGCAAACTTGGCATGAAATCGGGAGAGGGATTTCAGTCATGGACAGAGGCAGAAGCTGCGGAAGTTCGCGAGCGTGTTGCCAGTCATCTTAAAAAACTAGATGGGATTTTGCCTCAGTAGTTTCTTAGATTTTAAAAGGGAGAAGGAAGATGAAGAAGAGTAAACCAAGTGTGTCAAACAATGTGACACGTCGTAAATTTATAACCGCAAGCGCCGGCATTCTTGCAGCACCTGCTATTTTGAACATTACAAAAGCCTATGCAGATAATCCAACTCTTAAGATTGGACATGTTAGCCCGCGTACAGGTCCGCTAGCAGGGTTTGCTGAAGCGGATGATTATGTTCTTGAGGCAATTGCCAAAACATTTGCTGCGGGTTTAGAAAATAACGGTAAAACATGGAATATTGAGATTATCTCCAAAGATGGTCAATCTAATCCAAACCGAGCTGCAGAAGTTGCCGCCGACCTTATCCTTAGCGATGAAGTTGACATCATGGTTGCTGCTTCAACGCCTGAAACAGTTAACCCGGTTTCAGACCAATGCGAATTAAACGAAGTTCCTTGCATTACCACCGACTGTCCTTGGCAGCCATATTTCTTCGGACGTAATGGCGTTCCTGGTACAGGGTTTGAAAATACGTTCCATTTCTTTTGGGGTTTGGAAGATGTGATCGCAGCTTTCCTTGCTATGTGGGACAAAAGTGGCGTTAAGAAAACTGTTGGCGGGTTGTTCCCCAATGATGCTGATGGTAACGCTTGGGGTGATGCAGAACTTGGATTGCCAAAACCGTTGGCAGCTGCGGGTTATGATCTGATCGATCCAGGCAGATATCAGCCACTATCAGATGATTTTTCAAATCAGATCGCAGCTTTTAAAGAAGCTGGTTGTGAGATGATCACCGGGAATATGATCCCGCCGGATTTTGCAACTTTCTGGGCGCAATGTGCGCAACAAGGATTTAATCCTAAAGTGGTGACCATCGGTAAAGCGCTATTGTTCCCATCGGTTATTGAATCACTTGGTGAACGGGGCAATGGTTTATCATCTGAAGTATGGTGGTCACCTGCGCATCCATTCTCATCATCACTAACGGGTGCGAGCGCGAAAGACTTAGCGGAAGGGTATTCTGCTGCAACGGGTCGTCCTTGGACACAACCAATTGGCTTTAAGCATGCATTGTTTGAAGTGGCAGCTGATGTGATTAAGCGCGCAGATGATCTTGAAGATCCCGCTGCAATTGTTGAGGCCATTAAAGGTTCTAATGTTGATACAATTGTCGGCAATGTGAATTGGGCAAATGGTCCAATCAACAATGTTACGAAAACGCCTCTGGTTGCTGGTCAATGGCAGAAAGATGGTGACGGCATGGATCTTAAGATTGTGGCCAATGAAACAGCACCTGAAATCCCTCTTACAGGTGAATTGTTCACGCTTTAGAGCGAATGCCATAAGACCCGGCATCAATTTTGGTGCCGGGTACAAGATTTTAAAGGATTTACTGTGTCTCCAATTCTGCAGTTAAAAAACGTGACTAAATCATTTGGTGCTGTTGTGGTTGCCGATGAAGTGACATTTGACCTGCAAGAAGGTCAGGCATTGGGGGTTATCGGACCAAATGGTGCTGGTAAAACGTCAATGTTCAATCTCATTACAGGAATGCTGTCACCAAACAGTGGAAACATCATTTTCGATGGTTCTGATATCACAAAGCAAAGTGCTGCAAAACGGTGTCGGGCAGGGCTTGCACGCAGTTTTCAGGTGCCGCAGCCTTTTTCTGGAATGACCGTATTTGAAAATGCGCTTGTTGCCGCAACGCAAGCTGCGGGTCTTGATGGTAAGACTGCCGATGAGTTTTGTCTTGATGTGATTGAGCAAACTGGTTTGATTGCTAAAGCCAATGTTCCGGCCGGTAAGCTGACATTGCTTGAACGTAAGCGTTTGGAACTAACCCGAGCATTATGCGCAAAACCTAAATTATTGCTGTTAGATGAAATTGCAGGCGGGTTAACGGAAGCTGAATGCCATTCTTTGGTAGAGACGATCACCAATATCCACAAATCAGGTGTATCCATCATCTGGATTGAACATGTCGTTCATGCGCTTTTAGCGGTGGTAGATCGTTTGGTTGTGATTGATTTTGGCAAGAAAATCGCTGAGGGCGAACCCAAAGCAATTATGAAAAGTGCAGAGGTTCAGGAAATATATTTGGGGATTGAAGCTGATGCCTAATCATAATGAACCCATTTTACAAATGTCTGGACTTAACGCCCATTATGGCGACTTTCAGGCGCTTTATGATTTAAATATGGATGTTAAGGACGGTGAAGTCTTAGCCATCATTGGAGCAAATGGTGCGGGTAAATCGACATTAATGCGCTCAGTTTGTGGTCTTATAGACAATGAGGCTGCGCAAATACGCTATCGTGGGCAAAACATTGGCAATTTGCGTGCTGATCAAGTCGCTAAGCTGGGGGTCGCGTTGGTGCCTGAAGGGCGGCAATTATTTCCGTCACTTTCAGTTGAAGAAAATCTTTTAATTGGTGGCCAAATTGGACGCGAGGGCGTGTGGTCGTTAAGTCGTGTGTTTGAGTTATTTCCTATCCTCCAAGAGCGTCGAAATGTGCCTTCAACAGCGCTTTCCGGGGGGCAACAACAGATGGTTGCTATCGGACGTGCTCTTATGTCCAATCCTGATCTTTTGCTCATGGATGAGATTAGTCTAGGGCTCGCGCCTGTCATTATCAAAACCATATATGACGCTCTGCCGGGCATTATTGACGATGGCATGAGCGTCATCATTGTTGAGCAAGATATTACCAAAGCACTTTCAGTGTCTTCGCGAGTTTATTGTCTTCAAGAGGGGCGTGTATCACTTGAAGGGCAATCGTCTGCAGTTAGCCGCGATGAGATTTCTCGCGCATATTTTGGGGTGGAATAGGCATGGATTGGATAAATGCTATCATTCAAGGCACATTGCTGGGTGGTCTTTACGCTTTATTTGCGGCCGGCTTATCTCTAATTTTTGGTGTTATGCGTCTGGTTAATATTGCGCATGGCGATTTGATTGTATTGGGTGCTTATCTTGGTTTAAGTACAACTCTTGTTTTGGGCGTGCATCCGCTGCTTGCATTGCTTATTGTTGTGCCATTAATGGCTGGTATCGGCTATGTCCTGCAACGCGGTATATTAAACCAAACACTTGGAACCGATATCCTACCACCGCTTCTTGTAACATTTGGTTTGTCTGTGATCATTCAAAATGGGTTGCTTGAGTTATATACAGCTGATCCGCAAAAGATGAACGCCGGCAGCTTGGAAACTGCAAGTGTTCCTTTGGGTAGTCTTTCGGTTGGAGTTCTTCCGCTGCTTACTTTCCTAATTGCAGTTGTGGTCATTGGTGGCTTGCAGTGGGTATTTTATCGCACAGCCTTAGGCCGGGCTTTTAGAGCTGTGTCTGATAATCAAGATATTGCTCAGCTTATGGGGCTAAATCGACGTCATATTTATGGTCTGGCGATGGCGCTTGCGCTGGCAGTGACCGCAATTGCGGCAATCTTACTTGGTATTCGTACAAGTTTTGACCCATCCATTGGTGGCGGGCGTCTGATCTTTGGATTTGAAGCGGTTATCATTGGTGGTCTTGGCAACCTTTGGGGCACGTTAGTTGGCGGGGTTATTTTGGGTGTCGCTCAAACTGTTGGCGCGAATATAAACCCTGGCTGGCAGCTCTTATCCGGTCACATTGTATTTTTAATCATCCTTGCCATTCGACCAAATGGCCTTTTCCCTAAGGTGAACTGATGGCTGACACAACTTTTCAAATCAAACGTTCCGATAAAACGACACATGTAATGGCGCTTTTGGGTGTCGTGGTGCTCGTGTTGTTAATTGCCGCTCCATATTGGGCAGGGCGCGCTGATATGCGCTTAATGGCAGAATTATTCCTCTATCTTGCTTTGGCGAGTTTATGGAATTTGATGGCAGGGTATGCTGGTCTTGTATCTGTGGGTCAGCAGGCTTTTGTTGGTTTTGGCGGCTACATGCTTTTCGCACTTACCTTGTTTGCAGGACTTCATCCATTGGTCGCAATCGGTGTATCTGGTATTTTAGGCGCACTCATCTCCCTTCCTGTTGCGTTGTTGGTATTTAGACTTCAAGGCGCATATTTTGCGATTGGGACCTGGGTGATAGCGGAAGTCTTTCGACTATCCTTTGCGCAGGTGAGCGCTTTGGGTGGCGGGTCGGGTTCCTCCCTTCCTGTTGCCATTGTTAAATCTCTCTCTAGCAGCCGTTCTGGTCGAGAAGCTTTAAGTTATTGGCTTGCTTTGGGTGCAGCTATTGCGGTCATTGCAGTTGTTTACTTTTTCTTGCGGTCAAAACGAGGTTTGGCGCTCACTGCAATTCGCGATAACGAAACAGCTGCAAAGTCACTTGGGATTGATATTTGGTGGAATAAATTCACCGTATATATAACGGTTTCAGCGTTAACTGCGGTGATCGGTTCGATCATATTCCTTCAAAAATTGCGGATATCACCGGATGCTGCCTTTTCCGTCAATGATTGGACCGCATTTGTGATTTTCATTGTTGTGATTGGTGGAATAGGGACCATTGAAGGCCCGATCATCGGTACACTGATATTTTTCGCCCTGCGAGAAACGCTCGCTGATTTAGGTACAATCTATCTCATGGTCTTAGGGTTGGTGGCAATCATTGTCATGCTCAAAGCACCGCAGGGCGTTTGGGGCTTCGTCCGTTCACGATTTAATTTACAATTATTTCCTTTGGATCGGCGTGTAGAACGCGCAAAGGAAGACTAGGAGTACATCATGGCATCAAAACATAAAACGATCATAACCTGTGCTGTGACGGGTGCTATTCATACCCCAACAATGTCGGATGCATTGCCATATACCCATGATGATATTGCAAGCCAGGCGATTGAGGCGGCCGAAGCGGGGGCTTCCATCTTGCATTTGCATGCAAGAGACAATCAAACAGGTGCACCATCGGTGAATGTCGATGATTTCAATGCCTTTTTACCACGTGTAAAACAGGCAACAGATGCTGTTATCAATATTTCAACTGGCGGCTCGCTAACGCTTTCTATCCAAGACCGTATCAAACCGGCTGCAACCTTCAGCGCTGAAATGTGTTCAATGAACATGGGTTCAATGAACTTTTCCTTTCACCCCCTTGCTAAGCGCTATGGTGATGATGACTGGAAGTTTGATTGGGAAAAAGATTATGTTGCAAATTCAGATGGCAATATTTTTAGAAACACATTTAAAGATATTAAAGAGGCGGCTGAAACCTTAGCACCGCACAACATTAAGTTTGAACATGAATGTTATGATGTTGGCCATCTTTATAACCTTAAATTCTGTGTCGATATTGGGCTATTTAAAGCACCAATATTCATTCAGTTTGTCATGGGCATTTTAGGCGGAATTGGTGCAGATATCGATAATTTGGTCTTCATGAAAAAGACGGCTGACAAGCTTTTTGGCGATGATTATCGTTGGTCGATCTTAGCCGCAGGTTCAGCACAAATTCCAATGGCAACAACTGCAAGTCAAATGGGTGGTCATGTGCGGGTTGGTCTTGAAGATAGCTTGTTTATTAAACGCGGACAATTGGCTGAATCAAATGCTCAGCAAGTTCAAAAAATTCGCAGGATTGTTGAAGAATTGGGTTCTGAGGTTGCCACCCCAGATGAGGCACGTGAAATCCTTGATCTAAAAGGTGGTGATCGGGTCAACTTCTAAGGAGTAAAATAATGCCAGAAATTGAACCGCAGGATGTTTCTTTAAAATCGCTCGATGGCTTGCATCTGTGGCATGCGCCTATGTCGAGTTGTTCACAACGCGTGCGAATTACGCTTGCTGAACGCAATAAAGAATTCACAAGTCATGTGATTAATTTGGAAAAAGACGAACATGCTTCACCAGAATATCAGCTTATTCATCCAAAAGGCTTGGTTCCTGCGCTTGTCGATAATGGAAAGCTGTTTATTGAATCCATTGACATCATTAGTCATATCGCAGGCGATGAAAGCTCACTCGCCAAAATTGGTGCTTCCAAATTGTTGGAAATGGCAGATGAAGCGCAGCTTGATCTGAAGCTTTTGACATTTGAATTTTTGTTTCGAGCCGGACCGCCGCCATCGTCAGATGTTGTTGATGCTTTTCAGCGCTTACATAAAAATGAGTGGCTGCAGCAGTTCCGTAAAGATTTTGCAAAAGGTTTTGATAAACAGCGTATAGATGACGCAATTGCGCGAACAGATGCGGGCTTTCAATATCTGGAAAAGGCTTTGTCAGACGGGCGAGTGTTCTTGGAAGGCGATGAATTTACATTGAGTGATATTGCCTGGATGCCAAATGTGCATCGATTCAAGCTTATGGATTGGCCATTTGATAGAACTCCTCATCTGCAAAAGTGGTTTGCGCATATATCCAAGCGACCAAGCTATCGAGAAGCGTTGTTGAACTGGCAAGCGGAGCCTGCGATTGATGCCTTTAAGTCGTATACCAAACAAAGACAGGCAGACGGGACAGACATTCGATCTTTCCCACATTTTCAATCTTAGTACGATCTGAATTGAACACGTAAAAAAGCCAGATGACAAAAATATCATCTGGCTTTTTTGAATTCTATAAACCGGAATTATACAGCGTCGGTATATTCGCCGCGCGCTGGGTAGTTGTTTGCAATTGCAAAATCTAATGCACCAACAAGTTCTGAGAAATGCGGACGTGAGAATGGCATGGTTTGAACAGAGCCGTAATAAAGTGTTTGTTCAGGTGTTACCATGAACAGACCTGGCTCTGAGAATAATGCTGGTTCTTCAATACCAATTGATGTTTTGCCGCGAGATGTTGAGATATAAAGTCCCCATTCTTTGGCTTTTTTAAGATCCAGATCGTATGCAAAGCGTAATTTTTCAGCATTGATTTTGTCTGCCATTTGCTGAGTACGTTCTTGGCCATCTGAACTAATAGCAATTGTTGCTACGCCGCGTTCTGCAAAATCATCTACACGTTTTTCCAGTTCTGTAAGGTAATTTGCGCAAATTGGGCAGTGTAAACCGCGGTAGAAACAAATGATCGTCCCGCGTTCGCTGTTTTCGCTGCTTAGGTCAAACTGTCCGTGGCTGAGTGTAGGAAGCGACAATGACGGGGTTTTCTGGCGTGGAATTAGCATGTTTAAAGTCCTTGTTTTTGAATCTAAAAAAGACTATAGATCGAATTAATATAAGATATAGGCGAAAAAACTGATAGGAAATACTGAAATGACATCGTTGGATCGTCTCTCTGCACTTATGGAACGGTTTGAGTTAAAAGTGTCGCCGACAAGTTTTGATCAGGCCAATTTTGTCATTGTCCATTGCAAGGATAATGAATGGCCAAAGTGGCTTTATTTAACGCCCAAAGGGCACAAGCTTGAACCTGTATGTGATGAACAGGATGTTTCTTTTGCAGCTTTTGTGTCTTGGGGTGGCGAAAGCAATCCGTTTTTTTCTGCATTAAATGAGTTGGTTAAGCTGGAGATCGATAGCGAAAGCGATATTAGACCATTAATTGAAATGTTGTTGGCTGAGTATAACGCGCCGCGTTGTGGTTCAAGTTCAGTGTTGAGCCGTTTGAGTGAAATTCTTGTTGTTGGTTTGTTGCGCAAGCAAATTCAGCAAGGTGCCACAAGTATCAGCTTGCTCGGTGGTTTAGCTGATAAGAGATTGTCTCGCGCAATTGTTGCGGTGCATGATGCACCTGGCAAGATGTGGAGCAATGAAGAACTGGCAGAAATTGCTGGTCTTTCGATTAGTCGTTTTTCTGAAATCTTTAAAGATAAGGTTGGAGAGACCCCAGCAGCCTATATTCGTAAATGGCGATTAACACTCGCACGACAGGATTTGTCCCGCGGCGATCGGGTTCAAGAAGTTGCGCACAGATATTGTTATAATTCACCTGAAGCACTTAATCACGCGTTTAAACAGGCCTTTGGTGTGAACCCAAGCGCGATCCGTAATTCAGCTTAAATGGTGGTGATATTGGATTTTGAGTAAAACGGAATGGACATCACTTCCATCGCCTTGCTCAATAAAATAGCGTATTCATCCCGTGGGATATCAATTGCACCAAAGCGCATAAGGTGGTCAGTTGTGAATTGAGTGTCTAATAGTGTAAAATTCTTATTAATCATATGCTTGACAAGAAAAGCTAAACAAACTTTTGAAGCGTCAGTTTTTCTTGAAAACATGCTTTCACCAAAGAATGCTGAGCCTAGTGAGACGCCATATAAACCGCCCACTAGCTCGCCATCTTTCCAGGCTTCAACTGAATGCGCATGTCCGGTTAAGTGCAAGTCATGATAGAGTTTTAAGATCGTATCATTGATCCAAGTGGTGGGACGATCATCGGTTTCTTTAGCGCACTCTCTCATAACACGGGCAAAATCGGTGTTGATTTTGATCTCGTAAACACCGCGATTGATAACTTTTTTAAGGCTGCGTGGTGTATGAAATTGATCAAGCGGGATAATACCGCGTACCTCAGGGTCTACCCAAAATAGTTCAGGATCATCCGCAGATTCAGACATTGGGAACAAACCGCAGCTATATGCTTTCAGCAATATTTGCGGCGTCAGCATCATTTTATCAGTTTGTCTTGTCATGGAGTGAGGATAATCTTTGAAGCTCTAAAACTCAATCGCGGGCATAAAAAAGGCCGGAAAAAATCCGGCCTTATAGAATGTTATGACAGACGATTATTCATCATTTGCCAAAAACTTTTCAAGCCAGTGAATATCATAGTCACCATTTACGATGTCTTGATTTTCAAGCAGCTTGCTGAACAGTGGGATTGTTGTATTCACACCATCGACCACAAATTCATCAATCGCGCGGCGTAAACGCATCATACATTCGTTACGTGTACGACCATGTACGATGAGCTTTCCGATCAAACTGTCGTAATATGGCGGTATCTTATAACCCTGATACACACCTGAATCGACACGAACACCTAGACCACCTGGTGGGTGATAATGCGTGATTGTCCCAGGTGAAGGTACAAAGGTTTTTGAATCTTCCGCATTAATACGACATTCGATCGCGTGTCCTGTAAAGCTGATATCTTCTTGCTTTACGGAAATTGGTGCGCCAGATGCAATACGGATCTGCTCGTTTACAAGATCAATGCCTGTAATGGCTTCTGTGATTGGATGCTCAACTTGCAAACGCGTGTTCATTTCGATGAAATAAAACTCGCCGTTTTCGTACAAGAATTCAATTGTACCAGCACCGCGATAGTTCAGCTTGCGCATAGCGTCTGCACAGACTTCACCAATTTTCATGCGTTGCTCAACATTAAGGGCAGGGGAATTTGCTTCCTCCCAAACCTTTTGGTGACGTCGTTGTAATGAACAATCACGCTCGCCAAGGTGGATCGCACCACCTTTACCATCACCAAGAACCTGAATTTCAATGTGACGCGGTTTGGCTAGGTATTTTTCGATGTAAACCGCTTCATTACCAAATGCAGCACCAGCTTCCGTGCGCGCTGTTGAGAGCGCAATCGCAAGCTCTGAATCATCATTGGCAACCTTCATACCACGGCCACCGCCACCAGCTGTAGCTTTGATGATGACTGGGTAGCCGATGTCATTGGCGATTTTCTTCGCGTCAGCTTCGGTCTTAACTTCACCAGAAGAACCAGGAACAACCGGGATACCAAGATCTTCAGCAGTTGTTTTCGCTGTGATCTTATCACCCATGATATTGATGTGATCAGATGTTGGTCCGATAAAGACAATGCCGTGTGCTTCTAGAATTTCAGCAAATTTGGCATTCTCAGATAAGAAACCATATCCTGGATGCACAGCTTCAGCACCTGTGATTTCGCAGGCTGCAACAATCTGGTGGATGTTTAGATAGCTATCACGAGATGCTGGCGGTCCAATACAAACGCTTTCGTCTGCAAGGCGCACATGCATGGCATTGGCATCAGCTGTGGAGTGTACAGCGACAGTTTGAATGCCAAGCTCTTTACAAGCGCGCAGCACGCGAAGTGCAATCTCGCCACGGTTGGCTATGAGAACTTTTGAAAACATATTCGAAGGTCCTCGACTATTCGATGATGACAAGTGGATCACCAAACTCGACTGGTTGGCCGTCTTCAACCAACACTTCTACAACTTTACCAGACTTTGTAGCAGGAATTTGGTTCATTGTTTTCATTGCTTCAATGATCAGCAATGTTTGGCCTTCTTTCACTGCTTGGCCAACTTTAACAAAAGCATCTGATTCTGGTGAAGGTGCTAGATAAACTGTGCCAACCATTGGTGATGGTTCAGCTGCACTATTTGCCGCAGGTGCAGCCGCCGGAGCTGGAGCCGCAGCACTTACAGCTGCTGGCGCAGCAGCAACTGGTGCTGGTGCAGGAGCTGCGACAACTTGAGTTGCAGCTGTTGTTGCACGAGAAACACGCACACGGAAGTCATCTTGCTCAACTTCAATTTCAGTTAGGTCTGTTTCGTTTAGAATATTTGCCAAATCGCGGACCAGTGTTTGGTCGATATTCTTCTTTTTTGCTGTCATTGGAATTGCCTTTTAATTTACGAATTACGAATGTCGGCGAGTGCTTGTATCGCCAGTTTATAACTATTGGGACCAAATCCGCAAATGACACCGCGCGAAACTGGAGCGATCATCGACTTATGCCGAAACTCTTCGCGTGCATGCACATTTGATAAATGGATTTCAATCACCGGTGTAACGATAGAGCGGATAGCGTCATGCAGCGCAATTGAGGTGTGAGTGTAAGCGCCTGCGTTTAAAATAACGCCAAAAGCACCTTCATTTGCCTCATGCAACCAATCAACAAGTGTCCCTTCATGATTGGATTGTCGGAAATCAACTTCAAACTCTAAAGAATTGCCAGTATCACGGCACAATTGTCCGATGGAATCTAAAGATAGATCACCATAAATACCCGGTTCCCGTTTGCCCAACATATTCAGATTAGGACCGTTAAGAACAAATACCTTGTTTGACATTATTTTGCCCCGTAAAACTCTTGCCGTCCGTATACCCGCGTCAATGCAGGAATCAAAGCGTTTTGTCACAAAGATGTTACTTTTGTAACGAATTATTCGCTCATCAACTCAATTGGAGAGATCGTTACTTAAAATTCGTTAGAAAAACGTTTCTGCATTGTCTCATAACAGGACGAATCTCTCATCCTGTTTTTATAAGCATAGTTAATTTGAAAAGTTTACGAGCAAGTGGTCTCGCCACACAAACGTAGGTTTTTGACTTTAAGAAGCAATTCTGTAACGCCAACAGCGCCATAAACGGCCTCTTTACCAATGACATAAGATGGGGTGCCGTTGATGCCTAGCTCTTGCGCAAGCCCGTATGTGACGCTGACAGGATCGAGAAGTTTTTCATCTTCCAGAGCGGCATCAAGCGCTGCAATATCTACTCCTAAATCTTCAGCTACTTTCATAGCTTTTGATTTATTTGCACGGCCACCGTCGCCCAAAAGTGCCATATGAAAATCAGCGCCTTTTTCCGGTGCAATTTTAGACACAGCCATGCTCACACGTGCTGCATCTAAAGACTCTTCACCCAAAATTGGGAATTCCTTCAAAATGAATTTAACATTCTTATCAAGCGAGACAATTTCTTGCATATCGTTCATCGCGCGCTTGCAGAAACCGCAATTGTAATCGAAGAATTCAACGATTGTGACATCTGCATCGGGGTTTCCGATGATGACGTCATCTTTTGAATTGTATAAACGATCAGCCATGCCCGCGATCATTTCCTGCGTGCGAAGCTTTTCCTGCTCGGCCATTCGAACTTCAAGAGCAGCTTGCGCCTCAGCGATAATATCCGGGTTGGCAATAAGGTATTCTCGGATAAATTTCCCAATTTCCTCTTTTTCCAGATCATCAAGCGCATAAGTGTTTGATATAGTTAACAATCCGATAATGATTATCGCTGATAGCTTTAAAATAAGAGTTCGCATTGAAAATTCCTTTTGAATAAAATCGACCGCTTGAAATGGCTAATTGCCTACGGTTAGAATATCTTTTGCCCTTTGCCAGCTTGGTTTGCCGGGGACAAGTTTTTGCACTGCTCGTCCAGCAAAGACTTTTGCATCGCGGGTATTTCCCGCGCGAAAATGCCCTTCGGCCATTGCAAGTTCTGCTTCGCCTATATCACCAGCAAGCGCATGTGCGTTTGAAAGGGTGCGGTAAGCGTTGAAATTATTTGGATTTGTTTGCAGGCCAGCTCGTAATGCTGAAACTGCCTTTTTTGCGTTTGATCTATTACCAGTCGCAACATATGCAAAACCTAGTCGCGCTTTGATCAGACCAGACTTGCTACGATCAAGCTTAACCGCTGTTGAGAATGATTTAACTGCTTGATCTGCTTGACGAAGTTTCAATTGCACTTCGCCACGTAGCTCATAGAGATAAGCGTTTTTAGATTGATTTTTAATAAGCTGGCCGAGAATTTTCAGTGCGTCTCGTGATCTGCCTGCATTATCAAGCGCAATTGCACGACCATAAAGCGCTGGTATCGAGTTTGGAGATGACTTAAATAGCCTTTGTACCCCAGCTAAACCGCCTGCAAATGCGGCTATTTTAGCTCTCACCATATTATGACGCGTTTGCAGAGACTTGGGGTCTTTTTTGCTGAAATATGGGCTCTTTTTCGCACCTTCAGCTAATAGACTTATACGTTCTCGTGGTAATGGATGGCTTAATTTATATGGGTTTGGGCGAACACCAGCCAAAGCAAGCTGCTGAGCAAAACGGTCAAATGTAAGCAACATTCCATTTGCAGATTGTTTGGTTTTATTCAGGTATTTTAGCGCCGCATTATCCGCGTTTATCTCTTCACCACGTTTGTAGTTCAATATGCTACGCGTTGCCAGGGTAGGGGCTGCAGCAATGATTGCGCCACCTGTGGAACTTGCACCACTTGAATTTGATGTTGAGCCTGCAACCAAAGCGCCGGCACCAAGCAACATTCCGACAATGGCGAGGGTTTTGGAAGCATCAAGCTGTGCTCTTAGGCGTTCTTGGTGATTTCCCGCTAGATGACCTGCTTCGTGAGCGATGACACCAATAATTTCGTTCGGTGTTGCAGCTTGCACTATGGCGCCTGTGTTTATGAACACACGTCGACCAGAAACAAATGCGTTAAAACTATTGTCATTGACCAATACGATTTCTATGCCCTTGCTCTGCAGACCTGCTACCCGGAAGATAGGTGCGGCATAGTCTTTGAGCAAAGATTCGATTTCTGCGTCGCGCACAATGGCGATTTTGCGACCCTGAGCCATCGTGATTTGTGTGGACATCAAGTAACTAAAGATGGCGAATGCGCCAAAGAGAGATCGATAAAACCTATTTATTTGAAGCACTTGGTTCTCCATTTTGTGCATCAATGAACATGACGTAGTTATAATGCATTATGCGAAACAACATAGCATTTTTTCTTGCTCTGGATATCCATAAGCCGCTGAAAAACTACACATTATTGTGAGCCTTCAGAATAACGAGGGATTTGTATCTTGTGAAAGTGGAGGAAATCGGGCAGAGCTAGTGCAAAATTATCAATTGAGGTTTGTTTTGCGCGCGAAAAATATAGTCGAACCATTTTATGCAATGGATGTGTTGTCAGCGGCGATTAAAGCTGTGATGGACGGGCATCCGGTCATTTCAATGGCAACAGGTCAGCCATCTCATAAAGCGCCACAACGAGCCCTTGAAGCAGCCAAGAACGCGCTTGATCTTAAAACAATGGGATATACCGATGCAGTCGGGATCAGCTCTTTGCGTAAAGCTATCGCAGAACACTACAAGTCTTATTACGACGTGGACGTTGATCCTGAAAGGATTATGGTCACCAATGGCTCTTCGGCGGCATTTAATTTGGTATTTTTGAGCCTGTTTGAACCCGGGGCAACAATTGCTATCGCAAAGCCAGGATATCCTGCATATCGCAATATTTTAAAGGCACTACGGCTCAATTGCGTTGAAGTGCAATTAAGCGCGCAATCAAACTATACCTTAACACCGCAGGTGCTTGAGGATGCTGAGCGAAATGCGGGCGTTAAAATTGATGGAGTTTTGTTGGCAAGTCCAGCAAACCCCACAGGTACGGTAACGAGTGAAGCTGATTTAAAAACGTTGTCTGATTGGTGCGAGGCGAGGGAAACCGTTTTTATTTCAGATGAGATTTATCATGGCCTTACATTTGCTGGCCAAGAAACCACAGCAGCTTCTTTTACCGATAATGCTGTTATCATCAATTCATTTTCCAAGTATTATTGTATGACGGGTTGGCGCATAGGTTGGATGATTTTGCCTGAACATCTTATCCGCCCTGTCGAATGCCTGGCGCAAAGCATGTACATTTCAGCGCCAGAATTATCGCAGATTGTAGCTGAAATTGCATTGACTGAACGCGATGAACTGGACCAAGTTGTGCAAGGTTACCGGGCAAATCGTGATCTGTTGTTAAACGCTTTGCCACGCGTGGGGTTGCCGCTAAATTCACCTATGGATGGTGCATTTTACGCTTATGTGGACGTAAGTTCGCATTCCAATGACAGCATGGAATTTTCTAAAAAAATGCTCAATGACATCCATGTTGCAGCAGTACCTGGCCTTGATTTTGATGTCAAAGATGGTGCTAAATTTATGCGTTTTTCATATGCTGGATCACAAGAAGAGATCGCTGAAGCGGTTGATCGATTGGAAAACTGGTTAGGCTAAAAAACGAAAAGCCCGATCACAACGACCGGGCTATTTGTTGATTTTTCAGATGGGTTGACGCTTAGCCTTTAAAAGCTCTGCGCCACCAGCCTGTTTTCTTCGGTGAACCATCGCCATCACCATCACCTGACTGAGATGATGTCACAACCGGTTCAGTCGCAATTGCATCAAGATTAGTACGAGACTTGCGGCTCGGTTTTGCAGGCTCTTGACTAATTTCAGCATCTTGAGAGCTGACAGCTGCGGCAACAACAGTGCTTGGCTCAGGAGCTGTGTCTTTCAGCGTTTCAATCGCCTCATCATTGCTGGTTTTCTTGGTTCTACGACGACGCGGCTTTTTAGCAACTTCCTCGGAAGCTTCTTCGTTTGATGTTGCCTCAGCGGCAGCTGGTTCTGCACCTGTGTCAGTTGTTGGGCCGGCTTCTACAGTTGAACCGTTCTCTGGAGCAGGGTTTGCTTCAGTGATCACCTCCTCAGATGCACCAGATGCAAGCGTTTCTAACACGCCTTCACGATCCGTTGCTTCAGAAGCTGCATCTTCACGCTCGCGGTTTTTGCGACCGCCACGTTTTCCACGACGGCGACGCTTTTTCGGACGCGCATCATCGTCGTCTGATAATTGCTGCTCATTGTCACCATTTTGTGCGCTGTCTGAACTTGTTTCACCTTCATTTTCAGAAGATTGTTCATCCGATTGCTCTTCGTAGGACGCGTTGTTTTGATTGTCTTGTGAATTCCCGCGACCACGACGACGACGGCGACGACGCTTTTTACGTGGCTGTTCTTCTTCATCATTATCTACATCAGAATTTTCAATAACAATTTGGTCGGAAGTATCCATCATTTCTGAATCAGCTTCGCCATAAGACGATGCTGCGAGTTGCTCAGGGTCAACCTTTGCAGTTTTTGTGCTAACTGGGCCTTTTTCTACAAAGAAATCCTGACCTGTTATTGATGCATCAACGTTAAACGAAATTGTAACACCAAAACGCTGCTCAAGTTCGGTGAGTGTGTCACGTTTTTGATTTAAGATGTAAAGCGCGATGTCTGAATTTGATCTCACATTAACATCATTACGCGGGGTCTTAAGCAATTGCTCTTCGATAGCGCGTAGGACATGCAATGCAAGGGATGAATCCGATCGCACAAGACCACGGCCCTCACAATGTGGGCAAACAGCAGTTGTGCTTTCAAGAACACTGGCGCGGATGCGCTGGCGCGACATTTCCAATAAGCCAAAATGCGAGATACGACCAACTTGAATGCGCGCTCTATCATGTTTGAGGCAGTCTTTAAGGCGTTTTTCAACAGCTCGGTTATTGCGTTTCTCTTCCATATCGATGAAATCGATCACAACTAGTCCGGCTAAATCCCGTAATCTGAGTTGGCGAGAGACTTCTTCCGCAGCCTCGAGATTTGTTGCAAGAGCAGTGTCTTCAATTGAGCTTTCACGGGTTGAACGACCTGAGTTCACGTCAACTGCAACCAAAGCTTCTGTTTGGTTGATGATAAGATATCCGCCAGATTTTAAAGTCACTTGTGGTGACATCATCTGATCAAGTTGGGCTTCAATACCATTATTGACAAAGATCGGACGCGTCCCACGATAAGGTTGTACGACCTTGGCATGGCTTGGCATGAGCATTTTCATGAAGTCTTTCGCTTCACGATAGCCTTCTTCACCAGAAACAATCACTTCGCCAATATCTTTGTTGTAAAGATCGCGAACAGATCTTTTGATCAGGCTACCTTCCTCATAGACAAGGCAAGGTGCTGTTGAATTAAGCGTCAAATTACGGACATTTTCCCACAAACGCATGAGATATTCAAAGTCGCGACGAATTTCAGTTTTTGTTCGGCTTGCACCTGCAGTGCGTAGGATTACGCCCATACCTTGCGGCACTTCAAGCTCTCGTGCGACTTCTTTTAAGCGCTTGCGGTCCTGAACATTGGTGATTTTACGAGAAATCCCGCCACCGCGAGCCGTGTTCGGCATAAGAACTGAATAACGACCTGCCAAGGACATATAAGTCGTTAATGCTGCACCTTTATTGCCGCGCTCTTCTTTGACGATTTGCACAAGCAAGATTTGGCGGCGTTTGATCACTTCTTGTATACGATATTGTTTGCGTGTTTTACGCGGTGCAACAGGAACTTCTTCTAACGCATCATCTGAGCCGATATTTTCAACATTGGCATCATCGTCCTCATCGGATTCAGAATTATCTGTTTCGGCAATCTCAGGTTCAGCTTTTTTGGATTTACGCGAGCGAGATCTGCGACGCTTTTTAGGCTTTTCTTCGGTTTCTTCCGAGTTTGTATCGGCTGATTTCGCTTGTGCATCATCAGATGCTGGTTCAACGGGTTGGTCTTCTGTTGCCGCGTCAGACTCCTGATTCTCATCAGTTTTAACCTCTGCAGCATCGTTCTCGGATGCTTCTGATTCAGGTTGTTCTGGAGCGGGCTCAGAAATTTCATCGTCTGTTTCAACCATCGCAGCCATTGTGTCTGGCTTATCATCCGGTTTTTCCTCAGGCGAGGCGGCTTCTTCACTCTCCGTTGGGGTCGACGCATCTGAATTTTCAGTAGCTTCGCTTGGAGATTCAATTGCAGCTTGGGCTGCTGTGTCTACATCATCATTTGATGCTTCTGTTTTATGTTCTGTATCCGCAGTAACTTCAGCTTTTTTACGGCGAGTACGACGTTTTTTTGGTTTGGGTTTTTCCTCAGCTACAGCGTCATCTGTTTCATCACTTTTAACTTCTTCAGATGCTTCAGCAGCTTCATCTTTCGACACATCATCTTCAATATTTGATGTTGCATCATTTACGTCATCATCATTGTCGTCTTCAGCAGCCTCGGCAGCTTCTGCTTCGAGCAATGCTTGACGGTCAGCTAATGGGATTTGGTAATAATCAGGGTGGATTTCTGAGAAAGCGAGAAAACCATGACGATTTCCGCCATAGTCAACAAAAGCCGCCTGCAGCGAGGGTTCGACCCGCGTTACTTTTGCTAAATAGATGTTTCCGCGCAGCTGTTTTTTATGCTGCGATTCAAAATCAAATTCCTCTATCCGGTTTCCACGTACGACGACGACGCGTGTCTCTTCTTCGTGAGACGCGTCAATAAGCATTTTGTCTGCCATTGAATTGTTTGCTCCTCGGCACAATGTGCCCAACCGTCATTACCAGGAGGATCTAAGACCTCAAATGCATAATGGTTGGAGGGTTTTGTGCCGGATGTTGAACGCGGGCTTGGGGAAATACCGGTTAATGCACGAGCAGCGTCTAAAGGAGTGACATTTTTTATCACCGTCCTAATTGCGCCTGCTGGTGTTTGTATCATTAACATAAAAGGTTCAACGCCCGCATTTATACTCTAATTAGCTTTGTTGCATATGCAATTTGCATCGCTCACAAAGCCGATGACTTGGCCTCTTCTAAAGGCCGGTGATCAAAATCACCTTATTAAAACGGCGCATATTCGCCGATGTTTAAGCGGTTCAGCATCAAATTTAATGCGAACCGAATTCTTTCTCGTTTCATCTCAATACCTGCTTCAAATTCCTATTAATAGTTGGAATTTGGTCAAATATATCAGGCTTTTACTTATAAAAGACGTCGGGTGAATTGCTCATATCACTCGTCTGATTACCAGACAACTAGCGATAATTTATTGATTCTACCCCGTCGAAGTTCCACCTATGATCGTTGTAATCCTTAGATTACGATGTTGCAAGCATAAACAGTATTCAACCTTGCGCTTTGTGCGGGCGTTCATGCTTCGGGCCTTATATAATAGGCTTTTGTGGCATTTCAATTTTATTCAAAAACCATATTGCCTTGCATTTGCCGCCTTTATCTCAATAAACGGATGCAATACTTATATAATTTGTGATTCTATCAGGCGCTAAAGGGACGAATGTGCAAGTGATACTGAACAGACATAAAGGTTTATTGCGAACGCTTCTACTGTCGTTTGGTTTTGTTATGATACATATATTGTGGTCTGGCTCTGTCGTTAAGGCTCAGGAAACAACAAATATAGCCTATAGTGCACGCGTTGTCGGTGATAGTGAGCGCGCCCGTATTTTGGTTGATTTTAATAAAGAACCAAAATTTAAAATACGCTACCTGGCGCGTCCAAATCGTATTGTACTGGATCTTGATGACACTAAGCTTGCATTCGGTGATGATCAGCTTACGGCGAGAGGAATATTATCCGATATCCGCTATGGTATAATGTCTGAAGACAAGTCCCGCATCATTATATCTCTTGAAACACCTGCCGTTTTAGAAGATCAGCAATTACAAACACTTGAAGGTGATACCTATCGCCTCGTGATGGATATAAGCATCGCTGAGCAAGAAGATTTTGATGCTGTTCTTCAAGAGCAAGACTGGGAAATTGTCGAGGCCAGTGCTGAGGATGAAGAGAATGTTGAAAAGAGTAGCCGTATAAGGGTTTCTGAAAACAAGACGTCTGATAAATTTGTGTTGGTGCTGGATGCCGGACATGGCGGGATTGATGGCGGCGCTGAAGGGCGCAATGGTGCAATTGAAAAAGATATCACGCTTGGCTTTGTCCAAGACCTTCAAGCTGCATTTGAAGACATAGATGATGTTGAAATTTTGCTGACACGAGACAGCGATACTTTCATGTCACTATCAGCACGTGTGCAAATTGCTCGAGAAGCAGAAGCAGATTTATTGATATCAATACATGCAGATTCCATTCGTCAAAGATCATTGCGTGGCGCGTCTATTTATACATTGTCACGGGAGGCTTCGGATGACTTTGCATCAAATCTTGCAGATTCTGAAAACCTGACTGACGTTCTTGCAGGTCTTCATATTGAAGATGTGCCAGATGATGTGACCGGAATTTTGGTAGACCTTGCCCGACGTGAAACCCAAGGATTTTCGGATGTGATGGCTGATCGCATTGTTGAAGATTTTAAAGGGCAAATTCGGTTGATTAATAATCCTCATAGACGCGCTGGTTTTCGCGTATTGCTTGCACCAGATGTGCCGTCGGTACTCATCGAATTAGGCTTTTTGTCTAATTTGACAGATGAGAAGCTTTTAACCGATCCCGATTGGCGTCAAAAGACGAGCAAATTACTCGCAAAATCGATTTCTGAGTATCAAGAAGCTATATTGCTTGACCGAAAATGACCTTTTTCACGATATTTCGTTCAAAACGCAATAAAACTTGTTATTTCTGTTTAACTATTCCGGAAGTCAGTGCTTTACTCTAATTGGTTGAATTAGTAGTGTGTTTTCTAAAATTATAATAAAACACAAAGTGAAGTTAAATGGCTCAGCCGCGGTCTGTCATTCAAACAAGTTTTAAGTCACTCCGACCAACTTATATTGGTGTGGGTCTGTTAAGCTTGGTAATTAATCTGCTAATGCTTACCGGCCCTTTATATATGTTGCAGATATATGATCGTGTGTTAGCTAGTGGGTCTGTTCCAACACTTCTGGTTATCTCTGGTTTTGCGCTTGGTATGTTCATATTTTATGGCGTGCTGGAGGGATTAAGACAGCGTATTTTAGCGCGAGTTGGATCTTGGCTTGACGCTAAACTCACGTCTTCAGTTTTTGATCTCTCGACCGTTCTTCCACTTGTGTTGGGTCCGGAAGCGTCAAAAGTTAGGCCAATAAAAGACTTAGACACTATTCGCAGCTTTATGGCAGGGCCGGGACCTTCTGCGATGTTTGATATACCTTGGCTGCCAGTCTATTTGGGGATTGTATATTTATTTCATCCAGTTTTGGGAAATATAGCACTTGCTGGTGTCATCATCATTTTTGTTCTGATTTTACTGAAAGAATACGTATCGAGCAAACCTGCAAAGGATCTTGTTGTTGCGTCAGCTGAACGGCATCGCTTGATTGAACATGGTCGCTCCAATGCCGAAGTTATTCAGGCTATGGGAATGATGAAGGCCCTTAAGTCGCGATGGGAAAATAAAAACAATTTGTTTTTAACTGCATCACAAAACACTGCCGATAGTGGGGCAAATTTTGGCTCCACCGTAAAAACCATCCGCATGGTCTTGCAATCAGCAATGCTTGGTGTGGGGGCTTACTTTGCAATTCTTCAAGAAATCTCGCCGGGTGTGATGATTGCAGCATCTATTATGACCACACGGGCATTCGCACCTGTTGAGCAGGCTATTGGGCAGTGGCCTTTATTTGTCAGTGCGCGTCAGGCTCGTAACCGGCTAAATGATCTTTTATCTATGCGTCAACTCAATGATGACGTTATGGATTTGCCTATTCCATCCAAGACACTCAAGATTACTAATTTATCTTGTGGGCCTGCTGGATCAAAAAAAGTCATTGTACAAAATGTGTCGTTTGAATTGTCGGCAGGTGATGGGTTGGGAATTATTGGTCCGTCTGGTTCGGGAAAATCTACTCTTGCACGCGCATTGGTGGGCGTAACCGCTATAGCAAGGGGATCTGTCAGGTTTGATGGCTCTAAACTTGATCAGTGGGACATGTCCCGCTGGGGCGACATTATTGGCTATTTGCCTCAGGATATTCAGCTTTTTGATGGAACCGTGTCTGAAAATATTTCTCGTTTTTCGCTAGATGCTGATGCGGATAAAGTGCGAGAGGCTGCGAGTCTTGCCAATGTGCATGAGCTGATTACCGCGCTCCCGGATGGTTATAATACTGTGATTGGAAAGTCTGGTTTTGCAATGTCTGCTGGTCAGCAACAGCGAATTGCTCTGGCACGTGCAATTTATGATAAACCATTTCTGGTCGTTTTGGATGAGCCGAATTCTAACCTAGATTCAGATGGCGAACATGCACTCACCAACGCAATTGTGGAATTGCGCAAAGCTGGGTCAATTGTCATAGTCATTGCGCATCGACCCAGTGCGATAGCAGCAGTTGATAAAATCTTGATGGTTGATAAGGGTATGGCAAAAGCCTTTGGTCCGAAGACCGATGTGATGGCAAAAGTTGTTGCCCCAGTTCCAAATCAAAAAGGGGCTTAGAGATGGCATCTACCTCCCAATTCAAATCCAGCCTTCGCAAACATATGTTTATAAGTCTTGCTGTCGTCGGCTTATTAATCGGAGGCATTGGTTCATGGGCATATCTGACCGAAATCAGCGGTGCGGTGGTTGCATCGGGCAATGTTGTTGTTGAAACAAATACACGACAAGTGCAGCACCAAGAGGGCGGCATTGTAAAATCGATCTTTGTTAAAAATGGCGATGTGATTGAAGCTGGGGATTTGTTAATTCGTTTAGATGATACAATTTCAAGCGCAAATTTGTCTGTTGTTAAAAAACTGCTTATTGATTTGTACGCTCAGGAAGCTCGTTTACTCGCTGAACAGCAAGGAGCAGATAATGTAAATTTTGCAACAAATGATTTTGATATTAATGCACAAAAGAAAGTTCGTGATAGCCAAGTTGGTCTGTTTAATGCACGTCGAAACAGTTTAAATGGCAAACGCCAGCAATTACGCGAGCAAATTATACAGTTTGAAAGTAAAATTAGAGGTCTTGAAGCACAGCGAGAAGCAAAGCTTGCTGAGACACAAATTGTTGAGGATGAACTTGCCAATCTTGACGATCTTTTGGGGCAACAATTGGTTTCTGCAAGCAGAGTCGCGCTGCTTAACCGCGATATTGTAAAACTTCGTGGTGAAATTGGCGGATTTACTTCGGAAATTGCGCAAACAAAAGAATCCATTAGTGAGCGTAATATTCAGATTTTGCAGTTGGACGAAGAGTTTCTTGCAAGTGTTTTAGAAGAAATTCAGGATGTAAGAACACAGATTGGACGACTTGAAGAACAAAAAATTGCCGCTGAGGATCAGCTTAGACGTGTTGATATTATCGCACCATTAGGCGGGTTTGTGCATAATTTGTCTGTTACAACTATTGGCGGCGTTTTGGGCCCGCGTGATGTTGCAATGTCTATTGTACCGAAGGATGATCTGTTGGTTGTAGAGGCGCAGGTTCAACCCATAAATATTGATCAGATATCTGCAGATCAAGTTGCGCGAATTCGATTGCCTAGTTTTGATCAAAGAACGACGCCAGAGCTCAATGCAAAGGTTGAGACAATTTCAGCCGATTTGTTGCGAGATGAAGCGACCGGCGCACAATATTATAAAGTTCGATTGAAAATATCAGAATCTGAGCTTGGTAAATTGCAAGGTAAATCGCTTGTTCCAGGAATGCCGGTTGAAACATTTATCCAAACCGATGAACGCACGGTTATGTCCTATTTACTTAAACCAATACGGGATCAGATTTCTCATGCGATGAGAGAGCGATAACACCTTTATACAGTCGTTTTTTTGCGTCTAAAAATCTGTCCGATAAAATTCTTTAGAAACGGGATTTGGCTGATGATCAATAGGATATTCAGCGCTAGCAAAATAGCTGCGCCAGGACGGGTAAAGAACACACTTATATCTCCATCAGAGATGAGCAGCGAACGGCGGAAGGTTTCATCAAACAAGCCACCTAAAATGACGCCAATCACTAATGGTGCCACCGGATAATGCATGGCATTCATTGCATAAGCGATGATTCCGACACCTGCCATCAAAAACAGATCATTGATCCCACCACCCACACTAAACGAACCAATTGTGGTGAGAACCATCACAACAGGTAGGAAGATGGTTTTTGGGATACGCAAGATTGTGACGAATATGCGTGCTGTGAAAAGGCCCATTAAGAACATTGTAAAAGATGCGAGCACGAGCACTGCAACGACATGCATAATGACGGCCGGGTCAATTGTGGGCCCCGGGATCACATTGTTGATTTTAAGCGCACCTAAAAGCGCAGCGGCAGGTGGTGAGCCTGGAATACCCAAAACTAATAACGGAATAAGCGCGCCGCCGATGGCAGCGTTATTGGCAGCTTCTGCAGATATCAAACCATCAACTGAGCCTTTGCCAAATTCTTCACTGTTTTTGGACGCGGCTTTGCCCACACCATAAGACACCCAACCTGCTACATCTTCGCCAACGCCGGGCAGAGCACCAACGCCCGTGCCAATGCCGCCGCTTCTTAAGATCACGGGCATGCGTTTGGTGATTTCTTTCAGCTCAGGTCGGATGCGTTGGAGTTTGGGTGCTTTTGCCAAGTTTGCAGCAGCGCGCATGCCATCCATGATCTGCGGGATTGCAAAAGCACCCATTAAGACTGGAACAACCTGAAAGCCTGACAATAGGTAGGACCAGTCGAAGGTATATCGTGTTTCGGATAAGATAGGGTCGAGACCAACCATCGCCATCGCAAGCCCAATGAGGCCGGATATCCAGCCTTTAATCACAAGGTCTTGAGACATTAAGGTTCCAGATAAGAGAATACCGAAAAGTGCCAGCAAAGCTTTTTCAGGGGAGGCGATGTTCTGCGAGATGAGCAGTAAAAGCCATACGAAGATTAAGAGGCAGAATGTGCCAAATAGCGTGCCAATGAAGGATGCTGTGGTGGTAATGCCAAGCGCTGATGCGCCTTTGCCCGCCTTGGTAAGTGGATAGCCATCCATCGCGGTGGCTGCAGATGCGGCGGTGCCGGGAATATTGAGTAAGATGGATGGATAGGAGCCGCCATAAATTGCGCCAACATAAGCACCAATTAATGCGATCAATGCTTGATCAAGCGGGAATTTATTGCCGAAAAAACCGGTGAGAATAGTTACAGCAAGCGTTGCTGTTAATCCGGGCAGGGCGCCAAATACGATACCTAAGAACACTGCAGGTATTAAATATGCATAGGTGATCGGGTCGAGAATGAGCCCGACAAATGAAGAACCAAATCCGGCAAGCTGGGTGAGCACAAAATCCATCTTATTGTCCCTGCCAAATTGGTTTGATCGTTACAAAATAGTGATATTCAATATGTGAGAAGATGAGGCCCTGACGATTTGGCACATTCTGGCGAAAACCAAAGGCCATTGCGCAGACTAAAATTGTTGGCACGAGAATTGAGATCACTGGCGTAAATTTGACGATATTATCTAACTTCTTTGCTCTGCGTTCTTTGATGAACATGATCAATGTTAATGCTGCAAATACCGCAAGTGTGACCCAATCGTCGTCATGCGGTTTTGTCCATTCACTACGAGGGAAATGTGCGACCAACGCGTAAATGGATGCAATTGCCATTGCAGCAATGCTCGTTAACATGGATTTTTGATCACCTTTATGAAAGCCCCAAATGAGGCATGTGATCATTAACGCTGAGCCGATAATGAAATCAATGCGTGGTACTAAACCGAAAATATATAAAAGCAAAATTGCAGACACGCTTGTGATGCGTATTGTTTCTTCTTTGGTAAAACCGATTCCAGCCAGAGATAATGCGCGATGCGCACCACCGTCTCTAATTGAAATAAACAACAAGACGATTGATAAAGCCAACATTGCATAGAAGATACCATAGGGTACAAGTGCTGCTGAATTATACCATTCAGCAGCATCTACACCCGCGGACTTGGTGTCGAAGAATGGTATGTCAGTGGTTTTGTAGATGAAAAAGACCGAAGTCGCCATTAGGATCAACGAGGTCCAAAAATCTCGGGCTCTAAGAACGGTTTTATCTTCCATGATAATCGCTTTTTTAGTTGTTATATAAAGTGCTACTGGCTGATCAAATTGACCAGCCAGCAACGTTCCGGGGTGGAATTATGATATCGAATTAAGGTTTTGCGATACCAAGAGTTGACGGATCAACTTTCGCTGCACCAAGATCCCAAAGTGTCCATGCAAATGTGCTTTCAAGCTTTGAGAAGATTGCAGATGCTTCTGCACCGGATTTGCCTGATACGTCATAGTTGTTTGCTTTCGCCCATTCAGCAACAACGTCAGATGCCACAGCTTTATCAAACGCGGCTGTGATGGCAGCTTTTGCTTCATCCGGAGCTGACGCATGCAACGCAAAACCGATGGCTTGTTTCAATGGAAGATATTTGTCCAAGCCATCATAGCTGGAAAACGCTGATGGAATGGTTTGACCATTAAAATCAGCAGCTTCTGGTGTCAGCATTGCCAAAGGCTTTAGTTTGCCACCTGCAATGAGTGGTGCTTGTTCAGCCAAAGATGTCACAACAAGTGCAACTTCGCCCGCAATAGCAGCTTCTTGACCAGGTGCAGACCCTTTGTAAGGTACGAATTTGAACTTTGCGCCTGAACCATTTTCGATCGCGAGTAGATTGAGGTGGTGGATTGAACCAGAACCTGAAGCCGCTGCAGGAATAGAATTTGGTGCAGCTTTTGCAGCATCAACCAATTCTTCTAGTGTGTTGTATGGTGAATTCGCTGGCACTGAGATCAGATCTGGTGAACCACCAACGATGAATGGATGCCAGAACTCAAATTTCTTGTCCCAACCACCTTGGACAGCGGCTGTCACATTTGATTCAGACAGACCAACCATTGTGTAACCATCATCTGGTTGGTTCATAACATAAACCATGCCGTTTGAACCAGCGACACCACCTGTTTGATTGATCACTGAAATGCCGACGGGTAGGTGCTTTTCCATTTCAGCCATGATCATGCGGTTGATCGAGTCTGTTCCGCCGCCTGCACCCCAAACAACAGCAGTTGTGATGTCGCGGAATGGATATTCTGCTGACATAGAAACGCTGCCCATTCCAAACGTGATCGCCGCCGCAGCTGCGAGTTTCAATACTTTATTTTTCATGTGTTCCTCCTAAATTCAATATTGGTTTTTAAATTACGTATACATTAATAAATAAATTGTCAAATTTATTAATGGGTAAATTTTTGGAGGTGAATTTGAACGAAAGCCTATGCCCGACTGTAAATGCGCTCTAGCGCTTAAATAGTTGTAGTTATCGCGCTTTACTTGCGTGGAAATATTGCATTTGAAAGATAAAACTGCATTGTATTTGCAGATAAAGGAGCTGTTTTACATTTGGTGTTTTGCTCTTTTACACAAGTGAATTCATGTATTTGGGGCATATAGATAGACCATGCAAAATACGAATATAAAAGCAAATGAAAAGTTTGTAGGCCAAAAGAAAAAACCAAATACTTTTCATGCAGTTGATACGCTCAAAGACATGATTTTATCAAATGAATTGCAGGCGGGGTCAAATCATCTGGAAGCTGAACTTGCTAGTTTATTAGGAATGTCCAGAACTCCTGTTCGCGAAGCAACATTGATTTTGGAAGCGCAGGGCTTGGTATCAGTTGTTCCGCGGCATGGTGTTAAAATACTATCTATATCGCCAAAAGATATGACGGAAATCTATCAGGTTCTCACAGAGCTTGAATGTTTGTCTGCTGAGCTGGCTGCCACTAAAAACCACCCTGATGAGGAATTTGTTGAGGCTGAAAATGCCATTCGCGATATGGAAAATGCGCTTGAAAAAGAAGATCTTGAGGCTTGGGCAATCGCCGATGATAAATTTCATTCTGAATTGGTTCGCCTGGGTGAAAACCAGCGCGTGATCAACATCTTTGATATGTATACTGATCAAGTAAAGCGCGCGCGTATGCTTACGCTCAGGCTTCGACCTATTCCAACAAAATCTAATGAAGATCACCGCAAAGTTCTTAAAGCTATTCAGTCAGGTCAAAGCGATATTGCCGTTAAGGTGCACAAAGAGCACCGCGTACAGGCTGGTAAAATGCTTGTCGAATTGTTGGAAAAGTTTGGGCTGAGTAATTTATAGCGCATTCTAAATAAACAATTGCGACGTTATGTGCATCCAGCCAAGGGTTGCGCGGATATTTTATTTCACTAATGTCTGGCTCAAGTGAACACACCAAGTAAGGTTAAGCGAATGGAAAATGAATTCGATGGACTCGATGAAGCCTTTGATAACGATTCAAATTTAATTGAAGATTCTGAGCCATTTGATTTGTTCAAGCAATGGATGGAATTGGCTGAAACGCATGAGATTAACGATCCAAATGCAATGTCCATTGCAACGGTTGACAAAGATGGCATGCCAAATGCGCGTATGGTCTTGCTCAAAGGCATGGATAATACTGGTTTTACATTCTACACCAATTCACAATCGCAAAAAGGCAATGAGCTTGAAGGCAATATGAAAGCTGCATGTGTTTTTCACTGGAAATCATTGCAGCGTCAAATCCGAATTCGTGGCACTGTAGAAATGGTATCAGCGGATGAGGCGGACACCTATTTTAATTCTCGCTCGCGCGGCAGCCGTATTGGCGCATGGGCAAGCCAGCAATCTCGCCCAATTGCGCATCGTAATGACTTGAAAATGGCCGTGGTTAAACAAGCAGCGCGGTTTAAGCTTGGTAAAATTGACCGTCCGGACTATTGGAACGGCTATAAAATTACACCGACATATATGGAGTTTTGGATGGATAAACCATTCAGATTGCATGATCGCGCCATCTTTAAACGACAAACTGCGAATGATCCGTGGACATATTCAAAATATTTCCCGTAAACATTTCCAGCAAGCTTTAATGCTAGATCTGTGATCTGGTTGTCTCACCTTGTTCAATAATCACAGAGTGCGAGATAGTGCTTTTGGTTTGCGCGCCCAGGATTTTTGCAATCAGGAGTGAAGCGCTGTCCTGTCCCATTTTATAGCGTGGGGTAATGGCAGTGGTAATCCTCTTGGCAAGAACCTCGTTAATAGCAAGGCCGTTGTAACCTACAATTCCAATATCTTCCGGGCACGAAATACCGTTTTGCTCGCAATACATCAAACCACCAAAAGCCATGTTGTCGTGAAGGTAGCAGATAACATCTGGATTAATACTTTCATCTTCAAATAAGCGAGCCGTGGCTTGATAACCTGATTCAAATGTTGCAACCGTTGCTTCGCGATCTTTCGCGCAAAAATGCTTGCCTTTTTCTGCAAAGCTAAATTCCAGTCCCTGAAGTCTGCGGTCGGCGCGAAGATCTTTACCGCTTCGCACACCGATATAAGCGGGACTATTGTATCCCAATCCGGTGAGATGTTTTCCCATTTGCGCACCAGCTTCAACGTGATTAATGCCAACGCATAGATCAATGGGATCTTCTGTATAGTCCCATATTTCAAGTACAGGTATTTTGGCGCGTCGCAATGCATCTCGCGTACGTTGGCTATGATCGACACCTGTGAGTACCAAGCCTGCTGGCTGCCAGGAAATCATTCTTTCAACCCATGCTTCCTCGTGGGTGATTGAATAGTCTGAAATGTCGATAATGGTGGCAAATCCGGATTTCTCCAATGTCGAACGCATGCCGTCATAGATCTCAGAAAACACGGTGCCAAAGAGTGTTGGAACCGATACACCCACAAGGTTTGAACTGGAGGCAGCTAACGAGACGGCCACGTTGTTTGGATAGTAGCCAATGCGGCGCGCAATTTTGAGAATCTGCTCCCGTTTCTTTTGCGAAATACCTTCAACGCCTCGCATTGCACGAGAAACACTCATAATGCTAACGCCTGCTGCTTGAGCAACTTCCTCGATTTTTGGCTTTGGCTTGGAAGGTAATTTCTTATTCAATTTCAATCTCTTTAGTGGGTTAGTTTAAGTATATTATTATCATAATTACGTTAGCGCTAACGTAGATTATTTGTATACTCGGTTGCGGCAGAAAGCAAATTCCTATCTCATAATAGCAAGATTATATGCAACGTGTCTCTGGGAGGGAAAAGCACTTTGCCCGAAATTATGCTTCAACAGATCGAGAAGAGTTATGGCTCCGTACGCGTGCTGCCACCGCTCGATCTTAAACTCAATGATGGTGAATTTACTGTTCTAGTCGGACCCTCTGGTTGTGGGAAATCGACGACATTACGGATTTTAGCTGGCTTGGAAACGCTTTCCGGTGGTGAGATCTTTTTCGATGGAAAACCAATAAGCAAGTTAGAACCTAAAGATCGCGACATCGCAATGGTGTTTCAGGATTATGCGCTTTACCCGCATATGAATATTGCACGGAACATGTCTTTTGCATTGCGTTTGCAAAAGCGTCCGCAAACTGAAATTGACCAGAAAGTAAAGACCGTTGCGGATATGCTCAATATCGGCCATTTGCTTGAACGAAAGCCGGCGGAATTATCTGGTGGTCAGCGTCAACGTGTTGCGATGGGACGCGCATTGGTGCGGGACGCGTCGACATTTTTATTTGATGAACCCTTGTCTAATCTGGATGCGAAACTGCGCGCAAAGATGCGCACGGAGCTTGCTGAGATGCGCCAAAGCATCAATAAAAACATGATCTATGTCACCCATGATCAGGTTGAGGCAATGACGCTTGGTGACAGAATTGTTGTGATGTGTGACGGGATCATTCAGCAACAAGGATCACCGGAAGAGCTTTTCAAAAGCCCGGTGAATAAATTCGTTGCTGGCTTTATGGGCAGTCCAACAATGAACTTCCTAGATGGAATGCTTTCATCAAAAGATGATCATGTCTGGGTTTCAGGTAATGGTTTTTCTATGCCGTTGTCTGATGAATTATCATCCAAACTCAAAGATGCAGCGGACATTGAAGTCTATGTTGGTATCCGACCGTCATCATTAAGCCTGGATGAAAACTCCAAGGCAAATATCACATTAAAAGTGAGTGTTGCGGAATATCTGGGCACCACTTCAGTACTTTCAACACGATGTGGCAGTGAAGAAGTGTTGGTCGAAATTAATAGTACGCGCCGCGTTCAGTCAGGCGAAACTGTTACCTTTGGCGTTAAGCCAGAGGACATCATGATCTTTGATCGTAAATCAGAAAATCGTTTGTAACGTCCAAATTGGACAGCAGTATATTGGGAGGATCTTATGCTGAAAACAATGTCAAAAATTGCTGGAATTACAGCTGGACTAGCGATGCTAGCTTCAACTGCGCTTTCAAACCCTTACAAGGAATATGAGGGTACAACACTTGTTGTAAACTTTCCTGCACACCCGCACTATAACGCTGTAATGCAGATTTTGCCTGAATTCACAAAGGAAACAGGTATTGAGGTTGAAGTTGATCAACTGCCTTATTTGAAAATGCGCGAGCGCCAAACACTTGAGCTTGGTCAGGACGAAGGTGATTATGATCTGATCGCTTACGTGGTTTTCTCAAAAGCTGATTATGTTTACGCTGATCAACTTGAAAACCTTGCACGTTACTTCATGAACCCAAAACTTGCTGATCCCGGCTATGATGCTGATGATCTGATCGATGGTTATGTTTATAACATCGGTTTTGCTGGTGGTAACAAAGGCTATCTTGAAGGTAAAACAGGTTCACTATTTGGTGTGCCATATGGTTCTGAAACATCTGTTTTGGGTTACCGTAAAGACATCTTCGAAAAACATGGTTTAAAAGTTCCTGAAACATATGACGAGCTTTTGGAAACTGCATGTAAAATTCCTGAGCTAGAGCCAGGCATGGGTGGTCTTTCATCCCGCGCTGCATCTGGTCACCACGCTTCACACGCATTCCTGTTGCACTTGGCGCCACTTGGTGGTCGCGTTTTTGATGATAATTGGAACCCAATTGTTAACAATGAAGCGGGTGTTAAAGCTGCAAATGCATTGAAGCAAATTGTTGATTGTGGACCAGAAGGTGCGTCTTCATTTGGTTTTGGTGAAGCTTTAGGTTCATTCCTAAATGGTGATACTGCCATGTTCCTCGATACGACAGTTGTTGCCGGTCAAATCAATGACCCTTCAAAATCCAAAGTTGTTGGTAAAGTAGGTTGGGCTATGCACCCAATGGGTACGCGTCGCGGCTCACAAACTGGTGGCTTTGGTATCGGCATTCCTAAAAATGCGGAGAACAAAGAAGCAGCATTCTTGCTCATGCAGTGGCTCACATCCAAGCAAGGCGACAAGCTTGTAGCGCTTGCTGGTGGTAACCCATCACGTTTCTCAACACACGCTGATGCGGATGTGAACGCGAAATTCCCTCACATGGCGACATTTGGTGAAGCATTGAAATACGCTGATCCTGACTGGCGTCCAATCATCCCAGTTTGGGGTAAAATCAACGCTGATATCGGTACGACATTGTCTAAAGTTTTGACAGAAGATCTTGACATCAAAGAAGCGCTTGATGGCGTTGCAGAACGCACCAAAACTGTGATGGAAGAAGCCGGTTACTACACCTGGCAGTAATTTCCTCCAAGAAGTCGCGATGGTCCGCCTCCTAAAGGGGCGGGCCTAATCAACAAACCTTTTTTTGTTTTTGGCAATTACGATGAATAATGCTTCTATAAATCGACTTGCGCCGTTTGTGTTCCTTGCACCTGCTGCAATTATCATGCTGATAGCGCTCTTATATCCGTTGCTTTATATGGTCTATGGATCATTCCGCGAATGGGATCCCAGTCAGACTATTGGCGAAACAGAATTCGTCGGCTTTAAAAACTATATAACTTTGCTCAATGATCCGTCTTTTCACGAGAGCTTGGGCGTAACTCTCAAATTTGCATTTGCTGTTGTGTCGATTGAAATGTTGCTCGGAGTAGGGCTGGCTTTACTTCTTGATCGCAATATCCGCGGCATATCTATCTTAAGAACTATGTTCATTCTGCCAATGATGATTGCCCCTGTGGTTGTCGGTCTCATGTGGCGCTATATGTATCACCCGACCGTTGGCACGTTTAATCGCTTTTTGAAATCCATGGGATTTGAAGGTGTGGATTGGCTGGGTCAACATGCATTGATGTCGATCATCATCGCCGATATTTGGCAGTGGACACCGTTTATTTTCATTCTCACGCTTGCGGCGCTTCAGTCTTTGCCAAAGTCAACGCTCGAAGCTGCGCGTATTGATGGCGCAACCGGTTGGCAGCAAATAATACATATCAAAATACCATTGATGATGCCGGTATTGATCGTTACCTGCCTGCTGCGATTAATCGATGCGTTTAAAGTGCTTGAGGTGATTTTAGTCATGACAGAAGGTGGCCCAGGTCTTTCAACAGAAATTCTAGCGCTTAGAATTTCGCGGACTGCGACGGAATTCCGAGAGCTGGGTGTCGCGGCTGCGATGTCCAATTACCTATTGATTTTACTACTTATATTCACGCTTTCCATGATTGCTTACAACAAGTATGTCGAGAACCGTGCTGCGCGTTTAAGAGCCGCAAAAGAGGGGGATGAATAATGTCAAACTCTAATACAAATTACGACAAACAACATCCGGGTTATTTTGCACTGCTTGCGGCATTGGTTTTCATGGCCGTCGGTCCTGTCGCGCTGATGTTTGTCAATTCCTTCAAGCTTGATGTTGATATTTTATCCGGCACATCTGGATTGCTGTTCCTGCCAACGATCCAAAATTACGAAACTGCACTTTGTGATGTCTTGCCATATGAACTTGATCATTTGGATTTTTGCTCGCTCAAGTTTGGCGGATCGCTGATCAATTCGTTGGTGATTGCTCTCATCTCAACGATTTTAACGTTAGTTATCGGCTGTATGGCAGCTTATGCCTTGGTTAGATTTAGATTTATGGGGCGCGATGTCGTCTCCGGCGGTACGCTCATGGTCCGCATGGTTCCACCGGCCGTACTGTTGGTGCCAGTATTTGGTCTGTGGAACAATGAATTCTGTATCGATAAAACTTCCTTTATTGGCGCTTTCATCCGCGATACGTTTGGCGGACGAGGGGACGTGTGTCTTGCAGGTACGCATTCAGGCATCATCTTGATTTATGTTGCGATGAACCTGCCATTTGTGATCTGGATCCTGCAGAGCTTCATTGTTCAAGTCCCGCGTCAATTAGAGGAAGCTGCGCGTATTGATGGCGCGGGTCCATATCGCGTGTTTTTCCTGATCGTCCTGCCACTTATTAAGCCCGGTCTCGCTGCGGCAGCAATTTTTACCTTCCGCATTGCTTGGAACGAGTATCTGCTCGCCAGCGCCTTGTCAGATAGAGACACTAAGACTGTTCCGATCTTGATTGTGAACAATATGTCCGAATTCAACATTGAATGGGGTGTGATCATGGCAACGGGCATGTTGTTGGCGATCCCACCAATTATCTTCACTTTATTTGCTTCACGCCAGATTATCACCGGCATGACAGCGGGTGCGGTTAAAGGCTGATATTGCAATGGAATGGTTGCTATCACCCATTGATCCAAGTCGGCTCCACGAGATAAGTCAAGGCGTGTCTTGGCACGCCCGGTTGATGGTGGCCACGTGGTCATTCCTTATCCCATTGGGTATTTTATCAGCACGCTTCTTTAAGATCATGCCCAAACAAAATTGGCCGGAAGAATTAGATAATAAAACCTGGTGGACCAGCCACTTAATATTCCAATATTTCGGTGGCGCGCTGATCATTGCAGCTATGTGGCTGGTTTGGGGTGAAACTGGTAGCTATGAAAATGCTTTCTTTCATAAATGGGTGGGCTGGCTAACAATTGTATTGTGTTCAGCGCAATATCTTGCGGGTTGGTTACGCGGCACCAAAGGCGGGCCAACAGAAGTTGAGCGCACGGGTACAATTCGAGGTGATCACTTTGATATGACCCCGCGCAGAAATGCCTTTGAATATTTCCATAAAAGCGTGGGCTATCTGTGCCTGCTTGTCGCGTGGGCTACGACCTTGTTTGGGCTTTGGCTCGTCAATGCAGCGATATGGATGTGGGTTGTTATTCTTGCCTGGTGGATCGCTATTTTTGTTGTTTTTGTATCGTTGCAAAAAGCTGGGCGTGCTCGAGATACCTATGAAGCGATTTGGGGCGATGATCCTGAGCTTCCCGGTAATCAGGTTAAAACCATAGGCTGGGGTGTGAAACGCAAGAATATGATGGATTGATCACTTAGCCAAAATACGTAATGCTCTGGTCGCAAATAAAAACAGCCGCTGAATTGGATCATCCAGCGGCTGTTTTTGTGTTTTGGAATTACTTAGCCTGAAATCAGGTTTGGTAATGTGAGTGATATTGCCGGTACATATGTGATCAACATAAGCGCAATGAAAATTGCGATATAGAAAGGCCATATGGTTTTAACAGCCTTTTCTATGGGCAATTTACCCACTGCACAACCAGCAAATAAACAGGTGCCAACCGGTGGTGTACACAATCCCAAACCAAGATTGACAAGCATCATAATTCCAAACTGAATTGGATCCATTCCCAAGCTTGCTGCGACAGGAAGGAATATTGGCGTACAGATTAGAATAAGCGCTGCCATATCCATAATCATACCCAACAGAAGAAGAACTGCGTTGATCATTAATAAGATCAAGATCGGGTTGTCTGTTATACCAGTGAGCAATTCAACTGTTTTTGTCGGTACGCGATAGAAAGTAAGCATGTAAGCAAATGCACCTGCACATGCGATTAAGATCATAACCATGGACGTTGTTCGAACCGATGAAACAACAGCAGTTTTAAAGTTTGTCCATGTGATGTTGCGATAAACCAGTAGCGTTACAATGAACGCGTACATTGCACCGAATGCACCAGATTCTGTTACTGTGAACACGCCTGAAAGTGTACCACCAACAATGATAATCGCAGTCATTAGACCTGGGATCGCACTTGCGAAGTTAAGCGCCAATATTTTCCAACCAGGAAACTTTTCTGCATTATAGCCACGTTTTACGGCAACAAAATATGCAGTTGCAGCAAGACATAGACACATCAAAATGCCTGGCACAACGCCAGCCAAGAACAGTTTTGAGATGGATACTGCACCACCTGTTGCAAGAGCGAAGATGATCATATTGTGGCTAGGTGGAATAATAATACCGGCAATGGATGATGTAACGGTGACGTTTACTGCGTAGTCAGCGTCATAACCTTTGTCTTTCATCACCGGGATCAAAATCGAACCAAGCGCTGAAATATCGGCAATCGCTGAGCCGGAAATACCGCCAAACAGCATGGATGAGAACACATTCACAACGCCAAGACCACCGCGTACAGCGCCAACAGCAGATTGTGCAAAACGAACCAAACGCATTGCAATGCCGCCATGGAACATTAAGTCGCCGGCGAAAATGAAAAACGGGATCGCCATCAATGAAAAAACATTGATCCCTGAAATAATACGTTGGAAACCAACGAGGAGGGGAAGTCCCTCATACCAAAACGCGGCCAATGAAGCGATGCCAAGCGCAAACGCAACGGGCATTCCGATGATAACGGAAACTGCAAAAGTTCCCAGAAGTAACGCCAATCCCATGCTGTTATCCTTGTTCTATGCTGTCGTGGCGTTCATCTGTGCGGGTAAACACGCGAATAAGATGACCGACTGAGATTAGAAAAATAAGTGCGCCGCAAATTGTAAGGGGTAGCGAGCGTAACCCTTCATTCCATTCAAGAAGCGGAATGAGTGCGCGCCATTTGAACACGGTCAAATCGATACCGTACCAGAACATGAGCCCGCCAAATAACATCATTAGAAAATCTGAAATCACAACGAAAGCTAGTCGGATATTTTCCGGAACAATGCTGCGAAATACGACCACTGATAAATGCGTATGCTGATGAACGCCAGCGGCTGCGCCAAAGAATGCAATAACCATGACCAATAAAAGTGAAAGTTGCTCAACCCAAGTCGGTGTATCGTTTAATACATAACGGCCAAATACCAACCAAGCGAACAATACTGTCATTAAGACCAGCGCTGTTCCAGCAAGAATAAAGCATATCTTTGTTATGAAATCGAACGCAGTATTCATTTTGCGAATGAGCGCATTTTGCGTAACAGATTGTGGCATTTAAAACCCTCCAGACAAAGGCGCCTGACACTCTATGCGAGGCCAGACGCCTTATTTTTAGACCTGAAATTTAGACTAGTCAGTTGATTGAGCAAGCTCAACAAGTGTCTTCATGTCAGGGTTTGCAGCTAGGTATTCGTCATAAACTGCTGCCATTGCTTCCTGGAAAGGAGCTTTGTTAGCAATTTCGTTGACTTTGATGCCAGCAGCTTCAACGTCTTTACGTGCTTTTTCTGTATCAACAGCCCATAGTTCACGCTGGTAAAGAGCAGCTTCTTGAGCCGCAGCTTTTACTGCTGCTTGCATGTCTGGAGACAAAGCTTCAAACTTTGCAGTGTTCACACAAATACACTCAGGAATGATCAAGTGCTCACTTAGAGAGTAGTTTTTAGTAACTTCAAAGTGACCAACGCTTTTGTATGATGGGAAGTTGTTTTCAGCAGCATCAACAACACCAGTTTTCAGCGCTTGTTGAACTTCAGAGAAGGCCATTGGAGATGGGTTGCCACCCATTGCTGAGATCATAGATGTGTAGAGGTTGTTGTTCATAACACGAACTTTAAGGCCTACAACATCAGCTGGTGTGTTGATTGCTTTTTGTGCGTAGAATGAACGTGCACCTGCATCAAACCATGCCAATGGCAATAGGTTTTCAGCAGCCATAGCTTTTGAAATGATTTCGCCAGCTTCGCCTTCCATCACACGGAACATGTGTGGCACGCTTTTGAAGATGAATGGAAGTGAAACAAGGTTAGCTTCGTTTACCATTGGACCGATTGGACCCATTGAGAAGTTACCTACATCGATCGCACCAATACGCACTTGCTCAAGTGCATCTGGCTGCGTTCCAAGTACACCACCATGGAATACTTCAATTTTTACTTCGCCGTTTGTTTTTTCTGCAGCAAGCTCAGCAAAACGATCCATAGCGCCAGTGTTTGGGTGACCATCGTTATGGATGTTCCATGCGCGCCATTCAGCGGATGCAGCAGCACCACACAATAATGACAATGCAGTAGCGGCCCCAAGAAGAGTAGTTGATAGTTTTTTGTACATGATTTCCTCCCTGTACTGTTTTGGTAACTATTTGGAATTCTTACGAATTCTTATTACGAAAAGAGCATGCCGCCATTGATGTCGACATTAGTCCCTGTAATAAATGCTGCGCTGTCCGCGGCTAAGAATGCTGCAAGGTTTGCAACATCTTCAGGCGTTCCTTCGCGCTTTAATGGTGTGATGTTTGCAACATGTTTGCGCACATCAGATTTTGTAAATGTGTTGTGAAAATCAGTATCAATCATGCCTGGGCAGATTGAATTAACTCTGATTTCTGGTCCTAATTCTTTTGCCAAAGCACGTGTGAATGTCATAACGGCACCTTTTGATGCAGCATATGCTGATGCACCTGGTCCGCCTCCATCACGTCCGGCTTGGCTCGCAAGCCCAACAATTGAACCACCATTTTTCATGTGTGGTAGAACTGCTTTTGCAGCGCGCATGAAAGACGTGGAGTTAAGCTCCATCACGTAGTTCCAATGCTCGATATCCATGTCTGCAAGTGTTTTTCTTGCAACAAGTCCACCTGTTACATGCACCAAAACATCGATATTGCCAGTGAAAGATGAAACCGTTTGGTCAATCAATGATGTAACATCATCTTGAGATGTCATATCGCCTTGCAATGCGATTGCTTGGCCGCCCATGGCTTTGATTTCTTCAACAGCACTGTCTGCGCCTGCTGAAGAGCTGTGGTAGTTAATAGCAACAGCTGCACCACATTGGGCTAACTTGATTGCGCAAGCACGCCCAATATCCCGGCCGCCGCCGGTTACAATGGCCACTTTTCCAGTTAAATCCTGTGACCCTGCAACGTCTAAATTCATATTTTTCTCCGCCCTTATTTCAGCCGCCCAGTTTATTTCTGGGTCGAAAATTGCCTGTTTGTTGTTCTTATTAGAAGACTAGTATGCTAGTATTGTCAAGTGGGATTTTCTCAGTTAAGATAATTTGAAACGTTGGAACGCATTTTTTGCTTTCAGCTGTTTAACGCGGGAAGAGGGGGATATTCAGGTTTTGGCTACTTGCAAGGCCTTAAAAATCGGGATATCCAAAATGCTGTTAATACCGGGGAGCGAAAGAAAAATTTCATGCAGGACATAGCGGAAAAATTTGAAAGACGCACTGCGACTGACATTGTGTTTAGCGAATTGTATGAAGATATTACCTCGCTAAATATTTTGCCAGGAGCGAAATTATCAGAATCAGATATCGCCAAACGATTTGGTATTTCTAGACAACCAGTACGTGATGCTTTTAATCGTCTTGAAAACTTGGATTTATTGCTAATTCGACCACAACGCGCGACAGAAGTACGCGGGTTTTCCATGGAGTTAATTGGTCACGCGCGTTTTGTGCGTCTTGCCGTTGAGCTTGAAGTTATTCGCCATGCTTGTTCAATCTGGGATGATTCGAAAGCCAAAAAGCTTGATGAGAATCTGCAATTGCAGCACCAATGCTTGGCTGATGGGCATGCTGATCGTTTTCATTCACTGGATTATAACTTCCACAAGCTCATTTGCGAACTTGGCGGTTGTTCTTTGGCTTTTACAACAATTGAAGAGAGCAAACAAAAGGTTGATCGTCTTTGTGTTTTAAGTCTGGACAGAAAAGACGAATTCGCTGTTTTGTTAGATGATCACATTCGCATTGCCGATGCACTTAGAAATGGCACGCCGGACCAAGCCGTTGATGTGGCGCGCAGGCATTTATCACGATTAGATGCGACAATTGAACAAATTCACACCAACCATACAGAGTATTTTGAAGAATGAGTAATAAACCCCGCGTCGGCGAAAAAGTTGAAACATTTGAAATCGCAACATTAAACAGCGATACACCGGTGACCATAGGTGAAGAGAAAGATCGTTGGACAATGCTTGTAGTTTATCGTGGTCGTCACTGTCCGCGCTGTAAGCGTTATTTGAATAAATTAAATGACATGCTGTCGGAATGGACAGCGGTTATGGATGTAATTGTTGTTTCTGCTGATACGAAAGAAAAAGCAATCGCTGACCGTGATGAGTTTGGCTGGAACTTTGAGTTGGGCTACGGTTTAACAGTGGATAGAATGCGCACGCTTGGGCTTTATGTTTCCGAGCCGCTTTCAGAAGCCGAAACCACCGATCCATTTTCAGAACCTGGAACATTTGCAATCCGTCCAGATGGCTCATTGATGTTGGTCGATATCTCCAATGGACCGGCATCACGACCTGATCTGGACGAGTTACTCGATGGGATGATTTTTAACATCAACAATAATCGTCCTGTGCGTGGCACTGCATAAGCAATAAATATTAAATTAGGTATCTTAATGCTCGCAGATGAGGTTCAATTATCTCATAGGCGAGCATTTTTGTATTTGTAGATTGCTTGACGCTCGTGTTGTTTCGGCCTAAAGAAGCGCCAGGTTTTGGACACCTGCCTCTCGCGGACACCTGATCTTGGTTAAGTTCCAACTATAACATTTCATATGTTTCTTTCCGCAGATCGCGCGGATGGCAATGCGAGACCCCATCTTTCTCAGCGCGATATTGGTTAGAAAGATATCGATTATGTCTGATACTTCAGCAAATACTTTTACGTCAGGTTCATTAAGGACCATTTATTTAAAGACCGCTTTACCTATAGTCTTTGTCATGGGGATGAATGGTTTGCTATCAGTCGCAGATGCGCTGTTTCTGGGTATATTTGTTGGCCCCGAAGCGTTAGCCGCCGTTACGCTGATGTTTCCTATTTATATGTTGATTGTTGCTTTATCCACTTTGGTTTCGTCCGGAATGTCGAGTGTTTTAGCTCGATATTTAGGAGCGCAGGATTTGCAAGGCGCATGTGGGGTATTTGCAGGCGCCCATGGATTAGCCTTTGGTTTAGGGTTGGTTTTAATCCTAATGTTTTTGGTATTTGGACAATCAATGACACTGCTCGCAGCTGGCGGTTCTGAAGAATTGGCCGAGATGGGATTAACTTATTTAGCAATTACAGTTTTTTTCTCACCTCTTTTGTTTGTGTTATCTGTGAATTCAGATGCGCTCCGTAATGAAGGACATATTGGATTTATGAGCGCCATGAGTTTGTTGGTCTCGATTGCCAATATCGTATTTAATTATGTGTTGATCGCATTATTAGATATGGGCGTTGCCGGTTCCGCATATGGAACTACAGCC
The DNA here is from genome assembly GCF_055693385.1 of Lentilitoribacter sp. JB5-8. Classification (NCBI taxonomy): domain Bacteria; kingdom Pseudomonadati; phylum Pseudomonadota; class Alphaproteobacteria; order Hyphomicrobiales; family Rhizobiaceae; genus Lentilitoribacter; species Lentilitoribacter sp. JB5-8. Next base: position 2,544,617 of record NZ_CM146332.1, on the reverse strand, counting down.
GCCCAAGCGCTTGCCCTTGTGATTATCTTATTGTTTCGAATATTTGGTAAAACAGAGCTTCGACCGTCGAACTTGCTAGAATATTCTCTCAAACGTTTTTGGGGTTCGGTTTTAGCACTGGGTGCGCCGCAAAGTTTGGGGTTCTTGGGTCTTGCATTGGGGGCTGTTGCCATAATCGCCGCATTGCAATGGGTCGGTAGCCAAAATTATGCTGATACAGTATCAGCTTATGGGATTATCACACGTGTCATTACTTTTGCATTCTTGCCATTATTGGGATTGTCGTTTGCCATGCAAACTATCACCGGAAATAACTTCGGTGCAAAGCTGTGGGATAGATCAGATGCAAGTCTGCGCATCGCTTTATGGATAGCATTGATTTACTGCACTGTTGTGCAGATTATTGTGACGAATATACCTGGACTGATTGCGAGTTATTTTGTTGACGATCTGAAAGCGATTTCAGAAGTTAAGCGGATTTTGCCGATTATGACATCCGTTTTCTTCATGATGGGACCCTTAATGATGATTGGAGCTTATTTTCAAGCTATTGGTTCTGCTAAAAATGCTGCGATTTTAGGTCTTACAAAACCTTATTTGTTTGCAATACCGCTGACTTTTTTCTTACCGATTTGGTTGGGCGAGATTGGAATTTGGTATGCGGGTCCAATTGCAGAAATTTTACTCTTTGTTTTGACGATTCTGATTTTAGCAAAAACCGCGAAACAAACAAAACTCAAATGGGGTATTTTCCATCAGTGAATGTACTTTAAGAAAAAAACGGCCCCGATAATGTTTGGAGCCGTTGATAATATAGATAACAGATTTTGTTAAATCGCAGAGATAATGTCCAATATATCTGTGGTCGTATCATCTTCATCATCAGATGCGAGGGTGGAAAGCGCTTCTTCATCCTCCTCATCTTCTTCAATTAGCAATTCCAAAGCCGCGGCTTCAGTGGATTCTACCCCACCTTGACCACCTTCTCTACCGCCACCAGGTGGAGGAGGTGGTGGGCGATCATTTCCACCTTGAGTCTGTCCCATCATCATAGAACTAATTGAACCTTCGGCGCTTAATGACGTGGAGCTTGGTCCGCCACTCATTTCGCCACCTTCGCCATTTCGCGGCGGGGGAGGAGGTCGCTGCCCCTGTTTTTCTTCGCTGCCTTCGACAGCATTTTCCAAACCAACCATTTGAGGTGGCTGATAATACACATTACTCGAGATACCTGAGATCATATCGATGCCCTTTGTTAAAGATTAATATCATTTAACTAGAAGCTATAAGCTTCACCCCAACACCTATAGATGTATTTTGTTATGGTTGACGCTTCGTTAATTTCGTTAGCGACTAATAAGGGGTAGTTTTGCATACTCGATTAGATGAGATAATATTTGATCAGATTAAGTTATTGTAAAAATGTAGTAATTTCTTGGATGCCTAATTGTCTTATTACAAGATGGATTGGATTTATTTGCCTATATCAGCATTATGCTGAAAGCTAACAATAATATGATACTTGTAATCGGTCCCCACAAAATTCTCTCGCTAGTTGAATGTGTAATCCAGTTTAATATGCACATAATAAGATTGATGGCGACGGTAGCCCACCCGGTCCAGCTTGGCCAGTTTGGTTCATGTCCGGTAATTGAAAGCATGGATAAAACCATTGCCATAAGTAAGATTATGGAAATGAATGCAATTATTCTAGCGCTTGTTGGTAAGGCACCTTCATGTATCCCGCCTTGAGTTATACGTCCCCAAGGGGCACCAAAAATCAGAGCTATTTGAAAGCAAATAACACCTAAAATGATGATTAAGTAGATAAGCATAAAATATAGCTGCAAATTGTCAGGCATCTTTTATTCCTTCGTCAAATTAATATCACGTGTATTGTCGTTATTTCAACTCGATATCAAAATTGAGTTTGTCTCAGCGTCTACGTCTCGGCTGACAAATTTCAGCTTTCATGATAGGATATCCGTAAGGTTTGAGAAAACTGAGGTATCTATGTCTAAGACAAAATATGGCTCATTTGAAGATTTGGTTCATTTAACGCCTCAAGAGTTACAACCCATTTTGGTCCGCCTTAAAGAGCTGATTTTATCGGTTGATCCGAATTCATGCCAAGTTGTGCGAATGGGCGATCGCGCAGCTACATATGGTCTTGGACCCAAACGGATGAGCGAGGGCTATTGTTACATTCAGCCCCACGCAAACTGGATCAATTTGGGTTTTTATAACGGGGCTGATATGGACGATCCTGAAAGCTTATTGGAAGGCGCGGGTGCTAAACTGCGCCATATGAAACTCAAATCGGTTGCGCAATGTGAAAATCCCGCGTTGATTGTACTCATAAAAGCTGCCTATCTTGAACGTAAAGATGCATTCGGGCTTAACTAATTCATCATATTATGTGTAAAAATATGTTATATCTTCGCGCATAGGCGAAAATTTGCACAATATCGCAACGTTAAAAGAAGATCCCTGATGAATGAGTTGAAAAAGCCTTTGTTAAAATTATCAACTTTGTTGGTTTATATTTGTGGGGCGCTTGTTTTTACCAGCGTAAGCTATGCTCAGGATGAGGCTTGTGCTGAATATGCGCTTTATCACACCACAACGCCGCAAAGGCCGGCAACAAGCGATAAATATCTTCAGGCGCAGGAGCTTCTCGATAAGTCTCCAAAAGATGCAGAGGTGATTTTACTCGGTGATTCATTAACACGTTCTTGGAAGGTCAAAGAACTGGAAAAAAGGTTGCCTGATCTTAAAGTATTAAACCTTGGGTTAGGGGCGGACCGCACACAGCAGGTTATATGGCGTTTAATGCAAATGAACCTATCTGAATATAGCCCTAAATATGTTGTTCTATGGATTGGCACGAATAATTTACGAACGGATCCTGAATGCGCGATTTCGCAAGGTATTGTGAATATTATGGAAATTTTGACGCGTAATTGGCTGGAGAGCAAAATCGTTGTTTTGGAAACACCACCGCGGGGCTTGGATTTTTCAGATTATATGCCTGCGCGGCTGAATATGTATCAGCCCGCAAAAGACAAATTTTCAGATGAAAATGTGAGGTTTGTGAATATCGATGAAGTGTTGAGCTGCGGTATAACCAAATTTAGCGAAGATTATCACACCCGCTACAAAACTTTTAAAAATGTGGCGAGCCCATGTGCGAATTACAAAAGTGATTTGTTGCATCTCACCAAAGACGGCTATCAAATTCTCGATGATTTGATTGTCGATATTATAGCTGGTGACAAGGTTATAAGCGGGAAAGAATAGCCAGAATTGCTATTCGGTGTACTGAATAATAGAAGTCAGCACAAACAATATATACTTTGAAATTTTTGAAAGAAGGTAATTTGAATAATATCAAATATAACCTCAAACTAAATATGTTTTCTATATAATTAGATTAGCTCTGCTTTACGGCAATGATAAGATACCGCTGCATATAGCTATCAAACATATCATCGATTTTATTTTGAGAGAGTGGTGAGCGCGCAGGGGTTCGAACCCTGGACCTACTGATTAAAAGTCAGTTGCTCTACCAGCTGAGCTACGCGCTCCCAAAAGGGATGCTTGAAATTGCTTCGAAGCACCTTCAAGAATTGGCCGGAACATAGGGGTGAGTTTCCAATCGGTCAACCTAAAAAAACACATCTGCGACATTTTTTTATCACGTTAAATATTCGAAACTGTGATTGGCATGTTAAGACCTTATTCTATAAAGGGTTATTGACCAAGTTTTATACGGAGAAATCAATGGAAATAGCTGAAATTTCGGTCATTACGGCGATCCTGGCTGGAGCTATCTCTTTCCTGTCGCCATGCGTGTTACCGTTAGTGCCGCCATATCTTTGTTATATGGCAGGTGTTTCTATGGATGATTTTCGTCAATCTCAGCCCAATGAGGGACGCGCAACTGATTCTTCGTTTCGAAAAACAATCATGCTCACTTCATTATTATTCACTTTGGGTTTTGCAACGGTGTTTATCGCGCTTGGCGCTAGTGCTTCAACACTGGGTGGCCTTATGCGTCAGCATATTGATGTCTTGGCCCAAATTGGTGGTGTGATTATCATCATAATGGGATTGCATTTCCTCGGTGTTTTTAGAATTGGCTTGTTGGCGCGTGAAATGAGGTTTCAGGGCAGTGGTAAACCCGCCACGTATTCCGGTGCTTACCTTATGGGCTTAGCCTTCGCATTTGGATGGACCCCATGTATTGGTCCGGTCTTAGGCGCCATATTGGGCGTTGCCGCATCCAGCCAAACGGTTGGCTCCGGTGCGTTGTTGCTTGGTGCTTATTCTTTGGGGTTGGCCGTGCCGTTTTGGATCGCAGCAAGCTTTTCAGGCAAATTTATGAATTTTCTAACCAAGTTTCGACGCCATTTGGGCATGGTTGAAAAAATCATGGGTATATTATTGGTGCTAACCGGCATTTTGTTCTTAACGGGAGCAATTGCATCCGTCGGGTTTTGGCTTTTAGAAACATTCCCGGTTCTAGGTACAATTGGATAATTATTAAGAGGCAGTTTTTCGTTTTTTGATATGAATGGGTGCGCTTGCTAGAATAACCCCGCCCAATACTAAAATGGATCCGATCAGATGATGCTGCATATATATTTCGCCCAGGAATATAACCGCAAGCAAGACGCCATAAACCGGTAGCAAATAGAGCGAGAAACCAGTTGCATGAGGGCCAAGGTGCTTAATGCCATGTTGTGTACCGGTAAATGCCAATAGCGATGAGAATAAAATAATGCCACCAATGCTGAGCCATGCGTGTTCAGAAACGGGCATTTGCGCACCTGATAGGAACTCATATGCGGCAAATGGAGCAAGCAATATCGCGCCTGATAAAGTTGTTAATCCCAGCATCGATAACATTGGTATTCCGCGGCATGGTTCTGTTTTTTGCAAAACCGAATACCCCGCCCATGACACAGCACAGAACAAGATCAATATATCCCCCAGATTAAAATCCAGCTGCATAAATGCTGATAAATCACCCTTTAGGACAATATAAGCAACGCCAATGGTCGCCGCGATAATGCCAATGATCTCACGCAGTTTGACTGAGCGTTTTTGCCAGATGAACTGAATTAAAATGGTAAAAATTGGAGCTGTTGTGTAAACAAGTGCAGTATTAATTGCAGTTGTATAACCCAAAGCGAGATAAACGATCGCACCGCAAATCCACATTCCTAAAAAGCCTAGGGCCAACCATAGGAAAGTGTGATGTTTGATAAATGGAATTGTTGTGCTTTTTGCCCGCATGACAAATGGGAACAAAATGGCAGTAACAAATGACCAGCGTAAGAAAGCAAGTGTAAAGGGGGCAACTTCTGATACAACACCGCGACCAAAAATGATGTTTGTAGAGAAAAACAGTGGTGTGAAGGCTAAAACAACCCATGGCCAAACAGTATTATTTTGATTTTCGTTTGTCGCCACGCTTTAGACCTTTAGCTTTAAATGAGGATTTTTGATAAAATTTTGCCTAAAAAACAACATTTTATTTAGATGAATGAGGTAAAAGAGCAACAGGGATTTATCGATTCGAGGAAAATATTTATGTCGAGATCATGTTTGGCTGTCATTTTGGCGGCCGGAGATAGCAGCCGAATGAAGTCATCAAAGTCTAAGGTGCTTCATACCATTGGCGGTCTGCCGATTATTTCTCACATTGTATCCACTGCAGCTGAAATTGATATTGATCATGTTTCGCTTGTTCTTGGTAGAGATGCGGAAAAAGTGCGTGAAACAGCAGCGCAGACGGGTGTTCCAGTTAGCGCGTTTTTGCAGGAAAGCCGCGATGGCACTGCTCATGCCGTTCTACAAGCGCGCGAGGAAATCGCGAAGGGTTATGACGATGTTCTTGCGCTTGTGGGGGATGCACCTCTGATCCGAAAAGAGGTATTAGCCGAGCTTCGCAAAGGCTTGTCAGATGGTGCTGACGTTGTTGTTGCCGGATTTGAAGCTGAAGATCCATTTGGATATGGCCGTATGGTGATTGAAAATGGTGAGCTTGTTGCCATTGTGGAAGAAAAAGAAGCCAGTGAAGCGCAACGTAAGATCACGTTTTGTAACGGTGGATTGATTGCAATTAATGGCAAAGTTGCTCTGGAGCTGATTGATCAGATCGACAACAACAACATAAAGGGTGAATATTATCTCACCGATATTGTCGCTGTGTGTCAAAAGCTTGGGAAAAAATCTGTTGCGATTGTTGCCCCTGAAAGTGATTTAATGGGCTGTAATACGCGCTCGGAACTTGCTGAACTTGAAGCTGAATGGCAAAGCCGAAAGCGCGAAGAGGCTATGTTATCTGGTGTGACAATGATCGACCCATCATCGGTTTATTTGTCTTTTGATACCCAGATTGGTCAAGATGTCCTTGTTGAGCCAAACGTTTGGTTCGGCCCGGGTGTAAACGTTGAGAAAAACGCCAAAATTCTGGCATTCAGCCATCTTGAGGGTGCAAATGTCGGCGAGGGTGCATCGATTGGACCATTCGCGCGTTTACGTCCTGGTGCGGACTTGGGGCAGTCGTCTAAAGTCGGTAATTTCTGTGAAGTGAAAAAGGCTAAAATCGGCAAGGGATCTAAGGTCAACCACCTGAGTTACATTGGCGATTCCATTGTGGGTGAGGGTGCAAATATTGGTGCCGGGACCATCACCTGTAATTATGACGGTTATAACAAACATCTAACTGAAATTGGTGACAATAGCTTTATTGGCTCAAATTCATCGCTCATCGCGCCTGTGAAAATTGGTGATAATGCATTTGTGGGTTCGGGTACTGTTGTCAATCAAGACGTGGCCGATAACGATTTGGCGGTATCGCGTGTGCCTCAGATCAATGTGAGCGGCGCTGCAAAGCGTATTCGAGAAAAAAATGCTGCCATAAAAGCGCAACGAACGAAAAAATAACGTAACGAAACGTGAAATTGGACGGCTTTAAAAAATTGAATTCAGGCTTTACTTGCCTATACGCGGTCACTGAAGGCCGATTTGGAGATTATTGAATGTGTGGAATTGTTGGAATTGTTGGTAAGTCTGCTGTCGCACCGCAATTAGTTGATGCGCTTAAACGTTTAGAATACCGCGGTTATGATTCAGCCGGTGTTGCAACTCTCAATAATGGGAAACTTGAACGTCGGCGTGCGGAAGGTAAATTGGTGAACCTTGAAAGCCGTTTACAAGATAGCCCGCTTGAAGGAACGATTGGTATCGGTCATACGCGCTGGGCAACCCATGGTGCACCAACAGAGCAAAACGCGCATCCACATTTCACCCAAGGCGTCGCTGTCGTTCACAATGGTATTATTGAGAATTTTGCACCTTTACGTGATGAGTTGATTGCAAGCGGCGCACAATTTTCTAGTCAAACAGATACAGAAGTTGTAGCGCATCTCGTCTCGTCTTATCTTGAAAAAGGTGCAACACCTCAGGAAGCTGCGCGCCAAACATTATCACGTCTTGAGGGAGCTTATGCGCTCGCTATTTTGTTTGAAAATCATGACAATATGATTATCGGCGCGCGCCACGGGCCGCCTTTGGCTGTGGGACATGGTGATGGCGAAATGTATTTGGGCTCTGATAGCATTGCACTTGCGCCATTTACTGATGATGTGACGTATCTTGAAGATGGTGATTGGGCCGTTGTTACACATAATGGCGTTGATGTTTATGATGAAAATGGCAATCAAGTCGAGCGCATGCGTCAAACTTCGCAAGGTGCTTCAATGGTTGCTGATAAAGGCAACTACAAACACTTTATGCTGAAAGAAATTCATGAGCAGCCTGAAGTGATTTCCCGCACGATCAGTCATTATGTTGATTTTGCATCCGAGACATTTAAGCCAATTCCTGAAGGGATTGATTTTGCGAAATTAGACAGATTAGCAGTTTCTGCTTGTGGCACAGCTTATTATGCAGGTTTAATCGGGAAATACTGGATTGAACGCTATGCAAGACTACCGGTTGAAATAGACGTTGCATCTGAATTTCGCTACCGAGAGATGCCGTTAAATGGCAAGATGGCCGCGTTCTTTATTTCGCAATCGGGTGAAACAGCAGACACTCTTGCTTGTCTTCGTTATTGCAAACAATCTGGCGTTCAGATTGGTGCAATTGTGAATGTTCCTGAATCAACCATTGCTCGGGAATCTGATATTGTATTCCCGACACTTGCTGGCATTGAAGTTGGTGTTGCATCAACCAAAGCATTCACATGTCAATTGGCAGTACTTGCATCTTTAGCGGTCGCGGCAGGACGTGCGCGTGGTACCATTACCGATGCTGAAGAAAAAGAACTGGTTCGCGCGCTCGTGAGCATTGAGCGTTTGGCAAGTGATACGCTAAGTTCAGGTGAGGGGAAGATCGAAGCTTTATCTCGTGACTTAGCAAAATATAAAAATGTTCTTTATCTCGGTCGTGGTACTAACTTCCCATTGGCGCTTGAAGGTGCTTTGAAGCTAAAAGAGATCTCTTATATTCATGCTGAAGGTTATGCTGCGGGTGAATTAAAGCATGGTCCAATCGCACTGATTGACGAAGATATGCCTGTGATTGTAATCGCGCCATTTGATGGTCTTTATGAAAAGACCATGTCGAATATGCAAGAAGTTGCAGCACGTGGTGGCCAAATCATCTTAATTACCGACAAAAAAGGTGCAGAACATGTTTCGATCGATACAATGTCGACCATCGTGATGCCTGAAGTGCCTGAATTTATCTCGCCGATTATTTATTCGTTGCCAATTCAGTTGCTTGCCTATCACACAGCTGTCTTTATGGGGACTGATGTTGATCAGCCACGTAACTTGGCAAAATCCGTGACCGTTGAATAAGTAAAAACACGGTATTTCTGCTCAAAAAATATTCAATTGATGATGGCTAACAAAAAATAGCCATCATTTTCTATTTATTGCTATTTAATGCTTGTGACCTGGCAACAGATCACCATATGCTATCTATGTCTAACTCCCAAGATTGACCCTGATATAATCCCAAAGGCCACAATGAAGAAAAAAGATAAAAAGCAGCAAAAACCCGTTAAAAGATCTGCCGGTGCAAAATTACGCACCTATTTTTTAACAGGTTTGGTTGTGTGTGCGCCGCTTGTTATTACGACTTATCTTACATGGACTTTCATTTTATGGGTGGATAGTTGGGCAAAACCATACATTCCGAAAGTCTATAACCCAGAAACCTATTTGCCATTCGGTATACCTGGTTTGGGGCTTATTTTTGCGCTCTTAGTTATCACAGTTGCAGGCTTTTTGGCCGCGAATTTAATTGGCCGTTCGGTTTTAAATTTTGGTGAATCACTTCTAGATCGTATGCCTTTGGTACGCTCGCTGTACAAGGCACTCAAACAAATCTTCCAAACAGCGCTTGATGAAGGTCAAAGTTCGTTTAGCCAAGCTGGCCTTATTCAATACCCGCGAGAAGGTTTGTGGGCTATCGTGTTTATTGCAACAGATACAAAAGGTGAGGTGGGTGCACATTTGAGCGATGAAGACACATTGTCTGTGTTCTTGCCAACCACGCCTAATCCGACATCTGGTTTTCTGTTGTTCGTGCCACGCAAAGATGTGCATGTGTTGGATATGAATGTGGAAGAAGCTGCTAAACTTGTGATTTCTGCAGGTCTTGTTTCGCCCGACCACAAAGAAAATTTAGAAGATAGAATCATCAAAGATGATGAAGACGCATAACAGGCATCGCAAAGCGTTCTAAAAACCAGACTAACTGCGGTTCACACGATTTCTATTCGATGTTTATTTTATGAGGCAATCGAAGCTTCAAGGCGTTTAATACTCGATGTCCAGCCTCTCATATGGTTTTCAGCATATACTTCATCGGCCAGACCTTTGTGGATAAGGCTAAATTTTGTACCGCCTCCATCGATTGGTTCGACACTAAACTGCACAACGCTTTCATGACCGCGTTTATCCTCATCATCATGCCAAGCCCAGGTAAAACGGATCGATTTAAAAGGGACGATCTCTAAAACTTCACCGGTTACCCTGAAGTTTTCACCTTTGTCATTGGTCATGACCGACCCCCAAGCGCCCAATTCTTTAAATTGCAACTTCGAACTCTCGGTTACGGTGATGCCTTCAGGTCCCCACCATTTTAGCAAATTTGAGGGTTCAGATAGGAATGAAAATACTGTTTCAGGTGCTTGAGAAAATTCTCTATTGATCACAATTTCACTCATGTGATTATTCCTTCTCATGGCTGTTGAGAGCCTGTTCTAATCGATCAATACTCGCCATCCAGAAGTCTTGATGGTCCATTGTCCAAGCATGAATTGCGCGCACAGCATGGGGTTCAACTGAATAAAGGCGCCGTTGTTGATCAATACGTTGTTTGATCAATCCAGCTTCTCGCAAAACCTTTAAATGTCTTGAAAAAGCCGGTGGGGAGATTTTACTGTCTTTTTTGAGCTCTTTTACGCTCAACTCACCATCGTTGAGTAATTGTTCAACGATTGCAAAACGCGTTTGGTCTCCCAAAGCTGAAAAAGTTGATGTTAAGTTTTGCATCTTCATCCTTTATTTAACTATATAGTTAAATAACAAATAGCAAAAATAAGTCAACTTTAGATTTGGGGGTGATGGAACTAAGTAAAGCTAACCCGCGCGAATAAACCTGATCGCCTCATCTCGTCGCATGAGATAAAGTAGCATGCGAATAGCTTGTCCGCGTTCGCTTTTTAATTCTGGATCTGTTTCGATAATATAACGCGCATCGTTCCGCGCGGTCTCTAGCAAATCAGCATGAACATCTAATCTGGCAATATGAAAACCTGGTGTTCCTGATTGACGGGTTCCAAGCAGTTCGCCTTCACCACGTAGTTTTAGATCTTCTTCCGCTATACGAAATCCATCTTCAGTTTCTCGCAAAATGTTTAGTCGCGCTGTTGCAGTTTCAGACAAAGGCGATTTAAACAACAATACGCAGCTGGATGCTTCATCACCACGGCCAACGCGGCCGCGCAATTGGTGAAGTTGCGCCAAACCGAAACGTTCAGCATGTTCGATCACGATAATACTCGCATCAGGCACATCAACACCAACCTCTATGACAGTGGTGGCAACCAAAATGCGCGTATCACCGCGTTTAAACGCCATCATCGCTTCGTCTTTTTCTTCACCCGACATGCGTCCATGAACCAGTCCAACATTCACCCCCGGCAGCGCATTGGATAGCTCTTTATGTCTTGCTTCTGCAGATGTCAGATCGCTTAATTCAGAATCTTCGACAAGCGGGCAAATCCAATAGGCTTTTTTACCGTTTGCGGTCGCATTTCGTAGTCTCTCATACATTTCACCTAAACGATCGCGATCAATGCTAACCGTGGAAATTGGTTTCCGACCCGCTGGTTTCTCTGTAAGCTTTGAGACATCCATGTCGCCAAAAGCTGACAATACCAAGGTACGCGGAATAGGCGTTGCGGTCATGACGAGCATATGAGGTGCAACGCCTTTTGAAGTGAGGCGCAAACGTTGGTGCACACCAAATCTATGTTGCTCATCGACAACTGCCATCAATAGTTTTTTATAAACGACTGCATCCTGAAACAATGCATGGGTGCCGATGATGATCTGAGCTTCGCCGCTTTCAATCCGGGCAAGCGTTTCGCGTCGTTCTGCAGCTTTACTTTTACCAACCAGAATATCAACGTTTATCCCTGCAACCTCAGCCATTTTGCTAATTGATGCATGGTGCTGACGAGCCAAAATTTCCGTTGGCGCCATTAAGACTGCTTGACCGCCAGCTTCAATCGCGTCGGCCATTGTCAGCAATGCAACGACCGTTTTACCAGCGCCAACATCACCCTGTAGCAACCGCAACATACGTTCTTCTTTGCCCATATCTGCGAGAATTTCGTCAATCGAGGTTTTTTGGCTATTGGTGAGCGGAAATGGCAAAGATGCTAGAATTTGTTGGCGAATTTTACCTTCGACCCGCAGCGGATCGCCGGGTAGTTTTCTGATCTTACGGCGTACCAAAGCGAGCGATAATTGCCCTGCGAGAAATTCATCATAAGCCAACCTGCGCCTTGGCGGGGAGAGCGGTTCCATATCATTGGCATCGCGCGGATTGTGCACCATTTTTAGAGCTTCGGAGAACTTTGGGAATGAATTTCGCGCCGCAAGCGTTTCATCCATCCAATCTTTAAGATCTGGTAATTGGTCTAACGCTTCCTTGAGCGCTTTTTTAAGAATTTTGGCCGATAAGCCCGCAGTCATTGGGTATACAGTTTCATAACGAGGCAAGTCTTTAGCGTCCGCTTCTTTCATCATGAAATCAGGATGCACCATTGACGCTTGGCCATTAAACCAAGAAGCTCTACCTGAAATGATCACTGTTTCACCAATTGGCAGGCTTTTCTCCATCCAAGACGCATGCGCTTTGAAGAATGTCAGTGCCATTTCCCCGGTTTCATCATGAACATATACCCGATAAGGGACGTTTCTGCGACCACGTGGTGGCGGCTGGTGACGATCGACAAATACTTTAAGCGTGGAAACGCTACCCTCTAGTACATGCGCAATACCCGGTCCAATTTGCCGATCGATTAAATTTGATGGCACATGAAATAATAGATCAACGATCTTGGTATCGTCCCGGTTTTCGCGTCCGGTTAATCTGGCGAGTAAATCAGCCACCTTCGGGCCAATTCCACTGAGGGAACTGACAGCTCGGAAAAACAGATCTATTTCATTTGGTCGCATATCTTTTTGTATCACTCGATTTTATTTGCGAAAAGTCTTATTTGACGCGCTGACAAGATGATTTGAGTTATGTATAGAAGTCTCATGACTGGAACAAAACAAAGCAGCAGTGAATTAGATCGACGACGGGCACGAATACATTTTCGCGCCTGGCATCGTGGCACAAAAGAAATGGATCTGGTTTTCGGACACTTCATCGATAACGAGCTTAAAAACCTCGCTGATAGTGATCTTGATGAACTTGAATTTATCATGTCGCATGAAGACACTGACCTGTCTAAGTGGATCTTAGGTGAACTTCCTACTCCTGAAGAGCTAAACACACCATTGTTTCGTCGCATAATTGATTTCAAGCCAGACTTTTAGCAGCCCAATATCAAGGTATTTCAAATGAGCGCGATTGCCGGATTTTCCACATCTGTCATCGAAAACAGATTTGGCCCTCTCACAATTTCTAATGTGAGCGCGGGTGCGGAAGCTATGGTCATTGCAGAACTTGCGCAAAAAGGTCATTGCATTGCCCATGTCATGTCAGATGGTCAGCGCATGGCTGATTTGGCGCAAATGCTATCATTCTTCGCACCAGATATTGAGGTTCTAAGTTTTCCTGGCTGGGATTGCCTGCCGTATGATCGCGTTTCACCTGGCACTGATATCTCAGCAAGACGATTATCTGTTTTGGGGCAGTTGGTGCGTCATCAGAAAGGTTCCAAACCGAAGATCATTCTCACCACCGTCAATGCTATGCTGCAAAAGCTGCCACCGGCTGAACAGCTGAAAAATATGGCATTCGCAGCCAAAGCTGGTGCGCATTTGCATATGGACGACATGCCCGCAAAGCTTGAAGGCTTAGGTTTTGATCGCACAGATACCGTGCGGGAAGTTGGCGAATATGCGGTGCGCGGCGGCATATTGGATATGTTTATCCCGGGAAGTGACGCGCCAATACGCCTAGATTTCTTTGGTGATACGCTTGAAAGCATTCGTGTATTTGACCCTGAAACACAACGTACAACAAAGCAGCTGAGATCTTTCGAACTCAATTCTATGAGCGAAGTGGCGCTTAACGCCTCTAATATTTCGCGTTTTCGCAAGAACTATTTATCGCAATTTGGGGCTAATACCCGCGATGACGCGCTTTATCAGGCGATCAGTGCAGGACGTAGATTTGCCGGAATGGAACATTGGCTGCCATTGTTTTATGAAGAACTTGAAACGCTCTTTGATTATATTGATGGATTTACGATCACCACCGATCACATGGTCAAGGAAGCTGCCAAAGAACGTCGTGACCAGATTGACGATCATTACGATTCGCGCCTCAACACCCTTGAAGGGTCTAAAGCCAATGTTGGTGCATCAACGCCATATAAACCTATTCTCGCGGATGATCTTTATCTCAGTATTGAGAATTTCTCTGGGTTCTTAGATCGCGAGAAATCCGTCAAACTATCGCCCTATGAAGAGCCGGAGACTGACCATCGCCAAGTTATCACGCTCGACATCAAAACTGGTCCTAGATGGGCGTCGGCAGCTAAAAATCAAAGCGAAAATCGTGTCAATGTGTTTGATCAGGTTGTCAAACACATCGCTGATCAACGCGCAAACGGTAAAAAAGTTCTGATTACTGGATGGAGCGACGGTTCGCTTGATCGATTAAACCAAGTCTTGGGTGAACACGGGCTTGAACGTATCAAACCTATTCCAACATTTGCTGATGTTGCCAAAATTAAAAACGGGCAGGCTGGATCAGCCGTGCTGTCGCTTGAAGGCGGCTTTGAAACCGGCGATCTGGTGATTATCGGTGAGCAGGACATTTTAGGTGATCGACTGGTGCGCCGCTCAAAGCGCAAAAAGCGTGGGTCAGATTATATTTCTGAAGTTGCTGGGTTAGATGAGGGCAGTTTTGTTGTTCATGCAGAGCACGGAATTGCGAAATTTGTTGGCCTGCAAACCATTGAAGCAGCCGGCGCGCCTCATGCCTGTTTGGAGCTTTTATATGCTGGCGATGATAAACTTTATCTTCCCGTTGAAAACATCGAGCTTTTATCGCGATATGGATCGGAAGAGACAAATGCGGTTTTAGATAAGCTCGGCGGTGTTGCTTGGCAATCACGCAAAGCCAAGCTGAAAAAACGCTTAATGGATATGGCAGATCAGTTGATTGCCATTGCGGCAGCGCGTCATACACGCCATGCGCCGGCTCTTGCAGCGCCTGAGGGGCTTTATGATGAGTTTTCTGCAGCTTTTCCTTATGATGAGACAGATGACCAGCTAAACGCTATTGATGCGGTTCGGGAAGATCTCGTTGCCGGTCTTCCGATGGATCGACTTGTCTGTGGTGATGTTGGCTTTGGGAAAACCGAAGTTGCGATCCGAGCGGCCTTTATTGCTGCAATGAACGGAGTTCAAGTCGCTGTTGTTGTGCCAACCACATTGCTTGCCCGTCAGCATTATAAGAGCTTTTCTGAGCGTATGCGTGGATTGCCTTTACGCGTCGGGCATGCATCACGTCTCGTTGGCGCTAAACAGCTGGCCAATACCAAGAAAGAACTTGAATCAGGAAAAACAGATATTGTCATCGGAACGCATGCGTTGCTTGGGCAATCTATCAAATTTGCCAATCTTGGGCTTTTGGTCATTGATGAGGAACAGCGCTTTGGTGTGAAGCACAAAGAACGCCTTAAAGAAATGAAGTCAGATGTGCATGTGCTGACACTATCTGCAACGCCTATACCGCGCACGATGCAGCTTGCCATGACAGGCGTTCGTGAACTCTCGCTGATTACTACTCCACCGGTTGATCGTTTGGCAGTTCGAACATTTATCTCGCCATTTGATACAATGATTATCCGCGAGACCTTGTTGCGCGAGCATTATCGTGGTGGACAAAGCTTTTATGTTGCCCCGCGCATCTCAGATCTGGAAGAGGTTCACGCGTTCCTTCAATCAGATTTACCTGAGTTGAAAGTTGCAGTTGCTCATGGGCAAATGCCACCAGGCGAGCTTGATGACATTATGACCGCTTTTTACGAAGGGCAGTATGATGTGCTCTTATCAACGACAATTGTTGAATCCGGTCTTGATGTTCCAGCGGCAAATACCTTGATCGTGCATCGCGCTGATATGTTTGGTTTGGCGCAGCTTTATCAGCTTCGTGGACGTGTCGGGCGCTCTAAACTACGTGCTTTTGCACTCTTTACGCTTCCTGTGAACAGAACGCTGACAGCAACAGCTGAACGCCGCCTCAAAGTGTTACAATCGCTTGATACGCTCGGCGCAGGATTCCAGCTTGCAAGTCACGACCTTGATATTCGTGGTGCAGGTAATCTGCTTGGTGATGCACAATCTGGTCATATTAAAGAAGTTGGTTTTGAGCTTTATCAACACATGTTGGAAGAGGCGATTGCTGAACTTAAGGGCGATGAATTATCAAGTGATAGCGGCTGGTCTCCACAAATCACGGTGGGTGCGCCTGTGATGATTCCAGAGAATTTTGTGCCAGACATCAATCTGCGTTTAAGCCTTTATCGTCGCCTTGGCGAGATCAATGAACTCTCTGAAATTGATGAATTTGGTGCAGAATTGGTCGACAGATTTGGTAAGTTACCGCTGGAAGTTAAACATCTTTTGAAAGTGGTTTATATCAAAACGTTGTGCCGTACAGCCAATGTTGAGAAGCTTGACGCAGGTCCAAAAGGTATTGTCGTTCATTTCAGAAATGGCGAATTCCCGAACCCTGCTGGATTGGTTGCGCATATCTCTATACCGAATAACCAAGCTAAAATCAGACCCGATCAGAGCGTGTTCTTCGCACGTAAATTACCTGATGCTGATAAGCGATTGGCAGGCTCAGCGATTACCATGACGAAACTTGCAGAGATCGCAAAGGCCGGTTAGATTTTACATTAAGACTTGCTTGCAATATCTTGAATAACTTGAACAATATGCTCTTTGGGTTGCGCACCTTGAAGGGCGTATTTCTTATTGACGATAAAGAATGGCACGCCAGAAACACCAGCTGATTGCATCGCGTTTATTTGCCCAGTGATCACATCTTTATCTTCATCTGTTTCCAAACGCTCGCGTATATAGTCAACACCCATATCTGCAAGTTTTGCAGCTTCTAATAAAGCCTCGTTGTCACCAATATTCTTACCTTCTTCGAAGTAAAAGCGCATGAGGACCGAAACAAGTTCATGCTGGACTTCAAGACCATAATCCTGTCCCGCCCAATGAATGAGCCTGTGCGCATCCATCGTGTTTGGTGAGACTTTGATGTCATCTAATTTAAACGGAATACCTTCAGCAGCGCCCGCTTCTCTGATGGGTGCATAAACTTGCGCATAGGCATCGAGCGAACCGAATTTGTCGATAAAATACTGTTTTCTATCCTTGCCGAGTTTTGGCAAAGTAGCATCCAGCTGATAGGGCATCCATTGGACTTTGACATCAACATTTTCACCCACCTCTGAAAGCGCATTTTCCAAGCGTTTCTTGCCAATATAGCACCAGGGACACATGACATCTGAGACAATATCAATCGTGACCTGCGGTTTCTGAGCCGAAGCGTCCATTGTCGTTTCCTTATATTAAATTGGTTTATTCAGCCCGTGAATCCCACCAAACAGGAAGTTGGTAGCCATAAATGGGTTGCTTGCCTTCCGGAAATTTAATGTAATTTCGACGGGCAATCCAAGTTTGATCTAAATGATAAGCTGGAATGACATAATGGCCGGATAGTAATGTTCTATCATAGGCTCGAACTGCGGCTTGGAAATCCTCTGTGGTGCGTGCGTTAACAAGCGCATCAATCATCGCATCAATGGCTGGATTTGCCACGCCCGCGAAGTTGAATGTGCCTTCGGGTTCAACAGCGCGTGAACTCCAACGCCAGATCTGCTCAGCACCTGGGGAGAACGAAGACGAAAATGCCTTGATAATCATATCAAAATCATATGTTTGCGAACGCTGCTGATATTGCGCATCATCAACTGTCCGCAATGTCATCTCAACACCAAGTGCTTTGACAAAACGCTGATAGGCAAGTGCTAGTTTCTCTTGATCTTCGTTTTGCGGCAGAACTTCAAATGATAGCTGCTTACCGCTTGTATCGACAAGTTTACCATCCTTGATCTCATATCCTGCTTCTTTAAATAGTCCTAATGCTTCACGTAGTAATTTACGATCGCGACCAGAACCGTCGGTGACTGGCAATGCATAGCTGCCATTCATGATGTCTTCGCTCACAGCATCCGGGAAGGGTGCTAAAAGCTCCTTCTCGATGTCATTTGCAGGTACTTGATAGCTTGATAACGTTGACCCTTGCCAAAAGCTATTCGTTCGCGTGTATACGTCATTATAAAGGTTTTTGTTGATCCATTCAAAATCAAACATCAGAGATAAGGCTTTGCGAACGCGGATATCTTTAAAGATTTCGCGGCGCGTATTGAAGACAAAGCCAAACATCCCGGAAGGGCGTTGTTTTTGGAAAGATTCTTTAATGATGTCACCGTCGTTCACTGCCGCAAAATCGTAAGACCTTGCCCAGTTAGACGGGTTTCCTTCAGGATAGACATCAAACAGGCCTTTTTTAAACGCCTCGAATTGAGCTGTTTGAGATAAGAAATATTCAACGCGAATTTCATCATAATTATCAAAGCCGACTTTCGATGGAATGTCCTTTGCCCAATAGTTTGGATCACGCTCATAGGTGATGCTTTCCCCGGGGCGAACTTCTTTGATCTTATAAGGCCCGGAACCTACAGGGATATCCATTGTGGACGTATCAAAACCTTCTGGATCAGTGTCATGCTTAGGCAAAATTGGCGTTAATCCGAGAATAAGCGGGAATTCACGGTTTGATTTTTCATTGAACGTAAATTTAACGCTGAGATCTGAAATCTTTTCCATTTTTTCAACGCGGTTTAAGCGTCGATTATATGGTGGGCGTCCGTAATCGCGCAGGACTTCAAATGTGAATATCACATCATCAGCGGTGACGGGTTTACCATCATGCCAACGGGCATTTGGATTGATGTTGAATTGTAAATATGTCCGCTCTTCATCCCATTCGACTGTTTCAGCCAAAAGTCCATACATGGTAAAAGCTTCATCGCGAGAGCGCTGCATAAGCGTGTCATAGTAAAGATTGCCATATTCGGGATCGATAATGCCGCGCGCGCGGGTCCGCATGCTTTTCAAGATAAATGGGTTCAAACTATCAAACGTACCAACAACGCCATAGGCAATTTTACCGCCTTTGGGTGCATCAGGGTTTGCATAGGGAAAATGAGTGTAATCTGCTGGTAGGGCAGGCTTGCCGTGCATGGAAATTCCATGAAGCGGTTCGGCATTGGCTATTGTCGAGCCCAATACAAATGTTGCGACCAAAAGAGCTGAAGCAAACTTCATCACTGTTTTCTCCCGTAAAACTGTTGATTCTCGCGTTGAAGCAGCATGTACCGAATAAAGGCATGTGTCAAAAATGGAAATTGATTAAAATATTCAAATAACTTCTGGAAATTATTGGATTGTCGGGTTAGATGGAGGGCACAAAGCCTTGTTGCTGCCTTATTTGGTCGGCAGTTAGGCGAAATACAAATTAATCCGATAAGGTCCGAACAGTAATGTTGAAATCAATTTTTACAAATATCACTGCAGTCGCAGTACTTGGTGCAGGTTTTGCGCTTGCACCACTAGCAGCCAATGCACAAACCGCGCCTCAGGCAATCGCTGGTTGGTTTAAAGAGTGTAACAAGCAAGCTGATAATGATGTTTGTATTGTCCAAAACATTGTCACTGCACCATCTGGTCAGCTGGTCACAGCTGTTGGTCTTGTTCAGGTGTCAGGTAAAGTAAACCAGCGTTTGTTGCAGGTAACTGTACCAACAGCACGTTTTATTCAGCCTGGAATTTCATTGCAGGTTGATGGTGGAAAGCAAACTAAAATTCCATACGCAATCTGCTTGCCAGATAAATGTATCGCTCAGGTTCAGCTGACAGATGCAATCGTCGGTTCGTTCAAAGCTGGCGGTGAAGCTGTATTTACATCAGTAAATGCGCAGCGTGCTGCTAATCCAATTCGCATCTCACTAACCGGTTTTACCCAAGCATTTGACGGTGAGGCAATTAGCCGAGCAGAACGCGAAGAAAAAGCTAAAGCGCGCGAAGATGAAATTCGTAAGAAGCTTGAAGAATCACGTGCAAAACTACAAGCCGCACAAGACGCTGCTAAAGAGTAGTTTTTAACTCATATTACGAAGAAGCCGATACAAGCGATTGTATCGGCTTTTTTTATGCAAATGTTTTAGTGAGAAACACTGTCATATGGCAGGTAGACGCCTTCGTGAAAACCAACAAAGTGCTCATTGATCTGAGGATGGCGTAATGGCTTAGCATCCTCAACTAACAAAAGGTTTTGCTCAGAAACATAGGCGATATACTCAATTTCGCTGTTTTCTGCGAGAAGGTGATAAAAAGGTTGGTTCTTATCAGGGCGTACATCTTCAGGAATAGAAGCAAGCCATTCATCGGTATTGGCAAATACCGGATCAACATCATAGATAACACCTTGGAAATCATAGATCCGGTGTTTTACAATTTCGCCTAATCCAAATTTCGCAGATCTACTTTGCATCGATATTCCTTTGAACTCTTATATTTCCAGTATATCAATTAATAATCAGCTTTGAAAAGAGCAATGATTCTTCGAATACTTTTTGGAAAGCTAACTTATACATGCTTGAGATAATCACGTTAGTTCTGCCATTTTTCGGGCTGATTTTGCTGGGTTATGTTGTTGCCAAATTCACCCACCAGCCAGATGGGGCTATGGGTTGGCTTAATGTTTTTATCATTTATGTTTCTCTGCCGGCCCTGTTTTATAAGCTCTTATCCACAACGCCGGTTGAAGAGTTCAAACGCGCTGATTTTTTAGCCACAACCACCTATGTCGCCTTCATCATATTTGCGCTTGTGTTTGCGATTGGATATTTCATCCGTCGCAACAATATTGGCCACTCAACCATTCAGGGACTTGCAGGCGCTTACGGCAATATTGGGTATATGGGGCCGGGGATGGCGCTGCTTGCTTTTGGTGAAGCGGCTGCGGTGCCTGTTGCGCTCATCTTTTGTGTTGAAAACATTTTGCACTTCACAATGGCGCCCTTGATGATGGCGCTAACCGGCAAAGAGAAAACAAATGTCAGTGCGCTCGTTCTTAAAGTTGTTAAAAATATCGCGTTTCATCCGTTTATTATCGCAACATTCTTTGGTGTGATGGCAGCGATTTTCTCAGTTGATCTGCCAGATGCTGCCGATAATACGATCAATATCCTCGCCCAAGCTGCTGCGCCTTGCGCACTGTTTGCGATGGGTGTAACGCTCGCTTTGCGTCCGTTAAACCGCATTCCGATCGAGATCAGCTATATTGTCCCAATCAAACTGCTTGTGTTTCCAGCTTTGATGTATCTATCACTCAGCTGGCTTGGAAATTTTGATCCGATCTGGGTGCAGGTTGCCGTATTGCTCGCTTCATTACCAACAGCAACCAATGTGTTCGTCATTGGCCAGCAATATGGTTATTGGGTAGAACGTGCATCCGCATGCATCTTAATCAGCACGGTCTTTTCGGTGGTGACGACATCGACCTGGTTATGGCTCTTTAGAACTGGCACATTGCCGTATGATATGTTCCCTTAAGCAGATTGCTTTTCTTTCTTAACGCCAGGTAATGCACCTTGTCGCATCACAAACTGTCTTAACGGTGCGATAGAGCTAATTGCTGAGATCGCGCCTGAGCGAATGAGCTGTACTGGCAAAAATGAAGTCAGCAACGTGCGATTAAACATATCAATGCCAAATGTTCTGGTGTGGATATCCGCGCGGCGTTTGCGATCATAAGCTTCTGCAGCTTGAACGGGTGCATTTCGGTGTGCGGTTACACATTCAATGGCCGTCATAACATCACGAAGACCAAGATTAAGCCCTTGCGCGCCGATGGGTGGGAATGCATGTGCTGCTTCGCCAATCAGCATGACATGCCCCTTGCCAAATCGTGTTGCGATCAAGCTGGATAATGGAAAGCACTGTAATTCTGAATCAATTTCAACGGGACCAAGGGTTGAGTGCAGACCTTGTTCGACGAGCATATTGAGCTCTGATTTTGGTAAGTTTAAGAAATACTCTTCCTCATCATCCTTGATTGCCCAAACCAAACTAGAGCGTTTGCCCGGCAGTGGCACTTGCGTAAACGGACCTTTTTCTGTGTGAAATTCCGTTGATATATTCTGGTGCGAAAATTTATGCGCAAAAGTTAAAACAATTGCTTTTTGTTTATAACCCCAGGTTTTGGCGGAGATGTTCACCTTCTCCCGGATGAGTGAATTGCGGCCGTCTGAAGCTAGAATATGCTGTGCAGCAATTTCTTCACCACTTTCAAGGGTCACAATGGCTGAAACGTCGCGCTCGCTGTAGTCGCTGGCAAAACTGTCAAAAACTTCAATATCAGTTTCTTCCACTTGAGCATAAAGCGCTTCAAGAAGAGGGTGGTTTGGGAAATTATAACCAAACGCATCAAGACCAATTTCAGACGAGGGAAAAGATGCTGGCCGCGAGCGGATCAAACGGCTGGTATTGTCTAAAATTCGCATTGTTATTAGCGCTGAGGTTTCATTTTTGATTTTATCCCAAACACCTAATTCATCTAAAAAGTTGACTGACGGCATAAATAATGCAGTTGTACGACCATCGTTTTTGACTGGTTTCTTTGCAATGATGCCAACATTCATGCCGGCTTTGTGGCACGCGAGCGCTGTAGACATGCCAGCCAATCCGCCACCAACAACCAAAACTTCAAAATTTTTCATCTAACTACATCCAGTCTGATTTGCGAGCCGTATTATTAAACACATTGTCACTATCTGCCTATGAGTGTTTTTGGCGCATCTGCTGCAATTGATGGTTTTTGAATAAGTTTTGAACCATCACTTAAAGTTTATCTGCAAATTAATCACTTAACTATCTGGAATTTATGTGCACAATGGCCGCAATTCGTGACGGGACTCGATAAGACGTTATGTGTGTCAACACGAATAAAAGATTACAGCTGGCGATCTTGATACTATGCCGGTCACTGTAAAAACAGGTAAAAGACGTTGAACCAAAAACAAGCCGTTATTGAACTCCAAGGCTTAAATAAATTTTACGATAAATTTCAAGCACTTAAAGATGTTGACCTGACTGTCAAATCAGGTGAGCGAATGGTTATCTGTGGACCATCTGGATCCGGCAAATCAACACTTATTCGCTGCGTGAACCGGCTAGAAGAACATTCTTCTGGCCGCCTAACAGTCAATGGTTTCCAGCTTGATGAAAACACTAAGAACATTCGCGAGATTCGCCAAAATGTTGGAATGGTGTTTCAACAGTTCAACCTTTTTCCACATTTGACGGTACTAGAAAATCTTACGATTGGGCCAAAACGCGTTCGTAAAATGAGTAATGATGAGGCTGAGAAATTAGCCCGTAAATACCTCGAACGTGTTCACATACCTGAGCAAGCCGATAAGTATCCTGCGCAATTATCTGGTGGTCAGCAACAACGTGTCGCCATTGCACGCTCATTGTGCATGGAACCGGAAATTCTGCTTTTTGACGAACCAACTTCTGCGCTCGATCCTGAAATGATCAATGAAGTTTTGGATGTGATGGTTGAACTTGCAGAAAGTGGCATCACAATGGTCTGCGTAACCCATGAAATGGGATTTGCACGCAAGGTTGCCGATACGATGGTGTTCATGGAAGATGGCGAGATCGTTGAAACTGCACCGCCTGAAAAGTTTTTCACCAATCCTGATAGCGAACGTTGCAGGGCATTTTTAGATCAAATACTGGATCACTGATGCCATGCAGATAAAACGTATTACCACGTCCTTGCCGGCGTCTATAATCCAATATTTGATTATTATAGGTTTGATTATCTATGCCGCTTACAGCGGCTCTCAAACCATGGGTTATAATTGGCAGTGGTCTCGCGTACCTCAATATATTTATGAAATTGAGGACGGGGTATTTGTGTGGAAAGAAATTCCGCGTGGAATGGTTGGAACAATCATTTTATCCGCAATTTCTTTCGTTATCGCAATCGGTATTGGCCTGGCGCTGGCGCTTCTAAGACTATCAGATCTAATTGTTGGCCGGGCGCTGTCCATCACGCTTTTAGAGATCATCCGTAACATCCCAATCATCGTGCTGTTATACGTTTGCTATTATATCTTTGGTCGGGTGTTCGCGTTAGATCGTTACGCTGCGAGTATATTATGCCTCAGCTTATATTCAGGTGTTCAGATATCTGAAATCATTCGCGCTGGGATCAACGCGGTGCCAAAAGGGCAGTGGGAAGCATCCAGCTCGATTGGCATGTCGAAAACTCAAGCTTATCGTTACATCATCATCCCGCAATCCATTCGTCTGATCATTCCACCTATGACGGGTGAAGCAGTTCAGATGATCAGGAATTCGGCCATTGTCAGCGTTATCGCTGTGCTGGAATTAACGACTGCGGGACGTAACATTATTTCCGATACATATATGAGTTTTGAAATCTGGTTCACGGTGGCAGCCGTATACCTGATATTCACGCTTATATTATCCATTTTCGTCTCAGGTGTGGAGAGGCGATTTGCAACACAAACTCAATAACACACGACTGGAAACCTCAAGGAGAAAATCCAAATGACATTTATGAGTCAAATAAAAAGCGCAGCATTTGCCGCATTGGCAACTGCAGCGTTGGTACTGCCAGCAACTGCTCAGACTGCAACGCAAGCACTGACATCTGAAAGCGTTATCGAAACAATTAAAGATAATGGCGTTATGCGCGTTGGCCTATCAACTTTTAAACCATGGGCTATGCGCGATAAAAAAGGTGAGTTAATCGGTTTTGAAATCGATCTTGCTAAGAAGCTTGCAGCCGACATGGACGTGGACGTTGAATTTGTGCCAACAGCATGGGATGGAATTATCCCTGCATTGGTTGGTGGTAAGTTCGATATCATCATCTCAGGCATGAGCGTGAAAACATCGCGTAACATGACACTCAACTTTTCAGATCCTGTGATCTATTCAGGTCTTGCATTGATTTCTAACAAAGAAATGACAAAAGGCTTCACACTTGAAGACTACAACAGTGAAGATGTAACGCTTGCTGTTCGTCGTGGTACAACGCCTGCAACAACAATGGCTGAATTGTTCCCGAAAGCAAAACTTCTTCAGTTTGACGAAGAAGGTGCATCTACTCAGGAAGTTGTGAACGGTAATGCCCACGCAACAATGGGTTCACGCCCAACACCTGCATTGGAAGTTGCTTCATACCCGGACATCTTGGAAATCGGTCTAGGTGGTCGTGAATTTAACCCTGCATTTGAAGCGTTTGCTGTTCGTAAGGGTGATCCAGATGCGCTCAACCTTTTGAACAACTGGATCAAAATCAACACGCATACAGGTTATATCGCTGAGCGTGAGGCATATTGGTTTGGTACTCAGGACTGGAAAGATCTGGTCGAGTAATTGGACATTTGCGCGGGGTGGAATTTTGCATCCCGCGCATTTTAATTTCGTAATGAATTGGATGACAGCTTGATCATGAAGGCTCTATCAAAATTGAAAACAGGCGATTATGTGCTTCTAGCCATCATTGCGGCTTTCATCCTATTTGTTACCTATCGTGTTGAGGGTGCGCTTAATTACAATTGGAATTGGGCGCCAATACCAAACTATCTCATTCGCTGGGATGAAGATGAACAACGCTTTGTGACCAACTTCTTGCTCGAAGGTATGTTTACCACGCTGCGTGTATGTTTTTACGCATCGATTATGGCACTTATATTTGGCACCATTTTAGGCTTGGCGCGCGTTGCGAAAAATCTTGCGATACGCATGCTCGCACGCACTTATCTTGAGATGCTGCGGAATGTACCCCCATTGGTTATTTTGTTCATTTTCTACTTTTTCCTGTCTGAACAGTTGGTTGATGCGTTTGGTATTGAACGCTGGGCTCGTAAGATTGCTCGCTCGGAGACGGCTGAATATTGGTCATTCTTCTTTGGCGACATGCGCAAGTTCCCAGCACTGATTTCAGGCGCGTTTGTGTTGGCATTATTTGAAAGTGCTTTTGTGGGCGAAATCATTCGTGCTGGCATTCAATCTGTTGGTAAAGGACAGCGCGAAGCGGCGTTATCGATCGGCTTGAGCTGGTTTGATCAAATGCGCTACATTGTATTGCCGCAAGCTTTTAAGAAGGTATTACCACCGCTTGCCAATGAGTTTATATCGCTCATCAAAGTCAGTGCTATTATTTCGCTCATATCTGTTCCAGAATTGACGTTTAGAACCCAGGAGCTGGCATCGGCCACGCGTTTGATCTTTGAAGCCTGGCTGACCACAGCGGCTTTATATTTCATCATCTGCTTTGGATTATCTTATCTGTTTAGAAAGCTAGAGAACCGCTCTAAAGTAACTTAAATAAAAATCTGCACCATTTGGTCTTTCACGCGAGATTCGATCATTTTAAGTGATATCCGGGCAGGGGCTGCAAGTGCCTCTCCAGTCCGCGCATCAAATAAGCCTTGGTGGAGCGGACATTCAATATGTTTACCGTTGAAATAGCCATCGCATAGATTGGCCGCACCATGGGTACAGCGCGCCATAGAAACAAATATCCCATCATCGGTGTCATAAATTGCGATTTCACGGCCATTATGGCTAACAGGCGTTGCATCACCCTTTTCTAGATCTTTGATGGCAATCACGTCTTGCCAGAATTTTTCTCGCGCCATTACTTAATAACCAAACTAATTATTTTGTCCTTGATCCTGATCAGCCCGCGGTTTTCGACCAAGCAGCTGAGAGATAATATCAAGATGAGCTCCGAGATAACCACGCTCTTCTACATGGATATAACCGTCTAATTTTTTATGAAGTTCTGGTAGCGCATAAAAGGGCACAGAAGACGCATAATGATGTTCTGCGTGGTAATTCATATTCCAACTGAGGAATTGCCACGGTTTGGAAACAAGATTGGTGCGGGTATTTTCCGTCATATCGCGAACAGTTGGTCGTCCAACATGTTCGGTTAGCCGAATAGCGCGCATAACGGGCTCACCTAGTATCACTGGAATGAGCCAATAGAATAAAGGTGCAGACCATGAGTAATAAATGCAAAGCGAGATGATAGCGAAATATGCGATTGCCATAATACGCGCTTCCCAGAATATCGTTTTATATTCTTCTTTTGGAACAAATCGCTTTTCATCATCATTTAATCTTCCGAATATATGGCGAAAGAGCTCGGTGAATTTCGCTTTCCAATATGGGATTGATGAGATGTAATAAAGATATCCCCAAATGGAGGCGGGGAGTTCAATCATCTCCGGGTCATGCCCTTTTAGTTGCGTATAGGTGTGATGATCGCAATGCTCATATCTGAAGTGTCTGTGTGGCAGCATGATCACAAATCCGCAATAATTACCAAACACGTCATTTAACCAACGTGTTTTAAAAGGCGTATAATGGGTGCATTCGTGCTGCAAGGAGAAGTGATGGACCATGACGATGCCATGCAACAACATTGCGGGTAAAAGTAGCCAGATATTGTCATAAGTGAAATATATCAAAGACCCGGTGCCACACAGCACAAGATACCAGGTTAAGAAGTGTACGAACGCTGGTTTGTCCGAACGTTGCATGAGGTTCTTCAGCTCTTTGCGTGAGAGTGCTCCGTCATTTAACGCTTGGGTAATGGGGGTTAAGACCGGTGTAGTCATCTCGTCGATCAAACTCCAATAGCTTTAATTTGTAAAAATTACGCAGAATTCCAATTGTTAGATCCAAATAAGCACCGTATTGACTAGAATCACATGTTTTTATCATATGAATACAGTTGCAAAGCATAAAATTGTGTTTTTGTAATTTTTCTAGTATTTGTCTCAATCCGTAATATAGTGCAGTATTTATACTACAAATTTGAATGTTTATTTCCAAGTTTTTCTTAATTTATACAACGATTATTTCGATTTTTGCACAACCAATACATGTTATTATACAATTAACAATACCCATAATGGCATTTTGAGCATTGTTTTTTAACGTGATTTTAATCAAAATAGTACATTCTAGTAACCATAAGTAAGTATGTTTTTTTACTTAAAAATGCTCGAATGAAAGAGCGTTATTTATCTCAATAAGTCATGATGATGCATTAGAGATTTGATCACTGATGTACTGATTTTAGATCTTTTTTTCTGAATTCAACTAGGTAGTCAAAGATGTTTGCGGGAATGTCAGGCTATTTAGACATCCAAGTTTCACGAATAAGTGGCTATGGAGCTTATTTTGTTAAATAATATGGTTTTTAATTCGGGTGCTGATTCAATTCTGCGGGCACTGCACAACTCTCTGGCGATTATCGAATTTGATTGTCAGGGTAATATCTTAGACGCGAATGATAACTTTTGTTCAGCTGTAGGGTATGAACGAGATGAGATTGTTGGCAAACATCATTCAATTTTTGTCGATCCGGTAGAAGCGGCTAAACCTGCTTATAAAGAGTTTTGGGAATCTCTAGCGGCTGGAAAACACGATTCCGGTGAATATAAGCGGTTTGGCAAGTCTGGGAACGAAATTTGGATTCAGGCGACATATAATCCTGTGTTAGGGCGCACAGGCAAGCCGGTAAAAGTTGTTAAATTTGCGTCCGACATTACAGCAGCTAAGTTTAAAGCAGCTGAGAATGATGGGAAGATCAACGCTATTTCACGCGCGCAGGCTGTTATCGAATTTGAAGTTGATGGGACTATCCTTACAGCAAACGAAAATTTCTGTGGTGCGGTAGGATATGATCTAACTGAGATTAAAGGTCAACATCACCGGATGTTTGTCGATAAAGAATACGCCAACAGTGCTGAATATAGTGATTTTTGGAAGAAACTCGCTGCAGGTGAATTTGTTGCAGGTGAATTCCAACGATTTGGCAAAGGTGGGTCTGAAATTTGGATCCAGGCTTCATATAACCCGATCTTCGACGTAAGCGGTAATGTTGTTAAAGTCGTAAAATATGCGACAGATATTACAGGACGCGTGCATGCGGTCAATACAATTGGCGCTGCATTGCGTGAATTATCTGACGGTAATTTACATCAGAGTATCAATGATAAGTTTATTCCAGAACTCGATAGTTTACGTGTTGATTTTAACCAGACATTGCGTAATTTGAATGAAACACTAGCTCGCATTGGTCATAATGCGCAGGCAATTGACGGTGGATCACAAGAAATTCGCAGTGCTTCAGATGAATTATCAAAACGCACTGAACAACAGGCTGCTGCCGTTGAACAAACAGCTGCTGCGCTGGAGGAAATCACTGCAACAGTGAGTTCCACAGCCCAATTAGCTGGCGAAGCTGGTGAATTGGTCAAGACCACTAAGAATGAAGCAGAACGCTCAGGTGAGGTGGTAACAAAAGCTGTGTCTGCGATGTCGGATATTCGAGATTCATCTGATCAGATCGCTGATATTATCGGTGTCATTGATGATATTGCTTTCCAAACAAACTTGCTTGCGCTTAACGCTGGTGTAGAGGCGGCGCGTGCTGGTGAGGCAGGTAAAGGCTTTGCCGTAGTTGCACAAGAAGTGCGTGAATTGGCACAACGTTCTGCGACAGCTGCGAAAGAAATTAAAGAGTTGATCACACGTTCAGGTGGCCAGGTGCAGTCTGGTGTAAACTTGGTGGCAGAAACTGGTGAAGCATTAAAGTCTATCGTTAAGTTTGTGACTGAGATGAACGAACACGTGCATAAGATCGACGACGCTGCACAAGAGCAAGCAAGTGGCCTAAAAGAAATCAACCGTGCGGTGAATTCGATTGACGAAGGCACACAACAAAATGCGGCAATGGCTGAGGAAGTCACAGCTTCAGGCCATACTTTGTCTCAGGAAGTTCAGGAGCTTAATGCGCTGCTTCGTGAATTTAAGCTAAGCGGCACTGGTTCAACAACAGTAGAACATTATAAAGCTGCATAGATAAAAGATAGTTTTCTTTTTAAACGAACGCATGGTTGGATAATTAGTCCGCCATGCGTTTTTTATTGTTCTCACTTATTATTTTAGCTGGGAGATGAGTTGCTATATCTCATTTGCTAGTTTACCAAAAGCCGACTTTATTGATGAGGCTTATGCATGCGTGTCCTACATGTTTACAAAACATCTTTCCCAACAACTGTTGGGGGTATAGAAGTATTCATTGATAACTTATCCAATCATACCAATGAATTGGGGGTTGAGAATACGGTTTTGTCTCTGGCTGATATTCCTACAACGAAAACAGTTCCTGTAAACACGTATGATGTGGTCCTGGCAAAACAATCATTTTTTGTTGCATCTACCGGGTTTTCCTGGTCAGCTTTCAAACAGTTCCGCGAGCTTTCAAAAAAAGCTGATATTATTCACTTCTATTTTCCAAATCCATTTGGAGATTTGCTGTATCTTTTATCTCCCAAAAATAGGCCATGTTTGATCACCTATCAGAGTGATATTATCAAGCAGAAAAACTTGTTGAGAGTATACAGACCCTTGATGAATTACTTTCTTGGCAAAATGGATAAAGTGATTGCTACATCACCAAAATATTTAGCCAGCAGCAGTATATTACAGTCCTACAAAGATAAAATCGTTACAATCCCAATTGGTATACCCAAACCTGAGATCACCGATACAGTCCAGACCAAGATTTCAAAATGGCACGCCAAATTGCCAGAGAAGTTTTTCCTCTTTGTTGGGGCTTTGCGTTATTATAAAGGGTTGAAACACGCAATTGAAGCTGCCGCACAAACCAATATTCCGCTGGTTATTGCTGGTGGTGGTGGTGTTGAGGAAGAACTAAGAGCACAGGCCAATGAACTGGGTGCCGAAAATGTTCATTTCTTAGGTTTTGTATCTGATGATGACAAAATTGCACTTCTTGAGTTATGCCGCGGTTTTATTATGGCGTCTCATCTTAGATCAGAGGCTTTTGGTATTTCGCTGCTAGAAGCAGCTGCGATGGGGAAGCCTCTAATTTCGTGTGAAATAGGTTCAGGTACAAGTTATATAAATGAACACGAAACAACTGGTCTGGTTGTTCAGCCTGCATCTTCTAGCGAATTGGCAGAAGCGATGACAACAATTTTCAAAGATGATGATCTTGCAGCGCGTTATGGTAAAGCGGCAGTCGAACGGTATGAAACAATATTTACCGCTGAAACGCAGGCGCAAAGATATTATGATGTTTATCAGGATATGCTGAAATAGGGTACAAACTCGTTAGGTTTAAGTCTCATGATCAAACTTGGTATTGATGCCAGATCTTTATCGCGCCCAATCACCGGTGTGGGACGATATACTTTTGATATGAGCCAACAACTTGCGTTAAATTCGGATATTGAGCTGCATCTTTATAGTCCCGCTCCAATTCTTCCGCAATATCGCAAGCCATTTCAAAACGCCAATATTCGAGAATTAAAGATACCGGTTAATGGTCTATTCCAACAGATTTGGGGTGAAACTACTCTGCCATTTTGGGCTTACAAAGATGATATTGATATTTTATGGGGGCCATCGCACCGCCTGCCATATATCAGTCCGAAAAGTTGCAGCACTGTTGTGACAATTCACGATATGGTTTGGAAAATGGCAGGTGAAACGATGAAGGCTGGCTCCAAACTTAGAGAACGTATCCAAATGCCATCTGTAGTCAATTCGGCTGACTGCGTGGTTGTTTCATCAAAGGCTACTATTAAGGATCTCAATACCTATCTTAATGTTCCAATTGATAAAATGAACCTGGTTTATCCAGCTATTGATATCAATTTAACACAAGAAATCCCAGCACAAATTCCTGAGATAGATGACATTATCACATCGCAAAAATATATCTTGTTTGTCGGAACCTTAGAGCCCCGCAAAAACATCAAACGGCTTTTGGAATCTTATTCAAAATTAGATGCGTCGGCGCGTAATGCCTGTCATTTGGTTATTGTCGGTGGCATGGGCTGGGGCGAAAAAAACTCGATGAGATTGTTTCCAATTACGGATTAAATGACTTTGTTCATCTCATGGGTTATCTTGATGAGCAATCGCTCCAATACCTTTATAAAAATGCGTATATCTTGGCGATGCCTTCGACATATGAAGGATTTGGATTACCAATTGCCGAAGCCATGAAATATGGCGTGCCGGCACTTGCTGGAAACAATTCCTCGCTAATTGAAGTCGTTGGTGATGCAGGTTTACTTGTTGATGCGCATAGTGTTGAAGCGATATCGAACGGATTATCTGAACTCATTTCCAATAATGAACTTTATAAATCAAAAATGGCAAATACCAGTGCTCAATTACAAAAGTTCGAAGCAAAACGCTCCGCAAAAGCGCTTTATGATGTTTTTAAAAAGGCAGTGAAAAGCTGATTTTAAATATTGTTGTAGGTTTTAATTGCAGCAACAGTTTTATCAACAAGTGCTTGCGCTGCACTAATGCCCTCAGCTTCAACATAACAACGCATTTCTGGTGCATTACCAGATGGTCTTAGGTGGATGATGTCGCCGTTATCGAGCTGTACGCGTAATCCATCAATGATATTGATTTTCGATACTGATCCAAACGCCTTAAAGAACTCATCACGTTTTGCTTCAGAGTTGGTGAGTTCTGCGACAAATGCCGAGCTAATTTCTGTTGGAAACTCTTGGATGCGGCCTGCATGGGTAATTGGCATGTTATAACTTGCAACAAGTTCTGAAAGGGGCATTTTTTGATCAATGCTCATCGATAAAACTGCTAGCATTGGCAAAACACAATCGCGAGTGGGTAGGGCGGTGATCGATCCAGCCCCCATCTCCGTATCGCTTGCAAGCAAGAAGCCGCCATTGGCTTCAAATCCAACAATCAGGCCACTATCTTTTAAAATTGCTTCATTGATAGCTGCAATAACATAGGGCGATCCCACACGCGTTTGATACACTTTTGTGTCTTTTATGTTTGAAATGCCAGAGTTTGAACTAACGGGTGTTGCGATTACAGACGCTCTTAAATAACTGCTGGCAATCAAGCCAAGTATATCACCCTTGATATAGTTTCCATTTTCATCCGACAATAATGGTCTATCACCGTCACCATCAGTTGACAAAATAGCATCAAGTTGATGTTGTTTTGTCCAGCTCTTCAAGTTTTCAACGGTTTCATCGCTCACAGCTTCTGTATCTACTGGGATGAACGTCTCAGAACGCGCCAGTGAGAAAACCGTTGCTCCAAATGCCTCAAAGAGTTCTGTTAAGATATCACGTGCAACGGAACTATGTTCATAAATACCGATGCGTTTTCCATTGAAATATTGATTTGAAAACAAAGATTTATATCGTTGGGTGAACTGTTGAACGGCTTCGTCGCGCTCATTTGATACATCGCTAAGATCGATATTTGATTTTAGATCATCTGTAGAAATCTGCTGCGCGTATTTCTGAATTTCCTGCTCATCTGTTTTATCAATTTCACCATCTGGACGATAAAATTTAATTCCATTTCGGTCAGCGGGAATATGAGAACCTGTTATCATTATGGAAGCTGCGCCATTGCCCATTGCGTAATATGCAAGAGCAGGGGTCGGCAAATCTGAACAATTTACTGGAATAAAGTTTTCTTTAAGGGATGCAATGATGGTTTGCTCGCAAATAAGAGGGCTTGAAGCTCGCAAATCATAGCCGATATAGATTTTTGAACCCTCTTTAGCTTTTCCACTATTTTTCAAGTGCTGAAGATAGCCGCGGACATATTTATCACAGGTGCCATCGGTGATTTCTTCCACAAGACCACGTAAACCGCTGGTTCCAAATTTTGCCGCCATAATATGACCCTTCAATCTTTCAACTCGTGCTTAGTCTAAGCCTTCAACTCTTAAATATTCAGCAAATGCACAAAGGACATGATAAAATGTGCTCGTTGGCATATTGGTAGAAACCACTCTTCCCTCGCTGTCGGTCGCATCATACCAACCACCCATTTGAGGGGTGTCTAAATATCTGTTGTAAATCTGATCAAGCATGCGTGAGGCTAGATTACCATCGACGGTCATGCCGTGTTCTTTTAGTGCAAGCGCTGCTTTTAACCCTTCCGTTTGGCACCACATTCGGCCGGTCGACGATAATTCGCTGCCGTCGTAACTCATTGTAAGTGCGACACTATCTGTTTTTGGATAATGTCCAAATGCCAATGCCGTTGCATAAAGCTTTCGAGCATATTCTTTAACGCTATCATCGCCACTAAGTGTTACATATTTTAATAGTAACCAAACCCATTCGTAATGATGCCCTGGCTCGACCTTATTGATGTCGTTATCCAACGGCACCCAATTTGCATCAAACATTTCATGAAGCCGCCAATTTTCATGATCAAAGAATTTCGTCTTAAACAGATCGATGATTTTTTTAGCGCGGTTTAAATACTCTTCATCACCAGTTGCATCATACCAAGCCAACATTGCTTCAAAGAAATGCATATGAGGATTTGCACGGCGAATATCTGATCCTCCTGGCGTTTCGAAATACCCGCCATTAACGTTATCAGCGAATTGCTTGTCCATGAATTGTAGCGTTTTTTCACCCCATTCTTTCGCAAGCGGGTTCTTTTGCGCTTTCCATAGTGCTGCAAATCCAAGCAGGACAAAACACTGATCATATGCGTCACGCGTATCATCCTGCACAGATCCATCAAGATTATAAAGATGGATGAAGCCGCCATCTTTATGCCAACCAGTTTCAATGAGTGTTTTCACACAGTGATCAAGCACCTTTTGATAGTCACCATCCCACCCAAGCATTTGGGCTTCTGCGTAGCAATAAATCTGTCGCGCAAGCACACGAAGACGTTTCTGTCCAAGGTCTACGGGCTTTCCAGCATAATCTAAGGCTTCGTGAACTCCGCCGTGTTTGTAATCAATACTGTTTTTAGCCCAATAAGGTAACGCTTGTTCAAAAATCCAATCTTGAACTTTTGTCTTATATGGAATCTGTTTACCAGAGGTATTTAATATCTTAGGTGGCCATGGTGTTTTGGAGATCATTGAGTGAAGATCTTTAACCAAAAAGCTCTTGTCTCGTGAAACAACCACAAGTGCATCGGGTTGAGAGACCACGACAACGTCATCAAGACCAGCTACTGCTACGGGTCGATCTTCAGCTCGTATGTAGCTGTTGCGAACTTCGGTCGTCACAACATCGCCGATAATAACATTGCCTTTATTGGTCTGCGGTGAAGCTTCATGGAGCTGGCTCCAAGAACCAAGGTCGCTCCAATCAAATGCGGCCTGAATAGTTCTAATCTTTGCCGCATGCTCCATGATGCCGTAATCGATCGATATCTTTTCACATGCATTAAAATGTGACTTGTCCAGATAAAGTTGTTTCCCGATCTGTTCGCCTTCATTCACAGCACGTGAAGCAGATGTCCATATATCCATTTGTTGCCGCTCAAATTCAGCTGCCATTTCACCGGCTTTGAACATAAATATACCAGCGTTCCAAAAGAATGTTCCAAGATCCAGATAAGCTTTAGCCGCCGCAAGATCGGGCTTTTCGCGAAAACGTTCTACGTCATAAATCGGTCCGGTCCCTTGGGCACGCTCGATGTAACCAAATTGCGTCTCAGGATGGCTCGGTTTGATACCAATTGTCATGATACCACCATCTGCTTTAACAGCGTGAGCTGCTCGATTAATAATCGATCTAAAACCTTCGACATCCGCCACATGGTGGTCAGACGGTAAAATTAAAACAATTTGCTCTGGATTATTGATCGCAATATCGCAAATCGCTGCTGCAACCGCGGCACATGTATCTCTCATACACGGCTCTAGAATAAACTTTTCAACCTCAACACGACTTGCGTTGCTTTGTTCTGCAATTATACCTTCAAAATTCGCCGCACCAATAATGCGGGCAGGGGCGTAGATTGAACCAGGAACAACACCACTTACGCGTTCAAGCGTATTGCATAACATTGTTTTTGCGCTGGCGAGATTATGAAACTGCTTTGGAGAAGATTTGCGCGATAAGGGCCATAAACGACTTCCTGAGCCACCACATAAAATAATTGGAAGCACACTTTGTTGTGTCTGTTTTGTGTCCATAACATGCCTCTCTATATGCGGCTAATTTTGTCGTCAAATCATTGACCAAAACTGATACCAGAACTTTGTTAAGATTATTATATCGTTTGATCACTATTGTGATGTGAGCATCCAGGTGAGCGTCTCGTGTAGTTCCCGCGCTTTTAAATCTGGGAAAAACTTAGATAATTTTGTTCTGTCGCCAATGAGTGTTTCCGGTTCACCCTCACGAACAAAAGCAGGATTGACCTCTACCTTAAGTTGATGTCCGGTTATCTCTGAACATGATTTTAAAACATCATCTAATCTAACAGGGTTATTGCTGCAAATATTGATTGTTTCACCAATTGGTGGGTTCGAAATAATATGTTCATACACATCGACCACATCTCTCACATCGCCAAACTCTCGGAAAAGATTGGTTGTTCCCATAGATATTTGAGATTTTTTAGATTTAAAATGTTCCACGATTTTTGGAATTACGAATTCCTCGGGCTGGCCTATCCCTGTGTAATTAAACGGTCTGGTGATAACAATTGGAAGCTTATTTGCCCATAAACCAGCCATGAGTTCCATTGCATATTTGCTCACCGCATAATCATTACCAGGTTTAATCAGAGAATTTTCTGCAAGCACACCGCCGTCTTCACTCGCATAAACATGGGCAGTACTGGCAAGAACAACACAGGAAATATTCGAACAATTTTTTGCGATCGATTCAAGAAGATTACGGCTACCAATGAGGTTTACTTTGTAAAAATCCTCAACAACAGAATGGCGTGCATTCGATATTCCTGCGAGGTGGATGACCGCCTGTGGATCAAAATCTGCGATTTCTTGATCTAATTCTTGCAAACTATCCAGTTTGCTAGTCGATGGGCGCGCGTCATGACCAAGTTCGAGCAGACGCGCCAGTAAATACTTGCCCGTAAACCCAAACCCTCCGGTGACCAATATGCGCATTCAATCTCGCCTTCAAATTTTAGAATGAATAACCATTTTGGTTGCGCCTTAAATCAGCATCCACCATCATTTTACAAAGATCTTCAAGAGACGTTTTGGGTTCCCATCCAAGCTTTTCCTTCGCCTTGGCAGGATCACCAATTAACAATTCGACTTCTGCAGGTCGGTAGAATTGCGGATTGACTTTAACAATGGTTTTACCAGAGTTTGTATCCACACCAACTTCATTTTCAGCGGAGCCATTCCACTCCAAATCGATGCCAACAGCAGCGCAAGATAAATTTACGAAATCTCGAACGGTCTCTGTTCTGTTTGTAGCGAGAACGAAGGTATCAGGTTCGTCAACCTGGAGCATGCGATGCATTCCATCAACATAGTCTTTTGCAAAACCCCAATCTCGTTTTGCGTCCATGTTGCCAAGTTCTAGGAGCTCTTGTTTACCAAGTTTTATCCTTGCAACAGAATTGGTAATTTTACGCGTTACGAATTCTTGTCCTCGAAGAGGAGATTCGTGATTAAACAAAATACCACTCGTACCAAAAATATTATAGGATTCTCGATAATTAATCGTCATCCAATGCGCGTATAGCTTTGCAACGCCGTAAGGGCTTCTTGGATAAAACGGGGTGGATTCACGCTGAGGTATTTCCTGAACTTTACCAAACATTTCCGATGTCGAAGCCTGGTAAAAGCGGATCTTTGGGTTAATTATCCGAATAGCTTCCAAAATATTTACAACGCCAACACCTGTGATCTCAGCGGTTGTGATGGGTTGATCAAACGACACGCCGACAAAGCTTTGCGCAGCCAAGTTATAAAATTCATCAGGTTGGGCCTTTTCGATCAGGCGAATCGTTGAAGAAAGGTCCGTTAAATCATATTCTACAAGTTGTAGATTTGGGTGATCTAAAATACCTAATTCGTCCATACGCCAGAAATTTGTAGAAGCTGCGCGGCGGTATGTTCCAAATACCTTATATCCTTTATCGAGCAACAATTCTGAAAGATAGGCTCCATCTTGACCGGTGATACCCGTAATAATAGCTGTTTTCATCTGTGTACGTAAACTTTTTGCTTCGTTAAACTAGGGCGGATAAATATGCTCATATTGAGTTTGGGTCGAGTCTTATTTTTTACTATACAAATTTTAAGACAGCCTAACGATGTATTTCGCCCCTCAATTATTATGAAAAGTCAATTTAGAACGGCAATCACCGCTTAATAACTCAAACCTTGATTTCCATACCCAAGGTTCTACGATTGACCCTTTTAAAATGATGCGTTCTGCTGTAACGGTACTTCAATTTTAGCCTTGTACTATAATGAAGCAATTATGCCGTCTGAAACCTACAATAATAACCCATCTAAATTGGTTGCAAATGAAGTAACAACCGATCGATTAATACAGTGGTCAAATTTGCCAGATGATAACAAAACAGCGCAAGGAAACGATAGCACAGCAGTCATTTTGGGGTACTACAATGGCAATGAATACATTGATGAACAACTCCGCTCAATATTGGATCAATCCCATTCAAACTTAGACATATTCATTTCAGATGATTGTTCGAGTGAGGCATTGAATAAGGATAATCTAGATTTAAGCTCATCAGATGAAAAACGTATTTATTTTGGCAACCAGATAGAAAACCGGGGTTTTGCCAAAAACTTTCTAAGTGCATTGGGCAGTATTGATGATGCGTATGAGTTTTATGCCTTTAGTGATCAAGATGACATTTGGTTTTCAGATAAAATTTCAAATGCTTTGAGGATAATAAACCAATATCCAAAAGATACTCCCGTTCTTTATTGTGCAAGGACGATAATCACAGATGAAAATGGGTCAAATGAACTTGGTTCGTCGCCAGACTTTTTAAAACCTGTGGATTTTCCCAACGCTTTAGTACAAAGCATAGGTTGTGGATGTACAATGGTGATGAATAGAGCAGCTCGCGATTTAATCGTAATAGCATCCAATGATGCAAAACCTGTTTCTCATGACTGGTGGTGTTATCAAATTGTATCTGGGGCTGGCGGTCTTGTTTATTTTGACAAAGCGCCATGCATGCGTTACCGACAACATTCAACCAATGTGGTTGGGCTGGATAATGGCTGGAATGCGCGGTTGTTGCGGTTACAAAGAATGTTTGATGGGAAGGTACGAGCTCAAAACAGTATAAATCTTGAAGCGCTAGTGAAGATAAAGCATTTGTTTACAACTGAAAATCAACAACGCCTGGATGATTTTGTGTGCGCGCGTAATTCAACTTTATTAAAACGGTTATTTCTTTTTAAAAAGTCAGGAATATATCAACAAACCCTGTTTGGAACTTTAGGGTTAGGTCTGGGTATATTATTAAATAGGATTTGAATAAATGAGTATTCTGGTGACAGGTGGGGCTGGTTTTATTGGCTCGAATTTTATAATGGATTGGCTTAACAATTCCGACGAAACTGTTATCAATTTAGATGTGCTCACTTATGCAGGAAATTTGAGTAATCTTGCTTCGCTTGAAGGAAGCAATCGATATGTGTTTTCTAAAGGCGATATTGGCGATTCAGACAGTGTTAAAGAACTACTTGAACTTCATAAGCCACGTGCAATTATAAATTTTGCTGCTGAATCACATGTTGATCGTTCAATTCATGGTCCTGAAGCTTTCGTCCAGACCAACATTCTTTCAACCTTTAGACTACTTGAAACCGCGAGAAATTATTGGAACGATCTCGACGCCAATGTCAAAGCTGATTTCCGCTTCTTACACGTGTCGACAGATGAAGTTTACGGCTCTTTGCAGCCAGATGCGCCGGCTTTTAAAGAATCCAATCGCTACGAGCCAAATAGTCCTTATAGCGCAAGTAAGGCTTCGTCAGATCATATGGTTAGAGCTTATCATCACACATATGGTTTGCCAGTTCTAACTACTAACTGTTCAAATAATTATGGACCATTTCAGTTCCCTGAAAAGCTAATTCCACTGATTATCCATAATGCTTTAGCGCATAAACCGCTTCCTATTTATGGTGATGGGTTACAAATTCGTGATTGGCTCTATGTCGGTGATCACTGCAGCGCAATTAGAGCTGTGCTCAAAGGTGGGCAAGTTGGCGAGGTTTACAATGTTGGTGGATTGAATGAAAAGACCAACTTGGAAATTGTAACGACATTATGTGATATTCTTGATGAATTGCGACCGATCAAGTCGGATGCATCAATTTCTAATTATCGCGACTTAATCACCTATGTCACCGATCGACCGGGTCATGACAGACGTTACGCGGTTGATGCTACGAAAATTGAAAAAGATCTCAATTGGCGTCCTGCTGAAACATTTGAAACTGGAATTGTTAAAACTGTTAAGTGGTATCTCTCTAATTCCGACTGGGTTGACCAAATAATCAGCGGTGACTATCGGCAGTGGATTGAGAAACAGTATTCATGAGAATTCTTCTGTTTGGTTCAAATGGACAGCTTGGAAGTGAGTTAGTCCAAACTTTGCCTTTGTTGGGTGAAGTCGAAGCTTGCGATCG
The DNA here is from genome assembly GCF_055693385.1 of Lentilitoribacter sp. JB5-8. Lineage (NCBI taxonomy): Bacteria > Pseudomonadati > Pseudomonadota > Alphaproteobacteria > Hyphomicrobiales > Rhizobiaceae > Lentilitoribacter > Lentilitoribacter sp. JB5-8. The sequence continues at coordinate 2,504,156 of NZ_CM146332.1, read as the reverse complement.
AAATATTGTGGATTTAACGGACGTGGGTTCTATTGAGAATAAAATTTCCATGTTTGGTCCGGATATTATTGTTAATGCAGCGGCATACACGCAGGTGGATAAAGCAGAAGAAGAACGTGAAATGGCCCATTTTATTAATTCACAGGCTGTGAAGGTAATGGCGCAAAAAGCTTCTTCCTTAGGAGCATTGTTTATCCATATTTCTACAGATTATGTTTTTAACGGCAAAAAATCTGATCCTTATATAGAAATTGATGATGTCGATCCCATAAATCACTATGGGTCAACCAAACTATCTGGTGAGCAGGAAATAACAAGAAGCGATTGTGATCATTTGATATTCCGCACAACTTGGGTCATCGGAACACATGGCGGGAACTTCGCAAAAACTATATTACGTTTGGCTAAAAGCCGTGAAAGTTTAGGCGTAATTGGTGATCAGTATGGTGTACCAACAACACCAGCATTAATATCAAGAGTTATTTCAGATGCTATTCAGGCTCGCAAGGCACTGGCGAGTTGGCCAAATGGCATTTATCATCTGACCCCTGAGGGTAAAACCAGCTGGTTTGGCATTGCCAAAAAGCTTTTATTGATGGCGGAAGATTTGGGCGTTAATTTGAAAGTAACAGCAGCTAATCTCAAAGAGATCACCACAGATGAATATCCTACTCCGGCAAAGAGACCATCAAACTCCTTACTGAAGACTGACAAGCTTAATGCGTGTCTATCTTTTGATCTGCCAGATTGGGAAGAAGAATTTTCAAAGGTCGCGCAACATATAATTAGGAAAGAATTGCAACATGAAACGTAAAGGTATCATTCTCGCTGGCGGATCTGGAACGCGACTTTATCCAGCAACCCAGGTTGTTTCAAAACAACTATTGCCGGTTTTTGATAAACCGATGATTTATTATCCGTTGACGACACTTATGTTGGCTGATGTGAATGAGATTTTAATTATCTCAACACCACAGGATACGCCGCTTTTTGAACGTCTGTTGGGTGATGGAAGTCAATGGGGTCTTAAGATTGAATATGCCGTGCAACCATCACCGGATGGGTTAGCGCAAGCGCTGATTATTGGCGAGGAGTTTTTGGATGGAGCCCCGTCTATACTCATACTTGGCGATAATATTTTTTATGGCCATTCACTACATGACAAATTAGCTGCTGCTGGTCAAAATGAAGGATCCACAGTATTTGCCTACCATGTGACGGATCCAGAACGCTATGGCGTTGCTGAATTTGATGAAAATGGCACTGTTATAAGTATTGAAGAAAAGCCCGTTTCACCTAAGTCGAACTATGCGGTTACTGGGCTTTACTTTTATGATTCTCACGCACCGGAATACGCTAAAACAATCAAACCATCTGAGCGTGGTGAGCTTGAGATAACCGAACTTAACAATTTGTATTTGGAAAAAGGTCAATTATCTATCGAATTGATGAACCGTGGATATGCATGGCTCGATACCGGCACACATGAAAGCTTAGTTGAAGCGCATCAATTTGTGCAAACTATTGAACATCGCCAGGGGCTAAAAATTGCCTGTCCTGAAGAAATTGCGTTTCGGAAGAATTGGATCACCAAAAGCCAAGTTGTGGAACTTGCAAAACCTATGTTAAAAAATCGCTATGGTCGTTACCTCATGCAAATAACAGAGGATGTTGAGTTTGAAGGTCGTTGATACAAACATTCCAGACGTCAAGATTTTTGAACCAAAGGTATTCGAAGACGAACGCGGCTTTTTCCTTGAGAGTTACAGCCAAAAGATTTTTGAAGATGCCATCGGTCGAGAAGTTACTTTTGTCCAGGATAATCATTCGAAATCTAGCCAGGGTGTGCTCCGAGGATTACATTATCAATTGTCACCCAATGCTCAAGGCAAACTTGTTCGCGTAGTTCAGGGCGCTGTATTTGATGTTGCAGTTGATATTAGAAAATCATCTCCAACTTTTGGAAAATGGGTGGGCGAGACACTTTCTGCGGAAAATAAAAAGCTATTTTGGATACCGGAAGGCTTTGCGCATGGCTTTATAACCCTGACTGAAACAGCAGAATTCTTGTACAAAACAACCAGTTATTATGCACCCGAGAGCGAAGGGGCCTTTCGCTGGGATGATAGCGATGTAGCTATTGCTTGGCCTAATGACATAACACCTATTCTATCTGAAAAAGATGCAGCCGCTGGCAGTTTTCAGGACAGCATGTTGTTTGAATGACATCGTTGAAGAACCAGGATAATATAAATAGCGATGCTGATCTTTAGTTCTTCAAAAATTCCACCAAATTATTTGGTATCTCTGCGAGCGAAATGCTCGCTTTGCGCAATGAAATCAGTATTTCGATAATCTGGTTTGCCATACATGAGTGGCTTGCCATCTTTTGCAACTACCTGGCCGCCGGCAGCGCGAAGTACTGCATCTCCTGCACCTGTATCCCACTCCATGGTTGGCGCAAATCGTGGATAGACATCTGCTTCGCCGGCAGCAACTAAGCAAAACTTAAGTGATGAGCCGATTGATACTGTTGTTTCAATTCCATGGTCTGCAAGCCAGTTATTGGTAACTTTATCGCGATGGGATTTTGATGCAACAGCGGTGACACCCGATTGTGGAATGTCTCGTACCGATATATCAGTGCGCTTTCCATTGTGTTCTTCAAATACAGGACCATCTTTGCAACCCACAAATAATCTGTCTAATGCCGGCGCATAAACAATTCCTAATACTGGCTCATTGTTTTGAATGAGGGCGATGTTGACAGTAAATGAACCTTTACCATCCCGGGCTAAAAACTCCTTAGTGCCATCTAAAGGATCCACCAGAAAAAACTGCTCGGGCGCATCAAGCTTGTGGCTTTCACTGTTCTCTTCTGAAATGATCGTAATGGATGGCGCGATTTGTTTTAAAACCGGAAGAATACATTCTTCTGCTGCTTTATCCGCCCGGGTAACCGGTGAGCCATCGCTTTTATGCTCAGTGTCAAAGTCATCAGATTTATAAACATCCATTATTACAGCACCTGCATCGCGAGACGCCTGGGCTAATGGTGGAATTAACTCACTTAGGATCATTTATTTACCTATATTTATTTCAACGACACTGGATTTTTAAACAGTTGAACGAACCAGTTATAATAGTTTTAAAACTTCTTTGCTGAGAGTTTTGATTGGCTGAGTGCCATCAAGATGAAGTTCTGGTTTAAGAGGCGCTTCATAAGCACTATCAATGCCTGTGAAGTTTTTAAGTTCACCAGCTCTTGCTTTTGCATATAGGCCTTTTACGTCTCGTTGTTCGCAAACTTCCAACGGTGTATCGACAAACACTTCAATAAATTCACCGTCATCAATCAGTTTGCGTGCTAGTTCGCGTTCGGATCTAAATGGAGAGATAAAGGATACGATCACAATCAAACCAGCGTCGGCCATGAGTTTAGCAACTTCAGCAACGCGTCTGATATTCTCAACCCGATCTTCATCAGTGAAGCCTAAATCGCTGTTTAAGCCATGACGCACATTGTCTCCATCGAGTACGTAGCAGTGTTTGCCATCTTGATAAAGCTGGCTTTGAACCGCATTGGCCAAACTTGATTTTCCTGAGCCGGAGAGCCCTGTAAACCATAGCACCCTTGGCTCTTGGTTCTTTTGTATCGCACGCTGTTCTTTTGTAATATCGATAGACTGGAGATGTAGATTTTCAGAACGTCTTAGTGCAAAGTTCAGCATGCCCGCACCAACTGTGGCGTTTGTAAATCGATCAATTAAGATAAACCGGCCAAGGGCAGGTACATCTTCAAAACTATCAAAGACAATTGGCGTATCAGTTTCGATGTTTACTTTGGCAATCTCGTTTAATTCCAACGTTTTTGCCGGTTCTTTATCATATGTATTCACATTGATCTTGTGTTTAATTACTAGAACAGACGCGTTTACATGACGGGTTCCAATTTTCAGGATGTAATCTCGGCGCGGCAACATAGTATCTTCGCTCATCCAAACGAGATCAGCTTGGAACTGGTTTGCCATTTCCGCACGGTCTTTAAGGGCGCAGATAACATCACCGCGGGAAATACCTACCTCGTCATTAAACACGAGCGTAACGGCTTGACCCGCTTGTGCTTCATCCAACGAATTTTCATAGGTCACGATGTCTTTGACCGATGTTGTCTTAGCAGACGGCAAAACCACAACTTCATCATTCTTGGCAATTGTGCCGGATTGAATTGTTCCTGAAAAACCTCTGAAATCTAAATGTGGACGATTGACCCACTGAACCGGGAAACGGAATGGTTCTTTGACCATATCCGTTTGCCTTAAAGACACTTCTTCAAGATATGCCAATAAAGGAGGACCTTGATACCACGGCATCGCCTCCGACGAAGATGTAATATTATCTCCGTTAAGAGCTGAAATTGGAATTTCAAAACAATTTTCAATATCAAGGTAGCTGGCAATGCTGGCAAAATCAGCGCGAATACTTCTAAAACGTTCTTCGCTGTAGTCCACCAAATCCATCTTGTTAATTGCAAGCACGATATTTTTAATGCCAAGTAGAGAGACTAAATAAGCATGTCGTCTTGTCTGAGTTAAAATGCCTTGACGCGCATCAATAAGCAGAATTGCAAGGTCTGCATTAGATGCACCTGTGACCATGTTTCGGGTATATTGCTCGTGACCTGGGGTATCGGCAACAATGAATTTTCGTTTGTTCGTAGCAAAAAAACGGTAGGCTACGTCAATCGTAATCCCTTGTTCTACTTCAGCTTGAAGGCCATCAACGAGCAGCGCAAAATCAAGATTATTCTGACCCGTTGTGCCATGTTTTGACGAAAGTTCGTCCAGAGTAGCGATTTGATCCTGAAACAACAGTTTTGAATCGTAAAGAAGACGACCAATAAGCGTTGATTTACCATCATCGACCGAGCCACATGTAATAAACCGCAGCATGCCACCAGATGTTTCTGCAAAAAGGGAGGATGTCATTAGAAATAGCCCTCCAGTTTTTTCTTCTCCATTGAAGCGGATTGGTCCTTATCAATCAGTCTACCTTCTCTTTCAGAAGTCGTGGCCAATTGCATTTCTTCAATTACTTTTTCCAAGGTATTTGCTTCACTTTCAATCGCTGCTGTTAATGGATAGCAACCAAGCGTGCGAAACCGCACAGACTTCATCATCGGTTTTTCACCCGGTAAGAGACGCATTCGATCATCATCGACCATAAACAACTTGCCATCGCGCTCAACAACGGGTCGTTCTTCAGCAAGATAAAGTGAAGGAATGGAAATATTTTCGGTGTAGATATATTGCCAGATATCAAGTTCGGTCCAATTTGATAGTGGAAACGCGCGAATTGTCTCGCTCTTGTTAATTCGAGTATTGTAAAGATCCCACAGTTCCGGACGCTGATTTTTAGGATCCCAGATGTGGTTTTTTGCACGAAACGAAAACACACGTTCCTTTGCGCGAGACTTTTCTTCGTCCCTACGGGCACCACCAATTGCAACGTCATATTTACCCATATTCAGGGCCTGTTTGAGCGCTTGGGTTTTCATAACATCTGTGTATGCGGAACCATGATCAAACGGATTGAAACCTTTATCAATGCCTTCTTGATTGGTGTGAACTGTGAGTTTTAATTTATACTTCTCGGCAACTTCATTTCGAAATTTGATCATTTCAGAAAATTTCCAAGTCGTATCGATATGCAAAAATGTCATCGGCGGCACAGATGGATAAAATGCTTTTAGAGCCAGATGTAATAGAACGCTGGAATCCTTACCAATTGAATACATCATTACTGGATTTTCCATTTCAGCGATCGTTTCACGCATAATGAAAATGGCCTCAGCTTCTAATTGATCAAGATGTGTTAATGATCGAACCATAAAGGTACTCCAAATAATTGTATTTAAGGTAGAGCTTCCGAATAGCGGATTTACAATTTAATAAATTTCGTAACGCTCTATTATGATACTGCCGCCACGAAATAAAGAACTAAATCAATGATTATTGATAAGTTTTACAAATTAACGTGGTTGCAAACAACATTATCTAGTTAGGTAACTCTATTCTGCTTATTTCGTCTTCATAATGAGTTTGAATTAATTCACCCACGAGTTTTGAATACCCCATCGATAAATGATGGCGATCATAAGCGAATGGTTCGCCATATGCTTCCACTCGACATGACTGAAGTTCATGATTTGGGCATAGCATTCCAATACGATCTATATAAAGATAATCATATATCTCAGTATTATCGAGACGGGTGTTATCCCGCTCTTTTGTTGGAAAAGCACTTACCGTGTCAGGATGAAAACATGCGCTCGGCTGATTGTTGATATTTGCTATTTCCGCACAATCTTTCCGTGTATTGATAAATCCACCCATCACAATAAGTTTGGGTGCTTTTTTAGAAATAGCTTTCGATGCAGATGTCCCATTTTCCATCATTTGGTTAATGATGTTCCATAAATTAATTTTGTTTGGTGCATAAGGTTGGTTGGCTGAATAAACAATATGGCTAACAATACCACTTTCTATTAGTTCATTTAGATTGGAGGCGCGCTCGTCACATTTTCGCGCGGTCGTATCATCTAAAATTTTACCGTTTTCAATTCTTGTTTTACAGCCATTTGTCGTGCCAAAGCTAATAAGATTTACATCAGTATTTGCGTTAAATATTTGGTGGAAGCTGTTATACCCATCTGGCTCATGAGAATTACCAAATACCAAAATTTGAGTATTTCTGGTTAAATCGCAACGGGGGGAATTTAATTGTAGCAGGTTACATCCTTTACGGATAAGTTCAAACCGTCGTTCCTTGCCTTGTTTGACCATTTGAGCATTATAAATGGCGTTTGTCCGCCACGGCAAAGACGAAGCAGTGTGCAGAATATATCCAAATACCGCAATGGAAACTGCAATAAATCCAAATAGTGTAATTTCGGTTTTCGTTGGCCAACGTTGAAAAAGCGAAATCTGAATGCGATTGACGAATGGTTTTAAACCATGTCGCCGAATTGGATTTTCAATGAAGTAGTGAAGTAAACACGCCAAGGCAAAGCTGGTTGTCATCATGAATGAAAACTGCCAGAGCGGCGCATTATCAAACAACTTATGTGCAAAGACCCATAACGGCCAATGGACTAAATACAACGAATAGGAAAGTTGTCCGATCCATCTGAAAAGGGCATTTTCTAATATTAGCTTTGATAAGGGATTGTTATAAAAGAATATAAGCAATGCAGCGCCAAGACAAACAAGCACGCCGAGTTGAACATCTGACCATAGATTACCAGATCCCAAAAAGGGAAGGGGTAAGAATAACGCCACTGAGAATAGGCTAAACCCTAGTATAGAGCCAACTAAAGCAAATGTAGGCCTGATGGAACTACTATTTGCCCCATCCTCTCGAGCGTTCCAGATCGCAAAACACAATGCACCAATCATGAACTCGTAAATTCTAAAGGGCATCCAGAAAAACACTGTTGAAGTTTTGTCAGCATCAAAATTACTGCTTAGCCAGATAATGCATAGCGTGAGCGAGCCTAAAAGAAGAATTGACGGGAGAAAAAATCTTATCCGTGACCAACCAAATAGCTTCATTGAATATGCTAATAAGAGCGGCCAAATGAAATAGAACTGTTCTTCGACACTTAATGACCAGGTATGAAGCAATGGTTTGCCCTCGCTGGCCGTATCAAAATAACCTGCTTCAAACCAAAATAGTATGTTTGAAAGACTAAAAATTGTTGCAGCTAATGCCCGACCAAAACTTGCTAATTGCACCGGATCAGCAAAAAAATATGCAGCTAACGCGGTGAAAAAACATGTCACGGCTAAAGCTGGGAATAAACGCCTAACGCGACGTGTAAAAAACCTTTTCCATTGCAAGTGTCCAACCGCTTGAAAATCACTTACAACAATTCGAGTAACCAAAAAACCACTGATGACGAAAAATACATCGACACCCAAAAAACCGCGTTCAAAGCCGTAAACTTTGAAGTGGAACAGCAAAACCACCAACACCGAAATGGCTCTTAGTCCATCAATATGTTTGAAATATTGTGTCATGTGATGTGTGCCGAATCTATTCTAAAACGGCATTGTTTGTTTTGCCTGATCCAAAAATTGAGCTTTGACTTTTGAAAGATACTCATCTTGGCTCTCTGACCTCTCCCAATTCAACGCGTTTTCATATAGTTCGATAGATTTTTTGTAGTCAGCGTGCTTTGTTATTTTGGTGTTGAGCTCGTTTTGAGCAACTTTTGATGAGTTAATTTTCTTTTCAAAAACGTCCAGAGAATAATCGCTGTGGGCCTCACCTAAAAATGCGAAAATATCCTGCATGAGCGCCGCAGGATCCTCACCAATTCGCTTGAAATCCAATAGATATACTTTGTCTTTTCCCGCGGCCATTTGAAAATTATATGCATGTAACGTGTGATGATACCATTCTTGAAACGCAGCATCCAAATTTTTGTTTACACCACCGGCTTTTTCAAACTCCTCCAATGACCGAACAACTTCATAAGGTGTTCTTAAATTATGGATAAAACGAGCCTGTGGAAACATCTTGCTCAAACCCCACAAAAAATATGAATTTGCGGGCGTCCCATCAATCCACCTTGATTTAGGGTCATCTACATTTCGAAGAAGCTGAAAATTCGATTTGCGTTTATCACTATTTTGTATTTCAAGCTTTTGAGATTTTTTGTAATCCCCGTAAACTTTTGCACATCTGTGTTCAAATGCATCATTAACAATGCGGTTTACGCCATCACCAACATTCTCCATAAAAGGCTCTAGCGGGTAATCAACGTTTGATAGGTGAGAGAATTTACCCCGTTCAGATCCCTTTTTCCATGCATTATAAGAACCCAGCGCATGGACAGCTAACCAAGCTGTTTCTGGCATTGGTTGAATATTGGGATGTTGGCCAATTGCCCATGTCAAGATGGACGTGCCCGATCGTGGTGCACCAATTATAAAAATAGGTTTAATCGGAGGCGTCATAACTTGTTTCTTTCATGGGATAGTGGAGTTTAATGGTAAAATTTTGTCTTGATATTAAACTAAAAGGGTTTTGATAGCTTACTAGCCACGGTTACTTTTGAATGAGTTTTTTAACTTTAGAATACTCTTTCCTAAATCGAAGGGGAGGTCGGATAATTTCGGAGAATTTCTCCGTTCAATTTCTTCCAAGAATTGTTGTTGGATTAATTGAGATGCATCTTCAGTGCTTTGTCTGCTTTTATCATTTAGTATCTCATCATATAACTGAGCTAATTCTTTGAACCCTTTGTGAGATTCTATCCTATCATTGTGCTTTTTCGCATCGGTTTCAGATGAATTTATAACCTGACCAAAAACATCGTTAGCATCATAACATTCAGTTTCACCCAGGAATGCAAATACATCATTGAGCAAAGCTTCTCTATCGCTCTTGATTCTTTTAAAATCCAATAAAAAGACTTTTTGCTTACCTAAAATAGATCGCAGATAGTGAGCTTGTAGCGTATGTGACTTCCAAGTATGCATTGCTTGGACCATATTCATTGGCTGTCCACCTGCCTTATCAAATTCAATCAATGACTTAATGACATCACGTGGTTGCCGAAGGTTATGAATAAACTTAGCATCGGGAAAAAGTTTCAACAGACCCCATAGATAAAAGCTGTTCATTGGAGTGCCATCAACCCAACGTGTTTTGGGATCATCAACCGATCGCCGAATATGCATCCGCTTTGAATTAGACGAATTTTTAAAATTCAGTTTGCTTCCTGATTTACGATAATCACCGTAAAATGCTTCACAACGCGCTTCGTAAATATCATTTACGATGTTGTGCACACTTTCAGCTTGGCGCATCATAAATTTGTCTAATGGCCAATTCATATTTGATAAATGAGAATATTTACCGCGCTCACTGCCTTTTAACCACGCGTTATACGCCCCAACGGCTTGTTCTGCGATCCAGGCAGTTTCAGGCATTGGTTGAATGTTAGGATGCTGTCCTATGGCCCAGGTCATTATTGATGTTCCAGAACGTGGCGCACCAATAATAAAAACTGGTTGCGAAACATGCTTTGGATTATCTTTATTGTTAGTCGTCATGGGTCAAGAAATTCCAATGTAAAGCTAGGAGCTCTTTGCAAGTTCTAAAATTTTTGCAAGTTTGTGCTTAGAATCGCCAAAACCGAAAGCAATTTCGCTGTATTTTCGAGCGTTTTCAGACACGTTCGTCCAGCGTTCCTCATTATTGTAAATATCATAAACAATTTCCGCGAACCTTTCTGGATCATCGGATGCCAGCATAATGTTATCCAAAGCTTCATTTGGTGGTAAACCTTCAAAAGCTATTGAAGTGCCAACGACTGGCACACAATTACTCCAGCTTTCAGTTACCTTACCTTTAAGTCCCGCGCCAACTTTCAAAGGAGCGACAGTTATTCGGCACTGATCAAAAAACACGTCTAAATCTTCAATGAAACCCAAGTTTTGCGCAAAATCAGAAGCTTCAATTTTCTGAGCGATATCATCAGGCATGTTTGACCCCCCAACAAACAAAGGTATCGGTGGCAGACCATTTTTTTCGCACAAATCTAATACTTTAGGCCAAATTTCATCTATCAAGAACTCGACTGCGCCCAAATTTGGCGCATGATTATAACCTCCAACAAATCCAGCGCCAGAACGTTTTTCAAATTCTGGGAAATTACGTTCTGTGTGTTTATGAATGAGAGGCAATACGTCTATGTTGTTGCAACCCTCGACATTTTGCAAAATATCTAGCTCTTTTTCGCTTAAAACAATTGTTCTATCTGATAGAGCTATGATTTGGAGTTCTTTTTTCTTCGTATGATTGGCTTTCTTTAGCATACTTTTGTTGCCGTTGAGTTCTGCTTCTCGCGTCTCTCGCAAATAATGCAGATCAACTGTGTAGAAGATAACGGGAACACTCGGCAGTAGTTTCTTAACTGTTTGAATTTCATCAGATGCAACAGAAACCCTCGATAAAAAGACAAAATCAAATACTTCATCTGTTCGCAACAAATAATCTTGTACGCCGGTAAAATGAGGATAATAAATGCAATTAATACCAATTTTTTGTAGGTTCTTTGTGTATTGTCCACCGAAAGCGAAATTATCTTGCGGTATAAAATGCACTCTATATCCAAGTTCCGATAAAGCGGACATCATATTAATTGCATTGACAGATCCAGCATCTTTATCTGGGGTAGGGGTTTCGGCATCGATGAAAAGAATGTGACCTTTAACTGTTCTGTCACGTGCCACGTTCGGTGTAGTTCCATTCTCTAGATGTTTATCGAGTACCGAACTCCATATTTCTTTGAACTTTTTCTGGTTGATAACCTGATGTTTTTTAATACCGGTAGAAAGGTCTGTTCCTGACGAAACACCCTCAAAATGAATTACCTCTGATAATGGTTGATATAGGACCCGATAGCCAGCATTGCGCGCTTCGAAACATAGACTGACGTCCTCGTAATATGCTGGAGCAAAACTAACATCAAAGCCTTCAAACTGTTCAAATAGTGCTTTTGGTATCATCAAGGATGCACCTGAAACATAATCCACATCACGCAAATAATTGAAACTTGGGTGATCAGGCGATTGTAACTTACCTACATTCCATCCGGATGCATCCTCCCAAATAATGCCGCCTGCTTCCTGAAGCATCCCGTTTTCGTAAATAAGTTTGGAACCCGCAACACCAACAGTATCATTTTGATCAAATGTATCTCGTAAAGATGTCAGCCAATTTTCCCGAACAACTGTATCATTGTTTAGAAATACTAGATAATCACCTTTTGCCAGCTTAGCACCTGCGTTGCAATTTCTTACAAATCCAAGATTTACATCATTGCGACAATATCGGACACCGGGAATATTTTGAATAATTGTTTCAGTTGCATCGCTTGATAAATCATCCATGACGATAATTTCAAACGTATATTTATCGGATTGATTAACCAAACTCTCCAGACACATAATCGTATATGAAAGCTGGTTATATACCGGTATAATAATGGAAATATCCGGACTTGGATGGTCCATAAATTCGATCTTGTTGGCGCGCGCCTGAATGTCAGAATTAGAACTCGGTTTTATGACAGCCTCTAGTTCAGAGATTCTCGGTTGCCTCAATATTTTTAGACGCCGTTTTGCGAGCATTAATCGTAATTGAGCGACCATTTTGTTTTTAACCGAAGCCGGCAAAGGCAACAATCTGAATGTTGTTCTAAATATTGATTTTGCCAACCGAACCAGCACAGCCTTAAAACTGTGTTTGTTTATTTTGCCAGTTTGATTACGAAAGGATGTAAATAAAGATTTTAAAGTTGAAAAAATATTTAAATCTGAACTGGTATTTTCAATGCCCAATTCCAACTTTTTAATTTCTTTGCGAAATTGAATATTAGATTCTTGCTGATGTCGTTCTGATCTGAAAGACCTGCGTTGCGCAGAATCTATCTTCTGTTCCAGTAGTTTTTTATCCTGTTGGTTTTCTTGAATTAGATTATCTATATCGTCTCTACTGACTCTAGTTAGTTGCTCAATATCACGATAAAATTTATCCATATCTTGTTTTAGCTTATCGTTTAAAGCTTTCTGATAGCTTAAATTCACTGAGGTTAGGCGATATGTTTCCATGAGATTCATTTCATCATGAAATGATTGCTCAGATACCTTAAATAGGTCTCGGGACTTATCTTTTAAGATGATATCAGGAACTTCTGTTAATTTGTCATCAGATAACAAATCGTCATATAACTTGCCGATTTTAGAATATCTTTCGGTAACGGGTCGCTTATGAACAAGAGCTGCATTTACAGTATTTTTTGATCCTGCATGTTTTTCTTCACTTATATCAAAAAACGCAGTGAGCTCTGATTCAATTGTATCTGGATCATTAAGAAACTTTTCAAAAAATACTAAGCAGTCTTTTTCACTACGATTTTTTCTGCGAAAAAGCATGTCCATATAACTATGACATAAATACATACCCCATTGAGGCTCAATACCGTTTCTTATCAACAATGAACGGGATGTATCTTCTGGATTGCGAACAACGTCGATATGTTTGGATTTCAAATCTAACTGTTTTACGACATCATCCCAGATTGGCATTAACATAACCATCCGAGGATCTTTTATGATCATGGGTTTAGTTGTTACAAATTCTTGCTGCACAATCTCACATAAAACGTCGACAAATCGTTGCTTCTTTTCCTCAGGGACATTTTCCCAAGCAATATTATGTGGTCGATCCCAAGAAACTCGAAATTCCTGCAAAATTTTGTCGTGATATTCTACCAGTTTCCAATTTTCAAAAAAACCGTAGGGGTTATCACTTGCAGCTGGCATGACACTTATCCCGATATCCCCACCGAGATTTACAAAAAGAGAGGCAACGCTTGATGTTCCCGATCTATGCATCCCGTTAATGAAAAATATCGAATTATTTTTTTTGAACTCATGATGCCGAGAACCTGATCCGTGTCGTTGAAATTTTAGTATCAGCTTGCCAGTTAGTCGATTTGATCAACATATTGAAATTGGCCTTGTGACATATTCGCATACTTGTTACAAATATTTCCTACCATCTTATGGTTGTGTGATGCAAACACTAGAATTTTGACGTTGGTGAATTTTTTTATTCGTTCAGCTACAAAATTTTGGAAAGGTCGGTCACCTGCACCGATCCATTCATCTAGCAATAATATGTCGTAGTCAAAATATGTTGTTAAACAAAACGTGAGGCGTGAGCGCATTCCAGCACTGTATGTTCGAAGTGGCTCGTCGAGAAATGCGCGTGTTTCCGATTCTTCGGTTATTTGATCAATCAAACGATTGATCTCACCGCCTCGCAAGCCATTCATGAGTGCACGTAAATGAAGATTGTCTCTTGCTGATAATTCAGGACGCCATCCAAGATTTACGTTCAACGCATTTCCGCGGCGACCGTTACAAACCACTTTGCCGGAAGTCGGCAAGTAAATACCTGCTAATACGCGCAGTAAGGTAGATTTGCCTGCACCATTGTTTCCAACCAACCCTAAACGGTCACCTTCTTTAAGTGAGAAAGAAACATTGTTTAACGCCCGAACATAGGTAGAATTGCCCTTTTTGATAAATCGTCCACCAACTGAGGATGAGTTTTCTGATTGCTTGGCTTTTTTGGATAGTCCAGATGTTGGGTATTCCAAAGACATGTTTTGTGCGGTTAAACTAATCATTTTCTATACCCAAAATGGAATTCTAGCACGCGATAGATCGTAAGTCTTGACCGCAATTGGAATTATTAAAATGGTAATCACACCGACCACTATCCAACTAAAAGTCGGGATTGTTCCCGTCAGCAATGGTGTTCGGATCAGTGCTATATAATGAGTAAATGGATTATATAGTGCAACGGTCTCTAGCACGGTTCCAGCTTTTGGCACCCAAAATACCGGAGTTGCAAAAATCATTATTCCCATAATGGACTGAACCAAAACCAAAAAATCTCGTGATTTAGCGCAAATAATACTTAGTAAAGTCGAAAATATAATCGAATTGAAAAAATAAACTACCATGGCTGCTACCAAGCTTAACGTTGTCCAGTTGATAACAGGTGGATAAAACAGCAAATAAATGAAAATGATACAGGTTATTATCAAAAATCGATAATATTCGGCAAATTGGCCAATAAGTATGTAGTTTGTATAAGGTGCATCATGGCATAAAATATAGGTCTTATGCCTTATAAATGTACTACATCCGGCCAAGAGACTTGAACTTAACAATCCGTACATGCCAAAGCCCAGCATGAGGTATGAACCAAAATCTGCTCCTGGCTTGTCTTGTATCACACCAAAAACAAGCAGTTTTACACCAAACAGAATCAAAAATGAGCCCGCTGCCCAGAGTATACCGAGCTTACTCCTGCGATAACGATCACCAAGTTCAACTTTACCTGCCAACCAGCAGTATTCGAGACTATTGGCTGTTCGTTTAAAATCAGAAAAATATATTGACATTTAGGCTCGTGTTTCAATCAGTTATATAAGCGGGTTTGGTTTATCTTTAAATGTCTGGCTATGCAAGTTAATTGGATACAAAACTGTTTCCGATAACTTTTAACCTAATCACCTAAACAGGTTCGCATAAACTATGCGAAAGACACGCAGATGCGAAGTTGCCATGAGATGTAGTAGAAAAGATTTTTGAAAGTGAAATGGCGAAGAGGGTTTTCCCATGCCATGTATTATTACCAGTCTACCCGGTATTGCTTCATAGTGCACATATTCAACACAAATCATTATTTTGATTTATGTAATTGAATTAATAATTTATGCTTTTTTTCAACTTTTTAATTTTACATAATGTCCATTATGCTACATAAAAGTGGTGACTAATGTTGTCTTTGATTACAGCACAACAGTCGGGAAACATGGCTAATAATAAATCAAGCAATGAATTATTAGTACGAATTTTATCAAAATAATGCACTTATTTTACTTTTGTATTTTTGCAACTTTAGACTCAAAGTGATATTTTTTTTACTTCGTTTCGTTTTACAAATACCAATTTTGATAAGTCCGCTTCTCTCCAATTCTTGGAGTACAGACCGAAAAGTACTTGTGCTGGGTTTTGGTCTTGGCAACTGATCGTAGAGTTCTTCAACGCCATATTTATTCTCATCGTAGACACATATTGCCCACAGAATCGTAAATACATAAGATCTTTGCGATAATATGTACAATTCTTTTCCTAGTTCATCGGAAAAAACCCGTTCGTTCAATGAGGTACTCCTATTTTTGAGGTTGCATGTGAACAGTTACCACCACCCAACATTAAAAATTAACAGTAAAATATATCGACGATTTTCACGCTAAAAAACAATCAAAAAAGGGGTGCAAAACTGGAATAGTGACTCGGCACAAGGCTGCAAGTCTTTAAGTCTTTGATATACTTTTAGCGGAAATGGTATGGCGGAGAGGGTGGGATTCGAACCCACGGAACGCTTACACGCTCGCTGGTTTTCAAGACCAGTGCTTTCGACCACTCAGCCACCTCTCCAGCGCCGCCTTATTGAAACAATCTGAAGCCGATTGCAAGCGGTGATTTCCAGATATTTACATTTTTTGTCATTTTTTTTGATTTTATCAAATCCCAAGCCTGCCAACGCTAATGTCGCAAACTTGAGAATGGCCAAAAACTAGTGTAAACGGCCATTTGTTAAGGTTTGAGAAACCATAGCGTACATAATCGAGCGAAATTAGGCGAGAATCGCTGTGTCTTATAGGCATGGACGCATTTTTGCCTTATATTAGCCATGATTGGTCACAAAAGGATAAGATGTTATATCCTTGGGGATTTTTGTGAGTGGGCTTTGAGTAATAACGTTAGAGAAATTTCTGCTTCGGTAGGCGCATCAGCTTCATGTAGCTTGGTAAAAGTTGCAGCATTTTTAATGCTGGGCTTCGGCTTGTCTGCGTGCAACTCAACCAGTAGCGGCATTTCAACGGCACTTAATGTCGGTCAAGCTGATATTAATAACGAAACAAAGTTCTCATCTGCTGCTTATGGTGTTGCAGCTAGTCCGCGTTTAACGACATCAAATCGCGTTAAAAAGGGTGGTGGCCGCTCAGTTGTTGGTAAGCCCTACAAAATCAAAGGAAAGTGGTACTATCCTAAGGAAGAATTCAACTATGATAAGGTTGGTATGGCTTCCTGGTACGGTCCGAACTTTCATGGTCGTCTAACAGCTAATGGTGAAATTTACGATCAAAATCACCTTTCAGCTGCTCATCCAACTTTCCCGCTGCCAAGTTATGCGCGCGTAACCAACCAAGCGAACGGTAAATCAGTGATTGTACGCGTGAATGATCGTGGTCCTTATGCACATGGTCGTATTATTGATTTGTCATCACGCGCCGCAGACACTTTGGAAACTAAAGCTAAAGGCGTTGCTAAGGTTCGTGTGCAATATATTGGCCGTGCGCCTCTGCATGGACAAGACATGGCTTATTTGAGCTCTTCTTATCGTGAAAACGGGCAGGGAATAGTTGGAAGAAGCACGCAATTTGCGTCAAACATCTTCAAGTCAAAACCGAAAATTGCTGAGCCAACCACCGTTGCCGTTAACAGAGCGCCTGTTGCTAAAGCACCGCGTCGTGATTTGTTAACGACAATTGCAGGACCTAAGGTTTATGTCCCTTCAGCAGAAGTTACAGGCACTGTAACACCATCTGACAACAATGTTGCAGTTGTTGAAACTCCTTCTGTAACACCTGATTTTGACAAGCCGATTGAGCTTACATCTGTTAGCGAAGCGGAAACAGTTAAACAGAAACTTATCAAAGCTAAGCTGTTGCAAAAATACAAGTTACGTAAATCTAACTAATCTACTTCAAAACTCTTGCATTTGATGTATAACAGCAATCCATAAATTGCTCGTTGTTAAATGCATGTGAGGGAGATTTCTAGGTGTACGCCTTCGTAAACACATCTAAGCAAGCATTATTTATCCTTGTTGCATTGTTTTTGATGTCATCTCGGCTATTTGCCATCGACTTCACAACAAAAGCAAAGCAAGCATATTTAATTGATGCGCGAACTGGCACTGTCTTGTTTGCAAAAAATGAAAATGACCTCATTCCACCTGCATCGCTTGCAAAAATAATGACTATGGAAGTGGTGTTTGACGCGCTCAAGCGTGGAGAGATCACCCTTGAAGATCAATATAATGTTTCAGAACATGCATGGCGCACGGGTGGCGCACCTTCACGAACCTCCACTATGTTTGCAGCATTGGGCTCTGATATTCGTGTTGAGGATTTAATTCGAGGGGCAATTGTTCAGTCCGGAAATGATTCTTGCATTATTTTAGCTGAAGGCATGGAAGGCAGCGAAGAAAACTTTGCAACACGCATGACAGAACGTGCCAGAGAAATTGGCCTTGCTCAATCCGTTTTTGCAAATCCCACCGGCTTGCCGCACCCCGATGCGAAAGTTACGATGAAAGAACTCGTGCATTTAGCGCAACACATGTTCAATACGTATCCAGAGTTTTATAAATATTATGCTGAAACAGAATTTACCTGGAATAAAATTCGTCAACTTAACCGCGCCCCGCTGTTAAACGCTGGGATTGGCGTGGATGGTTTAAAAACCGGGTTTACTGAAGCTTCTGGTTACGGAATTGTGTCTTCAATTGAACAAAATGGTCAGCGCTTGTTCCTTGCTATGAGCGGTATGAAGGATCAAAAGCAACGCATTTCTGAAACCAAAAAGATTTTGGAATGGGGATTACGTAATTTTCAGCCTAAATTGATCTTTGAAGAAGGTGAAGAAGTAGGACAAGCACCCGTTTATGGAGGGCTGGGTGGCAAGGTCAATTTGATCACAAACAGCGATGTTGACATATTGTTGGGTGTTGGAAATACAGAACGTTTGAAAGCCAGAATTGCATATAATTGGCCGATCTCAGCGCCGGTTAAAGAAGGTGATGAAATCGCTGAGATTAGAATTTGGGTTGGCGAAACACTGAGCCGAACAGCACCATTGTATGCGGCCAATTCGGTTGAACCTGGCCCGCTTCACCGCCAAGCATGGGATGCATTTAAAGAAATGCTGTTGTTTTGGCTGTGATATGATCTAAAAGCGCGATAGTTAGATGGTATTTTTGCGGTTCTATTTTCAAAGAGTTTCCTATAACTTGTGCAAAGTTTAAACGTGAGTCTGATGAAAACAGTTCAGTCACAATCCGAGTCGCAGGCGGTATAATTGAAAATGTATAAGGGGCGTTTTATTACTTTTGAAGGTGGTGAAGGTGCCGGTAAATCAACCCAAATCAAGCTTACTGCAGCGACGTTAGAAAAACTCGGCTATGACGTTGTTGTCACAAGAGAGCCGGGCGGTTCTGTTGGCGCTGAAGCAACCAGACATGTTTTGTTATCAGGTGCTGCTGAAGAATTTGGTGTTCGGATGGAAGCTTTCTTATTTGCATCTGCACGCAGTGACCATGTCGAACAGGTCATTCGCCCAGCTGTAGAAGCTGGCAAAATAGTATTGTGCGATAGATTTGCCGATTCTACTCGAATTTATCAAGGTGTGACAGGTAATATCGAAGCAACTTTGTTAAAGAACTTAGAGCGTGTTGCCGTTAATGGGATGGTGCCCGATCTAACTATTATTATCGATGTACCCGCAAAAATGGGTATCGCGCGGGCAAAAGATCGCAGTGCTGGGCAAGAGTTAGATCGCTTTGAAAAAGAAGAGCTTGCAACGCATGAGCTGCGACGTAATGCGTTTTTGGAGCTTGCTAAAGACGAACCGATCCGCTGCACCGTTGTGGATGGTATGGGTGATATCGATGATATTGCAGACGACGTGTTTAAAGCAGTTGAGATGGTTCTACCATTGTTGCCATCGCAAAAGAAACCAAAATCCAGGGCGCAGAATAAGAGCAAAACTGCATGAGCGATGTAATAGATGGCGCTATACCACCTAAGGAAAACACCAAGCTATTTGGCCACGCTTCAAGCGAAACATTTCTAGCCAATGCTTATAAGACCGGTAAAGTACATCACGCTATCTTACTTGAAGGGCCGCAAGGCATCGGCAAGGCAACGCTTGCATTTAAATTTGCTAACCATGTGCTGAGCAATCCTGAATATGATCAAGCGCCGGACAATTTGGCAGATCCCGACGAAGACAGTCCGGTATTTAAACAAATTGCTGGTGGCGCGTCTCATAACTTGATGCATATTAAATGCGAAACCGATCCCAAAACGGGTAAAGTCAAATCTGCAATCACTGTTGATGACATACGCAAGACAGGGCGCTTTTTTTCGCAAACCTCGGGATCAAACAATTGGCGTATTGCTATTATTGATGTTGCAGATGATTTAAATAGATCAGCAGCCAATGCAATTTTGAAGATCTTAGAAGAGCCACCCAAAAGAGCATTGTTTTTGGTCTTATCACATTCCCCGGGACGCTTGCTACCAACCATCAGATCGCGATGTTTATCAATTCGGCTTAAACCGCTTGATGACGAACCACTTGAGAAGGCTTTAACGCATCTTGATGCGCTGCGTGATCTTGATCAGGACAATATTAAGCAATTACTGCATTTATCAGACGGTTCGGTTTCTCGTGCTTTAACGGTGTTAAATTACGGTGGTGCTGAGCTCATTCAAACATTTAACGAGATTATCGCGCCTGATAGCACCGTTGACCGCAAGACAACGCACAAACTATGTGAAAGCCTTGCAGCGCGTGATCAGGATGTCAGCTATAACTTCTTTGTTGAACATATGATCAGCCATGTGATGAATCTGGCAAAACAGAGCGCTCATAACGGCCAAAGCCAAAAAGCCTCAGAGCTGGCTGAATTGTCGGACAAACTCACCCAGCACAAGCTCGAATCCGATACTTATAATCTTGATAGAAAACAGACACTCCTTAGCCTGTTTTCAATGATGGATGCGCTGCAATAAGTTTACAAAAAGGTTGTTGTAAGGCATAGCCATAGCAAGAGTTTTGACTTAAACAGCCAATATAACTTTCAAGAACTATTGAATTTCAGATTGAACTAAAATGACCGACACTAATCGTTACTACATCACGACTGCAATTTCTTATCCAAATGGCGCACCACATATTGGTCATGCCTATGAATTGATTGCAACAGATGTCATGGCGCGCTTTCAGCGTTTGGATGGCAAAGATGTGTATTTTTTAACGGGTACGGATGTGCACGGTCAAAAAATGCTGCAAACAGCTGAAAAGCTTGGCATTACAGCTGCAGAATTGGCTGCAAAAAACTCTGCCGAGTTTGAAAAAATGACTGAAATTTTAGGTGCTTCAAACGACGATTTCATTCAGACAAGTGAAGAACGTCATTATAAAGCAAGCCAAGAGATTTGGCGGCGCATGGAAGCCAATGGCGATATTTATCTCGACAGCTATTCCGGTTGGTATTCTGTTCGTGATGAAGCCTATTATCAGGAAGATGAAACAGAAGTTCGCGAAGATGGCGAACGCTATGGACCGCAAGGCACAATCGTTGAATGGGTCGAGGAAGAAAGCTATTTCTTTCGTTTGTCGAAATACCAAGATATTCTTTTAAAATATTTCGAGGATCATCCTGATTTTATTGGTCCAAATTCCCGCCGTAATGAAGTTATTTCATTTGTTAAGTCTGGCCTGAAAGATCTTTCAATATCACGTACGACTTTTGATTGGGGTGTGCCGGTGCCCGGCAATGATAAGCATGTGATGTATGTATGGGTAGATGCGCTCACCAACTATATCACCGGTCTTGGTTTTCCGGATGAGAATGATGCGAAATGGGATTTCTGGCCTGCAAACGCACACATCATCGGCAAAGACATTATTCGCTTTCACGCTGTCTACTGGCCGGCATTCTTGATGTCTGCAGGTATCGATCTGCCAAAACGCGTATTTGCGCACGGCTTTTTGTTCAACAAGGGTGAAAAGATGTCTAAATCAACCGGTAATGTCGTTGATCCAGCGTCATTGGTTGAAGATTATGGTCTAGATCAAACGCGTTATTTCTTCATGCGCGAAGTCCCGTTTGGTAACGACGGAAGTTATAGCCACGAGGCAATCGTGAACCGTATTAATTCAGATCTTGCTAATGATCTTGGTAACCTTGCACAGCGTTCGCTTTCTATGATTGGTAAGAACTGCGAAGCAAAAGTTCCGGTGTGTGGTGAATTGTCCGATGAAGATAAAGAGATCCTTTCACAGGTAGATGGTCTTTTGGAAATTTCTCGCAAAGCCATGGAAACGCAAGCCGTGCACCAATATGTGGGTTCAGTGTTTGCATGTGTATCTGAGACAAACCGCTATTTTGCTTCACAAGAGCCATGGGCGCTTAAAAAGACAGATCCTGCTCGCATGAACACAGTGCTTTATCTAACCGCTGAGATTATTCGTCAGGTTGCGATTTTATCTCAAGCTGTCATGCCAACATCATCTGGCAAATTGCTCGATCTATTGGCGGTGGGTGAAGATGAACGTTCCTTTGCACAATTGGGTGAGGCGGGCCGACTTGTAGCTGGGATAGATTTACCTAAGCCTTCAGGGGTATTCCCGCGCTATGTTGAAACGGAAAAAAGCGAATAAAAATGTCCGCTGAACGCCTTTTAATCGATAGCCATTGTCACCTTGATTTTGAACAGTTCGATGAAGATCGGGATGAATTGATCGCGCGCGCTGAAGAAACGGGTGTTGGTAAAATGGTGACGATCTGCACCCGCATCAATAAGTTTGATCAGGTTAAAGCTGTAGCTGAAAGATATGAAAATGTCTTTTGTTCAGTGGGCACACATCCACTTAATGCTGGCGAAGAGCCTGATATCCCATATGAAAGACTGCTTGAATTATCTGAGCATCCTAAATGCGTTGCGATCGGTGAGGCGGGTTTAGACTATTATTATGATAATGCCCCTCCTGAGGTGCAGGAAAAGGTTATGCGCAACCATATTTGGGCAGCACGCGAAACCGGTTTGCCATTGGTTGTGCATTCGCGTAGCGCTGATGATCACATGATTGCAATATTAGAAGACGAAAGCGCCAAAGGCGCGTTTCCCTTTATCTTGCATTGTTTTTCATCTGGCGCCGCATTGGCTAAAAAAGGTGTTGAACTCGGCGGCTATGTATCCTTTTCAGGCATACTAACCTTTAAAAAGTCAGATGAACTGCGTGAGATTGCTAAATCTGTGCCACATGATCGTTTGCTGGTTGAAACAGATGCGCCATATCTTGCACCAATGCCATTTCGCGGCAAACGCAATGAACCGTCTTATACAGTTCATACAGCACGGGTTTTGGCTGAAACTGTTGGCCTAAGCGAAGATGCGCTTTGGGATCAGACTACTCAAAACTGTCGAGACCTGTTTAAAAAGATGGTATTTTAATGGACGTTACGCCCGTAAAACAGGTTTTTACAATATTGGGATGTTCGTCATCTCCAGGCGTTCCCCGTCCATCTGGTGATTGGGGTGCTTGTAACCCAGATAATCCCAAAAACCGACGTCGTCGTTCCAGTCTGCTTATCGAACAATTTGCTGAAAATGGCGATAAAACCACTGTTGTGGTGGATACGGGCCCAGATTTTCGCGAACAGATGATTTCAGCGCAAGTAAGACGCATTGACGGTGTGCTTTATACACATGCGCATGCAGATCACATCCATGGCATTGACGATTTAAGAACATTTGCGCTTGATGGCAGGAAGAAGATCGATATCTATTTAAGCGAAACAACGCTCACGCATCTTAAATCCGCATTTAGCTATGTAATTACATCGCCCAAAGACAGTAATTACCCGCCGATTGTGCAAACCAATTTATTCTCAAATTTAAACAAACCACTTTGTATTACAGGTGAGGGTGGCACTATTGAGATTGAATTGATCGATCAAATTCATGGCAATATTCGTTCCATTGGTCTTCGTATAGGTGATTTTGCTTATTGCTGCGATGTCAATGAATTCCCCCAAGAGAGCATTGAAAAGCTGCAAGGTCTTGAAACACTGATCATTGATGCAACTTTGATGAAGCCGCATGTCAGTCATTTCTCACTTGATCAGGCAATTGAATGGGTTGAAAAACTGGGTGCCAAAAACGCGATCACTACGCATATGCATACCCCGCTCGATTACGATGCGGTTATGGCCTATACACCTGACAACATGCAGCCGGCATATGATGGGATGCAGATAGTCCGGACGCTTTAAGCATTACCCAAAGGACAATAAGAAATTGAGCGACCAAATGGCCGCCCAATCTCTATTAGGGATGTTTGTTGTATAATTTAGTGCGGTTTTGAGTTCTTAGAGTTCAGCGGCAGCAAACTCGTCTTGATCTAACGCACCGTTTTGATTGAGATCGATGTTGTTGAAAACTTCTTCAGTCACGTCAGCCATGACACCATTGACCTCTTCGAATGTCAAAACCCCGTCTTTATTGATGTCCAAATCAGCAAATTCAGCAGCGTGTGCTGTGCTAATTGCCATCAATGATACAGTTGTAATCGCTAGAATCTTTTTCATCATAAATCTCCTTTTTTATAGGTGGCGCCAAGCCAATGAGCCTTTTGGTTTGTGGCTGACTTAGGCGCCGTTTATGTTCTCAACTTTCAGCAAATAATCGCTGCGTTTTTGTGTTGCGAACGAGATTAAGATGTCGAAATATTATGTTGGGCGAGGGGCGAAACTGCGACGATAATTTGATCAAAAATCAACTAATGTTTTGAAAAACACGATCCTGTAATTATCTGCGATTGAGCAATAATATGGGTAAACTTTTATCTTTTTAAGAAAGATTTCGTTAACCCGGATTCTACCGTTTTCTTGATAAATACTCCGATTTGAGACATTTCATAGTTTATGGAAAGTAAAAAGGAATATTTCGCAAATTTAGACCTATTGCGTTTTTTGGCTGCTCTTTGGGTCGTCATCACGCATTACGGCTATATTGGGCCTGCAACAGGGGTTACTGGGTATAACGTTAGCGATATTTCAATAGTCGCTGTATTCTTTAAGTATGGCTTTTTAGGCGTACCTTTGTTTTTCATACTTTCAGGCTTTGTTATTACTCATGTGAGCGCCAATTCATCCGGATGGAAGGATGCGCCGCAATTTATGGCTAATCGAATTTCGCGCCTAATGCCTGCATTTTGGGCTTGCATGACGATTAGTGCGATTGCACTTATGATGTTTGGTTTACCTGAAGCGCTGACGATCAAAACCTGGGCAGCGAACTTGATCCTATTGCCACAAATTCTCGGTCAGCCATTTGTTGATGGGGTTTATTGGACACTTGTGTTGGAATTTGTGTTTTATGCTTGGGTGTTTGTCCTTATTGGTTTTGGTGTATTTCATCGCAATTTATTATCTGTTTGTAGCATCTGGCTGGCAATTTCACTTTTAAATATTTTGGTTTTCGAAAACCCCGTCATTGAGATGGTGTTTATCACCTATTACACAGGCGCTTTCGTTGCAGGCATTGTGATATGGCATGCTCGGCGTCAACAATGGACGCTGACACATATTGTCTTGATGCTTTATTCTGTGTTCTCGTTGAGTTTGGGTATTCAGGATCTTGCGACACGCAGCGAATATCCTGAATTTTTCGCAGAACCTAGTTTAGTAACGACGACATTTTGTTCTTTCATGTGTATCGCTATAGTGTTCCTTGGGGTTTATTTGAAAGATGTGCCTGTAAAAAAATCACTAGCATTGGCGCTTGGGGCAATCTCATACCCGCTTTATCTGTTGCATCAGGAAATTGGTTATGCTGTCTTACGCCACACAACAGATATGGGTATTTCCCCATTGTTAATTGCACTATTGCTAATCCCTTTATTTATTGGCTTATCATACCTTGTACATTTGATTTTGGAAAAACCAATTCGTGTCATGCTGGTTCGCATATTAGATATTGTTTTATCCCTCATAACATTGAAAAGACCGCTTCAAGCAGCTGAATAAAAAAAGCGCCCCAATCACTTGAGACGCTTTCTGATTTTCAAATTTTGTTATGCTTAGTTCAGAGCCAAATCTGTGATTTCAGATGTCCAAGCGCCTTCTGGTGCTTTGCTGATCACAGGATCTGAACCACCGCCCAACAAGGTATCAACAGTACGCTGATAGTCAGCTGCATCAAGTGAACCGTTTGAACCAGCAGTCAGCTTGGCGATTTCACCCATCATACGCTTCTGATGCTTTTCAGTTTGAGCACCTGATGCATCGTTATCAAGAACGATTTCTGCGGCTTCATCTGGGTTCTCTTCAGCATATTTCCAACCCTTCATAGACGCACGAACAAAACGAACCATTTTGTCTTTAAAGGCTTCATCTTTTAGGTTCTCTTCCAAAACATAGATACCATCTTCCAATGTTGCTACGCCTTGATCTTCATATTTAAAGACAACCAAATCATCAGCTGACAAACCAGCATCAATGATCTGCCAGTATTCGTTATATGTCATAGTTGACACGCAATCAGCTTGTTTGTTGAGAATTGGATCAACGTTAAAGCCCTGTTTAAGAACAGTTACACCACCTTCAGAACCATCTGTTGGAATGCCAAGCTTGCTCATCCATGATAGGAATGGATATTCGTTACCAAAGAACCAAACGCCTAGCGTTTTACCTTTAAAGTCTGCAGGTGATGTGATGCCTGAATCTTTGCGGCAAGTTAGCATCATACCTGATGATTTAAACGGCTGAGCGATATTAACCAGACCCAAGCCTTTTTCGCGTGACGCCAAAGCTGATGGCATCCAGTCTAGAACGACATCCGCACCGCCACCGGCAATAACCTGTGCTGGGGCAATATCCGGTCCGCCTGGTTTGATTTCAACTTCCAAGCCTTCTTCAGCGTAAAAGCCCTTATCTGCAGCAACGTAATAGCCTGCAAACTGCGCTTGTGTTACCCATTTTAGCTGCAAAGCAACTTTGTCTGCCGCATATGCACTTGTTGTAACGCCAAGGGCGAGTGCAGCTGCGAGTGTTGTTTTGATTAGATTTTTCATCTGTTCACTCCATCCAGTTTCTTGTTAATTGGTTTCGGTTCCATCTTCTTATTCTCTATCGTTGGGATGGATGCCAAAATGTTACGACCTTTTCTATTAAGGCCATTATGCCGTAAAAAGCAGATCCAGCAAGGGCAGCAACGACGATCTCTGCCCAAACCATGTCTAGAGCCAAGCGACCCACTTCAGTTGTTATTCTAAAGCCCATGCCTTTGATGGGTGAGCCAAAGAATTCCGCGACAATTGCTCCAATGAGTGCAAGCGTTGTCGAAATTTTTAAACCGTTAAAAATAAACGGCATAGCAGCTGGTAGTCTCAGCTTTAATAGACTTTGCCAGTAATTAGCTGAATAGGTTTTCATTAAATCACGCTGCATATGATCGCTTTGTTTTAGCCCTTGCACGGTGTTCACCAGCATGGGGAAGAAAACCATGACTACAACGACCGCTGCTTTTGACTGCCAGTCAAAGCCAAACCACATCACCAATATAGGCGCGATGCCAATCACCGGTAGCGCAGCGACAAAGTTTCCAACTGGCAGCAATCCGCGCTGCAAAAATGGTGATCGATCGATCAGAATTGCCAGAATAAAGGCTGAACTGCAGCCAATGATATAACCCGATAACGCACCTTTAACGAAGGTCTGGACAAAATCTTCCCACAAAATCGGAAGGCTTGAAGCAAATTTGGCTGCAACGGCTGACGGCGGTGGTAATATGATAGGTGAGACGTTTAAACCAACCACAAGGCCTTCCCAGAGCACAAGAATCGTCACGCCAAACAGGAAGGGGATCATGAATTTATTGCGCTTGGTGAGTTTGCCACGCGATAAATAGATATTGAGCGCCCATGCACCCAGCCAAAACAGAATTGCAACGAACGCCCAAATCATCGCAACATCCCCATGCGTTTAAGGGTGATGTTTTGTAGCGCACCAATGAGCATAACAAGCACGGCCGCTAATACCGCAGCTGAAATAAGCGCTGACCAAATTTGAATGGTTTGACCATAATAACTGCCCGCAAGCAATCTTGCGCCAAGTCCTGCGACAGCACCAGTTGGCAATTCACCAATGATTGCACCCACAAGGGATGCCGCCATGGCGATCTTTAACGATGTAAATAGATACGGCATGGATGAGGGCAGGCGCAATTTAATCAATGTTTGCCAGGCGCTTGCTCTATAGGTCTTCATGAGATCAAGCTGCATTGTGTCTGGCGCACGTAAACCTTTTACCATTCCTACAGCGACCGGGAAGAATGAGAGATACATCGAGATCATTGCTTTTGGTACCAAGCCCGATATGCCCACTGCATTTAATACCACAATGATCATCGGCGCGATCGCCAATATCGGAATTGTTTGGCTGGCAATAATCCACGGCATGACAGATAAATCCATAGCGCGCGAATGAACTATGCTGATCGCCAAAGTAATGCCGAGTAAAGACCCCATCAAAAACCCTAGCGATGTTGAAGATAGCGTGATCCCAGCATGATAGATCAATGAGCGTTTGGACGTGATCTTCTTCTCAACAGTTGTTTTCCAAATCTCAGTGATAACCTGATGCGGGGCAGGGAGCTGAGGCCGCTCTTGCGCCATGGTGTCTTTAAACACTTCAGATGTTGTAACTGTCGTGCCAACCCGTTCTGCCTGATCAAGCGTCCATTGCTTATTCATCATAAATGCCGCGCCATACCAAATGATGATAATGGCGAAAACAACAGTTAAGACAGCGATCAAATTCTTCATGATTAATCGTCCAGATGTCCGGCGCGCAATCCGTCACGCACTCTGGCTGCGATTTCTAAAAACTCTTTTGAGTCTCTGATTTCCAATGGACGTTCTTTTGGCAACGTGCTTTCAATCACATCGGCAATACGGCCCGGACGCGGGCTCATAACAACGATCTTGGTCGAAAGATAAACCGCTTCTGGGATTGAGTGTGTCACAAAACCGATGGTCTTTTCTGTCCGCGCCCATAGCGCTAGAAGCTGCTCATTTAAGTGATCGCGGACAATCTCATCAAGCGCACCAAATGGCTCATCCATGAGCAAGATATCCGCATCAAAGGAGAGCGCTCTTGCGATACTTGCGCGTTGCTGCATACCGCCAGATAATTGCCATGGATATTTATTGCCAAAGCTATCGAGTTCAACAAGCTCAAGCACTTGTTTTACCCGTTTGTCCTGCTCTTCTTTGCTATAATCCATGATTTCCAGCGGAAGTTTGATATTTCCAGCAATTGTCCGCCAAGGATATAGACCAGACGCCTGAAACACATAGCCATATGCGCGAGCCTCACGCGCTTGTTGTGGTGTCATGCCATTAACGGTAATCGAACCACCCGTTGGCTGCTCTAGATCAGCAACAACACGCAAAAAGGTCGTCTTGCCGCAACCCGAAGGCCCGATGAAGGAGACAAACTCTCCCTTATTGATGGTCAGATCGATATCCTTGAGAGCATGCACGGAACCATCATTGGTCTCGAAAACGAGATTAAGGTTCTTTGCCGCAATCACAGCTTGAGAATTTTGTTCCAACTTATATTCCTATTTCACAGGCCGACGAACATGGTCTCGGTTCAATAGATTAAACCCCTGTCGCTGGTATACCGGTGCGTTCGACCGGTGTCGGATTGGTGAGCTCTTTCCAGGTTGAAAGCGCTTTGTTGACCGTACCGTTTGGCTCACGCTTGACGAATTTACCGTGACCTTCCTTGGTCTTGATATCTCCATCTTCAACAGTCACTGCTCCACGGGAGAGTGTATAACGCGGCAGGCCTTTGACATGTTTGCCTTCAAACACATTGTAATCAATGGCAGATTGCTGCGCGCTTGCTGCAATGGTTTTTTCTTTTTCGGGATCCCAAACCACAATATCAGCATCTGCACCGACTAAAATCGCACCTTTTTTCGGGTAGATATTCATGATCTTGGCAATGTTGGTTGATGTTACGGCCACAAACTCATTCATAGTCAAACGGCCCGTAGACACGCCGTGGGTCCAAAGCATTGGTAGCCTGTCCTCCAGACCACCGGTACCATTTGGAATTTTGGTGAAATCACCCACGCCAAAACGTTTTTGGTCCGTGGTAAATGCGCAGTGGTCGGTTGCAACAACCGAGAGTGAACCTGATTGCAGGCCAGCCCACAAGCTATCCTGATGTTGCTTATTGCGGAACGGAGGCGACATCACACGACGCGCTGCGTGATCCCAGTCTTTGTTGAAATATTCACTTTCATCCAATGTGAGGTGCTGGATCAGCGGTTCACCCCATACGCGCTTACCTTGCTGGCGCGCACGGCGAATAGCTTCATGAGCATCTTCACAAGATGTATGAACAACATATAACGGCGCGCCCGTCATATCAGCAATCATGATAGCGCGGTTCGTGGCTTCACCTTCCACTTGCGGTGGACGTGAATAGGCATGTGCCTCTGGTCCGACATTACCAGCTGCCAAAAGTTTTGCTGATAGTTCTGCAACCACATCGCCATTTTCAGCATGAACCATTGGGATGGCGCCGAGCTCTGCACATCGGGAGAAAGATGCATAAAGCTCGTCATCATTGACCATGAGAGCGCCTTTATAGGCAAGGAAATGCTTAAATGTGTTGATACCTTTTTCTTTGACGATGGTTTCCATTTCATCAAAGACCTGCTCACCCCACCAGGTAATCGCCATATGGAAGGAATAATCGCAATTCGCACGTGTGGATTTATTGTCCCACATTTGAATTGCTTCAAGGAGCGATTGACCCGGTGAAGGCAGGCAAAAGTCGACAACCATCGTTGTACCGCCAGAAAGTGCAGCGCGTGTGCCGCTTTCAAAATCGTCGGAAGAATAGGTGCCCATAAACGGCATTTCCAAATGCACATGCGGGTCAATGCCGCCTGGCATCACATAGCAACCTGTTGCATCTAAAACTTCGTCGCCTGAAAGATCAGGACCGATTTCGGTAATCACGCCATTTTCAACAAGAACATCAGCCTTATACGTCAAATCAGCTGTGACGACTGTTCCACCCTTGATAACTTTTGTCATGAACTTTCCCTTATTATGATTGCCTGACGTTTTATCGTCTATTATTTCGACTATGCCACAATCTCTGCGGTTTCGATAACTGCATGCATTAGAACATCTGCGCCTGCCGTTGCCCAGTCTTTTGAAATTTCTTCCGCCTCATTGTGCGATAATCCGTCAACACATGGACACATAACCATAGCCGTTGGTGCAACACGGTTAATCCAGCAGGCATCATGACCAGCGCCGGAAATGAGGTTTCTATGGCTATATCCTAATCGTTCTGCTGCATTGCGGACCGCTGTCACGCACGCTTCATCAAATTCAACCGGGTCAAAACCGCCAACTTTTTCAAATTCGACCTGCATGCCCATCTCATCGCAGATTGCTTTCGCACCTGATTTGAGACGGCTTTCCATGTCTTCGATCACAGCTAAATTCGGAGAGCGGAAATCAACTGTGAAGACGACTTTGCCCGGAATAACGTTTCTGGAATTTGGGAACACATCAATATGGCCCGCCGCACCAACTGCATCAGGCTTATGGCTCCATGCGATCTCATCCACCAATTGCAATACTTTTGACATGGCAAGGCCAGCATTTTTGCGCATTGGCATAGGTGTTGAACCTGTGTGGCTTTCTTTGCCTGTGATGGTCACTTGCGTCCAAGACAGCCCCTGACCATGAGTGACCACGCCAATATCTTTATCTTCAGCTTCTAAGATCGGACCTTGTTCAATATGCAGCTCAAAAAACGCATGCATTTTACGTGCGCCAACTTCTTCATCACCGACCCAGCCGATGCGTTTAAGCTCATCACCGAATTTTTTACCTTCTGCATCTTCACGATCATATGCCCAGTCTTGGGTGTGCATATCGGCAAAAACGCCAGAAGCGAGCATGGCTGGCGCAAAGCGTGTGCCTTCCTCATTGGTCCAGTTAGTTACGACAATCGGGTGTTTGGTCTTCAAATCCAGATCATTCATTGTGCGGATGACTTCAAGTCCGGCTAGAACACCTAAGACACCGTCATACTTACCACCAGTTGGCTGCGTGTCTAAATGTGAACCTACATAAACGGGGAGGGCATCAGGATCTGTGCCTTCTCGCGTTGCAAACATATTGCCCATAGTATCAACGCCCATTGTCATGCCGGCTGCTTCGCACCAGGATTGGAAGAGTGCGCGGCCTTCCGCGTCTTCATCGGTCAAAGTCTGGCGGTTGTTACCACCTGCAATACCGGGGCCAATTTTTGCCATATCCATGAGGCTATCCCACAAACGATCGCCATTAATCTTCAGGTTTTCGCCGGGTGCTGTCATGAAATAATCCCCTTAAACATCACAATGACTTCAAAATAGGCAAATCAAACGCTTGCTATTTTTATAGACTACGCATTTTTTGACTATATGGTCAATATTCTAAAATGAAAATAATCGACCGATATGTATAGAAGCAGTTTGACTAAATTTTGGGGGTTGTACTAGTCCAATTTCTCGGGTTTACACCGTAAACAAGCGCGAAATCCTGCACTTATTGCCGCATGCACATTTTCAAAAGCTATTGTATTTTTTCGAAGAGGTGTTCGAGATGTGCAACTTGGCTTGCAATAAATACCGGTTGAGCTCACTCCGTAAAGGAATAAATCATCAAAGCTTGAATCTGATTCCACCACAGCTTTCCAATATTGATCTGAAATTTCATGGGTCATTTGTCACCGCCTTTCTTTAGCGATGACAATGCCAAGTTCGTTGTTTGATAGCAGCCCGATTCTTGCATGCACTTGAACAAACTATCTACGGCATTTGTTTTTCGGCTTGCGCATCTAAAGCACGTTCGAAATTAACATCTGACCATTTTTCGCCGAGGGCTTTCATGAAGATATCTTTTTGACTTTCCGGTGCCAATCCACCAACAGGCGGATCGGTGTCAAGATTTGTTGGGAACGGGTAGCCTTCAGCACAGACCGATACAACAGCGTTTATTTCCGCTGGCGACAAGTTTTCATTCGCGATCACGTCTTTAAGGGCAGGGTAGAGCAGTTTACACATGCCAATTCTGTCGATGTTCTCAAGCGTGCGACCCATAGCGCTGCCGATTTGCATAAGATTGACCAAGCGTTCAATGTCCTGGCTCGTATTCTCACCAGCGGCATGATAGAGCGCTGGATTGAAAAACAGTGCATCGCCTTTATTCAGTTCCAGTTGCACATAATTGTCTTCAAAATGCTGCTGGAAGTCGGCACGACGATACGCAGCATATCCAGCGGCGTATTTTTGCGAAAACGGTAGCAACTTTGTTGGCCCGCTTTCAATCGGCATATCACAATGAGCAATGCCGCCTTGCAGCGTCATTAATGGTGATAACAAATGCACCTGAACCGGATAACGCGCGCACATCTCTTCAGTTTGGAAACCTAAATGATAGTCTCGGTGGCAGGTCTGGGCTTTACCACCGGGGCGCACTAAGTTCACTTGTGCAGTCATTTGATAATTAGGCCCAAGCCATGCTTCACAGGCTGTATCTATTGCTGGATTGGCAAAATATTTGGCAAACACTTTTGGTGATTTTTCACAGAGCTTTTGAAGCGAGTTCCAAATTCGATCGTTATTGCCAGCCGCTGCAAAGTGATCAGCGCCTTCACCGTTCTTTTGTTTCTCTTCTGCAATGATTTGTTGGAAAATTTCAGAGGCTTCATCGATACAAGTCGTATCTTCATAGGCATTTTTTAAAACAACAACACCCGCACTATCACTGAATATATAGGCCCACTCCGCCATTAAAGCTCGTCGAGCAGAGGGCATACGCAAACGATCACGCAAGGTGTTCATGTCATAAATGGGTATGTTCTTTTGAACATCTGTTGCAAAAGTTAAATCATCCTTTTCCAAGGATAATGCGGTTAAGGCTTCAAGGTCTGAAAGCTTGCAATCGTTGGGCAAGAAATAGCCCGATGTTTGGGATAGTGCGTAATTTGCCATGTTTGATTCCTCCAATTTTTAAAAAGAATATCAGAAACCAAGCTTGCCTAAAGATGTAAAATACATCAAAAACACATCAATGACTCATAGATTTTCAATAAAAGAGCTTGCCCTTCAGGCAGGACTAAGTACGGCAACGGTGGACCGCGTGATCAACAGTCGCGCGCATGTGAGCCCACAAACGAAGCGACGCGTTGATGCAGCATTTAAAGAGTTGGAAGATCAAGAAGCACAATTATCAGCAAAAGGACGCCGATTATTTATAGATATTATTGTAGAGGCGCCCAAACGGTTTTCGCGCGAAGTTGAAATTGCCTGTAATCGCGTGATTACTGGCTTAAGCCCGGCAGTATTCCGACCAAGATTTCATTTAAAAGCTAAGTTTGCTGAACAGGAAATCCTTCATTTGCTAAGCGCCATTAAAAAGCGTGGTTCGCAAGGTGTCATCGTAGCAGCTCAAGAGCGCAAAAGTGTTCAAATATTAATTGATGATCTTGTTGATAACGATATTCCCGTTTTAGCATTTGTCACTGATCAACCAAGTTCAAAACGCATTGCATATGCAGGCATTGATAATTATCAAGCGGGTAAAACAGCCGCCTATTTGATGGATAAACTGCTGTTTAATCCCAATTCAACAATATTGACGACCATTCGGCGATCGAATTTTTCAGGTGAGGATCTGAGGTTAGAAGGGTTTCAAGCATCATTAAATCGTTCAAAACCTGATGCAAAGCTGATTATTGCAAAAGGTGGTGATGGACTATCTATACATACATCCGATGAAGTTAAAAACGCACTTAAAGGGGTAGAACAGCTCGACGCGGTATACTCCATGGGTGGTGGGAATGAAGCAATTATTCAAACACTTCATGATTTTCAGCTTAATCCAAAAATCTATATTGCCCATGATCTGGATGAAGAAAATATCGACCTGTTACATGCAGAAAAAATCACGGCCGTTATTCATCATGATGTTGCACAGGATTTACGAAATGCGTTTACGCAAATTGCAGCCTTTCACAAACTCATTCCGCCATTTCAAAACCAAATGCATTCTGATATTCAAATCATAACGCCGCTCAACCTCCCCAATAGAGTTGAAAACCTGCCATGAAGATTATTGATAATGTTGTGAGCGATCGTGGTTCAAAATATGCGGTTTCAGGTGGCATCTGCCAATCAGCGGATGAAGCGAAGGCTTTTATCAAAGAACTCAAGCGCAATAAGAAGTTTGCCAAAGCCACCCATAACACATGGGGTGTTATTTGCGATGAAGGCGCACTTAAAAATGATGATGGTGAAAGCGGAGCAGGGATGGTGATCTTGCGAATGCTCGAGCGCGATGAGATTAAAAACCAAATCGTCGTCGTTACCCGCTGGTATGGTGGCAAGCATTTGGGCGGCGATCGCTTTCGGCATGTGCAAACTTGCGTCCGAGCCTATCTAGATGAACTTTAACGCAATAAAAAACGGCGCCTGGTGAAAGGCGCCGTCATTATTATTTTCTGTAAATTATAAATTATGCAACGTCGAAACGATCAAGGTTCATAACTTTTGTCCATGCAGCGATAAAGTTTTCTACAAATGCTGCTTCTGCATCATCTTGTGCATAGGCTTCTGACAATGCGCGAAGGATAGAGTTTGAACCAAACACGAGATCAACACGTGTACCAGTTCGCTGGATCTTACCAGTCTTCCGATCACGTGCTTCGAAGAGTTCTGTTGAACCTTCAACACCAAACCACTCAACACTCATATCAACAATTGATGTGAAGAAGTCATTGGTAAGCTGACCTTTGCGAGATGTGAATACACCGTGATCTGTATCACCAAAATTGGCGCCAAGAACACGAAGTCCACCCACCAATACTGTCATTTCAGGTGCAGTTAGCGTGAGAAGTTGCGCGCGATCAACAAGCATTTCTTCAGCAGATACCGTAAAGTTTGCTTTGGCGTAATTGCGGAAACCATCAGCTTCCGGCTCAAGGACAGCAAAACTATCAACATCTGTTTGTTCTTGAGTTGCATCGCCACGACCCGGTGTAAAAGGAACGCTCACATCGTGACCTGCATCTTTAGCTGCTTTTTCAACAGCTGCAGAACCTGCCAAAACAATCAAATCAGCTATTGAAACAGTTTTACCAGATTGATTGAATTCAGATTGGATACCTTCCAACACACCCAGAACCTTTGCAAGTTGAGCTGGTTGGTTTACATCCCAGTCTTTCTGAGGTGCAAGACGAATACGTGCACCATTTGCACCACCACGCTTATCTGAACCGCGGAAAGTTGAAGCGGATGCCCAAGCCACGGAAACAAGTTCAGGAATTGTCAGCTCTGACGCAAGAACTTTAGCTTTCAGAGCTTCGATATCATTTGCATTAATTTCGTGCTCAACGGCAGGAATTGGATCTTGCCAGATAAGATCTTCTTCAGGCACATCAGGACCAAGGTAACGTACTTTTGGACCCATATCACGGTGAAGTAGTTTGAACCAGGCACGTGCAAATGCATCGTGGAAGACATCAGGGTTTGCATGGTAGTGACGAGAGATTTTCTCGTATACTGGATCCATACGCAGGGCCATATCAGCTGTTGTCATCATTGGCGCATGTTTTTTGTTTGGATCATGTGCATCCGGCACAGTACCTTCGCCACCAATTGCGATCCATTGTTGGGCGCCTGCCGGTGATTTTACAAGTTTCCACTCATAACCAAACAACGCGTCGAAATATGCCATATCCCATTCGATAGGGGTCGCATTCCATGCACCTTCAATGCCTGATGATGTTGTGTGAACACCATGACCATCACCAAGACCGTTTTTCCAACCAAAGCCCATTTGCTCAATTGGAGCAGCTTCAGGATCTGGGCCAACGAGACCTGCATCACCGGCACCATGGGCCTTACCAAATGTATGGCCACCAGCAACAAGCGCAACTGTCTCTTCGTCATTCATACCCATACGCGCAAATGTTTCGCGGATATCAATACCAGATGCCACTGGATCAGGATTACCATCTGGACCCTCAGGGTTTACATAGATCAAACCCATTTGCACGGCCGCAAGTGGATTTTCCAAATCACGTACACCAGAATAGCGCTCATTTGTCAGCCATTCTGTTTCTTTACCCCAGTAGATGTCTTCTTCTGGCTCCCACCAGTCTTCACGACCAAATGCAAAGCCGTATGACTTAAAGCCCATAGTTTCCATGCCGACATTACCTGCAAGCACAAGCAAATCAGCCCAGGAAATTTTGTTGCCGTATTTTTGCTTAATAGGCCAAACCAAACGACGCGCTTTGTCCAAGCTGACATTGTCTGGCCAGCTATTGAGTGGCGCAAAACGTTGAGTGCCAGTACCTGCACCACCTCGGCCATCGCCTGTACGATAAGTACCAGCGCTATGCCATGACATGCGAACGAAGAATGGACCATAATGACCATAATCTGCCGGCCACCAATCTTGGCTATCTGTCATCAAATCAGCAAGATCTTTTTTCAAAGCATCAAAATCAAGTGATTTTAGCTCTTCAGAGTAATTAATCTTCTTACCAAATGGATCAACTTGCGCTGTGTTCTGGTTTAGAATTTTCAGGTTCAATTGGTTGGGCCACCAGTCAGCATTTCGTGTGCCACTGACACCAGCTGATGTCATAGCGCCATGCATGACCGGGCACTTACCTGTGGACATATCGTTCATATTTCTCTCCAAATTACGTCTGTTATTATTCTACCCTTGAATTCCCATTTAAAATAGGAATCGAATATGTCTGTTACGTAACAAATAATTTTAATAAGATATAATACTATTATTTGATATTTATCATCAGATTTTCTTATAACAAGCTATCTTGCTGATATCGTTGGTAATCAAACTATCTGGCTCATTATTTTATTTTTGCAATATTTCTAAAACAAAAATGATGCGATCATTGACCTCTACTTTGGGAAGCAAATGAATGTTGCAACAAAGCTCTTTTAAAGCTGCTGAAATACGCTCATATTCTTCAACTGCCGCTTTAAAATCATGTTTACGTTCACCATCATTTTCAAAAATCTCTTCCCAGGGTGGCGCTAAAAAAACATCTTTGGAATAGCAAAACGTATCTCCGAGTATTTTTCTGTAATCATCACCTCCAGAATGGCTAACGGCGAGCGCTGCATCTAGTAATCCTCGGTCATAAAAAACGAGATCTTTTTCCTTTTTCATTTGAGCAAGATCGTCCTCCGCCATCGCTAATGCACGTTCTGAAAATGCTCGTAGATCTACCCAAGGCAAAGCATTGCCAGAGGATGTAAGTTCTTCGCCAACTATGCGTCGACCCGGTTCAGAAACTGTTTTGAAACCTTCTTCCGCCAATGCGTTTATCAAGGTTGTTTTACCACCGCCTGAACATCCGGTGATTAAGATATGGTTTGATGACACGAATGTTTTATTTCCTCTTATTATTCATAACCGGATGTAAACATGAGATAAAATAAGCTCAACCTTTGAAATTAAATTTTAGAATTGACGCAATTCGTTTTTACCACAATTATACGATTGTAAACGCAAGAATGGGAACTTTTGCCATGGGAATTGTGGACACTAAAATTGAAGCTGCCGAAGAGCTGCGCCAGAATGTTAATGTACCCTTTAATCAAGCAAGGGCAATGCCCAAAAGTGTTTACACCAGCCAGGAATTTCTAGACCTCGAAATTGAACACATATTCAAGAAAGACTGGTTTTGTGCGGGCAGGGCGGAAACTTTAAAGAACAAGGGCGATTACCTGACATTTGAGCTTGCCGGTCAGCCAATTATGGTCGTACGAGATGGCGATGGTCAAATTCGAGCACAATCCAATGTTTGCTTGCATCGTATGTCCACGCTGCTTGAAGGGTCTGGCAACACCAAGACGATCGTCTGTCCTTATCATGCCTGGACTTATAATTTGGATGGTTCTATGCGTGGTGCACCTGGTATGGGACGTAATGATGCATTTTGTAAGGACAAGCTGAAACTTCCGCAAGTTAAATGCGAGATCTGGCTCGGCTGGATCATGGTATCGCTTAATCCCGATGCAAAGCCAGTTGCATCTGAACTTTCAGAAGCTGAAGCCATGATCGAAGACTTCGACATGGCAAGTTACCAGCAGACGTTTTCAGAAACCCATTTATGGGACACCAATTGGAAGGTTTTGGCCGAGAACTTTATGGAAAGCTATCACTTGCCAGTTTGCCACTCCGATACCATTGGTTGGTCTGTTGATTTAAACAAAATGGATTGTCCAACCAGTCCGCCAAGCTTTAATTATCACACAATCCTCAAGGATCCTGAA
The DNA here is from genome assembly GCF_055693385.1 of Lentilitoribacter sp. JB5-8. Lineage (NCBI taxonomy): Bacteria > Pseudomonadati > Pseudomonadota > Alphaproteobacteria > Hyphomicrobiales > Rhizobiaceae > Lentilitoribacter > Lentilitoribacter sp. JB5-8. Next base: position 2,465,230 of record NZ_CM146332.1, on the reverse strand, counting down.
TTTAAGCTGTCTATCGCGCATCCGGATAATACGCGTTTAAAAGGCGAACGCCGGATTACGACTTATTTGATTTCGATTTATCCAAGCTTAATGATCACGCTTACACCGGGCTATTTTTGGTATTTAAGCTTGCACCCTAAGGGCCCTAATCAAGTGCAGATCCTATATGGCGGCGGCATGTCACCTGATTTTGCCAATGATCCTGATGGGGAAAACATGTTAGCCACCACCAAAGCATTGCTGGACGATGTGAATATGGAAGATAAGGGATGCACCGAAGCCGTTTATAAAGGCATTTGTTCAGGTCTTGCTAAACCCGGTCCATTATCGCATCTCGAGCGGCCTAATTTCGACTTTGCGAAATATATCGCATCCCGCGTTTGTAAGTAGCTCGAAGCCTACTCAAACAAACAATAAACTGTATAGCTTTCGCCAGTTAAAAAGGAGAGGGTGCCTTTATACCCATCCTCACCTTCATCGTCGCCTGAATAGTCCACAAAGAGTGAGATAATGATGTCTGATGCTTGAACATCGACGAAATCAACGGTGAGCGTGTTATTCTTGATCAAGCCTTGGCTGAGGCCCAATTCAATTTCATCCTCGCGCGGCACATCCATCCACACTTTATCACCATGACTGACCCATGCGTTCAGCGGTGCATATATTGGAACCCGTCCCATGCCAATGCTGATCGACGCATGCTGATCCTTGGTTTCACAATGCACGCCGCCTGTCGCAAAGGCAAAAGACGGTAGCACTAACAGCATGCATTTAGACAGGAATGCGATGAAGATTATTCTGAACATGGGACCCGCTCCATTTTATGTTGGCAATTTCGCCAAAATCCAGTCTATCTTAATCTGAAATCAAAAAGTTTCAATGCAGTCGCATAGCGCAATCTCGGGGTTAAACAGATGAAACTAGCTGTCATTGCTGATATTCATGGCAATTATCTTGCGCTTGAAGCGGTGCTTAAAGACATTGAAAAACAACAGATTTCGGATGTTGTTAATCTGGGAGATTGCTTTAGTGGTCCGTTAGATGCGGGGAAAACGGCAAACATATTGATGGGATATAATTTTCCCACAGTTCGCGGAAATCATGATCGATATTTAATCGAGCAAAAGCGCGAGGATATGGGACCGTCAGACGCCTGTTCTCATGGTCAGCTTTCGCCAGCGCATTTTGATTGGCTGCGCGCGCTTCCTGAAACATTGATCTTCCAAGATGATGTATTTTTATGTCATGGCACGCCGACGAGCGATATGACTTACTGGATGGAACGTGTCACCGAAAAGGCTGAAATTGTTACCCGCACGCAAAAGGAAATCGAAGCGCATGCAACGGGCGTTGATTGCTCACTGATTTTATGTGGTCATACTCACCTTCCTCGAACATGCAAATTCACAAATGGGCAAATGCTGGTAAATCCTGGTAGTGTAGGGTGCCCAGGCTATGATGATGATCAACCTATTTATCACAAGGTTGAAACGGGAAACGCGAATGCGTCTTACGCCATTGTTGAGAAAACCACACTCGGCTGGGATGTGACTTTTCGGCAGATCGCGTATGATCACATGAAAATGTCTGAATTGGCCGAACAAAACGGTCGACCAGAATGGGCAAGCGCATTAGCAACAGGTTGGTTATAATTATGAAATTAAAGCTCCATCACATCAATTTATGCTCAACAAATGTCCCAGAGATGGATCGTTTTTATCGAGATGTTTTAACACTGGGTGATGAAGACCCAAAAGAATTGCCACCTCTTAATCAAGACAAAGGTTTAGTGGGGGACGTTTCCTTTGTCACCGATGGTGATATCCAAATGCATTTAACCCCAAAAGATGTTCTAAATTCATTCCGGTCAGGCCAAGTGGTCAACCCACTAGAACGTGGGCATATCGCTTATCGAACGGATGATATTGAAGCGTTTAAAGCTCATTTAAAAACACATGACGTGCCTTATTCAGACTGGGGCAGCAATGCCGTTAAAGGCTGGCATCAAGTTTTCTTTTATGACCCAGATGGCAATGTGATTGAAGTTCATCAAATCGTGGACAGCGAAGACAGTTAAGCTATTTATCGCGCTTACGTTTTGCCAATTCTTCTGCTTTCTTGTGATACGCGTCAAACCCGATTTGTTCGCGTAAATCGGCAAAATCAAGCAAATGTTCCTCTGACGATTGACCATTAGCGAGATTATCAAGCACTGTGTTCATCGCTTTCATCGCAGCTGACATCAGCGTGAGCGGATAAGCAGCAATAGAGTAGCCAATCTCGGCAAGCTGATCAGGCGGTAGGATAGGGGTCTGCCCACCTTCCAGCATATTCGCCATATGCACTCCATCGACAGCGCCGCAGATCGCCTTCATCTCATCAACGTTATAAGGCTCCTCAACAAAAAATATATCAGCTCCCAGCTCCGCAAATGCTTCCATACGTGCAATCGCCTCATCCAGCCCATGCTCTCGGCGTGCATCAGTGCGAGCTAAGATCAAAATGTCATGGCTTTGACGCGCATCAATCGCTGCATGAACACGCTCAATCGCTTCTGAACGGCTCACAACGCTTTTGCCTTGCGTATGACCACAACGTTTAGGCGCTACTTGATCTTCGATCATTATTGCCGCGCATCCGGCTTGCGCAAACCCTTGAACGGTACGATGCACATTCATCGGATTGCCGTAGCCCGTATCACCATCTGCAATCATCGGAATTGAAATGGCTTGCATGGCGTTACGCGCTTGATCAAGCACTTCGCCATAGGACATGAGACCCGTATCTGGTGCACCCAGACGCGAAGCTGACGCGCCAAAGCCAGATAAAAACGTCAGATCAAATCCTGCTTGCTCAATCAGCTTGGCAGAGAGCGCATCAAAGCAGCACGGCATCTTAATAATGTCATCTTGTTTTAAAAGCGCGCGCAAGCGATCTGCATTATGATTAGCGATTGTTTGGCTCATGAAGTTCTCCGCAGTCATTCGCGTCTCACATTACAGAAGCTAATCAATCTTGTGAATTACATCTCTCGCACTTTTTGGTTATATAATTATGAGGCAGAGTGTGCCTGTTGTGCGGAGCATGCTGTGTGGTGCGTAAGACACCCATCCACACGAGATTACAAAATACAAAAGTCGCATAAGATATATTATGGAACTTTATTATAATATAGAATTCAATATGTTGCGCAGATATTGCATAAAATATGCCGAGCAATCACCTGACAGCCCGGCACATAACCTCACCCGATCAAACGTTAGACGCTATCAGGCTATCGAAACTTTCACATCAACATTGTTGCGGGTCGCATGAGAATACGGACAGATTTGTTCATGCGCGCCATTGACCAGCTCTTGCGCTGCTGCTGCATCAACACCAGGCAATGAAACTTCAATTTCAGCTGTGATGCCAAATCCGCCAGCTTCTCGTGGACCAATGCCAACCGATGTTGAAACTTTTGCATCCTCTGGCACGCTAAGATGTTTGTTTTGTGACGCGAAGAATTTCATCGCACCTAAGAAGCAAGCTGAATATCCCGCTGCAAAAATTTGCTCTGGGTTGTTACCATTACCATCACCACCAAGCTCTGTTGGTGTGGCGAGTTTGACCTTAAAGCTTCCATCTTCAGTTTGTGCATAACCATCGCGACCACCTGTGGCAAAAGCCTTGGCTGTGTAGAGTACATTGACTGACATTTTCATCATCCTTGTTAATACATGTTATAATACTTATCGCGATAAGTGTTATGTGTTTGACATTTACCTGTCAAGATAATATTTATCGCAATAAGTAATTTATTTAGGTGCCTTACATGACTGAACAGCAACAATTTCCAATCCCGCCAAGCCTTGATGATCATATATGTTTGGGGATTTATACAGCGAGTTTGGCGATACAGCGCACATATAAACCCTTGCTTGATGAGATGGGTATTACCTACCCGCAATATCTTGTTCTTAACCTGTTATGGGCAGAAGATGGTCAGACTGTTGGTTCAATCGCGCGTGAGTTGAGCTTGGAGTTAAGCACGATTACACCGGTGCTTAAACGGCTTGAAGCTGCTGGGTTCGTCACACGCGTTAGAAATCCTGAAAACGAAAGAGAAGTTATTACCTCCCTCACCTTAAAAGGTCAGGACCTGCGATTTAATGCGGGATGCATTGCAAGCGAGCTTCTCAACAATTCCGATCTGAGCGTGAAGAAAATAAGCGAGATCAATAAAGCGGTTCGTATTCTACGCGACAATCTGTATATGAATTTAAACGCTACGGATAAAGAAAGCCTAGTGGACTGATCATCGATCAACGAAAATCTGACAATATTGATTTTGTCTCGCGCACAATATTCTCAATAATTTCGGCGGTGGACTTAGACTGATTTAAGCCAACCGCTTGGCCCGCCCATAAGGCCATTGCATCTGGCAGACCGCGGTCGGATGAAGCTTTACGCAATGGCTTACTCAATGTATTGCCGATTGGAAAATCCGGCCAGTCAGAAACATGTGAAAATTCGCTCGCATATTTATTGACAATTGAACGGGCTTTACGGCCTGAAAATGCGGTTGAATGAACTGTATCATCGCCCGAAGCTTGGCTGGCTGCTTTCTTATGAACATCGCTCAAAAGACTCTCAGGCGACGAGATAAATGCAGTTCCCATTTGTACACCAGATGCACCAAGGACGAGGGCAGCAACCACCCCTCTCCCATCCATGATCCCGCCTGCAGCGATCACCGGCACAGAAACAGCATCAACAATGCGCGGCACCAATGCAAACATACCGGTTAAATCCGCACCGTTTCGATCCATAAACCAGCCTGAATGGCCACCAGCTTCAAACCCTTGCGCAATGATTGCATCAACGCCATTTTGCTCAAGCCATATAGCTTCTTTAACGGATGTCGCACTGCAAAGAATTTTAATACCGCATGATTTTATTTGGGCAACCAATTTCGCATCTGGAAGGCCGAAATGAAAGCTTGCCACAGCTGGTTTTATCTCGCAAATGGTATCGCATATTTCTTTGTGAAAAGAACGGCTTGAAGGAATTGCTTCAGGTACTTTTCCAAGTTCATATCCATCATACCATGGTTTCAATCGATCGCGCGCAGCTTGTCCTTTGATCGGATCGATATTTGGCTCATCATGAGTAAAGAAATTGGCATTAAACGGCGCATTTGTGTGGGCGCGAATAAAGTCAAATTCTGCGATTAATTTGTCAGATGTATATTCTGCGCTACCGAGCGATCCAAGGGCACCTGCATTACACGCCGCAACCACCATTTCAGGACTGGTTGCGCCTGCCATGGGCGCTTGTATGATTGGATGTTCAATACCAAGTAAATCGCATAATCGATTGTTATTCCAAATCACACCACGCCCTCCCAAAAACTTAGCAGATTATGCTTTTAGCTTTCTTCTAACTCTTCGGGCTTGTTGATATGCGGAATTGCGGCTTTTAGCAAATCATGGAACTTGTCGCTTGAGCTATCCGCTAGCACAAAAAACTGTCGACGCATGCGCGGTTCCCAGAATTTATTAATGTGTTCTGCTACATCCTGGCCACCTGTATCGCCCGCTTGCGAGGAGAAGAACGTCGCAATTTGGTTGCCCATGCGAATGAGTTTGGCGTCGTTATTTGCGCGAATTTGCTCTGTACTTTGATCATGCGACATCGGCATTATCCTCTTTATTATTCAGCGGCAGACGAACACGTTCAGGCCGGGTATAAATTTCAAAACTGTCTTTTCGCGCCAGCGCAATCAATGTCAAACCAGCCTCTTTTGCTGTTCGAATGGCAAGCGCTGTTGGTGTGGACACGGCAATCAAAATCGGTGCACCAGACACAACAACTTTCTGGATTAAATCAACAGACACGCGAGATGTGATAACGATCGCACCGTTAAACGCGTTCAGATTTTGGCTCGCGATGGAACCGATAACTTTATCAAGTGCGTTATGACGGCCAACATCTTCGCGTAACACTTTGATATCACCATCAGAATTGATAAAGGCGGCTGCATGCACGGCACCAGTTTCAGCGCGCATTTCCTGCTTATCGTTGAGCTGATCAATCGCTTTAGCAATGCTTGAATGCTCCAAACAGAAAGTGTTTTCCTTTCGTTTGGGCAATGCGCGCATCACGTCTTCAATTGATTCTATCCCACACAATCCGCATCCCACGGGCCCTGCCATAGCGCGGCGTTTGGCGGCAAATTCAGATTGCAGATCATCCTTGAGCTGCATTTGAATATCCAGCCCCTCGCCCACATCGATGATATCCATAGATGTAATATCGTCTTTATGGCTGATAATGCGCTCAGACAGCGAAAAGCCAATTGCGAAATCTCCTAGATCAGCGGGTGACGCCATCATGACTGCATGCGTGGTGCCCCCGAAACTAAGCGCCACTGGCACTTCTTCGGGAACTGCACGAGAAGCTGCCACAGTCTTTCCATCGCGCTCAATGGTGCGCGAGACATGCGCAAACGTCATTCGACGCGGCGCATTATCTGTCATCTTTGGCGTTTTCTCGGTCATAGCACAACAAACTTTACTCGGCTGGTTCAGCCGGTGCAACTCTCCGGGATTGCATTGCTTGCTCATTATAGCCAATTTGCCACTCAGATGGACCATTTGATGGGCTCACCTGTACCGCTGTCACCTTATATTCAGGACAGTTTGTTGCCCAGTCAGAGAAGTCAGTGGTAATCACGTTAGCTTGCGTATCCGGATGGTGGAATGTTGTATACACAACACCCGTTGCCACACGATCTGTGATCGTGGCGCGCAATGTTGTTTCACCCGAACGTGAAGCAAGACGGATGAAATCACCTTCTTTAACGCCTCGTTGTTCAGCGTCATGCGGATGAATTTCAAGCAAATCTTCTTCATGCCACTGCGAGTTTTCTGTTCTGCGCGTCTGCGCACCCACATTATACTGAGACAGGATACGACCGGTCGTTAGAAGTAGCGGGAAACGAGGTCCTGTTTTCTCATCAGTTGCAACATATTCTGTACGAATGAAGCGCCCTTTACCGCGGACAAAACCGTCCAAGTGCATGATCGGCGTACCCTCAGGAGCTTTCTCATTACACGGCCACTGAACTGAACCTTTTTCTTCCAACAGATCATAAGACACATTGGCAAAGCTTGGTGTAGTCGCTGCAATTTCATCCATGATTTCAGATGGATGACTATAATTCCAGTCAGCATCCATGGCTTGAGCCAGCTTTTGCGTGACTTCCCAATCCGCCAAACCGTTTTTCGGGCTCATGACTTTGCGAACACGGTTGATACGGCGTTCAGCATTGGTGAAGGTTCCGTCTTTCTCTAGGAATGTTGAACCTGGCAAGAAGACGTGCGCATAATTGGCTGTTTCGTTAAGGAAAAGATCATGCACCACAACACATTCCATAGCAGCAAGACCAGCTTGAACGTGTTTTGTGTCAGGATCTGATTGCAAAATATCTTCGCCTTGAATGTAAATTCCGCGGAATGAACCTTCAACAGCCGCATCCAGCATGTTTGGAATACGAAGCCCTGGCTCTTTATTAAGCTCAACACCCCACATTTTTTCAAAGATATCGCGCGTTGCTTCACCTGAAATATGACGATAGCCCGGCAATTCGTGCGGGAAGGAACCCATGTCACAAGCGCCCTGCACGTTGTTTTGACCACGAAGTGGGTTTACGCCCACACCTTTACGACCAATATTACCAGTTGCCATAGCAAGGTTTGCAATCGCCATAACCGTTGTTGAACCTTGGCTGTGCTCAGTTACTCCCAAGCCGTAATAGATCGCGCCATTTCCACCTGTTGCAAACAAACGCGCTGCTTGGCGTAATTCGTCAGCTGGAACACCTGTATATTCTTCAATTGCTTCTGGTGCATGACGCTCATCTGATACAAATGACGCCCAATCTTCAAATTCTGACCAGTCACACCGTTCACGAATGAAGGCTTCATCAAATAGGCCTTCCGTTACGATCACATGTGCAAGTGAAGTTAGAACTGCAACGTTCGTACCTGGCCGTAATGGCAAGTGATGTGCTGCTTCCACATGCGCTGATTTAACAGTTTCCGTCTTACGCGGATCGATAACGATCAACTTTGCACCAGCACGTAGACGCTTTTTCATACGAGACGCAAATACAGGGTGCGCGGCAGATGGATTGGCACCAATCACAATCATGACATCTGTGTGCTCGACGCTATCAAAATCCTGCGTTCCGGCAGACGTGCCATATGCCTGACCCAAACCATAACCAGTTGGTGAGTGACAAACGCGCGCGCATGTATCAACATTGTTGTTGCCAAAGCCTGCGCGGATTAGTTTTTGAACGAGATATGTTTCTTCGTTTGTACAACGCGATGATGTGATACCGCCAATTGCGCCACGACCGTGTTGGTATTGAATACGGCGGAATTCTGTAGCGATATGCTTGAATGCTTCATCCCACGTCACTTCGCGCCATGGATCAGTGACCTTTTCACGAACCATTGGGTTTAAAATGCGGTCTTTGTGCGTTGAATAGCCCCAAGCAAAGCGGCCTTTGACACATGAATGTCCGCGGTTTGCTTTACCATCTTTATACGGCACCATGCGGACGAGTTCTTCACCGCGCATTTCAGCTTTAAACGAACAACCCACACCGCAATACGCACATGTGGTGATTTTCGAATGTTCCGGCTGACCGATTTCGATGACGGATTTTTCCTGCAAAGTGGCTGTTGGACAGGCCTGCACACATGCACCACATGATACGCATTCAGATGACATGAAGTCGTCACCCACCATGCCCGGTGAAACGCGGCTATCAAACCCGCGACCTTCAATAGTCAATGCAAACGTGCCCTGCACTTCCTCACATGCACGCACGCAGCGTGAGCAAACAATACATTTAGATGCATCATAAGTGAAATAAGGATTGCTCTCGTCTTTAGGCTTATATTTTGGGTTTGCTTCACCGTTTTGGCGCGCAACAACGTGGTTTTCACCCTCATAGCCATAACGAACATCGCGAAGACCAACTTCACCAGCCATATCTTGCAATTCGCAATCGCCGTTGGCTGCGCATGTCAAACAATCAAGCGGGTGGTCGGAGATATATAGCTCCATCACTCCTTTACGGATCTTTTTAAGTGGCTCGGTTTGCGTTTTAACCACCATGCCCGGCTCAACAAGTGTTGTACAAGATGCAGGCGTTCCGCGGCGGCCCTCAATTTCAACCAAACACAAACGGCATGATCCGAAAGCATCGACCATATCTGTGGCGCAAAGCTTTGGCACTTTAATCCCGGCTTCTTGCGAGGCGCGCATGACAGATGTGCCTTCTGGCACTGTGACTTCAACCCCATCGACGATGAGTGAAACCATGTTTTCTGATTTTGATTCAGGCGTTCCGAAATCTATTTCTTTAATCAAAGTCATGTCTATTACTCCGCCGCTTGAACTTGCTGTTCAGGAAAGAAATCTTCAGGGAAATGGGTGAGTGCGCTCATCACTGGATAAGGTGTGAAACCACCCAAGGCACAGAGTGAGCCAAATTTCATTGTATTACAAAGATCGGTGAGAATTTCGATCTGCTCTTCCGCATCAACACCGTTTTTGATGTTATCAGCCACTTCGACGCCGCGCGTTGAACCGATCCGACAAGGCGTGCACTTACCGCAGGATTCAATTGCGCAGAACTCCATAGCAAAACGTGCCTGTGCGAGCATATCTACCGTGTCATCAAAGACAACGATACCGGCATGTCCGATCAATCCGTCTTTTGCGGCGAATTCTTCATAGTCAAATGGCGTATCAAACAAATCACGTGGGAAATAAGCGCCCAATGGACCACCCACTTGCACGGCGCGAACTGGACGTCCTGAATTTGTGCCACCGCCGATTTCGTCAACGATTTCACCCAGTGACATGCCAAAGGCTGCTTCGAACAATCCACCTTGTTTAACATTACCTGCGATTTGAATTGGCATTGTGCCGCGAGAGCGACCCATACCAAAATCAGCATAGAATTTCGCACCCTTATCCATAACGATCGGAACGGATGCAAGTGAAATCACGTTATTGACCACAGTTGGCTTACCCATGAAGCCTTTATGCGCTGGAAGTGGTGGTTTTGCGCGCACAATGCCGCGCTTACCTTCCAAGCTTTCGAGCAATGATGTTTCTTCACCACATACATATGCCCCTGCCCCAATGCGTACTTCAATATCAAATGGATATCCTGATCCAAGCACAGACAGACCCAAAACACCTTCATCTTTGGCGATTTTGATGGCCTTGTTGAGGATGATACCAGCATCGGGGTATTCAGAGCGAAGGTAGATATAACCTTTTGTCGCGCCCACAGCATGACCTGCAATGATCATACCTTCGATCAACACGAACGGATCGCCTTCCATGATCATGCGGTCAGCAAATGTACCGCTATCGCCTTCATCGGCATTACAAACGATATATTTCTGAACGCTGTGCGATTCGAGAACTGTCTTCCACTTAATTCCTGTTGGGAAACCTGCGCCACCTCGACCACGAAGGCCTGATTCAGTGATTTGGCTCACAACTTCGCTTGGTGTTTTCGCAAGCGCATTTTGAAGACCTTTTAAACCGTCATTTGCTTTGTAATCTTCCATAGAGAGCGGGTCTGTGATGCCGCAACGTTGAAAAACGAGGCGTGTTTGTTTTTTGAAAAACGGAATTTCTTCTGTCAAACCAAGACTTAAAGCATGGTCTTGTTTGCCATCTAACATGCCCGCATCAATAAGTTCGCCAACATCATCGGTGTTGACCGGACCGTAAGCTACTCGACCTTGATCTGTCTCAACTTCGACCATTGGCTCAAGCCAAATCATACCGCGAGAACCGGTGCGAACGATCTGAACATCTTGGTTTTTATCTGCGATTTTTGATGCGACATCATCCGCACCAAGTGCAACCGCTGCGCTATCTTGTGAAATAAAGATCTTCGTGGTCATTGGCTCACCTCTTTCGCAAGAGCTTCGATTTTAGCATCATCAAGACGGGCGACCAATTTCCCATCCACCATAGCAGCAGGAGCGCATGCGCACAATCCTAAGCAATATGTTGCTTCAACTGTGACTTTCCCATTCTCAGATGTCTCACCCCAGCCAATGCCCAATAGCGATAAAAGCTTCTCTGAAAGCGCGTTTACACCCATGGATTGACACGCTTCGGCGCGGCAAATTTTTACCACATGATCGCCAGCAGGTTCGCTGCGGTAGTCATGGTAAAAGCTGACAACACCATGAACCTCCGCTCTTGATAGATTTAATTTATCGGCAATAACTGGCAACGAATCTTGCGGTACAAAACCAAAATGATCTTGTATCTCATTCAAGATTGGCAGCATAGGCCCTTCAAGTGATTGTAATTCTTGCACAATTTCTGAAGTAACCGATATTACTTCTTCAGCATTCGCATGTAATGACATATGCATCTACCCTTAAGCATAGTTTCATATGCCCACAATTGCTTGTTTCAGGGTGGAAATCAATAATCCTATTCCGTTGAACGATTGATAATTTCAATCGTTATTTCAAGCTAAACAATAAGATTTTTCTTAGCTAAAACATGTGCTTCTTGCAGCAGCGCCGAAACATTTGGTGTATTGGGTTCACGCTTTGCAGCAACCACACCGACAATGTGTTTGGCATCAGGGTTTTTGATTGGAATGGCACGTAGATTTTTACCAAATCCCATGAGATCGGCGATATTCACCGGAATGATACTCGCCCACTCACCGTTCATGATATGAGAGAACAAAACCAACATGGAATTTGATTCAAGGGCAGGTTTCACACTTACACCCGCATCTTCTAAGTGTTTGTTTACAATTCGGCGGTTTTGCATGTCCGGTGTAAGCAAACATAATGGGATATCACCAAGTTCTGCCCATGTAATATCTTTGCGTTCACTGTGCTTACTGCCTTCTTTAACAATAAGCTGAAAACGCTCTGCATAAAGCGGTAAAGAAACAGTGCGGCCGGTCAAAGGTTCATCATTAAGATAAGTGATACCAACATCAATATCGAAATTCTCAAGCTTCGCCAGCACTTCGATTGAAGTACAGGCTGTTACAGAGAGCGTCACCTTTGGGTGTTTTTTGATAAAGGGAGCTGTTAACTCATGCAGCATTGCCGATGCTGTTGGGATGGTTGCAATGCGAACATGACCCGACAAACCATTGCGCGCTGTTCGCATTTCTTCGCGCATTGAACGTGTGTCATCAACAATACGTCGCGACCATTCAAGCACGCGCTGGCCTTCTTGTGTGAGCCCTTTAAACCTTGAACCACGCTGAACAAGGACAACGCCTAGCTGATCTTCTAACTGACGAATGGCAGATGAAAGTGTGGGCTGGGTGATGCCGCATGCATCGGCTGCGCGTCCGAAATGCTGATGTTTTGCGAGCGCAATAAAGAATTCCAGTTTATCAATCATTAGACACTTCCCCTACACGCACTTACCGTTAATCAGTCATTGCGAGTCTCACAATGTGAGACAGTGCTAATATGCAAGCGGCGACCCGCATTACGCAAGTCGCCGTGATAAATAAATTCAAACTGGCATAATGATCAGCCAGAATTGGCCATATAACGCCAAGAATATGAATTCGCTTTTGCAGGCTCATTCATGGATGGCTGGTAGTGATGCTCAATACCAGGAATGTGACCGGCATCAAGATGTTTGATAGTTGCTTCATCACTGACTTCAAAACTATCGATACCACAACGCAGCATCAGTGGCACCTGATCTAACAATACTTGACCAAAAGCTCTGATTTCACCTTTAAAACCAAAGCGATCGCGAAGTAGAGCTGCATGCGAAAAAGCACGACCATCATTAAAGGTCGGGAAATTCACCGCAATTAGAGCTATGCTTTCTAGCTTGTCTGCAAGATCGTTCACATCATCAGCTGGTTCAACGCGAACCGCTAAATTGCCTTCGCTTGAACCCTTTGCATCTTCAACAGAAAGATACTCAGCACCCTCTGACAGGAAACCCCATTCGTTTTCGCTTTGAAAGCCGTTTTTTGTCCAGATTTTTGACATCATTAGTTCCTAAGCGGCTGTCTTTTCGCCATAAAGCGCTGTTTTAAATGGTTTCATACCCAAACGACGGTATGTTTCGATGAATGTTTCATCATCAGATGAGCGAAGTTCGAGATACGTGTCGATAACTTTTTCAATCGTATCGGTGATGGCTTCAGGTTCAAAACCAGGACCCATTATTTGGCCCACAGATGTGTTTTCATCAGCAGAACCACCAAGTGTGATTTGGTACAATTCAGTACCTTTTTTCTCCACACCCAAAATACCAATGTGACCCACATGGTGGTGACCACAGGCATTGATACAGCCTGAGATTTTGATCTTCAATTCACCAATTGTTTTCTGACGCTCAGCATCGCCGAAACGATTTGAAATCTCCTGCGCAACCGGAATTGAACGCGCATTTGCAAGCGCACAATAATCAAGACCCGGACAAGCGATGATGTCAGTTACAAGACCTGCATTACCTGTCGCTAAACCGTTTGCTGCTAGAACGCGATAAAGTGGCTCCAAATCAGCTAACGCGACATGCGGGAACACAAGATTTTGCTCGTGTGTAACGCGGATTTCGTGATTACCATATTCTTCCGCCAAATCTGCAACAAGATCCATTTGCGCGTCCGTTGCATCACCCGGCACACCACCAATTGGTTTGAGTGAAATTGTCACTGTGCCATAATCAGGATGCTGGTGCGGGCCAACATTTTGCTGGATCCATGTGGCAAAAGCAGCATCCGCTTTCTTCCACTGAGCCAACTGACCCCAACCTTCGGCACGATCTGCAAGATTTGGTTTTTCAAAATACTTGGTAATCGCTTCAATATCAGCATCCGGCAATTTAAGATCTGTGTCTTTCAAATGCTGCCATTCAGCTTCGATTTGCGCTTTCAACTCATCAAGACCAGTTTCATGAACCAGGATCTTAATACGTGCTTTATATTTGTTATCGCGACGTCCGTTTAAGTTATAAACGCGCATAATCGCTGTTACATAAGTCAGCAGATCTTCTTCGGGAAGGAAATCGCGGACTTTCTTAGCGATCATTGGCGTTCTGCCCTGCCCGCCACCAATATAGACCTTAAAGCCGATTTCATCGTCTTCGTTCTTCACAAGTTGCAAACCAATGTCATGTACCTGGATCGCAGCGCGATCATGCGGTGCGCCAGTTACAGCGATTTTAAATTTACGCGGTAGAAACGAAAATTCAGGGTGTACAGATGACCACTGACGCAAAATCTCAGCGTAAGGACGAGGATCAGCGATCTCATCTGCTGCGGCACCTGCAAACTGGTCAGTTGTTACATTACGAATACAGTTACCAGATGTCTGGATCGCGTGCATTTCAACGCTTGCAAGCTCTTCGAGGATATCAGGGATATCTGAAAGCTTTGGCCAGTTAAACTGAATGTTCTGGCGCGTTGTGAAATGCCCGTAACCGCGGTCATATGTCCGTGCAATATGCGCAAGTTTACGCATTTGCACCGGTGACATTGTGCCATAAGGCACAGCAATGCGGAGCATATAGGCGTGCAACTGAAGGTATAGACCATTCATCAAACGCAAAGGTTTGAAGGCATCCTCGGTGATGTCTCCATTAACTCGACGTTCTACCTGATCGCGAAACTGTGCGACGCGCTCTTTTACAAAAGCATGGTCAAATTCATCATATCTGTACATTAGTATTCCTTAAAAGCTTAACTTAGACCACCACTTGTCGATAACTAAGCAGCTTGAGTTTGCTCTTGAACAAGTGCTTCATAACCATAAGCAACGCTTGGACCGTGAGAGCGAATACGCTCACGCAAGCGGATAGGCCAGATGCCTTGCTCTGTCTCTTTCACGTCGATGACAGCAACATCAACAACAAGATTATCTGAAACAGCTTTTTTGCCAGTTTCTTCCAAAGCAGCAACAGCTTCATCATGACGTGCGATAAATGCGTCAGCGATTGTTTCAATCCACTCACCTTGCGCATTAAGCCAAACGCTGTTTCCATCGATAAGTTTGTTTGCAGTCAATACTTTAGACATAATTTACACTCCGAGATACGTGTTTTGTGGCTGTTCTTGTGGAACAGATTGAATAAGTGGCGTCGAATTTTCAAAAGACGCCCCAGCAACTGAGTCACCGATAATGACCATCACAGGGCCGGATAGATCATTTCGGTGCTCTAGTGCTGGAAGGTTTTTAAGCGTGCCATGCAGCATTTTTTTGGTGTCGCGGCCGGCATTTTCAACAACTGCAACAGTTGTGTTGGCATCAAGACCCGCTTCCATCAAGCGTTCTGCAACAGTTGCTGCAACAGTGCGCCCCATATAAACGGCTATTGTTGCACCTGAAATTGCAAGTCGTGCCCAATCTGGCAATGCTTCGCCCGTTAGATCATGACCTGTTGTGAAGACAAGTGATGATGAAACACCGCGCAATGTAAGCGGTAGATCAAAATCCGCGGCCGCTGCAAATGCTGATGTGATCCCAGGAACGATTTCATAGGAAATATTGGCATCACGCAATGCTGCCATTTCCTCGCCCGCACGCCCATAAACAAGTGGATCACCTGATTTAAGGCGCACAACGCGCTTACCTGAACCTGCAAGCGAGACAAGCAATTCGTTGATTTCGTTTTGTGACTTTGAATGACAGCCTTTGCGTTTACCTACTGATACGCGTTCTGCATCACGGCGACCCATATTGACCACAGCTTCAGGCACTAATGCATCATATAAGATTACATCCGCTTCCATCATCACGCGTTGCGCGCGCAAAGTCAGCAAATCTTCAGCGCCAGGGCCAGCGCCAACAAGCCATACATGACCTTGTGCTTCTTCGCGCTCACGCAAAATACGAGTTGCGATGCGACGCGCTTGGGAGGTTTCGCCCATGGCAACTTTGTCGGCGATATCACCGGTAAAGAAACGACGCCAGAATACGCGACGTGTCACACCGCGCGGCAGCATGTGATCAACTGCTTTACGGTATTGCTGGGCTAAACGTGCAAGAGGACCAAGTGAGGGAGATAACATTTGATCAATACGCGCACGAACGATTTGACCAAGAACGGGTCCTGCGCCTTCTGTACCAATAGCAACGGAAAGCGGCGCACGATTAACAAGCGCCGGCGTATAAAAATCACAATAATCAGGTTGATCAACTGCGTTCGCAGGAATCTTAAGTGCACGAGCTTCATCAACAATTTTGCGATCTAGAGCATCATCACCAGTTCCGGCAAAAACCATCACAGCGTGTTTTAGATGTTCTTTCGTAAATGTCTCTCTGACGATCTTAACCTGGTTCTTTTTCGCAAAAGCAACAAGGTCAGCTTCAGGGGCATCAGCATAAACGATGATGTCGGCACGGGTGTTTGATAACAGACGCAATTTTGCGAATGCTTCGTCACCATTTCCGAAGATCGCAACTTTCTCGCCTTCCACCTTGAAGAAGGCAGGAAATGCAATCAATTTGTTCTCAACGTTAGACATAATTGTACCCAAGTAGTTTCTTAAGTGCATTTTCATCAAAATGGCGCGCAAATTGAAGGAACCATTGTCGAAGTTTACAAACCAAAGAGCATCAGTTTTCTCTTTTCGGTGAGTTGAAGAGAAAATCAATTCTCATCTGGCCAAAATACCTCTAAATTCAATTTCTACGGCATTGGCAAATTTATGAAAGAAATGACTATGAAAGCATCCGGCGATATTGGCGATTTGTTGAATATTATGACGGCCTTACGCGATAAGGAAACCGGGTGTCCTTGGGATGTCAAACAGGACTTTCAGTCGATAAAACCATACACAATTGAAGAGGCCTATGAAGTTGCAGACGCTATTGAGCGAAATGACCCAGAAGACCTCTGCGATGAGCTGGGAGACCTGTTATTACAGGTCGTATTTCATGCGCAAATGGCCAAAGAAGAAGAATTATTTTCCTTTGAAGACGTTGTTCTTGCAATCAATAAGAAAATGGTCCGTCGCCACCCCCATGTGTTTGGCACCGGGGATGCTGACACCGGCGAAGCTGTTAAAATCAAATGGGATGAAATCAAGGCAGAAGAAAAACGCGAACGATTAGAACGCAGAGCAGCACGAGGATTACCAAGCGAAGGCAATGGATTTTTGGATCAAGTTTCACGCGCAATGCCAGCAAATGAGGAAGCATTAAAGATTCAAAAGAAAGCCTCCAAAGTTGGCTTTGACTGGAATGATCCCAATCTGGTTTTGGACAAAATGGAAGAAGAAATTGCCGAATTGCGCGCAGAAATTGCCAATAAAAACAATGATAAAATTAAAGATGAACTTGGCGATCTTATGTTTGTACTGGTTAATCTCGGCCGCCATGTGGATGTTAATCCCGAAATGGCATTGCGAGACACAAACACCAAATTCCGTAAAAGATTTGCCCATATTGAAGACAGATTACGACAATCAAATAAAAGTCTTGAAGACGCATCCTTGGAAGAAATGGAAGCCTATTGGCAAGAAGCTAAAACGCTATAAAAACTTCAGTCTATAGCGATTAACCAGCTCCTGAGCATCATGCTCTGTCAATTCAATATCAAGGCTCACTGATCCGTCTTCTTGGTCAATTCGATCAATAATCTTGCCATGTTCATATATCCAAGGCAGCACATTCATCTGATTTGGTTGCAATGAGATAGTTCTTTGAACCACAAGACCCGACAATTCAGTTTCAATACGGGTTAGAAGCTCATCAATCCCCTCACCTGTGAGTGCAGACACCCCAATTGCCTTTTCATGAGCTAAGGCTTTTTCGTGGAATTGCTCGGCAATTTCAGGTTCCAAGCCATCAAGTTTATTCCAAACTTCCAAAATATTGGCATTGTCTTTGTCTTTAAGGCCCAAATCGCTCAGGATATTCATCACGTCATTAGCCTGCATTTCGTGGTTAGGGTCCGTCATATCGCGCACATGCAAAATAAGGTCAGCTTCAACGACTTCTTCCAAAGTCGCTCGGAAAGACGCAACCAAATGCGTTGGAAGATCTGAGATGAAACCCACTGTGTCAGACAATATAACCATACGGCCAAGCGGAAGCGCCATACGACGCAATGTTGGATCAAGTGTTGCGAACAACATATCTTCCGCTAACACGCCAGCACCGGTTATCTTGTTGAATAATGTAGACTTACCGGCATTGGTATAGCCGACAAGTGCAACAATTGGATGCGGTACTTTTTGGCGTTTGGAACGGTGCAAACTCCGCGTTCTGCGCACTTGCTCGAGCTCGCGCTCAAGCCGCACAATACGATCCTGCAGCATTCGGCGGTCGGCCTCAATCTGCGTTTCACCCGGGCCACCCATAAAGCCACCACCACCGCGTTGGCGTTCCAAGTGGGTCCAAGACCTGACCAAACGACCACGTTGATAATTTAAATGCGCAAGCTCGACCTGCAACACACCCTCTTTGGTGGACGCTCTGCGGCCAAAAATTTCCAAGATGAGACCTGTGCGGTCGATCACCTTGCATTCCCACTCTTTTTCTAAATTTCTTTGTTGCACCGGGGTTAGCGGATGGTCGACAATTGCAAGTTCAGCATCATAAAGGTGAATAAGATCGTGGATTTCTTTCACTTTACCAGACCCCATCAATGTAGATGGTTTGGGAGCTGCTAAAGTTACGATTTGTGCATCCACGACATTCAGGTTAATTGCACTCGCTAGACCTATCGCTTCTTCTTTGCGCGCTTGATCATCGCGGGGAATATGAGAAATCACATTCCCGGCTGCATCTTTTTTAACGCGTTGCTTAATAGAAGGCACAACTACAATGGCCTTTGCACCTACCTCTTCATCAGGTTGAGTTGCATAAAGGCCATCTATTTTTTCAATTGATTTTTTGTCGAACGTATCGATGACTATTGATCCTTATTGATCGCCAGCACCTTCTTCGATATCAAACATCTGTAGTTGCTGACCTGGCATTATGGTCGAAATAGCATGTTTATAGACCAGTTGTGAATGGCCATCTCGTCTTAAGAGAACACAAAAATTATCAAATGAAGTAACAACGCCTGTTAGCTTCACCCCATTGATCAAAAATATCGTCAATGACATTTTTTGTTTGCGAACGCTATTGAGGAAAATGTCCTGCAAGTTTTGTGATTTTTCCGCCATGACTTATTTCTCCGTATTCTAGTTTGTTTTATCGGATCTATTTTTTGTTTCTGCATGCGGTTGCGTAGAAACGGTTACTTAAACTTGACTTAGCAATAAGGCTACAAACATTGAATCCCAAAATCTAGGGATGCAAAGATTTTTTTGGAATAATATTTTAATAGGAGTAAGAAATGTAGCCGTAAATACCTTATTATTATATATTATTTCCCAGTTTACCGCGAGTCATCGATCCATCCAATACCTTATATTTAGTACGGCAAATACAACGATAACTTCCAATCGGCCAATCAACATTAGTAAACTAAACAAAATATAGGAATAATTTTCCACAGCATCTAATGGCGGCCAAGACAGCTGATCTTGCGTTAAATCAACAAGTGGGGGTGTAAGTGCATCATAAACTGGAGCAGCATTTGAAAATAGCGATATCGCAAGTGTGATGGCGGCCTCAAATGAATAACCAAATATTGAGATAATAAATGCGCCTGTACCAATAACAATCAATGACAAAATAAAATGCGACC
The DNA here is from genome assembly GCF_055693385.1 of Lentilitoribacter sp. JB5-8. Taxonomy (NCBI): domain Bacteria; kingdom Pseudomonadati; phylum Pseudomonadota; class Alphaproteobacteria; order Hyphomicrobiales; family Rhizobiaceae; genus Lentilitoribacter; species Lentilitoribacter sp. JB5-8. Next base: position 2,445,487 of record NZ_CM146332.1, on the reverse strand, counting down.
AGATGGCCCCCATCTTTTGTTCATCGATCACAACATCGCCAAAGCGCAGGTTTTTGACACTGCCAGGATGGATCAATTTAGATAATTCTCTAAGTGCATGACGTGCCATCATCGATAGCCGATATATTTTAATGCCGCCTGTTGTCGAGTAAATGCTCGCACCGATAACAATAACGATTAAGACCAATATGTCTGGCATCACTGCAATCGCACCTTCGCGAGTTTGCATTCCGCTCGTCGCAACCAAGGAAGTTGCTGAAAACAACCCTTCGACAAGATAATCGATCATTTTTTCTAATGATATTTGCCCGCCTGCCAATGTTGCAAAACGCAGAGCATAGATAAGCGATAAAAAACCGAGACCTAGAAGAATGTAGTTAAGTTCTACATTTTTACGAAAAAATGCACGCGGCTGGCGAATAATACTTCGACGCCAAAAGATATTGACCGTGCCAATGAAAAGTCCAAATATAATTACCAACTGGCCAAATCGACCCACTGTCTGGTCAAGATCGCCTTCAAATGGCACAAAGCCGCCTGTTGCAAGCGATATCATCGACAACATAATAGCATCTAACCCATTCACACCCGTGATCATTAAAGCACAAGCAATGATGAGGGTGATGAACATATATTCGCCAATTAACCGCTGATAACTACCAGAATTTGGTAGCCAAGTCTTACTGACGGATCTTGGTTTGAGTTGGCGTTCCGTATTTAACAGCCCCCCAAATTCACCCGGTGCAAGAACGTGAAGAATAGACACCAAGGTTAAAAAGCCGCCAAACCATTCTACACAAGCGCGCCAAACCAAAAGTGATTTGGGGGAGACTTCTAACGGCAATTGCGATGCACCCGATGTTGTCAGCGCTGAAACAGCCTCAAACCATGCCGCACTGAAATGCATATTGGCAAAAATCATGAAACTGAATGCAGCAAATAATGGTGTGACTAGCCACAAAATCACCAGTGATAAAAAGCTAAATGATCGCGACAAAGAATAGTTTTGATCGGCGATAGCTGCCAATACTGTTATGGAAACGAATATACCGAGTGTTCCAAATATTAGCATGGTCGTTGCAAGCTGAGTGTTCCCCTCCCCAAAACCAACGAGGATTGGAAACAGCAAAACTGAGGATAAGCCAGCTATGGCAAGGGCAATTACGTGGACTATGCCAGTCATTCAAACGCCCTTTAGAAAAACTCAAGACTAACGCGGAACAATTGCTCAACACTTTTAACCGCTTCAGCTTTGGCAAATATCACAACCCGGTCTTTAGCCCGAATTTTAGTGTTGCCGTCAGGGCGAATAATATTACCATCGCGATAAATTGAACCGATGCGCATGCCCTTTGGCAAGTCAAGATCCTTAAGAGGATTACCAACGAGTGTTGAGGTCTCCAATGCTTCGGCTTCAATGATTTCTGCGGCTCCTTTCTGCAATGTATAGACTGAGCGAATGCGCCCTCGTCTAACATGTTGCAACACGCGAGAGATCGTCACTGAGCGTGGGTTGATATCCGCATCGATTCCCAAAGACTTGGTAAATTGCTGGTATGTTGGGCTGTTGACCAATGCCAAATTAGACTCACATCCCAAATGCTTTGCCATCACACAAGACAAAATATTGATCTGATCGTCATTGGTCAGTGCAATCATCAAATCAGCATCCTGAATATCAGCTTCAATGAGTATTTTTTGCTCAATGGATGAACCGTTTAGTACCACAGTTCGCTGCATATCATCTGCAATTTTGAGAGCGCGGTCGCGATTAAGTTCGAGAATTTTAACCCGGGTTTTGGGTTGATTTTGCTCGATCTTTTTCGCAACAAACTCACCAATATTACCACCACCTGCGATAACAATGCGGCGAGCTTCTTCTTCGTTGTGCCCAAATAGGCCGAGCACGCGATTTACCTGGCTTTGTTCAGTTAAAACATAAGCCACATCGCCCGTATTTAGCTGCTCTGACGAACTTGGAACGATAAACTCCTCATTGCGCCAAATACCGACAACGGTGGTCACCAAATCGGGGAAAGTTTCGGTTAATTGCACCAAAGGTCGATCAACCAAAGGACAATCATCACGACATTCAATGGCTGTCATAACCACTTTATCATCGATAAAACTTGTCACATCGATCGCACCAGGAAGCGCAATTCTGCGCAATACGGTCCAACCGACCTCGACTTCAGGTGAAATAATCACATCAATTGGCATGTTCTCGCGTGAGAACAAATCAGACCAATGCGAATGCAAATAGCCCTGAGCTCTAATCCGAGCAATTTTCTTGGGAACATTAAAGAGCGAATGCGCAACCTGACAGGCCACCATGTTGACCTCGTCAGACAAAGTCACAGCAATGATCATATCCGCTTGCTCTGCCCCAGCTCGAGCCAGCACATCTGGATGCGCGCCGTGGCCAATATATCCTCGAACATCAAGCGTATCACGGATGGCCTGGACCAATTCTTCTGATGTGTCGATAACAGATACATCATTTTCTTCGGCTGCTAATCGCTCGGCGATGCCATAACCAACACGCCCTGCACCACAAATAATAACTTTCATGGCTTTCCTTTATCCAAATTCAATTCGGCTTAGGCCGTCTGAGGGTTTGGTTTAAACTATTCGCGATGACATTACTATGGGTGCAAGGTGGTTTTAAACACCAAGTGATTTTAATTTTCGGTGTAGTGCTGAACGTTCCATGCCAACAAAATTAGCCGTTTTGGAGATATTGCCACCAAATCGATTAATTTGTGCCAGCAGATATTCGCGTTCAAATGCTTCACGTGCTTCACGAATTGGCAATGACATAATGTGTTGTTGGCCCGCCTCACCCATTTGCGGCACAGCTTCTGAGACATCGTCTGGCAGCATTTCAATACCTATGGGAATAGATGCATCCTGATCTTGGGCCTGGATGATCAATCGTTCGATCAAATTTTTAAGCTGCCTGATATTTCCAGGCCAAGAATGCGATTGTAAAATCGCAAGTGCATCATCTGTAATCGTACGCTTTTTCACACCCATTTGTTCGCAAATCTGACGCATGAGATGATCGACCAAAAATGGGATATCTTCACTTCTATCGCGCAAAGCCGGCACTTTAAGAGGCACAACACATAAACGATGATAAAGATCTTCACGGAAGAGCTTTTGAGCAATCAACTCTTCCAACACCTGTGCTGTTGAGGATAATACACGCACATCCACCTTAACGCGTTTGGTGCCGCCAACACGTTCGAATTGTTGCTCAACGAGAACGCGAACGATTTTGCCTTGTGTCTCAAGCGGCAAATCAGCGATTTCATCTAAATATAAGATGCCGCCATGCGCCTCTTCCAAAGCGCCAATTTTGCGCTCATTACCATTGTTATTTTCTGTCCCGAAAAGCGCAATTTCCATGCGTTCAGGTGTAATCGTTGCAGAGTTTAGAACAACAAAGGGTCCATTTGATCGATTTGAATTTTTATGGATGATTCTCGCTGCAAGTTCTTTGCCAGCCCCTGACGGCCCTTTGATCATAATGCGCGCATTTGTTTGCGCAATTTTATCAATATTTTGCTTAAGCTGAGTGATCGATTGCGATGGACCGACAAGCTCAATATTGTCGCCACCGGTCCGCTTTTTAAGATCACGGACTTCGCGTTTTAATTTTGAGGTTTCAATCGCCCGCTCGCACACCATGATGAGTTGCTCAACTTTGAACGGCTTTTCAATGAAATCATATGCGCCACGGCGAATGGCAGACACAGCTGTCTCAATATTGCCGTGCCCGGAAATCATAATAACGGGTAAATCGGGATATCTCGATTTGATATTATCCAGCAAAGCCAAACCATCTAACCGGCTTCCCTGTAACCATATGTCAAGGAACACAAGGCGCGGGACACGCTCTTCAATTGCTGCCAGTGCACTGTCACTGTCATATGCAGTTCTTGTTTCATGCCCTTCGTCATCTAAAATACCGGATACAATTTCCCGAATATCTTCTTCATCATCAACGACCAAAATATCAGACGGCATCTGCTTGTCCTTGTACTACTTCTTCATTTTCTTCTGGTTGTTCGCTTGCATGTGCTGACAAGATGACCCTAAACATTGCACCTGGATTTTCATCAAAATCGGATGGTGCATCATGTAACTCCAACGAGCCATCATGATCTTCCGCAATCTTCTTTACAATTGCCAAGCCGAGCCCTGTACCCTTTTCCCGCATGGTCATGTAGGGCTCTAACAAACGATGTCGGTTTTCCTTTGGCAAACCGTTGCCATTATCGATAATATCGACGATATAATCATGTTTATCTGCGGACTGTACTGCTCGCACCAAAATTCGTTTCTTATCGCGCGGCGTGTCATCTGGAACTGCATCAATAGCTTCTGTTGCGTTCTTAATAAGATTACCAAACGCTTGTCCGAGCATACGAGAATCAAAGTCTCCCAGCATCGGCTCTTCCGGCAAATCCTGCTCAAAACTAATTTCAGAGCGGCTGACTTCAAGGGTAAATACCGCATCTTTTAAGATATCGCGCAAATCTTGCTGTGTTTTGACCGGTTTTGGCATACGCGCAAATGAGGAGAACTCATTGACCATACGGCCAATATCACCAACCTGACGCACGATTGTATCTGTGCATTGTTCAAACACTTGCTTGCCATCTTCTGGGATATACTTTCCAAAGCGACGCCTAATCCGTTCAGCAGAAAGCTGAATTGGTGTGAGTGGGTTCTTAATCTCATGTGCAATACGTCGAGCGACATCTGCCCAAGCAGTTGATCTTTGAGCGATCACCAAATCGGTAATATCATCGACCGTTACAACATAAGATTCATGACCATCTGATGTTTCCTCGCGTGTGACCTTCACATCCAAAGTGTGCTCTTTACCACCATTTGCCATTGTAACCTGACGGCGGAATTCATTGCGGTATTTCAGACCCGCCTCAACAAAAATAGACACAAAACCTGGCGCTACATCCTCAATTGGTTGACCAATCAGGCCATCAACAGGCCGATCAAGAATGATTGATGCGGATTTATTAACAATGGTTATGATGCCATCAGCATCTACACCGATAACACCTGCTGAAACACCCGTTAGCACAGCTTCTGTAAAGCGGCGGCGATCATCAATTTGGTCTTTAGTTGTAAGCAACTCATCACGCTGCGCCCGAATATCTGCGATCATGTTGTTAAATGTCATGGTCAGTGACCCCACGTCACCATCTGAGCTGTGTACAGGGACCGAAACGTTTAAGTCTCCTTTTGCTACCTCATCAGATGCCGTGATTAATCGACGAATTGGGCGAACCAGTCTATCTGCAACTGCAATCGCCATCCAAATAGCTGACAATAGCAAAATCAGCGCAAAACCGGTAAATAACACACCAAAAGCGATTTGAAGGTTGGAGCGACCTTGATCAAGCGCATTATACTCCGCCGTTGCCTCTTCCATAAGCTGTTTTGCACGAATTACCTCGTCGTCCAAACTACGCACAACATAAAGATATGCATCTGGAATATTGCGAAGTTTTAAAACCGCTCCCACCAAATTTGTTCGGCCGGAAGCGATTAAAACCGGTAATCCATTTTGAGCATCATCAATGGCACCTTCGGGAATATTGGGGACGGTGCCCCCATCCTCAAGCTCTGTTTGCAAAATGATCGTACCATCTTGCTGAACAAGCTTTGAACCAATCAATTCTCGCGCAACCGTTTGACGATTGAAGAACTCTAAAAAACCGGTGCGGTCTAAGAAGTATAGAGATCGTGAACTATCCAAATCCTGCGCCATGGACAAAACCTGACCATTTAAATAACGCGCATTTTCAAGCTCATAAGCTTCCGCAACATTTAAAGAGGAATTTACAATTGCTTTCGTGCGGATAGAAAACCAACGATCAAGCCCCACATCGAGCGTTAACGAAGCAATCACAGCAACCAAAATAGCTGGCGTGATGGCAACAATACTAAAAAGTGCGACAATCCTGATATGTAGTTGCGCGGCAGCCTTACCGACTTTTCTTGCCTTTAATAACCTGACAAACTCAACAATGATCATGATCAGCAGACACGCGACCAAAAGCGAGTTAATGATCACCGCAGCCGTGATAACGTTTTGCTCAGGTCTAATAGGCGTTAAGCCAAGCAAAACTACAAATGAGATGGCCGCGCTAAAAAGCGCTACGATGACCAGGAGAAATCGTGGGTTACGAAAAAACGAATTCTTCTCAGTCGAAGCATCAAAATCTGCATCAATCGGCGTCAATGTTCTTAATTAACCTCAGAATCGTTTCAAATCATCAATCTAATTGTGTCAATGAAGCAACAATGTGGCGAAAATGCAACGCTTAAGTTTGCAAATTAGCTTGGTTTTGACGAGCGATAAACCGCAATTCCCAGCTCGCGGATCTTTTTACGCAATGTGTTGCGGTTTAATCCCAACAACTCTGCAGCCTTAATTTGGTTCCCGCGGGTTGCGGTTAGAACGGCAAGAATTAAAGGATATTCGACCTCTTCGAGCACACGCTGGTATAATCCAGCAGGAGGTAAACCATCACCAAAACTTGTGAAATAAGTGCGCATATTCTCTTCAACAGCCTGCGCAATCGTCATCGGCCCTTGCGCGACCGAAATATATTCCGGTGTTGTTTCATCACCTGATTGCAACTCAGTTGCGATGATATCGCTGGTAATCACATCCTGGGGGTAAAGTGCCATGATACGGCGTACTAAGTTTTCCAACTCACGCACGTTTCCAGGCCAGGAATGGTTTTTCAAAAGATTGAGCGCATCTTTTTCGAAACGTTTAGCATCAAGCCCTTCACCTATATTTTGCTGCATGAAATGGCGAATAAGATCCGGCACATCTTCCGCACGATCGCGCAATGGCGGTAAGCGAAGAGGCACAACATTTAAACGGTAAAATAAATCTTCGCGGAACTCACCTTTGTTAATTGATATCTTCAGATCTTTATTCGTCGCAGCCACAATACGAACATCAGTTTTAATAGGCGTTCGTCCGCCAACCGTTGTATATTCCCCCTGTTGAAGCACACGCAGCAAACGAGTTTGCGCATCCATTGGCATATCGCCAATCTCATCGAGAAATAACGTACCACCTTCAGCTTGTTCAAAACGGCCGGTTGATTTGTTGTGCGCACCGGTGAAGGCGCCTTTTTCGTGACCAAACAGTTCAGATTCAATCAAATCTCGTGGGATCGCAGCCATGTTAATCGCAACAAATGGACCGTTGCGACGTTTGCCATAATCATGCAATGCGCGTGCAACAAGCTCCTTACCTGTGCCCGATTCACCTGTAATCATAAGCGTTAGATCTGTTTGCATTAGGCGCGCGAGAACCCGATAGATCTCTTGCATGGCAGCTGAACGCCCAACCAAAGGCATTGTTTCAGAATGATCATCACTTATTGGATTTGTGCTGCGCTTAGGTTCAGAGAGCGCGCGGTCGATGATCGATGTCATCTCAGTTAAATCAAACGGCTTTGGCAAATAATCATATGCACCGCCTTCTGACGCGCGTATCGCCGTCATAAAGGTGTTTTGCGCACTCATAACTAATATTGGCAGATCTGGACGCGCCTTTTTGATCCGTGGCAGCAAATCAAATGCATTTTCATCAGGCATCACAACATCTGTGATCACCAAATCACCCTCACCTGCAGCAACCCAGCGCCATAATGTGCCCGCATTAGATGTTACTCTGACATCATATCCAGCACGGCTGAGAGCTTGGTTTAGGACTGTTCGTATGGCGGCATCATCATCTGCGACTAAAATCGTTGCTTTTGACATTATTCTGCTCCTTGGGGATCAGACTGGGAGGTGTCATGATCCTTTTCATTTTGTGAAATAGGCATAAGTACTTTGAAAAGGGTTTTTCCCTTTTGGCTGTCGCATTCTACGATCCCACCGTGAGCTCCGATGATTTTAGCAACCAACGCTAAACCAAGACCCGAGCCATTGGTTTTTGTCGTGATAAACGGATCGAATAAATGCGGAAGCAAATCATTTGGAATCCCTGGGCCATTGTCTCTAATTGTAAATTCCAACGGTAGAGAAACCCTCTCACGTGATGAGCCAACAGATAGTTTAATCCCTGGACGGAAGGCCGTCATGGCTGAAATTTTGGGGTTTGGTGTATCGGCAACTGCTTCAGCAGCATTTTTTACAAGGTTTAAAAACACCTGAATTAATTGATCTCGATTTGCATATACCAAAGGCAAAGACGGATCGTATAATTGTTCAAACTCAATATCGCGCGCAAAGCCCGCTTTTGCTATTGCAATCACATGATCAAGTACTGAGTGAATGTTTATCGCCACGCGATCGATTGGGCGTTCATCTGAAAAGATTTCCATGCGATCGACCAAGGATACAATACGATCGGTTTCTTCACGAATAAGTCTTGTTAGTGCTTTGTCCTCATCACTAACCGATGATTCAAGCAATTGCGCAGCACCACGTATGCCAGATAATGGGTTTTTAATCTCATGCGCGAGCATTGAGGCTAAGCCGGAAACTGACCTTGCCGCAGCCCTATGGGTGAGTTGTCGATCAATTTTATCAGCTCGCGAACGCTCTTGAAATACGATCACAGCATCTGAGCTGTTGCCGCCAACAGGAGATGCGTAAATATCCACCAGCTTTTCTTCACCCAAACGAGGAGAGCTTAAATCAACGCGATATTCGCTAACCGGACCGGCGCGTTCCCGAACCTGTTCCAGCAGATTTAATACCGGGCTTCCAAAGGGCATGAACTCTTGCAATTTATGATTTGTCAGATGGGACAAACTGGCACTTAAAAACGCTTCAGCTTCCCAGTTTGCAGAGATGATAAAGCCTTCCGCATCGACCATGACAACAGCGTGCGGCAATGCATTGAGCACCAGAGCAGCTTGATCTTTATTGATGGATATCAAGCGACTTCTCCTTCTGGAATTAAAAATTTATTTTCAATGGCTTGCGTCATTTTTTTAACAACATGATTTATGCTTTTTGACGACAGGATATCGGCGCGATCTTCAGCGGAAATATCGGCCGCAAAACGTTCTAAGTACCAGTTCAGATGTTTGCGTGACTGGCGCACACCTATCTTTTCGCCATAGTGATCAATCATCATGAGATAATGACGCTCGACAAATGCTGTAATTTCATTCGTACTTCTTGGAATATTATCGTTGCCAGCAAGAGCGCCGCAATGCCAAGGACGACCCTGACTGGCACGCCCGACCATCACGGCATCCGCACCCGAAATCTCAAGAATTGCCTGAATATCTTGCGCAGTTTCAACATCACCATTTGCGATGAGCGGGATAGAAATAGCTTCACGAACACGACGAATGGCTTGCCAATCAGCTTTACCTTCGTAAAACTGGTTACGTGTTCTTCCGTGAACGGTTATCAGTTGCGCGCCTAAATCTTCGGCACTTTTGGCAAGTTCAGGGGCGTTGATACTATCGACATCCCAACCTAAACGCATTTTTACAGATACAGGAATACCAACCGCTTTAACCGTTGCGTCGATGAGCTCTCGAGCAAGATCGAGATCTTTCATAAGGGCAGAACCGGAATATCCACCGGTAACTTTTTTCGCAGGACACCCCATATTGATATCAATCATATCGGCACCACTATCGGCGCAAATTTTAGCAGCATCGCGCATCCATTTGGCTTCGCGACCCGCAAGTTGAACGACATGAGGCTTGATACCCTCGCCCTGCATGCGTACAAATGATTCTGCCGAATTACATACCAATTCACGGCTTGCGACCATTTCGGTCACAACCATGCCAGCACCATATTCATAGGCCAATTGACGAAAAGGCAGGTCAGAAATCCCGGACAAAGGGGCTTGTATCACCCTATTTCTGGTTTCAATTTGATTGATATTCAGCGGCTGGCGAATGAGCTCTAGCACAATCTGCCTTTCAAAAGTGCAATAATACGTATTGCCTTATTTTTAGACACTAAAAACCTATTTGCCAAGAGATAATATCGATTTACTCAAAATAATTTCGATATGCTTAATTTGATCTGGTAAGTCTTTTACTTAAAGTTTACAACGGGCTAGGCTTTATTTTGTTTTGGAAAATATATCGCATTTATGTCAAATTATTCAGTTCATAAAAATGTGGCTATTATTGTGGCGGCAGGACGCGGTGAACGCGCAGGTGGCTTGATTGATGGACCGAAACAGTATCGCATCATCGGCAATCAGCCAGTTATAACCCATGCATTAGAAAAATTTATCCAGCATGATGGGATATCGCATATCATTATTGTAACGCATGCAGACGATGATGATCTTATTGCAAACGCCTGCAGAGATTTGGACCTTACAAACATTACAATGGTTCATGGTGGTAAGACACGCCAACAATCTGTTTTAAATGGATTAAAGGCAGCATCTGAATTTGAACCAGAATTTGTGCTCATCCATGATGGTGTTCGCCCGTTTATCGAAAAGACGTTAATCAGCGATGTTTTAAACGCTTTATCGACCGATCATAAGGCTGTTTTACCAGCTATAGCGGTCACTGATACGCTTAAGCGTTCAGATAATAATATGATTATCGAAGATACTGTATCTCGCGAAAATCTTTATGCAGCACAAACGCCGCAGGGCTTTAACTTTGAGACAATATTTTCCGCACATTTAAAGGCCGAACAATCGCAACGCTCTGATTTCACAGATGATTGCGCGTTGATTGAGTGGATGGGTGATGATGTGTTCATCGTTCTTGGCAAACAAAACAATATTAAATTGACGACTTTGGAAGATATAACAATGGCCAATGAAAAATTCACGCCTGCATTTGCAGATGTCAGAACCGGCAATGGCTATGACGTTCATCAATTGGTCGATGGTGATCATGTAACCCTATGCGGCATTGATATCCCCCATAACAAAGCCCTCTCCGGCCATTCAGACGCTGATGTGGCGCTTCACGCTTTAACAGATGCATTGCTTGCCACTTGCGGCGAAGGTGATATTGGCGACCACTTCCCGCCGACCGATCCACAATGGAAAGGCGCAGCCTCTTATATTTTCTTGGAACATGCGGCGAAAATCATTCGCGATCACGGCGGTATCATCACCAATGCAGATGTTTCTTTGATTGCTGAGCAGCCAAAAATTGGACCGCATCGCGAAAAAATGCGCGAAAGTCTGGCTAGTATTTTGGGCATCGATGTTGTGCGTTGTTCCGTCAAAGCAACAACGAATGAAAAAATTGGCTTTATTGGCCGTGAAGAAGGCATTGCAGCAATTGCAACAGCAACAGTTGTCTATGGTGCAAAATCATGAGCAAAGCTGCTGATGTCATCACACAATACACCGAAGCTGGAATGATGATTGCAACGGCTGAAAGCTGCACGGGAGGCTTAATCGCAGGTGCCTTAACCGATATTGCAGGCTCATCAAGTGTCGTAGACCGCGGCTTTGTCACCTATTCCAACCAAGCCAAGATGGATATGCTTGGCGTATCTGAAGAAACTTTAGAAAAGCACGGCGCCGTCAGCGATCAAACTGCATATGAGATGGCGTTAGGTGCGCTCAATAACTCTCGAGCCGATGTGAGTGTGGCGGTGACCGGAATTGCGGGGCCAGGCGGCGGCTCAGATGAAAAGCCCGTTGGCCTCGTCTATATGGGCATTGCCAATCATGATGGCGTTCAAACCCATAAATTGCTTTTAGGTTCAGATAAGTCACGCGATGACATCAGGCAAGCAACTGTTGACCGCGCTTTGAACGAACTTTTGATGGTTATCGGCTAATACTAAAGTATGAACTTTATTGATTTTTATCAACAATTTCGCTCGACTAATTGACTTTTTCAAAAAGTTTAGCAGAGTGTAGACAAAACATAAAAACACCAAATTACACGATATATCGGGGAGCAACTCATGATCAAATTGCTGGCAAAAACCTGCCTAACGCTGGTCGCCTTTTCCATTCCTAGCTTTGCTGGATCCGTTGAAAGTTTTAGAGTAGGTGCATGGAATGGTGAAGCGTTCGTTTCAGATCAAGACGGTTCGTTTTTATCCTGCACAGCGACAGCTAATTATCGCAATGGCATATCGATGAGCATTCAGATCGATGAAACCTATGGATGGGTGCTTGGATTTGGCTCGCCGCACTGGAATTTAACGACTGGCAACCAATTTACTATGCAATATCGTATTGATCGCAGCGCTTGGTTTTCAGCAACGGCAACAACAGCCACGCCTAAGCTCGTCACTATGCCAATGCCGTACGATCCTTCGATGATCTCGCGTTTTCGTCGTGGCAATAAATTATATGTCTATGATGGTTCTTATACCTATGACTTCCGCTTAACCGGCACATCACGCGTTGTAGCGCGCCTGTCTAAATGCGTTGATTATCATGTCGCGCGCACAAATGCGTCTAAAGGGTTTGGCACAAGCACGGCACAAAATAAGCCTGCAACGTCACAACCCGCACCAAGTGTATCAGCGCCGGCTGCTGCTGCACCAGATATGGCTGAGACAACCATAATCAACGACAACAACCCAGCACATCAACTTGAAGCAACACAAAAAATGTTTGCACTGATTGGCTATGCAGGATTGTCGGACATTAAACTTATTCCAAATGATCAGCTTGAAGAAGATCTCAGCGGTTATCATGCTGTTGCGGAAGGTAACGCACGTTTATTGGTGACGCATATTGTTCCGGATAATGGTGGAATGAGTGAAAGCCAATTGATCGAAGCATCGATCGCTGCAGAGGAAAAGAAATGCGAGGGGGATTTTGAATCAAGCTCGGGCCGCAAGACCTTTGATGGTACAAAAATCCATGTTGGCGAGATCCGTTGCACAGAAGGTGATTTTGAACTTCATGAACGCTATGTCATCGCACCACGCGGTAAAGGCGGCTATTACTTCATCGGAACACGTGATGAATATATGGGTGAAGGTGGTGGCGCACCAAGAAACCCAACTGATAAACTGGACGACAAAGCGTTTCAAACGGCTGCGATTAACGCCAGTAAATAACGCGATAAGTTAGCGAGACTGATCGCTCTTTAATTCTTCTTTGCCTGCAGATTTACGTTTGCGGGCAAAGTAAAAACAAACAATGCCAAGTAAAAACGGCAATGCATAAAGCGTTAAAAATTCCGGGTTGATAAAGTCGCCGATATCAACGCCGCAACTCGATGAATTTACAAAGGCGCATGCCATGGCTGATATCCAAGTCCACGCGAGAAGTGGGCCGATCAGCAATATGCCTGCGCAGATATATAAAAAAATTTTCACAATGCACCCCCGTTTTGACGGTTTGATTTATACCCGATAAATCTTATCAGCGCGAGCTTCAAAGCTTTGCGTGAATTTGGCAAAAGCGCGCTCGAACATCGAACCCATCAACACGCCCAAAGCCATGTTCTTGAACGCGTAGTCGATATAGAAATCAACTTCGCAGGTGTTTGTGCCTTCAATATCTGTAAAGCGCCAGCGGTTATCGAGATGTTTAAACGGACCATCGATATATTTCGCTTCAATTACCATGTCATCAGGCTTTAAAAATACCTGGCTTGTGAATGTTTCATTGATCGATTTATACCCAACGGTCATATCAGCAACCAACAAGGTTTTACCAGCTCGTTCACGTGTTTCGCGTATCGTAAGCGCTTCGCACATAGGTAAAAATTCAGGATATTTTTCCACATCTGCGACAAGATCAAACATGTCATGCGCCTTGTGATTGACGATATGCGTACGCTCAAATTTAGGCATAAACGATTAAACTCATTTTGCGTTTTTAGCGTCGCGCGCCGCTTTAAGCTTGGCAAAATCATCGCCCGCATGGTGCGAAGAACGCGTGAGCGGGCTCGCTGATACCATCAAGAAACCTTTGGCATAAGCATTTGTTTCATATGATTTAAACTCATCAGGCGTCACATAGCTTACGACCTTGTGGTGCTTGCGCGTTGGCTGCAAATACTGACCGATTGTCAGGAAATCAACATCTGCAACACGGAAATCATCCATCAATTGCAAGACTTCGTTGCGTGTTTCGCCAAGTCCAACCATGATACCCGATTTGGTGAAAATTGTTGGATCAAGCTCTTTAACGCGCTGTAGCAATCGCATTGAATGGAAATAACGTGCACCAGGGCGCACAGTAAGATAGTTCGACGCTACAGTTTCAAGATTGTGATTAAACACATCAGGTTTGGCAGCGACAACAACTTCCAAAGCACCATCTTTACGCAAAAAGTCAGGTGTCAGGATTTCAATTGTTGTTTCAGGAGATGCTTTACGGATCGCGCCAATCACTTGCGCAAAATGCTCTGCGCCACCATCATCTAAGTCATCACGGTCAACCGATGTGATCACAACGTGCTTTAGGCCCATCTCAACGACGGCTTTAGCCACATTTTCAGGCTCTGATTGATCCAGCGCGTTGGGTTTACCAGTCATAACATTACAAAATGCACATGCGCGGGTGCAAATCTCACCCATGATCATAAAGGTAGCGTGTTTTTTATCCCAGCATTCGCCGATATTTGGACAGCCAGCTTCCTCGCAAACCGTTACAAGATTGTTGTCTTGAACGATTTTACGGGTTTCTTTGTAACCTTTGGACACCGGCGCTTTAACGCGGATCCAATCAGGTTTTTTTGTAATTTCATTATCCGGTTTATGCGCTTTTTCCGGATGTCTAAGCTTTGCTTTTTCTGGTCTGGTCGTATCGATGACGGTAACCATTTTATAAACTCCAAATTCGCTTTAACCTAAGATAGGTAATTTCGTAACTTATACAATGTGACGGTATGAAGCGTTGATTAATCCGCGTCAATCTTTTGCGCTGTTTTCAGTGTTCTGACCAGCAGCCATAAAATCAGACCGATTACAAATCCAACTGCGGCCAAAATGCCCGCAACAACGAGTATTCCCGTCCAGCCTTCATAACTTGTTGATCCCAAATCAACCGAGCCACGCCCTTGAATGGCAGCCATGCCACCAAACGCTCCAAGCACAAAACCGACTAACATTGGGATCAAAAATAGCTTCATTTATGCGTTCAACACTCGTCCATAGGCATCAAGCACGCTTTCTTTCATCATTTCTGACAAGGTTGGATGCGGGAAGATGGTGTGCATTAGCTCTTCTTCCGTTGTCTCTAAGTTCATAGCCACAACAAATCCTTGAATAAGCTCTGTAACTTCAGCACCAACCATATGTGCACCCAAAAGCTCGCCCGTGTTTTTATCAAAGATCGTTTTGATCATGCCATTGTCTTCGCCAAGTGCGATGGCTTTACCATTTGCAACAAATGAATAGCGACCAACTCTAATGTCGCGGCCAGCTTCTTTCGCTGCAGCTTCTGTCAGACCAACAGACGCCACTTGCGGGTGACAATATGTACAGCCCGGGATTTTGCCTTTATCCATTGGGTGAACACCCGGAACACCGGCAATCTTCTCAATACAAATGACACCTTCATGCTCAGCCTTATGCGCAAGCATTGGTGGACCAGCAACGTCGCCAATGGCATAAAGACCTTCAACATTGGTTTTACCGTAGCCATCAATGACCACACAACCACGATCAGTTTTTACACCAAGCTCTTCAAGGCCAAGATTTTCGATATTGCCTTGAACACCAACAGCTGAGATCAAACGATCAGCGCTGATTGCTTGAGTTTTACCGTCCTTGGTTTCAACATGGGCTGTAATGCTATTAGCCGCCTTATCAACTTTGGTGACTTTTGCCTCATTGATGATTTTCATGCCGCGTTTGACCAGCGCTTTGCGCGCGATTGTGGAGATCTCTTCGTCTTCCACAGGCATAATGTTCTTCATTAATTCAACAACGGTGACTTCAACACCCATTGAAAGGTAGAAGCTTGCAAACTCGATGCCAATCGCACCAGAACCCATCACAACGATAGATTTAGGCATCTCTTTTGGCACCATGCTTTCGAAATAGGTCCAGATCAGTTTTCCATCAGGCTCAATACCAGGCAATGCACGCGGGCGTGCGCCTGTTGCCACAATGATGTGTTTGGCTGTGTAAGTACCTTCTGGCAAAATACCTTTTGGAATCGGGTTTTGTGGCTCATATGCAGGTTTAGATGGCTTGCTAACAACAATCTCACCTGGTTTTTTAAGCTTTGCTTCGCCCCAAATCACGTCGATTTTGTTTTTCTTCATCAAGAAGCCAACACCGCCGTTCAAACGAGCAGATACCCCGCGAGAACGCGCCACAACATCTTCAACCTTTGCCGTCATCTTCCCTTCAAGCGTCAAGCCGTATGATTTTGCATGAGCTGCATGATCCATCATTTCAGCTGAGCGGAGAAGCGCTTTAGTTGGGATACACCCCCAGTTGAGGCAGATACCGCCCAAATGCTCGCGCTCAACAATAGCCGTTTTCAGGCCTAATTGTGCTGCGCGAATGGCAGTGACATATCCACCAGGACCTGAACCAATGATAATAACGTCGTATTTGTTAGACATGATTTATGTCTCCTAAATTCTGAGGCTAAAGCCCCAACATAAGTTTAACAGTCGAGGCCAATCCCTCGCCCAAGTCTTTTGTGTTTTTGGCATCTAAGTGAATGCCATCAATCGGTGTCGTTTCGCACACGGAATTGGCATCGAAAAAGCCGCAACCAAATGCATCTGCTAAATCCGCATGTAGGGTCGGGAACTTTTTAGATTCGTCCATTCCACCTACAAACAACGCTCCGATATCTGTGTTGGCCGTCTCACAAAATTTTGGTGGTGAAACGATCAAAATATCGGGAGATGCACCCATTTCATGCGATTCATGCCGCTGGATAATACGAATAATACGTTCTAAGCCTTTTACGCTGGCCACTGCATTGCCAACCACCATTTGTTTCAGATCATTGGTGCCCAAAAGCACAATGACCAAATCAAGCGGTTTATGCGTAGCTAGGAGCGTCGGTAATATACGCACACCATTACGGTCACAATCAGCCATATAGTCATCAAATGCAGTTGTGCGACCATTAAGGCCTTCTGCAATAATGTGCACATCTGAACCCAGAGCTTTTGACAGTGCGGTTGGCCAGCGGTCGTCTAATGCATGACGGCCGCCAGTTTGTGCATCAAAACCCCAAGTTAGTGAATCACCGAAGCAAAGAACGTTTTTCATTACCCGTTCCTAAACCAGCATCCCCATTGGGTTTTCGATATAGCCTTTAAATGCAGCCATCAGCTCAGCACCCAAAGCACCATCGACAGAACGGTGATCCGTTGAAAGTGTAACCGTCATCACAGTTGCAACGGCAAGCGCGCCATCTTTAACAACAGGGCGTTTTTCACCCGCACCAACCGCTAAAATGGTTGAATGCGGAGGGTTTACAATCGCTGAGAAGTTTTTCACGCCGAACATGCCAAGGTTAGATACAGCTGTTGTGCCGCCTTGATATTCAGATGGTGAAAGCTTCTTATCACGCGCACGACCGGCCAAATCCTTCATTTCATTGGCAATGGTTGAAAGCGTTTTTTGCTCTGCTTTACGAACGATTGGAGTAATCAAACCACCTTCGATGGATACAGCAACACCCACATCAACATGCTTGTGCTTGACCATATTATCGTCTGTCCAAGACACATTGGCTTCCGGCACATCGCGCAAGGCAAGCGCCATAGCTTTAATCACCATGTCATTGACTGAGATCTTATATGCAGGCTTGTCGTCTTTTAAAGGCGCACCTTTGTTAAGCTGGCTACGTAGAGCCAATAGCGCATCAAGTTCACAATCCGCAGACACATAGAAATGCGGTACGTTTTGCTTTGATTCTTGCAAACGAGACGCAATTGTCTTGCGCATACCATCATGTTTGACCAGATCATATGAACCTTCTTCAAACAATTTAAGCACTTGCTCATCTGACATTGATGTTGGTTTAGAAGCCGCAGGCGCTGCTGAAGAAGCCGCACTTGGCGCAGCAGCTGGTGCACTTGTCACACCGCTTGCAATTGCTGCTTCAACATCGCGTTTGATGATACGGCCTTTTGGACCTGATCCTGAAACAGCTGAAATCTCCAGACCTGCATCTTTTGCAATCCGACGCGCAAGCGGGGATGAGAATACGCGAGAACCATCTGATGCAACAGGAGCTGGCGCTGCAGCCGGAGCTGCTGGCGCAGGTGCTGCAGCAGGCGCAGCTTTAGGTGCTTCTGCCGCTGGCGCAGGTGCAGCCGCTGGTGCAGGAGCTGAACCCTCGTCTTCACCTGAGATTGTCGCGATGACTGAATTGACTTTCACGCCTTCAGTCCCAGCCTCAACGAGAAGCTCAAGGACTGTGCCTTCATCAACCGCTTCAACTTCCATTGTCGCTTTATCAGTTTCAATTTCGGCGATAACATCGCCAGGTCCAATTTCATCGCCCACTTTCACAAGCCAGGATGATAACGTGCCCTCTTCCATGGTTGGAGATAAGGCAGGCATGGTAATATTAATTGGCATAATCTTCCCTTCCCTTAGCTTGTGTAAGTTACCGCTTTAACCGCGTCGATCACTTCACCCACATTTGGCAGAGCCAGTTTTTCCAAGTTTGCCGCATAAGGCATTGGAACATCTTTACCTGCAATTGTGATGATTGGCGCATCCAAATAATCAAATGCTTGCTGCATCACGCGTGTTGCAATTTCAGAACCAACTGAACTTTGTGGGAAGCCTTCTTCAACAGTGACCAAACGACCTGTTTTCTTCACAGATTCGATAACTGTTGGAAGATCCATTGGGCGAATTGTACGCAAATCGATCAATTCAACATCAATGCCTATCTCGGCGAGTTCTTCAACAGCTTTAACCGCGTAAGTCATGCCGATGCCGAATGAAACCATGGTTACATCCTTACCAGCTTTATGAATACGTGCTTTACCGATTGGCAACACAAGATCATCAACTTTTGGCACATCAAATGTTTGACCATATAGGATTTCATTTTCCAAGAAGATCACTGGGTTTGGATCGCGGATTGCAGCTTTTAGCAAGCCTTTTGCGTCAGCAGCTGTATATGGCATGACAACTTTAAGACCCGGAATTTGGCTATACCATGCAGCATAACACTGAGAGTGCTGCGCACCCACACGAGCGGCTGCGCCATTTGGCCCACGGAATACGATCGGTGCGCCCATTTGGCCACCTGACATATATAGTGTTTTTGCAGCTGAGTTGATGATGTGGTCAATCGCCTGCATTGCAAAGTTAAATGTCATAAACTCAACAATTGGCTTCAAACCAGCCATTGCCGCACCAACACCCACACCAGCAAAACCATGCTCAGTAATCGGCGTATCAATCACGCGGCGCGCGCCAAATTCATCGAGCAAACCTTGCGTAATCTTATAAGCGCCTTGATATTCAGCAACTTCTTCACCCATAACGAATACATCATCGTCGGAGCGCATTTCTTCAGCCATGGCTGAACCCAAAGCTTCACGCACCGTCATAGGCACCATTTCGGTTCCGGCTGGGATATCTGGATCAGATGCAACTTCAACGGCAATTGGAGCGGCTGCAACTGGTGCTGGAGCTTCCGCGGCAGGAGCGGCTTCCGGCGCTGGCGCTGCAGCTGGTGCTGCGGCCTTACCAATATCATCTGCGCTTTCGCCTTCTTCAAGCAGAACTGCGATCACTTCGTTGACTTTAACGTTTTCAGAGCCCGCTGGCACCATGATCTTTCCGATCACGCCTTCATCAACAGCTTCAACTTCCATTGTTGCTTTGTCTGTTTCAATTTCAGCTAAAATGTCGCCGGCAGCCACGCTGTCGCCTTCATTTTTCAGCCATTTAGCAAGATTGCCTTCTTCCATTGTTGGAGACAAGGCAGGCATTAGAATTTCAATAGGCATTGGTAATGACCTCCCTTAAACCAAAATGTCTGTATAGAGCTCAGATGCATCCGGCTCTGGATCGTTTTGCGCAAAATCAGCACTATCAGCAACAATTGTGCGGATTTCTTTATCGATGGCCTTCAGCTCATCTTCGGTTGCCAAACCACCTTCAAGCAAACGCTGCTTCACTTGCTCGATAGGATCCTGCTCGGAACGCATTTTTTGAACTTCGTCTTTTGTACGATATTTCGCAGGATCAGACATTGAGTGACCACGATAACGATACGTCATCATTTCGAGAATAATTGGACCTTTACCTGAACGCCCGTGCTCAACAGCAGCTTGTGCTGCAGCATGTACTGCGCGAACATCCATACCATCGACTTGGTAGCCAGGAATATCAAATGCAGCACCACGATCAGCAAAGTTTGTGTGTGCAGATGCACGCGATACTGATGTACCCATCGCATAACGGTTATTCTCTACAATATAGATAACCGGAAGTTTCCAAAGAGATGCCATGTTAAAGCTCTCATAAACCTGACCCTGGTTAGCTGCGCCGTCACCGAAATAAGCCACTGATACGTGATCATTGCCGCGATATTTATTGGCAAAACCCAAACCAGTACCCAGCGAAACTTGCGCTGCAACGATGCCGTGACCACCATAGAATTCTTTTTCTTTGGAGAACATGTGCATGGAGCCGCCCTTACCGCGGGAGTATCCGCCCTGGCGACCTGTTAACTCTGCCATCACACCGCGCGCTGTCATGCCTTTAGCCAGCATGTGACCGTGATCACGATAACCTGTGATTACCTGATCACCATCTTTAAGTGCCATTTGCATGCCGACAACGACTGCTTCTTGACCAATGTAAAGGTGACAGAAACCGCCAATAACACCCATACCGTATAGCTGACCTGCTTTTTCCTCAAAACGGCGGATCAATAACATTTCGCGATATGCAGATAATTCAGTTTCTTTGTCGAAATCACTAACGGATTGGCCGATAACGGCTTTTTTGTTGATGATTTGCGGGACGTCGACCGAGTGGTCTTTCGAGCAGCCATATAAATCTCCCAAAGTTGCTGTTTGGGCGATCATATTTCAAATTTTAAATAACAGCAACAGTATTAATGCATAGCTGCCATTCGCACTAATGCCATGTTTTATATAGGATTTTTTAATATTAACTGATATTCAGTTAACATGACTAATCGAGGTAAATGACTATTTCATCTTCGCGTGACACCGCAAGTAGATTGCGCGCACGCTCATCAAGCATATCAGCTTCCATTGAGCCATCGCTCATTAATCTGACTTGCTTCTCAAGATACTGTTGTTGTTGAGATAATGCCTCTGCTTGCAACTGCAACTCGGCAATTCGATCCTGCATTTCCTTGCCAGAACGCAAGCCATAAGTACCCGTTACTGCATGATATGCAAAGTAACAAACACAGCCCAACCCAAGCAAATACATCCCTGCTCGTAGGGCAATCATTTTTCGTTTAAAGCGAGTACGCATTACTAGACCTCGTGGTTAGTAATATCGTCCATGATGATTAATTTAGTCTTATCAAACGGAAAAAATTCTCACAAAAAAAGCGGCTGGAAAGCCGCTTTTTAAATTTAGTATATGCGCTGATACTAGGAGCGCAAAATTGAGCGGCCAGCATAAACGGCTTGTGAGCCCAACTCTTCTTCAATACGGATCAACTGGTTGTATTTCGCCAACCGGTCAGAACGTGCCAATGAACCTGTTTTGATCTGGCCACAATTTGTAGCAACAGCTAGATCAGAAATCGTTGCATCTTCAGTTTCACCAGAGCGGTGAGACATCACAGATGTGTAAGCTGCACGGTGCGCTGTTTCAACAGCATCTAGTGTTTCAGACAATGAACCGATTTGGTTGACTTTAACGAGGATTGAGTTTGCAACACCCATTTTGATACCGTCACGGAGACGAGATGAGTTTGTTACGAACAGATCATCACCAACGAGCTGACATTTAGAACCAGTCATTTCAGTTGATAGTTTCCAACCATCCCAGTCGTCTTCAGCCATGCCATCTTCAATTGAGATGATCGGGTATTTATTGACAAGCTCATCAAGGTACCCAGCCATTTCGCCAGCGTCTAGTGTACGGCCTTCACCCTCAAGCACATATTTGCCATCTTTGAAGAATTCAGTAGAGGCGCAATCAAGTGCAAGATACATGTCTTCGCCAGGCTTGTAGCCAGCTTTTTCAATTGATGACATGATGAAATCAAGAGCCGCAGGTGCGCTTTCGATATTTGGCGCAAAACCACCCTCATCACCAACACTTGTGTTGTGACCAGCTGCAGAAAGCTCTTTCTTTAGTGTATGGAACACTTCTGAACCCATACGAACAGCGTCTGACAATGTATCAGCGCCAACAGGCATGATCATGAATTCTTGGAAATCAATTGGGTTATCTGCATGCTCACCACCATTGATGATGTTCATCATCGGAACTGGCAATACGTGTGCGCTTGGACCGCCAACATAACGGAAAAGCGGCAAACGTGAAGATTCAGCTGCAGCTTTTGAAACAGCAAGTGAAACACCTAGGATCGCATTGGCACCCAAGCGCGCTTTATTTGGCGTACCATCAAGATCAATCATTGCTTTGTCGATGGCGATTTGCTCTTCAGCTTCCATGTCGACGATTGTGTCATAGATCTCACCGTTGACAGCACCAACTGCTTTTTGAACACCTTTACCCAAATAACGTGACCCGCCATCGCGTAGCTCAACAGCTTCGTGGGCACCAGTTGATGCGCCGGAAGGCACTGCTGCGCGTCCAAACGCACCATCTTCGAGTGTAACGTCAACTTCAACAGTTGGGTTTCCTCGGCTATCAATGATTTCGCGGGCTTTAATGTCCACAATGGATGTCATGTGTCGTTTTCCTTTTTGGATTTATCGTCAATAAACGAGTTTATTTATGCAAAACTGTCATCATTCGTTTGTTAACTTGGGAGATTATGGATTGTGTCATAGCAATAAGTACCAAAAATGCAAGATTGAGAGCTAAATCTCCGTAGTTTTTCCTGTTTTACCCCATTTAGCAGCGAATTTTGACATTCTAATTACAGTCAATTCCCGCCACAAAATCCACCCTTGCGTAAGCTTCGATGCCTAAAAATAGCAGTAACGAATGGAATCGTGTGTTCGTAATTATGAGAATTATCGAACATTACGATGAATTGAATGCAGACAGATTGAAATTATGACAAAGACAATCGCAGGACAACTTAGTATCTTCGCAACCATTGTGACCCTTGGCATTTTGGCTTTGGTGATCACACAACAATATACCTCTTCTCAGTTGCGCGTAAATGGTCCGATTTATCAAGAAATAGTCACCGGTAAAGACTTGCTCGGTGATGTTGCTCCCTCACAGATGAATGTGAATCAGGCATATCTGTTGGCAAATGAAATGTTTGTCCATCCAACGCTTCGCGATGTAAACGCAGCAAAAATTACAGATTTTCGAACTGAATTTGATAGCCAAGTTTCCCACTGGCAAAGACGTGACATTCCTATTGAAATGCGTACCGCCCTTGAAGATCAGGTTCTGCCAAAAAGCGCAGAATTCTGGCAAGTGCTCGATCTAACCTTTATTCCGGCCTTACGCACAAATAGTGATCTTGAAATCAATATTGCATTAGGTGCACTTTTACAGGCATTTCAAGCCCAGCAAACAGCTGTTGAAGAATTCGTTGAATTAGCAAATACAGAGCTTTTAAACACCGAACAATTAGTAGCGTCAAAAGCATTTTTCTATGATCTAGTCATTTATGCCGCAATCGGCGCTGCGATATTAATTGTCGTCATTGGTGTTATGTTGTTTCGCCTCAAAGCGATCAAACCACTTGGCGAAATTACCGCCTATATGGCGTTGTTGAGTAATGAAGACTATTCGAAAGAGTTAAGCCTTACAGAGCGTAATGATGAGATTGGGGATATTGCAAAATCTGTTTCAGAGCTTAAAGAAGCTGCAATTGAACGACAAAGATTGCGCGATGCCGCAGAGCATGAACGTCAGGCAAAATCTGATGAGGATGTGGCAAATCTTGAGCGTGAAACAAAAGCAGCACAAGAACGAGCGCATTGTATTGCTGAGCTTTCGGATGGACTAACGCAGCTATCAAGAGGTGATCTTACGCATCGATTGGAAGAAGAATTTGCCCCAGAATTTGAAAAATTACGGAACGCGTTCAATTCTTCAATTGAAACTCTTGCCTCAACGCTAAGTGATGTTTCACAAGCAACCCAACAGGTCCGGCTTTCTGCTGATAGCGTAAACGCATCATCCGATGATTTATCACGCAGAACAGAGCAGCAAGCCGCGTCACTTGAACAAACAGCTGCAGCGCTGGATCAAGTGACAGCAACTGTGCGCCAATCAACAGAAAAAGCCAACAAAGCAAGTGATATGGTGACACAAACCAAAAATGGTGCTGAAAAGTCTGGCATTGTTGTACGCAACGCAATTGATGCCATGACGAAAATAGAAGAATCTGCCACGCAAATTTCCCAAATTATCTCGGTTATTGATGAAATTGCGTTCCAAACTAACCTGCTTGCACTTAATGCTGGTGTGGAAGCCGCGCGCGCTGGAGAAGCTGGAAAAGGATTTGCGGTTGTTGCCCAAGAAGTGCGCGAACTTGCGGGACGCACCACCAATGCGGCAAAAGAAATTAAGGCTTTGATCGACACCTCATCTTCGCAAGTTGAAACCGGCGTATCCTTGGTCAATGACACTGGTTCAGCGCTGGTTGAAATTGAAAGTAGTGTGGCCTCGATTAACGAGGTTATTCAATCCATCGTAACGGGAGCCACCGAGCAATCAACGGCGCTTGCAGAGATTAATACAGCCGTTAATCAGATGGATCAGGTTACCCAGCAAAATGCGACCATGGTGCAAGAAACCAATCGATCATGCGAAGGATTGATTGATTTGTCATCTCAACTCGAGGGTTTGATTCAACGTTTTCGCCTAACATCCGGCCGTCCTTTTGAGAATTATAATCAGGGAAATGGATATTCTTCGCGAGAAAACATCGATGAGCGCCATCAACGCCCAGCACCACGCGGTTTTCAAGAGCGTTCTGAAACATCTCGCCACGACAGCTCAATTCGACCAGTTGATGATCAATATCGCCCGTCACGATCTCCATCAAACTCCCCTGCTCGCTCCCTTGGTCGCAGACTTGCTGCAGGCTTGGCAGGAGATGCAAATTCTGACCGTAAAAACTGGGATGAATTTTAAACGATCATTGTGCTAGTGTGATACAACAACTTTCATGGAATTCCGTTTCCGGAGAAGATCACACGCACATGCATATTTTAAGACCGTTCCGATCAGAAGATCTAAGCGATATCTATCAAATTTCCGTACAAACCGGAGACAACGGACGTGATGCAACAGCGCTTTATGACGATCCGAAACTGATGGGACACATCTATTCAGCACCTTATGTTCTCTTAGAACCCGAACATGCAATTGTGGTTGAATATAATGATCAGGTTGTTGGTTATGTCGTAGGCACTCTTGATACACAAAATTGGGAAAAGCGTTTGGAGCGGGAATGGTGGCCCAAATTGCGCAATCAATATGAAGCGCCCAATCCCGCTGATCGTGATAACTGGACGATGGATCAAATTCGCATTGATCGAATGCATAATCCGCGTTTGGTTGATGAGGAGATATCAACTCGATACCCCGCGCATATGCATATGAATTTGCTGCCAATTATGCAACGCCGCGGTATTGGGACAAGTTTACTGCAAAAATGGCTCACAATTGCGATCAAAAAAGGTGATCGTGGCGTTCATGTTGGTGCAAATCCTAATAACAAAGATGGGATTGCTTTTTGGCAGCGATCTGGTTTTGAGACAATCAGCACAGGCCATGAAAAAACGCCCCAAACCGGATGGTTGGGACGTTCCTCAATGAAAATGGCTTAATTTCTGAGCGTTTAAACCAAACGCGATTGCGTGAGTGCCGCTTCGCTCAGTCAATGATCTATATCACCCTTCACGCCCGACAACCGATTCCCCTGCCTGTTCTTTGGGTTGTTGATTAGCTCTAGGATTAGCTGGAGATAACCGCAGCGAGGCAATAGATCACAATCCTGCTGACAATAATTGGCCTTCGTACAATAATTGGGATGAATTTCGGGTTAATTGTACTCTAGAGTACCAGCAACGACTGCTTTGCCTGCAATTTTTACATTCAGAGCATCATTATTTCGTCTAACTGATACTTGCATTTTCCCGGGCTTCTTCATCGCAATACCTTGATGTGCCGTATAACTGAGCTCTTTTTCACATGTGATAATGCCGTGTTTTACAAGATAGGCGCCCGCAGGACCATTTGCATTACCCGTAACCGGATCTTCCATTATACCAATTGCTGGCGCAAACATACGCCCAAACGTTGCAGGTAAATCTCGCCTACCTTCTACAACAAATGTGAAAAATCCATTGCACGAAATTTTCTTACTCAAATTAGCAAGCGCACCGAAATTAGGTGTAAGACTATCCATCAACTCCCGACTTTTCATCGGAACCATCACCTTCGAATGTCCGGTAGATACAATTTGGATAGGTTTATTACAAAAGTCAGTGAGCGACAAATTCAAAGCATCAGCAAGTTCTTTTCGGAGTTCTTGATCGAATTCTTGCGAAAATGTCGCTTGCGCTTGAACCATTTCCACCATCAGCTCATCATCTACATTTGTGATAGAAATAGGCAGGATTCCAGCTCCGGTTTTCACTCTCAAAGGATATTCATCTTTGTATCCTTTTTGTGTCCGAAGAAAATGGGTCGCAATCGTTGCATGGCCACATATCGGGACTTCAATGCTTGGAGTGAAATATCGCACCCATAAATCATGATCGGTTCCAACGGGAGGCAAAACAAAAGCAGTCTCTGAATAGCCTGTGAATTTGGCTACATCCTGCATATCCTGAACCGATAAATCTGATGCATCCAAGACCACACCTGCCCGGTTTCCCGTGTGAGGAACATCTGTGAATGCATCAACTATATGAACAAGTGTCATTTATCTTCCACATGTATCCTGCATCTTTTTCAAATATGCCAAAGACCACGGGCAATATAATCGAACTCTTAAACCAAGCGCGATTGCGTCAAGGCTGCTTCAATAAAGCTTGCAAAGAGCGGATGTGGATCAAGTGGACGAGATTTGAGCTCTGGGTGATATTGCACCCCGATAAACCACGGATGATCCTCATATTCGATAGTTTCTGGCAACACGCCATCTGGCGATAGACCTGAGAAGGTCAAACCACATTCTTCGAGCTTCTCAACATAGTTCACATCAACCTCATAACGGTGTCTATGACGTTCAGAAATGCTTTGCGATCCGTAAATATCAGAAATGCGCGTGCCTTCTTTAAGCGAGGCTGTATAGGCGCCCAAGCGCATTGTACCACCCAAATCGCCGCTCGCTGTGCGTTTTTCCAGCTGATTGCCTTTAACCCATTCAGTCATCAAGCCAACAATGCTGGTGCCACCTTTTTCAAACTCGCTGGATGTTGCATCTTCAATGCCAGCCAGATTGCGCGCAGCTTCCAACACCGCCATTTGCATACCCAAACAAATGCCGAAATAAGGCACTTTCTTTTCGCGTGCAAAACGAGCCGCTGCGATCTTACCTTCAGTTCCGCGCTCACCAAAGCCGCCCGGCACCAAAATGCCATGAACTTTTTGCAAGTATGGTGCTGGATCTTCTTTTTCAAAGATTTCCGATTCAATCCATTGGAATTTAACTTTGACTTTATTGGCAATTCCGCCGTGATAAAGCGCTTCCATAAGCGATTTATAAGCGTCTTTTAGACCGGTGTATTTGCCAACGATCGCAATTGTAACCTCACCTTCAGGCGATTTAATACGCTCTGAAACATCCTGCCAAGCTTCCAAACGTGGCGCTGGCGCTGGATCAATGCCAAAGGCGGCTAAGATCTCATCATCAAGACCTTCTTGGTGATATGCAAGCGGAACGTCATAAATACTTGAGACATCTAGCGCCTGGATAACCGCTGAAGGACGTACATTACAGAACAGCGAAAGTTTACGTCGCTCTTCCTCAGGGATCTCTCGATCTGCGCGGACCAATAAAATATCCGGCGCAATACCCATAGCTTGCAGCTCTTTCACCGAGTGCTGAGTAGGTTTGGTTTTAAGTTCACCTGCAGCTGCAATAAACGGCATCAAAGTAAGATGCAGATAAATTGCGCTATTACGCGGTAAATCATTACCAAGCTGGCGAATGGCTTCCATAAATGGCATTGCCTCAATATCACCCACAGTACCGCCGATTTCACACAATACGAAGTCATAGCCTTCATTGCCATCAAGCACGAAGTCTTTGATTTCATTGGTTACATGCGGAATGACCTGAACGGTTGCACCTAGATAATCACCGCGGCGTTCTTTGTCGATGATATCTTTATAGATCCGCCCAGTGGTGATGTTATCCATCTTCACAGCAGAACGGCCTGTGAAGCGCTCATAGTGACCTAGATCAAGGTCAGCTTCCGCGCCATCATCGGTGACAAATACTTCACCATGCTGAGTCGGGCTCATAGTACCCGGGTCAACGTTCAAATAAGGGTCAAGTTTACGCAGCCGCACTCGATACCCTCGAGCCTGCAGCAAAGCGCCTAGAGCAGCAGAAGCAACACCTTTTCCTAAGGAAGAAACCACGCCACCAGTTATAAATACATATCGTGCCATGGGATTGAAGCGATAGCTCGTTTTTACCGATTCCGCTAGTCAAAAAATAAAATCAGGCAATGTTTTTCGTGGATAGTTTCCAAAATGTAAAAACTACGGTGCCTGAATATTTACAAAAAAAAGCCCAGCTGGATGAGCTGGGCTTTCAAATTCGTTAAGCGTGGAGCGATTAGTTCCCAGTTGGAACTGAAGGTTCTGTGCTCTCTGGCTCTGGCGTTGTTGTTGTGTCTGAACCGCCAAGTTGGTTCAAAATACCGTTACCATCGCCCTGCGTTGTGCTTTCGATCTGGTTTAGAATACCAGATGAAGGATTGTTGTTGGCTGCAAGAATGCCAAGTGCCAAAGATGTTGCAAAGAAAGCAGCCGCTAAAATGCCTGTTACACGTGTCAATGCACTCGCTGCACCGCGCGCTGTCATCAGACCGCCGCCGCTGCCGCCGCCACCGATACCCAAGCCACCGCCTTCAGAACGCTGCAACAACACAACGCCGACAAGCGCGACAACAATCATCAAATGAACTACGATCAGTACGGTTTCCATAAATTCTTCCGAAATCTCTGGGCCAAAGCCACGAACAATAAAACTTTATCGCGGCTCCATACACGAGCTTTGCGATATTTCCAAGCCCCAATTCGAAACCAGCTCGAAAAGAGATGTAAATTGAGGTGTTTGAATGCTCAAACTACCCCAGATTACCAGCTGTTGCTTTACAAATGGCGAGGAAGTCTTCAGATTTCAAGCTCGCACCGCCAACTAATGCACCATCAACATTTGCAATTGCCATCAATTCAGCAGCATTTGATGGTTTAACTGATCCGCCGTATAGCAAGCGCATCTTCTCGCCTTCAGCATTAAAACGTGACGCCATCTCTGAACGGATAAACGCGTGCGCTTCTTCAACATCACCATTGCTTGGCACCAAGCCCGTGCCGATCGCCCAAACAGGCTCATAGGCAATAACCGTGTTTTCAGCTGTTGCATTATCCGGAACTGAACCTGCAAGCTGAGTTTTTAAAACATCCAGCGTCTTACCTGATTTGCGCTCTTCTTCGGTTTCGCCAATACAAACAATTGCGACCAATCCAGCTTCAATCGCAGCTTCGGCCTTCGCGCGAATTTCAGAATCAGTTTCGCCATGATCCGTTCTGCGCTCTGAATGCCCGACAATGATTTGTGTTCCCAAACAATCCGCGATCATATCCGCAGAAATATCACCGGTATGGGCGCCTGATTTATTCGCATGACAATCCTGCCCGCCAATTTGCAATGGCACATCTTCGCAGAGTGTTGTGGCCACATATAAAAGGGTTGCCGGAGGGCAAAGCAACATATCAATTTTGGACAATGCGCTATCTTCAGAGCTTTGAGCAATCTCATTGATTGTCCCAAGCGCATCGCGCAGGCCATTCATTTTCCAGTTTCCAGCCACAAGCGGACGAATATTAGGGGTCATAATTTCCTCATGAATTAAAGTGATATGGCTTTGCGAACAAAGTTTTCGAGCATTCACTTACAAATATTTGATTTGCAGCGCAATAACCCTTCAATTCATAATGTGTTTGGTCTAAAGGATATGCTGGAAATAATTTGATCATATCACATATAATAAAGATCAATAAGATTATGATCTTGATGGAGAATACATAATGGATTTTTTAAGACGAGCGGCAAAAACCTGGGTGGCAAAACTTTTGCTAATTCTATTGGTCGCGTCTTTTGGTGTTTGGGGTATTTCAGGCAGCTTGTTTGCAACACAGTCTAGCACTGTTGTGAGCGTTGGTGATGAAACAATCGGCCCAAATGAATTCTTACTCGCATATAACCAAACAATCGGAAGTGTTTCACAACGTATTGGACGTCGTTTAACAACTGAAGAAGCACGTGCATTTGGTCTTGAAGAGCAGGTATTCTCCAATCTCGCAACAAGCGCTGCTCTTAGCCAACAAGCTGTGGATCTCAATCTTGGTCTTTCAGAAAAACGCCAGGCGGACATTATTGCTGAAGAACAAATCTTCCATGATCGTGTAACAGGTCAGTTTGATGAAGCAACGTTCCGTCTCGTGTTACGCCAAGTTGGTATGACTGAAAGCCAATATTTGGAAAACAATGCAAAAACAGCTATCCGCCAACAAATTGCTGATGCTGTGTCTGATGGTGTTCAAGCTCCACAAACTTTGTTGAAAGCTTTAGCTGAGTATCGCACAGAAAAGCGCGATGTTGATTATATCGTGGTAAAACGTGATTTGTTGGATGCAATTGAAGCACCATCTGAAACTGTATTGTCGGCGTATTTTGAAGAGAACAAAGCAAATTATGCAGCACCAGAGTTCCGCAAAGTTTCTTATGTGCGTTTACAGGCCGAAGACATTATTGATCTAGATGCGGTAAGCGAAGAATCTATCGCGCAAGAATATGAAGCGCGTGCTTCAACATACAGCACACCTGAACAACGCACGATTGACCAACTGAGATTTGCCGATAAGGCTGCCGCAGAAGCTGCGCTTGGAAAACTTGAAGGTGGTCTAAGCTTTGACGATCTGGCAACAGAAGAAGGTAAAACTGCAAGCGATATCGCAATCGGTACATTTACAAAAGACACAATGCCTGACCCTAGTCTTGCAGAAGCAGCATTTGCAATTTCAGAAGATGGCGGCACAAGCGGTATTGTCGAAGGCACATTTGGTAATTTTATTCTGCGCGCGAAAGACATTGTTCCTGCATCCACACGCACATTGGCAGATGTTCAAGATGAAATTCGCCAAAACCTAGCGTTAATTGCAGCTGCTGACACATTGTTAGACGTGCATGATGCTTACGAAGATGACAGAGCCAGCGGCATGACACTTAAAGAAGCTGCGGATAAGCAAGGGCTTTCGGTCACAACAATTGATATGATTGATGCGCAGGGCCTTGATAATGATGGTAACGCTATTGAAGGTATTCCTCAGTCTGGTCAGTTAATCGCACAAGCGTTTGAATCTGATATCGGCCTTGAGACACTTCCAATTAACATTGGCAATAATGGTTTTGTATGGTTTGAGGTGCAGGACATCTTCCCTGCCCGCGATCGCACTTTGGAAGAAGTTCGCACGAAGGTCATCGCGGATTGGACAGAAAGACAAACTGCAACTGCGTTGGTTGATAAAGCAACAGAGTTAAAATCACGTCTTGATGGCGGCGAAACATTGCAAGCATTGGCTGATGAACTTGGACTTACTGTAGACAAAAAGATTGAGCTTACTCGCACAGGCGCAGATGCTGTCTTTAGCGCGGCCACAATCTCATCAGCATTTGGTGGTCCTGAAGGTCTCACAGCTATTGCAAAAGATGCAACTGGTGAGAACGAAGTGCTGATGAAAGTTGTTGCTGTGACAACGCCTGAAGCTAATCTTGAGGAAGATGTCGCGCTGCAGGTTGCACAATCTGTTTCTGCATCTAATGCGGATGAGATCATGAGCCAAATGATTGCAAAAATTCAAAACCAGTATGGAGTTGTTGTCAACCGTGGGCTTGCGCAGCAAGCACTGGCGCATAACTAAGCAACTTTTCACAATACTTACGGTTTGAGGGGAATGGCATGGCAGAATTAAAGCCATTTATTGGTAAAGTGGCTGAGGGTGGCCTACTGAGTGTTGATGAAGCGCGTGAAGCGTTTAATGTCATCATGTCAGCGGATGCAACACCTTCGCAGATTGGCGGCTTTTTAATGGCCTTGCGCATGCGCGGTGAAACGGTTGACGAGATCTCTGGTGCTGTTGCTGTTATGCGTGAAAAAATGCTGCCTGTGAAAGCCCCCTCTGATGCGATCGATATTGTTGGCACCGGTGGCACCGGTTCTGGCAAATATAATATCTCGACATGTACCGCTTTTGTCGTTGCCGGGTGCGGTGTGACCATTGCCAAACACGGCAATAAAGCGCTTTCTTCAAAGTCTGGCACCGCGGATTGTTTTAACGCGCTGGGATTGAGTTTGGATCTTGATGTAAAAGGTGTTGAAACCTGCATTGAAGAAGCTGGGATCGGCTTTATGTTTGCACCAAACCACCATTCCGCCATGCGCCATGTCGGCCCAACACGCGTTGAACTTGGCACAAGAACAATCTTCAACTTGCTCGGACCGCTTTCCAATCCGGCGAATGTCAGCCGTCAATTGCTTGGTGTGTTTGCGCCTCAATGGGTTGAACCATTAGCTGAAGTGCTCAAAGATCGCGGTTCAACATCTGTGTGGGTTGTCCATGGAGATGGGTTGGATGAGTTAACGACTACTGGCCCAAGCCAGATTTCAGCACTTAAAAACGGTGAGATTAAAAGCTTCACACTTACGCCTGAAGATGCTGGCCTTAAAAAGGTTGATGTATCTGAACTTATCGGTGGCGATGGGGCTTACAACGCTAAAGCGCTTACAGATGTGCTTAAGGGCGCGAAAAATGCGTATCGTGAAATTGTATTGTTAAACTCAGCGGCATCTTTGATCGTTGCTGAAAAAGCAGATGATATTCGTGAAGGCGTAGAGATTGCCGCAAAATCTATCGATAGCGGCGCAGCGCTTGGTAAGCTTGAACAACTCATTTCCACATCAAATAGACTGGTGGCTTAAGAAGTAAATATGTCAGACATTCTACAAAAAATTGAAGCTTATAAGCGTGTTGAGATTGAACAGGCAAAATCTACAGTGTCTCTGGTTGAGCTAAAGGCTCAAATCAACGATGTTGAAGCGCCGCGCGGTTTCATGCAAGCGCTTTTGAATAAAAAGCAAAACGGTCAATATGGCCTTATTGCAGAGATCAAGAAAGCCAGCCCGTCAAAAGGTTTGATCCGTGAGGACTTTAATCCTCCAGAATTGGCAAAAGCTTATGAAGCTGGTGGTGCTGCATGTTTGTCTGTTTTAACCGATACGCCATCTTTCCAAGGTGCTCCTGAATTTTTAACCGCTGCGCGCGGTGCATGTTTGCTCCCTGCCCTTCGTAAGGACTTTATGTTTGAGCCTTACCAAGTTTATGAAGCGCGAGCTTGGGGTGCGGATGCGATCCTGATCATTATGGCCAGCCTTTCAGATGATGAAGCAAAACGTCTTGAAGATTGTGCGCATGAGCTTGGTATGAATGCACTTATCGAAGTTCACGATGAAGAAGAAACAGAGCGTGCTCTAAAACTCGATAGCCGGTTATTGGGTGTGAATAATCGCAATCTTCGTACGTTTGAAGTTTCGCTTTCAACATCTGAACGCTTAGCAACCATGGTTCCAGATGATTATCTGCTTGTTGGTGAGAGTGGAATTTTCACTCATGAAGACTGTCAGCGGCTGGAGACGTCTGACATCTCAACATTCCTTGTTGGTGAGAGCTTGATGCGAAAAGAAGATGTGACGTCCGCAACGAAATCACTGCTTTTCGGGGATGCAACTGTATGAGCGAGGTCAAGCTCACCCATTTAGCCGAAGATGGATCGGCTTCCATGGTTGATGTCGGCGATAAAGCAGACACCGTGCGCGAAGCCATTGCTCAAGGTACGATCACCATGAAACGGGAAACGCTGGATCTCATCCTTAAAGGCAACATGAAAAAAGGTGATGTGATTGGTGTTGCGCGCATTGCAGGGATCATGGCGGCAAAGCAGACATCAAATCTCATTCCTCTTTGTCACCCACTTATGTTGACCAAAATTGCCGTAGACATTGAAGAAGATACGTCGCTTCCTGGTCTTCGCGTTCAATCAA
Source organism: Lentilitoribacter sp. JB5-8 (assembly GCF_055693385.1). Lineage (NCBI taxonomy): Bacteria > Pseudomonadati > Pseudomonadota > Alphaproteobacteria > Hyphomicrobiales > Rhizobiaceae > Lentilitoribacter > Lentilitoribacter sp. JB5-8. The sequence goes on along the minus strand of NZ_CM146332.1, from coordinate 2,411,099 downwards.
CAGTTCGCTTATCGGGCAAAACCGGTGTTGAGATGGAAGCATTAACAGCATGCTCGGTTGCGTGTTTGACGATCTATGACATGGCGAAAGCTGCGGATAAAGGCATGGAAATCGGCGGCATAAAGCTGATGAAAAAGACCGGTGGTAAGTCTGGCGAATGGACCGCAAATAGCGAGGTCGAATAGCGCTATGGCTCTCTTGCCTGTTGATCAAGCACTTGAAAAACTGCTGGATGGTGCTGAGCCAAAAAGCACTGAAATGATGCCAATCTCGCAATTGCGCGGTCGGATTTTAGCCACAGACCTTATTTCCAAACGCACGCATCCACCTTTTAATGCATCCGCGATGGATGGTTATGCTGTTAAGTTCAAAGACGCGAGTGAAATTGGCGCAACGATTAAAGTTATCGGCGAATCTGCGGCAGGTCACGGATTTCACGGTACATTTGAAGATGGCGAGAGTGTCCGCATTTTCACAGGCGCACCCGTTCCCGCTTCTGCCGATACAATTCTCATTCAGGAAAACACTGAAAAGCTCGAAGATGGATTGATCAAGGTCACTGCACCTGCGCAACCTGATCGGCACATTCGGCTTGCAGGTGTCGACTTTTCCAAAGACGATGTGCTTTTAAAGAAATATCGTGAGTTGGACTATTCTGCGATCACACTTGCTGCCAGCATGAATTATGCTGCAGTTGAAGTTTTTCAAAAGCCATTGATATCAGTATTAGCGACCGGCGATGAACTTGTATCTCCAGGTGAAGAACCGGGCATAGATCAAATCATCGCGTCAAATGCTTTTGGTGTCATGGCTATGTGCGAAAGCGCTGGTGCTGATGTGATGGATCTGGGTATCGCGCAAGACAAATTAGATGTGATTAAAGCATCGGTGCAAAAAGCTCTGGATAACAATACCGATATTTTAGTGACAATTGGTGGTGCATCTGTTGGCGATCATGACCTTGTTCAGCAAGCGCTGACTGAAATGGGTATGCAGCTCAATTTCTGGAAAATTGCCATGCGCCCAGGAAAACCGCTCATGTATGGCACATTGGGTAAAATGCGCTTTATCGGCCTGCCCGGCAACCCTGCCTCAAGTTTGGTGACCGGTTCACTCTTTTTAGCGCCGCTTGTGCGCAAACTTGCAGGCCGGACAATAACCACGCCCATAACAACAGCGAAATTGACTGTTGAACTGCCTGAAAATGATCATCGGCAGGAATATATGCGGGCGCAAATTCAAACGGATGAGCTTGGTGAGCGCATTGTAACCCCGTTTAAGCGGCAAGATTCGTCGCTGGTACGTGTTTTTGCTGATGCCAATGGGCTTTTGATTCGTCCGCCAAACGCAAAAGCTGCCTCAAAAGGCGATATTTGTGATGTGATCCTGTTTGAAAACTAAGTTTTTTAGAATTTTTTTCGACTAAGATGCAAACATCAATGAGATACCTAAAAATTCACACCCCTTGTTAGTAGGTGATCTTTTCTCGTTGAATAGAGTTTTTAAACGGATACTTATTTATATAACAATAACAGACACTTATACTTAAAAAACAACCTGTAATTGTTCTCAACCTAGAACAAAGCTCACTTAATTCCGCTTATGTTCTGGTATAATTCTACCTTTGTTCAAGAAATACTAAATCTCATCTTGTCGATCGACCAAGTTTTGTTAATTAATTATTTACTATTGCAGAACACAAATAGAACATATATGCATTGTTCATGGTTTGTTTCTAACGTGATGAGGTTTTGATATGTTGACACGCAAACAACAGGAACTGCTGTTTTTTATTCATGAGCGCATGAAGGAAACAGGGATTCCGCCCTCATTTGATGAAATGAAAGACGCGTTGGATCTGGCATCAAAATCCGGCATTCATCGTCTCATCACAGCTCTTGAAGAGCGTGGGTTTATCAAACGCCTTCCTAACAGAGCGCGTGCACTTGAAGTGATAAAGCTTCCAGAGAGCTATCAATCGACAACGCCCCCTCCTCGCGGATTTAATCCAAGTGTTATTGAGGGAAGCAAAGATAAAGTCGAGCCAATCCGTTCAAAACCGCAAGAGCAAATGGAAGACAATGGGTCATTAAGCGTGCCTGTTATGGGACGCATTGCAGCGGGTGTGCCGATCTCAGCTATTCAACATACGACGCACAACATTACCGTTCCGACAGACATGCTTGGTGGTGGCGATCACTACGCGCTTGAAGTTAAGGGCGATTCCATGATCGATGCTGGCATTTTTGATGGCGATACAGTTGTGATCAAAGACGCAAATAATGCAAACCCTGGCGACATTGTCGTTGCACTTGTTGATGATGAAGAAGCAACGCTTAAAAGGTTCCGCCGCAAAGGTGCGTCCATTGCCCTTGAAGCTGCAAACCCTGCATATGAGACGCGTATCTTTGGGCCTGACCGCGTGAAAGTTCAGGGCAAATTGGTTGGCTTGATCCGACGCTACAACTAATGCATATTTTGACGGACCGCTTAATTGTTGGTCCGTTTTAATGTTTGACCATCTGGCAACCAATACTCATCTGCGCGCCAATTAAAGTATCTTTGAATAGTCCAGGGACGCACAGCGTCTCCAACAGCTGTTTCAACTCTATACGCATTCCCATTACGAGCTGAATATAATGCCATTGAGCCACTCTGCTTTAAGTCATAGCGGCTGATAATCATTTCAGTAGCGCATTCGTTCCTTAAAGCGCGGTTTACCCCAAACGTTGTCACGATAATATCCGCAAACTGGCAAGCAGCGCGCATATGTTCCGTCTTTCCAAGCGTGGTTATGATCTTACCGTTATATTCGTTCACACAAAAATGGGTGTTAAAACAACGAAACGCAGCATCACCTTTAATCAATATTTGTAGATCTTCCCGGCGGGCATTTTGTGAGTCAAAGCCAATGTCAGCCGTATTTATTAATTGCGGTTTTTCAAGCTCAAGCAAATGCGCACTTAGCCACTGATCTACGATAAAGCTTGATGGACGGGATCGATTAACGAACAACGTTTTATCCTGGCGGACACCAATAAGCTTTCCGTCTTCGCTAATGAAAACATCCGGGATGTTAATCGGTAAGACAAAAGACAAAGCCAATCCCACCACGATTGATAACAGCCCTATATGTTTGATGGAACTTCGAAACAGTACAAAAACGATAAAGCCTGCAACCAAAAATGCTATAACTATGGGAATTGGTTTACCTGTCTTGAGCTCTCCACCCAATCCAGAAACCCAGTTTGCAAGGTAAATCACAACATCTATTGATTGGCCCAATCCCGTTAAGGGCAACCATTCAAGCCCATAAGGCATGAGTAACATGGAGAGTAATGCAAGCGGCATCACGAGAAATGTAACCACAGGCATCGCCAAGACATTTCCCAACAGACCATAGCCTGCGAGTTGATGAAAATGAAAACTTGAGAAAATGCCTGTTGCGAGCCCTGCAATCAAAGCTGTCATTCCTAGCCCAAACACAAACTGAACCGTTCTGTACAAAAAAGTTTCTTTAAAATACACCGTCGATCGCTCGTAGTGGTTTAGTTTTATCCGCGCCCAGGCGGAATAAACTGATACGAGTGCTGTTGCCGCGGCAAAGGACATCTGGAACCCAGGTGTCGTTACGCTTGAGGGTTTTATTAAAATAATGATGATGGCGGCTATTGCTACATTTCGAAGGGTTATGGCTGGTTTATCGAATATGGTTGCCCCCAGCATAATCACCAACATAAGCCAAGCGCGTTGGGCGGAAATTGGCGCGCCGGATATAACGAGATAAGCGCTTGCAGCTGACAATGCGGCCACTGCCGCAAGCTTTTTAACCGGTATGGCCTGAACAAGCGATGGAAAGACGCTGAGCAAAGCCCGAATTGTTAAAAACAAAGTGCCAGACGCTAAAACCATATGAAGACCAGAAATCGCTAATATATGGGCAAGACCGGCATTGCGGAGCGCTTCGACAGTTTGCTCGCTAATTGCCTTTTTATCGGCAATAATTAAGGCAGATGATATCGCTGCGGCATCACCACTTAAATGATTGTTTATGCGGTTTGAAATCTTTGATTGAATGGCACCAACAAATAACTCAAATCTGCTTTTTAATGGCAATTCGTTGGCTTTGATATTCCCAAGTGAAATGGGTGATCCAAGCATAAACCCATATGCACCGATATCATTGATATAAGCACCGAATGCAAAATCATATCCGCGTGGATACACAGGTCCCGATGGTCGCGTTAATCTTGCTCTTGTTTGAATGATCTCACCGACATTGAGTTGGCCATCTCCCCCGCGCGCGACCAATTGAACCTTTTGCGGTGGTCGCTTAATGGTGGGTTTAGATGTTGAATTGATCAATATCTTGTAGCGCGGCGTGCCATTTGTCCCAAGGCTTTTGGATAAAACAATGCCTTTTAGATTTGTGGTGACATCACTATCGAGCAAAACCGTGGACTTTTTCATCTCAAAATTTGCGGCAAATGCACCGATGAAAAACGCGGATAAAAGTAGTAAAATGAACTTTGCGCCGACATTTATTTGCCTATTAAGTGCGGCAATTGCGCTCAAAACTATGATTGGAATCACCAAAAATTCATCTGAAATGTCGAGTTTTCTTGAAAAATTGAAATAAGCACCGAAAATTAAAAATACTGGAATACACAAAAAAGTGTGACCAAATGCAGTTTCAGTCGCTAATGATCTGGAAAAATAACCTAAAAGGTTAGCATTATTTGTCTTATTACGCGAAAATGTTTCATGGCGTGTAAATCTCAAATTGCGCAATATAAACGATTTAGAATGGCTAAAACGCGTTTTATTAGCTAATTCTTGCTGTTTTTGCTCCACTTCAAACACAGGGCATAAATCCAGTCATTCAAGCAATTTGAGAGATCAATGGCAAAATACTACCATAAGTTTTGTCAAGTGGTAAACTGAACGTAACAATAGTTTTACAAGGCTGTTTATAAATATTGCTCATCAATCTTGGCAATGCATCAGAAATCGTATAGCTAAAGCCCAAGCTTTTATGAATGCACCGCAACATAGTTCAATTTCGCGCTGCATAAAAACATATAAAGGGGATCTAATATGACCGATAAAAAAGCCACATTAAACTTCGAAGGCAAAGAGTTCGACTTTCCTGTCCGCTCCGGAACTTTGGGTCCCGACGTCATCGACATCAGCTCACTATACAAGCAAACAGGTGCGTTCACATTTGACCCGGGTTTTACCTCAACTGGTTCATGTGATTCAGATATCACATTTATCGATGGTGATAATGGTGTTCTACTTCACCGTGGTTATCCAATTGAGCAATTGGCTGAACAAGGTGACTTCTTGGAAGTTTGCTATCTCTTGCTTTATGGCGAATTGCCAACTGCAGCTCAAAAAGAAGACTTTGACTACCGTGTAACGCGCCACACAATGGTGCATGAGCAAATGTCTCGCTTCTTTACAGGTTTCCGCCGCGATGCTCACCCAATGGCTGTTTTGTGTGGTTGTGTGGGTGCCATGTCATCTTTCTATCACGATTCAACGGATATCACAGATCCGCATCAGCGCATGGTTGCTTCTATGCGTATGATCGCGAAATTGCCGACACTGGCTGCAATGGCTTACAAATACCATGTTGGTCAGCCATTCATCTATCCAAAGAATGATCTGGACTATGCATCAAACTTCTTGCGCATGTGTTTTGCCGTTCCTTGTGAAGATTATAAAGTAAACCCAGTTCTTGCACGTGCTATGGATCGTATCTTCATCCTACACGCTGACCACGAGCAAAACGCTTCAACATCAACTGTGCGTCTTGCTGGTTCATCTGGTGCAAACCCATTTGCTTGTATTGCCGCCGGTATTGCATGTCTTTGGGGTCCTGCACATGGTGGTGCAAACGAAGCTGCGCTGAACATGCTTGCTGAAATTGGCAGTGTTGATCGCATTCCTGAATATGTTGCACGCGCAAAAGACAAAGATGATCCATTCCGCCTCATGGGCTTTGGTCACCGCGTTTATAAGAACTATGATCCACGTGCGAAAATCATGCAGAAAACTACGCATGAAGTTCTCAACGAATTGGGTATTAAAGATGACCCATTGCTTGAAGTTGCGATGGAACTTGAGCGTATCGCACTGACTGATGAATACTTCATCGAGAAGAAACTATATCCGAATATTGATTTCTATTCTGGTATTACATTGAAAGCTCTTGGCTTCCCAACAACAATGTTCACAGTGCTCTTTGCATTGGCAAGAACTGTTGGCTGGATTGCCCAGTGGAAAGAAATGATCGAAGATCCAAGCCAGCGCATTGGCCGTCCTCGTCAGCTTTACACAGGTCAAGCAAGCCGCGACTATGTTCCGGTTATCAAAAGATAATCAAATCTCATAGTGAGACAATAAAAACTCCGCATCTTTTTCAAGATTGCGGAGTTTTTTATTTAAGGTGCTTGAGGATTATTTCTGCGCCATATTCGCTTGGTGAACGCTCTACGCTCATTTTATCATATACGAGATCAAATGCTTCCAGCATTGCGCTACGCTGCTTAGTATCGTTTGATAAAAGATATAATTGCCGGGCCAACATTCCTGGCTTGGCATAATGGTCAAAGTACTCTGGCACTGCCGGATAGTTCACAATCCAGTTTGGCAATGCAGCGCTCCATAATTCTAGTTTTTTAATCAATTGTTTGAATACAAAATCGATCTTATAAATAGAAATGCAGGGTACGCGCGCAATCGCCAGCTCTAACAAAATAGTTCCCGAGACTGCAAGAGCTGCATCGGCTCGACCAAATGCATGCCATTTATCGCCCTCGCCAACCACCAGCTCGACATCAAAGGGCCAGGACTTGAGTTCAATTTTTAACCGATCCTCAAAGCGTGCGATTGTGGGTAATATAAATTGTGTGTCCGGCTCAAATTTTAAATATTCTATCGCCGACTTCTGGATCGTTTCAAGATTGCGATTAAGTTCGCTGTTTCTCGAACCTGGAAGCAGCAAAATCGTCTTTTTGGATTGCAGTTGATGATTGAGCTGCGTGTTTCGACTGTTGGCAACCGCTTCGTTTTCCATAAGTCGATGGCCAATATAACTAATTGGTGGACCAGACAGCTGTTCAACTATTTCAGGTTCGAACGGTAAAACACTCAATATGTGATCAATGTATTGCCGCATTTTCAACGCGCGTTCGGGTTTCCAAGCCCATACTGTCGGGCAAACATAGTTTATGATGGGAATTTCAGCTTTTTTGGCGTGAACGATTTTAGCGACACGATGGGTGAAATCAGGACTATCAACAATAATGAAGACATCTGGTTCACAAGCTATAACAGCGTTTGCAGTTTGGCGAATGCGCCACAATAGTTTCGGCAATTTCGCAATCACTGCAGAAACCCCCATAATGGAAAGCTCTGAATAGTCAAATAGCGGTTTTAGCCCTTGAGAGGCTAATTCCGGACCACCTACTCCAATGAGTTCAACCTCTTGACCTCGTTGCAGCAATTTAGATTTAAGCGCTTCAATTAAATCCGCGGCTAATTGGTCTCCTGAGACTTCGCCAGCGATGATGGCAACTTTTAAGGGTTTCATGGAGATCCCTCTCGGGTAATTCCAGCGATAAACATTCCACATTTATCGGCTTCTTTTATCACATTCTCTCTATCTAAGATAAAGGAGCGTCCCGCTTCAACAGCAATGCCTGCAAGACCAGCTTTATGCGCGTTAATAACGCTCATTGGTCCAATGGTGGGTAAGTCTGCCCTTCTCTCTTGCTGTGGTTTGCAAAGTTTGACTAAAACACCCTGGCTAACAGATGATTGATTTTCATCTTGGTGCGAAGTTAATCTGATCAGCATCGCATCGGTTCCATCGGAACTTTCGGTTGCGACAACTTCGCCATTAATTGCAACGGCAGCTTGGCCTTTATCATCCAAACCCAATTGAGCCGCCGCTAATGAAGCGGCTTTGATATCAATCTGATTTTGATCACCGATACTTACTCTTCCTAAAACACCTTTTGGGGCTAACAGGTTGGGGACAATTTCCTGAGCGCCTAAAACTTTAACGCCATGCATTTCAAACAAATTAATGCCTAGGCTTAACAGCGCATCATCACCACCAGACAGCAGTATTTTAAGTAATTTTGGCAAAGAAAACAAAAGCTTAAATGTTGGACGGATGTCCGCGATTTTAGGGCGATTTCGCACCCCACCTGCTAAAATAATTCGGTCAATATTTTGCTGCTTTAGCGTTTTCGCCAATAGGGAAAAATTGGCAATGGGCAGTTGCTTATGATCAAAATCACCCCAATCCTGATCAGCCTCACCATCCAATGCAATGATAAACGGATCTATACCCATCTCACGTGCAGCTAATGCTACATCAATAGGTAACCTGCCATAACCGGCGATAATAGCCAGCCGTGCGTCGCTTTGGTTCTTATGCGACGAGAGGCTGTTCATGCTTAATCCTGCGACTTGTGGGACAGTCTTGGCGTTATCAAGCCCCGTTTGCTATCAACGCTGATGTAATCATAAATATCTTTTTCAGCCTCGCCCAATTGCGAAGGATCAATATCTGCCAGGCGTTGCTTGAAAGTACCTGAACCTTCAAAAACCCTTTTTACGAAACGACGAATATCCAAGATCTGCTGTTTTGCATATCCCGCGCGGCGCAAACCAATAACATTTAGGCCAACAAGCTCGCCCGGCACACCATCTGCCATACCAAAAGGAATAACGTCGTTTTTCGCAATGCAGATACCGCCAACAAAGGCGTGGTGACCAATGCGAACGAACTGGTGTACGCCAGCGCCACCACCCATAATAACATTGTTACCGACTTCGACATGACCGCCAAGCATAACATTGTTGGACAAAATGATATTGTCTCCAAGACGGCAATCATGACCAACATGTGAATTGACCAAGAATAGACAATTATTACCCACAACGGTTTTATTACCAGCATCTGGCATGCCGGTATTCATAGTCACGTTTTCGCGGATTTCGCAATTTTCCCCGATGATAAGCTCTGTATCTTCGCCCTTATAATGTATGTTTTGTGGCTCTGTGCCTAAAACCGCATGCGAAAAGATCTTACAGCCTGCCCCCATCGTTGTATTGCCGTCAATTACAACATGGCTGCGAATAGTTATATTTGCTCCAAGCTTAACCTTTGGTCCAATGGTGCAAAAAGGGCCAATTTTACAGCCCTCGCCAATTTGTGCCCCATCTTCAACAATACTTGTTGGATGAATTTCTGCCGTGGCTGCAATCATTACTCAGCACTTTCATTGGCCACGAGCATGGCACCAATGTCCGCTTCCGCTACTTTATTGCCATCAACAATAGCATCGCAGTGGAATTTCCATATATTGCCGCGTTTCTTGGTTTTTTGAACATGAAGTTCAAGCACATCACCAGGCACAACTGGTTTTCTAAAACGCGCATTGTCAATGGTCATGAAATAGACAACATCAGCTTCAATTTCCGCTGCCATCATGCAAATCGCACCAGCAGCTTGTGCCATGCCTTCAATAATCAAAACGCCCGGCATAACTGGCTGACCAGGAAAATGGCCGGTAAAATGTGGCTCGTTCATAGTGACATTTTTAATGCCGATCGCAGAATTATCGCCATCAATTTCAATGATCTTGTCAACAAGCAAAAAAGGATATCGATGTGGGAGTAATTCCAATATTTTCTGAATATCAGCCGAACCAAGCGTTTTTACGTCACCATCACTCATCTTTTTGTCCTTCTTTTTTATACTTACCGCGCCCGAATGCACGTGCGTTTATGTCCGCAACATCACGTAGGAACGCTGTCATTGGGCGAGCTGGAATACCACCCCATCTTGCACCCTCTGGCACATCTGTTGCCACAGCACTCGTGGCTGCAATTTGTGCACGATCACCAATTTTAACGTGCCCGACAATTCCCGCAGCTCCACCGACCAAAACAAAATCGCCCAGTTCAGCACTGCCGGCAATACCAACTTGCGAGACGATTATACAATGACGACCAATGCGAACATTGTGCGCGATCTGTACCAGATTGTCGATCTTCGTTCCTTCGCCAATCACCGTATCATCCATTGCACCACGATCAATTGACGTATTTGCACCAATATCAACACTATCTTGAATGATGACACGACCGATCTGGTGAATTTTGTGGTGTCCATCTTGATCCGACACATAGCCAAAACCTTCCTGACCAATGCGGACACCTGAATGAATTGTCACCTGATTGCCAATAAGCGCGTTTGAAATGCTCACATGCGATCCAATTGAGCAGTCTCTTCCGATCTGAACGCCTTTTCCCACGACGGCATTTGCTGCAATTAATGTTCCCTGCCCGATATTCGCACCCGCACCTATTACAGCGCCTGGTTCAATTATAACGTTGGCTTCAATTGTTGCAGAACTATCAATATAGGCGTTTGGTGAAACACCACTGGTTGTTCCGGTTGAGGCAGCACCAGCGGCATCTGGGTAGAAAACATTTAGAATTGTTGCAAAGGCTTTCTGCGGGTTTGGCACGATGAGCGCCAAAATATCATCACTAATTCTTGATGCTAAAGCCTTGTTGCAAAATAGAACCTTCACCTCAGAATCATCCAATAAACTCAGAGATTTACGCGAATTGATAAAGCTTATCTGATTGGCTTTCGCACGCGCAATTGGCGCCACATCAACGATGTTGATGTCGTTAAACTCGTCTGATGATGGCGTGGAATTTGTTAGCTTGATTATCTGGCTGACTGTAAGCGCACTTGTAGGAGAAAAGAATTTATTTTCCATATCAAGTTGCCACCCACAGCCAACTAAATCTATTGATATCGATTAACTAAGGAACTTAGAATCTCGATGTTGCACCAAAGCCAAATTTCTTGATTTTATCGTTAGCTTCTTTTGCGATTGGTTCAGCATAGAACACGCGCAATGGACCAAATGGTGATGCCCATGTGATACCCGCACCAACAGATGCACGCCATTCCATGCTCGTACCAGAAACTGTTTGAGCGCCAATATCAGCAGCTGAGATGTCATTTCCGTACAATGTCGCTGCATCAGCAAAGATATTAAATCTTAAACCGAAATCGCGTGAAACAGCTGGCAACGGTGCGCTAACTTCTGCACTTGCGTTGAAGTATGTTGTACCACCAACAGCTGAGTTTGATGCGTTGTTGATCGTTGGACCAATACCTTTTGTATCAAAGCCACGAACTGTCTCGCCACCAAGGTAGAAATGCTCGAACACGCTCAAATTACCACTTGTTGCGGCAACATGACCTGCACCGACCGTGAGATTAGCCACAAGATCAGCTGCTTCTGAAACAACGTCAAAATATGAGGCTTTTGCAGTCGTGCGGATAAACTTCTCATCACCACCAAGACCTGCAAATTCCTGAGACACACGCAATGCATAGCCTTCACGCGTGAATGTTTCGCTATCAAAGTCTTTATAGGTAATTGTGTAGCCCAGGGAAGATTTTGTACGCTCGCCTTGATCGATAATAGCTTGCTCAGGATTTGATGTTGACGTACCGCCAGCATTAAATTCCTGCAAGTTGTAGTTATAATTGGCAGAGAATGTAAGATTCTCGGTCAAAGGTGCAGCAATACGAAGTGTTGTACCTGTGTTTAGGCCAGTATAACCAGAGTTTGAAGTGTCTTCTTTTCTGAAGATATCAAAACCAGCTGCTAAACGGTAACCCAAGAAATAAGGCTCTGTGAATGACAGTTGATACTCTTGAGAATCTTCACCGCGACCAGCAGACAATTTAATGAATTGGCCACGTCCTAAGAAGTTGCGTTCAGTAATTGAGATATCAGCCGATGCGCCTGTCGTATTTGAATAACCACCACCGATACCAAACTCACCTGTTGGCTCGTCAGTTACGTTGACAACCAATATCACACGGTCAGCTTCTGAACCCTGACGTGTTGAAATATCAACATTTGAAAAATAACCTAATGCATTCAAACGCTTAGTCGCTTGACGCAACAGCACCTGATTGAATGGATCGCCTTCACTGATGTCAAATTCGCGGCGGATAACATAATCACGCGTACGTGTGTTACCAATAATTTCAATACGCTCTACATATGCGCGCGGACCTTCATCAACCAAATAATCAACTGAGATTGTGCGGCCTGAGAAATCGCGGTCACCACGTGGTGTGATTTGAGCAAAAGGATAACCCTGGTTGGCAACCTCATCTGCGATCGCAGCGATTGTGTCTTCAACTTTGCTGGCGCTATATGTGTTGCCGGTGCGGCTTTTGATAACACCTTGCAAAGATGATGCATCAATATTTGGAATTGTACTATCGACTGTGACAGCACCAAAGTCATACTTCTCACCTTCATCAACCGTGAATGTGATGTTGTATTTGTTTGATGTTTCATCAAGCTCTGCAAAAGATGAGATTACGCGGAAATCAGCGTAACCACGGTCATAGTAAAAGCTACGCAAAAGTTCTTCATCAGCACGAAGCTTGTCTTCGTCATAAATGTCTTTGCGGATCAAAAAGCTTAGGAAGTTTGAACGCTTTGTAGACACAACGTCTGCAAGACGACCATTTGAGAATGCATTATTACCAACGAAGTTGATCGTTGAAATCTTGGTACGGTCACCTTCATTCACTTGGAAAGCGATGTTAACGCGTCCGTCGCCCAATTGTACGACTTGTGTTGTTACCGTTGCGTCTTCACGACCAATGCCAGCATAAGCATCCTGGATTGCTGCAATATCGGCATTCAACAACAATTCATTGTATGGCCCAAGCGGCCTTGTCTGAACAGCAGCTGCAAGACTGCGGTCTTTAATCTTTTTATTTCCGTTAAAGATAACCTGATTAACAATTTGGTTTTCTTCAACAGTCACAACCAAGCTGCCGCCTGAAATACTAATTCGAACATCGGAGAAAAATCCGGTTCCAAATAGGCGCTTCACTGAATCATCGATATCATCGTTATTAAAACGCTGGCGCGGTGAGATTGTGATATTGTTGATAATCGTTGCATCATCAACACGAGTATTTCCGCGGACAACAATACGACTTACCGACGCAGCCTCTGCAATTGTCGTCATTGCGATTGTTGCTGTTCCCAAACCGGATATCGCAATACCCGTCGATAATGCAACTGCTGAAACAGCACTCAATAAACGTGAACGAGACTTCATCGACCAAACTACCTTCTTTTTAACCAAGCAGTACACGCGCCAGAAACGGATTTCTGACTCGAAACTAAATACGTGTTTAAAACTCTTTTACTCTACAAGCAAGGAAAAGAGTTAAATTCCGTTTACTTAATGTATCATTTTTAATCAATGCCCGGAAGAAGAATTGATTAAAGTAAACAGTCTATTAACGAACAAACATGCAAAGAAGCGTAAAACTGTTGTTTTGACGCAACTATTGCGCTTGAGGGACTTCACATCCGTGGTTGAACAAAGATGTCACATCGTTAAATGTTGTGAACAGCATTAGGCACAAAATCAGCATAATACCGACTCGGAAGGCATATTCCTGTGCTCTGGGGCTCACGGGTCGTCCAAGAATCGCCTCAATTGCGTAAAAAACCAAGTGCCCGCCGTCTAAAATTGGAACAGGCATCAAATTCAGTAGGCCAATTGAAAGTGAGATAATCGCAATCAATTGAATAACAGCAACAACCCCGAGCGTTGCGACCTGCCCCGACATTTTAGAAATACCAATTGGCCCACTTAATTGTTTCGCGCTTTCACGCCCGACAATAATATTGCCAATATAATCAAACGTGCGTGTGACAATGAACCAGCTTTCGGAAAAAGCCTGCCCTACAGCGCCGACAAGACCGTATTCTAACCGACGTGAATTGGTTTCATCTGGCACCACAACAACGCCCATTATGCCTTCTTCAATTTTATTACAAAAGCGATCTTCGGTTACTTTGCGGTCTGGAATGAGCGAAATAACCTGTTCTTTGCCATTACGATTAATGGTGATATCAACTTCAGTTTCAGGCCGCGAAGATATGTAGCGCTTAACATCATTAAAGACGTTTATTTCGATCCCATCTACCGACACAAATAAATCACCGGGCTGCAAACCAGCAGCTTCCGCTGGTGATTGTTCGACAACTTGGCTGATAATTGGATCCGTGGTTTGCTTGCCGTAAACGGCAAAAAATGCTGTAAAAATAACAATGGTAAGTATGAAATTTGCCATTGGGCCGGCAAGAACGGTTAAAGATCTTCGTAGCACCGAAGCATGATGAAACGATCGCGCTTTGTCTGCGTCTGACATTTCTTGCAGCTCGTCACCATCCGGCATTGAGGCGGCATTTTCATCTCCGAAAAACTTTACATACCCACCCAGTGGAATCATCGCGACGCGCCAACGGGTACCGTCTTTTCCATCAAAACCCCAAATTTCCTTACCGAATCCGATAGAAAATGTTGTCGCATAGATACCGCACCAGCGGCCGACAAGATAATGCCCCATCTCATGGATGAAGACGACAACTGATAAAATTAGGATGAATACGAGAATATTTCCGGTAAAAATCGAAAAAATTGAATTTAGAATATCCATGAAATCTTTCCGCCAATTGGGCGAATATGAATTGAGTTAATCACAAACCAAGCAGATGAATTGCTAACACATGAGAGGCGTCTGTACCAGCATAAAACTGATCGAGAAGCGCGATCAAAAATGCCGCAACCGCAGCAAAGATCATCCCGTCCAATCGATCCATAAATCCACCGTGCCCTGGTATAAGATTACTTGAGTCTTTCACGCCAAATCGACGTTTAATCCAAGATTCGAAAAGATCACCAATTTGACTGGATATCGAAAGCACTACGGCTAAAATTGGGACAAAATACCCGCCGCCGCTGCTGATGAGCAGCACAATTCCGATTCCTGCACCAACGCCGGCAAATAATCCAAAAACTGCGCCTGACCAGGTTTTCCCGGGTGAAATAGATGGCGCAAGTTTTGGTCCACCTAAAGCTTTACCGCAGAAATATGCAAAGATATCTGTTGCCCAAACAATGACAAACACAAAAACAATCGCGAACAGACCCATCTGGTCATAAAAACCTGACGTTTCATTGCCGCGCAGTTGAGTGAAAGCGATGATGGGTAATCCCGCATAAATGGTTCCCCCAAATACCCAAAGATTTTTTGCCTTCCCCCACCCCATAGCCGCTGCTAGCAGTGCGCCGATAGCTAAGCTGATCAGCGCCAGTTCGAGCATGGAAAACAGGATGTTTATACTTACGACCGCGAGCGTAAACCAGCCAATAAAATTTACCAAAGGTTGACGTTTAGTGGTGCGCGTAATTTTGCTCCATTCATAGAACAGTAAGAAACCAACAATGATAACAAGGCCTGCAAAAAAAACACCGCCAATCCAAGTATCAACGAGCGTGATCGCACCTAAAACAACCGCGGAAATGATGCGTAGTTTTAACTCACGTGACATTTATCGGGTTAAACCTTGAAATAAAGTCAGGAGTAATTGTTGATTATGTAATGACATTTGCGTTCCCTCTGGAACGCTAAGTTACACGCTAAAATATCGGTTGAAAACAACTTAAAGCGCTTCATCCTCAAGAAGTTGCTATGAGTTTTGCACTTTCAACGCCACCATAGCGGCGTTCTCGCTTTTGATACGCACCTAACGCACGATGAAAAACATCTTTGGTGAAATCGGGCCACAATTCATCAACAAATACAAATTCTGCATATGCAGCCTGCCATAATAGGAAGTTTGAAAGTCTTTGTTCCCCGCTAGAACGAATGATTAGATCGGGATCTGGTATATCGCTTGTGTCCAAATAGCTGGAGATTTTGGCCTCGCAAACTTCTTCGGGCAACAAGACACCTGATTTAATATCAGCAGCCATGCGCTTTGTCGCACGCGCTATTTCATCACGTGCGCCATAATTAAAGGCTATAACAAGGTTCAAACCATCATTTTGCTTGGTGTTCTCTTCCGCCTCAATTAGTAAATCAAGGATATCAGATTTCAGGTTTTCCCGGCCACCGATGATTTTTACACGCACATTTTCAGAACGAAGTTCTTCAAGATCTCGCTTTATGAACTTTTTCAAAAGCCCCATCAAAAAGCCAACTTCTTCTTGTGGTCGGCTCCAGTTTTCAGATGAAAATGCAAATAAAGTTAAATATTGAACGCCAGCTTCGCCGGCTGTGCGCACAACTTGGCGTAATGTTTCAACGCCTTTTTGGTGACCTGCGCTTCTCGATAATCCGCGTGATTGAGCCCATCTGCCGTTGCCATCCATGATGATGGCAACATGCCGTGGCGCATTGATTGTGTTCGCAGATTGCATATATTCGCACCCGGCCCCAGCTGGAAAACTATACTGTCATGATCTCAGTTTCTTTTTCAGACAACATTGCGTCAACGACTTTGATTGTGTCATCCGTCATCTTTTGCACATTGTCAGATTCACCATGAGCTTCATCTTTACCAATGTCACCATCTTTTTCGGCTTTTTTAAGGCTGTCCATGCCATCACGACGAACGTGACGAATGGCTACCTTAGCATTTTCAGCATAACCATTAGCGATTTTCACCAGCTCCTTACGGCGCTCTTCATTCAAATCCGGCAAAGGAAGACGCAAGTTTTGACCATCGGTGATTGGATTAAACCCAAGATTTGCTTCACGGATACCTTTTTCAACCGCAGCAACCATGCTCTTGTCCCATACGGTAACAGAAAGCATGCGAGGCTCTGGAACTGAGATATTCGACACTGTGTTGAGCGGCACTTTTGAACCATAGGCATCAACCATGACTGGGTCCAAAAGATTTGCAGATGCGCGACCTGTGCGCAAAGCGGCAATATCGGATTTAAATGCGTTGACCGCACCATCCATACGTCGTTTCAAATCATCTAAATTTACACCGGCCATTTTTGCCTCCAACATTCCCTAAAACTTGAGCAATTCCAAAATTGCAGGTTTATTTATCACGCACAATCGTTGAACGTCCACCACCTTTTACGATTTGGGCAAAACCACCCTTTTCGTGGATTGAGAAGACAACAATTGGCAAGTTATTTTCTTGAGCGAGCGCAACAGCTGCTGTGTCCATAACAGCAAGACCCTTTTCAAGCACAACATCATGTGTGAGCTCTTCATAGCGCGTCGCATCTGGCGAGGTTTTTGGATCTGCTGAATAGATCCCATCAACTTGCGTGCCTTTAAAGATGGCATCAGCGCCCATTTCAGCAGCGCGCAAAGCTGCGGCTGTGTCTGTTGTTAAGAACGGATTTCCTGTTCCGCCAGCAAAAATGACAACACGACCTTTGTTGAGATGATGTTGAGCTGCGCGTTGTGAGAAACTCTGACAAAGCTCTGGCATCGCAATCGCAGACAAGACTTCGGTTTCAACACCGCGCTTACGCAAAGACGTAGCCAATGCCAGCGCATTAATAACCGTTGCCAGCATGCCCATATGATCGCCCGTCACCCGGTCACCACCTTTTGATGCGACAGCTACGCCACGAAAAATGTTACCACCACCAACAACGATACTAACCTCCACGCCCATATTGTGAACTTCTGCAACATCGCCCGCAATCCGATCCGCTACATTCACATCAATCCCAAATCCTTGATCACCCATTAGCGCTTCACCGGAAGCTTTGAATAATACACGTTTGTAGATTGGTTCTTCTGACATTTGGCACCCTTTATCGTCTGTCATTATCCGTTTAAGGAGAGATTCGGTATCTCATTTATATATTCGACACCCCCGATACACCAAGGGCACCGCGTTGTCACGCGATGCCCTTAATAAAACATAAGAAGTTTTCGTAATTAAACGAAATTAGCCTTTAGCTGTCGCTGCAACTTCAGCTGCGAAATCTTCTTCTTCTTTTTCAACGCCTTCACCAAGTAGCAAGCGAGCCATGCCGGTTACGGCAATTGGCGCACCAACGTCAGCTTCAGCCGCTTTAACAGCTTCTGCAACAGTTTGGTCAGGGTTCATAACGAATTGCTGAGACATAAGTGCAACTTCCTGGAAGAACTTACGCATACGACCTTCAACCATTTTTTCTGCAATATTGTCTGGCTTGCCAGATTCTTTAGCTTGCTCAAGGAATACTTGACGCTCGCGCTCCGCAACGTCTTTGTCAACTTCTTCAGAAGTCACAGCCAATGGGCTTGTCGCTGCAATGTGCATTGCAACCTGACGACCAACAGCGGCTAGTTTTTCTGCATCACCTTCAGATTCAAGAGCAACAAGAACACCAAGTTTACCAAGACGGTCTGTCACTGCATTGTGGATGTATGATGCAACAACACCAGAACCCACAGACAATTTTGCAGAACGACGAAGTGTCATGTTCTCACCAATTGTGCCGATTGCCGCTTTAACTGTTTCATCAACAGATTTACCTGATGGGTGTGCTGTCGCTAGAACCGCGTCAACTGTACCATCTGTTGAAAGAGCTGCGTCAGCAATTCCATTTACAAGGCTTTGGAATTCGTCGTTTTTCGCAACAAAGTCTGTTTCAGAGTTAAGTTCGATAACAACCGCTGAATTGCCGTCGCTTGCAATACCAACAAGACCTTCAGCCGCTGTACGACCAGATTTTTTGTCAGCTTTTGCGATACCTTTTGCGCGCAACCAATCGACTGCTGCTTCCATGTCGCCGCCAGCTTCCGTTAGCGCTTTTTTACAATCCATCATACCTGCGCCAGATTTTTCGCGCAGTTCTTTAACCATTGCTGCTGTGATGCTCATAATAGCCTCTTTTTGCCAGAATATTGAAATGTCGAGAAATGTTTCAACACATCATATAGATACTTATCGTACCGTTTCAAATCTCAGTACATGCGTACTGTCTCAAATTTACGACATTGGCGGCTGCTTGGATCGCGCGCCGCCAAAATCGTTATCAATTAAGTGTGCCTTAAGAAGCGGCTGGTGCTTCTTCAGCTGCTGGCTCTTCTGCAAGAGCTGCTTCAGCTGGTGCTTCAACTTGTGCACCCAAATCAACGCCAGAAGCGCCTTGCTGACGCGCAATACCATCGATACATGCACGAGAGACAAGATCACAATAAAGCGAAATTGAGCGAGCCGCATCATCGTTACCAGGAATTGGGTAATCAACGATATCTGGATCACAGTTAGAATCAACGATTGCAACAACTGGGATGCCAAGACGCTTAGCTTCTTGAATTGCGATGCCTTCTTTGTTTGTGTCGATCACAAAAATCAAATCAGGTGTACCACCCATATCGCGGATACCGCCCAAAGCACGGTTAAGCTTTTCGCGCTCACGCTCAAGGTTCAAACGTTCTTTCTTAGTAAAGCCAGAAGCGTCACCTGAAAGCAATTCATCAAGCTTGCGAAGACGTGCAATTGAATTGGAAATTGTTTTCCAGTTCGTCAACATACCACCCAACCAACGTGCGTTCACGTAGTATTGAGCTGATTCTTCAGCTGCTTTTGCAACGATTTCAGATGCTTGACGTTTTGTACCAACGAATAGTACGCGACCGCCTTTTGCAACTGTGTCAGACACAAGCTGCAATGCATTTGAAAGCATTGGGTATGTTTGACCAAGGTCAATGATGTGAATGTTATTGCGCTCACCAAAGATGAACTTTTTCATTTTAGGGTTCCAGCGGTGTGTCTGGTGCCCAAAGTGTACGCCTGCCTCTAGCAATTGGCGCATTGAAAAACTAGGCATTGCCATGTCTTTTCTCCTTTACCGGTTATACCTCTGCAGATAGAAGCAAATGAATGCCACCGGGCGGAATGGATCGGATTTCTCCCCGAACAATCCCAAATCTGCATGTGGAATGCGGCTCACATATGCCTATATGAGCTGAAATGCAAGTGTTTTCTGCGCTTTTGGCCAATAAGAATGGTTTTGACTTAGCCCGGCAGATTCATTTAGGTAGGCGTTATTATAAATTGAGGTTCAATCGTGTCTAAATATATCTTCCGCGACGATTATAGCGAAGGCTGTCATCCCAACATTTTAAAAGCATTGACAGAGACCAATATGGTGCAAACCACACCCTATGGAACAGATATCTATTCTGTTTCTGCGCGTGATCTTATCCGCAATGAGATGGGAACAACAGACACAGATATATTCTTTGTATCTGGCGGCACATTGGCGAACTTGATAATCCATGCTTGTGCGCTGAAATCCCATGAAGCTGTGATTGCACCATTATCTGGGCATATTCAAACAAATGAGGCTGGCGCGATCGAAGCGACAGGTCATAAGGTGATTACAGCGGATGTTGAAAATGGCAAACTGACTGCGGAAAACCTGCAAAAGGTCATTGATACGCATAATCATTTCCCGCATGTCACACGCCCTCGCCTTGTATATATTTCCAATGCGACTGAGATCGGCACCGTTTATAAACGTGATGAAGTGGCAGCACTTTCAAAGATTTGTAAAGACAATAAGCTACTCTTTATGATTGATGGCGCGCGTATGGGCGCTGCCATTGCATCTGACCATTCTGATTTAACGCTCAAAGATGTGGCATCTTTTGCCGATATCTTTTGGATTGGGGGGACGAAAGCTGGCGCATTATTTGGCGAAGCGATTGTTATTCCCAACAAAAGTTTAGCGGAAGATTTCCAAATTCATCTCAAGCAACGCGGTGCGCTCTTAGCCAAAGGTCGCGCGCTTGGGCATCAGTTTAAAGAGCTCTTCACAGAAAGTCTTTACTTCGAACTTGCCAAACGCGGCAATCAAATGGCTGCGAAAATGGCCGCTGGGATTAAAGCTGCGGGATATGAAATGGCCGCAGAATGCGAAGCTAATATGCTCATGGCGATCCTGCCAAATGAAGTCATCACACATCTTGAAACCGAGTTTGATTTTTATCGTTGGAAAGTCATCGATAATAAGCACACCCAGCTACGCCTTGTGACCTCTTGGGCAACAGATGAAACGAAGGTGGATCGATTTATTGAAATGTTGGGCTGAGCCTAACGCGCATATTTGATAAATGGTGTTTTATTGGCGACCGCGTCATAGAGC
This sequence comes from Lentilitoribacter sp. JB5-8, assembly GCF_055693385.1. Lineage (NCBI taxonomy): Bacteria > Pseudomonadati > Pseudomonadota > Alphaproteobacteria > Hyphomicrobiales > Rhizobiaceae > Lentilitoribacter > Lentilitoribacter sp. JB5-8. The sequence goes on along the minus strand of NZ_CM146332.1, from coordinate 2,390,036 downwards.
TTTCGCGCGGTATGATTATCTTCTGCTGTTAGCCAATAGGTTTGGGATGCATTGTGCTGATCAGCATCTTCATATACCGTTTGAATCAACGCGCGCCCAATGCCCCTACCGCGAACGCTAGGATCTGCAAACAGATCCTGCAAATAGCAACGCGGACCATCATCTGATGTAGAAATCGTCAAGAAATAATGCGCGAAACCAACGGCATTGCCATCAAACTCGGCAACAAAACCAAACGGTTCGCCATTGCCCGCTAACAAAGAATTCCAGGTGCGATTGGTGGCGGTGTCTGTGACGCTGCGTTCATAAAAGGTGTTGTATCCTGCCCAAAGCGCAAGCCAATCTGAATGATCCCCCGTTTGCATGCGGCGGATAATAACATTTTCCACTTGGTCAGTGATACTTTGATCAGTCACAGGCCGCTTCTTTTTCTAAAATTTCAAAACCTGAAACTTTGCCTTCGATGACAAACTCGCCATAATCCATAGTAAGACTTCGGCTTACACCATCCTCGTAAAGTTTAAATGCAATTCGGTAGATCGGCATTGTGTCGCCTGTTTCTGTTTCCTCAAAATACGACAACGATACTGGCCAATATGAGGCTTTTGCCCCCTCACCGATAATTTTAACCTCCGGATCGGTTTCATTTGGCCCATCGGACATCTGTCCAATAATGCTTGTCGTGATCAATGATTTATCAGCACCATCAGAACCGTCAAAAATACGGCTTTCATAAATTGTCTCGCCAGATTTGGCTTTTTCAATAAGCTCAATTAAATGCGCTGTAGGAAACGCAGCATTTGGCAACTTAATTTCATTCTCTGCCGGTGTTTTAAGACCAACCACTAATTCTTTGGCATTGTTTTCCGCAGAACCGCGTGTTTCGCGATCTAGCTCTTGATTGATAAAGGAACGCGTAACAAACTGAAAAGTGTCTGAACCCACATCTTCATAGGTTGATGTTTGCTGATCTGTCACGCGTACTGTTTCACCAGTGAAAATTTCACTCACAAAGCGAAAATTTACCGTATAACCATCACATTCTGAACCCCTAAATTCATAGACAATACGTCCGGCAAGGCCTGAAATACCTGAGCGCTGCGATGCGTCTTTGAGCTTCAGATCATAAACCGCTCGATGGGGAAGCAATTGTGACGCGGAAAGTGATGTTGCAAAGCTCGATGCAAAGATTGCAGCCGAACACAGTGTCTTCAAAATTGTGGATGTTTTGGTCATAAAATATTGCGCAGTGCTCTCTGTTTGTGGTTTGTAACAGAATATAGTCAGACAATGCGGCGATGTGTAGACTTTTCTTATCCAACTGGGACGAATCATCGTAAAAGGCTTAATGTCTGCTTTAAGAGCTCGTAACAAGGAACTACCCAATATGTCACTTTCACTTGATGCCCGTATGGCTGAAGCGCGATTGTCATCTCGTGGCATAGTATTGCCAAAAGCTGCACCACCTGCAGCCAATTACATGCCTTATACAATGTCGAACAATCATCTGTTCATCTCTGGGCAATTGCCAATGCAGGACGGGCAGATTGCGGTAAAAGGACAGCTTGGCCATTCAGTTACCGTAGAACAAGGCGCTCATGCTGCGCAGCTCTGTGCGATTAATATTCTGGCACAGGCTAAGTCGGCTTTGGGTGAATTGGGCCGTATCAAGCAAGTGGTGAAAATCAATGGCTTTGTGTCATCGACACCTGACTTTCATGAACAACATCTCGTGATTAACGGCGCATCTGATTTTCTGGCTGAGATTTTAGGCGATTGCGGAATTCATGCGCGTGCTGCTGTTGGTATGGCATCATTACCGTTAAATGCTGCTGTTGAAATTGATGCGATCATTGAATTTGAAGAATATGGTACCGGACGCTAACGCACTCGCAGGGCTGTTTAAGCTTCCCATTGCACATCGCGGGTTACACGATAAAGACGAAGGCATACTTGAAAACACGATGAGTGCTTTTGAGGCTGCGATTGATGGTGGCTATGCGATTGAATGCGATCTGCAATTTTCTGCAGATGGTGTCCCAATGGTTTTTCATGACTTTGACTTAAAACGTCTATGCGGGATCGGTGGTGATGTGCGTGATAAAATGGCATCTGAACTCACGCAATTATCGGTGGGTGGCAGCCGGGATAAAATACCGACGCTAAAAACTTTATTAGACATGGTTGACGGCAAAGTACCGCTCATTCTTGAACTCAAGGGGCGTGAAGCCAATGATGATGGCTTTGCCGGCGCTGTTCTGGACGATATTGAAAATTATAAAGGGCCAATTGCTGTGATGTCGTTTGGCCAGCATTTGCTCAGGGATTTTCATGATCTTGGTTGCCAATGTCCGATTGGATTAACCGCCGAAGGACAAGATCCTGAAGTGTTTTTTAAACACGAAGAAGCTCTTGCATTTGGCGTTTCCTTTTTCTCTTACGATATTGATGATGTGCCTAATCCATTCATTGAGGCGCAGCGTAAACAAGGTAGGAAAATCATCACATGGACGGTTCGAAATCTTGAGCAACAAAAACTGTCAGATCAACATGCTGATCAAATTACATTTGAGGGTTTTGATCCTGCGTAATTTTGGGCAACTTAAGCCCGTCGACTTGCTGCATTTACAGCGTGCAGTTTCTCTGCTTTTGATAAAGCTCGTTCCCGCCAGGCAGGTTTCGCTAGAAACGGTGAAATGATAATGCCAATAAAAATGAAATTTAGAAAAAATACTATAAACCCACGTCCCACAAATCCATGGACCCAATAGTAAATTGGACCGAACAAAAATGCCCATAACCAACTTAGACTTGTTGATTCATCATGCGCTTCGGCAATCAATTCAATTTCAGCTTTATCAGCGATAATTTGTTGAGAAATATTTTGATTCATTGCGCCTCACAGTGGTATTTTTTTAAGTACACCACAAATATACAACCATTAATTTAGTATCAAGCACTTTTTTCTCAAACAAATACTTAAAGTTGTTTACACCCCGATGACTGACGCAGACAATTCTCTAACTGTTCAATCCATCTCGCAAATTAACGAGGTGTCAAAATCTGATTGGGATCAGTTTATTGGCGCTTCTAAAAATGATTCCACCTCTTCGTATAACCCATTTGTTTCCCATGATTTTTTGTCATCGCTTGAACAATCTGGTTCGGTATCGCGCGAAACGGGCTGGTTGCCGCAGCATTTGGTTTTATCCAATTCAGAAGGCGATATATTGGGTGCGCTGCCTTCCTATGTAAAATCCCATAGTCAGGGCGAATATGTGTTTGATCATGCATGGGCTGACGCCTGGGAACGCGCGGGCGGTCGATATTACCCAAAACTGCAATGTTCGGTCCCATTTACCCCCGCGACCGGACCTCGTCTTCTGGCCAACAAAAATGCAAATACCACAGCCGTTCGTTTGGGATTGGCATCCGCATTATGTCAGGTGACCGATCAATTGCAATTATCTTCCGCACATGTCACCTTTATGCCAGAAGACGAAGCTGAGCTATTACAAAAACAGGGTTTCTTGGTTCGCAATGATCAGCAATTTCATTTTGAAAACGCAGATTATCAATCCTACGTGGATTTTTTGGACACACTTGCATCTCGCAAGCGCAAAGCGATCAAGAAAGAACGTCGCATTGCGCTTGAAAATGATATTTCCATAGATTGGCTTACAGGCGAGGAATTGACTGAGGGCATCTGGGATCAATTTTATCAGTTTTATATGGATACCGGCATGCGGAAATGGGGTCGTCCCTATCTGACCAGATCCTTTTTCTCGTTGATCGGTGAACGCATGGCCGACGATATTTTGCTTATTATGGCAAAACGTGATGGCCGTTATATTGCCGGTGCGATCAATTTTATCGGCTCTGATTGCCTTTATGGACGCCATTGGGGTTGTGTTGAAGATCACCCCTATTTGCATTTCGAAGTATGCTATCATCAAGCTATAGATTATGCGATTGCGAATGGGTTGAAACGTGTTGAAGCTGGCGCTCAAGGCCAGCATAAACTGGCACGTGGGTATTTACCAAAAATGACATATTCCGCTCATTACATTCCTCATGAAGGTTTTCGAAATGCGATTTCAGACTATCTTCATCACGAGCGCCAAGAGGTTGGGGAAATTTTAGAGATATTAGAGACGCGGGCGCCGTTTAAAGCTAAGAATGGCTAGAAGATAAGGAGCCGATTACATGAGCTACGATGATCAGAACATATTTGCAAAAATTCTACGTGGGGAAATTCCCAATGTGACGCTTTATGAAGATAATAATGTCTTGGCATTTATGGATGTGATGCCGCAATCTGATGGTCATTGCCTTATCATTCCAAAGGAGCCAGCTGTTGGAATTTATGATATCTCAACTGATGCGCTAACGGCCACAATATTGATTACGCAAAAGCTCGCGAAAGCTTGTAAAACAGCTTTTAACGCTGATGGCATTACTATTCGTCAACATAATGACCCTGCCGGTGGGCAAGAAGTCTTTCACCTGCATTTTCACGTTATTCCCCGCTATGATGGGATTGCGCTTAAGCCACCGGCTGGCAAAATGGAAGAGATGGATATATTGATCGCAAATGCTGAGAAAATCAAAGCTGCGCTTTAAAACAACAGCCAATTGCCAATAAATAAGCATGAAAGCGACGTGACGATGCCGGCTATAATGCGCTTCTTTGCAAGAATAAAAACAATGAAGCCAAAAATCACAGCACCTATGCGCACGACGATATCAAAATCAAGCAGTGAACCTGTGGGATAAATAATCAGTTTTGCGATGATCGCTGCAATGATTGATGTTGCGATCGCCCTCACCCATAACAGCCCAAGACTACCCTCTTCCAAGCGGTTTCCCACCAATACGCCGATCCAACGCCAAATATCGGTTGCAAGCCAACCAGCAACCGCAATGAATAAATACGGCCACCACCAGTTATCCAGCATGTGGTAGGTCATTGGACCTGCTTTCTGCGCTCAAATAAAACATATATCCCGGTCGCTAAACTTCCGCCAATAATCCCAGCTACCAAAATATCCACTTGCGGAAATAAAATCGTAGCAACTGGTGACAACACAAGACCCAGCACCATGGCAATATAAACGGAATAATCGCGCGCATTTCGCCATAACGAATAAAGAAAATAGATTGGCGTTAGGAAAAACAAAGCACCTAGTACTTCGGGTGGAAATGTTTCAATGATGCGATAAGTCGCTAAGATCATGAGTGTATTAAAGGTAACAAGCGATGATCCAGCGCCTGCAAAAAAGACCACCCGCATCTCTCGCGGAATATCTTTGATTTTCTCAAACGAATAGACCCATGCTGTAATCGCGACAAAATGAGATAATAGTAGCAATTGCCAGGTTGGTGTCGACTTCTGCCTGATTTCCGGAAACAGACTTGCAACCATCAGCACAAAGCGCACTGATGCGAGCGCAACTGCGATAGAAGTTGCCAATAAAGACGTACCGCTAACGATTGATGAGATAAGTATCAACTTTGATGGTAAAGCCCAAATTGCTGCATTCATGAATGCAACTTCCAGCATGGGAATACCCACCTCAACTGCAAGTCCGGCAAAACCTAGAATCGCGCTGGCCAAAAATAAAGATGGCAATGTGAACAAAACGCGTGCGCCTTGCCAGAAAGCTTGAGTCTTAGTCATTTGAGAATTCATGATTTCTGAATATGCCAAAACGGCTCAAAGCAACAGTTATTTTTAATCTAAGCGCAATGTTCTTTACAAAACCAATTATCGAATGCTATCAAAAAACAACTTAAAAGAAAATTATAACTAGCATTCTACTCATGGTAAGACCTGTAAGATATCTGACAAAAAGCTATAACTACAAGAAGTCCGTCGGCATTATTGTATTAATCACCGGGTGCCTTGCCATCACGGCGCTTTACGCAACAGAACTGGAATGGGCTGTATGGTTTTACCCGTTTTGGACGATCTTGCTGATTCCTGTCATGATAGAGAGATTTAGCGGATTAATCGGGATATTGGCAATCCGATGTGGCATACCGTTCATTATCTCGATTTTCGCGTGGGCAGCATTTCGATATGTCGAAAATTCCTGCTATTTGTCCGCATTTAGCAAAAACCTCTATAATGACCGCGACACAATCGATACCGCGTTATCGATCCTTTCAACGCTCCACGCCATTACATTTGCTTTCTGTCTATGGAAAGCAATGCAAGATTTTGATGATCTTAAAAACACATTGCGCGACGAAGCTAATCAAATACTCTCAATCTCATCGCTATTGAGATTTTTTGATAATGTTCATCTGGGCAAGACGCAGGAAAAACTGGGCGAAATTCGGGTGAAACTCAACTCTTATGTGTCAAATATGATAGATAATGCGCAGTCTGATGTTTATACCAAGAACTCAAAAATCTTGAGTGACTGCATTGATCACATTGAGTGTTTTGAGATCGAACACGATAATGATCGCATTGCACTGGAAGGCATTGTGCAAGGGTTTTCAGATTTGATTATGATCAGGTCGAAGCGAATAAGCTGCTTACACAATAATATGTCCCCGCTTCTCTTTTTTATTATCGCTGTCATGTCGGCATCCATTGTTGCAATGTTCTTTGTCATCAATCCGAATGGCTTTAAATTTAATGAAATCATTATCCCGTTAATTAGTTACACATACTCGTTTCTTCTAGTTATGCTAATTGATCTTGACCGACCCTTTGACGGGTTCTGGCAAGTATCAGTGGATGCATTTGAAAGCATCGATCTAAACTTTAGAAAAAATCTGGATTTGCAAGAAAGAACTTAAAACAAAAAAGCCCCAAACTTTCGAATGGGGCTTTGTTATCTTTGTTACTTCTTGCGCGGCACTTTTGGAACCGTTGGTGAAGTTCTGCGCGGCTTAGGTGCCGGCTTTGCTTCCGCTTCAGACTCAGTTTTAGCCTTTGCGGTTCGCTTTGGTGCTGCTTTTGCTTTGGCAGATGCCGGATCACCATCAGGTGCTTTTGGATCAGACCCTGATGAACCACCTGACTTACCTTTTGGCGCAGCGCGTTTTCGAGCTGCAGGCTTAGACGCTGTTTTCTTAGCTGGTGTTTTTTTCGGCGTGGCTTCTTTTTTAGGTTTAGCGCGTGCTGTTGCCGGAATTGATTCAAGCTCAATCTCAGTCTTACCCGCATCATCCGTGCCGATTTTCACCTTCACAGTGCCACCCTTGGTCAATTTGCCGAAAAGCAACTCATTGGCCAGAGGCTTCTTGATGTGTTCTTGAATAACGCGTCCTAGCGGTCGCGCACCCATGCGTTCATCATACCCTTTATTGGCCAACCATTCGATGGCTTCATCTGTTAGATCAAAGGTCACATTGCGCTCAGCAAGCTGAACTTCAAGCTGCATAACAAACTTCTGAACCACTTTGTGGATGACCTTCGTTGGCAATGAACCAAACGGAATGATCGCATCCAAACGGTTGCGGAATTCAGGTGTGAACAAGCGATTGATTGCTTCTTCATCATCACCAGTGCGTTTTGACGAACCAAATCCAATGGCTTGTTTTGCAGCATCAGCTGCACCAGCATTGGTGGTCATGATTAGAACAACATTGCGGAAATCAATCTTCTTACCATTATGATCGGTCAATGAACCGTGATCCATAACCTGCAACAAGATATTGTAGATATCGGGATGCCCCTTCTCGATCTCATCAAGAAGCAACACACAATGAGGGTGTTGATCTACACCATCGGTGAGCAAACCACCTTGGTCAAAGCCGACATATCCGGGAGGCGCACCCAAAAGGCGCGAAACCGTATGACGCTCCATATATTCAGACATATCAAAACGAAGAAGTTCAACACCGAGCGATGATGCAAGTTGTTTTGCAACTTCTGTTTTACCAACACCTGTAGGACCTGAGAACAGATAGGAACCAATTGGTTTATCTGGCTCGCGCAATCCAGCACGGGCTAAGCGAATGGCAGCCGTTAGTTGCTCAATTGCATTATCCTGGCCGTACACAACGCTGCGCAACTCTTTATCAAGCGATGCAAGCACTTGTGTATCGTCTTTAGATACGGTTTTAGGCGGAATGCGGGCCATGGTGGCAACCGTGGCTTCGATCTGATTCTCTGTTAAACGTTTGGCACGTTTATCAGCAGGAAGCAGCATTTGTGCCGCACCGGATTCATCAATCACATCAATCGCTTTATCCGGCAATTTACGATCAGTAATGTAACGAGCAGACAATTCCACCGCTGCTTTAATCGCATCTTCGGTATATTTGATATTATGGTAGTCTTCAAAACGCGTTTTAAGACCTTTCAAGATATCGATTGTCTCGTCAATCGTCGGCTCATTCACATCAATCTTCTGGAAACGACGCACCAAAGCGCGGTCTTTTTCAAAGAACTGACGATATTCTTTATAGGTCGTTGAACCGATACAACGAATATTACCCGAAGCAAGAGCAGGCTTAAGCAAATTGGACGCATCCATTGCACCACCTGATGTCGCGCCTGCACCAATGATGGTGTGGATCTCATCGATAAACAATATCGCTTCTGGTTTATCTTCAAGCTCTTTCATCACCTGTTTAAGGCGCTCTTCAAAGTCGCCGCGATAACGAGTGCCAGCAAGAAGCGCACCCATATCAAGTGCATAGATGATTGAACCTTCTAAGACTTCAGGCACATCTTTTTCAATGATGCGTTTTGCCAAACCTTCGGCAATCGCGGTTTTACCCACACCAGGGTCACCGACGTAAAGCGGATTGTTTTTTGACCGACGACACAGGATTTGGATTGTGCGGTCAACTTCATCGCTACGACCGATGAGCGGATCAATCTTACCTTTTTCAGCCTTTGCATTTAGATCAACACAATAAGCAGTTAGGGCATCCTGATTCTTCTTTGCACCACCTGCTTCATCACCTTGATCGCCTTCAGGCGAGCTGGAAGCACCACTATCTGGCATATCTGATCCGCGCGAAGACGCTTCACCAGACCCTGGACGTTTGCCAATGCCATGGGAGATGAAATTAACGGCGTCAAAACGGGTCATTTCCTGTTCTTGAAGGAAATATGCTGCATGGCTTTCGCGCTCTGCAAAAATTGCTACAAGCACGTTAGCGCCAGTGACTTCATCGCGACCAGATGATTGAACATGGATTACCGCACGCTGAATAACACGCTGAAAGCCTGTCGTTGGTTTTGAATCTTCACCAAAATCTGACACCAGATTGTTGAGATCCTTATCAACATAGTCTGTGACAATTCGCTTAAGCTGATCAAGATCGACATTGCACGCGCGCATGACTGCGGCTGCATCATCATCCTCGATTAAAGCAAGCAATAGATGCTCCAAAGTCGCGTATTCATGTCTGCGTTCGTTCGCAAACGTGAGCGCTCTGTGAAGCGATTGTTCTAAAGAATTGGAAAATGTAGGCAATTTTTGTTCCTTATTTCTTTTCCATCACACATTGCAAAGGGTGCTGATTCTCCTGAGCAAGGTCCATGACCTGTGTTACTTTGGATTCTGCAACCTCATAAGTAAAGACCCCGCACTCACCTGCGCCATGATTGTGAACATGCAACATGATACGCGTTGCCGCTTCACGGTCTTTTTGGAAGAAGTGTTCCAATACATGGATCACAAATTCCATTGGCGTGTAATCGTCATTTAACAGCAAAACTCGGTAAAGACTTGGTTTTTTCGGTTTTGGCCGAGTTGCCGTTACCGCATACAAATCATCATCCGGCCCGCTGCCGTCAGGATCTTTATCATTATCCTGCATTGTCAGAATTTTTAACTCATCCGACATTGTATTCACTTTCAAATTATCTCCAAACTGAGACATGGGTCTTTGTCGATCCTTAACTTATGTATTCGCTAAACATATTTTAACCCCTAGTCTGAACAAGACCAGAAAAAACAGCATAATAGTGCGAAAAACTTTTGTGAAACTAACATGTAATTTAGTTGATTTTGCTGCGCACACGAAAAAACCCAGTTGTGGGAGGCCAACCGGGTTTAAACGTAAGAACTATATGTCTGCTGCTAGGAGGAAGCAGTTAAGGATATTACTTAGCTTTAGCAACAGCTTCAAAAGGAGCGTAAGCTTCTTTTGCAAGGCTTGTGTATAGTTCACCTAGTTTTGTTGATTGAGCAACAAGAGCTTCATAAGAAGATTTTGCGAAATCGCTCTGGATTTCAAAAGCTGTCTCAACAGATTTTGCAGCAACTAGTTTTTCAGCAACAGCAGCTGAATCTTCGTAGTTTTTCTTTGTGAATTCTGATGTTTCAGAAGCAATCTGCTGAAGACCTTTTTGAGCAACTGTTGAAGAAGCTGTCACAGCGTTGATTACGTCTTGGTTCATTTTTGTAACTTGATCGAAATTAAACATGTAAATTGACCTTCATGTGTGAGTGTGTTGAAACCAGATATATGTGCACCGCACAATAATGTCAAGTATTTTTGTGCAACGCAGCATAAACGTTTTTGCATTGCAGCAAAAACAAGTGTTTTTTATGCAAGCGGTAAACTTCTTGGTAACCCTAACAGGCTATTATCGCGATCAAGTAACCCACGGGGGTGGCGTGGATTTGGATCATTTTTAGCGTAAAGAGTAAATATCGTGGATATTAATAGCGTCAGTTCTAACCTTGTTTGCAACGCCTCACATTTTCTAAAACTCAACATACAACGATTTGTTATTTTGGTACTTGCTGCCATTATGATGATGAGTGTACCTGTTACAGCGCAAGCCAATTCGAAATATGCCGGCATTGTGATTGACGCGAAAACGGGCCGCACACTTTATAAGTATAATGCAGATTCCAAACGTTACCCTGCATCACTTACTAAGATGATGACATTGTATTTGGTGTTCGAAGCACTTGAACGCGGTAAGATTAAAAAATCCACTCGTATTCGTGTTTCTAAAAACGCTGCTGCTGAGGTGCCATCAAAAATTGGTGTTCGTGCTGGACAGACGATCACAGTAGAACAAGCTATCTTGGCGCTGGTTACAAAGTCAGCCAATGATGTTGCAACGGCAACGGGTGAATTTTTGGGTGGTAGTGAAGCCAATTTTGCGCGTTTGATGACGGAAAAAGCGCGTTCGCTACGTATGAAGAGCACAACGTTTAAAAATGCACATGGTCTTCCTAATTCACGTCAGGTCACAACAGCTCGTGATATGGCACGTCTTGGTTTAGCCTTGCGAGAGCATTTCCCACAATATTACAAATACTTCCAAACACGCTCATTTAAGTATGGAAAAGCAACTTACGGCAACCACAACCGCCTGTTAGGCCGCGTTCGTGGTGTAGATGGCATTAAAACAGGCTATACACGTGCATCTGGTTTTAATCTGGTTAGTTCAGTTAAAGCAGATGGCCGTTCCATCGTTGCTGTTGTGATGGGTGGCCGCTCAGGTGCAAGCCGAAATGCACAAATGCAGAAACTCATCAGCCAATATCTGCGCAAAGCTTCAAAGCGCGGTAAAGGTAACTTTATGGCAAAAACTCGGATCAACGGTCTTGTGCCGTCGGTCAAAGGGACTTTACCTAAAAACGTTCCGGTACCTGCCGTTCGTCCAAGTGGTTCCAATGCGGTTGTTGCTTCAGCCTATGCACCTGTGAAAGTGCCGGCCCCTGCAGCACAGGCTGTATCAAAATTACCAGCACCTGCAGATGGTGTTGATCCGGTGAACACAGCTTCAACGAAGCTACCAACAGGTTGGGTTGTGCAAGTAGGTGCATCCCCAAACCAGAATGAAGCATTATCACTGTTAGACAAAGCTAAAAAAGTAGGCGGTGCATCTATTCAACGTGCTCAACCGTTCACAATGGCCTTTGTAAAGGATGGTCAGAAGTTTTATCGCGCTCGATTTGGTGGCTTTAGTGGTCAAAACCAAGCAGTAGCTGCATGTAAATATTTGAAGAAAAAAGGTGTTGGGTGCTGGGCTGCATCCCAATAACTATGAATTAGAAATTGTGCCAATATAGTATTTTTGGCACTCCGTTACCCTCTCTTTTGTATTGCGTATTGAGGTTTTATTTATGCCAACGATTAAAAATGCCCCATTTCGGGGCGCTTATAAGAACCAAAGTTCTGTCTCTAATAACCCGCTTTTAAATGCGGCATCATGGTTAGCTGAAAAAAGATTTTCAAAATCAAACAGCACTAAGGATCTTGTAACTACATTGCTAAGCCACGGGGCGCGTGCATGGCGCATGTCCCAACCACGTGGCAATGTGAGTATCAAAAGCATTAATTCAGCCGGCTACAATGCCGTCCGTATTAAAGTTTAAGGCGTATTAGAGCAGGCCTAAATCTGCAAGCTCCTGCTTGAATTCCAAAGGCATATCTTCAGCACCCTCGCCCTCATTTAAATCAGCCGGAGCATCTTCCGGCTTTAAATAACGCCATCCTTGAAATGCGCGTCTTGGCTGCCATTGCGTGAAAACAAGTTTCTTGTCCATTACTAGGTGACAGCGAGAAATACCCTCACCATCGGTAAAAGGTCTGATGTCAACGAGCTGTTGGCGCGCACGTACTTGTCCTTTAATCACCCAGTATAAAGAACCACCATCAAGCAATTCATCTTTGCGTTTGGGGATCATGCGCGTCGTATGGATAGGCTCATATTGTTCACCAGCTGCATCGTGGAGCTTTTGTCGCCGTTCGATATGGCTTTGCAGCTCTTCGGCACTTTCAATACCTACACATAATTTGATCAGATTTAGGCTCATCACAGCAAATTGGTTATGTTTGCCTGTAAGGTCAAGTGCAAGTTGGCATCAGTTCACAGCAATCAACTTATCATTTTTGCAATAAATACCGAACTAACACTCAACGACATTAACGGCTAAGCCACCTGTGGACGTTTCTTTATATTTAGCATTCATATCAAGACCTGTTTGGCGCATAGTTTCAATGCAGTTATCTAAAGATACGAAATGCTTGCCGTCGCCTTTAAGCGCTAAAGATGCGGCCATTGCAGCTTTCACTGCACCCACGCCATTACGTTCAATGCACGGCACCTGAACAAGCCCAGCAATTGGATCACATGTCATGCCAAGATGGTGCTCTAATGCAATTTCAGCCGCGTTTTCAATCTGTGTGGGTGTGCCGCCCATAACGGCGGCTAGTCCAGCAGCTGCCATAGAAGAGGCTGAGCCTACTTCACCCTGGCATCCAACTTCTGCGCCTGAAATGGATGCATTTGATTTAATCAACCCACCAATCGCTGCGGCTGTGAGCAAAAACTCATGGATGGCGTTGTCATCGATATCTTCGAGAAAGGCTTTCATATAGGCAATGACAGCCGGGATCACGCCTGCGGCACCATTGGTTGGCGCTGTCACCACGCGGCCACCTGAAGCATTTTCCTCATTCACTGCCATTGCGTAAACAGACAGCCAATCATTGGCGAGCATCGGATTGACTTTGTTTTTTTTCCACTCATCCTCAAGCTGGTTGTATATCTTTGCAGCACGCCGCTCGACTTTTAAACCACCTGGCATAATGCCTTTACGCTTCAAACCACGCTCTATGCAGGAATTCATTGCATCCCAGATTTGCGCAAGCTCGCGATTAAGCGCATCAGCGCCTGAAATTTTCTCTTCGTTTGCACGCTTCATTTGAGCAATGGACAAACCAGATTGCGCTGCCATTTCAAGCATTTGATCAGCATTTGCAAACGGATATGGCACATCTTTTTGAACTTCGGGTTCTTTATTAGCCTTAAGAGCTTCAAGCTCGGTATCTGTGACCACAAAGCCACCGCCGATAGAATAATAAATGCGTTTAATCAACAAGCGCTCATTGGCATCAAAACCTGAAATAATCATGCCGTTGGCATGGCCAAGAAGTGGCGTTTTTCGATCAAATTCAAGGTCCGTTTTGGGATCAAATTGATAAACGGGGTGTCCATCTGGTTGGACTTGTTTCGTTCTAGATAAATCATCTAGCAAACCATCAATCACATCGGGGTCGATCGTATTGGGCTCGTGCCCCATAAGTCCCAAAAATACGGCGCGATCCGTTCCATGCCCAACTCCTGTATAGGCTAAGGATCCGTGCAGGCTAACTTTAATTTGTGCGACATTAACATCATGAGGACGAACCCAATCCCCGTTTAAGATCTCATCTAAAAATCTGTTAGCTGCCGTCATTGGCCCCATTGTGTGGGAGCTCGATGGTCCAATGCCTACTTTAAATATATCTGACACCGACAAGAACATGGATTAATAACCTTTTACACTGGAAACAAGTGAGCACTTTTAGTGCTTTCATTGGCCAACTATAGATCCAGTATAAAAAAGAAAACAGCGCCAAACCGACTTGATTTGACGCTGCCTACAAAAAATTTCAAATCCGACTTAGAAACCTCCGAGAAGGTATCCCATAAATAGAACTGCTGAAAAAATCAAAACCGCTTTAGTAGTAATACCCCAGCAGGATTTATGTGCAGTATTTTCCATATTCACTCCAATTTGTAATTTCCAAGTCGACCATTGCTTGGTGGGTGACTTTTAACGAAAGCTTTATGTTTTTGCAACGCAAAACCGCCACAATTTAAACACAAATATTTATGTTTGGTAATAATTGTTAACAATTGTGGAAAACATAATTAATACATAAATATCATATACTTAACGATAAATACCTGTAGGTCATTTGCCCCAGTTTTCTTTTTCGTGCATAAATCGACTACGTGCTATGACATAAAAGCATAGCTGAATGATTGTTGCGATGCAGCAAATAAGGCAGAGGGACCGCTTATCATGACCGAGTTAGATTATATTGCATTTATATATTTTCTGTTCTGCTGGTTTGGTTTCTCCATTGTTTTAAAACTTGGTGGTTTTTTCAAGAAACGAAGCTTATCTGATGCGATGGATGAACATCGCAGGGGTTGGTTTTTCACAGCCAGTCGGCGTGAATTGCGGATGGTAGACACCGGGGTGGTTTCAGGGCTGCAAAATGGTGTTGGTTTCTTTGCCTCTTCCACCATCATCGCAATAGGTGGTTGTTTAGCAGCACTAGGGGCAGCGGATAAAGTCACTATGGTCTTTGCGGAGATCCCTATAACAGAAACACCTGATATATTAATCATTGAAGCCAAATTGGCCGGTTTAATCGTTGTTTTGGGATATACATTCTTCAAGTTTGGTTGGAGTTACCGTCTCTTCAACTATTGTGGAATTTTGTTGGGTGCAATGCCGTTACGCGATGAGAAAGATTCTCATATCGATGCTTATGCACGACAAGCCGGTGAAATGAATGTGCTTGCCGGTCGTCATTTTAACGCAGGTCAACGCGGCATATTTTTTGCGGTTGGTTATTTGGGTTGTTTTGTGAATGCGGAGACTTTAATCATCACCACAACCCTCATCCTGCTTGTTTTAATAAGACGCCAGTATTTTTCAAAAGCACGCGATGTAGCACTGTCGATTATAGATACAAAAAAGGCGGCTGGTTAAGCCGCCTAATTGATTCAAAATTAAGTATCCAAAACCTAGTGCAGGATCTGGCTTAGGAATTCTTTTGTACGCTCATGCTGCGGATTATCAAAGAATTCGCCTGGCTCGTTCTGTTCAACGATCTGCCCTGCATCCATGAAGATCACACGGTTTGCAACCTGACGCGCAAAGCCCATTTCGTGGGTCACACACAACATGGTCATGCCTTCTTCGGCCAAACCAACCATTGTATCAAGCACCTCTTTAATCATCTCTGGATCAAGCGCTGATGTCGGCTCATCAAACAACATAATGCGTGGGTTCATACATAGTGAACGCGCGATCGCCACACGTTGCTGCTGACCACCGGACAACTGGCCTGGATATTTAAGCGCCTGCTCCGGAATTTTAACACGCTCAAGATAGTGCATCGCAATCTCTTCAGCTTCTTTCTTTGGCATTTTACGAACCCAAATTGGAGCAAGTGTACAATTGTCCAAAATCGATAGATGCGGGAAAAGATTGAAGTGCTGGAACACCATACCGACTTCGCGGCGCACTTCATCAATCTTTTTCAAATCATTGGTTAGCTCATTGCCATCCACTATGATTTGACCTTTTTGGTGCTCTTCCAAACGGTTGATGCAGCGGATCATTGTAGATTTACCCGAACCTGAAGGTCCTGCAATCACGATACGCTCGCCCTGCATAACTTTAAGGTTGATATCTTTCAGCACGTGAAAATCACCATACCACTTATTCATACCAACGATCTCAATAGCGACATCGGTATCAGATACTGTCATTTTAGCGGTTTCAGCCATTTTGTTCTCTCTCTTATTCTTCGCTTACAAGCGTTAATTTGTTTATAGAGCCCCTCTCCCAAAGGGCTCTGAATATTTCAATATTATCGATGCCCTGTATTCAGCTTATCTTCCATGAAGGTCGAATATCTCGACATGAAGTAGCAGAATAAGAAGTAGATAAAGGCTGCAAAGGCATAGCCTGTGATGTTCTGAACTGGAGAACTCCAGGTAGGATCAGAATATGACAACTGAATAGTACCTAGGAAATCAAACAGACCGATAATCAACACAAGTGTTGTATCCTTAAACAGACCAATAAATGTGTTCACGATACCAGGGATAACCAGCTTAAGCGCTTGTGGCAGGATGATGAGACGCATCATTTGTCCCCAGTTCAATCCAAGTGCCATTGCCCCTTCAAACTGACCTTTTGGTAGTGCTTGAAGGCCACCACGAACAACCTCAGCCATATAAGCTGCTGAGAAGAGTGCCACACCGATCAACGCACGCAACAGTTTATCAAACTCCACACCTTCCGGAAGGAAGAGCGGAAGCATAACCGATGACATGAACAACACCGTAATCAACGGAACCCCGCGCCAGAACTCAATGAAAATCACTGAGAACAAGCGAACAAAGACCATGTTGGAACGACGTCCAAGTGCCAGCAAAATCCCCAATGGTAACGCAGCTGCGATACCTGTTACGGCGATAACCAATGTGACAAGAAGACCACCCCAAATTGGAGTTTCAACGTGCTCAAGCCCGAAGTTTACACCCAGTATGATAAAGATCACCGCCACAGCTGCCATGAACAATAAAACACCAATGATTGACGGCATCGGATTTTTGTCCGACCCACGCGCAATCAAGGCTGCAATACCTGCAATGACCAGCGAGATGATGATAAAATCGACCGCAAACTTTGCTGTTGATGGCGCCATTAGGCTGTCTGGTAGCAGGAAGCCATTAAACTCTAGATGGCCACCTGTTAGCAAAACAATCGCAATCACAGGGAAAATAACCACAGTGAAGATGATGTTTGCAGACTTATATGGTGCACTTGGGATCAACAACGGGATCAATGATCCGAAGAATAGGATCCCTGTAAGGTTAACCCGCCATAGTTCAGCATCTGGATAACGACCATAGATGAATTGCTTCATATATGCGCCGACATAAGCCCAGCAACCACCGAACCATTCATTACCTTGAACACCGCCCTGCGCTTCAGTTGCACAGACTGAACGATCAGCACCTGACCAAACACTATCGATGAAAACAAACGAGAGGAATGGCGGGATGATTTTGTACAGGATCCAGATACCAATCAGAGTCATGATTGTGTTTGGTACTGATGAGAACAGATTGTTCTTCACCCAGGCCACAGGTCCTTTTTCAGATAGTGGCGCTGGCTGCTCTTCCAGCATTTCTGTGCGGACGTAGGAAATATTGTTATCAGACATGATGTTCCCCTTTCCTATCGCTCGACCAATGCCATGCGGGCATTGTACCAGTTCATGAACATTGACGTGATCAACGAGATCGTCAGATACGTCAGCATGGTGATTGAAATAAACTCAACAGCCTGACCCTGCTGGTTCAACGCTGTTCCAGCAAACACTGATGTGAGATCTGGATAAGCAATCGCAACCGCAAGTGACGAGTTTTTCGTCAAGTTCAAGTATTGAGATGTCAAAGGTGGAATGATGATCCGCATAGCTTGCGGGATGATGACAAGGTTCAGCGTTTTATTCTGACGAAGACCCAAAGCGTGTGCTGCTTCAGTTTGACCTTTGTTCACCGCCAAAATACCCGCTCGAACAATTTCAGCAATAAAGGCTGCTGTATATGTTGTTAGAGCCAGAAGTAGCGCAATGAACTCAGGGATCATTGTCATACCACCTGATGGTCTAAAGCCACCCGCAACCGGGATATCCCAAGTTAACGGCGCACCCAATGCCAGGAAGACAATAAACGGAAGACCGATGATGACGCCGAGACCTGCCCAGAATGTTGGGAATTGTTGACCTGTTGCCATTTGGCGTTTCTTTGCCCAGCTTCCGATTACAAAAGCAGCTACAATACCTATCAAGAACGCAATAAAGATCATGTATGACCCTTCGCCCCAGATTGGCTTTGGTGCAAAATACCCGCGGTTATTCAAAAGGCCCATAAAGCCAAAATCAGCGCTGTCGCGCGGTTGCGGCAACAATCTTAAAACGCCGAAATACCAAATGAAAATATGCAATAACAGCGGAATATTTCGGAAAATTTCTACATAGATCTTGGATAGTTTTCCGATGATCCAGTTGTCAGACAATCTTGCAACACCGACCATAAAACCAAGGATGGTCGCAAGGACAATACCGATTGCTGCGACGATGAGCGTGTTAAGTACACCCACAACATAAACATCAAAATAGGTCGATGATGATTGGCTGTATTCAATAAGTGATTGGCTGATTGCAAAGCCAGCGCTTGAATTTAAGAATGCAAAACCTGAAGCAATGCCGGCGCGATCAAGCGCGTCAAACATATTGGTTATGCCACTATAGATGAGATAAATGATTGCGAGAGTGAGCAAGCCTTGAAAAAGCATGCTGCGAACTTCGGGCCGGTTTAACAACGCGACCTGCGGCTCTTCACTGGTTTGCTGTGTAGCAGCAACATCAGACGCCATGGCGAATTCCCCAACAATTCTTACACTTGTAGAGTTGATAGCCTCAAAGCGCGAATTGTAATTTTTGATTTATTTTTTTACGTTTTACACGCTAACCCACAATATTGCGGATATGTCCCATCGTGAAAACGTGCCCTGTTTGTTTTATAAAACACCCGGCCATTAAGACCGGGTGTCGAAGTATTAGCTAAGTATTAGCGTACTGGAGGACCGTATTGTAGGCCACCATCTGTCCATAGAGCGTTTACGCCACGTGCGATGCCCAATGGAGTGTCTGGACCAACATTGCGGTCGAACATTTCAGCGTAGTTACCAACTGATTTGATGATTTGAGCTGCCCAATCGTTTGGAATGCCCATTGCTTCACCAAACTCACCACCAAGCAAACGCTTGATACCTGGGTTTTCACTACCCATCATTTCACCAACATTAGCTGATGTGATGCCGAACTCTTCAGCGTTCAAAGTCGCAATGTGTGTCCAACGAACAATGTTGAACCACTGATCATCACCCTGACGAACAACTGGACCTAGAGGCTCTTTAGAGATGATTTCTGGTAGCACTGTGTGTGCAGCAGGATCAGTCAACTTAAGACGCTGAGCATACAAGCCAGATGCATCTGTTGTGTAAACATCGCAACGACCTGCATCGTAAGCTGCAACCACTTCGTCAGCTTTTTCAAACGCAACTAGCTCATACTGCATGTTGTTTGCAGTGAAATAGTCAGCAACGTTAAGCTCTGTTGTTGTACCAGTGTTTGTACAGATTGAAGCACCGCTTAGCTCTAGAGCTGAGTTTACACCCAATTCAGAACGAACCATGAAGCCTTGACCATCATAGTAGTTTACACCAGCGAAGTTCAAACCAAGCTGTGTGTCACGGCTTGCTGTCCATGTAGTGTTACGTGATAGAATGTCGATTTCGCCAGACTGCAACGCTGTGAAACGCTCTTTCGCTGAAAGTGGCGTAAATTTCACCGCAGACGCGTCACCGAAAACAGCCGCTGCAACACCTTTACATAGGTCCACATCCAAGCCACTCCAGTTACCATCAGAATCCTGATTTGAGAAACCTGGTAGACCCTGGCTAACGCCACACTGGATGAAGCCTTTAGCTTTCACGTCATCCAATGTTGCCGCGCTTGATGCGCCTGCAGAAACGCCCAGCGCCGCTACTGCTCCCATAACCGTAGTTAATAGTGTCTTTTTCATATTTTTTCTTTCTTTGCCCTGTTGCACTTACAATGTGCAATTTGTTAGCTCATCACAAGGATGAGAGTACTCACACATACTGTCTGCGATCCGAAGTATTCTCCCTCAACGGGCCGCAATATATGTGCGACATATACCAACGCGATTTGTTGAAATGGTCAAGTATTTTTTTGAAAAAGATCGTTTCTTCTACGAAATATCCAAAAGCTTGTATTTTTTATGAGATTTTGTGGCGTTTCGATAAAATTTTAGCTAGTTTTCATACTAAATGATATTTCCTCAATGGGTCGTTTTTTCCCTCTCAGAACATGGCTAATAAATATACTAGGGTGACTATTTTTCGGTCAATTTGGTTTGGCGAAATTTGCGCGCAAAATATCTATCTCCGCACCAAATCGCTAAATTGGCAAACGTGCTATATTTAGCCAAAAACAAGAGAATTTTCGCGCAAATTTCTCATAATCGGCAATACTTGAAGGTTTGACCGTATATGCGTTTGCACCCGTTTCATAACATTTGCGAATGTCATCTGGATTAGATGATGATGAAAATATAACCACAGGGCAGAGTTTTAAAAGGGCATTTTTTCGAATGCGTTGGAGCACCGAAAATCCATCCTCTTTTGGCATTTTTAAATCCAGCAAGATACAAGAAGCATTTTCAAGCTCGAGCTTTTTTTCTATGTCATCGGTTTCGGAAATATGCACGAGTTCAATATTTTCATCGAATTTCTTGATCGCACGCTGCAAAAACGCGACGTCAATTTTATCATCATCGATAACAATTAATCTGTTGGCATTGCTTTTACCCTGCATAGCCATACGCCCCTATTAGCATTTTTCACCCGCAAAAACGTTTTTATAAGATTTTTGTCGCACTCACCACCAACTGAGACAGCTATTTAAGGGTTTATACAGGGAATTTTAGAATAAATTTCGAGCCATTCTTGTAATAAGGGTCCAATTCTAGGGTTCCGTTATGTCCCTCAGCGATTCTTTTGGCCAATGCCAGACCAATTCCAGTTCCCTTATACTTTTTTTCATCGGCGTGAAGGCGCTGAAACACATTAAAAATTCGGTTTGATTGTTCTTTAGCGATCCCAATTCCGTTATCAGCAACGCTGACACTGACCTCGCTTTTGGTGGTTTTTACAACGTCAATTTCGATATGAGGTGTGGTATCGTCTTTATGATATTTAACCGCGTTATCGATGAGATTTTGCATCAAACGTACAAACAAAACATAATCAAGATTAAGATCGACATCTTTTAAAAGCTTAATTTGCGCGCCAGATTGTTCGATGTTTTGTGAGAGGTTTTCTTTTGCCTCTTCCACTGCGGTACTAAGCAGAAAATAGGAGCGATTGACTTGTTTGTATGCGACTTGTGAGAATTCAAGCAAACTTGAGATTAAACGCTCCATGCGAAAGATGCTTGACCGTATTCGATTGATGTAATCCCCTAAATTATCAGTATTACCACCTTCGTACTCTTCCATAAGCATCTCACCAAACAAACGAATATGCCTCAGTGGTGAGCGTAAATCATGAGAAACGATACCGGCAAATTGCTCGAGCGCCTGATTTCTCAGTGTCAGAGCATGCGCCTGTTCTTCAATTTGCGCTTTGGCTAGTTTTGATTCCGTTATATCGCGGCCGACAGATATAACCTCATATGGTTGATCATCTTTAAATACCAGTCGGTTTGTCCATAAAACGGTTCTATAGACACCGTCTTTTGACAACATTTCCTGCTCATAAGTTCGAACGGGTGTGTCTTTTGATAAACTTGCCAAACAAGCTTGTAGTTCCTTGATAATTTCGTCTTTATGAATGAACTGTAAAAACTTCAGTCCAATGACTTCGGATAGGTTTCTGCCGAAAAAATCACAATATAGCTCATTAGCGTAGTGTATCGTGGTATCAAGATCTGATCTGGTAATAAAAACAGGTAAATTTTCGATAAACGTTTCTTGCTGTACGCGACGATAGTCTAGTTCCTCGCGAATTTCACGCTCTACACTTTCGTCTTCAACAAAGGCTATAATTCTTTTTGGATCATCCCCTTTTTCGCAAATGCTATTGACCACACAAGGATAAACCGTTCCATCTTTTCGCACATGTTGTGATCTTGATTGTTGCACCACACCGCTGTTTTCAATGATATTTTTAATGAAACTATCAATGTTTTTCGGATCAGCATTGTGGTTTATATCCATCAAAGTCAGTTGGGTGATTTCATCTGCGGTATATTGCAGATTGCTCAAAAAAGCGGTGTTGCCGTATAAAATTCGCTGAGTTTGGATGTCAATAAATGCTACGGGCGCTGCAATATTGTCGAGTGCATCACCAAGTGATTCTGCGAGCGTTTTGGTTTCCATCAATTCGGTGATGTTGCTTCGAATTCCGACGATGTGGCCATCGTCCAGCAAACGTTCATCAACTCGAATATAGCGTCCGTCTTTAAGGTGCTGGATTATTGGCGCCGACGGATTGAAGTGATTCCTTAATCGCTCTTTCAGCCATGCAGCTCTACTTTCTTCGGTAAAACCGGCTTCTTCATACTGGCCCTGCTCTAAGCCATATTTTAAGATATCTTCAAACCGTGTACCGATTTTCATGGCATCCACAGAATCAGGATAAACATCCAAGTAACCCTGGTTAAATACACGTAGTCGATCTTCCTTGTCATAGATTGCAAATCCTTCAGGGATTGCTGACAAAGCGGCATTGAGAAGATCGAGCGAATTTTCATAGCCATCCTTAAGTTTTTGAACCTGGCCATTATCCTTTAAATATATGATAGATCGCTCAATACCATCTACACACGTGATGGGATTGCTTATTGTGACATTGGTTTGGAAATTGCCACCATTTGGCAGGCTTACCTCAATGAGCTCTTCGTCCGATGGTAAATCCTTTTCAAGAATGATTGCAGACTTGGCCTCAATGTCATGTGTATTTTTGTGTCTTAAAAGCGGAAACAGATCGTAAAAAATCTTACCAATCACATCATTAGATTTAAAACCTAAATCAGAAACTGCGGAATGATTTAAAAGTGATATGTGATTGTCTTTATCAACTAAAAACCCCGGATTGGGTGCAGAATTGAAGAAAGACAAACTGGTTTCATCAAGTATCTTATCCATCGCGCACGCCACGTCTACTTCGTGCAATTAATCATCAGAAAACTGGGTATTTTTCTTAGCGAATTCATCAATGATGAAACTTATAGCATTGCGATCAAGTTCATTTTTTCCGATGCGGAAATCGGCTCCATATTCCTCAAACTCTTGAAAATATTCAGGTTCAATACTGGATGAGACAATACCTATTGGACCTGTAAAGGCTTTAGAACGCAACACTGGAACAGATGTTCTAAAATCGTCATTTAAATGCAGTTTATTATCGAGAAGAATCATTGAAATCTTCTGCTCATCTAAAACTTTGCACGCACTTTCGATGTCGGTCACACATACAAGTTCGGTATTCTGGTCAGCACCACCTTTAACAAGCCATTCCATCAAGACAAATTCATCTGGGTTATCATCAACGAAAAGAATGGTGACTGTCTCAAGTTCCTCCAAAGTGCTGTTCATAATTTTTCTCCCGCAAAATTATTTTGTTCTTATTTTATCAGACCCATTCTGATGGCTTTTGCGACCATTTGGGCACGATTAACAACCTGAAGCTTTTGCAATATCTTCGTTGTATATGAGTTTATGGTATGCTCAGATAATCCCAAAATTATGGCGATTTCTACTGAGGTTTTTCCCTCTGAGCTCCATCTTATGACCTCAAGCTCCCTTGGAGAGATCACTGGCATGGAGTCGGGAAGGATAATTTCATTAAAGAAATTTTGAAAAACAAGCTTACAAGAGTAAACCAACTGATCGATATCCAGCTTATCTGCCACCGTTTTAGGTAACACCAACCACAAGCCAAAATGGCGACCATTTGGCGTGTGCAATGGCACAGATATCCCCGTTGACTTGGATAATTCACCACAAAATTCAACATGTGTGTGAACACTCTCGTCATCCCATATATTATGCAGCATTTCGTTACGCATGTTTTGGAAAACGATATTGGTGTCAGCGATAGATATGACGTCCAGATCTACAAAATTTGCATCATCATTATTTACCACAACCATCAGTGATTCGATTGACGCCTCTTCTGGCCAGTTATTCAAATCAAAAACAGAGAGTAAATCGAGCTCATATTTCACGCATAAGCACTTGAATAATCGATAGAAATCCAACTTGTTTATTGCTCGTTCTAAATCGACTAAACAGTCTGGCTTTTGGTGCTTCATGGATACGCCTCGCTGTAAGAAAGTTAGTACAATTCAAAACGGAATGAAACTAAAATCTGATTACAATGAGGCTTGATCTCATCACAACGACGTTTGGGTTTTAAGGAATGGCGATCCCGGCAGGACTCGAACCTGCAACAACCTGCTTAGAAGGCAGGTGCTCTATCCAGTTGAGCTACGGGACCAAACTTTAAGCATTGGCCTTAGTGTGTCCAAGGCTGCGGACGGTCAAATTTGAAATTATCAGTATATGACATTTGACGACGTTTTGGTTTGTTGACAGTCAACACACGATATTTAATGCCTTCGCGCTCTGCATAGGCAATTGCATCTTCCTTGCTGTCGAAATTTAAGACAACTTGGGTCTGGGTATCAGAACTGGTTGTATAGCCCATAATTGGGTCGATTGTTCTGGCTGACGTGCGATCAAATTCAAGCAACCATTTGCGCGTCTTGGCTTTACCAGACTGCATCGCATTTTTTGTCGGTTGGTAGATTTTCGCTGTCCGTGCTGAGCTTTGAGTATCAGATGGCATATTGAAAGACCTTTCTTGATAGGAGCTGACCAGCAACATCATTCTATGTTGCTGGTCGGAGCGAGAGGATTCGAACCTCCGACCCTCTGGTCCCAAACCAGATGCGCTACCAGGCTGCGCTACGCTCCGACGACTGCAACGACCGCTCATGTACACAAGTCATAACGAGTGTGCAACATTAAATCGACGTTTGTTTGCTCTTATTTTCATTTTTTTAAATTATTTTCAGTTGGCACCAATATTAAGCGCTATTTCGCGCCTGTCAAAGCCTAGGCTTTTGCATAATAAATCTATTTCATGATTTCCACGCATAAAAAAAGCGCCCGAATTGGACGCTCTGTTATGCGATTCATCTCTCTATTAATGAGATTGATTAAATGGGGCTCCGATATCTGGGTGGATCTCGGCGACCATAAGCCCTTTGTCACCTTCACCATAGCGTACTAATACAACCTGACCAGGACGTAATTCAGTTAAGCCGTAACGCCTTAATGTTTCCATATGAATGAAAATGTCTTCAGTCCCCTCACCGCGCGTTAAAAAGCCAAAACCTTTTGTACGGTTAAACCATTTAACTAGTGCACGTTCCAAGCCGCTTGTTGGGGTAACTTGCACATGCGTTTTAACAGGTGGAAGCTGTGATGGATGAACAGAGGTAGATGTGTCCATAGAAACAATTCGGAATGCTTGATATCCGCGGTCACGTTTTTGTATCTCACACACAATGCGCGTGCCTTCCATGATGGTTTGATAACCATCGCGTCGCAAGCAGCTTACATGCAGCAAGATGTCTTCCATTCCGTTATCGGGAATGATAAAGCCAAATCCCTTGGCAACATCAAACCATTTCACGACGCCGGTAATCTCAATAAGATCAACTGGATCGCCTGTTACAGCATCCTGTTCGACATCGCCTCCTGTAGATGTTTTATCCACCATCCTTGGTGACCCCACTCACTACACATTAAATCACTAAAATTGATTCTAATTTGTAAACTAACATTTATATCGTGTCATTAGGCAAGACCCGATTAGTAAAATTCACGTGGCAATCCCCAGATTTCAAGACCAAATAATCATCGATCAAGTTTAATAAATACTAGAAAAATCATTGAATTCAATAAGTTAACTCGCATCGCCGCAAGCTTAACAATCGAGGTGCAAAATGCATTCTATTTACGAAAAATTCAGCTACTCCACCTACGAGTAAGCTTAGTTGAATAGAATCGCTTGTGAAAGTTCCAACTGACCTTGTTACAAATAGTTCAATTTTGGCATTTTGGTGGAGTTTCGTCACGATATCGCCTCATTTATGGCAGTATTGGGCATCATCGGAGCGGTTTGCCTTTTTGCTTGGGCTTTTAAATTCGGGCATTTTGGAGTAAACACTCAAGTAATCGTCGGTCGCGACGGCATGAATAGGGGAATTAGTTGCGTCAGTTTAGGGGCTATATACACCGCACAACTCATTTGAGTCGTATTGCGATTGTTCCGATTTTTATCGGGATTGGCGTTAGCGGTTGTGTCAGCACAGATGCATCTTTAACCACGCAATTGGCGCCAACAACAGTTGGCCTAGAGCCGCTAGATGACACCCTCGCCCCGCAAGATACAGCCAGCTTAGGTTACAACGGGTCTATTCCCGTTCCAGATAACTCAACCGCGCTCGCAAGCTCTTATAACAGTGTACCTGAACAAAATGTTGCAACTGCTGCGGTTCAATCTGCAACAACAGCGTCTCCTTCTATCAATGCTCTTGATAAAAACGGTCAGATTTATGTTGCACAAACACCAAATACCGCAACAGCGAATACGCAAGTCGCCTCGTTAGCAACGGCTACTCCAGCATCAACCAGCCTGGCGCGTCCTAATAAGAACGGAAATGCGTTCTTCTCGTCATTGTTTAAACGACAAGCCAAACCAACACCTGCGCGAACAGTGGCAACCGCACCTGCCCAACAACCAAGTGTTCAGCAAGTCGCAGCGGTCGCTCCAACTACAGAAGCAGAAGTTAAAAAGCCTCAAATCACCAGCGCCAAGAAAGTGACATTGGCATCTGCCACACCTGTCGCATCTGAACGCGCTTCTGCAGGCAAAGAAAAGAAACGCGGTATTTTCGCTTCGATCTTTGGATCTAAAGACAAAAACAAAAGCAGAGATAAAAACCGCATTGAGGTTGCTTCTGCAGCCGGTTTAGCACGGCTTTCACCACTTACATTGCAACGCCAAACTGAACGTGTGGATGTGGCTTGCTTTAAGCCTGAATTGGTTCGTCTTTTAAAGAAAGTTGAAAAACACTACGGCAAGTCTGTTGTTGTTACCAGTGGCTATCGATCACCTAAGCATAACAAGCGAATCGGTGGAGCCAACGGATCACGACACACAACGTGCGAAGCAGCAGATGTTCAAATCAAGGGCGTTACAAAGTGGGAATTGGCAAAATTTGTCCGTTCCATGCCAGATCGCGGTGGCGTTGGCACTTATTGCCATACACAATCTGTCCATATTGATATCGGATCCGTCCGTGATTGGAACTGGCGCTGCCGTAAGCGCAAGCGTTGATCTGAGCGATTCCTCAAATCACCCCACTTACATTCCAAATTTAGCTTATATTGCTGGCACCATAGTTAGCCGAGGCTTATTTTTGTAAATATTTGCAATGTTCAGATCGGGCTAAAACCTTGTTAAACCTGCATGAAATCCAAAGTTTTGCAAAATTGTCATTTTTTTTTGAAAAAACGCAAAATACTGCTTGCGGGATTTGCATCCTCTGACTATAACGCGCCCATGTCTTGTGCGCCCATCGTCTAGCGGTCTAGGACGCCGCCCTTTCACGGCGGAAACACGGGTTCGATTCCCGTTGGGCGTACCATTCATATTTCTCAAATATTCTCATGATTTGAAGACACTAGAGCGAAAAGCTCAAGTGTTGCATGAGATATGTTTGAGCTAACGTAGAGCTATGTGGGTGCGATCACTTCGGCAACCCTTTTTGCTTCATACCACAAAAGACTTCTCCCAGACTTAAAAGATACTTGATAGCCACGTAAGCGCTAATCAGGGCTTGTTTATGCCAAACAATACCATGGTAGCTGATATCACGATTTATGAGACCCAGATCGAATTCTGAGGCGATATAACAGCTTTAGGAGACTATGTCTTCATGCGCGCCAAGGCGCAGGAAAGAGAACTACAGCGTGGTGGAGACTATGATTTAGGTTTGTCCATGCCCTGCGGGGTTTCAGGCGCATCTGCATCGCTGTTTGCTGCAATATCAATCACCGATGCAGGATCTTCGTTTAATGCATCATCAACTGCCTTTTTCAGCGCATTATTAGGACGCCCTGAACATTCGTGGAAGATACGCGTTGTACAATTTGCGCAGATATCTTCATCCAGCATAGGCACGATCTCAGCAATCGCCTCACCCTTACTTAAGTGGATGTGGTGCTTCGTGAGTGCTTTCATCACATGGAAGCGACCAAGCTTGTTAATTGTCCGCGGTGTGGTTGTCTGCAAATGGAAGGATCCACCGCGCTTATGACGGCGTGTTGCTTCTTCAATCAGCAATTCCGCGCCCGGCAGATCAATCTCACCAATCCCCTTCACGATCAACATCATATGGCGCTGTTCAGGCTGATCATATTCAATCGTGCGTAATTTGCGGCGAACAAACTCCACAGAACCAAAATATAAAGGCCCATCAATTCGCGCCATAACCAGTTGCGGGCATTCTGGCAGGTCGAGGCGCTCGACACTACTAAAGCGGCGGTTTGGTGTTGAGGTATCCGGTGCACCTACTGAAATGCGCGGACGCGATGATTTGTTTAAGAACAAAGCAAGTGACAAAAGCACGCCTGCATAAATCGCAAATTCAAGATCAAAGATCAGCGATGAGAAGAATGTAACGGCGGCAATCCAGGTTTCGGTTTTACTTGTGGTGATCAAATGCTTGATTTCACGCACGTCTACCAGCTTCCAAGCGACCAAAATGATCACGCCCGCCATTGCCGGAATAGGCACAAACGCAAAGAACTGAGCCACGAATAGCAAAATACCGAGCAGGAAGATCGCTGCGAATACAGCAGACAATGGTGTTTTCGCACCCGCTTCATAATTAATGCCAGAACGAGTGAGTGAAGCTGAACCTGGATAGCAGTTAAAGAAGCTTCCAGCGACATTGGACAGGCCTTGGCCGGTAAATTCGCGGTTCGCATCGATATCCTGACCCGATCGCAAACCAATAGCGCGCGAAATTGACATTGCTTCCAGCAAACCAACCACAGCAACCGCAAATGCAGGAGAAGCTAGATCACGCATATCGCTTAGATCAAATGCAGGCATTGCAAAACTTGGAACAACCGATGGGATCACACCAACCGTTTTAACTTCAAGTTCCGTCCATCCCAAGAAATAATAAACCAGAGTTCCTGCGCCTAGTGCGATGAGGTAGTTCGGCAATTTCGGAAAGAACTTTTTCGATAAAACGCCCACCGCCAATGAAGTAAAGGCGATGATAAAACTATCTGCATCAGCATGGGGCCATATTTCCCAAAGTTTGGTGGAAAATTCGACTAAATCTTCGGGGCGAGGCAAATCCAGCCCGAGTGCATGGCGCACCTGACTTAAACCAATTAACAAGGCAGCACCGGTGATGAAACCTGTCATAACCGAATGAGACACAAAGTCGACCAATGCACCCAAATGCGCAATACCGAGTATAAGCTGGAACATACCCACTAAGAAGGTCAGCAAAATCACCGCTTGTATAAATTCCGGACTGCCAGGTGTGTGCCCACCTGCTAGAGCTGCAAACACCAAAGCTGAAATCGCAGTTGTCGGACCCGATACAGTATGCCATGAAGAGCCAAAAAGCGCCGCGATAATCGGCGTGATCATTGCGGTATAAAAACCATATTCAGGTGGCAAACCAGCAATCGCGGCAAAAGCGATGCCTTGAGGCAAAACAATAGTGGCGCCGGTAAAAGCGGCAAACAGGTCGTCGCGCAACGTAGACCACGTCACTTTCGACACCCAATCTGGTGTGCCAAAAAGCAAACGTATTTCTTTCATAACCGCCCCCATTTCTTTGCCGTGGAGCGACTTAGCCATCTACGTATCCAATCTCAATTTCATATTATAGTGACGTGTCGCCCTTCTCATATGCCGATTAATTCGAATGTCAATCGCAGCAAATAACAATTGCTGCAAGCTGATCAATCAAGGCTAGCCTAAGGGCGATACTTCGCTATGGTCCGCAAATTGGTCAAAACGGGTATTTATATCAATAAATGAGACTTTTTGACCCATGATTTGCTATTATGCATATTTTTTGCCTGTTGTGAATGCGGAACAGGCAATAAACCCGACTATTCTCGGGTTAATTTTGCCATAAAGGCTGTCATAACGTCTGTGAGATATTGGCCACATTCAATGGATGGAATATGCCCGCAATCCTTTATCTCTTCGTAAAACGCATTGGGAATTGTTTTGGCCATGGCTTTGACAAGTTCAGGCGGTGTGGCACCATCTTGATCACCTGCGATGCAAATTGTTGGCACTTTGATCTCAGCAGCTTGCTCGGTAAAATCTGTATCGCGAATGGCAGCTGATGTTCCCGTATAGCCCTTGGCCGGAGTGCGCGTGAGCATATTGGCATAACCTGCAACATCTGCAGGATTATCTTCACGATAGCCTTTGGTGAACCAACGCGCGAGCACACCATCAGCAATTTCAGAAATACCTTTTGTCTCGACCATTTCAATACGCATATTCCAAAGCTCGTCTGTGCCGATCTTCATGCCTGTATTACACAAGATCAATGCACCCACGAGATCAGGACGCGTTGCATAAAGCCCTTGGGCGATTAATCCACCAACAGACACACCGCAAATGATCGCGCTTTGAATGCCAAGGTGATCCATAAGGCCAGCGAGATCTTCCACATGATCCGTCATAGTTTGGCTTTCGCCCAGATCAGACAAACCATGGCCGCGCTTGTCATAAGTCACGATTGAATAATCACCAACTAAGCGAACAATCACATCACGCCAAATACGAAAATCTGTGCCCAGAGAGTTTGCAAACACAATCGTCGGCTTGCCTTCAGGCGCACCAATCACTTGATAATGCAGATTAACGTCATTGATATTTGCGAAATGCATGGCTTTTGTCCTTCATGACAGGCAATTACGATAGATTGAGAGGATATAGAGCCAAAACCAACCCATATCTAGTGTGTAATATAGCCATGTGACATTTTTGGGGTTGTTTTGAAACAATTAGCTCAAACCGTTGAACTACACCTAACTCACCCGCACCGCATCCATCACGCGGATTTGCACTTGCTTCATACCGCGCCAGTAATTGATGTTGACATTGCCAGCCACATGAAAGCTTTGTCCGCGGCCATTTAAAAATGCTTTGCCAAGTTCTGTGTCGGCTGCTCTGAAACATATGCCATCAATACGACCACCATCCATGCCGGAAAAGGAGACTTTGACATGGTTGGTCCCTACAATGCGCGCGTCTTTAAGCATGTGATTGGGCAATACGAAAACAGGCTGGGAATGGCCTGCACCATATGGCCCTGCCCGTTCGATCATATCAACCAAATCTGTTGTCATACCAGATGCGGCCATAGCGCCATCGATTTTTAAACTACGCACCGCAGTTAAATCCGCGATATTTTCTGCAGCTTTTTCTTCAAAATAGCTGCGCAACTCGCCAAGTTTAGATTTCTCAACAGTGAGACCCGCTGCCATCGCATGGCCACCACCTTTGACAAGCAAGCCCATATCCACCGCTTCGCGCACGATCTTACCGATATCAAAACCCGGGATAGAACGACCCGAGCCTGACCCTTTGCCAGATGGATCAAAAGCGATGGCAAATGCTGGTCTATTCTCACGATCTTTTAGGCGTGAGGCCACAAGCCCGACAATACCCGGATGCCAACCATCATTGGCAGACACGATGATTGCAGGGCCCTCACCGCCTGCCATTTCAGCCATCACTTCAGCCTCTGCCTGTTCCAGCATCTTAGCTTCCATAGCTTGGCGTTCTTTGTTGAGATTATCCAAATGCGCGGCGATCTCATCAGCTTCTGATGCATCTTGTAGCGTGAGCAATCGCGAACCAAGCGCTGCATCGCCAATACGTCCGCCGGCATTGATGCGCGGGCCAATTAGAAAACCTAAATGATAGGGTGTAATCGGACCATCAATCCCCACTATGCGCATTAAAGCAGCAAGCCCAGGATTACCCTGCTTGCGCGCTGCAATCATGCCCTTGACGACATAGGCTCTGTTGAGGCCTTTAAGCGGCACCACATCGCAAACTGTCGCAAGCGCCACCAGATCAAGATGGGCAAGCAGATCAAAGCCTTTGAGCCCTTCATGGCCTGATTGGCGTAAAACCCGCTGCACAGCAACAAGAACCATAAACACAACGCCCGCTGCGCATAAATGCCCTAAACCTGAAAGATCATCTTGTCGATTGGGATTTACAAGCGCGACACAAGGCGGTAATTCATCACCCACTTGGTGGTGATCAATAACCACGACATCGCAAGAAAGCTCTTTTGCTTTTTCCAAGGCTTCAAAGCTGGTTGAACCGCAGTCAACGGTGACAATCAACTGAGCACCTTTTTCAACAAGCTCTGCGATCGCATTGGGATTGGGGCCATAGCCTTCAAAAATCCGGTCAGGGATATAAATCTCATTGGGCACGTTTAGATGAGTTAAAAACCGTGATAGCAGCGCTGATGAAGATGCACCATCAACATCATAGTCACCAAAAATCGCCACACGCTCACCCATTTGTATGGCTTGTAAGATACGTTGAGCACCCGCATCACAATCGGTCATTGTGGATGGGTCCGGCATTAAATCGCGAATAGATGGTGCTAGAAACGTCGCGGCTTCCTCAGACGTTACCCCGCGCGCTGCGATTACACGGGCAATGAGCTCAGGGATATCAGTCTTTTGCGCAATATCCAGCGCAGTGTTTTGCCCAACATTATCAAGTCGAGAAATCCACTTTTGGCCTGTTAGCGAGGCTTCCACGCCCATAAAGACATTGTCTGACACGAGATGACACCTTCAACAATATGGCTTTACGTAGCCATAAAAAAACAGACCTCATTGATAATGAGGCCTGTCGATAATTGCAACGTGTTGTTGGACTAGAATTTGCTAAGCAAATTTTTGACCTTCACGGTGTGTTGCTTTGATTTCACGGACTGTACCCGTTGATGAACGCATCACAAAGGTATGTGTCGAAATGGCGTTACCTTTAAAACGAACGCCTTGCAGCATATCACCATCCGTCACACCCGTTGCAGCGAACATCACATCACCGCTTGCAAGCTCGGTTAGATCGTAAACCTTATTTGGATCAGAGACGCCCATAGTTGCAGCCCGGTCAATTTGGTCTTGTGATTTAAACAACAAGCGCCCCTGCATCTGGCCACCTGTGCAACGAAGCGCAGCTGCAGCTAACACACCCTCTGGTGCACCGCCTGTTCCCATATAAATATCGATACCGGTTTCTTCAGAGTCAGTTGTGTAGATCACGCCAGCGACATCACCATCTCCTATTAATCGCACCGCCGCACCGCAGGCGCGTACATCTGCAATCAGCTGAGCATGGCGCGGACGATCCAAAATACATGCACATACTTGACCGATTTCAACACCTTTATGTTTGGCAATTGCAGCCAGGTTTTCTGCAGGTGTTGCATCAATTGAGATGGTGCCTTCAGGATAACCAGGACCAATAGCAATTTTATCCATGTAAACATCTGGCGCGTAGAGCAACTTACCTTTGTTTGCAAAAGCGATCACAGCCAATGAATTTGGCATGTTTTTCGCGCAAATTGTTGTGCCTTCCAGCGGATCTAGAGCAATATCTAATTCAGGCCCATCTTTCGTGCCCACTTCTTCACCAATATATAGCATTGGCGCTTCATCGCGTTCGCCCTCACCGATCACAATCGTACCGCTGATATTTAGCTTGTTAAGCTCCGTTCGCATTGCATCAACGGCAACTTGGTCAGCCGCTTTTTCATCACCACGACCACGGAGTTTTGCAGCCGCAACAGCTGCGCGTTCCGTAACCCGTGCAATCTCAATTGATAAAATGCGATCTAGATCTTCTGAATTATTTTCCGCCATTGGTCATTCATCTCCGTATGGGAACTATATGTTTGCGTCATGCTGGAATGATCAATTATGCAAATTTCTTAACAAATTGGGCAAAACTCCCGCAGTTCCACTTTTCTATTCACAAGAATAAATAATTTGC
The DNA here is from genome assembly GCF_055693385.1 of Lentilitoribacter sp. JB5-8. Taxonomy (NCBI): domain Bacteria; kingdom Pseudomonadati; phylum Pseudomonadota; class Alphaproteobacteria; order Hyphomicrobiales; family Rhizobiaceae; genus Lentilitoribacter; species Lentilitoribacter sp. JB5-8. The sequence continues at coordinate 2,355,705 of NZ_CM146332.1, read as the reverse complement.
CAGAATAAAATCGATTAGAATTATCTATTTATTTTCTTTCAATAATTTCAATCGTTTTAACCAACCCCGTGACGAAATTTGACGCACAAAAAAACGGGCAGAATCATATTCCACCCGTTCTGGTACTGATAAATTCATGCTTTGATCTTAAAGATCGACGTCCAAGATAGCCATTGAGAAATTGAACGAACGATCACCATCTTCATCATCAAGATAAATGACGCCGATAAATTCTTCACCTGAATAAACTTCCGCAGAATCATCCTTCTTAGGACGAGCGCGTACTTCAAAAGAAGGATTGAAAACACGCTTAAGGTAAGCATCTAGTTTTTTGATTTCATCAGGGTTCATCAGCCGCATTCTCCGTCTTTGCGATTCGTTTCACGTCTTTTGCCACGTGAGATGATAAATTTAAAGCGTATTCTTTATGAACCTTACTTGTCAGACGACGCATCTTGCGACGAGGAATTGATCATTTGATCCATCGCACGTGATGGCTCTTGGCACCCTGCTTCTCCGACAATACGTGCAGGTACACCCGCAACGGTTTTGTTCGCCGGTATAGGTTTTAACACCACAGAACCTGCAGCAATGCGCGAGCAATTGCCAATTTCAATATTACCAAGCACTTTCGCACCTGAACCAATTAGCACGCCGCAACCAATTTTTGGATGACGGTCACCACCTTCTTTACCGGTGCCACCTAATGTCACGTTTTGCAAAATCGAAACATTATCACCTACAACAGCGGTGCGACCAATCACAATACCCGTGGCGTGATCTAAGAATAAGCCTTTACCCAATTTAGATGCCGGATCGATATCCGTTTGGAAAATTGCCGATGAACGAGATTGCAAATAAAGTGCATAATCAACGCGACCTTTGTTCCAAAGCCAATGTGCCAAACGATGTGTTTGGATGGCGTGGAAGCCTTTGAAATAAAGGATTGGCTGAATAAATCGACTGCAAGCAGGGTCGCGATCATAAACGGCTTGAATATCAACGCGTAAAGTTGCACCCCAGCTTGGGTCATCTGCCAACATTTCCATATAGGTTTGTCGAATAACGCTGGCTTGCAGATCAGGATGGTCTAAACGTTCACAGACACGGTGAATAACAGCTTCTTCCAATGAAGGTTGCTGCAAGATCGTTGAATAGAGGAATGTTGCAAGAACTGGATCAGCTTGTGCAGCTTCTTCAGCCTCCTTGCGGATGGTATCCCAAATTGGGTCCATGGCATTCACTTTGTTTTTGTTAAGTGATTCAACCGATGTATTCATAGTCTTTCTCCAGATCTGATCGCGAGACCGCAATCATCATCTCCTATAAATATGACAAAATTGGTAAATTTTAAAGTGTTTGGATAAAGAACAAGCAAATATAATGAATATTTTACGCAAAACAGCCGTCAGGAAATATGTTCAAGGACTGCCTTTTTAAAAGTTTTATCGCCAACCGCTAACATATGGTCCCGACCCTCAATTGAGACAGAAGTCGCATTTGGCATAAGCGCTGCAAGTTCATCTGGAGAGCCTGCAATGTCATCTTTTGTACCCACCACTATGAGAGTTGGCATCGACATTTGGGACGCTTCTTCTTCGGTGACCAATACACGAGAAGTCTGAATACACGCAGCTAACGCAAATCGGTCACTTTTTGTTTGTTCAGCAAAAGCACGAAACATGCGGCCACGTTCATCTGTTACATCATCAAGTGATGGCGCTAACAAAGCCTCAGCTATTACATCCCAGTTGCCAACACCTTCCACCATACCAATGCCCAACCCACCAAATGTGAGTGATTTAACATATTGCGGCTCGGACTTTGCAATAAAGGCACATACGCGTGCGCCCATGGAATAGCCTAAAAAATGAGCTTCATCGATATTAAGTGATTGCAATAAATTTATCGCATCCGCTGCCATGTGATCAGGTGTGTAAACAGCACTATCATGCGGTTTATCGCTCAGACCGTGCCCACGATGATCAAAAGCAATGACGCGATACCCTGCTTCGGTGAGTGTTTTCACCCAACCAGTATATACCCAATTCACGTGTGCTGAAGACGCAAACCCGTGGATGAGCATAACCACAGCACCATCTTGCGGCCCTGCGTCCAACCAGGCGATATTGATCCCGTTTGAGTTAAACATGTTCATTTGGAAAGGTTGCGCCACCATATTACCGTCGTCTTTTTTGTGAAAGTTCAATCATTGAAATGAAGCTTTGCCAAGTTTTTGTGTGAGTGTCTACATATTTGCCTACACATTTTCGATATGAAGGTTTAAAGATAGTACCAACGAATATTTGCTTAGATACGGGAGCACGACATCATGGCTGGTCACAAAATGCCTTATTTCCACAATACCGCCGGATATCCCTCAATTGAGATTGGTACTAAAAAATTCATGTGTATTGGTGCAAAACCGCCATTTGATCACCCACATGAATATCTTGAAATGGGAGATGAAACTGAAATCGTCTGCCCATATTGTTCAACGCTTTATAAGTTCGTTCCAGAAGTTGGCCATAACGAATCAAAACCGTTTGGCTGCGTTTGGGAAGAAGAGACCGTTGCCTGATTGAGGTCGTTTGAATGTCGGAGGGGTCAGCATCAAACGAAAATCAATTAAATATAGCAATAGTTGGGGCCGGCATTGCAGGTTTAACGGCTGCTTTGACGATGTCGCGTGCTGGTGTACACGTTCAGATTTTTGAAAAAGCTGACGAACTGATAGAAATTGGGGCAAGTATTCAACTTTCCCCAAATGCGACCAAGATACTCCAAACATTAGGACTTGAAAGCGAACTTTCAAAACACTGGATCGAGCCACATTCTGTTAAGCTGACAGATGCGCAAACTTTGCGGATCATTGCTGAAGTGCCGATTGCTGAGCTTGCAAAAAACTCATGGGGTGCACCCTATGCAGTATTGCGACGCGCAGATTTACAGTATGTGCTTCATAAAGCTGTGATGGAGGACGAGAATTGCAAACTTCATCTTGCAAGTGATCTTAATTTTGATGGTCCGAACCGCCTTGCAAATGACGTTGCCGGCAAAATGGGGTGCAAACCTGATTTAATCATCGGCGCGGATGGGGTTTGGTCATCAGTTCGCAAAGTTATGCCACTAACCGGTCACCCCAAATTTGGTAATTACAATGCTTGGCGCTTTAATGCGGATTTATCTGCTCGTGCGCATTTACCTGCTGAAATCAGCAGTTCACGCAGTATCCATGTCCTCATGGGAGCATCAAATCACACAGCGATCTATCCCGCAGATGATAATGGCAACAGCAATGTTATTTTTGTCACCCGTGACAAGAATGACAAACCCGAGACAATTAAATTTGATAAGGCGATCTCGCGCTATGACATGCACCCAAATGCAATTCATATGCTCCAGTCTGCAACTGAACTGGGTTGCTGGCCAATTAATCAGGTGACAGACGGAACCTGGACCAATGGACGAGATATGGTGTTAATTGGTGATGCAGCACATGCAATGATGCCCTTTTCAGCGCAAGGTGCTGCGATGGCCATTGAAGACGGATATCTGCTGTCTAAAATGGTCACTGATAGCCCTTATCAAATCTCAGACATGTTGCAGCACTTTGAAAAGAAGCGAAAACTGCGTCTGACAAAGGTAAAAAGCCGCACCGCGTTTAACCGCTTTGCATATCACGCGATCGGACCCATTAAATGGGGACGAAATCTCGTCTTGTCCCGCAAGTCACCACAGAGCCTTGGTCGAGGGTTAGACTGGCTTTATGGCTGGTCAGCAGATGACTAAGGTTCAGTCTAATCGCATCCATCTGATCGACTATGCGCGGGGCTGGGCCATTATTGCGATGGCAATTTTTCACTTCACTTGGGATTTGGAATTTTTCGGATTTGTTGAACGCGGCTTAACATCGACATTTGAATGGAAAACTTTTGCCCGATGTATTGCATCAAGTTTCTTGTTTCTGGCGGGTGTCAGCCTGATTTTGAGCCATGATCCGGTTATTCGGTTCAGCTCTTTCATGAAACGTTTCATATGGCTTGTTGGCGCTGCTGCCATCATTTCGGCGGCAACATTTTATACCATGCCAAATGCACCAATCTTTTTTGGGATATTGCATTCAATTGCTGCGGCCAGTGTCATCGGACTTCTGTTAAGACGACTGCCACCGATAATATTGCTGCTGTTAGCGGCGTTGATTTTCCTGGCACCATTCTACCTTCGCTCAGAGATCTTCGACACACCAATCTTATGGTGGGTGGGATTAAACGCTAATATTCCAAGGTCCAATGATTACGTGCCATTATTGCCATGGCTGGCACCGTTTTTAGCGGGTATGGCGTCGGCAAAGCTTCTGAGAGCAAAGGGTGTATTTGAGAGGCTTGGTAAAACGCAAACACCGCCAGCAAATAAATTTTTAAAGGGCTTGAGCTTTATCGGGCGTCATAGTTTGGCGACATATCTGTTGCACCAACCAATTCTACTGGGTTTGGTTTGGTTGGCCGCGCAAATATTGAATTAGCTACGTGCTCACACCAATTTCAGCAAGCTTTGCCAAGCAGGCGTCTTCAAGATTATCTAATTCATCCACCATAGCTTCTAGATCGCGACGCTGTGTCCGCAATTCCTGGCGCTTCTTCTCAACTTGATTCATAACGATTTTAAGTTGCGTGGCAGAATTTGGCAGTGATAAATCAAGCTTAAGCAGCTCAGAGATTTCGGAAATGGTGAACCCAACACGCCGCGCCATGAGAATTTTAGCAATAATTCGACGATCTGAAGGCGAATAAAGGCGTGTGCGCCCTCGCCGCTCTGGTTGTAACAAACCCTCATCTTCGTAAAACCGTAATGTTCTAGTTGAGATGTCAAACTCTTTTGTAAGCTGAGAGATTGTATAATGGTTGACCATGGATCACATCATCCCGAACCAGTAACCAGCCAGTCCTAAAAATGCGAAGAATCCAATAACATCAGTCACTGTTGTTACAAACACCGTAGATGAAATGGCAGGATCAAAACCCATTTTGTCTAAAATGAGCGGCAACAAAATGCCTGCAAGGGCCGCAGAAATCATGTTTATGATCATCGCAACGCCAATGACGACGCCCAAATCAACATTGCTGAACCATACAGCCGATACAACACCGATTAGAACGGCAAATATAATTCCGTTTAAGCCACCAACAGCCGCTTCACGCAGGATAATGCGCCCAGCATTATAGATATCAAGATCTTTGACCGCGAGCGCCCTCACTGTCACTGTCATGGTTTGAGTGCCCGCATTCCCACCCATCGAGGCCACAATGGGCATGAGGATGGCCAGCGCAACCATCTGCTGGATCGTCGCATCAAAGAGACCAATAATCACAGATGCGAGTATCGACGTGACAAGATTGATAAAGAGCCAGGTAAAGCGCGACTTAAACGCGGCAAAGACGTTATCGGATAATTCCTCATCACCGACACCCGCGAGCGCTTTGATATCTTCCTCGGCCTCTTCATGGATCACATCCACCACATCATCAATGGTCAGCACTCCCACAAGGCGATCGTTATGATCAACAACTGCGGCAGACAACAAATCGTACTGTTCAAAAACGATAGCCGCCTCTTCCTGATCCATCTGTGCAGGAATTGGGTGAATGGTATCATTCATTATATCTTCAGCGCGCACATGCCGGCGCGTACGCAATATGCGGTCAAGTTCGATATCACCAACTAGCTTGTAAGTCGCGTCAATCACATAAATCTGCGAGAATCGTTCCGGAAGGTCTTTATCAAGACGCATGTAATCGATCACCTGGCCGATTGTCCAAAATGGCGGTACAGCAACAAACTCACTCTGCATACGCCGCCCAGCGCTATCCTCAGGATAATCAAGTGATCTTTTAAGACGAACGCGCTCAATAAATGGCAGATAATCGAGAATCTCCTGACGGTCTTTTTCATCAAGATCTTCTAGAATAAATACCGCATCATCGGAATCCATCTCTCCGATCGCGCGGGCCACATCCTGATTTGGTATAGCTTCAACAATTTCAACACGAATGGCTTCATCAACTTCGGTCAGTGCCGCAAAGTCAAAGGAATCACCCAAGAGTTCGACAAGCTTCTGCCGACGCTCGGGTTTGAGAGATTCGATCAGATCACCAAGCTCAGATTCGTGAAGGCCTTCAACATATTGATTGAGCGTTTTAACATCATCCGCATCAAGGGTATCTGCTACAGATTTTCGAAAATCTGAGCGAATGCGACCATCATCATCATAGATATCGGCATCCTTTTGGTCGGAAACCTCGTTCTGCGCATCATCTACGATCGCATCAACATTATTTTGGTTAAGTTCGGGGGCTGAATCGGGCTGTTTTTTATCGTCGGCCATCGAAATATCCAAATAAAGCTAAGAATTGTTAGCGCCATAATACAATGTTCGTAAACAAGGTAGCCAGTCAAAGCGCATCTGACAAAAGATATTTTGATAATATCAAGGGTTTTATGGGGCAAAAAGCCAATGCTGAGATCTAAAGCACTCTGAAAGGCAGCTAGTATGTTCTATAGGCGAATAAACACATGTAATCCGGTTCCCGATAAGGGAATGCAATAAGATCTAATTGTCATAGGATTGTGTCACTTTATAATCGAAAAATGGCGCGAGTGACGGGGCTCGAACCCGCGACCTTCGGCGTGACAGGCCGACACTCTAACCATCTGAGCTACACCCGCACATTTTTCGTTTTGGTCTTGAATGTTCAAAACCATGAGCGGGTGATTAAGCTTAATCGCTGAAAGTGTCAAGCACATTTGTTGACCTTTTTTACAAAACTATGTCATTTTTTTAAACACACCACTTTCTTTCATTTTCTTGAATTTTTTGCTTGCACTTATTCGCGGAAGCGCCTAAACGGGTCACCGCAATGGGCGATTAGCTCAGTTGGTAGAGCGCTTCGTTTACACCGAAGATGTCAGGAGTTCGAGTCTCTTATCGCCCACCATTGCTCCTCTCCTTAAAATAACTGTTGAACCTGGCTTGCATTGACGATCTGCCTGTTCTAGAGCTTGCTCATGCAAACTATTACTACAAATCGCAAAGATCATTATCACTGCTCAAAATAGAGCGGTCGATATTCTTTGTTTATTTCAACCGCCTCAATGGCGGTTTTTTTGTGCAGTTGAGGCATTTCAATCAGGTTAAGAATGAAAATGGTACTTGAGAAAGACATCTCATTTCGCGCTGCACGCCCGGAAGATAGCAAAATAGTATTTGAACTTTTTGAGCAGGTGCAAAATATTCACCTTGAAGCAGAACCAAAGATTTTCAAACCGGCCCTATGGGACGAGCACTTCCAAATGTTTCTGGATGATTTGTTCAACAACGATGAGAAGTTTCTCATTTTTGCTGAATTTGAAGGTCGTGTATGCGGATATGTTCAATTTACAAAAAAGTTGAAAAGCGAATCTATATTTCAATATCAGCAAAAGCGCGTGGATATTGGTCAGTTAGTTGTTGCAAAGGGCTTTCGGAAATCAGGCATTGGTACATATCTGATAAATTATGTGAAGCGATTTGCGCGGTACTCTGGTGCTGAAATCCTTACCATTGACTATTGGTCATTTAACTTAGCTTCTGAGCGCTGCTTCACAAAGGCAGGTTTTGAGACGAAATATCACGTCATGCAGCAAGACATATAAAAAAGCCTCCGATTCTTATCGGAGGCTTAATCGTCTGTCATGTGTGCTATTTACTAACTTGCCTTGGACAGCTGCGCCACTTGTTGGGTGGTGCCAGTGCCCTGATAATCTTCGTGAACTGTGAATACTGATAACGATTCGATTAAGCGCTCAGCTTCATTGGAGAGTTCCTGAATAGATTGTGTCGACCGCTTAGCCATCTGAGCATTTTGTTGTGTCACACCATCCATTTCGCTCACAGCAACGTTGACTTCGCGAACGCCGGAAGCCTGCTCATTAAATGTTGAAGCCATTTCTGAAATCAATTCATTGATATGGAACACCTCATCTTCAATAACCTTCAGTGTTGCACCTGTGTCATTGACTAGGCCCACACCATTGGCGACTTGTTTTTCGGACTTATCAATAAGCTGTTGGATTTCCTTAGCAGCATTTGCAGAGCGCCCCGCAAGTTCGCGGACTTCCTGAGCAACAACCGCAAAGCCTTTACCAGCTTCACCGGCACGTGCAGCTTCCACACCTGCGTTAAGCGCAAGGAGATTGGTTTGGAAGGCGATCTCATCGATCACAGTGATAATCTGACCAACTTGTTCTGAAGACTGCTTGATTTCATCCATTGCAGAAATTGCATTTGAGACAATCTTCGCTGAATGTGCTGTTTTCTCTTTTGTATCAGCAACGCGAGCACCAGCTTCATTTGCTTTTTGCGATGTCTTTTCAATTGATGCTGAAATATTTTCTACCGCAATGCCTGTTTCATTTAGTGCCGCTGCTTGTTGTTCAGCGCGGTGCGCAAGATCATCAGATGACTGGCTCATCTCACCAGTGCCGCGTGATAGATGTTTTGCGGTTTTTGAAACAGATGATAACGCAAATTCAAGTTTACGAACTGATGAATTGAAATCCTCACTTAATTGCTCAAACGGACCATCGAACTGCTCGCGCATGCGATATGTCACATCACCTTGTGCAAGTTTTGAAAGTCCTGTTCCCAATGCATCAATAACTTCTTGCAGCTTCGCAGTTTCCATCGCTTTTTCTGCATCGCGCTGCTCTTGCGCTGCAACCACTTCATTTTGTGCCACTTCTGCTGAACGTGAGTGCTTTTCAGCTTCTGCCTGTGCGGCGTGAGCACCGGTGATAGCTTCGCTTGCTGATGCAAATGATTTCCACATCATTGTTGTTAGCGCCAATAACACACCAGCTTCCGCAACAAGGATGAGTGCATGCAATCCAACGCGTACAATTGAGCTTTCGCCCGGGAAGACCACGGCTGGAATTAAGAAGTATAAAACAGTGTGGTGAACTGCTGTTAATCCGGTAAAGGCAAGAATTGGACGCCAGTCGATTACAGACGCACAAATAGCAAGCATTGCAAAGAAATACATGTGCATGTCAATTTGCAAACCTGATCCTGAGAAGGATGCAACAAGCAGCGAAACCAGAGCAGCTTGGGTTAACCCCATTGTAGCTCGAGCGATTTCGCCTTTTTTATCCATGCGCCATGAAAGCGTGCCCATACCAGCCATAAGAATCGCACCAAGCGACAAAACTGTTGCTTGATCGTGGCCGACGAAGAATGCTCTGGTTATGACCAACGCAGCATTAATCCACAAAAGCGCGATTAGCACCTTCATCCCAATGTTTCTGATATCTGATATCGACTTCATTTATTCTATCCTTAAATGAGACAAGCGGATGCAATAGACCCGTCAATGACAAGCCAGGCCCCCGCCTGATACAACTTAGCTACAAAAGTACTGGTAGCTTTGGTATTCTCTTTTTCTTGAGTAATGCTCGTGTTTTGCATTTGCGGAGTAACCACAGCAATCCAATCAGCACGGCCTGAATTGACCAATGCGCCATCTGCTTTATCGATGACTGATAGAATTTCACCACTTTGGCCCCAAGGTGGAGTGATAATGGCGACGCGATCATTCTTTGGCATCAGAATAGGTATCGCAATGACAGCGACACAGATCAAAATGTTAACACCAAAAAGTACCCGCAACTGTTAATCTTCCGTATTTGTCCAGTATTAAATGCCCGATTCTGGCAATAAAATTATGGACTTAGAAACAACGACCAACGAACGTTATTCATTCGTTAGCAAGAAAAGTACAATTTTAGTATTTCACAAGTATTAATCGTGTTTATGAGTTTTCGGTAGGCATTTGTACTACACCACCGATGCAAGCGCCCGAAACACCTGTCGTTGTGGGATATGTTAGTGGCAAACCTTTGACTGATCTGATGGCAAGATAACCCCAGGCTTCAGCTTCTACAGCATCACCTGAAATTGCAAGATCCTCGGACTTAATAATGCGCTTATCATTGGAATTAGGAGCAATATCAAGCGCTTCATGAAGTTCACTCACAATGGTTTTATTTAACCGGCCTCCACCGGATAACACCCACAGCTTAGGTTCACGCGGTAGACGCCCCTGTGACTTGGCAATTAATTTTGCCGTAACATATGCGAGCGTTCTTGCGCCGTCCTCCAAACTAAGCTCTCCTTTTTCGAGCGGTTTAAAATCAAGCCTGTCGAGTGAAATACCACGATCTAGTTTTTCCGCCATTGGATCAATATATCGCTTTGCTATCTCATAATTAATATGCCCAGCATGCCCAATCTTGCCACCGTCGTCGAATGCAATACCTTTGTGCGCATAGACCCATTGATCGATTAAAACATTGCCCGTCCCACAATCAAAAGCATGTGGAGGCGTATCCCCGTCGATATAGGTTAGATTTGAAATGCCGCCAATATTGACAAAACAAACAGGATTAAGACCTTGCCACTGCACATCAAGATTTGCCGCCAGAGCAGCATGATAAGCGGGGGCAAGCGGAGCACCCTGCCCGCCATTGGCTGCATCATTTGCCCGCATGTCATAAACTACTGGCATGCCAAGTTGATTTGCTAAGCGTGCACCACTTCCCAATTGCACCGTTAAACCAATGTCAGGTTTGTGCAACACGGTTTGGCCGTGAAATCCAACAAGATCGATATCAGATGGGCGAAGTGAATGGACCTCTAAAAACTGCACGACAGCATTTGCATGCAGATCTGTCAGTTCAATTTCAATCTGAGATAAATTACCCGGGCGATCGCCACGATGTTCAATTTTCAAAGCTGTCTGGAGAGATCGCGCCAGTTTTTTTCGAAACTCATCGTTATATGGAACCGTTAAAAACGGACCACGTTCCAACTCGTTTTTACCATCTGAGCGCAATAGCGCCACATCTATTCCATCTAGTGATGTGCCAGACATAAGACCAATTGCATTCAGCGCTATATCCGCTTGTTGTCTGCCTTTATGTTTCATTTTGCGTTCCGGATATTAATAATATTGAAAAGACAGGGGTGAAATCATTTTAAAACAGTGTTAAACGCGGCTTGGTTTTAATAGACTATGCGCAATTCGTCTTTTGAAATCAATTCAAATTCTATTGTAATTTAGCGCGATAACCGACCAAAAGGTAACTCTTATGTCTGAGTTTAAATCCGATTTCCTCCACACACTTTCAGAACGTGGCTTCATTCATCAAACATCTGATGATCAAGGACTTGATAAACTTTTCCAAGAGGAAACGGTCACCGCATATATTGGCTTTGATCCAACGGCTGCAAGTTTGCATGCTGGATCTCTTACTCAAATCATGCTTTTACATTGGCTTCAGCAAACCGGCCATAAGCCGATCTCTTTAATGGGTGGCGGCACTGGTATGGTGGGTGATCCTTCATTTAAAGATGAATCACGCCAATTGATGACGCTTGAAAAAATTGAAGAGAATATTGCCAGCTTAAAGACGATCTTTGCCAACTATCTTACCTATGGTGACGGTAATACAGACGCATTGATGGTCAATAACGCTGATTGGCTTAAAGGTATCAACTATCTTGAGTTCCTGCGTGATGTCGGCCGTCATTTTTCTGTTAACCGCATGATGGCGTTTGATTCCGTAAAATTAAGACTTGATCGCGAACAATCGCTGTCGTTTCTTGAATTTAACTACATGATCTTGCAAGGCTATGATTTTGTCGAACTTGCAAATCGATATGATTGTCGCGTGCAACTTGGTGGTTCCGACCAATGGGGTAACATCATCAATGGTATTGATTTGGGCCACCGCATGGGCACTAAACAGCTTTATGCGATTACTTCACCTCTCTTGACTACCTCTTCTGGTGCGAAAATGGGTAAATCTGCAAATGGTGCGGTTTGGCTGAATGCAGATATGCTTTCTGCATACGATTTCTGGCAATATTGGCGGAATACAGAAGATGCTGATGTATCTAAATTCTTGAAACTATTCACAACGCTTCCAATGGATGAAATCAATCGATTGTCAGCCCTAGGCGGTAGTGAAATCAACGAAGTTAAAAAGGTACTTGCAACTGAAGTTACTGCCATGGCGCATGGTCGTGAACAAGCAACAGCTGCTGCGGAAACAGCTCGCAAAACATTTGAAGAAGGTGCGGTTGCGCAAGATCTTCCAAGTATTGATGTGCCAGCAGGTGATTTAAAAGAAGGTGTTGGTTTGCTTTCATTAATTGTCAGCGCTGGACTTGCTGGTTCAAATGGTGAAGCGCGTCGTCACATTAAAGGTGGTGCGATCAAAATCAATGACAAGCAAGTAAGTGATGAGCGTTTGCAAATTACCGATAGCGCCACCAGCGATGAAGGCGTGATCAAACTTTCAATGGGTAAAAAGAAACACGTTCTTATTCGCCCAAGCTAAGAGTATAGTTTTTGTAAAAAATTCAAAGCGACCGCAATTTATTGCGGTCGTTTTTTTATCTAGCGTCTAAATTCAAAGATGTTTCTAAATACGCCAGGCGCGACTACAGATAATGGATTTACTTGAACACGTGGATTATCTGAGCTGCCTGAAACACGGAATGTGATCCCTAAAAGCGCTTTATCCTTACCATTGCCGAGCAACGCGCCAAGGACAGGGATTTCTCCAAAAAAGCGGTTTAATGCATAGGCAGGCATGAATGTTCCTGCCATATCTGTGTTGTCATCTTGGTCGTATAAAAGGCCTGAGAACGCAGCACCAATTTGCGCACCGCGTACTATTCCATCATCGACAAACATAACACCGTTATCCATTTGAACACGGATATCTGCGAGATCAAAACTCACGCGAGAAACATCAAGTCGCCCCTTTAGCGCTTCGTTTAAACTGCGTTCTTTATCGCTCGCTCGCGTCGAAACAAGCGTTCGTAAACGTTCATCACCGATGACTTTAAACTTTCTGATCAGAACGTCGCCCTTGTAGGGTTCATCGCCTGTTTTGGTCATGACCAAATCTAGGGAACCACCTTGAACATAGGCATAGATATCAAAGAAACGCCAAAAACTACCAGAATCATCGCTTGCTACAGTAATGCGTTCATTCTTAACATCTGCCTCCAAACGGGCAGCGACTGAACCATCTTGTTTGGTGCGCCCAGTAAATTCGGCCAGACGCGGTATCGCCTGTTCTTCAACATAGCGCATGGTTGCATTTGTTAAGTGCTCACCGCCAAATCCATAGACCTTGTTGATTTTACCCGTTAGATCAAAACTCGCTTCACTTTTGGACTGCTTGCGAACTTGTTCACTATTGGCTTTAATTTGCGTAATGAGTGGACGCATATCAAATGCTTCCCCGCCGACGGTTACTTTGTATCCACCAGATTTTCTGGACAGACTAAAGTTATAATTATCTTTGGGTGCGAGTTTCACGGTTGAAAATTTTGCGCTCTTCATTCCGTCTTTATCTAACGAAATCTCACCTTTTGCTGAGAAGCCTTTTCCGCGGAAATTAAAGTTACCCACGTCAACATCATCACCGTCCTGATTGAGTTGAAAACTCGCTTGTGCAGCAATTCCTTTCGATTTTACCCATCCGGTACCCGGCGCTACAATTCGACTGTTTTTTAAATCAAGCTCAACGTTATCTGTATTTTTTCCAATTTTGGTGACGTTAAAACCGACATTTCCAAACACAATATCATCAAGCCCGAGCTTTAACAGCGCACGTTCTTTGTCATTAATAGTACCAGTTAATTGACGGCTTGGTTCGACACCTGAATTTCTAACAGGTTCGATAACACTTGCCGTTACATTAACCCCATCAGCTTTCATTTTCGCGTCGAGCACCGCCTTTTCTATATCAACATCCAACGTTCCGTTGATATTTGTAAGATTATAACCCTCAAACGGCTTTTTAAGATCAACCCCGTTGAGCGCTAATGTTACATCCCAAACAGGGTCTGGCGGGTTTTGGTTTTGTATCAGCCCGAAGGTCGCCTTAACATTCGCATCAACCAATCCAGAAATATCGTCCGGCTCTAAACCCACTTCGTCGAGTGCATCAATCGGTTCAAAGCTAATAAGCTCAGCCGCAGCGTCCGCCCAACCAGATAGATTAATATCTATTTCGGCCATCAAAGGAGTGACATATGTATTGGGTATCACAACCTCGCCACCAATGATTTCCATTTTGCGGTTGGATGGGAAATAAGATGTACCTTCATCAATCTTAACGGTGACTTCTCCACCGCGAAGTTTCATGCTGCCAAAGGCGTTTCGAACAGGTGGGATTTCACCAACAATATTGACCCTTGCATTGGAGAAATCATAATCAACTTGATAATCTTCCGCCTTGTGGCGAATTGGGCGTATTGGGTTTGAAAAACGTCCGGCATCAACGTGAAGCCAAAGTTTTAGATTATTGATCTGGCCACCATAAATACTGTTGGTTGCCCAGCCTCTGGTCCCTCGCCCAAGCCAAAATGGCCAAAACTGTTTGGCAACAGATGTTTGGATGCGCGGCACATCTAAAGACAAATTAATTTCAGGCGATTCACTATCTGCAAATCTAAAGACAGCATTGCCCGCAGCATAATCTGGACCAGTTGTGACCAACAACTCTTCCGCGACAAGTGTATTTGCAGAAAAATCATAATGCCCAAAAGCTTTCGCTGAAAATTCAACTGGAGCTTCATTGGTATCTGTTGGTGAAAGATAGCCATCCTTTACGAGCAAATCAAATACCAGCCCACTACTCGGCCCGCCTTCAAAATTTTCAGCATTAATGATACCACCAACCAGCGGAAACTTTGATTTTGCGACCGAGAATTTGGATGATAAAAGCTCAATCGACTTTTTCTCAGGATCATAAGCAACATTCAACTCGGATGCGTTGAGCTGGGTATTTTCACCACCCATTTTGAGCGTTCCTGGTGCAAATTTCAGATTTGCTGTAACGCTTGCTTTTTCGTTATCGGTTGCTTGGCCAATTTCAAGAATACTGGCCACCTTGGTGATTAAACCTGATCTGAATTCTGGATTTGCATCTTTGGTTTCAAAATCAATCGCCAGCTCACTTAGTTGAACACTGATCCACTTGCGTTCACCTTCTTTGGATTGATCAATATTTAGCTCAAGTTCCTGTTCACCAAGCAAAATACTGCCCGATAATGCAAGTATCTCACCGTTTTTCTTCTCAACTTTTATTTCCGAGAGTGTTAAGCCTCCAAAACGAGTTGCAATGGGATGGTCAACTCGCACATCATTGAAAACGACATCATTTGCATTTCTGAGTGCCTTTTGGCTTTCCAACTGGTTCAGAACAAGAAAAAGAGAATCAACAGCCTGCTCGACCCTATCAATTTGCGGCATTGCAATGGCCGGAGTTTCATCGGTGACTGCTGGCGTTTTAAAGACCAGATCTACGTCTGAAATTTCAACGGCTGAGATGTTGGCTTCACCTTTTGCAAGATCAAACGGATCAAGTTTTAATTGAGCTTTTGCAACATTCATTTCAAATTGTGGATGGGTATCAACTTGTTTACCCGCTGCAATCTCTGCAAGTTGCTCATCTGCATTTAATTTGGAAGCATGAAAGTTTTGCGAAAGATTAAGATCACGTGCTTCAAAGGCTAAATGCCCATCGCCGGTTAATCGCAGAACGGTGCGTTCAACTTTTGCAGCACTGCTATCCCCAACAATGTTTTGAAATGAGCTTTGAGCATAGTCTGAAACAACGCGGTCAAGCAGACCAAATTGCAGGGACAACAAGCCAGCAACTGCAAATACGATGACCCCGATCACAGCCCATGAGAACCAATGTCCGCATGATAAACAAAAGTCTTTTAAACGATTGCGCGACATGTGTTCGCGTGTCTCCCTTATTGATTATCTAATCTGCGTTGCAAAATCTTGTTGAACAACACAAAAATGAAAATCTATTCACTTCCTCAAAGCGTAATACTTCTACATAACCTAAAGGCTCATGAACAGGCTGATCATATTGATTTAAGCCATCATGAACGCATTTTTAAAAAGGACCGTATGATGAGTGAAGTTATTGAAAATTCCACAGCCCCAGACTTTAATTTACCACGTGATGGTGGCGAAACTGTGCAATTATCGGACTATAAGGGTAAAAAGGTTGTTCTTTTCTTTTATCCAAAGGATGACACTAAGGGATGTACGGTCGAAGCCATCGATTTCACTAAAAAGTTAGGTGAATTTGAAGCTGCTGGTGCTGTTGTGATTGGCATGTCACCAGATCCTGTCAAAAAACATGATAAATTCATCGACAAGCATGATCTGAAAGTTATTCTTGCCTCTGATGAGGAAAAAACCACACTCGAAGCATACAATGTCTGGAAAGAGAAAAGTATGTATGGCAAAAAATATATGGGCGTCGAGCGCTCCACATTTGTAATTGATGAAAATGGCATTGTTAAAAACGCCTGGCGAAAAGTTAAGGTCCCTGGTCATGTCGATGCCGTGTTAGAAGCAGTTCAAGCACTTGGATAATTGCAATTGACGGACCAAAATGTTGAAAATTTCCCGTGCCATTCATTACGAGATGGCGCGGTAAAAGCAATAAAATCAGCAGATCTTGATGAAAAGACCATGATCGCGCAGGACATTGCGACAAGATGGTTCGCTAAACAATTGTCTTTGCGTTCACCTTTAGATGAACCAATAACAGATCGCCCGGGACGTCCGGAAAAACCAACCTTAGTGCCCCCAATGCAAGTGGAACGTCGCTCCATCAAAAGCGTTGAAGGCAGAGTTAAACTCCTGCACGCCATTGCACATATAGAACTTAACGCCACTGACCTTGCGCTTGATATTGTTGCACGATTTGCCTCGCTCCCTATGCCAAGATCTTTTTTTGATAATTGGATGCAAGTCGCCTTTGAAGAGGCCAAACATTTTAATCTCGTTCGTGGACGCCTTATCGCGCTAGGCGCTGATTATGGCGATCACGTGGCCCATGACGGTTTGTGGGAAGCCGCTCATGATACTCGAAATGATCTGACCGCACGCCTTGCTGTTGTACCACTTGTTCTGGAAGCACGCGGGCTTGACGTAACTCCACCTTTGCAAGCCAAAATGCGCCAAACACGTGATCATGAAAGTGCGGATGTATTAGATATCATCTATGAGGACGAGAAAAAACACGTCGCAATCGGTGCAAAATGGTTCCGGTTTTTGTGCGCGCGTGAAAAGAAAGATCCTGCGTCGACTTTTCGCAAGCTTATTCAGATCAACTTCCATGGCCGGATAAAACCGCCTTTTAATGAGCTAGCACGGGCTGAAGCTGGCTTAACACCTTCATTTTATAGAAACCTATCCCCTCTTGGCACCTCATAATACGTCGCATATTTTCTGATTTTGATGACAAAATACACCGGACTTCTACGGTTAAAAAGAGTTTGTTAACCATAATAATGTCTAATCACACTCACAATAATATTGAGTCGTGGGTGGTTTTAAGTTGCACAATTCTAAAGGTAAAACGGTCTTTGGTAAGCGAGAAGCACAACACATTTTGATTCTCGCCAATGGTGATAATGTCCGTCATATGGTGATTAGGCCATGGATGTTCGCAATTGCTGCGAGCTTTTTGGGTGTCATAGCTATCGGTTATCTACTTGCAACGACATATCTTGTCATGCGTGATGACCTTATTGGTGCTTCGATGGCGCAACAAGCCAGACTGCAACATTCCTACGAAGACCGCATCGCCAATTTACGAACAGAGCTTGACCGCGTAACCAGTCGTCAACTGCTTAATCAACAATTGGTTCAGGATAAAGTTGCTGAGCTTATGCAACGTCAGGCGCAATTATCATCGCGTCATGGTGCACTTTCGCCTATTTTGAATCGCGCGGGCATTATTGACGCGGCACCAGCGGTTATACCTGTACCCGTTCCTCGTCCGAAAGATCAGGCGAATATGATCCAGGCTGATGGTAACACGAATTACCAAACGGCGTTTGTTGGTGGCACTTTATTCCAGGACAAAACACCTCGTCTTCATACACCACAGTCGCTTGCACAAAAAGATATCCTTTTATTGGATGATACCTCAAAGCTCTTTGGTACTGTTGCACTTTCACTTGAGAATATTGAAGAAGAGCAGATCAATCGCATTCAGTCACTTGCGCAAAATACCAGTCGGAAAACTGCTGAAATCACCAAGATTCTCAAAGGATCGCAACTTCCAGCACCGCGTATTGATGACACAACAGCGATTGGTGGCCCATTTATTCCGGCAAAAGATAATCAAGCATTCGATTATTCTCTTCGTGGCTTAGATCATGCTCTACAACAGTTTGATCAGGTTTTGAATCACATCGAAATCCTGCCTATTAAAAACCCGGTAGCGGGTGCAAAAATATCCAGCCATTTTGGGCAACGTCGCGATCCATTTTTAAAGCGCCGTGCCTTTCATGCCGGTATGGATTTTCGTGCCAAAACAGGAACGCACGTTTATGCAGCTGCTAGGGGGAAAGTTATTAAAGCTGGATGGAGTGGTGGATATGGCCGCATGGTTGAAATTGACCATGGCAATGGCACAACAACTCGCTATGCACACTTATCTCGCATTTCCGTCAAAAAGGGTCAGTATGTGTCGACTGATATGAGTATTGGTCGCGTGGGAAGTTCTGGTCGTTCGACTGGCCCTCACCTGCATTATGAAATCCGCCGATATGGAAAAGCTGTAAATCCGGCACGTTACATCAATGCTGGGCAAAAACTTCGTCCTTTGCTTAAATCAAGCTAAATAGTTAGAATTTTATACAAATTTTATATAATCGAAACAATATATTATTATTAAATTTCAATAACTTAACCATTTCGATACCCAAGATATACATCTCATAGGTGATATTTTGGGTGTTATTTTTAGTAGTCCTGTCAAATTTGCACCTGTGTTTAGTGTCACTATTGCGTCACAAAAATTGAAAAGATTTGCTCTAATTACCGCATTTTCTTGACTTTTTTCCTTTAATTGCCTACGTCTGGCCTCGAATTTGCACCGCAATGAGCAACATTGTAACGAAAATAGCAGATTGAGAGCTTTACTCACTTGACCACTTTTTCAGATCTTGGCCTAAGCGCCAAAGTTTTATCCGCAGTATCTGATGCGGGTTATGACACCCCTACACCAATCCAAGCGGGCGCTATTCCACCAGCGCTAGAACGCAAAGATGTGCTTGGTATTGCACAAACAGGAACTGGAAAAACAGCCTCATTCGTGCTGCCTATGTTGACCCTTTTAGAACGTGGTCGGGCACGTGCGCGCATGCCACGTACGTTGATCTTGGAACCAACGCGTGAGCTTGCAGCTCAAGTGGCTGAGAACTTCGATAAATATGGCAAAAACCATCGCCTTAACATTGCGCTTCTCATAGGTGGTGTTTCGTTTGAAGAGCAAGATCGTAAGCTTGAACGCGGTGCAGATGTTTTGATCGCAACACCTGGTCGCTTGCTCGATCATTGCGAACGCGGCAAATTGTTGATGACCGGCGTTGATTTGTTTGTGATTGATGAAGCTGATCGCATGCTTGATATGGGTTTTATTCCCGACATTGAGCGCATTGCCAAATTGATTCCATTTACCCGCCAAACATTGTTCTTCTCAGCAACAATGCCTCCGGTTATTCAAACTTTAGCTGATCAGTTCCTGCAAAACCCAACTCGCATTGAAGTGGCTCCTCCATCGTCGACTGCCAAAACAGTTACGCAAAAATTGGTGGCAACGGGTTCAAAGGATTACGACAAGCGCGCAGTGCTTCGCGATATTATTCGTTCACAGGAAGCAAGCCTTCAAAACGGCATTATCTTCTGTAACCGGAAGCGCGCTGTTTCTGAGCTATATCGTTCGCTTGAGCGTCATGGGTTTTCCGCAGGCGCCTTGCATGGTGATATGGACCAACGTTCACGCATGGCAATGCTGCAAGCGTTTAAGGACAATAAAATCACCTTGCTCGTAGCCTCAGATGTTGCCGCTCGTGGACTAGATATTCCTGCTGTGAGCCATGTGTTCAATTTCGATATTCCAACCCATGCAGAAGATTATGTGCACCGTATTGGCCGTACTGGTCGAGCCGGCCGCGAAGGCGCTGCATTCTCTTTGATTGCAAAATCGGATAAGAAATACATCGATGCGATTGAAAAGCTGATCGATACCAAAATCGATTGGCTGGAGCTTGAAAGTTCACAGCCCGCAAGTGAAGAAGCGGAAACCGCAAAAGCAAAACCTGCACGCAAGCCTCGTAAGAGCAAAGCGGAGAAGCAACAGGAAACTGCTGTAGAGACCAAAGAAGCTGAAACACCGGTTGAAGCCGCTGCAGAACCTGCAAAATCACCTGCGAATGATCGCGGCAAAGCCTCAAACAATAAACGTGGCAACCGCAATCGTCGCAATGATCATCATGATAACGAGCCAACACCTGTTGGATTTGGAGATGATATTCCAGCCTTTATGATGATTGAGCTTAAAGCCAGCTAATTGTCTGGCCTGAGCTTTGGTTTAAATCTGACTTTTAAACAAAGAGTATTCTCGCCATGATAAAAAGTATCACACTCTCTATTTGCCTTTTCATATCGGGATTCTTTTGCGTAACCGCAAATGCTCAAGGCCTTGAAGATGCACTAACTTTGCCAAATGGTCTGACATTTGTGGTGAGTGGTGGTTACTGGACAGAGGAAAAGGATGTCGACGGTCAAACCGTTGAAACAGGCGGTTATTATCGCCTTTCATCCATTATGCGGGCTGATAAGACCAGTGTTCTGGTTTTGCAAAAGATCGAGAATACACAAGATGGCCCCGTCCAAGCGCTTACAATTGATATTGAAGAAATATCCAATATGAATGCCTTTATCACTGATATGCGTCCTGAAAGCTCATTGGGGAGCGCAAGCGCAGCAGGGTTTGCAGCATATGTTTATCTCAAGACTGATCTTAATACAGCTGAGCCTGAGACCTATTCCGTTTATATTGATGATTTAGATGAGATTTATGTCGAGCCAGCATCAAACTAAATCATTCGGTGCATACCGGTTTGACGGCTTTTTTAAAAAAACGACATTCATCGGCTTGCCTATATCAACATATTTGGGGTGCTAAACATGTCAGTGCTAGGAAGTTTTAGTCGGATAATTTCTGCATCTAAAAACTCAAAAAATGGCTTATTAGTTCTTTTAAAGGAACCTGCAGCTCGGCAAGAGATGCTCTTTGGTGCCGTTGCACTCATCATATTGATTGTGATTGGCAGTCCGCTTTTTCATCTATTAATCTTTGCGATATTGCTATTGATCGTAATTGCCACGGAAACACTAAATTCCGCCATTGAACAAGTCGTTGATCGCGTATCACCAGAGATTTCAGATTTTGGCAAGAAAACAAAAGATCTTGGATCTTTAGCAGTTGCAGTTACGCTGCTTGCCGCCGGCCTATACTGGCTCTATGCGGTTGCTGTTGCGTTCAATTTTGTTAGCTAATTGAACAGCGCAGCAGACTATTCGATATCTTGCACATCAACATCACCGCCAAAGGCTCTGTGTGCCAAGGTTGCTTCCATAAAGCTGTCTAATTTGCCATCAAGCACATCTTGCGGAGCTGTACTTTCATGGCCCGTGCGAAGGTCTTTAACCAGCTGATACGGCTGGAGCACATACGAACGAATTTGATGCCCCCAACCAATGTCCGATTTGCTGGCAGCTTCCGCATTGGCTGCAGCTTCACGCTTTTCGAGCTCCAGCTCGTATAAACGCGCGCGCAGCATATCCCATGCTTTAGCTTTGTTTTTATGCTGTGACCGTTCTTGCTGGCATTGAACAACAATTCCGGTGGGTTCGTGAGTGATACGTACCGCTGAATCGGTCGTATTAACATGCTGACCACCTGCGCCCGATGCACGATAAGTATCAATGCGGCATTCGCTTTCTGCGACTTCAATATCAATGGAATCATCAACAACCGGATAAACCCAAATACTTGAAAATGATGTATGGCGGCGCGCATTGCTGTCAAAGGGTGAAATACGCACCAAACGATGTACGCCTGATTCTGTTTTAAGCCAGCCATAAGCATTCGTGCCTTTGATCAGCAATGTCGCTGATTTAATGCCTGCTTCTTCGCCATCATGAATTTCGAGTAATTCGACTTTCATGCCCGAACGTTCTGCCCAGCGCGTATACATACGCATGAGCATATTGGCCCAATCTTGGCTTTCCGTGCCACCAGCACCTGAATGGATCTCTAAATAGCTGTCATTACCATCTGCTTCGCCAGATAAAAGAGATTCGATCTGTTGGCGTGCTGCTTCTTTTTGTAAAGCACGAAGCGCCTCTTCAGCCTCTGCAACGATTTCCTCATCGCCCTCTTCTTCACCCATTTCAATAAGTTCAGAATTATCGGTGATCTGGCCTTCTAGGCGCTTTAAACCATTGATGGAGTCTTCCAAAAATTGGCGCTCGCGCATGAGCTTTTGCGCTTCTACCGGATCATCCCACAGCGTTGGATCTTCTGCTTTGTTATTTAAAAAACCAAGGCGCTTAATCGCTTGATCCCAGTCAAAGATGCCTCCTTAGCAAACCGATTGTTTGCTCAATGTCTTCAACGAGTGATTGGATTTCTGCGCGCATGTTCGTTTTCTATGAATTGGTATGAATAATTCGGATAATTTTTGGCGAACTTAATCACCAAAATAAGCAAAGTAAAGCAAAGCTTGGTGACAAAAGTCTGTTTCTAGAACAATCCACCAGTACCGGAACCAACAGCACGGTTTGCTTGAGGAGAAACTTCCAAAATGGCATCACCTGTTGCAAATTCATCCATGCCAATCACAGAGAAGATATCGGCAGGTCCTGTACCAGGTTTAAAGGCTTCCTGGATCACATCACCATCACCAGCAAAGGCTTCCATCCCGGTTTTGCGGTTAATTGGAATAAATTTCATACCTTCGGGAATACGGAACTCAACGGGGCGCGATTCTTTCAAAGCTGTTGCCATGAAATCATTAAAGATTGGCGCTGCAATGCCACCACCTGTATTGCCACGTCCCATAGGTCTTGGGGTATCATAACCAATATAAACACCTGCAACCAAATCAGGTGTATAGCCAACAAACCAAGCATCACGCTCATCATTTGTGGTCCCTGTTTTACCAGCTGTTGGTTGATCAAGTTTGATCTTGCCAGCAGCGGTTCCGCGACGCACAACACCTTCCATCATGGATGTGATTTGATATGCAGTCATAGGGTCTAGAACCTGCTCACGCGTATCAGTGATCTCAGGTTCTTCCTGCGAAAGCCATGCTGATGCTGCACACGCATCACAACGACGCTGGCTTTCCTCATGGCGGAAAATGGTTTTGCCATAGCGGTTTTGAATACGGTCAATAAGCGATGGTGTGACTTGCTTGCCGCCATTTGCCAGCACTGAATAAGCTGAGACCATACGCATAACCGTCGTCTCACCAGAACCGAGTGACATCGCCAAAACCGGCAACATGTCATCATAAACACCAAAACGCTCGGCATATTCTGCAACTAGGTTCATGCCCATATCTTTGGCTAATCGAACCGTCATCAAGTTACGTGACTTTTCAATCCCCAATCGCAATGTTGAAGGACCTGCAGCACCGCCGCCATAGTTTTTCGGTTTCCACAATTGTCCACCTGAAACCAATTCAATCGGTGCATCATTGACCACAGATGCGGGTGTATAACCATTGTCCAATGCAGCCGCATAAACAAACGGCTTGAAGGATGAACCTGGCTGTCGTTGCGCTTGTGTTGCGCGATTAAACTGACTTTGTGAGAAAGAGAAACCACCGACCATGGCAAGCACACGTCCTGTATGCGGATCCATTGCAACCAAACCGCCCTGGATTTCAGGCAACTGACGCAAACGCCAGCTTTCTGCACCTTCGTCATTGGTGCGTTTTTCAACGTAAACGACATCGCCCGGTTTAATGATTTCAGAAACCGTTTTTACCTTACGACGTTTTTCATCTTTTGGCGCAACGGTGTAGGCCCAACCCATTGTTTCGCCCGATATTGAGATCACATCTCGCGCTTCACGCACTTTACCAGCAACATCTTTACCAGGGCGAACACCAAGTTCCGCACCGTTATCCGATGATGATAATACAACGGCTAGTTTCCAGCTCGGCATATCATCCAAATCATCAATTTCTGATAGGGTCGGCCCCCAATCTTCATTGATGTCAATCGTTGCGACCGGACCGCGGAAGCCGCGCTTTTGGTCGAACGTCAAAAGCCCGTTTTGCAAGGCATTCCGTGCTGCAATTTGTGTTGCAGGATCAAGCGTTGTGCGAACTGATAAACCGCTTTCATAAAGCGCATCATCACCATAACGAGAAATCAAACGACGACGAACTTCCTCGGCAAAATATTCAGACGCAAATAGGTAATTACCCCGTTGACGCGGATTAACATCAAGCGGACGCTCTTTTGCTTTTGAAGCTTCTTCAAAGGACACATAACCATTATCAACCATGCGATCGATCACCCAGTTACGGCGTTCAATGGCAGCTTCCGTATTGCGGAAAGGATGATAGTTGGATGGGCCTTTTGGCAGTGCTGCCATGTATGCGATCTCGTGAAGATCAAGCTCATTAACGGATTTATCGAAGTAAGTAAGTGCAGCGCCTGCAATTCCGTAAGAACCTAAACCAAAAAAGATCTCATTGAGATAAAGCTCCAAGATGCGATCTTTGCTGTAAGCTTGCTCAATACGAAATGACAAAATGGCTTCTTTGATCTTCCGCTCAATGCGTTGCTCAGAAGTCAATAGAAAGTTTTTCGCAACCTGTTGGGTAATCGTTGACGCCCCAACTGGGCGGCGGCCCGATCCATAATTTTGAATATTTACGATCACAGCGCGCGCTAGACCGGTGAAATCAACACCAGTATGTGTGTAAAAGTTTTTGTCCTCAGCAGAAATAAACGCAGCTTTTACGCGATCAGGAATGGCTTGAATGGGTAGGAACAATCTGCGTTGACGTGCATATTCGGCCATCAACTCACCATCTGATGAGTGAACACGTGTCGTTACCGGCGGTGCATAGCTTTCCAACACCTCATAATCGGGTAAATCTTCCGAAATATCAGAAATATACCAAACTACACCTGCAGCCACGAGCAAGAACAATACCGTGCCAATACCAAAGAAGTATCCAATGAGACGCATCATGTGATTAAATTAAACCCTTGTTTAAACTCATATTTCCGGCGTTTCACCTAAATATGCCCCGATATAATAATCCATTTTGCGAAAATGGAGCGTAGGTCTTAAATGTTTACCTACTCATACCACTAAAATTACGCGACAATTGTGAGAGAATTTAGGCATATTTCAGGCAAACCGATTTTGGCACCCAAATCGCACATATTTTATTCCATCACAACCGTGACACGCGTTAAAAATATAGCACGATTCGTCGCCGAATTGTCATCAATCAAGAAAGCGCATAAATCAAGCAAATGCGTTGGGTGATTTTGTAAGAACGGTTTCAGCGCCTTCACGTGGGTGACGGGGCACCAAAAATGCTAATATGAGCGACACGCATGCCATACCAGCTGCAAGCGAATAAACCGACGCGGGATCGACAAGCCACAAATAACCGAGCAGCGCTGGCAGGAAAACCGCCGCGATATGATTGATGGTAAACGCAACAGCTGCAGAAGACGCTTGATCCTCAGGGCTGGCGATCTTTTGAAAATAGGTCTTTTGCGCAAACGCCATGGCAAACAGGATGTGATCAATAATATAAAGCACAGCTGCAACTTCCCATGGCCATTTGAACCAATATAGACCTGCATAAAGCACAAACACCAAAATCAAACCGATATATTCGACAATGAGCGTGAAGCGCTCCCCCATATAGGCAATCATTCGCCCAACAAATGGGCTAGAAATCATGGTTGCGAGGTGATTGACGAGCATGAGCCCTGCAATATGGTGTAGCTTAAACCCATAAAGCTCAACCATCATAAAGGCTGCAAACACCACAAAGATCTGACGGCGCGCACCCCCCATGAAGACAAGCGCGTAATAAAGCCAGTAGCGCTTTTTCAAAATGATCTTTTTGGCCTGGAAGGTATCTGAGCGGAAATTTGGAAACACAAACCAGCAATATGTTGCAACGATCATCGACACGCTGCCCGATGCCCAATAGACAACGCGATAATCAAGATCAAATGTCTCCCATAGACCAATGATAAAGGCATAGGCAATGAGCGCACCAAACGCACCAGCTGAGACGATCCAGCCTAGTATTTTTGGTGCTTTGTCCTTTGGCAACCACTGCAATTGCAGGCTCTGTGCAACAGTTTCATAATAATGATAACCAACAGACGAGATGAAGGTGACAACCAAAACACCCTGCAATGTGGGAAATTCAGCCGTAAGCGCAGACCCCAACCCCAAAAGAAAGAGCGATATCAGGCCAAAACTTTGCTCGCGGATAAGAGCCACAATAAAGATCGCTAAAAATGCCAGGAAACCAGGTATTTCGCGAACGGTATGCATCCAACCATTGTCCGAACCATCAAAATTGACAATTTCAATGACAAAATTTGCAGCAACTGCCATCCACGTTGAAAATGTCATTGCCGTTGCAAATGCTAAAAGCATCAACATAGCTTCCGGACGGCGCCATTTGGGAAGCGCCCTCGCCTCTGCAAGTGAGATTTCTGCTTTATTAAAAATCAATTTGATATCCAATACATCGTATTTAGACACTGGATTGAACCAAAGCGGGCTATTTGTCCAGTGATTGGCAAAAAATTTGACCAAAAAGAGTAAGTATCGCGAAAAGCAACGTCCAATAACAAAAATACAAGGAGCTATTGTTATTGGGAAAATGGCAGGGGCAGCAGGGTTCGAACCCCCGACCTACGGTTTTGGAGACTGAATATCTAGCTCATAAACTATTTTTTTTAAAAGATAAATTTTAATAATTTTAATTACTGGGTAACTTTATGGGTAAGTATAGAATGCCATATTTAGGACAAATCTCTTCAATTTCCCCAACTTTTTCCATCTAATCAATCAATTTACGTAGGAGTGAGTTAATTTCCGTTTTCACTCTAATAGCAGACACCAAAAACTACATCGCGCACTTCAAAAACTGGCCCAAACCGGACAACATCACTCTTAGTACTACTTCTCCGCATTTATTCTATAATTCTGGGATGGTCCGTGACATCGGACAATATCTGAGTTGGACGTTATCTTTTCAGCAATTTTGGTGCTGGACGACATAAAATCATCCACATCCCAACCGCTCGGTTTTCCCCCGACCATGCAAGGTTTACCATTAACCACCACAGCCTCCGCTTGGTCGCGGTTATAATAGCGCACGAGTTCCCACTCAAAATCATGGCTGGGTAAACATTCAGGTACCATCATATCCAGAATTAAAAAATCTGCCGCCATGCCAACCTTTAATGGTCCATGATCATTTTTGCCACCAGTTGCAAGAGCACCCTGACTAGTTGCTGCATCCACCCATGTAAACGCCGCACCTGCAGAAAAATCGGCAACTGGTAAGGCGTGTTCAATCCGCTGGCAAGCTTCAGCCGCCATAAGGTTTTTAAACGCATCGGCGGAAGTTGTATCAGAACCAACACCAAATCTAACATTTCGCTGGGCAAATCTTAAGGCCGGCGCCACGGCATTGCCCTTCCAAATACTCGCAAGCGGATTATAGCTCGTTGCAGTATCTGTTTCGATGATGAGCTCAATTTCTCGCTCGGATACCAAAGTCGTGTGGTGCAGCAAAACGTGCGGTCCAAGCACACCATATTTATGCAACAGCTCGGTCGGACGCATACCAAAATTCAAAATACAATCATGCACCTCGGGGAAGTGCTCATTTGAATGTATCTGCAAAATGATATCGCGTTCTTGGCAATAATCTGAGAGTTTTTTTAAGGTTTCTGGTGAATTACCAATGAAAGAACTGCAGCAGACAGATGGTGAAATAAGCGGATGCGGCGCACAATCATTCATATGTGCGTCGATAACATCTTTAATCTCATCAAATGTATGATTGCCGGACCCAGTTCCCGAACTGTCCGCGAACTCATCCAACCCACAGGCTGAAACGAGCCTAATGCCAGTCTCTAGTGCTGCTCTATGCACGCCTTTATTTTTGACGCTATCATTTAATCCGTAATTGACAACTTTGGTAAAACCGCCTCTTAACGCTTCCCAAAATGCCCATTTTGCAGTGATATAACACTCTTCCTCTGACATTTCCTTTTCCATCGGATGCCAGATGCGACGCCAGATTTGGGCAGGCTCTCCACCGATTAAAGCCTTGCCAAAGATTTGCCCCACATGCGTATGCGCATCGACAAACCCTGGAATAATTGCACTACCATCCATTTGGACAACGTCTTTGATAGTATGCGCTGGTCCGATATTGGTAATCCGTCCGTCAGTAACTTCCAACGCCCAGTTGGATTTAGCGCCGTCAGAGGTCAGTAAAACTTGAGGTGCAATTGCATATCGATTTCGAGATAAAAGCGCAGAAAGATCCATCATGGGAAAACCTAATTGAGGGCAGGAAAATGGTAGCAGCACGAACTGCTACCAAGCTTTTTAGAAGGGCTTAGTCGAGCGTAATGCGGGACGCATCAACAGCTGATAAAGGCCCTGTTGCAAGATATTTTTTGATCAATTCGCGCGATGGCTCAGCTTCCACCATGCCTTTGCTCACAACCCAATTGGCTTCAACTTCAAGCACATCTAGCAATCCGTTTGACAAACCAATTTCATATTCAGCTTCTGTCCAGCGTGATTTGATCATCTCAAGCGACATGATGCCTTCCATAGCTTCAGCAAGCGCCATTTGCGCGCCTTCTGGTTCGGCTTTGATATATTCTTCAGCCTTGACAAGCGCCCGAACAAATCCCTCTAGTTCAGATGCTCTGTTTTCCAGCATGTCAGGTGTCGCCGATAGAACAAACCAGGCAACATAAGCATCAGAACGGAATTCACGGTAGTCATCTCCAAGAGCTTTAGCGGCACTTGCGTAAAAATCGGGGAACATAACACCTGCATCAATGTCACCACGCGCGAGTGCTGGAACGATATCAGGTGGCGATACATTAATCACTTCGGCAGAAACGCCGTTTGTTTCTAACAAGCGCTCTGTGAAGAACTCCGTGTTTGACCCTTTTGTTGTGCCGACTTTTTTGCCCTCAAGGCTGGAAATATCTTCAAATCCGATAGAGCCTTTTGAAATGAGACGGTTTGCAACATATCGCGAAAGGGTCGTAAATGTGCCAAAGGGCTGTTCACGCAAAGACGCAATAGAAACCGGATATTCTGCCATGAAGGCTACATCCAACTGCCCACCAATCAGAGCTTCAAGAGCACGACGGCCGGATGTAAACTTGGTGAGTTCAAGTTCGATACCCTCTTCAGCAAAATAGCCATTTGCTTCGGCAACCACAATTGGAACTGTTTGCAAGTTAGGTGCTGATCCCAGACGAATGGTATCGGCGAAAGCGGTACCAGTAACTACCAAAGTTGTGACGGTGGTTATTATTAAGTGTTTCATATTCATTTTCATTCTCCTTTATTCGTTCTCATATTCTCTTAGTAATTGGAGGATTTGCTTGCGAAGCGTAAGGAAGTCCTCTCCAAATTGATCGATAGGTCGGGGTCTAGAAATATTGACATTTATCTTCTCAACAATGCGTCCGGGACTTGGTGACATGACGTAAACTGTATCAGCGAGGCGAAGAGCTTCATCGACATCATGCGTAACGAAGAGGACCGTTTTTTCGCGCTTTGACCAAAGTTCTGTGAGGAGTTCTTGCATGCGCAATCTTGTTTGCGCGTCCAGCGCTCCGAAGGGTTCATCCATTAGCAAAACATCTGGATCGGATGAAAGAGTTCTAGCAATGGCAACGCGCTGTTTCATGCCGCCCGAGAGTTGGCCTGGATATTTCTTGGCATGCTCGCTCAGGCCCACTTCTTCCAATGCAATATGAGCTCGCGCTAAACGTTCAGCGCGTGAGAGGTTCAATCGCTTGAGCGCAAAATTGACATTTTGAAGCGCAGTGAACCATGGAAAGAGTGCGAAATTTTGGAAAATTACACCGACACTTTCATCTGGTTTTTTGACCGTGCGACCGTCTACATAAACAGCCCCAGATGTTGGCGTGACAAAACCCGCAACTGCATTCAACAAGGTAGACTTTCCGCAACCAGATGGGCCAATGAGCGCTGTGAATGTTCCTGGTTTTAACTCAAGATCAGTCGGTGTTAATGCGATTGTCTTTTTCTCGCCTTTACCGAATTCAACCGAAAGATCACAAATCAGCACCTCACCACTTTTTTGAGGTTGCATCTGCGTTTTGTGAGTTATTCCGTCGTTCATAATTTTTAACAAAACTCTTGCCTATGTCCGTTTTCACTCGGGATTTTTCAAATACTGAAAGCTCATATGGACCGGGTAAGTGACCGCAAAAATACTGGCTTTTATCAAAGTATGTCGCGGCAAAAAAAGACTGTCTATTGCTATATAAGTACCGGGGTGTTGCAAACTTAGCACCAAGGTTTTTCGTGCAAAAACTTAGTAAATTGCAGAGAATACCTACCTATAACGCATTGAAAAACATGAGTTTTATTCGCAAACAATGAATAAAATCGGCGCTCCACGATTTCACCTGAATGTCAATTAGTTGTCACTCTAACAACCAATTATTCGCTATGATTTACGTCACCAAATTAGACATTATCCAGAATCTCGTGGGATTGGACGAAAGCAAAATTGATCATCGATCATTCGGCTTTCATCCATCAGTATATAAAATTGAAATGGGACAAATATGCTAAGTTACTTTGCCAATTATGCTCGCCCTTTGGTTTCCATTATTTTCGTGTTGTCTGTATGGCAATTCGCTCATGTCGCGGGATTTACCAATAAAAATCTATTCCCGGGACCATTTGAAGTCGCAACGGCTTCCGTCAAATTATTTAACGATGGCGTTCTTATCAAAGATCTTAAAACATCCACGTCACGAGCAGCCATTGGTTTTAGTTTGGGTGCATCACTTGGAATATTATTTGGGATATTAACATCCCGCGTTCAGCTGATCCGGCTCGCAATTTATCCATTTTTTAATATCCTAAGACCGATCCCTGCGATCGCATTGGTACCCATTGCAATTGTCTGGTTTGGAATTGGCGAGGAATCCAAATATTTCGTCATTGCCTATACTGTGTTTCTCGCAGTTTGGCTCGCAACCCATCACGGCATGGAACACATTCCTGAGACTTATATTCGCGCTTCAAGATCACTTGGCGCCCCATGGTATCGTGAGTTTTTTGAAGTGATCATGCCCGCGGCAGCACCACATATTTTTGCTGGACTTCGATTTGGTGCAGCACTTGCATTTTTAAGCCTTGTAGCTGCTGAGTTAACCGGCGCATCCGCAGGTATTGGTTATCGCCTAGAAGAGGCACGGCAATATTTCCAGGTTGATCGCATGTTTGTCGGCCTCATAGAACTAGGACTATTAGGCGCATTTTTAGATGCAGTCTTTGTGTTTATCAGCAAGAAAGTCGTGCATTGGCACGATGCATAAAATGAAATTGTGTTTTAACCTTAAGTAATTCGATAAATCGCCGCGATTGGTCCACCTCCATCCGGGCCTTGATGTTCAGCGCCACCTGACACAAATAAAGATGAATGCCCTACCACACCAGCAACGGCACCGCCGGAAAACCCCCGCGCATGGCGAGTTGATGAGATATCGCTATCATTAAGCATTGTATGCCTCTGGCCGCGAATATGACCAGATGTTGAGGCCTCAGCTTTAACCAAAATCGCCAAAACAGCTTCTTGTTCATCTTTGCTAAGCTGGAAATTACTACCTGATCTTAAGGGGGACAAAATGGACAATAGAGGCTCAACATCAATAGCGTCCCGCATGACACCATGATTGATGTGCAGATCACCAATCCAATCTTTGCTCATACCCATAACTAATATTTCGCAATAGTCTAATTCAACACCAGCCGAACATGACGCTTTTGCACTATATAGAGAATGGTTTTGACAAATGTCATCATCCGCCACATCACTTGGGTTAAGCTCTCCAAGGGCAAGCGCGACACCTAAAGCACTAGCGCCGCGCGAGAACCCCATAGATTTCAAGGTATCTTGGGTAACAGTTGTAAACCCATGATAGGTTTGAGAAGTTTGATCTGACGTTAACAGGGGGCATTTTATTTGAACAAAGTGCACATCTTTGGATTCAGAAATATTAGCTTGTTCCATCGCTTTTTGAACTGCGTCCGATACGGCAGTAACTTGCGGCAACCGCCCCAGCTCCCAGGGTTTAATAGACGCCGTGGTTGCCGTTCCAAGCGCAAGTGATTTTTGACGACGCTGCGTGTTTTCTATCACATCAACTTTACGAGCTGTAAACACAAGCCAATGCGGTGATAAACCACCTTCCGTCCCCCCTGAAATTGTAATGCCAATACCATTTACTTCTGTTTCAGATACATATTGACGCAATAGCGCTTGCAAAGATTGCACAGCGAAACCACGCGTAAAATCATTAACGCAACCATTGCCTTCGGTTTTACCCAAAATAGCAACTATTTCTGAAGCGCTGATCGTTTTTGTCTCGATAAGATCTTTTATGGCCGAGATATCGCTTGGGCCTGACATTGGAAGTCGAAATAGCTGGGCTTGTCGCATGGATTAACCTGATAGATTATAAAATCTGGATTTGTTTTAGGTACACGGGAGAGAGCATTGCACAAATTGCTGTTGTGTTCATATGCCAAATTTCACCAAATCTGTTGCTTAATTTGCAACACCATGACATCGTCGCGGAATGAAGCATTTAACGACATTCCGATTAATAGACATCGTTGCAAAGCAAAACTCCATCCGCCGCGCCGCTGAAGAGGCAGCGATTACACCATCAGCTCTTTTAAGAAGGATCCAATCATTTGAAGAAGAATTGGGCGCACCGATTTTTGAACGCCTATCAGACGGGGTGCGTTTAAATGCAGCCGGCGAATTGGTCATTGATCATATCCGGAGACAATTGTCAGATACCGAAAAACTTCACACCAAGCTAAGTGATCTCTCCGGAATACGATTAGGTCACGTTACAATCGCTTGTAGCCCAGCATTGACGTTTGATTTCCTGCCAAGGGAAATTTCGAAATACTTAGACCAATACCCGGATGTGACATTTGACGTTCAGGTTCTGGATCATAACTCAGCTGAAAAAGCAGTTGTTGATTACTCGGTGGACATGGCATTTGTTTTCGATCTGAGCAACATACCTGAATTTCAGATACTGATTGCTGTAGAGCAACAGCTTTCCGCATTGATGGCTATAGATCATCCACTCGCTGATAAAGACAATTTGCGATTGCTTGAATGTATGGATTTTCCCTGGGCTTTACCTTCAAAAATTTTCGGTGGGCGCGCGCTTCTCGATAGCGCGCTTGCACGTCTATCACGCCAACCAGATATTATGCTGCAATCCAATTCATTTGAATTCTTAAAAAATTACGTTCGGCTTAATAAGGCCATATCATTCCAAAGCCCAATTGCGATGGGTGCTGAACACCTAAATGAAGATTTGATCTTAAAACCCTTAGACCCACAAGACCTACAGTCCAGTTTGATATTTTTCGGCCAGAGAGCCGGGCGTACATTACCCGTTGCATCTGCCCGCTTTGCAGATCAAATAACAAAAAGCCTTGCCACACTCTTCCCAACAGCACACTGACGATGAGATGGGTTTACATCATATGTAGATTGTGTTGAACAAACATTGAAGCAGACAAAATCATAAAACCTAATCAGGATTAATTCTTTGAAACGCTGCATTCACTTGCTCGGCAAATTTCGCAGCGCTCACAGGTAAAGTTCGTCCGCGCAATTGTGCTAGATGGACAGATCTTTCATTACTTACTGTTAGATCCAATCGACGTCTGACCAACCCCTTAGGAAGCTTATCAGGCAAACCAATCTCAATTTCAAAACCGATAGCATGTCCACTTAATATGTAATTATGAAGTAAAATATAGCTGTCAGTTTCAACCGCAGGCCTTAACAAAATATTGGAGCGCCTCGCCTCGGCATCGAGCATATTTCGAATAGCGTAGGAGCCATCGTTGAGCGCAAGAGCGTATTCCGCACAATGGTTAAGCCGCAATCTTTTCCTGCGAGAAAGCGGATGATCCTCAGGCATAATGACATAAATAGTTTGCGCAATACTAGCTATGACTTCCAAATCATCCGCAGAAAATGTTGAAAAAGTAAGAGCAAGATCAGCCTCATAATTGGTCAATGCAAGTTTGGCACTTTCAATATCCGCGACATTGACTTGAAATTCCACTCCCGGAAATTTTTCCTGATACATCAATATTTGCTTGGGAAGAAAATGTGGCAGCAAGGCTTGAGAACACACGATGGACACAACACCTCTACGCGCACCTTTAAGGTCCTCTATTCGGTTTTCCAACTCTTCAACTTCTGCCAAATGTTTACGGAATGCATGAACAGCAAGTTCGCCAGCCGGATTTAATCTAAGTCCTTTAGCATTTCGCTCAAATAGCGGCGTGCCTAATTCTTCTTCCATAAATTGTATACGTCGGTTCAAGGATGAGGGCGTAATGGACAATATTTCGGCTGCTTTACGCACCGAACCAGCCCTAGCCACCTCACTAATATATTTATAAATCAATAAGTTACGCATTAGTGTTGCTTTTTTTGCGTCAGTCAGGAACGAAATTAGCACTATTTTGGCGCACCGTAAATGACTAGTCTCATTTTTAAGCAATAAAGGAATTTTTGATGAGTGGATTAAATCTATCAGACCTTGAGGAACGCGTTCTTTCACAGATCACCGAAGAGAAATGGCTAGATCTTGCAACGGAACTTATACGCACAGGTCAGCCTCGGTCTGGTAATCCACTTGATCCCGACATGCCAGGTGGTGAAGAAGAAGCCATTGCCATGTTGACGGCCGGAAAACTTGCCGCACTTGGAATGGATGTCAAAACCTATAGTGCGGTACCCGGACGACCAAATGTTGTGGGAACACTCAAAGGGTCAGGGTCCGGTCCTTCGCTCATGATGAACGATCACCTTGATACCTACCCGGTAGTTGACCCTGAAAAATGGACGATGACCAAAGACAGTCCATATAACGCGACACGTCATGGTGATCTTTTATATGCGCGCGGCACATCAGACACACGCGGCAATATGGCATCATGCTTATTGGCTGTCCAAGCGCTCATCAGCGAAGGTGTGCGCCTTGAAGGTGACCTCATGTACAGTTTCTGCGTTGATGAGGAACGTGACGGAACCTATGGCTCAATTTACATCACCCAAGAACTTGGGATTACATCCGATTACTCTATCACAGCGGAGCCAACTGCATGGGGCGGCCCTGTTGATGCGGATGCCAATGGCAATTTGCCTGAATGGGGCATAAATCTTTCAGTTGCCAATTCCGGGCATTGCCTTGTTGAAATAAAGCTTACTGGTATTAAAGGGCATATTTGGCGACCTGATGTCGTTGAAAACCCAATTTTGCAAGCAGCAGACCTCCTGCCTTCTTTGGCTGGTATGAGTTTTACTCATGATGAAGATCCGTTTCCTGGTCACACGCCACCATGTACAACTGTGGTGCGCATTAAAGGCGGATTACCCGGAGAGATGCAGTTCTCACCGGATGAATGTATTATCACGCTTGCTGTTGTCGGCATTGTGCCCAGTATGACAATGGAAAGTGTGCTTAAGGATATCGATAA
Source organism: Lentilitoribacter sp. JB5-8 (assembly GCF_055693385.1). Taxonomy (NCBI): domain Bacteria; kingdom Pseudomonadati; phylum Pseudomonadota; class Alphaproteobacteria; order Hyphomicrobiales; family Rhizobiaceae; genus Lentilitoribacter; species Lentilitoribacter sp. JB5-8. The sequence goes on along the minus strand of NZ_CM146332.1, from coordinate 2,319,855 downwards.
AGTCGTTCAAAGCTCTGTTAGTGGCTCTAACCGAATGACCGCGCAGGTGCAGCAAGTTTCAGGTTCGCTTTTCGTCAACGCAACACCGCCCGTACCCATGAATGAAGAGCCTTGTGTGTCTTTAGTGAAAGTTTCTGAGCGCCTTTTAGGGCAAACACCTGAACCCAATCGAAAAAATGCATTTAATGACACTATCCGTCTCCGCGAGGCAGGCATTAATGCAGTCACATATGGTCCCGGCGAAGATGGCTGGGCAGCCGATAATGAATGGATTTCCATCACCAAAAGTGTTGCTGCAGCAAAGGTCTATGCATTGACAATCATGGAAATCTTGAAAGTGCATAAAGATGATTAAAGCCATCCAAAACAATATGCGTTCTTACCTATTGTCTACTTTAACAGTGGTGCTGTTGTTTGCTGCATGGACATTTGTGACGGCAACAGGTCTGGCGAACGAATTGTTTTTACCCGGCCCTGTCGCTGTCTGGGATTCATTTATTAAAGTCGCAACTAAGGGCTATCAGGGGTCAACTCTAGTGGAACATGTTGGTATCAGTATATGGCGCATACTGGTTGCTTTTGTGATCGCTTGTATAATCGGAATTCCATTAGGTATTTTAATGGGTGCATCAAAAGATGCAGCCGCACTGCTAAATCCATTAATCGAGTTTTATCGGCCTTTGCCACCTTTGGGCTTATACACTTTGCTCGTTATGTGGCTTGGTATTGGTGAAGAATCGAAACTAGCACTTTTATTCCTCGCAGCCCTTCCTGGCATCATCATCACCACCATTCAGGCGGTAAAATCTATCGATGAAGTCTATATCCGCGCTGCGCTTTCGCTTGGCGCATCCAAATCCGTTATTCTACGGGAAGTCTATTTACCAGCAGCAGGCCCAACCATCATTGCAGGTATGCGCATATCTCTTGGATTTACCTACACAGTATTAGTTGCTGCAGAGATTGTTGCTGCTACCGCCGGAATAGGTTGGATGATCTGGGATGCGGCAAAATTTTTATTATCAGATGTCGTGATCATGGGCCTTATCGTGCTCGGTTTAACCGGCGTCGCACTTGACGTTTTCATGCGCATTCTTGGAGGTATTTTGATGCCATGGACAAGATAGCAAAGTCGAAAATTACTCAATCCTCCCCCACCATCGTCAAAACTAAACAAGGAGAAAATACGATGACGTTACTTAAGACTATCGCAGCAGCTCTCCTGGGCTCAGCACTTACAACAACAACACTTATGGCCGCAGACAAACCGGAAAAGGTAACCGTTGGATATCTTAATCTGGTGAACGCACAATTGGTCACTAAGAACTTAGGCCTTGTGCAAAAATATATGCCTGGCATTGAAATTGAATATATCAAAGTTGGCGGCGGCGGTGACATGTTGCGCGCTATTGCAGCTGATCAGGTTGATTTCGGAGGCCTTGGAAATCCTCCAACAGCAATCGGAGTAACACGCGATCTGCCTATTCAGGGTATCATGGTTTTGAACATGCTTGATTATGTGGAAGCCATGGTTGTCCGCACAGACAAAGACATCAAATCTTTTGCTGACCTTGAAGGAAAAACAATTGCCGCACCATTTGGTTCAACAACGCATTATCTGTTGTTGCAAGCATTGGCTGATGAAGGCATCGATCCAGCATCGATGAAAATTCTTGATCTACGTCCAAACGATATTGCAGTTGCATGGTCACGTGGTGACGTCGATGCAGCGTGGTTCTGGGAACCAAATCTGGATAAAACGGTTAAGGATGGCGGCAATATCTTCATGACCAGTGGCGTTATGGCAAGTCGTGGATATCCAACCTGGGATGTCGGCATTGTTATGGACGATTTTGCAGAGAAATACCCGGATCTTGTCAAAGCATTCCTTAAGGCTGAGTGCGAAGGTATTGATTATTGGATCAACAATCCAAAAGAAACCGCTGCCATTATTGCCGAAGAATTGGAGCTTTCACTGCCTGATGCAACGCGCATGATGCGTGGTACAGGCATGGTTCCTTGCCCTGAGCAACTGACAGCAGGGTATATGGGAACTGAAGGCGCTGAGGGCGAATTTGCAGATACGCTCGTGGCAACATCAGAGTTTCTTGTTGCGCAGGAAAGACTGCCAAAATTGCTTACACGCGAAGACTATTCAGATTTCCTCGTGCCTTCTTATCTCGAAGAAGTTTTAGCAAGTAATTAAGCAAATAGGGTGCGCCGTATGACTGATCAAAATTTCGAATATCATGAAAATCGCCGCACCCCTGAAAATGGGCATGTCGTCATCGATGGCGTGTCTATCATTTTTGAAAACCGCGATCGAAAAACGGTCGCGGTTGAAAAGACAAGCGTCGATATCCAACCAGGTGAATTTGTTTGCATCTTAGGACCGTCTGGCTCTGGAAAATCAACGTTACTAAACTCAGTTGCAGGTTTTATAAAACCAGCCTCTGGCACCATAAAAGTAGATGGGAACCTTGTTGAGAAACCGGGGCCTGAGCGCGGCATGGTATTTCAACACCACTCATTATTTCCATGGAAAACCGTTCTCGAAAATATCACCTTTGGCCCGCGCGTATCTGGCAGAGGCGAAGGGTCTATCACAGACCAAGCACGCACATTTATCAAGATGATCGGGCTTTCTAAATACGCCGACAGCTATCCTAAAGAACTATCTGGGGGTATGCAGCAACGCGTTGGAATTGCACGCGCATTAGCAAATTATCCTTCAGTTCTTTTAATGGATGAGCCCTTTGGCGCGCTTGATAGTCAAACACGCGCGATGATGCAAGAAAACCTGATGAAGATCTGGAAGGAATTTGGCACGACGGTGCTCTTTGTCACCCACGATGTCGACGAAGCAGTCTTATTATCGGACCGCGTGTTAATCATGAGCGCGGGCCCGGGCCGGATAATTGCAGATATCTCCATTCCTTTACCCAGGCCCCGTGGAGCTGACGTCATCACATCAAGCGATTATGTAAAATTGCGCGCTGAATGCATGGACTACATTCGAGAAGAGAGTCTCATCGCGTTCGCAAGACAATCTGAATAATGCCGAAAAACTTCAAAAAACGACTTACTTTATTGAGGGTATAAAAGTGACCAATTGCTTTCCTGATTTTCAAAAACGCTTGGACCTTGGTGAAGATATTGAGGCAATTGCCATTGATGCATTAAACCGCGCGAAAGCAGCAGAAGGTTGCTTTGTATCTTTTGTCCCAGAGGCAGATGTAAAAGCAGCAGCTGTTACGGTGAAAGCAAAGATTGCCAATGGTGACGAATTGCCCTTAGCTGGTATTCCTTTTTGCGTGAAAGATAATATTTTTGTTAAGGGCATGGTGACTAGTTCAAACTGTCCCGGTTTTGGGGATATTGCGACGTATTCATCACCGGCTGTCGAAAAGGCAATCGAGGCAGGTGCAATATTAATCGGTAAAAACACCATGGATCAGTTCGCAACCGGATTAAATGGTACGCGCTCACCTGAACCATTGTGTAAAAACTCAATCGACCCCACCATGATACCGGGTGGTTCTTCATCTGGCTCAGCGGTTGCTGTGGCTTTGGGTATATGCGGATTTTCTCTTGGAAGCGATACCGGCGGGTCAGGTCGGGTGCCAGCTGCGGCCAATGGCATTGTAGGTTTCAAACCCACACCAGGTTCGATCTCGGGCCGCGGCCTTGTCTATTGCAACCGAAGCTTTGATATAATTCCCATATTTGCAAAAACTGTTGCGGAGGCAAAAGCTGTATTTAACGTCATAGGTGGACCAGATCCTAATGACCCCTATGCGTATTGGGGTGGACAGGTCGATATAACAAACGTGATATCAAAAACCTTTGCCATCCCTTCTCAACTTAACCATTTCGGGGACTTGGCCGCAAAGAGAGCCCATCAAGAAAACATAGAAAAGCTCAACAAATCTGGGATTAGTTTGAAAGAAATTGACTTCCAGCCATTTTCAAAAATTGGTGAAAAGGTTTTTGGATCTGCGCTGGTTGCTGAAAGACTAATCGACTACGGAGATTTTATCAAAGACAATCCGGAAAAAGTGCTAGAACCTGTTGCAAAGGCAATTAATAACGGCCGAGCGTATTCCGCACAGGATCTATATGAAACTTTGCACGAAATCGCCGAGTTAAAGATTGAGTGCATGAAACAGCTTGAGGGAACTTCTGGTCTGATCCTACCGACAATCCCGAGGCTTTACACAATTAAAGACATGCTCAAAAATCCCATGGAATTAAACAACATCATGGGAACATACACCTATTTTGCAAATCCAATTGGCTTTTCTGCAATCGCCATCCCAGGGATACACCGCTCCGATGGTCTGCCATCAAGTATTTGTCTTGCAGGTCCTGCTGGCACAGATGATAAAAACTTAGTGATCGCTGAATTGTTTGAAGAATTGCTCAATTGAAACCTGCTAATGTCTGCAACTGGCACGAAACAGACGTATGAATTTAGATAATGAATGTCCGCTTCAAGATTGGTATCTGAAGCTACAACACCGGGCCCCCACGCCCCAATAGAATTCAAATTGACGGTTGATGGACATGTTGATTGAATATTAGTTAAAATGCAGTTGTTTCGACCGGTGCTAATATTTTTGCTAGCAAGGCTTAATCAATCAATATTCAACTTAAATATAAACATCGACCATAAATTTGCGCCCCACGGCTTTTGACACCGCTGCGCTTCCCTGAGCCTTTGGAGACTGAATACTCAAATCATAAGCTATTGTTTTTAAATGATGAAAATTAAATTATACTTATATCGGGTAACTTTATGGGTAAGTATTAGAAGCCATTTTCAGAACACAATTACTTAAATTTCCCCAGCATAACGGCTGATTGAACGTAGACACAATCCAGCCCAGCCAACTTTTCTGTATCAAGGCTAAGAGCGTTGTTATCCTTGCTTTCGAAGCCTTCCCGCAATTCATATCGTTTATTTTTCTTATGAAGGACGGAAACTTTATCAACTTTTAAAGCCCACCATCTCAGCCAACTCATGCGGTTACGCATGGTCGCTTTGGTAAGGCCTTCATCTCGCCAGTGATTGAGAAGTGCATCAACATGCTTGGGTTTAAGCGAACGGCTATTTTTTAAGTCATAACCAAGTTGTTTGAGTTGTGCCGCCATGGCCGCAAGGCCGCGTTGACGGTTCTTTTGAGTGCCAAAGGCACCGTCTCGGTTGCGCTTACATAAGCGCACCAAGTCCATTGTGAGATTATCCATCTCCTTTGCTTTCTGTTGTTGTTCTGTATTTGATTGGTGAGTGTTAATGGCTACTGGCGATCCGCAGATCGTTCAGTTCAAACGCCTAGACGTTTAATAAAAGCCAAGTCGCAAAAAAAGCACCCCATGGGTGCTTTACGACAGGTGCCCAGATGGGCGGCAGTGACATCGTAATTGTAACTGCTGTGCCCGCATCTATGGCGGGACTTTTTTATCGGTAATCATAAGATCTTTCCTTTTCAAAATGTGTGAGATGGCTCCTGAATATTGAGCATAAAAAAAGGGCTCAGTCACCTGAGCCCAGCATTTGCTAATTCTGATAAAAAGGTACCAAAGGTTGGCCCAATTGCGCAAGCAAATGATCAAAAATGATGGCGTACATTTTGAGCTATCACGCGCGCATAATTTATCATTTTCTGGTTATAAGCCTTAGTGAGCTTGGAGGGGCGTGGCCGTCACTACCCGCGATGCTCGTAGTGACGGCCATCTGGCCAGAGCGTCTTTTGCTCCCCATTGTCTGACATTTGATGCTTTGCTTGGGTTCAATTTTGCAGACGTACGTCTTCGAAACATCAGCCTTATCCCGATCAGCCTTGTCATATGCCGCCTACATTTTCCTCTACGCATTATTATCTCCCTCACATGAACGTTTGAGCGCTGCGGCTTTGTCTTTTTACGTCATGATTTTTCTCATAATGCGCGCAACGAAATCGTTTGGTTCGATGAAGCTGGCTCCACAAGCTCAAACAGCAAGTTATCTTCCGCCGCCAAAGAGCGGTCTCCCGAGAAGAAACTTGTGTTTGCTCTTACGTGTTCACCTTTTTAGCTCACGACCAAAGCGATAGGCGCTGCGGCAAATTTAAAGAGGAGAAAATACCATGACAAAGCAACAAAAGAAGCAAAGCACAACACCAACTCACGAAGTCTTTCACGTGACAGGCGATGAAAACAACGCACGCTGGATGAAAATTGGTGTAGGCTGGGCGCATAAAGACGACGACGGCATGAACCTTGCGATCAACTACAGTCCCTTGATTGAAGGCCGCACTGTGATCCGCAAAACCCAACCCAAGCAAGAAGCAGACGTTGCTGAATAAGCAACGGGTAGCAACACGCGCTGGCCAGAAATGGCCAACTAACACTGTTTCAAGATCACAACCAGAAATGCTTAACCCTGTGATTTAAATGAATTATAACTTGCAATCTAAACGCTAATTCTGTAACAGACTTCGACTTCTCAATATAGGAACAATATCGTGTCTAATCTCGCACTAGAAAACAGTCCATATTTTTTGCGTGAAAAAGTTCTTAAAAAAATTATACCTTATTTTGAAGGTAACTGTGAGCTAATGCTCGTTTGTGGATCTATGGCCTATGGGTCGCCAGAAGTAGTTACTGATAAATCAGATTTAGATATTCTAATAAAATTAGACAACGAAATTTGTGACCTTTCGTTTCTCGATGGGAAATTTAAGTTAAAAAATTTGCCGCAGCATAGATATTTTGATGCATTGTCATTGAAAGAAAACATTGATGGAGTCGACGTTAGTGTTCATGTATTTAATCGCGATTCCTTCGAAATTTTGAGGCTCGCTTACGTGGCTGACGTTAGAATCTTTCGCGATCATAATAAAAAGGGAAATTACAAATTAGTAGGCTTTTGCGGAAACAGCTACTATGATTTTGAGGTAAAAAATGTGCCCTTGCACGAAGGGGGCGTGCGAACAGTGGTTCCAATCTCATTTATCTACACTGACCCTCAGAGTAATGAAGAACGTTATGCTTTAGGAATTCATAGGGATAAAATAATATCCACAAAACACGCTGTGATTGGTGAGAAGTATTTTCAAAAATTTAGAACTGGCGTAATAAGAAAAGTGACTCAAATTATGTTAGAGGAAGAAAAACGTCTTGAAGTGTCATACTCTCTTGAAAATTCGCTTTCTCGACTTGATCGTTTTGAATGCGAATTTCGTAAAGAGTTGATAGACGAGCTAACCTTTGTTCGAAAACAGCTAGTTGAAACTCTCTAACAATTTTTATTTTAATTGGTATCTAAATATTCTATTTTTTTGGGGGCCTTCTATATGAAGCACCCAAGGGTTTTTGCTATTAAAAAAATTACCTGGTGTCGCACATAGACTAGTTTTTATTTTTTCTACATACTCACCTCCATTTAATTCGACAGTTTCGTGAATATGCCCATGTAAGCTTAGTTTAGGTGAATATTCTTCTATTGCTTTTCGAACGCCATCGCTTCCGATGTGGCGCCCACCTTGCATAATATCTAACTTTGTTTCTTTGGGAGGCGCATGAGAAACCAATATCTTGTCGTCAAATTTACATTCTGAAAAGAGCGCGCTCAGATCATCATAGATAGTACCAGAAAACTGCTTTGTTTTCGTCAAATTTTTTCTCTCTAAACCAGACTTGTTGCTGAACACACCAACTAGCTGAGCATCCTCCCTATCTTCATGCATTTTTGGCGTTAAATCAGGCTTCTCCCAATCTTTGTATTTGAAAGGAGTGAGCGGCACAAAAGTATAGAAAATGTAGGAACGTTTTTCCCTCTCGTCATTATAAACACTATTGCAAAATATTTCATATTTATGCGCCTTCGAACTGCTCTTGAGAAATGAGTAATTTCCTCTGAAATCATCATTCCCCATTGCAACTAGAATTTTCGGTTTTCTTGAGTATTTTTTCTCAAATTCCAAGTGAAATTTATCGACGGCACGAAAAAAGTATTTTTCAAAAAACTCCCGTTGTTTGGGAACCGAACGCTTGGATTTACTTTTAGGGGATATGTCACCACCAAAAATTACTTTTTCGAGGCCATTGTGCAATGCATAATTAAAACATTTATCGTATTGCGTTTTGTTTCCGTGTAAATCTGCTGAATATAGAATTGAATATGAAGACCTTTTAATCGTCCAAACATTTTTCAAACCGACAAATCCGTCAAAAAATTTGAAAAGTCTTTCGTGGGTCCGATTTTGGGTTTTCTCTACTTCAATCATAGAACGATGATACCGTTTTCTAAAAAAAGGGCAATAAGTAACACAATACCTACTGGATATAGGCTAATTTTTAATTAAAACAAGTAATGGTGGTGTAAAAAAGCAGCAAAACTATCTTAAATTGCCAGTTACTTTTTTATTTAGAAGCGTTGTCGAAAACATTAAATACCCATTTATATGCCCGACGAACCAAGAAGTATGGATAAAATCGTGAGCACACGTTGCTAAACAAGCAGCGTAGAACGACATGCTCTGGCCAGAGATGGATAGCATTCGCTTGAATGTACTGATACTGATAGACATCACGATGTCTGTAAATATTGAATAATTTAGCTATTTATACTCCCGGCAATGAGCCAGTGCTCTTCCTGAATTTGCTAATGTAAATTCATATTCGCCCACTTTGCCCTGTAGCGCAATTTTGACTTTCTGCCCTTCCTTTAAGGCATCGAGCAATGGCTGCATTGGATATTCGTTTTCTTTATAAGGGCTGTCACGTTTTTCTTCTCGCGGCTCAAATGTTAAAGGTGCCCTACTCGAACTCAATATTTGCATATTGGTTTTAAATAGTGCGATCTGGTTCTCAGATCCCCCACGCTCTATCACACGTAACGTAATGCGAGGTTCTCCCAATCTGCTTTTGGGCTCACAATTTACAATAAGATTATAAGCACCGTTGCTGACCGCTGCATAATTGGAATAGTTCCCTATCTTCTGCCACTGGTGATTGGGCAAAGTTGCTATATTTTGCCGAATTGTTTTGGCCTCTTTTCTTAGATCTAACTCTTCAGCTTGGGAATAAGACGGGCTAACAAGCAACGTCAACGCAATGCCTAATGATGTCGATTTGAGCATTTTCGTAGTCCTATGATTTGGGAACAAGTTTGCTGCGATACGTCGCAACACGACAATTTTTGATGTGAATATTACTGTAGTCAAAGCCTTCTAAATAAATACCGCCAAGCACGCCACCAAAAGAACCGTCAGAGCTAAAAGAACTGGCTTGGAGAACTTTATTCGTCGTTACATGGCTGATTTTACCTGCAACAAGAACATGCTGCCAGTTATTGCGCGATTGCCAACGCGCATCTGCGTCGGCCTTAATGTCGCGCCCAACCTTAGCACTAAGAGCAGGTAAATCACTGACGTAACACGTAACCGCAGAGCGCCACACAGCCCGTTTTTGAACCAAGCATCCAACAGGATTTTTGTACCCTCGCCCCGCACAGCCCATGGCATTCTCAGCAGAGTAAACAGGAATAACTTCAATCGCTGCGCGATGACCTGTGACATCCACCTTACGGATATAGCCAACCATGGCACCTTGTTTGCAGCGGTTCGCAGCAACGAGTGCGTCAGCCTCCCCGCGGTTTTGAATGCCATTCAGCTCTTTGCCCCGAAGCCAAACGCTATTTTCAACCGTAATACCTGTTTGATCGACAACTGCGCTCCAGTTATCATAGGCAGGTTGGTAGCCCCCCATTGGGGTAGTCATCTCACTGCACCCAGCCAACACCACTATACCCGTTAAAGCCACCGCAAGTTTACGCATGATGCGCATTCCCTTGGCCACCTACTGTAATCTCTACAACCTGCGAAGCAGGCTTACTGCCGTGGAGAATAAGATAGCCAATTAAAAACGCCCATCCAAAGATGGGGATAATGAGACCAATGATAATCATTGCCGCGCTGAGCGGTTGCTTATTCTTTTGCAGCGTTGCCTTGGTTTCACTTTTAGTTGCAAGCGTAAAGCCTTGATTGAGGTAACTCGTCACCATTGTATCTAGCCCCGCGGGCGTATCGACGTACTGTTGTTTAATAGACATGTATCAACTCATAAAGTAGGCAGAAAACAAAGATCGCAGACCTTTTTAGCGCTTTCTGCTATGCTAGAATTACCGAACAAAATATGAATTCTGTTCGCTTCTCCCAAATTGTTGAAATTACAACTTGAAATGTAGAATCCTGTTCATGTAATATTCAGAAACGGGTTGATACAAAAACCTAACACCCTGTTATTAGTGTGTTTTTCTAAACGGCGAACAAAATTCATATTTTGTTCGATGTTTAGTGACTGGAATATTCAGCAAAACAGAAAGATATAAATATCGATTGGTTGGTACTCAGTGCACAGCATCGGAGGATCGTATGATGCGATATTCAACCAACTCTATTTACACACCATCAGGAAGTCGAAAGTATCTAACCAATACAGAGCGCACAGCGTTCATAAAAGCCATCAAAGAGCTCACAGCGCATGAACAACTTTTCTCCCTCACATTGATATATACAGGGTGCCGCATATCGGAGGCGCTTCAACTTACAAGCGATAATTTATCTTACGATGAAGACGCTATCGTCTTTCGCACACTGAAAAGACGCAGCCAGATTATCATGCGATGCGTACCTGTGCCGCCTGCGCACATGAAAGCCCTAGTGAAATGGGCTAATAATCAAGAAGACCGCTTATTCCCATGGGGGCGCACACGTGGCTGGGAAATCATAAAGAAAGCGATGCAACGAGCTGGCATAAACGGTTCTAAAGCCAGTCCAAAAGGACTGAGGCATACTTATGGCATTAGGCTCGCGCAGCAAAGTGTGCCGTTACCAACAATCAGCACGTTGATGGGGCACTCCGATATCAACACGACAGCCATTTACACTGACCTGAGACCCGAAAGTTCCTCCAAAATTTGATAGAGTCTGTCCCAACGAATTGGAGACAGAATATGAAACGCAGATTTAGCGATGAGCAGATCATTTCGATGATCAAGGAACAAGAGAACGGCATGCCAACATCTGAGGTGTGCCGCAAGTACGGGATTAGCTCAGCCAGTTTTTACAAATACAAATCCAAGTATGGTGGGATGGACATCTCAGACGCCAAGAAGCTAAAGGCTTTGGAGGATGAGAATAATCGACTTAAGAAGCTGTTGGCTGAACAGATGCTTGATATTGCCATGCTCAAGGATGTGAACTCAAAAAAGTGGTGACGCCTGCTGCCAAGCGAGATGCGGTTACTCACCTTCGGACAGCGCACGGGGTGAGCGAGCGGCGGGCGTGTGCTGTTTTACAGGTTGATCGGTCAAGTGTGCGTTATAAATCTGTTCGACCTAATGATGATGAACTGAGAGAAGCTATGAAGCAGGTAGCATCTGAACGTCGCCGTTTCGGTTACAGGCGCATTCATGTGATGCTGGAACGGCAAGGCATTATCATGAACCAGAAAAAGTTGAGACGTCTATATCGCGAGGAGAAGCTACAGGTGCGCAAACGTGGTGGCAGGAAACGTGCCTTGGGCACTCGTAGACCCATGCTCGTGCCCAATCAACCCAATGAGCGTTGGAGCTTAGACGTTGTATCAGATGCTTTCACTGATGGCAGAAGGTTTCGAGTTTTAGCTGTTGTTGATGATTACAGCCGTGAATGTTTGGCTCTTGTGGCTGATACATCTTTATCTGGTCTCCGCGTTACTCGTGAACTCAATAGTCTGATAGTACGACGCAGCAAACCAAATACAATTGTCAGCGATAACGGAACCGAACTCACCAGCATGGCTGTCCTTAAATGGTGTCAGGAAACGAATGTTGAATGGCATTACATTCAACCCGGAAAACCTATGCAAAACGGCTTTGTTGAAAGCTTCAATGGTAGCTTCCGAGATGAATGTTTAAACGAAACACTCTTCACCTCACTCAATGATGCCAAAACCGAAATCAATAAATGGAAGGACGACTATAACCAAAACAGACCACATTCATCGCTGGGCAATCTAACGCCCTACGAATACGTAAGGAAAATTAACTTGAAAAACATGGCCGCATAACGCCATAAACATATCGACAGATTCTAGCCAAAACTGGATGAAAGTTGGGTCTCAGGTCATTAGCCCTCGTATCAAGACTATTTTTCAAATGAACAGCATAGTGCTTTTCGATCATCTCAACGCTGGTGCGGCAATTCTTTGCGATTTGATAGATATCAGCACCACCTAGTAACCTGAATGATATGTAACTGTGACGCAGCGAGTAGAGCGTGCGCCGATTGCCGTTGCGATCAACCTTAAGACCAAGCTCTTCAAGTATGCGATTAAACTGTTTTTTATGATCAATGATAAAAATGCGATCTGTTGGTTGAGCATTATTACGTTCCAACATGCGCTTGAAGGGAAAGACGGCACCATTAGTGCTTTTACAGTACCCAACGCCACGCTTACCACGTACTTCGATCTCTAAGATGGTTTCTCCCGTTGCCGCATCATCGACAATCTCAATATCGCGGTATTCTAGCCACTTAGCTTCATCAGGGCGAATGCCGGTGTTCGCCATAAATAGGATTTTGTCGTGCAATTGTTCAGCGAGGTACTTTTGTCGCGCTCCGTTTGCCACTTTGATGTTGTTACGGGTAGCTTCATATAGTTGCTTATACTCCTTAGGAGAAAACCACGCACGATGCACGACCTTACCAGATGATTTATAAGGCTGTGTAAGATCAGGCGTATATTGCAACCAGCCTAGCCGTACGGCGATTTTCAGGACTAATCTCAGGGTGACAGTTTCATGATGCAACGTGCTCCGTGAGGGTACTTTCCTGCCGCCCTCACCTTGAGAGCGAAAAATGCGATATTCTTGTACGGTTCCCGCATTGATTTTTGAAAGACCTATGTTTCCAAAGTAAGGCGATAGGTGCATTCTAATACGGCGATAATGATCTTGCACCCAGCGTTTGTTGCGCTGGCCATTGGTAAGAACTTCATATTCTTGCATGAACTTTTTGGCCGCATCATTAAACGTGTGTTCGTTTAAAATCTCGCCATGTCGATCTTTATCAAGCAGTTGAAAGTACCAATCTTCGGCAACTTCTTTTGCTTTAGATAAACTCGATACCTTCGTACTTTTACGGCGATTTTTGCCAGCCATATAAGTTGCACAGAACCAATTCTCACCTGATTCACGTCGATATATACGGACTTTATCGCCCAATATGCGATGCGTTTCACCCATAACTTATACCTCTAAATCTAACGGGTCATTTTGGGTAACTATCGGGTAACACGAATTAGAATGCAAATAACCGCGAATCTAAAGTATTAAACAACTGATTATATTAAGGAAAATGGCAGGGGCAGCAGGGTTCGAACCCGCGACCTACGGTTTTGGAGACCGTCGCTCTACCAACTGAGCTATACCCCTTTAGTCACACAATGTTTGTGCGTTGGGTGCTGATTACGAAAGCTTGGAGAAAAATGCAAGTACAAAGCTACATAAGTTTCGAGAAATATTCCTTCTAATGGTTAAAGATGAATTTTAACTGCGGTTTTAGACCGCCATACCTGATTGAGCCTATGCGTATTGAAACGACGAATTCATCTATTCATTTCGTCCAAAAAATCCCACGTCAATAAATGTTTCAATAACAGTCTGAATTCTAGATTGTAAAAACGCGAATTTTATAACTACCTAAAATTGTATTTCTTCATATTAAATAATATTTGGTCTAAAATTGAGAAAAATAGCCCTAGTTTTCGCATATTTGAGGCATTGAAACTCGATTTTAGGTTGTATCAACTCTACAAGACATGAAACAATCTAGATTTCATCAAAATTCAATAGATCTATTTAATTTATACATTTCAGATACTTAACCCTCTTCTAAGTTTCTAAAATTTAATGAGGAAACACGTTATACTAGTTTAAACTTACTAGTTCTTACCTTGGGCGATAATATCCTGTTTACTATTCTTGCATAAATTTTAATTGTCTAAGATTTTTATCCTTAGGTTGAAATTACGCAATTTTGTAATGACTTGGTCAGTCTGATTTCGCACCTAAGATAAAAACAATGTAAGCAAGCGGGTGCAAAAATGAAGAATATATCTATTTCGAAACGAATTGGTCTGGGTGTCATCATTCCTCTGATGGGCATGTTTGCGATTACATGTGTTCATGTTTGGCAAGGCTATCGTGATTATGACCGCACAATCATTATGGATCATATTTCAATTGCCGTGAATGGACTAACCGCCCTCACCCACACAATGCAAGTTGAGCGCGGAACATCCGCTGGCTTTGTTGGTAGCGATGCACTTGGGGTTCCGCAAAATGTTATTAAAGCGCGCGCGGATACAGATGCAGAAATCGAAAACCTAAAAACGATATTGGCAGGTATAGACCACAATGAAGCACCCGTTTTATTTGGACATATGGAAGACTTTATCTCTGGATTATCATCTGTTCCAAATTTCCGTCAAACAGTTGATCGGAAAACAACAAATGTCGATAAAGTCCTCGGCTTTTATTCAGAACACATAAAAATTATGTTTGATATTGGGTTTGAAAGTGCACAAAAGGCACCAGATACAACTGTTGCACTCGAACTTACATCTATGCTGGATCTGGGTTCAACCAAGGAACTTGCAGGTAAAGAACGTGGCCTGACAAATGGTCTTTTAGGTGCAGGTAAAATCACCCCGGAACAATTTAATAAGTTGCAAGCCCTTATCGCGCCACAGAGTGGCATGATAAATAACTTTATCAATCACCTACCACCACTTCACAAAGAAGAATATACAAAGCTGCTTGAGGGTACAAATCTTGGTGCAGTTAATGCATTGCGAAACTCAATTGCTGCGAATAGAGATAACTTGGCAGAAAGTGGTGTTACGCAAAGCAAATGGTTTAAAACTGCAACGGATCGCATTGTAAAACTTAGGCAGCTTGAAGAACTCGTTGGCTTGAACATCTATAAAAATGTTCACGCCACCCAGGCTGAAAAATTTCGCACTCTCTTAATGACGATTTTTGTTGCTTCAGCTATTTGCGTTATCGCATCGCTTGCCGGGTTCTTTATCTCTCGTTCAATCACCAAACCGATGGAACGTCTTCAGGACGATATGAATAGTCTTGCAAATGGTGACGTCGAATTTTCAGTTAAAGGAACTGAGGCGAATAACGAGCTGGGTGTTATGGCATTAGCACTTGAAGGATTTCAAAGCGCAGAAATTCAAAAGCGAGAGCTGGAAGCAGCATCAGATGCAGATCGCAAGGCCAGAGCAGAAGAACGCGCACGTAATGAGGCAGAGAAGGCAAAGCAAGATGAAGCCTATAGGCAAGCAGTTGAAACGCTTGGTGCTGGACTTGAACGCTTCTCAAATGGTGATTTTGAATCCCCTATCGAGAACGAATTCCCACCGGTACTTGCTGATTTGCGTATTTACTACAATGACACTTTGGCCAAGCTTGCAAAAACACTTGCGCATGTGCGTTCAACCGGTGTTGTGTTAAAAAATGATGCCAACACTTTACGACAAGCTACCAATGACTTGTCTCGTCGTACTGAAGCGCAAGCTGCTTCGCTTGAGGAAACATCAACCGCTTTGAAACAAATCACTTCGAATTTGCGGGAATCTGCAACGCGGACTGACGATGCAACGAACCAGATCTCGAAGGTAACACAGGAATCTGCAAGTTCTGACGAAGTTGTTACTCAGGCAGTCACAGCCATGAAGCGTATTGAAAATACATCAGGTGAAATCAGCCAAATTGTTAGTGTCATTGATGAGATTGCCTTCCAAACGAACCTATTGGCACTGAATGCAGGCGTTGAAGCGGCGCGTGCGGGTGAAGCTGGAAAAGGGTTTGCCGTAGTTGCACAGGAAGTTCGCGAACTTGCCCAACGTTCAGCTTCTGCTGCAAAAGAAATCGCAGAACTTATCAATAATTCAAGCAAGGAAGTTCTTGAAGGTGTGGGTTTGGTTACTGAAACTGGCAATATGATGAAAACAATCACAACAGGCATTACAGAGATTGAAAAATACATGCACAGCATTTCAGAGGCGACGAGTGAACAATCTGCAGGACTTGATCAAATTAACACAGCCGTCACAGAAATGGACGAAGCAACGCATAAAAACGCTGAAATGGTGGAACAAGCCAATGACATTACAAACCGTGTTAGTACTGGCAGTGATGCAATTCACGAATTAATGGCACAATTTAAAACACGGTCTTTGGATGCAAATATGCGCAGCCCCAAAAATCGCGGCAAGATGGTTGCATAATCCATGTTATTGAAGAAAAAACCTCACTCTGTGATAGAGTGATCTTTAAAAGAGCTCGATTATTTTTCAATAATATCAATGTGATTACTATAAACTAGTATGGAAAACTAGAAGTAATATTGTTTTTCAAGTATAGTGATAATATATCATTCACGGGCCGTTCATACATTTTTTGTATCATCTAAATTATAAGAATTATTCGGAGTTCCCCCCGAGCTCCGAGTAACAGGGCCCTGATATACTTCGTGTATATCAGGGTCGCTCTTTTATGGATTGTTGCGAATTACGCAACACTCAGTCTTGTGTTCTCCGACTTATCATTTTTTTCTTTCAATTACTTTGAATAATAATTCACTGCCATGCGTAGTGAATATTACAGGCGGATATTCGCCCACTTATTTTTTGAAAAGTCAGATCAACCACAAGGTACTTATTATGAAAACAACACTTAAAGCCCTCGCAACATCAGCATTTCTTTTCTCAGCAGGAACAGGCGCTACTTACGCTGCAGACGCTTATGCATTTGATGCCAGCCACTCACAAATCATTTTCTCATATAACCACCTAGGTTTTTCAACGACTTATGGCATGTTCTCAGGTTTTGATGGACAAGCAATGCTGGATATGGACGATCTAAGCAAATCATCTGTTAGTCTTGAGATTAATGTTGGCGATTTGCTGATGACTGGTTGGGAAGGACGCGATGGTCACTTTAAATCAGCAGATTTCTTTAATGTTGGTGAATTCCCTATCGCAACATTCACTTCCACATCTGTTGAACCAACTGGTGAAAAAACGGCAAAAATCACTGGTGATCTTACGATTTTGGATCAAACAAAATCCATTGTCCTGGATGCAAAACTAAACCAGGTTGGCAAACATCCTCAATCACAAAAAGACTGGGCGGGTTTTGATGCGTCGGTCACGCTTTTGCGCTCAGATTTTAATCTTGGCAAGTTCGCGCCATATGTTAGCGATGAAGTTGAAGTAAAAATCTCAGTCGAAATGGGTAAAGCTGAATAGCAAATCCCAATCATAGCAAAACAAACTTAAAAACGCGGAAGCAGAACCATCGCGTCTGCTTCTGCAACTTATAAAACGGGGCGGATTATGCAAATTAACAACACTGCGGAAAGCTATGGTTTGGTGCACCAATCTCTTCATTGGGCAACTGCTATCCTAATTTTGATCTTATTACCCATGGGCGTTTACGTGCATGATTTGCCCATCGATAATTCAGAGCAAATCGCTGACAAGGTTTGGCTGTATTCCTTGCATAAGTCGATTGGTATGGCGGCATTATTTGTCGCCCTTGCCCGGATTGCCTGGGCTATTTACCAGCCTCACCCACGACCGCTACATGGCGGCTTGGAAGGCTTTGCCGCTAAAACAGTTCATTACCTACTTTATGGCACTATTCTAGCGATGCCGTTGCTCGGTTGGCTTTATCATGCTGCAACTGAAGGGTTTGCACCGATTTGGTGGCCGTTTTCGCAAGATCTGCCCTTTGTACCTAAAGATGTGATGATATCAAATATCTTTAAAACTGCACATTTTGTCTGTGGTGTCCTGCTTGTTCTATCGCTTGGTCTGCATATCGCAGGGGCACTCAAACATGCTGTAATCGACAAGGACAACACACTTGATCGAATGGTTCCAGGTCGCTATGCACTCACTGGCAACATACCGCCTGAACAGAAGCAGTCTCCATTTTCGCTATTTGTGGCGCTGGCAGCTGGCACAATTGCAGTCGCGTCTACCTTTATTGTCTATCAATTTGAATTTGGCTCGCAGCAAACCACTCGCGTTGAACAGGCCTCTAAGGGTGAAGTTAACGAAAGCGTTGCAAGCGCTCAGGATCAGCCGGCAAATAGCTGGAAAATTGACTATTCCAATTCACCATTGCAGATTGATGTTGCGCAGCTTGGAACACCGGTAACCGGAACATTTGCCAACTGGAATGCGGACGTAATCTTCGACCCCAGCGATCTTGAAAACGCGCAAATTATAGCAGAAGTTGATGTGAGTTCTCTTACATTGGGTGATGTTTCGGATCGGGCAAAATCATCTGAATTTCTTGGTGTAGAAACCAATCCCGTTGCTCGTTTTATATCTGACAGGGTTGAGAAAACTGACACAGGGTATTCAGCAATTGGGCAGTTATTGCTTGCAGGCGTTACAAATGAATTTGTCATCGATTTTACCTTTACCGAGGACAGCGGCACAGCTATCGTCCAGGGAGAGGCAATTATCCAGCGATTGGATTTTAACATCGGCAGCACCTTTAGCGATGATTCAAGTGTAGGTCGGGATATAAAATTAAAGATTAGTATCAGTGCAATGCGATTCTAGTATGCATGATTGCTTGTCAAGCCTCAGTTATTAGTCTTGCGACAAATGTCCGGTTTGTCTAGCTTGAGCCAAGCATTTCTTGTTCAATTGGGGTAGAACAATGCCACTCGATAAGCTTCGAACGATACCGCGTATGAAATTATGCAATGCCGCATCTCCACTTGAGGAGATGTTCAATCTTGCGCGTTTGGCTGGCGCAAAGAGCTTTCTAATTAAGCGCGATGATACCAATTGTTTTGCAACAGGTGGCAACAAAGCCCGTCACATGGAGTATTATCTTGGTGACGTGATGAACAAAGGTGCTGATACGTTTATTATGTTGGGTGGGCGCATCCCAAACCTTTCTCGCATTGCCGCTGCTGCTTGCGCCAAATATGGAATTGAATGCCATATATTTTTAGAAGAAGAAAAGCATGGTTTATGCTGCGAACCCGAAGAGCTGCGCGAGTTACTTTCTAGCAATATGTTAGATGCAAAAGTGCATAGCCACCCACCTTTTCAAAATCATGACGATGCAATCGACGCCATGCAAGAACTTGCAGATGAGCTGAAAGGTTACGGCCGTACGCCCTATATCTTACAAAATGAAAGCAATCGTCTGCCTTTTGCAGCCTTTGGTTATATCCATGCCGCTCTTGAAATCGTCCAACAATTAGATGAGATGGACCAAGAGCCGGATGTAATGTTTTGCGCAGCTGGCTCCGGCAATACGGTCGCAGGGCTGCTTTACGGGTTGCGCTCTTTGGGCTGTGATGTACCTGTTGTTGGTGTGAGTGTGGGATTTTACAGTGCGGAATATATTCAACAACAAATCCGCATTAAACTTGATCAGATTGCCGACTTACTTGATGAGGTAAATCCTGTTGAAGACGATGATATTTTAATAACTGATCAATACAGCAATCATCATACAGTAACGTCTGATACCGATCCCGACCACCCAGCTAATCTTGCAGCAAAGCATGAGGGTTTATTGATTGATCCGTTTTTCAACGCAAAATCGATGAATGCCGCATATGACTATGCCAAACAAAACCCAGAAAGTGATGTGATGCTGATTAACACGGGAAATAGTCGGCCATATTATGTCAAAACGAAAGTTCAAACAAAGTATCCAAAACTTGTGAGCTGTTGAATAAAATTTCAGCGCCATTTTAGACTATCTACATTTGCTTTGCGCAATAAAAAACCCCGCAAATACTTGCAGGGTTAGTTTCGCATGTTTTTCTGGTCATCCTTAGGAGAGTATATCAACCCGAACGGACATGCGAGAATATATGTTTATCTCTTAGTATTCAGAGATTGGGTTACGCTTGACTGACATAATGCCCTCGCGTGACACACCGATATCGTCAAGAATACGAGGTGACAAAGCGCTGAGTTGACGACGCATTGCACGTTGGTTGTTCCAGTTACGAACTTTACCAAGAATATTCATTTTACTTCTCCATAAATGCTTCTTTTAAGAAGCGTGTTTCGCAATAAATTCTATATAAAAATAAGGGAACAATTCGCGTTCCGTTGACACCCAAATGCTCCTTATTTTGCACAATTACCAGTCATATTAATGCAAACGTGCTATGCAACTGATGCATTTCTAGGCACAAAAGAGACTCCCGATTGACGATTTTGGACATCGACGCAAGCTAAATCGATTTAGCGATTAAGAAAATCAATCACGCCATTTAAAACGCCCATAAGCTTTTACTTTTAAACAGGTTTTCCGGAAACAACTCAAAGACATCTGCACCTATTTTTATCGAAAAAAAGCGCTTCAAATCACAGATCAAACTCAATTTTTTACCTCGTAGGATGCAGAACTGAATTCATTGTTCTAAAATGATGAAAATACCACTTGGTTCTGCGATAAAATCCATCCAAATTCAAAGCTAAAAACCAAGCTGTTCACGTGGTCTTTTTTGTTTATAGTGTCTTAATTATTCAACATTGCTCCGACAGAGTTCTCATGACAGATCATCCCCAATCACATGTGACGATAAACACCCCTATTCAGTTTCATGATACGCTACCGGACAAGGTGGATGTTGCGATTATTGGCGCTGGCGTTGTTGGGATATTTTCTGCGCTTTATCTTTCCAGAATGGGCAAAAGCGTTGCTGTAATCGAAAAAGGTCGCATTGCTTGTGAACAATCATCAAGAAATTGGGGCTGGATCCGTCAACAAGGTCGCGACGAAGCTGAATTACCTATTATGATACAAGCCAATAAACTTTGGCGTGATGTGGACCAGCAAACACAAGGCAAGTGCGGTGTCGTGAATGCACCCATCAACTTTTTAAGCGGCACGGATGCGCGGCGCGAGGAGTTTGAACAATGGGTACAGATTGCCAAGGATCATGGCGTACAATCAAGGCTGTTAAATTCTAAGGAAATCGCAGGGATTTTTGGCGATAGCGCCGCAACAACTTGGGTGAGCGGCATTTCAACACCGAGCGATTTAAAGGGTGAGCCATGGGTTGCTGTGCCAACCGTTGCAAAACTCGCGCAGGAGAGCGGCGTTTTCATTCGCGAAAATTGCGCTGTTCGAACACTGGATATCCAAGGTGGCGAGATAAAAGGCATTGTTACAGAAGATGGTATAGTTGCCTGTGAACAGGTTGTATTGGCCGCTGGTGCTTGGTCCAGCTTGTTTGCCCGCAATCATAACATTCATATTCCTCAAATGGCTGTACGAGGCGATGTGGCACAAACAAAGCCCCTGCCTGAATTTACCTCGCAAACATCACTTGATGAAGAACTTGCTATTCGACGCCGACAAGATGGCGGATATACCCTCTCGCTATGTGATAGACACACGGCCTATATTGGTCCGGACGCGTTTCGACATTTTAAATATTATATCCCTGCCCTTATTAAGGGCTGGAAACATCTTAATCTTAAGATCAATGCGCCAGACGGCTTCCCTGATGCTTGGCAAACCCCTCGAAATTGGCAAGCGGAGGATATTTCCCCTTTTGAAAAGTGTCGCGTGTTGGAGCCAAAACCGGATCAGAAAAATATCCAACGTATGGTCGATCGATTTAAAACCCGCTTTCCCACTATTGGAGCACCGGAGATTGGCCATTGCTGGGCCGGGATGATTGATACGATGCCAGATTTTGTTCCCATCGTGGACCGCACGCGTGAATACTCTAATCTGATCATCGCTACAGGTCTAAGTGGACACGGATTTGGCATTGGTCCAGGCTTTGGCATGGTAGTTGCGCGTATGGCAACTGGGCAAAATGCTGAACATGACTTGCAGCGTTTCCGCTTTTCACGTTTCACTGATGGCAGCAAGCTTGAACTGGGGCCCTCGCTTTAATATATCCCATCTATCACTGGGATATATTATGCAGCTTTTCATCATTGGCATCATCACAATCGCATTCATCATCGCGGTTATATTTTTCTTCAAATTTCGTTTATCACGCGCAAAAGATGGCGGTGATTTGGGCAAAGAAATCAACGATGAAGCAGATAAACTATTCAAGCACGATTTGGCGCGAGATTTAGCTATCGTTGTCGTCAAAGATGATCAGGTGATTGAACATTACCGCAGTCAAAACAGCGAAGAACCAAACGTCACGTGCGATAGCATTTATGAAATTGGTTCAATATCCAAAGTGTTCACATCGTCCTTGCTAAGCCTTTTAGTAAATGAAGGTCAGTTCAAACTTGACGATACCTTGCAAGAACTTATCGGCGATCGTTTTGAACTGGCAAATCACATTAAGCCGATAACCTTAGATCAATTGGCTACCCACACATCGGGCATTCCGCGCGTGCCAAAAATCATGCTCAATAAGCTTGAAATACTGGATAATCCCTATTCGACTTTTAAAATTGAAGACATTGCTGAATATCTTGCAACGGCAAAACAATTCGGCAAACCCGGGAAGTTCAACTATTCAAATTTAGGTATGGGATTGCTCGGCCACATCATCGAGTGGAAAACAGGGCAATCGTTTGATGATCTTATCCAAACACATATCACCTCACCGCTTAAAATGACCTCCACGGGCTTATTTGTGGATGATAACGATATGGAGCGATTTCTTGATGCCTATGACCCTAAGGGAAAAAACACGCCGCATTGGGATTTTCCAATATTGGCAGCAGCTGGCGGCATTCGTTCAACACCATCGGATATGCTTAAATTTTTGAAAGCAAATTTGGTTCAAAACACAGACATCTCACGTCAATTCTTAAAAACGCATCCTGATCCTGCTCAAAAACAAACTGGCTTGGGTTGGATGGGACCAACTATTGTTGAGAAATTCTTGAGTAATGAACACCTGATCTGGCATAATGGTTTGGTGGGCGGTCATGCATCATACATCTCATTTGATAAGGCAAATCGAACTGGTGTCTTGATCTTATCTAACAAAGCGATGGATTTGCATGTCGTTGGATCAAAATTATCACGATTGACCCGCATTCATTCGATTAAGAACGCGTAAGAAGATCTATTTCCCCGTCAGATACACCAAAAGCGCCAACCATTTTGCGATGGGCTGCAGTTCCCAAATAGCCGTTTAGTATTTCATTTACATCATCTCGTAATTCGGTGTTATCAGAATGAAATGCGAAACAGCCATAGGCTGGCGCTTTTTCATTAAATGGCACCATAACCTCTACAACATCCCACTCAGGGTTCTGTGCTAGAAAGCCAGAATGCGCTTTACTGACACTTGCATATGCATCCACCGTACCGTCCTTGACTGCGCAAGCGGCCTCTAAATATGTTTCATATATAATGATCTGCTCAGGTTTAACCCCAAATTCAACCGCGGAACGATGTTGATACTGATCGCGTATAACAGCTAGCCCTAGATCTGAATTGTTCACGACAGATTGATAGCCGATTAAATTATGCGGATTGCCAGCTTTAACCAGCAAACCATCCGAAAGCGCCCAGATAGGGCGGGAAAAGATCGCGAATTGTTTGCGTTCTTCCGTTGCAAATAGACCGGTTGTCATTTGCCAACGGTGATTATTTAATCCAGGTAACAACTCGCCAAACTCAGTTTGAATTGGCTCGAAATTCTCAATTCCAAGTTCTTTGAAAAGATATCGTGCTAGTTCGACGTCACATCCTGTGACACCTGCACTTTGATCGATATAATTAAAAGGCGGCTCGATTAGATAAGCAAATTTCATCCGTCATTCTCTTTGTTTGGTTTGCTATAACTTGCAATTTTGACGGCTAAAACACTCTCACATTTTTCCAACATGGCACGCTTAGTTTTTAATGTTTCAGCATGATCGGCAAGAATTTTTCGCCGCTCAGCGATGCCAGTGTCTTTGACCTTCGCAAGCTCAGTAAAACGCTGCATTTGCTTCATGGGCATGCCGGTTTCGCGCAGCCAATACAGCAAGGTCAACCACTCAATATGAGATTGCGTGAAGCGGCGATGACCATCCCTTCCCCGCTCAATGACCGGGAGCATTCCTGACTTTTCATAATAACGAATTGTATGTGCACTCAACCCACAGAGTTTGGCAGCTTCAGCTATTCTCATATGCGCAATCACTCCTTTCACCTTCACTAACAGATTAGAGTTGCTCTAAGTCAAGGCGTAAACAGCGCCTGCATAAAATACCGTAAATTCCGCATAAATGATTGCAACAGGTCTTATAAATACCTAAATGTTGCTATGAAATCGGTAATTGCAATACCGAATAATTATTACAGCTCAGAATGGATACTGATAAAATGGATATTATGAATTTGGCTTCCGGCTTAATTGCCAACAAATTGGGTGTCGACCAAGACACAATCAGCGGCGCAATGAACGGTTTGATCGGCGATGGTGATCAGTTTGATCTCGGTAGCCTTGTGAGCAACCTTCAGTCTGGCGACTTGGCTGATATTGCCTCATCTTGGTTGGGTGATGGCGAAAATGCCAGCATTTCGGCTGATCAAATCCAAAACCTAATGGGTGGCGATAAAATTTCAGCAGCCGCTGAGCAATTGGGCACGAGCGAAGGTTCGCTCATTGAAAGCTTGCAAGAAGCACTTCCTCAGCTTGTCGACCAGTCTAGCAGCGGTGGTTCTTTGCTTGATTCTGTTGGTGGCATCGGTGGTTTGGCCAGCATGGCTAAAAAGTTTCTATAATTCAAAGCACCATTTTAAATTAAAGAAAACGCACCATTCATGGTGCGTTTTTTATTGCGCGTATATCGCTAGCCTTCAAGCAGTTTTTTAAACTCGCGCTCGAGCGTTGCAACTTCTTGCGGCCCGCGCAAAATATGCTTGAGTTCTCCTTTGCCATCATAGAGCATCAAGGTGATATGCGGAACGGCATTTCGCTCTGCAAATGCTTTGCCTTTTGACGATTTAATGTTGGCAACAACATATTCTAATTGTCCATTTTGAAAGGCACCAAGCGCAGATTTTGTGTTGCGTTGAAGCCTTGCACATACAGAACAATTTGGGTCATGCACTTGCACAATTGTCGGAGTTCCCTGGCCAATGCGGGTTAAATCTTGCTCATGCATTTTTGCGTTCGCTGAATAGGCCAAATAGCCACCCGCGCTTCCTAAAATGGCCAAAGTGATGGCGCCATTTCGCGCATAATTTAACCATTTGCGTCGAGAAGGATTTTCAACATCAGGACGTGTTTTATTACTCGCCCCTTTTGGAGGCGTTTTCTTCTGTGATTTCTTGCTCATAATTATTCCAGTATCGGTTTGTTATGACGTCAAAGTTCATACAAACGCGCGCGGGCGTATCGCCATGTCTAAGAAAGCAAACAAGGAGCTATGGTCAAGCCACTCATTTTAACGGTTTGCCCGCACGCGCACCCACAAGCCAACCTGCGGAGAAGGCTTGTGAATTTAAAATGCGTTAAAGGACGACGACACGTGTGCCTACGGGCACTCTTTCGTATAGATCTTCGACATGCTCATTGATCATGCGAATACAGCCGGCTGAAACCGATTGCCCGATAGACCAAGGCTGAGTTGTTCCGTGAATGCGGAAATATGTATCCCGGCCATTGCGGTATAAATATAGCGCACGTGCACCCAAGGGATTATTGATCCCACCCGGTACGCCTTTGGCGTATTTGAGATACTTTTGCGGCTCTCTGCGGATCATGTTTTGTGTTGGCGTCCAACGAGGCCATTCTGCTTTACGCTGAATGGTGGCTGTACCTTGGAATGCCAAACCGGCTTTACCGACACCCACACCATAACGACGCGCTCTACCGCGACGCTCAATCAGATATAAAAAGTGATTACGTGGATCAACGACGATTGTTCCGCGTTTATATTTGCTTTTATAGCGCACGGATTGCGGCACATATTTTGCTGCAAGTTTGAACTTCTTACGAGATTTTTTGGTATGATGCGCCAATGCTGTTGAAGCAGGCAACAAAGCTGCACTTGTTAAAGCGCCAAGTATTAAATTACGTCTGGATAACATGGATTTCTCCTAAAATTACATTGTCAAACGGGACAATTGCCCCCTCAAAATGGATGTAAAATTAGGCGATGGGTGGCCGCAAATCTTGCCTTATAAGGGTCTTGACCACGATATGTGTCGGTGCATTCTCAAACAGCATACCCGTTTTAAATCCAGATATGATGTTGGAGTTTATGATGGCCGAACAATCTGATTTACATGGTGTTGCGTCTTTTTTATTGTTCTCGTCACAACATTGAACATCAAGTTCATTATCGGCGAGTACAAGTTCGGCTTCGATTAAAACAGGCTCAATAATATGGTCCGCCACAGCCTGCATGCTGCCCGGAATACTCTGGACAATCGCAAAAAACATGAACGTATATATCAAAAAAGATCGCACCATAGAAAAAACCGTTACATCAGATCCGGCATTATGACCAGAGCTGTATGATCACGAAATCGTGAGCGCCAACACACATGACATGACCCTCATGCTAACTAATGCAGGAGGTTCGGTCTGTTTCGGCCACGGCATTTGCATCAAACGCGCCATCATTTTCGCTTGTCGGTGTGATCACCTTCAAGCTCGCACCCTGGATTTCAAGCCCGGACACACTGGGATGATAGGAGCCGGATGTGTCATCAACATCGACGTTAAAATGAATGCGATCACCATGTTTGAAATTGATAAATTCGATGGTGACTTTGTTATCACCGTCTTTCACATCGGTTATGTTTTTCACAAATGCATCGCCACCCACAATGGTGAGTGGCTGGTGAACGCGACTGTTTGAGCGATATTCTTCCCCACCCCAACCATTGCGATCAATATCAAAGACCAGCTGGCCCAAAGATGTTGAAAAGTCGATTGTGAGTTCACCTTTATATAACAAACAGCCGCTGACATTTTGAACGGTAAAATGATCAGTGGGAGAGCTGTCGGTATAGGTGACGCGAATATCGGCTTGGGATGAGAGCGTGAATGCAACTAAAAAGCTTGCGGTCGTGGTAATAAACTTTGGAACAAAACTAGGCATTTTGACCTCCGAGGTTCAGATTACAAAGCCTAGCACGAGAATTTCAAAAGCTGCAAATCTCTCCAATCAAAAAAAATAATTTTCTCGTGAATAGTTTTCAAACTTGCCGCGTAACTATCCTGAAACCAGCACAATCTGGTCAACTCATTATGGAGAGAAACATGACTTTTAAATTTATCACAACAGGCGTTGCAGCTCTTATACTATCAAGCACATTTGCATTGGCTGATCACCATTCAGCCAAAGCCATCAAGCAAGCCGACACATCAGCAGGCACAGTACTGACCAATGCAGCTGGTTTGACGCTTTATACATTTGATAAAGACGCTGCTGGCGTTTCAAACTGTTACGATCAATGCGCCACAAACTGGCCACCAATGCCAGCAGAAGCATCGTCTAAAAACGAAGGCGATTTCTCGGTTGTGGAGCGCAAAGATGGCACATTCATGTGGGCCTATAAGGGCGAACCGCTTTACACATGGATCGGCGATAGCGCCAAAGGCGATGTGACAGGCGATGGCGTTGGCGGTGTTTGGCATATCGCTAAACCATAAGCTCATCACTCTTGGGTTCGAAAGGCGGGGTTATTTCCGCCTTTTTTCGTTTCTGCACAAGTCTCACTTTGCTTGACACAAAAGCGCAATCAAGACAGGCTCGTTTCCAAGAGTTTTGGAGGAGCCGTATTGAGGAGATGGCGATGTTAGATAAAGCACAGGAAAACCTCGTTCGAACCGATCAGGATGGCGTGGCGCGGCTTGAGCTTAATACGCCCAAATCCATCAATGCATTATCGGAAAGCATGTTAGCTGATTTATCCGATGCTTTGGCGCAGATCAAAGAAGATCGCAGCATTAAGGTGGTGATCCTTGCGACATCAGGTGATCATTTTTGCGCCGGGCATAATTTGAAAGAAATGAGCCATCACCGCAACGAAGATGACGGCGGGCATGATTATTTCATTCGCCTTTTTGCATCCTGCTCGAAGATGATGCAACAGATCGTGACCCTCCCCCAACCCGTGATCGCGGAAGTCAAAGGCATCGCCACCGCCGCCGGTTGTCAGCTGGTTGCCTCCTGTGATTTGGCCATTGCAGAGGAAGATGCGCGCTTTGCCACCTCAGGGGTGAATATCGGGCTCTTTTGCTCCACCCCCATGGTGGCGCTCACCCGCAATGTTTCCAACAAGCACGCGATGGAGATGTTGCTCACCGGCGAATTCATCTCGGCGGAGCGCGCAGAACGCATTGGCCTGATCAATCGCGTCGTATCCAAATCAGAACTCACAAACGCCACACAAGAGATGGCGCTAAACATCGCATCCAAATCAAAGCTCGCTGTCAAAATGGGCAAGGAAGCGTTTTACAAGCAATCTGAAAAGGCGCTCAACGAAGCATATGATTTCGCAGGCCGCGTGATGGCCGACAATATGATGGCCAATGACGCGAAATCCGGCATCGGCGCATTTATCGACAAGAAGCCAATGCCCGACTGGGATGATTAGCGTGGGTGTGGTGGGATAATTATCATGTTTGGTAATTGTATATCATTTGTCATTCTGATCAATTTGAGGAGCTTTTGGAAATGGATTATTTCCACCATTCAACAAGAAATTTGTAATTGGAATGGGCCTTTGCCCCATAAGAACAGCGCTTAGAAGTTGAGCATTTTTTTGTTGTAGATTATTGTTATCATGCCAACCTATCGGAACATAGCTACGCCGATCTAGCTCCATTTTGTCAAACTTGTAACCTACACTGTGTCCAATCTCCCGCAGAAGATCCATGAACAGTTCAGAACGTTTGTCAGAAAAAGCTTTTTGGTCTGAATCTTTTTCAGGCAGAGAGTGGTTCAAATGGTCTATGTATTTTTCAAACGCCTCCAGAATCGTCGATTTCTTATAAAATTCCAATTGAATCAAATTCAATGCTGCGACATGCTGAGGATCTAATCTTAGCCCACGCGTCTGCATCAAATCTCGAAAAATCTTAAGCCTTCGATCATAGGCTTTATACTTTCTATCAAGAATCCATGTGATTAAAACCGCAACAATAGGGCCCGTAAATATTGCGAATAATGTCAAAATTGCGTTCAGTGTCATGCTAATTCAAAGCTCCGCATTTTTGTGAAACTTCGCATTCATCAAACCCATTGGCGTCTTTATCTCATAAGTTTCATTTGGGTCTATTTCTTCTGGCAACTCGATCGGCACTTCAATTTCTTCAGATTTTTTTTGAAAGACAGTTCCAGTAATTGATTCAGATTGTGCGGGCATGTTAAATTTCACCTCTCCGCGAATGCAGCCGTCTTCCACAAGGTACTCTCCAGAGAATTTTACTCCGATCATATCGGCGCCACCAATTTTGCCGTCCTTGAAGACAAACATCGCCATAGCTTGGCCAGCAACACCTGTTAAATAAGCGGTATATATACCGTCGATCATTTTTAGCGCCATTTCAATCTTTAATTTAACATCTAAATTGTCACTATCTTAGCTTGAAGTCAATCATCAAAACTGATCTAGGTTTTAGTATAAATATATCTCTAATTATCCCCTTGACCTCAAGCATACTTGAGCATCCATAAACGTCTCTCATGATGACTCGTGAGTTTGAATTTCCTCGCGCGGGTCATGATCAATTGAGATGTTTTGGAGTTTTTGATGCATATATTAACGGTTTTGGACCATCCGAACCCTTCCTCGTTTAGTGCCGCTTGTGCGGCTGAATTTATCAAAGGTGCGCAATCTGCTGGGCATACCACCGAACTTGCTGATTTGCATGCCGAAGGGTTTAACCCGCTTTGGACTATGGCAGATGCCAATGATGAGGTCTCACCTGATATTGCCTCTGAGCAAGCGCGGATCATGCGCGCAGATGCGATTTGCTTGGTCTTTCCGCTGTTTTGGTGGGGCATGCCCTCGATGATGAAAGGCTGGACTGATCGCGTGTTTTCTTGGGGTTGGGCCTATGATCAATTGGATGACCGCGAACAATCTCTCCAACCCGCGCGATCCGGCGTGCTGCTGGTGCCTGCAGGCGCCCGCTCTGACGAGCTTGAAGATGAAGGTTATCGCGCAGCATTAGAAACCGCCTGGATGAAAGGTACCTTTGGTTATTTCGGGTTTTCACCACGCCAACTTGAATTTTTATGCGGTGCGAAAGGATCAGATGCCCGCCGCGCCGCCCTCCTCGCACGTTGCTTTAAGATCGGTGCTACGATGCCTGAACCCGCTGAATAACTTCGCCCAACAAAAAACCCCGCGGTTTCCCACGGGGTTTAAGTTTTTTAATGGTTGAAATCTTGCGCTTCAGAGTTTTTTGATCCCTGTCGGGGCGTTACCGCCCCTCCGCGCCTCTTGATTTAACCTATTCTGTGATAGAAGCCACAATTCCCGCACCAACTGTACGACCGCCTTCACGGATCGCAAAGCGTAGCTGCTCTTCCATCGCGATTGGCACGATCAACTCAACGTCAACTGTTACGTTGTCGCCAGGCATAACCATCTCTGTACCTTCACGCAAAGTCACAACACCTGTCACGTCAGTTGTACGGAAGTAGAACTGTGGACGGTAGTTTGTGAAGAATGGTGTGTGACGACCACCCTCATCTTTTGTCAAGATGTAGGCTTCTGCAACAAATTTTGTGTGTGGTGTAACTGAACCAGGCTTACACAAGATCTGACCGCGCTCAACACCTTCACGGTCAACACCGCGAAGTAGAACACCAACGTTATCACCAGCTTCACCGCGATCAAGCAGCTTGCGGAACATCTCAACACCAGTACATGTTGTTTTTGATGTATCGCGGATACCAACGATTTCGATCTCTTCACCAACATTGATAACACCGCGCTCAACACGACCAGTTACCACTGTACCACGGCCTGAGATTGAGAACACGTCTTCAATTGGTAGCAAGAATGGCTGATCAATTGGACGCTCTGGTGCTGGAATGTAGCTATCAACTTGAGCCATTAGTTCACGAACAGCATCTTCACCGATTGTTTTGTCTGAATCTTCCAAAGCTGCCAAAGCAGAACCTTTAACGATCGGAATATCGTCACCTGGGAACTCGTAGCTGTCTAGAAGCTCACGAACTTCCATTTCAACAAGCTCAAGAAGCTCTTCATCGTCAACTTGGTCAACTTTGTTCAAGAACACAACGATCGCAGGAACACCAACCTGACGCGCAAGCAAGATGTGCTCACGTGTTTGTGGCATTGGGCCATCAGCTGCTGAACAAACTAGGATCGCGCCGTCCATTTGCGCAGCACCTGTGATCATGTTTTTAACATAATCGGCGTGGCCTGGGCAATCAACGTGAGCGTAGTGACGGTTTTCTGTTTCATACTCAACGTGAGCTGTTGAAATCGTGATACCACGTGCACGCTCTTCTGGCGCACCATCAATTTCGTCATAGGCTTTAAAATCACCAAAAAACTTAGTGATCGCGGCTGTCAAACTTGTTTTACCGTGGTCAACGTGACCAATCGTTCCAATGTTTACGTGAGGCTTCGTGCGCTCAAACTTTTCCTTTGCCATGACGGTCCTACCTTTTGTTATCGGGCAAAATCTTAAGGGCCATCTGGCCCGCTAATGCTTCACATTATTAATCCAAAACACATAGCAAATGCGAAGTTGCAGCCTGATAAAATCTTTTGGCCGTTTTCGCAAGCAAAAAACGCTTATTTTCATGTGATTTGGTGAAGCTACCCCTATGTAGTGTGTCCAAATTAAATTTAAAGGGGCTCGTTAGATGCGCGAAAACTCATCGATCCGGCTTTGCCAAAAACGCTTCACACCCTCATCTGTCTCTAACATAATCGCTTTTTCGTAATGGGTGATTGCGCTTTTAATCTCTCCGGCGCGTCTTAATATATCTGCGCGCAAAGCATGGGACTGCGCGGTTTTATCATGTGCTTTTTCCCAAGCGTCCAGCGCTTTAAGGCTTTTGGGGGCCTCTTCAACAAAGCTTTTCGCCACAATGTGATTAAGCGCAAAGAATGATGAATGATGCAGCGCCAGCAATTGATCATAGCAATTGGCGATATCCGGCCAGTTGGTGGCGGAAAATGTTGCGCTGGTTGAGTGATTGGCGGCGATGCGCGCTTGCAAGAGATACATGCCTGCATCTGAATTTGTTTGTGAATTGATCTTTTGGGCGTTTTGCACATGAAACAAGCCAGCTTTGATCAAATCTCGGTCCCAAAGATCACGGTTCTGCATTTCTAAGGGAATCAATCGACCCTCATCAAATCTTGCGGGTCTACGCGCCTCGCCCAAAAGGATCATCGCCATCAAGCCATGCGCTTCGGCCAAATTTGGCATATATCGACAAAAACGGGCGGCCAAACGAATAGCTTCTAAAGCTAAGTCCTGCCGTTCATGAACTGCATTGCGGCTCGCGCGATAGGCTTCGTTATAAATGAGATAGATCGCTGCGAGAACTTGGCGTATTCGACCTGCTAGGTCCTCGTCTCTTGGCATAGTAGTTGAAATTTTCGCAGCCTTCATCTTGCGTTTGGCGCGCAGTAGTTTCGATCTGACCGCTTCTTCATGCTGATCAAATGCTTTGCCGATTTCATAGGGTTTTAACCCACCGATAAGACGCAACACCAAGATAACCTGATCTGTGGGGCTGATCGCCGGATGGCAGCACAAAAACATCAAGGACAGCTCATCATCAAGCACGCTTTCCTCATGTGGTTGGCGCGCGATCTCTTCGACTTTTTGGATGGCCTCTTCGGCATCTGCGCGCGTTTTAATGCCGCGGACATTATCAATAAAGCGGTTTTTGGCGACTTGCCTGATCCAAGCCCCCTTGTTTTGCGGGTTCTCATCTGGCCATTTTTTCAAGGCTATCTCAAAGGCTGTTTGAACATATTCTTCTGCGGTAGAAAGATCCGACGTTAGTTTGACCATATAGGCCACAGATGGGGCCCAATCATCGACATAGCTCTGTGCTATAATACCCTGAATATCTTTATTCATAATCCGCGTCCGCAAGCCCGGTGAATAACACCGGGCCTTTTGGTTGAGGTTAGCCTTTTAGCAAATCAGACACATCGGGGACAGGTCGCACTTCAACAGCCCCATAGCCATAGGCCACCAATGGTACTTTTTCTGCCCATTTGAGCGCTTCTTCCAGGTTTGCACATTCAAGAAGGTACCAGCCACCGATTTGCTCTTTTAGCTCAGCAAATGGGCCATCATGATATTTAATTTCATCATCATGTTTGCGCAAAGTGGTGGCTGTATCGGCGCGGTCAACAGGTTCACCTGCTACAAACACGCCTGCTTTCGATGCCTCTTCGCCAAATGTTGCATAGGCCATCATATAAGCTTTGAAGGTTTCGCTACCATATTCAGGTTGGTTGGCAGGATCGTGCGCAAGAAAAAGCGTATATTTCATTTTTGTCTCCAATTGATAAAGGTTCAATGATCTGAGCTCTATGCCCAATCATATAGGAGACGTGTGAAGACAACAAACTGCGTCAAAAAAAGAAAATTTAATTTGAAAAAGATCTCAACGCGCTGAAAAAGCTGAGACTTAGATGATCCGCGACTTGTGGTTTTCGCGGATCATTTTGATATGACAAGCACAGATTAGACCCAAAAATCAAATTTACGGATGCCACGTGTGGCTTCAACCAACTCGGCGCGGTTCATTTTCTGCATTTCTTCAAGTGACGGCATATTTTGTGCAGCTTCTAACTGGTCAGCAGCCTCTTGCGCCTCAACAAAGCAATCTTCAGATGAATAACGGAAGATCGATGTCATTTCACGCCATAATGCCAAAAGCGAGATAGTTGCCGGTTCAGTGTGGTCACCGGGTGTTATTGTTGCATTTGAATAACTCATTTTAATCTCCTGTTGAATTTGATATACAAATAACAGTTGATTTTGCATTTGAAAAACGAATATAACAAATACTGAACATTTGATTTTCAAATCACAAATCAAATTGCCCCAATCCCAAAGGGACTTGCCCATGAATATTGATATCGGAAATTTACGCGCATTTTGTGTCGTTGCAGAAAAAGAAAGCTTCACATTAGCAGGCGAGTTGCTCGGTGCGACGCAATCTACAATTTCCATGCGTGTTAAAAAACTCGAACAATTACTGGGCCAAAAGCTCTTTGAAAGCTCACCACATGGTGTGGAACTCACCAATTTTGGCACTGACTTTATGCCAAAAGCACTCGAACTATTGGGCGCACACGATAATACTCTCCATAGCGTTACTCATCAAAGTGAATTACAGAGCTTCCGCCTTGGAGTGACATATCATGGCATTGATCAAAATCTCAGGGAGTTATTGATTTCATTAAGAGAAACATTCCCGCAATATCGCCTTACGGTCAGCATTTTGAGTTCGGAAGAACTTTATGCCGGTCTTAGCCGCAACAAATTGGATGCGATTGTTGCAAAACGCATTTCTGGTGATCACAAAGGTGAGCGGCTGTTTGATGGCAACCTGACCTGGATGGCCGCGAAAGATTTTGTCTATAATCAAGATGAACCTTTGCCGTTGGTTTCCCTAGGGGCACCCTGCTCCATGCGCCAAATGGCCATTAATGTCCTCAATACAAATAAAATCAAATGGCAGGAAATTTTCATTGGTTCAAACGTCTTTGCAGTCAAAGCCGCACTCTCTGCTGGTTTGGGTATTGCATGTCTGGAACATCGCACTCTTCCAGATGATTGCAAAGTATTAGGCGCTGAAACGAAATTGCCAAAATTGGCCAAAACAGAATTTGTGTTGGAAGCAACATCCACCGCGCGTCGGCGCGATGAAGCGCTATTACAAGTTGTCACACATTTCTTCCAACGCCAAAACAGTTAATCCGATTGCTCAAATTGTCATTATTTCCTAAATCGAATATTCGCAGCTTCGTTGTAGTGTCGCCCTAGGACAACCGGAGTAGATCAAATGACAGTGAGCAAATTAAGCTCTCGAAAACGCAAACGGATGAAGATCAATGATGATTGCGGTATTGAAACTGCCAATCATTCATCACGCGGCCGATTGGTCAATGTGTCTGAATTGGGTCTGTGTGTTCAATTACAGCGCGCCATTCAGTTGCACGAAGGCACAAATATCAAGATTTTTACTGAGAGAGCGGGTAGCCTGTTTGGTAAAGTGATGTGGCAACACAAAAATATTGTCGGCATTGAGCTAGAATTGAGCTCAAACACTTACGCGAAAACACTGTCGCTTATTCGTGAGCCTGCAAAAGCTTAAATCTCAATCCAAATTACCCAATTCGTTTATATCGAGCGTTGATTTACTCGCTTCATGAGTGCTTCGGCGCTTTCAACGCGTTCTGAATAACGATCAACCAAATAGTCCGAACGTCCGCGCGTCAGATAGGTAAATTTGACCAATTCTTCACATACATCCACGATACGATTATAAAAACTTGATGGCTTCATACGATCATTGTCGTCAAATTCCATCCATGCTTTTGCAACCGATGACTGGTTTGGAATAGTAATCATACGCATCCAACGACCCAATATACGCATCTGATTGACCGCGTTAAAGCTTTGCGACCCGCCACAGACTTGCATGACAGCCAGCGTCTTGCCTTGCGTTGGCCGCACGGCGCCATCTGATAATGGTATCCAGTCGATCTGCGCTTTCATGATGCCAGTCATCGAGCCATGACGTTCTGGCGACACCCAGATCATTCCTTCAGACCATTTTGCAAGATCACGCAATTCCTGAACTTTATCACTGTCTTCAGCTTTAACGGAATCAGGCAAAGGCAAATCAACTGGGTTAAATATCTTAGCTTCACATCCAAGTGCTTCTAACAATCGCTTTGATTCTTCTGCAACAAGGCGCGAGAATGAACGATCGCGCAATGAGCCATATAATAAAAGTATGCGAGGTGGATGATCAAAATCATCAGTTTTTACAAGATCTTGCTGCTTGATTTGATGAAATTGATTCAACTCGACATTTTTGAGTTCGTCACTCATTTGACACGCTCACCATCTTCTTTGGTAAATTCTGACAGTTCATTGGCAAGCAATGGCAGAACTTCTTCAGATGGACGGCATAATTTCACACCCTTAGGTGAGCACACAATCGGCCGATTAACCAGAACAGGGTGCTCAAGCATAGCATCAAGAAGCGCCTCATCCGACACATTTTCATCTAGCAACCCCAATTCCTCTGCTGGTGATTTAGATGTACGTAACGCTTGTCTTGGGGTTAAATCTGCAGCTGCAAACAATGCCTGTAATTGTGGACGGGTCCACCCCTCTTGCAAATACTCAATCACGATAGGCTCTTCGCCGGAAGTTTTGATCATCTCCAACACGTTGCGCGATGTGCCACAGTCAGGATTATGGTGAATAACAATGCTCATAATATTACTTTCGTGAATTGGTTTATTGACAACAGGAAGCTGCTTTGGATGTTTTTGTGCTTTGACTTTGACAACCACACCCTTGTTCGCCTGCATCTTTGGCAAGCTCGTCTTGTCGGCAACATGCGTCTTCATTAACAGCAGCAGGTCCACCACAGCATGAATTTTCTCTTTGTGATGTTTCCGGGTTAAGATTATTCATTAAACATTCCTCGCTTCAACAACATTTCATGATTTTGGAAATTGCGGCCTGACAAGCCTCTGGGTCACCACCACAGCAATCTTCCATTAAAAATGACAAGAGCTCACTTAAGTTATCAAAGTCTATCGCATATCTGATAAAGCGCCCTTCGCGCGTACTTTGAAGTAAGCCAGCATTGGAGAGTACACTTAAATTAGAAGACATGGTGTTCTGCTTCACGCCAAGTTCATCAGCAATTTCACCAGCAAGCATACCTTTGCTACCGGCCTTAACCAACAACCTGAAAACCTCAAGGCGCGTTTCCTGCGCTAGGGCAGAAAAATGTGTGATTGCATCTTTAATATCCATATATCATGAATTATCGATATATTGATATTATGTCAAGAGACATTACAAAGAATCCTTCAAATTACTCACATAGCCGATAGCCGGACTTTCGGTAAGCAAGATCAAAGTGAAAATGATCTTGATGGCTTCCATCACTGCCTGGCCCAAGGACCGTTGTAAAATAAGCACATGCCCCGGCTCTCACCGCAGCACGAAACTGAGCCATTATATTTGCTTTACCAGCCAAATTATCGGCATTTGATGACACTTGGATGACAGTTTCATCTTCAAGTTCAAAACCTGTGATATCCACACCATTGGCAAAACCGTGCTCGCTGATTTTGCCACCTGGTTTATTGTTGCGTGTCCGGCAATGATAAGAAGTCGATGTTTTGAGTGATTTGAGATCTTGTTGGAAATATAGTTTTGATGACGGACGGACAATATTATTAATCCAGTCATCCATCGCAAGAACAACCTCGCACCTCAACGTCATTTCGCGCGAGAGCGATATGCCTTTGCTCAGGCTCTGTATATTTAAAGGCCGTTCAACGATACAACCTCTTTCATCCGCAATCGCCTCCATCAGGTTAAAAGCAATCTGGCGGCTTTTGAGCGCCTCTTCACATTGCTTTGCAATAGTTAAGTCGTATGGCGGTTTGTTTTTCGCCCCATCAAAGTGTGCGACAGTTTGGATTTTTTCGAGTTGGCCGGCTTGCATCTCTTCATATTCAAAAGATGGCGCTGGAACGGGCACTGGATCCCAGGATTCAACATCCTCAGCAAAAGCGTTTGAAGCATAGAATGCAGCTAAGCATGCAAAAATGACAGTCTTGAGTTTTGAATTAAAAATTATCCTTGCGCTTTCTGACTTCAGCGAAGACGTCCGCATCCTGTGCATCTTCCATATTTAAATATGAGCGAATAGCTCGATCCCCTGCCCGTAAAAAAGGATTTGTTGCAAGCTCGATCGACAACATAGTTGGCACAGTGCTTTGATCAGCGCGCCGCAGCGAAGCGACCAATTCGCTGCGATTTTGTAGTGCTTCATTTTCCGGGTCAACTGACAATGCAAATGCGACATTGGCCTGTGTATATTCATGTGCGCAGTAAATGATTGTATCTTCTGGCAAGCTCATCAACTTTTGCAAGGACTGCCACATCATTTCAGCACTACCTTCAAACAACCGCCCGCATCCCATCACAAATAAGGTATCGCCTGAAAACAAAACTTTACCATCTTCAATATAATAATTGAGCATATCCGTTGTATGCCCGGGGGTATGTATTGGCGTTACAGAATGACCGGCAAATTCGAAGTTATCACCTTCTTTGATCGCCTTATCTATGCCATCAATTGAAGAGCCGTAGTCTGGTCCTATGACAAGACATTCGGTTTTTTCTTTAATTTCCAAAAGATGGGACGTGTGATCAGCATGATGATGGGTGATCCACAATTCTGACAATCGCCAACCCTTTTCCTCAAGCGCTTTAAACATCGCATCGGCATCACCTGCATCTACGCAAGCGGTTTCACCTGTCTCATCTTCATGGACCAATACGCCGTAATTATCAGAGCGATAGGCAAATTGGTGAAAATGCAGCGCCATTACCAGCTACCTTCATTTTGCATTGATGCCCATGGCTCCTGAACTGGAAGTGCATCGCCCTCCTGCAAAAGCTCAATGGAAATATCATCAGGCGATTTCACAAATGCCATGCGACCATCACGCGGTGGACGATTTATCACAACACCCTGATCCATGAGTTTTTGACAGAATTCATAAATATTCTCGACTGTGTAGGCTAAATGTCCCCAGGAGCGACCCGTCTTATAGGTCTCATCACTTTCCCAATTATATGTTAGCTCAAGTGTTGGTGATTCATTCTTCTCAGCTTCAACCTGATCCTGGTCAGCCGATAAGAAAATCAGCGTAAACTTACCTTCTGGCACCTCTTTTCGTCGCACTTCAACAAGGCCCATTTTGTTGCACCAGAAGTCAAGAGATTGATCCAAATCAGTTATGCGGATCATTGTGTGTAAGTAACGCATTGTATTTATCGCCTTCTATTTGTATCAGTATTAGTCCTATATTGTCATAGTCACTGAGTGATTCAATATTAACTATTTAAAGCTAGCTTTAACGCAAGTATTGTCGGTTAAGAGCGTTTTTTGTTAATGGCACTAGTGAGTATTACAGGCTTATCCACCGCTCGCAATCTCAGTTTCTGTTTTCCACCTATTAATAGCGTGGTGCTAATGGATTTGGAGGTAAACACCGGCACAAAGATTGTTGGAGTGTATTTTGAGACTTGCAAATTTCTTCAGATCTAAACTGGGATCCCTTGTCGCAATTGCTGGAATTACGAGCCTATCCATTGCAGCAACCGTCGCGACTTATGAAAGTGTGCACTTCTGGAAAAACAAAGAATATCTGAGTGAATTAAACCAAAAGCTTTTAACCCGTGCGGAGCTTGCTGCAGATTATGCTATTATAAGTCTGAGCGAAACCGCTGAAGCAGGTTTTACCACATGCACTGATGTCAGCATGGGTGGTTTAGCTGAAACCATTTTCACAAAAAGCAATATCAAAGATATCGCAATTCTGGACACACAGGGAAATTCCGTTTGTTCTGTTATCAGTGGTCAACGTTCAACATACCCGATAGATATTTCACAAAAGAACAAATTTCCGACCTTAAATGATCGCATAAACTTTATCGAAGTCGGCACAGGGACAGATGGCTTGATCGGGATCACTTGGCAGTTTGCTGACTATGGTCTTATGGCGTTGATTAATATCGATACGCTGCTATTTGATATCTTCCCGATGGATTGGCGCGACAACTCAATTGCGACGATTGGATTTAATTCCAATGCATTGATTGGCACGCATGACAGCACCATGAGTGCTGATTTTATGAAAGACCCAAGCAAGGAATTTATCTCCTATCAAGCACAATCGACGCGCTATCCCCTCAATGCGCAATTAGCTGTGGAACTTGAGCAG
This sequence comes from Lentilitoribacter sp. JB5-8, assembly GCF_055693385.1. Classification (NCBI taxonomy): domain Bacteria; kingdom Pseudomonadati; phylum Pseudomonadota; class Alphaproteobacteria; order Hyphomicrobiales; family Rhizobiaceae; genus Lentilitoribacter; species Lentilitoribacter sp. JB5-8. Next base: position 2,279,804 of record NZ_CM146332.1, on the reverse strand, counting down.
TTGATTATGCACGACCGAGAAGATGAAAATTTCTTCATTGCAGGCGGTGGTTTTTTAGGGCTTTTGTTTGGTCTATTGGTTGCTCAGCTTCTGGCACGGCCCGAAAACCCAATTACAGAAATCAAACGCGGGATTGAGGGTAATGAATTTGTTCCCTTTGTCCAACCGTTATTTGACTTAAAAGATCTTAAAATCATCGGTGGTGAAGCCCTTATGCGCTGGCAAAAACCAGATGGATCCATGGTTCCGCCGTCTCAATTTATCACACTTGCGGAAGATAGTGGCTTAATTGTCCCGATGACGCGTTCAATCATCAAACAAACGCTAGAACATGTTGATGACATTTTGATCCGTGATCGCAGCTTAAAAGTCTCTTTTAACATCACACCGCAAGATCTAATAAGCGACGGGTTTATTGTCGATCTGGTTTCAATCGTATCTGCTAGTCGCGTTAAACCTGAGCAGATTGTTTTGGAGATCACAGAACGCCAGGAAATTAAAGACGAGCACAAAGCCGCGGGCGTTATTCAATCACTGAAAGCACTTGGCTATCGCATTGCGCTAGATGATACAGGAACAGGCCATAATGGTTTGTCCTATATTCAGGACCTGAACGCTGACATTATGAAGATTGATAAGAAATTTGTTGATTTCATTTCAGATGACGGCGGCACTGAAATTGTTCAAATGCTGGTTCAATTGGCAAAGCGTATGAAAATGCAAACAATCGCTGAAGGCATTGAGACAGCTGATCAGGCCCGCATTTTGAACGAACTTGGCGTTGATCAGGGGCAAGGCTATTATGTTGCAAAGCCACTTAAGCCTGAAGAGTTCTGCATGCAGGTTCGCAAGCAAGCGCTAAAGTAATCCAAAAAGAAAACACCGACACACGATAATGCACAAACTCTTCACAGCTTTGCGAAGAGACGTGATTTTCAATTGCACCTCGAATGCGCCATAAACAATCAAAGAGAATTAAAACTAAATCATTTCGTGGATCGCAAGTTACATTGGGGGTGCCATATGGCAAGCGTTAGAAACGTAAAATTTGAAGGCTCATTGAACGAAACACTGGTGGCAAGATTACATCTGCCTGAGGGCACCACGCATGCTTACGCTATATTTGCGCATTGTTTCACCTGCACAAAAGATATTCTAGCCGCACGCAAGATAGCCGATGAACTATCCAAGCGCGGGATCGCCCTCCTCCGCTTTGATTTTACCGGTTTGGGCGCATCATCTGGCAATTTTGAAAACACGACCTTTACCTCAAATATCGGAGATATTTTGGCAGCAGCACAGTTCTTACGCGCCAATTATGAAGCGCCAAAGATCCTCATCGGCCATTCATTGGGTGGCGCAGCGATCCTAGCCGCAGCAGGAGAAGTACCAGAAGCAAAAGCCGTTGCAACCATTGGTGCGCCGGCAGATGCTGACCATGTGATCCATAATTTTGGCTCACATCTCGATGAAATTGAAGAAAAGGGAATTGCAGAAGTTAAGCTTGCGGGGCGACCATTCTCGATCAAACATGAATTTGTTCAGGACCTTCGTTCGCATTCTGTGACCGTGGAAGAGCGCGTTGGCAAGATGAACAAGGCGCTGATGGTTTTACATTCGCCAATTGACGGCACCGTTGGAATTGAAAATGCTGCAAACATCTACACAGCTGCTAAACATCCCAAGAGCTTTGTTTCGCTTGATACAGCTGATCACTTGTTATCAAATGCCAAAGATGTTGCTTATGTTGCAGAGGTGATTTCAGCCTGGGCGACACGTTATGTAGATTATGATTATAAAGCGGCTCAAAACCCGATCCTTGAAGGTGCTGAGGTCAGCGAGACCAAGGATGGCAAATTCCAAAACTCTGTTCGTGTTGGCAAACATTCATTGATGGCAGATGAACCGGAATCAGTTGGTGGTCACGACACGGGCCCAAGCCCATATGATTATCTCAATGTGGCTCTGGGCGCATGTACGTCCATGACTATTCGCATGTATGCTGACTTTAAGAAAATCCCACTTGAGCGGGTTTCCGTCAACGTTACCCATAGCAAAACACACGCTGAGGATTGCGCAGAATGCAATCTTGACAACGATACGATTGGCAAGATTGATCGCTTTGAACGGAAGATCAAACTCGAAGGAGATTTTGATTCAGAAACACGCGATAAGATGTTGAAAATAGCGGATAAATGCCCTGTGCATAAAACGCTTGAGTCCCACTCGGCAATTGTCACCAAACTGGCTGAGTAACAGCTGAATGTATGAACAGATAAAGCCGTTGTAACAACCTCATCACAACGGCTTTTTAATATCCAAACAACCAAGCAACAAAGAAGAATAACGGATATGGCATCACGCCAAGGATTGCTGATAGAGCGAACCATTTCGCGGAGAACAATCCTGTAACCCCTGCCATGAATGCAATTCCCCCACCGCCGCCGATTACGGCATTACCGGGAATATTGAGCAAGGCGATGATACCCAAATAGCGATATCTCATAAGCGCGACGCTCCACTTTTTGGATACACCTTGCATCATATGATCAAGCTTTTCCTGCTGGTTCATATCCTGAAGTTTAAGCAAGAATTTAGATGCTTTTTCTAATCCAAACCAGTTGAGCAATTTTGCCAGCTTTTGCTTGGATACAAACTTACCGACCAAAAAGGATGTGATCAGCCCTGAAGCTGAGACAAGCACAATTAAAGGGGCGATTTCACCTCCCAAAACGATTAATAATCCAAAACCAATTTCAGATGCTGGTACGAAAGGCAATCCAGAGGTGATGTAATAGACGACAAATACTGGCACCAACAACCAAAATAATGGCAATGTTGATGCGGATTGCGCGTCTAAACGTAACGAGGAGAACATCCAATTACCACAGACAACACCTCCAGCCATCAGACCGAAATAAACCAAGACGATCAGTAATGATTTGACGCTTATCTTTTTTAGAAAATTGATGACCAGCCCCCTTTGAAGAATTACTCTTCTACTTCCGTAATTTCATATTCGCGAGGAATGCCTTGTGTTATCTCAAACCATTTTGATGCCTTAGTGCGCTTTTGATGCGCATCAAACGATGCTTGATCTTGAAACACCTCAGCCACCATCAATCGGTTTTTAATCTGTTCTGAAGGCACAACTTCAAAAGAAATACATCCTTCTTCCGCGTGGGTGAGCGCGATATGCTCAGGCAATGCTTGCATTACACTTTCCCACCGCTCCTGCGGTACGTCTAAATGTCCGGTTAGATGGATCTTCATACAAATACTTTCTTTAAATTATGCCGGTATGTCTATGCATTACATTTTTTCGATCACATGCATAGTCGCTCACCCAAAGAACCAGACAAACAAATTCGTGTCTTTTAGATGCTTTTGTCGGCAAAAACGCGATTTGTCTTTATTTATCTAATTAACGTCTTTTTCAGGCAAGAGTTTTGATGATTCTGAGCCTACATTCACCTCAACATAAAATCCAGGGAGCTGAATATGGCCTTTAAAACCGATATTGAAATAGCGCGCGAAGCTAATAAAAAACCAATTCAAGAGATTGGTGCAAAACTTGGCATTCCGTCTGAAGATCTTTTACCTTTTGGCCATGACAAAGCTAAAGTTTCTGCTGAATTCATTAAAGCTCAAGAGGGCAAAAAGGACGGCAAGCTTATTCTTGTAACTGCCATCAATCCAACACCTGCTGGTGAAGGTAAAACCACAACAACAGTTGGTCTTGGCGATGGCTTGAACGCTATTGGTAAGAATGCAGCCATTTGTATTCGTGAAGCTTCTTTGGGCCCATGCTTTGGTATGAAGGGTGGCGCTGCTGGTGGTGGTTACGCGCAAGTGGTGCCAATGGAGGACATGAACTTGCATTTTACAGGTGATTTCCATGCCATCACTTCTGCACACAACCTTTTATCTGCCATGATTGATAACCACGTTTATTGGGGTAATGAGCAGCAAATTGATATTCGCCGTATCGCATGGCGTCGAGTGATGGACATGAATGATCGCGCTCTGCGCCAAATCACAGCTTCTTTGGGTGGTGTAGCAAACGGTTTCCCACGTGAAGCTGGCTTCGATATCACCGTTGCGTCTGAAGTTATGGCGATCTTGTGTCTTTCCAATAATCTGGAAGATCTACAAAAGCGTCTTGGTGACATCATCGTAGCTTACCGCCGTGATCGTACCCCTGTTTACTGCCGCGATATTAAAGCTGATGGCGCAATGACCGTTCTTCTAAAAGACGCCATGCAGCCAAACCTTGTTCAAACGCTTGAGAATAACCCTGCCTTTGTGCACGGTGGTCCTTTTGCCAATATTGCGCATGGTTGTAACTCTGTTGTTGCCACTAAAACAGCGCTTAAACTTGCTGATTATGTTGTGACCGAGGCCGGATTTGGCGCAGACCTTGGTGCAGAGAAGTTCATGAACATCAAATGCCGCAAAGCTGGTATTTCACCAGATGCAGTTGTTCTTGTTGCTACGGTTCGCGCTATGAAAATGAATGGTGGCGTTGCGAAAGCCGACCTTGGCGAAGAAAATGTCGATGCTGTTGGATCAGGTTGTGCAAACCTTGGCCGCCACATTGAAAACGTCAAATCATTTGGTGTGCCTGTCGTGGTTGCCATCAATCACTTTGTGACGGACACAGATGCTGAAGTTCAAGCGGTTAAAGACTATGTCGCAAGCCTAGGGACTGAAGCCATCCTTTGTAAGCACTGGGCACATGGTTCTGAAGGTGTGAAAGACTTAGCTGAACAAGTGGTCAAAATGGCTGAAAGCGAAATGGCAGCATTCCACCCGCTTTATCCTGATGATATGCCATTGTTTGAAAAAGTAGAAACTATTGCAAAACGCATCTACCGCGCTGACGAAGTGCTCGCTGATAAGAAAATTCGTGATCAGCTTAAAGCTTGGGAAGCTGATGGTTATGGCAACTTGCCCGTTTGCATGGCGAAAACTCAGTATTCGTTCTCAACAGATCCAAACTTGCGCGGTGCGCCAACTGGCCACTCTTTGCCAGTTCGTGAAGTACGCCTCTCAGCTGGTGCCGGCTTCATCGTGGTGATCTGTGGTGAGATCATGACGATGCCGGGCCTACCGCGCGTTCCATCAGCTGAGCAAATCATGCTCAATGATGAAGGCTTGATCGAAGGCTTGTTCTAAGGTCACCCATAATATTTAGAGTAAACCTTCCGTCATTCATTTTGGCGGGAGGTTTGATTGTTTTTGTAGTGACAGACGCTCCATGACAGCAACACATGACAGACAGCTAGATCATCATCATATCCTCTTTCGCGATGAGATTGCAGGAACAACTCTTTCATTCCAAAATCCAGTTGAGATCATCAGTGCGGATACGCCTGACGAATTGTTTGATATCTTTAAAGTGATTGATGAATACCAGGCACACGGTTACTGGATTGCTGGCTCAATGAGCTATGAGGCCGGATATTGCTTTGAAGATAAATTAAAGAAACAAATCCCGCAAAACCGTCGCGCAAAACTTGCACAGTTTGGGATTTTTGAGGCTCCTTCCCGCAAGCTGGAAAACGTCCCCCACGGCACAAGCCACGCCTCAAGCCAGGAACCGACTTATTTCAGCCCACCGCAACCAGTATGGGAATTTGAAAATTACCAGCAGAAATTTGATATGCTGGCCCATCACATGCGAGTTGGCGATTGCTATCAAGGAAATTTAACATTTCCAATGAATGCTGAGTGGCAAGGTAATCCGTTTGAAATTTTCGAAAAACTTGCAGCTATTCAACCGGTTAATCATGCAGCTTATGTTGATCTTGGTGGTCCGATCATCTTATCGCGCTCACCTGAATTGTTTTTTCAGATAGATCACAAGGGCAATATCGAATCGCGCCCTATGAAGGGTACAGCGCCACGCGGCAAATCCCCTTCAGAGGACAAAGCCATTCAGGATGCTCTATTGGCCAGCACCAAAGACCTGAGCGAAAACATTATGATCGTGGATCTTTTGCGAAACGACATTTCTCATATTTGTGAGGCCGGATCTGTTCACGTGCCGCAAGTGCACGAATTAAAGACCTACGCAACAGTGCACCAACTTGTTAGCCGAGTTCGTGGCAAGCTTTCACCTGGGGTGAATTTCGCTGATATTGTAAAAGCTATTTTTCCTTGCGGTTCGATCACCGGTGTGCCCAAAATGCGCGCGATGGAAATTCTAAACCAACTAGAGGATTTAGCGCCGCGCGAAGCTTATTGTGGTGCGATAGGATGGATTAGCCCGATGGGTGTAATGCAGTTTAATGTGCCAATCCGCACGATAAGCCTGTATGATGATAACACAGCGCAATTTAATGTGGGCGGTGGTGTGACGCTGGAATCAACCGCTGAGCTGGAGTATGAGGAATGTCTGACCAAAGCCAAATTTGCCATGGAACTGGCGGCAACCTTTCGCTCATAGAAACACTTCGATATGAAGTGGAAAATGGTTTCATCCGAAAATCCGCGCACCTTGAACGCATGTCACGCTCAGCCGCCTTCTTTGAGTTTGATACTCATCCCGACGCCTTTGCCGACGCTTTAGATATCAAACCCGAACAAACATCGCGTGTACGTCTTGAACTCTTTAAAGACGGCACCTTGGAAACGGCTTTTGTGCCATTTGAAAAACAAGCAGATGACACGCAGTGGACAATTGCAATTGCAGAAACGAAAATTGATTCAACAAATATGCTCTTTGGGCACAAAACCTCCATGCGTGATGTCTATCAAACAGCGCGTGCTGAATTTGCTCCAGAAGACATTAATGAAGTTATTCTTTGCAATGAAAAGGGTCAAATCTGCGAAGGAACGATTACCAATATTTTCATACGCATGGGCGGTGATAAATTGCTCACCCCTCGCCTTGATTGCGGATTATTGCCCGGGGTTTTCCGCCAGCATCTTTTAAAGACCGATCAAGCGCAAGAAGCAGTTCTAACGATTAATGACTTACATAATGCAGACGATATTTTTGTTGGCAATTCATTACGCGAATTAATCAAAGCAAAATTAGTCAAAACCTGCTAATCGCCGTCAAAATTCTAAATGTTCATTGTATCATTTTTTGGAACAGTGTACACCATTAGCACTATCTTATCATCATAATTCGAACTTGCTATGTTACTCCTCGCAACAAAGAGGAGGATCATCATGGCAACAAACAATCAAGCAATCATCGCAGCAAAACATCCAGCCAAAGTCGATTTGGAAGAAGGCAAAGATTATTACTGGTGTCAGTGTGGCCGATCAAAATCGCAACCATTTTGTGATGGATCGCATGCTGGAACTGGCATTACACCCAAGAAGTTTAACGCGGAAAAAACCGGTACTGCTGCGTTATGTCAGTGCAAATCTAGCGCCAACGCTCCGTTTTGCGATGGTACTCACGCCCAACTTGGCGATTTAAATGTCGGTGATAATGCGCCGAAACCAAAAACCAAAGATGGTGCCCCAGATGCAGTTCCAACACCAGAAGAGCCAACTGTTGCGCGTATTCATGAGCTTGCCCGCGATGGCTTATCCAAATTAGGTCATCATGGAGAGATGGGTTCAATGGGTGTGCCGCGTAAAGACTTACCGCATTGGGATGACATTTTGGTTTTGCCAGCGCAGATGGCGCGCAAGCCGCTTTTGGATGATGTGCCGGTTAAAACCGAAGTTATGATCGGTCCACGCGCTGAAAAACCGCTTCAATTAGATATCCCACTATTTGTCTCTGATATGAGCTATGGTGCACTATCAGAAGAAGCAAAAACCGCGTTATCGCGCGGTGCGCAATTGGCTGGCACAGGCATCTGTTCAGGTGAAGGCGGCATGTTGCCAGAAGAACAAGCGGAAAATAGTCGCTATTTTTATGAGCTTGCCTCTGCGCAATTTGGCTGGAAGCCCGAGCTTGTTGAAAAGGTACAGGCTTTTCACTTTAAAGGTGGACAAGGTGCAAAGACCGGTACGGGTGGGCATCTGCCTGGCGATAAAGTGCAAGGTAAAATCGCGGAAGTTCGCGGCTTGGAGCCAGGCCAAAGTGCGATATCTCCTGCCACCTTCCCTGATTTGAAAACGCCAAGTGATTTTAAGAAGATCGCTGATGAAGTGCGTGAACGCTCCGGAGGCATACCAATTGGGTTCAAACTATCCGCTAACCACATTGAGGATGACATTGATTTTGCGCTTGAAGCCAGTGCTGATTATATCATCTTAGATGGTCGTGGTGGCGGCACAGGTGCTGCGCCGCTTATCTTCAGGAACCATATCTCAGTTCCAACAATCCCTGCCCTTGCACGAGCTCGCAAGCATTTAGACCAACGCACCGGACGCGATGTAACACTTGTGATTACCGGTGGTTTGCGCGTGGCCGAAGACTTCGTCAAAGCCATGGCACTCGGTGCTGATGCAATCGCTGTATCAAATTCCGCCATGCAAGCTGTTGGTTGTATTGCAGCGCGCATGTGTAATTCCAACAATTGCCCAGCTGGTATAGCAACGCAAAAGCCGGAACTAAGGGCGCGGTTAAACGTGCAAAATGGTGCAGAAAAATTAGCACGGTATTTCGGGGCAAGTGTTGAACTGATGCAAGTTCTAGCGCGCGCGTGCGGTCACGATGATTTACGAGACTTATCAATAAACGATATTACAACTTGGAAACGTGAAATGGCTGATTTGAGCGGTGTAAGATTTGCGGGTGTTAGGCCAGAATTGAGTTGAAATAGCCACATAAAAACCCACCGGGAATAGCTCTCGGTGGGTTTAAAGTTGAGAATGCATTGATTTACCAGCCGAAGGTAAAGGTCGCACCTGCACCATTATTGCCGTTTTGGCTCACATGTGAATTGGTGTTTTTGCCAAACTGGAACAAACCGTGCGAGTTGTTGTTGCCTGTTTGTTGAATTGAACCATTATGTCCATTACCGTGTTGATGGACTATACCCTGATTGCCGTGGCCATTTTGTGCAACCCCTGCCGTGTTACCATTGCCTTTTTGGATGATGCCACCTTGCGATTTTATCCCTTTGTAAAGTGAGTAAAATGCCAATCCAGTTTTGATGGCTTGTTCATCTTTCGCATTTTGTGCATTTATTTGAAATTGAATTTGTCCACCCGCCTGTGCCGGCATTGCAAGCGTTGCAAAAATTGTTGCTGATGCAATTGTGGATATGATGAATTTTGTAATTTTTTTCGTCATGGTCTGTTTCCTCACGTAATAATTTGATTGTGATTAAGACCTTAAACAACGCACACTGAATGCAATCAGAACCAAATATTCATATTCCATTAACCATAAAATATTTTAGCTAAAATATTGAAATAAAATAAAAAAGCCCCGCAAGATACGGGGCTTTCAATCTCTGTTTGGAGCCTTACTTAGCGAAATGTTGTTTGGCATTCAGCGACTTCATTTTCAAAGATGATATGTAAATTTGCATCATAAGATTTTGCACCGCGGCTAAGCACCACCTGGCTTAAAACTTGTGGCTCATCACCCAAGGTTTGGAACGACCCACCTTGATTGATATTTACACCGCCACCGTTGGATACACCAAACTGATAGCTGCCAATGCCGCCTTGATCAGACAAATATTTGGCCTGTACGTGCAATACATTTCCATCCTTAACCGTTTCAATCTGACATTTTGCATCCTGGGTGGTCTCCAGTGCATTTACCCCGACAACGGAGTAACCAACAACCGCTGGCAACAACATGCTGGCAATGAACCCGCCCTGGATTATTTTGCTTCTCATAATCATTGTTTTGTCTCCTTTATCTCTCCGATGGCATTTGTTTTGATTTGCAATGCCACCGGGAATTATTGTTCGCCATTAAGGGCAAACTTGAACAAATGCGGCTGTATTGCCGGCGCCATTTTGAGCAACCTCGGCTGAACAACCGTTACCAATTTGAACGCCAGCAGCGACATTGCCGTGACCATCTTGTGAAAGGATTGAGGTATGGTTTGCACCAAATTGGCCAACACCTGCTGTGTTAAAGCTACCTAGTTGATCGGTGGTTGAGTGATGGTTGAAACCTTCTTGGCCTGAACCTGCAACGTTATGATTTCCATCTTGAGTGCTCGCAACTGTGTTGTTACCGCCATTTTGAAAAACGCCGATAATATTGTGCCAGCCCTGCTGTCCACCACCTGCAGAATTGCCAAAACCAAATTGTTGGATTGAGACATCATTGGCCATGCTTGGCGCAATCAAGGTGCCTAAAACAAGCGCTGTAGAGATGATAAGTTTGCGTGTCATGAGTGTGTTCCTTCGAATTTTGTTAAACTTGCGTAACTTGCAATTCGGTTATAGGAACCTGTGCTTGAACTTTATCTGAAAGGCGCGTTCATTTAATGTTCATGGAATATGAAGTTTCAACAACTCGTTGTTTTAAAATACTTAATCCCATAAAATTCCATATTCTCGTTTCGGCATCTTCCTACCAAAACAAATTTTATTACCTAAAAAGATGACAACTTGAACATTTGCAATTAGTGTAACAAACTACTTTTAATTGAATTTGTTTAACGCGTGGGGAGTTACAAATGGCGAAAAAAAGTGTTGTGGGTAAAAACATCATCATCTGTTGCGATGGCACAGGTAACAAGCCATCTAATGGAGAAGCTTCAAACGTTTATGATCTCGTTGAACTTCTAAAAGACAAAGAAAATCAAATTGTGTTTTATGACACAGGGCTTGGGACGGAATATGCACCAGGTAAACAAACTGGCATGGCAAAGGTCATAAACAGAACCTACGGCTTGGCTTTTGCAGTTGGTTTGCAACGGAACATAAAAGATGCTTACGGCTTCTTGGTGGATCACTATGAACCAGGAGATAAGATCTACATTTTTGGATTTAGTCGGGGTGCCTACACAGCACGTGCTATTATTGGCATGTTGAATCAGATGGGATTGCTGAAAAAAACTGGCAAAAACCTCATTCACTACGCCGCCTCAGCCTATATGAAACAAGGTAAAATTCCCTGGGCTGATCTCAAATCCTTCCAAAGCCGACTTTGTCAGTATGATGTAGATAAAGACCGCAAGTTTGAGGTCCCCATCGAGTATGTTGGCCTTTGGGATACAGTAAAATCCGTTGGCATTCGTCACAATGGGACAAAACTTGCCTATACGCGCAAATTACCCAGCGTTAAAACTGTTCGACATGCAGTCGCATTGGATGAAAAACGCACCAAATTTCGTCCCAATCACATTACTGCGCTTGGTTGGCTTGAAGGTTCGGCACAAACAATGTGGTTTCAAGGGGTTCATTCTGACATCGGCGGTGGATATCCAGAAGACGAACGCGGCTTGTCTGACCACACTATGCGATGGATTTTGCAAGAGGCAATTTCGTGCGGCCTGAATGCCAAAATTAAGGATTTGGATAAAATGATATCGCAACGCAAATCAAATGCTGTTAGCGACCGAGAATATTATAAACAACACAATTCCCTGACTTTAGGCTGGAAATTACTTGGGTGGTGGAAACGAAAATTGCCAGAACGCGCCTGGTTTCATGAAACGGCTATTGAACGGCTGAATTTCACCAAAGCAAAACTTTTTTTGACCGCACCAAAAACATTGAAAAAATCGAAAACGGTCAGGCCAAGTTGCTAGACGATCTTTTTGTAATGAAACAAAACAAGCATTTGCTCGTTCAAAAACTCACCAAAAGTGAAGTTCAAAATTTGGATAACATTTCCACTGATGCTGAAACGGCACAACTGGAATTAATACATGCCGGGGTAAAGAGTTGGCAGTTGGAATTTGAAAACTTAAGACAAAAAGGCAATATCAAAATCAGCGATGCTTCGTTGAAGAAGGCAAATCGACTTTTTAAAGCCGCGTTTTTAGCCATCGAGCAAAAGAACCTAAAAACCGAAGATGGGGTTTTTGAATCAATGAAGAGTTTTATAGATATGAGATCACTTAAGAACGATGCATTTGAGAAAATGGCGCGAGATACAATTATCAGCACTGCACCTTATCTAATGCAAACGCTTGGCGAACAAAAAGAACATTGAAATAAATTACTTAAATTGACTTAGGGAATTAAATCCATGTGGATATTGATAGTTATAACTTTTGCAGCATCAAACGGCGGACCTTCTGGTGTTGCCATGCAAGAATTCTCGAGCAGAACCACCTGCACAAGTGCGGGAGCGGAAGTTGAGAAATACTCCAATGGCATTGAATATATTTGTGTGCAAAAATAGTTGATTATACCAACTATTTATTCAATGCTTTTACGATGGAGTGGGAGTTGATCTGACCGACGGGTTCACTCGCATCATCCTGAACTGTGACTGCAGCAACAGAACCACCAAGCCGATCCATAATTTCAGACAACGGTGTTTCCATAGTCACGACATCCTCGGGCGCGCGCCCTTTGATTGGTTCCATGATGTCTTGCGCTGTTAGAACGCTTAGCGGGTTCATGTGCTGAACAAAATCAGCAACATATTGGTTCACCGGATTGGAAAAAATTGCACGTGGTTCGCCCGATTGAACAATCCGGCCACCTTCCATGATAACAATTTTATCGCCAAGCTTGAACGCTTCATCCAAATCGTGGCTCACAAAGATGATCGTGCGTTTTAAACGCTCTTGCAATTCCAGCAACTCGTCTTGCAAACGTGTACGAATGAGCGGATCCAGTGCAGAAAACGGCTCATCCATCAGCAGAATTGGCGCTTCAGTGGCAAATGCACGCGCAAGCCCTACCCTTTGCTGCATACCGCCTGAAAGTTCACCCACTTGCCTATCCGCCCAATCAGCAAGACCAACCAGTTCGAGTTGTTTTTGGACGCGCTCCTGTTTTTCATTGGCTGCAACACCTGCAACCTCTAAGCCAAAACCAACATTGTCTGAAACGGTGCGCCAAGGCAGCAAACCAAATTGCTGAAAGACCATTGCAACACGAGATCGACGAATTTGTTTAAGCTGGGCTTTTGAAGCGCTAGCTATATCAACCATACCGTCGCCGGTGTTCACATTTACCGCTCCACGCACCACTTTGTTCAAACCGTTTACCGAGCGCAAAAGTGTTGATTTTCCAGATCCTGAAAGCCCCATAAGCACCAGGATTTCACCTTCGTTCACATCAAGCGAACAATTATGCACACCAAGGATCTGGCCACATTCAGATTGAATGTCTTCGCGAGATTTACCTTCATCCATGAGAGGAAGTGCGGCATCAGGGTCATTACCGAAGACTATATTCACTTGATCAAAAGAGACGGCAACACTCATTTGTCTGCTCCTCTTAAGCGCAACATGCGATCTAACATGATGGCGACCACAACGATGACAAATCCACTTTCAAAGCCGAGTGCTGTGTTTACTTGATTAAGTGCACGTACCACTGGCACACCCAAGCCATCAGCACCCACAAGTGCAGCAATCACCACCATGGACAGTGAAAGCATGATCGTTTGATTTAACCCCGCCATAATCTGCGGGAAAGCGTAGGGAAGCTCAATCTTAAACAGCGTTTGCATGGACGTAGCGCCGAAGGATTCAGCTGCCTCAGTCAGTGTTTTAGGTGTTGATGACACGCCCAAATGCGTTAACCTGATGGGTGCTGGCAATACAAATATAACTGTTGCGATCAAACCCGGCACCATGCCAATTCCGAAGAAGACAATCGCAGGGATGAGATATACAAAAGTAGGAAGGGTTTGCATCAAATCAAGAACGGGACGCATTGCAGTATAAAGACGCGGTCGGTGGGCAGCTCCGATACCGATTGGGACACCGATGGCCATACACACAACGCAAGCAGATAACACAAGCGTCAGGCTTTCCGTTGTTTCTTCCCAGTAGTCTTGATTGATGATGAACAGAAAGCCGAGCAAAATGAACAGACAGGTTTTCCAAGACCGTTGCAAAAACCAGGTGAGCACGATGAAAAACGCTACGATGACCAACGGATGCGGTGTTTGCAATACCCATAATATTCCATCAATCAGCGCCTCAAGCCATTCCGCGAGCCCATCAAAGAACCAAGCGCCATTATCTTGCAGCCATTCGAAAACCGTTTTAGCCGTTTTGCCAATTGGTATTTTTGCGTCCGTAAGCCATTCCATATCGATACCGCCCATGATCCCCGCCCATCTAGCGAATTTAATCTAAATGGGTGGGGAAGTTTTGAGATTAACAAGTGATGATTATAGGCCCAAAGCCGATTTGACAGCTGCCATACCATTGCCACCGTCTTTTGTTGTCACACCGGCAAGCCAAGTATCCAATACACCCGGATTTGATTTAAGCCATGCTGCCGCTGCATCATTTGCGTCTTCACCATCATTTAAGATTGCGCCCATGATCTCGTTTTCCATGGCAAGGCTGAACTCAAGGTTTGTCAGCAATTTGCCAACATTTGGACATTTATCGACATAACCGGTACTTGTATTTGTATAAACGGTTGCACCACCAAGATTTGGACCGAAGAAATCGTCACCACCTTCAAGATATGTCATCTGGAAATTGGCGTTCATTGGGTGTGGTTCCCAACCCAAGAAAATCACGGCTTCTTCTTTTTTGTCAGCTCGTGCCACTTGCGCCAACATGCCCTGCTCTGAGCTTTCAGCAACCTCAAAACCTTCAAGACCAAATGCGTTTCCATCGATCATGCTTTGGATTAACCGGTTACCATCATTGCCCGGCTCAATACCATAGATTTTGCCTTCAAGTGCATCTTTGTTCGCGGCAATGTCAGCAAATGTTTTAATGCCAAGAGCAGCACCAGCAGCATTGGTTGCAAGGGTATATTTCGCGCCCTCTAAGTTGGCACGGACCGTATCAACAGTGCCAGCGTCACGGTATTTTGCAATATCGCCTTCCATAGTTGGCATCCAATTACCTAGGAAAATGTCAATATCGCCTTTTTCCATCGATGCATATGTCACCGGCACAGACAACACTTTTACATCTGTTTCATAACCAAGCGCCTCAAGCACGGTGGTTGTTGCAGCTGTTGTTGCAGTGATATCGGTCCAACCCACATCTGAGAATGTGACTTCTCCACAATCTGCAAATGCAATAGCCGTTGAAGACGCAAGAACGGCTAAACTTAAGCCAACATGTTTGATCATTTTCATAAAACTCTCCAGATTTTGGTTACACAGTTAAGCTGCATCTTTTCGCATCAATTTTGAAAATGCAAATAGAAATGGCAATAAAACAGGGCTTTTTGCGAATGTCACTCATAATCTCAATACTTGGAAAATATACGCGCCATCTATTGTCGCAAATATACAATTCTTTTTCACTGGCAATTAAAATCGCTCACCTAAAAGACGATAACACCAGAAAGGTTCTGCCGTTTTTATTAGGTGATTTATCTTCGCGGGTGAAAATCCGGTGATGCGTTTTACCTCACGCCCCATATGAGATTGATCGGAAAATCCAGATGAATGTGCAAGTTCTGCAAGCGACATATCGGGGTTTTTTGTCACCAAATCATGCAGCATTTCAATTGATGTGTAGTGACTAATTTGCTGCTTTGAAATGCCCGTCCAGAATTTAAATTTGCGCTCAATTGTACGTAAACTTTTGCCTGCCTCTGATGTCATTAATCTTGCAAGTAAAAAATAAGACCAATCGCTAACGCGGTCTGACCCTATCCAATCTGGCAAGCTATTATCATTGCGGCTGGTTTGCCAAAGCGGTGAAACTTGTTGACAGATTTGAGACCAGCAAAGGTCTAAGTTTTGCGTGTAGTCTCTGACCTGAAATATATCTCGCAAATGCTTGACGAGTTCAGCTTCTTCATAACGCTTGCAAAGCCTTGCCCACGCATCTGGGTAAAACCCAACCGTGATTACAAAAACATCTCCATCGCTCCAACTCATTATGGGATGATTTGGTGAAACAATCTTAGAAAAACGCGGCATTTCATACGTTTTGCTTAAATCAAAACCACGATCATCAACATCAAATGTCTGCAACTTGCCTTCAATTACATATGATATCGAGATCAGTGGATTGGCGGGAAAATAGTTATATCGATCAGCTGAAGTTAACTGTGCGCCTCGTGTATCTCTAACCACTGCAGCGGCAATACAACTTGCTAAATTTTGCGGCGGCTGAAGCAAAAAAGATTTTGGTTTCATTTTAAGGCTCTAATGTCGAAATCATTCTATAGCGCAAAAGCGTTTTAAGCCAAAAGCAGATGCATGAAAACTCCCCTCCAAATATGAACGAGATACACATGCCAAAAATTCGTTTTTCTGAAAAATTCTCTCAACGGCTCACAAGCTTTTGGACACTTAACAAGATTGCACTTCAAACCTATTGGCGACACGCCTTAGGTCACAAATTAGCACCTGATTGGGACGCAAATATTGAAATAGGCATTCATTATTGGCGTCATCAATTTACCAAGGCAATGCAACATCAGGACATTCAAACCGGCCGGCAGATCTTTAATAGCGTACAGACAGAAACAGATGATGAATATCTGGTTTCAATTCGTCAATGTGATGAATGTCCAGGCACATGGTATTATCCCCAGAACGCGATACCGGAAGCACATATATTGTATTTCCATGGTGGAGGTTACACATTTAACGGCCCCATAAGTGCCCGTTTTGCATCCATGTTATCCCATCACTCCCATGCGAACTTATTTTCAGCAAAATATCGGCTAACCCCTGAGCACCCTCACCCGGCGCAAAGCGAAGACGCATTAAATGCCTGGCAATATGTCGCGGACAAAGTCGGTGCAGAGAACATCGTTTTAATTGGTGATAGCGCTGGTGGTCACATGGTACTCATGCTTATGCAACAACTAAAAGCACTTGGAAAACCACAGCCAAGATTATGCGTTGCTTTGTGTCCATGGACAGATATTGGTGATCGCGGAGAAAGCCTTCATAGTAATAATCACTATGATTTGGTGCAAAGCTGGATGGCTATTAAGTTCAGCAAGTGGCTTGATCCAAACGGTTTATATGGCCGTGAGGAATTATCACCTATTTATTATGATTATTCAGGTCTAGCACCGATATATATTCAGACAGGTGGCCGCGAAATTCTGCATGACATGATATGTGAGTTTGCAGCAATTCAACAAAACAATGGTGCGCAAGTCAGGCTTGATATCTGGCATGATATGCCACACAATTTCCAAGCCTATGACACCATGAAAACGTCATCACGCGAGGCATTAGCATCTATTTCTCAGGCAATTCAGAGTTCATTTGCTTCTCAAAGCGAGAAAAACAAGTTCTTTGAAAGCACTCTATAACATGCGATGTTCGCAGCGATTCTTATTTTCAGGGGCGCAATATGCAAGTTTTCCAGATCTTATCTGATCCAATTCTACCGGTTTTTGCGATTGCGGTGATTGGCTATATTTCTGGAAAGCTTGGTAAAACAACCATTGATGAAGCACGTCAGATAAACAAGTTTGCAATGAATGTGCTTTTGCCAATATTCATTTTCGGTTTGATTGCAAAAGCACCCATTAGCACATTTAGCCTCAAGCCGGTTCTCGCCTTTTTAATTTCGCAATCTATTGTATTTTCGCTCGGGTATTTCATCGCTTCCAGGATTTTTGGCCGAGGCAATGGCGAATCTATTCTTTTGGGCTTTATGGGGATTTTTGCAAATAACGCGCTTTATGTCCTACCAATATCTGTTTTGCTGTACGGCGCTGATGGCGTGCTTCCCATTTCAACAATTGTTACGTTAGATGCTATCATTTGGATGGCGCTTGCCATGATTGCGTTGCAGCTCATTCGTTTGGGGAAATTCAGCGTTCAAAATGTTGCTGCAACCGTATTGACAACACCAACACTTCTTGGCGTGTTTTTGGGTGTGATTTACAGCATTGCTGAGTGGCCATTGCCCGGCCCGCTCAACACATTTGTTAGTTTTGCCGGTGCTGGTGCAGCGCCTATTGCGCTCTATTCGCTTGGTGTGGTCATGAGTGGTGTTAAACTCAACCCTGATAAACTTGTTGCAACATTTTCAACGATAAAAATTATTATATTTCCAGTCATGGTTTGGATTGCACTTGAATTGATTGCACCAAATTCACCGCAAAAAGACTTGTTCTTATTAGGCTCAGCAGGACCTGCAGGGGTAACAGCACTTAATCTAGCGCTGTATTACAACGTGCGAACGGAGGCTATTGCTCAGGTCATCATCTATACAAGTGTCCTTACGCTGATTTCACTGGCAATTTTAGCGTAATGATCTGAATTAGTCATTGCAGTTCAATTGCCTGAGCTATAGGGTTTTACGCCATAACCGAAACTTTGAGGCGTCTTTCTTCATGAAAAAAATCCTACTCCCAATCGCACTTATTGGTCCAATTGTGCTGTCGGCTTGTTCAGATGATACACAAACGCAAAGCAACGCTGAAATTGTTAGAGGTTTAAAGACAGTTTTAGTCTCTGAACAAGAGCAACAGACAACACGCCGCTTTCCCAGCGTATTACAACCAGCGCAAGTGACGACACTGTCGTTTGAAACGCCAGGCAAGCTTGGAGAGATTGATTTGAGTGTGGGTCAACTTGTCTCTGAAGGGCAAGTTATCGCCTCATTGGACCGGAAGGCATTGGAAATTCAGCTAGACACCGCAAAAGCTGCAACACAGCAAGCCCGCGTTAATGCAGAAAACAGTGCGGCACGATTTGAACGCCTTGATGAGCTGTTAAAATCGGGTACCGTGACGCGCGCAAGCGTGGATGACGCGCGCACAGCAATGCAGGCAGATGCAGCGCAATTGGCACAAGCACAAAAGCAAGAAGAAAACGCCGCTGATAATCTTGAAAAAGCGGACCTTAAGGCACCTTTTGACGGTATTATCAACTCTGTTGAAGTTGAATCATTTGCGAATGTTGCAGTGGGCACGCCTGTCGCTACTTTTTATCAAGCCGATGGTTTTGAAGCGTCATTATCGGTGAATTATCTGGTATCGCAGCAATTGGTTGTTGGAAAAGATGTGACCATTCGACTGGCCGATAACCCTTCCATCACTCTAAAAGGCATCGTGAGCGAATTAGGATCACGCGCAGATACTGTATCTTCCTTCCCTTTAGTCGTTAAATTAACAGAATCTTCCCCTGAATTAAAAGCGGGGATGGCGATTGAAGTCTCAATTGAGTTCCCTGTTCCAACTGGCAACGGATTTTTGCTTCCGCTCACTGTTTTGCCATTTGAAGGGCAAATTGCTGAAGGCAGTGGACCTAACTCTCCATCTCCGACCGACATTTTTGTCTTTGATGAAGCAACAAGCACCGTCAAAAAACGACAGATCATTATTGGCGGGATTAGAGAAAATCAGTTTATCGCAGTTGATGGTGTTTCGGCTGGTGAACGGGTTGCGTCAGCGGGTGTATCCTTCCTGCGTGATGGCCAAAAGGTAAAACTATTACCAGACACGCAATAGGAGAACGATCATGGATTTCCTTACCCGTTTTGGAATAAACAATTCTCGTTTGACAATTTTGGTGATGATCGCTCTGATTTTGCAGGGTCTTATCACCTATATCGGGCTTTCTAAACGAGAAGATCCGGCCATTACCCAACGAACTGCAGTGGTTTCAGCACAATTCCCGGGCATGTCGCCTGACCGAATGGAAGACCTCATCGTCACCGTCATAGAACGAAAAGCGCGTGAGATTGCTGAAATTGATAAAATCAAAACACTCATTTCAACTGGTTCCGCCCGTATAAACCTGGAAGTAGATGCATCTGTCGCAAAAGCGGATGTTGAAACTGTCTTTCAGGAAATTCGTAACAAAATGGAAGATTTAGATGGTGATCTGCCAGAAGGTACGAAAGGTCCGTTTGTTAATACAGATTATGGCGATGTTGCCATAGCCTCCATTGCTGTCACGGGTGAAGGCTTTTCTCACAGCGAGATCTATGATGCTGCGGACCGATTGCGTAATCATGTCTACACAATGGATGGCATCGGCCGCGTATCTATCTATGGCGAGCAGGAAGAGCGTATTTGGCTTGAAATAGATTCGCGTAAATTGGCAGCTGTTGGTGTGCAGCTCAGTCAGGTTCTCAATGATTTGCAATCCCAAAATGTTATTTTACCCGCTGGTGAAATTGATGCAGCAGGCACGGGCCTCATTCTTGAGGCTAATGGTGATCTGCAAAGTGTTGAAGCGATTGAAGAGGTTTTAACAAAGATCCAGGGATTGAGCGGCTTTGTGCGGCTTAAAGACTTGCTGGATGTGCGTCGCGGATATGTGGACCCAAAATCAAAACCGGTTTATTTCAACGGCTTGCCAGCAGTAACCGTGGCTGTTGAAATGACCGAAGGTGAAGATATTCAAAAGATCGGGCGTCAGCTCAAAGAATTGGTTCTTAGCCACGAGCAAACTCAGCCAATCGGCATTTCCTATAATTTTGCGACCTATCAGGAAGAAAAGGTCACGACAGCAATCAATGACGCATTGATGAATGTTGCCCAAACATTTGCCGTCGTTCTGCTTGTTATGCTGATTTTCTTGGGCTTCCGCTCTGCCTTTATCATTGCATGCATTGTGCCGTTTACCGTTATGTTTGCCATGATGGGCATGCAATATTTATCTATTGAATTGCAGCAGGTCTCCATTGCAGCAATCATCATTTCGCTCGGACTTCTAGTCGATAATGGCTTGGTTGTTGTTGAAGATATTCAAGGACGCATCGCCAAAGGTGAAAGCGCCAATGATGCCGCCATTGCCGCGGGTAAGCAATTTTCAATCCCTCTCGCCGTCGCATCGGTTACAACGGTGTCGGCATTTTTACCGCTTCTGATTTTAGAAGGTACGGAAGGCGAATATGGATTTTCGCTCGGTGCTGTGGTGGGCGCCATGTTGGTTGGCTCCTGGATAACAGCTTTATACATTTTACCAGCCCTTGCTGTTTGGTTTTCAAAAAGGAAAATAGATGGTTCTGATGAACCAAAAGAAAACGTCATCACGCGAGTATACGGAAATGTTCTAAGCAAAACGCTTCGCGCATCCATCATTGTCATTCTCGTTTGTTATGGCCTTGTGATGCTCTCTGGGACCTTATTCTCAGGCGTAAAGAGTGAAATGTTCCCGCTTGGTGCGCGCAACCAGTTCCTGGTTTATTTAGACATGCCGCGCGGCACTGCAATTTCAGCCACTGAACAAGAAGCACTTGCTGTTACAAAATGGCTTAATGACCCGGACACAAATCCCGAGGTCAACAATGTGACAACATATGTGGGTGATGGTGGCCCGCGCTTTTATTTAGCGCTAAATCCGGCCGATACAAATCCTGCAAGCGCGTTTATACTGGTCAATACGTTTGATTTTGAAGGTGCTGTACACGCTGCTGAACGAGCGCAAAGCTACCTGCTCGAAAATCATCCAGCTGCTCGGTACAAAGTTAAACGCCTTGCTATGGGCGGCTCAGAATCCGGTATTGTTGAGGTTAAACTGGCGGGTCCAGATGCTGATAAATTATTAGAGTTAGCCGATATTGTTGAAACAGGTTTCTCCTCTGCCGCTGGAATTGTTCAAAACGAAAACGACTGGGGAAACAAATCCTTAAAAGTCATCGTCAATGTTGCTCAAGACAAAGCGCGCGAATTAGGGGTTACCTCCAAAGATATTTCCGAAATTATGGAAGCCTATTTTTCAGGTTCAAAGATTTCAGATTATCGTGAAGGCAATGATACGATCCCTATCGTGCTGCGCGCCTCTCCGGTCTTCCGCGATAGTCTTGAAGATTTAGCTAATCTATCGGTAACAGCGAGTGGTCAACTCATATCACTTGATCGGGTGGCTAGTTTTGAACCTAGACTTGAATATTCGCAATTGCGCCGCGAAAATCAGGAACGATTGATCACTGTTTCTGCCAAAAGCAACATATTAAGCGCTGGAGAACTGCTTGAATATGTGCAGCCAACTTTGGATCAACTGGAGCTGGGTGCTGAATATAGCTATCGAATTGACGGTGAAACGGCTTCCAGTGCAGATGTAAACTCAAAACTTGGTGCGGGCATGCCTGCTGCGCTGACCGTTATGGCATTTGCACTTATGTTCCAGTTCAACTCGGCACGGCGCGTGGGCCTGACCTTCATGACCATTCCTTTGGTGATCATTGGTGCACCATTGGCGCTGCTTGCCATGGGGCAACCCCTCTCCTTCTTTGCGATATTGGGAATGATTTCGCTCGCAGGCATTATCATCAACAATGCCATCGTGCTGATTGACCAAATTGACATTGAACGAACGACAATGGAGCTCAAGGATGCAATTATCACCGCTGCCAAAAAACGCTTAACACCGATCATGCTCACTTCCCTTACTACAGTATTTGGTCTGGTTCCTATGGCACTTGCGGGTGGTGCATTATTTGAACCCATGGCGACGCTCATGATTGGCGGATTGGCCATTGCATCGATCTTAACGTTGTTCTTTGTTCCGGCAGGATATTATATTCTCTTCAGCGGAAAACTATTTGATTTCCCGCCTAAACCTCAGATCGAAGACGAGATTGAGGAAGTTGCGGAGAACGCAGTTGATCCAGACGCCCAACCCGCCTCCTAAGAGGATTTTATAATGTATGAGAATGACAGTTTTCTCACGTTATCAATCATCGAACGCATTGGGCTTTTGTGTGTCACATTCGTCTTATCAATCGCACTCATTTGGTTGTTCTGGCTAACAATCAAAAGGGTTCATATTTGGCTACGCCCCATTTTGGCACTTGTGTTTTTATACGTATTTATATGGCTGTCACCGCAGATATATTACCTTTATTATCTGCTGATATTTGATTTTCTTGAACTCAAAAATGTCATTCATAAGCCATTTAACCCTTTGACATTGTTCAATTTACTAACTTTCACGGAAAGTGGAAAATTAGCGGATCACGGAAAAGGCATTTTGGGCTGGATCCTCATTGCACTTTCATTTTTAAAACGAAGAACAGTAGGGTAAGCTGCATTCAGAACCGGTTCACATGCAAAATAATAATACAGTTCACAAAACTTTTCGGGGAGTAACAATATGAACAAAATATCCACCGCGCTGGCAATTGCTGTTTTATGCGCATCTTCATTTCCAAGTTTGGCATCTGGAATTGAAGGGCAATGGTTCCTGCACAAATTTGGCGAACTGCGCGCCTATCATGGTGACTTTTTAAATGTATGTTCTGGCGCTGAATTTAGATTTTGCCGCACGGTTCAATATGGATTTGACAAAAGACCCGAAGAACGTTTTTTTGGTGACACGCGTTTATCCATTGCAGACCGTAGAAGCGGAGATGGTAAATCTCAAAGCTATACGATTGAGATTTTCATCAATTCGCTTCCTGACAAACCAACTGGACCATTTATTTTTTCCGTTGATGGGGAGATCTTTAATCCAAAAGCTGGGCAAGTCGTATCCGGAAGCCCTGAGGGTTATAATGTCTCACAAACATTTTCGATCACTGATCCTGAGCTAACGGCAAAGATGATCAAGGCCATGCGCAAAGGCAATTCCTTGCGAGTTTTACATGATGGGTATCGCGAAACACGTTTTCAATTGCGCGGATTATCACGTGCATTGGACGCAAATGAAGTTCAGATGAACGGTGGATCATAGCAATACCAACAAAGCTATGAGCACATTTTGAGTAAAGCTACCTTATTGACCTAATTTGGGAACAGGCGTAGAGCAAAGTCATGTATTACTTACGCTCACTTATCGCCCGATCTTGGCGAACGGCTATTACTTTGTTCAAAATCATGCTGCCTGCGATGATTTTGGTGCGCATTTTGGATCAATTTGGCTTTTCGCAGTCAATTGGTGAGTTTATTGGCCCGATTATGGCCCTGGTTGGTTTGCCTGCTGAGGCTGGTATTGTGTGGGCTGTGACCATGTTTTCATCGCTCTTTGGCGGCATTGGTGCGATGATCACCCTCGCCCCGCAAATGGATTTAAATGTCGGCCAGGTCAGCATATTAGCAGCCATGATGTTATTTGCTCATGCGCTGGTCATCGAACAGGCGGTTGTTCACAAAGCGGGTGCAAATTTCTTTTCAACATCTGCTATTCGCATAGTTGCTGGATTTCTATACGGTCTGATTGCCTATCACGCGATCGACTATTTGGGTGTCTTGCAAGAACCAGCAGAATTTACCTGGGCACCTGAAGGCTTAGAAAGCGATGATTGGATCGAATGGTCGATTGCGACCCTGCAATCCATGGCGATTATGTTTATCATCATTGTTGCGCTGTTGATCTTGCTCGATATTATCGCAAAATTGGGCATTGATCGGCTGTTATCAAAACTTTTAGCACCCGTGCATTATCTGATCGGCATACGCCGCGAATTAGCGCCGATTACCACCGTGGGGCTATTGATGGGAATTGCCTATGGCGGAGGCTTGATCATCGAGCAACTTCGCGAAAAAGCGATTTCAAAGCGCGAATTATTCCTCACGCTTTCGTTCTTGTCGATCTTTCACGCAGTTATTGAAGATACCTTACTAATGATGGCTTTTGGCGCAGACATCTGGGTGATCTTAGTCTTCCGCGGCATTTTCTCAGTAATATTTATGGCGATCCTTGCGCGCATTATCTTCTTTAAAGAGGAGTCTGCGGTTAAACCCGCTGAATAATCACATTAAATCCCACACATCGATAATGTGTTTTTTGACCGCCAAGGCTGCGCAATCTGCATCATCTCTAATCGCAAGATCAACTGAGAAGCTGTTAAGGGTTGGCAATCCGGTTTCCGGCGGCAAGACAACCATATCATCTTCAACCAAAATCGGTGCCATGGGTGCAATCGCGAGATCAGTTCGTACAGCAGCTTTTTGTCCAGCCACATGACCGCTCACAAACGCAGTGCGATAATCGATACCTACTTTGCTGAGGCCTTCAATTGCACATTCCGACCATGGGCAACCATTATCCCACATGGATATCGGCAAAGGTCGTTTTAAATGCGCCTGCCCACCACATAGACCCACCCAGACGACCTCGGATTTATATATGCTTTCGCTGCTCGGGATAAGCGGTTTATGCTCAAGACTGTTCACGACCGCAATATCAAGCTCGCCTTTGGCAAAACGCTTTGCCAGTTCCGTTGAATGATCCACCACCACATCCACCACGATATTCGGGTGAGAATTTGAAAACCGCTCCAACACCTTAGGCAAAAAATATTCGATAAAATCATCCGTGCCACCCAAGACAACAGTGCCTGCAATTTCAGGAATGATGAACTTAGAGACAATTTCGCGGTTCATGGCGAGCATGGTGCGCGCTTCTGGTAATAACATCTCGCCATCCAGCGTCAGCGTGACCGATCGCGCGTTTCGCTGAAACAAAGAGCGACCTAAAACCTCTTCCAATTTGCGGATTTGCATCGAGACTGCTGACGGTGTTCTATGAACAATTTCAGCGGCTTGACCAAAACTTTTGGTTTCGGCGATAGCAACAAAGGTGCGCAGAATATCCAATTCCAACAAAGGCAATGTGGCATTTGGAGACTGTTTTGTTGTGGTGTCTAAAATATTCATAGTTCAATTTTTCTGAAGCAAAAGATCAATTCATTTCGTTTTATTAAATCATCGAACTCTGGCAAAGTCAATTTATCGAAACGAAGGAGAAGATGATGTTTGGAAAATTTATTAAAAAATTACGCCAGTCGCGTCGCGCAAAATCTGTCCAGAAAGATAAGCTTGCGTTTTTAAATGCGCAGCCGCTTCTTCATGATGATTTGCCATATATAAACGCAGCAGACCGTGAAAGCCTTTTGCATAAGAATCCATATTATGCCGGCGTACTCAATAGCTTTAATCCGTTGCGTCTGTTTGATCATTTGCAAAAAACATCGCGTTTTTGCACCAAACATGATCATTAACCAGAGCTAGATCAGATTGCCCAACATCGCTTGGGCAGTCTTGCTTATCCGTGAAAGCAGTATGTATATGATTAAACACACAAATGTCTGTAATTGCACAAAAAACGTCTTAATCTGACTGGCAGCTAACTGGCCTTTAAGTTAGAGATATCTTAGAATCTCAACTTCCAGTTTATTCCAATCAGATGAGGATATTATGAGCGCTACAATCATTGACGGAAAGGCCTTTGCCGCAAAAGTTCGGGCACAAGTCGCCGATGAAGTTACCAAACTTAAATCAGAGCATAATATCACTCCTGGTCTTGCGGTTATTTTGGTGGGTGAAGACCCTGCTAGTGAAGTTTACGTGCGCAACAAAGGCAAGCAGACCGTTGAAGTTGGCATGAACTCATATGAGCATAAATTAGATGCCAGCACATCTGAAGCTGATTTATTGGCGCTGATCGACAAGTTGAATAACGATCCTTCTGTCCATGGTATCTTGTGCCAATTGCCCCTGCCCGATCATCTAAACGAAGATTTGGTGATTAACTCAATTGCCCCTGAAAAAGATGTTGATGGATTTCACATTTCAAACGTTGGTCTTCTTGGTACTGGTCAGAAATCTATGGTGCCATGTACTCCGCTTGGTTGCTTGATGATGCTACGTGATCACCATGGTTCATTGTCTGGTTTAAACGCTGTAGTGGTGGGTCGTTCAAACATTGTGGGTAAACCAATGGCGAATTTGTTGTTGCGTGATAGCTGCACGGTTACAATCGCACATTCACGCACCAAGAACATCGAGGAGGTTTGCAAAGCGGCGGATATCGTTGTGGCAGCTGTTGGCCGTCCTGAAATGATCACCGGTGATTGGATTGGCAAAGGCGCCACAGTGATTGATGTTGGTATCAACCGTATTCCTGCACCTGAACGCGGTGAAGGCAAAATGCGCCTTGTGGGTGATGTTCATTTTGATAGCGCGAAAGAAGTTGCTGGTGCAATCACCCCGGTTCCAGGTGGTGTTGGCCCAATGACAATTGCTTGCCTCTTGGCAAATACATTAACGGCCTGCGCACGTGCAAATAACTTATCAGAGCCTGAAGGCCTAACGGCATAGGCTTTGATATGCGCCTTATTGAAGAGAATTGCGCAAAAGACCATTCTGAGCGGCGGTTAACAGATCAAGCTGAGATCGCCGTGCTTAAATCAGAGCTGCATACTGACTGGCAATTTTCCGATAATGGGTCTGCGATCATCCGCAAATTTAAATTCAAAAACTTCAAGAACGCGCTTGAATTCGCAAACAGTGCGGGTGTAATCGCAGAGGCACAAGGTCACCACCCCGATATTTCCTTTGGTTGGGGCTATTGCCACATTGTCTTTACCACCCATTCCGAAAATGGATTAACGCGACGCGACTTCATTTGTGCAGCAAAGCTAGATGAAGCTATGACGGTGTAACATCGCTTTCTTGTTGGCTATCATTGTCCTTTTCAACGTTACTTTCAAACATTCCCTTTAATGCGCGTTGATAAACGAACCCGATCCCCATCAAGCTGATACCCAAACCAATGAATGATATTGCGCGCAACACGCCTTCTAAATTCGACATATCGATAAGGAACGCTTTTAAGACCACCACTAAAATGATCAAGCCGGAAATCTTGCGCAATAATTGCTCGCGCCATCTTATGCCGAGATATAGCACCAAGATGCCGATCAACAGCCAGACAATTGAATAGGTGTAGTTTTCTGATTGTGTGACGGATGCATAAGCGATCTCGGTACCATGATAGAAATGGCGTATGGTCAAGTTGATCCAGAACGCAGCAAGCAGCGCGGTAAACACCAAAGCCACCCATTGGTATATCTTGCTTTTATTATCGCGTCCTTGCCAGATGATAAGCCCAAAAAGAATAAATGGCAGCGCATAGGCATATCCAATGAGGTTAAAGAGCAAACCATCGCCCATATTGATATTTGTGCCGCCATATTGCCAATCTGCGATGGGTGAGACCGGATTGAGCATGATAAAGAGCGAGACCGCTCCCCAAGCCATGCCCAATATGCCTAAACCTTCGGCTGCCCATTTTAAAACGCGTAATTTGCTTTGTGCCTCGCGTTGCGCCAATCGCGTAAAACCAAGCGAGAATGCACCACCTATCATCACGAGTGTTGCAGCGGCTGCAAGCGCTGATCTGTAACCTGCAAAATCAAATGATGGATCAATAGCATGGAGTGCCAACATCGTCACAGTCATTACCATTGATATAATCGCGACAGCTTGCAGTGCTTGCGCCCAAATATCGTTTTTGTCCTTTGTGGCGATATAGCTTGCAAAAATAAATCCGATCATCGGAACGCCATATCCGAGCGTTAAAACGTTGAAGAACGGCGCTGCGTTTGCAAGGACGAGATGATCGACAAACGGATCCCATAAGAGCCGTGCGATATAAGGTAAGACTGCTATTAGTGCGAAAACACGCAGACTTTTAAGTGGATAACGCATATAAGTCAGCATGGTTGCAGCGGTGATGAGCCCGAGCGCGATTGTTAGCCCGACACCACTGAATATTATGGACACAAAAGTTGCCGCCATAACCAGTGAAGCGATCAAACTTGACGCAATTGCCCCATCTCGACCTTCCAAGGTTTTTTCTGTATCTTTGGCCAAAACACGATCCAACCAATTGGCCTGCGCATGAAATATTGCAAATAAGATGACCGCGGCCATTGGCAATGTTCTTTGGAAATAGACCCCGCCATCCGCTCTTATATAGATGATCATAAACATTGCGATGGTAACTGAGGCGGCAACGGCGATGAAATAAGCGCGCGCTGTTGATCTCTTAGCTGCAAAACTAGCACATGCAAGCAAAGCCAAGATAATAGCGCTGGCAATTGCGCCATAAGTTTCCATGCGAATTTCAAGCGATGCCTGAACTGAAACATATTTGAAATGCGCCAAGAGGTTTGGAAGATTAAAACCAAATTGGAAATATCCGGTGCTTAGATCATAAATTCCGTTTTCATTGCCAAACTGGATTGTAGCAAAACGAAGGACCGCAAGAAGCGCTGGGATAAAGAGCACAAGACGCAAGGAAGGGAATGAATATGTAATCGCCATGGGAATACCGAGCAGCAGCACAGTCTCCAATACTTCAACAAAGAGGCTTTGATCCCAGCCTATACGATAAAGAACCGGCAAACATAGCACTGAAAGTGCAAGCGTTGGGAGCCAATCAAAGGCCATTTCCGTTTCTGGATTTCGATCATGAACTGATATCACTAAGGAAATGTGTGTAACGGCAATTGTTGCCAATAAATAAAGACCGGTCGTGATGTTATAGGCTTCACCAAAAGCACCGTGCATGATGTTGCTATAGATAAACATGGCAACAATACTTGCCAGCGCGCACCATAACCAACCGCGATACCAGGCCACATACATCGCAGCCGCAGAAACTAAAATGATGTAGGACGCCAATACCGGAACATTACCAGCATCTGAATTGACAAGAACCGGAACGAGATAACTTGCCAATAAGCCAATACTTGCAAGGATTGGACCATGGAGCAATGAAATAGCAAGCGATAACAGTGCCAGAATTGCGAGCACGATGAAGGACAATGTTGGACCGATCAGTCCATAAAGTGCATGCGCAGCATAAACCGCCCCAAACATGATAAAGATCCCTGCTCCGCTCAAGATTGCCGGGATATTGGCGTTTTCAAAACCGGTCAGCGAGAACCTGTCAGGACGACGGCGCGTCCATTCACCCGCAAGCGCTAAGGCAAGGCCGAGCACAAATCCGAGTGTCGTCCGCGCACGCGGGCCCAATAGCCCCGCATCAATTGAATATTTCGCCAGATAAAGCCCACCGATCGCCAGCGTTAAACCGCCGATCCAGATGCTGAGTTTACCGCCAATTGTGCTTTCTGTATCAATCTTAGGCTTTTGAGGTGGCATTTGTTCAGCTGAAGCTACATTCTCGGATGCTGTGTCTTGATCGCTGCTCCGCGCTGCCATAGCGGGCTCCGGCAAATCTTCTTTGGCAGGCGAAGCCTCAGGCTCTGAGATTTCTTCAAAGACCCCATCATCAATTTCGTCTTCGGATGGATCAATATTGGTGTCTGTTTCTTCTGACGTTGAAGGGTTGGTGGCATCTTGCACTGTTTCGTCGGACACAGATTGATCAGAGCTGGTCGTCACATCTACTGACTGCATAAGACGAAGTTCGCGTTCCAAACGTGCTATTTTATCGCGCAACCGACCGGTACGTACAAAGGAAACAATACCCATTATCGACCCGACAAAAAGGGTCAACACCGCAGCAATGCCTAATAGAATAAAACCATCTTCGCCCATAAAGGTCCGCTCCGCTTAGCAATTCAATGACCAGTTGGATGACGCTAGTATATCAACCAATAGGATGCAAATGACGCCAGCCAATCTTGATGCTTATTCAAGGTTTTTAGCTATTACGCCTATGGGAGGCGCGACAAACAAGATTTAATTAATTCAAAATAGCCAATATCATCGACATTATCCAAAAAATTGACGTTCTTTGGTTTATCGGTGATGTTCCAGTAATCGGCGACCGTCATGCCCATTGTGAGCTCGCTTAACGTCTCAATTTCAACATTACACATACGACCTGTAAATAATTCAGGTTGCAACAGATAAGCAATCACACATGGATCATGCAATGGTGCACCTTGCCACTGGTATTTCTCCAAATCGAAACGCTCGGAGAATGATAACATTTCACCGACAGCGGTTGCTGACTTGGTACCGACACCAAAAAACGCATCAATTCGAGCCTTTGTGGACAGCACCTTATGGGTCACATCCAAAGATGCCATTGTAATTGGCACACCCGAGCGCATGACGATAGCAGCTGCATCTGGATCAACATAAATATTAAACTCGGCAACAGGTGTAATATTACCGCCTTGGAAATAACCTCCGCCCATCATGATGATCTCATCGATATTTTTTGTAATATCCGGCGCTTTTTCAAATGCCGTTGCAATGTTTGTCAACGGACCTAGCGTACAAAGCGTGATATTATTATCAATGGATTGGCGCAAAGTTTCGATGATAAAATCGACACCATGCTGCCCTTGAAGCTGCAATTTTGGCTCTGGCAGGTCTGGTCCATTAAGCCCGGTATCGCCATGAACATGCTCAGCTGTCACCAATTTTCGTTTCAAAGGCTGATCACATCCTGCAAACACCGGAATGTCTGTCCGGTCTGCTAATTCAACAACCTTTAATGCATTGATCGCATTTTGTTTTAGCCCAACATTACCTGCGACAGCGACAATGCCCAAAATATCGAACGCTTCTGGCGATGCTAATGCCATTAAAATGGCAACGGCGTCATCTTGACCGGGATCCGTATCAATTATTATTTTTCTGCGTGTCATTTTTAAACTGCACCTTAACGCGTAAGTCTGGTGTTGAATTTCTCAATGTATACATTATTGTCATATGTATACAAACATTTATTTGCACGACTACAACAGAGCTCGTATATCCACAATTAATTATTCTGTTAAAACCCTAGACATTATCTTATTTCAATAAATCGCGCCGAACATCTGAAGGTGAACAGTCAAATTTCTCGCGAAATGCGCGCGAAAAATGCGCCGAACTCGCATAGCCCGTCGCGAGCGCTATATCGGTTATCGATAAGGTTGTTTGGCGTAGGAAGTGATTGGCTTTATCAAGCCGCAAATCCTTGTAGAACGCCATAGTGCTGACTTTCATCTTGTCTTGAAACTGGCGATTTAACTGCCGCTCGCTCAAATTGACCATGTTTGCGAGCTGTTGAAGTGTGAGCGGTTCGGCATAATTGTTCTGCATAGCTTCAATAGCGGTAATAACAGCACTATTATTGATACCGTATCGTTCAACCAATCCCGATCTTTGCGGGCTTTCGCCAGGTCGAATGTCGGTGTGCAATAACCAATCTGATACCTCGCGTGCAAATGATGCACCGTGATGGTGGGAAATAAGTGCATGCATCATGTCCACTGAAGCTAAACCTCCTGCACATGTCAGACGATCGCGGTCAAATACATAAAGTGCTTTTTCGAGCAAAATATCAGGTGAGTTTTGCGCTACGATATCTGCGTAATGCCAATGAACGGTCATACGTCGATCGGCCATTATACCTGCTTTTGCAAGCATAACCGGGCCACCATCCACCCCGCCAATCATCACGTTACGACGTGACAAATGCCTTAACCACTGGAGCAAACGTGGATTATCATAGTCTTTGGAGACATCTCCACCAATAACAATTAGCAAGTCAAAATCGACCTGTTCGCCTGGATAAGCATCAGCCTTAAATATTGCACCATCTGAACTGACAGACTGCGCGCCAATTGCCGGTAAATTGCGGATATCATATAGCTGATTACCAGCTAATTTATTGGCTGATCGCAATGGTTCTTTAGCCGCAGAATATGCGATGAGCGCAAATCCATCAATGAGCAGAAACCCGACTTTAAAGGGGCGGTCTAATTTTCGTGACATGTCCATAACTGAATTTGATATGGCTATTTTAGACTATCCACAAGTGCATAAATGACAATGCAACGAATTACGCGTAGAAAATCACCCTAAAGAAAATGATTCACGAATGCACTTCAAGGTTTTGATATGATCATAAATGTACCCTATTCCGGTCAATATTTTGTCAACAATGAGCGCGATCAGGACATGGCGACCAAAACATGCAAACTCATTGAAAATGAAGCGCTTGCATTTTCCAAAAAACTACTCTCGGGTCATGTGACTGCATCGGTGTTTTTGGTAAATTTAAACCGAGATAAAGTATTGCTCACCCACCATGCGAAACTGGATAAGTGGCTGCAACTTGGCGGGCATTGTGATGGCATTAAAGATCCATTCTTTAATGCACACAGGGAGGCCTATGAGGAAAGCGGTTTGGACCGAATAGACCCGGTGAGTGACAACATACTGGATATCGATATTCACCCCATCCCTGAACACAAAGGTGTGCCAGCGCATTTTCACTACGACATCCGCTATTTATTTGAAGCTGATGATAAACAAGCGCTGGAGATTTCAGATGAATCAAACGATCTGAAATGGGTACCACTTCGCAAGCTTGAGGCGTTTAACGATGATGAACGTCTGCTCGTCATGCGCGATAAACTTGAAACATTCATCGCGCAGAACACTTAGTTTTTGGCTTAGTCGTAATAAATCTCATTATCATCTAGATAAACGTTCGATGCATCACAAATGTCGATGTCGATCGGATCATCAACAGTTTCACCACCATCATTGGTAAGCCAGCCTACCGCAAAAGTTTGATCGCAGGCTCCAGAATCTGCGATAAATTCAACCTCTGAGCCGTCACCCGGTTTAATTTCAAGATCATCGCCTAACCAATTGTCGCTCCAACCGGACGCGTCATTTGTGTAAAATCCTACAATGACATTGTTGTCTGTATTGTTATAGATCGTAAAATAGCCTTCAGCACCTGTACCTGCATTAGCCATAGTTGATGTAATAGCCATTGCGCTAACAAGTAAATATTTGTGAAGTGCTTTCAAAGCACGCCCCTATTGTTCGATATACTTGGTCTTTATTAAACAATAACTTTGTTACGGGTGCAAATTATATCAGCTGCGCCTCATTTTTAATGCAGTCCTTAATCGTTATGCTGCACTGCACGGTGACAAATTGTCATCTCGCAACTGAATAATTGCACACTAGTTTAGCAACAATTCAAATTCGGAGCGCTAGCATGAACATGAAAATCCTCATCGCGGCTTTTGCCATTATCTTAGCTATTGGTGCTGTTGCGGTGCGCGTTGTGTTAGATACGCCCCAGGCATTTGCGGAATCTCAAAGTTCTCAAGGCGTGGCGCATGGCGAAAAGTCCATCGGCGCAATGTATATGCTAAATGACTTGGTAATAGAAAACGTGATTGCGCGTGCAACGGTACCCGGCGCGAAAGTTGGCGGTGGTTATCTTCGCATCACGAATAAGGGCAGCGAAGTTGATACGCTTATATCTGGCGCGGCCAATGTTGCAGATGAATTGCAGATCCATGAAATGAAAATTGATGGTGATGTCATGAAAATGCGCCAATTAGATCAAGGCATTGTTATCGATCCTGGTTCAACCGTAATGCTTAAACCTGGTGGCCTGCACATTATGTTTATGGGGCTCGAAGCACCATTGGAAAAAGACACAAGTTTTAAAGCCACTTTGAACTTTGCCAAAGCTGGCGCGATCGAAGTTGAGTTCAACGTGATGGACGCTAAACATTTTATGAGTGATCACAATCACTAATTAGCCTTTGAACTTATGATGTAACATCAAACGGCAAAAGCTTGCCATCACGATAGATCATCATTCGCACCATACCGTGCGCTTCGCTTACCAAGCGATCACACACTTGTTGCGATGCTGCCAATTCGTTATTGATAGCAACAATCACATCACCAATTTTCAATCCAGCTTCATAGGCGGGTGAATGTTTTTCAAGCTCGTTAATCACCACCCCGTTTACGCGTTCAGGTAAATTATCACCTTCATTAATCGGCCGAATTCCTGCACCAAGGGCTGCAAGTCCTGCCACTGGGGATGGATCAATTAATCGCGCTTCAAGTTCAAGCGAGGTAAACTTCTGATCTTTGCGTTTATAAGTAATTTTAAGCGGAGTTCCCGCTTCGCTCACCCCAATCCAGGTGCGTAAAGACCTTGGTGATTTTACATATCGATCATTAAACCCGGTGATCACGTCGCCAATTTGAAGCCCAGCAAAATCTGCAGGGGACCCCTCTTCCACGCTCACAATAGTCGCGCCATCCCAATGATTAATACCAACCCGTGTTGAATCTTCCTCTGAAACTCCATCAAGCGTTACGCCAATGGCGCCGCGGCGGACAGCACCATATTGCGCAAGCTGATGAGCGACTTGCATTGCAACCTGTGAAGGGACTGAAAAGCCAATCCCGATACTGCCGCCTGATTGGGATAAGATGGATGTATTAATGCCAATTAGATGTCCCTGACTATCAAGCAGTGCACCACCTGAATTGCCCGAATTAATTGCAGCATCCGTTTGAATAAAATCGAACAAACCTTGATCGCCTGTTGAGCGCCCTAATCCGCTGATTATGCCAAATGTCAGCGTTTGCTCCAGCCCGAGCGGATAACCAAGTGCAAAAACAATATCGCCGACGCGAGATTTATCTGAATCTGCGATTTTAATTTCCTCAAGAACATCGCCCTGTACTTTTAATACCGCGATATCAGTGGGTGCATCTTTTCCCACGAGTTCCGCATCCATCCAACGACCGTCGGATAATTGAATGCGAAAATGTGTACCATTGGCAACGACATGAGAATTGGTCAACACAAGACCTTGCGCTTTATCAATGACAACGCCTGAACCAATTGACTGTGGCCTGACCTCACCATCGTCAGCTAATTTTCCATTTTGAATAAAGACAACAGATTTAAACGCAGGCTCAAGCACAGGTGCAAAGCTATGTTGGTTGCGCGTTTGATCTATTGGGAGCGCTGCATTGGTCAGCTGCGCTGATACAGGGTTTACCGCTGTAAGTGATGACAAGCTTAAAGCCATGCCGGACATCATTAATAATGCATATATGTTGCGTCTCATCTTCAACACCTTGTCTATGCAAATCATTTAATGGCTATCTAGAACATGAACTTAAATTTATACGTATATCTATCCTGTGTTTCACTCATCAAAATCATTGCGATTGATCTTGAAGCTTAGAATAATATTGATTTGAAAAAGATGCACATCAACTCCGAACGCATTTTTGTGATGCGAGCGTGAGGAGCATATTGTTAGAAAATGAGCGCAAACACCACGGAGCCGAATACATAAAGCACCATTGCGACAAGAGGTGCTAATATAACAAAGAACAACACCGGAGACCAACGGTTAAAACCGCGAATGCGGCGCGTCCAAGGACCAACCTGCCCGTTTATAAGCATTGTGCGCTCACGAACAAACAGATGAAGAACAATTAGCAATACGCCAATCAACAATATGATATGCATGTTTTTAGCCCAGTTCTGCGCCCAAAGTAGTATTGTACGATTCCAGATAATATGGTCGTCATTAAAGTGTCATTATTGCTCAAGATAGGCTGATTTGCCAATTTTTCAAACAAAACTGTGTATTATCGCTAAAATTTGAACACCTAGAATGTCGTGTGTCCAGCCAGCGCCCCTTCCATAAACTTCCGCTGGCTTTTGTCTTGTGGATGAATATATTACGGCAATTAAAAATACTGCGGTGGATAATATGACAAAAGCGCGTGCGACAATTTTGGGATTTTGTGCTGTGCTTATGTGGGCACTTTTAGCGCTTTTAACGGTTAAAACAGTCCCGATCCCACCGTTTCAACTCACCGCGATTACCTTTGCTATCGGAGGATCGCTGGGGTTTTTATGGGTATTGTTTTCTGGAGAGGTAAAAACCCTCAAATCCATTAGCTGGAAGATCTACGCTTTTGGAACCATTGGACTTTTTGGCTATCATTTTTTGTATTTTTCAGCTCTTAGACTAGCTCCGGCAGCAGAAGCTGGATTGATTGCTTATCTATGGCCGCTTTTAATTGTGTTATTATCGGGATTATTGCCTGAAGAGAAACTAAAAACTGGGCATGTTTTGGGTGGGTTGATTGGTTTTGCTGGCGCAGCGCTAATTGTCATGCAGGGTCAAACAAGTTTTGAAACAGGGGCGATACTCGGCTATGGCCTGGCATTTTTATGTGCCCTAACCTGGTCAGGTTATTCAGTTTTATCGCGCAGAATTGGCAATACGCCGACCTCAAGCGTTGTGGTGTTTTGTCTTGCAACAGCTGTGTTATCAACATTAGCTCATTTCAGCCTGGAAACAACCATCTGGCCCGAAAACCTATCCGCCTGGCTTGCAGTCATTGGTTTAGGTGTTGGCCCTGTTGGCCTGGCATTTTTTGTCTGGGATGTGGGTGTCAAACATGGTGACATCCAATTACTGGGTGTTGCCTCTTATGCTGCGCCGTTGTTGTCGACATTCGTGCTTGTTGCCGCCGGAATTGCGGATCTAACTTGGACATTGCTTGCGGCCAGCATCCTCATCACCCTTGGTGCTGTTCTCGCCGCGCGTGCTAGTCGTACCGCTTAATAAACATGCAGACCGTCAAAATCAGCTTTACCAATTTCAAAACCTTTATGTCTTAACCCGGCATAGGCCATCGTTAGGTGAAACATCATATTGGGAAGTGCGAATTTGGTAATATAATCCTGCGCGTTTTGAGACACCTCTCCTTCCCCTGCAATATGGGTGACGGGAGCCGTCACATCATCTGCGGTGAGCGGGGCAAGTAGCTCTTTGATACTTGAAAGATATGCGAGAAGCGTTTCGCAGGTTTTTTCATCGGGTATTTCAGGAATATCTATATGTGCTGGTGGGCAGAGTGTTCTTGCCGCGAATTTAATTGCTATGGCAAAATTTAGCCCTGTGTCGAGCATATCGGGTGCTAATTTTACATCCAGATAAGCCTGCGGATCTGTATCTTTGGATAACCGCGTTAAAATATGTTCAATGCGTTTGAGATAATATTTTACAGAATCAACCACTGCATTTGATAATTCGTCAGCCATCTCAAACTCCCCGCGCTTAACACTTAATTTAGCCGTAATTAAATTTATGATCCGCCCCACCACAAACCTACTCATTGCGTTCGGGAGATCCTAAATGTCTGCAACTTTCAATTCCATTCCATTTGATCAAAAGAAGCGAATTAAACTATTACAAGTATTGGGCGCGCTTGCCATCGCTTCTTTGTTGTTTTCCAGACCTGTTTGGAATGACGATCATCCAGTGCGCGAAATATTGGAATTTTCCGGCTATGTTTTGGTTTTCATATGTGTGACGGGCAGGCTTTGGAGCATTTTATTTGTTGGAAGCCGCAAGAATACTGAACTTGTGACAACCGGCCCCTATTCAATGACGCGTAATCCACTTTATTTCTTTTCCATTTTAGGCGTAGTTGGGATTGGCCTTGCATTCAGCTCTATATTGATGGCCGCGATTTTAGGCGGGCTGAGCATTGCAGTGTTTTTATATACCGCGGAAAAAGAAGGTGCTTATTTGAAAGATAAGTTTCCGAGTGAATACCGAGCCTATGCCGCCAACACGCCGGTGCTGTTTCCAAACTTTCGATTATATAAAGATGGTGGCGAGACAACTTTTTCGCCCAAAGCATTGTTTAAAACCTTCATTGATGTGCTTGTATTCATCATCGCATTGCCGCTGATTGAAGGTGTTGAATTCTTGCATGAAAGCGACCAATGGCCAGTCATAATGTGGCTTTATTAAAAGATTCTGATGATGATCAAAAAAGCGCGCAATTGTTCCGCGTTTTTTTTGTGAAAAAATATATCTGAAAGAAATGTGTGAGAATTGGGTCTGGAACAGGCGGCGGGAATCGAACCCGCGTCATCAGTTACAAGCTCTTTAATTCTAGTATGTCACATATTCTCTTAGGCTGTCTGTCCAATAGCGAACGCAGGCAACTTACCGCCCCATAAAGCGCTGCAGAGTCAGGCAATGCACTTTCCGCTTCTAATATGGTGTCTAATGCAACTTTTAAATCATTTTTGCCCTCAATTAGAAAAGAAGATTTTTTAGACATATCTCCACCTAGAGAATCTGTAGATTTAAAAAGGACTTCACTCACATCTGCAACCAACTCGTGATCAAGAAAATCGAGTCTGAGAATGGCGACAAACTGGGGTTTACCTAAGCGAGCGGAACCTCGAAAATATCCGATTGGCTCAGGATTCAGCTTATTAATTTTTTCTCGAACTTTTTTTCCGGCGACTTGATCATGAGCACCCCACTCCTCTGCAAGTTCTCTCCTAGCTGCATTTCTTATAAGTTGCTTCAACGTATCTGCTTTATTTGTGTCTTCCCAATCAATCGAACCTGAGGCGAGAGGAACCCTTTTACCTCTGGAGTACATAGTTTGGTTTCCTTGAATCGGAATCCTTAGTATTCCTTCTTTTGAAATAGCAAGCACTTCAATCCCAAAATGGAGGGATGACGGTGGAGTGTTATTCGCGCCAGCCACCTGAGGAAGTACAGATTTGCTTGTATTTTCATTAAACCGAAATGCTAACCGCTCGCCAGCACCGACTACAGTTTTATGAATACCATCTTCTTTAGTATTTATGTCATCGATGCTACGCTCCGAAGAACATAATCCCGCAAAATAAGAAGTTTTATATATTTCAACCGACTTGTTCCGGGTTGGAAATTGGCAAGCAAACGCAACCTTATTTTCATTTATTAGTGGCTTACCATCAAGCATGGCCTTTACAAATGCAGCTCGACCGTAAGACAAAAAATAGCGAGAGTACAAACGAAGATGTTTTATTATAGTTTCATAATGCCCCTGACCTGACACATCATGAATAACCCAGTCTATATCAGGATTCGACATATAATCTGAATTAAATTCTTCTGACAAAATTATTGGGCCATCAAATTTAGCCGGAGCGCTAAACCTGCGAAACCCCATAAGAATTTCTTCATCTGTCGGATCTGCATTTAGAAGGTGACCATAAGCTATTCTATTTTTTTCAAAAAAGAACTGCGGCGACTTCCCAACACGTAGAAGTTTAATAACATGCAATGCAAGTGGCGTGATAACTAAGATAGAGAGCCCGATAATGTTTGCGACAGCCCATTCTCGTGAACTAAAAATCGTTCCCACCAACACTAGCAATAACCATATAATAAAGGCGGCCACTAAAACTCTGGGGTATTTGGAAAAACCAACTTCATAAAACCATATGTAGTCCCATAAAGACTTCAAAAGCCTTCTAAAGCCTGTTGTACCTACTTTGAACATTTACCACCATCCGAAATTATTTAAGTATTAAACCTAAGATTAATTTTTAGTTGAAACGCTCGATAATTACAACAAATTGTTGAAAGCATAAAATACAAACAGTTATGGCGTACTATCAATTGGTTTTTTTAATCGCTAATTTCATTTATCCGCCATTCAATTTATTTTGTTTGGTAGTTGTATCCGAGCCCAAAGCTCTACAGAAAAAAGATTATCTTTAATGAAATTTCAAAAAGATAGCCTAATATTCCACTTTAAATTATAGTATGTAATTAAAGAATTTTCTTGCTAGATTAGTGTTAAAAACAGATTTTGCTTTAGATAAAAATACTGCCATAATCCAAAAATTTACGACGCTCCTAAACCTAAAGACAACCGAATTCAAATTCTAGATAGTCATTTTAGATATAACCGAATATTTTCCTCTGAGCGATAAGTCTAAAAATAACTAGCGGAAAGAATAAGCAAAGATGCGTAAAAGAGAAATTTTAAGTTTATTACTAATATAAATGTATGGCGTCTGGAGCGGGCGGCGGGAATCGAACCCGCGTCATCAGCTTGGAAGGCTGAGGTCTTACCACTACACAACGCCCGCGTAAGACAACCAACGACTTTTGGGTCGCGGGTCTACTTCGGCATAAACTGGCTGCTCGAAGTAAACATTAAAAGGTAATGGTGGAGGGAGTTGGATTTGAACCAACGTAGGCTAAGCCAACGGATTTACAGTCCGCCCCATTTAACCGCTCTGGCATCCCTCCGGAAACCGTTACCTTATCGAGATAGATAAGCTATCTGTCTGATTCAGATCAAGTGTAACCTGATGATGAATCTGAGCGGCGTTATGAAGCGCGATGTCGTTTCTGTCAACACAAGAAATGCAATTATTTTCATTTCATTGCTTTGAGTTACCAAACTATTATTGCACCTTGCCCACTTTCGCTTATAAGCGTTGGTTATGAGAGAGCGTAAAGATAACAGAACAAGTGCAAAAAACCGGGCTGGTTCGGGCAAACCCGGTGGAAAGTTTACTGCAAGCAAGCATGCCAGTGGTAAATCAGGAAAGCCACAAAGACCAGATGCTGCATCCTCCGGTCATCAAAACATCCAACGAGGCGGAAAATTTCGCAACAAGGGTGGGCAACGTTCTGGCTCTGGCGCGCTTTATATTTTCGGATTGCACACAGTTCGGGCGGCTTTTGAAAATCCAAAGCGCAAAATCATCCGACTTTTAACAACACATAATGCCTGGGAACGCCTTAATATTGGCGAGGCAGATACCATGCCCTTCCCTGTGCAAACCATCGATGCGCGTGAATTGGATAAAATGCTGGGCAAAGATGCGATCCATCAAGGTATTGTCGCAGAAGTGCACCCGTTGCAAGCCAAGAGCCTTGAAGAGCTGAGCGATACGCATTTGGTTGTTGTGCTTGATGAGGTCACTGATCCGCATAATGTGGGGGCAATTATGCGCTCAGCCGTTGCCATGGGTGCTGGCGCGCTTATTACTACAGCGCGTAATAGCCCGCAAGAAACTGGTGTGTTGGCAAAGTCAGCCTCAGGTGCGCTGGAAATGATCGACCATATACAAGTGAAAAACCTTGGTCATGCGATCGATGAGCTGCATTTCCTTGGATTTCAAACCATTGGGCTCGATTCTGAAGGACCGCATGCTTTGGAAGACACATTCAGCAAAAACCAGATCGCGCTGGTATTGGGTGCTGAAGGTAAAGGCTTGCGCCATAAAACGCGAACCATTGTGAGTGATCTTGCGCGTTTGGATATGCCGGGAGCCATTAAGTCATTAAATGTATCTAATGCTGCGACATTATCTTTATATGCAGCGCATAGATATATTTTAAGTCAAGGCTGACTTTAACGCTTTGCATGCCGCAATAATTCTCAGCGAACAGATAATAGACGAATCTTTTTGTTACCCATTAGACGATTGGAAAGTGCAATCTCACGGCGCAAATCTATGAATATTCTGATAAAGTCTGCGATGGATTCCGATCCACACATTAAATTTCTAACCATTTGATAAAAAAATTCACAACTTTATAGCGCAATCTATACTTGGTGATTATTTTGCAAATACATAAAGCTGATTTATTTCATTCAAAATCTGACCAAAACGCGTCCAAGAGCGGCAAAAATTGGCAGTTTGATTGTCTATACCTGTATTTTAGCCCCGTATTTTTACGACCTTCATTTTAGATTTTTCTGGATGTACACTCATCTTATTCGTGTAACTATGCGGATTAACAATAAATATAGAGAGTTTTTGAGAATAAATTTCTTCTTTACATAGTCACTGAAGAATTTAATATCTCACTAAATCCAAAGACTTGCAAAAATGAGGGAGTACAGGGCATGAAGAAACTCACAATAACTGCAATTGCCTGCGCAGCGACAATCATTGCAACACCGGTTATGGCAGAAAACGTTTTACGTTGGACAAGCCAAGGTGATGCACTCACACTAGATCCACACGCGCAAAATGAAGGTCCAACCATTGCGATGAACGGCCAGATTTATGAATCACTGGTCACACGCGATGCAACACTTGCATTGCAGCCTGAATTGGCTGAAAGCTGGACTGCTGATGGCGATACATGGACATTTAACTTGCGCAAGGGTGTTAAATTCCACGATGGTGCTGATTTTACAGCGGAAGATGTTATTTTCTCATTTGATCGCGCAAAAGCAGCCACATCTGATTATAAAGAACAAGTCGCAAGCATTGTAAGTGTTACAGCTTTAGACGACCACACTGTTGAAATTAAAACTGACGGTCCAAACCCAATCCTGCCAAACCAAATCACCAGCTTGTTTATGGTTGATAAAGGCTGGGCTGAAGCCAATAATGTAGTGCTTCCGCAAAACTATGCTGAAAAAGAAGAAAGCTATGCGGTTCGCAACACAAATGGCACAGGTCCATTTATTCTTACCTCACGTGCACCGGACGAGCTAACAACTCTTGAAGCAAATGCTGGTTGGTGGGGCAAAGGCCAATTCCCAGGTAACATCGATAAAATCGAATATCGTCCGATTGCAAACGCTGCCACACGTGTAGCTGCTCTGCTATCAGGCGAAGTTGATTTCGTTCTTGATCCTCCGCTACAAGATTTGGCACGGATCGATTCAACAGACGGTTTGAAAACAACCACAACACCTCAAGTTCGTTCAATCTTCTTTGGTATGGACCAAGGTATTGAAGAGCTACGCACATCTGATGTGAAGGGCAAAAACCCGTTCAAAGATGTTCGTGTTCGTGAAGCGTTTAACTTGGCAATTGACAAGCAAGCGATCCAGCGAGTTGTGATGGAAGGTCTATCTTTCCCAACTGCGATGATCACATCACCAGGCGTTTTGGGTAATACACCTGAACTTGACGCATCATACGGCCATGATTTGGCGAAAGCTCAGGCATTGATGGCAGAAGCTGGTTACCCAGATGGATTTACTATCCAACTGGATTGCCCAAACAACCGCTATAACAATGATGAGAAAATCTGTCAGGCGTCTGTTGCTATGCTTGCACGTATCGGTGTCACTGTAAAACTTGACGCGATCCCTAAAGCTCAGCATTTCCCGAAAATTCAGAAGCGTACATCTGACTTTTACATGCTTGGTTGGGGTGTTCCAACACTCGATAGTCACTATGTATTCTCTTATCTTCTAGATGCAGAAGGTTCATGGAACGCAACTGGCTATAACAATGCGCGTGTGAATGAAATCACAGCAACAATTGCAACAGAGACAGACATTGAAAAACGTACAATGTTGATCGACGAAGCATGGAATATTGTTCGCGAAGAGAAGCCTTATCTGCCAATTCACCACCAAGTTCTAGCTTGGGGCATGGCTGATAATTTTGACATTCCAATCGCAGCAGACGACTTCCCTCGTCCTCGCTACATTGTCAAAAACTAATCTTTGAAATCCTGAACGGGGCGTTGATCGCCCCGTTTGTTTTTTCATTCGCAACGGTGGCCAACAAGGCTGCAATAAAGATCTCGCATGTTTGCATTTATCGCACGTCGCTTAGCTCAATCCATACTTGTCATGGCCGTTGTGTCTGCTGTGGCTTTTTCATTATTCAACTTCGTTGGCGATCCGGTCAACAACATGGTGGGGCAAGACGCAACACGCGAACGTCGAGCTGAAATCCGTCTACAACTTGGTCTCGATGATCCAATTCCTGTTCAATATGTGCGCTTTATAAGCAATATGTTGCAGGGCGACTTTGGCGTTTCCTATCGCATTAAACAGCCAGTTGATAAATTGATTATGGAACGTCTACCAGCAACTCTGGAACTCGTTTTCGTATCAGCGATCATTTCACTCATTGTGGGTATTGTGGCGGG
Source organism: Lentilitoribacter sp. JB5-8 (assembly GCF_055693385.1). Taxonomy (NCBI): domain Bacteria; kingdom Pseudomonadati; phylum Pseudomonadota; class Alphaproteobacteria; order Hyphomicrobiales; family Rhizobiaceae; genus Lentilitoribacter; species Lentilitoribacter sp. JB5-8. The sequence goes on along the minus strand of NZ_CM146332.1, from coordinate 2,235,651 downwards.
TGTTTATACCGGTATTCATCGAAATTCCTGGATATCGCGAAGTATTTTATCATCATCGCTCATCGGTGTTTCGCTCCCCACCTTTATCATTGGTATTGCGCTGATTTATATATTCGCCGTGCATTTAAGATGGCTCCCCTCCTCGGGTCGCGCTGGCACGATAGATTTTGGCTGGTGGAAAACATCGCTTTTATCGCTAGAAGGATGGCGCTCGATCTTGCTGCCTGCCATTACGCTCAGCCTTTTCCAGCTCACCATGATTTTGCGCCTCGTCCGCGCTGAAATGATGGAGGTTATGCAAACTGATTTCATCAAATTTGCCCGTGCACGCGGATTATCCGAACGCGCCATTAATTATGGCCACGCACTTCGCAACACACTGGTTCCCGTGATCACCATCATTGGCCTAAACATCGGTGGATTGATTGCCTTCTCAGTTATCACAGAAACGGTTTTTCAATGGCCAGGTACTGGCTTGATGTTCATTCAAGCAGTTGATTTTGTTGATGTGCCTATCATGTCTGCATATCTGGTTTTTGTCGCCATCTTGTTTGTGGTGATCAACCTTGTTGTGGATCTGCTTTATGCAGCAGTTGATCCGCGTATTCGTATTGGGAATGGATAAATCATGACAAATTTAAACCCATCTCAAAACTCAACGCGATTTGCGCGTTTTATGGATAGCGATGTACTGCATTCATTCCTGCGCTCACCATCTGCGATGATTGCAGCGTTTATTACGCTTATATTCATATTAGCTGCATTATTTGCACCTCTGATTGCGCCATATAACCCATTTGATCCTGCGCAGATTTCATTGTGGGATGGAAAGCTTCCACCGAGCTTTGCTGGTGGCGATGAGCGCTACTTGCTGGGCACTGATAATCAGGGACGCGATATGCTCTCCACCATTTTATATGGCGGTAGATTGTCAATCATTGTGGGCCTTGCTGCGGTATTCCTAGGCATGCTTTTAGGCGTTACGCTTGGGATTGTTTCAGGTTATCTTGGCGGCTCATTCGATGCTATTATTATGCGGATTGCAGATGTTCAATTGACCATCCCAGGTATTTTGCTAGCGATATTGATTAACGGTATCGGCCGCGCATTTTTACCTGTTGATGTGCGTGATGAATTTGCCATCTATGTGGTCATTATAGCGATTGGTCTATCGGACTGGCCGCAATTTGCACGAATTACGCGCGGGGCAACTCTTGTTGAAGCTAACAAGGAATATATCGCCTCTGCTCGGGTCATTGGCTTGCCATCGTGGTTGATTATGATGCGTCATTTGCTGCCCAATGTGTTACGCCCGGTTTTGGTGCTGGCAACGCTTGGTTTGGCCACAGCAATCATCTCTGAAGCCACATTGAGCTTTTTGGGACAAGGTATTCCGCCAACCACACCATCGCTTGGTACGCTAATCCGCGTTGGTAATGAGTTCTTATTCTCAGGCCTCTGGTGGATCACCCTCTTCCCAGCGATTGCTTTGGTAATCTTAGTGTTCTCAGTCAATTTATTTGGCGACTGGTTGCGCGATGCGCTCAACCCGAAATTACGGTGATCTATGTCTGAGTTATTAAAAATCACTGATCTTAATGTTGAGTTTGTGACCCGCCGCGGCACGATTAAAGCTGCACAGGATATCAATCTAACGGTCGCTCCCGGTGAGGTATTAGGCCTTGTGGGTGAATCTGGCGCGGGTAAATCAACCATCGGCAATGCAATCGTTGATCTATTGGAGCATCCTGGTCGTGTGGCGGGTGGTTCAATCATGTTCCAAGGCGAAGAATTGCGCGGGCGAACAGAAGATGAAATGCGTTCAATCCGCGGTGATCGTATTGGTATGATTTTCCAAGATCCGCAAACAGCGCTCAATCCTTTGATGACGATTGGCGATCAGCTGATTGAGACGATCATCAAAACACGTAAATATGATCAAAAGCGCGCTCATGAATGCGCAATTGAGCTGCTCGAAGGTGTGGGCATTGATAATGCAAAAGTGCGTTTGAAAGCCTATCCGCACCAGTTTTCAGGCGGTATGCGCCAGCGTGTTGTGATCGCGCTTGCGCTTGCTGGCAAGCCTGAATTGGTCATTGCTGATGAGCCGACAACCGCGCTTGATGTATCTATTCAGGCGCAAATTCTTGATCTGATCAAACAGCTTTGTGAAGAGCGTCAGCTTGGTGTGATCATCGTTACCCATGATATTGGCGTGATTGCATCAATCGCAACGCGCGTTGCTGTGATGTATCGCGGTAAGATCGTTGAAACTGGCAAAGTTGCGCAAATTTTAGGTGATCCGCAACACGAATACACCAAAGCGCTCATTTCAGCGGTTCCGCGCGCTGACAAAAAATACCACCGATTTGAAGCGGTGGATTATATTGAAGGCGGCGCAACGCGTAAGCCGATTGATATCGCCACGCATTGGTTGGGCAAATCACGCCATCAATCTGAAGATGATACGCCGGCGATCTCGGTTAAAAACCTCAACTTATCCTTTACGCTGCAAAACGCGCTTTTGAAGAAAAATCGCAAGATGCTGCGCGCTGTAAATGATGTGAATTTTGATATCAAACAGGGTGAGACATTTGGCATTGTGGGTGAAAGTGGCTCCGGCAAAAGCACAATCGCGCGACTGATTGCGGGTCTTTATACCCCTGATCAGGGTGAAATTTCTATTCAGGGTCAAAGCGTGCTGGGAAATCAGCGAGACGCCAATATAAAAATGGCACGCCGTAAATTGCAGATGATTTTCCAAGATCCATATTCTTCTCTGAATTCGCGATTGAACGTTATGAATATCGTCGCTGAACCCATTCGTTTTTATAAACTGACAAGTTCTGAGGCTGAAACCCGCCAAATCGTTGGTGACTTGCTTGATCATGTTGGTTTGGGTGCTGCGGTTGCTAATCGCTATCCGCATGAGTTTTCAGGCGGACAACGGCAGCGCATATCGATTGCGCGTGCGTTGGCAACACGGCCGCAGATCCTGATCTGTGATGAGCCGACTTCAGCGCTGGACGTATCTATTCAGGCACAGATTTTGAACCTGCTTAAAGACCTGCAGGAAGATTTGGGTCTTACCATGTTGTTCATCAGCCATGATTTACCTGTTATTCGCCAAACATGTGATCGAATTGCTGTGATGCGCTCAGGTCAAATTTGCGAGCTTGCAGAAACCGAAGAGCTGTTTAACAATCCTCAACACGAATATAGCCAGCATCTGCTTGGATTAATGCCGAAGCTCGATCTTTTGGGATAAAAGCGCAGTGGATGTGGCACAGGAATGCCACACCAATTTATTTTATTTAATCAATGCCAGGTTCAATAAACGTAGCGCTTGCGTGTGTGCGCTGTATATTTTACTGCTTAATCAAACAGGAGTGCTCTGCCGATGAACAAATAAGTCTTTTCAATTCTTCCCGATGCGCGAACCAAGCGCAGATAAAGACTTATATTCAAAGGAGCATTTCATGCATCCCATTATTTATGACGTTGCCGTGTCGATTGACGGTTTTATCGCAGGCCCTTCTGAGGACGTGTCTGAGTTTCCCCATACTGGTGCCATTGTTGAGGATTACCAAGCGCGATTGCAAAATTACAAAACCTGCTTGATGGGCCGGAAAACTTACGAATTCAGCTATCAACATGGACTTAAACCGGGACAAAACCCCTACCCGCATATGCACTCAATTGTGTTGTCAGAGAGCATAGAATTGCCCGATGCTGCTGAGGTGGAAACATTAAGCTGCGTAAGTAAAACAGCTATTCAAACCGTCAAAGATCAAAGCCAAGGCGATATCTATCTTTGCGGTGGTGGTGAACTTGCAAGCTGGATGTTGTCCAATCAGCTAATTGATATCTTGCGAATAAAACGCGCACCCATCTTACTGGGATCGGGTGTGGCATTATTCGGGGTGGTTGATCAAAAGGTTGAGCTTAACCTGAAAACAGAAACCAGATATAAAAATGGTGCTTTGTTTCAAGAATTTAAGCTCAATTATTGAGAAATTGATTCCGGGAATTTTGACACGCTCAATATCAATTAAGGTTTAGGCATCTGCTGTGTTACGCAGTGGATGCTAACGCCGATTTCACTCAAATTATCGGTTGATCATCACACGCTTTCAAACGAACTAGACCAACAGTTTGATGAACTCGCGTTCACCCGCATCAGAAAAATCTATAATGCGCGAGCCTTCTTTTCGTTTTGCCCAACCAAGGTCCAACACGCGGGTTAACATAGCGGACCCAAGCGCACCGGCGAGATGCGAACGCCGCGAGCTCCAATCCAAACAGGATTTACACATTGGGCGTTTGGTTTTAATCAATGACGTAATATCGATACCAAAATTGCCCACGAATGCGGTTCCCTTGGGCGTGAGACCAACGATCTCGCCCTGCTCCACCAGATATTGCCGAGCGATCATTTGATCATACATATAAACGCCAAGATCACCGGCCAAATGATTGTAGCACACCCGCGCTTTACGCAAGGCTTCATCCTTTGGCCCTGTATGCACACGCAATAAGCCACGTTTTGCTGCAAGACCCGATATCGCTTCAATCATGTCGGCAACATCGTGATCCGCAATGACATAATACTTATGTCGTCCGCTTTTGGTGGGGCTGATAAGCGCTGCGTCTTCGAGCTTTTTAAGATGCGCGCTTGTGGTTTGCTTGCTCACGCCTGCTTCAAGCGCAAGTTCAGTTGCTGTGAGCGCCTTGCCGCACATGAGTGCAGTGAGGATATTGGCGCGTGCAGGATCGCCGATCAGCGAGCCAATGAGCGATATGTCCGGTCCTTCTTTCATAGCAGCAAGTCTAACGCAGCGATCAGCTTGCGGCAACACCTGATAGTTCGTTAACGGACGAACTATATTTCAACGCGATAGACAACCTCAAATCAGGTTGTGATACGAGATGGCGCAAAATGACATCCGAAGGCTTATGGATATGTCTGAAACTGTCTCTTTGGTAGAAGAAAACTGCGATATTGCGGATGGAGAATTTGTGGCATGAGCAGACACATTTGATCTGGTTTTTTCAAAGTTCAACCCATGTTTTTCCTGAGAATGTGCAGGGTTTAAAGATGATCAAATAGATAGTTTTTAACAAGATAGAATAGTGCCAATTCTGGTGACACCTAATTACCCAGACGTGAATGGTTCTCTTTAAATTCAGACTTTGTGTCACTTGGAACGATTTGTAGAAATTGCAATCCAGGAAGAGGAGTTATTTTGTGATCGAGTTATTTATACTATTGGGAGGAATAAATATGTATAAATCAATATTGGCCGCAATAATTGCTGCAGGAATGACCTCAACTTCAGCGGTTGCTATGGATCAGCCGCCACTTGTTCCACAACCAAGCCCACAGCAAGTTGTTGATGAGCATTTGGACGCGTTGAACAAATGTGACTGGAACCGCCTGATGGCTCAATACCCGCCAGAGGTGATGATTATCATAGCAGATGGCGTATCTTTCAGGGGTCAAAAAGCTGTTGGCGATCTATTTGCCGGTTTCTGCAAAGATCCCGCAGATGGTGGCCTGAAAGGTCTTCAGTTTACGACATTGGAGACATTCACAGTAGAAGGAACTTTGAATGTGATTTGGGAAGCAGATGCACCATTTCTTGCAGAGCCCTACAAAGGTGCGGATGCCTATGTGACGAAAGATGGTTTTATGTTTGCTCAGGTTACAACATTTGATGGCTCAAAGTTGAAAATGAAAGAATAGAAATTATCAATTGATAATTTAATTATTACTTACTTAGGAATCCCGGTTTGAAATCCGATTTCAAACCGGGTTTTATAACGTCAAAAACCCACGTAAAACTCTTAAAAATTAACGCCAGCTTTCAGCTGTGCTTCTACCATTCGTAAATCCACATAAAAACGCCGGCCTGATGCCTAAAATACTCGTTTATGAAGCGCTGAGATCAGCCCTTAAGATGACGTTTCACCCCGATAGACAGCCTCAATATTATGACCATCTGGATCAATAAAATAGGCTGCGTAGTAATTCTCGCCATATTCTGGTCGCGATCCTGGAGCTCCATTCGAAGTCATGCCCAGTTCCATTGCTTTATCATGAAAATCGCGGACCATTTGCGCGCTATCGGCTTGAAAAGCCAAGTGCAACTTTTCAATATCTTGGGTTGCTGGCACCAGACCAAATTCCCAACTTGTTTTACCAAATCCAACCGCATCAGCATCAATGAAAACTTGATCAATACCAAGTGTTGCTAACACCGGTTGATACAGGTTTTTGAACGCTTCAACATTTGAAACAGGAAGATTGAAGTGATCAATGATGGCCAACTAAATCTCCCAGATGCTTAAACAAACACATCAATTTCTTCTTGTTCACCAACCCCAAAGACACGTTTATATCGATCAATCTGATCCTGCGGGCCCATGGCTTTGCGAGGATTGTCGGATAGTTTAACCGTTGGCTGGCCATTTGCAGACGTGGCTTTACAAACGAGTGAAAACGGAGCCAAGGCATTATCTTCAACAAGATGTTTGAAATCATTGGTCAGCATAGTGCCCCAACCAAAACTCACCTTACAGCGATGCGCGAATAGATCGTGCAAGCGTTTGATTTCAGGTGCATCCAACCCATCTGAGAAGATCAATAGTTTTTCTTTTGGGTCTTCCCCACGCTTTTCCCACCATTGAAGCGCATATTCAGCCACGTTTTCAGGATCACCGCTATCAATGCGAATACCAGTCCAGCTGGTTAGCCAATCCGGGGCATTGTCCAAAAAGCCGCGCGTGCCATAAGTATCAGGCAAAATGATACGCAAATTGCCTTCATGCTCAGCCTGCCAATCGCTCAAGACTTTGTAAGGCGCTTGCGCTAATTCTTCGTCACCATCGGCAAGCGCTGAATAGACCATGGGTAATTCATGGGCATTTGTACCAATCGCCTCAAGTTCATGACGCTTTGCAATCAGGCAGTTTGATGTGCCAACAAATTTCTCGCCCAAGCCCTCTCGCATCGCTTGTACACACCAATCCTGCCACATATGCGAATGGCGGCGACGGGTGCCGAAATCAGCAACGCGTAAATTCTCAACCTGGCGTAAATCCTCGATCTTTTCCCAAAGTCGCGTCATAGCGCGCGCATAAAGAACCTGCAGCTCGAATTTACCCATGCCTTTAAGTACAGCACGCGAACGCAGTTCCATGATCACTGCAAGTGCTGGAATTTCCCACATCATCACCTCAGGCCAAGACCCTTCAAAGGTCAATTCATATTGATCGCCGCGGCGTTCAAGATGATAGGCGGGCATTTTTAAAGCTTCAAACCATTCCATAAAATCAGAACGGAACATTGAGCGCTTACCGTAAAACATATTACCGCGAAGCCATGTGCTCTCCCCGCGCGAAAGCGACAAGGTGCGGATGTGATCAAGTTGTTCGCGCAACTCACCCTCATCAATTAGATTTGCAAGCGGCACATGCTTAGAACGATTGATCAAATTAAACGTGACATTGGCTTTTGGATGATTGCGAAATACGGTTTGCGCCATCAACAGCTTGTAGAAATCTGTATCAATCAAGGACCGGACAATCGGATCAATTTTCCAGTTATGATTATAAACGCGGCTGGCAATATCGTGCATAAAATGATCCGATCTAATAGGTAACGTGAGCAGACCTTATAGCAAGCTGTTGGTTTAATTTGCAAACTCTGTCTTAAAGTTTCGCAACAGGTTGTAAAACGAGGCGAGTTCATCTGGCCAAGATCGCAAAACCATGCTCAAAACATTGCGATATGTATAAACAACCAAGCTGTTTTCGTTTTGAAAAATTTGAATTAATTGCGAAGTAATTACTTCAATATTCCTCAATTTAGCGGTGCCATACTGCATCATTTAAGGCATATCACTATGTAATTCCGCACAAACGGAGTTTGTTAAGTTGTCGACAGAGACACAACCGGAAAAGATTTTTATAGAACGGGCGTATCGAACCCGAACCTATAAATCGGCCTTTGTTTACAACGAAGGCGGAGGTGGCAAACGTGCGTGTATTTTAAAAAATGTCTCAGATACGGGTGCTTTACTTCATATTGAAGATGTCGGCGGTTTGCCGCTATTTTTCAAAGTTAGTGTTGAACTTGATGCATATCAGGTTGAAGCCAAGTGGATTTGGCGCAAGGATATACGCTTAGGCGTACAATTTCAGGGACCGTTGGAGCAATTTAAATCAACACGGAAGCAAGTTCTTCAGCTTTCTGACGACCCAATCCTTGCCGGTGAACCAAGCGTTCGTGGTGAAGAATATATCAAGATACCTGTATCTGAACATCATGGGCAGTTATTCAAGAAGATTGATGATCAACAGCAAAGAGCTAATCTAAGACGACTTAAACAAAGACGTTCAACTGGATTTGGCAAACGCTAATCAAATAAGATTTACATCCAGCGTCGAACACGGTTTTTGTAATCCAGATATTCCTGCCCAAATATGGTTTCAAGCGCCTCTTCTTCAGGCTCAATCTGCACTTTATTGATAATTACAACGAACACAGGCGCAGCGATGATGACCAAAAATGTGCCGAAATATAGTCCTGATCCTATGATCATCAGCAACATTGCCAAATACATTGGATTGCGAGAATAACGATTGATCCCATCGGTGACGAGCGAGGACATTTGATCAAGCTTATTCGGCTGGATTGTCGTTCTGTGTCTGATGTAGCGTAATACGGTCATAAGAAGAAGAAAAATGCCACACAAAATAAAAGCGTAAGCGAGCAGATATTGCTCACGAAATTGAAAAGTTGAAAACGGTAAAAATCGCGCACCATAGTGCATCCCAATAATGGCTAAAAACATATAAACGGGTGGCGGGATATGCATATTCTTACCTCAAAAAACAGTGTTGTGCACACCATACTTAAAACGCGCTTGCATTCGGATCAATAGAGCGCTACCCGCAATTATATGAAACATTATGACGTTGTGATAATTGGCGCTGGTGCCGCGGGAATGATGTGTGCGATCGAAGCGGGCAAACGTGGAAGATCTGTGTTGATCATTGATCACGCGAAAAAAGCGGGTGACAAAATCCGCATTTCAGGGGGTGGACGCTGCAATTTCACCAATTTAGACACCAAATTTGACCGCTTTTTATCACAAAATCCACGCTTTTGTATTTCAGCGCTTAAGCGCTACAGCCAGCACGATTTCATCAAACTGGTTGAGAAACATGGTATTTCCTATCACGAAAAGACATTGGGCCAATTGTTTTGTGATCATTCCGCGCAGGATATTATCACCATGCTGCGCAATGAGATGGATGCAGCTGGTGTTGAACTTCAACTGCAAACATCTGTTAAGCGCATCACACATGATGACACCTATTGGATCACGCTCGATCATGATGAAGTCACCGCCACATCTTTGGTGATCGCTTCGGGTGGTAAATCGATACCCAAAATGGGCGCAACAGGGTTTGGTTATGATATTGCTCAGCAATTTGACGTGCCTTTAACCGATATCCGCCCTGCTCTCGTGCCACTAACATTTTCCGATGAAACGCTTGATCGCGTTAAACCATTGTCTGGGGTCAGTGTTGAGAGTTCTGTAAAGCACCAAAAGACGGTATTTGATGAGGGTTTGCTCTTTACCCATCGTGGCCTTTCCGGCCCTTCCATCCTACAGATTTCCAGTTATTGGCGTGAAGGCGATGAGGTCACCGTTAATCTCGCACGCGGGCAAAATATTGCCGAGAAGCTTAAATCTTTGCGCGGTGAAGCTGGCAAACAATCGATCACAAATGTATTGGCGCGTCTCATCCCTGCAAAACTTGCTCATATGATCATAGAACAAACAGGTTTGAGCGGAAATCTTGCGGATCAATCCAATGCAAAACTTGATCTCATTGGCAATTTGATCAACGCTTGGACAATTAAACCTGCAGGTTCTGAGGGGTATCGCACCGCGGAAGTGACGCTTGGCGGTGTTGATACATCCGCGCTAAATGCCAAAACCATGGAAGCAAAGCACCAAAGTGGACTTTATTTCATCGGTGAAGTGGTCGATATCACTGGCTGGCTCGGCGGATATAACTTTCAATGGGCTTGGAGCAGCGGCTGGGTTTGCGGACAGGCCTGTTAGGCGCCCATTCTTTTAAGTTTGCAAGTTTTGTAGGCAAAACTATGCGGGTGGCTTGGTCATCTGCTTGGGTTTGCGGACAGGCTTGTTAGGTGCGAGTTGTTTTTTCTCTTTACATATTGTATATACATCATATGCGTTGTTACGTTGACAGCCCGGTAATAGCGCGAGGATTCGGGGTAACGCTGAAGTCAACACAGCGTCAAAAATCCGTTTAGTAGAACTCTAAGCGGAGCATGAAAATGCAATTCGAGTGGAATGAGGTAAAACGCCGCGAAATATACGGCGAACGCGGTGTAGATATATTAGAAGCAGCATTGATTTTTGAAAATCCGGTGCTGACCAAACAAGACGACCGCCGAAATTACGGTGAGACGAGATTAATCTCGCTGGGCATGGTTGATGATAAGGCCTTTATTGTGGTTCACACAGAACGCAATGGTGTTACCCGGCTCATAACAGCGTGGAAAGGTGGAAAACGTGAACGAGAAACCTACAAAAAACACATCCGAAACCGCTACTCTTGAGGATATCCGAAAGATGAAAGATGTTGGCGCGCTCAAGCCTGCAAGAAAAACGACAATCGCATCGGAAGAATTGCCAGAAGGGTTTTGGGACGATGCTGAAATTATTGAACCCAATACCAAAACCGCAATTAGTCTCCGTGTTGATGCCGATGTGCTTGAATATTTCAAAAGTCAGGGTAAAGGCCACCTCACACGAATGAATGCCGTTCTACGTTCTTATGTGGAAGCACAACGCTCAAGATAGCTTGCGCCGTTAATTTGACCTAACAACGCGACTCTGATTGATCAAGTGTCGATTAAGCGAGGTTAAAATGCTGTTTCCCGGAGACATATTCCTGAAAATACTTGAGTATATCTGCTATTTGGCGCTCGCTGTGTTGCTTGTTGCGGGGCTTGGATACGGTTTTTTATATCTCACAGGTGAATGCCAAAACTATCTGCAAAATACTGATACTTGCTCCTCAGGTTTTTATTTCAACATCGCCGCCTTTAGCTATTTTGTGATCTTGGGGACCTTATTCACATTTTTCCCTCTCATTTTGGCGCTTGGCGGCGTCTTATGGATCCTACGCAACATTCATCATAATAAAACCATGCAATTGCGCTCCGATGGCCGGGATGATGAAGTGATTAAATTGCGGGTATTTCTTGCCAGAATACTGATCATGGTCGGCCTGTTGATCCTCGCTATCTGGTTATTTTTGAACCTGGTAGCGTAAAAAAACCAGCATCTCAGGGGAAAGATGCTGGTTTGACTGAAGATATTTTCATCAGACTTAGTTGGTGTATCCACCAACGGTATTTTTTGGCAAACATTTCACTTTAACCGGATACCACATCCAAGATTTCTTCTGGTTCTTCGATACACCATTTGAAAGTAGATTTCTCGATGTTACTGCGAATTCAAAATAGGCCGTTACTTGTGTTGTTGCGCCTGTTGCCAATGCATTTCGATGTTGTGACAATTTAGCATTACAGGCTTGAATTGGATTTTTACCATGGAACTTCACATCGCTGATTTTGATATCCGAATTGATATGTTTAACAAATGTACGGCTATTATTGCTGTATTTCTTGTTCCAAACGGTTGTGTATTCGCCAATATTTGCAACACCGGCTGCGACCATTGTGTGTTTAATTTTCTTTCCCCAGGCAGCTTTTGCATAGAGCTTTAAACCAAATTTGTGTTTTTGAGTTTTGATCTTGTTGTAGTTGCTGCCCGTTGCCTGCACTTCAATTGGTACAATATCAATACCATCTTTTGTAATTGATACAGTTTGAATTGGACCTGCTAACGCTGCAGATGTTGCACCTGTGAAAATAGATGTTGCAATTGCGATAGCTGAAAAAGTTTTAGTCATAGTCATGTTGAGATCTCCTTTAATACCCTCATTTCAATGTCGGAGATGTCGCCCCCGAATTGTTCAATTTCGTTATCGATTTGTTTCGATAAATGGGGTTCTAACAAGAGCGATTTGAAGGCACGCTGAATAGAACGTTCATCTTGCGTTTAGGAAACGAATAACTCGATACTAGTGTTGAATTTGCTTGATAAAATCTATCAGCGCCCGGGTATTTGAAGGTAGATATCGTTTGCTGGGATATGTCAGCCAAACGCCCTCATCAAAGTTTTCAGCGCTGACTTGATAATCTGGAAAGACATCAACAAGTTCTCCACTTTTAATATCATCACCGATGAGCCAATCACTCAACAAAGCAATTCCCTGCCCTTCAAGCACTGTTCGCCGGATGGCAAGCGCGTTTGAGATAATTATATGCGGTTCAATTGGCAATGTATCTACTTCTCTTCCTGGAGATTTAAATTTCCATTGCAAGCGATAATCGGCATATGGGAATGTGATGATCTTTGTATTCTTTAAATCATTGGGTGATGCAATGGGGCCAAATTTTTCCAAATAGCTCGGGTGCGCAACAATATGATAGTTTGCGCGCATAATGCGTGTTGTGATCAAATCACTTTGCTTTTGGGGTGCTAAGCGCAAAGCGACATCAATGCGATGTTCGATCAGATCTATGGCGCGATCATCTAAAATCAATTCCAGCTTGATATCGGGGTATTGTTTATAAAACTGCCCAAGCTTTGGCACGAGCCAACGCTCTCCGAGCGCAACGGATGTGGTCAGACGCAAATTGCCTGAAAGCTTATGTGTGCTGGCTCGCGCGGTATCAATAATCGCATTGATTTCATCCAAAGGATCGCACATCCGTTCATACGTCAATCGCCCCGCTTGCGTGAGCGAAAGGGTTCGTGTTGTGCGATTGAACAAACGGTAGCCCAATTCATTTTCAAGTGATGAGATTATCCGAGAAATTTTTGATGGATCCACATTGTTGTCACGAGCCGTGTCAGCAAAAGAGCCCTTTTGCACAACCTGCATAAATATGGATAAATCAGATAAATTCATTCATGTATTATTTGCATGAATTTCATTCATAAATCAATGTTTATCACAGAAAACTACATGAATATATTGCGAGCAAGTGTTGAATCAGACACTGTGTTTTACAAATGATTTGAGGAACTAAACCATGTCTAACAAGATTGACCTTACAGGACGCACCGTGTTCATCACCGGAGCAAGCCGAGGGATTGGAGAATCAACAGCGCGTCAAGCAGCAAAATACGGTGCAAATGTTGTGCTTGCAGCGCGTTCTTTAGACGACTGCAGCCGCATAGCAAAAGACATAGGTGACAATGCACTTGCCGTTAAATGTGATGTTGCAAATTATAACGAGGTGAAATCAGCCATTGATCAGGCTGTTAAACATTTTGGCGGCATCGATATTGTTGTCAATAATGCAGGCATTATCGATCCTATTTCCATGCTTGAAAGTTCAGATCCTGAAGCATGGAGCCGAGTTGTCGATGTAAATTTCAAGGGCGTATATAATTGCCTACACGCAAGCTTCCCTGCACTGAAAGCCTCAACACGAGAAGACAAGAGAAGTATTGTCATCAACATCTCCTCAGGCGCAGCGACAAGCATGTTGCCAGGATGGAGCCATTATAGCGCAACCAAAGCTGCGGTATTATCATTAACACGAACCATCAATCGTGAATGGTCAGAACACGGTATCTCTGTCATTGGTCTTTCCCCCGGCACCGTCGCAACTGATATGCAACGTTCTATCAAATCTTCGCAGATTAACGTTGTCAGCCAAATGGATTGGTCAGAGCATATTGAACCTGATTGGCCTGCTAAAGCAATTTGTTGGCTAACGACAGATGCAGCACGCGAATTTGATGGAACTGATTTTTCGATCAAGACGGATGAAGGTCGCAAGCTTGTGGGATTGATCTAAGAGATCAATCTTGTTGCAACCTTTCGCCGCTTAGATGTGCAGTGCAAAAACTGATATGGGAGTTTTATCAGGGTATTTAACAGTTAAACCGATTAATAAGGAGGTAAATTTACCAGTAACTAGTAATTTTACCTAAAGATAAATACCCGAATACCGCCCTGTAAACCTATGATTTTATTACATGTTACTGTTACTAGCTGGTATTTTACCCTAGTTAACTTTGAAAGTCGTCTCAATCCGTTCAATGTAAGGGCAAGCATTAAAAGGATGAACGAACATGGAACCAATCATACAGGTTGAAACCCATTTGAACGATATGAATTTCGTCTCTGCGGGGTTTGATAGCTTTACATTTATACAAGAATTGAGCAGCAAATTTGAAAGCTGCGATCCACTGGCCATTGGCAATGCAAGTGATCGTGCTCAATTTGAAACATCAATCATGCTGACCGGCGCTGGTGAGCATTTAAATCAGTCTGAGATAAAACGACATGCGGAAGATCAAATGGTTGCAAATATGATCAATGCATCACCTTTATCAATGCGCTGGTTTCTCATTCGCGTAGATGATGAAAATGCACTTCGCATACACAAAAAAATCAGAGATTTATTTGAAATGTTTGAGGCGCATTTAACATTTGAGCTACCGGATTTCCAACCATCATTACGTTGGTTTGCTATTGGCTTTCCTGCAAATGATCCGCGCGAATTGTCCCCTGAAATGATGAACCGAATTGGTCAATTGCTGGTCTATTGGCTTAACAGCTTTACTGGTGAAGAGGTTCAAATGAAAAAGCCTAAGGTTAAACTTACACCACGTGAGCATGAAGTCCTGCGTTGGGCATCTGAGGGAAAAACAAGTCAGGAAATTTCGACAATTCTTGGAATTTCACCGAAAACTGTAAACCTTCACGCAGATAACTCAATTAACAAACTCAACGCATCAAACCGAACAAATGCGGTTGTGCGTGCAATTCGGCTGGGTCTTATTTAAGACCTAGGTTAGACGTGGTGCTTGATCCAATTTCATGTATAACTGATAGCAAATCAGTTATGAATATGGAGGCACTATCATGCAGGCAATTAGAGCACACCGGTTTGGCGGATCAGAGGTCTTACAACTTGATCAATTAGACGATCTGGTTGCGGGCAAAGGTGAAGTTGTCATCGATGTGAAAGCTGCAGGGGTAAACCCGGCAGACACATATATGCGAACCGGCACATATGGTATTGTTCCTGAGCTACCCTATGTCCCAGGTGGCGACGCAGGCGGTATCATAGCAAAAGTTGGCGATGGCGTGACAGACTTTAAAGTTGGCGATCGCGTCATCATCGGTACAGCTCTTAGCTTCCGCTTACAAGACTGTTATGCAAGCCAGGTTAAGCGTTCCGCAGATGAAGTGCTCGCCCTGCCCGATCATGTCAGCTTTGCGCAGGCAGCAGCTTTTGGTGTATCTTATCCAACAGCGCATATGGCGCTGTTTCATCGCGGAAATGCCAAAGCAGGCGAGACAATCTTTATCCACGGCGCCAGCGGCTCTGTGGGCACCTCAGCAGTCCAAATTGCAAAACGCGCAGGCTGCACGGTGATTGGATCTGCCGGAAGCGATGAAGGAATGGCACTGATTAAAGAGCAAGGTGTCGATCTTGCTGTTAATCACAATGACGAGAACTATATCGACGAGATTAAAGCTTTCACAGACGGCAAAGGCGTTGATTTAACGCTTGAAATGCTTGCAAATATTAATCTCGATAAAGATATGGATCTGGCTGCAAAATTTGGACGAATAGTCGTGATTGGCAATCGTGGTGATATTACCATTAATCCGCGTGTTGCTATGATGAAGGAACTCGACATTAAAGGCACCGCGCTGTGGAACATGACCGCGGATCAAATCAAACCCATTATGGAAGATATCCTAACTGGCATTGCGGACAAAAGCCTGAACCCGATTATTGGTAAAGAATTCCCGCTATCTGAAGCAGCGCGCGCCCATGACGCAGTGCTAGAGCCTGGCGCATATGGTAAGGTTGTCCTTATTCCATAGGGATTTTGATTTAAGGACCATATGCAAAAACAAATCTACGAAACGCAAACCAAAAAAGCTATCTGGCTCTTTGATAGTGTTTGCGTTTTGTGCAATGGCGCTATTTCTACTGCTCTGCGTTATGAGAAATCACCAACAATCGATTTTGTATCCATACACTCAATGGATGGTCGGGCAATTGCAGAACGCTATAATATTGACCCTGATGATCCTGATACTTTTTTGTTTTTGGATAATGGTCGCGCATATGTACAATCAGATGGCGTTATCGCACTATCAAAGCACTTGAAGGCACCCTTTAGCTGGATACGTTTTGGTGTGATTTTACCAAAATTTATCCGAGATAAACTGTATGATCTCGTTGCACGCAATCGATATCGTCTATTTGGTAAACTTGATACATGTCGCGTACCGAAAGAGGCTGAACGGGCGCGTTTTACTATATGAACAGATGAGTTCAAATATGAGGTTGGTAGACGAGATGCGAGAACGTGTATTAATTATCGGCGGTACCGGCGTTTTTGGTCAAAAGCTTTGCCATCACCTTGCAAAGCACTTTCAGTTAGATCTGTTTATTTCGTCGCGATCTGAAACCAGCGCTATTAATCTGGTTCACAAGCTAAAGCGGTTATATCCTCATCAAAGTTTTGACTATGTCGCGATGGATACAACGAAGAACCTTTCTGAGGCTCTTGCACACGTTCATCCAAACGTGACGATAGACTGCTCAGGCCCTTTTCAATCCGCTGATTATAGCATTGCACAAGCGGTAATTGCTTCAGGGTCTCATTTTATAGATATGGCGGATGCACCTGAATATATCGACGGTTTTTTAAACAGCATGGATGATCTGGCTAACGCCAAAAACGTGGCTTGTATTTCTGGAGCAAGCTCTTCGCCTGGATACACCATTGCAGCTGCCAAACATATCACATCAGACTGGCAACGCGTTGATAGCATCGACATTGCATTTTTACCCGGTGGCAAAGGTGATGTTGGACAATCTGTCATCCAAGCAATTTTAAGTTATGCAGGCAAACCAATATTAACCTGGCGCGAAGGAAAGCGTGATGAGATTTATGCATGGGCTCATTCAAAACGTATGCAGATTGGACAACTAGGTTGGCGACGTGTTGCACCTGCTGAGACTTATGATGCGGTTTATCTCGGCGAAAAATTAAAGATACGTTCGCATGTTAGTTTTTCCGCCGGACTTGAATCTCCCGCTGAACATTATGGTGTAGTATTGCTCGCCAAATTATCGAAATGGGGCTTACCTATTGGGCATCCAAAAGTGGCGACAACACTTGCAATGATCCTTCATAATATTCGCTTTATGATCAAGCCATTTGTGTCTGGACGTGGTGGCATGATTGCCAGAGCCAAAGGGTTAAATGCGCAAGGCGATTACCAGGTTAGCGAATATGAATTGTTAGTTGAGAACAATGATGGGCCAAACATCCCTATAATACCCACCGCGACCGCGCTTAGACGATTGTTAAAAGGCAATATTACATCTGGCGCGCATCTAGCGTTTGATGTCGTTGAAGTAGCTGATGTTGAGGCTGAATGCGCTGGTTATGCTATTCAAACGCGCGTGCTTCATAGCTACCCAGAAACCGGGATTTATGAGCAATATCTCGGGGCGATAAAATACCATAAGCTGCCGAAGTCTTTACAAAAGTTTCACAATATCGATGGCCCAACTTTGTGGGTTGGAACGGCCAAGATCGCTACAGGAACCTCTTTTGGAGCAAAATTGATATCCAAAATTGTCGGATTTCCATCTGAAGGTGAAAATGTCGCTCTAACGGTTACTGTTGATCGCGGTATAAACTGCGATAATGTTATGGATGAAGAATGGACACGCAATTTTGCAACTCAGCGTTTTTCATCGAAATTGTCGGTCGAAAAGGATGGTGCTTTTCACGAACAATTTGGTGCCCTATCATTTAAGATCGGTCTTGATGTCGTTGATAATGCGATCATCATGCCAGTGCAAAGCTGGCAACTTGAGACACCATTTGGTGCGATACCAATGCCACTTTGGCTCGCGCCAATATCACAAACGCGCGAATACGCGGATGAAGATGGCATCTTTCATTTTGATGTTAAAGTAACCTTGCCGTTTTTTGGATTGCTCGCTCATTACCGCGGACAATTAAAACCGTTGGAATAAATCACCCTATCCGCATAGGTCTCTGGCTATATTTTCAAACAACTGCATGGCTGTTGGAATGAGCGTATCCGGAAAATCGTAATCTGGATTGTGTAACTGTGGGCAATTCTCTCCAGAACCTAAAACAAATAATGCAGATTTTGAAACTGAACCGAACAGTCCAAAATCTTCTGACCAACGATATGGCTTTGTTAATTCGGCAATTTGGCATCCCGCCTTCTTCGCTGATTTACGAATATAATCAGTAGCTTGCCCATCATTTGTACAGGCCGAAAACTTCTCACCATTGGAGAGTTTTATCTCCAATCCATGACGATCTGCTTCTTGTCGCGCTAACTCTTTTGCATGCGCCATTAGCGCGCTTTGCAGCTCGTTATCGATAGATCTAAGTGTCGCCATCACCATGCCATCACCAGGTGCAACGCCAAAGGCGTTTACCCCAAGGTTTGCATGCACAACAGTAACAAGTGCTGAGCTTTCATCACGAGATAAGCTTTGCGGTAAATAAGGTAGTTTCTCGATTAATGTCGCTATTGCTTTTGCTGGACTAATACCATCTTCAGGATGGGAAGCATGGGAAGTTTTTCCGCTTAATTCGATGCGCAAACCTTCAGATGCAAAGTTTAAAGGTCCTGACTTAATACCCACATGGTGAAGCGGCATGCCCGGTAAGTTATGTAACGCAAAGGAGTAATCTGGTTTGATGCTGGCAAATTTTTCATCTGCAATAACAGCACGAGCACCAGCACCATCTTCTTCAGCGGGTTGGAACAACAAGATAATGCGGCCCGATTTTGGTCCGTTTGCGCTAAAAATTCGCGCTAACCCCGCCATAATGGACATATGACCATCATGACCGCATAAGTGCCCAACGCCATCGTGTTTTGATCGCCAACTGGGTTGTCCAACTTCATAAATCGGCAACGCATCCAGTTCACATCTAAACAAGACGCTTGGACCAGGTAGACCGCTGTCGAAAACAACTGCAATACCGTGACCTCCTAGGCCAGATATAACCTTTGTTGGCGAACAGGTCTTAAGCCAAGACAATATACGTTCAGCGGTTTGAGCCTCCTGCCCTGATACTTCTGGGAATTGATGGAGTTCATGCCGCAGATTGATCAGCTCTTCTAACAATTCACTCATAGATCTATCCCAAAATTTACACAGATTTTAAAAAGCAAATGATGTTTGAACCGGCTTGCGTTTGCTCGTATCATGCGCATCGATCAAACATTGTGCTGCGTATTTTGCGTCTTTTGCCGCAGATTTAGTCTGCCCTACCAATGCGGCTGAAACAGCGCCATCTTTTAATATTAGCAACTGCCGTGTAACCATTTCTGGTAAGCGCAACTTGGCTTTTTTGACCAATGCAAACAGGTGTATTTCCAACATCTCCGTGTGTTCAATGGCTTGCTGGTGGATGGGGTGCGATGGCTCGGGATATTCGCCAGAGGCTTTTAAAAACAAACAACCATTGAAATTCTCATGCTCAAACCACTCATTCAATGCATCAAACATCGCTAAAAGCTGCTCTCGCGGACCGCCATGATTGGCTGTTCCCAAGTCATACATACGGCGGAATAACCAATTGCGAAACTGTTCATCCTGGAGGCGCAGGACTTCGACAATGAGATCTTCCTTAGTGCGGAAATGATTATAGATCGACGTCTTCGACATATTAATTTCAGACGACAACAGATCCATACCCGTTGCATGAAAGCCTTTTTGGTCAAAAACGAATAACGACTTTTCGATCAATTCTTCGCGTTTTGATGGACGCATACTTACCTCAAAATGAACAAATCAGTATAGTTATATATTATTGATATCATTCGATTTTAAAATATTCAACAATTATTTATGAACGATAAAGTTCATTTTAAAATGTACATATTTGAACAGATCTGTACATTTATTATTTTTCTGATTTTTGATAAAGGTCTCATTGTATCTAAGTATCACGAGGGATAATTATTTTGCCCCTTGTCCTCCAATCAGATGACATACGAGGAAACCAAACTGAGCTATCTTGAAGATCTCGATGATGATGCATCATCTATCTTTCTCCCAAGATAACGAGGTTTAAAAATGTCTGTATTACAAATATCTATGTCGCATGTTTCCGATCCTCCCAAGATTGACTATGCTAAAGCGAAAATTGAAGATGACTATTACGAAGCCCATGCTGGTTATAGTTTTAACCTGACTGACAAAATCAAAACGTTTAAACGTGTAATCTCACGTCTAAATGTGATGGCCAATGAGCAAACTTCAAAACCAATACTTAACAACCAACCAGCCACAATTGTGAAATCATAGATGAAGCCTAATTCAATCATACAGGATAATTTTGATGCTGATGAAGCTGAAATCATCGAGCTGATTAAACGCGAGAGTAAAGCGTTTTATGAGCGTGATTTTAAGGCATGGGCAGATTGTTGGTTTCAGCATGAAGATTTGAACCGTTTTGGCTCATGTGTCGGTGGGATGGATGTTCAAATGGGTTGGGATGCTACGTCAAAAATGATCAAAGACATGATGGCGCAAGTCCCAATTCCCAATCCTCAAGCGGCTGCTAATGTGCGACGGGAAAACATCAGAATACGCAAGACTGACGATATGGCGTGGATGAGCTTTGACCAGTTCAGCGCACCAGATGATGATTTATTTGTCACCATGGGACTTAGCCACCAATTGCGCATATTAGAAAAGCATGACGGCGTTTGGAAAATTGTTCATGTGGGCTCATATGATGCGCTGCTTGAATATATCAATCGTCCAATCATCAGACTGGATGAAAATGGCACAATTATTTGGATAAATGATGCAGCTCGCACGGGCTTAATCGATCACCCAGTGCTCATCGAGCGACATGGTACAATCCGCACCAAGAAGACATCTGATCAACTGATTTTGCTTAAAACACTTAAGCAGGCAGCAGCAATGACGATTTTGGAAATCCGAGCAGCTGTTCGATCAGACTTGGATAATCATGCGGCGATCCCGCTCGTTTTGGATGAAGAATATACCGATATACCGCACATTTTATGGATTTCGCTTCAAGACGGCATGCTACTGCTATCATTTGATGATTTAGAAACCCAAGAAAAACAGTTAAATATTGCAATGAAAATTTTCAATCTTTCCTCCGCACAGCGCCGCATGGCGTCAGAAATCATGATGGGCCATGATTTGGTCAAGGCATCACAGAATTTGAACATCAGTGCCAGCACAGCGCGTACACATCTTCAGCGGATGTTCGACAAAACAGGAGTTCGCAGCCAAACAGCTCTTGTCCGCGTCTTAATGAATGCAAGCGCGCATCACGGCTAATAATAATACTCTCGTTAAATCAGTTAGTTAGAATTGATTTAAAAATAGTTTGTCACACATTCCTCTCAACGATTGTCTAATGTTATAGATATGAAATTGAGAGGTTTGTTTTTTGACTGATAACATCAACAATCTTGTAATTAAGGCGAAGAGCGGCGATAAATTGGCGCTCGAGCAGTTGGTCAGCACCATACAAGATCAGATCTACCACTTGTCTATGCGCATGTTGGTTGATCCCGAGCACGCACAAGATGCGACGCAAGAAATTCTCATCATTGTGATCACCAAACTTTCAACATTTGAACATGCAAGTTCATTTCGAACCTGGGTTTATCGTGTTGCAACCAATTACCTAATCAACAGTAAGAAAGCTAAAAATCGCGAACAAGGTTTAACCTTTCCCATGTTTGGCACGATGCTCGAAACAGGCTTGGATCAAACAGCCATTACAGACCCCTCGCCTTTACCCGATCATGCAGTATTGCTGAATGAACTTCGCATATCCTGCACAATGGCTATGTTGTTATGCCTTGATCTGAGACACCGCCTTGCATACGTGCTCGGTGATATATTGGAGTTTGACCATAAAGAAGCTGCAGAAATACTGGATATCACCCCCGAAAATTATCGCAAAAGATTGTCACGAGCTCGAAGCGAGGTCGTTAGCTTCACCTCACAAAAATGCGGAATTGCCAATTCAACAGCAAAATGTAGTTGTCCGGCTCGATTGCCCGATGCCATTAAAAACAAACGCGTGGATGCAAACAACATAACCTATTCTGGCAAAGGCGCTCCAGAATATTTAGATGTTCTAAAACAAGTCAATAATGTGGTTGATGAGTTGATGGTGTTTAAACTTCAAAATGCAACGCCGAATTTTAAACCACCTGTTGATCTGGCTCAAAAGATCATAGCCATTGTTGAAACAACTTAACGCGTAAATACCCCCTAAACACAAACCTGAAATTTGCTGAAACAACGTTTCAGCGAACTGGCAGAGCTATGCCCAAAACCCAGAGGAAAACTATGAAGTTTAAAGCACTAATACCCACAATTACAACGGTATTATTTTTATCAAATTCAATAACTTATGCAGGAGATATTCAGAAAATGAATCAAACAGAAAAAGACGTATATTCAACAATTGAAAACATGACAGAGGCCTTTCATAAAGGTGACATCAAGGGCGTGATGGGCTCATATGAAGCGCAAGCTACTGTGGTGTTTGAACCCAATAAACCAGCCTCTGATATGGATCAAATTCGCCAAATGTTTGAAGGCGCTTTTCAGATGAACCCTGCATTCACATATTCAGGTCATGATGTGATTGTGACGGGTAATATTGCGCTTCATATCGCGCCATGGCAAATGAAGGGCAAAGCACCTGATGGCACTGAGATCGCACAATCCGGGCTTTCAGTTGCTGTGTTACGTAAACAACCAGATGGCTCTTGGCGCATGGTGATTGATAATCCTCATGGCCAAATTTTGATGGAAAACAAATAGCTTCATCAGCATCATGGCCGCTCAAAATTGGGCGGCCATATAATTTGCCAAACTAGATTGAACCTGCTTCAACCATATAATTGTTCGCGGTACACATTGCGGCATCATCGGACGCTAAAAACAACACCATTCGTGCGACATAAACCGGCTCGATTAAATCGGGCAAGCACTGGTTTTTACGATGGTTTTCAAGCCCTTCTGGCGTCGCCCAAAGTTCTTTTTGACGATCTGTCATGATCCAACCGGGTACAACGCAATTTACCCGAATGCGATGCGGCCCCAATTCATTTGCCATGCCACGGGTCAAACCATGCACAGCGGCTTTTGACATTGTATAGGCTGGAAATTCACCACCCTTCTCCCACCAAGAGTTTGACCCCATATTAATGATCGACCCGCCGCCTGCATCTATCATATCTTGGGCCACTGCCTGAATGGCAAATAATTGGTGCTTAACATTAGTTGCAATACGCTCATCAAAATATTCCGAAGTAACATCACGCCAGCCATGACGATCATCTCGAGCCGCATTGTTGACCAAAACGTCTGCACCGCCGATCTTGGACTTGATATTACCAAAAGCTGTTTTAAGCTGTTCAATATCGCGCAAATCACATTTTTCGCAAACAATTTCAGCACCATATTGGGGACCATATTCAGCCGCCAGTTTTTCAGCGCCTTCAAGGTCTAGATCGACAATACCAACCTTGGATCCTTGCTGAGCAAATGCTTTGACCATTTCCATGCCAATGCCTTGAGAGCCGCCTGTAATGATGACGGTTTTATCTTTCAGACTGGGATAGTTTGCAAAATTATCAAGCATGCCAATTGGTCCTTTTAACGAGATCTTATGAGCTTAGTTATGTTACCCATAACAACATATCAATAGTTGATCTAATCAACACTTGGCTTGCATGTTTATCCCAAGCAATTTATTGCTGCATCAACGATGAAACGGTTTTATTCATGGCGCAAAATAATCACTTCGAAGAAGGCGGTGCAAATTACGCGCTTTCACGTCCAACCTACCCTGATAGTCTCGCGATAGAACTTGCTAAACTATGTGAATTTCAAAATCACGCTGTTGATATTGGTTGTGGGACGGGACAATTATCCACACTGTTAGCTGAACAATTTGACCAAGTAACAGCACTGGACCCAAGTGAAAGCCAAATTGCAAGTGCTGAACACCGCGATAACATTATCTACGATGTAAAAAGCGCAGAAAAGACCGATTTAAAATCAAGTTCGGCGGATCTGATCGTTGCCGCTCAGGCTGCTCATTGGTTTGATATTGAAGCATTTTACAAAGAAGTTGCTCGAATTTCACGTCCCAACGGTATTTTAGCTCTGATTTCTTATGGTGTGCCTGAAATTGAAGGGCCAATTGGCAATCGGTTTGATAAATTTTATTGGCAAGATATTTATCATTTTTGGCCCGCTGGCCGCAAACATGTCGAAAGTGGATATCAGGATTTGTATTTCCCATTTGAGGAATTGGATTTCACATCTTTGGCGATTGAACGCGTTTGGACCCGCGAGCAATTTTTAAACTATATCGACACCTGGTCTGCTAAAAGAAAAGCAATCGAGGCTGGTGAATTAAAACTCTTTGAGGCATATTCTCAGGAGCTAAGGTTAAGCTGGCCTGATGGGCAAACCCATTTGGTTCGTTGGCCGATAACAGCTCGCATTACGAAAATGGCAGCACTTTAAGTCAGCAACTTAAAATCAACGCGCGGCAAAGGTAAAAATAATGATCAGACATTGTGTATTTTTGAAGTTCAACTCCGATGTCAGTGAAGATCAAAAACAATCGCTCTACGGCGAGCTTGCAGCTTTGGGTGATATATTGCCAGGCATTTTGAAATTTGATGCAAAACAAAATTCAAGCCCTGAAATTGGCATGGATAAGGGTTTTTCAGATGGATTTATTATAGATTTTGATAGCGCAAAATCACGCGATATCTATCTTGATGCGCCCGAACACAAGGCTGTCGGGGCAAAGCTTGTTGCCGCAAGTCAAGGCGGAGCTAACGGAATTTTGGTTTATGATATGGAAATCGCCTAATCGGCTGTTCGCGTCATCGGACTTAAAACCCCACCATTAGACCAAGATTTCGGAAAGCATATCGTTGTCAGTAATATCCTGAAACGAAAAGCCATTATCATTGAGCCGCGCGAAAAGTGAGGGAAAGCCATCGGGATTTTTCGTCTCAATACCGATAAGAACTGCACCAAAATTTCGTGCGGATTTTTTAAGATATTCAAATCGAGCGATATCGTCGTCTGGACCCAAGAGATTTAGAAAATCCTTTAATGCGCCCGGGCGTTGCGGAAGGCGCAAAATAAAGTATTTCTTTCGCCCTTCATAACGCATGGCTCGCTCTTTCACATCAGGTAAGCGTTCGAAATCGAAATTCCCACCTGAGGTCACACAGACGATCTTCTTACCTTTGATTTCATCTTTTAAGTCACGTAATGCATCCACGGTTAGCGCGCCTGCTGGTTCAAGCACAATACCTTCAATGTTCAACATTTCCACGATTGTTGAGCAAAGTCGCTTTTCATCAATACCGAGGACATGATCTGCGGAAATGTCTTTTAAAATCTCAAAGTTTTTATCACCTATGCGTGCCACTGCAGCGCCATCAACAAAATTATCGACATGCGTTAGTGTCACAAGCTGACCCGCCTTCAGTGCTGAATATAAGCTTCTTCCGCCGGAGGGCTCGGTAAACCGGAAATCTATATTGGTTTCTCGTTGTCCTAAATAACGCACCAATCCGGCAGACAAACCACCGCCACCGACAGGAACAACAATCATATCAGGTGCCTGATCATCCAATTGGGTCATGATTTCTGCGCCGACGGTTGCCTGCCCTTCAATGACGTCATGATCATCATAAGGTGGCAAAAACCGTGCACCCTCGCGCCGGCAAAAATCTTGCGCAGCTTGCAAAGTGTCGTCAAAATAATCGCCAACGAGCATAATTTCTACCTGTCCACCGCCGAAAATCGTAGTTTTGTTGATCTTTTGCTCAGGGGTTGTCACCGGCATAAAAATCACCCCACGCATGCCAAAATGCTTACAGGCAAAAGCGAGGCCTTGGGCATGATTACCGGCAGAGGCGCAGACAAATGTCTTCAGATCCGGTTCTTGGGCAAGCGCCTTGCGCATCGCATTAAAAGCCCCACGAATTTTATAAGATCTAACAGGTGATAAATCTTCGCGTTTTAAATAAATATCAGCCTGATATTGCTTTGAAAGATGCTCATTTTTTTGCAAGGGTGTTGGAGGAAATAGCACGCGAAGTTCTCGTTCAGCTGCTTGAACGCTATTTATAAATTCAGACATGGAAATTGCGCCTTGCTTTTATCAAATCAAATCAAGTTACGAGATTCTAAAGAGCTGGGAATCGCATGGCAAGCAACAAACGAGATTTTATCAAGAATGTGAACTTGCCGTTATATTGACGCGGACCTTGGGCATCCATAATATGCGCTTCGAACTGGGGTCTATCTTATGAAATTTTATCGTCTTTATGCCATTCTGGCGCTTCCGATTTTGCTTATCGCAGCATCACTATCGGTCTTATTATCCACGTCAAATCAAGCACATGCGAAGCTTGAAATATGCAATGAAACCGAATTACAGCGTGATGTGGCAATTGGCTATAAAACCAAAGAAGGATGGACATCAGAAGGCTGGTGGAAGCTTGATGTTGGTGATTGCAAAACTTTTATTAAACAGGAGTTATCAAGCTCATTTTATTACTATCGCGCGGTTCATAAAGGCGGCGAATTCGACCCGGGAAATTACTCATTTTGCACCCAAAGTGATGTGTTTACGATCGTTGGCGACGAGGATTGTGAGAACCGGGGTTTTGACAAAAGTTTTTTCCGTGAATTAAAGCTTGCTAAAGGTACGCTTGGTTTTCGCTTAACTTTGAACAGTGAAAATGTTTACGATGAACCCCGTGTTGCTGCTGATGGGAAAACTCCGGCTAAGCAAGCAGCCAAAACGAAACCTGCACCCCAACCTGAGCCCCAGCCTGAGCCTGAGCCGGAAATCGCAGCACCTGGCACTTTTGGGGAACCCTACACAATAACCGGCATTTTCCGTGGGTGTGACACAGATAGCGGCCCTTATATTTGTACTTTTGAAACCGATGGTTGGCGCTATGCCGTAATTGATGATGGCAAGACGCCAAAATCGCTGATGAATGAAATTGCAAGTTTAACATTGAATAACAATTACCAGATCGAAGGTGATATCGTTAGTTTTGGCGATATCACAGCTGAAGTCACTTTAAGACGTTATTCAGCTGTTGCACTGAGCGCTGAGCAAAAGCTTATGAACTCAATTGTGGGTGACTGGCGCTCTGTCGAAGATCCAAAAAGCGTTGTGCGTTTTACCTCGGACTTTAAAAAATGGGATGAATATGATGGCGATTTTGAAGGTGAAGGCGATGTAAGCTTTACCAAGGAATGTGCTGATGCCAGCGTACGAATAACTGGTGAAACGCTTGTTCAGATCAATGATTATAACAGCCCGGAAGACATTTATTGCTACGGTATCATCGACATTTCTGACAACAAATTGGTGTTTATGTATCTACCAAGAGGTAATATTTTAGAATATGTACGCGATACAACTCCGAATTAATCAAAACGCGTATTATAGGGACGTTTTAACGCCGTAATAAGCGCGACCGAGCATCTCACGCACAAATAACGACGTCTGCGTGAGAGCACCAGCACTTGGCAAATAAGACATAAAGGTGGTTGCTTCAACGCGTGATTTAAAGTCAACCGGATAAGGCGTAACGTTCAATCCCCGGGCTTTAAAGACGGCCATCGCCCGTGGCATATGAAATGCCGATGTTACAAGCAGGATTGAGGCATCCGGCTTAGATTGCAGCAATCCACGCGTTGCAATGGCTTCTTCTTCGGTATTTTCAACAATATCGGTTAAAAGGATGGCGGTTTCTGCAATGCCAGCTTCAATGGCTTTTGCTTTAAGATAATCCCCTTCAGGTACACTTTGATCCGTCCAGGGTAATTGCCCTCGTGTGAAAACAAGATTTGGCGCTTTGCCAGCTTTATAAAGGGCAATCCCAGCAAAAAACCTATCTGGGTCAAGCCATTCTGTTTGCAAGCCGCCCTCGCCTTCAACAGTTGTTAAAATGCCACTTAGCACGACAATCGCATCGGCTTTTGGCAGTGTATTTACTTGTTTTAGAACCATCCCTTTTTCAAGCTGCGCCATTAAATACTGACCAGTTATCGGCATCGAGAGCACCCACAATGACATGATTGCCAAAAGGACCAGTCTTCTCCGTTTCCACCACACAGCGAGCAGCAACACCGCCATTATCACAAAGAGCGGCGAGATGAGAATAGGTAGAATTTTGTGTAGGTAGATAGACATAGGGACTTAATTATCTTCTTGGTGCCGAACAAAAGCTGAATAGCTTTCTGCATCTGATTTTAGGCTGCCATTGTTATCAAAATCATCATCTGCGTTGAAGCGGATGATATCACGGTTGTCAAAATCGCGGATGACATTGATTTGATCATCTATGATGTCTTTTAGGCGTTGCTCTAAATCCAGCTTCGTCTCTCCCTCATGGTATGAATGGACACCATGAGCGCAAACGGGTTTCATCGTTGTCATTCCCAAATAGCGCAAGGTATGCGCCATGGGCCATAACAACATTTCAAGATCCCCTTCTTTGCCATCAGGCGCGCATTCATGCGCATTGGCACCGGTATTGACGCAAAACAATGCGCGGGTAAATTTAAAGCGACCTTGATCATAGCGCTCATCCACGGTGTGCATCTCGCTGCTAGCAAGCACTCGATCGCACCAACCTTTTAAAATTGCAGGCTCCTTAAACCACCAAATTGGGTAGTGAAATATGATACGGTCAGCCTGACGCACTTTATCCTGTTCGATGGCAACGTCATTGGCAAAATTATTGTTTTCACTCGCCATATCCTGCGCCTTGAGAATATCGAAATGCTCACCAGGTTTATGATTAGCAAAAAGCGCTGGCCGGTCCACTGGATCAAACTCCATTGCATAAAGATCAGACCACAAGACCTTATGTCCTATCTCCGCAGATGCTTTTGCGCTCGCGCGGGCCCAGGCATTTGTAAATGAGTTTGGTTCAGGGTGAGCTGTGACTATAAGCGTGGTTGGCATTTTATACCTTTGTGTTTGGCCTCTTATCCGGCCATATATCCAGCCTTGCAGCAGAGATTTGATTTGCCGCACATTAACATCAACCAAGACAGCAAAACACCCGCTTTGGTAAAAAGCAGGTGTTTAATTTCATTCAGATAAAAAGCTTAGACGACGCTTGTGCGCAATGTTGCAAAATGTTCGTCCCAACCTTTGTCCAAAGCCATAAGTAGCCCTATTGCGCCCTCACCCACAGCTTCCGCAATACCCTCATGTTTCAGCGATAACCTCGTGCCATCGGCAAATGCTTCGAGCACCCAAGTCAGCGTGGTTGAATTGTCACCAAATGGGCCGATGACGAATGTCGTGACAAGTTTATGAGGAGATGACATCTCAAGAACTTTACCGGTGATAATGGCTTTTTCGGTGCCATCTTCAGCAGTTTCAATCAATTCATACGCTTCACCTTCCACCAAACTGGCCCGTGCTGGATGATACCAGGTTCCAAGTTTGTCTTTATCGGTTAGAAAGCTAAAAACGACTTCCGGCTTGGCATTGAAAAACACTGTTTTTTGTATCGTCGTTGATGTCATGTTACTTTTCCTCTTCTTGATTATTTTGCTCATTTTCAACAGCTTGCTGCAAAGCAGATAGCTTTTGATCCCAGAATTGATTGAAATAGTTGAGCCAATCGACAGCAGATTTCAGGCCCAAAGGTTCAAGCTTATTAATCCGCTCACGCCCGCTCGAATGGACGGAAATCAATGCACCCTCTTCTAATATATTGAGATGTTTTTTGACCGCAGCACGCGTGATATCGAAATGTTCTGAGACATCGCCAATCGTCATATCGCGCTCAGAAAGAAGCATTAATATGCCGCGACGTGTGGGATCTGAAAGTGCACGGAATGCACCTTGCGTTTCATATAATTGGGAACTTGAGACTTTATCAGACGTCAATTCAGTGATCATTGTGCACCTCAATTTATATAATACCTTTTGGTTTCATTTTTAGTTATAATACCTTTTGGTATTATGTCAAGGTCCATCTGATATTTTTTCAATTTTCTCAGTGAGAACATCAAAATTTTCAAATTATCAGCAAAGCAAAGGATTTTTTGAAGTTTTTGACCCAGATCAAGGTGTTTTGGCTCTCATTTTTTTAATTTTAAAACAACAGCAAAGGAGACAACATGTTTAGTAACATCTTGATACCAGTGGACCTTGCCGACATTGCACGCGCCAAGGATAACCTTAAACGCGCTGCGAAACTCATTAGTAAGAATGGGAAAATTACTTTGATCAACGTGGTTGAAGATATCCCGACTTATGTTGAGTTTGATTTACCAGAAAATTATGCTGCAAAGCATTTGGTGACCGCACAAGATCATCTTGAGAACATAGTCAAAAATGAAGGCATAAAAGCGGGGTTCGATATCCTGCGTGGTAAACCAGGGCCAGCAATTCTAGATTTTGCCGAAGAGACTGGCGCCGATCTCATTATTATGGCCTCTCATAAACCTGAATTGATGGACTATTTAATCGGCTCAACAGCTGCGCGCGTTGTGCGCCATGCAAAATGCTCGGTACTGGTCATTCGATAGTGGTATAGCGTGTGAAAAAATGGCGTCGATTGTTTGATCGGCGTCATCACACAAAAATCAGCTTGATCTTCATCAACCGACATTCACAAAACTTTCATTTCCAATTGATCTCGTAATCCCTGACACATAAGCTTAGAAAAGCAGTTGAGTCTTATTGGGAGGTCAAACTATGGACATCATGATGGAAAGCCCTTTTGCGCTTTTTGTAATTAGCGTACTCGATTTGTTGTCGACATTATTTGTTGTGGCACTGGGTGTTGTTTTTGCGATCATCGTCGTCATGTTCATCATTGACATAACGCAATCAGCTGACGCTGTGCGACGTAATTATCCTGTTTTGGGCCGCTTTCGATATCTGTTTTCTGAGTTGGGCGAGTTCTTTCGCCAGTACTTTTTTGCAATGGACCGCGAAGAAATGCCGTTTAACCGCGCTGAACGCGATTGGGTTGATCGTGCTGCCAAGGGAAAGAGCAACACGATTGCATTTGGCTCGACAAAGAACCTAACGCCGCCCGGCACATCTATTTTTGTAAACTCCCCTTTCCCAGCACTTGATGAAGAAGCAGACATGGTGCAATCCCTGAAAATTGGCCCTTATGCCAAAACGCCCTATGATGCCCCGAGCTTTTTCAATATTTCCGGCATGAGTTACGGCGCGTTGTCCGGCCCTGCGGTGCGCGCACTTTCGCATGGCGCGAAAATGGCCAATTGCTGGCTCAATACTGGTGAAGGCGGTGTTGCACCTCATCACCTTGAAAGCGGTGCAGATATCGTCTTTCAAATCGGAACGGCAAAATATGGCGTGCGTGACAAGCATGGCAACTTAAGTGATGAGAAATTAAAAGAAGTTGCAGCCCATCCGCAGATCAAAATGTTCGAGCTTAAAATGAGCCAGGGTGCCAAGCCCGGTAAAGGCGGCATCCTGCCTGCGGTCAAGGTCACTGAGCAAATTGCTAAAATTCGCGGCATCGAAGTCGGCGAAGCATCAATTTCACCCAACCGCCATCCTGATATTAGTACAGCTGAAGATATGTTGGATGTCATCAACCGCATACAACGCGTCACCGGCAAACCGGTTGGGTTTAAAGCTGTTATTGGGGAATTTAGTTGGATTGAGGACATGTGCGTAGAGATTCACAAACGGGGAATTGAACATGCGCCAGATTTCTTCACCATCGATTCAGGGGATGGCGGCACAGGTGCGGCCCCCATGCCGTTGATGGATAATGTCGGCCTAACGATCCGCGAATCTCTGCCCGCAACGGTCGATATTTTATGCAAATACGGCCTTCGCGAACGCATTCGCGTAATTGTCGGCGGCAAACTGATAAATCCATCTGAAGTCGCCTGGGCAATCGCGACTGGCGCTGATTTTGTCACCTCAGCACGTGGATTTATGTTCTCACTTGGGTGTATTCAGGCGCTCAAATGTAATAAAAACACCTGCCCCACAGGAATTACAACTCACAACAAACGCCTTCAGCGCGGTCTTGACCCTGAAGATAAAGCGGTGCGCGTGGCTAATTATCACAAGAATCTTGTGCATGAGGTTGAGATAATTTCTCATTCTTGCGGTGTTGGGCGCCCTCGGTTACTGAAACGAAAACATGTGCGTGTCATGCAGGACAATGGAAAATCCATACCTATGAATGACCTTTATCCTGAACCTGAGACAAAACCTGAATACACAAACTAACTCAGTTACTTGTGCATTTCGATAATTGTGACGCAAAAATGCGCAATTTTGTGAACCGGTTTTTATTAACATCAATAGGTATTTCTACTATATCTATTTTACCTTGCACAACTTGATCACATCATTGCTGTAAACTTGAGTTGCAGAAAGTTGTATTATTTCAATAAATTACACATCGCATTAAGTCGCTATTAAGCC
Organism: Lentilitoribacter sp. JB5-8; assembly: GCF_055693385.1. Lineage (NCBI taxonomy): Bacteria > Pseudomonadati > Pseudomonadota > Alphaproteobacteria > Hyphomicrobiales > Rhizobiaceae > Lentilitoribacter > Lentilitoribacter sp. JB5-8. The sequence goes on along the minus strand of NZ_CM146332.1, from coordinate 2,202,904 downwards.
TGTTGGCAAAACGAGTACGCACATTAACGCTACTTTTGCGCTTGTTTGCCATACTTGTTTCAATGAACCCGAAGAAAAAACAGATTGGGCATCTCACAGGGAAGCAAGAAAATGATCTATCAAAAGTCGACAATAGAGCGTATCGCTGAATTTATCGAACGCTTGGGATCTGGACAAACAGCAAAGCGGAAAGCTAAGCATAATTTGGACATGCAGTTCTATCAAAAAGGCCACTCGGCATCGCCTTATAATCCAGTTGCAGCTCAACAAAGAGAGCTTGAAACTGCGTTTCGCAAGCCATCTCGCGAGCATTTTGAGACATATTTGGCAAACCGATCTGAGCATACACCACGCAAAACCAAAACAGTTTTCGTCTCAGGTAGCTCGTTGAAAGTCGCAGCTTAATAACAATTTCTCGCTTTATTGACGAAAGTCGATAGCAAAAGCGCAAAAGGCCTGCTGTGCAACCCCGCAGGCCTTTTTTGTGCTTCATAATGCGGATTACTCTGCTGGCTCGTTTGCCTGCACATTGGCATTAAGTGCATTAAGCTCGGCAATCAGCTCAACCCGTTTTTGCATAGCTGTATCAATTGACTTTTGCTTCACATGTCCAAATCCGCGAATATGTTCTGGCAATTGCAACAATGCGAGAGCAGCATCAAAATTAAGCTCACTGTTTTTACTTGAAATAACGCTTACATCTTCTTGATAATTAACGATTAAATTACGTTCAATTTTTCGTTCATTTGAATATCCAAAGATGTCCAATTTGCTTCCGCGCAGACCTTTAAATTTTGCCAGCACCCGAAATATAGGCATGATCCATGGACCAAATTCGCGCTTTTTGATTTTACCTGTTATCGGATCTGGTTTCGATAAGAATGGCGGTGCCAGATGATAGGTAAGTTTATAATCCTTATCGCTTGCAGTAAATTGTCGCTTTAATGCGCGGGCAAATCCGCCGCTGGAATATAAACGCGCAACTTCATACTCATCCTTATAGGCCATTAATTTAAAAGCGTATTTCGCAACGGCATGCGTTAAGGCTTTGTCCTTGGATTGATCCACGGCGTGAATTTGATCAACCATCTTCAAATAACGATCTGAATAGGCCTTATTCTGATAATCAATCAAAATTTCAGCGCGATGTTTAATCAATTCATCGAGAGTTTTTGTTGCAGCTTTTGGCTTTACAGTTCGATCGATACCAGCCTCTTGTTCAACCACTTTAGGCTCAACAACCCATTGGCGCCCTTTATCAAAGGCTTGTTTATTCAGCTCAATAGCAACCCCGTTCAGCTCAATAGCCTTAAATATCGCATCACGCGATAAAGGTAGCAATCCATTTTGATAAGCGACCCCGACGATGAACATGTTGGATGCAATCGCATCACCAAAAAGTTTCAATGCCAGATCACTGGAGTTCACGCTCGTAAGATTACCGTCTAACACGGCGTCTTTTAGGCGTTGATGCATTAACGCAGAGGGCATTTGCAAATCAGGCTGCATTGTAAAGTCACCTGGCATAAATTCGTGCGCATTGACCAAAGCTTTGCTGTTTGGATTAAGCATTCCCAAGACTTTTTGTCCCGAACTTACGATTAAATCTCCGCCAAGAAGCAAATCTGCACCACCTTCTGCGACGCGAATGGTCTTAATTTCAGATGGGCTCGCGGCAAGCTTTAAATGCGTGGTGACAGAACCACCCTTTTGGGCAAGGCCTGCCATATCGATAATACCACAACCTTTGCCTTCTAGATGCGCTGCCATGCCGAGTATCGCACCAATTGTCACGATGCCTGTGCCACCCACGCCGGTGATCAGCACCGAATATGGCTGATCAAGAGAAACCGAGATAGCGGGTTCAACAATCGGTTTAGATTTACCCACTCTTGCCTGTGCCTTTTTAAGCTTTGCCCCTGAAACAGTTACAAAACTGGGACAAAAACCATCAATGCAGGAAAAATCTTTGTTGCAACTAAACTGATCGATTTTACGCTTGCGCCCAAATTCAGTTTCAACTGGTTGAACAGCAACGCAATTGGACGCAACACCACAATCACCGCATCCTTCACATACGTCTTCATTGATGAAAACGTGCTTATCAACGCCTTTATCAATTGGATCCATGATGCCGCGTTTCCTACGGCGGCGTTTTTCCGATGCGCAGGTTTGGTCATAGATCAAAGCGGTAACACCGTCTATCGCCGCTAGTTCACGTTGAACCGCGTCAAGCTCATCTCGTGGATAGACTTTAACACCATGGGGCAAACGCCCGGTATTGATGCGTGCCAACTCATCGCCCACAAAAGCTAGCTTTTCAACACCAATAGCTGAAATCTCATTTGCTATACGATAGACATCAACCTCACCATCCATTGCTTGCCCACCGGTCAGTGCTACAGCATCATTATACAAAAGCTTATAGGTAATGGTCGTATTCGATGCGACGGCGGCCCGCATAGCCAAAATACCGGAATGATTATAAGTGCCATCTCCTAAATTTTGGAACACATGTCTGGTTTTAGAAAACTTGCTTTCACCAATCCAATTACTACCTTCTGCACCCATATGCGTGTAAGCATTGGTTTGCCGATCCATCATAATAACCATTGTGTGACAACCAATTCCAGCATAGGCGCGCGAACCCTTTGGCACTTTGGTGGAGGTGTTGTGCGGGCATCCTGCACAGAAAAACAAGCCTCGATCGATTGGTAGTGTTGCAATCTCTCGATGACGCAATTGGCGAAGTTCTGACACGCGATCTGATAGCTTTTTATTCTTTTTAAGCGCGAGGAGATTACTGCCGATCACAATTGCGATTTGAACTGGCGATAAATCCATCTCAGATTGCAGTTGGATATGGCCTTGTGCATCTTTTTTGCCAGTAATCTGCGGTCGGATCGGTAAATCATATAGGATTGTTTTCAATTGATCTTCGATTAGCGCACGTTTTTCTTCAACAACGATGATGTGTTCAAGGTTTTGAGCAAAGTTGCCAACACCTTGAGGCTCTAAAGGCCATGTAACAGCTACCTTGTAGATCGCAAGCCCCAACTTATCAGCTTGTGCCTCGTCAATTCCCAGGGCTTCAAGCGCCTGCAACGTATCCATATAGGATTTACCCGTCGTTATAATACCAATGCGCGGTTTGTCTCCACCGCGATAGATGACCTTATCGAGCTGATTTGCACGCGTGTAGGCCCGAACCGCATCAAGTCGATATCGGTGAAGAATGGTTTCACGCGATTGAGGCGTATCACCCATTTGAATATTGAGCCCCTGCTCCGGCATATCAAAATCAGGCAGGACAGGCTCAAATTCTTCATATCTGTGGGTGATTGAAGATGTTGATTCGACATTATCCTTTACACATTTAAGCCCACACCAAACCCCGGCAAATCTCGACATCGCCCAGCCATGCAGACCATAATCTAAAATTTCACCCACACCTGCAGGATTAAGGACAGGGATCATGGCATCGGCCATTGCAAATTCGCTTTGGTGGCATGTGGTGGAACTCTCGCATGTATGGTCGTCACCCATGACGACTAACACACCGCCATGCTTGGATGATCCAGCAAGATTTCCGTGCCGAAGCGCATCACCTGAGCGATCTACTCCCGGCCCCTTGCCATACCAAATTCCAAACACGCCATCATATTTGCCCTCACCGCGGAGCTCAGCCTGCTGCGTGCCCCATAAAGCTGTAGCAGCGAGGTCTTCGTTAAGTCCTGCTTCAAATATGATATTGCGTGCTTCTAACAAAGGTTTTGCTTTGGAAAATTGTTGATCTAAAGCGCCTAACGGGGAGCCGCGATAACCAGAAATGTAACCCGCCGTGTTCAAGCCATTTTTTGCATCAATATGACTTTGAGCAAGACATAAGCGAATGAGTGCTTGTGTACCGTTAAGAAAGACTTGTTCTGATTGGATATCAAACTTATCGTTTAAATCGACATCTCTTAAATCTGGTTTATGCAGCATGTTTCCTCCAACTTCTTCCACATAAGCAAATTAGCCGAGCACCAGCAAGTAAAAGCCTCAATTTTCTATCGCACAAAGCACCTTTCAACATCCAAACTGCAGCATCTGACATTTCTGACAAATCATGTGTTGTTTAGATGGAATCATTTTTTTGATCGCATGATCAATTATGCCATTTAGTCGCAGATTTTAGAGAATATTCTCATTAGGAACATTAAATCGCTCACAATTTACCACAATCCAATCGTCATTTAATCGAAAAAAAATTACTTAAAAAACTTTTTTCAATGCAAAAACAGCGTGTAAAATGGGGTTTATGTCAAATAGTATAAATTACCTATTTCGCCTAATAATTGGTTTTAAACGCTTTTTCGAATTCTGAGGACCGAAATCATCATTTCAAGACTTTTGCCCCGTCTGATTGATCACATTTTTGTGCACTGGATTTGTATTTGCAAACACAAAAATCGGGCCTATATTCCTTTCATCGAAACGCCATACGGCACTCGGATCTTCCGGCCACAAACCATGATCACGAGCTTTCGATGAAACAAACTAAATGAAACATTACGGTGCGCCACAAAACTTTATTGCACCACACTAAAAGGACTAAAATTATGAAAACTCTTATCGCTCTTGCTACTGTATCTTTGATGGCTGTTTCTGGTGCTTCTGCACTTTCTTTCGGTCAAGTTGATGCAGCTGTTGGCCAATCTGACGAAATCTCAAGCGTATATGCTGGTGACGGTTTTGTTTCTTACGACGAACTTCGCGGCAAAACAGGCGCATATGATCGTGCTGCTTTCGATGCTGCTGACGCAGACGGCAACGGCAAATTGACACCAACTGAGTTCAACACTCTTGGTTAATTTGATTTGATGAATTCCTAAAGGCCTTTGCGGGTCTTTAGGGGTCATTGATTAAGTTTGATCCACTTAATCGTTTGATGTTGGGAGCCTGTGCAGAAATGTACAGGCTTCATGCTATCTGGCGCGCGTTTATGTCGGCAAAAATGTTGCGGGCATAAAAAAAGAGAGACGCCACAAACATCTCTCTTTTAACACGTACCGGAATGCCACAAATCATTCCGAAAACCTAAAAGGCTCATTATGAAACATGTACATCCATTAAATAATGGTATTTTTACGGCTTTGTCAACGCCAGAAATCACTTGCCGTGGAAAAGGTGCGACATTGTTGCATAATCACATCACCGATTTGTGAGTGTTTTTGCCTAGAAATGAGTTTTTGATCGCACCATATAACTTTTGTAAGCACGCTTAAGCCACAAACTTAAATTGCGTAATTACACCCCTCTCATTTGATACACGCATGCTCACACGTTTGTGCATAAGCGTTAATATTAAATGAGCGAGTTAAGTGTTAAAACATGGTTAATCCAATGCCCCACAAACGTAAATTTGGCATTGTAGTTACTTTATGAAACAACCCCGTGCCTTAAGAGAAATACCACAAATATTTCGGCACAACTTAAGAAAGGAATGAGTTATGAAACATGTACTATCCATCCTTGCAATCACATTTCTATCTATCAATGTTGCAAGTGCAGCGCTACATTCAGGCGAAGCAAATTATTCTGCGGGTATAAGCCCGATTACAATGACGCCAAAAGGCTCTGTTTCAATCGAGAAATATCCGGTTCTAACAGGTCCAAATTTCATAGAATCTCGTCTTTATATTAACGAGATCAATCCAAAACTTGGCCTAATTCCAACAGAGTTGATGAATTCTGCAACCTAGATTTCGCGTCATCGAAAACTAAAAAACAGCTCTGGTTGAATTTCACCTGCCCCGCAATCGTCTTACGGTTTGCGGGGTTTTGTTTGTGTGGATTAAAGTCAAAAATGGTTGGTTGAAAAGCACCTCAGAACCAAAACGCCCTAAATGCCATAACGGAAAAGGCATTTAGGGCGATTTGCGTCCAAGTCTTGGGAGGATAGATCATATTGAGATCATTTTCATGGACGAGCGCCTGCGCAATAGACACGGCAGCTTCATAAATTTATACGTTGAGACCCCCTCACCGGTTCACCTTAAAATTGCTCATGAAATCGAAATTCATAAATCGAATCATAAACATATGCGAACGCTCTATTGGTACGCCTTAATAAAAAGGGTAACAATTATGAATTGTTACCCCTAAGAAATTTCACAAATGTCGAATTAGTATCAGTAGTTGAGCTAAAAACTTAGTAAAAGTATCATGCTTACGAATTTTGTGCAGCTGATAGGCCTTTATCCATCAAAGCTTTGATTTGCGTTTTTGATGTTCCAGCAACAATTCGACCAAGCTCTTTATCGCCATTTAACACCAATAAAGTTGAACGACGCGGGATCTTATACTTGGTTGAAATCTCATCACCTGAATAGATGTCCCAATCAACGCGGACAAATACCATCTCATTATAGGCAGCATTCGCGTCACGCAGCGCATTGATCGTGCGCTTTTGCGAGGCACATGTTGTGCACCAATGTGTGGTGTAATCGATGAAGACTGTTTTGCCTTGTTTAAGTGCACTTTGAACCACACCAGGCTTATATTCAACGATATCAGCAGCGCTTGCAGCATTGACACCTGCAAACATCATAACAGCGGAAAATGCAGCGCCTAAAGTTGCGCGACGCGTGAGTTTTGAGACAGACATGTAATTCTCCTTCAAGATTGATTTAGAGTATAACAGAAAAATCAAGCAACCAGGCTGGCAGGGTTTGCAATGCCCATCGCTCAATGATGTGATGAATTTTAAAATAGATCATCAGGCCGACAGCAACGAAGACAACGCCTAATATCGGTTTGGAGCGTTCCGCCAGCGATTTAAGCGCTTCTGTTCGTGTGCGAAGCGCAGATTGCGCACCCCATGAGAGCCCTAGTATTAGCGTTGAGACACCAAAGGCGAAAAATAGCATGATCAACATTGCCCATACCAAGCTCTCGCCTTGAGATGCTAATGCGATTGCACCGCCGAGTGTTGGGCCGATGCATGGCGACCACACAGCGCCCAATAGAACGCCACCGAAAAACTGTCCGGAATTTCCGCTTAGATCCAGGCCCAACATCTGCTTGTTTGCCACGCCTGCGACACCTTGCGTTGCAGCCTCAAATCTTCGCGAAAACGCTGGTACCAATAAAACTAGACCAAACATGATCATAACCAACGCACCAATTTGTGCTAAGCGTTCCTGGGTCAGCCCAATTGAATAGCCAATTGTTGTGACAAACATGCCAAATGCGACGAAAGAAACAGTCAATCCTGCAGACAACGCCCAGGGACCTGAACGCCCGGCATTTAATGCAGACGCTAATACGATAGGCAATACGGGAACAACACAGGGATTTATCAGTGTTAAAAGTCCTGCAAGATAGGCAAAAATGAGTTCCATTACTTTTTGATCCGGTCTTAAAACGCGTTGCGTATTTGTAATTTTTCACAACATAAATCTCAACCGACATTCACCACACACACAATCACAATCTCGTGTGGTTGAACGAGAGATGGACACAGCAATTTTCGTTCAGAATTTGATTCCGCTTTCGCGATTAAAAACTTGATTAAAAATAAGAAAACGCCCCGATCAATTTTGTGATCGAGGCGAAACCGAAATACCCTATCGAGGGGGTGATGTGGGGGCATTTCAGCACCACCTTTCAAGCAACAGGAGAAAGGTGTCCAATACCGATGACGGTCTTATTGCGGTAGCAATACTGTATCAACAACGTGGATCACACCATTTGACTGATCTAGATCTACAGCTGTTACTGTACCGATATTGCCGCTTTCGTCTTTCAGCTTCACTTGATCGCCATCAAGCATTGCAACGATTGTGTCGCCAGAAACTGTTTCAATCTCAAGCATGCCACCATCAGCTTCGCCGATCATTTTGACCAGATCACCTGACATGATGTCGCCAGCAACAACGTGTGCTGTTAGAACTTTTGTCAATGTGTCCTTGCTTTCAGGCTTTAATAGTGTGTCAACTGTACCTTCTGGCAAAGCTGCAAATGCGTCATTTACTGGAGCAAATACTGTGAATGGACCTTCGCCTTTAAGTGTGTCGACAAGACCAGCTGCTGTTACCGCTGCAACCAATGTTGAGTGTGCGTCAGATGCGATAGCTGCATCAACAACGTCTTTTTTCATGCCGCCTGCAAAAGCTGTTGCTGATGCTGCGATTGCGATAACTGAAGCTGCTGCTGTAATTTTAAGTGTATTGATCATTTTTCTCTCCAATAAGATTAGGTTTGTTTAAAACCCGCAGTTATTGGTAAGAACGTTCGTAGTTTCAAAATAGTTTCAGAAAAAATCAAAAAAAGTATCTTTTTTAATTTATACATATTTTTCATATAGTTAGACCTTAGAAAAATTGGAAAACAGCCAACATGATCATTGAAATTCGGCATTACACATTAAAACCAGGTCGTCGCGAAGACTTCATTACCTATTTCGAAGCAAACAATCGCCCCGCACTTAGAGATGCCGGAATGCTGGTTTTTGGCCCAATGCGAGATTTGGAAGATGAAAACAAAGTTCATTGGATGCGCGCGTTCACATCGCTGGATAGCAGAGAGGAGATCAAAGATGCATTTTATAGCGGACCTGTGTGGAACGAGAACATTGAAGCAGAGGTCATGCCGATGATTGCGCATTTCGAAGCAGATCTCGTTGAAACAACCAATGGCTTTGAAGGGTTTTACGGGGAGCAAGTTTTTAGCCAAAGCAATACTGACTAGAACAAGGTATATTAAATTGTATTTTTTCGCGTCAGGCGATAAGTTCTTATTTGCGACCACGGGCCTTTGGGAAACTTTTGGCCAATTCTTATGAACTAGAGATTGCATCACCATGCAGTTAGATTTAGTTCCAGAAAGCGTGAAATGACAAAATACGAAACTAAAGCTGAATTCCTCATAAATACCGAAGAGGATTTGCGGGCGCTCTTTCCCCCACTCATGAGCTCGCGATTAAAAAACAACAAACCAAAATTGATAAACACGCACGCGATTTCATCGCCCGTGCGCCATTTGCATGTCTTGGCACCCATAATCATCAAGGTTTGAGCGATGTCAGCCCGCGTGGTGATGCCCCGGGTTTTATCCATGTGCTCGACGATAATACACTCGCTATCCCCGATCGTCCGGGTAATAATCGCCTTGATACCTTATCGAACATAACCCACAATTCGAATATTGGTTTGATGATTATCATCCCAGGTTACGACGATACTTTGCGGATCAACGGCACAGCGCAACTCACCACTGACCCTGAGCTGCTTGCGTCAATGGCAGTGAGAGGCAACACACCTAAACTTGCTATTCTCATAGAAGTCAAAGAGCTTTATATGCATTGCGCGAAAGCATTCAGGCGATCAAAGTTATGGGATCCTGCCTCCATTCAGGATCGCAATGAGATGCCATCATTGATGAAGATCATGCTTGATCAAGCCGATGAAGCGCCTGATGATCATCAAGAGATGGATAAACTCGATGAGGCTTTAGAAGAAGCCTATCAAAAGAGCATGTATTAACGCTAAAACGCGCTAAGTGCCCTCACCCCAGCACTTGGTGCTATCTAAGCGATCCTAAACTTGCGTCAATTCGCCAAGCGCAATGACAGGTCCTTGAGCCACGCCCGTTGGTGAGCCGCCGATTTGCTCAATAGAGATTGCAAATTTCGCATCTGGAGCGATTTCTAGGCCGTCCGGGTTTAATTCGCCTGATAAGACGCCCAATGTCACCACTTCCCCATCGGATTTAACCAACCAAAGCTCGTAGTCTTTATCAGAGGGTTTCGTACCAGTGTTTTGTGTCACGGTGAGCCCATTATCTGTCACTTGGGCGACAAAAGTAGCCTGATAATCTTCAAGCGCATTAATTGAGCTTGTATAAATTACTTTCGGGGCTGAAATTTCTGCGAAATAATCCATCACGCGCGGTGTTGCGGCAAAAACCAGAACCGCAAGCAAGATCGGAATACGAAAACGTGTGAGCAGGCTCAACATGCCGCCGGATGCAACCGGCTCTGAGAAGAGCTTATCGTCAATTGCTGCTTTTACAGACGCTGGTGCCTCAACTTCTTTGAACTCGTGATTAAGCCCAGATAGTTTTTCTTCCCATGAGGAGACAAGACGGGCGAAATTCACGTCGTTTTCGACGCGTTTTTGCACCTTTGCGCGCTCAGCACCTTCCAACACGCCCAAAGCGTATTCGGAAGCTAAGTCATCGTCGGTATGTTTAATGTCATCACTCATATTTATTCTTCTAACGTTTGAACGTTGAGGCAAACATGCCGCGTTCTAATTCGATTCAAGGCATTCGCGCAAGCTTTTAAGGCTGCGACGAAGCCATGTTCGCATCGTATTGAGCGGGATATTATACTTATCCGCCAACTCTTGATACGAATACCCTTCAATGTAAGCAGATTTTACCGCATCTGCTTTGTCATCATCTAACTTGCCCATACAATAGTCGATGCGACGTGCCTCGCCCATGTTGATGGCGCTATCCTCAGGGCTTGGCGCTTGATCTGCAACAACGTCCGACACATCATCCAAATCTGATGTCTTGGCCGCTGATGTGGGCGCTTTGCGGGTCCGAATGCGATCAATGGCATGATTTCTAGCAATCGCAATCAGCCAGGACATGCCATTGGCCTCTTGCGTTGCAAAGCGATCAGCTTTTTGCCACACGCGCACATAAACTTCCTGCAAAGCATCCTCTGCTTCAGCCCTGTCATTTAACAAACGTAACAGAACGCCAAAAAGTTTCGCACTTGTTTGAGAATAAATCGCATCGAACGCATCTCGGTCACGTAAGGCGACTTGCGCGATTAGTTCTGGGATATCGTAGGTCTTGGACAATTCAACTCTTTTCACGTCAACTCTTTTCAGGGAGGGTAAATATCGTTGTTAGAATTGTAACCTTCTACGAACCTTTGATCATGATGGATCAACAAAGCTTAACGATTTTATTCAAATGCGATGAAATGATGTGACAGTTTGTAAAGAATGTAACGTCAACTTTTTAGCCCTGTTGCTACATTCACAGCATCCGGATACATCATTTGATCGCCATAAATGTAGTCTTTCATCGAATTTTCAACATCAGAAACAAGTGCATCTTTTTGATCAGCAGGCAGATCAATAAAAGCTTGCGCTATCGGCATGGAACCTAAATGCAGGGGAACAAATTCACTAGGTTTAGGAACCTTGATCGTCAATTGCTGTCGAACAATTTCAACACGTTCGAACTTTGCATCGGACAATTGTTTGTTTAAATTAGACGCTGACGGCGTGATCCTTTGTCCCCTTTGAATTTGCGCAACTTCAGGTGAGATAAATTTCTCAACAGCGCTGCAGATGGCTTCCGTGTATGCGCTATGGCCATCCCAGATAGAGATTGCAATACGTCCTTGAGGCACAAGGACTCGATAAAACTCGACCAAGGCAGCAGCTTGATCGGGGAAATAATGGTACCCATGTTGAGAAATTACTGCATCAAATGAATTGGACTTCAACTTCGTATCGACAACGTCGCTCTCAGTAAAATCTATGTCAAAGCCTGCAGCTAGTTCACGCGCCTTGATCAACATACCCGCGTTTATGTCTAAACCGGTGACATGACCGGTTGGGCCGACTTTTTCCTTAACCAAGCGAGTTGTAACACCTGTTCCGCAGGCCACATCCAAGATGTTTTCACCAATTTGGGGATCAACGAGCTCGATCAAAGCTTCTGCCCACCGCCCAAACCACAAAGGCACCATAACATTTTCATATATTTCAGGTGCTTTGCCTGATAATTGAAAAGACATATCCATCCCCCGAAGGCTAACTGACCAGCATAAACTGGCAAGATGCTAGGTGGTTGGCAAAGCTAGGTCAAATTCAGAGGTTCAAACCTCTAAAACACCGCGCATCACATCAACGCTCGAGCCTGCAATTTCAACGATCGCGCCATCCTCAACCTCATGCATTTTAAGCTGCATGGCGCTAGGGCGGCGCATATCAACCCCTTGGGTGACGTTGTAAAATCCACCATTTAAAGGCTCAATACCCAAATCATGCGCAAATGCTGCCATAGCGCCGCCTGCGCTTCCTGTTGCTGGATCTTCATATGGCTGACCACGGAAGGTGAACATGCGGGCAGACCAATCAAGATTATCATTGACGTCGCGGGTATAGGCGTAGATTGCCTTTGCCGGACCATCGCCGACCATGGCGCGCGCAGCATATTCGTTTAGACGCAAGGATTTGAGCGCATCTCGTTTGTGAAGTTCAACAACCACAAAATTGGCACCAACGCTGACATGTTGCGGGGTATGATTATCAGTTTTGATGTCATCGAGTTCGAGCGATAATGCGCGCGCGGCATCAATAGGATTATATTCCGCACCCTTTAAAAGTGGCATTGGCGACGTAATCGCTGTTGTGTCGACTTCACCATTTTCGCTATAATTTACAACAACTTCGACAAGACCAACACGTTCTTCGAACACCAGTTTTTGCGGACTACCATTTGCCATATTCGCTAACACATAGGATGTACCGACATTCGGATGCCCAGCAAAATCCATCTCTGAATTGGGTGTAAAAATCCGCACATGTGCTGTGTTAGCTGTATCTTTTGGTTTCAGCACAAAGCTCGTTTCAGAAAAGTTGAACTCGCGGGCAATCGTTTGCATTTGCTCTGTCGATAGATCATCTGCGTCTAGAACGACTGCCAACGGATTGCCCCCAAATCTTGTTTTGGTGAACACATCAACAACGTGATAATTGAGTTTCATGGTGTGATCCAACATTATATTTAATACAAAATTTAACAGAGGACTGTGGCAAACACACGTCAATTTTATCAATGCATTGATCATTATTTTTCATTATGAAAATGGCTAAACCTGATTTATCAATTAAGTATGTTTGATTATTCGCTATTACATTGGACAGCGTTTTTAACCGCTGCGATCTTGCTCAATATCTCCCCTGGGCCTGATATTGCTTATATGATCAGCCATTCGATCCGAGGCGGTAAACGCGTTGGGTTTGCCGCAATGTTCGGCACTTGGGCGGGCACAATGGTGCATGTCTTTGCCGCAGCTTTGGGTTTAACAGCGATTTTGGCCACTTCGGCAACTGCATTTACGCTTGTGAAATGGTGTGGCGCGATTTATCTCATCTGGCTTGGGATTTCTGCCTTACGATCAAAAGGTGGTTCCACATTCTCCCCAGACATCGATAAACCAGCAAAACCCATCCGCACCGTCTTTATACAAGGCGCTGTTGTCTCAGCGCTAAACCCAAAAATTGCGGTCTTTTTCCTCGCGTTTTTGCCGCAATTTGTGGTCGAGGGTGCTGGGCCGATCTGGATGCAATTGGCTCTACATGGTACCCTTATTTTAGCTGTATCTGCATTTATCGAACCTTTATTTGTGTTGCTTGCGGATAGATTGACCAAATCTCTGCGTGATGCACCCAAATTTGGTTTGTGGCTTGATCGCGCTCTTGGCAGCACTTTGGTCAGCCTAGGTGCATGGCTTGCCATTAGTCAGCGATAGACCAAAACGCTTATCAAATAGTCAGTTGGTTGGAGAGCTAAACCAAGACGCATTTTCCCACGTAAAGAGAATAACTGCACCCTTAGCTTACGCAAACATACTTTCTTTTTCAGATTGTTTGGGTGATACTGCGCTACGGGGGCTTTTCGTTGTTAAAGGGAAGTAAAATGATCATCAGAATAATTTCAGCGCTCATTATCTTGGGGAGCGTTTCGGTTAAGGCTGAGGAGCTTCAGATATTTGATGCTCACATGCATTATAGCCATGACGCAGCATTGCAAATTCCGACCGAACAAGTTGTGAAAATTTTGCGCGATGCTGGGGTAAAAAAAGCACTGGTTTCAAGTTCTGATGATGACGGCACTCAAAAACTCAAAGCAGCAGCGCCTGATATCGTTGTCCCTGCCCTTCGTCCTTATAAACGTCGCGGTGCAATTGGCACCTGGATGAATGATCCGTCTGTTATTGATTATCTAGAGGATCGTTTATCGCAATTTGAATATGAAGCAATTGGCGAGTTTCATGCCTATGGCGATGATATCAACACCAAGGTTATTCAGCGTTTGATCGAATTAGCAAAAGAGAGAAATCTATTATTGCATCATCATGGTGACCGCGAAGCTGTTGATTTGATCTTTGATGCTTGGCCAGAAGCGCGTGTCTTATGGGCGCATTCAGGATTTGATTCTCCAAGTAATGTAGCTGATGCACTTGCAACCTATCCAAAACTTTGGGCGGATCTTGCATATCGATCTGATATGGCAAATGGCGAAAGTGTCGACCCCGATTGGAAGGAGGTTTTTATCAAATATCCTGATCGCTTTATGGTCGGCAGCGACACATTTGCGCCAGAGCGCTGGTACTACGTCGGTGTGCACGCAGATTTCAGCCGAAGCTGGCTGTCTGAACTTCCAGACGAATTAGCGCGCAAAATCGCTTTTGAAAACGCAGAAGCGATGATCGCAGCAAGATGATCAGACCCATTGTTGTCACGGGCTTAGCTGCTGCATTTTTAATCGCAGCTCAGGCGCATGCTCATGCTTGCGCTCCACAAAGTGCTGTTGAACTCAGCTCCGATGATGAAGCGCCGTTTAAGGCTTATGCGGACATTCAACTTAAAGCACTCTCAAAGCCATTTAACGTTGATCTATATTTCTGCGGCGATGAAAACACCATGGTTGAGCGGATAAAAATCGAAGCGATTATGCCAGCGCATCAACATGGAATGAACTATACGCCTCAGATTCTAGAGCTTGGAGATGGCAAATTTCAAGCGACCAGTATGTTTTTTCACATGCCGGGCATTTGGCAACTGCAAGTGAGTGCCTATCATTTGTCCGCAGAAAACGACAAGCCGATCTTATTCACACATGATATAAAGGCGCAATAGCCATGCGCGGGTTCTCATACTTGCTGGCAATACCGCTATGCATTGGGTTATCTGTTGCAAATGCGGAAGTTCTGCTCACCGAGGATGAGATCGCGCAAACACTATCCCATGGCCCTTGGCCGCCTGAATACGGCGTTGATCCTAGCAATAAAGTCTCCGGCAATCGTGACGCCATCAAGCTGGGAGAAGCGCTGATCGCTGACCCTATCCTGTCTAAAAACGGCGAAATGTCCTGTGTCAGTTGTCATGATCCGGCAACGGGATTTTCTGATGCACTACCGCGCGCAGTGGGCAAAAAAATCCTTGATCGGAATACGCCGTCGCTGATGAATTTGCGCAGCCATCGTTGGTTTGGCTGGGCGGGTGGTACCGACAATATTTGGGCGCAGAGCATCGCTCCAATCCTGCACGAAGATGAGATGGATCATAGCGCTGAAAGTCTCAAAACCGCAATCGCTGCAAGTACCTATTCTGAGACCTACGCAGCGCTATTCGGAGGCATTTCAAGCCATACGCCTGAAGATGTATTGGTCAACATCTCCAAAGCACTCGCCGCGTATCAGGAAACACTAGTCACCGGACAAACATCTTTTGATCGCTTTCGTAATGCGCTGGAAACCGGAGACACTGAGGCAGCGTCTGATTATTCAGCATCAGCGCAACGCGGGCTGCAATTATTCTTAGGTCGCGGCAATTGTGCGTTCTGCCATTCAGGACCCGCCTTTACCAATGGCGAATTTCACGATGCTGGTGTGCCTTATTTTATTACCGAAACGCGCGTGGATGAAGGACGTTATGGCGGCCTAAAAGCAATCAAACAAAGCCCTTATACTTTGGCTGGCAATTATTCAGATGACCCTGATAAATCTGGAGCCTGGGCGGTTAATCAAGTGCGTTTCCAACATTCGGATTTTGGCACTTTTCGTGTGCCAAGTCTGCGTGGTGCGCTGCATTCAGCACCCTATATGCATAATGGTAGCTTGAGCGATTTAGCGGCCGTGGTTGATCATTATGATGGAATTAACATGGAACGCTTGCATGTTGATGGTGAAGCGATTTTGCAGCCTTTGGGGCTAAATGAGCAAGAGAAGAATGATTTGATCGCTTTTCTTGAAAGCCTAAGCGATGATGGGTCTTAAATAAGTTTTCGAGGCGCATTTCAGGCTGGAGGTCCTTGAAATGCATCCTCGAAAGATTGTGGGGATTTAATATCGTTTGTGTTGCGAATTACGCAGCTGGCTGAGGCTCAGCATCTGCACCTGCGTCAGTATCTGTATCTGCTTCATTCACCGGCTCAAATTCTGCATCTTCAACATCACGTTTTGGTCTTGCGATAAATGGTGCTGCCAACATTGCAAGGCCTAAAGCAGCTAGTGCAAATACACCCAAAAGTGCCATTGTCATGACGCCAAGGCCAGCCATAACAAGGCCAACAAGCAAGACAAGCGTTGAAGAAATCGATGTTGAGACTTTTTCGATTAGGTTTTTCATAATGTGTTTCTTTCGTGTTCGTTGTGTTCTTCGTTGTTTCGATGATGCTAATATGAAGGCGCTGTTTTACCAGCGCCTGAACACGAGTTTACATTTTTGTAAGGTTGGAAATTATTTTGCAAACTTGATTGTTGCACATAGGCCTTGCGGCTTGTTTTGTGACAATTCGAGCTCCGCGCGATGCCGATCAGCTACCGCGCGCACCAATGCCAAACCCAAGCCGCTGCCATCAGTTTGTCGCGCGCTATCAAGACGTACCATCGGTTTGATGATCTCGTCATATTGCTCCTCAGGCACACCTTTGCCATTATCTGAAACACCGATTTTCTGAGATAAACCAGAGGTTTGAGCAAATAGCGTAATTTCATCACCACCATGCACAATGGCATTTTGAATTAAGTTGGCGATGGCTTGAATAAGCATCTGACGATCTGCAATAACTGCCCCTGACTTATAGTCTTCAAGCACCAATTTTTTGCCAGCATCTTCAACAACAGGCCCGAATATATCTTCAATATCATTCAATAATTCTGTAAGATTTATTTGTTCAAAACCATCGTCACCTTGTGCGGCTTCAATTCTTGCAACGCGCATAATCGTGTCAAATATGCCTGATAATCGGCCTGCTTCTTCAAGCGCAGCACCACGTTCTTCACCTTCGGGCAACATTTCAAGCTGCGCACGTAATCTTGCAAGCGGTGTTCGCAAATCATGGGCGATACTGGCGCTTAGATGTCGTGTTTGGGTGACCAAGCGTTCCAGCTCAGACGCTGTAACATCTAATTGACGGGCGAGATCATCTAGATCATCGGAGGATGTTTCAACACCGGTCCGTGCGGTGAGCTCACCATTTGCCAAGCGGCCTAGCGCACCGTTAATGCGAACAAGCCGTCGCTGCGCTAGTAAACCAGCAGTCACGCCAATTAATAGCGCAATGGCCAAAACCAATGCAGCCGTCGTCCATAAAATGCCAGAAAGAAGGTTCAGTGCGTCTTCGCTATCTTCAATCGGCAGTGCGACCAAGATTGGGATGCCATCTTCATCCTGTGTGATAAGCACCCGCCAGGCATCAAATTGATTGAAATCATCATTTAAAAAGACCGAGCCACCACCTTTTCTGACAGTCCGTTTAAATTGATTTGGTAGATTGCCTAAATTATCGAGCGGCCTGACAATGGCTATTGTATTTTGATCAATTGTTTCATTTACGCTGACAGTAGACGCCAAACTGGTGAGCGCTGTATCAACACGTTCGAGCACCGTTTCGCGACCAAATGTTAGCGCTAAAAAGATTGAAGCCGCCATGCCGATAGCAAATAGAACCGACAGCATCAGCGTTAATCTCAAAGTGGATGATCGCAAGAGCCATCGAAACGGCTTAGCGACGCGATTGGCCAATCGTTTGATCAGTCTATTAACGCGCCGTGTTTCGGATGTTTTTGTAGAAGAATTTACTTGCTCATTTGCCGAAGACATAGCCTTCACCTCGTCTTGTGCGGATGAGCTCGCCATCAAAAGGTTTATCAACTTTTGTGCGTAATCGGCTAATATGCGTTTCAACTACGCTAGTGGTCGGATCAAAACTCATGTCCCATACTTGCTCAAGCAGCATCGTGCGAGTGACTAAGCGACCCGGTCGGCGCATGAAATATTCCAGCAGTTTAAATTCTTTTGCCATCAGGTCGATGGTTTGCCCCTGACGTTCGCAATGACGGGCGACGAGATCAAGGCTCAAATCGCCATAGCGCAATGTCGTTGATTCAACTGGGTCGGAACTTCCCCCTTCCCGTCTGCGGCCAAGTGCGTTCACACGCGCGGATAATTCGGCAAAGGCAAACGGCTTGGTGAGGTAATCGTCCCCGCCAGCTTCAAATCCTTCAACGCGTGCATCAACTTCGCCTAGTGCGGTTAGAAAGAGAGCTGGTGTTTTGTTTTTGGATGCACGAAGGGATTTCAATACCGTTAGACCATCAAGACCTGGCACCATACGATCAAGGATCAAAAGATCATAATCTTGCCCCATAGCTGCAATGAGCGCCTCTTTGCCATCTCCAAACAAATCAACCACATGGCCCTCTTCTTTAAGGCCTGAGGTCACCCATGGTCCGAGTTGGCTGTCATCTTCTAAAACTAAAATACGCATAAGGCTCCTTAGCTTTTATTGCTCAAGTGGTAAAGGCTGCCAAGAATGACAGCCCAAGGTCATTGCAAATTTGTCCGTGTCGTCACGACTATGATTTGCGTTTTTTCTTTCCTTTTTTCTTCCCGTCATCTTCTTCAACGAGCAGAACTTCACCGTTCTCTGCATTGATCTCGACTTCCATCTCAACACCATCCGCATTGACGATCTCGACTTCGTAAATTGTTGTGCCATCTTCATTTTCAAGTTCGGCTTCCAAGACGATACCTGGCACTTCGGTATTAGCAATTTCAATTGCCTGGATCATACTCACGGTTGGGGCATCCGTAATGGCTTGCTTGTCCTTTGTATCTGCAACTGCAATACCAACGATGCCACTTGCTAGAACCATGCCTGCTGCAATATTTCCGATAATTAGTTTCTTGATCATTTTATTCTCCATCTAGGTTGTGAAAAAAGACGTTGTTGTCTTTCGATGAACCTAAGATGGCTGCTGTAAATTACAGATCTCTGTGATGAAGTTTACAATTTTGTAAGGCAGGAAAAAGTGTGAACCAATTGCACTTTAACAACTAAGGCGTTTTGAGCCAAAGATGAATTAGGTATCAAAGTCAGGGTGTTGATTTGAAATCACACCCTGGTTCCATGCTTCATCATCCTCTAATTGCATGGGCTCCACCCCCGGTAAATCGAACATTTCGTCAACAAAATGACGTTTTGCATCAAGGTTTACCTGTACAGTAGGAGGTGCCAAATCCGGATTATCAAGCGAACCAATGGAAAGCTCTACACCCGCACCCGTTTCACTTTCAAATTCATAGGTTAGTGGCGTTCCGCATTTTGCACAAAACCCGCGCCAATTGCGATTGGATGAATGAAAAATAGTACGTTCGCCACGTGTCCATTCCAGCCCTATTGCGCTCACCAAAGGACCAAAAAAACCACCAAATGCCTTTTGACACATGCGACAATGACAAATAGAAGCACGCCCTAAACTTTGCACCTTGTATCTTATTGCACCGCACTGGCAGCCACCTGTAATCTCGCTCATAATTGGCCTCATTGATTTGCACCCATTGCCCACTATCTTTAATCAATTTTTGGTTTATTGATAAGAGCCAACCTGAGGAACCTCATTATTGCTCGACACTCTGACTAATTTTACCAATCTCACGCCAAATCTCATCTGGATCGTGATCGCAACCAGCTTGTTTGCCGGCATCATACGTGGGTTTACAGGCTTTGCGCTGTCTGCCGCCTTAATGGCGATTTTGTCTAATTTTATTCCTCCGATTGAAATAGTTGCAATTTGTTTGATTCTGGAAATCATCGCATCTTTCGTGATGATGCGTGAAGGGGCGAAAAACGCCGATATGCGTGTGGTATGGGCTATGGTGATTGGTAGTACTATTGGAACGCCGATCGGGTATTTTGTTTTGACCAATATTGATCAGGAAACATCCCGCATTGTTGCACTTTGCGTTATTACAACGCTTGCACTTTTGTTGTTTATAAAAATCAAGGCCAGCATGTTAGAAGGCAATTCTGGGCCCTACCTGGCTGGAATGGGTGCTGGAATGGCAAATATGGCCTCTGTTGGCGGCATGGTGATTGCGCTCTATGTACTAGCACGCGACCGAGCCACTAGCGAAATGCGCGGTACTTTGGTGATGTATCTTATGATTTCCATCATTGGCAGTATTATATTCCAGCTTTTATACGGATTATTGACCGTAGAATCGTTAAAGCGCGCAGGTTTAATGACCCCGTTCGTGATTTCAGGGATCATGCTGGGAAGTTACTTCTTCCAGCCCTCCTTGCAAAAATACTACAAGCCTGTGTGTCTTTTGGTTCTGATCGGAATTTGCATTGCAGGTTTAATCCGACAATTGGTTTTTTAGCATACTGTTGATCATCTGTATGATTGCATTAGTTCGTCAATTCATTGTCTAAGGCTTAAATCGCGCCAGCCCAACGCCAAAACCGATAAACACGATGCCTGTGATACCGTTTAACCAACGCTTGGAGCTTTGTTTAAATTGATCACTGCGTGCAACATTTGAGAGTTTTGCGACCAAAATTGCCATGGATGAAAACCAAATCGCATTTAAGATTGCTTGCGATGTAACAAAGCCATACGCAGTCGCGGCACTGGTTTCTCCCACTTCGATGAATTGCGGAAATGCAGAAAGATAAAAAAGCGATACTTTGGGGTTAAGCGCATTAGTCAAAAAGCCTTCCATAAAAGCTTTCATCAAAGTGCGCTTACGCTTTGCAGGCGAAACATGTTCAACCGTCGCCTCGCCTTTGATTGCCAAATAAATTGCCTTTATCCCAATCCAGCACAAATATGCAGCACCTAAATATTTAACAATCATAAAGGCTGTTGCGCTCTGGGTGAGCAGCACGGATATCCCAAAAATTGCAAAGGTGCCGTGCACGTAAAAACTTGCAAAAAAGCCCGCAACATTGGCAAATCCTGCGGCTCTGCCCGATGTGGGAACAGTTTTGGCAATCAGCACACCATTGGGCCCCGGCGACATAACCATAAGCGCAGCGAGCAACATGAAAGAAACAATATTGGAGTTGAGTAATTCTTCTAAAAACATGAGCTTAATCTCCTATGACTTTCAACGTGGTAGCACCTGTCATCTCTAACAAAGTTTTTGGGTCGATATCAAAAACAGCATTCGGTGCACCCGCTGCAGCCCAAACGCTGTCAAATGTGAGCAAATGCGCGTCCACATAAGTTTCAAGTGGCGTGAGATGTCCAACAGGTGACACTCCGCCAATCGCAAAACCGGTTACTTCGCGAACCGCGCGTGCATCTACTCTACCTAGCTCCTCACCAATAACCGCTTTAACAGCATTCATATCAACCTGGTGATCACCTGACACCAACAGCAACTTCATTTTTTCGCTATCTTTACCCATAAAGATTAGAGATTTGACGATCTGACCAACAGCACAATTGCAAGCAGTTGCTGCTTCTTGTGCAGTTCGTGTGCTTTCTGGCATGCGGATGACTTTCGTTGACACACCTGCATCTAAAAGTGCTTTTTCAACACGCTTTACGCTCTTTGACATAATAAACACCCTAAAACGACTAGACTTCAACCTTGTAGTCTGATGATTGTAAATTATATAATTAAAGAACGAAAACCCCGAATGATTTTTTTCTAAATGCTGCGATTTTTGCTCACCTCACTCGCGCTACCAATTTTACAACGCACCCTGCCGCACATCATCCGTGCAGGAAAACAAGGCATGGAAGAAGCACGTGCGCGACGGGCAGAAAAAGAACGCGGTACTGCCCATTACGACCGAATTGAAGATGTAGCTGTTGGCGTTGTTCATAAAATTGTTGATGGGGACAGCCTTTATATTGATGGCCATGACAAGCAAGTTCGCCTTTGGGGCGTAAATGCCCCTGAGCGCCACGAAGTGGGATATAATGCTGCTACGCAGAGCCTACGAGACCTCGCTTTTGGTCGTGAATTACGGGTTGAGATCGTTGGAAACGATAAATATGGCCGTACACTTGGACGTTGCTATTTTGAAGATGGCATTGAACTTAACCATGAACTGATCAAGACCGGGAATGTGAAAGAATATTTTCGTTTCACAAAAGGATATTACTCAAATTTACGTTGATTTTGTTCGTGTTTTTCGATTAAATTTGCGCCAGAGCAAATCAGTTTATGTGAATTCATGAAGACCGTTATCCTTGAACATTTCTACCCAGCTGCACCCAAAGATGTTTGGGATTTAGCCATTGATTTTAATGCGCTTCGAGAAGTGAGCGAACATATGGTCACCTTTGATGGTCTGCCGGAAGGTTCGATCTACGAGGGGCAATCAATTGAAGTGATGGTTTCTTTGTTTGGGAAGCTCCCTAAACAACCTTATTACATGGAAGTTGTGGAATGCGATCACGACAAGATGGTGTTTTCCTCATCCGAACGCGGCGCTGGAGTGAAGCATTGGAAACACAGGCTGACCATCACCCCACATGAGAATGGCACCTTGTTAAAAGACTCTATCGAAATTCAAGCAAAAATTGGGTTTCTTACTCCGCTTTTTGCGCTCTGGGCAAAACATATGTATGAAGCACGCCATCAGCCACGCCTTAAAATATTAGCGCGCAACGGCTTGCTTAATTCTGGCGAACCCAAGCCAATTGTAGATTTGGCATGAGGTAAATGAGGCTGCGCGAGGCGCACTTAGATCTCATGAATTTTACCTTCCCAACGGTGCTGACATAGACATTGAAATCGTGATGGTCTAAAGCCTCGTCATGGATCAGTTACTTCTTGTATATTTGACATATTTTCTGGGTGTTGCGAGCCCGGGTCCGGCCAATTTTGCCATTATGCATACCTCGCTTGAACAAGGTCGATTATCTGGCATTGCATTCGGATTTGGCGTTTTTACCATCTCGCTATGTTTTGGGATTTCGTCGGCTTTCGGTTTAGGTGCCATTATCGCAAATGCGCCGACAATCTATGATGTCATGACGTTGGTTGGCGCGATATATCTCATCTACATGGGTTATAATTTGGCGCGCAAGGTGGTTGATCTAAAGGGAAACAGCGTTGAACCTCCAGCGAATGATAACATGCCATCTAAGACGCTTTTCACGCATTATATTCGCGGAATTTTGATACATGCTACAAACCCAAAAGCGATCACGGTTTGGCTGACCATCATCTTGCTTGCAACATCGGGCCAAGGTGGAAAATTTATCTCACCGCTGCAAGTGGTGATTGGATGCGCAATAATCGGGCTCACATCTTTTATGAGTTATGCAATCTTTTTCTCATCCCGCCCCATGGTAGCGCTTTATACCCGCATTCGAAAACCATTTACGCTCACATTAGCAGGTGTTTTCGTGCTGGCAGGATTGGTGATGTTGTTCCGCGCATGGGCAGCGTTTAGATAGATTTTAAGCCATCATCCTTGCGTATCTTTGGGTTCTTCCACGCAAATCCACGCGTCATAATCAAAGTCATTTCCAGCATCCAGGCATTCTCCAATCAGCGAGATATTTTCTCTATTGGCAACCGTAAACGCTGCAAGAGACGAGACGATGAAAAACATGATGATCCATAGGTTTTTGGGCTGAAACATGAGGGGTTTCTAGCTGTTATCTTGGCGCTCATCAAGTGGGGCAAATTCCTCGCCCACCAGATAAACACAGCATTCCTTTTCCCCAGCTTCCGTTTGCACCATAACAGGGGTGCGGAAATAGCCCTCACCTTCAAATTCATCTAGTCTCGCCCAATGATTTGGAAGATCAAAGCTCTCAAAGATATGAAACGGAACCTCAGGGCCTTCGGGATCTAAAAT
This sequence comes from Lentilitoribacter sp. JB5-8, assembly GCF_055693385.1. Taxonomy (NCBI): domain Bacteria; kingdom Pseudomonadati; phylum Pseudomonadota; class Alphaproteobacteria; order Hyphomicrobiales; family Rhizobiaceae; genus Lentilitoribacter; species Lentilitoribacter sp. JB5-8. The sequence goes on along the minus strand of NZ_CM146332.1, from coordinate 2,178,982 downwards.
AAAGCCGGGAAATCCATAATGTACACCCCACCCGGCTTTAATCAAACGGCCACGCACCGTGCCTTTGGACCAAACGCCTTGCATGCCATCCATTTGGTTATAATTACACTCTCCCGGCGCCAATGTGCCATAAGATGCTAATCGTGTTTGAGCGGTATGGGTTTTATTATCAGTCATGTCTCGTGCTTTTACTATTTTTGCACGGCATATTAAACCAATTATACAGCGATTGTCTCTGGTATTTTTCGCTTCATCAAGCTCAATGCGATATCATTTAATATCTCAAGCGTACCACCCCCAGCTGAGGCTGCAAGCTCCTTGGTTTTTAACCAGTCTTCCTCGTCTCGAATAGCATGGATAAAGTCATATCCCTTATTGGTCATCCGATAGGCGTGGTTTTCATAGCGTTCAAAAAAACCACCATCGACAAGAAGTTCACAATGGATAAACTTCTTCTCAGCCATAGAAGGTGCCCCGATATGCAGCGCGACAACCATAAACCATTCATCAGATGCCTCAAACTCAAGCAGTAAATCTCTGATATATTCGTAATCACGTACCAAAACCGTTCCCCCAGAGCAGTGTAAGTACTAATATTTTAGCATAGCAAAAAAACAACTTATACTACTAGATTTAGTGATATTACTGCATAATACTTGCCAAAATTGGCTTAATAGTATCGCCAAACAAGAGAAAAGTATAGGATAACAAAAAGACACTTGAACGTGCGAACCATCTAAAGATAGCGAATATCTTGGTTAGATAAATGCTAAATGCATGATGTATATATTTTGATCATTTTTATATAAAAATATAATACCAACTGAATGTCTACTTGGCGTTATTAGTATTCAAACCGGATCCGAATAATCCATATAAGCCATTCCGTCTATTAATTCTCGTATTTTCTTGATTGATGAATAGGCTTGTTTTTTTAGCTGGCGGATCACATGTTCCTTTGTCGGGTCGCCATCTAGTATGATTATTCGGGATGCAATGTCTTTTATATATTCTCTAGCTTCGAATAATTCTGCTCGAATTTTGTAGGGATCTAAATTTCTATCAACGGAAAACAGCTGATCTAACAGCTCTATTAGCTTCATATCATTTTTTGCAAATCCATTACCCCATATCTCGTCTGTGTCTAATTCTGTTGTTGTAACATGTTCATAAATATTCGAATACTCAGCTTCCAACTCTAACTCTTCGATACTAAGAAAATGCGGTTTGTCCTCAGTAGCACCATGGCTTGTTTCTACTGATTTATTTTGAATATTTTCAAACCTTTTTTCAAGTTCAGCCTTTTTTATGCCATCCAATTTAGAAAGTTCTTCCTGTTGTTTAACGGCCGAGGCTATTAATTCCTCTTTCTTTTTTTCTAACGCTTGTTGTTGTTCAACTTTTTTAAGAGCAAGTTCATGCGCTGAGTCTTGAATTAGTTTTCGTAATTCGTTTGTAGGTATTCTGACTATTGCTGCTGATATAAAAGTTATAAATGGCATTGCTAACGCGATAAAAACTCCGAGAAAAGCTGGTATAAAAAACAACTCAGTGTCAGTTGTATGGTCATTCCAATATTCCAAACGCTTTCTTACGCTATTGTTCGCAAACAAAACATAGAATATCGGTTGCCAATTCCAAACAATAAAAGCCAAAGTAACAGACCCAACGATGGGCGACTTTATTCTTTGGTTATACGCCTCAAACATTTCCTTTAGCCAGTCCATTTATTCTCCATCAGATAGAAGGCTTTCACACAGCATCTCACATTGAATAAAACAATACCTGAAGTGTAATAATTAAAATTTTTCCACTACTAATTGCATTTAATGACATAAACTTTCTAATGCTTAGAAACCTGCACTAACGATAGGTCTTGATAAATCGGTGAAGAGCCACACGCAATCCTCTGGCGTTCTGACCCTTTAAACTACGAGAAAGCCTTGTCTGGTTTAGTTCTAACTTGCGAGCAATTGTCGGTTATTAATTGCTCCGGAAGTAGTGACCTCGGAACCCTTTTAATCCCATTCCAAAAACAGCCTTAATTCAAGGCTTTGGAGGTGTGGCGGGTATTATCTTTGACATATTGAATATCAATATCATCGGCGCCCATGTTTTTTGAACGACGTTGATCGCGTTCTGCTTCGCGCCTTAACAATGCCGGCGCATCAACGGTTGAGAGTTCGCTCTCGTCATCACGGGCGATTTCATCATCGGCAATAAGTGATAAATAGCGCCCTGCGCAAACGCGCAAAAAGGATGTGAAATTGCCAAGATCATGGTCGGCATCCATCGCTTCAAGATATAGTTTTGTGATCAATTGATTGGTCGTCATGTGATCGCGGGCTGCGATTTCTGACAGGATGGCCCAAAAGAAATTCTCCATTCTGATAGATGTTGCAACGCCGTCTATTCGCAAAGACTTTGTTCGCGACACCCATTTATCGCCTTCAGAACCGATGAATAACTCACACATTTTGGGCCTCCCTTTGTAGCGCTTAAGTACTAGAGCAATGCCATAAATTGCTTCATCCATGCAGGATGCGCTGGCCATGCTGGCGCTGTGACCAGGTTACCATCGGAGACGGCATCTGTCACTTCGATCTCAGCAAATTTGCCCCCCACAGCCTCTACTTCAGGCGCACATGCAGGATATGCGGAGCAGTTTTTACCAGATAACACACCAGCAGCTGCGAGAAGCTGCGCACCATGACAAATTGCAGCGACGGGTTTATTTTCATCAAAGAAATGACGCACCATCGCCAAAACCTCTTCATTAAGGCGAAGATATTCAGGTGCCCTACCGCCTGGGATGACCAATGCATCATAGGCATTTGCATCAATCTCATCAAAACTCGCGTTGAGCGCAAAATTATGCCCGGGCTTTTCGGTATAGGTTTGATCACCCTCAAAGTCATGAATTGCTGTTTTGACACTATCGCCTGCACTTTTATTTGGGCAAACAGCATCAACTTGATGGTCACATGCCAATAATGTTTGAAATGGCACCATTGTTTCATAGTCTTCGGTGAAATCTCCCGTAATCATCAAAATCTTCGCCATGCGTATTCCTCCTTTTGCATATTGCGTAAGGCGAATGTGACATAAAGATTTATGGCGCGGGTGTTATGTGAATACTACATTTTTTCGCGCCAGACGGCTGCTAATCATCCAATTCGCGCATCATTTGGCGCATCCATTCGATTTCACTGCCGATATCACTGTTTGCCAAGCCATCAATTGCGCGATGACGAACCTCGTCAGGTTTATTTTGCGATAATTTCCAAGTGCCAGACATATCTGGTTTTATCTCACCATCTTTTTCGATTTTGTCGATCATGAGTTTAACCGGGACAATTTGCCGGGTCATCTTGTCAAAAATCTCCGGTGTCATCTTATCAATGGTCCAGGGTTTTTTAGGTGCCAAACGGGCTTCTGTTACCGCGGATAATCTTTCTAAAACACCGCGGATATCATCTTGAGGCAAACGCTCCAATTTGCCTCTTATATGAACAGCAACATAGTTCCATGTTGGCACTTGATCTGGAACACCGTACCAATCTGGTGAGATATACGCATCCGGTCCCTGCACAGTAAAAACGACATCTTTTGGTGTGTCTAAATGACGTAGAATCGGATTTGAGCGAACCAAATGCATTTCTAAAAATTCAGCAGTTTCATCCAACAAAAATGGAACATGGGAGACCAAAATGCCGTCAGAATGAGCAAAAATCAGCGATCCAAATACTTTTTTCATTAATAGCTGATACTTTTTCTCTATTTCGACATTCCTGAAATTTCGATTTGGGTGCATTATTTTTCCAATATTTTCCTAGAAATTACATATTCAACTAATTGATTTTATTTTCGTAAAACCGCGCTAATTATCTGTAAAATATACGATTTTGCTCCGTAAACTGCATTTGTGTCATTTCGAATTAAAAATGGCGCATTAGAATATTTTTTCAAACACCATTTTTCATCTGATAAATGGGCCATAGATACTTAGAATTGTTGTTAAGTTATCGTCAATAAAGCAGACATAATCTAGCTTAAAGTTTAGGCATTTTACCGACGTTTGTCGCTACTGCTCGATTGATAGAGCCACGCATGCCATGTCCAATATCTTGATCGCAAATTATACGAATTCGCTATTCGTCGGGGATAATTTTATCATGCGTCTTTCTCATCAATTATTACTTGCTATGTCGCTTACAACAGTCGTTGCTATTGGCGCGACAAGCTACACTGGAATCAAGGTCGCCTCTGGCAGTTTAGAAGAAGCTTATAATGAAAAGCTATCTGCTATTGCCGATGGTCGCAGAAACCAACTCGAGACATTTTTCCAAGGTGTGAATGACAATCTGAGTTCGTTAGCAAAAAATGATAGCATGTCTGCAGCTTTGAACATGTTCAAGATGGGGATTGAGCAGGTAAAAGCAGAAGATCCAGCCAAAGCGATTAAAGGTCTTTATGAATTTAAAGGTGCCAAAGAAGACCTGTTTAAGTATTATAAAGAAACAGGTTTGACCGGCTATGGCACACAATTGACCAAGTTTGGCCCCCTTTTGAAGCAATTTACAGCCGAAAACTCATTAGGTGATCTTTATCTCATCAACAAAAACGGTGTTGTTGTATATTCTTCTGCTGCAAATGCTGAAATCTCAACCAATTTGGACGATGGACCGTTTACGCAAACGGCATTGGGTACGCTTTATGCGCAGCTTAAACAAGATTCCGCAGACAAAGCTGCTGCGTTAGAATCCGCGAGCGAAAATGGCACAGATCAAATTCAAGAACAAACGGGCTTATCGCAAGACAGAACCGTACGTCTTGAAGACTTTGCTCCTTATTCTTTGCTAAATGACAAACCTGTTGCATTTGTAGGCATCCCCGTTACAGACGCAAAACACTTCTTCTTCGGCGCTATCATTGCCCAACTGTCCGAAGAACGTATTGCGCAAATTCTGAACAATCAAACAGGGCTTGGTTTAACAGGTGAAACTGTCCTGCTGCGCAATGATGGGACATTGCTTTCAGAATCATTAAGAACATCGGAGAATGACGCGCTTTCAACGAAAATCGACCTGTCGCCTATTGGCAGCATTGAAGGTCGCGACATCGTATCTGGAATTCTACATGGTTATCGTGACATGGAAACCATGGCCGCAGTTGCAAAAGTCTCTTATGGAACAGCACCTTGGCAGGTCGCAGCCATTGTTGATCATAAAGAGGCGCTCCAAGGTGCAACGACCATGCGCAATTGGATTTTATCCGTAGCAATGGTTGCCTTGCTCGCTGCCCTTGGATTTGCATTCTGGTTCGCACGTAGCTTAACGCGTCCGATTAATGCAGCAATTGATAATATGCATGAGCTTTCCAACGGCAATACCGACTTCGAGCTTTCTGGCGAAACTCGCAAGGATGAAGTTGGTGATATTGTGCGTTCGATTGAACATTTCCGTCAGTCTGAAATCGACAAATTGCGCATGGAAGAAGAATCTATTGCAAATCGTGATTTGAACGAAAAAGAACGTTTGGCAAATGAAGCTGAAAAACAAAGCCAGACAGAGCAAGTTTCAAAAACAGTAGCTGAGCTTGCCAAAGGTCTAGAGGTATTGGCCAGCGGTGATTTGGTCACGACACTTGATACTCCATTTATGGAAGGTATGGAGCCGGTTCGCCAAAACTTTAATGGATCGGTTGCAAAACTTCGCGATGCTTTATCAGGTATTAGCAACACAGCAGGCTTGATCCGCGATGATTCAAATGAGATCTCATCGGCTACAGATGATTTGTCTCGCCGCACAGAATCTCAAGCTGCTGCGCTTGAAGAAGCTGCTGCTGCACTGACTGAATTGACTGAAAATGTTCGCGCTGCGTCTGAACAAGCGGCAGAAGCTGCAAGCCTTGCGCAGAGCGCAAAAACGGACACGGACCAATCAAGCGAAGTGGTTTCTAACGCTATGTCAGCTATGTCGCGTATTGAAACAGCATCAAGCGACATCAGCGGTATTATCAATGTCATTGATGAAATCGCATTCCAGACCAACCTCCTTGCTCTAAACGCTGGTGTGGAAGCAGCGCGTGCCGGTGAAGCAGGTAAAGGCTTTGCTGTGGTTGCTCAGGAGGTTCGTGAACTTGCTGGCCGCTCGGCGGAAGCTGCAAAAGAGATCAAGAGCTTGATCAACACATCTAATACTGAAGTTGGTGAAGGTGTGAAGCTTGTTAAGAAAACAGGTGAAGTTCTTGAAAAAATCTCCGGTCAGGTTGCAACCATTGAAGAGCGGATTGCTGCTGTGGCAACAGGTGCCAGCGAACAACTCGGCGGCATTCAAACAGTGAACTCAACTGTCAATGAGATGGACCAACGCATCCAACAAAATGCGGCAATGGCTGAAGAAACAACTGCTGCGACAACACGTTTGGTAGATGAGATTAATCAGCTCACCCAAATGGTTCAGTCTTTCCGCATCAATGAACAGCAAGCGGGTGCTCAGGCAAATCTTTCAGATCCAAAGCGGGCGCCAACACCCAAACCGGCCCCAAAACCGGCCCCAAAAGCTACACCCAAACCAGCTCCGGTAGCGCAACAAAAAGAAAAGCCAGAATCACAAGCTTCACAGCTTAAGAATATGGCGACAGCGATGAAAACCACATCGCAAGCCAAACCCGCAGCTGCCACTCAGGAATGGACTGATAGCGACGATTCCTGGGATGAATTTTAGGATCAATTGATAAAAAAGACTGATCCGGTATTCCTACCCTAAACCCGGATCAAATTACACCCGCCAGCCCCTCTACCTGGCGGGTATTTTTTTAAGCTCTTGCGCTTTTTTAGCATTTGTTAAGGCTGTTTGAAAAACGTAAATATCAATAGCCTTTTGTTAAATCGGCTTAAACACATCCTGTCCAAAATGACGTTTTAAATTTCAATCAGGTTTCAGCGAAATCATGCGTTTGTCAGCTAAAATCATAATCACCATTACCGGGTGCTCAATCTTTACCGCGTTTGTAAGTGCAAATGCAGCGGTTTATATGGCTTCAAATGGTGTTGAAAACATAGCGCTATGGGTCGCAGCGGTTTCTGCCCTCGCGTTATTGGCTGTATTAAACTTTGCGATCCTAGCAGCGCGCATATCATCGCGCCGTGTTCAAGTACTACAACTGCAGATGCAAGAACTGGTAAATGGCAGCACAAACTTTGTTGTCTATCGTGACAGACACAAAGACGAGCTCTCTGAAATTTCGCAATCTGTTGAAGCCTTACGAGTTCAATTGTCCGATAAAAATCGCCAGATGGCTGATCCAGACGCTGAACTAAAAGCGCTAAATATTAAAACAGCAAATGAAACTGATGTTTCTATGACATCGCCCGATATTCAGGCCAATAGTTTGAAAAACACCGCAGAGATCATGCGTTTTGCTGAACTGCCTTCTTATCAAAAAGATGGTGCTGATTGGGATGATGTATAAATAATCTCACACGTAAATAAGAAAAACCCGCCAGCGAATAAGTATCGATGACGGGTTTCATGCCCACGACATAATAAAATGTCGCCCCCGGCATTTATTCGTATACAACGAATAGTCACCCTAATATGTATAGCTAATCGTATAGCGCTGCAAGTTTAAACAAAACACAAGGTCACAGAACGCTTATTTTTTCAAACGCGACGAACCATCAAACGACCTGAATCAATATAGTTTTGAAAGCCAAACTTACGATATAAATCGTGCGCGTTATCTGTACCGAGCATAAAGCTTGGCACTTGCTCTAATTCTTTATGGCTTAAGATTTCATGCATGAGCTTTTTTGCAATACCATGCCCACGAAATCCATCAAAAACAAATAAATCAAATATATAGGCAAAAAACGCTTTATCGGTCACAACTCGGGCAAAGCCAATTTGCCGGTTGTGGTGTGGTCCGTGGTTTGGATCGTGTAAACGTGCGATAAAACACAGAGAGTTTTCAAAAGATGTTCGAATTGAATAGGGCGAACGCCCTGCCCCCCAATATGTGCTTTGCAAGAATGTGCATACGCGCTCAAACTCAATGTGGCGTTTATCGGTGGTAATCTCAATGCCGTATGATTCTTTCATAAATGTGATGTTAGCGTTGATTGGTAAAAATGCGAGTGAAATCTACAAGCAACAATTTTGTCGATTAAATCTAACAGGTTGAGGATATTATTGAACTTAATTCGTTCATCTATTGCCATAGACACGGTTAAATAAGATAAGCAGCTTATGGCAGCTAAATCACATAAAGACGAAAAGCGAGTTTCGGCAAAACCGAATAAGAACAAACCTTGGAAGAAAAAATTCCAAAGGAGCGTGATCAAACGCCATCAAATTTGATTGAATTTGATTACCAACCACCGGCGGATATGCCCGTTGAAATATATTCAGACGACCAATTGGTAGTTTTTAGCAAACCAAGTGGTCTGCTATCTGTTCCTGGAACGAGACCTGGTCGACAGGACAGTCTGGTTAGCAGAGCACAAACGCTTTTTCCCACAGCCCGCATTGTTCATCGATTGGATATGGATACTTCCGGGCTCATTGTTATGGCTCTTAACGCGGATGCGCATCGCAATTTATCCATGCAATTTGAAGCAAGAAATATTGGAAAACTATATCATGCTTTAATTGCGGGACATCCAAACAAGCATGACGGCGTGGTTGAGCTACCATTATTCGTTGATTGGCCCAATAGACCAAAGCAGATGGTAGATTTTGAAAACGGAAAACCGGCAAAGACAGAATACGAAGTTATCAAAACATACGAGCGTGAGGATGGCTTTAAATTTGCGCGTGTTGCGCTTCACCCCATTACCGGACGTTCCCACCAATTGCGCGTTCACATGTTGGAACTTGGTCACCCGATCTTGGGCGATGTTTTTTATGCAAAAGATGAAGCTTTATCAGCTAATTCTCGGCTTTGTCTGCATGCCTCAGAGTTGAGTTTTGATCATCCGATGACGGGCGAACGCATGCAATTCACCCAGAATCCGGACTTTTAATAAAATGCAAAATCTAACCGTCTTTGACGCAAATATTTTGCGATTGTGAAAAAATGAGCTGAAAAATTCAAAATTATCCTGTTTTTTGGGGTTTTATTATAACGAAAAGTCGAATTCACACTGCGCTGCTTGACAAGCTGCATGAATACTTCTTCTATACCTATACTGGTACTTTTCCATAGCTGGATGAAAGACGGGCAGTTTAATGGAACAAATTTCGCGGGACGAGATTATGAAATCTCTTGATCGGATTTTAGCGTCCGAGGAATTTGCTTCGTCTCCTAATCTGAAAAAGTTTTTAAGCTACATTATCGAACAAAAGCTTAGTGGCAATGAAGCTGGTCTTAAAGCCTATTCAATCGCGATTGATGCCTTTGGACGCTCTGAAGATTTTGATTCTCAAATTGATCCTATTGTCCGTGTCCAAGCTGGCCGGTTAAGAAAAGACTTGGAGGATTATTACAAAGGAACAGGTGCGAATGATCCCATTCGTATTGATGTTCCAAGGGGAAGTTATAAACCAGAATTTCATCGGCAAAATATAGACACTGTTGAAGACGACATATCACATATCTCAGCGTCGGATGTGCCCAAAACTGCCAGAAAAAATGATAACAGCACGACGAAATACGCCATTGGCACTTTAATTGCCACACTCGTAATCGTTTTATTGGCAGGCATTGCCCGTCATCAATATTTCTTACCCGGATCTGATACGCCAACTATTTCGACATCACAAAGTGAAGCATCTGAAACTATCAGCGTCGTTATTCATAGTGGTTGGGAATCTCAGGACGGTATAGACACACAAGATATTCAATTTGCTCAGGAATTTCGCCAATCATTGTCGCGAAATACATCCGTAACGATCATTTTTACAGAAGGCCATGATGTTAGAACCTCTACAGATTTTGTTATTAAGCAGAGTTTTTTGGGCACACAAGATGATCGCTTAATTTCACTTGAGCTGGTCAACGGCCGAACCAATGAGCTTGTTTGGGGCAATACATACTTGCGAGCGGACAATCCCAATTTGCTGACGCAAGCGGTCAGAGATATGAATAGTCAGCTCTTTGGAGCATCGGTTCGTGCGCTGGAAGGACGTGACCCGCGACGTCTTTCTGCACAACAACTCTTTGTCTTGGCAACTTGGGTTCCTGGCCCAGCAAAAAGCACATTGGAGTGGGAGAAAGAACGGGTATCGCTGGCGCGTTTAGCCATCAGCAAAGATCCAGGTTTTGGTCCCGCCTATTCTGTTCTAGCCGATAAGCTTGCTTATTTGGCAGCGATAGATGGCCCTTCAAATACGCAAGATGCACTTATTGAAGCTGCAGAAAGTGCACGCTTGGCGATTGAACTCAATTCAGGCGATCCCAATACTGTATTCAACGTAGCGCAATATAACTGGCATGCTGGGAATTTATTTGATTCAATCCGGTTACAAAAACGCGTTTTGGAACTTGCTCCAAATCATGGTTTTGCAGGATTTTTCACCTCAGTTTTACCCTTTACATGTTTGCCACCACCGGTGCGCGTGCTGCGAGAAGCAATAGAATTTGATAATTCGCTGAGCGCAGACAATCCTGTGCGCTGGGTTACGCTGACATGGATCGGCTGGGCGCATATGCTACGCGGCGAATTGGAACAAGCTTTAGAGGCTGAGGAAAAAGCAGCTCAGATTTTTCAAATTCCCTACACAACGATCCGGCGTGCAGCGATCTTGAATTTGCTTGGCGAAAGCTCGCAAGCTGCAGAAGCAATCTTGCAACAACGGACAAATTGGCCAAACTTAAGTCCAGATCATTTTGCCTATGTCACCTATCCGCGGATATGCCAGGATGTGGAAAATCCAGATAAGCAGATCCTCTTGGATATTTACAAAAAGCTGGCTGAAGATTTGAAGGGCCTGGTTTGATAAAGTTGAACGGCGTATTGCACGTTTCTTGATCAGAATAATAATAAACAGCGCCCTAGCCTTTTCTTCAAGACTCAAATAAATTTCCCTTCCCGAGAACAATCCGTAAATTTTGAGAGCTATTTTATGACTTATACACCCGCAGCTGATCGCTATGAAAAAATGACCTACCGCAAGTGCGGGAATTCAGGTTTACAATTACCTGCAATTTCTTTGGGTCTATGGCATAATTTCGGCGGTGATACTCCTCATGACACCAAAGTCGATATATGCCGCACAGCTTTTGACAACGGGATCACGCATTTTGATCTGGCAAATAATTATGGCCCTCCAGCAGGTAGTGCCGAGGAAGCATTTGGCGAAATTTTGAAAACGGATTTTCGTGGTTATCGCGATGAGCTGATCATTTCATCCAAAGCTGGTTATAAAATGTATGATGGTCCTTATGGGGAATGGGGCAGCCGCAAATATTTGATGGCGTCATGCGATGCAAGCTTGAAACGTATGGGGTTGGATTATGTTGATATTTTCTACTCCCACCGCTTTGATCCCAATACACCATTGGAAGAAACAATGGGTGCACTTGATCAAATCGTGCGTTCAGGCAAGGCATTATATGCTGGTATTTCGTCCTATAATTCTGAGCGTACGCGCCAAGCTGTAAAAATCTTAGAAGATATGGGCACACCAATGCTCATTCATCAGCCGAGCTATAACATGCTCAATCGTTGGGTTGAGAAAGATGGATTAAAAGATACGCTTCAAGATCTTGGTGTCGGCTCCATTGCGTTTACACCACTAGCGCAAGGCATGCTGACAAACAAATATCTTAATGGCATTCCAGAAGGCTCTCGCGCAACGCAAGGTAAATCTTTGCTTGATGGCTTTATCAATGAACGCTCAATCGGTTCGATTAAAAAGCTCAATGAGGTGGCTGAGAGCCGCGGTCAAACATTGGCGCAAATGGCTATTGCCTGGGTGCTTCGTGAAGGCGGTATTACAACAGCTCTTATTGGTGCATCAAAAGCTTCACAAGTAACTGATTGTTGTGGTTCGATTAACAATCTTGATTTCACTGCGGAAGAACTTGCACTCATCGATGAATATTCTTCAGAAGAAGATATCAATCTTTGGGCACGCTCAAGCAGCGAATAGGCTAAACAACATTTATCACAAGAATACCTGCTGCGTCTGATTATTCAGGCGCAGCATTTTTTTGCAGATCCATGACTAAACCAAACCGTCGCGTAACACGTAACAAGTTTTGAAATTCTAAAAGGCAATATGTGTATGAATAAACGTTCTTTTCCCGATGATTGGCCAAAAGGCAAACCAGCGCGGCGTTCCAATGGTCTCGACAGCAATGGTAAATCGGTGGAAACACAACTCACCGATAGTGAGATTATTGAACTGGCCTGGTGCGATCAAACCACATTTGACAGCATTGAAGAGCAGTCTGGCCTGACAGAACAAAATGTTATTCATCTCATGCGCTTACGTTTAAAACCCAGCAGTTTTAAACTTTGGCGTAAGCGCGTATCTGGCCGTCCAGCCAAGCACGGTGCAAAATCTTCTCAACGCCTTAAAAAGATTTCATAGCTTTTCGTGCAAACTTTGCAACGCACTGCCCAATCGTTCGCGATAACGAACAGGCGGGACACCCATGGTTTTCCGAAATTCACGACGAAAAGTTTCTGCAGATCCAAAACCGCATGCGCTCCACACATCACCGAGCGCTACCTTATCATTTTCAAGGAGTTCAGCTGCTCGTGCGATGCGCTCATTCTTAAGCCATTTAAGCGGTGTGGTGCCCGCTTCATCTGAAAATTTGCGCGCAAGCGTGCGAACACTTGTTGCCGCTTCATCTGCCATGCGTTCAATTGGCCAATGCTGATCTAGCGAGGCACGAATGATATCTTGAAGTGATGCAAGGCCCGAACCCGGCCGTATATCGGGTTCCGGTCGCGGTACAAACTGGCGTTGGCCTCCATCACGTTGTGCAGGTAAGACAAGGCGGCGCGCAACTGTTGCTGCGGCTTTTGCTCCAAAGTCCTTGCGAATGATATGAAGACCAAGATCGAGCCCGGCTGCGGAACCCGCTGAGGTGAAAACCCGATCTTCTTCAATGAACAAAACATCAGGATCAACTTGAATATCAGGGTAATTCTGCGCCAATAAATCAGTGTAGCGCCAATGCGTTGTCGCCCTGCCGCCATTGAGCAAGCCAGATGCTGCAAGAACGAAAACCCCAGAACATATAGACGCAATGCGTGCACCATTTTCGTGTGCTTGTCGAAGGGCCTTGCAAAGTTTCTCTGGCACCGGTTCACCAGCCCCTCTCCAACCTGGAATTAAAACCAAACTAGCCTGTTCTAAAAGTTCCAAATCATATTCTGCATCCATTGTAATACCACCAGCGGCGCGAATGGGTCCGGGCTCCGCTTTTACCGTTGCAAAACGATACCACTGGCTAAATTCAGGGCGCGGCAAAGCAAACAACTCCACCGCGATGCCAAACTCAAAGGTGCAAAGACCATCGTAAGCGATCACACAAACCATAGGGGATTTTTCATCACTTTTTATCATATTGGTCATTTTGGCAGAATCCGACTGTACATTGTCATATCTGCCAGTATCGCAGAAAAATTCTTCATGGCAAGTATGCATCACAAATTAAACAACGGAGATGAAAACCATGCCTTCACATTCAAGCTTAACCGATGCAGTTCAAACATATTTCGACGCGCTTTATGAATGTAATGTTGAAAAGCTCAACTCAGTCTTTCATGAGACATCGAGCTTGTTTGATGTTGATAACGACAAAGTCTTTGTCGAACCAATTGAAAGTTTTAGCCGCGATGTTTCAACGCGTACATCACCACAAAACAAAAATCAGGTTCGTGAAGACGAGATTTTGATGATCGATTATCTTTCACCCAAATGCGCAACAGTTAAGATCAGATTACGCGCGCATCAAAACATTTTTGTTGATCATCTAGGCTTTGTTTATGGGGAAAATGGCTGGAAGATCGTCTCAAAGATCTGGCATCTAGAGAAATTGCTGGATCAAGCAGAATAACCTGGCCTCACAGTTTATGAGCACTTACGCCTGACCGATAAGCATATTAATGAGCTTTAAACCTACCCTATTTTAGGTGGCAAAAGGTCACCTAAAATCCCATCTAGAGGGTATTAAACCTCAAATCCCATATGTTGCATGAGAACTTTATGTGCGGCATCAGTTGGTGAACCATCTGCATTTAATGCCGGCTCTTTGATAATCTCTTCAATACACTTGCTGTGCGGATGGATGGAACATGTACCGCCATGTTCTGCTGTATGCTCAAAATATATGCCATCGCGCTCAGTCACAACTTCATAGCACAAATAGCAATATCCCAGAAAGTCGTCAGGCAATTCGTCCTTGGCATCTGTTTTGGGTGCCGCATAAGGCTTGGAGGGCGTTAGCCTTAATTCCAGATCATCAAGCGCTGATTGCCATTCGCTGTCATCCTCTTCCGCCCAAAGCTCAGATAACTCAGATGTTTTGCGAATGTGTGCAATAAGGGTTTTGGCAGCGCTAAGCTGCTCGTTTGAAATTTCACTGTGCTCGAATTCTGGTAATTCGGGGGCGTCTGCTGGCGGTCTTCCGATTGCGATAGACAGTAGATCGCATGCTGCGAGCGCGATTGACGCATCTTCAGCATCTAATGCATTGTTTAGCTTTTTGGAGAACTTATTAAGCGTTTTCACCGCCGAGTTAAAATCATTTAAACCACTGACGTAATCCAATGCAGTATCATTGCTGAAACTACCTGATCCCCAAACACCCATCTTTATTCTCCCTTTGTGAGAGCTTGATAGTTACACAAGAGATCTTAAAGGGTGTTGAGTTTAAATATTCAATTTGTAGCTATGTTGAAAAATCTGCAGCGCCTATCTAAATCAGGCTTCTTCCAATCGATCTGTAGCTGGCGCTGGTGTCATGCTCAAGGCTGATATTTCATCGTAAATCTTTGGTACTAAGTCATACTTTTCAGCCGCCAATGAGGGAATAAGCTGATCTATCGAACGAGCCGAAATGATCGGTGATGGATTTGCTTTGTGTGCAGCAACCCAAGCAACAGCTAGAGTTGCAGGCTCTGCTTCCATGCCTGCGGCTAATAAAGATAATTCAACAGCGGCTTCATGCATCCAGGCTTGATCATAGCGCGCTTTATAACGCTCATCTTCAGTTAAGCGCCCCGTCCCGCCTGTTGCGTATTTTCCTGTTAAAAGCCCACCGCCCAATGGCGAATATGGAATGATTTGAATATCTTGATCTTGGCATACCGGGAATATTTCAACTTCAGCCTGGCGCTTAACAAGCGAATACATCGGCTGCACAACATCAATTTTTGTCGACATGGATCGAGCAATGTTTTGCGCCTTCATAATTTGCCAGGCGGCATAATTGGAAACACCAATATATCTGATCGCACCTTTTAACTGCAGTTCAGCAAGCGTTTCAAACGTTTCTTCAAGTGGGGTCTCTTCATCAAAGCGATGCATGTATAAAAGATCAACATTGTCATCATTGAGCTGCTGCTTACACATTTCAAATTGATTGAGAATATTGGTCTTTGAAGCGCCGCCGATATAGCCCACTTTTGTCGCGATAAACAAATCATCACGATCCTGCTTGATAAAACTACCTAATATCTTTTCCGACGCGCCACCATTATAACCAACAGCTGTATCAAAATGATTGATCCCAGCTAAGCGTGCGCCTTCAAACATAAGCTTGCTCTGAGCAATATCAGCTTTGCCACCAAACTGCATCGAACCAAATGTAAGTCGAGATAATTGGGTGCCATTGCGTGTGAGCAATTGTGTCATAAAATTCTCCTGAGGCGAAGCCAGTAACAAGATTAAATGACAGTATCATGTCAGAATATGCAAGTGCATAATAACAGGTATTGTGGTTTAAAAAGTGTGATTTTTATAAATTAAAAAAACTGATATAAATGTCTGATTGTTTATCGATTCAGCGGGAGAATGACATGCTTAGATGGGGAATTTTATCAACAGCCAAGATTGGTGTAAAAGATGTTATCCCGGCGATCCTTCGGTCTGATAATTCAACTGTTACTGCCATTGCCTCACGCAATTTGTCCCGTGCGCAGGACGTTGGAACCCAATTTAGCATACCCCATGCTTATGGCTCATATGATGAATTGCTTGCATCTGATGAAATTGATGCGGTTTATATTCCGCTGATCACGTCAGACCATGCACATTGGTCCATTGAAGCGGCTAATGCCGGCAAACACGTTTTGTGTGAGAAACCAATTTCGCTTCATGCAGATGAAATCCACGCGATTATTCTTGCCGCAGGTCGCAATAATGTAACGGTCTCCGAAGCGGTTATGATCACCTATCATCCGCAATGGCTGAAAGTTCGCGAATTATTAGCAGGCGGTGCAATTGGCACACTTACCCATGTGCAAGCAGCATTTTCATTCTTTAATGATGATGCCTCTAACATGCGTAACATTCCGGAAAAAGGTGGTGGCGCATTGCTTGATATTGGTATTTATCCCGTTGCTGCAACGCGATTTGCGACAGGGCTAGAGCCGAGCAAGGTCATGTCTGATATTCGCTTTGATCCTGAATTTGGCACTGATACCCATTCCATTAACCGCATATCCTTTGATGGCTTTGAATTATCAATGTATGTCTCAACACAAATGGCGTTGCGCCAAGCGATTGTTTTCCATGGCGACAAGGGATGGATCGAACTATCAGCACCATTTAATGCAGGAAAATATGGTGATGACACCGTCACTTTGCACAATGTTGATCACAGTGAGATACAAACATTCCGTTTTGCAGACATCAATCAATACACTAAACAGATAGAAGCCTTTGCGCGTCACATTAAAGGTGAAAAACAACCAGATGGGATCAGCATCTTGTCTCTTGAAAGTTCATTGGGGAACCAGCGCGTCATTGATGCTTTGTTTGAAGCTGGTAAAACTAGCGGATGGGTAGACGTTGCAAAGGGTAAGAAAACATAAGCGCTTAGCAACGCATATTACCATCGACCATTTTCGAACTATTGAACAGTAAACGTAGATTTCGTTTGATGATGTTTTGCCAAAATAAATATGGCAAACCTTTGAAGAAATCAGAACGAGAACCCGAACCTGCTCGTTTTAATGTGCGCAATAATACAGATGGAGTTGAAGGTCTAAAATAGCTCTTTGCGCGAATAGCTCTTCCTTCAATAAGCGCGCTTAACGCTTTTCGAGTGGCAATCTCATTGTTCCAGGCAGAGCGATAAACCACGCATCCATGCTTATTGATAATAAATACCGCATTTGGCATCGAGCCATAGGCCTTGTGCGCATTGCCCTCGATATCATCAACTATGATTGTGCGTTTTTCACCGTCTTCATCGCGCAAAAGCTGAGCACAATTTAGCTTCGCGTCAAGATTAGCATGCATGGGAATACCTTGTCCGGGATGTGCTTCGCGAACATATAAAACCACATTGGACACATTGGGAAACTCATCTTGCAGGGTCATCATTTTATTACGGCGCGCTTGAAATAATGGACAGGTGATTGAGCCAAGCTCAAGCACCAGATAATCCCCCTCAAAATCAAGCAGATCTTTAGGGTTTCCATTCGCATCCATCAATTCAAAATCAAACGCTTTGTCTCCAACTTGTGGACCATTTGAATTTTCAAAATCATAATCGCCGGTGGAAAAATTATCGTAATTATAGTCACCCATTATTTTGCTCCTTTTGATGTTTCAACTGTGTCGTCTGATAATAAGTTATCTGTCATGAGGCTGAGAGTTCTGACAGTTATCTCAATATCTTGTGCAGAGATCCCTGCAACTGCAGCACTGATCATATCGCGCGCAATTGGCACGAGATCTTGCTTGATAGCCTCGCCCTTATCACTCGTTTTAATCAGCACGCGTCGACGGTCTTTCACATCATGATCTCGGATCACCAATTCTTTCTTGACCATCTGATCAATTAAACGCGTGATCGTTGTGCGATCTCGAAATGTCACCTCAGCTATTGCAGAAGGTGTTTGCTCGCCCTTTTTCCACAAAATTAGCAATATTGCCCATTCCTCGGCGCTGATTGAAAGCCCCTTCTCGTCAAACTTTTGCGACAAAGTCTTGCGGGTTAAAAAGCTTAAGCGGTTCACCCAATGAAGTGGAATTTTTTCATAATCAATCATAATATGTGTATTCTACAACTATTGCATAATGCATGTCAAATTTGATAATCAAAATGCCTTGCGAGGTTCACCCCTCACAGATAAGCTCACGCATGTTTTGCCGAACCGGGGGAGAAAATGGCACCACTTGATACAATTTTAATCTTGCTGACTGTCGTCGCGACGGCTGTTATGGCCGCGTCTGGTGCATTGCAGGGTGTTCGACAAGGGTTTGACCCCTTCGGCACCGCAGTGCTTGCAGTGACCACAGCTGTGGGCGGTGGAACGGTACGGGATTTTCTGATCGGCGCAACACCTGTATTTTGGATGGAGGATATGACATATCTCCTCACGGCAATACCTGTAAGCTTGGCAGCCCATTTCATCGGCCGCCAGTTAAAAGAAGGCACAGGCAAGCGCGATGCATTGTTGCAGTATTTTGATGCGATTGGTTTGGGGCTGTTTACTTTAGTTGGCGTGCAAGCTGGATTGGATGCACAATTGCCATTCCTTGCTGCGATCATTCTGGGCTGTGTGACAGGTGTTGTCGGCGGCATGATCCGCGATGTGTTGTGTGGTCTAACGCCAACAGTATTAAAACAAGATCTGTATGCAACGATCTCGCTAATCGGCGGCTTGTTTTACATACTATTGTTAAATTATGCACGACCTGAGCTGAGCTTGATTGCCGCGTTTTTATTCATGGTCATCCTGCGTTTTTACGTGATTTGGCGACGCACACATCGCGCTTAAAAAGGAAATCAAATGTCAAATAGGAATTATGAGGATATGATGGCTGGGCGCGCCCATAGCGGCGGCGATGCTTACTTGTTCGAGCTTAAGCGTGAAGCGGCCAAGGCCAAGGAGAAATTGGATGCCATTCCCAATGATGATTTTAAAGCGCGGATAGAAGCGAACAAGGATCTATTTGCTGAAGGCAGCGGCCCAGCAATTGTATTATCGCCGTTTAGCATTCAATATGGCCGGCATGTGAAAATCGGTAAATGGAGCTTTGTCAATTTTGGTGCAACCTTCCTGGATGGCAATATGATCACATTGGGTGATCATGTTGCTGTGGGACCAAATGTGCAGTTTATCACCGATACCCATCCCCTAAGGCCTGAAGATCGTTTCGGCCCACCAAAAGAAGGTAGTGAATTACCCTTTAGCGTTGTCAATTATGCCCACCCAATCACCGTTGAAGACTATGCCTGGATTGGTGCAGGCGCGATCATATTACCTGGAGTGACGATTGGCCGAGGCGCTGTTGTAGCCGCAGGTTCAGTGGTAACGAAAGATGTTGCATCGCGGATGATTGTGGCTGGCAATCCAGCACGCGAAATCCGCTCAGTTGATGATGAGTAATGCGGCATTTAGCGCTATTCAAAACACTTGGCTGAAATATTTAGATCTCCGCAATTCTCTAAAGGAATAGGCGCATCAGGTGATAATTGATCAACAATTGACCATCCATCTGCGTGATTGATCAAAGCTATAGGGTGAATGGCACGTGGCTCGGTAGAACGGGCTTGAATGCGCACAATGTTTTTACCAGTGATAGCGTTTGAAATTGCAGCAATGCGCGGATCGGGCTGACTAACTTTTTCTTCCTCAAAACGGATTTTGCTCTGCATCTCCTGCACGATATGGCGAGATCTGTCGGGCAAAGATTCAATCAATTTACGACGTGCTGAACCGCCTGCTTTAGCTAATCCAACCGCATCGAGTTCCGGGGTGGGCTTTGTCAATATGACCGCAAGCGCCCTTGCCTCATCAAAGGAAAGCCCGGTCAAACGTGTGCGATAATTAAATCCAAGCTCGATCCCGCCTTGATTGCCTTGCAATACAACAATGGGCAGTCCTGCTTCTGTCATTGCGTCAACATCGCGTAAAATAGTTCGGCGCGTGACCTCCAACTCCTCGGCAAGTTCGAGCGAAGACATCCGCCCTCTATTTTGTAGCAAAAGCATAATTTGCAATAATCTAGCTGCACGCAAAAAATTCACCATTATTCAAATATGACATAAGATGTCATATAAGAGTGTTTATATGGTTGGGTCAATTCAACTTCGAAATTAGGAATGAACGGTGAAATATAACGAATTTAGCAGTATGATTGACGCAGACCCAAACACAATTTGGCAAATACTAACCAACAAGAATACGCTTGTTGAGGGCGATGTGGGCGTTACTCGTCTTGAAGGTGATATTCGCCTAGGTAACAAGATCAAACTCTGGGCTGAAGTGGGTGGTGACCGCGCTTTTCCCATCAAAGTCATAGAGATGGATCACAAGCGCAAAATGGTCTGGCAAGGCGGAATGCCATTTGGGCTTTTTAAAGGTACTCGTGTTTTTAAACTGACTGAACGAGATGGCGGAACCTTTTTTAAACTACGGGAAGATTACACGGGACCAATGGTGCCGCTCATCTGGAATTCAATGCCAGATATGGCGCCTTCCTTTGAGAAATTCGTGCTTGGGGTCAAACGTTTGGCGGAGGCGAAGTCATCATGAATATGATTACCTATGGCACCGGTGAAGAAGATGATCCGTGGATTTTAAAAACTCCGCCACGTAGCTCTGAGTATCAGGCATGGAAAGGCATGACGAAAGATACTCCCGCACTTGTTGTTCAGGTGGGTAAAACCCAATTATCGTATCAATTACGCGCCATTGAAGATTTGCACCAGATGTTGCTAGATCATGGCGACTGGATGCTTTTGGGAAACGCTGATGAAGGCAAACCCGTGAAAGACAATACCGTTGAAGCATGGGCACGATCCGATGCAAATCCAGTTTGCGGGTATTACGGTCTTCGCAAAGGATATCGCGGGCGGTTTGCCAATTATGTCCCACCGGTATTGGAATTGTTAGGCCTTGTTGAACTTGAACATAATGCGCGAAATAATCGCGTCAGAGCGCTGGTTCAACGGTGATGCAAAATATGACGTCACCAATTGGATTGAGACGTCAAAATTGTTTATGTGATATGCGCTAATTGTCAGATTAATCGGCGTATATCACTGTGTTATTTTGGCAAATCGCATAATATGATCTTCCCTACCAATTGTTATTCAGGATGTGATCATGGCGAAGGACTTTCCTAAACTGGAAGAAAAACACAGTGCATTTATCAAACGGCAACATATCTTTTTCACAGCTTCTGCCGCCAAAGATGCACATATAAATCTTTCGCCACGCTCAACTGACTATTTTAAAATCGTCGATGAAAACGAGGTCATTTATCTCGATCGTACAGGATCTGGGAATGAAACAGCTGCGCATATGATGGCAGATGGTCGAATGACCATTATGTTTTGCGCGTTTGATGGCCCACCGCAAATCCTGCGTTTATATGGCACGGGTGAAATTATTCATCGCAAGAGTGAGGAATTTGCAACGCTTTTGGCGAAACATTTAAACAATGATGCGCCAATGGGTGCACGTCAAATCGTGCGATTGAAGTTCCATTTGGTCAAAACATCTTGCGGGTATGGTGTACCTTTATTTGATTACAAAGATGAACGCGCAAGCATCGATAATTGGGAGCAAAACAAAGGGCCAGAGGGCATCTTGGACTATTGGACTGAGAAGAACCAAGTAAGCATGGATGGCTTACCAACGGGCATATTCGATGAGAAGGAAACGTAGCCTTCCTTTGTTGCAGCACAATCGAATGGGTGTTGATTATTAGCTAGTGCCTCATTCCTGCCATAAAATGTGAAGCGATGAGAAGCTTTGGTTACGTTACGTGATTTCGCATTTTCGATAGAATCAGGCATTGTAGTCTCATTCAAAGATGCAACCAGTGAGGTAATCACATGCGTTACGTTCCGAGTTCCCGACATATTTACATTGCGCCGCAAAGTTCAGGTAAAGGCTTTGCAAAGGCATTTGCACTCAGTTTGTTTGGTATTTCAGTACTTATTGTATTGAGCATTTTTAGCTAGTTTCGCGATAAACAGCTCTCATGCCGACAATAGGCTTGCTTAATTTAAGGCTAAGCCTTGCTTTTGCGTGTTGCGATATAAACACCCATCGCTGCAACCGCCATACCCAGCCACGCAAGCGGTGGCATTAACTCGCCTAACACAATCCAAGCAAAAAAAGCGGCAAGTGGCGGCACCATGAAAAACAAAGCCGATACCTTTGCCACATCCCCTGCCCGGATCATCGCCCATAGTAAACCAACACCAATCAGCGATGAGCCCACAACTAACCAAAACAATGATACAGTAAGTTGCCACGTCCAACTCACCGATAGATCTTCAAATATCAGCATAAATGGCAACACACCCAGCAATCCCGCCGCAAAGCCAACGAAATTGGCTGTAACGGGATGATGAGATGTGCCAAAACGCTTTTCCCACAGTGAAGCGCTGGTAATCCCCATCAACGCCAAAAATGCAAAGGTGAAGCTGATAATTGTTGGCGGCTCTATATCTGAACGCGCCAAAATCACAATGATTGCGCCCATCAAACCAAATACTAACCCCAACCACTGTTTAAGCCCAACTGTTTCGCCAGACCAGCGTGGCGCAATAAGCCCAACCAAAATAGGTTGTAGTGATAATAATAGCGATAAGGTCCCCACAGCCATTCCAGAATTAAATGCCATATAACAAAATCCGAAATAAACCGCCTGCATGAGCAACCCGACAATTGCAAGATGCGCCCAATCCATCGCGGTTTTTGGTAATTTTGGCCGCAAGACCAAAAACAATGCCGCCATAATGAGAACAATGAGGCCATAGCGGAGCACCAAAAATGTAAATGGCTCCACAAATCCGAGACCAAATTTTGCTGCAACATAACCTGTTGACCATACAAACAGGAATATAGATGGTGCAAACACCAGCCATAAAGGTTGGTCTGATTTGTTTATGTGTGTCATCTGCGCCCCTAGTCGACAAGCATACCAGACGTTGATGAGTAGATTAAATCGTATCGCTGATCAAATGATTCTTTTGCGACCAAACTGGTGTGTGTAAATGAGCGACTAATCTTGCACCATTTCATTCTTCTCGTTGAAGGTGTTCCGGCATTTGATTTTAATCAGAATAAATCACCCTGCGTCATTTCAACCTAGCTTAAAACAATACACACTCTGATAGAAAATCATTATCGATATTTCTCAAGATTAGTCGCGAAAATCGCTATTATTTTCGGTAAGAAACTCTGCAAAATCGGTGGATGCATTTGATAACAGACACATAATCTGCGCGTTTCTATACAATTTTCCACTACGCCAATAAATTCAAGTATTAAGAAATTTATACTTGAGATATTAAATAAATAATTTTATATACTATTAATACCAAAGATAACTTACGTGTTGTCGTGATTTTACCAAAGCATTTGTTAACCTAATAAGTTCAATTTAATAGAGCAGATTTTACAACCGATAGAATAGTAAAGCTTGCATACTAGTCCAACATTGTATAATTCAACTTATAGGCGAAATGCTGAAAAATTGCGAAAGAAATTATGAGCATGAACAAGACAAATTCCTTGGATGAAAGAACGAGTTTCATCAAGTTCGGCCAGCGAGAAAAAGATGCACTTGTAAGCGCAAAAGCTGTCATCGATAATGTGCTAAGTGATGTCCTTGACGAGTTTTATGTTCAGGTTTCAAGCTATGAAACGACGTCGTCATTCTTTCAAAATACAAGCCACATGGATGGCGCAAAAAATGCGCAAATCACCCACTGGCAGAACATAACAAATGCAAAATTTGATGCAGGTTATGTCGATGCTGTCACTCGCATTGGTCTTGCGCATGCGCGCATTGGCCTGGAACCACGGTGGCATATCGGCGGCTATGCCTTGCTAACATCGGGCATCATAGACGCTATCGTGAAGAACGAGTGTAAAAGCTACTTCAATCGCAAAATCGCCGACGAACTTTCTGCAAAAATCACAAGCGTTGTCAAAGCGTCAATGCTCGACATGGATTATGCAATTTCAGTTTATCTTGAAAAATTGGCTGAAGAAAAACGCATTGCAGAAGATGCACAAGCCAAACAAAATGCAAAACGCGATGAAGCATTAGCTATCTTCTCCAACGCCTTGGAACAACTTGCAACGGGTAATCTTGAAGTACGTTTGAGTGAGCGTTTGCCGGCTGAATTTACCGAGATGGGAGCTGCATATGACCAAGCCATGGATCACTTATCCCAATCTCTAGGTGCTGTTCGTCACGCGACAAATTCAACACGCGAAAATTCGGCGAATATATCAAGTGGTGCGCAACAGCTTGCAACGCGTACCGAACAACAGGCCGCCGCATTGGAGCAAAGTTCAGCATCTTTGCATGAGTTAACGCAAAGTGTGGCAGTCACTGCGCAAACAGCCGTTGAAGCGCGCGAGACAGTTGTGAATGTCAAAACAGATATTAACGACGCAGAAAAGATCATGAATGAAGCGCTTAGCTCAATGAGCGGCATTGAATCATCATCTAAACAAGTGTCGAATACCGTTGCTATTATTGATGAAATCGCCTTCCAGACTAATCTTTTAGCTTTAAATGCGGGGGTGGAAGCAGCTCGGGCTGGAGAAGCAGGCAAAGGCTTTGCGGTTGTCGCGCAAGAAGTGCGCGAATTGGCACAACGTTGCTCAAGTGCAGCGAAAGAGATTGCGGAGCTGATTAAAAACTCTAGTAAGCAAATCGAGCAAGGGGTTGTACACGTCACCAAAACAAGTGAATCGCTCACGAAATTCGTTACTGACGTAGAGGATGTTAATGTTATTATAAGTCGCATAACTACATCAGCGAATGAGCAATCAACAGCATTAAATGAAATTAACTCAGCAGTAGAGAATTTGGATCAAATTACTCAACAAAATGCGGGTATGGTAGAAGAAACCACAGCAGCAACTTCCGCTTTTAGCGAAGAAGTAGCCGAACTGGTTAAAGCCATGTCTGGATTTAAAACAGGTATTGATGTTTCGGGTGAAAGCTCCGATTATCAGTTTGAGAAAACGGGATGACAAACGGGCTATAAGAAAACTTGTCATTCAGAAAATCTCAATGTGATTAGCGACCATGAGCATTGAGAGGAGGCTGGGGTGCACCCCGCAATACCCCAGCCTCACACTCACCCTCACATGTTGTACTTAAACAACGTGTTCTGAGACGTAAACTCACTTATTTTACGTAAGTTTAGCATTTAAATCCTTTAAATTTTGACCGGATACGTGAGGGCGTATCCGGTTCTTTTTTGTTTTAAAATCAGATACTTTCACCGAATTCGAATTTTTTTCAAAAAATAATCGAATAATTCTCTGAGCTTTAGCGTTCACCGAATAATCGCACTGATCTAAATGTAGCAAATGATGAAGACATTTGATCTTGCGAGCTAACTCGGAGGAGAAAAAATGTTTTACAAAAATCTATTCGCAAGTGCGGCAATCGGAACTGCAGTCATATTATCGAGCGGAGCGGCAATGGCCGGCGGTCATGGCGCATGGACATCCGTGAGCGAGCAATCCAGCATTGCCTTTGGCTCAATCAAAAAAAATGTAGCGGGTGAAGTTCACCATTTTGAAAATGTGGCTGCAACCGTATCCGAGGATGGGAAGGTTGAAATCAAAATCGATCTGACATCGTTAGAAACCAATATCGACATTCGCAATGAGCGCATGGCCGAACATGTTTTCAATGGTGGTGCTGAGGCAACAATCACCGGTGAAATTGATATGGATGAGGTAAAAGACATCGCCCCGGGTGATACAGGGCTTGTTGATATTGAAGCAACTTTATCCCTTGGAGCGGTTAGTGTTGATATCGAAGCTGAAATGCTTGTCGCACCGCTATCCCCTTCCCGCGTGTTGGTAACCACATCTGATTTCATTTTTGTATCGACTGCAGATCTAGGTGTGGAGGAAGGTGTTGATGTGCTGATGAAGCTTGCAGACCTTTCCGGCATCACGCGTACTGCACCTGTATCTGTACGTATGGTTTTCGAGAAATAAATTAGAAATGCTCCTAATTAGCTCCGCCCGGGCTAATTTGGGGCGCTAGAGGTGGTCATTGTGCGATCTGACCACCTCGCTCTCCCAAAAATCCAACCATTTTCCGATCGTATGGCAATTCGATTTCAAAGGTAACATCATGAAACTCATAACAATTACTCTTTCTACTTTGCTGGCACTAAATGTTTCAGCGCTCGCGGAAGGTGACATTAAAAAAGGTAAAAAAGTCTTCAAAAAATGCGCCGCTTGTCACACAGTTAAAGAAGGCAAACACAAATTAGGACCAAGTTTATTTGGTGTTTTTGGCCGGACTGCTGGCAGTGTAGAAGGTGTGAAATATTCTGACGCCATGATCGCTTCGGGCATTGTGTGGGATGAAGAAAACATGCGCGAATTTCTCACCAAACCGAAAGACTATATCAAAGGAACGAGCATGGCTTTTGGCGGTATTAAAAAGGAAAAACAAATGGATGATTTGATCGCCTATATGAAAGATAAAACCATCGCGGAATAGCTAAATTATCCGAATATTTTATGCAGTCTTTGATGCAAATCAATTTTATCTACCGTTACTGTTGTTAGATACATTCATGGGCGTGCGACAATAATCTCTCTCGAAGGCGCCTAGAAATTGAAATAAGTATTTTGCATACTTAAAAACGAGGTCGAACGATGAAAATTACTATGCTTGCACTTAGCGCACTTCTTGCTATCTCCACACATGCAATGGCAGAAGCTGACGTCGCAAAAGGTGAAAAAGTCTTCAAAAAATGTGCAGCTTGCCACACGCTTGAAGAGGGAAAAAACAAGGTTGGGCCTTCTCTTTATGGTGTGTTTGGTCGTGCAGCAGGCACATTGGAAGGTTATAAATACTCAAAGGCGATGATTGAGTCTGGCATTGTATGGGATGATGAGAGCATGGATGGTTATTTAAAAAAACCACGCGCATTCTTAAAAGGCACGAAAATGGCCTTTGCTGGACTTAAAAAGGACGAGCAGCGCGCAGATTTGATCGCATTCTTGAAAGAAAAAACCACCCCTTCGGAATAAATTAATACTCAGATCACATTTGAGGAAATTTGCAGGTGTATGGTTTTGCCCCAATGGGCAATTGCGGAATGAGATAATAATTGACGTTATTAAGCTGCTTTAAAAGTACTGGCCACATTTGCATGTAGCCATTTAAAATTGACTTATCTGGCGTTGGTAAATCATGTTTGATCAAGTCATGCAATGTTGGCAATTTGTGATAAGGCACCATTAAAAACATATGATGTTCAATATGATAATTCATGTTCCAATAGATAAATCGACTAATTGGGTTCATCATCACAGTGCGCGTATTGGCGCGGTGATCGGTTACATTTTCAGCCAGACCACCATGTTGTAATAACCCGGTTAATACATGATGCCAGGCTCCATAAAGACGCGGTAAACCAATCAACATAAGTGGTAAAACAGACGCAGTTTCAATACAGCCCACAAGCACCAGAGCATAAATTGCAATCCATATGCGTGCGGCTAATACCGCGTTTTTGACCTGCCCTTGCGGCACGAAAGTCTTTTGCGAAGTGTTTAAACCGAAAACCCCGATCTGGCACATGTCCTTTATGCCATTTATGCTATCCAAGACACCAAAGAAATTGAGGGCTATGCGCATTAAGTCCGCTGGTCGCATCAAAGCAATTTCAGGATCGCGCCCAACCACAACGGTATCAGCATGATGTCGGGTATGCGACCAACGCCAAACCACAGGGTTTCGCATCATCATAAAGCATGCAATGTGATAAACACTTTTATTCATCCATGATGTTTTAAATGCAGTGCCGTGACCACATTCATGCCAGCGACTATCCCCGGCAGAACCATACATAACACCATAGATAAAAAGGAATGGGACACACCACCAAGTTCCCCAAGTTTCAATCGCACCTAACCCAGATATACCAAGCGTTAAAAACCAAATGGCTGTATCACGAATGGCGGGGCCATCCTTGCGCTGCATAAGCAGTTTGAGCGTTTTCTTGTCGATATCTGTTCTATACCATCTGATATGATCCAAACCTTGTTCAACAGCTCGCTTTGCAGCTTCACCTGTTAATGAATAATCTAGCTTTGTCTTCATCCCGCTCATAAAACAGGAGCCTATTTTGAGGGTTTAACAGTGTCAATATCTACCGTGGGAGACATTAATTGAGACGCGTTAACGCCCTTGCCGTTATGTTAAACAGATAAATCGGCTTTGCGTTTGCCAATCTATTTGCCATAGTGGGGTATTATTTTATTTGCGGGAGGCACACATGATTACACTTTACAGCTGGTCCACACCCAATGGGCGTAAAATTTCAATCGCATTGGAAGAAATGGAATTAAGCTATAAATCTGTCTCCATCGACATTGGTAAAGATCAACAATTTGCACCAGAATTTCTGAAAATTGCACCAAATAACAAAATTCCAGCCATTACTGATGGCAATTTTGCTCTATTTGAATCCGGCGCCATCTTGCAATATTTGGCTGCAAAAACAGGGAAATTTTCACCCGATTATGGCACGCCCGAATATTGGGAAATGACACAATGGTTGATGTGGCAAATGGGGGGCTTTGGCCCAATGATTGGTCAAGCACACCATTTCTTGCAGTTTAAACCCGGTACATCGGAATATGCTGAAAAACGCTTCCACTCCGAAACGAAGCGACTTTATGGCGTTTTGGATAAACAACTTTCGCAGTCAGAGTTTTTGGTCAGCGAATTATCCATAGCTGATTTTGCTATTTGGCCCTGGGCTTCGCGTTTTGATTACCACCGCATTGATCTTAATGATTATCCAAATGTTTGCCGCTGGTATAAACAACTCGCCGCACGGCCTGGATTTATAAAGGGGTATAAGGTTCCAAAGGATACCGGCGCCATTCCGATGCCTGAGTGAATTCTAGATTAAATTTATCTTGATACCGTTAGAAATGGATTATTTGTTGACGCCGCGTTTGCTATTTCACAAAATGTTTGTGCAAAATGATACGTCGTTGCATAACTTCTTTCGACGTTCAGAGAGTTTGGACTCAACCTAATTTCTACGGATGTATAATCGGAACTATCATTGAATAGAGGAGGTTCCGATATATGTGCAAGATTATAAACAATGCTCTCAACGCTCTGGTTAGGCATCACCATCATATCTGATTCACCACGCGGCATGTAAAAAGACTCGTTTAAAGTACTAAGTTTTCCCGGCAGTCCATTTAAAATACTCTGTACGACTACTAAATTACAGTTCTTACAAAAAAAGTTTTCGATAACAGATCGTTTAAAAACGATTTCCGCATTCGACTTTAATTGTGTATAATAAGGAAGATCAATGTCATCTGACACATATAGATTTTCAAGCTCAATTATAGTATCCGGCGGCACATCATCAACTTGATCTAACACACTCAGAGCAGCATATTTGACCGCTGAATCTGTGTCCCGTAATAGAACTTTCAATGATCGACGCAAATTGAGTGCAACAGAGCTTTCCTCTGCGAGCAATCTAATCGCTTCGATCTCGGACGGATTTGCAGGTAGTTTCAATTCTATTGACTTAAAATTTGCGTTACAAGATCCTATTGTTTCTGGGTAGTCCTCTAAATTTGGCTTAACTATACCAGCTGAACGAAATCTTTCCCGTAGATTCGACACCATATTAAGGCCTGCTAGAGCGTTTTGTGCTACAAGTTGATCAGTCTGACCTTGCAGCAAATCATTCTGTGCAATGAGTTGATTTTTCTGATCTTCCAACAAATTAGTTTGCTTTTCAAAATGTTGGGTTTGTTGTTCAAGTTTTGTATTTTGAGTTTCCAACTTCTTATTTTGTTCAAATAGCAGCACAGTACCTGTAAATGCTCCAAACCCCACCAACAAAGCGACACAGGTATTAATAACCCATTTATAAAAACCAGACCATGTATACCAAGCCACTCCCGCACCAACGAGATTA
This sequence comes from Lentilitoribacter sp. JB5-8, assembly GCF_055693385.1. Classification (NCBI taxonomy): domain Bacteria; kingdom Pseudomonadati; phylum Pseudomonadota; class Alphaproteobacteria; order Hyphomicrobiales; family Rhizobiaceae; genus Lentilitoribacter; species Lentilitoribacter sp. JB5-8. Next base: position 2,148,862 of record NZ_CM146332.1, on the reverse strand, counting down.
CCAGAATGAGTAATCGTAGCTTCTTTATTATTATCAGCAATTGCTGCGATAGTATTCATTGCCTCCTTGGATAAATCCTGAATTGAGCTTCTAGCACTTCCCGTTATTTTCCTAAGAATACGATCTCGATAAAAGACCATTGTTACCAAAACTAAGATCCCGCATATTAACAATCCCATAATGAACGCAACCATTTGTTCAGCATAATTCTGTGCTACACCCCATGCGCTAAGAAGTGCAGGAACCAACAGCATCACAGCTACAAAAAAGCCAATCCAAAAATTTGTGTGTTTCTGCATATTCAACCTCCAACAGATAGGCTACGCCTGCAGTATTTAACACACAAGTTTAAGTTTTAAATACCCACAACTTCCCTCACCCAAACCCTTTCACATAATCCTGCAACGTTACGCCCAATCGGCGTTTAAATGCCCTGCGCATACGTTGCACATCGCCAAAACCTGACAAGTTGGCGACTTGTTTGAGCACAAATCCTTGTGACAGAAGCTCGCGCGCTTTATCAAGCCGGACTTGTTCGACGAATTCCACAGGTGTGAGCGCAAACTGATTTTGAAATTTGCGTGTTAATGTGCGTGCGTTCATAGCCGTGAATTTGGCCATCACATTCAAAGTCCAAGAAAGCGTTGGCTTATGATTGATTTCTTCCACGAGGCGGGCCATTGCGTCCTTACCAGATGACTTGGCCTCATATTGCTGAATGAGGTAATTTGAAAACTGACTTTGACCACCTGAGCGCTTTAAATAAACCACCAGTTCTCGCGCAACATCAAGTGCAGCCTTTGCACCTAAGTCTTGCCCAATAATAGATAGAGCTAAATCTATCCCTGTGGTAACCCCAGCTGAGGTATAGATTTTTCGGTTATCATCGTAAGGAGCGATATAGATTTTATCTAAATTCCAATCAACTAATGGAAACTGTTCTTTGCTTTGTGCCTCTCGCCCCCAATGTGTGGTGGCTTCCATGCCATCTAATAAACCTGCATCGGCAAGCAATAATGCACCTGAACATATTGATATAATACGGTTATTTTCAATAGATTGCGCATATAAGTTGAAAGCTTTTTGCAGTTTTGGATTTGAAAAATACTTATCAACGCCATAACCACCGGGCACCAACAGATCGTTGATAATTTGTTCTGCACCCAGCGCGCCATCGGCTTGTACACGCATACCACAACATGCAATCACAGGGTTGCCATCTAGTGAAAGGTAGCGATGTTTATAAGCAAATTTATCTTTAACAACGGCTGATGAAAACGCCTGAACGGGACCCGCAACATCTAAAATATTCATACCATTATAGATAAAGACATCGATCAGACGTGGCTCTTGCATATTGTTTAGCGAGATGATCATTTAAACGTACTTTACTCGTCCTAGATTAACGTATTTTGTCAATATTTGATTGCAAATATCAATTTAAGACAAATTCATGATCGATTATAAGAGTGTTGTCAAATTCAATATAAGGTATTTAAAATGACAGGCGCATCGGCAATTTCACAACGCGGCAATATCGATTTTATTCTCATCTTGATTGCTAATGCGATCTTGGGTGCTGCAATGCCAATGCTCATTGTGCTTGGTGGATTGGCCGGATTGATGCTCACACCCTCACCTGCGCTTTCAACCTTGCCTTTTTCGATGGGCATGTTGTCTGGTTTGTTTGCTGCGGCTCCATTGGCTTGGTGCATGGGCAAATTTGGCCGCAAACTCGGATTTACATTAGGTGCTGTTCTTGCCGCGCTGGGCGGCATGATGGGTGGTGCTGCATTAATTTACGGGCAATTTTGGCTGTTGATACTTGCGCATATAAGCTTAGGTGCAGCGCTTGCCGGTTTTCAATATTTCCGTTTTGCCGCTGCGGAGGTTGTTTCAGAATCTTGGCAGCCCGTCGCGATTTCGCTTGTTTTATCCTCGGGTTTGTTCGCGGCATTGATAGGCCCAGAGATTTTTGTTCAAACGAAAGATCTCCTTGCTCCCATTTCCTTCGCTGGCGCTTATTTTGCAATTATCCCACTTGCAATTATCGGCGTTCTACCGGTCTTGTTCACACGCTTTGCAACAGTAGAGGTAAAGGATGATACAAATGCGCAAAACGTGTCCATTCGCGATGTTCTTTCGCGTAAATCCGTTGCACTAGCGGTGGCTGCAGCTTCGGTATCTGGAGGCATCATGGTTTTGCTTATGACACCAACACCCCTTGCTATGGTTGCTTGCGGGTTTACCGATGCCAATGCAAGTGATGTCATCCGCTGGCATGTGATTGCCATGTTTGCACCAAGCTTTGTCACCGGCCTGATCATTAAACGGTTCGGTGTCAATAATGTCATCATGGCTGGGTTAGCGTTGTTAGCTGTTGCAGCGGGACTTGCGATTTCAGGAATTGAGATTCACCACTTTTATTCAAGCCTAATCATTTTGGGTGTGGGTTGGAATTTTGGCTTTATCGGCGCAACAAGCCTGCTTGCGATCTCTCTCAAGCCGCATGAGCGCGCTAAAATGCAAGGGGTTAATGATACATGTGTAGCGCTTGCTTTTACACTCGCCTCATTCTCATCAGGTGTGCTTGTTACCACGTTCTCTTGGACAATTGTCGCCATGAGTGCATTACCAATCTTGGCGATCATGATGCTTGGCTTGATGATGCTACGTAAGGAAGCTAGCTAATTTGGCTAGGTATGCATCAATACATTGATAAGTTTGCCGGTGGGATCACGAAAGTAAAAACGGCGCACGCCCCAAGGTTCATCGGTGAGCTCATATTCAATCTCAATGTCCATTGTTTTGGCGCGCGCATATACATCTTCAACATCATCAACTTCAATTGAGGCATCGGGAACGGGTGTACCAGATCCGCCTTCGCTTGCGATACTAAGCTGTATCGGAGCGAGTTCGCCGGACGTAAGTGTTGCTATCCAACCCTGATCCATCGCAATGTTAAGCTCGAACAGCTCAATATAAAATTGCTTCACATCGTCTACTGAGGACGTCGCGATATCGAATACAATGCGTTTAACTGCCAATTGCTTTCCCCTTTTATGGCCATTTACGATGCGAAAGGTGATGTTAATTTGACAATATCATCATCGGGCCACATCTCCAATTCGAGTATGGCTTTATAAGGATCCCCTTTAAGCGCAAGAAGCTGGGCAAATGCGGGCTCGGTTTTGACACCACTTTGCTTGAGTGCAATAATTTTAGGCCTCAAATCAGGACATAAATTGAGCAGGCGTTGTTCGATGTAAAAATGCCGAACTCCCCATTGCTCAGGAGTTGGCAGAGTTTGGCAAAACAATTCAATGTCCCAATTAAGCGCGTGAAATTTCGCCACCCAGGCGGGTTCGCTTAGATGCTTAACCTCATGCATTTCGAACCTGTCATGATGGCTAAACTTTGCTTTTACAAACTTTTTAAAATCCATCAATTCTGGCGCCCTACATGCAATATCAATATCGCTTCCCCTGATCGCAATACCAAGCGGCGGGGTGCCAATTACCACCGGATCAAAGTCAGCTAAGGCTTCCATTAAATCCAATTGCTCAACCACTTGCTGATAGTTTAGCTTGAAATCTGGATGGTTCATTGAACTAAAACTTCCCATCAATTGGAGTGTCTAATCGGTCATGGTGATTAATGGACAAAGACTTCGCAAACAACGCGGCTAGTTTTCAAAAGTTTATTGGTTGGGTTACCCCCTAACCACCAAATCATTATGCTAAGTTAGATTATTTTAAAAGATATTTTGCCTTAACCACCCAAAACCACACGCCTTTATATTAATACTTCGTTTACCAAAGAGCTTCAAAACTATTTAAAATACGATCTATTTCTTTCATAGTCTCGTAACAGGTGCATATGGTTAGCACCCCCATATCCATACAATCGGCGATCTATGCGCTGTATGAATGATCGTTACTGGAGTTTTCATGTCGAACTTAAAATCAATTGCAATGAGCACAAGTCTATTGGTCCCAATGATGTTTGCCAGCGCGCAGGTCGTGCACGCCGAAGGGCTTTCATTCAGCTTTGGCGGGATGGCAGTTATTGCACCCAAATATGAAGGCTCTAAAAGCTACAAAGCGATTGGCTTTCCGCTTGTCATCCCTCATTCAGCCTCAGACGCTGAAACCAGCTCATTTGGTTCGCGCATTCGCTTTAAAGGTCTTGATGATATCCGGTTTAATCTCCTAGGAGCTGACGGGTTTGAATTTGGACCAGTTGCAGGTTATCGCGGTGGGCGAGAGCAAACAGATGGTAATCTGCTTGGTGGCCTAGGAGATATCGATGGCGGGTTGGTCTTAGGTGGCTATGGTGCTTATACAACAAACGGATTTACATTTGACGCGTCCTATGTTGATCAGCTTACCGGTGATGATACAGGCGGCCAATTAAAGCTGGGTGCATCGACGAAGCTTGCTTTATCAGAAGCTGTTGAAGTCACAGCAGGTATTGGCGCAACCTATTCATCAAATGATTATATGGACACGTTTTTTGGCGTATCATCAGCGCAAGCTGCAACATCAAGCGCGGGTTTAACAGCATATGATCCGAGCGCAGGTTTTAAAGATGTCAACTTTAGTGTGTCATCTGACATTGCCATTGCACCAAAATGGACGATGAAACTGGGTGGCAAATATTCTCGCCTTATTGGTGATGCAGCTGATAGCCCAGTGATTGAAACCAAAAACCAATTTACTGGGTCCGTCGGACTATTGTATAAATTTGGGCATTAATGATTGGAAAATAAATCTGGGGCGCTTAACGCCCTGCCCAATTGAGCGCTTGTTCTAAGCGATCATTGCCCCAAAACAATTCACCATCTTGTGTGATGAAACTCGGGGCACCAAACAAACCGATATCTTGCGCCTCTTGCGTTGCGCTGCGCAATTTATCCTTCATGTATTGATCTGTTTTCGCTCGGGCGAGTAATTCTACGCCTGGTTGGTCAAGCTCGTCCAATACCTTGATGATCAATTCATCTGTGATTGAAGCACCTTTAGTGAACTGTGCAGAGAAGATTGATTTGATGAATTGTGTGACCCAAGGTTCAGCTAATTTTTCATTGGCAATACGCGCCGCCAACAACCCGTTTTGTGGAAATGGATCTGGCTTGGTAAAGGCGGGTAATTGGTAATACTCCGCTTGGCGTTCAAGATCACGCCATACATGTCTGCCCTTTACTTCAAATACATTAAACGGTGATGTTTCCAGCCCTTGAGATTTAAAGATGGGCCCAAGTAAAAACGGGCGCCAGATGATCTTAACATTCTTTTTTGCCGCAAGCGCTTCAATTCGCATGGCGGCAAGGTAGGAATAGGTCGATGCAAAATCGAACCAAAATGCGAGTTTTGGAGTGCTCATCTGGCAATACTAACACGATTGCGAACGTGGTGAAAAGGATCATGCCACCTTTATAGAGGGATGAATTTATCAGCACCATTTTCGTGGTTTATCGATCCGCTTTGTGGTCAATTTTATCCTCTAGGTTTTTCAATGCGGAAAGAATTTGTTGAAACTGGTCATTGTGGTTTCTCGAGCGTTCCTCCAACACCATAACACGTGCGCGCAGCATAAAGTGAGAACCTGTGATGCCAACGACAAGCACAAGAAAATACATGAAATCTTTGATGGCAATTTCCATTCTTGCAATCCTCTCTTATCAAAATGCGCTACAAACGCTTTTCAAACGGTCGGGTGAGAAAATAAGCACCAAAAACTATCATTTGTAATTGCCAAAAATACGGTGATAACGGATCCGTTGACCCCCATTTCAAAACTTTATCCCAGACAATGATTTTGAAATTGTAAATGACAAATGGCGCTGCAAATGCTGGCCTTATCCATCGGGTGATCATGTTTTTCTGTTCTGCAATCAAAACCGATTGCAGAGCTTGTAACTTATTAATCTGCTGATCCGCTTCTATGCGTGCATGGTCATTTTGTGCAGACAATTTAGCCTGATAAGCGTTGTTTATTTGCGCACCGAGTTCCCTAAGCGCTCCACCTGTTAGCCAAGTTATAATGTGCTCAATCATGATTTTCCTAAAGGTGTTGTTGTGATAGTGCGCAGATATAAATTTACCAGCGCAATCATGATGGCATATTTTGCTTCATAACCATCGGGCAAGATATCAATCATCTCATTCATTTCCAAAACAGGCATGATGGTGAGCAATATGTTGACAGTAAAAGTGCGAAAGCCTTTTACCGCTCTCATAAGCTTGATAAAATGATTCATATATTCACTTTAACCCATTGAAAAAATGTGCAATATTCTTCCAAAAAACCAACCCCGCAGCTGCTATTATCGGAAGCGTTAAAAACATAGAATGCATTGTTTTTGCCGCTTGATTTGATTGTTTTTCATACAAGAGCGCAGTGGCATCTGATGCTGTAAAAACCGGAAGGGTTACGCGTTTACCACTTGACCAAAGCACTTTTCCTTTCCCGGTAGCTTCGTAGACAGTGACGATACCATCGCTTGAATATTTCCCATCAAAAAACAGATCGCATTCTGCTTGACGGCGCGGGATTATTTCTCGTGGTTTTCGCCATTTCATAAATGAATGACGCGCAGCCTCATCTTCTTTTCGATTAAACTGCCGCACCCAAGAAGCGCGATGAATGCCACCGGTATTAAAATCGAATGATACCGCTGCATCAAATTGGGTTTGTGATAATTTCCGCGTAAACGCTTTTGCAACACGCGCTTCAAACTTTTTGATATCCTGGGCAAATATTTGCATGATTTGCTCAAGCGATAAGTTTCCATTTATCTTCAACGGATCTGGGGAACCGGCGTTTTTTGTATGGCCGATACCAATGGTCCAAATACCGACGCTATCTTTGTATTTAGACATGACAATGCCTTCGTGGGCGGCAATTTCAGCCAACCCTCGTTCTGAGGTTTTCATTATTTTCTCCGGAATTTTCGGGGATTTGTGCGGGGTAAAAAACGCCTAAATTTTAGTAATTAAAGTCGCTTGCTAGAACAGCGTCCATGCGTGTTTTTGTGATTAAATCAGCGCTCACTAACGCTTGCATACCAACAATTGTGTCCGGATGATCAAGGCTAAATTGTTTGCCGCCTATGGCTTTGTCGTACCATAATTTTACACTTGGGTCTGTCTGTGTGGCTGCGACAATTGCAAGTTGCTCATCATCTGTGAAAAACGTCATAAAGTCCCTAAATTCACCAATGCGTTTTGAAACAGCTGAAATTTGCGGCTGCTCAGACAACGCGTGCTCTGGCATGGTTTGCCCCAGTTCTGTAATGACATGATGGGAACTGTCATCCAACCAATATTCTGCGCCTCTGAAATCTTCTTTAAAGAACCACTCTTCGCCATTAAAAACTGCTGTTTCATTATCACCAGATCCTGGTGGCATTTTTGTTGTCGCATGCGCGGGCATTAAAAATTCACCAGGTTCCAACGGGTTAGCATCTGCTTTTGATGCTCCCAAAAACTCGCCAGTTTGCGCATGAAAATTATATATATCCATAAATCACCCTTAGTATTTTATGCAGGCCAGCATGGCCAGATTGCGCGGACGCGTTTCGCTGCCACCGGTTGCGCTAGCACGCCAAATATCGATATACGCCTCAGTTTTATTAATTGCGTCAGGCGTATACGTGAAAGTTGCATCAACTGTGTTGGTTCCATAATTGGTACCATGAGTGTGCCCTGGTGGCCCTGTTATCGTGTGTGAATGCGATTGCAGTTGATAACTTTGAAAAGAAGCCAATACGCGGGAAGCATCCACCCCTCGCCCATCATCCAAACCGCGAATAAACTCACCCCGAAGGTCCGGCAACTGGAATGTGGTTGTTCCATCACCCGAGCCAAAAAGCGTCCCAATTGATGAAAACAATTGCGCATAGCTTGCGCGCGATACCAGTGCGCCATTTGCTTTGAGCCATCCAAGGGGCGCATTTTGCATGGCAAAAAAAGCAACCTGGCCAACCGTGTTTGCGCTTGTGACCAGATCAGTTTGTGCAAGATGCGCCATAATCGTTCTGGCGCTAAGATCAACATAGCCATCGACCAAAACACCATTTAAAGCTAAATCTGAATTTTGGTTAGGGTCACTGGAATATTCAGTAATCGTGCTTTTGCTCATATGTTCTCCTGTTCAGCCAATTGAGCTCTGACTTTTTTTAAAAAATGATCGCAATATATGTTGAGCCGGTATTGGAGCGTCACCAGCTTTTGTTTGCCGCAATGGTTTGTGGCAGACCCTTAGCTAAAACGGAGCGTGCGAGCGCCGCTTTAAGCCAATGAGTGCGTCATGGACGCAAACCAATCTAATGTGGGATCTCAATGAAGAAGCGCGCGTTAAGCTGTGTTTTTGTCGTCTTGATCGGTTTTTGGAACTTCGACATCCAAGACCGAATAATCATAGCCATGGTCATAATTGAAAAAGAAATGACCAAATGTGCGAACACATAGATAAAAGAAGTAGGACATAATTACGGCTAAAGTCATCTTGCTATAGCGCAACCAACCGCGTTTTTGTCGTCGCGCATCATGCAACATGGCATGAAGAAACAATCGATCATAATGTTGACGATGGGTTTCAGTATGCCCCATGCGATAGCCAAAATCGTGATGGCGCCATGATGCGTCCTGAAAAAACCAAGACACCCAATGGGTAATGATATATCTCAGCCACTCAGGGAACCAATCCGGCCCCACGCCGTTGCCAAAAGCTTCTTGCTGCTCGGGGGTTAAATCAAAAAAACAAGGCCGATCACGCAATTCACAATTTTCAACATCGTGAAGCACTTGTACAAAATCATGATTAGCTGATTTATCGCTCATATTTTCCTATAGTCCACCCTTGCGCAACAGTTAGACTGCCATGTGGCTGCTGTACAACTAAAATTTTGGTGATCGGACGTTATTCATAGGTTCTGCGCATATACACGCGAACCGCTATGGTTACATATATATCTCATTTGACCTGTTGTGACCAGTAATTTAGGATTATTTTCTTATTTTTAACATGGTTTTCTTTCAAACATCAAGCCTTGCGTCAAAGACCTAATGGTACAGGACCTCATATTAATGCTAAGAGAGCTGACTTTGGTTGTAACTGGAGACTATTTTGACCACTGGACACGTTTTTATTGCGACCAGCCTTGATGGATATGTTGCGCGTCAAACAGATGATCCTGAGCATCGTCTGGATTGGCTAATGAAACAGGACACCATTGGTGAAGACCATGGATATGATGACTTTATTGAAAGCATAGATGGCTTGATTATGGGTCGCGGCTCGTTTGAAACCCTGCTTGCTTTTACCGATTGGCCCTATCAAAAACCGGTTATCGTGATGAGTAAGTCGTTGACACAAGAAGATGTTCCCAGTGAACTTGAGGATAAGGTTGAACTCACAGATCTATCGCCTGACCACGTGATGAATATGGTTGAAGATCGCGGCTGGGTTCGTGCCTATATTGATGGTGGAAAGATTATCCAAAGCTTTTTACGAGAGGGATTAATAAGCGACATTACACTTACCCGTATTCCAATCTTAATTGGTTCCGGCCTGACGCTTTTTGGTGATTTAGATCGCGATATCGATCTTAAACATATAAAGACACAAGTGTTTGAAAGTGGTCTTGTAACCAGCCAGTATGAAGTTGGTTGATGGTAAATTTAAAATGCGCGGTGTCTTAATGTCTTTCGTACCCACAAAATACGTTTTGACATCCCTAACTCGGCTGGCGCCAATTGTGTCTTACATCAAAACACCACGCTGGTGTTTAGCCCTAAAAGGATAAACGGGCTAAACGAATGGTTTGTGATTAAACATGCGCGGATCGATGATCCTAGCTTTGAAAGTTTCCATTTCCGCCTAAACCGATCGTGCAGTTTGCCTTAAGCGGTACCCACATGCTTTTCTCATATTGGCCGTTTGCACCTTTGGCAAACAAGCGATATTTGGTGTCGATCCCATGATGGATTGAAAGGTTTTGCTCCAACTCAACCATATAATTGTTACCCATTTTCACAGCATTTGCGATTTTCATTGCACCTGGATTTTGGCCCTGACGTGCAAAGAAATAGCTCACTTGGCCAGGTTTATTAGTTTTAATCCAAGCTTTCATCTTACCCTGCGCTGGGCATGCATTTGATGCAGGAGATTTGATCGCCAAAGTCACGTCCGTTACCTTCATTTTAGCTTCAGTCGGTGCTTTGATATTGCCAGCTTGCGCAATGTTAAGGCCCATAAGCGCGGTTAATACTGTTGTTGCTACTAAAGTCGTCTTTTTCATTTTGTCACCCTCTGGTTCGTTTCATAATCTGATGAAGAGAGTTTTAGCAAAACTGCTTTGAACGTTATCTGAAGGGCGCGTTCATCTTGTGTTAAGGAAATTTAAGTGGATGCTGGATGCTTGATTATAGATAAAAAAAGACCCGCATCTGGGAGAGGATGCGGGCCACTGAATAATGCGGGAGGATTATTCGGGAAAATGAAGTTCGCTATTGCTATCCAACAACTTGGATAATCTGAAGCACGAGAAGCGTGCCGATAAAGCCTGTGATGACAATCTCTCTGATAATGTCTTTCGGGCTCAATTCTAATGTCATGTCAGTCATAAACTTCATCCTTCATTTGGCGGGAAATTCATCCCGTTAATTTGCGATGTTTATGTTTTATAGTTGAGCGCTTGAATGCGGCATGAAAGTGTTGTTCATATGGTATTCATGTGACATTTTTGGGATCTTCGAGTTTAGAAAACCCCGATGCTCAGCAGCACCGGGGCTATGAAGTTCAACGCTGAACAGCTCAAACCTTAGCGATTGTAAACCGCTGTAATATTTGCGCTTTTTATTGTATTAGCACCGATCATAAAGCCAGTAAGTGCATTGCTTGCACCTTCTGGAAGTTCGAGTTTTTCAACCGACAGCGCATGAGCTTTAAAAATATAGCGGTGAACTTCGCCCGGAGGTGGGCATGCACCGCCAAAGCCATGCGCGCCATAATCATTAGTAATTTCAAGCGCACCGTGAGGCATTTTATCCGTACCGCTGGCACCCATTTCTAGTGATGACACATTTGCAGGGATATTGACGACGTTCCAGTGCCACCACCCAGAACCTGTTGGCGCATCCGGATCATAAGCTGTCACGGCAAAGCTCTTGGTGCCTTCGGGCGCATTTTCCCATGAAAGTTGCGGAGACAAATTACCCCCTTCACAGCCGAATCCCTGAAAGACAAACTCACTCGTTAATTGTGCGCCTTCTGAAATCGATTGGCTTTGTAGTTTAAAATCAGCGGCAGATGCAGTTGCTGTGAGCCCAACAAATAAAGCGGTGCAGGCTAATATAGATGATAGTTTCATGTGTTCTTCCTTTGTAAGGTTTGTTATAAACCTAATCTAGGAAAACATAAGTTTGCGCGCTTCCGAGAAACACTCAACTTCTATCGAAATTCGATCATATTTCAGTAAATCTAATCATTTTGGGCGCAATATTAAATCTATTTCGAAAACTATCAGAAAAGTGTGACGGGGTTTTAAACCCACATTCCAGCGCGATTTGAGATATTTGCATATCTGTTGTCTGCAACAGGCTTAATCCATATTCCAAACGAGAATTATTTAATATCTTGGAAAAACTAAGATCAGATTTTGCCAGCCACCGCCGAAAGGTCGGTTCACTCATGGCTAGGATTTGCGCTATTTCATGCGCGCGCCATGCATGGCTGAGATCTTGCTCAATAATTTGGCGGATTTTACTCAAAGGTTGAGAATGACTTTGAGTGGATAAGATAATACCTTTGTGTTTAAGCCATAAGAGCGGTTCACATAGTCTATGATGGCGAACAAAGGTGGGGAGCTTATCGTGGTTTAATGTCTCTTTGATTAAATCTAACATATCAAAAGGATGATGCACTTCACCGGGGAGAACATGAACTTCGTGTTTATTTGCACTGATCGGGTGATCAGAAAACACCTCATCAATCAGCCGCATATTAAACCCGACACCATCTGCACGATAGTTTTTGTCATATAGGGGGCGATTTTCCATTGTGACCGATGCACCTGCGGGAAACACCATTAAGTCCCCTGCTTTACCCAAAAACTCATCTCCATTAGACAATGTTACTTTTTTCTCACCGTGTTTGATGAAAAACAAAAAAGGCATACGAAAATACAGATCTGCAAAGACAGCGGTTGTCGCTTGCGTGATCTCCAATAAAGTTACATCTGCTTCATTGATTAAATCGTCTGATCCGTTGTCCTGCGCCACTATGATTGGTCTTTTCTTTTTGTTCGCTACAAGCCAGACTTAATTCTTAGCTTTCAAAATTACAAATTATGGGTAAAACATGGGCTGAACTTACGATAAGGAAACTCGCCTTGCTAACTAAAATCCTGACTATTGTGCTTGGCCTTGCTCTTTTGGTGATGTTCATTTTCTTTGAACGCCGCTTTAATGCAATTTTTAAAGGGCGAAGCCGAACATTTTATATTGGTCTGGCTGCAACGGGTATTGTGTGTCTTACCATCCTATACACTGTTGACTTCCTCTATGTCCTCATTGGACTGACCGTCATCGTAGGATTTATTGCAATCGCTCCCTGGCTTGCAGAGAAATGGGCAAATCGATAAGAGGTTTTTCCGCTAAGCCAATTGGACGCTCGTCATAGCTTTTTTCGATATTTTATTGAAATCCACCACAATAGCGATACGCATAAAATCAATATAAAGGCGAATATGAAAGTGCCAGCCATAGCGGTTGAAATATGCTTCGGTTCGAACTCCTGCACATTGTTAAACTCCGCGATGAACCAAAATATTGGGCTAAAGATACTTGCGCCTAAAATGAAACCAAAATTACGGCTTAAATTTAACAGCCCCGATGTCACACCGTGATCTTGTTGTGAGGTATTTTCCATCACCGATGTATTTAACGCGGCTAAAAAGATCTGGTAGCTGGGTGTTAAACACATGAACGCTAAAATAAAGCCAGTTAACCCAAACATATATGGTAGTCCTGCCATTGCAGCTGTGGCAACTGCCATGCCCGAAAGACCGATGACAAGTATTTTTTGAACACCTTGTTTTTCTGTTAAGTGACCTGCAGGCACCCCGCTAAACGCAGAAGTTATCGGCCCCACGGACATCACCAATCCCATTTGCGCGGTTGTTAAGCCCAAACCTAACGTTAAAAAATACGGCCCAACGATGAGTATTCCCATCATAATCAACGAAACGGTCGCATTCATAATAAGGCTGATGCGCATATGCATGGATTTAAGAAGTGCCGTGGGAATTAAAGGCGTTAAGGCTCGTTTTTCAATCCAGCAAAATGCAGCAAACATTACGCTAATCAGAAAAAGAAGAATCACAGCTCCTTTATCAATCCCCGCCTTAATGTCTGACATAAACAGCACAAAAAACGACAGTAACAAAATAAGCGCCAAAGCGCCTGCATAGTCTATTTTAGACTGGCTATTTGTTGTTTTGCCGCACTTTAAGTAAAGAATACAAAATGTCAGTGTCAGCAAAGTTATGGGCACTTGAAACAAAAAGACAAAGCGCCAGTCAAATTGGCTGGCAATGATCCCCGCAAGCGCAGGGCCCGATGCTGTTCCAATGGCCGACATTGTGCCCATAATCCCCATCCACCTGCCAGTTTGATCTCTGGGAACAATCTCGCGCACTTGTGCTAAGGGCATTGCCATCATAGCGGCAGCCCCTGCTCCTTGTAGCAATCGGGCCATAACAAGTTGCAAAAGCGTTGAGGAAAAATACGAAAATAATATTCCCGATAAAAACAATATCAGCCCACAGAGCAGTATATTGCGCTTTCCAAATATATCACCTGCGCGACCTGCGGGTACAATTAGCGCTGTCACAGCCAAAATATAAGCTGAAACCACTAAACTTGGCTCGAGCTGCACCCCCTGAAACTCGTTCGATAATTGCGGTAAAATCACCGCTGCAGAGCTGATTCCAAGAGCGGCTAATATCACCGACATGCTTGGCCCAATCAGCGCTTTTGATACGTGTTTTTGGGCGGTTTTGTTGTCTCTTGTTTCCATTTTTCATCCTCTTGCTTTCGCTTAAAGAACGGCCTACAACTTGAAGCTAAGTTCAAGTCAAGGGTATATTTATGGAAAAATTGATGGACATTGCAGACGTTGCTGAACGCTCAGGTGTCAGCACGTCTGGACTTCGATATTATGAAAAACGGAACCTTATTTCCGCCGTGTCTCGCAATGGATTACGCCGACAATATGAGCCTGGCGTTATTCAGGAACTAGCCCTGATTACCCTGGCAAAATCAGCTGGATTTACGCTGAGCGAAATCGGCGCATTGCTGCAAAGACCGGTGACGACATCCCTGCCCCGCGGTAAATTGGTTCAGAAAGCGAAAGATTTAGAGATACAGGCACAACGGCTTGAAAATTTAGCGCGCATGTTGCGCCATGTAGCCAACTGTCCATATGACAGCCATTTCGACTGCACACGCTTTCGAAAGCTTTTAAAAGTCGCAACGCGGGTTACTGACGAGGCCTAGATCACAGATTTTTCAAGATGCTTATTATCAATCGTCCTTCTTGCGGGCATCGCGGCCAAAGCGCGGAGGTTCGATCTTGCGCTTTTTCTCTTCTGTAACTTGTTTGGGTGGCTCAGGGGTTTCAGCTTTTGGTTTGCGATCAGCCCAGGGGCCTTCTGGTGCTTTTTCTTCACGCGGCGCATTTTGCTCTTCTGCGCGAACATCATTTGCGCGCTCATTGTTACCACGGAACATTTGATCATCATTGCGCGCGTCATTTCGCTCGTCATAATCGTTATAATAGGTTTGCTCGCCAGCAGATCCACCTAGTGGATCGTCGCCATATTGGTTGGGCCCAACCGTGCCGCGCTTTGTCAGCCAGAACAGCGCTAAAATCAGGCCTAGCAATGGAATGATGAATGCAAGCATCCACCAGCCGGACCGATTTGTATCATGTAAACGGCGTACGCCCACCGCAATGGCAGGTACGATAAGAACAAGCGTGATCAAAACCGAAATCAACCCATCGCCAAACAGAGCGGTCGCTCCAACATTTATGATGAAATTGAATAGAAAAAACCACCAATATTCAGAGCGCTGTGCGCGACCATTAATATCTGCAAACTTTTTAAAACAGGTGGAAATTGCTTGTCCGAAATCCATTCTTGCGCCCCTTGTCGTATTTCGACTTTATCCAAAATTTTAATGTATCGGTTCTCATTAAAACCAGAAGCGACAAAACTTGCAGAATGCATAATTTGCAACTTCTTACTCAATATGATTGTAATTTAGGTATCGAAATGCTGTTTGACAAGCCACGCCATGCGTTGCAATCCAAACGCAAACAACTAAAATATGATATGCACCTGAGAGATGCGAATTTCTTTCTTCAGGTGAAATTATTTGAAAGCCGATCGATGACCCAGCCCGAGAAGAAACAGAAATTTATTCGTAAAGAATGGGCTCGCTTTCGTGCCTATCTGGACAGTCTTCCACAAAATTGGTTTTTGATTGCCGGCTATATTCTCGTTGCCATCGGGTTTTGTGCAGCGATTTATGAATTTGTCTGGCTCGGGATGTTTGGTGGCGCGTGATATAGTTTCGATTACATTGTGATTCTATGAAAGCTCTCCTTGGCCAAAAAACCAACCAAACCCAAATCGAAAACTTCGACAAAGCCTAAAGAAACTGATCTTTACCTTCCCATCAAAACACTACTTGAAGGGCAAGGCTATGAGGTGAAGGGGGAAATCGGCAAAGCCGACGTTGTGGGCGTCCGCTTGGGAGAAGATGGTAAAGCCGAAGATCCCGTTATCGTTGAATTAAAAACTGCGTTTTCGCTGTCACTTTTTCACCAAGGCATTGATCGGCAGGCCCTATCTGATCAGGTTTACATTGCTGTACCGCGAGGTTCAGGTCGCGCTTTTTTAAAGTCGCTGCAGAACAATAAAAATCTCTGTCGAAGATTAGGTTTAGGTCTCATCACTGTGCGTTTAAAAGATGAATTTGTTGAGGTGCATCTTGATCCCGCACCTTATAAACCTAAGCAATCAAAAGTTAAAAAAACACGGCTATTGCGCGAGTTTGCGCGCCGCGTGGGTGACCCCTCGCAAGGCGGTGCTTCTCGTCAATCACATATCATAACCGCCTATCGGCAAGATGCTTTGCGCTGCCTTAAATATCTCTCTGTTAATGGTCCGACAAAAGCCAGCGTGATTGCAAAATCTTTGGGCGTTGAAAAGGCACGAAACATCATGGCCGATGATCATTATGGCTGGTTTGAACGCGCCCCAACTGAGATAAAAGGTATCTATCAGATCACACCCAAAGGTGAAGCTGCGTGCGATGAGTTTAAATCTGCTCTGGACGAAATTTCACTCACGATTTCAATGAACTAATTTACAAATTTGAAGATTTGATTCACAAAGTTGAGGATTTGATTCAAGTGCATTTTCAAACATCTTTTTTCCATATTCGACCTCACAGGCAAAATGCTCTAAGTAACCCACATGACACCTGAAATTCGCTCTATATCTTCCAATGACACTTATGCCATTCGCAAAGCCATTTTGTGGCCTAATGGCCCTGATCATATGGTTGTTATCGCTGAAGATAACCTCTCTTCAACTCAGCATTTGGGCCTGTTTGATGGTGATATTCATTTCGGCGTGATATCGCTATTTACCACCGATGATCAGCGCATGCAGTTTCGCAAATTTGCCGTATTGGAAGACTATCAAGGCCATGGTGCGGGTTCTGTTTTACTAAAACATGTCATTGCATTGGTACAAACGCAAAACATAAACCAGTTGTGGTGCAATGCACGTGTTGATGCAGCCCCATTTTATGCACGCTTTGGATTTTCATTTCAGCCTGTCAGCTTTTTCAAATCCGACGTGGAATATAAAATCGCGTATTTGGATTTCTGACTTTTTAACAATATCTTCCCCGCATATTTAGTATTAAAAATATTTCAATATTCCCGCATAGGTTTCTTGCAAATTTAAAATGTTCTTATTATGTTCTTTAGGAAATTAAACCTATTTTTGAAAGATTCATAATGACATTGAGACTGCTGCCCAGCCAAGCCCCCATTTGCAATCCCCTGCGCAGATAAACCACGTTAACTCAGCACTTGATATTGCAGTGGGTGATTGGGCCGATGGAGATGCGATTGATATGGACCAATATCATCATCAGATGAATATCTGGCTTGAAGAGGTTTTAAGCGGACTTGTTTTGCACAAAAATATCGCTCCGGAGGATATACAGATAGATCAGGCGGAGATTGGCGGATATCGCCTGCCCTTGGTGCGGGTTTGCGGGCGACCACAGGCCATGTTTTGGCCATATCTTGAAAAGCAGATCGTTTAAATTGGTGTCGCGGGGAAACATGATGATGGAACGAGGTCGACGCACAAAGCGCGGATTTATTTCTAATAAGGATGGGATTGTGGACATGTTGGGAACGGGTCGAACTGCAGCTATATCGGTGTGCAAACAGTCAATCGTCACAGGTCCCGATTATGATGCAGCGCGCAAGGTTGTCGAAGATATAGACAAGCTGGTGGGGCAATTAACCGGTGACTATGAAAAATTTCATTCAAAACCTTCGTCAACACCAGCGGGGCCATCTTGTCGACGTTCGTAATCCATGACAAACTTGTTGCAAACAGTATGAGATACATCACCGCAACATGATCGAATTATATACATGGACAACGCCGAATGGGCGTAAAATCTCTATCGCTTTGGAAGAGATGGGGCTCGCATATAAAACCCATCAGATAGATATTCGTAAAGGCGATCAACACACAGAAGACTTTGTTAAAATTAGTCCCAATCATAAGCTGCCTGTGTTGGTGGATGGGGAAAATATAATCTTTGAATCTGGTGCTATCTTGCTTTATCTCGCTGATAAAACAGGGCAATTTATCCCTGAGAAAAACACCCCAAAATATTGGGAAACAGTGTCCTGGCTGATGTGGCAGAAGGCAGCCTTTGGTCCAATCTTGGGTCAAACACATCATTTTTTGACCTATCATCCGGGCAAAGCACCCTTTGCGGCTGAGCATTTTTCACAAACCACGGCAAAGCTTTATGAGGTGTTGGATCTGAGATTATCGCAACACGAGTTTATTATGGATGAAATCACTATCGCTGATTTTGCCATATGGCCATGGGTTGCGCGCTTTAATCGGCAAAAGGTTGATGTGAGCGCCTACCCTCATGTTGCGCGCTGGTACCAAATACTTGCAAAACGCGATGGCTTTATCAAAGGCTATGCGCAGCCGCTAAATGTTGAAGAGATTCCTGAAATTTAGCTATTAAGTTAAATGAGTTCTGTGCGCAGCCAGTTTGCCAATTTGCGTGTTTCAGAGCTTAATGCACCTGCTTTAGGCTTATATATCGATAAACCATCCGCGAAGGATAGCTCTTCACTAAAAGGCCGAACCAATGTGCCGTTTTTAAGGTGGTTTTCTACTGTGCGCGACCACCCAAGGCCAATGCCAAGTCCCGCAACGGTTGCCTCAATCATCATTGGGTAGCTGTCATAAAGAACGCCTTTTTGACCTAACTTACTTGGCGTTCCCACACGCTTGAGCCATGTTTGCCAATCCATCCAATCCTGCGGATAGACTTGGTGATGCAAAAGCTGATAATTCTGCAATTGATCAATGGATACATTTGGAGCGATTTTCGCTAAATATTCAGGACTACACACCGGAAACACGGCGTCGCTCGCGGTAAATAGCAACTGCGCAGATCCAATATCTCGGCCTGTTGTTTGAAGCGCTAAATCATAGCGTTCTTCAGCGTTGGCAAGCGGACTTTGCGAAACCGTCACACGGACTGAAATATCAGGAAACTTTTGATAAAAGCGCGATAATCGCGGCATCAACCAATATAAACCTTCGCACAATTGCGATCTTAAAACCAATTCTTGCGATGCACTGGATTGACGAAAATGATCTGCTTTCTGCGCAATTTCACCCAAAGTTTGCGAGATTAAGTTCCCAAATTCACGCCCTTCATCGGTTAGATAAACAGCGCGATTTCGGCGATCAAATAATGTCATTCCCAGATCATCTTCGAGCGCTTTTATTTGCTTGCTGATTGCTGCTTGCGTAAGCCCGAGTTCATTGGCTGCCTTGGTGATGCTGGCATGACGTGCTGCTGCTTCAAAGGGCAAAAGGCTGGAAAGTGGCGGTAAGGTTTTGCGGAGATTTTGCATAACTTTGAGTAATGTAAAAACGATGATTAGTCAATTTACGTCGAACTATTGCAGTGCTTTATATATCTACGTCTTAATCAAATTATGGATGTATAGATGCACAATGATACGCAAAAACAAGACAATCAAACACTTGCTATATGGGTGATTATTGGAACAGTTTTGATCCTCTCGTTTGGTGATGCGGTTATTAAGAACATTCATTCCAATTTGGTTTTGTGGCAAATATTTGTCATTCGCTCATGGATAGCGCTCATCGCATTGCTGATCATTTTGGGAGTAAAATTTCGCAAGACCTCGCTGCTACCAATAAATCCTGGTTGGACGATGATCAGGAGCTTGTTGATGGGTGTGATGTGGATTGCCTATTACGCTGCCCTGCCCCATATCCCTTTGTCTATTGCAGCTTCAGCTTATTATACCGCGCCCATATTCATTACGCTGTTTTCGTCACTGATAATTGGTGATCGAATTCACATCTGGGGATGGATCGCAGTTGGAATTGGGTTCTGCGGGGTTGTTTTGATCCTACAGCCCTCAACGGATGCATTTAACGCTTATGCATTATTGCCGGTTCTTTCCGCCATTTTATACGCGCTATCGATGATTATAACGCGCACCAAATGCCGGAATGAGCATCCACTTGTATTATCTGCGGGGTTAAATATTGCCTTCATCTTTTTCGGTGCTATTGCGACATTTGGATTGGAGTTTATTCAGCCTGCTGAGCAATATTCTACATTTTTATCGCCCAAATGGGGTGCAATGGACCTTTCAACATGGCTGTTATTGTTGGGGCTAGCGTTTTCCATTTTAATTGGCAGCATTGGAGCAGCGGTCGCCTATCAACGCGGCAAGCCTTCGATAATTGGCATATTCGATTTTTCCTATGTTGGATTTGCGGTGTTATGGGGGTTTGTGTTCTTTTCAGAAACCCCAGATCCAACAGGATTTATTGGCATGATATTCATCATAATTGCCGGTATGATGACAATGATCGATAAAGCACCATCACTTTTATCTGCGATAAAGTGGTTTAAGCGAAGCGGATCGTCTTGATCATATTTGATGGCCGCAAGTGGTATGGCAGCTTGTTCTCTCGATCCTCGCTTTTTGGATAAAGATCCTTCAAATTGGAGATGCGCTCTTGCTGAAAGTCAGATAGGAAGCACTCATAATAATCTGAATCAAAAGCTGAAGAGATTGGCGAAATAAGTGATTTTTTGATCGGCTTTGCTTCACTTTCAGATACTTGGAAGAATGTATCATTGAGCATTTCAATGAAGAAATCGCTCTCCACTTGGCCCATTGAAATATGCGCATCCGACAATGCTTGCTGCACAAGGTCAACAAGTGCAAGACGATGGTTCATCAACGCTACAGACAAGAATTTGTAGACTTTATTTGCGGTTAGCTCGTCAAGATCAACACCTTCTGGCAGTTCTGTTGTTTCCAACAGTTCCATTTGAACCAGCTCTAAGAAACCTTCATAAACAGGTGCAAATTGTTTTGATGTCAAAGACGCGCGGAAAATCCCATCAAGCAGTGCAGACCGTTTAATACCCTTATGATCGAGGTAACGATAGATGTTTTTCAACATCCGCGTATTGTGGAAAATCATCACAATGAGTGCGAATTTACGGCATTGCAAATAATCATCAAATCCCATTGTTGAGGTATGCATGACCATCTGTTCAAATTCATAAACAGGCGTTTTCTCCTTGCCATAAACACCACTGCATTCAGGAATGACACGATTACGCGTTTGAATATCAAACTTAGTAAGGTAATCGTTCGCCTCCATTGGGGTCCCCTTCAACACAAGGGTTTGAGGCATGGAAAATTCATCAATATTGCTGTCGATGAGATCCAAAATTCCAGCGACATAAGTTTCTGATGATTCAAGTGGTAAACCCAACATGACATCAGAATAAGTTTCCACGCCATCGTTGGAAAATTCTTCAAAGACACTGATATCTAAATTTTTGCGCTCAACTTGCTTTAGTGTTTCCGGGTTCATGCTTTGCATGGCCGCACGAATCATAATTGAATCAGGTTTGAGCATCTTTGCGTGAGTTAAAATACGCTGTGCCTGACTTTTACCGGTCGAACACCATACCTGTTTGGGAAAATCATAGATGTCTTGAGACTTCCTAATCCCCTCAAACACATCCAAATCTTGTTTATACATGCCAAAATTCGGATCCGTGAATTCGATAATCGACATGTTAAGTCCAAGTTCGTTTTTCTTGTTGGCAATGTAGACGATCTCGTCACCTATGCGACTACCATCGAAAAACCTAACTTTGGAAAAATACTTCGTTCCCTGTTGGCAATAAGTGCATGCATAGGGACAACCGCGACTGGATTCTAGAAGCGGAATTGCACCATCTTCAAAAAACACATCCATCATGCCCGAAATGTAAGGTGACGGGATCTCATCCAATGATGTCTTGCCAACGCCAATGCGCGTGTCTTCAACATCACCACAAATCAATTCTTGTTTTTGATGATCATATGCAAAACAATTCATGATGCCTTTGAGCTTGGTTTCAGTAACCGACCTGCCAAATGCGTTAAACTGTTTTAAAATCTCTAGCGAGACGATTTCACCATCGCCTTCAACCAAAATGTCAATTTGCGGATTTTGCGCCACAAAGGCTTCTTTACCCTCAATGTTCACACTGACATTGGGGCCACCCATAACTACCAAGCAATTATCAAACTGAGATTTGACGCGTGAAGCGTAGTATAAATTCAGCTCTTCATTCCACATATAGTTACCAAACATAACCACATCTGGCTGCGTGGACTTTAGATATTCTTCAAATTTTGAAGGTCGTTTAAAAAGCTCAATCTCTAAGTCATCTTCTTTGAAATTAAGTTTTAAAAATTCAGCTATCACCCCAATTGATAATGGCATGAAAACGTTCTGCACAGAACCACTTTCATCTTCATGACTTAACATCAATAAGGCGATTTTCATTATAACTTGCTCCCAAAAACTGACCGGTTTTTTTGTTTGCTTCACAGAAAATATGAAACAAATTCAAACTGTTGTATCTGGAATAACAATCGAGGCTTTTGCCAAAATGAACTCTCGGCTTTTTCCAACCAAACACAATTCTATTCCGACTCAAGGAACGCTACGAAACTTAACAATGTTAAATTGGTAACAAGTAAAACTGCGTGGAACAAGTTACGGCGCGCAATTGTGGGCCCTAAGTTGTTGATATCACTTGTCTGCAAAGTAAAAAACCACGGAAAAACAGCGCTTATCCGATGGCTTTTGCCGGATTTCCTGCAACTTTTGCACCTGGGGGCACGTCTTTTGTCACGACACTGCCTGCACCTACAATTGCGCCATCACCGATGGTAACGCCAGGTAGAATAATTGCGCCCCCACCGATCCACACATCTTCACCAATGGTAATTGGATAGCCAATTTCATAGCCCTGAGATCGTTCTTCGCGCTCTAAGTGGTGCAGCGGGCAATATAGTTGAACTTTTGGACCAAGCAGTGATCTTGCACCAATTGAAACTTTTGCAGTATCTAAAATCACGCAATCAGCATTTAGATACACCCCTTCTGCAAGATGGATGTTCATCCCATAAACGCAATGGAATGGTGCTGTCACAATCGCACTTTCATGGGCATGAGCAAATAATGCACGCAATTTCTGGCCCATTTTCCCACGTTCGGTGGGGTGTATATGATTATGCTCGTGCACAGCATCAGCTGCTTTTTGGCGCAATGCTTCCAGCTCATCATCGATGCAAATATACCATTCGCCATCGCGCATTTTTTCAAGATTTGATTTCAACGTTTTATTTTTCTGGATTTGAATTTCGGCCGGATGATTTTTTCGAATCTGTTTTACCAAAACAATATCCCAATGCACCACCAATTATTGTGGCAGCTTCACCAGTCAATTGATTATTCAGCGCCAAAATGCACGTCACGGGCAATGAGATTGCAATGACGTTAAATCTGATGAACTGCCAGCCAATGCCTAGATTTTGTTTTCGTCGATTTAAAAACCCACCAACGATAACGATTACGACTGAGCAAGCGAGAATTAAAGATACCCAAACCATACCATATCCATCCGTATTCCTGACTATCGATAACCGCTAGCTTCCCAAAAATTCTGATCATAGGCAAGTGCAAGAGTTTGCCAGTTCAATTGCGGGAATCTTCATCCCATGCTAGGCCTTTGTTTCAATTTTGATTTGGGAGGACAATCAACATGCGAAAACTCATCTTGCTCGGCACCCACGGCATTGCTCTGGTTATCGGCTTTGCGCTTGGTATTTATGCTTTGCCAATTCTCATTGCGCCGCCAAGTATTGATCAAGCTATGCTGGAAAGTTCAGCAGAAAATGCGTTGTTTGAAGCAGAATTTACCAAAGATTTGGCTGGAAGTGACTTCCTGCATTGGGGCACGGGTAAAGTTGCAGTGAGCGCTACGAAAATTGTCCATATGGGCGAACTTGCACCAGGACCTGATTACATTGTGTATTTGGTGCCAGAATTCGTTGAAGACGAAGCTGGTTTTAACGCTATAAAAGACCAATCTGCTGCAATCGGCAGTGTTAAAACTTTTGATGGCTTTATTGCAGACATCCCGCAAGGTATTGATGTTGGCGCATATAACACTGTGCTTGTGTGGTGCGAGACATTTGGCGAATTTATTACCGCTGCTAAATACCGCTAATTAAAAAACTTGTTTAGCGGGCTTTACGGTTTTTTGCCCGCTAAACTACCCATTCAAACACATAGCCGACAGCAAGCGATCCGCTAATTGCAAGACCGAGATAGAGCATAAATGGCTTTAACTTTAAAACCGGTGCGATTGCCAAGGCACCCCAAATACTAATCACCCCACCTGAGACCAAAAATGCCATCGCAGCGCCTTGTGACATTCCGTTCTCAATAAGGCTTCGCGCTAATGGAAGCGCAGCATAGCCATCGATATATGCAGGTGCACCCACAAATACCGCGGCAGGAATTGCCCAGAACTGATCTTCTCCAACATATGGTGCGAGAGAGCCCGGCGTCAGAGCCGAATTTAATGCAAATTCAGCTGCAAAAGCAGGTATAAGACATATCAGTATCAAACGCGTTGTGGCAAAAAACTGTCGCTTAAAGACTGCCTTTCTTTGAGCTGTCCGCCATGTCACCGCATCAAAAGTGCTCAACTTTTCGCATGAATTTGCGCTGCTGCAAGAATTTGGTCCTAAACCTTTCAGCAAAGCATTATCACGCAAAGAATTGGTAGCCCAATAAGTGCTGGCAAAGAGTGATGTTATGGCGCCGCCAAACAATCCTAAGCAAAATGCGGCGATAGTCTTACCAATCGCAAAACTAAATCCCAGCGTTGCCGCCGTTGTTGCGAGCATTGCTGGATCTGTGACGGGCGAGGACAACCAAAACGCCATGATCGGTGCTAGAGGAACGCGGGCAGCGAGTAAGCCTGCCATAAGCGGCAACACAGTTACCCCGCAAACGGGTGTAATTGCACCGATGAGTGAAGCTAAAAAGATTGATCTTGCGGGCCTCCCCTCAAATGCTCTTGCGATATAATTGTCTGCGCCACTTGCGATAATCCATGCCGTTAAAAATATGCCGGGAACGACGATCGGCGCAATTGTCACCAACCCTAGTATGACAAATGAGATGCACTCGACATAAAATTGCGGCCAGATGAGCGCACCTGTCAAAAAAAGGCCAAGCCCGGTGATTATTATAATTTTCATTCCCGCGGTTTGTCGAACCAGAATATTTTGAAAGGCCATTGTGAAACTCCTTTGGCCTTGAAATTTACGCCGCAAAAAGCCATAAATAAAATAAATAATACAAAATTCAGCCATCGGAAACTCTAATGGATAATTTAGATAGCGACTTATTACGAACTTTTCTCGCCGTTGCACAAACTGGTAGCGTCACAGCTGGCGCGGACAAAATTGCCCGTTCTCAGTCAGCCACCAGCATTCAAATTAAACGGTTAGAAGAGGTTTTGGGACGCCCTGTGTTTGAGCGCCATGGGCGGGGTGTTGTATTAAGTGAAACCGGAAGGCAACTTATTCCGGTCGCTAAAGATGTAACCGAGCGTCTTGATACCGTTTTGAAAGATTTATCGGGTGATCTGATGAGTGGAAAGATCCGGTTCGGAATTCCCGATGACCACGGTCGTGGGAAACTTGCGCAGATCATCGCAAATTTTGCCCAAAAACACCCACAAATTGAATTGGACGTAACGTGTGCGCTAAGTACAGAATTTCCTTACGCTCTTAAAAAGGGTGAATTGGATTTAGCAATCTACGAGATAGAAACACTGAATTCTCAAGATGAGTTATTATTTGAAGATCCTACCGTTTGGGCTAGCTCAATACATGCCGACTTTTCTAAATGCGATGTTTTACCAGTCGCACTTTTTGATCGGGCATGTTGGTGGCGTGAAGTGGCATTAAACGCGCTGAAAACGCGCGGGCGCCCCTATCGCATCGTTTATTCAAGTCAAAGTGTTTCAGGAGTTGTCGCAGCGGTTGAAGCAGGCATTGCAATTGGACTTTTGGGGCGCACATCTATGCACAATGGACTTAGAATTTTGGGCAATGACTACCAACTTCCCCCAACCCCATCATCAAAACTAATCTTGGCAGACAGAGGAAAAAATGATCGCGCCATTGATGCTTTAAAAGCTGTTATCCGATCAGCATTTTTAAACTACGGATAAATCAATCGCCCCCATTTAAATTAACGAATACTGGCCTTACCAAATGTATGGTTATATTTTTTGCAGTGAATGAACACGGAAGAATATTTCGACAAATCAATACCTTTGGGCAGTGCGTATGTTTGGCTACCTTTGTTCTTTTTCAAAACAGCGACAATTTTTGTCGGCTCGTCATTTCCAAGATAGACATAAAGATCAGGCCCACTTGTCGTTTGAAAATTGGAGGATAGCTTAACCGAAGTTTCAGTCACTTCCACCGAACCGCGTACGCGTTCGCCTTCAACACCTTTAAACGTTCCACTGGCTGCAAAACCCTGCCCGATAAGCATGATTAACAACGTGAAGGCGGCGAAAATGACCTTGATTGATTTGCGCATATTGTTTTCTCCAAGTTTTTCTTTTTACCTAACAATACCGCCAATCAACAGCAATTCACACTTGAGTTATTGCAAATTGATACACGGGCTGCTCTTTTAAAACCCTTGTGCTAAATTAACACAACATTGGGATGGAGGCATAAATGTTCAAATTGATACTCGCGATTTTTGCGGCTTGGTTTTCACTTACAATTTCTGCTTTTGCAGGCCCTGAAGGCACCTATACCGTTACTGGTACAAACCCAGGCGGTCAGGGCGAATATTCAGGCGTTGTCAGCGTGCGCCAAACGGGACAAACATATTCTGTAGTTTGGAATGTCGGTGGTGTGAAATATACTGGCACTGGGCTGGGAGCTGAAAACAGACAAGGGTTTTCAACCATGGGGCCGGCCAGCAATAACGACACCTCAATTGCAATCTCATATATATCCGATGGCACGTTCGGCTTGGCCTATTATGTCGAACAATCCGACGGCACATGGCGTGGGATTTGGACGTATGGCGGCTCTGACAAAATTGGTACTGAGATTTGGACGCGCCGTTAGGGTGCTGCTATACGTGCATAGTCTTATCTTATAACTGCGATCTTAGCTGGGCAAAGCTTGCCAAGGTATCTGCGCTAAAACTTGATGCACTGCTAAATGCAGCAACTGTAGGGTCATAATTGCTACCATTTTCCAAATCATAAAGCACTAGGAAACGGTTGATCATCTCATCCACTTTGTCGCTATCTTGGAAGTCTTGAATATCTAGGCGGCTCTCAATGAGCTGCGCTTGTTTATCAATATCTGCAGAAGCGGTTTCTTCAGCCAGCGACAGCGTTGTGCGGACAAATTGACCAAGCGCTTCGTCTGCTAAAATCTCATAAACCGAGCTGATAGTTGGCGCCATCCTTGCAAAGTAAAGCGCTAATCGAGCCCCCACTTCAGTTTCACCTGCCTCTTCTTCAATGGATTGAGTTACATATAAATTTGATGTTTCAACCAGACCACGTTCGTTTTGAACCCCTGTCAGGGATGATTGCTCAATGCGGCCCAGCTCATCAAAGCTAAAGGAACCTGCGATCTTTTGATAGCGCACATCTTCAAAACTGTTTGCGTAGCTTTCAGAATCATCCAGATCAGATCTCAGCAATAGCCCTAAAACGCCATCTGCAAGGTCTTCATAGGTCAAGCCTTCAGAGATCGCGATGAATTCTATTAAGCGAGCGTCAGCGATAATTTCATCAACAGTCTCAATCTCACCCATGCGCTCACGATAATAAAGCACCTCTTCCTCAGCTAATTCTGCTGTGTCAGATGAGCTATCGAACATCGTCATCTGAGTATAGTAAGCTTTCGCCATGCGGGTTATTTCGTTTTCATCCTGAGCGTATCGTGGTGAAGTGATTTCGCCATTTTCATCAAAGTTCAAACTCTTTGCCAAATTACGATAACGCTCGTCCTCCAGCTGATTTACATACGAATCTGGATCACTGATGTCCGAGGTCAAGATCTGCTTTAATTGGAATGTCGAAAGTTCATCTTCGCCAATATCATGGGCTTTAAGCAAATAATTGCGGACTGTTTGCGCCGCAGATAAATTAGACAGCAAGTCATCTAGATCGCTTGTATAGTCGATATAAGTGCCGAACTGCGATGTCTCATTTAATCTGTCTTCTTCTTCTTCGTCGTCATAACGTGTTGAATAGAGCACCATCATGTCATCGGTTTGTTCACTTGTTTGCATTTCCTCCCCATCAGGAACGGTTCCATCTGAGTTGAAGTTAAATGCATTGGCTAGATCAACAAATCCTGAATCCATATTATAAATTTCATGTTCCGGATCAGAAATATCTTCTGTCATCGCCCAAATCATATCGGAAAACGATGTTGTTGTGGGTAATGAGAAAGATGATAAGATAATTTCAGATAAGCGAATATTATATACCAGATCCTCAACGGTTGTCGCAGCGGCGAGCTGTTCGCGATAGTAATCCTGATTGATCAACATTGCGCTAATCGTAAGTTCAGGTTCGGCAAGGATGACCTTCTCTTTAAAGGCTAATACCTGCTCCTCGGTTTGAGCGGATACACCTTCAGCTAAACTACCATCTTCGCTAAAATTAAATGACTGGGCCATTTCCTGATAGATATACGCCTTATCGACAAATTTTTGATACTGCTCAATTTGACGTGTTAATCTGTCATATTCAGAATCTTCCGTTGCTTCGTTGCGCTGGGTGTATAAATCACTCGTCTGCGCCTGCCAGGTCTCTATATTGTCGACAAAATTGACATTCACATAAGAGCTTGGATCATCCGCATCGCTTGTGAGGACTGATCTAATCGTGTCGTAATCGAAAATATCCGGATCTATCTCAAACGCCTGAAACAGTTGATCACGCAGGGTTTGGTTGTAGAAAATGTCATCCACATTGGTGACTGTATCTATCACCGCATCATAATAGTCGAGCTCAGCTGTGAGCGATGCGTTGCGGCGGTCAATGGCGCTTGAATAAAGATCAACTGTATCTTCAAATTGGTCATCTGTTTGAACTTCTGCTTCGGCAACAGTGTTACCAAAATCAAACGCAGCGGCCATTGTTTTATAGCGCGTATCTTCTAAAAGATTGGCAAAGCTGTCTTCGTCATTCAAATCACTTTCCAACACCTGGCGCATCATGCCCTTGGCGTAAGTGAGTTCTTCCAGACCAAATGCCTTCATCGCATAGTTATAAAGGCGATCATCATCTAAAAATTCGTCAACAGTGTTAATCTGTGAAATGTTTTCTTTATAATACGTCATTTCACGCGAAATTATCGGATCAGCTTCCATCCGAGCACGCGTTACACTCGTGTCCCTGGTATAGAATTGATAGGTCGATATACTGGTCATATTGGCTTAGTCACGCTGCATATTACTGATGCTCGAGCCAGAAGACTCAAGACATATGCGCGATAATATCCGATGCAGCTTGTCTATAGCTGAATTGTGCGAATGATGTTTACCCGCTCTTCTCAAACACCAAAACAGAAAAATAGTATTTTAAACAGTTGCCATGTCTTCAGAGCTAACAATATGGTCAATCAAACAAGCAACAATAGCCTCCAGCTCTTTGCGCTCCATGCCCAGCCTTGCACAGGAGGAAAGATGGTTAAGTGAAGACATTATAATCCATGTCTGATGACTGATATGTTTAGGAGACCAATCCGGGCACAATCGCTCAAGACATTTTACAACGGTTTGATCGAACATGACCAATTGTTCATGCACAATTTTGCCAATTTCTGGATGGTTGTGAGA
This sequence comes from Lentilitoribacter sp. JB5-8, assembly GCF_055693385.1. Classification (NCBI taxonomy): domain Bacteria; kingdom Pseudomonadati; phylum Pseudomonadota; class Alphaproteobacteria; order Hyphomicrobiales; family Rhizobiaceae; genus Lentilitoribacter; species Lentilitoribacter sp. JB5-8. Next base: position 2,119,182 of record NZ_CM146332.1, on the reverse strand, counting down.
TTCTGCGATGGTTGTCGTTGTGAACAAGCATCCCCGCGGCTCTTCGTTCAAATCTCCACAATAAATATCCAAGGACACCTTAAAAACCGCTTCTAGTGTATCTTTAATATTATCAGGCTCATTAAATGCTGGACCAAACTTGGCTAACAACATTTCGCTGTAGATCTTTATGGCCATTTGGTACATGGCATATTTGTTACCGAATGCGCTATAAAGGCTTGGTTTAACCATTCCTGTGGCTCTGGATAAATCATCAACAGACGTTGCTGAATATCCTTTGCACCAAAATTCATCCAAAATTGCAGATTGCGCAGAATTAAGGTCGAATTCTCTTGGGCGCCCTGGCGTTCGCTTATTATCTTTGTTCATTCCGCCTACTCTTGAAACCGCCCTCATCTTGTCGGGGTTATTGTGAATTATTTTCTAAGTTTCAGAAACTTACCGCCCTACGGCCCGCCGGTGCATATTTATTTGAGGAAATTTTTCTATTTTGCAAGTATAATCTTGTCCTGACCTCATAATATTTAAAAATTTTAATGAATATCTGAAAAAAATCCTAAATTACACTTTAAAATTGCTGTGTTTTTACTATATTCGTCCCAAAATGAGACTCAAGACTCTAAAAACGACTAAAATTTTAGTATTTATTACTATCTAAAGGTGAATTTGTTTTAGGAATTCAAGGGCAACTTTTAGAGTTGTTCAACATGATTCTCCAGAAAAACGACTCCTGCAAATCATTCACCAATATCGAGCATAAAATCGTTGGGTTTCGCCTTGATAAACCGAACCAGCCACATCACGATTATAGGACCTGATTTATGGGATAAAGAAATCCCAATTGTTTTTCAATACGGCTTTATACCATTCATGAAAGACTAGTTTTGGAAGTTCAACTTTTCCCTTTAGCATCAATTGTTGTGGTGCGTTGATCAGTATTATTGACTGTTCATTTTCATTTTTTTCTGCAATGAATTACGCCTCAACGCAGGTAGGATGAATGAGCGAAAAATCGCAACAAAACTGGACCATAGTTATTTTTGGCTTTTTGGCGCTCGCATTGTCGTTTTCTGCACGTTCGTCCCTTGGCCTAGTTATGCCTGTCTGGCAGGCCGAATTTGGCTGGTCCGCCAGCTTCATATCGTCTGTTGGAGCTGCTGGACTGATTGTTATGGCCATGATCGCGCCCTTTTCGGGGCGAATAGCTGACATTAAAGGCCCTCGTTTTACTTTAAACTTTGGCCTTGGTCTTCTTGGAATTGGTTGCGGCATTGTTGCCTTGATGAATTCAAAGATCATGTTCATCATCGGGTTCTCGTTCTTTTGTGCGGCAGGATTTGGAATTGTCGCCGTCCATGTTGTTGCAACAGCCGTATCACGCAGCTTTGCTGATAAAAATACAGGCCTTGCCTCAGGCATAGCTTTATCAGGCTCATCCGGTGGTCAATTTGTCATTATTCCATTGATTGCAAGCCTTTTGGCATTTGTGTCCTGGCGCTGGAGTTTTGGGGCTTTAAGCTTGGCAAGTTTGGCGCTTGTACCCTGCATTCAATCAGCGTTACCAGGTCAGAAAGTCCAATCAAAAAGCGCAGATGAGGCACAGGCGCCACAGTCATCAATGGCATCCGACTTTATGTGTCTGATCAAACAACCGGTTTTTCATGCATTGTTTTGGAGTTTTTTCATTTGCGGCATAACAACAACCGGGGTGATTGAGACACATCTACTGCCATTTGCAAGTTTTTGCGGACTTCCACCGCTTCCCAGCGCTACAGCCTATGGATTGTTATCTGCGGTTAATTTAGGGGGCATGATATTAGCAGGCTGGTTATCAGATCGTGTCAACCGAGTATTGCTGCTGGCATCTATCTATATATTAAGAGGTTTCACTTTTATTGTGTTAGCCTCCCTGCCCGGGCAAACTATCGAGACATTGTATCTGTTCGCTATTCTCTTCGGTGTTGTTGATTATTCAACTGTGCCAGTCACAGCGAGTTTAGTTAAGTCTTATCTCGGGCTACGCACAATGGGCCTAGCCATGGGGATGATTTCCGCGGGTCATTCGCTTGGTGCTGCAGCAGGCGCTTTTGCCGGTGGATATCTGTTCGACCTTCTTGGCAATTACGATTTACTTTGGACTGCTTCGCTTTGGGCAGCTATTGGTGCTGGTGCGATCGTATTACTTATTCCGCTCAAACCCAAGCGTGATCCAAATGCATTGAGTAACATGGCCTAAGGCTGAGTAATCAGACCAAGCCAGCCTCTTTTTCTAACTTCTTTTGCAGATAATAGCGCTTATATTTACCTAAATAACCATCAAGCTCTGCAATGAGCTGATAGCCTTGCTTTAAATAAAAATCGAGTGCTTGAAACTCAAATGTATCGACAAGCACATATTCGCAAAGGTTCTCAAGCGCTGCAGCTTCTCCTGCGCGCATGATATCTGCTGCATAACCCTTGCCACGATGATTTTCATCCACCCAAAGATATTTGATCTCCAAATAGTTCCACGACAAAAAAGCCGTCATACCACCAACCAATTGATCATCATCACCGGTAAGATAGACCGAAAATGGCTTATAATCATTGGGGGCAAACTTCGCATTATATTCTCGCGTATTCCCAATAATCAGCTTATCTAATTCATCGTCTGGCTCAAAACTGGTGGTCAGTTTCATTTACTAAAGGCTCTCTGCAAGATCAGCTAACTGGGCGCATGTTGTTGTCCAACCTTCATCAAAACCCATCTCTTTATGGCGATGCGCATCCTCTTCTGAAGAGTGCAAAATACGTATCGAATATAAGCAGCCTTCATCATGAGATTTTAGTTCAATGATGACCGTCATGAAGGAACGTTTTGTTGGTCTAAATCCACCACTCAAAGCATCTGTGAACACGATTTTTTCACATGGCGTGACATCCAAAAAGCAGCCCACACTTGGATGTACATCTCCATTTGGCATCACAATATCTGTGCCAAACACACCGCCTGGCGCAAATTTCATTTGACTGATTTTGGTGATAACTGGCTTTGGTGTCCACCACTTTTCAAGCAATTCGGTTTCAGCCCAACACCGCCAAACTGTCTCTGGTGATGCCTTAATTATGCGAGACATGTAAAGATCGCGCGGATCTGATTTCAAAGTGTTGGTGCTCATTTTAATCGCTTTTCGAATTGGGGCGTAAGACGGTATCTTAATGGTATATGCGGCACTTTTATCGCGGATTTAATTGCATGAAAAGAGCGTTGTTTCCGGACTGGTATAATTCCCATGCGGATCGATTAAATTAACTCATTTTTAACCAATCAATCCTATTTTGCACCTGTTACTTTCGTGGGGAGTCCAAGAACACGAAAGCGCGCTTAAAAAGTTAAAACATTGATATAAAACGCTTTTTTCGCCTTAACAATTCGTTAAAAATCTTTAACGGGCCTAACTAATTGATTTTGGACAGTTTTTTGCGATGTTAATGGCTCAAATTGAGCTCTTATTCGCATGTTGAATTTGAGGCAGTTTGCCGAGGTGACATACCTTCGCAAAACTTGAATCATATTGTTAGCTGTTTAGACTAAGCGATTCATATGATTCACGTTTTAACAATTGCCAAAACGATACATAGCTTGCCGTTGCAGCATAAAAACTACTCAGATTGCATTCCACCATTTAGTTGAATCAATTCCTCAAGCTATTGAATCATTTTATTAATTTTCCACGCTAAGCATTTGTTTAATCGCATATAATGCGCAATGATCAAATTGTCATAGTTTTACCCTGCCCTCGCCGCTAAACTGTCACAAATTTGAGGTTTAAATAATTCATCATTTCAAACCATTTTCTAAGGAAATCGCTGCATGATCCAGGGTCTCTCTCATATGACATTCATTACCGCTGATCTTGACCGGATGGAAAAACTGCTGACCCATATTCTAAATGCTAAAAAAGTGTATGACAGTGGCGAGGCAACTTTTTCCTTATCAGAAGAGCGCTTCTTCTTAGTGGGTGATATTTGGATCGCAATCATGAAAGGCGATCCACTTAAGGAAAAAACGTATAACCATATCGCCTTTAAGATCGACGATGAAGAGTTTGAAGATTATCTCGCGCGGATCCACGATCTTGGCCTTGAACTACGTGAAGGTCGTGCACGGGTTAAAGGCGAAGGTCAATCGATCTATTTTTACGATGACGATAATCACATGTTTGAACTGCATACAGGTACATTAGAAGAACGTTTAGAACGCTATAAAAAAGCACCCTAGTGGACCTATTTCATCGATTAGCTACGCGCCGACTTTGAGCACAATCTTACCAATGTGAGATTTGGATTGAAACGACTTTTGCGCAGATACAATATCTGAAAGTGCAAAAGTATGGGCAACCAGCGGCTTAATTTCATTGGCCTCAATTCGCGCAATCAAATTTCCAAATACTTGCGGCTCAATCACAGTACAGCCAAAGAAGCTCAGATCCTTCAAATAAAGCGTACGTACATCCAATTCGACAATTGGTCCTGCTATTGCACCGGAGACCACATATCGCCCTTTTGGACGCAAAACATCCAACAAGCTTGGCCATTTTGGCCCGGCAACCAAATCGATCACAACATCAACAGAGCTTTCACCGAGGGCTTTAACGTAATCAGCATCACGATGAATTATTTCATCAGCACCAAGCTCACGAAGTTCATCTGCTTTGGATGGACTAGTCACCGCAATAATGTGTGCACCACGTGCTTTTGCAAGTTGAATACTTGCAGAGCCAACCCCTCCGGATGCTCCGGTTATCAACACACGATCATTTTTGCCCACACTCGCACGGGTTAACATGTTTTCAGATGTTGAATAAGAGCAGGGAAAAGAAGCAAGCTCGATGTCACTTAGCAGACTGTCGATTTTGTGCGCATAACGCGCCGGCACACGCGTATATTCTGCAAATGCACCATGCGTTTCAGAACCATAATAATATGCGCTGTCGAGCACTTTACTATCAAATTCACGAAAACATGGTTCCACTAGCACCCGTTCGCCAATTCGGCTTTTATCAACCTCGCTGCCAACAGCTATGATTTCGCCACACGCATCAGCACCTTGAATATGAGGAAACTTTAACGCGCCACCTGCCCAAGATGCATCTTCGCTATCATTATCACCTTTTGAGTACCAGCCAATACGTGTATTTAAATCCGTATTGTTAACTCCAGCTGCACCAACGCGGATCAACACATCTTTGGGCGTGAGTTCCGGCACTTTAACATCTTGCTGAAACTCCAATTTATCAAAGTCGCCATGAGCGGTCAGAACCACAGCCGACATTTGAGTTGGTATAGCCATGAGCGCATCTCCATCAGGTTAGTCGAGCAACTATAAGAGCGCAAATCTGATTTGGATATTGGTTTTTTCTTCAAATCAATATTTTCATTAGCCATAGCGTTTTCAATATTTTCTATCAGATTAGACGGCTATTATCTCATCTTAACACTCACGCCACCTCACAAACGCTCCCTTTATAAGGTGTTTTATCAGCGCAAATCACACGCAAAACATCTTTTTTGAAAAAAAATTCAAGTTTTTTTGAGAGCATGTCTGTGAACAGTTAATTGCCATTAACCTTAATTTTGAGGGACTTAGCGCAAACTCATCACAGATTAAAATCTGATACTACACACAACCTCACAAAGGCGTGTGAATATGTTAATTTATTTTCTCGTTTCCCTGCCCTACATTTAACTCATCGAAACGGACACGGGTTTCCACAAAACACTCACAAGCGCTTCGATAAACAAACTAACTGAAACATTACGGTGCGCCACAAACTTAACTGCACCACACTTAAAAGGACTAAAATTATGAAAACTCTTATTGCTCTTGCTACTGTATCTTTAATGGCTGTTTCTGGTGCGTCTGCACTTTCTTTCGGTCAAGTTGACACAAATGTTGGCGTAACTGACCAAACTTCAAGCTTCGCTGCTGGCGACGGTTTCATTTCATACGACGAACTTCGTGGTAAAACTGGTGATTTTGACCGTTCAGACTTCAATGCTGCTGACGCTGACGGTAACGGCAAATTGTCACCATCTGAATTCCGTACACTTGGCTAATCCAAACGGATATTCAACATCCTTTAGGTAGGCCCCTAACAGAAGCCTTGAACGCCTCCCATTCAGGGCTTCTGAGCTCACAAAACCTCAAGGATATCGAACTTTCGCCATAACCCGCCCTGATCTCGCATTCCCGCTCGCCGCTTCCCCTCGCGGCACTCCCTCACCAAAGCGAAGATCATGGGTGGGTTATTTTCATTTTATCATAAAAGTATTGTAAGTTTTTCGCAAAGACCTAAATCTAATAGATCGATCAATTGAAAGACAACAAGATGCTATTAGACACCCCTCTTTGCGATTTTGGCTGGAAAGCACCGGAATTTAAGTTAGCTGATCCCACTGGTCAGGAATTTTCTATGTCAGATCATTTGGGTGAAAAAGGCTTATTAATTGCCTTTATCTGTAACCATTGCCCCTATGTGAAGGCAATTGGAGAGCGCTTCAAGCAAGATACTGACGCACTTATGGCCGCCGGCGTGAACGTTTTAGCAGTTATGTCCAATGACTATTACGACTATCCTGCTGACAATCCAGATAACATGAAGGCGTTTTCAGACCATTATGGCTTTAATTTCCCGTATTTAGTCGATGAAACGCAAAGCGTTGGAAAAGCATATAATGCAATTTGCACCCCGGATTTCTTTGGCTTTAACAACAAAGGTGAGCTGCAGTATCGCGGGCGATTGGATGATGTGCGTATGAATGCTTCCGCTGAAAACAGAACGCGCGAGCTTTATAATGCAATGATGCAAATTGCGGAAACGGGCGAAGGTCCGCAAACGCAGCAACCATCGATGGGTTGCTCGATAAAATGGCGTTCATCATAATTGCCAGCTGCGGCACAAAGCGTTAGAGATAAATCTGTTCAAATCACTTTATCGGAGCGAGCATGCCAAACGAGAACTCTTCCAGTATCACTCGAATTGAAACCGCAAAACGGATGAGTAAAATCGTTAAACATAACGGTGTTGCGTATCTTTGTGGACAAGTCGGCAATGTCGAAAAAGGACAAGCAGTTTCTGCAGCACAACAAACCCGCGACATGTTGGATAAAGTTGATGCGTTACTGGCACAAGCTGGTTCTTCAAGAGATAGAATTCTGCAGGCGATAATCTGGGTATCTGATATGAAATACTTTGCCGAGATGAACGAAGTGTGGGATGCGTGGGTACCAGAAGGTCATGCCCCTGCCCGTGCGTGTGGCGAGGCAAAACTAGCACGACCAGAATTGCTAGTTGAAATCATCGTCACGGCAGCTTGCGACTAGTCTACGCCAATGGAACTCAACCTATTTAGCAATTTTGCACCTTTTTTTATTGCCCTAGCAATTTTGGTCATACTGAAATTCAAGCTCTGGCGCGAAGTTAAGAGGGTCAATTTGGCCCAACGTATTTGCGCACTATTGCTCGGGCCTGTGGCTGTTTTCAGCATGTTTTTGTTGTATATTTTATTGGGCAATGTGGACGCAGGCGGCATGGGAATGTCAATTTTCATATTGATGTTTTATCTTGCGCTTATCACGCCCGTATTTGCGGTAATCGTAATTTTAACGAAGGCCAAATCGTTCATAACGATAGTTGCAATCGCGCTGGGCACCAATTTACTTTATTTAGCTGGGCAATTTTTATCGAGTGACAATCCAAACCGAGCGGCCAATTTATTAGATTTTGAGCTTTTGAGCGTTCTTACCATCAATGCAGCGATTTTCGCTGTGTGTTATTGGGCGTATATAAAGAACTGGCCGCGCCTTAACCTCCCATCGAAGATTGAAGGAAACGAATAGTTTGTACTCGTCACATTTGCAGTGTAAACTTAACATAAGAGTCAGTATAAAGGTGCGCGCATAGATGATTGAACCTGTTCATTCTCAAGGTGATATTAAAACGATAGTCAAACTTGCTAAAGCTATTTGGCACGAACACTATGCGCCTATGATCGGAACAGACCAGGTCAGCTATATGCTGGAGCATTTTCATTCAAAAGACGTCATTGCTGATGAGATCAACGATCAGGGACATCTTTATTTCCTTATCAAACATCAAGGTCGTGCCATTGGTTATATGGGTGTGCAACCGCACAAAGACGAAGGAAATGGCGTATTACAACTTTCAAAACTCTACATTCTTTCATCAGAGCGCAGCCGAGGAATTGGCCGCATGGCAATCGGCTATCTTGTAGATTTAGCAGATGATCTTGACCTGAATAGCATTCGTTTAACGGTCAACAAAAACAACACGCATTCAATTGCCGCTTATGAAAAAATGGGTTTTGAAAAAACCGGTACTGCCCTTACCGACATCGGCGGTGGTTATGTAATGGATGATTTTGTTATGGAACTTTCCATCTAGCTCCAATCAAATTTCACAACTCTTACAATTGTGCAGACGCCTGCATGCCAAACTGCTGCTCTGCACGCTTGGTACAAGGTATAAAGTCATCCGGATGGTCTAGCAATAACTGCATTTTCTGGTTGAGTTTACGTGTAAAACGCTTGCTTGGGACACGGATTTTGATCTGTTGAAGAACACGTTTGTCCGCCCTTGTATTTAACAGTGTTTTTGCCCAATCAAGCCCCTCATCACCATAATATTGATGCGCATCTTTGAGTGTGCGTTGCGCAACGACAAGATAGTTACCCAATGCTGCGAGATGTGTTTGACCACCTTCTGCTTGAAGTGCCCGCTGTCTTGCGAGCCACATACGGGCAACAATACTCTCTGGCGATGTAAGTTTGTCAGAGAATTCGCGTTCTTCAACGAGTTTTTGAACCATTCCACCTTTGATGCTCTCAAACGCTTTTGAGCCGTCAGCGATCTTGGTATATGGCTTTGTTCCAAAGCATTTTACACTGAGCGGATTGGATGAGCTGAGATCCGCGATTTTATCTTTTAAAGGATGTGGCGAGTTTTGCTGCTCCTGCGCCATCATTTCTTTTACATTGCTTTTGTTTTTGTCTTTATTCTTCGCAGCTACATTTGACTTTTTCTCGGCAGTTTTGTCAGCTTGTTGCTGTGATTTTGCTTCCTGCTCAGATTTTTCAAACGCATCGAGTGCTTTTTTATCCACTTTGCCAAATTCGGAACTCACACCACCTGACATATCTAGCCGATATGATTCAGCAAGGACAATTTCATTATCCTCAGCGAGCATACTCATTGTCGCAATTTGTCCACCCAACAAGCAAATAGCGGTGATAAATAATACCAAACCGCGGTGACGCATAATGAACTCATATGACTTTTTGTATGGCACCATGACACTAAAAAATCTTCTTGCTCACTTGAAATTATGAGGATCAAGTTTCGCTTATTTCTCTTCGCCACCCAAATAATGATCGATCAGATCATTGATCGGCGGTTAAACACTAATAAATCTTTTGAGTAAATTTTTTATTACAAACTAGCTATCAGAGCTTTTGACCTTCAACGTCATATATTTAAGAGCCAGAGGAACGCTCGGTCAAAACCTGTTTTGCACGGATACTACATGGGATAAACTGAGTTACATCCTGTGCAAATAATTGCATATTTTGGTTCAATCGTCTTGTGTAAAACTTAGATGGGATGATCTCTTGAATATGTTCAGCCAATTCAAAGTCATACTCTGTTTGCACCAGTTTTCGAGCCCATTTATATCCATCGTCACCAAAGTGTTTATGTGCGTCAATCAATGTATTTTGCACCTGAAGCAAATATAGCCCAAACGTACGAAAACGCTGCGGCGTTCCTTCAGCTTGCAGTGCCGCCTCTCGTACAAGCCAAATATCTGCCATCAGCTTTTCCCGAGATACCCCGGTATTTTCTGGAATACCATCATCGATATATTTGCTGACCAATTCGTAATCGATATTTCGCCAATCCTGAGATCTGATTGGGCTTACATCATAAGGTGTGACGCGAAAGCATTTTGAATTTAAGGCTTCGAGTTCGTTCAACTGGTTGATTTTTGCGTCGAGCTGATCGGATGTATATGCTGCATTGGTAGGAACTTGCGCATTTGCAAGGCGCAGCAGTTGCCCATTTGACACTGTATGAATGACGCTCGCACCGCGCAGTGATGACGTTGTAATTGGATCAATACCAAATTCAGGATATGCATCGATTTCGCCTCGATCAATTACCTGATCATATTTAAAAACAAACACCAACGCTAATATTGCGAAAGCGCAACCCACCCATGCAATTGGTTTTGCATGTTTTATATTTCGATGTCGATTAATCGTCATAGCCCGCACGTTCTGATAACACTTCGTTTTGTGAGGCAATTCATAAAACTTCGCTAGAAACGATCTAACGATTATAAAACTCGGTGCGCCACTCTACGAGACCGGAACTTAACAAGCACACATTACATCGATGTAAAATCAATTGTTAAAATTTTCTCTATTGTTGAAATGATTATAAATCATAAACTTCAAAGAACTCATTTCTGTCCTTTGAACCCTGCGGAACATTGTGGCTTTTGAGGTATGTGAAATGTCGATCTACAACACAACTAAAAATAGAATTTTTATTACAAAATACCTACAATAAATACTCATTTTTTCTACCCCCTCTGCGTAACAATTTTAGATTTTATTAACCATAAATATCCATATTACACAGGGATTAAGGGCATTACTGATTAGCATGACATTATCACGTAGAAACTTCTGCAAAACACTTGCTGTCGCGTCAGCTACGGGACTTGGCGCATGCGCGTCTCCTTATGGGTCTAAATCTTCTTACATTTCGAAGATTATTCATCCACGCCATCACAATACAGTATTTCATTGGCTTGATATTCTTCTCCAACAAATTCGAGAACAACGCACCCCACCACCTCGAGCAGCGGTCGTTCTTGCTATGCCATTAACCGCTGGCTTTTTAGCAGCCAACGGGTTGGAAAAACGTTACGAGGAACATTTCAGATTGCCAGAGGGCCCATTTGAAGGTCTGGCAGAAGTCGCCTATGCAAGCGCATTTGCAACAACTGCTGCAGATTTGATGGAGACCCCTTTCCTGGCTGAGACATCTGATTTTTATCGTAAGTTTCCAAATGGTGTGGCAAAGGAAAACGCGATCTCTTGGGGGCGCCATGTTGGCAAGCACCTACTTAGAATGCGGGTCGATGATGGGTCAGAACCCAGCGAAGTCAACTATTATCTGGGGCGATACAAACGCCAGACCGGTGCAATTAAATGGTCACCAACAGGACCTTTTTATAGCTCAAAACCAGGACCAGCCTTTGGTAGTTTTGCGCGCGGATTGTTTCCTGGGCAAGGCAAAATTACACCTTGGACGATGCGCAGCTCTGATCAATTTCGCGCGGCTCCGTTTTACGATGTTCGCGGCTCAGAATTTGCGGAAGAATATAACTATATCAAGGCTATCGGCGGCAAAAGCTCAGCGATTAGAACCAAAGATCAAGAAGAAATCGCGCTATTTTGGGAGGATGGGCCATGGGGTATTACTCCGCCCGGACATTTCCTTCAGATTGCCATGCAAGTGCTTCAGCATAAAGGTATGAGCTTTATCGAAATGGCGCGCGCTTTTGCACTTTTGGGTATGACCCAGTGTGACGCATCTATTTCTGCATGGGACAGTAAATACCACTACGACATTATCAGGCCGGAAACAGCCATTCGCTCACGCGCACCTGAATTTCAAAACCAATATCAGCGCCTTTACGCTCAACGTAATTGGCAGAGCTATTTACCGACACCTGAATTTCCCTCTTACACCTCCGGTCATTCGACATTTGGTGCTGCCGGAACGAAAATGATCGAATTACTGAATGGAAGTAATCGCATATCAATTAATGGTCAACCACCGGATCAAGTTATATGGCCGCAAATTAAAGGCGTTACGCGTCATTGGTCGAGTTTGAGCCAGATCAATGATGAGAATGGCATGAGCCGCATATATGGCGGTGTTCACTGGCAAAAAGATCATACAGAAGCGGTGCGTGCAGGTTATGGGATTGCGCACCAGGCCTTTCACAGTTTGTTTCCAGAAAGGGCTCGATAATGGCTCCTCTATTTAAAACCACATTGTGCGCGAGCCTTGTTCTCACAGCGATTGCACCCCATGCGCAAGGTCAGGAACGGCGGTTGTTTTATGACCAAATTTCTATGGTGGAAGAACCGTTAGCAACGCAGATTGGTGATACGACGCTTTCGCTTCGTGGCTCGGTTGAGTTGCCTGTGCAATCCTCTAGTACTGACAAGAAAGTTGAATTGGGATTTCGTGGTGCCTTTGAAGTGAAAGCTGAAACCCAGCTGGTAAACTCTTTGAAGGTCGCAGCGTCTTACGCGGCTGAATACGATTATTTGAACAGCGACCAATTCACCGACAAAGTTATTTTATCCGCGACCGGATTTTTAGGTTCGCTATATTTGGGTAATGTGTCAGACATGTTGCGCGAAAGCATGTCTAGGACATCCGGGGTTGGCAATGCGGATCTGGCTTATGATGGTAATTGGGGTCAGTTAGCGCGGTGGTCTGTAGCGCATCTTTCGCGACATGGCCCCTATCGGACAGGCTTGGCCGTCGATGAGAACGGGAAGTTTGAACTTGGCTTTATCTTCCAGCGACCGGTTCAAACGCTTGAACACAAATATGCGCTTCGCTTAACGAGTGCTCAGCTCAGTCCAACAGGTAGCAATTTCAAGTTAGATACAATTGCAGCACAGGGCATTGCAGAGCTCATTTACGGAAGCAGCCTTTACAGCTTTGGCGGCGGGATCGAGCAAATAAAGGGACCTCTTAGTAGCGCAAATCGATGGTTTGTCTCAGCTGGTGCGCAAACTAAAATTGGAGTTGTAAGCGTGTCAGCAGATGCTCAATACGGACAATTGAGAGGACAAAACTCTCTCTCAGCAGCTCTTGGAGCACGCTATGACTTTGCCCGTGGTGCATCTGTCAATCTTGGCATCAACTACAAGGATGCAGATGTCATTTTAGATGGCGTACAGTTGCGTAAGGATGATAATGTTGTAGAAGGGATTTTATCTTTAAGATATGATTTTTAGATTCAAACAATCAGTCTAATAAATTGAATTCTATGTAGTTTAAGACGTTGCACCGCATTCATTTGCAATAGGTCTAATGACCTTTTTAAGGCCTCTCACATTAAATGTCGCAATTGAGACCTCATGATTGGCTTGTACAGCTCTTACGACCAATTCCTCGCCCTCTATAAGATCAGTAATAACCGATTTGGTGACTTCAGAATCCCAAACGCCAATCATTTTTTGTGATTTAGACAGGCTCATCCTCATGACCTTGAGAACGCGATCATTGACCTTGTAATAGACTTTTTGATAGCCGTATCCGTTAATATCCATTCGCCTGAAGAAATCGAGATATAATGAAATTTGATCATCGATGCATCCGATATGCAAATCAGCACGCTCGGGCCCATTGCGAGTTAATACATTGTCATCACCAATGATCGTTAAAACATCGCGGCCATTATGGTTGATAAACTCCCAAACGATGGGTAATTCTTCCTCGTCTTTTTCTTCCTTAGGCTGGAACAAGATATCATAACAAGCAAGGCGTTCAGTATCGACAAACATACGCGCGCAATCCTGCGCAGTGCCCATACCATAAGCGCTTTTTGACAACACCAATAATGCGATCAGATAGAAAATTCTCATGATACGCCTTTATACTCAAACTCAACTTGCGCTCACAATCTAGCAAAGCACGTTTAACAGAGGCTAAAGACATGTCATGGAATATAACCACATAGTACATAGCAATCAGCTTTTATTATGCGCCATTAAATGATAGCGATACCGCATTAGGGAATTAAGACATATGGCACGTCCGGTTTCGGGAAACAAAGAACAAGATATTCGAAAAGCTACTGTGGCTGAGGTGTCTGCTGTGGGCTCAACCGCAGTGTCTGTCAACAAAATTGCCAAACGCGCTGGTGTTTCTGTGGGTACGATATATCGATTTCACGAAACGAAAGACGATTTGCTGTTTGCCGTTTATCTTGCCGTTAAAACAGATATTCACCATGCGATTATGCGCGCTACCCATGCTGAGCAATCGACACAGGATAAAATCCGTGCCATGTGGTTTGGTCTGGTTGAATATGCAATTCAGGCGCCGCAAGACTTTTTGTTTGTTGAAATGCTAGCGCCCGAAGCGCGCGTAAGCATGCGTGATACAACTTTGCTCGATGAAATGCGTGATGAGATTTTGCAACAAATTGACCAAGGTGTTGAAGATGGCACTTTGGTTAAAGCTAGTACGAAATCCATCGAACTCATGCTTGCGGCACCTGCTATTTCTTTGGCTAAGCGAGCGTCTTTATCAGGGGTGGAACCGGATCAAAACCAACTCGATGAAGTCTTTTCTCTGGTTTGGGCAAGTATTTCAAAACACTAAAAATGTTTTCAGCGAAAAGATATTGACTTTGGTGAAATCACATCTATTAATGAGCAACTACTCATTAATAGATGGAACTGTGTTATGCCCACAAACAAACATTCAAAAGTCGCCGTAGCCGTTGCAGCAGTGCTGGCTTTAACATCGAGCACCTTTGCAGGAAGCATGAGCGATGGAGAAATCCAAAATGGTTATAAGGAACATGCGGCAAAAGCGCAGTTTTATCGCTGGTATCAATATTATGAACGAGCTGAAGGCGGGCTTGAGAACGCAATTGATATTCTTTCGCCTGATGTATTTATCAAATCAACTCTTGGCGAAGCAAAAGGAACGCAAGCCTATCGCGAGCGGGTAGCTCAACTTCCGACAAGTTGGAAAAATGCCCACCTGGTCAACAAGGTTGAAACAAGTGTTGAAGAAGATGGCTCGGTTTCGCTGAATGCTCACATTACCTATCTAAATGAAGGAGCGAATGAAGATGGCTCGCTCCGTGCCGCTGAACTTGATTACACAACAAAACTAATTCCATCTGGTGCATTACTGCCAAAATTTTCTTCTATTGAAATTGCGCTCGACAAACCATCAGATAAAGAAAACTATGTCGATGCCTATGCAACAAACAGAGCGTTAAGCGTTGTTCATTATTGGCTGGCGATCATCGAGGACCCTGCCCGCAACCCAGAACCAGCAAAAGAAATTTTAGCAGACGGATTTTCATTAAACTTCTCAAGCGGTGTAATTACCGACTTTCAAGGCCTAGAAGCCTGGCTCACAGGTCCTGCGGCGAGTGTATCAGCGAGTTCACACTCTTTAAAAAATTTTACCGCGCGATCCACCAATGACGAAGAAATTAGGCTGACTGTCGGTTTTGATTGGCAAGGAATATTGCCTGACGGCACGCGCCTTGAAGCTGAAACATTGCATAATTGGACCCTGACAAATGATGTGACCGAACGATTTGCACGCATTAAAAGCGTTGATGTTGAGATCATCAAACCCTTCCAACCTGTTGCCAATCAATAGTAAATCACGGCGCTGATTGATTTCTATCTGCGCCTTTTTACCTTGGAATTGTTATGATTTATTGGATATCGACCAGCCTTTTATCAACCATGCTTTGTGCCAGCGCATTGAGCTATCTTTTTCATCAAGGCACCATAGATGGCGTCAAAGAATTAGGATTTCCAAACCATTTTCGAATACAATTGGCAGTTATGAAATTGGCAGCGGGTCTTGTCTTGATCTTACCTTTTTTCCCAAACGTTATAAAAGAATGGGCTTATATTGGTTCAGCAATATTTCTAATCACCGCAATTGTCGCACATTTTGCCCATGGTGACCCTTGGTATTTCAATGCCGTCAACGTCGTTTTTCTTGTTGTATTATTCACATCTCGGCATTTTTTAACCGCATAAAACAACTCATATTTTATTATTTTGTTTGCTTGAAGGAATACCCCAAGCGCATTAAGCTTTGGCCATATTGCGTATGAGGAGCGAACATATGAAAAGCGTCAACCTTGGTGACAAACTAGCCCAATTTTCGACCCATTGGGACCCGCACGTTGTAGCAGATTATAATGATAATGACGTTATGGTGGTTAAGTTTAAGGGTGAGTTTCCTTTTCATAAACACGACAATACTGATGATTTCTTTCTTGTTCTTGAGGGTGAAATGGTCATGGATATCGAAGGTGAAGAACCTCAGATCGTCAAGGCCGGCGAGTTATTTATCGTTCCGAAAAACGTTGTGCATCGCCCACGCGCGGAGAAAGAGGTAAAAGTCCTCTTGATTGAGCCGAAAGGGGAACCTAACTCTGGAGATGCGGATCGAGAACCGGCACCAAAACCACGCATCTAAATAGACCAAATTAAACTCAGACATAAATGGACTTAATATGCTGAACGCCACCCCCATCCTACATTTAATGTGTGGCAAAATTGCCTCCGGCAAATCCACG
Organism: Lentilitoribacter sp. JB5-8; assembly: GCF_055693385.1. Taxonomy (NCBI): domain Bacteria; kingdom Pseudomonadati; phylum Pseudomonadota; class Alphaproteobacteria; order Hyphomicrobiales; family Rhizobiaceae; genus Lentilitoribacter; species Lentilitoribacter sp. JB5-8. The sequence goes on along the minus strand of NZ_CM146332.1, from coordinate 2,102,739 downwards.
CTTGCAGCAAATCTGGGAAGCCAAGACGGGCATCTGATTATCTCTGAGGATGATTGGCTCGCAACGCTGTTTTCTGATCAAATGACCTCCATATCGGACTATGTCAGGTGTTCAAGCAAACTGCAGTATATCATGGCGCCTCATGTGATTGCGTTGTTAAATGCTGGGGTTTCCGTTGTATTGGATTTTCCGGCAAACACGCCGACACAACGTGCCTGGATGAAAAACGTCATCGAAGGGAGCAAAGCTGAGCATCAATTGCATTTTCTGGATTTGCCGGACAAAACATGTATCGAGCGTTTGCACGACCGAAATGCCTTGGGTGAACATCCATTTGCTGCTTCTGAGGAACAGTTTGCACAGATATCCAAGCACTTCTCTCCACCAACAGATGATGAAGGTTTTAACATTGTCTACCATCGCAATTAATGTTGCCCTCCCATTTTAGCGACACAGAGTTAGGTCCTCATTATGTCAGATGTTGTCATGTTTTCCCCATATACGTTGCCTTGCGGACAAAGGATAAAATCAAGGCTGATCAAATCAGCCATGTCCGATTCACTGGGCGATGGAACAGGACATCCATCTAACGCGCAGATTACGCTTTATGAGCGTTGGGCGGATGGCGGCATTGCAGCTTCAATAATTGGTGAAGTTCAAGGGTTTTCAGGTTTTGCAGAAAAACCTGGCAATTTGGTACTAAACGATCATTCTGATCTCGATAGATTTGAGCAACTTGCGAAAAAAGCGCAGAAAAACGGAAATCAGTTGTGGTTGCAGCTCGGTCATGCCGGTGCATTGTCATATGCACCCATCAGCACAGCCAAAGGTCCCAGCGTGGTCGATCTTGACGGATTGTCATGCCAAGCACTTAGCGTTGATGAAATCAAAGATACGATTACACAATTTGCAAAATCAGCTTTACTTGCAAAACAAACTGGATTTGGGGGTATCCAAATACATGCAGCACATGGATTTTTACTCAGCCAGTTTTTATCCCCTTTGTTTAATACAAGAGATGATGAATATGGCGGCTCGATTGAAAACCGCATGCGTTTGTTGATCGAAACAATCAGCGCTGTTCGGGTAGCTGTAGGTGACAAGTTCCCGATTGCAGTTAAACTTAATTCATCTGATCAGCTTGAAGGTGGGTTAACTCAAGATGACGCACTCGTCGTTATAAAAGCGCTCGATCAAACATCAATTGATCTGATTGATATCAGCGGCGGCACATACTTTCCCGGTGCTAAATCTGCATCAGATGGCGCAGGTAAAGGCCCCTACTTTCTTCAATTTGCCAGCGCAGCACGCAAAATCACCACAAAGCCTTTGATGTTAACAGGCGGTTTTAAAACACATGCTCAAGCCGTTGATGCTTTGAACAATGGCATCGTCGATTTTATTGGTTTGGCGCGCGCACTTATTCTTGATCCTTCATTGCCAAATCATTGGCAAATGGGAGGGAATCTAGCACCGGAATTTCCGAAATTTACGCATAGCCCTGAAGGCGGTTTAACCGCATGGTATACGATGCGCATCACCGATATTGGCGAAAACAAACCAATGCATACGCATTATGACCTTGATATTGAAAAAGCAATTAGCACCTATGAAATGCGCGATGAAACACGCACCAAAACCTGGCTTGAACACTTTGGTAATGGAACGTGATCAATAAAAACCGGCATGTTGCCCGAAAATAAAAATTAGATACTCGACCCGTTCTTATCAGGCATCAAAAACATACCCTTGGCACTTTGTGAAGTCAGCCGTTCATCACTGTAATATTCTTTTAGAAAATTATGTTCTAGCAGATCTTGGTTGGCGTTTATGAAACTGTGAAGGTCCTCACCAGGCTGCATTCGCTCCGAAATGATGCTCATACAAGCAAGTGTGATTGTGAGGTTAAATTTATTATTTTCTCCGGCCTTTGTCGCAATGGCATGTAAGGATTCTGAATAAATTTGTACCGCCATTAAAAAATCAAAACGTAGCAGAATCTCATGTGCAACACATACATGATCAAGATGAGAAAACTCGGCTGCATCAATTTCTTGGCTTAAGAATTCGTCGGTAAACTCCTCATAATTTCGGACAATTGTGACAGGCGATGACAAATTCATTTTAAAACCTTAGCTAGCGGATCCGAAATAGTATTACACACAGAATAAGTACCGTATTTTTACGAAAAAGTATATCAAGATCCGTGCAGCCTTTTATCCAATAAACAAGACATTTCATTCCTCACGCTAAGTTTTGTTCTTTGATGTGATTGAAATCGTGATCCAAATGATATTTTTTCTGCCAAAGTGAACGTAGATAACGCAGTTTTGCCAGTAAAACTGGTCGAAGGCATGTATCTAGTTATTGGGAGCTTTGTCTTCTTTTACAGATTCCATCGCCACATAAGTTGAAGAACTCGCAACATGCGGAAGCGCTGAGATTTTTTCACCCAAAACTTCGCGATAGGCGTTGATATCTTTTGTGCGCACTTTGAGCAAATAATCAAAAGGTCCAGCAATCATGTGGCACTGTTCAATCTCAGCAATGCCTTCCACCGCTTTGTTAAAACTCAAAAGCGCGTTCTTGGTTGTATCGCGCAGCTTCACTTCCGCAAAAGCAACGTGACCGCGTTCAAGTTTTTGATAATCAACACTTGCTCTAAAACCGGTAATAAAGCCTTCATCAATCAAACGTCGCATGCGCACCTGACAAGGAGTTTTGGATAAACCTACATGCTTTGCCAAATCGGTAACCGTCATGCGACCATCAATTAAAAGCGCATCAATTATCCGCAAATCATATTGATCTAACTGACTTAAATTTATACTCATTGAAATTAATTTCTCCACCTTCTCACAATTATTTGGTCGATTGTTACAATAAATTGTAGATAGAAGTCAAAATGACCGATCAAAAAATGCTACCCTTATAATAACTTTAAAAGGATTAGCTTTATGACCATTTTGGAAAACCATCGCAATTTGATCCGCAAACTTGCCCGCGCGGACGAGTTTGAAGTTTTATCTCAACTGAGACAAAAATATGAACCTTGCGCGCAAACGCGACAAGCTACAAATTCTCGGGCGATCGATTTGGTTCAGAACATCCGATCCGATGGTCGCCCGGGATTGATGGAAGTGTTTTTGGCCGAATATGGTCTATCCACAGATGAGGGCGTTGCCCTAATGTGTTTGGCTGAGGCATTGTTGCGTGTTCCTGATGCCGAAACAATTGATGAGCTGATTGAAGATAAAATCTCTCCCTCCTCCTGGGGCGAACATTTAGGGAGCTCCAGTTCATCATTGGTCAATGCATCTACTTGGGCACTTATGCTGTCGGGAAAAGTACTAAAAGACCCCAAAGGCAATGGCATTGCTGATCTTTTGCATAGCGCGGTTAAACGGTTGGGAGAACCTGTCATTCGTCTTGCGGTACAAAGCGCGATGAAAGAAATGGGGCATCAATTTGTTTTGGGTGAAACGATACAAGAGGCTGTCGAACGCGGTAAACCATCGAAGGATATAGGATATACTTATTCTTATGACATGCTGGGTGAAGCCGCTTTAACCTACAAAGATGCAACTGTGTTTTTTCATGCTTATTGCGATGCCATTCGCGCACTTACAAGCCATTCAAATTCTGATGACATTACGAAAAATCCTGGGATTTCGATCAAACTATCAGCACTTCACCCAAGATATGAATTGGCGAAAAAAGAACGTGTGATGGAGGAATTAGTCCCGCGCGTGCGTGAACTTGCAATATTGGCAAAATCAGCACAAATGGGATTGAATATTGATGCAGAAGAAGCGGATCGTCTTGATTTATCTCTTGATATTATTGAGAGCGTATTGCGCTCGAAAGAGCTTGAAGGCTGGGACGGTTTTGGTGTTGTTGTGCAGGCGTTTGGCAAGCGCGCGTCTGCTGTGATTGATTGGCTTTATGCGCTTTCAATCGAGCTGGATCGCAAGATTATGGTACGCTTGGTGAAAGGTGCCTATTGGGATACGGAAATCAAACTCGCCCAAATAGACGGCGTCGATGACTTTCCCGTTTTCACCCAAAAAGCACATACAGATGTGTCCTATATTTGCTGCGCCCAACAGCTTTTGACCATGACCGATCGCATATATCCGCAATTTGCCACTCATAACGCGCATACAATTGCTGCGATCTTGGAACTATCAGACGACAATTCCGTTTTTGAATTCCAACGTTTACATGGCATGGGCGAACCTTTGCACGATTTGGTCTTGAAAACTCAAGGCGTTAAAGACCGGATATACGCACCTGTTGGTGCGCACAGAGATCTGTTGGCGTATCTTGTTCGGCGCTTGTTAGAAAATGGCGCTAATAGTTCATTTGTCAATCAAATCGTCGATGAAGATGTCCCTGCAGAAATTGTCGCGAGTGACCCATTCGATAAGCTCAACTCTGATATTGCGACATCGCCGAATAACGTCATTAACCCAAGAGATTTATATCATCCTGAGCGGAAAAACTCACAAGGTTGGGATTTATCAAACTTCGATGATCTTACTATGTTTGATAAGGTGAGAGCACCCTTTAGAAACCACCAATGGAAGGCTGAACCGCTCATATCTGGCCCTATTAACGCATCTTACAAAGTTGAGGTCCGAAACCCCGCTGATCCCAACGATATTGTCGGCACTGTGGTACATGCCAATGAACATGATGTTGAAACAGCAATTAGCTCTGCTTCAAACTGGCAATCTACTCCGTCAGACAAGCGGGCAGAAATCTTAAACATTGTTGCGGATCTTTACGAAGAAAATGCTGGAGAAATCTTTGCAGTCTTGTGCCGAGAAGCGGGCAAAACCCCGCTGGATACAGTTGCGGAAATTCGAGAGGCCGTTGATTTTTTAAGGTATTATGCTGCGCAAGCCAGAACGCTTGATAGCGATCAAGCGCGCGGGATCATTAGCTGCATATCACCTTGGAACTTTCCGCTTGCAATTTTCACCGGACAGATCGCAGCTGCATTAGCTGCAGGAAACAGCGTCTTGGCAAAACCTGCAGACCCAACTCCGATCACAGCATATATTGCCGTTAAGCTTATGCATAAAGCCGGTGTCCCTAACGACGTGATCCAACTCTTACCAGGTGCTGGTACAATTGTTGGCGCTAAAATTACATCTGATCAACGTATAGATGGTGTGTGCTTTACCGGTTCCACATCGGTTGCGCAGTTCATCAACAACGCAATGGCAGGAACGCTTGCACCAGACGCTTTGTTTATTGCTGAAACAGGTGGCTTAAACGCAATGATCGTCGATTCAACTGCCCTGCCCGAACAAGCCGTTCAAGATATTGTTGAATCGGCATTTCAATCCGCAGGCCAACGTTGTTCCGCATTGCGTATTCTTTACCTTCAAGAAGATATCTCAGAGGAATTTATCGACATGTTATATGGCGCGATGGAACAACTTACCATCGGACAGCCTTGGGATATAAGAACTGACATTGGCCCCGCTATCAGCCATAATGCCCAGCAACACATCTCTTCTTACATTGCAGATGCCCATCAGGATGGCAGATTGTTAAAACAACTCAGCACCCCAAAAACTGGGCATTTTGTTGCGCCATCTGTGATTACAGTCGATGGCATTGGCGATTTAGAAAAAGAAGTGTTTGGACCTGTCTTACATATTGCGACATTCAAAGCTGAGCAAATTGATCAAATTGTTGATGATATTAATGGCAGTGGCTATGGACTTACTTTTGGCCTACACACTCGCATTGATGACCGTGTTGAACAAATCACAAGCCGTCTGAACGTTGGCAATATCTATGTTAATCGCAACCAAATCGGTGCTGTTGTTGGCTCGCAACCTTTCGGTGGCGAAGGCATGTCTGGCACCGGTCCCAAAGCAGGTGGTCCGCACTACGTTCCTAAATTCGTGGCAAAAAGCCTAGAAAACCATGCCGTTATCAATGGCACACAAATAAATGTAAAAGCATTACAGGATAAGCTTAATCAGCTTGCTCAGACGCCACAACGCAAATTATCTACGTCCGATTTGCCCGGTCCTACAGGGGAATCAAACCGTTTATCCACCATCTCTCGAGGCACCATATTATGTTTGGGGCCAAGCCTGGATGATGCGAAAGCGCAATATGTGATCGCTAAAAACAATGGCTGCGAAGCCATTATGATTGCCCCTGATGCTGTTGGAGACAACGCAATGTCTGGGCTATTATCAAGAGAGCATCTTTCTGAATTAAGCCATATAGATGGCGTTGCGCTATGGTCTGATAAAGATGATTTAAATCTGGCACGGATTGCGCTTGCAAAACGCTCCGGGGCAATTATCCCACTCATGACTTCGCGCGATATGGCACAGCAATGTATCATTGAACGGCATATTTGTATTGATACAACAGCTGCGGGGGGAAATGCATCGTTATTAGCAGGGCAATAGCAGCTTAAATAAAATAGTTTGAGTACTAAAGTCCACGCCGCTTGGCTGCGTATTCGCTCGCGATGAAATCAAACACCGTGCGCACGCGGCGACTTGTGTGCAATTCGCGATGTGCGACCAGCCACACGGGATAGACCATTTTGCGAAAACTAGGCATAAGCGAACGAACCTTTGGTTCTAAATCACCAACACGCTCAGGCATAATGCCAATGCCGACACCTGCTTTTGTCAGCTCCCAATGAACCATATGGGTGCCTGAGCGCACCGCGATATTATCATCTGAGATCTCAAGTCCGATACTCGACAGCTGTTTTACCATTTCATCGGATGAATCAAAGCCAACAAATTTATGATTTTTAAGATCCCGCAACTTAGTCGGAACGCCATATTTTTCAATATAGTCCCCTGAAGCATATAACATTGCGACTTCTTCACCGATCTTACGCGCCACCAGGTCATTTTCTTTTGGGCGATAGTTTCGCATGGCAATGTCAGCCTCTCTGCGACGCAAGTCCTTGCTATCGTCAGATGCTGCGACTTCAACTTCAACACCAGGATGAATTTTCCGCAATTTTGCGATAATTGGTGCTAGGTCGTAGATCGCCGTCACTTCTGTTGCTGTAATACAGATAGAACCTTCTAATGCTTCTGATCGTCCGGTTGCCGCTAACGACATTTGGCTGGCAGCTTCACCCATATTCCTCACATGTGATAAAAGCTCATGGCCGGACGGGGTGAGTGTAAGCCCGCGCCCCAAACGCTCAAAAAGTACAACCCCCAGCTCCTCTTCGAGCGCATCAACCTGCCGCCCAAGTGTAGGTTGGGCCATACCAAGTGCTTTTGCAGCAGCCGATAAAGACCCCTCTTCTGCGGTAACTAAAAAAGCGCGCGCTCTGTTCCAATCAAATTTTACCGATTTCCAATCCATGCATATATGCATATCACTCTTACGAAATTAGTCAATTTACCGCTGCATTACGCATTGGTATAAATTCCACAATAAACACACAAATGACCTTAGGCGCCTGGTCATAGGTAAACTTTACATTTCTTTACAAACGGGAAACACCCATGACACATTCTTCCGTTAAACCTTTGGATCAGGACGTAAAACAAGCTATTTCATCAGGCGACAATGATATGACAGCTCTTACATACAACAACAGTTCAAACCCTAAGCCATCCGACAAAAAAGCAGCTAACCACAAAGCATCTCTATTTTGGGATAAAATTGCAGCACGGTATGCAGCACGCTCAGTTGATGACCCAAAAGCATATGAGCACACTCTTGCTCGCACAAAAGCGCATTTAAAACCGAGCGACCACATGTTGGAACTTGGCTGCGGCACTGGCACAACATCGCTTATTCTTTCCGATCATGTGCGTCATATTACAGCGCAGGATTTTTCAAAAGAAATGATCGATATCGCTGAGAAAAAGCGCGAAATCGACGGTACAAACAATGTGACTTTTGCGCAAAGCAGCGTCGATGATCTTCCCAGCTTTGAAACTTACGATGTGGTTTTTGCATCATCACTTTTACATCTTTTACCGGATTTAGACGATGCGCTGTCGCGCATTCAACAATCGGTTGAGCCTGGCGGCCTGTTTATCTCCAAAACAGTATGCCTTAAAAACCAGAGCCTGCTTTACGACATCATGGTACCCCTCATGAGGCTGATCGGCAAAGCACCTTATGTCAACTTTATCACGGGAGATGAAGTTGAAGAAAAAATCAAACAAAACGGTTTTGAAATTCTCGAAGCGGATGACCACAATCACAAACCCGCTTGCCGTTTTGTTGTTGCGCGTCGCATAGCCTGACCACAACTTCGCTCGGAGCCACAAACTCTATAACGAGCGATGCGGGTTATGACAGAACGCTGCACTCCGCTCCACCTATCAGGGCACTAATCCCCCTGAAAGCCCTTCGATAGGTGGAGCACTCCTGATCGTTTTTGCCAACTAATTGGGTTGGCTTGATATTGAAAGATAGTTTGATGACCAACCACTATTCTCCAGATGCATTTTCCGGCAATACATTTTCCAAAGACAGCTTTTTAATGAGTTTGCCAAAACCAACAAAAATGAAAGCCGCAACCTATTCCAAATACGGCCCGCCAATAGTCGTTGGCATCCAAGAGGTTCCTGTGCCAGAGATCAAAGACCATGAGGTTTTGATCCGCATTCGTGCGGCCAGCGTATCTTCTGGCGACTGGCGGGCGCGTTCTCTTAATTTACCAAAAGGATTTGGGATATTGGGTCGTTTAATTTTTGGTTTTACCGGTCCGCGCAAACCAATCCTTGGAACGGAACTTTCAGGAGAGATCGTTGATACCGGCAAAGATGTGACTGAATTTGTCGTTGGCGACCAAGTTATCGCATTTGCCGATGCCGAGTTTGGTTGTCACGCTGAATATCGGGCCTTTGATCAAAACGGGTTGATCACCAAAAAGCCGAAAAACTTAAGCTTTGAACATACCGCTGCCCTCTCCTTCGGCGGGACTACAGCGCTAAGTTTTTTAAGAGATAAAGCCAAAGTGCAGCAGGGTGAGAAAGTGCTCATCATTGGCGCTTCTGGATCAGTAGGTTCAGCTGCTGTTCAAATCGGCAAATATCTTGGCGCCGATGTCACCGGTGTTTGCTCCACACGCAATCTCGATATTGTTCGAGAATTGGGTGCAGATCATGTGATTGATTACACAGTGGAAAACGCCACTCAACTCGGCGAGAAATATGATGTGATCCTCAACGCTAATGCTGAAATCAAAATACAAGAATATGAGCGTATTTTGCGACCTGGTGGCCGGTTAGTTTTGGTACTTGGCTCTTTTGCCCAAGCCATTGGGCTTGAACGCATGTCAAAACGCGCGAGAAAGCAAGGTAAGCGTGTCATCGGCGGAGTTGCCACAGCAACGCGTCATGACATTGAATTGCTCGCACATTTAGCGAGTAACCTGCAATTCACGCCAGTGATCGAACATGTTTATCCATTTAGTGATATCATGTGCGCCCATGCGGCCGTTGAAAGCGGGCATAAACGCGGCAATGTGATTGTTAAGATGTGAAGAGCTTGCTCATTGACCTTTCACAACTCGCTCGCGCCACATCATATAGATGCCAGATGCCACAATAAGTGCGGCACCTAATAGCACCCAAAACCCTGGGGTTTCATCAAATATTATAATTCCAAACGCCATCAAAAAGATGAGCCTTGAATATCGATAAGGTGACACGACAGAAACTTCCGCAGCACGTACTGATGCAATGATAAACAAGTAACCAAAAGCGCCCAGCAAAATCATTGCGATGATCGATGGCAAATGTGCAATAGGTGGTACAAAGCTCTCCCCCTTCCAAATCATCCAAAGCAAGGGCACCGGTATTGTGGCCATCATCGTGTAGCAAGCTAAGCTCGCAGAGGACATATTATCTGGCGTAACCCTTGTCGTCAGATCACGAATTGAAAGAGCAATCGCAGCGCTAAACGCAAGTAATACCGCAGGATCAAATGTCGCTGCACCGGGTTGAATAATCATCAACACACCAATGAACCCGATGATGATTGAGCTCCACCGCCGCCAGCTAACGCGTTCGCCAAGCAATAATACTGCGCCAAATGTTACTAAGAGCGGAACTGATTGTATGATAGCTCCAATGGTGGAAAGATCAATCAGTGACAAAGCTAAAACCATACTGATTAATCCTACAATTTCAGCGATATATCGTATGATAAGTACTTTAGATATGGCACGTTTGTTCCAAATATTATCACCTTGATAAATTACCATTGACGCAAATACGATCAAGCTGCCCGTTGTAAGAAAGAAGATGGTTTGTGCGGGTGAAATAGCTCCTGCAACAACTTTGATTAAGGTATCTGTCGCTGCGAACATGAACATGGAGATGACCATAAAAATGATGGCTTTTGTGTTATTTTGTTTAGTCATCATTTTGGTTCCATACCCGCTTAACTGCTCAAGTGTTCACCACTATCAGACATAAACCATCTCGCCAATTAGAACTTATGATATTCTGGTAAAGTATTGAAGTATTGAGACAATTTTCTTTTTGGAATCGTGAACAGCACGCCGTGTCCTAACCATAGAAAAAACATCTTACGAAAGTTCGACATTTCACTCAAAACCATATAATTGTGAGATTATCACATGGGGGATGCGATGAAATTAAAAGAATTCTTTTATAAGTTCGGACTGCGTCCCAATTATAAGTTTTTTCCCTCAATTAAAACATCCATTGGAACCCACAAAGGTAACAATGTTGAGTTTTATCAATGGCGGGAACCAAAAGCTGTAGATTTAAAACTCAACAACAATGAAATCGCTGAGCTATCATCCTTCATAAATGAAGGTGATACCGCCATCGATGTAGGTGCGCATATAGGCGATAGCACAATACCGATTGCGTTGGCATGCGGCGCAAAAGGCAAGGTGTTTGCCTTTGAACCAAACCCGATTGTATTTGCAACTTTAGCCAAAAATGCCTCGATCAATACTGATCTGGCACACATTATTGCGCTTCCATTTGCCTGCACCGATGAAGATGTTCAAATGAGCTTTAAGTATTCTGAAGCATCCATGTCCAACGGTGGTGATAAAAGCAATGCTGGTTTTCGGGATGGTCACACATTTCCCATGCCAGTCAATGGCTTGAACCCCTTATCATTTTTAGAAGATCGATATGCTGAGGACCTCAATAAGTTACGTTATATCAAGATCGATGTTGAGGGCCTAAATTACCTTGTTTTAAAGCAGTTGGAGACATTGATCGATCAACAAAACCCCTATATCAAATTTGAACTCGCTAAATTTACCAGCGACGATATGCGGTCTTCACTACAGGCTTTCTTCAAAGACAAATCTTACAAGTTTTATCGTGTGAACGAAGAACAAACCCAGCTAGCTGGTTTTGAAGCTGGAAATGATATTTTTTATTATCCAAAACATTGCGATGTATTTTGCGTACCGCAATAACCACGGCAATTTCTTGTTTTAAAGCTAAGTCTGAAAACATTTACTCTATTTAGAATGCTTCAAACAAAGATAGACGCTATCGACCCACTCATCGCCAATTTTGAAAGTTTTTGTTGCCCGGTGGGTCTCGATAAAGCCGAGACGTTTTAATAGGCCCAAAGATCTTACATTGCGCGGGTCAACATCTGCGGTGATTTTCGTAAGTTTCTTATGTGAAAACCCGTAATCGATCAGCGCAAGTATTGCCTCTTTGGCCAACCCTTTGTTCCAATATTCCGGATGGAAAATAAATCCGATTTCCGGAAATCGCCAAAAACCAGCTTTACCAATGACTTTATCTTCAAACACCACAACAAAATCTTCACCCTGATCAGATGAAATATCAATCATGCCTTGGACAAAATATTGAGTTTGCGAGATCTTTGAATGTGGCGGGGTGTCCCAATATGCCATTGCATCTGGATGAGCAAAGACATCAAATAGCGCATTTGTGTCTTCTAATTTAGCACTACGCAAAGTTAGCCGTTCGGTCTGGATCATCAAAAATGCACCTGATTTGCCTGTTCCATTTCGAAATATAGCAAAAATTGGTCAATCTATTCCAGAATAGTCCAACTTTTCAGATGTGTTGGGATTGCTTTGCATAGTCCAATCACCAAACTGCGCGACATAAATGGCCCCGCTTGTTTGCTATCTCCCGATGAAGCGAGACAAAAATTATCAATACCTTGCGGTCGAATTTGGGTGCTAATTTCATCATAGGAAAATTTTTGCATGATGGTGCGCTGGCATCTGACAAGTTTCAAATTCCCCATCGCATCATCGTTCGCAATGTCTTTCGAAGCGATTTCGGCACATAGATTATCATAAGTTGCTGATTTGATCTGACCCGTTCTTATATCAAAGGAAAATTGGACATCACCACCTTGTGGCTTGCATGAATGCAGATGCAATTGATCAGAAAGCCCTCGCCCAACAGTGTCAATGCAATAGCCGAGCTTATCCTTCTCATCCAAATTGTTAGAGAGATAAATAATCGGTGCAGGTGTCTTAATCTTCGGCATCTGATCGATGGGAGTTATAATCTGAGCGTGGGTAGCTGTTGATAAAAAAACAAACGCACTGATCCCAATGCCACAAACGGAATTCAACAATTTCTGTTCTTTGCTTGGCAATTTGCAACTCCTTTTCGCAGTGCAACTCGCCCCCAGACCCATTAGAACGTAGCAGTAATGACATGAATATTCAATTAACTGCGCCTACCCAGAACTCAATGACTAATTATCGTCATGGCTTTTATAATCGTACCTCACCTCACAAAGTGTTTATCAACATGGCTTGGCCTGCCATGTTTCCGCCATAATCAGTTGATGGTGTGACTACGGATAAAATTCCACAAAAAATCGATATTTTTTACATCCAACGTAAAATTTATGACGTATAGTCCATTTATAAGAAATAATTGCACAGGATTATTTCGCCTACCACAATAAGGAGATCGCATCATGACTGTTAATATCAAATTCCCTCGCCGCAAATTACTTCTAGGAGCTGCAGCACTGCCACTTGCTGGAAGCGCCGCAACCATTTTGACATCCGGTGCGCAAGCTGCCGGGCATTCTGCTGCAAAAGCGAATGTTCCTTATTCACATTATAAAGTTGGTGACTTTATAGTCACAACATTGCTTGCAGGTTCTTCAAATGGTTCAGAACCACAGAAAACATTTGGTATGAATGTATCAGCGGAAGAATTCAACGCTGTGTCTGCTGAAAATTTGATTGCCAGTGACGCCTTTAAAGCCTTCTTCACACCAACTGTTGTTGATACCGGGTCTGAAGTTGTTTTGTTTGATACCGGTTTGGGTGGTGATGTTCCTGGCGTTGTCACAGCCTTGGAAGGTGCGGGTTACGCACCATCTGACATCACAACCCTTGTGCTAACACACATGCACCCTGATCATATTGGTGGATTAATGATGGGTGGAAATCCAACATTCCCGAATGCAAAGATCTTCACAGGTTCTGCTGAATATAATTTCTGGTCAAAGATGGAAGCCGGAAATCGCGTCGGTGATATGGTTGCTAAAATGGTAACGCCGATGGCTGACAAGATCACATTCCTCGATGATGGCGGTTCGGTTACATCAGGTATAACAGCCATGGCTGCCTTTGGTCATACGCCCGGTCACATGACATATATGCTTGAAAGCAATGGCCAGCAATTGCTCATCGCAGCGGACCTTGCAAATCATTATGTATGGTCACTTGCCAAACCTGATTGGGAAGTTCGCTTTGATGCTGATAAAGCTGCCGCTGCTGCCTCACGCCGTAAAGTATTGGGAATGCTTGCTGCTGATAAGATACCATTTATCGGCTATCACATGCCGTTCCCGGCAGTGGGTTATGTCGTTGCACAAGGCGATGGCTTCCACTATGCACCTGAAACTTATCAACTGGCTTTGTAAATCCTATAAAACCTAGCTGAAGCCATTGAGGCGCGGTATTGAAAGATATCGCGCCTTTTTCATGTGCGCATCAAAGACTGCTGACAATCACGATAATTTCTAAAAACAACAAAACAATGATCGCCAACAATAACCTTAATCTGAAAACCATTTTCCGGGTCGGTTTGTCATGGGCATCAACATGTTTGGCGATTGCAGACGTTAAAATATTTGCATAGCCAGTTGGTTGATCGATTGGGCTTTGCCGGGCCGCGCGCTCAATCGCTGCGCTAAGCCTGAGTGCCATTGCTAAAAATATTAAAATAGCAAAGGCGATGAATGTAATGAGAACCGGAACCATTTGCTCACCTGCGATTATATCTTTTTTGGTTTGATCATATCGATAACAAAATAAACATGGGTTCCTGCTTGAGGACAAGTTTAAACACAGCTAAATAGAGCTAAACAATGTTTCCAGGGACGTTTAACATGACAAGTTTTAAATCACGCAAATCAACAGGTGATGCACCTCAACATCCCGGTGAAATTATCCATAAAGCAATGAAAGACAATAATCTGCATGTCTTGCAGTTTTCAAAGATTATTGGAATGTCGAAGTTCTATATCAATGATTTAATAGACGGAAAAGAACGCATTAATCGTGCCAGCGCAGGAAAATTTGGTCGTTATTTCAAAAACGGTTCAGGCGCGTGGCTTACGATGCAAAAGCTTCATGATGACTGGGTTGCTAATGGGGGTGAATTCACGCCGCAAAAAACTGTTGAAACAAAACAGGAAACCCAAGATGCTACCCCACGACTTTCACGCTCACGCGGAATGAAATCGCATTAGATAACGCTTTTTGGTTCAGCGTTGCTTGCAATATTTGGGGCTGGATATAACCAGCTCCGTCAGTTTTTTAATCCCCAGTGCTTTGCAAGCACAGTTAAATCATCGCGCAAAAAAACCATTTGTTTCGAGACCGACTTCGAGCTTTTAAGACCTAATATTGAATAACAATATTGAGTAACGGATAACCCCTCACCGGCGATCTTTTTAACGCGCGTGACCGCTTCATTTTCACACCGTTGGTTATGCCCATATTGCGCAAGCACCTGATTAGCATTTCGTATGATGTCTTGCGCATTGATTTGTTTTTCCGTCAAAGTTAAAGGCGCTGTGGCGCAATCAACCCGCTGACGTGAATAATCAATTCCCTGTCCTGTTTTTCCCAGGCAGATCAAATAAGCACCCATATATTTGTGCCCAGCTAAATATTGCCCTTCATCAATACGTTTGCGATTAAAAAGCTCTAACAAGGGATTATCAGAGCTTCGTTGTACCACGGGTATTTTGTGTGCTTGAGGTACTTTACTTTCATGCAATTCATTCTTCTGCGCATAAGGATCATCGACATGGGCGAGCACAAACCCTTGCGAACCTTTCGGTAGTTTTTTCATACCCGGTTTGAGTTTAATGGATTGCGAATTTGGTGGTTTATAGGTGCCTTGCATTTGTGTGCGCAATATTTGCTCCTTCGTCGTTGCCTGACATATTCGGTATCAATTTGGAATTTCGCGATAAACTATAAGACAGCCCTACAATTGATCTTTTGTTATCTTCATCGGGCTAATAAAAATCAAAATTACACGCATATACATAGGTTTAACCGCATTCATTGATGATTTGATTCAAGTATTCACCTAACTGTTACGAATACTCATATGGTAGTGATACGCACAATGACTTGAACGCCGATCACCTTCACGTTTTGATGTATCTATGACTTCCGCTGCGCAACACAACATATGAGCGCTCGCATCACGATGAACATCATCGACACACCAAGAGCATCGCCCCTTTTCAAGCTTGATAAATGGCACCGGCAAATTGGTTGGGCGCTCAACCAATATTGACGGCGTGTTCCAATTTAGTTGAGAAAAAGCATGTTTTTTCTTAACTGATCTTGGCAATGGATCTGGCTTATCGCCGTCTCCTTTTCGCATGCGGTTAAGCCGATTATTGTATGATGATGCGTGATGATGTGTGGTTTTGGATGCAGGTAAGGATGAAATTTTAGGTGGCAAATCACCGGGCCTTATTTTTCTCAAGCGGTGTATTCGTCCAGAAACCATCGCTTTACTCAGACCAAGTTCATCAGCCAATTGACGATAGGTCATGTCGGTTTTTAATCCGTTGATTAAAATCGCGTCCTGCGCCTCAGTCCATGTTGTGACGCCCATAAATCGCCCCCTTTCAAGCAAAATAGCGAAGGTTCAAACGGCGACACTGATCATCAATGAGCAGAGCTTTGATGTATCCATTTATTCAATTTCAGATGAAATATACGCATATTACACCCCGTAACGACATAAAACGTATATTTTAACTTTCATACGTTAACGTATATACGTATATACTCTATTTGACAAGCGTCAATATTCGTATATGTATAAATCTATCGAGATGAGTATCCGCGTATCAACAATAAAAAAGAATGGAATACGGTCATGGATTATCGGCAACTTTTGCGCATTATGCTTCAAGATACCAAGCAGGAAGACCTCGCACTGGAATTGAGCACCACACAGGCAACCATTTCGCGGTGGCTTTCGGGGCAAGAACCTCGCGGTTCAGCACTTGAGCGTATTCGTTCTTTAGCGCGTGCGCGCCGTTTGGCTGCAGACGCCACTATCGAAAACACTCAAAACGATCTTGAAACAAACCATCACCCAACTCGGCGAACATCATCTCAAAACAATAATGGAAGACATGCAGATAGTTCAAAACATATTGTAGACATTGCCAATCTTAGCGTTTCCGACCGCCCCCTTGATCGGGAGATGACATATAATGGTACACATTCTGAGAGCTATGAGACCGAAACTGCGGATAATCCAAACAATGATAGCGGTTTTTGGAGCTTTCCAGATCAGGTCAATTCTGGCTGGAAAAATATGGATAAAACATATGCGATGACCGTCACTGGAGATTCAATGGAGCCAACATTAGCTAGCGGCTCCTATGTGTTTGTGGATACGACGCACCGTTACCCCTCCCCGCCTGATCTTTATGCTGTTGATTATGGCCATGGATTGATGGTGAAACGTGTTGAGCTTTTACCCGAAGATAAAATCCGCATTATCTCTGATAATGGTCGATATTCAGATTTTGAATTTCATCAGCAAGAAGTTGAGGTTTTTGGCAGAGTGGTTGCGAGTTTTCAATGGCGCGGATCCTAGATCACACCTGTTGTGCGCGCTTTTTAAAATGACTGGCACCCAACACCACAGCGGATAAAAGCGCAAATAGTGTTGCGATGAATATCACTGTTTGAAAGTTAAAAATCTGGGCGATGGCTCCAGTCGCAGGACCTGCAACAATCAGTGTTAGCATCATCGTGTTCCAATAAAGTGCATTACCATAGGCAGGCCTATCGGTTGAAAGAGATTGCACATAGCTAATTGCAAGCGTGGAAAATAAACCGAAATAAAAGCCTTCTAGCGCTGCGCCTATATACATATGGGCAAGTGAACTTGTGGTTCCAATCACCAATATCGCAATAATAGCCAATAATGCGGTGCCAAATAACGAAGAAGGAAGACCAAAACGATTGATCAGAACCGGGGTTGAAAAAATTGCGAATAATTCCACAAAGGTTTTAATCGTAAATGCCGTGCCAGGTGCAAATCCTGGCAAGCCAACTTCTTGTACATAAAAAATTGGCAAAGCTGAAAATGTTAATGAGTGCGCCAATGCCAGACAAAAAACAAATATGACCGCTAACTTTAAATCAAGATTTCCCGACTTATCCATTTTGCTATCATGCGCCATTGGTTTGGGCTCAGTTAAGGCATTGCGCGGAGCAGCTAGCCACCAAGTCATAAGCCATAGTAACCCTGCAATGACAGCCAATTGAAAAACGCTCTCATGGCCATAAAGATCTGCAACTGTAAAACTTAAGGCTGGTCCGACCATCCAAGATGTAGAAGTCGTTGCACGCATATAGGCATTAAATGTGCTGCGTTTAATAGAGTTGCGATCAGCAACAATTCCGCCGATTGAAAACTTGGTCGACATAGCGCTTGAACCTATTCCAAACCCGATAGCGCCGAAAAAGACAGTGACCAGGAAAGCGGCTGATAAAGAGATCGCAATCGCAGCGATTAAAAAGCTGGATGCCGCAAAGCCAATCATTAAAAACGGATTTGCCCCCGCGTCCATGCGCGCGGCTAACAACCGATTGGTCATAATAACTACAAGCGCAAATCCACCTGTGTAAATGCTGATACTCCAAGGAGCCTGATCGAGACCTTCGATTAAATGAAAGCCCATGAATGATACCGCCATGGAATTACATACTGTGCCAATAAACAGCAGCAACAGAAAAGGAACATAGCCAAAGCTTGCCATAGCGGCCTCGTTTGTTTGTAAATTGTTTGGAATTGCGTTGAAGCATAATAACAAGTGATCATTCACTTGCACAATGAAATGATTTGAATGTATCATTTCAAAAATGAATGAAGATAAATCTTTTTTGGAACATATCGACTGGGATGATCTGCGTGCTTTTTTAGCCGTAGCGCGCGCTGGTGGTCTTGCCGCCGCCGCAAAAGATATTCGATCAAGCGCACCAACATTAGGCCGGCGAATGCTTGCATTTGAGCGCGCAATGGATCGCGAGCTGTTTATTAGGCGCTCACATGGTTATGATTTAACCGATGCTGGCCACGATCTCATGGAAAAATTGGAAGGTGTGGCTGATCAGATCGAGCGTTTAACAGCACGCCGTCATAATGATGCCTTGCCGCTTGTTAAACTTTCTGCTGGTACATGGACTTCGCATGCGCTTGCGCGAAATTTGCAAGATATTGTTGGCAATCCCCCTGATGTCAGGCTTCGTTTTGTCTCCACCGAAACTTATTTAAGTCTTGCAAGGCGCGAAATCTCTATTGCTATTCGCAACCGTCGCCCCACGGAAGTTGGTTTGGCAGCCCACAAACTTGCCAGCAACGAATTTGCAATTTACGCCACACCCAATGCCGCTGAAAACTGGATTATACATTCGGTCGAAACACCATCCTCTATCTGGGCTAAGAAACGCGCAACCTCGGGCTTATATCACGAGGCCAATACGCCCAGGCTAGCACTTGATCTGGCTCTTGCTGGTGCCGGCCAGCTGATATTACCAACATTTATTGGTGATGAAGAAGCGCACTTAGAACGACGTTCACCCCCGATTGATGAACTCGCACATGATGCTTGGCTGGTGTTTCATGATGATGATCGGAACCTGCCTGAAATTCGACGGGTCATCGATCGTATTTATAGTTTGCGTAAACGCTAATTCCTTTGATTGAACTTGCATTGTAAGGCTATTTTGTTTTCTATTCAAAATTAACAATCAGTCGAATGTCTGCAAATGAACAGGCTTTAAGTGTGGAGGGTTAAATTATGAAATCGATACTTGTCGCGGCAATCGTGATTGGCAGTATGAGCAACGCGTTTGCAAATGAATGCAGTGATCGATTTGCTGACTTGCTCATTAATGGATCTGCGCAGGAAGGCCCTTTACGGCTATATATCACTCAGGAAATTGTCGGCGGGAAAACCAGCACCAACTATCATCATAGTGATGGTAACAATAATGGCATGACTGAAATGATTGATCCTGAAGGTGATCCTTGGTCACTGTTTTTGGGTGACAATATGTATGCGTCCTCAGACAAGGGGCAGAGTTGGAATTTAATCAACACATGGGATGCAGAAAAAAGCCGCAATGACATGAAAACAGCCCTGACAAAAGATGCAGCAGAGGCAACCGATATTTCGTGCGGCACTGAGGACCTAGATGGTACATCCCATGATGTAATTAAAGGTACTTACACCTCTTCTATGGCAGGTGGCGCAACAATCGATCAAATCTATTGGGTAGATCCATCCACTGGTTGGTTGGCCAAGTCTTTCAGCCACTATAAAAGCGATCATTTTGAGTCAAAAACCACACAAGTGGTTGAGCCAGCGTCACTTTCTGAACTCCCTAATCCTGAATAAACTTGTAAAGCACATTAAGAAGCAAAGAGTAGGTCAGAGGGTCTAGGGACCCAATCTAAGCGACATTTAGGGCAGAGCAATGAGTATCATTTCTTGGTGGATCTTAACGCATATTGGCCAAACAAAACGCTTGTAAAGACAATTATCATTCCCAGTAATTGCGTCAGATTGAGTGTTTCTGACAAGATGATCCAGCCCAAAATCGCCGCGCTTAACGGGCTGAATAAACCAAGAATTGAAACCGCTGTCGGCTGTAAGAGTTTAATACCACGCAACCAAATGACATAGGTTAAACCCGCACCGATTAATCCTAAATAACCAAGCGCAAAAAGGTTTGTCAGCGTTATTTCAGAGAAAGGTGTTGGCGCAACAAATGCCAATGGTATCAACAATATACCACCCGCTGTAAGCTGCCATGACGTATAGGTGATGGCTGATACTCCGGGCTGCCATTTTCGACTTAAAACTGTGCCAAATGCCATAGAAGCAGAACCTGCAATTCCTGCCAAAACACCTAAACTATCAAGTTTGGCATCCGGCGTGAGAACAATTAACGCCACACCAAATGCGCCGGTAGTGATGGCAAATATTGACACAGGCTTTATAGGCGACCCCAAAATACCTCGCGCGGCAAAAACAACAATAAACGGTTGCAAAGCCCCCATAACTGCCGCCACTCCCCCGGCAATCGATAGGCTGTGAAAAATAATAAGGACCAAAATATCGAAAAGTTTAGCGCGCCCAAAATGAACATTTTGCCAATCAAATGCCCATGCGGCAATTGCCGAACAATACACAAGAGCAGCAAGCCTGCTGGCAATGCACGCAAAAGCGAAATCGTAAAGGGATCAAGATTAGGCAAAAATTGTGTCGTAACAATATAACTGCTGCCCCAAATGATGGGGGCGATTGCGGTGATGGAAATATCAAAGCTTCGTGACATGGGAGAAATCCAATTTATCTTGACGTCAAGATATCCATTTTTATCTTGACGTCAAGATAAAATCTTATGTAGAGTTTTTTCATGTTTGACATTGATGAAATTAGAGCCCAATGGGCAAAACAACGTGCTGATCTTGATACTGAGCCCATGGCTCTGATCGGGCGCTTTGTTCGGATATCCGCCTATTTATCCTCAGAAATGGCGAAGACATTTGCAAAGCACGAACTTAATGCTGCAAGTTTTGATGTTTTGGCGACCCTGTTAAGATCTGGTGAACCGCATGCTCTTTCACCCAATGATCTTTTAGCGACAATGATGGTTACGTCAGGCACCATGACCAATCGCATTGATCAATTGGAAAAGGAAGGGCTAGTTGCGCGGGTTCAAAACCCGAATGACAAACGCAGTGTGTTGGTACAACTCACCGAAAATGGACGAATAAGAATTAATGCTGCGGTCACGGACCATGTTGAAACTCAAAAGCGGCTCGTTGAGAATTTCCCGCAAACCAGTCGCGAGATGCTTAACGGGCTGATGCAGGATTACTTGAACCAAATAGATAAATCAAAAACGGATTAAGTGCGCCTAAACCCGCAAAATCTCAATACCGACCCAACGATTACCATCATGCGCGAGGCGAAAGCCTTCGCAATAATCAAAGATCTCACCCCATTTTCCATGATCTTCATCAGGCAACGCACCAATGGCCATTAGCTCCATTATGCCGCCATGAGATACCCCTAGGATTGTTTGACCATCTTCAATCTGTTCAATGTGCAAGGCTAAAACATCGGCTTGCTGCTTTGCATATTTTGCAAGCTTTTTATGTTTTTTAACGGCCTGGCTTATGGTTTTAAATTCAGCGGGCCATTTGCTCTTTTTATAAATTTTTTCCGGGAAATCACCAAGGCTCTTTGCAAAGATATCAACTTCAAAACCGAAACATATCGCGGTTTCGATAGCACGGGATTTTTTGGATGTAATCACACCATCAAACGGCATTGTCTTATCTTCGCACATCCCTTTCCCAACTTGACGCGCAAGCTCAATCCCTGTCTGACTGAGGTGTTTTCGCGGCTTTCTTGAACCAGATGTGCAGTTTTCGTATTTCCGTCGCATGGAGTGGCGGCGCATCTCGAAAAATTTCATTTATGACCCTCGATCATCCAGAAACATGAATACAATTATGGTTTAAGTTGATTTGATCGGCAAGTTTTACAAGAATCTAGCGTTAACGGAGATCATTTTTAAAACTTAAAACTAAATCATGATCAGTTGACATAGATCAATTCAG
The DNA here is from genome assembly GCF_055693385.1 of Lentilitoribacter sp. JB5-8. NCBI lineage: Bacteria > Pseudomonadati > Pseudomonadota > Alphaproteobacteria > Hyphomicrobiales > Rhizobiaceae > Lentilitoribacter > Lentilitoribacter sp. JB5-8. Next base: position 2,080,564 of record NZ_CM146332.1, on the reverse strand, counting down.
TTACCTTAGAACCACATTATATATGGTGTCAGAGTTACGGAGCAAATATACCCTCCCCGACCTTTCCCCAATGAGGTCGACCGCATGGCGGCTCCGTTTTCTCCTCTCATGAAGGCTTCGAGTTTTATAAAAACTTGAAGCCCTTTTTGAGAGACTGAGGTCACCAGACGTGGCAATAAAATTTAGATGATTTTGCAGTTTTATCGCAAAACTGCAAAAATTGTGCGCGCAATTGATCCAGATCAATTTGCTTTATGTTTTTTAGTTTATTGTGGAACGTGACGGAACGCGGTCTCCCCCCGAGGCCGGGATTAGTCCGACTGCTAAAGCCCAGCGCGTTCCGTCAACCTATTTTCAGAAAAGAATATCTTTAAGCTTCTGCTGCTTTAAATGTGAGCGCAGCACCGTTCAAGCAATGGCGCAATCCTGTTGGCTCGGGTCCATCATCAAAGATATGACCAAAATGCCCACCGCAACGACGGCAGTGTACCTCTGTACGGGTCGAGAAAAATGAATTGTCTTCTTTTGTAAGCACTGCATCATCAATATTATCCCAAAAACTTGGCCAACCGGTACCGCTTTTATATTTGGTTTTTGAGGAATAAACGGGCAAATCACAGCCTGCACAATGGAATGTACCTTCTCGGTTTTCGTTCAATAATGGATGTGTGAACGAACGCTCGGTCGCTTCATGACGCAAAACTTTATACTGCATATCATCTAAAATAGTTTTCCATTCAGCATCAGGTTTTGAGATTTCATACACAAAGTTATCACCTGCTTCTGCTGGCCATTCGTTTTTTGCAACATTGGCGAAGCCCGAACGAGCCAAAAGCGCACCAGCGCCTAGACCTGTCGTGATGGTTAGAAAAGTTCTGCGGTTCATAATATTTCTCCTGTGGTCATTGCATCAAACTGTTTTGTGGACATTGATGTAACGAGAAAAAGCAAAGTTTAGTTTCAATTGAAGAGTTTATCGCAAAAATTGGGATCAACTGATATTAAATAAAGCGTGAGAGGCATGTGATGAAATGTTTGATAGCGTTTGATCTAGACTTGATGGCCATGCGCGCCTTGTATAAGTTCACGCAAACATATCAAAAGGCTTATCATGACAGACATCATTCTTCATAATTATCCCCAATCTCCAGTTGCTGAGAAAGTACGCGTTGCTTTGGGTATTAAAAAACTGTCCTGGTATTCTGTTGAAATTCCTCGTCTGGCGCCAAAACCAAATTTAACGAAACTTACGGGCGGGTATCGTCGAACCCCCGTCATGCAAATAGGTGCTGATATTTATTGTGATACGCAATGTATTTTACGAGAACTCGAACGCCGTTTTCCCTCACCTACATATTTTCCAACCAAAGACAAAGGCTTGGTCTGGTCGCTGAGCCGTTGGACCGATGGTACATTATTTGATTTAGCAGTAAAAATTGTGCTTGGCTCTGCGGGGGAAAACCTTCCTGAAGACTTCGCAAAAGATCGTGGACGATTATATTTTGGTCCTGATTGGGCTGAAGGCTTAAAAAAAGCCAATGCGGATCTGCCTCATCTTGCCGCTCAGATGAGAGCACAAATGCAATGGCTGGATAACGAGCTTTCAGATGGACGCAGCTTTTTACTGGGTGCTGAACCGGGCGCTATTGATGCACAATATTACTATATTATCTGGTTTTTAAACGGGCGTTGGGAGCATGGCCCAATGTTCTTGTCTGAGTTTACTCACCTACAAAAATGGGCTGAAAAAGTTAAAGCCCTCGGACATGGCGAGATGAAAGAACTCTCGCCAGAAGATGCGATCAAAATCGCTGCAGAAACTAAACCTGCTCCACTTCAACAAATGGATCAAAACGACCCGCAAGGCTTAAAGCTTGGCGACCTTCTCATAGTATCACCGGATTTGAATGGCGGAGAACAACCTGTTGAAGGCAGTTTAGTATTTTCAGATCACGAACGTATCGTTGTTCAAAGAGTAGATGCCGATGTTGAAAATGTGTATGTGCATTTCCCGCGCTTAGGCTATCGCGTTGAGAAAAAGGTTTAGATCTTTTAGTTCACTGTAAATTGGCCCATCATGCCGCAATCCTCATGTTCAAGGATGTGGCAATGATACATATATGGCACCTGTTCATCGGATCATCTAGCAAATCATCATTTTATCAACCTTGGTTGACAATTAATCATCTATTACCGCAATGTCAATCGTGATAATTGAAGTTCATGATTGAAAAAAATGACGATGAATTCCTTGGGGTCAACATTAAAGGCATGATGATGACCCTGTTGGGACGGTGGAACGAGCAGATGGATCGCGGGCGCGAAGACACTGAATTTGCTGATATTCGCCCATCGGACATGCGCGTATTTGGTCAATTGCGCGGCAGAAGCGTCAGGCTATCCGTTATCCACAAAGAAATGGGTTTTTCCCGCCAAGCAGCCCAACAGGCTGTCGAGCGCTTGATGGCGCGCGATCTGATTAATATTGACATGGTAGAAGGTAATAAACGGGACAAACTCGTCTCAGTCACAGAAAAAGGTCAGGAATTACGCGCACTCGCCGCAAGACAAATTCGTGAGATCGAAGATAGCTGCGCAGACATCATTGGCGAGGATGGCAAGGAAGCTTTACGGACCCTACTCACCCAACTTATTAAACAGACCAAAGACTAAACGTATACTAATAGACAATTCACTTAGGTATTAATTCTAATACCGGAGTGTCTTAAGATATTTTTTCAAAAACTTGATTTCAGGTGTTTGTGTTTTGTCATCTTCATCAATTTCCCACCAATCACCAACAAGATCATTGAGATTAATTTCGGCAACTTCATCATCGTTTTTGTCAATGCAAAGCTCGGACACATCATCAACAAACATAAGGCCAAAAGATTGAATTGAAGTTCTCTCGAGGTCACGCCAAATTCCAATTATATCAATCTTATCAATAGGCGGAAGAAAACCTAGCTCTTCGTTGCACTCGCGCGCTGCAGCCCTTGCAATAACGTTTCGGAGAGTTTGACTATCATCACTAGTGTCAATATCTTTCACATCAACACCTCCGGAAAAACTAGAATCCATAGCACCTGGAAAATAAACAGATTTCTCGCTTCGTTTTGTTGTAACAATGCGCTTTGGTTTACTTTTTGTACCCTCTACAATTATGCAGCTAACACCCAGTTTGCAGGGTGCAACATCAGAATCTGGAGCATGTATTTCTCGGTTACGTGATAAATACTTCCGCAAAGACATTAATATTTCAGTTGTATCTGTAGCAAATTTTTCCGGATTTTCATCGTCGAGCGCCTTCTGATATGTGTAATTAAACTTATAACTTAAAGGCCTTAAACGAACTCGATCACTCGACAGCTCATCTATTGATATATGAGTTTTTTCATCGAGGACTATTCGCGAAGTATCTATCTCAGCTTTCTCCATAAAAAATAAGGTATTGCCGTCGCAATTCTCAAAATCTACTTTATCAATATCAAAGCAAAAAGCGATTTCACTGAAATCTTGTTCAAATTCGATCGGTAAAAAACGAGACCCGAAATCCCCGAAATATGTTTTATAAACGTCTTTCAAATGGCTTCTATAAATAGTCTCTTTACCCACGATCTCGATACTCCATAGCTAAATAGTAAAGCATAGCATAAGCTTCCATTGTGAGATTATAATCGCCACGTTTCTTCCAAATGTCTGTTGTGATCAACTGACGAAATCCATCAAATGTCATATCGATATATTTCCGTCGGGAGTAATCAAGATTTTCCTCGTCCAGTTTCTGCTTTTCTAAGCGGAACTTCAAAACGTCGTCAAATTTTCTTGTGGTATATCCAAAATAAAATAATTGTGGCTTACCTATTCTTGCATGCTCTCGAACAAATGCAACAGGATAAATATTGACCTCGTCTTGTTTCAATTCAAAATCTGCTTCAATCGCTTTATAAGCCTCATCATCAAAGAAATTTCTGATTGTTAAATCTTGATCCTCACTAGGCCATCGTGCCGCACGACTTCCGGTGCAGTGTATGCCGCTGTCATTCATAGCCAAGCCTTCACCACGCCGAAGTTGTACAAGTGGTCTTAATATACCATCATTATCCCGACAGAGCACTAAAACCGATACTCCAAGGGTGTTGGCTAATCGCCCGTCTGAAAGCGAGGGAAGCTTATGGGGATTTTCGTCAAACAATTGTTTTCGGATGCTTCTAAAAGCTCTACCATCAATTTGGTCATCTGGGCAAAAATCCGCTATAAAGTTTGATTTTACTTGCTGCATGTAATCCGCCGGCTGAATTTTTATAATACCTTTGTCGGAATCAACATTGTACAAGCGAATGGATTTATTACTATATACTTTACTATTCGCAATTTTCAGCTTAGATCCCAATTTCACCACCTCAGACCATTCCGGCGTTGCATTAGCGAAAAAAAACTGACGTAAATTAACATCTAGCTTAAGTTTTTTAATATTTTTATCATTGATGAGACGAGAATATGGCAACGGACCAAGCCGCAGATCTTCTTCACCGGAATAAAACCGACTTGAGTGATGAGCATCGTAATTTACAAAATTGTCTGATTTCTTCAGACGTTGCGATAAAATAGCAGCATCTTCTCCGGTCTGAATAATCCCCCTTAGAGCGTTCAAATATTCTGACGAGCCGCCACGCATAGCGTTTTCATTCAGTTCAGACACTTCTTTCGCAAGATCATCCTCCATGCCAAGCTGCATTGATAAATCAATAGAGGCCTCTGAAGTATCAACTCTATTTTGATCCTTTACATAATTCCTCTGCAATGTTTCCTTAATATCTGCGAGATCCTTCTTCATAACTGCAGTGTCTTCACTAATCCGAGTGATTAAATATGGAGCGACTTGTTTAAAGTACTCGGGTTGCGAAACAACCTGCTTCACAGACCACGTTACAATTGTTTTTGCATACTTAAATACAGCGTTTTGCTTCTCACCGTCATTGAAATACTTACTTAAATCTACATCTCCTGAGTTGTTAGATATATTCTTTATTTCCTTTTCCAACTTGGAGAGGATTAGTTCCACGGCTGATTTTTCAAAATCAGCACTTGTCTGACCTTTTTCATCAACGAAGATCATGCCTGCTGCATTTGAAAAATCCTCGGGGGTAATAGTGCACCGTGTCAAGAGTGATGCCAGGGCTTCATCTGCCTCAGATAATAGCAAAAAGAGTTCTTTTTCGCTATTCGTTTTACCAGGTTCCGTTCGATAAACATTTAAAATGATAGCCCTAACTTCTTTCAGTCGTTGATCATCATTCAAGGGAAAATTATCTTTATTCTTTCGCAGATTATCTGAAAACTTTGCCAGACTAATCGCAGTTGTCGTTAACCCACCCGCAGCTTCTCCTAGAATGTAGGTCAGCAGACCTATAGTGGCTCCTACGGTTGCCTCCATACCACCGCTTTTTATTTGTTTGTTAATTTTCATCAATACTCCCCAAATTTGCAAGTGTATTTCTTGTATCAAATCAACCTCAAAACTCAACTGTTGATTTTATAATAATTAAAACTTCAACCAAAAATTCTTGACAAATATACGTATTCGTATAATTTGTATACGTTAGAAACAACGGTTTGCATCGCGTGAAAACTTTTAAGCTTCCCTCTCCTCAGACAAATAAAAAATCACCCAAGCAATGCCGTGAAGCCCAAGGCAGGTTTTGCCTCAGCTATGAATTTTTGCTGTTTGTTGATCAACAAGACTGCTTGTTTATTCAGGAAGCAGAATTGCGACCAACAATACTCTATGATGCTATAAAAGCGTGTGAAGACACGACAACACAAATCATTCGTATGGATCATGATACTTGGTCTGGCGAAGATGTAACCGAAGACATCGCAACAGCATGGCTGGATGAACATGAACCTGAATTAAGCGATGAAAACAAGCTGCCAATCTTTGTTCAAGAAAGCGATGCCTGGCAGCATTATGAAGCTGATTATTCATTAAGTTTTGGTGCGCATAAATTTCGGTGATATCCGCAATAATAACATCTTACATTGTCAATTATTACTACCTATTCGTGCTTCATCCCATGAAACCAGACTATGATGTAAGCGCTTGCAGATATATTTTATATTTATTCCGTTAAATTAAAAAAAGGCCTACCTCTTTCGAAATAGACCTTAATCCATAGGTTCTACGCAACAAACCTACTATCCAGCCTATTAATTGGCTGTTTTCTGTGAAATTTGATATTGATCTTACTGCCAATTTTCAAACGAAATCACGCTAAAATTCATCGCACGAAATAACTATTCATGCGCAAACTAATTTAAAAATACTCTATTTACGTGTATTTCAAAAATAATAAATAGACATGCAAATGCTATTTGCATCAATATTCATTATATATCGCGAATTTTTCGGTCAAAAATATGAAATCTGAAGCAAAAATTACAAATACAGCTTTAAATTTTCGCATTTAGCATCGATTTTATGCGATTTGCGACATTTCCATTTATTGGGCATCGATCTGCCCTAGGCGGTATGATGATGGCCAAAACCAAACATAAAGCCCCACAGGTGCTAAACACCCAATCCATTTCAATACCATTTCGCAAACACAAGCCGATAATGACAGGACCGACACCCTGCCCTAGTGAAATGAGGAAAAATGTCATCGCAAATCCTGAAGCAGGTGCCCAATTAAAAACGCGCAAAGACCACATCCCCAAAAACGCAGTGGTGACAATAAAGCCAAGTCCAAACACCGCTGACGATGCATAAATTGCCATATTGCTGGTCGCGATGAAGGGAAGCGCGCCGATGGATATTGCCGTGACGACCATCAATGCGCAATAAGAGCCTCTCAAGCCAAAATTGGATGTCAGCCATCCGGCAAGAAAACCAAATATCCCGGCTGTTCCCAATACGCTCCAAAATATGATGCGGGTTTTATCGGCATTGCCCGCTTCATAAAGCAGATCAACAGCAAACGTCCAATATGCACTTGTGGCCAGACCATATAGGAAAGCCACCCCGAACAGTGGGCGAGCTTTATCGCTTTTTATTACTGCACGAAATCCTGCATCAATTGGATCAATGCCATAACTTGACGAAGCACTTGGCGCTGGATGTTCTGCAGGCTTTGTTGTGATAAAATTCCAAATGCTTGCCAACAATGCTAAAGCTGCAAACACAAAATATGCGTTGCGCCAATCAAACGCTGAAAACAGAACAATTGGTCCGGCAAGCGCAACACCAAAACCGGTTCCAGAATTTATCCAGGCATATATACGATCCTGCTTTTCTTCTTTGATGCGTTTTACAATAATTTCTGAAAATGGCGGATAGCTAAACCCAGGAGATGTACCTGCGATAAATATTGCAAATAGTAGTGCGAACCCACTATCAGCGAAGCCAACCATAAGCATCCCGACACAGGCAGCTAAGCCGCCCAATACGATGGGTACGCGCGGCCCAAAGATCCGCGAAATCCAGGCCGCAGTGAGTGTAGCACATAGATAACCCACATAGGACGATCCTGCGATGACACCGATAACGTCTGGTGATAGCGACAAATCTTGCGATATATCTGGCACAAACAACCCAAACCCGTAGCGGGCAAGGCCAAATGTCACTGCGACTATGGCCAAACCAGCAAATGTAAAATTTCGGGTTTGTTGCTCCAAAAACTCTCCATGACGAGACCTATCAGAAGACTTTTGATTATCTGGCACTTTTAAAAGTTCAGATCGTTCGTCGACATTTAACATGTCTAAAACTCCGAACTTTAATTACGCAAAGATATCTGAAACAATAGTGTTCTGTCTTGAGTGAGCGTCTCTTCCACAATTTTAAAGTGTTTATCTATTTCACGATACGCCTGATATTGGGAAAAATCAAACTTTAAACAATAGTTTGAAACAAACAATTTCCGATTTCGCTCTGTATCTAAAAACTCCTCACACAAGATGGCTGTGAAGATATATTCGCCGTCAGATGTTTGCACGGGAAGCAGGTAAAACCGCCCCACAGAAATGGCACTATCCTTTACCCCTTGCTCGAACGCAATGCGCGAGAAACGTTGCATCATAGGGTTGCGATAAAAGCTCGAGATGCTTGCAGCGCTTGCATTACTGTAGAGCTGAACTTCTGATAAAAGCATGTCATTTTTGCGTGCAATCTGCTGCAACCAGTTTGTAATCGTATATGGATCGTCATTGCCTTCTTGAAAGCCGAGCATAGTAACTAGCGCAGGTTCGTCCGTCTCACCAAGATGCGCGCCTAAGGAGAAGTCTTCAAAAGATGCGTTGACAAACTCAACTGGTGTATCACCCAAAATGTCTTCAAATATCGGTCGCAGCGGCGCTTCAGACGCGGGATTGATATCAACAGCGATATATCTTGCAATCCTCACACCATGATCGAGTAATTTTTGAAGAATATAACTGGTTTTGACAGGTTCAGGACCAAGCTCAACGTAAATCAATCCGTTTCCATCAAGACGCGCTGCAATTTTTTGAACACTTATCTCAAGAGCTTTTTTAAACGACACACCGTTTTCATCGATTTGACCTAAATCTTCAAGCGCTAAGCCTTGTTTGTTCAATGAAGCCATAGCATCAACAATCTCAGTCAAATAGTCATGACTTGTCGTAGGAGCACCCTCATCGTGATATTTGTATTTATTGCTTTGGGTAATGATTTGCTGTTCTGAAAACTCTGTGTGCGAATAAAGCGCTTTTTTTACATTCATTTCCAACGTTTGATTTTCATCTATCTGATAATCAAATCCACCTTGGACATCAAAATTTACAATTGAATCTGCGTTTGTGAAATCTCTTACTAGAACCTTGTCACTCATTTGCGTACCTCGTTTTTTTTACAACTTTAGGGAATATTAAAAAAAACTAGGAGTTTGGCTCGTTAACTAAAAATTAGTATTTGCAGCAAGCCATCACAGATTTTTATAGCTAAGTGAAAACAACAACCATGAGGCGTAACATTCACGGATAACGCGATAATTGGTAGGTTTTGAGACTAAATTGAGGATCCATACCAACCTCAAAAAATGTCTTGATGTGTAAAATTTTATGAAGCCGCACCAGATTGAAACAACAATCTAAGATCGTATAGTTTTCGTGATCAAATCTTTAAACTTTTGTTAGTAAATTGTGGTTGTGATCAGGTAATTACATATATTTCGAATTGCAATCACGCTAATTGAGGTGCTACACTCGGCTAAGTTAGGAGGAAGCGAGATGACAACCGGACGCTTAAGTATAGAATTGTTGGAAGCCTTTGTGACTGTGGCTAAAACAGGAAATGTGACCAAAGCCGGGGACATTTTAAACCGCACCCAACCTTGTATTTCAACACAAATAAAGCGACTTGAAGAACGCGTAGGAAAGCCACTCATTGAGCGTTCTGCACGCACTATTCATCTGACGCAAACAGGTCGTATTCTTCTTGAAAATGCTCAAAACATTCTTCAGTGCTATGAGACAACGCGTATGCGTTTGTCTGTACCTGAACTCACAGGCGAAATCCGAATTGGACTGCCAGAATGGTTTGCGACCGATAAATTGCAAACAGTTTTTTGTGATTTTGCCCGCGCCCATCCAAGTGTAAACTTAGACATCACGATTGCTGATAGCGTTACCTTGCACAAAAAACTGAACGAGGGTGAAATTTCTATCGCCATTGCATTATCGTCTGATCAACGTCAGGAACCTATGGATATCGTTGAAGAACCTTTAGTATGGGTGACGAGCCAAAAGGATATTATCGATGAGAAAGTTCCGCTGGTATTATTTGAGCACCCCTGCCCTTTCCGCGAACATGTCTTTGAAGCTTTGGCAAAAGAAGGCCGACACTGGGAAGAGCGTTTAACCACAACTTCAGTTGCAGTGGCACAAGTTGCGGTCTCTTCAGGTGTTGGTGTTTCAGCTTTTCCCGCAGGTGCTGTATTACCCCATCATAAGGTTTTGCGTGAAACGGACGGCTTTCCCAAGCTTCCTTCGGTTAATTTGGGGGTATATACGCCTTCAAAGGATCAATCCCAGACCATCAGCTATTTCGCGGACCATCTTAAAAGCTTTTTATATGACAGCGTTATGCAACCATCTGTCTTGTCGGATAATGTCGGTCCAATAAATAGCGGCGAGCTTCGCCTCGTCTAACTTGGTCGACGCGCGGCTTGTTTGACTAAAATGGCAAAAGCAACATTGGAATAAAACGTAAGGCACCTGAAAACTTGCCTGTGCGCATCCCATTATCAAATAATATTGTGTCCTCGTTTAAACGGCCAACAGTGTAATTACCCATATACATGCCCGCCAGCGAGACATTGCTTTCAATATCGAAATCAGCATGAGGTGACCAAGCCAGCAAGCGCTCATGTGATTTGCGAGCAATTGCATTACTTTCTTTGGCATTATTTAGGCTTGGGAGCTCATCTAGCGCTCCGTTTGTTCGCAACACAAGTGTGCCAACACCACTTGCCTGCACATAAGATGCTTTGCCGCGCATTAAATTTGACAGCCGAAAATCCCAGAACCGCTTGAATGATATACCTTGCGAAAATGCATAAAGCTGAGGGAATTTAAATGCTAAACGCTGACCCTCTTGAAGTTCGATGGCAACCAACTTTTGCGGTTCCACACACACAAGTTCCGCGCATCCGTCTTTATCAATATCGAATTTATCAAATAAAAATAGAGACGGAATTCGCCAGAAGAATACCTGCCAAGGTTTGCGCAAAGTGGGGCCCGTGACGATAACATTATTGGGACTTTGCCCCATGATGATGAAGTATCTGCCATTTTGCTTGAGGGTCAATTTGCTGCCTTGGCTTATCTGATAATCCATCTTGGCCATTGCTTCTCGGCCGCCATCAGTCGTAAATCCCAAGCCGCGCCGCATGTTGTATGTCACACGCGCTAAAACAAAACCGATACTTTTCAAAAGGGCCATTGCAAAAATCATAAGGCCGATCATGTTGATGAAATCCCAAACGCGAAAACTTGCCCAAATTTGATTACGGACATCAAAAACCATTTGATCAATAATGGCACTTGCGGTTTGTGTTTGCCCATTTACGAATGTCTGACCACTATCAATTAGATCTGTAGCTTCTTCTGCCTGTTTACGAACATTGTTGATAAATTGCTGGCGATAAAGTGAACGTGTACTTGAATAGGCTTCATCTGCAGCACGATAGGGAATGTTTTTTATCCCACAGATTATGTTGAAAAAGCCGCAGGACTGATAGTTAAAAGCAGCTGAGATGGCAAACTCACGCGGTCCATTAACGTCAGCGGGTAAACTTTTGGGTATCACGCTATCGAAGAACTTTGTCGCAGCATCAATAGCTGCATCTGCTGCCATATCTGCGTTGATTTTAACCTCAGCGTCTGCCGCATCGGCGCTGGTTTGCTCGAAAACACATCGCACAACATTGTCGATATCAGCCTCGAGTAAGAACCCATCGTTGGCGACAGGATATATCAAATGTCCAGAATTCTGACAAAGTGGATTGTTATAAACCACTGCTTCATCGTTTAGCGGAATATTATACGCGATTTGATTAGTAAGACCATTGAACAACATGCTGAGCCACACACCAATGGCGACAAACAAGCCAAGCGGTATCCACCAGAGTGCCGTTCCTAGCAATATGTGAATTCGTTCTCGTAGCTTAAATTGGTGCCATAAATCGACATTGTGAAGATAAAGTAGTCGCAACGCATAACCGCTTAAAAACACAATGAGTGTCATTGCAAGGTGAATAATTACAAACGGGATTAAGATAGCTTTTCCGGCAAAAATTTGCGGAAACAAATACCAAAACAGCCCTATTCCCACTGAACCCAATGCTAAATAGGACACAATCGAAATAGCTTGCGGAGCAAGAAGAGCAATCAAGAATACAACGACTAATGTTACCCCTGCGATAATCACACTTGAACGCCAATTTTCAAGACGATCATAAGCTACATCCAACAATTGCTCCTGTTGCTTTATGGAAATCAAGGCAGCTTTTGCACTACTAACCTGATTTTCGTTGTTTGCTTGCTCAATCGCAATTGCTTTTTGATAGCGTTTTTTAAAAACATCTCGTTGACGTTTCAATAAACCTGTACTTTTAATGCAATGGCGATAAGCTACTTTCCTGAGGGTAAAAAGCTGTCCGATGCCTCGCGGCTTACTCAAAATTCGGTCACAATTTTTGATAGCAGCCTTGTATCTTCTATCTAGTTCATCAAGCGAGTCTTCTAATTTTTCGATATTTCGACGATCAAAACTTTTTTGATCAAGCGCATTTTTGGCAGACTGAGCTTCGATCTCAATCCACGTTGCCAATTGAGTTCTGAGCGCATAATTGTTCGGAGCGAATAAACTGCCCGCCAATAGGTTTTCTGTCTCTTGAACACTCGCATCAATTCGGGCAATGCTTTGTTCTTTTTGCTCGGTAAAACTTGTAACTTCATCATTAGAAGCACTCGCTGTTAATTCGGCAATAACGAGATCGAACTCTAGAAAACTTTCATAAATTCCAGAACTCAATGAGAAGTTTTTTGGCGATAGTAATATCATTAAAACCGCAGGAATTGTGATGATGACCACAATGAACCGACGCGTGAGGAAGCCTGCAAATATCGCTAGTACTGCAACAAGTCCCAACAGAGCTTTGCCATAGATAGATGTAAGCCACTCGCCCCAAATTGTGTCGATCTGCCAACCATTGATTGGCAACAACATTCCGGTGGACATGATGATGGCGATCAGAAACCCGGTGAAAAATATGTAACTTATATGCAAAACTTTGTTTGACATGAGACCCCTCTTACCAAGCCATACACGTTGCATTTTGGTCAGGATATCCTGCATATTCAATAGATGAATACAACTATATTGAGTAGCTAACCTACTCTTTCAATATCAAATTGTGTGTCTTAACTTACTACATACGTTTGTTTTCACATTTTATTCTCTGACAGATTATCACGCATCTTATTGATTGAACGCACCAGAGCTGACAGCTCTTTTTCAGGTAATCCGGTTTCTGCAACGACGCATTTAGTAATCCCAGCCTGCTCTGTTTCCAGCTTTTGACCTTTGTCAGTCAACAGAATAAAAACTTGCCGCTTATCGGAAGTTCCCTTTTGACGAATGATATGCCCAGAGGCCTCCAATCGCTTTAAAATTGGTGTCATCGTGTTGGTATCTGTCATAAGTTTTTCACATAACCAACCAACTGTCACACCCTTTAATTCCGCATCATTTGACGATGTTTTCTGGCCATACTGGTTTTGCCACAAGGCTGACAGAGTTATGTATTGCGGATAGGTTAATCCAAGTCGAGCCAAATGCGGTGCATAAGCTTTGTTAATTGCGCTTGTGGTTGAATACAGCGCAAAACAAATAAGATCTTCCACCTTTTCAGGATTTTCCTGTGACATTTTAACGAGACCAATACGATTTCAGCAAAATTAATGCTGAGGAATACAATTTTCATCTATATATATATCGCGCACGATGCAATTGACAAGCAATCCTCTATCAATTTATATCGTGCACGATATAAATTGATAGAGGAGAATATCATGTCCTGGTTGCCAACGCTGATAACTGCGAATGCTGAAGAAGGTTTTGAACTTGCCATAAAACTGTCACGTATGGGCGTTAAAAAGACCCAACCGAATGATGAAGTTCGCGCAAAATTGCGCCCTATCTACGAAAATGATGCGGATAGTCTGACCAACGTTTCCCATGTGATCGCGACGAATTTTCAAACGGTTGCTGCTGCTAATAATTATTGGCGATAAAGTTCAATTCCGTCGGCGGAACTACACTAGCTCTCTTCCAACTGCATACCCCCCGCAGTGCATCGTTTTCAAACGATGAGGAAGTGGCTGGTGTCAGTCGATCTTTTTGCGTAAACAATTTGATATGTTTAAAAATTTTATTTGCCTTCGTTTGATATTCTTGTTCACAACAATTGTTTTATCTTTGGTCAGTTTCGCCTCCGCGCAAACGATAATGATCCATGATGACAAAGCACAAGTTTTTAGCGCCCATAATACGCGCGGTACTTTTGTGCTTTATGATGTGACGCAAGACACGCTTCATCTGGTAAATGCTGACCGTGCTGAGCAAGCTTTTATTCCTGCCTCCACATTTAAAATCGCGAATAGTTTGATTGCACTAGAGACAGGTGTCGTTGCAGATGAGAATGAAATCATTCCCTATGGCGGCGGGCGCACCTTTATCAAGGCATGGGCTGAAGATATGCCTCTGCGCCGCGCATTTTCAATATCCAATGTGCCCGTCTATCAAGAACTCGCACGCCGTATTGGTTTGGATCGATACGCGTTTTGGCTCAACAAGCTTGGTTATGGCAATGCTCAATCAGGTCAGGATGTTGAAACATTTTGGTTGCGGGGACCTTTGCAAATAAGCGCGATTGAGCAAACCAAATTTTTAGCAAAACTGGCTCAACGACAATTGCCCATTTCCAAACGGGCGCAAAATATTGTTGCGGATATCAGTCTCCTTAGCAGCAAAAATGGCCGTAAGCTTCATGGCAAAACCGGATGGACGACCACCCCCAATCCAGATATCGGCTGGTTTGTGGGATGGGTGGAACACAAGGGAAAGCTCTTCTCCTTTGCTCTTAATATTGACATGGCATCACGCAAGGATGCTGCTAAAAGACGTCCGATCGCTGAAGCATTTCTGGCAATGTTTGATATTTACTAAATCGTTGCGCCATTGCGATTTTGCTTAATCACTTTTGAGCGGTTTTGAAAAAATGTTGCATAATGGACGGCCAAGAAAACTGCCACTCACACAACCCAATAATGCTGAAAACACAATTACAAATCCTAGTGATTGATAAGTTTGTGGGCTAACAGCTGTCAGAACTCCCTGAACAAAATTGGCCCAAAAAATTATCATGAAACTGATTAAGGACACCCATTCACCCTTGAGCAAAACATAGCCTTTTTCTCGTTCAATTAAGTTACGCTTTTGCCAGTAAAACGAGATTGCAACACTTGCGCTATAGCTGATTATAAACACCAACCAGGCAATTAGACTATGCTCAAGCTGACTGATTGTGCGCACAGATAACAGTCCCAAAAAAGGTGTAAGATAAAATACAAAGATCGGCACTTTGCGTGTTTTAAAAGATTTCACACCAATGAAAACGAGGTATGCGAGCAAGAACCAAACCCATATAGGTGGACCTAACATCAATCCCTTTGCCCAACCTGCAATAAATTCAACTGTTTGATTTTCCATGTGTTAACGCTCCGCATTTTTGTTGTTTGTGACAACGAACACACAAAACATTTTGGTCAAAGCTGATTTGCGTTGATCGACATTTCCTTTCGTCAAAGGTCGGTTTGATCCATTCACGCTTCGCCAAATGCACAATTCTTATTGGCAAGCAGAGATGGTTTGCTGTGGTGATTGAGCAACATACCAGCTGAACTTTCTCAATCCACCTTTGGTTATGCTTGAGCAATGAAAGCAACAAGGTTAGCTTGATCTATCTTCGAGAATTGGTCTCGATACGGAGTTTTTATGTCAGAGAATGTGGTTCGCCACTAAGTCTTAGCCCTAACGCTGAGACAGTTTGAATTCAAAACCGGCTCTTGCATCTTCATGCAATTGGCGACGGTTTTGGTATGTTCAAATGGGAACGCGCAAGGCGCCCTTCCCCAATTCTTAAGACGAACCATTGAATATTTCAAAATTAGAACAGCGTGTTTTGCACGTGCTCGCGCAAGGTGGATCCATCCATTATACCCGCGGGGAAAACCGTAAAATTAACAAAGTCACTTGCTACACGCGCGAGGGTTATGTGCTCTCAGATTGTACGCTTGAGGTTTTCACGCGGCTTAAAAAACGCCGCTTTATTAAATCAAAAAATGGCGCACCATACCAAGCCACAAAGCTGGGTATTAGCGCGGTACTCTCACAAATGGACAACAGATAATGGCTAACAATATAAACATCCGCCCAGCAACAGGCGAAGACTTAGACACACTTTCATGTCTGGTGGAAAAAGTAGAGCTTATGCCCGGTGACATGCTTGCGCAGAGCATGGCGCCATTCTTTGACAATAATGCCGACAATGAATTTTGTATGATTGCTGAACTTGGTACGGACATTGTTGGGTTTTATTATGCCCGACAAGAGGAAATGGCTGATAAAGTCTGGAATATGTTGATCATAGCGGTCGATCAAACCGCGCAAAATCAGGGCATCGGGCGCAAGCTCATTGGGCATTTGGAAATGGCTTTGCGTGATTTAAATCAGCGCATGATCATGATTGATACATCGAGCGATGCACAGTTTATAACAACGCAAAGATTTTATAAAAATCTGGAATATCAGCATGTTGCCACAATCCCAGATTTCTGGATGGATGGTGAAGACAAAATCACCTTTGTCAAACAGCTATAGCTTTATGCACAACCCTCGAGCCAAACATCATTAAAGTTGCTTGGCTCGCACTTTTCGTTGGCAAGCTTAGTGATGCGGGCCACACGTTCTTCAAGGGCGGCATCAGGCGCTGAAAGTTTGAGTTGGCCGGGTGCAATCAGCACAGCCACTAACGCGATAAATTCGCTTTCATCGAGCGTAGAGACACGCTTTTGGTAGATGACTTCTGCAGCTTTATGAAACCCTGTAATCCAGCCATTGGGCCCTTTACCCATTTCAGCGGTATCTAAAAACAAAGCCACTTGTTGATGTTTGCTGAGGACACTATCTAGCCCCAAAGCAAAACCGGATTGGCGAATTTTGCCAATTCCGGGGGTGTATTTTTCAAATCCGAGCCGCTTGGCGAGAGACTGCGTAAGCGTTGTAATCCCCGCGCCTTTTGAGCTGAAATCAATGCCGTCATGGTCATAAAACCCGGGATCTTGCACCTTAATTAGGGTCTCTAATTGTTGGCTTGTCAGGCTTTCCACGCCTTTCCCACTGCTGGTTAATTGTTCAGCTCTTGTGACGAATTCATCAGACATTTGAACTGCATCATACCAACCTTTACCGCCATATAGAAAGATCGCCGAAATTAATGCTAACCCAGTTAACCCAGTTAACCCAATACCGTTTAGTGCTTTGCGCATAATAGCCCTCATTTGTTATATGAAAGCTATGCTATGCAAACTTCATGTCATGACTGAGATCAAAATTGGGCATAATTTGGGTGATTATGTGGAAGGCTCACACCAGCGCACGTCCCTCTTCCACCAGAGCTTTAACATCAAGTGGTCGATTAACGAGTTCGGGCGTACCATCAGGCAACATTTTCCACTCAGCTTGCGGACGGTCGCGGTAGAGTTCTAAGCCATTGCCATCGGGATCGCTTAAATAAACCGCTTCGCTCACACCGTGGTCAGCTGCACCTTCTAACTCATAGCCCGCGTTTTGAACCCGGTCGATAACCTGGCCTAAAGCGGCGCGATCTGGGAACACAAAGGCGATGTGATAAAGCCCCGTATGTCCTTTGGGCGGTGGAGTTCCATTTTTACTTTCCCAAGTGTTGAGGCCCAAATGATGGTGATAATCATCAAAGGACATGAAAGCGGCTTGCGAGCCGTATCGCTGCATGAGGCGCATGCCGATCACATCTTGATAGAACGCGATCGCGCGATCAATATCTGCAACTTTTAAATGCCCATGCCCAACATGCGCACCCTTTATTCCATCCACCTTTGACATGGCATCTACCTTTCTTGAGTGTTTTACTCCGCTTTAAATGGGAACGATATTTTCAATGTCAATGTTGGAGGTGTTTGAGGTTGTTTTACAAACCCAACCCGAGCTGAAACGCTGACAATCCATAAATCTTATTCATTTATCTATTCAAAGTGGTGATTTGATTTTTCCTCACACCTGATTTATGAAATCGATTACAGCTTCTTTCAAATCTAACGCCATCTTTGTTTTTATCTTCTGCTTTCAGAGGTCCTAATGCTGTCCAGCGTTCTTCAAACCATTTCCCTTTCGTGGAATGACCGCCTATTGCGCATCGCGTTTTTGGCGATCCTTTTCATGGGTACCGCGGTTGCATCCACAATACCGTTTCAGTCTGTCATTGGCATTGAACAGCTTGGTTTTTCCAATACCTTCTATGCGTTCATTGTGATGGCTGGGTCAGTGTTTTCGGTGGTGATATCCGTAAGCGTTGGAATTTATTGCGATCAAACCGGGCGTTATCGCGAGGTTTTGTTGTTATCAACTGTTACAGGCATTTTGGCGGGTGCTTTGATGTGGCTGATCCCATCGCAGTTTATTTTCATTATCGTGCATGTGTTGCTATTCCCGCTTGGCAGCACGATATTCACGCAAGCTTTTGCTATGGCTAGCCTTGCTGCAAGACGCAACAAAGCATTGGACCGCGATATGTCGATGTCGATTGTGCGTGCAGGATTTGCTGGATCATTTGCGCTTACCCCGCCCATGTGGGCGATTTTGATCGCCAATGGCTTTGAGCTTTTATCGGTTTATGGATATGTCGCCATTATTCAATTAATTATACTAGTGCTGGTTCTCACTTCTTGGCCAAAGAAGCACCCCTCACAGGACAGCGAAAAGTCGGGCATAAGCTTTTTAGCTTCTGTCAGAGAACTCGCCAATTTAACGATATTTATCAGGCTTACACTCGTTGCCGCGATGATTGGCGCAAACATGCTCTATAATATTATCCTGGGGCTTTTGATCATCAATACGATGAATGGGTCTGAGTCTGATGTGGGTTGGTTTGCAGGCGGCGTTGCGCTGATGGAAGTGCCAATTATGCTGATGGGCGCTGTGTTTTTGCGGCATTTCACACGGACACAACTGATGTTTATCGGGATGATTATCTATAGCAGTTTCCTCATTGGTCTTGGCACGATTACGAATATCAATATTGCCTGGTTATTGATTATTCCTGCAGGACTTGGCGCTGGGATTATATTGTCGATACCACTTGCCTATATTCAAGATCTTAAAGCTGATCGCCCGGGCGCAGGGTCATCACTTATCTCAATTGCTCAGGTCATGGGTATGATTATCGCATCTGGCGTGTTTGCTGCCGGTTCTGCAATTACCAATTATCAGGGTGTTGCCTTTATTGGTGCAGCATTGGGCTTTAGCGCTGCAAGCTTATTGTTGTTAATTGACAAAAAACCCAGAGCAAATGAGCCCGAAAATCATGAAAAACCAGTTTAAGCGGATCATGATTATTGGCCAGCCCGGCTCCGGCAAATCAACGCTTGCTAAAATGCTTGGCAAGCTTACCGGTCTGCCCGTTGTGCACATCGATACAATTCACTGGCAAACAGGCTGGGTGGAGCGCTCAAAAGATGAAAGAACGCGCCTTTGTGAAGACGTGCATGCGCGAGATAAATGGATATTTGAAGGTGGTCATTCGATAACTTGGCCATCACGCATTGCCCGCGCTGAGATGATTATTGCGCTGGATATTCCCTTTCATATCAGAGCATGGCGGGTGTTTTGGCGCACGATAAAGCATTATGGCAAAACCAGAGCTGACCTACCCGATGGCTGCCCTGAGCGATTTAATTGGGAGTTTACTCTCTGGATTTGGAACACACGCAAGTCAGCACGTAAAAACATCATCAACACCCTAAAAAACGCACCGGAGGAAAAAGAAAAACACATATTGCGTTCGAGCGCTGACGTAGATGATTTTATTGCAGACATGAAAAAGGCCGCGAAATAAACGCGGCCTTCTTGATTTGTATCTGAAATTCAGGATTAAGCTGACAAACGCTCTTCCTGTTGTGCGGTACCAACTGTGCGGAACTGCGACACAAGTTGTGCAAGCGTTTCAGTTTCAGCCGACAAGCGATGCGTTACAGCGTTGGTTTCCTCAACCATTGCAGCATTGCTTTGTGTGACCTGATCCATCTCGCTCACAGCTCTGTTGATATCTGTCAGACCTGCAGATTGCTCAGCTGAAGCGCGTGCGATGGATTGAACATGCTCTTCAATCTCATTCACTTCCACGGAAATATTACGCAATGCTTCACCAGTTGCCTGAACAAGTGACACACCATTTGCAACCTCAACACCTGAATTGGTGATCAGATCTTTAATTTCCTTCGCAGCATTTGCCGAGCGTTGCGCAAGTTCACGAACTTCCTGTGCAACAACCGCAAAGCCCTTACCTGCTTCACCAGCACGCGCAGCCTCTACCCCGGCGTTAAGTGCGAGCAAGTTTGTTTGGAAAGCGATATCATCAATCACGCCAATAATTTGTGAGATCTCTTCAGAAGCTGATTCAATGCGGCCCATTGCTTCAACTGCGTCTTTAACGACATCTCCAGATTTATTGGTGCTCTCTTTTGCCTGAGTTGCTTTTGTGCGCGCTTCGCTTGCACGATCAGCAGATTCTTTTACTGTTGCTGTGATCTCTTCAAGCGCAGCGGATGTTTCTTCAAGTGCAGCAGCTTGTTGCTCTGTACGCATTGCCAAATCATCTGCAGCACGACGAAGTTCGGTTGAGTTATTACCAATTTCAGTCGTTGATTCATTGATATCGTTCAATGCACTGGATAGTTTGGAGATAGAATGACCGAAGTCGTTTTTCAACTGCTGGAACTCATCTGCATATTCTGTTGAAATTGAACGAGATAAATCACCATCTGCAAGGCGCTGTAGCGCATTACCCAGTGATTGCACAACTGTTTCAACTTCACGATTATGCTTCTCTTTCGCAGCTTCACTGGCAATACGAGATTCTTTTGCACGCTCGCGCTCTTCTTCTGCTTCTTTTTCCATCTCAATCTTGCGCAATGCATTGTCTTTAAATGTCTGCAATGCTTCGGCCATTTTGCCAAGCTCTGTCGGCTTTCCTAATTGAGTATTTTCAATATTGGTATCACCATTTGCAAGCGTCACCATTTCTTCGGTTGTAAGGCGCATTGCAGCTGAAATTGAACGTGCAATGAAGATACCAGCTGTCACCGCAAGAAGGAGAACAATTGAAGAGATGCTCGCAACGATGATCATTTCGCGAAGGAAACCGCTTGATACTTTATCCGACCCAGCTGCGATTAGCTTACCAGTCTCGATCTCCATTTCGCGGAATTTTGCAATACGAGCAGTCGCAACATCAAACCAGGTTTTCGCATCTAATTCGATATGCGCTTCGCCTTGAGACTCTTGTAAAAGAGCATTGCGGTATGCATCAACTTGGGTGTTATCAATTGCAGCCAACATCTTCTTAAATTTATCTTGGTATCTAAGCGGCTGATTGTGAATAAAGTTTTCGACCAAGGTCTCTTGCTTACCAATTGATTTTTCAAGCTTTACCAGTGCTTCAGTTGAAACTGAACCTGCTGCGATCAAACCTGCAACCAAACCTCGTTCTTGGCCAGCAAACTCTTTCGCTTCAGCAAGATCGAGCATCGCAACGGTTTCAAGCGCTAATTCAGCATTATTTGCCATTTTAGAAGCATGAAAACCAATCTCAATGATATGAGCGATGGTTTTTGAATATTGCTTCATTGCAGCGCCTAGTGACACTTCGCCCGCATCAATTCTGTTGCGATAACTTTCAAATTCATCAATTTCAGCTTCTAGTTCAGCAAGCTCATCTACCATTTGAGCGGCATCAACCTTTTTCACATGCTCTAAAACTTCATGCAGGCGGGCTTTTTCAGCGTTTGCTGCTTTACGCGCATCGAGCAATGCTTGTTGTGGCACGGTGGCACCAGAACCAATGAAAATAGCTGTCTGTCCACGTTCTACTTGAAGTGTCTCAGTCAGCGCTGCGAGTTCATTGATTGTTTCTGATACATAGCCCAAGAAAACCATCGACTTATAATTTCGATAGGCTTCCCAGGTCGCGATTGCGCCTAAAATGACCAAGCCAATCATAGGTATGAGTATGCCTATCGCAACGCGTTTTGTTATTGTTAGATTATTGAGCATGATGGTCCCCGAAAGTTGATACGCCATCATGGCTTTGCAAATACTCGCATCATGCGGGCACAATATATATTGAGAACATTATGAGCTTATTGGTTAAAAAAACCTTATGAAATCAATGCAAATGATTTAATTTGTAGTTATTTTTAGGGTATTACAAATGACAGGTTTAATAGGGTAAAAAATACAACTAAAAATATTATAACTAAAAAAAGTATCATTAAAATATTGGTTTAATATTATCTCTGGCGAAATTAGTCTCATTATTTAATAATTAGATTCCAATTTAAGTTGATACTATTCGACTATTTTATAGCATTATTGTGCTCAGCTTTGACCTTTTGATCAAAACTGAGCTCTTAATAAAATTATGCTGGTAAGGCTGATGCATCGTAATTGGCGATAAATTCTTCACTCGGCGGGATGGGTTTGATAACATCTAAAAGGACACCATTTGGGTCTAAAGCAATGAAATGACGCTGACCAAACACTTCATCCTGCAACGGTTTTGCGATTTTTACGCCAGCTGAGTTCATCTTCTCATATTCCTTATCAACATCGTCTACTTCAAAGTTGAGTATGACACCCGATGATATACCTCTGCCGACTTCGGGAATGGTTTCATGATCATGTTGCAACACAGCTAGGTTCACATGTTCATCAGTTTCTGATTGCAGGTGAATGTACCAATCACTGTCAAATCGAGATACGAAACCAAAATGAGTTTTGTAGAACTCTGCTGTCCCCTCAACATCATTTGTTTGAACGACCGGATAATACTGCGTTAATTTCATGGCTTGCTCCTTTTTAATTTACATGCATAGTGTATGTAAGTGAAACAATTAACATACAGGCTGTATGTATGCAAGAGAAAACCATAGAACGACGCAGCAATGCTGCGCGAACTGCTGAAACGACTGAGAAATTTGTTGCGATTGCCCGCGCGTTATTTGCTGAAAAAGGCTATGCAAACACATCAACGCCAGAAATTGTAAAAGCTGCTGGTGTGACGCGTGGCGCGCTTTATCATCACTTTGGTGACAAAAAGGGCCTCTTTCGCGCAGTGATAGATCATGAAGCTGCATTGGTGGCAGAAGAAATAAATGCAAACTCTGTCGCGAGCAAAACAGCACGCGATGCATTGCTGGATGGGTCCCTTGCCTATTTTGATGCAATGGCAACGGATGGGCGCGCAGAATTACTTCTCATTGAAGGTCCAGCCGTTTTGGGATTTGAGGCCATGGCTGAGATTGACCAAAAACATGGTGGTAATGAGTTGAAAATTGGACTTGATACGGCGGTAGAACAAGGTGACCTTGCATCGATGCCAACACAACAGATGGCAGATATCTTATCAGCAGCTTTTGATCGTGCAGCCCTGGCCTCGGCAAAATCGCCTGATCAACGTGAGCAATATATTGCTGCCTTTAAACATCTGTTTATTGCTCTTTTTGACTTTAAGCCAAAAACCTAAGTGCTATGCAGCGATTTGAAAATATAAAAAGAACGGTCAAACACCCTTCTTTGCCATCCAAAGCAAAATGCGCGCATAAAGCTTATGAAATCCGAAAAGTGCGTGAAACAAAAAGCCCTTATCACCGTTTTCGTTCAGTGGTAAAATTGCAGAACCGAAATATAACATCGTGCTGTCGCCATTTTGCTCCGACATCAACCAAGTTCTAATTTGACCATCACCGACCTTCATAAGAATTTGATTGTCGGCTCGGTCTTCTACCTGCCAAACGGCAAAATCGTCCGATTTACCTGAAATCAATTCTTCAACATGACGTTCAGTTGTCTTTTTGCCAGTGGTCAGCGCGATAATGATACGTTCCAGTTTAAATATTGGTGATGAAAGAAATGCCCGCGCATAGTCCTCAAACGCAACCTTTCTATCAATCTCGGTTTTAAAACAATCTGTGTATGCGTGCTCCACCAGATCATAGCGCGCTAAAAGTCCACCTTGTGGAATTGCACCCATTTGTATGCTCATCATTATCTCCGCAGCCCGTGATCCATTATATGTAACAATCAACCTCGCCCTGCCCCAGATGTCGAATTGCCGCAATTTAATTATGTGCACCCATATCAAATACCATCTGGCACTATCGCGTCATAAGTTTGGCACTATAATGAGATTCGAAAACGAGGATTGTAACGATGCGACGAGTAATTTTAGCCATATATTTTTTCGCGATCTTCTTGCAATCAGGCACTTATGGCCTGACGTTTTTGCTTCCAAAACTTTTTGCTGAATTTGGCGCAAATGAAAAGAATGTTGGCTTTATGCTGGCTCTCACAGCTATCTCAACGCTGATTTCGGTCTATTATTCAGGACACCTATCCGATTTATTAGGTCGGATGATGACACTTGGCGTATCGAGCTTTTCACTGACCATTTCGCTTTATCTTTATTCCATTGCAAATTCTGTTGGCATTGTTCTAACGCTCGCCAGCATTTTAATCGGGTTTGGCTGGGGTCTGATGTATACGCTTGGGCCTGTGGTTCTCACGCGGCTTTCAACACCACAATCTCGCGTGCAATTATTCTCTGCATATTCTGTCTTTCTCATGGGTGGTTTTGGTCTGTCGCCGGTGTTTGCTGCATATATTGAAACGCTTGGATATGGCGTGCGAGATTCATTTTGGATCGTCGCAATCCTTTGTATTATCAGCGGGATAGCTTTCATTGCATTGCGTCGTCCCATTAATGATATTGCAACGACAAACGCTCCAGATAATCGTTCAAAACTCTCAATTCCATCTGTTGTTTCCATCTTGACCTCAAGGGCCTGGTTGCCTGTTAGCATGGGAATGTTGGGCGCTTCCGTATTTGCTGGCATGAATAATTTTCAAACTGTCTTTGCGGATAAAGAAGGTCTCAACTACGCAGATTTCTTCTTCTACTACACGCTTACTGTTGTCATCGGCCGCATTTTTTTAGCAAGATTTTCGGGAGGCAAATCGCCATACAACACGATCGCGCTTTTACAATATATCATGTGCGGAAGTGTTGTTTTGTTTATGTTTGTCAACGGACATCAAAGTTTATACATCGCAAGCGCGATACTTTTTGGCATTGGCTATGGGGTATCCTATCCAATCCTTGCGGCCATGGCAGCCAATGATGCACCTGGCGATTTGATGCCTCAAACCATGCAGCTGTTTTCATTGTCCTATTTCATTGGAATATTTGGATTCCCGCTCATCGCAGGTATTATGATCGTGGATTATTCAATCCCAGCATTGTTGATTTTAGTAGCCGCTCTCGCATTCATCGAAGCGAGCATGGCGCTGGCCCGCCACTTTAAGTCATCGTGATCGGATTAATAGCGACCAACACAATGAAGTGTTGGTCGCCATCATCCATTGTCACTCACGTTGGGGGCGTTAACTGAGCAACAATTTCAGATCTGGGTTCAAGCTAGTTAGATACAACTACGGGGATAGTCATTGATCCATCTCGCCCCAGATCAAGCTCTAATGCGAGGAACATAGAACCGTTGTACTCCAGTGGTAGTTGGATTGCCCGTGTACCACTTACTTCTAAACTTGCTTGATCGGCTAGGGATTGATCGATCGAGCGCAACGCTACGCCATTTATACTAAGGGTTTGAACATCGATTGTTTTGCCAGAAAAATTGGCGAGGTTAAGATCGAGTATTAAGCGATCATCAACCAATGTTGTCGACGTCGTTGCGACCAAATGCTGTTGAACATCATCTTCATGAGCTGATGCAAAATGGGTGGAAAGCGAAATCATGACAGCGGTAATTGCAATTAAATTTGCAACGACAATCCATGCGGCAAGATGTTGCCTGGTTTTGTCTGTGTAACCCATCGTGTTCGCCCATAACTTGATTTCGTTGTGATGCAATATGACAAGTGAAATAGAGTTCACAATGAAGCAATTATGGAGGAAATGTGGAAAATGAGACTTTTTAATATTTTATTTCATGAGATTTGGAGCCCGGTTATAGATCTTTGACCAGCCTTATTGCGTCATAAATTGCTGCATGCGTGTTGCGTGCACTTACAGCATCTCCAATTCGAAACAGCTGGAAAGAGCCTTGTTCATTGCGGTTCACAATCTGCGGGTTTCCGGCAATTAACGCATCATGATCGACAGCACCAAGATTTGTCGACAAGGGTTTGAGTTCAAAATACAAATCATCGAAAGGTAAAGTTCCGTAATTGACGACGATCTGATCATATTCTTGGGTCTGTGTCAGATCACTATAATCTGTACCGATGATCGCGCTAAGTTTATTGCCGGCTTTTTCCACTCCCAATAATCGTCTTGTAACGGTGAAAGTTACATCTTTATCCTGTAGAACACGCATATAGGGCACCAAATTCATCGCCATAATTTCAGGTGCAAAGGTGCGATCGGGTGTCATGATTTCAACTTTTGATCCGGCCAAAGCCACAACTTCTGCTGCTTGTAATCCTGGGTGATCACCCGATTCATCATAGATCAACACATTGTCCGACGGTTTGATATCGCCCGAAATTATATCCCAAGACGTGACGATATTTTGAGCGTCTTTTTTGCTTTCAAACAGTTCTGTGTTGGGTAATCCACCCGTTGCAATGATCACAATATCAGGATCCATTGCTTGGATATTTTCAACGTCTGCCCAAGTGTTAAAATGAAATTCAACGCCATGTTTTTCGCATTGTGCAAGACGCCACTCAATAATGGAAATCATTTCACGTCGACGCGGGTTGAGCGCTGTTAAACGAATTTGCCCGCCAGCATCCGCTTGTGCTTCAAACACAATCACCTTATGTCCGCGTTCTGCGCCAACACGTGCGGCCTCTAACCCTGCGGGCCCCGCCCCAACCACAACCATGGTTTTTATCACCTCAGCTTTGGGTATATCGTGCGGAATGGTGAGCTCGCGCCCCGTTGCCGCATTATGCGTGCACAAAGCTTCCCCCTGATAGATCCGATCCAGACAGTAGGTTGCGCCAACACATGGACGAATATCATCTTCGCGGCCTTCAATAATTTTGCGAACGATGTGAGGATCAGCCATATGCGCGCGCGTCATGCCCACCATATCCAGCAAACCAGCTGCAACTGCATGGCGCGCTGTGGCAACATCTGGAATTTTTGCCGCATGAAATGTAGGCATGCCCGTTGCTCTTCGCACTTCGCCGGCAAAATCTAAATGCGGTGCATTGGCCATCCCTTGCACAGGAATGACATCGGTCATTGCAGGATCTGTATGAATGCGGCCTCTGATCACATTGAGGAAATCAACTTTACCTGTTGCAGCAAGTTTCTTGGAGATCTCAAGTCCCTCTTGTGCCGTTATGCCACCCTTTTGCGCTTCATCTGCCGTATAACGCATACCTACAATAAATTCATCGCCAACACGCTTACGAATGGCATTGAGCACATCAAGGGGAAAGCGCAATCGGTTTTCTAACGTGTCTGCGCCGTAGGGTCCGCTTAGATCATTGGACAATGGCGACCAGAATTGGTCTAATAAATGACCATAGACTTGCAATTCAATGCCATCCATACCACCTGCTTGCATGCGTTCAGCAGCATCTGCAAAGTCGTTGATTATCCGCTCAATATCCCAATCTTCAATTAGCTTGGGAAATGCGCGATGGGCTGGTTCACGATGTTTGGACGATGAAACAGATGGCAGCCAATTGCCTTTATTCCAATTGGTCCGGCGCCCCAAATGCGTGAGCTGTATCATCACGGCGCATTCATGTTCATGGCAAGCATCCGTGAGCTGGTTGATCCACGGCACCACCTCATCACGATAGGCCAAAATGTTATTAAATGCAGGCGGACTATCTTTGCTCACGGCGGCAGAACCTGCGGTCATGGTGAGCGCCACACCCGCTTTCGCGCGTTCTGCATGGTAAGCAGCATAGCGTTCTTTCGGCATGCCATCTTCAGCATAAGCGGGTTCATGACTGGTCGTCATAATACGATTTCTCAAGGTGAGATGTTTAAGCTGAAATGGCTGTAGGAGTGGATCTTTAGACATGGTTTTCCTTAATACCAGGCATCTTCCATAGAGGCTTTTTTGCGTGCGATGAAGTCCTTGAGTTCTTCATCAATTGCGACATCGAGATATGGTTTTTGATAATCTTTGAGCACTTGTTTCCAACGTGCATTGGCGCGCGTTGCTATATCAATCTCGCCCTGCTCATCCCAAGTTTCCCAAGGCTGATTGTCATCAAGAGCGCTATCATAATAGGCGGTTTTATAATGACGCATTGTGTGCGCAGTGGAGAACAAATGCTCACCCGGTCCCTGCTCAGCTAACGCGTCAAAAGCGAGCGTATCTTCATCGATTTTCAAACCGTTGAGATAGGCATGAAGCGCACCGCAAACATCTGTATCCATGACGAATTTCTCATAGGACATTGAGAGTAACCCATCTAAAAACCCGGCTGAATGTAAAATGTAATTGGCGCCGCCCTGCACGGCCGACATCATCGACATCATAGCTTGTTGCATGGCCTGTCCATCGGGTAATTTGGACGTAGAGAAATTCCCCGCGCAGCGTAAAGGCAGATTTAACCGTCGCGCCAATTGCCCCATTACCAAGGATCCTAACGCCGGTTCTGCCGTGCCAAATGTTGGCGAGCCGGAGCGTAAAGCCATGGTGCTTAAAAATGCCGCTAAAACTGTCGGTGCTCCGGGCCGAACGAGTTGTGTGAGCGCACAAGACACCATGCTTTCTGCCAAGGCATGAGCAACTGATCCCGCCATTGTGAGTGGTGAAACAGCGCCACCTAACAAAAATGGTAAATGGATTGACCCTTGATTAGCTGCCGCATAAGCGCGAATGCCAGCACAAGTCACACCATCCATCACAAGTGGAGACGTTGTATTGAAATTGCCCATAATGACGCAGTTTTTATCGGTAAATTCTTCACCAAACACAATGCGCGCCAATGCGATGGAATCTTCAGCGCGTTCGGCTGCGGTAATCGAGCCTAAAAATGCTCTATCGGAATATTTGATGTGGCTATAAACCATGTCCAAATGACGCTTATTCACGGCAATATCTGTGGGTTCGCAAATGGTTCCACCTGAATGATGCAGCCATGGAGAAGACTGTGCTAGCTTGATGAAGTTTTGAAAATCATCAATCGTGCCATACCGCCGCCCCTGGTCTAGATCCATTACAAAAGGTGAACCATAAGCGGGGGCGAGCACCACAGCATCGCCGCCAATCTCAACTGATTTTACTGGGTTACGAGCATGCTGAGTAAACTGCGCCGGTGCGGTTTTTAAGATCTCGCGGATCATTCCCGGTTCGAATTTGATGTTCCAGCTTTTGTCAGTAAGTCGCGTAACATTACCGCCGGCTTTGCGGAACAATTGAACCGCTTCAAAATCCTCCCAAAACTCAATGCCAATTTCAGAAAGTATGCGATCAGTCGTCGCCTCAATTTTGACGAGGCTCTCCTCCCCTACAAGATCATAAGTGGGGATATTTCGAATGATATAAGGCACCTCAAGATGCGGGTTTTGCCCCGCTTCTGACGACCGTTTTTCACGCCCGCCTCGCTTGCGGGCACGCCTTTTTGTTTGCGTTAAATCATCCATGTTAGTCTCCCAGCTAACCAGATTAAAGGCCCATCATGGGCATTCTTGACATAAGTGTCATAAATATTGACATAAGTGTCAAGTCATATTAAGTCAGGCCATGAATATTGAGAATATATCGCGTCAAAAAGGGTCAGAAGATATCTGGCTCAACGCTGCTTTTCAGATGCTTCGTGAAAGTGGCGTTGAAGCCGTTAAAGTCATGCCTTTGGCAAAAAAACTCGGGCTGACGCGCACAAGTTTTTACTGGCATTTCACCGATCGTGACGCACTATTAGAGACAATGATCAGAGGTTGGGAACGCAAGAATACCGGCAATTTGATTAAGCAAACTTCAGGCTTTGCTGAAACCATCACTGAGGCAATGTTTAACGTTTTCGATTGCTGGATTGATGAGAACCTTTTCGATGCACGGTTAGATTTGGGTATCCGCAATTGGGCGCGCAACAACAAGGCGCTTCAAAAAAGATTAGATTTGGCGGATGCGAAACGTGGACAGGCCCTTTTTGAGATGTTCAAGAGGTTTGGTTATGAGGACGCAGAAGCAAAGGCGCGAAGCATGACCGTGATTTATACCCAGATCGGATATATTTCGATGGACGTGCGCGAAAATCTTGAAGAACGGGTCTCTCGGATGCCCTATTATATCGCTGTATTTACTGGTAAAACGCCTTTAAACTCTGAATTTGAACGCTTTAAAACACGACATCGCGCATTGTTAGCTAAAGGTTGATTTGGGTGTTTAACTAACCATCAAAAGCATAACCAACACCGTAAACCGATCTGATCAATTCGCCCTCGGTTGCATAGGGTTTAAGCTTCTGACGAATGTTTTTAATATGACTATCAACAGTGCGATCGAACACCATTGCATCATCAGGAAAAGCAAGTTCAAGCAATTGCGCGCGTGAGAAAACGCGTCCTGGGCGATTAAACAAAATGTATAACAATCGAAATTCGCGGCGGGTAAAATCAAGCTGGTCAGCCCCATAGAATACGGTCCAATTGTCCTCATTCATCTGCAATCCTACAGGATCGCTATCGGAACCTTGCTCATATGTGATCACGTCTCTTTTTGTACGTCGCAAAATAGCCTTTACCCGCGCAACAACCTCGCGCGGAGACCATGGCTTACAGATATAGTCATCTGCGCCCAATTCGAGCCCTAACAAGCGGTCAATCTCTTCAACTCTTGCAGTTTCTAATATAATTGGCACATCGCTCTTTGCGCGCACTTCGCGGCAAATCGATAAACCGTCTTTACCCGGCAACATGACATCCAAAATCACCAGATTAGGTTCTTCCGACAGGATCGCCTCAACAGCTTTATGTCCTTCAGTTAAAACAGTAACCCGCATATCGAGCTGAGAAAGATAATCTTTTAAAACCTCGGCCAGCGCTTCTTCGTCTTCAACGATAATAATGTGATCTTGAGCCATCTTATTTTGTTCGTTCCAGTGGTATTTTGATAATCATGGCAAGCCCCCCTAATGGCGAAGGTTCTGCCACGATCTGGCCATCATGCGCCTTCACAATGAGTTTGCAAATAGATAGTCCAAGCCCGGAGCCACCTCTGGCTCTCGCACGCGACGGGTCTTCGCGGTAAAACCGGTCAAAGAGTTTTTCGCGCGCGGTTGCGGGTGGGCAATTATTGCTATCGTCCACACGAATAATCGCGTACTGACCATCGTCCGTCACACTCAGTTTTATTGTACCCGGTGCATTGGTGTAACGACGCGCATTTGTCAGAATATTATCCATTAATTGCCCAATGCGCATGGCATCACACTCTGCCATTAAACCTTCCTGCAAATTGGTTTCAAGGGTAAGCCCTGCGTCTTCGATCAAACCATGCGCTTTTTGAGCCGCCTGCGCTGCCATGACGGAAATATCCTCACGCGTCCAATTCACTACAAGTCGCCCTTCCCGCGCATTCGATAATTGGCTGATATCCTTTACCAATGCGGAAAGCCTTGTGATGGACTGGTGCAATGTGCTGAGTGTTTTTTCGTCCGGATTTCGCACCCCGTCTTGCATCGCTTCTATTTCAGCTCGCAATACGGCAATGGGGGTTTGTAATTCGTGGCTAGTATCGGACATCCATTGTCTTTCAGCCTTCTCCTGCGCACTTAATTGTGCTGCCAGTAAATTGAACTGATCAACGAGATTGCCAAATTCATCTTCACTTGTTTTCTCTAATCGCAAATCATATTCACCGTTCGCCAATGCACCAGTCCCTGAAACTAAGTGATTGACAGGTTTGGTAAACTGACGCGCTAAAAGATACGCGGCAATGGCGGAAATAATGAGCGCCATGATAAAAGTCAGCAACAAAGCTCGTAATTGATCTTTTAGAAAAACTGCGTTGGGCGCGCTGTCGTTTAACCCTGGCCGGATGATCGATATATAACCGATTATACTGCCATTGGCATCGTTTATGATGCGAAGCCCGCTGGTGGAATAATCAAATCTAGCACCTGCCACCAATTGTTTGTTCGCATCAAGAACAGCCATGCGTCTGCCCAATGCCATTGGATCTACAGGTCCCGGCCGACGGGGTGGTTTGATTTGGTCTCCATTTCGACGCGGCGGTTGCTTTTGCTCAACGGGTCGAGTTGGTCTGGTTTGGCGACCTGCTGGTGGGATGGTTTGTCGGATTATCTCACTGAATTTACGCCTATTAGCTCTGAGCTCTGGCCAACCTGGATTTGATGCATCGTGGCGTTCAACCAACGCGGCAATCAGAGGATCAAATCGATCAAGCTCTGCCTCTAAGATATAACTGATAAAACCAGCGCGCATAGAAAGCGTGATCAACACTGCAATGAAAATCACAACGGTGATAACCGTCATCATCATAGCAATGAAGAGCTTTTTTCCAATTGATAATTTAGACCACATTTTTCTCATTTTATTTATATTGCTAGCTAAATGTGAAGCGATGATGAAGCTGTTTTTTAGATTTGGCCGCCGAAATTCACTCAAATCGGACCATTCTACACATTTACTACATATTTTCTGCAAACTGGCACCACGCTCGCCAATCATCATGATTGTCATAGAAACGCGACACCCCTTCGCATTCGATCGTTTTCAATCAAGTTTGAAGTGAGAAACAGCCATGAAACATAGACCCCAGCAGCCCATGCATAAGAGAACAAAATTTGTGGCACTTGCGGTCACTGGTATTGCAGTCGGTGCTCTAAGCGCGCAAGCCATTGCCGCGTCAAACAGTGTGAGCATTAGCCAAGAGAGTGGGCAACGATGTGTCACATCAAATAATATTCCTGATCATGATACAGGCAATTTTCCAAATAGCGGCAACCCAAATGCCATTTCAGCACAAACGATAAAGCTATGTGTTGATGCAACACCTGTGAAAGGGTCAACGCCAAAAGACATGCGCGGAACCATTGGCTTTGCACTAAATGGTGTCATCATTCGACCCGGCACAGCTGACTGGTATGACGGCTCTTCCTCCCGAGGGCACTCACGAGATCGTTCATCTGGCTGGAACCTTGATGGCGTAGGTGCACGCGAAGCACTCGGCCTTGATAGCAACAATGCGCATGTTGGTCCTGATGGGGAATATCACTACCACGCCCCATCAGACGGAATTTTAGCTTCTGCGCAAGGGACATTAATTGGCTATGCTGCGGATGGTCACGAAATCCATTATGTCGGCGCTGGTGCAAACCCGAGTTGGCAATTGAAATCAGGCACACGCAGCACAGCACCAGGTGGCAAATATGACGGCACCTATAATCAAGACTTTGAATTTGTTGCTGGATCAGGTAATCTTGACCTTTGCAATGGTGGAACATTGAATGGCAAATATGTATATTTTGCCACAGATACCTACCCATTTTTTCCCCGCTGCGCCTATGGTGAGATTTCTCCCCACTTCACCCAAGGTGGTGGTCAAAGAGCTGATCAAGGCGGACAAAGTGAGCGCAAAGGTAATGGTTTAGGCCAACGCCTTGGCAAGCTTTTTGGCAAGAGAGATAATCGCTCTGAACACGTTAATCTTGGAAACACTGAGCGTAACAACCCGCGCGAAAACCATAATGGAGGGCGTCGCGGTCCGCCACAATTTGCATTTGCCGCATGTGCAAGCAAAGCCGTTGGCAATTCTTGCTCCATGACGACACCACGCGGTCAAGTTTCCGGCCAATGCGTGTTAACACCAGATCAACAAACAGCCTGTCGCCCGCAGCGTCGTTAGCCACAAAAGCGATGTTGCAATCGAAGCTAGCTGTTATAGGGCATTCTCAGCAGGTTTCGATGATCACATAGGATTTTCTACACCTTTAATGTGATCACAAGCTGTTTGCTGAAGGCCAAAACAACGTTAGACCTCATTTAGTTGTTTTGACCCAACTATAACACCCAAATCCGCCGCCGGATTTGGGTGTTTTTTTTTAAGATTTCCTGACGAGAATGAGATGTAGAAAAGTTATGATAATTGATAAAACTAAAGCAACCGTGGCATACTCCGATATGGTCTCTGCTTCCAAATAACCATATTTAAGATAACTCCCTATACACCCGCCCAAAGCTCCCGCCAAGGCTGCTAAATATCCAGATCTAGTGGCTGCTAAACTCGTCTTTAGTCTTTGCATTCGCTTAACTTTATAGATGCATATGTGAATTAAAATAACTTATAAATTGTAATTTAAAAATTATACACGCGCAAGACTTTTCTATACAGACATGCGCAATCATCCGGCAAATAAACAAGACTCAAAAACAGTTCAACTTCGGTCACATTCTAGCTTGATTAAATCTCTAATGGGTCTAAACTTCCTTCTAGTGTAGTGATTTGATCCAAGATCACGCTTTTTTTCGACAAATAGTACAATGAAAAATAAAATCTTTTCACTTTCGGCCCTCCTTATTGGATCGGGCTTTTTGTTCTTTGCTGGCGGTTTAAACGGCCTTATTCTTCCCGTGCGCGGCGCTGCAGAAGGTTTTTCTGCTTTCAGTCTCAGTTTAATCGGTACGAGTTGGGCAGTCGGATATATCGCAGGTTGCTTATATGTCCCGCGTCTTGTGGCAAAAGTTGGTCATGTTCGTTCTTTTAGTGTTATGGCGGCAGTTGCATCCCTATCAATTTTGCTCTCCGCGCTGATCATTTTTCCAGCTTCATGGATCATCCTTCGCTCGCTTTCCGGCTTTGCTTTTGCCGGTGCTGCCATGATTGTTGAAAGCTGGCTAACGAGCACCACGGAGCCTAAACAACGTGGTTCGGTCTTCGGAACATATACCATGATCAACCTGCTTGGCAGTACCATGGGTCAGCTTTCTATCGCTGCAAGTGGCACAATTGGCCTCGAGGTTTTCATCATCGGTGCGGTGTTTTATTCGCTGGCCTTGCTTCCCACCGCGGTTTCTGCGTCGTCCGCCCCTGCACCATTGTCTGAGGCAAAGCTTGATTTAAAAGCGTTGTGGCTGAACTCACCTATTGCCGTCGTTGCTGTCGTGTGTGTTGGTGTTTCAAATGGTGCATTTGGAACATTAGGCGCGGTCTATGCAGGTGATGTTGGGCTTTCTGTTGGTGCGATATCCCTTTTCATGTCCGCTCCAATTTTAGCTGGCGCTTTATCGCAGATACCGGTTGGCTATGCATCTGATCATATGGACCGCCGCTATGTTCTGTTAATTGTTGGCGTTTTAGCAATCATAGCGGACATTATGTTCATTGCAGTCACAACAACAAATCCAACAATATTAATTGCAAAAGCGGCTGGCTTTGGCGCATTGATTTTTGTCATGTATCCTATTCTAATTGCGCACGCTAACGATCACGCGAAAGCTGGGTCTGCATTGCAAGTCACCAGTGGCCTGCTCTTATTGCAGGGTGTCGGCACGGTATCAGGGCCGCTCATTGCGGGTGGATTTATGTCACTTTATGGGCCACAAGGTATGTTCTACATAATATTATTGGCGCATATCGTCATCGTGGTTTATGCGGTTTATCGGATGAGCAAACGCCGAGCTGTTGTAGCAGCGGACAAAGCAAGATTTATATTATCAAACCCATTGCGCGGCAGCACCCCTCAAACACCCGTATTATCCGGTCGATCAATGGAAAAGATTTCGGCTTTTCTTGAGGAGAAACATCGCACCGCAGAAACGGACAATGAAGCAGAGGACAAAATCGAAAAGGGCAAGGACGCAAAAAAATGATTATCAGGTTGCTTGATAATCAGGATGAGGCTGTCACCAAAACTTTTCTCAATAAGTATATTGAAACGTCGTTGTTTTTGCGTTCGAACATGGAAAAAGTAGGCCTGGAAAATCAGGGTGAGGCTTATCAAGGGGATTATTTAGGGGCGTTTAGCAATGGTGAGCTGATCGGTGTGATTGCCCATTACTGGAATGGGACTCTCATGATGCAGGCGCCCGACTTAGATGTACTTTCACTGCTTTATAACGAACTTATTTCAAATATATCGCGCCCTGTGAAAGCCGTCGTAGGTGATGCATGCCAAGGTCAATATATCTTAAAACGTCTGGCAATCGCCGAAGAAAAATTTGCTTTAAACGCCACTGACAGTCTAATGTCACTGGAATTAAGCCAACTTCATATTCCGCATGCAAAAGACAGATCCCTTGCGATGGTTGAGATCACCGAACGCCACTTTGACATCCTCAAAGAATGGACACGCGGGTATGAGATTGAAGCTCTTGGCACCCCAGATGATGAAAAACTCAACGAGATGTCCACACAAACCGCTTATGATCGCATTAACGGTGATAATTGCTGGATTTTAGAGGCGAAAGGCGTGCCTGTTGCGCTTTCCGGTTTTAATGCGCAATTACCCGAAATAGTTCAAGTCGGCCCGGTTTGGACACCGCCTGAACATAGAAATAATGGCTATGCGCGACATTTGGTTGCCCGCACACTTGAACGTGCAAAAGCGCAGGGAGTTCAAAAGTCGATCCTATTTACGGATGTTCCAGCGGCACAAAAGGCTTATCAAGCCATCGGGTTTAAAGAAATTGGCAAGTTTCAATTGGCACTGCTGAAAGAACCAATGTTTAAGCTCAAGCAGTAAAGACACCAGATCTTTAAAACACAAAGTTCATCACAGTCAGCGAAACGATCAAGAATAATATAGTCATGATGCCGCCGCTTTTGACAAAATCAACTACACGATA
Source organism: Lentilitoribacter sp. JB5-8 (assembly GCF_055693385.1). Classification (NCBI taxonomy): domain Bacteria; kingdom Pseudomonadati; phylum Pseudomonadota; class Alphaproteobacteria; order Hyphomicrobiales; family Rhizobiaceae; genus Lentilitoribacter; species Lentilitoribacter sp. JB5-8. The sequence continues at coordinate 2,043,860 of NZ_CM146332.1, read as the reverse complement.
ACCCGCGGGGCCCATAATCAATGCATTTACCTGATGGGTTGGAATGAGGAATGAATTGGATGTTGAAATTGCAACTGTCAGCGCAAAGATCGCCGGATCACCGCCTGCAGCAATAGCTATCGACACAGCAAGAGGCACCAATAAAACTGTTGCACCGACATTTGACATAATCAGCGTAAAAATGGTGGCTAATACGGCTATGCCTGCTTGTAGTGCCCAGAGGGGCCAACCATGAAGCAGGATCAAAATCTGATCTGCGATCCATGCAGCTGTCCCTGTTGATTGAACAGCCTGCCCTAACGGGATCAAACTAGCTAGCAAGAAAACCGTACTCCAACTGATGGCTTGATATGCCTCATCGATATCTATCACTCTAGTGACAATCATTCCGGCGGCACCAACCAAAAGGCACAATGACAATCGAATGTCGGTGAACAATATTAATGCCAGCGCTGTTAAGAAAAACAACAATGCCAAACCCAATTTAGAAGGTCGCAGCTCTTCACGCGGGAAGTCACTTGTCACCACCACAAAATCACGATCACGTGTCAGCCGAGTTAGTGATTGCCAAGTCACGTGGATTACAAGCGTATCGCCCGCTTCAAACGGCACTTCGCCCACGCGGGTAGATTCATGATCTTCTGTTTGTACATAAGACAATGTATCTCCGTTGCGATGCACACCTAATAAACTTGCGCCATAGGTCGTGCGAAATACTAAATCGTGGGCGCATTTGCCAATTACTTTCGACCCAGGCGGAATAACCATTTCCGCAACACCTGAAACTGTTGGTGCATAATCTTCTGCAAAAACATCAAGCCCGTTGTGATTGATAAAGCCCTCTTCTTCTATCATTTGCTCGATGACTTCACGGCGGCCTAAAACTGCGATCCGACATGGCGTTGTAATCGGTGTTTGAATAACAGGGGCAAACCATCGTTTACCGCGATAAGCTGTGCCAATGATATACATGTGATATTTGCTCATCATGTCATCAATTGTTTGACCTTCAACACGGTGTCCCGCTGGAATGGTGATCTCAAAAATATCAGTATTCAACCCGTAAAGTGACTTCACATATTCTTTCAATGACTGCCCGCTGGTGCCATCTTTGCGATCGCCTTTAAATGGCAAAATCCATCGCCCAAAAATCATGAAATAAATAATACCTGTGATCACCAGACTGATACCAATTGGCGTGACTGAAAAAAGGTCAAAGGTTTGCATCTGAGCGTTAGCTGGCAATGTATCATTGGCGCCGATAATCAAATCATTGAGCAAAATAAGCGGAGATGATCCTACCATCGTCATGGTGCCGCCTAAAATGGCGCAAAAACCCATCGGCATTAACAATCGGCTTAAGGGGATTTCTGTTCGAACCGATATTCGGCTGACGACAGGTAAAAACAATGCTGCAGCACCTACATTTTGCATAAATGAAGAAATTACGCCCACTGCGCCTGAAATAATTGGAATAATGCGTGCTTCTGTTGTCCCGCCGCGACGCAAAATTGCGGCAGCAACCTTGCTCATGATGCCAGTTTTATCAAGCCCTGCACCAATGATCATTACCGCCACAATCGAGATCACCGCGTTTGATGCAAAGCCATCAAACAAGTGATTAACATCAGCTAGGTTTTGCAGCTCTGGAAGTTGGCTAAGCAGCCCCAAGACCACCATCACAATGATGGCAGCAAGGTCAATCCTGATAATTTCAGAAACAAATAAAATGACGGTAAATGCCAAAAGAGCCAATACAACGGCCATTTCGAGCGAAAATGCGACCTCAACCAACTAAAAACCTCTCCCAAGGGCAACTATCACTCAATTTCTAAACTCTTGCAAGGGGTTGCAAAAATTATGAGCTATGCATGTGGAGAATGTGTTTTCATCTCCCACAAACCCTATTGAACAGCAGTCACTTTGCCACGGCGGCAGCTTGTTTTACTGGAATAGGTATCACGCGTGGGGGAAGCGGCGATCAGATCTTTAAGCTTTGTCCCCTCTTTAATCTCACCACCCAGACCGATAAAGAGTTCGGAGATCAACCATTCGCCACGAACTCGCTTGCAATCGATGAAGACTTTGTCGGAAGCGCCCTTGCCGAATGCTTGATCAAAAGCGGTGTAAATCTGATTATCAGATATTACGCGCCCGATATTGTTTTTAAACAATTGCCCAACCTTTGACCCATTGAGCTGGTCAAGAATGAGAATTGTATCGCGGTAATATTCTGTTGCATCCGAGCCTTGATCATCACCTGAATTATATTTCTCATAACAAGTGCCATGTTTGGTCCATTCATGACGATGCAAAAATCCTGACTGAATGCCGGGCATTTTGCTTTGTAAAGCATTGCGCAAATCAGCGGGTAGATCAATTGATGCAAAAGGTTTGCGGCGTTCATTGCATTTCAGCGGTTTGTTTAAATGACAATAGCAGGGATAGATCGCATCATCATCTAAGTCATTGGGCCAAAGACCATGAATTGAAAACTGACGCGCATAGACATCTCGACTGTTTAAATTCTTGCATTCATTTGCACGTTGGCCTGCACTTGAAAGGCAAAAGGTTGGCAACCAAGATGCAGCCATTAGATTTTCGATGCTACCGCGCTCAATCCCTTGTAGTGGTTGCATGCTCGATTGCTTGTTGTCCTGCTTTTGATCCCGCGCTATAGCTGCCTGACGTTGTGCATCGCTAAGAGGTTTTAAAGTCAACACACGTTCAGCGTCATCTAGAGCCGCTTCACCACATTCAACACCAACCCAACGTTTACTCACCTCTGGCGCGTTTGGAATTTCAAGTAAAAAATGACTTGGTTCAGCGCTGTTGATCGCCAAGAGATCATAAATCTCGCCAACCTTAAGCTTTATATTACCCGGATTGCCCGAATTGAGCCTTTGAGTTGCTTCACACGCGTCTTGTGCTTCAAACAGGCCGGTAACTTTCTCATTTGCGTTACCGATGCTTGGGATAATCAGCAAGCAACTCACACAAACTGCTTTTATGAAGATGTTTAACAAACGCATTCTTTTGAAACCTTTTTGCTCATTGATACGTTACTACCATTGAAAAACAGGCAATTGAAAGGGAAACCAGCGATTTTGACTATTGGATTTTACCGATCACACGCACGCTCACGTTTTTGTGCAAATACGTTAATTTTAATTTCTGCTGCGCGATCCTATATTCAATTTAACGAGGAATACATTCAAGGATTAGAGAATGAGCTTTAAATCATCATCAGCAAAAGCCACATTGGCAGCTTTGGCATTTTCCATCACAGCACTATCCGGCCAATCGGCCATTGCGGAAACAAAGTCCGCTTACTTCGCAGGTGGTTGTTTTTGGTGCATTGAAAAAGACTTTGAAAATGTTGATGGTGTGAAAGAAGTTGAATCCGGCTATCAAGGTGGTGAGATTGAAAACCCAACTTACCGCAACCACCCGGGCTATATTGAAAGCGTGCGGATTGACTATGATCCGGTTGCTATTAATTATGCGCAATTGTTGAAAATCTTCTTCCGAACCGTGGATCCAACAGATGCTGGTGGGCAATTCTGTGACCGAGGACACGCTTATACAACTGCAATTTTCGCCGGAAATGCTGAAGAAGCAAAACTTGCAGAGCAAGCAATTTTAGAGGCAGGTGAAGCACTGGGACAAGATATTGCAACAGTGATCCGCGGCAATGACAAATTTTGGAAATCAGAAGATTATCACCAGAATTACTATAAGAAGAATCCCGTTCGCTACAGGTATTACCGTTTCCGTTGCGGACGCGACCAAACCGTGAAGAAACTCTGGGGTGACCAGGCTTATCTCGGTGTAAAGAAATAAACGGTTTTCTTATAATGTGAAATGATCCACTTAATTTTTCACTACGTAAGAATACCAAAAGCATGAACTGAAAGACTATAAACAGGACCACAAAATGTTTAAATTTGTCATCACATCAGTAACAAGTGCGTATCGTAAATTTGAGTGCTTTGTGTCTGAGCTTTCAGGCACTAACCAGCCACAACGACTGGGCTATTTTAATGGCCGCAAAGCGGTACCGGTTCGTATAAAATCTTATCCTCGACACCATTATCGACGTTAAGATGAATTAGAGATCTCCAGTTTTCTGTAAGGTCCCCTCCCTTGCAGAAACCCCAGACGCGCAAAACCAAGTATCCCCCTCCACTTGTTGCGCATTTATGATCTGGGCATATCAGACCAATGCTTCTTTACCGCCATTTAGAAGCATTGGTTTTTTTATTGGTGAAACTAAAAACCTTATCTAAGAAAAATCTGGCGGTCGCACAAGGTTGCACCCTACTAATAATTGCACTATTAACTCTACACAACCATAAAATGGATATCACGAAGAGATGAATTATGCGCATCGTACTAGGCTTTTTAAAGGGAGCAATACTCTCAATTGCGATCGAGGCAGTCCTAATTTATCTCGCCTTCAATATCTTTTCTGAATTTAATATTAGCGAATTTGTTTTGTTGTTCTTTATGGTACAAGGTTTGAAAATTGTACTCGCACTTTTAAACTTCACGAGATCATGGGTTGCTTACTACCTTTTCGGCAAACAAAAATTAATCCACGCATTTCGAACAGTTTTAAAGGAAACGAATGCTCCCCATTTGCCATATGTAGATGGCATCGAAGATGTTATCGCTAAAATAAATTCTGATTTCGAAGAACAAGAATTCATCCATTGGCCAACCATTCGTTGCAAGCAAGAACTATTTGCAATTGCAGGACAGATAGAAGCCTCAAAACTATCTGGTCCGCTCACGACTTTCATCATGCTCAATTCAACGTTTAACCAGGCCTATGAAGAACATAACCTTTCTTTGAAGTGATCAGCCGATCAGAAGTCAATTTCAAAACTACTTCTCTGCTTCAACCTTAAACGCCTGGTTCATCTCGTCTAAAATTGGCGGTACGCCATCTTGCATGAACCCTTTCATCAAGGGCAACATCATACCGTTGAACACTTCATTATGCTTGAGCAAGGTGCCATTATCTGTTGCTTGCAATTCAAACACTTTGTCATTTGTGAAGATGATGCCTGCACCCATGACGGCACGCCAACGATAAGATTTGCCTTCATTAATTGAGATGATTTCTGGCGCATATTGCGGACCGATCTCACCGGGATTTTCACCGCGCATGGTAACCGAGTGAACTGAACTAAGACTTGCAACACCGCTCGATGCATGAATTGCTGAATTAAAGTCGGACCATTTTTCAATATTGGTAATCACCTCCCAAACCTTGTCGACAGGTGCCGCGATTTCAATCTCGCTTTCAATTTCCATCAGGTTTTGTGATTGGGTAAAGAGGTAGAAGACCCCAACTGCTAGGATGAAAAGTACAGATAGCAATAATTTTTTGATCATGTCCGCACCTTAACCCTGAAGCTCTGCAACGATATCAGCAATAACATTGAAACCTGCGCCCCAACCGTGGCCCATATGATCAACCATGCCAGCAAAGCAAGCGATTTCAGCTTCTGTGGCATTTAACGGCACTTGGGTGATGGTGACCTTAGTTTGAGCGCCTTCCTCTTCAAAGACGAACTTTGTATCAAATAGACGCGGCCAATCCGGCATCATTTGACTTGGTTGCGGTGTCCAGTCTTGGTCCGTGGACGCTAGCTCAAAATCGATATTGGTTTTTGGATCTACTTTAGTGAATGTCATTTGAGAAAAGTCGGACATGGGTGATCCATCTTTACCCTTCATGCGCATTTCATTGCGCCAGACACCGCCGACTTTTAAATCAAATTCATGGATTACGGTTTCAACCCCCGGCCCATACCATCTTGCCAACAGTTCTGGATCCGTCCAAGCCTTCCACACAAGCTCTAATGGTGCATCAAATACGCGTTCCATCGTAAATTTTGGTAATTGTGTCATGAGTTACGCCCTGCTCTTTTGTCTAATCATTGTCGTTTTTCATATCTTCCAGAAGACCATCGAGCTGATCAAAGCTTCTGGCCCAGAATTTCTTATAAGTCTCAAGCCAATCCGCAGCGATGGCCATATTCTCAGCTCTTAACCGTGCTGGGCGTCTTTGCTGATCGATGTCTCGCTCAACAAGCCCTGCTCTTTCCAGCACTTTAAGGTGTTTTGATACCGCAGGTTGGCTCATCTCAAACGGTTTTGCAAGCTCCTGCACAGAAGCTTCACCTTCAGTCAAACGCGATAAAATTGCGCGTCGGGTGGGATCCGCTAGCGCTGAAAAAATCGCATCCAAATTCGTCGGTGATGCCGGATTATGTATATAACCAATTTGTTCCATAACTAAATGGTTATATTAAAATGACCAACGTGTCAAATACACTTAATAAATGCATCAAACTTGACACACATCCAAAAGCTGTTTTAGTTTTATTGGGTTGGAGAAAAAAATGCATAAAACGACTTCAGAATTCGTTGTAATGCTTGTTGGGCTTTTCATAGTTATGCTGAGCTCACAAAACGCATATGGTCAGGCGGCTTATGAGCAAGAATGCAGGCCGCACGACATCGTTTTTAGCTCAAATGCTGACGTATATTTTTCCGAGTTCCGTGTATCGCTCGATAGTTCTGATTGCCCGACAGATCTCAATGATTTGAGTGAACCAATCGTTCTTAAAAGCGGTCAACATGCTCAATTTTGGTTTCGCCTGCAGGGTTCAACAAAATATGCCGCATCATCGCTTGCACGAAACTCTTTTGTGGCAAGATATTTTCGAAAAGGTGATGGTGGCTTTGCAAAATATAGCGATATCGCAATACGCGGTATCGATCGACGAAATGCATATAACGAAGCACAAAACAATGCTGGGCGTTTCGATTGGCGTTTTTGGATCAGAAAACAAGCCTTTGTGAAACCAGGGCAGTATGCATTGGTCATTTATCAGGATGGCCAGCAGATTTGTTTAATTAAATCTGGCGCTGACCCGAAATGTTCGTTTGAATTTACGGTTACAGAATGACTGAAGATAGCGACATAGATGTTCGGGATAATTCAGTTGATCCACCAAATTCAGATGTTCAATCGCAAACATCTGAGACAGTTTCGACCTCAAATGCACACCCAAAAGAACCCGCTGATCGCAGGCGACTACGCGAAGCATGTGACAATGCTTCGGAACTTGTGTCTTATTTGTCGTCTAAAGGAAATTTGCCTGACACGATTACGACGAACGATTTTTTCAATATTTTGGATAAAGCCCGAAGTGGAAAATTGGATTCGTCTGAAGAACCGGTTTTCTGGAGCAACTATTCCCAACTCGCAACACATGCAAAACCTGTGCAGATTGAAGCACTTAAGTTTCGCAATTATATGCTTGATCGCAGTCGAGCTGACACACGTGAGCGGGTTGAATATAAACGCAGCTTGAATGATATTGTCAAAATTCGCTGGACCAGCCTGACGAGCTTTGTCTTTACCTTAATTTTGCTGACCTATGTTTCGCTCACTTCATCTTATCTTTCGACAAACAAAGTCTTAACCGATGAACGCCAACTGATTGAAGCGCAGGTTTTTGCCGGCACACGACTGGATGGCATTAACAAAGCAACAAAAAGCAATCCACTGAATTTTGGCGATATCACTGGGTCTGAAGGCAATGAAACTCAAACATTCATTGGTCCTCCCACTGATGGGAATGGACTTGAAGCTATATTGAATAGCCTTAGTCAGGATGCAATTCGCGAAATTAATGATCATATTGAATATAATCTCAGTGCATTGGAGCTATTGCAGTTAAATACGGCTTCATTCGCACGAAGTGGACGTGTTCCAACGACAGAACAAATACAATTCTCCAGTGTTTTATTGCATCGTGCGCAAATAGAGGCACATCAGGGATTAATCAATCAATTGATATCCTCGTATTTATTGCCGCTTTTCACCTCACTCTTGGGTGTGACTGTCTTCATCTTGAGGCGCACCAGCGCAAGCCTAAATTCAGGGCAATATAGACCCTATGAATCAAGCACCTACTCCTATCGCCTCACGCTGGGGGTTGTTGGTGGCATTGTCATAAGTTGGTTTTCAACAGCCGATACAACAGGTGTTGTCGCATCACTCACACCTGCAGCCTTAGCATTCGTGGTCGGATATTCAATTGAAGTCCTCTACAATGTGCTGGATTCTATTGTGAAAGCATTGGGCGCTTCTGATAAGTAAACTGATTGGATTTATTTCAACGTTCCACTTGCCTATACAAGGCCAATCAGCTACACCCGCGCTTCTCTCTTAATCCCTTACTGCTCCGAGGCGATTTATAAAAATGACTACACTTTTAAAACCCCATGTTTTGGGGATAGATTTTGGCACGTCCAATTCAGCCGTTGGTTATGCAATTGACGGTAAGCCACAGCTGATTGCCATTGAAGATGGCAACGACACTTTACCCACCTCCATTTTCTTCGATAGCGCAGAACAAGAACTCCGTTTTGGCCGCGCTGCCAATGCCTCGCTGATCGGTCGAGATGAAGGGCGATATATGCGCGCGCTTAAAAGCGTTCTTGGTACATCTTTAATGCACGAACGCCGCTATATGTGGGGCAAAGTGATGACTTTTGTCGATGTCATCTCCTATTTCCTCAAGGAGGTTAAAACCCGCGCTGAAGCGACAACGGGCCAAGAATTTACCCATGCTTTGTCCGGACGCCCGGTCTATTTTCACTCTGAAAGTGACGAGAAGAACAACCGCGCGATTGAAGATTTAACCGCATGTTATCTGGCAGCTGGCTTCGAACATGTTGATTTTATGTTTGAACCCGAAGCTGCAGCAATTGCAAATGGTGGTTTCTCAAATGGCGCGCTGACTTTGATTGTAGATATTGGCGGTGGCACATCTGACTATTGCCTTTTCCGTGAAAGCAATAATGGCATTGAAGTGATCGCATGCAACGGCGTTCGCGTTGGTGGGACGAATTTTGACCGCTCCTTGTCAATTGACCATGTGATGCCTCTTCTAGGCTATCAGCAACTCATCCACCGTGAATGGGGCAAGGAGACCCTGCCCGCGCCTAATCATATCTATCATGATCTAGCGACATGGGAGAAAATACCGTCACTCTACGTGCCAAAATCTCGTGAATTGGCGGAAGATTTACAAAAACTGGCACTTGAACCACACCCGTTCTCGCGGCTTGTTAGTGTTCTTGAAGAAGAACTTGGCCATGACATTGCCTTTGCGGTTGAGACTGGGAAAATCCAGACCAATACCACTGGCCAAAGCGTGATTGATCTCAAATTCATCGAACAGGAACTGGAAGCCTCTCTCAGCCGCGAACAACTCTATGCATCGTTACAACGACATACGGAAAAAATCGCCAGCGCCGCTTTAGCGACATTTGAGAATACCAATTTATCCCCCGGACAAGTGGACAAGGTGATCTTTGTAGGTGGTTCAAGTCTCATGCAAAATGTCGAACAAGCAATTGCACCCATGTTCCCCAAGGCTGAGCTAAAATATTCCAACGCCTTTACTGCAATTGTCGACGGATTGGCGATTGCCAGCGGGCGTTAAAAACTAAATGCATGAAACGGGTGGCTGATTATTTTCGTTTTACCTATCACTTTCTGACAAAGAAGGAGATAGAGCGATGAATTTTGAGATTAATGGGCTACCGGTTGAGGAATTTTCACATCTGTTTGGATTGTCGGATGAAGAACTGGAGCAGCATGGGGTGAAACGGTATACTTGCGACGAAACACCTGGATTTCCTGATCGCATAGAAATGCGTGACGCCGAAATTGGTGAGAGCTTGCTTTTACTAAATCACACCAGCATGGCCAAAAACTCCCCCTATCGTGCGACCCATGCCATTTTTGTGCATGAAAATGCGCAGGGCGCTTATCACGCAAAAAACGAAATCCCGGAGGTCATGTATCGTAGATTATTATCGCTGCGTGGCTTTGATCAAAATGGTATGATTGTGGATGCAACCCTTGCAAAGGGCGATGATATTAAAACCGAGGTTTTAAAACTGCTTTCTAATGACAACGTTGTTCATATTGACGCGCATAATGCAGAGCGGGGTTGTTTTTCTGGCCGGATCACTCGAGCTTAGAATAAAATAGCACCTAATACGATCGCCCTTCGTTGTGCCAGATTTCTAAAGCTTTGGCACGACCAGGATATTTGTCTGCTTCAAAGCCAATGGTTTTACCAGTGGCGATCTTACCAAATATGCCAATTGCCTTCATATGTGCACCATCATAAATGAAGGATCGCATGGCATCTTGGTCTTTCCAAACAGTGATTGTGTGGTGATAGCCATCTTTTGAGAAGGCCAGCGCTTTTTTATTACCCGGTGCCACACGAGCCTGCTGATATGCGGGCGTTGCATGTCGCCAAAACAAAAATAAGTGCCAAGGATACAACCAGGTTCGTTTAATTTTTAATCCGGTGACAGAAATATACATCTTTATCCAATTGGTATTGCGCTTTGACCTTTATACGCAATATCTAAAGGAGAAGATTTACACAAGTGTGCTGATTGGTGCAGACTGCTGTGAACTTTTGTTTCTACCATGTAAAGTATTGTAAATATTATGTTTTTTCGTTGATTTGGTGTTTTCCCTCATATATTTTGCCCATCAGAGGACAAAGATTATGAAAACATCATATATTTCAACAGTGATCACATGGGCGGTTTTAGCGCTTCCTGCCATGGGTCTCATGATCGGCTATACCAATGGCTCGATCTCTGCGCATGACATGTTGCATCCAACGGGTGAATTTGCCGGAAGGTTCCTCATCATCACGATGATGATCACACCTTTGCGGATGATATTTTCGAAAGCGAAATGGCTGTTCTGGCTTTCCAAACGACGCCGATGGATTGGCGTTGCCTCTTTTGGATATGCAGCACTTCACACATGGTTTTATATCATCGACAAAGGCGGTATTTCACCAATGCTGGCTGAGTTTACCGAACTGGGCATCTGGACGGGCTGGGTCGCATTTGCAATCTTCATTCCACTAGCGGCAACCAGTAACGATGCATCCCAGAAATGGCTCTTAGGTCGCTGGAAACAGGTGCAAAGATGGGTCTATCCAGCAGCTGTACTCACACTCGTTCACTGGATATTTGTCCATAATGAGTTTGGACCAGCGCTCGTGCATTTTGCCCCATTGGCAGCGCTTGAAGGTTATCGCATTTGGAAAAACTATAGCGATCGGCCAACCAGCCCTGCCGTTAGCTAAAGGGCTTGACTAGAGCCCTTCTAACAAGACAAGCGTACATTTTGCGTTATTCTCCCGCAAAGGACGCACAGGCGCGTATGCTTCGCTATTCATGAAGCTGCGCGCCTTTTCAATATCTGGAAATTCGATCAGAACAATGCGCGTTGGCGACCATAAATCGTTATCAATAATGTCCATAGGCCCACCGCGGGTTAGGTATTTCCCGCCATAACTTTCCGCAATAGGCCGCGCCAACGCCTTATATTCCTCATAGGCCTCTGCGTTTTCAATTTGAGTGTCGACGAGTATATAAGCGGCCATGAGAGCGAATCCTTGTTTGAATTAGGTACAAGGCTGCATCATAGCCAAGCGCACTAAAATAAACAGTGGTGATTTTATTCCTTGCATTCATATCATTATTCTTTATATGTTGACAAAAGCAACATATAAGATGTTTTTAGCAATATAGGTGTAAAATGACAATTCAAACGCTTCAATCTCAGACGCTCGATGTTCGAAAGTTTAACCGCTTTCACACGCGGCTTGTCGGCGCATTGGATGAAGGATTGCTCAAATCTGATTTTTCGCTCGTGCAGGTGCGGCTGATGTATGAGCTTAATCACAATGATAACTTAGCCGCTGCGGATCTAATGGAAATCCTTAGACTGGATCGTGGATATCTCAGCCGTTTGATCTCCTCACTGGAGGACAAAAATCTTATTCAAAAAACCCCTGACCCAAAAAATGGCAAGCGTTTGGTATTATCACTCACGGAAGAAGGCAAACGCGTTGAGGATGGTCTTGAAGAGCTTTCCTCCAATCAAGTGGAAGATATTTTAACGCCATTATCTGAAACCCAGCGTCGCCAGCTGATCCGCTCGATGGACAACATACAAAAGCTATTGGGATCACCGGAGGCCGACCCATCATACATTCTGCGCGATCCAGAACCTGGTGACATGGGCTGGGTCGTTCATCGCCATGGTGTTTTATACACTGAGGAACAAAATTGGGATGTTTCATTTGAGGGCGTTGTTGCAGAAATTGTTGCCGATTATTTGAAAAACTATAATCCAAAACGCGAGCGATGCTGGATTGCAGAACATGCAGGGCAAGTCGCCGGGTCAATTTTTGTGACCGAAGGTGATGAAGAGACAGCAAAACTACGTTTGCTTTATGTGGAACCTGAGGCACGCGGTCTTGGTATTGGTTCAAGACTTGTTTCTGAATGCATTAAATTTGCGCGCCAAAAAGACTATAAGCGTTTGGTATTGTGGACGCATTCCATTCAAGAATCAGCGGGCAAAATCTATGCCGCTGCCGGATTTAAATTAACCAATGAGACAGAGATGGATGTGTTTGGCGCCAAACTTAACCGCCAAAACTGGGAGCTGGAATTATAAAAATTATTCGCCAAAAGATGGCGGAAATTTCAACAAACCATGTGGTGGCACAGCGTCAAACCCAACCCACATCACCGCTTCTTTCGGCACGTTGGGATATTCCAATCTTCCATCATTTTCAAAACCAAAACGTTTGTAATATTTGGGATCACCAATAAGGGCGCAGCCTTTTGCGCCCAATAGTTTTAACCGTACAAAGCCTTCTTTGATAAGCTTGCTGCCAATACCTTGTTTTTGAACATCGGGATGCACAGAAATCGGTCCTAAGCCAAACCATTGATCATGCTCGCCATTGATGGTGATAGGTGAAAACGCAATGTGGCCAACCAACTTATCACCCTTCATAGCAACGAGCGAAATCGAAAGATCGCCATCCTCACGAAGCTGACCAACCAATGGCGCTTCTGACCCATCGCTATACGCTTTTGGTTCAAACGCGATGGCGGTTAAGTCATAAATTGCCTTCGCATCGGATTTCTTTTCGTTCTGTATGATGATGGTGGTCATTTGGTTCACTTCTTGATATTTCTCCAAAACATCCATAGCGCCAAATACGCGCATTCTGCAAATACCCATATGAGGTTATTATGACCACTCCCAATTTCGACACTTCAATGCCTGCCCTTGTCACGGGTGCAACAGGTTATATTGCGGGTTGGATTGTCAAAGGTCTGTTAGAGCAAGGTGTAACTGTTCATGCCGCTGTGCGTGATCCCAAAAATAAGGCGAAATATGCGCATCTCACCGCGCTTTGTAAAGAAAATCCAGATCAATTGAAAATTTTCAAAGCTGATCTTTTAGACGAAGGTTCTTTTGATGAAGCGATGAAAGGCTGCGGAATTGTTTTTCACACCGCTTCGCCCTTCACGTCCAAATTTAAAGATGCACAAACCGAGCTTGTTGATCCTGCGGTGAAAGGCACGCGCAATGTGCTGGAAAGTGCTAACCGCATTGATAGCGTTGTGCGTATCGTCGTTACATCCTCCTGCGCTGCGATCTACGGCGATGCGGCTGATTGTTTGGAGATGCCAGATGGCAAATTGACCGAAGAGATATGGAACACATCTTCAAGCCTTACCCACCAGCCGTATTCCTATTCCAAAACACAGGCTGAAAAGACCGCATGGGACATCGCCAATGCGCAAGACCGATGGTCTATGGTGACGATCAATCCATCTTTGGTGATGGGTCCGGGCGTTACCTTACAACCAAATTCTGAAAGCGTTTCAATCCTTAAACAATTTGGGGATGGCACGATGAAATATGGCGTGCCTAAATTTGAAATTGGCATTGTGGATGTGCGTGATGTGGCGGATGCGCATCTTATTGCAGGCTATACAAACGAAACCGAAGGGCGACACATCATCTGCGCCAGAACCATGTCTATGCTTGAGATTGGTCAGGTGCTTGAAAAGAAATTCGGTAGCGAATGGCCCTTCCCTAAGTCAACCGCACCCAAATGGCTGCTATGGGCTTTTGGGCCTATTTTCAACAAAGCCTTCACCCGCGAGATGATTTCCAAAAATATCGGACATGCTTGGCAGGCGGACAATTCCAAATCTAAAGAAAAGCTTGGCATGAATTACCGCAATGCAGAAATTGCAGTCATCGATATGTTCGAACAAATGATCGATGCCGGGGTGTTTGGGAAGTAATTGCTTCGATCAATTGTCAGGTTTTTACCGAAAAATCATAGACCTCCGGGATAGCTATAACAGAAGGAGCTCGCTAAGATCATTACAAATCCACATACTGAGAAAGCACGCCCATGAAACTGCATCCTAAACTACAACCGATTTTGTTTGGTTTGATCTTGTCAGGCTTTATGTCGGCGCTGGTGTCGGGCGTTACGCTTTTACGCACCACGGGTTTTGTAGATGGATTTGGCGGATATTGGCTTAATGCATGGGTATGGGCTTGGGCTGTCGCTTTCCCATCTGTTCTATTTTTCGCGCCGATTGCGCGCCGAATTGTGGCGCGCTTGTTTCGTAATTCGTAAGGTTGTTAGAGTGAGCAGACCATGTTTTGCCGGATCAGGCCAGTCTGCCAAATTCTAATTTTTAGCTAGCGATTTTGACGTCTTTGTAATGCGCATTAACCAATGCTTCCAAACCATCACGCAATTTGGCCGCAAGTTCTGCGTCTTTTAAAACACCTGCTTCTGTGTCGAACTTTTCGGAGAATGGTCCAACTGAGAAACTCCCCTTTAGATCTGCTTTAAAGAATGGCGCTGATTTATCTGCGATCGACAAGACATTAGCACCGCCATTTGGTCCGATGGATGCGGACATATGCATCACCGGCTTATCCTGAAACACCGCCATTTTAATGCGAGACGCCCAGTCGAAGACATTTTTATAAGCGCTGGTAAAGTTGCCATTATACTCGGCGAACGAAATGATGATCGCATCAGCTTGTGTGATCTTGTCAAAGAATTTTTGCGCCAACGGATGCACACCATCTTCATTTTGACGATCAATGGAATAAATCGGCATCTCATAATCATTAAGGTCGATCACTTCGATCTCGGCAGATGTATCAAAATCTGATTTCAAGACATCCGTTGCATGGATAATCAATTGTTTATTAATAGAATTTTTGCTGTTTGTGGCAGCGAAAGCAAGTACCTTCATAACGAATTTCCTTCATAGAACTTTTGTGTTGGCGCTTGTATCGCATATAATATTTATATATCATAGATATCTAAAAGCGCATGATATGCGCATTTTTGCGACATATAAATTGGATGTAAAAATGGACGATTGGAATGAGATCAGAACCGCCGCCTGTGTGGCGCGGTTAGGTACGATCAGCAAGGCGGCCGAAGAACTTGGTGTACATCGCGCTACTGTCAATCGACATATCGATGCCCTAGAAGCTCAATTGGGCGGTAAACTGTTCCAACGTCACGCGCGGGGATTTACGTCCACAGAACTTGGCCGTGAACTTTTACGCATTGCTGATGCGACAGACGAACAATTTGCGCAATTACAGCGCATTGCCAATCGAACATCGGATGAGCTGACCGGTGAATTTGTTGTCACGTCGATTGATGCATTAGCGCATTCTATTTTGCCTATGCTCGCTGATTTTCGCGCAGATCATCCGCAAGTCACAACACATTTTCATGCCAGTAATGCATTGGTTAAACTTGAATATGGTGAGGCACATATCGCCTTTCGTGCGGGGCCAAAGCCTCAAGATCCGGATAATGTGGTTATGCCTTTTGTTGAAATCCCGGTGGGGCTTTATGCATCTCAAAAATATATCGACAGATATGGCAAACCCAAAGATATGGATGATTTTCCAAATCACCAATTCGTCGGTACGAAAATCGATAACCCACGCGCACCTGCACTTAAATGGCTGGTTGATCATGTCCCGCGCAAAGCCATGGCATTTACATCCAATCACATCCCCATCAACAATCGCGCAGTGCATTTAGGCAATGGGATTGGTTTTTTAACAACTGTAGAAGCCGAACAAAATGATGAAATTATCGAGATCATGCCCCCGCAAGCGGAATGGCTGACACGTAGCTGGGCCCTCACCCATGTTGATCTGCACAGGTCTCCGAAAGTCCAAGCCTTCTTAAAGATCATGAAGAAACATTTAGCGTAAATTTATCAGCGCAACGGTTTGGATTTTGCCCGTCCCATGGTTGCGCTTAAACCGCCCGTTATAATGAATGCGGCACCTATCCAAAACCCGATTGTCGGTACATCTGCAAAAATGATGTAACCTAAAAATACAGCACTAACGACTTCAAGATAAACCAGCGGCGATAAAGTTGACGTTTGTGCATATTGAAAGGCGAGCAAAGTCAAACCATGTGCCGTCAGCGAGACCACACCCATCGCCAAAATGAACAAAAATTCGGTTTGAGTGGGGGTATCCCAGGCATAAAGCGCCAATGGTGTGAGCATTAACGCACCGACAACACATTGAAATGTTAGTGTTTTTAATGGATCACTTTGTTTTGCTGTCATGCGGGTTGTGACAATATACATACCATAAAACAACCCGGTTAGGGCCGCAAAAACTGTTCCGATTTGGATCTCTACCGTAGGATTAATGATGATCATTGCGCCAATAAATCCAAGAACCAGAGCCATTAATTTTGGCCAGGTGAAGCGCTCGCCGAGCAAATAAACCGCTGCTACCGTTGCAATAATGGGCGCAATCATGGTCACGGCAGACGCAGTGGCCAATGGTGTTGTGGAGAGAGATACGAAGAAAAACAGCATCGCAGTTACGATGAAAAAGTGCGCATGAAATGCGATTTTAAATTCCGCTTGGGGAAAATTTCAGTTCCGAACTTTCGAATACCAAACGGAACAATCATAATCGCAGCGGCAAGATAACGTGCCCAGCTGACATAAAGCGGCGACATATCCTGCGCGAGATATTTTGCGATGGCATCTAAGCCGGGTATTATCAACATAGCGCTTGAAAACAGTGCAGCGCCCAACAATATGTTGTCATTTTTGGGAATAAATTGATCAGACATCATCAATTCTTGAGACGAATTACTCCCATAAGTAAAGCAAATTTATTCCAAGATGATTATTTCACACCCTTTTCTTGGCTATTTTGGCAATAATTTCCCTAAAAATTATAATTTTGGTCGAAAAAACAAAAAGGCGAAAGAAATGCTCTCCCGCCTTTAAGTTTGTTTTGAAAGTGTGTCCGGATTAGTCTTCGAGTTTATCAGCCGTGCGCAATTCAAAATCAGATGCGTCATGACGTTCTGGCAATTGCTCGGATTTATCATCACCCCATGAACGGTTGACCATGATACCGCGCTTGACTGCTGGACGTGCTGCAATGTCTTCTGCCCAGCGGACAACATTTTTATAAGATTTTACATCTAGGAACTCAGCTGCATTATACAATTTGCCGAGGACCAAGCCGCCATACCAAGGCCAAATCGCAATATCGGCAATTGAATAGTCATCACCAGCGATAAACTTGTTTTCAGCCAATTGCTTATCAAGCACATCAAGCTGACGCTTGGTTTCCATTGTAAAGCGGTCAATTGGATATTCAAATTTCTCTGGTGCATAGGCATAGAAGTGACCAAAGCCACCGCCCAAATATGGCGCTGACCCCATTTGCCAAAACAGCCAGTTCATCACTTCGGTGCGCTTTGCACCTTCTTTTGGTAGAAAGTGCCCAAATTTTTCAGCCAGATGAACAAGAATTGAACCTGATTCAAAGACCCGCACTGGCTCGTTACCTGAACGATCCTCAAGGGCTGGAATTTTCGAATTCGGATTAAGCTCAACAAAGCCCGAGCCAAACTGCTCACCCTTGCCAATATTAATCAGATAAGCATCATATTCAGCACCTGTTTCGCCAAGTGCTAAAAGCTCCTCAAACATGATCGTGACTTTTTGGCCATTGGGCGTTGCCAAAGAATGAAGCTGAAACGGGTGCTTACCAACCTCTAATGCTTTTTCTTCACGAGCACCTGCTGTTGGCGCATTTATGCTGGCCCATTCGCCACCATTTTCCTGTTCCCAAGTCCAAACCTTCGGGGGTACATATGTATTCTCACTCATATCATGTCGCCTTTCATATTGCGCTTAGTCTGGTTGTGGTAAGCGCATTTTTATAAACTTTTGTGACGGATTATCGCCTGTCTGCACTAGTTGGGGATCACACATACAGCTTTCAAGCGCGATTGGATAGATGTCAGAACTTCAGGAGATTTGATCAGATTGGACAGAGCAATGAAATGTTCATACGCCAAAAAAAACACGTTATAGCGGTTATAATAGCTCATTCGCCACGCGATCAAACATGGTTAGATCACCTGCTGTTTGGCTTATAATCATCGCACCCTCAAGGGCTGCCAACATATGAATAGCGGTATTTGTTAAGCTTTCTTTAAGATTTGATTCAAGTATGTGAGAACTTGATTCAGCTTCGTCATATGTTGATTCCAATGCTGCTACCAACCATTTGATATTGCTTTGAAAAAATACGTTGGTTCGCGCGCTCACCTCCTCTGGCAAGCCACCTGACTCAGCACCTAAAACCGCGCATAAGCATAATTTTTTATCCTGAATTAATGCGTTACGAAATGCAGAAATATAATGTGCCTTCACCTGCGAAGCGCTGTATTTATCGCCATCCTTGTTAAAAAGTTCTGAGGGTTGCCCCAGATTTTGAAGAAAGTTATCGGTGTAGCGCTCAACAACTGCGGTGACCATATCCGTCTTATTTGGAAAATAGTAGTGAACACTCGATGACTTAATCCCCGTTGCAGTTGCTACTTCGCGCGCGCTCACGGCGTTGTACCCCTTTTGCCGGATCATCGCCTCCGTTACATCCAAAATTTCATCACGTTTGCTCATTCGTAAATTTCTCTATTTTGCCAATTGCCTTTTTATCTACCTATAGATAGATATATAGAAAGTAAAGACTAAGCATCATCAATCCATAAGGATCCGTTGCGATCTTCATCACAAGTGGAAAGGGACAATATGGCTAATGAGAAAAAACACGAAGGGCTTGTATTAATTGCAGGTGCAGGTAGCGGTCTTGGCTCAAGCTTGATGAAAACATTCTCTGCTGCCGGATTTGATCCGGTTGGGATTAACCGTTCAAAGGCGGATGGTGATCTTGATGTTTTACAAGCCGATCTAACATCGATGAAGGAGACCCAAGCTGCGGTGGAAGCAGCCATTGAGAAATATGGAAATCCGAAAGTTGTTATACACAATACTGCACAGCTAACCATCAAACCATTTTTAGAAATGGCTGAAGATGAGTTTGAACATGTTTGGAAAAACATGGTCCTTACCGCTCACAACTTAGCGCGCGCAAGCATGATACCTCTGATTAATGGCGGAGGCGGCGCTTTTATTGTCTCAGGAGCGACAGCTTCATTGCGGGGTGGCAACAAATTTTCAGCGTTTGCATCTGCTAAATTTGCTTTACGTGGTCTTACACAATCACTTGCGCGGGAATTTCAGCCCAAAGGGGTACACATCGCCCATGTCATCTTAGATGGGATTATTAACACTGAAAAAAGTCGTTCGCTGCATGGCATGGACCCAGCCCGCATGATGTCCCCTTTAGATATTGCACAAGCCTATTTACACCTTGTTGATCAACCTAAATCCACTTGGACGCATGAGCTTGACCTGCGCCCTTCTTCCGAGAGTTTTTAACCTAAGTGAGCATGCAAACAGATATTTTGATTGTTGGTGGTGGGCTGTCTGGTCTTTATCTGGCTAACCAATTAGAGCAGGCAGGCCGCGATTATCTCTTGCTTGAAGCTCGCGACCGTTTTGGTGGGCGTATCTATTCGCCATCTATTGATAATACAGAGGATCATTTTGACATGGGTCCGGCTTGGTTTTGGCCGGGTCAGACGCGCATGGCAAAACTGCTCAGGGAACTAGATATCTCCTATTTTGATCAAGCTGCGCGTGGGAAATTGGTGTTTGAAGATCCATCTGGCCATATTCGCCGCGACCTTGACATGGCGACAATGCAAGGAGCGCACCGAGTGCAAGGTGGCCTTGCAAAAGTTACAGACGCACTGGTTGCGCAGCTTGCGAAAGAACGGTTACACGCTGGGTCAAAAATACATCATGTTCAACTTTTCGATGATGGTGTTCGCGTTATGACCGAAGGTAAGGAGGATGAGATTTTAGCACAGAAGGTTGTTTTGTGCATGCCACCGCGTCTTATTGAACATCGCGTGAAGTTTTCACCACCCCTGCCCGATCAGACATCAATTCAAATGCGAACTTGTCCAACCTGGATGGCAGCGCATGCGAAATTTATCGCTGTTTATGAAACACCGTTTTGGCGCGAGATGGAGCTCTCAGGTGATGCAATCAGCCATAAAGGCCCCATGATGGAACTACATGACGCCTCACCTCAGGGCGAAGACCAAGGCGGCGGGCCGGGCGCAATATTTGGCTTTTTAGGTGTGCCAGCGGATGCGCGAAAGAGACAAGACGCGTCCGTCATAAAAGCGTGCAAACAGCAGCTAATCAATCTGTTCGGTGAGCGCGCTAGCTCCCCCTTAGAAGTTTTCTACAAAGACTGGTCTGATGATGAATTAACCGCAACGCCAATGGATGCAAACGGATCACAAAGCCACCCGCAATACGCACCGATAAAGCTGCAGAATGGTGATTGGAAAAACCGTTTATACTTTGCATCGACTGAAAATGCTGAGCAATTTGGTGGCTTACTGGAAGGTGCCCTTGAAGCGGTGGAAGCTGTATTGAAACGCGATCTTACATAGTCGGTCATCGACCGACTTAATAGATCCTATAATCAACCTTTGGGTCAAAAGCTGCGGTTCAACTTGCTTTTAATAAAGCATTTATTTCCTGAACGATATCATCGCTCAATGGGCCATATTCTATCACACCAAAATTATCTTTTGCTTGCTGGGGTGTCCGGCAACCAGGTAGCGGAATGGTGTGTTGTCCTTGCGCTAAACACCAACCCAAAGCTCCTTGCGCTAGCGAACGACCATCAGCGGTTAAAAGCGATTTGATGTTGTCGAGTTTTTGCAAAAACTCTTCTGAAGCGGCTCCATTTTCATCAAAATACTTCATCCATTCAAAACCACTCCCTCGGATATCATTTTTATCAAATGGATTTGTATTTGCGTTATATTTACCCGTTAAAAGCCCCATAGCCAGCGGTTGCCTGTTAAAAGACCATAGCCCAGCCTTTGTCATCTGCTTGATCATTTCGTCCGCAGGAGAGAATAGATTTAAATCATGTTGTATTGCCACAAACCCCGGCAAATCGCGAAAAGCCAATGCGCCATTTACATCATCATTGCTCCAGCCAAATCCAGCTATTTTACCCGCCTGAAAAGCCTCAGAAAACGCTTCGAACACATCTTGGCTTTGCTCTATGGGATGCATGTTTAGATGAAATTTAACCAGATCTATTTGCTCGACTTGCAAACGGCCAAGGCATTGATCAATCATTTGCAGGATAACTTTTTTATCATCACTTGTACCTGTGATATTGCCCTGATCATCGCACACCAAGCCAACTTTTGTGCAGATAACAAATTCGCCGCGGTCAATATCCGATTGCGCGAGTGCTTTAGCGATAATTTGCTCAGAATGCCCACCACCATAAGAATTGGCCGTATCGATGATCCTTACGCCCATATCAAACGCGGTATGAAGGGTTTTAATGCTCTCATTATCATCAACCCCTGCCCAACCCGTTGGTTTGCCATCCCAATATTGCTCACCACCCATGACCCAGGTTCCAATTCCAATGCGAGGGGCAGACTTTCCGTTCCAAGTTGTCATGTTATCCATTAGTGCAAATCTCCCTTTGCCTCGTAAATTCCCAGTTTATAACCCACCAGCGCCTCGCATTTTTCAAGTTCTTTGCGTTTTTCGGCCAGTCTGATCTGATGGGATCTTAAAATATCGATGCGCTCGCTTGTGGTATTGTCATCACTGTGAACCAATTGCGCATAACGTGACATATCTTTCATCGGCATGCCTGTTTGCCGCAAACATTGCAAAAGCCCCATCCAATCTAAATTATCTTTCGAGAATGATCTTTGGCCTGTTTGGTCACGCCTTATCGTTGGTAATATGCCCTCTTTCTCGTAATAACGAATGGTATCCGGTGATAATCCGCTTACTTCAGAAGCCTGTTTGATGCGCATGAATTTGCCCTTTTAAATTTCAGTCTGAGCAAAACCTAGCAGGCTGGAGTAACTCCAAGTCAAGCGCCAAAATTCAATTCATTCACAAAAGTTTTAGAACGATCAAAACAAATGATTATCGCCAGCGCAAAAAACTGGTATTGCTATTAGATACATTCATGGGCGCACAATGTTATCCGATAGCTTTAAACCAGTTTTGATCATGATCACCGGAATGATGTTTATTCCTCTGGGAGATGCAGCTGGAAAACTCATGATTGTGGATTACGGTGTTGCCCCTCAATTTGTTGGATGGTCGCGATTTTTTCTCGGGATCATTTTCATAATGGGTGTTTACCTGTTCCGTGGCTTTGAGCTTTCAATCTTAAAAGATTGGCGTATTTGGGTTCGCGGCGTCTTTGTAACGGGTGCCATTTCGAACATTTTAATTGCGCTAGAGACTGAAACACTTGCCAACACATTTGCCGCATTCTTTATTGGTCCAATCGTTGCATATTTTATTTCTGCCCTGGTGCTAAAAGAAGCCATTTCAAAATCGCGCACCGCACTTTTGTTCTTTGGTTTTATTGGCATGTTGTTGGTCATTAAGCCCGGCATCTCTTTTACCACAGGAACCGCGCATGCGCTGCTATCAGGTGTGTTTTACGGCTGTTTTTTAGTATCAACAAAATGGCTTTCAACCGCTGCAAATGCACGCAGTCTCTTGGTTTCACACCTTATCATCGGATCTATTTTCATGGCACCAATCGGGCTAACAAATGTGCCAGATTTAACTGATACGTCTCTAATTTTGCTCATCTTATTATCGGCCATTGCCTCGGCAATCGGCAATCTTTTATTGGTGATGTCAAACAAAATGGCAGATGCGTCCATGTTGGCACCGCTGGTTTACACCCAATTAATTTCGGCGACCGTTTTGGGTATCTTGGTCTTTGGTGACGTTCCCGATTGGATCAGCATGATAGGTTTAACAATGCTGTTGTTTTCAGGGTTATATGGCTTTTACCAAAAGGCAAAAACCTAAACGCAAAGGGTTTATTCAGCGCTTTTGGCTTTGCCCAAATGCAGAAAAATCAATGCAAGGACGGATGGAACGGTTTGCACAAACAATATTGAAATCGATAATGTTAGCGCGCCGAATAATCCAGCCGCTGCGACAAACAACAAAAAGCATGTCGCAACATTGCGGTACCACCTGTCATCCTTAATCAACAAAGACCAAACCAATCCAGCGACCAAAAACATATTGTAAATGCCTTGATTTGCAGCAATTTCTACCGTTGGCTCAAAGATCTCAGGCGAAAAAGATGCAAACATTTTGGGACCCAGTGACGTCCAGGCGAACATTTCGACATAGGCGATCACACAATGAAGCGCAGCAATGGCGACAATCAATATTTTAGCGATCAAATTCATGGCAAAGTCCCAATCAATACATTTAGATTTATTTCAGTTACTTACTAAATAGCTTTTTTGACGCTAAGACAACCACGCCACCTGCAATCAATCCCCAAACTGCAGCACCCAATCCAAGTACCGTAATCCCTGAGGCTGTGACCAAAAATGTCACGGCTGCAGCCTCACGATAATCAGGATCGCCCAAAGCTGCAGATGCGGAATTTGCAAACACACCCAAAAGAGCAATGCCAGTTAATGTTTCAAGCAACATTGAAGGCGCTAGCACGGCAACGCTGGTGATGACGATGGCAAATAGACCCAATAGACAATAAAGCCCGCCAGATATGACCGCCGTCCAATAACGCTGGCTTGGGTCTTTATGGGAATCTTCATTGGCGCACATTGCAGCTGTGATCGCTGCCAAACATGTCGCCGGCGCGCCAAAAGATGCTGAAACAACACTTGCAGCCCCCACGCCGGTAAACAACGGCCCTGCGGGTGGTGTGTAGCCATTGGCTTTTAAAATCGCGATCCCGGGAATGTTCTGTGTAGCCATCGTGACAATAAACAACGGCAAGCCAATGCTTAAGAACGCATTTAATGAGAATTGAGGCATTGTCAGAACCGGCAACGCGATGATTTGCGCTGGCAAAGAAAACGAAAAGTCATTGGCAAATCCGGTCACAATAAGCGCGGCGATCACTGCTGCTGGCACGGCGAACAAACGATGAAAGCGCCCCACAATAAACCATGTTAGAACCACAGGGATTGCCGTAAATGGCACTTCAGCCATCGCCTTAAACGGCGCGATGCAGAGCGAGATCAAAACACCTGTCAACATGGCTTGTGCGAGCGGCGCTGGCACAGATGTTGCAAACTTGCCCAAAGGACGCCAGAGCCCCGCAAGCACTGTTAAAGCGCCAGCGATAACAAAGCCTGCAATAGCGCCGGTAAATCCATCGTCAAGCGGCAATGTGACAGCTAAAAGTGCAACACCCGGCGTTGACCATGCAACGCTAATTGGCATTTTTTTCCATAGACTTAGACCAATACCAGCCACACCCATGGCAATAGCTGCGGCCATTAGACCAGACGCTGCTTCCACCTCATTAGCGCCGATGGCTTTTAACCCCTGCAAGACAATGGGGAACGAGCTGAAAAAGCCAACAATAGCAACAACAAGCCCTGCAGACATCGGCTGAGATAAGTTTTTAAATGTGTTCACGAGAATTCTCTGGAATCGATTAAACAGAGCAACAATCTAGTTCGCAAATTGGGAATGATCAAATGGTGATTTTGGGGAGATTGAGATAACAAAAGCTTCCAGTACCTTTAACTGGATTATCCCATATCGTTAACCATCAGCTTGTTGCTGGCATCGCGCTTTGAAGCTCTTCAACAACTGAATCATTTTCAGAGGCTGTTGCAACGCCAAAATCAATTATTTCGCCAGTAGCGAGATTTCGAGCTTGATACTCACGATTGCTAAGCGGGTCATCTTTATCGACGAGTTCTAATTTGGCATATTTAGGATTGTCCTGATTAAGGCGGATCTCTTTACCTTCCATATCACCTGTGAACTTAACCGTTACACTGTCGCCTTGATTGCCATAATTAACGACGTAACTGCCATCAGCATTTTTAGATAGTTTCACCGTATCTGGATCTATATTGTGCTGACTATTTTCATCAATAAAACCAATTTCAAGCTCTGAATTTACCTCAACATAATCGCGACCATCCCCTTCGCTTAAATAGATTTGGGCTTTCTTTCCATCAACACTATCAAGTATCATGGTATCATTGCCTGAACCGCCTCTCACGCGCTGTATTCGCTCTGCATTAATTGAAATGGTGTCATTACCATTTCCGCCATCAACAGAGGCCGCATCAGTTGCCGAAATATTTAGTGTATCATTTCCTGAACCGGTATAGATGGATGTGACAGTGTTACCCTTTATATTCATAGTATCATGACCGTCTCCACCGTAGATCCGAGCAACAGTAAGTGCACTCAAATCCATTGTATCATTACCCGAACCTGCGTCTATGATATCCGCGCTACTTGAAAACTCACCCTGACGATAGGTTGTACCCGTAACCTTGATGTCAATTGTATCATTGCCTGAGCCAGTTTTTACGCGCGAAACAGTTTCTCTGCTTGTAACACTCACTGTATCATTGCCTGAACCAGTATTTAAAATATCCAGACCAACGTTTCGCATACCATCAGTTTTATCGAGACTTTCATCCCCACCTGTTACCGTGATCTGTACAATATCGTTACCTGTATCGGTATATATTCTTCGGACAGCGTCTCGACTTGAAATTTCTAAATTATCATGCCCCTCGCCGGTGTAAACAGCGCTTACACCAGTCGGCCCCGACGGATTATAGGCAGATGCAGGATGATCACCGCCTTTTGCAGTGATTTTAACTGTATCATCTCCGGACTCTGTTCGGACATTCATCACAATATCTCGACTGGTAATATCGACCTCATCATCACCAGAACCAGTATTAATTTTACTTACACCTACCGGGCCTGCTCTACCATAAGAGTCAGCGGTTTGACCTTCGCCAGTCGTCGTAATTTGTACACTATCATTGCCAGATCCACTATCAACGTTGCTAACTTGGCCATTACTAACGATGTTAATTTTGTCATCGCCATCACCGGCATCAACTTTGCCAACACTTATAGCCCCCAAATGACTAGGCCCAGCGTAGGACTGCCCCTGGCCCGTCGAGGTGATATTCAGGCTATCATTTCCTGCAGCACTATTAACACCATAAATATAACCATTGGTTTTGATGTTAATTGTGTCGTCACCATCACCCGAGACAGCGCTTAAACCAGAACCAACCTCATCAACAGCAATATTCATAACAATATCGGATATAATTGAAATGGCATTACTTGTACCTGCCATATTGCCACTTGCATCTACAGTGTAGAAATTATTTTCATCTTTTTCGGAAGCCTGGGCGCTGTCCTTGATTAATTGAAGTGCTTGGGTTTTTTCGTTCGAATATGCAGGTGAAACGGAATTAACAATGGTCATATCTTAAACTTTCAATGTTGACCCGCATATTAAATTTTAAGTTTTCTTAGTTAACAAAAAAACAATTATAAATTGTATATTTAAGTAACAATAAGTAATACCAAGTACAAAACGAATGATGATTCATCATCTATTGTATTTCTCATTTTTTACTTACGCGTTATTGTTGCGTGAATATTTTACGAACACAAAAAACCCCGCGAGATTGCTCCCGCGGGGTTGGTTTAACATCGCTACCTTCCAGAATAGCAACGCTATCTTTTAAAATTTACTCAGCTGCATCAACGAACTGGTTCATTGTGTTGTCTTTGCCAGAAGCTTTGAGTGCAGCTTCGCCAGCGAAGTATTCTTTGTGATCATCACCAAGATCGGAACCAGCCATGTTTTGGTGCTTCACGCAAGCAATGCCTTGGCGGATTTCTTTACGCTGAACACCCGCAACATAACCAAGCATGCCTTGATCACCGAAGTATTCTTTCGCCAAATTATCAGTGGACAGGGCAGCCGTGTGATAAGTTGGCAGTGTGATCAAGTGGTGGAAGATACCAGCTTCACGTGCTGCATCAGCTTGGAATGTGCGGATGCGGTTATCAGCTTCTGTCGCCAATTCTGTCTCATCATATGATGCGCTCATAAGTTTTGCGCGGTCATAAGCTGACAAATCACGTCCCTCTTCTTCCCAAGCATCAAACACTTGCTGACGGAAGTTGAGTGTCCAGTTGAACGATGGTGAATTGTTGTAAACCAATTTCGCATTTGGAATTGTCTCGCGAATGCGGTTCACCATGCCACCGATCTGGCCGATATGCGGCTTCTCAGTTTCGATCCAAAGAAGATCAGCACCATTTTGAAGTGAAGTCACACTATCAAGAACGCAGCGGTCTTCACCTGTACCTGGACGGAACTGGAACAAGTTTGATGGAAGGCGCTTAGGACGCATCATTTTACCATCGCGATTGATGATAACATCGCCATTTTGCATATTCTCTGGTGTGATCTCTTCGCAATCCAAGAATGAGTTATACTGATCGCCCAAATCACCTGGCTCATTTGAAACAGCGATCTGTTTAGTAAGGCCAGCACCCAAGCTATCAGTACGCGTTACGATGATGCCGTTGTCGATACCCATTTCTAGGAATGCGTAACGACATGCACGAACTTTCGCCAAGAAATCTTCATGTGGAACTGTTACTTTACCGTCTTGGTGGCCGCATTGCTTTTCATCAGAAACTTGGTTTTCAATCTGAAGCGCACATGCACCAGCTTCAATCATTTTCTTAGCCAAAAGATAAGTTGCTTCAGCATTACCAAAGCCAGCATCAATATCAGCAATAACCGGAACAACATGTGTTTCGTGGTTGTCGATTGCTTTGAGAGCTTCTTGCTCTTTTGATGCATCCCCTGCTTCACGAGCAGCATCTAGATCACGGAACAAACCGCCAAGCTCACGTGCATCTGCTTGACGCAAGAATGTGTAAAGCTCTTCGATCAATGCTGGAACAGATGTTTTTTCGTGCATGGATTGGTCAGGGAGTGGACCAAATTCTGAACGAAGCGCAGCAACCATCCAGCCAGAAAGATAAAGGTAACGACCTTTTGTTGTTTCAAAGTGCTTCTTGATAGAAATCATCTTCTGCTGACCAATAAAGCCGTGCCAGCAACCAAGTGATTGTGTGTAGTTCGCAGGGTCTTTGTCATAAGCTTCCATGTCTGCACGCATGATGTCAGCTGTATATTTAGCGATATCAAGACCTGTTTTAAAACGGTTCTGTAAACGCATACGTGCCACTGATTCAGCTTCAATTGCATTCCATGGGTTACCATTTGCGCCGATCAAGGTCTGTGCCTGAGCGATCTGTTGTGTGTATGTTGTCATAATCATGACTCCTTGGAAGTTTTACAAATATTTACACAACATCACATGGGATGAGATTTGGAGGGTGATCGGAGGAAAACACTGAATCAAACCCTGAGCAACGCTGTATCTGAGCCTCTTTTGCCATGTTGCAGCGCGAAAAACACCTGCAATTTACAAAATCACCACAAAAAGCGAGTCAATTTGTGGCTTTTGTAAAAATGGCTTTGTAAAATTGTAAATTTTGTAAAAATCAACAAATGACCCAGATGTAAAACCGTCAATTCTATCGATTACAGATCAAAGCGCCGTTCAGAACCAACCATCTAACTGCCCACTTGACACTTCATCCTCGCACCCTTATGCATGTTTTTGCAATATTTTGCAGGATTATGCATGAATTTAAATATCCCCGATACGCGTCAGCGGGTTTTGGCGCAAAGATTAGACCAAGGCTCGCAGCTGATTGCGCAGGATTTGGCGCTCGAATTTGATGTCTCGCTTGATACGATCAGGCGAGATATTTTAGCGCTTGAAGCTGATGGTAAAGCTCGCCGTGTGCGTGGTGGTGCTATGCCAATTGCAAAACCTGTGTCCCCCATGCTTGAGCGGCTATCCGCAGGTCATGGTGTGAACCAAGCCATCATCGACGCCGCGCTTAGCCATATAGCTGAAGTACCAACGCTGCTCGTTGATGGCGGCACAACCACACTTGCAATCATTTCACAATTGCCAAAGCTTGATCAACGCCTTGTTATCACCCCATCGCCTTGGATTGCCATTGCCGCACAAGAATGCGAGTCTGATGTGCATTTATTGGGTGGGAACTTGAGCACAAGTGGCGGGATCACGACAGGTGACACTGCATTATCGAGCGTTAGCGACATCGCCGTTGATATCGCGCTGTTGGGTGTGTGTGGTCTGGATGCTGAATTTGGTTTGAGTGCTGATGATCATGCAGAGATGCATATGAAACAAGCGATGCATCGCGCTGCGAATTCAACCATCGTTGCGACCGATCATTTAAAGCTCAATACCAAAGCACGTCATCGCACCCTGCCCGTTGATCAGATCGATCTTATCATCACCGACGCCACCCCTGAATTCATTAAACCATTTGAACGTCACAACGTTCGGTTCGAGATGGTTTGAAACCGCATTCCCATTAGAAAGCCATTTCGTGACAGATTATACTTCCACTGCCCCCGCCCGATTATCAACGCGTTTAGCATTTTTTGCGGCCGGCTTTGCCATGGCGTGTCTTGCACCGTTGTTTCCGTTTATCAAAGCGCAAGTTGGCGCCAATGAAGGGCAGTTTGGGCTTATCCTATTGTGCTTGGGTCTTGGATCCATCATCGCGATGCCAATCACTGGCGTGATTTCTGCTCGTTATGGCGCAAAACCCATGGTGTTATTGGGCGGATTTGGATTGGTGGCATTTTTGCCAGTATTGGTATTTGCACCAACACAAGTTGTGCTTGGCGGCGCGCTCTTCTTCTTCGGTGCATCCTTGGGAACGATCGATGTCGCTATGAATGTCCATGGCGCTGAAATTGAAGGGATCGAGAAACGACCGCTCATGTCCAATTTCCACGCACAATTCAGTATTGGCGGCTTTTTTGGTGCAGGACTAGTGACTTTATTATTGTCTTTCGACGTTGAATTTCACATCGCAGCTATCATCGGCGCAGCTTTAACACTATTGACCATGATCTTGTCTCGCGGTGGCTTGATGGCTGTTAGTGGTGATGAGCCTGCACCATTTAAGTTCCCAAAAGGCATTGTATTACTTCTCGCATTGCTCGCTGGCATTACATTTTTAGTGGAAGGTGCGGTGTTAGACTGGGGTGCATTATTGATCATTGATCAGGAATTAGCCGCAAAGGAAAATGCCGGCATTGGATATATTTTGTTTTCCATTGCCATGGTGATCGCGCGGCTTAGCGGTGACCGAATTATATCTGCTTTGGGTGGTTTAAAAGTTCTCATACTTGGTGGATTGCTGACAATTTTAGGCATCGCCACCGTGCTGCTTGCGCCTTTGCCACTGCTTGCGCAATCTGGCTTCATCCTTATTGGATTGGGCGCTGCTAATCTGGTTCCAATCATCTTCAGCGCCGCAGGTCGGCAAACAATCATGCCGCCGAGTTTGGCCGTCGCCTCGGTTACAACAACGGGTTATGCTGGCATATTGCTTGGACCAGCCTTGGTGGGATTTGCCGCCAATGTCTCCAGCCTCAGCACGGCATTTTGGCTACTCGCGATTTTGATGGCAGTTATACCATTGACGGCAAAAATCGTGGCACGGGTGTAGATTACCAGTTGACGCTATGCACCACTGGCACCAAGCTTTCTAACCTGTTCAATCCATTTTTCAATCTTCTTGGGCGTTGCAGTACCTGCCGGTGCAAAATGAGTAATGCTCGCTGGTTTTATACCACAAAAGTGAAAGATCTGCCCTTTAATCTGCTTAAGCAGTGCGTTGCGATGTAAGAGCCAAAAGAAGAAGCTTGGGGTGTCGGAATTCACAAATATTCGTCCCGTTCTCCCACTTAACATAGGCAGTGGTATCCCCAATTTCGTCGTGCGTGTATCAAACGCCCAACCGGGTAAAAACGCTCGATCAAACAGACCCTTTAATTTTGCAGGCATCCCACCCCACCACATTGGTGTGGTTAATACGAAATGCTCCGACCATTCGATATCCTGACGAAATGCTATAAGATCGGGCTCGAGCTCTTTGTGCTGTTTATAGCCTGCAAAGCCATAATCGATATCAAAATCCATGTCATGCAAATGCGAAATACGCACTTCGTACCCTGCGTCTCTTGCCGCTTGCGCATAACTTTGCGCGATATGTTTTGAAAGCGAACTGTCAGCTGGATGACCGTTTAAAATGAAAATGCGTTTTGGTGCCATGGTGATTTACCTGTTTATCGATTTAAAATTGACCACGGTCATAATTGTAAAAATGACCGTAGTCAATATTTATTTTTGACCTTGGTCAATAAATCTGTATTTTCACACTATGTTAAAACAGACTCAAAAACGCAGTATTGAAACCCGCGCCAAGCTCATGCGCGTCGCCAAAGAGGTTATTGCCGCTCATGGATATGGAGCGATGCGCGTTGAAGAAGTGGTGAAGAATGCTGGCGTCGCCAAAGGAACATTCTTTGCGCATTTTAAGGATAAAGATGCGTTGATGGAGCTTATTATTGGCGCTCAGATAGACGAATTCCTAGATACTGCTGAACAGCAAGACAGCGCAAAGAATGTCGATGAATTGGTGTCTCGCATGCGCCCACTGATGGATTTCATGACACGTGAGCGGTATATTTTTGACGTGATTGTCCGCCATTCAGGCGCTGCGGTGAAAGAGGAAATTGGCCCAATTGCCCAGACCTTTGAACGCACCATCGAGATCGTTGCGGGTTGGATTGGGGCCGGTGATTTTCGAAAAGACGTCTCAGAAATTTTGCTTGCAGAAGGTGTGCAGGCCTTTGCTGTTCAAGCCATGGCACTCCATTTTTGCGCGATCAATAATCAAGAAGAAATGCATGTGCGGTTTAAGAGCTATCTTCAAGCCTGGCTGATCCCCTCCCCGTAAGTGGGGATATCAACGCTAAAAGCAATCAATACCCTGCCATTTGCAACAGAATATGGAAACCCATTCCCGACACAACGGCACCTGAATATCTAAGCACAGTTCTGCCATCGGGAATTTTATCGGCCAAATGTCCGATGACAACACCTAAAAGATGCAACGCTGCAGTGCCGATCATAAAGCCTGCGATGTAAGCGCCCGAATTGGCAAGTTCGGGTATTTCCAAACCATGTGCATAACCATGAAAAATAGCGAAGACTGACACCGATGCGAACAGCGTAAATGCACTTACACGGCCACCTCCGGCAATGACCAAACCAAGCACAATTACCGATAAAACAATACCCAATTCAATGGCCGTTAATCCAATATCGAGCATGCCAAGCCCGCCGCCCAAAGCCATCACCA
Organism: Lentilitoribacter sp. JB5-8; assembly: GCF_055693385.1. NCBI lineage: Bacteria > Pseudomonadati > Pseudomonadota > Alphaproteobacteria > Hyphomicrobiales > Rhizobiaceae > Lentilitoribacter > Lentilitoribacter sp. JB5-8. The sequence goes on along the minus strand of NZ_CM146332.1, from coordinate 2,011,250 downwards.
CAACAAAACATGCAGGTACGCTCCAAATAGCATGTTTGAACTTAAATGCTGCGACTTGCGCTGACACTACACCAACAGCAACCATTGCTAATAAGTGATCTAAACCCAGAACTGGATGGCTAATACCTGCAGCAAACCCTCCACCGACGCCATGCGCGTGAGTTTGTGCAATCGCTATGCCCGGCACTAAAATTACGGAGAGAAAAATAGCAATCGGCAGCATCATATTATCCTTCATATCAGAAACTAACTGACAAATTCTCGCAACAGACTTTGATTACGAGATGAAGGAATAGTGGAGAGATTGTGGATTAATTTGATATGATGATTAGCTGTGACCACCCTGAACAATAATTTTCAAGTAGTTTTAACAGCTACATACTCGACTGTTCAGCCATCATTTCCAGCATCAGCTTAGTCGCTTCATCAGAAGGAAATAGCATTTCAATTTTCAACTCGGACAATGCGATATCTTCTGTTGAACCAAATTGCGCAATGGTTGAGAAAAATGACAAACGCTGATCTCCCATTTTGTAAACAGCTGGAATAACTGCGGGGCCTTCCCCATCATTGTGCTGAGGCCCACCACCAAATTGTTCTTCCAGCTTGCGCGATATGCCTTCTATGGCGTGATCTAAAATCTCGTCGCCACCCAGATGCTCATTTTCGGTCCGCAATCTGATTTGCATAGCGCGTAAGACTTCGCCATGATTTTCAATCACTTTACCCATGACCTCATCATCAAGTAGAGCGTCCAATAAACTGCTACCTTCAGCTAAACCTGCCCCGCCAAGCATCATCGACGCAGATTGGTTGGTTTTAACAACATTCCAATGCCGATCCAGTGCAAAGGCTGGATAAGGATCATGTCTTTGTAACGTCCAAGACACAGCGGCTCTGATATGTGCCATGTCCTCTCCGCTTAAATCACGCTTTTTATAGATGGGTGCAAAGCCTGCTGATGTTAAAAACGCATTACGCGCCGAAACCGGCATATCAAGTGTGTCACTCAACATCATAACCATCGATTGGCTGGGTCTGGAACGTCCGGTTTCCAAAAAGGATATATGACGAGCAGATATGTTGGCTGACAATCCAAGGTCCATTTGGCTCATGCGTCGTCGGCCACGCCATTCTTTTAAACTTGTTCCAAAACTGTTCTGCATTTGCGCCTCCTATTGGGGCGTTCTACCGCATTAATTATCTGAAAACACTTACCTTGGAGGTAATCAAAGCTCATTATTTCCAATTTGTGAAATCTGTTATTATAAAATCCTCAATTAATTCAGAAATTTAGGCAATTTTCGGTTTTTTTCTGTGTTTCCTCTGAACGCTTTGGTCCAATTATGCAAAAGCTACGTACAACCAATCAACAAGCACTTAATGTTAGAAACTCGTTTAAAACGGAAAGTGGTAATGTCCGAGATCGCAATTACTCCGATATATGTCGCATTAACGGCACTGATTATGGTTGTTCTGGCCAATCTTATTGGCGTACGCCGTTGGACACTTCGCGCCGGTATTGGCGATGCTGGTGATTTAAAACTCGCGCTCGCAATCCGCCGTTTTGGCAATCTTATCGAGCATGCACCGATTCTTCTCGTAATTATGTTCTTTTTAGAACTCAAAGGATTTAGCGACACGTTTTTACACGCCTATGGAATGAGTTTTATCATTTTCCGGATCTTACATCCTTTGGGTTTGTTCAAAGATATCAGCGTGCCAACATCGCAAAAGGTTATGCGTTTAATTGCTGTCACGGGTACGACGATTTTATATATCGTTGGGTCGATCAGCCTCCTTTTGGTTTCACTGCAAACTCTTTCGTAGCAAACTTTGCTTACCTGTAAGGTAATTGCTTTCATTCGATATTCATCAGATTTTCCGCAGCAGATATTTTGAATTTAACTGCAAAGGATGATGATCATGCAAATTCAATCTTCAATGAAGTGGCTCAAATTTGCGAGCATAACACTTATTGGTTTTGGCTTCTTAAGCGTTTTAGGTGCACACCCTGCTGTAGATGCTCTTGCGCGCTGGTTCATATCGCTCGCAATTTGGCCATTTGCTGAGCTAACAGCTGTTAGTAACACTGAAACACGGCTTTTATTCGCCATTTTGGGTGGCATTTGCGTTGGTTGGGGTGTGATGTTCTGGCTCTTAACAACACAATTGTTTGAAGCTCACCACAACCAGCTAAGACCGATTATGATAAAAGCCATTATATCTTGGTTTGTTGTTGATAGTGCTGCGTCCATCGCTTCAGGAGCTGCATTTAACGCGGTGTTGAATTTAAGCTTCTTAGCGCTGTTCCTCTACCCACTTTGGCGCCCTATTGAAACGGGTAGCATGGAAAACAATACAGGCGCTCATATCGCTTAAACTAACATAAACAGACTGTTTGGTGGGTTTAGATGACTCACCAGACATCAACCACTTGATTGCTGGCGCGCAATAATGCCCATGGTCGCGGCAACTAATCTTGAAACATGAAGCGCACCGATTCCATCGATATCCACCTCCGGCATGATTTCAACAAAATCGACTGCGGATATAGACCCACGATCAGCTGCAGCCATGATTAACTCCAAAACTTGATAATAGGACAAGCCACCAGGGGTTCTGCCAATCGTATTTGGCGTAATAGAGGGATCCATCGCATCAATATCGATGCAAAGGATAATATTGCTGCCCTCATCTATTTCATCGATCACAGGGTTTAAACCAGATTGATGGACATCAAAACCTGTGAAAAACTTCACACCCCAGCTTAACGCATCTTCAAAATCACTGGAATGGCCGGACCCAATACCACGCGCTCCGACTTGAATGATTTTTTGAATGTGGCTCATTTCTGAAGCGCGACGCATGGTCGATGAAAGCCCATGTGTTTCGCCCATATGTTCTTCACGCCAATCTATATGCGCATCTATCTGCAAGATGGTGTAGTTTTTACCCGTTGACCCCATGGCTTTGATCATCGGGATGGGTACGGAATCGTCACCTCCTATGAGGATCGGCACGACATTATTTGCAATGATCTTTGAAATCGCTTTTGTAATCGTAGCTCTGTTTGAGGCGAAATCTGTCTCATTCCATGGTAGATCGCCGCAATCAACTGCCCGCTTTGTGCCTTCTGGAAACGTTGGACCGCCAAGATCAAAATTGTGTCGATCTATGTTTGCGGTCAGCGAAGCTATGGCTTGGCGAAGAGAGTTTGGGCCATTTTTTGCATAGGCACCCACTGAACCGTAAGGCGTCGCGCAAGGAGCGCCAATAAATGCGCAGGAGGCATCTATAACATCAAGATCCTCGCATTTTTTCAAACCTAAAAACGTGTCAGCATCTGTTGCACCAAACAGTGCGCCAAGATCAGGTTTATCATTCATGCTTCAGTTCCCCCACCTTATTACGAATTTGGTCTTGTTAGCACGTAAGCTGCGCCGATGGACATGCCAACAGCTTGGATGATCAGTACCAGGCCTGAGGCGCCAAAAATTGCGCTCAGGATAAATGTGACAGCCATCATCGAGACCGCCATCATCTTATATTTCGGTGCTATCGCACCGGTTTTGCGCCAATCTGCGATGATTGGGCCAAACATTTTGGAGTTTTCCAACCATGCCTGCAATTTGGGGGATGATTTTGAAAAGCAAAAAGCCGCTAGAATGATCAGCGGGGTGGTTGGCAAAACCGGTAAAAACGCCCCAATGGCTCCCAAAATAAGCGATGTGATACCTGCAATAAACCACCAACCTTTGTTGAAGCCCCTTATCAAGTTTCGGCAATGTTTGAGTATATTCGCCAATGGCTTAACGCGCTCTTTTGTTTAGTGTTCATTTACCATGATGAAGGGTTATTGGCTTGATATGGCTCTATTATCGGCAAAAACAAGAATTAAGACAGTAAATAGATAAAGTTTTAAATATCTCAGCTCAAGTCTTTTCATGATTGGTGAAACGTGTCTTTGAACATGCGCCAATTTCTTGGGACCAAACATAATTGGAATTTATGATGACAAAGCTGAAATCCATTCTTTTGACTGCAACCTTATTTGCGACTGTGAATAGCGCTCAGGCGAATGGTCTGATCAAAAGCTTTTATTTCGATGTGGATTTTGGCGCGGGTGCGACTGTCATGACGTCCAATGCAACCATTGTCCCCGCTCCTAAGCTCTTTTTAGGCTTCACCGGTAGCGCTGAACTTTGTCAGTCCAACGCAATTACTTTCGACATTTGTGGTGGTATCTCAGCATTTCGTCCAATAGGGACACCGCAGAAAGTAACCACTGCAGGCGTAATTACGACCACTGTTGAAGCAGATATGAGTACAACAAATGTTTACGCTAAATTCCGCAAACGCGGACTTGGATTTGCCATTGCGCCATATCTAGGCGTGGGTAAAGTTAAAAGCAGTTATAAAACCACCACATTGAGCGTTACAACACTGAGTGAGAAAAGCTCTCGCGTTGCATTTGTCGGTCTTGATGTAGAGCGTAAACTTCTCGCCACAAATCTTATTATCTCTTTAAAAGCTGAGGCTGGCAAAGCCATGAAGAGCTCGGATGATACAAAATATTATTCGTTCAAACCGAGCATTAAAGCCCGGTTTTAGTTTTTATATTTTCCCAGTGAATCCCGACGCGATATTTGTTCAGCGCGCCAACCAATCTGATATGATTTGATTGACCTCATCAGGCTTTTCCTGCTGGATCCAATGCCCACAAGCTAAATTCACAACATCCACATTTGGGACGAAACTTTTGAGATTTGGTGACGGTGGAATGAGATCTTGCGTGCCATAAATCATTAGTGTCGGATGAGAAATTATCGGATCAACATCCGCTAATATATGCCAATTGCGATCAAGGTTGCGATACCAATTGATCCCGCCGGTAAAGCCGGAATTTTCAAAAGCTGAGATAAACACAGATAACTCACCCTCGCTCATTATTGGATCGCCAGATGGTGCTTCGGCTTCCGCCAAATTGATCATCATCATGCCAGACTGAGTTGGTTCTATAGGCAGATTTTTACGGAAAATATTACGCATGAAATTGGCAACATTTGCGTCAAGCACTTTGTCTGCAACACCGGGCTGTTTGTTGAAATGCACAAAGTAGAAGTCATCGCCAAAGACTTTCTGCATGAATTCAATCCAAGGGATTTCACCGCGCTCTTGGTAAGGCAGCGCCAAATTGATGATCTTGCGCACGCGTTTTGGATGCAGCATGGCAAGGTTCCAAACGATATTTGCGCCCCAATCATGACCGATAAATACCGCATCTTGATAACCATAATGGTCGAGCAACGCCGTGAGATCTCCGGCTAAGTGATTGATATCATATTTATTTATTTATTTCGGGTGGGACGAATTTCCAAATCCGCGCTGATTGGGAACAATGACATGATAGCCAGCTGCAACCAACATGGGTATTTGAAACCGCCAGGAAAAAGCGTGTTCGGGCCAGCCGTGGCATAGCACGATTGGGTTTCCCTTGTTGTGCGTTCCAGCCTCAAATACTTCCAATTCAATCCCATTAACTGGGACTAAGTTGGCTGATGGAAATTCATTTAGGTGAGACATATCTATTCCTTTTCATATGCGATCTTATTGTTTTGAATGATGCTGAAAGCTGTCATTTGCAGCGCATAAATCTTGACTAGAAGAAATTAGTGACAAATATTGTCACCAATTTTTGTTAGCTTAATGATATGAACGTTTCTATTCGCCAAGACGCCATTGTGCGCAGCCTGCGCCGCAACGGAACATCGACAATCGCCTCATTGGCGGAAGATGTCGGCGTGTCTAAACGTACGGTATTGCGAGACCTAAGCGCTTTACGCGATCAAGGTTTTGTCATCTATTCAGAATCTGGTCCTGGCGGTGGTGTGCAACTTGATCCGCAATCTGTGCAAACCACACCACGTTTATCGGTTTCAGAGGTTTTTGCACTCTTGATCAGCGTGGCTTCCATGCGTGCTGCAGGAAATTTGCCGTTTTCGACATTGGCCAATGCGGGTCTTGCGAAAATTGAGAAAGCACTGCCAGCTGATAAATTACGAGATCTACGCCGATTTATAGATTGTTTATTCGTCGGAGAGCTGTCTCCTGATGTCAATATATCTGACATTGGAACAATGAATACGAATTTACTAGCCGTTTTTGAAAAAGGATTTCTCGGGCAGCAACAAATCAGCTTTTCCTATCGTGATGCAAATGGCTTAAAAACGATGCGAATGGTTGAACCGCAAGCCATGCTAATACTACCGCCTCTTTGGTATTTGGTGGCATGGGACCCATCTCGCGACGATTTTCGGCATTTTCGGATGGATCGGATCAGCGATCCTAAGTGTCTGGACAATAAGACGTTTCGAAAGCGGCATGTTCCTTTCGATGACCACATATCGCCAGTTAAAAACCTATCACGATATGGCGGTTAGCCCATCTACCCAATGCAATCAAATCACAAGAGCGCTGCTAATTCGCGGATCTGAGTTTCAGCCCAAACCGTAACGCCATCTTTGCGAAGCGCTGCAGTCGTGGTTCCGATACCTGAAATTCTTTCACCGGAAAACGTGCCGTCATAGATAAAACTGGAACCACAAGATGGCGATCCATCGGTTAAAACAGCGTGGCGGCACCCGTGTCTTTTTGCCAGCGCAACAGTGTCATGAGCTGCTTTGATATAGAGCTCAGACACATCACCACCGGTTTCTTCCACCACGATGGCCTTGCCATCGATAACGTCTTGACCATCAATGTGATTTGCATTTTTCTCATCTTGAGATCTGATTTCCGCTGGTGGGCGGGGTGTTGGGAAACCAACAGCAACTTCTGGGCACACAGGAACCAAACGGCCCTGCTGTTGCCAAAGATTGAGAATGTCTGCTGCGCCTGACGCTTTATCCGATCCATTATACCGAACGGGACGCCCCAAAAGACATGCTGAAATCAGAATTTTTTCCATAACAGGATTTTAGTTTGATCCGCGGCATGGTTCAACTTTAATTCGGTCAAATGCACATATATTCTCGGCAAGCAGATAAATGCACCCGCCGAGAAATTCTTTAATCCAGTTAAGCACTTGGTGCTTGAGCATAGGGCAAATGGCCAGTTTTTACCCAGACCGTTGCGCCATTTGCGCCAGCTACTGCATTCAGTTCTGACCCTTGTGGCAGACGCAGCCAAGAATGCTTGCGCAAATCATCTTCACCGTCATTAAAGCCACCATCAAGCACCAGAAATTCGCCACCTTGCGGTAGATCGATTGTAATGCTTTCGCCTGCCTTCCAGTTTTGAACAGATACTGTTTCGCGCGCGTCTTCAAACAATACGGCTTTATCGGTGTTTTCAAGCTCGTTGTTCATATCAATAGTGACTTGCGTGCGATCCTCTGGGTCAAACTGCCAGAGTTTTACAAAGATTGTGCAACCTTCATCAGACCCGGGTGTATGGCTTGATGTTGGCGGGTTGCGCACATAGGTGCCGACAGGAAAATCTCCATGCTCATCTTGAAATACGCCATCAATAACGATGAATTCTTCTCCGCCTGTATGTGTATGGGCGGAAAATTTGCTTTCAGGCGCATAGCGGACAATGGTTGTTGCACGGGCGACTTCATCGCCGATCCGGTCAAGCATGCGGCGATCAACTCCCGGCATGGGAGATGCTTTCCATTCCACTTCATCTGAATGAACGATGACACGTTCATCAAAATTTGCGTTCAAGTTCATGATATTAACTCCTCTTGCCTTAGCTTAACCCGCAACACTCGGGCGCGCAGCAACTTTTTCGCGCCAGGATAATAGATGCGAGAGTTCTGATGGGATATCGATCTTGGCAAAATCAGCAAATGCTAATCCCGCAAACGCGGTAATATCGGCCATGGAAAAATTCTTTCCAGCAAGGAATTCATGATCGCGCAAAACGGTGTTGAAATATTTCATGGTTGCAATGGCATTTTCTTTTTGGCGATTGCCCCAAGATACGTTTTGATAGGTTTCAAGTTCTGGTCCTAGACCCGGGGTTGCAAAGTGAAAATATGCGCCCACCGCATCCAATAAATTAGCTTCCGCTCTACGGTTCATCATATGAATAACCGCGCGCTCTTTTGGCGTATCACCCGTAAGTGACGAATAGCCTGGCAGGTTATCATATTCAGCATCAATATATTCTGTGATCGCGGTACATTGTGAAAGCATCGTGCCGCATTCAAGCTCCAAACATGGCACAGTTGCATCTGGATTTTTCGCCTTAAAATCATCGGTGCGATGTTCGCCATTCATCACATCAACGGGGATAAATTCTGCCTTATCAGCAATCCCCTTTTCGCCAAGTGCAATACGGATACGTGCTGGATTTGGGAAGTTTTCAATGTCGTAGATTTTCATAATAAGCCTCAAATTTGTGGTTTAAGATTGTGGTTAGATTTTGCATCAATGTGTAACTACCTATCAGTAGATAGACAGAATGTCTAGACGAAATTCAAGTCCTGGGAAAAGGCTGGCTTAAACGGAGGGAGACATGAAGCAATTCAATCGCTCAACAAAATGATTCAACTGTCTTCCAAATTGATTCATTTCGGGACGATAACTTATTGTTATAAATGTGATTTTATAAAATCCGTGGTAAAAACAAACACAAAGCAGGCACCAAAAGAATGATCGCAACGCGCAATAATTCAATTGTGAAAAACGGTATCACACCTTTGAAAATTTTCATGATCGGCGTCTCTGGCGAGAATGATTTAATGACAAACACATTGATCCCAACGGGTGGTGTGATCAAACCAAGTTCGACGACGATCAGCGCTAAAATGCCAAACCAGATTTTGAGTTCGTCAATGTCCATTCCAAATGCTGCGGTGGATGCCGTGACATAATCCCCGCCATTTAGCTCGACCAAAACCGGCCAGAAAAACGGCACCATAACCAAGATCATAGAAAGCGATTCCATGAAACATCCAAGTATGATCAACACGATGAGCATGGCGATCAAAATCATATAGGGTTCAAGCGATGACGTTGCGGCCCATTCGCTTAATGCCATGGGCAAACCAGATCGCGCAAAAAAGCCTTTTAAGATGTCAGCAGCAAATAAAATGAAGTAGATCATCCCAGCGGTTTTCGCGGTTTCTAAAAGCGCATTTTTAAGGCCAAGTAAACTAATGCCAATATTTGGGTTTCGTCCTGATCTCAGATGGATGAAAATACCATAGACAAGGATTAACGCGACACCCACGGAGGCTGCAGGCGTGGGTGTAAATAAACCCAACCCAAGACCGATAATGATCGCGCCAAAAATCGAAAGTACCGGAATAAGACGCCACAACGCTTGACGCCGCTCGGCTTCATCCAATGGCGGCAGCTCGGGCGCAAGTTTTGGGTATTTCCGCACTCTGAAATAAACAACAGCTACAAAGAACAGTGCTGCTAATAAACCAGGAATGATGGCCGCTTGGAACATTTCAATGATCGAACCTTCGACAACGATCGCATAAATAACCAAAGCGACAGAGGGCGGGATAAGTATTCCTAGGGTGCCTCCTGCCGCTAGCACACCGGTTGCGAGCCCTTCATCATATTTGAAACGCTTGAACTCAGGGAGCGCCACGCGGCTCATTGTGCTGGCCGTTGCAATAGATGAACCGCTGACCGCACCAAATCCTGCGCAAGCACCGATTGTTGCCATGGCAACGCCGCCGCGAATATTACGCGTTAACACGCTGATACCTTTAAATAAATCGCGACTTAATCCACCTTCTGATGCCAATAATCCCATCAAAATAAAAAGCGGTATCACCGTCAAATCATAGTTCGCAACGCTATTCCAAAGTGCGGTTTTAAACTGCAGCAAATACGGACCAAATTTTAAAAACGGCGATGCCAGCGATATTGCCCATGAGCCAAAAATTCCCGTAACCAACATCGCAAGCGCCACAGGCACGCGCACCATGATCAGGATGAAAACGGCAAACAAGCCTAAAAGTCCAATAAGTTCGCGTTCCATTATTTCACCTCAGCGCTCTGAGGGAGTTTGCCCAATTGAATAAGGCTTGCTGCAAACCATAATAGGCATGACATCACGCCTGGCAGCATAAAGGCCCACACCGGCCAGCCGAGCACGGCAGTAACTGTGCCATCACCCCTCGCCTGTTCGACCCCTTGACTGAGCATATATGCAAAAAACAACGCAATTCCCGCCATGAGGAGCGTTGAGGTAATGTGGCTGATCCATTGCATAATGCGCGGTGCAGATTTCATGAAAACATCAACTGCAATGTGCCCACCTTTGAGCTGGCAATATGGCATCATGCTAAGCGCTGCAAAGCCGACAAATAAGGTGACCATGTCTTCATATCCGGAAAGACCAGAGACATTGAAGCCGAAATTTCGCACCAAAACATTGGCGGAAAATCCAAGTGCGTTAATCACCGTCACCAATACGGCTAGCATGAGTGCGATACCGCCAAGCAGCGCCCAATAAGTGATGATTTTAGAAAAGCCTGAAACAAGCGCGCCTTGGTTTTCACGCAGTTGGTTACTGTGCGAAGGGATTGGCGCGCTCATCTGTTTAAAAAGCTCGATTAGTTCTGCATGGTGTTGGCAGCGACAGCATTTTGCGCTTTTGCCAATAGATCAGCACCATCAATACCGTTTGCAGTTACTTCCTCTAACCAGCGTGCACCAACTTCTTCTGCTTTTGTGGCAAATTCTGCACTCGCTTCAGCAGATAACTGATTGACTTCATTGCCTTTGTCGATTGCTAGCTGAATACCCTTTGGTTCAACACTGTCCCATAGCTCACCCATTTCTTTTGCAAATGTTGCGCCGGAGTTGTCATCAATGATCTTTTTCAAATCGTCTGGCAGTGAATTGTAGGAGGCTTTGTTCATCGCGAACAAGAAAGTGGATGTGCCAAATCGCTTACCGCTTTCAAGCTCGACTGAGTAATCGGTCAACTCAGCGAGTTTTAGCGGTATGGCAATTTCAAACGGGACAAGACCGCCATCGACTGTTTTCTTGGCTAACGCTTGTGGTAGAGCCGGTACGGGCATACCAACTGGTTCAGCGCCCCAGGATTCGAGCATCCACGCACCTGTCCGTGATGGAGAACGAACTTTAAGGCCTTTAACATCTGCAAGGCTCTTAACGTCTTTAGATGTCAAATGCAGCGCATTACCTGAATGCGTGTGGACCAATAGCGGATGAATATCTTCTAAATCTTCCGCCAATTCAGGAAGCAGTGACTGAATGGCAGCATTGGTTGCAGCTGCAGAACCATCATGTACATTTGGTAGTTCAAACACTTCTAATCTTGGAAACACGCCCGGTGTATAGCCAGGCAACGTCCAGATCACATCGGCAACGCCATCGCGCGCCTGACCATATAGTTCAGGTGGCTTTCCGCCCAAAGACATGGCTGGGAAAATTTCAAACTGGATACGTCCCTCAGATGCTTCTTCAATACGTTTTGCCCAAGGTACAATCATATCGGTATGGGTAATCGATTTGGGGCTTAAAAAGTGGTGGATTGAAAACTTGAACTCATCTGCAAGCGTTGCAGTGGCGCCAAACACAGAGCCTGTTAGCATCATTGCTGTTGCTATCAAAAAATTACGTTTTGAAAAAGTCATGAAGGCTCCTGAAATGAGTTGCACGCTTTGCTACCTTTACCACTCAAAACAAAGTGGTGTTACGCCAGATATATATTCTCGATACGCATTCTACAATGCGTTAAACCGTCCAAGATTTGAAATAACGCGCAAATTTTTGCTGAAAAAAGACAAAGTTTACAAATCCAGTCACATTGGGACGCGACAGTGGGAAACCGTAAATTTACCGCATCCTTGATAAGCCCAAAAAATCCGGTTCTGTTTTATCCAAGCGTTAACTGATTTACCGTTACAACACATGCTAAGGTGGACATTGGGATTTCAAATTCCTACATTCTGCTCGAACAGATTTGATCAGGCAATTGATTCTTAAATCAGATGAATTTGCCGACGCCAGGAAGAGGTAGACATGACATTTTTCATGAATGATGAAGACAAAGATAAAAATGACGAAAAGGATGCCAGCGCTGGCCGTATCACAGAGCTTTTGTTTAAAAGCCGCAATGTTTTAATCACAGGCGGTATTGACGATAAAGTCGCACGCCAAGCCACATCGCACCTTTTGGCACTTGCCGAAGATTCAGATGATCCAATCAACCTGTTTATTTCATCTCCAGGTGGTCATGTTGAATCAGGTGACATGGTGCACGACATGATCAAATTCATCCGACCAAAAGTGCGCACAATCGGCTCTGGTTGGGTCGCATCTGCTGGTGCATTGATCTTTGTTGGCGCTGAAAAAGAAGACCGCTATTGCCTGCCAAACACACGTTTCTTGTTACATCAACCATCTGGTGGTGTTCGCGGTATGGCTTCTGACATTGAAATTCAAGCAGAACAAATTCAAAAAATGCGTGAGCGTTTTGAAATCTTGTTCTCGGAAGCAACAGGCCAAACACCGGAGAAAATCCACGAGGATACAAAACGTGATTTCTGGCTCAATACAGACGAGGCCTTGGAATATGGTTTATTGGGTAAAGTCATCCGTTCGCAGGACGAGTTGCCAAAAACCTAAACACAGACATTTTCATTAAAACAAACCCGCTTGATGCATTTCAGGCGGGTTTTTTATTGCAAAACTCTGTTTTAGCGTCGCTTAGCTTGTAATTAAGCTCATAATCTGAGAACAAAAAGTCACCACACAGCACGATACTGTCACACGACAAAAGAGTAACAAAATTGCCTGTCATCATTTCACTCAGCACAATACCATCCAGATTTGATAAAATCGGACCCACGCTTGCTAGTTTACTTGAACAATCCGCAAAGATAGATGAAATCAGGCTGTTCATCCCAAAATCATATCTTAGATTTCCTGAATATGATGGAATTGCACTTCCTGATATTCCAGATGGTATTACGCTCATTCGTCCCGATAAAGATGATGGACCCGCGTCCAAAGTTATCCATTGTCTTGTTGATACGACCCTTGATCCCGACACGCATATTATATTCTGCGATGATGACCGGGTATATGATAAAGATTGGGCGCAAAGACGATTAATGCAATCCAAAGAACATCCCGATTGTGCTATTACAGGCAGCGGTTTGTTTGTAGAAACATTTAACGGTCAACAACGTAAATTTACTGCAAAGCAATTGCCACGCGCTGAACGCTATCCTAAATATATGGATGTGCCTTATAAAATTACACGTGCTTTCAGGATCGCTGTTCAAGAAGGCATCAAGGCAGCAATTACCACTAAATTCGCAAAACCCACATTTCGCAAAAGTGGATATATCGATATATTCGAAGGCTTTTCAGGTGTTTTGGTTAAGCCACGCTTTTTCACACGAGATGTTCTTGATATTGCAGAAATTGCGCAATTTCAGGATGATATTTGGTTATCGGCAAATGTTGCGAAAAACGGGTTTCAAATTTGGACTGACGCTGGTGAATTTCGGCCCGAATTTTCTGAAGCTGACGAATTAGAACCGCTTAACTTACAAATTTTCGAGGGTGCCAATCGCCGCGAGCTGAACCGTAAAATCATCGAATATTGCCAGGAACATATGGGCATTTGGAGATAGATATGAGCGCGCCATTTGAGATCAAAACACATGGGATAATCTTAGGTACTGAAAATTATGATGCCTGCTGCGTCTTTTATCGCGATGTAATTGGCCTTCCCGTCTGGTATGATAAAGGCTATCTGCTCTGTTTAAGATTTGGTGATGGTTATTTGATGATTGAAACGGGTGGCGTTGCGCATAGTGGTGTTAAGCCAAACGCAGACAATCCTACAATGCTTCGGTTTAATGTTGAAGATGTGAAGGTGGCATCTGATGAACTTCGAGCCCGTGGCATTGATGTTGATTATAAAGAATTTGAATGGGGCCAGGTTGGCACCTTTTGCGATCCTGATGGGAATAAGTGCGAATTAAAAGACGCAGGCGATGCTTGGTTTAAAACTTAGCAACTATTGCCTTTTCAAATGGCAAAACCTCTATTTTCCATCATCCTTTTGTTGTTGATTTTTATCATCCGCAACTGGTTTATCCGCATCTTCACCAAGTGTTATTTTTTCTGTCTCTATCTTGCTTTCAACAAGAGTAGGTTTTGTCTCAGACGGAATTGATTTAACAGCTGAACCTTCAAACCGGCCGATCACATTAGTTACAAACTTCTCTGAATATCCCGCAATAAATGCCCACACTAACAATTTGGCATAATCTCTAAAGCCATCCTGTCCATATTGCTCAAAGATAGTTGGAAAGCCTGTTGTCGTATCCTTTGAAAGCGAAACAAATTCGGGGAACATATCACCGCGCAGCAAACCTGCGAGAAAGATGAGATATAGCACCATGGCTAATACGCCCCCAACCATGGGCGCTAACATCAAGTACACCTTTGAGTTTGCAAGCAACTCAAGATCTTGCATGGTTAAGTCTTTTAATCGCCTTTGAAGGCTAACAAATCCGCCAATAACGCCGCAGACCAAAACAGAAGGCAAGGCGACACTACCTGAGGGGCCTGGGGTTTCACCATTGCCACTCCAATAAGCAAATAGCTTAGGTAACACGTTGATTTGTATTAAAAAAGTCGCGATAGCACCAAACACCAAAAGCGCTAACAATGCCCTAAATAAATTGACACTCACTTTGATAATCAATTCACGTGTGTATTTTGCATCAGCATCTTGTTCAATCATACCTTACCCCCGTCGCTACGAGTATATAGGTTAAAACAAATACCAATAATAATCTATAGTTGTATAAATTGTTTGTTATTTAAATAAAGATCATCACAACCGTAAGCGCCATAACGGTTGCCATTGTGATCATAAACATGCGCCACATGCGATCTGATTTTAAAAATCCCGATAGCAAATGCCCGACGGTGGTCCAAAACAAACAGACGGCTAAATTTATCCCGGCAAATGTGATGAACAACCTAAGCGCTTCGCCCATCGGTGAGAGACCACCACCGAATCCGGCATATGCTGCTAAAGTCACAGCCCACACTTTTGGGTTTACCGCTTGAAATAAAATAGCTTCAGTAAAAGTAAAGGGCCGCCCCTTATCTTCAGCGCGCCCTGCCCGTCCTGCTTGCGCGGTTTTCCACGAGAGCCACAAAATCCAAAGTGCCGCAATGATTTGAAAGGTGAATTTAAGCCCGGGAACTGCGAGCAGTAAACTACTCAAACCCAGCGCACTACATGCAGCCAAAATTCCGGTACCTATCGGAACACCCAATAAATGCGGCAATGTTGCTTTAAAGCCAAACCGCGCGCCGGACGCAGTGAGCATGACAACATTTGGCCCGGGAGAAAATAAGCCAGCAGCAACAAACATGGTAAGAGCGATGGGAAATGTCATTTTGATACCTTATAATATGCTCTTTAAAAACGCTTGACTGCGCGGATGTTTCGGATTTGAGAATATCTCATCAGGTTTGCCTTCCTCGATAATCTCACCCTCGTGTAAGATACACACTCTATCAGCTGCTTCGCGGGCAAAACCCATTTCGTGCGTTGCCAAAATCATTGTCATATTCTGTGCTTTAAGCGTACGCAATACATCAAGCACTTCTGCCACCAATTCCGGATCGAGCGCGGAGGTGACTTCATCAAACAGCATAATATCGGGCTTCATCGCCAAGGCTCTAACAATAGCCACTCGTTGCTGCTGACCACCTGAAAGCTGATCAGGATAATGATCCATACGATCGGCCAGACCAAATTTTTCAAACAATTGTTCGATTTCAGGGCGGAGTGCTTCTCGGGTTTTTTTGTAGATACGCCGCGGCGCGAGCATCACATTTTCAACCGCGCTCATATGTGGAAACAAGTTATAACTTTGAAATACAATTCCAATTTTTTGGCGTACAGGCTGGGGGTCCAAACCCGGTAACGAAATATCATCACCATCAAGCCAGATGGCGCCATCATCAATGGGTTCAAGCAGATTAATCGAGCGCAAAAGCGTTGATTTTCCTGAACCAGAAGCACCAATAAGGCAAATCATTTCGCCTTCATCAACATTCAGATTAAGTCCTTTCAAAACAGTCACTTCGCCAAAGCTTTTCACGACATTTTTTATCCGTAATTTGCTCATCTTAAGACCGCTCACGATTTTGCTTGGCAAGTAGATAATCTGCAAAGCGTGTTGCGGGTATTGTGACTGCTAAGAATATGATCGCTGCCCCGACATAAGGCGTAAAGTTTGCAAGAAGTGACTTGAAAACACCTGCTTGCCGGAAGATCTCAACAGGGCCAATAAAGCTCAACAACGCGACGTCTTTTTGAAGGGCAATCAACATATTCATATTCGCAGGCACAACGCGCCGAATGGCTTGCGGTAAGACGACATACCGCATGACATCAGAATTGCTTAAACCCAGCGACGAAGCAGCTGCACGTTGGCTTTTATGCACGCTCTCAATTCCGGAACGAAAAATCTCCGCAACATACGCAGAATAGGTAAGAATAAGCGCAACTGAGCCCCAAATATAAGGACTATTATACGGTCTGGGCAGGCCTAATCCCGGAAATCCAAAACCGATGAGATAAACGGTTAAAACAACCGGAACACCCCGAAATATGTCTGTATAGATGGCACCAAATATCCGAAGAGGAAACAAAGCTGGTGTTTGCACGTCGCGACACAAGGCTATTGCCAATCCCAAAATAGCAATCAATGGTGCGCACCACATGAAAATCAGTACATCTAGCCAAAAAGCGCTCAATAGCTTGGGAAACGTTTTAAGAAAAATCTCTTTATTGAAGAAACTTTTTTGAACAGCTTCCCAGCCGGGCGCCAAGGGTATGAGCACAATAATCAACGCCAGCACAATAAAGGTGCTGACGCTTGCTATGATGATGCCCTTACGCCGCTCTTTCAACTCATAGAGTTGCCGCGGTGTGAGGCTTTTGGTCGAATTTTGTGACACGAACGGAGTTGACTATTTTATCACAGGTACCCCGGTGGTCTCCTGCAACCATTCAGCTTCGATGCGCAATAAAGTGCCATCTTCTTTAATCCGGCGCACCCCTTCATCGACACATGGTTTAATCGGGTTATCATTGGACATTAGCAGACCAAATTGATCAGGGTTTGTCGCCATTTCAGCTGGGAATTGGCCAAGCACGACACCATCCTCTAACAGCACAGCACTTGTAAACAAAGCCGTTGGTAGATCAAATAAACCAGCATCAATTTGGCCAGCTTTCAAGGCTTCGGTGACATTGGCGACATCATCGTAAAGCAGCGGATCGCTATCAGGTTTAATGTCATTGGTGATAAAACCAAGCGCTGTTGTGGATGCGCCTGCGCCCCATTTTAGCGTCTTTAAACTCTCCATAGTTGCTGTGGCACCCGCTTCTAAAGTTGGCTTTCTAATCAGCACTGCCATGGGCGATGAATAATAGCTCTCTGAAAAATCAACCACCTTTTCGCGATCTTCGGTGATTGAAAACTGCTGAAGGTTAAAGTCGAAGTCTTTTGGACCAGGTTGGATAGATTGATCAAAGCTTGCGCGCACCCATTCAACCTTGTCTTTGCCATATCCCATTTTTTCCGCGACTGCATATGCAACAGCAGCTTCAAATCCCTGCGCACTTTCAGGCGCATCATCAATCACCCATGGGAAATATGCTGGATTGCCTGTTGCAATGGTGAGTACACCCTCTTTAACAGTCAGTCCGGTGGCGCATTTATTTTCACCTGCATGGGCTGGTGTGAGCATGAGAGCACCAAGCATGAGGCCTGTAAAAATGGATAATTTGGTTTTCATAGCAATTTCCGTTTCCGTCCTGATAAATTACAAGCGTCTATTAAGACCAGTTTGTGCATCACTGGCAAGACTATGGTTTGACCTTATCCAAAGCTGCACGTGTCCGCGAGCGGAAAATTTCAAAACTAATAATGAATAAGACGACGAACAAAGTAGTCAAAATAAAAACGTGTGAAATGGGAAATACATCTGATAAAGCACCAATTGAGAGCGATGATAACTGCCCGCCAACAGTGGTTCCCAAAATCATTGCGATCGAAAAACTGGAGCTTCTATTTGGGTTTACGTCCATGGCTCTTGCCAAAAGAACCGGGAACATGGCGCCCATTCCAAAACCCATTACGACATTTGCTAAGATTTGAAGCTCAATATTGGTCGCGCTGATAATGCCTAAATTGCCAAGTAAGATCATCGCAAATAAGGTTCTGACGATCTTTGCATCATGAATTTTGTTTCCAATGATGATTGTTAAAACACGAATGAGTATCATTCCAACCAGAAATGCAGCATGAGAGACGCGTGAAACATCATCGTCAAGACCGATATCAATCGCGTAACTTACAAACCAAATATTGTGAGACCATTCAACAGCTCCCAAAAAACAAGCTGGAACAGCGAGAACCCAAATGGGAAGTTTCTCAAGACTTGGAAAACTGTTTGATTGAACGTTTGAATTTTCATCAACTTCAGCATCGCTGTGAGAAGACGATATTTTTGCCGAACGAAACAGCATAAAATAAGCCGCTGTACTTGTTAAAAACGCGATTGCTGCAATCAAAAACGGCGATTGCCATCCAAAGCCCGACGAAAAAAGCACAATCAGTAAAAGCGGTGAAATTACGTTCCCCAAACTGAAAACCACATCCAACGCCCCTAATGCCGATGCCCTGTTTTTGGTAAATGTTTGCCCGACAAATGTGTGTCCTGCCGTAAACGAGACACCACCCATGGTGCCCAGCAACAAAAAGCTCGTTAAATATTGTATAAAGTTGGCACTGGCATATAAAAACAAACAAAACAGCGCCGACAGCAAAGCCGCTCCAGACAAAATTACACCAATTTTAAATCGGTCCAATAGGTATTTTGAGCCTAAAGAGCCAATGCTGAATCCGGTTGACCAAAGGATAAAAATAAGGCCACTTTGCGTGCCGGACAACGAGAATGCACTCACCGTTTCAGGCATTAAAGGTCCAACCACCAGCGCCATTGCACCCCAAATAAAAAATGTGAATGCGATAGCGGCATAAAGATAAATATTGAAAAATTTATGCAATTGATCCGTTCCAATTCATAAGCATTTGGGCAATTGGCAAAAGGGTTTAGATGAATTGGCCCTGGAACCACAAGAGTGATGGATAGGCACATAACCAAATCCAGAAGAACCGATTTAAACCAAATAGAAACGCGTTTGCCAAGTGAAATATTGCTGCGATCAAAAGCGCGATATAAAGCGCATATTGGTTTAATAACGCAAATGGAAACGCAAGTTCAAATCCCATAACACACCAAGACATAACACGCAGCAATTTGGGTTGATCTGCAAAATGTCTTAGTTGTTTTGAAACAGGATAGATCGTAAAAGCAAACACGTCCTGTAATGCCCTGCCCGTTCGCCACTCAGCATTTACAATTTTCACCCATCCAGAAATAAAATACGATAAAATCAATTGGATAGCTAAATAACCAAACGCGATTTGCTGCCAAAATATATCCGGTGCAATATGTGCAAGTGCAAGGCACATGAGAATTAGCAATCCCATGCGATCGCTTCCACCGTTATAAGGGCCTTTGAAACGTTTTAGGATGAAAAGCGACAACCCGAGCAAGCCGATAAGCACCCATTGAGTTATAATCCCAAAGACCAAAACAAGACTGAGAAATAGCCTAATGGAAAACAGTATTTTCTCATCACGCGGGCGATGCAAATGCTCAAGGGACTGTTGAATAAACGCAAGACCAAGCATAATTTCGGTAAGACGCAGCGCAAGATCAATACTCATGCAGCACCCTTTAATGAAAGCTTCTTTGCCTTGGAGATATATACAATATGTTTTTCCAAATCCTCATTTTGGCGAGAAATGAAAGCTAAGCGAAACTTCAAATATTGCCCCGTTTGTTTGATCAAACCTGCATCAACATCTTGCTCAATGCGCGCAAATATTTCGCGCGCGCTATGATTTGCATATTCACGTTCATCCTTTATCAGCCGTTCTGCACAACTAGAGACAAATAAAGTTTCATTGCGAGCCGGATTGTAGAGCATTCGTATAAGCATAGTGCCAAACGAATGATTATCTGGTTTGGGGTGATATTCGGTCCAAGTCTGAACATCCGTTTCTTTGTCAAACCATGCGTATTCAATACGAGGACTTGGCGCGATTGAATCAAAAAACCGCCATGACGGTATAAGTGCCGGTAATAGAAGCAAAACTGGTTTTAAAAGAGATTGGATTGTCAGAGCCGCATTCCCGCGCTAAGTTACACCTTGGGTCAATTTTGTGTGTTGTATGACCAGGTTACCAAATTCAAAAAGAGTGTGTCATTTTATGTAAAAATAGCAAGGCGGCAAGAACGTGGGCTCGTTTATTCCTCTTTGTCCAACATATTCAGTGACACAATCATACTCAAACTTGGCGGTTTGATGAGGTTTCTGAATGAAGTTAATTTACACAAATGGCGATTCAGCCGGCACCAAAATTGAAGAACTCAAACTGGCCGATAAGGTTGTGCTATGGCGCGACATTTTACACGAAGGGCCAGTCGAAGGTCATATGCCACTCGCCAAACGCTCTGAAGCACGGGCGAATTTTATCCAAAAATTTGATGGTGGCGACCTCCAAGATATCCTTCAAGGTTTTAAAGAACGCGATAAAACCTTGTTTTATCTTAATGAATATGAACGCGTTGAACTCTGGTTTGAGCATGATTTATATGACCAATTGCAACTCTTGCAGATATTAGATTTTGCGCACCATAATTTGGAACAGCAGGATTTTTATCTTGTCCAATCTGATAACTATCTCGGCGAGATGGATAATGATGCTTTTCAAGCACTTACGACCCTTGCCAAACCTGTCACACAAGAAATGAAAGCTTATGCTGCAAAAGCATGGCGTGCGCTGACACAGAAAACACCGGATGATTTAATCCGCGTATTAGACAATCAAGACATGCCATTCGTTGCACCTGCTATTCGACGTCTGGTGATGGAATATCCGGATAGTCAGTCTGGACTACCAACATCTATTTTCAACGCACTCACTTTGCTTTTGAACGGTCCAACAGAAATTGGACGGCTGTTTCATCACATGCAAAATTGCGAGCTTGCAAAGTTTATGGGGGATCTGTCTTTTGCGCGGTATATCGATGAACTTGGCACATGTGTCACCCCGGTGATCGCCGGACACAACGTGATTTACTCCACTTCAAAAGCTTCCGGGCGGCAAAATGGCGATCAAATTCAAAACTATTTCAAGCAGAAAATACATTTAACAGAATTTGGCAAGCAGGTCATGGAGCGTAACGCCAACCACGTCATGCAAAATGGAATTGACCGCTGGATTTGCGGTGTGCATCTCACAGCGGACAATCTATATTTTTATGACATGAAACGCGCCAAAATCGTACGCGAATCGTGTGTGGATTAAGCGTTTTAAACTACCAAGGTTTAGAACCAAGCAGCTTTTCACCCAATTCAGTTAAAACCGCTGGTGCTGCGTTTTTCTTTTCCCATTCGCGCGGATCACCGGGAAAATCTGGTCGGTTCGGCGGCTCCATTTCACGCCATAAACGCACGCGCTCCTCTCGCTCCTCAACATTGTCATATTCTGCAGGATGCATAGAGATATATTGCGCCATACGCACGCGGTTATCAGAAAAATTCGGTCTCACACCATGTGCCAGCAACGAATTAAATATCATTAAATCACCCGGTTCCATTGAGATGTCTTCGCGCTCTAACCCCGTTGCATCTGGTAAGATCGGATTGCGATCTTCTGGCTGAGTTTTCTCCCATTCGTCGAAATGCTCAAACAAATATGGGATACATTGGAAACCACCGGTTTCACTGTCTTGTTTCTTTAAACTTAAAACGCCTTGAACACCAATTGGTAAAGGGCGCTGCTTTGTATCAACATCCCAATGTATAAAGCCCAATTGTTCGCCCGACTTATCTTGTTTTGGAGGGTTAAGATTTGCACGATCAATTGTTGTCCAAAGCTCTTCGGTGTCCCAAATATCAACGAAAGCATCATAAACGCGCTGTTCCATTCGGTTATCCCAAAGATATTGATGATTATATATCTCAACCATGCCGGCATTGTTTAACTCGGCACGAACATGCGGACGTCGCTCAGGAGCATACCAGCTTGACGGATCATCTGGATCCTTTTCGTCAAATTCCCAAAGCAATTCTGCCAATCTGTCAGCATTTTCCTTAGGCACGGCATTGCGGACTATGACATAGCCTTTGGTAATCCAATGTTGCCAATCGTCCTCGCTTAAAACACGTAGTGGCAGTTTCTTTTTAATATCTTTTAGTTGAGTGGTAACTTTAGAACTAATTGGATGGCTGATATCCGCTGCGGTGGGCTGCTCTGCTGCTCTCATTTTATCCTCCCAAATTCAATGAGTTTGAATGATACGATAACAAGAATAAAAATTGTTTCAAGCGGTTATGAAAATCTGGTTTTAAGATATTGGATCTGCCTTCAATATATGCAATGGATCCCAAGTAAATTTTAATCAGAGATACCAACATGTCCAGCACACTTGTTCGCCCAGCAACGGCTAAAGACGCATCCATCATTCGCGGATTTATTCTTGAGCTTGCTATTTATGAAAAAGAGCCAGATGCCGTGAAGGTGACTGAAGCGGAACTTGCAGCTCAGCTTTCTTCAGACCGTCCGCCATTTGAAGCATTGATTGCCGAACTGGACGGCACACCCGTTGGTTTTGCGCTGTTTTTCCAAAGCTATTCAACCTGGGAAGGCAAAGCAGGGCTTTATTTAGAAGACCTTTACGTAAGCCCTGAGCACCGCGGCAATAAAATTGGTACAGCGTTATTTCGCCAGCTAAGTCAAATCGCACTAGATCGCGGATATGCGCGCATAGATTGGCAGGTTCTTGATTGGAACGAGCCAAGCATCAAATATTACCAGTCCATTCAAGGTCAAATCCGAAAAGACTGGTATCCTTGCCGATTGGAAGGCGATGGGATTGTTGCACTTTCGAAATCGTAAACCGTCTCTCTTAAGCAAAAAAGCCCACGCGGATTGAACGCGGGGCTTTTTCGTGTTGGTTAGAAACAAACTTAAAAAATAACCAACAGGAGTGTAACTGATTTGTATTCAGTTGGTATTTGGCTTGAAGTTTGTTGTCTTTAATAAGGTTTAATCAGATGGGGTCTTTGCTCGTTGATCATTTAGCATTGGTCGAGAAAAGAGCCCGGCAGGAATATCGCGTTGATGTGTATGGGGTGACCGTTGAGGTTTAACGGTTTTAAATAATCGCGATATCCGAGCAACGGGCTCTGGTTCTGTAACTTTACATCTGTTTGGATGGCATTTGGGAGGGATATGCCATCCTTGGTCAGATGATCGTCTTACTGATTATCCAAGTGTGCGGAATTCAGATGGTGACAATTTACCATTGCTATCAGCGTCAGCTGCGTTGAAGTCTGCACGGTCCCATTGACCCGTTTTGTTGCGAAGCTCTTTGTATTGAATGAAGCCATCACCAAGTGTGTTGAGTTCATTGGTAACGCCACGGTCGCTTTCAACTTGGTGGAAAGATAGTGCAGACGCACCAGACACAGCCATCATTGATACAGCAGCAAGAGCAATAAGAGTTTTCATAATTTTAGTCCTTTTAAGTGTGGTGCGTTTAAGTTTGTGGAGCACCGATTGTTTCATAAATGTGGTTGGTTGTTTTCAGAAGCCCTGATCCTGATAGGGAGGATATAGGAGCAAGGCTTCTAAAAAGGAGGTCGTTTGAATTAACGCTTTTGGGGATTAGCCACCGATATTATCCAATTGTGCGGAATTCAGTTGGTGACAATTTACCATTGCCGTTTGCATCGGCTGCATCAAAGTCAGCTGCAGAAACGCCTGGGATAGCATCGCTAAGTTCTTTGTAGCTGATTTGACCGTCGCCAGCGCCGATTGCTGCAATAGCGTCTTGGTTGCCGATATTGTGGTTGTCAACTTGACCGAAAGACAGTGCAGAAGCACCAGATACAGCCATCATTGATACAGTAGCAAGAGCGATAAGAGTTTTCATAATTTTAGTCCTTTTAAGTGTGGTGCGTTTAAGTTTGTTTGTGGTGCACCGGTTTGTTTCAATTAAAGTTTCAAGTTTGTTTTTATCAAAGCGCTTCAGGGTGTTTTGTGGAAACCCGTGTTCGTTTCGATGAGCTAAATGTAGGGTGGAAAAACGAGGAAATAAATTAACATATACACACGCATCCGTGAGCTTGCGTGTGAAGAGATGATGAATTGTGTGATGGGTAAGGGCTAAAGCCTTACAAACAAAGGTTAACGCGGATTAAGAATTCACAAAGGTGCTCGCGAAAAAAGACTAAACTTTTTTCAAAACAACTATTTTTTCTGCACAAAGGGCAAGAAACACCCCGGTTAAAGTGTGCAACTGTGAGCGTATGTGAGCGTTATGGTGAGAAAATACACCATCAATCTGATCAAAAATCTTGGAAATAGCTAAAGATTATCGTTTAGGACGTTCAGATAAGCCACATTTGTATAACTAATCGTCATTTAGCT
Organism: Lentilitoribacter sp. JB5-8; assembly: GCF_055693385.1. Classification (NCBI taxonomy): domain Bacteria; kingdom Pseudomonadati; phylum Pseudomonadota; class Alphaproteobacteria; order Hyphomicrobiales; family Rhizobiaceae; genus Lentilitoribacter; species Lentilitoribacter sp. JB5-8. Next base: position 1,986,622 of record NZ_CM146332.1, on the reverse strand, counting down.
CTGTCATGTGGAATCATATAACCAATTAGCTCCTCATTACGGCGCGTTTCCTCTTCATTGGAATTACAGTCAGACTAGAGAACGCGTAAATAAATCTAATTTTGGTACGATTTTTCGATTTTTTCAGGTAATTATTACTAAAACCGCCTTATTTTGCGCATATTCCCACCAAATTATCTATAAGTTCAATAAAAATGTTTATTTTTAACAAAAAGCAGCATAATCAGGTTCGAGGGTCCTTATTCCGTAATTCTACTGAATCGCTTTGTAAGGCGACCCTATCAACGTTAAGGTCGCGGAATGATATTAGCATTTTATCAAAATAGTATTTGCCTTAAGGACGTTATTCGATTCTTAATTGCTAATACATGCCATGGCGTTGCAGCGAACATTTCCTTGCTTAAATATGCGGGAATGAAATTGATACAAAGAAGGGATTTTTCCGTTTGTATTCTTTCCATTTAGTATATATAAGCGCTGAAACCCTTTATTTGAGGGGATTCTACGGGGCAATTTTCTATCGGGGGGAAAGTTATGTCGATGATTACAACCGATTTTCTTTCCGATATTGAGAACGCCGTCAACAATCTCGATTTCTACCGTCTATATAAAGTTATGTGCCGCTATTATCATATTGATATGTTAGCGTTGCTGGATTTGAACACCTGGCCTGATGATAATAATATTAATGCAGCCTGTGTGGCGATTGATAGCTCAGATGGGGTACCAGCTAACTTAAATGTATTGACCATTGGCGAAGAGAACATGATTTTCTCACAAGCCAAATCATCCATTGTTCCTAAAATTTGGACACAGGAAGAGACATCTGAATCTTTTGATTTTTATGAAGGGTCCGTAAATTCTTGCGCCGTGACCTTTCCTATCCATTCTGCAACATCACGGCATTATGTGTTGGTTGGTTTGATGCAGAAAAACAATATTAAAAAGTTGCCGCTTGCAGAAGCCCACTATCATTCATCTTTAATTTTCCAAAAGTACCACGAAACAGTTTTGGTTCCGAGCAGCTTGCCAACTGTAACACCACGCGAATTGCAGGTGTTAAAATGGAGTGCGGAAGGCAAGACATCCCAGGAAATTGCTGTGATCCTAAGTTTATCCGAGCACACAGTGAATTCCTATACGGCAAGAGTGCAGCAGAAGCTGCAAGTTAATAATCGAGCACAAATGGTGGCGGCAGCAATTCGCACCGGCCTTATTCAGTAGCAGATGAGCGATAACTTGGCTGACATGGACACGAAATCTACTAAAATCAAATTGCTTTTCGTGGATGACGATCCAACTGAATTTGAAATTATGCAAAGTTTATGTCGCGACACCGAAAACCATAAGATTGACCTGGTGTGCAAGCAAACAATCGAGGAAGCCTGCGAAACCCTAGGCGCGCAGGAAATAGACATGATCTTGCTTGATAATCAGCTACTTTTTGAAGATGACTTTCGAAAATCTGCACCCAAATTACGCGCTCAAGGATATACCGGCCCCATTGGTATTGTTTCAACGAATGTGAGAACTGATTACTTTAATGACTTTGAAGAATATGGTGCCGATTTCCGTATAGGTAAAGACGAACTTGACCGGCCTACCATCTTTCACATCATCAATGAGTTTGCTCCAAAAAATGTCGTCTAATATCAGACTTTATTTTACACATTCTCTGGCTTTAGCATTCTGAGAACTTTGAGCGTCGAGCCAGCGAAATTCACATCCTGTTACAATCTGCACAGATAAGTGTTGTGACATGTAATTAGCCCATGTGTTACATCAACTTACGTCATTTTACGCCGACGATAACAGTAAAAGTATCTTTTGTACTTAATTTCCTTGCGTACCAATTCAGTTCAATTTGCATTCCATGGCCCCTTAGAAGGTGACCCTATCCCTAACACAAGGTCATTTTAAAAAATTTCTGCCATCAAATGGGATTGATCAACCGATTTGGCAACAAAGATGAAGAATTATGGTTGATCGGCATCCGCCGCGCCGATGGACCTTAAGGAGTATCCCTTACTCCAGAATTCGAGATAAAAATTTTGGGAAGCCATACCCCTTTACTAAAGGTCGAGACATGTCTTGTCTGACTTTAGCAAAGGGGAATTTTTTTGCAGTAAATGCATTATGCAACGCGGTTTCCTGAGACCCATAATCCTCTGGTCATCGGCAACGAATTGGCGACTTTAAAGCGCAAGATATCAGCGCGCTGACCAATGGCCAATTCACCACGGTCTTTAAGACCTGCAGCTTTTGCCGGTGCTGATGTCGCTTTAGCCAAGCCATTTGCCATGTTACCGCTTTCAAGACCCAATCTAACAGAAGCTGCAAGCAAAGATGACGGTGCATAATCTGATGAGAAGATATCCAATAGGTCATGCTCGACGAGTTCATGTGCAGCAACATTACCTGAATGAGATCCACCGCGAAGCAGATTTGGTGCACCCATCATCACGCCAATTCCATGGGCGCGGCATGCACGTGCAGCCTCAAGCGTGGTGGGAAATTCGGCAACGCCAACACCCGTTTTAACCGACGCGAGCACATCGCTTTCCGTTGTGTCATCATGGCTTGCAAGAATTGCCCCCATCTCGCGACCTTTGTTTGAAGCAGCATCATTGTGGCGTTGACCGTTTTCAGCTTGTAGCTTTTTAAGACGATCAAAATGCGCTTCAATCTCCGGATCAGTCATTGAATGCTTCCCGCGAAGATATTCTGCCAATTTTGCAGAATCACGAAATTGTCTTTGGCCGGGGGTATGGTCCATCAAACTTACGATACCCACCTGATCTTCTGCGCTAAACTCTTCGATTTCCTCGATCAGCGTTTCTGAGCAAATTTCAGCGCGCAAATGCAAAAGGTGATTAATACGCAGCAGATTTTGTGTGCGCATGTCGCCAATATTCGTCGCAACTTCCCGCGCATATTTGCTGTAGCCACCACGTTTGCCTTCAGATGGCAAAGAACCAACGCGCAAAGCATCAAACACGGTCGAAATACCTACACCTGCAAGCTCCGCATCATGAGAGATAATCGCCGCCTGTTTTGGCCAATGGGCACCAGGACGCGGCTGCAAGTGGCGTTCTAAATTATCAGTATGTAATTCAACAAGTCCGGGAGATAAATAATCACCCTCACAGTCTATCCCGCGCACTGAAACACTGGATGCGTCGATATCGGTGATCAGGCCGTTTTCCACTTTCAACGAACCTTTGACCACTTCATCTCCAATGAGAAGCTGCGCATTTGTAAACACCACCTCATTAACCGGAAGTGCTTGTGTTTGCTGATCGATGATCTGGTGATTATTCATGGAAATACCTATTTCGTAACAATGCTGTAATATTGTTGTGGTTGTGTGACATAAACTAAGTATGGAACAGTTTTATGACGCTTTTTAAACGTGTGGCGATCTTCTTCGCACCCGGCTCTCAAACCGCTCTTTGGGAATTTGGTGGCAATTGGTTGGGATGGGATGTAGAGCATGCGAAAAGCGTTGCTCACCCCGACATTGATGGCCTGCCTGGGCCAATTGAAAGTTTGGTTGCAACGCCGCAAAAATATGGTTTTCATGGCACGCTCAAAGCGCCGTTTAGACTTCATGACGAAAAAATCATTGATGGTTTGAAGGCCGCGATGAAAGCATATTGCGATCAACATAAACCATTCACAATTGGAAAAATGAAAGTCGCGAGATTGGGTAGCTTCGTTGCGATTATTCAAGAAAACGCTTCTGATGAATTCGGTGAGTTTGCATCCGGAATTGTCACGCATTTCGATGATTTTAGAGCGCCCCTGAACGAAGAAGACATCGCCAAGCGGCGCGACAAATCCAGACTGACGCCACGACAAGATGAATTGATGCTCCAATGGGGCTATCCCTATATCTTTGAAGAGTTCAAGTTTCATCTCACACTCACCGGCAAACTATCTGAACAAAACGCACAAATTGTGTGTGATCGTTTGACCGACCATCTCAAACCAATATTGGACACACCCGTTGAAGCGGTTGATCTGTGTCTATATGGCGAAAGAGAAGATGGACGTTTTGAGATCATTGATCGCTTTCCGTTTCTGGGATGATCAATTTCTTTAACTGATCAACGGCCTGCTGCAGCTCTCCATCATTGGAAATCACGCTCATATTTTTAGCCTCAGGTACTTTGTAGCTAGCGCGCTTTAAGCGGCGTTCTACTTCGCTTGCTGTTTCTCGACCGCGATTTGATAAGCGTTTTGACAAGGTCTCATGGCTCGCCATGATCATGACGGTTTTAATGTCCGGATATCTTGCTTCAAAACTCGGTAAAGCTGAGCGTGAACCGTTGAAGACAACGATTTTTCCATCATAAAGAAGATCATCGATCTCTTTTGGGATGCCATATTCAAGGCCATGGGCGGACCAATCTAAAACAAAATCACCCTTGGCTTTTCTTTGCGCGAATTCTTCTGCGCTGACGCCAGTAAAATCTTCACCACCAGCTTCTTCCGGCCGGGTGATGGCGCGTTTGACCAAATGCACATCCGGACACTGCTCTTTCAAGGCAAACATTATGGAATCCTTCCCTACCCCGGAAGGTCCTATGATTGTGATGAGTTGGCCCGATGCGTTGTCCATTATGCGGCTGCCTTTGGTGTGAAGATCGAAACATCGATCTGCTGATCGCAGACCCTATCACGCGCTGCTTCATCATGGAAAATACCGATGATCGCTGCACCACGCGCTTTGGCGTCTTCGATCAGTGTCAGCACTGTTTCTCGATTTTTAGCATCCAAACTCGCTGTCGGTTCATCCAACAACATAGCAGGATATTCATGTGCAAATCCGCGCGCGATATTAACACGCTGCTGCTCACCACCTGAAAATGTCAGCGGTGATAATTGCCATAGATTTTGCGGAATACGCAGGCGTGTAAGAAGCTCTTTCGCACGATCTTCTGCAGTGTTTGCATCAACACCGATTTTCAAGAGCGGCTCAGCGACAACATTTAAAGTCGACACACGCGGTACCACACGCAAGAACTGGCTGACATAACCTAAAGTCGATTTGCGCAATTCAATGATTTCACGCGGTTCAGCTTGAACAACATCCACACCATTGATCAAAATCTCGCCTTCCTGGGTGAGATAATTGCCGTAAATCATGCGCATGAGCGTTGATTTACCTGAGCCTGAATTCCCCGTTAAAGCAACGCATTGCCCAGGTTTTACCGACAGATTTGCATCACGCATAACATTGATCGATGTTGCGCTTTGATTGTGCAATGTGAAGGTTTTTGATACGTTTTTAATCTCAATCATGACTATACCTGTAAAACTGAAGACACGAGCAATTGGGTGTATGCATCTTGCGGATCATCAAGCACCTGATCGGTGAGACCGCTTTCAACAACGTGGCCTGATTTCATCACCATCAATCGATCTGCTAGCAGGCGAACTACGGCCAAATCGTGGGTTACGATGATGGCTGACAATCCTAATTCACGCACAAGGCTGCGAATAAGATCCAGCAAGCGCGCTTGCACGGACACATCGAGACCACCTGTTGGCTCATCCATGAAGACAAGGCGTGGGCCTGTGATCAGATTACGAGCGATTTGCAAACGTTGCTGCATGCCACCAGAAAATGCGCTTGGACGATCATCGATGCGCTCTTCGGAAATCTCGACCTTTTCAAGCCATTCGGTTGCCTGAGTTCTAATTTGGCCATAATGACGGTCGCCAACGGCCATGAGGCGTTCACCCATATTACCGCCCGCTGAAATACCCATCCGCAAGCCATCACGGGCATTTTGATGAACAAAGGCCCAATCTGTACGTGCAAGCATGCGACGCTCAGGCTCTGACATTTTCAACGTATCGCGCATGCCTTCAATTCGAGTGTTGAATAAAACTTCGCCTGTGTCAGGTTCTAAATGTCCAGCTAGGCAGTTGAGCAACGTGGATTTGCCCGACCCACTTTCGCCGACAATTCCCATAACTTCGCCAGGATAAAGATCGAACGAGACATCTTTACAGCCCAATCTCGCGCCGTAATTTTTCTCAATATTGTTAACTTGTAGTAGCGGTGTCATGATGTCGCTGCCTCTTGATTTTGTGGGGTACCTTGCGTGCCAACATGGCCCGCAGCACGTCTGCTTTCGCAATAGTCGGTGTCAGAGCAAACAAACATCCGCCCGCCATCATCATCGATGATCACTTCATCGAGATATGTATGATCTGCACCGCAAAGTGCGCAGCATCCGTCGGCCTTCATCGCTTCAAATGGGTAATCCTCAAAATCAAGGCTGACCGCCTTGGTGTAAGGCGGTACAGCGTAGATGCGTTGCTCACGCCCTGCCCCAAACAATTGGATCGCAGACATTTCTATTTTCGGATTATCAAACTTTGGAATTGGTGATGGGTCCATCACATAACGATCTTCGATTTTAAGCGGATAGGAATAGGACGTTGCGATCTGCCCATGCTGTGAAATATCTTCATAAAGCTTCACATACATAAGGCCATATTCTTCGAGCGCATGCATTTTCCGTGTTTCCGTTTCACGCGGCTCTAAAAAGCGTAATGGCTCAGGAATTGGCACCTGATACACCAAGATCTGATCTTCAGTGAGATCTTCTTCAGGGATACGGTGACGCGTTTGGATAAGCGTTGCTTCTGAAGTCGCTGCCGTTGTTTCTACCTCAGCTGTTTTTTCAAAGAACTTACGGATTGAAACCGCGTTCGTCGTGTCATCAGCACCTTGGTCGATGACTTTAAGCACGTCTTCTGGCATCAAACATGCAGCTGAAACCTGCACACCACCTGTACCCCATCCATAAGGCATTGGCATTTCGCGGCTGGCAAATGGCACTTGATAGCCAGGAATTGCCAAGCCTTTTAAGATCGCACGACGGATCATGCGTTTTGTTTGTTCATCCAAATAGGCAAAGTTATATTCGCTCATTCTGCTGCCTCCAAAGGCTGATTATCTTCTGACTTGGCAGCTTCTTGATGTGCCAATGCCTCTTTGCGAATTTTCCGGATCAGTTCGAGTTCAGATTGGAAATCAACGTAATGCGGCAATTTGATATGCTCCAAGAACCCGGTCGCTTGGATGTTATCGCAATGATAAAGCACAAACTCTTCATCCTGCGCAGGCGCACCAACAAAGTCCTCACCCAGCTCTTTCCAACGCATGGCACGATCAACCAACGCCATGGAAATGGCCTTACGCTCAGATTGACCAAAGACCAGACCGTAACCGCGCGTGAATTGCGGTGGCTCTTTTTTCGAACCCTTAAACTGGTTGACCGTCTCACATTCTGTGACCTGAATTTCACCAATATCAATTGAGAACCCTAGCTCAGGAATATCCATCTCCACATCGCAAAAACCGATGCGCAATTCGCCGACAAAAGCGTGGTTGCGGGCATATCCTCGCTGCGTCGAATAAGCCAATCCAAGCACGAAGCCTTCATCGCCTCTCGTCAACGCTTGCAAACGCAACGCACGAGATGCTGGTAATTCAAGCGGCTCGCGGGTTAGATCATCCGGCGTAGTATTGCTTTCCACTTCGGTTTGAATAAGGCCATCTTTGTTGAGAAACTCCGTGATATGCGGGATGTCTTTCGACTGTTCATGGACTTCATGATGAACTTTAAGTGTATCATATTCGTCATCCGATATTTGGTCATCACCTTCTGCTGCGAGTTTGAAATCGAGCAGTCGGTGTGTGTAGTCAAATGTTGGTCCTAAAATTTGCCCGCCCGGTGCATCTTTAAAGGTTGCTGAAATCCGGCGAATACAATTCATTTTGCCAGTATCAATTGGATTGGAATATCCAAATCTAGGCAATGTTGTCCGATAGGCACGCATCAAAAAGATGGCTTCAATTAAATCACCGCGTGATTGCTTTATCGCAAGTGCCGCAAGGTCTTGATCGTAGAGCGAACCCTCAGCCATCACACGCGCAACGGTTAAAGATAATTGCTCAATGATTTGTTTAAGCGACATGGCGGGCAATCTACGATCACCGCGACGTTCTTCAGATAGCCATTCATGCGCGGCATCAATGGCGCGCTCCCCACCTTTTACAGCTACATACATTAAACATTCTCCGCGCTGAGTTTGACTTTCGTTGTTCGTGGCAAGGCCGCAATTTTTTCACCAGATGTGAAGTAGAAATCGAGACCTAGTGGGAACAACATGGCGTTCTTTTTAAAAGCGGTTACTTCTGGCAACGAAAGCTGATGAGTGTCTTTAATCCCTGGGCCTGAAAGTTCAGTACCTGATGCTGTGAGTTCATCCCTTTCCACAATCAATGTTGTAGAGCGATCGGGATATTCAGGAGTACCAATCGGGAAATCATGCAATGGCTGTAAATCATCCCATGCACCCAATGCGAACATGCAGTTTTCGGCATCTGAAAAAGGTGAATTACAGTGGAACGTAATCCATTGCTTGATCTCTGGATTATCGAATTTCCCTGCAAGATAGATCGGTGTCTGTGCGTCACATAAAGTGAGAAGTAAGGAACCTGCCGCAGTTGATAATGGTGCGGGTGGGACAGCGACCGAAAGTTCCTCGATTGTGCCGGGCTTCGCCATCACATTCATGATTTTGCGGAAGCTTTGCGCTGATTCAACCGGTGCGTCTGTAAAGCCACCTTCCAATGAACTTGTTGCGGTCATGAGTCTTCTCCTCTAACCAATGTGAAGAAATCGACCTTCGTTTTGGCTGCTTTTTGTTCGCGATTTGCTTTAACGGCAGCAAGCGCATTTTCGATTGGTGTAATGATATTGGCAGCAAAAATATCAGCCTTTTCACCCTGCAAATAAGCATCGATGATCGCAGCTTTTTCAGCTTTGTCTTTGTCGCGCCCTTGCACATAGGCGTGACCTACATCGCCATTATCTAGTTTCAGCGAACAGCGCGTGACCGTCATTTCACCAAAATTAAACGGTGCACCTGTCGCCCCTGCTCTTGCTTGAACCATCACGCCGCCAATTTCTGGCTTGCGTAACCAAGTAAATTTGGGGGCCAGGCTATGACGCTCCACCACATCTGAAAATGTGTTTGATAGAAGCTCAGATGGTGCTTTTGCCAACACACTCATCCATTTTTTTCTTTCTAGCGAAGATTTCATCTAGACAAATTCCTAAATTATCTGCATATCTATACAACTAGACAAATATTGCACGATTTGTGTGTAATTTCCATGCTATTTTTGTGAAAGTTCTGTGACATGACTGAAAAAAGCCCTAAGGGTCGGAAAACAAAGGCTGTTTGGAAAACCATTGCTGAAATAATTCAGAGCGATATCTCAGATGGCATCTATAAACCGAGTGAAAAACTGCCCACCGAAGCTGAATTTGTCGAACGCTTTAAAGTCAATCGTCATACGGTTCGACATGCACTGTCGAGCCTTTCCGAAGATGGCATTGTCTTTTCCAAACAAGGATCTGGTGTGTTTGTCTCCGCTAATCCTGCGAAATATGAGATCGGAAAACGCGTTCGTTTTCACCAATCCATCGATGGTGAAGGACATAAAGCTAAGAAGCGGACCCTTCATTTTGAAACACGTGAGGCAACGAAAGAAGAAGCCAAGGCACTTAAGATTAAGACTGGAAGTCTTGTACACATTCATGAGGCTGTTGCCTTTATCAATGATCAGCCTGCAGCGCATTCAATTTCAGCCTACCCGGCCAATAGACTGCCGAATTTATTGAACAAACTTGTCGAGACAAATTCTGTCACAATAGCTTTGAAATCATGCGGTATAAAAGATTACTATCGTCTCGAAACACGTTTGACCGCAGTCTTGTGTAACGCAACGACAGCGATACATTTGGAACTAAAGCCTGGAGCGCCTTTATTGCGATCATTGGCGCTGAATTGCGACACGGATGGCAATATTATAGAATATGGCCGCACCTGGTTTTCGGGCAATAATATTGAACTTGTTATTAAAAATACTGACAATAAAATGTCATAAATACTTAGTCAACACGTAACAATACTTATATTGTACTGTCATAATATTTGATTAAAAATTCCCTTGTACTGAAACACTCCCAAGGTAAATTTTATGATAAAACTTCCAATGACCGCGGCAGCATTTGCCTGCCTCTTACCTCTTCTTCCCGCACATGCGGCTGATGTTGAATTGGGCCCTCGCCCCTATTATTTGATTGATCAAATGAAACAAAGCGCCCTGAAGGAAAAACTGCTTTCCTGTTCAGGCATGGATTTTAAAAAATCAGATTTCTCCATCGGTCACCGTGGTGCTCCTATGCAATTTCCTGAGCATACCAAAGAATCATATTCGGCCGCCGCTCGTATGGGTGCTGGCATCATGGAATGTGATGTAACCTTTACCAAAGACAAGGAGCTTGTTTGTCGCCATGCGCAAAACGATCTTCATACAACGACCAATATTCTTGCATCAGATTTGGCGCCAAAATGTACCAAGGGCTTCACACCTGCATCTGGCGATGAAAAAGCATCAGCTGAATGCCGTGCATCAGATGTTACACTAGCTGAATTTCGCACTTTGCAGGGCAAAATGGATGCAGCTAACCGATCCGCAACGGATGTTGCAGGATATCTTGGGGGTACAGCTGGATGGCGCACAGATTTATATGCTGGTGAAGTTGGTACTTTAATGACCCATGCGGAATCCATTGAGATGTTTAAATCATTGGGTCTTAAATTTACACCGGAACTCAAATCACCATCTGTCGAGATGCCGTTTGATGGCTTCACACAAGCAGATTACGCTCAGAAAATGATCGATGAATACAAAGCTGCTGGTGTTCCTGCAGCGGATGTGTATGCGCAATCGTTTAACCTTGACGACGTACTGTATTGGATTGAAAATGAACCTGAGTTTGGCAAGCAAGCTGTTTATTTGGATGCGAGCTACAACCGCAAAGACTTCGATTACAATGATGCAGCAACGTTTAAGCCTTCAATGGAAGAGCTTGCAGAAAAAGGTGTAAACTACATCGCACCTCCGATGTGGATGCTTCTAACTCTTAAAGACGGCAATATCGTACCGTCAGAATACGCGATCAAAGCGAAAGAAGCCGGTCTTAATATTATCACTTGGACGCTTGAACGCTCCGGTCCACTCAAATCCGGTGGCGGCTGGTATTATCAATCCATCAAAGATGTGACCAATACAGACGGCGTGATGTTTGAAATGCTGGATGTGCTCGCGCAAGATGTTGGTATTGTTGGTATCTTCTCAGATTGGCCTGCAACCGTGACCTATTATGCAAACTGCATGGGCCTTGAATAATTTCGATAAAAAAACGGCCAGCAATTCAACTTGGTGGCCGTTAGCATTTATTAAAGCGGGTTCTGGTTCGAACTCGCTTTTTTTGTTTGGATTATTGATTTTCGTATTTCTCCAAAAACGCCTCAATCGGCAACGATCTGAAATCTGGCAATGCGGTACGCAATGCTTCATGGCTCCAGTCCCACCATGCAAGCGCGGTTAAGCGCTCGGCAATATCATCTTCAAAACGTTTTCTAATCGGTACGGCGGGCACCCCTGCAACAATCATAAAAGGTGGTACATCTTTAGTGACCACACTGCCGGCAGCAATCACCGATCCATGACCGATATTTAATTCCGGCTTGATAATGGTCTGCGCACCAATCCAAGTATCATGGCCGATTATTGTTCGGCGCGAAGCCCGTTTTTCAAAAAACTCTTCCCAGCGTTCAACGCCATCCCAATAATCATTTGTGCGATAGAGCATGTGATGCATGCTGGCCAAATTCATTGGATGATCTGTTGGCCCAATCCGAGAGAATGCAGCTATATTGGAGAACTTCCCAACAGTGGTATTTGCAATATCGGCATAGCGATCGGTATATGAATAATCACCGATTTCGCTGTTTAAGATACGGGTACCGCGACCAAGCTCGGTGTAGCGACCAAATGTTGTATTGCTGACATCACAATCAGGATGCAAGAAGACGTCTTCCGATAATCTTGGCATATTAATAGTCTCTTTCTTTACCGGTCCATTGCATGAATTTACCGGACATATTCATGTCTAGACCCTGGGCGATTTGCCATATACCCGCAGCGACATCTGCTGGATCGTTATCGGCACTCTCTCCGCCCATATCTGTGCGCACCCAACCGGGATCGACGACACATACAGGAATTTTATGCTGCGCCAGGTCAGTTGCCAAACCTTGCATGATTTTGTTCAAGGCTGCTTTGGATGCGCGGTAGGAAATATGGTCTGATTTTGCATATCCCATCCATGACATTTGGCTTGAAACAGACAGGATGGCCGGACGGCTTGAAGCTTTGAGTTTTGGCAGAACAAGTTGCGCTAGTCTTAGTGGCGCAATGGTGTTTATCTCAAAAACCGAAACAAACTCATCAATTGATGCAGAAACGGTGCTGGTATCATCGGGGCCGATAATACCTGAATTATTGATGAGAACATCTAACTTCTTGATATCTGATAGCGCTTTTGACACCGCTTCTTGATCGCGAACATCAAACACCAATGGGGTAAAGTTCTTACCGAACTCATTCTTTAGTTTATCAGCATCTGAATGAGTGCGCGCGCTTCCATAAACATATGCGCCATCTTCTAGTGCTGATTTGCAAAGCTGATAACCGATACCCCGCCCTACGCCGGTGATTAAAACCTTGCGCATCTTTAGCTTTTTCCACCGATCAGTTTCTTACGAAGCCAGCCTGAAAGCGTGTCCATCATCATCACCATCAAGATGATCAGAATGATATAATAACTCACCTCTTCCCAGTCTTTACCTGTGATAATGGCCTGAGTTAGGTGCAAGCCAATACCACCACCGACGATCGCTCCGATGACTGTGGCACTACGTGTGTTGGATTCAAGGTAGTATAAGATCTGGCTTAAGAATATCGGGATCAACTGCGGTATCACGCCGAAACGATAACGTTGCAACGGCTTTGCGCCGGTTGATCGAATGCCTTCAATCTGCTTTTGGTCCACATTTTCAAGTGCTTCAGAGAACATCTTACCAAATGTACCTGTATCAGTAAGCAAGATCGCTAAGGCGCCTGTTAAAGGTCCAGGTCCAAAGGCACGTGATAAAACAATTGTCCAGATAAGACCGTCCACCCCGCGTAAGAAGTCGAAGACCCGTCGCACAGAAAAACGCGCTAACCACACAGGTGAGAAATTACGTGCGGACATAAAGGCAAGTGGCAATGCAATTAACGCTGCACCAATTGTGCCCAAGAACGCCATTAGAATAGTCTCAAACAAGGCCCAAGCGATTTCTAGATGACGCCACATGGAGTTATACCAAAAGTCATTCCACATTGCGCTGAAATTGCTTTCGGCGGGATCAATCCGGTCTGACGAAAATGCTGATCCAATCACATCGGTAAAACTCATGCCATAAAATGGGCTATCAAGGGTGAAGAAGAACATTTCCCAACCATAGAAATATCTAAACACATCCGTTTTTGATTTCGTCACAGCAATGCGGCCAGCATCTGTTGTGATAGAAACTCTTGTTTTCGATGCGCTGATGAAATCAGGGACTTCGTCGGTTGGTAGATTGAGCGTGATACCAGAATTTTTCGGTTCAACTTCTACAAGTCCGTAACCCGGGATATCGTAGAAAACCGTTTTTCCAACAAATTCGACAACGTGACCCGGTGCCAATGTAACAGTGGCATTATCACCTTCAATATTGACCCAGTTTGGCGTTTCACCTTGCGGATAGCGACCCTTTTTCTCGCCTTCAATAGCAATTGTGAAATCACCTGCCCCGCGATTAGATTTCGTCACATGGGTCTTGTAAGAATAAGTATCGGATAACAAAGTAGATGCTTTATCGAGCCTTGCACGCTCTGTAATTCCTGCAAAGTCGAACGAAATCGCGATATAAACAAAGTAAAGCAGAATGAGTGATGGCACACCAAATGCGACCAGCTTCATACGCAAAAAGTTTTTATCAACCAGTGTTCGGAGCTTGGTTTTGTTATTGGCTACAATCGTGCTCATCGGCTTTCTCCGATCAATTTATTTCTTGCATAACCGGATAGTTGATCCACAAGGACAATTGTTAGGAACAACAGGATGAAGATCACAGCTGCTTCATCATACTTGCCTTTACCCCAACTCATGGCGTTTTTCAGCTCATAACCAATACCACCAGAACCAACGAAACCAAGGATCGCAGACGCTCTGATATTGATCTCAAAACGCAAAAGCGCATAGCTTAAATAGTTTGGAATAACTTGTGGCAGTATACCAAGCCACATGCGCTGAAACCATGTTGCGCCAACAGATTCTAATCCTTCGACAGATTTAATATCGGCATTCTCATTCACTTCTGAAAATAGTTTCCCAAGCGCACCAATTGTGTGCAACGCGATGGCAATCATCGCCGGAACTGGGCCACCGCCCATGATAAAGATTAAAACCAGCGCGATGACAATCTCAGGCACGGCGCGCAGCACATCCAATACTCGACGAAATGCTGGGATTAAACGCGGCCATTTTGCAAGACCGCGCGTTGCGAGCAGCGAGATAAACACACCTGCGATGGCGCCAATTAATGTGGCAGCACCAGCGATGTTAATGGTCTCAAGCAAGCTCGGTAGGAAATTTATAAAATGAGCTGGAAATTGTGCGAGTTTCTGACTGGCATCATCCCACATTTCAGCTGGAAAATCGAAGATGTTTGGCAAGCCATTCCAAAACCCACCTGCGTTTCTGTCATTTGCGGTCATAAACCCGCTGACAAACAACGCGATGAATACCAACAAGAATATGGCATTATACAAATGCTTGCGCTGAACTTGGGCGAGATATCTTTCGCGCAGATCCGGCGCCGCAGAATTTTCTATGGCTTGTGTCGACATTTTCATTCTTTAAGTGTGAGAGCTTAGAAAAAGACCACCCCAAATGCGGGGTGGTCTCAATAGGTTAGAAATCGATTAGTTAGATTTCAATTTACGAGCTTCGATGATCACTTCGTAAGCCTCATGCGTGATTGGCATAAAGCCTTTAGTTTCACCAGAAGCAACACCGTATGCGCAATCAGGATCTAGTGATTTCAAAGAAGCCACAAGACCAGTCATTTTAACTTTAACGTCAGCTGGAAGCGCTTTGCGAAGAACGATTGGGCCTTCTGGGATTGTTTTTGACTGCCAGATTTTGACCATGTCGTTCATGTCAACAAGACCAGCGTCCACAGCTTTACGAAGAGCACCTGAATTGTAGCCATCTTCCCATTCGCCAAGACCATCAGCCCAAGTTACGCCACCTTCGATTTCGCCATTTGCAACAGCAACGATTGTTTGCTCGTGACCACCTGTGAACTTAACTTCACCGAAGTAATCGCCAGATTCCATAGTTGCATTGATTTGCTGTGGAATTTCGATTGAAGGGATCAAGTAACCAGATGTTGAGTTTGGATCACCAAAACCAAATGTTTTACCTTTAAGATCTTCAAGTGAATTTACACCTGAATCTTTACGTGCAAAACCAACTGAGTAGTAACCAAAGCCACCATCAACGTTTACTTTTACAAGTACAGGCTCAACAGCTTCTGGGTCAGACAAATATGTTTTTGCGTAACCAGATGCACCAAGCCATGCCATGTCGATTGTACCGCCTAGAAGACCCTGGATAACACCAGCGTAATCAGCAGGTGCAAACAATTTTGTTTCTACACCAAGTAGGTCAGTCGTTTTGTCAGCAAGACACTGGTAAGAATTCATACGGTCCTGAGCGTTTTCACCACCCAAGATACCAATACGGAATTCTGAGATTTTCTCCATGCTATCAGCAGCTGCAGCACCTGTCATCAATGTTGTAGCCAAAAGGGCTAATGCTAGTTTTTTCATGTTTCCATTTCTCCATTTGGACATAAAAAAGCCCCGGTGTTTGCGGGGCTGGTATTTTATCATGCAAGCTCACCGAGCTCGTGATTTGTTTGGGCAAGGCTTTCAACGCTGGTTGAAGTTGCCGATTCTGAAAAGCTCTCATCTGCACCATAAATTTCGCGCGCTGCATCGATTGTGAGCTCCGCGCCAGTGCCATCAAATACGATATTGCCATCACGCATACCGATCACGCGGTCACAATATTTACGCGCTGTATCAAGTGTATGAAGGTTACAGATCACCAAGCGACCATCTTCTTCATGAATGCGGCGAAGACTATCCATCACAATCTGCGCATTCATTGGATCAAGCGAGGCAATTGGCTCATCCGCTAAAATAATTTGCGGATCTTGCATCATCGCGCGTGCAATTGCGACACGTTGCTGCTGCCCGCCTGATAGCGCCTCAGCGCGCTTCATAGCATGCTCTTGGATGCCAAGGCGCTCTAAAAGATCGATCGCAGTATAAACATCTTCCTTTGGGAAGAGATTGAACATTGTTGCCAGCGTGTTGCGTTTGTTTAATGTGCCATGCAAGACGTTTGAAACAACATCAAGGCGCGGCACGAGATTGAATTGCTGGAAGATCATAGCGCAATCAGATTGCCATTTACGTTTGTCAGCACCCTCAAGTTTAGTGACATCGCGACCATTAAAAACAATCGAACCATCGGTTGGATCCGCGAGACGATTTAACATCCGCAAGACGGTTGATTTGCCTGCACCCGAACGACCAACGATACCGATGAATTGATCTTTTTCGACTGTAAACTTAATTTTATTGACTGCAGTTGCAGTACCAAATTTTTTTGTTAGATCACGAATTTCGAGCAGCATTAAAATAGCCTCCGTCTCAGCTGGCTCAAACCTAGGGGGCTCAGTTTTCAGTTTGATGACGGAAATAATAAAGTTTTATGACAATGAAATTCGATCGTTTCTGATGATGGAAATTTTAACGTTTTGGGAGTGGGGAATAGGGAGAAATTGATTCAGAAAAATCATTTAACTAATTGATTTATATATCTTTATCTAAATTACCATCATCATCTCAACAAATTTAAAATTCATCGATTAGAAATTTGAAAGAGCGATTGTGGAAAACTTGCTGAGGGCTGCGTTATCATTAATTCTGAACAATTTGTTTCAATAATCGTCATCGAAGTGTCATAAAACTTGTGAACTTCAACACGCAGGATCGAATAGCTTTTAGTCAGATTTTTTCTGCAAAAGTAACGACATTAATCCGAGCACGGCAGACGCGACCATTAACAACAATGAAACCGCATTGAGTACAGGTGTCGAACCGAGCTTTAAACGATCAAACATTGTAATTGTTAGCGGCGCATCTGAACCAACCAGCATCAAAGTGGTGTTGAAGTTTTCAAAACTCATCAAGACAGCAACCACCCCTGCCCCAATCATCGCCGGATATAAAAATGGCAATGTGATTGATCGAATTGCGCCGAGCTTTGTAGCTCCTAAATTGAGCGCAGCTTCTTCCAAGCTTAGGTCAAACTTCTGCAACCTTGCAGAAATTACGAGTGTGGCAAACGTCGTAATGAATGAGAATTGACCCAGGATCACCAGAATAAGTCCCGGTCTTAAATTATCAAACCAAAGGCCGGTGGCGTTTTCTAAAAAGTTGGCGATATTGGAAGTGAACACCAAGATGCTGATACCCAAAATGATGCCTGGGATAATCAACGGCAACAACATGACGATGTAGAGAAATGATTTTCCGCGGAACTCATATCGCGTGAATAAGAATGCATTACAGGTGCCAACAAATACAGATAGGACAGCAACCCAGAAAGCAACAAATGCTGACGTACCGATTGAACGAATGATAGATCGTTCGTTAAACACGCCGATGGATGGCGATTCAGTGCCGAAGAACCACTTTAATGTAAACCCGTCCCAAGGTAGTGATGGGAATTGGCTATCATTAAAGGCGAAAACGCAGACCACCGCTAATGGTAGCGCCAAATAGATGAAAAAGAGGATCACATAGGCGCGATAGGACCATGTGAAGAACGGGCTTTGTTTGATACCTGTAATCATCTCAGCGCCCCATCGTTTCAGTGAGCGATTGTCGAGATAGTTTTAATCCAACAAACACAATGAGTGACGACAATCCAAGCAACAAGAACCCAAAGGCAGAACCAAGTTCCCAGTTAAATCGCGTGATAAACTGACTATAGATGAGCCCCGTGAACCACAGACTATCTTTGCCACCCAGCAAAATTGGCGTGAGGTAATTACCAAGAGATAACATGAAGACCACAATACAGCCTGAGACGATGCCTGGCATTGCATGAGGAATAATGATCTCGCGCAGGATGGTATATCCGTTACCGCCTAAATCATAACCTGCCTCAATCAAGCTATCATCAAGGCTATCCAGCGTGGTGACCAGCGGAACAACCATGAACAACATGGAGGTATAAACAAGACCCGTCATGATCGCGGCATCATTGTATAAAAACTCAATAGGACCGTCGACGAGCCCGATATATTGGATAAAGCTAGAGACAACGCCTGTTTCGCGCAGCAAGATCATCCAGCCAAAAGTGCGCACCAGTTCGCTGACCCAAAATGGAATGAGGCACATTAAAAACAAAGTGGTTTTCGTGCGCCCTTTGGTGAGCTTGGCGATGTAATAAGCAATTGGAAATCCGATCAGCAGCGTTAAAAACGTTGCAGCAATGGACATATAAGCTGTACGAGCAAATGTGTTCCAATAAAGTGGTTCATTGAAAAACACAGCATAATTGCCAAGACCGGTTTCATATTGACGAACACCAACTTTTTCGCTGATCGAGACGAAAAACATGCCGACATGTGGCAAAACAATTAGCGTCATCAACCACAATATGAGTGGTGAAAGTAAAAGATAAAAACCAAGTTTTGACTTATCAGATGTCATCTTAGCCCACTTTATCCGATGCATAGCATCTCGTTTGGCCAGCTTCCCATCCGAAATAAACCGTATCGCCTTTTACAAGATCACGGAACTCACCGGTTTGCGGCATGGTGATGTTGATCTGCGCGCCGTTTGAATTATCGCGCAACAATAGCTGGCTATTGGCACCGTTAAACAAAATGCTTTCAATCTCACCGGAATGACTATTATCCATGCCTTTTAAATCGGCTTGTTTTCGCGAAATTTTAATAGCTTCGGGGCGCACAAACACCTGCGCGCTGTCACCATTATTTAACCCACCAACAGCATCAATCCCTGAGAGTTCAACCCCATCACCGGTGACCAGTTTAACTGCATCACCGTTTTTCGAAATCACCTTAGCATCATACTTGTTAGCCTCACCCACAAAGCCAGCCACAAAGGCAGTTTTGGGTTGATAATATAATTCGCGCGCTGTGCCGATCTGCTCAAACACGCCGTGGTTCATCACCGCGATCTGGTCACTCATAACAAGTGCTTCTGATTGATCATGCGTGATATAAACAAATGTCGTGTTGAACTCAGCTTGTAGTTTCTTAAGCTCAATTTTCATGTGTTCACGGAGCTTAAGATCAAGCGCGCCCAAAGGCTCATCCAAAAGCAAAACATCGGGTTCTAAAACCATACAACGGGCAATGGCCACACGCTGCTTTTGCCCACCTGATAACTGATTGATCGAGCGTTTGCCAACACCTGGAAGTCCGACACGCTCTAAAACTTTCTCAACGCGGCTTTCGATCTCACGTTTATCAACACCACGCTGACGAAGACCAAAACCAACATTTGCTGCAATGTTCATCATCGGGAACAGCGCTAAATGTTGGAATACCATAGAAACAGGACGCTTGTTTGGCGCGACATCTAAAACGGATTTGTTCTTGATTAAAAGATCGCCGCTTGTTGGCTCCTGGAAGCCAGCAATCATTCTTAAAAGAGTTGTTTTCCCGCAGCCTGACGGTCCTAAAATAGAAAAGAACGTCCCTTTTGGAACGCTAAAGCTCACTTCTTTGACGGCTTGGAAATCAAGAAAACTTTTTGAAAGTTCCCTACATTCGAGATCAGCAATTTCAGACATCTAACACTCTTATCTCATATGTAGTTGAAAAAGAGGGGCACGATTGCGCCCCTCAATTTGATTAGGTTTCTATTGCGCTGCATTCACGCGATCAAGCACAGCACCTTCGAGTGCTTCAAGACCTGCAGGAACCGTTGGGTACCATTTGATGTTGTCGACAGCTTCTTGCGGGAAACTTGTTTGATAACGTGCTTTAAGCGCATCATCAACGCCAGCATCACCACCTTTAGACGCTGTAAAGTTACCAGCTTCTGATGTGATCATCGCAGCGATTTCAGGCTGCATAACGAAGTTGATCCAAGCATATGCTGCTTCATCAGCGCGGCCACGTGATGGCAATGCAAATGTATCAATCCAACCCAAAGCGCCAGATGCTGGTGCAACGAAGTTGATATCTGCATTATCAGCATTTAGCTGCCAACCGCCTGTGTCCCATGCCATTGACGCAATCACTTCACCAGAACGGAGAAGGTTTTTGATCTCATCGCCACCATCCCAGTAAGTTTTCACATTAGCTTTACATTCAACAAGCTTTGCTTCGACTTTGTCCAAAATGCCTTGATAGGCATCAGCATCGCCATAAGCTGCAAATGGATCCAAGCCCATTGCAAACGCAAAACCGATCAATGTTGGGCGTTTGAGACGGTATGACACTTTACCCGCAACATCTGCATTACAAAGGTCTGTATAGTCTTTCACAGTTCCAGCCATTGCAGTGTTTACAACAAGACCGCTTGTGCCCCAAACGTGAGGAACAGCGAAGACCTTGCCGTCCATCATTGTGTTACCTTTCGTTGCTTCAAGCATTGAATCGATGAACAAGCTTGTGTCAATTTTTGAAAGGTCTAGTGGCTTATAAATACCAAACTCTTCTTGCGCACCTGCAATGCGGTCCTGACTTGGCTGAACCAGATCAAAGCCACCGCCATTTGTTGCGCGAAGTTTAGCAACCATTTCTTCGTTATTTGATTTTGTCACTTCAACTTTGTGACCTGTTTCAGCTTCGAACTTTTCAATCACTGCCTCAGGCGCATAACCACCCCAGGTTAATAGTCTTAAAGTTTCTGCATTTGCAGCTGACGCCGACATTGCCAAAACGGCAATTGCTGAGCAGGTATATTTAAAATTCATTGTATTTTCTCCCTGGAAGTTGAACCTTTGAAATTTAACGTCACACTTTTAGGTTTGTTCTGTGACACTTACACGACAAACGATGGATCATCATGTATAAAATTTTACATGAGTAAGCAGCATGAAAGATAATTTACAAATTGTCAAACAGTTTAAAAAGTATCACCTAAATACATGCAAGTATAAGTGCTCTGGTGTTTTCCGCCGTCATTGCAATTGGGTTGCCACCGGTGCTCGGATCAGCAAGTGCATCATTGACCAAGCGATCGATATCTGGATCTTTTACGCCAAGTTCAGTCAGGTTTTTCGGAACGCTCATCGATGCATTTAAATCATCCACATAAGCGCAGAAACCGTCAAAACCACCTTCAATTCCAAGGTAAGCTGCCGCCATATCAAAGCGTTCTTTGATCGCAGATTTATTAAATTGAAGCACTGCGGGCATACACACAGCATTCGTGGTGCCATGGTGTGTGTGGTAGATCGCACCAACGGGATGACTGATTGCATGAATGGCACCCAAGCCCTTTTGGAAAGCCGTTGCACCCATAGCAGCTGCACTCATCATATGCGCACGAGCTTCAATATCACTGCCATCTTCATAAGCTCGCGGTAGATATTCTTTCACCAAGCGCATACCTTCCAGCGCAATACCCTGGCTCATTGGATGATAATGCGGACTAGAGAACGCTTCCACACAATGGGCAAACGCATCTAGGCCTGTACCTGCGGTGATGAATTTCGGCATACCAACCGTCAATTCAGGATCGCAAATAACCACAGCTGGCAACATCTTGGGATGGAAGATAATCTTCTTTTCGCTGGTGGTTGAGTTGGTGATCACACTTGCGCGACCAACTTCAGAGCCCGTCCCTGCAGTTGTGGGCACAGCAATAATTGGCGCAATCGCATCTGCATCCGCGCGCGTCCACCAATCGCCAATATCTTCAAAATCCCATAAAGGGCGTGTTTGTCCTGCCATGAAAGCAATGACTTTACCCAGATCAAGTCCTGAGCCGCCGCCGAACGCAATGACACCATCAAACCCACCTTCGCGGAAGAACTTCACACCTGCTTCGGCGTTTTTATCGGTCGGGTTTGGATCCACTTCGGAAAACATACCGCGACCAAGACCTGCAGCTTCAATCAGATCAAGCGTCTTGGTGGTGATCTCCATGCTCGCAAGACCTTTGTCCGTAACAAGCAGTGGTTTGGAAATGCCCGCAGATTTACACGCATCCGCAATTTCATTAATGCGTCCAGCGCCGAATTTTACCGCAGTAGGATAAGACCAGTTTCCAACTAATTCCATGATCTAGGCTTTCTTTAAATGATAGGATTTTGGACGGGTTAAATTGTGGAAGCCAATCACTGAAAGTCCTCCACCGCGCCCTGTATCTTTGCAACCTGTCCAGCACAAAGCTGGATCAAGATAATCACACCGGTTCATAAAAATCGTACCGGTTTCGATGGCATTACCGATTTTCTCAGCGCGATCAATGTCTTTTGTCCAGAGCGAAGCTGTCAAACCAAAATCACTATCGTTCATGAGCTCAATCGCTTCTGCATCGTCTTTGACCTTCATGATACCCACTACCGGACCAAAGCTCTCCTCGCGCATCACTCGCATTTTGTGATCCACATTGGTCAGAATTTGCGGAGTGAGATATGCACCATCATCGTCTTCATCAAATCTATCGATATGCGCGACCGCACCTTGTTCAATTGCTTCCGAAATTTGAGAGCGCACTTCATCTGCAAAGCGCTTATTGGCCATCGGCCCCAAGGTTGTAGCTTCATCCAACGGATTGCCAAGCTTGTAGCCTTTTACAATCGCGACAGCTTTTTCAACAAATGCATCATAAAGACTTTCCTGAACATAAATACGTTCAATTCCACAACAACATTGCCCAGAATTAAACATCGCGCCATCGATCAAAGTCTCAACGGCTGCATCTAAGTCAGCATCTTCCATAACATAACCTGGATCTTTGCCGCCAAGTTCAAGTCCGATGCCGGTAAATGTACCCGCTGCTGCTTGCTCCATGGCTTTACCACCGCCAACAGAACCTGTGAAATTCACAAAGCCAAAGCTTTTCGCAGCAATAAGATCAGATGTTGTTTGGTGATCTAAAAATGCGTTTTGGAAAACACTCTCAGGGACACCTGCAAGATGGAAGGCTTCTGCCATTCGTTCGCCCACAAGCAATGTTTGGGTTGAATGCTTTAACACCACCGTGTTGCCAGCAATAAGCGCCGGAGCAACTGTGTTAATAGCCGTCATGTAAGGGTAGTTCCACGGTGCGATGACTAAGACAACGCCATGAGCTTCGCGTTTGATAAACCTTTTAAACTGATCATCATCTGAAACTTTAATATCGGCGAGTGCATCTTTGGCGATGGATGCCATATAGCTAGCGCGTTCGTTAAAGCCGCCAAATTCACCGCCATAGCGAACTGGACGCCCCATTTGCCATGCAAGTTCAGGCACGATCTCAATATTCATATCACCAATTGCGGCAACGCCTGCCATCACCAATTCGATGCGCTCATCAAGTGGACGTTGAGCCCAGTCAATTTGCGCCTGCTTGGCATTTTGAACGAGCGCTTGCGCTTCGCCCGACGACAACGTTTCCCGCTCTGCATAGACTGAACCATCTATGGGTGAAATACATTTTAAAACTGACATTATTCGGCTTTCTTAAATCACTTGATCTTCATTACAAGGTTAGGCTTTCTCAAACCCACGGGCTATTTCGTAATCAGTGACCACGCGATCAAATTCTTCTTGTTCCCAACGTGCCGCACGGACATAGTGATCAACCACCACGTCACCAAGCGCTGCACGCAGCATTTTTGAACCTTCTAGTTTTGCAGCTGCATCACGCAGGTTTGTTGGCAGATCTTCCGCGCTATTATTTTCATAAATGTCGCCAGAAGTTGCAGGTGCGAGCGCGAGTTTTTCCTCAAGACCGGCAATTCCAGCGGCAAGTTGCGATGCAATCGCCAAATATGGATTGATATCTGCACCACCTACACGACATTCAATACGCACGGCCTTAGAACCATCACCACATAATCTAAACGCTGCGGTTCTATTATCCACGGACCAAATGACTTTTGTGGGTGCGAATGTGCCCTTGGCAAAACGCTTATAAGAATTGATATAGGGCGCTAAGAAATAGGTCGTATCCTGCGCATATTTAAGCAATCCAGCTACATAATGCTGCATGGTTTTTGACATGGTGAAATCGCCGTCCTTGTCATAAAACGCGCTTTCACCATCGAGTGTCCAAAGTGACTGATGAATATGAGAAGATGAACCCACACGTTCATGGTGCCATTTAGAAACGAAGGTTGCAGCATGGCCTTTTTGCCAGGCAATCTCTTTCGCAGCATGTTTAGCGATCGTGTGATATTCCGCACAATTGAGTGCTTCATCATAACGAATATTAAGTTCTTCCTGCCCTGCTTCAGCTTCGCCTTTGCTGTTTTCAACGGGGATACCTGCTTCGAACAAACAATTACGCAATGGGCGCATGATATGCTCTTCTTTGGTTGTCTGCAGGATGTGATAATCTTCATTATATCCGCTGATGGGTTCGAGATCTCTAAAACCAGATTTGCGGATTTCATCGAGGCTTTTCTCAAAGATAAAGAATTCGAGTTCAGTGGCGGTTTTCGCTTTATAGCCAAGTGCTTCAAGGCGCTGAACTTGCTTTTTAGAACCGCGCGTGGTGAATGCGGAACTTCTTCATGTGTGTGATGATCTAAAACATCACAAATGACCATTGCGGTTCCTTCCAACCATGGAACCAATCGGATTGTATCCAGATCCGGCTGCATGATGTAATCGCCATAGCCACGCTCCCAGCTGGATGCTGCGTAACCATCGGGCGTTGCCATCTCTAAATCAGTGGCCAAAAGATAGTCGCAGCAATGGGTTTCCTTATAAGCACTTTCAACAAAATTGACGGCATGGAAACGCTTACCCATGAGACGGCCCTGCATGTCGACCAGACATACCAACACAGTATCTATATCACCAGCCGTTACTTTAGATTTCAATGCATCAAATGAGAGGGTTTTAGACATGATTATCCTAATAGACCGTTTGGGTTAGACGCCACCGACATGGTGGCGCCTTCAATCGCTTGTAGTTTAGCTGTAACGGTAAGGGCGTCCAGCCTTAACCATGTCGGCATTGTACTTTTTGAAGATATCAACGACTTTACGTTTGGTTTCAGACTCTGCTGCGATTTCTTCCCAGAATTCAACCGCTGCATTTTCAACCTGAGCCCATTCTTCATCAGGAATAGTTGTGAGCTCCATTTTCGTGCCGTTGACACGCAAATCAGCTTCACCACCCCAATACCACCACTGACGGTAATAATGGCTTTGTTCCATACACACTTTCAGCAATTCCTGAAGATGTGGTGGCAATTCATTCCAGCGGTCCATATTGGCAAAGAAAGAACCTGCCCATGCACCAGAA
The DNA here is from genome assembly GCF_055693385.1 of Lentilitoribacter sp. JB5-8. Lineage (NCBI taxonomy): Bacteria > Pseudomonadati > Pseudomonadota > Alphaproteobacteria > Hyphomicrobiales > Rhizobiaceae > Lentilitoribacter > Lentilitoribacter sp. JB5-8. Next base: position 1,961,050 of record NZ_CM146332.1, on the reverse strand, counting down.
ATGTTGTTGGTGAGGAAGTAGTTTGTCACATCAGCCCAACCAACTGTGTAATCTTCGGTAATGCCTGACCAAGCAATACCATCAAGCTCACCAGTTTGAACCGCAGTTTCAATGTCTTCCCAAGGAAGCGTCACTGGAACAACGCCGAATTTTGTCAGGAAGCGACCCGCTGTTGGGAATGTGAAGACGCGTTTTCCCTTAAGGTCCGCCAGGGAATTGATTGGATCTTTTGTTGCAAAGTGACATGGATCCCAAGCGCCAGCTGAGATGTGCTTCACCCCAACAGCTGAATATTCCTGGTCCCAAATTTCACCCAAACCATATTGGTTAAAGAGCACAGGAACATCGAGCGAATAACGGCTACCAAATGGGAAATATCCACCAAATACAGTTACTTCCGTTGGTGAAGCCATTGAATCATCATCTGATTGAACAGCATCGATTGTGCCTTTTTGCATTGCACGGAACAATTCACCTGTTGGCACAAGCTGATCAGCAAAGAACAATTCAATTTCCATTTGATCGCCAGCAATTTTGTTAAAGCTGTCGATAGCAGGTTTTACAACATGCTCTGCAAGTGCAGCACCTGCATAAGTTTGCATGCGCCATTTGATTTTTGATTGCGCAATTGCAGGTGTTGCCAGTGCTGCAGCAGGCGCTGCCATTGCTGCTCCCTTAATAAACGTACGTCTTGAAGTCGTCATTTCATTTCTCCTTTTTTTGGTTGTCCCCAACCTGTTTTTTGCTTCTTTTTGAAGTTCTCGTTATTTTCCGTAAACAGTGTTTGGTAGCCACATCGCGATCTGCGGGAATATGATGACAAGCGCGAGCGCAAATACCATCACCGCAACAAATGGTGCGATTGAGCTGTAAATGTCTTTAAGCGTGATCTCCGGTGGCGCCATCGCGCGCATCAAGAATAAATTATAGCCAAATGGCGGTGTCATATAGGCGATCTGCGTTGTAATCGTGTAAAGAACGCCATACCAGACGAGATCAAAACCGAGTGCTTTGACCAACGGCACATAAAGTGGCGCAACGATCACCAACATGGCTGTGTCATCAAGGAAAGTTCCCATGACCAAGAATGATAGCTGCATTAAGATCAAGATCACCCAAGGGTTTAGACCAAGCTGATCAGTAAAGAGCGTATCAATGGCTTTAACAGCGCCCAAACCATCAAAGACCGCACCAAAACCAAGCGCTGCGAGAATGATCCACATGAACATGCAGGATATTGCCAATGTTTGACGCACAGATGTTTCAAACACTTGTCTGTTCATACGACCTTTGAAAACTGCGGCTAAGAAGGCTGTTGATGCGCCAACCGCAGAACTTTCAACCAGCGACGTCCAGCCATTGACAAATGGCACCATCATCACAGCAAAGATAAAGAGTGGTAAAAGACCTGCACGCAATAATCCTAGTTTTTCAGATAACGGCATGTTTTCACGTTCATCTTCATCAAGCGCTGGACCAAGTTCGGGCTGCACGCGGCATCTGATATAAATATAAAGCATAAACAATGCGGCCATTAGTAAGCCGGGGAAAACACCTGCTAGCCAGAGCTGACCCACTGGCTGACGCGCAATCATGGCATAAAGCACAAGCACCACAGATGGCGGCACCAGGATGCCGAGCGAGGAGCCCGCTTGAATCACGCCTGTGACCATACGCTTGTCATAACCGCGCTTTAGCAATTCAGGCAGTGCAATTGTGGCACCGATAGCCATGCCAGCAACCGATAATCCATTCATTGCAGAGATTAAAATCATTAGGCCGATCGTACCAATCGCCAGACCACCCCTCACCGGTCCCATCCAAACATGGAACATCTTATAAAGGTCATCAGCGATTTTGGATTCAGAGAGCACATAGCCCATGAAGATAAACATTGGCAGCGTGAGCAGCGGATACCATTTCATCAGTTTCATAGCGGATGCAAAAGCGATATCAGAACCGCCTGTCCCCCAAAGAGCAATAGCTGCTATAGCGCCCACAGCGCCAATGGCACCAAAGACTCTTTGTCCGGTGAAGAGCATCAGCATCATAGATGCGAACATGAATAATGCGATCATTTCGTATGACATCAGCTCACAGCCTCGACTTCTGTTTTTTCTTCACGCAATTTGACAATATCCTTGAGAAGCTCTGAGATGGCTTGCAAGAGCATTAAAAACACGCCCAAACACATGATTAATTTTACTGGCCATAGGAATGGGCGCCAGGCGGTTGGGCTGCGTTCAAGCCTTCCAGGACTTTCTTGCCCGGTTAAAACACCGAAAAGAAATTGGAAAGGCTGATCGCCAAAATGGCCGAGAGAATAAGCCAATGAACCCAAGCCGCCGTATAGTAAAACGCCTAAATAGAATAATAAAAACAGCACAGTAATGGCATCGATCTGTGCTTTTTTCGGGTCGACCATTCGCCATAAAACAAATCCATTCGTACATTCGACCCCAACTGAATGGAGTATGGTCCACCCATAATATAGTAAGTCACCATGGCAAATTGCGCGATTTCAAGTGTCCATAATGACGGGAGGAAAAAGGTCTTTGAGATTGAGGACCACATGAGGATGGCGATCATGACAAAGATGCCGTACATCACAATGCGACCGATGCGGTAGTTCACGGCATCAACAACGCGTATATAGGAATTTACAAATTTCATACAGCGCGCTCCTTACGATCCGGAGACGCTGAATAGACTTTCAACGCGTAATCAATCATCAACGAAATTCGTAATGAAATATCCAAACACTGCTGGGGTGTTTGTAATAAATCGTTGCGGATCTCAATCATCACATTCGCAAGACCATTTCGTATTCCATGTTGCTTGAGTGTATGCGTTACACCATCTTCAGCGGCATAAGGCTCATTTCGAAGCACGCACATCTCTTCATAGCGCTCAGCATAATCCAGCATTGCATCGGCAATTAAACTGTCGTCATCGTGCAATATTCCAACTTCGACTTCACGCTGTTTGCCGTGATATGTTGGGGTGAAACTATGAATTGTTACAAGAATTGGCGCGATTGAGTGTTCTGAGACAAGTTTTCGAATGGCGTTTTCAAAGGGAAGATAATAGTCTTCGATGCGCTGTTTCTTCTCAAGTTCCGACAAGTTTGCATTGCCAGGAATGTCATATATCTCGCTCTTTTCCGGCATTGCATCTTTTGCAGATGGCGGTCTATTGCAGTCGTAAACCAGTCTTGAAATACCACTGAGAACGCTTGGCGCATTAAATCGTTTAGCCAATAAACGGGTAACTTCTGCAGCGCCAGGATCCCAGGCCACATGGCTTTGCCGGGCTTTAGCATCTAAACCAAGATTATCAAATTTTTCCGGAATATGATTTGAAGCATGTTCGCAAATTAGCAAAATGTCGGACGCGCTATCGCCTGCCAACACGGAAACAACTTCTGTTTTTGCTTCGTTCACCAAAACCACCACTCCAATTTTGTTAAATTCTCTTCAATTGAGATTAACTTGTCAATAATCAAACTAAATTATTCTTCAAATTAAATCTGTTTGTGCATATAATTACAAAAAACGGGGATGATTCAGTTGAGTTCACAAACAATTGCAGACAAGCTTAGGGAGCAATCTACTAGGTTTACGCGTGCCGAAAGACAACTTGTCGATATCATTTTAAAAAACTATCCAGTATCCGGTTTGGGCAGCATTACCAGCCTTGCGGACACCGCCGGGGTCTCTACACCGACCGTGGGGCGCCTCGTCCAGAAGTTGGGTTTTTCTGGTTTCCCGGACTTCCAAGCCAACCTTCGCGCGGAACTTGACGAAAAAATATCTGGACCTATCGCAAAGCGCGAACGCTGGGTGAATAATGCACCTGAAGGTCACATTCTTAATCGATTTACTGAAGCGGTTATCGAAAACATAAGTCATTCACTTGGCGATATCGACCCGCAAATCTTTGATGATGCGTGCACTTTGCTCAGTGATTCTAACCATAAATTATTCGTTGTCGGAGGAAGAATTACGCGGACACTGGCGGATTATTTCTTTCTTCACATGCAAGTCATTCGAAAAGGTGTCACCCATATCAGCTCAAGTTCAAATGCCTGGGCACATTACTTATTGGATATCAATGAAGGCGATGTGGTGGTCATTTTTGATATTCGCCGATATGAAAATAGCACGCTTCGACTTGCTGAAATGGCGAAAGAACGTGGTGCGAAGGTTATTTTATTTACCGACCAATGGGGTTCGCCCATAAGTGGGAATGCTGATTATTGCTTTAATAGTCAAATCGTTGTCCCTTCAGCCTGGGATTCCAATGTGACGGTTATGCTGTTGGCTGAGATTTTTATCGCCGAGGTGCAGGAACGCCATTGGGACACAACAAAAAACCGTATGGAAGAACTTGAAAAAATGTTCGACCGGACGAAGTTTTTCCGCAAGTTTTCCTAACTCGCAACAGACCGATGTTTCCAATCGCCTTTCCACAATCGGCTGTGGAACGGATAAAACTTGATAAACTCTTCCCATACCAAGAGCGACAAGACCCAAAAAGCGGAAAAATCAAAATAAAGCACGAGTATGGCTGTTGCGGGCACCCTAAAACCCCATTGAGCTGAAATGAACAACTTCATGACGTAAACAGTATCACCACTGGCACGCAATGTATTGCCGCAAATTGCGTTGGTTGTTCTGGGCACCTGAATGATCAATAATATGGGTAAGAACCCAACCAAAATCATGCGCGTTTCGGGTAATAAATCTGGATAAAGAACATCTATAGACCCATTCATTGCGATGAATATTAGCGCTACACATCCTGCTGCAATAAATGCGCCGCGCCAAGCCCGCGATAAAAAACGGTCCAATACTTCAACAGGTGCCCCCTTCCCCAACAATTGCGCAACCATAATACCGGTCGCCTGGGTCCATTGCATGCTGATCTGACCCGCCACCATGTTCCAAGGCGCAATCAATGTCATGGCAGCAAAATCTGGCAAGGCCATTTTCGCATATATGAGTGTGCAGACATGAGATGCAAATGTTGCGCTGACAAATGTCGCCGCGATTGGCAAGGAAAACACCAGATGGCGTTTCACCGACTTCTCAAATGACCCTTTTTGCCAACCAGCAACATTACGCAAAGCCCCATCAATCCTAACAACCTGACTAACTAAAAACAGAGTTTGAATTAATATTGCTGCTGCGCTTCCCATAGCAGCCCCAGGCACCCCAAAAGCGGGCAAACCAAATGCACCATGGATGAGTGCATAGCTAAAAACCACATTAATCGGCACCGAAAGGCAATACCCGATAAGCGGAATTTTTGTTTGACCGCAGCCATTAAAATGACTGGATACCGATTGCCCGATGGCTTCACCAATGATGACGAGCGAAAAGATTGATAAATATGTCCAGGCTTGCTGCGATATCTCCGCACTTGTTGCCAAGGTATTTAATAAAGCTTGCCCAAACAAAAAGATCGCACAGATGCCGATCAAACCAATGGCCAAACCAATTGATAGTCCCGATGCCAAGACGGATTTTCTATAAACCTGATCACCTGTGCCATATGCTTGAGCGGTTCTGATTTGCAAAGCATGAGAAAAAGCAAAAATTACACCTAAAACAATGCCACCCAAAGCACCTGCAAGGCCCATGGCTGCAAGAGATTTCTCACCCAGTGGCGAGACAAGCCAACCATCAAGCAAAACAGTGCCATGCAAAAACACAGCCTTAATCGTCATTGGCCACGATAATTTGAAAATGTCAGATGTTTTGGGTGCAGCCTTAAGCGCAGCCAAATCCCCCGCACTCATTTCAGCACGTTTAAACATAAATAGTCTTTTCTCGACGCTCTTTTATTCAGGATCGAAATAGTCTGAGTTTTGCGCAGAAATGCGTTTTATGGTGTCATCAAGACGCCCCAAATGCTTCATTCCGGCGTTAACGGCATCGTCTGCTTCATGGTTTTCCACAGCCTTTGCAATTTCGTAATGGTCAGAAATCAACTCCGACATGCGATCTTCTTTGGCAAGACCAAGCGCACATAAGCGGTCCACTTTGGCTTTTTCTTCCATAATCACATCGAAAGCAAAATCAACTTGCGCAATCTCGCAAAGGGTTTTGTGAAATTCGTAATCAAGCTCGCCAAATTTAGCGACATCTTTGCTCTCAAGTGCTTTCTCTTGCTCAGCAAGGGCCATGTCCAAACGCGCTGCACCCACCAGGTCACACAGCTTTGCTGCACGACGCAAAACTCGCTCTTCAATTGCCGAACGCACAAAGCGTGACTTATTGATTTCACGAGTAGAAAAGCGTTTTACCACAGTTGCGCGCTTGGGTCGGATGACCAATAAATCTTGATTGGCCAAACGGCTAAATGCATCGCGCACCGGCTGACGAGACACGCCAAATCGAGCAGCCATATCAACTTCTGACAGTTTATCGCCAGGCCTCAATTTCAACGATAAAATCTCACTTCGCAGCAGATCGAATATGTCGTCGACGCTGGTTCGCGTATCGGTGATTTGAGCTGCATGAGCCATGCGATATCTCCAGTTTAACTGCTAGTAAGCGTTCCCTATCGCTTACCAAGAGTGTGCATAAATAACAATGTGAAATACAAAATTTCAAGCCTGCATCAAAAAAATCATGTATACAACAATTACATCTTGCATACTAGTTTGAATTCTTGCATACTACTTCGAAATACGCAATTTTGTGCAAAACTGGGAGGTTGCATGGCTGGCGTCACGTTACGCGGAATCGTAAAAGCATACGGTTCGTTAGAGGTTGTTCACGGCATTGATCTAAATGTTGAAGAGCGGGAATTTGTAGTTCTTGTTGGCCCATCCGGTTGCGGAAAATCAACAACATTACGCATGATTGCAGGTCTTGAAGAGATCACAGCAGGCGAACTTTCCATCGATGGGCGCTATGTCAATCGCGTCGCACCGAAAGACCGCGATGTTGCGATGGTGTTCCAAAATTATGCACTTTATCCGCATCTTAATGTGGCAGAAAACATGGCATTTGGCCTTCGTATTCGCCGCACACCAAAAGCTGAAATCAAAAAAGCTATTGCTGATACGGCTGAAATTCTTGGTTTAACAGAATACTTACACCGCAGACCTGCTGATCTATCCGGTGGGCAAAGACAACGCGTTGCGATGGGACGCGCTATTGTGCGTCATCCAAAAGTATTCTTGTTTGACGAGCCGCTTTCAAATCTTGATGCAAAGCTTAGAACGCAAATGCGCGCTGAGATCAAACGCTTGCATAACCGTTTAGATGCTACATCCATTTACGTAACACACGATCAGGTTGAGGCAATGACCCTTGCTGACCGAATTGTTGTCATGAACGATGGAATTATTGAACAAGTCGGCGCACCGATGGAATTGTTCAACAACCCTGCCAACACCTTTGTTGCTGGTTTCTTGGGCTCTCCCCCATGAACCAAATCAAAGGGCAACTAACTGAAAACGGCGCTCAGGTTGGCGGGGCTGAAATTAAAGTAGACGGCATGGTCGGCAATCACATTGGCCGGAATGTCATCGTTGGTATTCGCCCTGAGCATACAGAGCTTAGTGCAGGCGATAAAACCTCTGTATTGCCCATTGATTTAGACCTTGTTGAACCTTTGGGGTCGGAAGCACTTCTGCATGCCCATCACGGTGATGAGAATATGGTCTTTAAAGCGGAAACAAATGGTAATATTGCTCATCTTTCTGGCGTGAAGGAGGTACATGTCCCTTCATCATTGGTCAAAATATTTGACGCCGAAAGTGGTCGCGCTCTGGATCTAGGTGCGTAAACCATGGCGAAAGAGGTTTTAACTGAAAGCAGTTCAGATAAGCCACAAACGGCAATTCGAAATGATGGTTGGACACGCACCGTCGATCATTTCAAACGTGAATGGCAAATCTATCTCATGCTGGTCCCAACGATAATTTGGTTTATCGTTTTCCTTTACAAACCCATGTATGGTTTGCAGATCGCTTTTAAAGATTATTCAATCTTTAAAGGTGTTGCGAACAGCCCGTGGATTGGGTTTGAGCATTTTGAAACACTTTTCACCAATGACCAGTTTATACGTGCTGTTTGGAACACCATTGAAATCAGTGCGCTAAATCTAATTTTTGGCTTCCCTGCACCGATCATTTTGGCGCTTATGTTCAACGAAATTTTGAATGCAAGTTACAAAAGAACAGCCCAGACAATCGTGTATTTGCCGCATTTCATATCATCGGTGATCATCGCTGGTATTGTCATCACCGCGTTTTCCCCGTCGGCCGGTATTGTGAACACGGTGATGGGCTGGTTTGGGTTAGATCCTGTATACTTCCTAACCCAGCCAGAATGGTTCCGACCGATATTTGTGGGAACTGGGATATGGCAAGAAGCTGGATTTGGCTCCATTGTTTTCCTAGCTGCGATCGCAGGTGTTAACCCATCGCTTTACGAAAGTGCTGTGGTTGATGGTGCAAACCGATGGCAGATGATGTGGCGCATCACAATTCCATCTATCATGCCTACGATCCTGATTATGTTGATCATACGCATCGGTAATATCATGGAAGTTTCATTTGAACTTGTGATCTTGCTCTATCAGCCATCGACCTACTCTACCGCTGATGTGGTCAACACCTGGGTTTACCGCCAGGGACTACAATCTGGTCAGTATGATTTGGCTGCAGCTGCTGGTCTCTTCAATGCCGTGGTCGCGTTCGTTCTTGTCATGGTCGCTAACACATTGTCGCGTCGTCTATCGCGAACATCGCTTTGGTGAGGATCTAAACATGATGAAATGGAATTTATATTCTCGTGGCGACAAGTTCTTCGCAATCGCTGTTTCAGTTTTAATCGGTATGTTTACGGCTGCAACGCTGTATCCGTTTATTTATATCGCCGCTGTTTCCTTCAGTTCGGGATTTGCAGCTGCTGCGGGTAAAGTGGTGCTCACACCGATCGATACAACTGTTGAAGCTTACCGCTTTATATTAACGGATCCACAGTTCTGGGTCTCATATCGCAATACGTTCATCTATACGATTGGCGGCACAATAATGAGCATGGCGTTCATCATTCCTGGTGCCTATGCCCTATCGCGTCCACAACTTAAAGGCCGCAGGTTCTTCAACCTCTTCATCGCCTTTACGATGTGGTTTAACGCAGGGCTAATCCCGTTTTTCTTGAACATGCGAGATTTAAACTTATTGGACAGCATGTTTGGTATTATCCTCGCCTTTGCGGTTAATGCATTTAACATCATCCTATTAAGAAACTTCTTTGAAAGTATTCCGCGTAGCTTTGAGGAGGCTGCTCGCATGGACGGCGCCAACGACTTCCAAGTTTTATGGAAAGTCTTTGTGCCGCTGTCCAAACCAGCCATCGCGACAATCACTTTGTTCTGCATTGTTGCTCGCTGGAACGGCTTCTTCTGGGCAATGGTTCTATTGCAGAGTGAAGAGAAGATCCCATTACAGGTCTTTCTTCGCCACACCATTGCAAAACTTAGTGACACCGAAGAGTTCGCGATGAACGTTTTGGATGCAGCTTATGGGCCGGAGACAGTCACGGGCGCGATCATCGTATGTTCGATTATTCCGGTGCTGATTGTGTATCCGTTCATCCAGAAATACTTCGAAAAAGGAATTTTACTTGGGGGAGTAAAAGAATGACAAGACAAACACGCAAAATGGGAGGAAATCATGCGTAAATTAACTCTTGCCGCGGCTCTTCTGGCTGGCACCGCATTCGCGACGCCTGCAGTTTCAGATGGCCATCTAAAGATTGTTGAGGGTGACCCTCTGGAGCTAACAATCCAGATGAACCACGCTCGCTACCCAGTTTACAAAGAAGACTGGCCGGTTGAACAGCAAGCACGTGAATGGACAAACATTCATCTTGTTGATGTAACAGTTGGTGCTAACTTACGTTCTGATGAAAATACAGGCCGTACTGAAGCTCTGAACTTGATGCTTGCGGGTGGTAACATCCCAGATATCGTTGGTTCAAGCCGCATTAAAGACTTCGTGAACCAGTATGGTCCTGAAGGTGCGTTCTTGCCGCTGAATGAGCTCATCGACGAGCATGCGCCAAACATGAAGGCATATTTTGATGCACGTCCTGAAGTTGCTGCTGCGATCTCTGCTGCTGATGGAAACATGTATTACATCCCTTATTTGCCAGATGGTAAATATGGTCGTGCATACTGGATCCGCACAGATTGGCTCAACAAACTAGGTCTTGAAGTTCCACAAACAGTAGAAGAGTTTGAGGCTGCATTGCGCGCCTTTAAAACACAAGATCCAAACGGCAACGGCGAAGCAGACGAAGTACCATATTTCGCACGTCAATGGCCTGAGCTTATCCGTCTTGTAACGCTTTGGGACGGTCGTTCATCGGGTTCTGATACCTATCACGATTTTTATGTTGATGAAGGCATGATGAAGCACCCATATGCGGGTGAAGGCTATCGTGAAGGCATCAAAAACCTTGCACGCTGGTATGATGAAGGTTTGGTGGATGCGGAAGTATTTACTCGTGGTTCTTCTGCACGAGACTTCTTGCTGTCTGAAAACCTAGGCGGTGCAACACACGATTGGTTTGCATCAACTTCAGGCTATAACAGACTTTCAACTGAGATCGATGGTTTTGAATTTAAAGCTATGGCACCACCGGCTTCAATCAGCGGAAAGCGCATTGAAGAGCACCGTCGTATTCCGATCAAACCAGATGGTTGGGCTATCGGCCACACAAACAAGCACCCTGTTGAAACAATCAAGTATTTCGACTTCTGGTTCACACCTGAAGGTCGTCGCTTGGCCAACTTCGGTGTTGAAGGCCAGCAGTATGATGTTGTTGACGGTAAAGCTATCTTCAAGAAAGAATTCCTTGATGCTGGTCCTGTGAACAGATCACTTTATCAAATCGGTTCGCAACTTCAGGGTCGCGGTTACTTCCAGGATTACAATTACGAAATCCAGTGGTCAAACGAGTTTGCGCTTGAAGGTATCGCTCTTTATGACCAAGGCGATTATCTGATTGATCAGTTCTTGGGTGTTGCCTTTAACGCTGATGAGCAGAAGGTGTATGACAAATATTGGGGTACAATCCGCGATTACATGCTTGAACGTCAGCAGGCTTGGATCTTGGGTGCTGCCGATGTTGAAGCAGAATGGGATGACTATATCGCTCAGCTTAAAAAGCTTGGTTATGATGAAGTACTCGTTGTTATGCAATCTGCATACGAGCGCCAGTACAACAAGTAATACCTTATAATTAAACATCAGAGCGGCGGATATTGTCCGCCGCTCAATCTAAATTTATCGACAAACGGAAATCTATATCTATGGCAAGTGACGCTCTTCCTTTGCTTGACGAACCAAAAGCCGGTCAATTAACGATCCAATATTCACCTATTGAAGACACGGATATCGTTGAAAACCCACCACGCTTTTCTTGGATCCCTGTGATTGATGATGATGCGCGCTATGTGCTGCGCATTTCTACCGATGCCGATTATCCGGCAAAAAGCACAAAGATATTTGAAGATTTACCGCTTAACTTTTTTACCCCAGACATTACTTTGGATGCAGGAAATTACCACTGGTCATATGCCACGTGGGATCCTGAAACAAATACGCAAACGAGCACTTGGAGCAGTTCACGCACATTCTACATTGCAGAAGATTTGCCGCAAACCCCAGTTCCAAAGCGTATAGAGCGATATAAAGAGGTGGATACGAACCACCCTCGCCTTTGGATGACAACGGATCGCCTAGCTGAATTTAAAAAAGCTGTAGCTGCTGATCCAAATCATTGCAGCTGGTCTAATTTTTACGAAAAATCTGTCCTACCTTGGATGGACCGCGATGTGATGCGTGAACCAAAGGGCTATCCCAATCATCAACGCACTGCACCGATTTGGCGCCAAACTTATATCGAACTGCAAGAGCATTGGTATGCCATCCGGCACTTAGCAATTGGTGGCGCGGTCACTGACGATGCGAAAATGACAGAACGCGCAAAAGAATGGTTACTGGAAGCTGCATCATGGGACCCAATGGGCGTAACTTCACGCGCATATACGGACGAATGGGCATATCGCGTGTGTAATGCACTCGCATGGGGTTATGATTGGCTTTATCATGATCTTTCAGACGATGAACGCGATCTCGTTCGCAGCGCCCTTTTGGAGCGCACACGAGATATCGCTGAACACGCAATTCAGAACGCTAAAATTCACCTCTTCCCCTATGACAGCCATGCCGTTCGCTCTGTTTCGTTGAGCATTGTACCATCATGTATTGCGCTTTTGGGTGATGATGAGAATGATGAAGTTCGCGGTTGGCTCGATTACTGCATTGAGTTCTTAATGACGGTCTATTCCCCTTGGGGTGATAATGATGGTGGTTGGGCTGAAGGCACAAACTATTGGATGATGGGTGTTGCTTATCTTATTGATTCAGCAAACAGGCTTAAATCGTATATTGGCATTGATCTATATAAGCGTCCGTTCTTGCAAAACACCGGCGACTTCCCGCTCTATTGTAAAGCACCCAATACGCGTCGCGCCACATTTGGTGATGACAGTACGCAAGGGGATTTACCTGGTATTAAAACCGGTCTGAATATGCGTCAGTTTGCCGGCGCAACAGGTAAAGGCGAATATCAGTGGTACGCAGAGGAGAACCTGCGCACCAACCCTGGCACCGAAATGGCGTTTTACAATTGGGGCTGGTGGGATACGAATTTTGACGAACTCGTCTTCCAAACGGATTTCCCTCAAATTGAGGCTTCCAAACCGCAGGACGGTTTGCGCCACTTTAAAGGCATTGGCTGGGTGGGCGTACAGCACGCGATGGATGATCCTGATAATCATATCCAATTTGTATTTAAATCATCCAGATTTGGCTCAGTTAGCCACAGCCACGGCGATCAAAACTCGTTCTGTATGGCAGCTTATGGCGAAGATATGGCAATCCAATCTGGACATTATGTTGCCTTTAACTCCTCCATGCACCGCAATTGGCGTCGCCAAACACGCTCTAAAAATGCAATTTTGATCAATGGCAAAGGCCAATACGCTGAAAAAGACAAAGCTAAGGCGCTGGCAGCAACTGGCAAAATTCTCGCAGCTGAAGAGCATGAGGATCACATTTATATCTGCGGCGATGCAACGGCTGCGTATCAAAGCCTTTCACCTGAGGTAACCTGTGCAGAACGTGAAATCTATTTTGTACGCGGATCTTATTTTGTCATTGTCGATAAAGTAGATGCGGATAAGCCTGTCACCATTGATTGGCTATTACATGCAAATGAACCATTTGAACTTGGCAAGTCTTCATTCCGCAATCGACAAGAACGCTCTGGTTTTTACGGACAAGTTGTTTGGTCAGAAGCTGGCAAACCCGAGATCAGTCAAAAAACAGAATTTACTGATGTAGACCCTGCGGATTATGAAGGACTGCCAGTCAGCACTGTTTTAACCGCACATTACCCGGCATCAACACGTCACCGGATTGCAACATTGCTTGTGCCATACAAACTCGACGCACCAAAGCGGATCTTCAACTTTATGGATGATCAAGGCTATGACGCAGATTTATATTTCACGGACCCAGACGAAAACACGTTTAAAGTTGTGATGAAAAAACTAGCTAATACCTGATAGATAAAAGGAAAAACAACGCATGAAACTTGCAGGAAAAACTGCCATCGTCACCGGGGGTGGCCGCGATATCGGAGCAGCTGTTGCCATTAAACTAGCCTCGGAAGGTGCGAATGTTGCCATCAACTATTTCAGCACCGGAGCAGATGAAACAGTGGCCAAAATCAAAGCCAATGGCGGCAATGCATTTGCCATGCAGGGTGATTTAAAAAACGAAGATGATGTGAATGCGCTTGTTGCCAAAACAGTTGAGACATTTGGCAGTGTTGATGTTTTGGTCAATAATGCAGGTGGTTTGGTTGCCCGCAAAAAGATTGCGGAAACGCCCCTTTCCCACTGGCGCGAGGTTTTAGACCTTAACCTTACGAGCACATTTTTGATGACACATGCCTGCCTTCAGCACATGAAAAGCGGCGCTATTGTAAATCTTGCAAGTCAGGCTGGACGCGATGGCGGTGGCCCGGGCGCTGTGCCATATGCAACATCAAAAGGTGCTGTCATGACCATGACACGCGGTCTTGCCAAAGAGCTAGGTCCGGATATTCGGGTGAACGCTTTATGTCCAGGCATGATTGATACAGATTTTCACAACGTTCACACGCCAGAGGCAGGCCGTCGCGGATTTGAAGCAAGCGCTCCTGTAAAACGTCAAGGCCATGTTGACGATGCAGCAAATCTTGTCTTGTTCCTTGCATGCGATGATAGCGCCTTTATAACGGGCACCAATATTGATATAAATGGTGGAATGCTATTCTCTTAAGTGGAGGTTATAATGTCCGATTTTCCAGTTGTTTCGACAGGCGATAACGTAACACGTCAGGTTTTATCTACCAATGACGATCTTATGGTTGTTGCATTTCGCTTTTCAGCAGAGGGCGCAAAAGGTGATTTGCACAATCACCCACATATTCAATCGACTTATGTTGAAAGTGGTCGCTTTATTTTCACGCTTGGTGATGAAAAACGTGAAGTGAAGCAAGGTGATAGCTTTGTTATTCCTTCTGACATGGTTCACGGCTGCGTCTGCTTAGAACCAGGTACATTGATTGATTGCTTCACGCCTCACCGTGATGATTTTTTGTAAGCTGAGTATCTAAAGACTTCAGGTCTTTTTCATTTCTCTTTGACCACGTTAAAACAGTAATTGCTGCTTTAACGTGGTTTTTTTATGTATCTGCCGCATATGAGGCTATGACCGCTAGCTAAAGGTTGCGAAAATCACTTTAATCATTCATATTCGAATATATGAATGATTGGAGGTGGATATGCCTATTACGCGGCGTGATGTTTTAAAAGGTGCAGCAGCTTTATCGGTTATGGGGGCAACACCAAACCTATCTGTTGCCCAGATCAAAGTTGGAAACGCAACTCTATCAACAGTGAGTGACGGTCATCTCACATTGCCCGGTGATTTCATCTTTGAAACGGTGCCGCAAGAGCAATTATCCCCTATCCTCACCGAGTTTAATTTATCTCGCGATCAGCTTTTACCGGAATGCAATCTTGCCCTTTATCAGGATGGTACAAACAATATCTTGTTTGATGTTGGATCAGGTCCAGACTTCATGCCGTCAGCGGGAATGCTCACCGATAATCTGGATGCGCTCGGGCTCTCTCCTGAGGATATAACCCATGTCATCTTTACACATGCGCATCCTGATCATTTATGGGGCTTATTGGATGATTTTGATGATCCTTTGTTTAGCGATGCTGCATATCTCATGGGTCAAAATGAATGGGATTATTGGTGGAACCCCAATACTGTCGATAGCTTACCTGACAACTTAAAACCATTTGCAGTGGGTGCAAAACGCCGTCTTGAGGCTATTGAGGATAGCGTAGAATTCATCAAAGATGGGCAAGAGATTATTCCCAGAATTGCTGCGGTTTCAACACCCGGACATACGCCCGGACATATGAGCTTTGAAGTGCGCAACGGGTCAAACTCCACGATGATCTTAGGTGATGCGATTGGCAATCATCACATTGCATTTAAACAGCCAGATTGGCCAAGCGGTTCCGATCAGGATCGAGAGTTGGGCATTCAATCACGCAATATGTTGTTTGATCGCATAACAGGCGAGAACATGAATGTCATTGGCTTTCACTTACCCAATGGCGGGATTGGCAAGGTTGATGTGACATCTGTTGGATACCGCTTTTTAGAAGGAGAAATCTAATGAGCATTCGGAAACTTGCCGCCCTCGCAGCCACATTCGCAGTACTTATTGTTCCAGCCATGGCCGATGAAAATATTGCTGATCAATACCCAGGTTCGCTGTTATATTCAAAGCCAGTGGAAGTGATCCCTCATGTTTGGTCTGCAATTGGTGCAACTGCGCCTCCAACATATGAAAATAGCGGTCACAACAATAATCTTAGTTTTATTGTTACCGGAGACGGCGTGGTCGTGATTAATGGTGGCGCTGCTTACCTCTTGGCAAAAGCACTGCATGAGGAAATTCAAAAGATAACTGATCAACAAGTTAAATATGTCATCAATGAGAATGGTCAGGGACATGCGGCGCTGGGCAATTCATACTGGACAGAACTTGGCGTTCCTATCATTGCGCATGTCGATGCAGCCCATGAACTTGAAGAGCGGGGCCATCAGATCCTTGAGAACATGAAACGCTATAATCGTGAAAAATCTGAAGGTACCTCGATCGCACTCCCCACTGAAACATTTGAAGATAAGAAGGTGATTGAACTGGGTGAATTTACGATAGAGGTCTTACATTTAGGACCAGCGCACAGCCCGGGTGACACGCAGGTTTGGCTTCCAAAACAGAACCTGGTTATCGCCGGAGACATGGCATTTCATGAACGGTTATTGCCGATTTTCGATGACACGATGACCGCAGAATGGGTTGAAACTTGGGAAACTGAATTTGAGGCGTTAAATGCAACTTATGTTATCCCAGGTCACGGACACCCCACAAATATGGACCAAGTACGACGCTATACTCGCGATTATCTGGTCTATTTACGCGGAAAAATCGGTGAACATCTTGAAGAAGGAGGCGATTTAGCCGATGCTTATTATGTGGATCAATCACCCTACGCGCATCTGCATACGTTTGACGAACTCGCAACTCGCAATGCCGGACGGGTCTATGAACAAATGGAATTTGAATAATTGCATGCTCTAACACTCTATCGGAACTCTTCAACCTTACGATATCAATTTGCGTCTTTGGCGTTGTTTTTGTCACTCTTATTCTTCGTCATACCGGTGCGTGCCGACACGCCTTTAATGAGCGCACCGCAAGCTTATGAAAAA
The DNA here is from genome assembly GCF_055693385.1 of Lentilitoribacter sp. JB5-8. NCBI lineage: Bacteria > Pseudomonadati > Pseudomonadota > Alphaproteobacteria > Hyphomicrobiales > Rhizobiaceae > Lentilitoribacter > Lentilitoribacter sp. JB5-8. The sequence goes on along the minus strand of NZ_CM146332.1, from coordinate 1,944,102 downwards.
CTATCAAAGGGTGACATTGTTGTGCTTGATATCCGTTCACGCGAGGAATGGCAGGATTCAGGTGTCGCGCAAGGTGCATTGCCAATATCTATGCATGAGAAAGATTTTCTCGAACGCCTTCAATATGTGCTTTTGGAATATGAGCCTGAAAAGATTGCGATGATCTGCGCAACCGGTGGGCGGTCTGCGGAAGTGACATATTTTTTAGAACAAAATGGCTTAACCGGTGTTGCGGATATATCTGAAGGGATGTTTGGCAATCGCAATGGTCCAGGCTGGATAAAACATGGTTTGCCTGTTGTCTCGGCGAGCGAAGCGATGGAAAACTATGAAAAACTTCAATCTTCTTGGAATGAATAAATTTTACTGTCGTGAAAACTTATGGACCTGAAGACAAAGAAAATCCCCGACTGATGGATCAATCGGGGATTTATTATTTTAGCCGAACATGTCAGCTGTAATACCTGAATACCAACCTTCAGATTCTTCATATGTTGCTTTGCGGATATCATCGCTTTCACCAGTTTTGGAAATAAATCCATCAACTTTTGCGATTTTTTCCGCCGTTGCTTCATATGTAGCACCAACCTTGACCCCGTTGTTGGTGGTGATTAGCGACCAGCATGTATTTGAGAATTTCGCCGGGAACACTTTTGAACCAGTTAGCGCCCCACGAACAGCGTTGGCGCAAACTTTTGCCTGACTGTTGGCGGAGAAGCCAGATTTGGGCATATCCCCTTGCTGAGATGCATCACCCAGCACATAAATATCACCATCGGCTTTGGTTGACATATCCGCCGCATTCACAGGTGCCCAATTGCCTTCCGTCACACCCGCAAGTTCTGCAATTCGCCCTGCTTTCATCGCTGGGATAACGTTACAAACATCGACCTTGTTTTCTTCACCATCAATCGTAACGGTCATTGCGTTTGGATCCACTGATACATTTGCACCACCAAACTCTTCACCAACCCAATCAATCATGCCATCATAATGATCTGCCCAACCTTCTTGGAATAGTGCCATTTTGGAGAATTTCGGTTTTGGATCAGCGACAATGATTTTTGCCGTTGGATTGTTATTCTTAAGGAAGTGAGCAACCATCGACACACGCTCATATGGCCCTGGCGGGCAACGATATGGATTTGGCGGTGCAATCATTGCAAATGTGCCACCCGCTGGCATTGCCATCAATTGCGCTTTGAGCAACTCAGATTGCGACCCAGCCTTATAAGCATGTGGCATGGCGTTTTGAGCGCTAACATCCCAACCTTGAACAGCACCATCGACGAAATCTATGCCCGGCGATAAGATCAATTTATCATAAGGCACTGAACCACCGCCTGCGAGCGAAACGGTTTTTGCATCGCGATCAACGCCAATTGCCCAGTCATGCACAACATTAACTCCACCAGCTGCAAGGCTGCCATAAGAATGACCGATATCATCGATCTCTTTAAATCCACCCAGATACAAATTTGAGAAGAAGCAGGTGTAATACATGCGCGAAGGTTCGATAAGCGTTACATCGATTTCGCCCTTGCTGTCTTTTGCGATATATCTAGCAGCTGTTGCGCCACCTGCACCACCACCCACGACAACCACGCGCGGTTTGCCATGACCATCGGCTAATACCATTGGGGAAGCTAAGGTGACAGATGCGACACCTGCTGCTCCCAATAATGTTCTTCTTTTTAAGGCCATATTTCCTCTCCCTAATTGTCCTCAGTTAACTCTTTAAAATACACTGCCAAGGCAGCTATCTCCTCATTAGATAAACGCCCGGTAACGAGTTGCATGACAGGATTTTCGCGATGCTTTTCGCGATAGGCATGCATTGCGGTTACAAAATCCTCGGTTTCCCAACCGACAATTCCTGGAATACCGTCATTGTCACCGCTGGATTGGTGACAGGTGGTACATTCGCTGGACAGATATTCCCCGTATTCAATATCGCCCTCTAATGCGAGGATATCGTTCGATACGGTGAAACCTTCATCGACCTTTGCGGCTAATTCTCCTCCGGAAAAAGTCGCAAGATATGCGATCAAATCTGTGCGATCAGCTTGATCTTTAAGTCCGCGAAAGCTCATTTTGGTTTTTGGCATGAAGCCTTTTGGGTCTTCGATAAATGCGTCAAGCGAGGCATAATCCCAATGCAATCCATCACTGGCAGCTTTTTTCATCGCTTTTGAATATTTAAAGTTAGCAACACCACCAGCTTTGGCATTGATGATATTGTTAAGTGGCGGGCCAACACGTTTTTTCGCCTTCACACCAACCATGTGGCAGCTCGCGCATTTTTTATAAACCTGTTTGCCGCGCTCAGGATCGCCGAGCTCACTCGACAGCGTTGCTGTTGAAATCAGCGAGCTACTTGTCAGTAAAAGGAGAAATGGGAGCTTCTTCATTTTCTACTGACCTGTCGACTTTAAATATTCGATGATTGCAGTTAAGTCCTCATCTTTTTTGAGGCCTGAAAAACTCATCTTGGTTTTCTTCATATAAGCTTTTGGTTTTTTCAAAAACTCAGCCAAACTTGCTTCATCCCAAACACGCCCCTCTTCTGCCGCAGCCTTAAAGACATTGGAGTATTTAAAGCCATCAACAGTGCCAAACGTTCTGCCAACGATACCATTCAAAATTGGACCAGAGCGATTTTTTGCCTTATCACCCACCTGGTGACAAGCGGAACATTTTTTAAAGACCTTTTTGCCGGCATTGATCAGTTCAGCTGCACCAGCAACCTCTGGAGAAGGTGTTGTAAGACTTGCTTTTTCAACTTTCTCCTCAGCTGGTTTTTCTTCGGAAACCGGGATAAATGATGGCCCATCTTTGGTGAAGCTTGGCAACCCGTCAATAGTTGCCATATTCGGCACAGAATCCGAGCCACCTTCCGGCGGAGTATCAACCAGGAACACTGATCGCATGGTCACCTGAACTTCGTTTTTGCAGTCACTCATGCAAGGTTCAGCCTGCCATTTTGCATATTCTGTGTTGGGTCGATCATCGATGACAAAACCGTCTTTATTATACATTTCAAATTCGCTGAAATTGTCTTTCGAAAGCTCGAAATCATCATCCACCAAATCATTTGAATAAAGAATATAAGCGACAATCGCATATGTCTCATCTGGCGTTAGCGTACCTGCAGCACCAAATGGCATTGAGCGATTAATGTAGTCCCACGCAGTTGATAAATGCGGCCAATATGATCCAACCGTTTTAACCGGATCTTTGTCTGCAAGCGTGTCAAAGCCACCAGCAAGAACGGGCCAATTATCAACCCCTTCAGCAAAGTCACCGTGACAGGCAGCACATTTTTCTGCAAACACTTCTTCACCGGTGAACACATCGCCTGAACCATCTGGCAAACCGCGCCCATCCGGCAACACATCAACATCCCAAGCTGCAATTTCTTTGGCATGAGCCGTGCGACCAATTCCTAATGTGCCCGGAATGCTCGGCGCTGGCGCCGTAAGGTTTGAACCATTTTTGGCAAGCTCTGCATAAACTTCTTCGATTTCAGCAAGCTTTGCTTCAAGCTCCACAGCTCGATTAGATTGCGCCTTTGTTGCTACTTCCGCATTTGACGCATGCTCTGAGATCTGCGCAAGTCGTGTCTCCAGAGTTTCAATTTTTTCAGCATTATGATTGCGAGACGACATTCCAAATGCCAGCCCAATTAAAAGAGCAATTCCCCCGAATACAGGGATGGAGAGATTAAGAAACTTCGACATTCTCAGCGACCCCTTGTGTGTTTACATACCAAGTTTGAATGCAATTATTGTGATAAACAGAGTTCTCGCCGCGTTGGGCGCGCAACTGATCTTTTGTGGGTTGAACATAACCGGTGTCATCCATCGCTCGAGCTTGCAGCAACATCGGTGCACCATCCCAATTTGTATCAAGATAAAAGCGCGTTAACGCCTTCTTATCGCCCTGTTTGCCCAGACGAGCCGTTTCCCATGTGATGCCTCCATCTTTTGAGACATCCACACGTGTGATCTGTCCGTGCCCTGACCATGCAAGACCAGAAATAACCAAAGGACCCGCGCCATGCTTGATCGGCATTTGCGGACTTGGCGATGTGATCACAGATTTTGCATCCATCACCCATGTCCACTTACGTGCTGAGCCATCTTCTAAAACGTCGGTATATTTCGAAGTTTCCTCACGGCTTTCAACCGGCATGTCAGAGACTTCGATGCGGCGTAGCCATTTAACCCACATATTGCCTTCCCAACCTGGGACAACGAGGCGAACGGGATAACCATGTTCCATGCGCAATGCTTCACCATTGGCTTTGAAAGCAACCAACACATCATCAAGGGCTTTTTCCATTGGAATAGATCGACCATTAGAGGACGCGTCTGCGCCTTCAACATAGACCCATTTGTCGCTTGAAATATCCGCGCCAGCTTCATTTAAAAGTGCACGTAAAGGAATGCCCGTATATTCCATATTATGGATCATACCATGGGTAAATTGTGCGCCATTTAGCTGAGCACCTGCCCATTCCATTCCTGTATTTGCCGCACATTCACAGAAATACACATGATTTTCACGCGGGAAGCGTTCGAGATCTTCGTAAGTAAATATAAGCTCACGATCGACCAGACCATTGATCATTAAACGATAGTCTTCTTTACGCAATTCTATCGCACCTGAATGGTGACGTTCAAACGCGCACCCTTGTGGAGTGATTGTGCCATCAAGCGCATGAATGGGCGTGAAGTTAATCGATGAAATTGGATCTGCGGTAAGCCATTCCACATTGCGACGGACAACGTGAGATTCAAAACTGATAGGCATGCCATAAGGTGTTTCATCGACACCAACACCTGTAGCTGATGCCCAATCCTGTAATTCAGTGATTAAAGGATCAGGCTCATTTGCCTGTGCAGATCCAGCAACAACAGTCCCTGCCATCATTGCCGCACTGCCTTTTAAGAAAGATCGACGAGATCGGATCTTGCTCTTTTCATCCATATTTTTGGACTCCGTCATACTCTTATATGCCCTTAATTGTGACGCTATTATTGGGTTCCACTTTGATGGTTCCCTGTTTGCGAATGTGACTTTCAACGACATCCCAAATCTGCGGTCCTTCGGTGTCTTCATTTACTGAAGCCCAACCGGCGACCACATAGGAATTGCTTGGCTCAATTGCCTCGCCCGTTTTTAAAAGTCTAAGATTTGATATGCGGCTGCCTTGTGGCTGGCTCACATCAATATGGTAGCCAAGACCACCGGTTCGAACCATGTCCCCACCCTGTTGGTAGTAAGGATCAGGATTGAAAATATTGTCTGCAACGTCTTCCAAAACAACCTTGAGGAATTCGCCTGTCATTTCGGTTCGATAGGCCTCGCCGTAGCTCATAGATGTCACATTAAACAGATCTTCACGTGTAATATCCTGCCCTGGAATAACCGAAGGTCCCCAGCGAACACCTGGACTTAACGCAATTTCCGCATCGCGCTCTGAGATCAGTGCATCACAGATCACATCATCCCATGTTCCATTAAAATTGCCGCGGCGATAAAGCAGGCTTTCTGTTTTGCCGATCACTTCATTTAATTCAGCTTCATAAGGTGCGCGCTGCTTATTAATGAGAGCAGAAACTTCTGCATCCGGTTCAATAATATCTGAGAAGATCGGGATAAGCTTATGTCGATAGCCTTTCATCCCCCCATCACGAATATCTAGATCAACGCGGGAAACGAATTTGCCGTTTGAGCCTGATGTAATGATAATTGTGCTGCCAGAGAGCACAGGTTCCGGCAATGCATCATGGGTATGACCTGATAAAATCACATCAATGCCAGATACGACTTTTGCCATTTTCTTATCAACATCAAATCCGTTATGGGACAAAACCACCACGCATTCAGCGCCTTCGGATCGCACCTGATCGACCATCTCCTGCATATTCTCATCGCGAATACCAAACGAGTATTCAGGGAACATCCAGCCCGGATTTGCAATTGGCATATAAGGGAAAGCTTGTCCGATCACAGCGATTTTTGTGCCACCGCGCTCAAACATTTTATATGGAGGGAATAGCTCCGCGGGTTCATCCCATTCAGCATCAAAAATGTTTTGCCCAAGTGCTGCAAATGGCAGATTTTCAACAATTTCCTGAACGCGCTCTGATCCTAATGTGAATTCCCAGTGAAATGTCATTGCATCAGGATTAAGCGCGTTCATGACATTGACCATGTCTTGGGCGTTGGTTTTGTAACATGTATAAGAGCCATGCCAGGTGTCGCCACCATCTAACAGGATAGCATCCGGGCGATCCGCTCTGATGGCTTTGATAACCGTTGCGACACGATCTAAACCACCAACGCGGCCATAACCCTTTGCCAAAGCAGCAAAATCACCAGAGCTCAACGCATAATGGCTGTAGCTACCGTCATCGATGCCATAGAGTTTTCGAAACGAAGAACCGGTGACATGAGGCACTGCACCTTTATTGCCACCAACGCCAATGTTAACCGACGGCTCACGGAAGTAGATCGGTTTTAATTGTCCATGAATATCTGTGATGTGAATAAGCGAAACATTGCCAAATGTATCAAACTCCAGCAATTGATCTTGGGTCAGTGATTGTTGCGCTGCAAGCTTTGCCCAGTTTCCAAAACCCGACGTTCCAACCAGCGCGGACGCTGCCATGCTGACCTGTAAGAAATCACGTCTTGATATCATAAACTTACCTTACTTAAAACATATTAGAATATTTGAATATATTGTGCGTAAAAATACCCCGCACATCATGCGAGGTAAAAATCTTTGTCTAGTTTCGAACAGATGGTGTTTCAACAGCTAGGCCTTCACCACGAGAGGCAATGTAAAGCTCTAGCGCTTTGAACTCTTTGCCACCCTCTTTAAACGGTGTTGCACGAATGTTGCTCATGCAGCCTTTAAAGCGATTGTGGATTGAATTTAGCTTAGCGTTTTTCAAACGATACGTCGGAAAGCCATTGATCTGTCCTTGAGATAAGTGATCGGCGCGGATCATCACACCATAATTATCTTCATGACAATTGGAACAGGCCATATCGAGCTGGCCAACACGCGTGTAGTAAAGCTCTTTACCAGCTTCCCAGAACGGCGCAGCGTCACCATCGATTTTCACACTCATAGGCATACCGCGCGATTGAAAGCCGATCAGACCCGTCACAGCTGTCATATTCGTTGATGACCATTTCCAAGCTTCAGCACCCATACGTTCTGTACGGCACTCATTGACCAGATCTTCCATGGCCACCAATTGTCCGTCTTCAACACGTGGCAATTTTGTACGAAGACCGGCAAAATCCTCAACATCTTCATGGCACGATTGGCAAGACTTACCCTCAGAACCATCAACTTTACCGAAGAGATCAATACCCTGATCGATAAAGACCATGCCTGGATTGTCGAAGTCATCGAGCTGAAGCGCTTGCGTTTCCCCCGAACGGAAGTGCCAACCTGAATATAGCGTATCAACATTTTCCATATGAGAAGGAGCTGCGGTGGTACTCGCCAATATCTCTCCCTCAACATTGAGCTGGTTGCTGTCTTGAGCATATGCGCTGCCAGCACAGATAATTGCTGATACAAATGATATTAATTTCATTCCCATTTCTACCCCTCCCAATGGTAGTCACAAACTTGATCTATGAAACGGTGATCTTCTTCTTCGTTTCGTAGACATCTCCATCATCATCATACCAAGTGAAGTGAAACTCGCCTGATTCAGGAACGGTTGCATCAAACTGGAAATATGGGTTCGTTGAAATTGCAGGCTCGAGCGTTACATCAATGATGTTTTCGCCGTTAAAATCTGCAACAAAACGATTGATAATAGAGCGCGGAATGACATTACCATCGCCATCTTTGCGCTGACCGCTTTCCATTTTATGGCTGATCAAAGTCTTGATCGTAATGACATCACCTGCTGACGCCTTTTTTGGCACTTTAACCCGTGGTTTTACACCAGAAGCCATGAGTATTCTCCTATTCTTAATTTAGCCGCCGCAGCCGCCAATTGTCACTTTCACGTTGGCTTTTGCCATTTGGAAAGATCCATCTTCCATCTTGGCAACAGCGATAACGTTTTGTGTTTTTGAAAGCCTGATACGTGTTGAAGCGCCGCGAGACGCATTCAATTTACCAAAGTTAAAAGTCGCAACATTTGGCACTGGATTGCCATCAGCAAGTACCGTTACTGACAAGGCACCAGGTGCATTGATTTCAATCGGCACTGTGTTGCCATTTTCAGCAATTTCAGGCGCCGTTAGCTCTAAACTACCCTCGCCCGTTTCAGCGCCACCTGTGAATGTATTGATTGCTTCGTCAGCTTTGCTCGCAAATGCAGCCGATGTACCCAATCCAATCAGAGCGATTGAACTGGCACCCAGTGCCAATAATTTTCTTCGTGAAAGCTCCATGCTTGTCTCCAATAAACGTTTATTCTTCTTTCAGCGTAAGCAAATATGCGATCACATCTTCCACTTGCTCAGCTGATAGAATTGACTTTCCCGCAAATTTCTCCAGCGGACGCCCGTAGCCTGCATCAATATAAAATGCTGGCATAATCGTGCCTTCGAAGATCTTTTTGGAATTTGTAACAATGGATCTTAGTTCAGCCTCTGACCAACGATCAGCGACACCATCCATTGGGGGGCCCACTTCACCATGAAACGATTCTTCACTCATTTCTGAATTGATATGGCAAGCTAGGCAATTCCCTAGTTTTCGATTTGCAAACACAGATCGACCCGCTTCAGCATCTCCGGCTTTGCCAGTCAAAGACGCCATGACACCATCATCACTAAATTTTACCTCTGATGGCTTTGTTGTTTCGGCGATTGCTACGGATGTTAAAAATCCGGTCGCAAGTACCACTCCCAATAAGTACTTCATGTCTCCTCCTCAGAACATTCCCCAATGTTCTCATGTGCGACATCATGGCATAAATTCAAAATAACGCAACAACAAATTCAATTAAATGAATTTGTTCATATGTTGTCACCATATCTATTTTTTCTGCTCAGCAAATTTTCGAGCATGATATTTCTGAAACGGCTCGTCTGTTAGATAACCCTTCTCAACAACCCAATTTAGCATGTTGAACGTCGTGTATCGCCCGAAAGCGCCGGGGATTGTAGCAACAGCTGCTTGCGTCGCTGTTTTGTCATCTGCAACGCTTTCATCGAAAAATAATATGCTTGGCGTGAACAGAACGCCCCAGTGTTTTACCATCTCTTTTTCGGTTAAAGTCTCGCCATCAAAATCTGTGACTTCCACATCACCAAACATGTTTAGCTGCACAACGAAAAAGTTTTTCTCGATAAATTCTTCGATTTCGGGAATCACAAAAACTTCTTCATGCATTCTTTTGCAATAGATACAGCCGCGTTGCTCAATGATGACCATGAGACGCTTTCCTTCAGAATTTGCTTCTTCCAGATCCTCCTGCAGATCTTTGAAGGTGTCGCGCATCCATGCAGCCTTATGCAGACCATCACCCCCTATTTCTGCAGCATTAAGCTGAACACAATTGAAAATTAGCGCTAGAGCTAGAAAAATATACTTCATTATAACCTCCCTTTAAATCAACCAATCGCGTCAAACCAGGGGATGTTTTCCAACATCCATTGTGCGATTATGCTGACAGAATTTGTTGCAATTAACAGGCCGAACAAAATGAGGAATAACCCCATAACTTTTTCCATCGTTCCCAAATGTTTTCGAAATTTTTGAGCCCATATGAGGAAATTTTTGGTGAACAAAGCAGCAATTACAAATGGCAAAGTCATACCAAGACCGTAGACGAATAATAGCATAGCGCCCTGTTGTGCGGCGTCCTGCCCTGCAGCTGTAAATAAAATCGCTGCGAGCACTGGCCCCACGCAAGGTGTCCACCCAAATGCAAATGCTAGCCCTATGACAAACGAACCTAAATACGTTAGATTCTTTTGTTTGCCAGTATCCAATTCAGTATCTAGGCGCAATTGCCGATAGAGCAAGCCAATGCGCAAAATGCCTAAAAAGTGTAGACCCATTAAGATAATGATTGCAGCGGCAACCCATCTTAAAACATCGAAATATTCTCTAACAAATTTGCCAAACACTGTCGCCGTCGCGCCTAGCCCGACGAAAATCAAGATAATGCCGGCAGCAAAGAACAATGACGAAATAAACGCTTTTTTGCGAATCTGTGGGTCAATCTCATCATCTGATGACAGCTCACCGACACTCGCACCCGCAAGATAACTTAAGTAAAAGGGTACTATGGGCAGGATGCAAGGGGACAAAAATGACAATAAACCCGCAAAAAAGGCACCACCAATGCTAATATCGAACGCCAATTACCCTACTTCCTCTTGATATATTCAAATATTAGATTATGTTTAGGTAATCTAAGAAGTCAACAGGAGCCTTTGGAGCAGAAGTGCCCTTACTCACCCGAATACTTGTTCTGGTTTTATTAGTGATGCCTTTTTCCGCGTCAGCTGAAACTTATATGCTGATGGCAGAGGAAGATGGCTGTTACTGGTGTCAGAAATGGGAAGACGAGATCGCTCATATCTACCCCAAGACCACCGAGGGAAAGTTGGCACCGTTGCAAAAATATGACCTTCATTCTGAAACGCCAGATGTAAAATTTAGCAAGCGCGTGCACTACACACCGACTTTCATACTTGTTCAGGATGGACAAGAAGTTGGACGTATCGAGGGGTATCCTGGCGAAGATCATTTTTGGGCGTTACTTACAATGTTGTTTGAAAACGCAAAAATCCCATTGGACGTAAAAGGTTAGAAGGGTATAATACTTAAATGATGGAAAATACTGACACTAATCTTGGCACAAACAGTGAAAGCACTTCTCGCCTTCCGGTGTTTGATGCAAATACATGTCCTGAAGACATGGAAAAAATGATGAAGAATGCGGAAGCAGCTTCAACCTTTTTAAAGGCAATTAGTCACGAGGGCCGCCTCATGATTTTATGCCATTTGGTATCGGGTGAAAAATCGGTTACCGATCTTGAAGATCTACTATCATCAAGACAATCTGCGGTTTCTCAGCAACTTGCGCGACTTCGACTTGAAGGACTTATTAAACCGCGCCGTGAGGGCAAAGCGATTTACTATAGCTTGACAGATGACCGCCCCAAGCAGATCATGGAAGTTGTTTACGATCTTTTTGTAGGAGTTAAAACAGCTGCACATAAATGATCTGGTATTTGGGAGGATGCCGGTTTGTTGGATACACTTGGAGAAGCGAATACTGCTGCTTTGGTTGGTTTGTTTGGCGGGGTTCTGCTTGGACTAGCGGCGCGTATTGGCCGATTTTGCACCCTTGGTGCTATCGAAGATATCATCTATTCATCGGATAATCGCCGCATGCGAATGTGGGGCATTGCCATTGGTGTTGCGATCATCGGCACCCATTTTGCTGTCGATTATGGCGCAATGGATTATCAACAATCAGCCTATTTGGATCGTGTATGGAACCCCGCTGCAACGGTGATTGGCGGCTTGATGTTTGGCTATGGCATGGCGCTAAGCGGCAATTGCGGCTATGGGGCACTTGCGCGTTTGGGCGGTGGAGATTTACGCTCGTTTGTGATCGTAATTGTGATGGGGTTATCAGCTTATTTTGTAATGTCAGGCCCGCTTGCACAACTACGCGTGGTTTTATTTTCCGTAGAAGACAATGCAACCTCACCTCAAGGGATTGGGCAGTTCTTGCAAGATACTTATTCTATGCGGCCAGCCCTAATCGGTTTGTTAATTGGTGGCGCAATACTAATTTTTTCACTGGCAAGTCGGCCAATGCTTTCATCTACAAACCATATCTTTTGGGGAACCATTGTTGGTCTTGCCATCGTGTCTGGCTGGGTTGGTACACATTGGGTTTTTGCCACAGGGTTCGATGCAGAACCTGTTCAAACGCACTCATTTGCAGCCCCCATAGGTGATACTATTTTTTACAGCATGACAGCATCTGGTAATACACTTTCCTTTAGCGTCGGATCCGTGATTGGTGTCTTGATCGGCGCGGCCTTAGGCTCATTTAAAAAAGGTCAGTTTCGCTGGGAAGCCTGCGAGGACCCACGAGAGTTACGACGACAGATTTTTGGTGCGACATTGATGGGTCCCGGCGCAATTCTTGCTGTTGGCTGCAGTATTGGTCAGGGAATTTCGGCATTTTCCGTTTTGGCATATAGCGCACCAATTGCCTTCATAGCGATATTTGTTGGCGCAGCGTTTGGTTTAAAACAGCTCGTTTCAGGGTTTGCCCGTGTTGCTTAAATGGGCTCTTCATCAGAAACGATGAAGAGCCCATTTAATACCTAATATTTATAAGCTCGCGGATGTTTTAAGAATTAAGATGCTCAAACAGTCGTGCCACAGCTTCGGCACCTGGATCGACATGTCCCTCAAGCTGCTGCGCATTTATATAAGCAGCACGACCAGCTTTTGCCTGTACTATGCTGGCAGTATGATTTGCACCTTTCCTTGCAGCGTCTGCAGCTTCCCCAAAGCCTTTTTCAAGCGCATCCAATGCAGGGGCCAACGCATCAACCATTGTACGATCACCAATTTGCGCACCGCCAATTTCCTGCATACGCGCAAGACCTGCCTTTAACGCATCGCGCATTGGTAGACCGCTTGATGCACCATCACCTGTAGCGGCAAAGAAAATCGCCAGAAGCACACCAGATGAACCACCCATTGTTTGGCTAAGCTCCAATCCAATTGCACGATACAATTGAGTGTGATCCGCCAGTGGCAATCGATCCATTGCATCAATTAACGCGCGAGATGCACCAGCTAATGTTGAGCCCGTATCACCATCACCAGACTTTGCATCGAGCGCATTTAGATCATCTTCCGCTGCAATGAGCACTTCGCAACAACTGCGTAAGAAGTCCTCTGTTTGCTTGTGAGATGATGGAATTGGTTTAATCGCCGTCAGACCATCGTTGAGCGGTTTAATTTCAATCGGGCTGATTTCAGATACACCTGGCCATGCAGCTAATGGGGTTGGAGATTTTAGCAATTCCAACTCTTGTGTATTTGCCGGAAAGATCGAAACGGAAAATCCGCGCATATCTAAAGACGTCATCATTGATGCCGGCCCGACCAGGTGAGAGATACTCCCTCCCAACGATGAGCTGACCATTTCATTTAGGATAACAGACATTTCCAACACCGATGCGCCACCTAAATTGTTTAACAATGCAACATGGGCGGCTTTTGCCATGCCAGCTTCGAGCTTGTTTGATAAAGCTGCAAACCCTTCTTTAGCGGTATTAAATGGAATTTGTTCAACCCCAGCTTCACCGTGAATGCCAAGGCCCAATTCAGCCATGCCATCGGGAATACGATCTTCTTTGGGTGATCCTGGTACTGTGCATGTGTCCAATGACATTCCGATACTTTGCACGCCTTTGATAACCTTCTTGGCAGCGTTTGCAACACTATCTAGATCAGCGCCATTTTGCGCCAATGCACCTGCAATTTTATGCACAAACAAGGTACCTGCTACACCGCGTGCTTGTGGCAAATCTGGTAAGGCTACATCATCATCAACCACCACCATTTCGACATTTAGCCCAAATGCACGGGCACGTTCTGCAGCAAGACCAAAGTTTAAGCGATCACCGGTGTAATTTTTAACAATCAACAAGCATCCAGCCGGGCCGGTCACAGCTAAAATTCCCGCAAGAACAGCATCAACGCTTGGGGAAGCAAATACATCACCGCACACAGCGGCCGTTAACATCCCTTCCCCAACAAAGCCTGCATGAGCTGGCTCGTGCCCGGAGCCGCCGCCTGAAACAAGTGCAACTTTTGACTTGTCCCAATCATTGCGAACGACGACGCGAATATGGGGGTAACCGTCAAGTCGGGCGAGCTTTCCACCAGACGCTGAAACAATGCCATCAATTGCATCTGTAACAATGTCTTCCTTTTTGTTCATAAATTGCGTCATAGCTTCCTCCCTTACACAATACGTGCCCCGTTTTCGTCGAAGAAAAACGGGTCTTTTGGTTGAATTTGAACGACCTCTCCGTTCTGCAACGGCGTATGCGCATCAGTTACAGTTATGAGATCATGTTCTTTAAATTTTAAATGCAAACGCGTTTGATCACCCAAATGTTCAACGCGGGTGACAAAGGCATCCTCACCCTTCCCCTGGTTGATTTGCTCAGGCCGCAAACCAATTGATTTGGCATGTTTTGGGCAATCAGCGGCAAATATATCTGCAGGCAGAATATTAATACGCGGCTGGCCCAATCGGCTTGCTGAATAAATGCTGACCGGATTTTCGTAAACTTCACGGGGCGAGCCAAACTGAACCAGCTTACCATGATCTAAAACACCGATATGTGTTGCCATTGTCATGGCTTCGATCTGATCGTGCGTTACATACAACAATGTTTGACCGGAATTAGCTTGAATGCGTTTAAGTTCAATACGTAAATCAGCACGCAATTTAGCATCCAACGAGCTCAGCGGTTCATCCATTAGATAGATATTTGGCGAACGAACCAACGCACGACCGATTGATACGCGCTGCATCTCACCACCGGATAATGCTGTTGCTTTATTATCAAGCTTGTGGGCGATCTGAAGAACTTCCGATACCGCTTTGACCTTCTCGTCAATTTCAGCCTTAGGTGTTTGCAACAATGGTGATTTAAGCGGAAATTCCAAGTTCTGCCGTACTGTTAGATGCGGATAAAGCGAATATTGCTGGAATACCATCGCGACATTCCGTTGCGCAGGTGTTTGACCAACAATGGATTGCCCATTGATAAAAACATCGCCGCTATCAGGTTCATCCAAACCTGAGATCATCCGCAGCGTTGTTGTTTTTCCCGCGCCTGTCGGCCCTAAAAGCACCACAAACGATCCATCAGGAATGGTGAGCGAGACATTATCCAAAGCCAGTTCATCACCAAAACTTTTCGTCACATTTTCAAGAATAACCTCAGCCATAATTGAAAGCCCCTCATTTGCTTCTGAGACCAATGCGCGGCCATTTTTGTTATCAAACAGCGTCAATGTGCGTGCATCAAAACTTAGCCCGATCATTTCGCCATTATTGACTTGTTGATCTGAAGCGATGCGCGACTTGATGATTCCATTGGGTGTTTGCAGTGTGATGATCTGCGTTGTTCCTAAATATTCAACGGCGATCACCTCACCTTTATAATCGGAGCTATCGTCGAACTTGATATGCTCTGGACGAACGCCAAGTGATAAATCGCCAACGACACCGTCTCTCGAGGTTGGGATATCAATGACGTGTCCATCAATTTTGACCTTGTTGGAATTGGGTTCGACATTGCCGGAAAAATCTAAGAAATTCATCGATGGAGAGCCGATGAACTGCGCGACAAATTTAGTTGCCGGCCAATCATAGATCTCTTGCGGCTTTCCAAATTGCTCAACAACCCCATGGTTCATCACAACAATCTTGTCACCCATTTGCATCGCTTCAAGTTGATCGTGGGTCACATAAACGGTTGTTGCGCCCATGCGATCATGAAGAGCGCGCAATTCTTCGGCCATATGCTCGCGGAATTCTGCATCAAGCGCACCCAAAGGTTCGTCCATAAAGAACGCTTTTGGTTCGCGCACAATTGCCCGACCTAATGCAACACGCTGACGATCACCGCCTGATAGTCCGCCGACAGGTCTATTCAACATATCCTCAATGCCGAGAATTTTAGCGACTTCCAAAACACGCTTTTGCGCGTCGCTTCGTGACATGCCCTGGCTTATCAAAGGATAAGACATATTTTTACCGACATTCATGTGCGGATAGAGCGCAAACATCTGAAACACAAAGGCGATATCTCGCTCAGAAGCGCGCTTCATACCAACTTCTTCACCGTCGATGAAGATTTCACCGCTGGTTGGAAGTTCTAGCCCCGCCATCATGCGTAAAGTCGTCGTTTTTCCGCAGCCTGATGGACCCAAGAGCATAAAGAACTCACCGTCTTCAATAGTAAAGCTAGATGACTGGACCGCTGTGAATGATCCAAATTCTTTACGCACATTTTCTATTCTTATTTGTGCCATGGGTTACTCCGGAAAATGGCTGACAATGATGAACATCACTGTCCCGACTAGTGTTACAAGGAAGGAGTAAGTGAAGAGCGTAAGAACAAAAGGCTGCATGAGCATAAAGACCCCAAGCGCAATTAAGATTGATGCGACCATTTCCCAAGCCCCGCGCCGTAAGCGCAGTAAATCGTTGAAAAAACTACTCATTTGCGAACTGCTCCAAATGTGATGCCACGTAGCAAGTGTTTACGAAGCAGAATTGTGAATACCATGACTGGCACCAGGAATATGGTTGCGCCAGCGGCTACTGCGGGCCAATCTTGCCCCCCAACGCCAATAATGGTTGGGATAAATGGCGGTGCTGTTTGCGCGGTGCCGGATGTGAGCAATACGGCAAAGGCATATTCATTCCAGGCGAAGATTAGGCAGAAGATTGCCGTTGATGCGATACCTGTTGCGGCTTGAGGTAACACCACTTTATAGAACGCTTGAAAGCGGGTGTATCCATCAATTAAAGCTGCTTCTTCATATTCGATCGGGATCTCATCAATAAAGCCATTAATCAGCCAAACAGAAAGCGATAGGTTCACTGCTGTATAAAGCAAGATCATCCCTGCATGTGTGTCACTTAACCCCAAATTTCTGAACATTAAGAAGATGGGGATTGCGACTGCAATTGGCGGCATCATACGTGTTGAAAGTATGAAGAATAATAAGTCATCCTTCAGCGGCACTTTAAAGCGAGAGAATGCATAGGCGGCGGCTGTTCCCAACACAATGGCAAAGAAGGTTGATCCAAAGCCAATGATAATTGAATTGAAGAAACGCTCTGAATAACGCGAGGTTCCGACAATTGTATTACCGCGCTCGCGCACCAATTGCTCATACCATGGTAGGTCATCCACCGGTTCTAACTTGGCTTCATTGCTGAGGCGCGTTTGCGTTGTAAACAGGTTCACATAGCCTTCAACGGTTGGTTCAAACGCAATCTTCGGCGGATAAGCAATGGAATCAGGGCCTGATTTAAAGCCTGTTGCGACAATCCATAATAGCGGCAACAAGGTAATTAATGCGTAGCCAACCACCAGAATTCCGGCGAACCACTTTTGTCCGTGAGACGGTTCTGTAACTGAAAAACTCATCGTTGTTTTACCCTGTTTAGTGCTTTTACGTAGATTGATGCGAGGCCAAATACTGTAACAAACAAGATGACCGCATAGGCAGAGGCAAAGCCTGTTCGCCACTTTTCAAAGGCCTCTCGTTTGAGATCAATTGACGTGAGTGTTGTTAAATTACCCGGGCCACCACCTGTAAGCTGGACCACCAGGTCGAACATTTTGAAGTTCTCAATTCCGCGGAACAAAACGGCTAGCATGAGGAATGGTAGAACCATCGGGATTGTGATTGTCCAGAATTGGCGCCACTTTGAGGCTCGATCACATTCCGCAGCTTCATAGATACTATCGGGGATCGAGCGCAGGCCCGCTAAACAGATGAGCATGACAAAGGGGGTCCACATCCATGTGTCCACAATGACAATGGACCAAGGGGCGAGTGAAATATCGCCAATCATCGAGAAGCTAGAAGGATCAGCACCCGTTACAAAGCTTATGACATAGTTGAACAAACCGATCTGCGGCTGGTAAAGAAAAGTCCAGAAATTGCCGACAACAGCCGGTGATAACATCATTGGAAACACGATGATTGTGGTCCAAAGGTCATTGCCTTTGAATTTTTTGTTAATCAGATAAGCAAGCGTAAATCCGATTAATACCTGAAGGACAATTGTCCATATGAGGAAATGCGCAGTGGCATGCATGGTTGCCCATGTGTCGGCATCACCCAAAATTCGCTCATAGTTACGCAATCCAATAAACTTCACCTCGCGATTTGGTCGATTAACGGCGTAGTTTGTGAAGCTTAAATATATGGTCCAGATCAGTGGGAAGATATTAATTGCCAGCAATATGAAAATTGTCGGCGCAACAAATATCCACGCTATTGCACGATCTGAAAGCCCTTTTACTCTATGCGCAATAGAAGGCGGTGTGGCGGAAGCCACTTTGTCTGCAACATTGTCCATTGTTTTCTCTTAAAATACTATCATTAAAGTGGAGCCGGAAAAACCCCGGCTCCAAGGGCGCATGTGCCAAAATACCTATGTGCCCGCTTGGGAGAATACGATTAGGCTTATTTAATGCCTTCGTCTTCGAAGACTTCGTCCCAATCTTTCACAAGACCATCTAGGGCTTCTTTTGCTGTTCCCTGCCCGGCAACCACATAGTTGTGAATGCGCTCTTGCATAGGAAGCAACAAGGACGCGTAAGCAGGTTCTGCCCAGAAGTCCTTCACTATGGCCATAGAATCGAGGAATGTTTTAGCAAATGGCTGGCTGTCGTTAAAACCAGGTGCTTCCAGCACTGATTTCATCGCTGGCGCACCACCAACATCCCACCATTTTTGCTGAACATCTTGTTGAGCAAACCACTTGATGTATTCAAGTGCTGCATCTTTGTTT
The DNA here is from genome assembly GCF_055693385.1 of Lentilitoribacter sp. JB5-8. NCBI lineage: Bacteria > Pseudomonadati > Pseudomonadota > Alphaproteobacteria > Hyphomicrobiales > Rhizobiaceae > Lentilitoribacter > Lentilitoribacter sp. JB5-8. The sequence goes on along the minus strand of NZ_CM146332.1, from coordinate 1,925,503 downwards.
TCAGAGTTAGCAACAACAGAAATGCCCTGACCACCGAGCTGGGCGAACTGACCAGCAGGACCTGCAGGATTTGCAAAATAACCAGACTTACCGCCACCCGTATTTGGATCAGCTTCAACGCCAGGCCAAATAAACGCAAAGTTCATCTGCATGGCAACCTGTCCTGATTTATAAGCATCGATATTGGCGCCCATATAAGCATCTGACGCACCTGGAGGTGCTGATGTCTCATAAAGCTTTTTATAAAACTCAAGACCTGCAACTGCAGCATCAGAATTTACAAAACCTTCAAGCTCGTATGGATTTGCTGGATCTTCATATAGGAAACCATAGTTATAAAGCGCGTTCGTTACGCCCATGGTGATACCTTCAGACCCACGCTCTGTGTAGATCGCAGCGCCATAAACTGTTTTGCCATCAATTTCACGACCTTGGAAAAACTCGCCGATCTGCTGAAGCTCTTCCAAAGTGGCTGGTACGCCCAGGTCGCGGCCATATTTTTCTTTAAATTCGGCTTGGATTTCAGGACGCTCAAACCAGTCTTTGCGATAAGTCCAACCCACAACATCAGCGTAAGCTGGAAGCGCATAATAGTTTGGCGAATTTTTTGGCCATTCAGCATAACCAGTTACTGTTGCTGGCAAGAAATCGTCCATTGAAATGCCTTCTTTGTCGAAGAAGTCGTTCAATTTTACATATTGACCATTTTCAGCAGCGCCACCAATCCACTGGCTATCGCCGATAAGTAGATCACAAAGTTTACCGCCAGAGTTTAGCTCATTGAGCATGCGGTCTGCAAAATTTGGCCATGGCACAAACTCAAAACTCATGCTGTGTCCTGATTGCGCTTCAAACTCCTTGCTCAGCTCAACAAGAGCATTCGCTGGATCCCAAGCAGCCCAACACAATGTTAGATCTGCTGATTGCGCGGCTGAGACGCCACCAAACATGGATGCTGAGGCAAGCAAGCCTGTCGCAGCGACTGAATTCAGAAACTTGGATTTCATTTTTTATCCTCCCTTATGCTCTGAGATGATGCAGAGGCACATATGGTTAAAAGTCCAATGGCAAAAAGGCCTCCACCCTTCTGCTCTCGGTTCAATTTTCAACTTGAATAATTCTCGCCAAGACGGGCGCAACATTTGATCAAGTTGTCAGACATATAATTGAGGTTCGTACCTCAATGCAAGCAAAAAATGATGTACGTACCTCATTTTTCTTGATTTTTGCGCAAAAATGTTGGAGAAAGCCTTGGAAAACAAGGTTTAAGGAAGGCAAATTTTTTGATTGTCCCAACGACAAAAGACCTCGCTGAAGCGGCTGGCGTGAGCTTAGCAACGGTGGATCGCGTCTTAAATGACAGGCCAAATGTCAGCCAAAAGACTCGCGATAAGGTGCAGGCAGCAATTGAACAAATTGGCTTTGTGCGTAATCTCGCAGCGGTCAACTTGCTTCGTAACAAGCCTTATAAATTCCGCTTTATTCTCCCAAAACGTGGGGACTTATACCTTAAAGAGCTCATTCAGCAGGTTGAGCACGCCAATAAATCACTGCGCTCCGACATGACATTTGCAGATGTGGAGCAGCTCGATATGGGTGATCCCCACCTTGTTGCCAACTATATCACGTCAATTGATCCATCTGATCTTGATGGCTTGGCGATTATGGCCCCCGAATCGCCTCCCGTTCGTGATGCGATTTCACGATTGAACGAACGAGGCGTACATATTGTTCAATTTTTATCTGCGCAGGAAAATTTAGAACAATTAGACTTTGTCGGCGTGAACAACTATGCAGCGGGAGCTACAGCTGCCAAGATCGTTGGTAAGTTTAGCGGTTCAAAATCCGGATCGATCATGGTCATTTCTGAAACCATGCTTTCATCCGACAGCATTGAGCGCCGACATGGATTTGATGCGGTAATCAATGCGAGGTTTGAAAATTTGCGCCCTCTCCCTTCATTGGAAACCTATGGCGAAGTTTCGCGCGCCAAACGCATTATCGGCAATCAGCTCGAACATTGTGATGACATCGTTGGTGTTTATATCATGAGTTCAGAAGCGCGCATTCCGATTGAAGTGATGTGCGAAAAACTTAATTTAAGTGACATCACCGTTGTTGTGCATGAGCGCACGCCATTTAGTGAGACAGCGCTTAAGAATGATCAGATTGATGCGATCATCGCACAAAATCCTGGGCATGCCGTACGGAGTGCGCTTCGTATCTTGAGAGCTCGAAGCGAAGCACGGGAACCCAATTCGGCGCAAGAAAGCATCCGAATTGAGATTCTGCTCGATGAAAACCTTTGATCCGAAAGCCTTTGCGACGGCGAATTAAAAGCTACTTGCCCTTCCAGACAGGATCACGCTTTTCGGTAAAAGCAATCGCCCCTTCTTTATTGTCCTCAGAACCATAGAGAATATCGACCGTTTTTAGCTGACGCTGGGTGATCCTATTCATCGCATCTTGGAATTTTGAATCCTCAGCATCACGGACAATTTCTTTAATGCAGGCGTAAACAAGGGGTGGCCCTGAGGCGAGTGTTCGTGCAAGCTTCCAAGCCTCAGCGTTTAGCTGGTCTCGCTCATAAACATGATTGACGATTCCCCATTGATTGGCTTCCTTGGCATCAAACCACCGCCCTGTGAGCAATAGTTCCATTGCGATATGATAGGGAATACGCTTTGGCAATTTGACAGAAGCCGCATCCGCCACAGTTCCCGAACGTATTTCTGGCAAAGCGAATGTCGCATCATCTGATGCTAAAATCATATCGGCGGACAATGCATATTCAAATCCACCGCCACAGCAAATGCCATGAATGGCTGCAATGACAGGTTTGTTGAGATCGCGCAGTTCTTGAAGTCCTGCAAATCCACCAACGCCATAATCTCCGTCTACTTCATCGCCTGCTGCTGCAGCTTTTAAATCCCAACCAGGGCAAAAGAATTTCTCATGCGCTGAGCTGATAATGGCGACCCGCAAATCCGGATCATCACGGAATTTTGCGAAGATATCCCCCATAATGCGGCTGGTTGCCAAATCGATCGCATTGGCTTTTGGTCGATCCAAAACAACCTCTAAAATTGCATCTTTAACGATGCATTTAATCGGACCTGTGGTTGGGTATGCGCTCATTTTGACCTCACAATCAGGGCATCAACCGCTATGGCTGAGTTGGCTGACACCATTAACGGATTAATTTCCATTTCTTTAATTTTACCTGCATTTTCAATTATATATGACTGCAGCTTCTCAATTGTCGCGAACAATTGTTCGAAATCAATTGCAGGCTTTCCACGGTACCCCGTCAACAATTGGTGTATCTTCGTTGTTTCGAGTATGCGTTTGATTTCAGCTCTACCAGCTGGAACCAAAACAGAAATCTTATCGTCAAGAAGTTCTGTGAACATACCCCCGGCACCTATGGTTAGAACATATCCATGTGCTTGGTCATAAACTATTCCAATTATCAGTTCGATATGATCACCAGTGACCATCTCCTCAACAATAAAGCGCGTTGCTGGCATATTTTGCGCAGCATTCTCAAGTTCCAAAGTGGATTTCAGGCCAATTGCAACTAATCCAGCCTCTGTTTTATGAGCCTGCCCCTCTCCTTTTAGAACCAACGGAAAACTCAGATTTTCAACCCCGTTTTTGATCTCCGTAAGGGCCAAAACCCGGTTTGATTTTGGTACGGATATGCCCATTTGAGCCAATTCCGACTTAGCTTCATATTCACCAATGGTTACGCAATTTTCGGGCATTGCTCCCAATAACACAGGCATTGTATCGGGCGCATGCCATTGCTGTGTTTTGGCCATGCTCGCAACTGCATCATCTGCATCAAAAAAGGGAACAACACCATTTTCAATAGCTTCATTGGCCGTGTCCTCTGGCAGGTTCTCGGGCAAAGTTGCAATCAACGCAAATTTCGATGAAGAGGATTGGTTCGCCTGCAACAACGCATCAAATGCCAGATCATGCCCAGTTGGCTCACATCTATCACTGCGTGGGAAATCTAAAATCAGGCAATTTAGATCAGCATTGCCTGCCGCCATCTGCTCAAATACAAAACTCATCGCATCTACATTGCGCCATATCTGCGTGTGGTAATCGAGCGGATTTTCAATCGTTACCAATTCACTGAGATGGGTGCTTAAATTCGATTTTTGATCATCGTTTAAAGGGCAAAGCTCTACCGGGTATTTTTCAACGATGTCACTGATTAAAACCGCCTCACCTCCTGAACAACTTGATGAAGTGATCGTTTTAAAGGGCGTGCATCCAAACAAATGCCCGATCGTTAAGAGCGAGAGGAAATCTGCTAAACCTTCTGCTCTGGCAACCCCGCAGCGCTTTAACAACGCATCCGCGCCGGCATCTGACCCAGCTAAAGACGCTGTATGGGATAAAGTTGCATTTCGTGCGGCTTCAGACACACCAACTTTTAAGACAACCAATGGCTTACCCAGCAAATAAGCCCGCTGTGCCAACCTTTGGAATTTGTGGATGTCACCAAAGCCTTCAATGTGAATGCCGAGCGCTGTCACACGGTCATCTTCTAATAGATAAGACCCGATATCGGCAAAACCGCTCTTAATCTGGTTACCGCACGCAACCATGTGGGAGACTGGTAATCCGCGCTTTTGCATGCCCAAATTGATCAACATATTGGAAGATTGCCCAAGGATCGCGACACCCTTTTTAACGGGTTTCATGCCATGCTCATCCGGCCATAAAGCCACACCATCCAGCATATTGATAAGGCCGTAGCAGTTGGGGCCCAATATCGTCATATCACCAGCGGCTTTGAGTAATTCATCACTCAGACCCCTGCCATCGCTGGTTTCCGCATAACCACTGGCAAAACAAACAGCGCCTTTGGCTCCGATTGCGTTTAATTCAGATAACACCTTAATCGTAGCCTTGCGGTTGACACCGACAAAACTTAGATCGGGGGCGTCTGGTAATTCAGCAATTGAAGCAAATGTCTTAAGGCCCGCAAACTCTGGTCTTTTGGGGTGCACAGACCAAATTTTCCCCTTAAAATTCAGCTTACGGCATTGCCTAATGACATGTTCATTCCATTCGCCACCACCAATGACCGCTATGCTTTTTGGTTTAAATATGTGATCGAACATATGCATTTTAAGAGCCCAGCGGGCGTAATAGTTCGCGCCCTATAATATGACGTTGGATTTCAGATGTACCATCCCAGATGCGCTCGACCCGCGCGTCGCGCCAAAACCGTTCGATGGGGAAATCATCCATCAATCCCATGCCCCCAAAGACCTGCAGCGAGGCATCCGTTACCCGATGCAGCATTTCAGAGGCATAAAGTTTTGCGCTTGCGATCTCACGATTGCTTGGCAAACCTTCATCCAAACGCCATGCAGCAGAAAGCGTAAGCCAATCCGCAGCATCGATCTCGGTGATCATATCCGCGATCTGAAAACTCACCCCCTGGAAACGACCAATTGGTTGGCCAAATTGCTTGCGGTCTGCAGCATAATCAAGCGCTAGATCAAAACACCGGCGTGCTCTACCAACACACATTGCCGCAACTGTAATTCGGGTGGCATAAAGCCATTCATTCATGATCGAAAAGCCACCATCAACTTCGCCTAAAACCTGTTCTTGCGGCAACCGGCAATCATCGAATTCCAAGATCATGTTTTTATATCCGCGATGGGATACCGATTTGTACCCTTCTCGAATGGTAAAACCTTTCATACCGCGATCAACCAAGAAGGTCGTAATGCGCTTTTTAGGTCCATGAGGTGTGTCGTCTTCACCCGTTGCGATAAACACAATGATGAAATCGGCATGTTCTGCGCCCGAGATGAAATGCTTGGTACCGTTTACCACCCAGTCTGATCCATCGCGTTTTGCAGAACATTTCATCCCGCGTACGTCTGAACCTGCATCCGGCTCTGTCATGGCAAGCGCATCCATTTTCTCGCCGCGCACTGCAGGCATGAGATATCGCTCGATCTGATCATCTTTGCAGGCCATTAAGATGTTTTGTGGCCGACCAAAGAAATGCGTGAGCGCCATGGCTCCTCGGCCCAATTCACGTTCAACAAGCGCAAAATCAACATATGATAGACCCGCGCCTCCAACACTTTCAGGGAAGTTGGCTGCATAAAACCCAAGATCAATACATTTTTGTTTGATCTCATTGGCAATTTCGTCGGGCACTTCACCGGTTTGCTCAACCAGGTCTTCGTGCGGATAAATTTCCTGCTCCACAAAATCTCGAACAGTGGAGACAATCATGTCTTGGGTTTGTGATAATCCAAAATCCATCATTTAAGCCTTTCCACTTTCATCTATCGATGAATGCGCTGCTTTTAACTTCGCCAAGTTTTCAAGAATGTGATCTTCGGGCGCACATGATTTGCGTGTGTTAAGATCAACATGAAGAAGGAATTGTGTGCAATTAGCGAGTGCCTCACCATCAGCTGCCATCATTTCATGCAGTAATTTTAGCTTCTTGCCTTCCGCTAATAAAACGCTCGTATGGACATGGATTTCATCGCCGGCGTGGCACTCCTGCAAAAACTTTGTGTTGGTTTCAACGGTGAAATAACTCAGACCAGATTTGATATAATCCTCATCCGCACCGATAAGTTCGATGACATGATCAGCAGCATCTGAGAACACCTGACCATAACGCCCCTCATTCATATGGCCGTTAAAATCCGTCCAATCCACCGGCACGACGCGATGCACACTTACCAAAGGTTCTGGCGCATCAATATTGCTGATTGATTTGAGCGTCTTATCCGCAGAATTTAACATCGCACCTGCACCCCAATTTTGGGTTTTAAGCGCCCGCATCATTGATACAAGATTATCATCGCGGATTTGCTCGAGCTCTCTGATTGAATGCTCACCTGATTGCGCATCTGATTGGTTTGCTATTTTTTCAACCAGCTCATCAGTCAGCTCAGGCACATCCATCAATTTAGTCCAAGGCCATTTCAGACAGGGGCCAAACTGTTCAATGAAGTGCGCCATCCCCTCTTCGCCACCGGCAATTCGGTAGGTTTCAAATAGACCCATTTGGGCCCAGCGCAAACCAAAGCCAAACCGGATAATGTCATCGATTTCTTTCGTTGTGGCGATATTATCTTTAACCAGCCACAAAGCTTCTCGCCATACAGCTTCTAGTAAACGATCAGCCACATGCGCATCGATTTCCTTTTGTACGATGATCGGCTTCATGAGTATTTGGCTAAGAATATCGCTAGCGCGCTTGCAGATCTCGGCATCGCCCACAAGTTCGACAACTGGAACGAGGTAAACCGGATTAAACGGATGAGCGACAAAGATTGAGGCTATATCATTGCTTTCGGCATTAAGTTCTGATGGTTTGAAACCAGACGTCGACGAGCCGATCAATGCATGAGGCGCGCAATGTGCTTGAATGTCTTTGAAAGTTCCATGCTTGATATCCAATCGCTCCGGCACACTTTCCTGGATCCATATGGCGTCTGATACCGCCTCTTTGATGGACGAGACAAATGTAAGCTGACCTTCGCTTGGCAATTTCGTATCATATAAAGCAGGTAAAGAACGCCTTGCATTATCTAAAACTTCACCAACTTTTCTGGGTGCATTAGGGTCCGGGTCAAATAATTTGACATCCCATCCGGCCAGCAAAAACCGCGCAGCCCATCCGCCGCCTATAACGCCACCACCGATGATCGCAGCTATTTGTGATGCTTCACTCATGATCGCGGCGCCTGTTTAGTTAGATTAAGTTTTTCGCGCACCTCTTGCGGCCCCATAATATTTGACCCCATGGCTTCGATGATTGTCACAGCGCGTTCAACCAGCGCTTCATTAGTGGCAAGTTCACCTTTGGCCAGCCAAAGATTATCTTCCAATCCTACTCGGACATTACCGCCGGCGAGCACTGAGGCTGCCACAAAAGGCATTTCATTGCGACCAATGGAAAAAGCGGACCAGTTCCAATCTTGCGGTACATTATTGACCATTGCCATAAAGGTATTGAGATCATCAGGCGCACCCCATGGGATACCCATACATAATTGGACAAGTGCGGGCGATGATAAAGTGTCCTCCTCGACGAGTTGTTTGGCGAGCCATAAATGCCCAGTGTCAAACGCCTCAATCTCGGGCTTAACATTTAACTCTTCCATCATCGCTCCCATGGCGCGTAACATACCGGGCGTATTGGTCATGACATAATCGGCTTCGGCAAAATTCATCGTCCCGCAATCAAGCGTGCAAATTTCGGGTAAACAGTCTGCAATATGCGCCACACGCTCTTCGGCACTCGCCATATCAGTGCCATTAACAAGTGGAAGCGGTGCATTGGGAGATCCAAAGACCAAATCACCACCCATGCCCGCAGTGAGATTTAAGATCACATCCACATCAGCATCACGAATACGTTCGGTCACTTCGCGATAGAGCTTACCATCGCGAGACGGTGCACCAGTTTCCGGATCACGGACATGGCAATGGACAATCGCGGCGCCTGCTTTAGCAGCCAAAATGGCAGAATTTGCAATTTGCTCAGGGCTTCGTGGCACATGAGGACTACGATCTTGCGTTCCGCCTGATCCTGTTACTGCGCAAGTTATAAACACGTCTTTGTTCGTTTGAAGCGGCATCGCATCCTCCAATTTCTCGATTGATAGGTTGTCAAAACTTGCAAAGTTATTATGTGCCGTAGTAGACATAATCATGCGAAAATGGACAAATACTCAGCCTAAATGTATCGAAATCGCCGTTCTTGTGTTTGACGAGTTCTCAAATCACTGTTTGGCAAATTCAGTTGAACCCTTTCGCGCGACCAATTTCATTGCGCAAAAGCCGCTTTATAATTGGCAATTTCTGAGCCTAGATGGAGGCGCTGTAAAATCATCAAGCGGTTTGGAAATTGCAACACGAAAAGTCGAGCTGGACACATTTAAAGCTGATTATCTGTTTGTCGTCGCAAGCTACAATTATGATCGCTTGGCAAACACAAACATATCGCGAAGTTTGAAACAATTAGCAGCAAAAGCAAGAGCGATCGCAGGTTTAGACACCGGCGCGTGGTTACTCGCCTCAGCAGGACTGTTGGATGGGAAAGAAGCCACCATTCACCGCGAATTACTTGATAGTTTTGCAGAGAAATTTCTTAAAACCAAAGTCGTCAATGCGCGTTATGTGAAAGCAGGCAATACCATCACTTGCGGCGGCGCAATGGCTGCTTTTGATCTCGCAGCGGCATTAATTGGTGAACATTACGGCGAGGCAGCGCGACAAGATGTTGAAAGCTTCTTCCTGCATCAATTGAAAGATGAACCGCAAGGCATTGAATTTGAGTCGAAAATCTCGCTGGTTCATGAGTGCCTTCAGATGATGGATGAACATATTGAAGAGCCGCTTTCGATTGCGCAGATCGCAATGAGACTTGACGTTGATCAGAAGAAATTGCAGCGAAAATTTTTAAAAGAATTTGGCGCAAATCCACGACAGGTTTATCGGCATAAAAGACTAAATTTTGCCCGCCTTCAAATCTTGGGCTCAAACCTTCCTATGAGTGAAATTGCCGTACGCTGCGGCTATGAAAATGCAAGTGCAATGGCCCGCGCATTTAAGACCGAATTTGGGATCACGCCGACGTCACTTAGAAATTAGGTTTTGGTGACAATTAAATCTGCACCAAACCGACATTTGTGTTGAGGAAGAATTGCGCAAAGATCGGACCACTGGCAGCCCCAATAGCGCGGGCATCACGACCAATGCTTCCCGCCTCAGTTAACGGTCTGATCAATCCGCGCGTATCTTGGTTTGCAAGATAACGTCTGGTTCGTTCAACCAATTCATCACGCACATCATCTGGGAATGAGCCATCAATCACGATGGCTTCGAAATCAATCACCGAACAAGTAGAAAGGGCAGCTTTTGCAAGCTCCTGTGCTGTTTGACCAATCCACTGCTCAACATATCTTGAAATGCTCGACCAGTCTTGCGGCGAATCCCATAAGATCTTTGGATCGATATCGACTTGCTCAAGTCTTTTTTCTAAAAGATGCAGCGAGGCTATATCAATTAATTGCCGGCTTTCACCATTGGGACCGATACTGCGTAGCGAACCTAACGCACCTGCATTGCCCTGATGACCTTCAAATACCGAGTGATTTAAAACAACGCCGCCGCCGATATAAGCTGCGATGAAGAAATAGGCGTAATCGCGGAACTCTTTGCCGCGACCATAGACGTGTTCCGCTTTACATGCAGCTGTTGCATCATTGGCTGGGTGAATAGGCAAATGGGTGAGATTGGCGATTTCTTCGACAAGGTTCACATTGTTCCAAGCTTCAAAATCTTCATAGATATTATCCTGCTGCTTGTAGGAATTTGTCAGCTCAAAGGGTGCGGCAATGCCAATCCCGCATATGCGTGACTGCTCAGCATCAGTCAAACCTTGCAAAAGCTTATCGATGCCTTCAGTTAAGAAGCTGAAGATTTCTTCAGGCATTGGAGCTGAATAATTAATGCTGATTTGATCAATGATTAATCCAGTAAAACCAATAAGAATAAGCTCAGAACTGCGTCGGCCAATCTTAAGACCAAAAGACAACACGCCTTTTGGCGCCAGCCCCATGGGCACCGATGGTTTACCCACGCGCCCGCCTCGCTGTGGCTCCCCTCTTTCAAGCAAACCATCATTTTCAAGCTTACGCAGGATCACAGATACGGTTTGAGACGACAAGCCAGCAAGCCGCGCAAGGTCACTTCCTGGCATCGGTCCGTTCCGCAAAAGCATAGAAAGCAATAGGCGTTCATTGTAGTCTCTTAAACCACTTTGGTTCGCCCCTCCGCTTAATGATCTGATCTTTGGCATGTCCATGCGATCTCTTTTATACAAAACTCTTCAAAGTTAAAAGATGCCATATTTAATTAATAAATCAACTTTATTTATTTATTGACAACAACACAGAAGTTCTATTATGAAAGTTAGCGTTGACATTGAAACAGCTCGAAAACCAGACCCATTTGGTCATTCAGAGCACTAGGGAGGAATCTATGAAAAAGTCTATTTTTGCAGCTCTTGCGTTATCGCTCGCAGCATCCACTGCAGCGGTTGCACCGGCATCAGCTGATGGTCACGGAATCACTGCTTGCTTGATTACAAAGACTGACACAAACCCATTTTTCGTTAAAATGAAAGAAGGCGCAACAGCGAAAGCTGAAGAGCTTGGCATTACACTGAAAAGCTTTGCTGGCAAGGTCGATGGCGACCATGAAACGCAAGTTGCGGCGATTGAAACATGCATTGCAGATGGTGCAAAAGGTATATTGCTCACCGCATCTGACACATCATCTATTGTGTCATCTGTTGAACAAGCACGTGATGCAGGTCTCGTTGTTATTGCCCTTGATACACCACTTGAGCCAATTGATTCTGCTGATGCAACATTTGCAACTGACAACTTCCTAGCCGGTGAGCTGATCGGTAAATGGGCAGCTGCGTCACTTGGTGATGCTGCGAAAGACGCTAAAATCGCGATGCTTGATTTGGCTGTAAGTCAGCCTTCAGTTGGTGTTTTACGCGACCAAGGCTTCTTGCAAGGTTTCGGTATTGATTTGGGTGATCCAAACAAATGGGGTGATGAAACAGACCCAAGAATTGTTGGTAACGATGTAACTGCTGGTAATGAAGAAGGTGGCCGTAAAGCTATGGAAAACCTTCTCGCTAAAGATCAGGACATCAACGTTGTTTACACAATTAATGAGCCAGCAGCTGCAGGCGCATACGAAGCGCTTAAAGCGATCGGTCGTGAAAATGATGTGTTGATTGTATCTGTTGATGGTGGTTGCCCAGGTGTTGATAACATTGCAGATGGCGTGATCGGCGCGACATCTCAGCAATATCCGTTGCTCATGGCATCGCTCGGCATTGAAGCCATTGCCGCATGGGCAAAAGACGGCACTAAGCCGGCCCCTACTCCGGGCAAAGACTTCTTTGACACAGGTGTTGCATTAGTAACAGACAAGCCAGCTGAGGGTGTTGAGTCTATTTCAGTCGAAGAAGGTAAAAACCTCTGTTGGGGTTGACCTTATCAACTTTAATCGCAAACTTTACGGGGCGACCATATCGGTCGCCCCTATTTTGAGACTTGAATAGAGATCGGGGAGGTCTTCATGGCTGCTCAGAAATTTGAGGAAGTGTTATCTGATAGTTCAGATCAGGTGGCAGACTTTTCACAACAGCATCGCGGATTTGTTGCAGCTTTTCAGCACCGCCTCCATGTTAATCCAGCCTTGGTGCCGCTCATCGTACTGGTGATATCAATAGCCATTTTCGGGATCTTGTTAGGCACTAAATTTTTCTCAGCCTTTGCGCTTACACTCATCCTTCAGCAGGTTGCTATCGTCGGGATTGTTGGCGCTGCACAATCAATTGTAATTTTAACAGCGGGCATTGATCTATCCGTCGGCGCGATCATGGTCTTATCCTCCGTTGTTATGGGGCAATTCACATTCCGCTACGGATTACCTGTCGAATTTGCCATTGTGTGCGGACTTTTATGCGGAACGATCTGCGGCTATATCAACGGCGTGTTTGTTGCCGTTATGAAGTTGCCACCATTTATCGTAACACTCGGTATGTGGCAGATAATTCTCGCAACAAATTTCCTTTATTCCGCCAATGAAACAATTCGAAGCAAGGAGATCGAGCAAAATGCATCTCTCCTTCAAATGTTCGGTTGGAAGTTTAAAATTGGCGCTGATGAAGCGGGTCGAGGTGGCGCAACCTTTACCATTGGCGTCATTTTCTTAGTCGCGCTTGTTCTGGCGCTTGCCTATGCACTTCGTCACACAGCGTGGGGTCGCCATGTTTACGCAGTAGGCGATGATCCTGAAGCTGCGGAGCTTTCAGGTGTGCAAGTCAAACGTACATTAATATCCGTTTATACCTTGGCCGGACTGATTTGCGCCTTTGCAGGATGGGCACTTATTGGTCGCATTGGTTCGGTCTCACCAACATCTGGCCAGCTTGCCAATATAGAATCTATCACAGCTGTGGTGATCGGCGGGATATCCTTATTTGGCGGACGCGGGTCAATTTTAGGCATGTTGTTTGGTGCGCTAATTGTGGGTGTTTTCACACTCGGGCTCAGGCTCTTGGGCGCGGATGCGCAATGGACATATTTACTCATCGGCGCGCTGATTATTGGTGCGGTTGCAATTGATCAATGGATTAGAAAGGTCGCTGCATAATGGAACCTATTCTTAAAGCACATAATCTGGTTAAAAAATACGGACGCGTCACAGCACTTGATCATTGTGACTTTGAGCTCATGCCTGGTGAAATATTGGCAGTTATCGGCGACAATGGTGCGGGAAAATCCACACTGATCAAAGCGGTATCTGGCGCGGTTCAACCCGATGAAGGGGACATCTTTCTAGAAGGAGAAAAAGTCTCCTTCGCCTCTCCCCTTCAAGCGCGAGATCGCGGCATTGAAACGGTCTACCAGACATTAGCCATGTCCCCTGCACTTTCCATTGCTGATAACATGTTTATGGGACGTGAAATCAGAAAACCGGGCATCTTAGGATCTGTTTTTCGTAAATTGGACCGCTCTAAAATGGAGCAGATGGCGCGCGATAAACTCTCTGAATTGGGACTTATGACCATTCAGAACATCAATCAGGCAGTGGAAACATTGTCAGGTGGCCAAAGGCAAGGTGTTGCGGTTGCCCGCGCAGCCGCCTTTGGATCGAAAGTTATCATCCTGGATGAACCAACGGCCGCTTTGGGCGTTAAAGAATCCCGCCGTGTGCTTGAGCTTATTCAAGATGTGAAATCCCGCGGCATTCCGATCATTTTGATCAGCCATAATATGCCGCATGTATTTGAGGTTGCCGACCGTATTCACATTCATCGGTTGGGCAAACGCATCTGTGTGATTGATCCGAAAGACTATACAATGTCAGATGCAGTGGCCTTTATGACCGGTGCTAAAGAACCGCCATCTGAATTAGCAGCATAGGAAGAACAAACCCATCTATTTAGCGCTAATCTTCAAAGGCCTTTGATAGCTCACAAAGCGAATTGATGTTATGGCAGCTCACCATTTTATCAACACTGGGGAGAATGGTTCTTATACCGCTCGCAAGTGGTTGAAACTCATCAAATCGCAATAGTGGATTAAGCCAGATTAAATGGTCGCAAGACAGCTTCAACCGTTTAATTTGGCTTTCCAATACTTGAGTATCACCACGTTCTAAACCATCGGTCATCAGCAATACCACGGCATCAGAGTTTAATACGCGTCGAGACCAGTTAAGATTAAAGGCTTCTAAATTGGTACCGATTTTGGTCCCACCATCCCAATCTTGCACGGTATTACCAACGGATTTTAATGCGATGTCTGGATCTTTATCTGCAATTTGTCGCGTAATATTGGTCAATTGTGTGCCAAAAGTGAAGGTATATACTTTGGCCCAATCATTGCCTTTTGCGCGTTGCCGATTGGTTGATATTGCATTGGCAAAACGCATCATCATACGGGAATAGGTAGACATCGAGCCTGATATATCGATCAAAATGACCAAATTTCGTGGTTTTTCTATGCGTCGTTTGCGCAGCAGTTTCAATACTTCGCCACCGCTCAATCGAGCATTGTGAAGGCTCGCTCTCATGTCGATTTTAGGACCACGAACGCTTTTTTTATAACGCCTTGATAACGCTGCGGGCAGATGAAAATCCAATCGCGAAATAGCCTGCTCTGCATCGTTGATTTCCGCATTTGACATCTGCTCAAAATCCATCGATTTCAGCCGCTCGTTCTGAGAAAAACTAAATTTCGCATCGAGAATAAGCTCTTCTTGATTTTTGCTTTCATTCACCAATGGTGGTGGCAAACTGTCAGACATCGCCTCAGCGGCCCGATTGGCAGCGGCTTTGGGTTCAGACGGAGTTTCCTCCATATTTTGAGCGAACGGCAGCATCGTTTGCATCATCTTATTGAGGAATTCTGGATCACGCCAAAACAGATTAAAAACCTGTTCAAACACTTCCATATGTTCACGGCGTATGATGAGACATGCGCGCAATGTTTGATAAAAATCCTGTTTGTGAGAAAAGCCAACTACTTCTACTGCACGAACGAGGTCTTTGATTTGCGAAGGCGCAACAGGCACCCCAGCACGACGTAATGCTCGGCAAAAATAGATAATATTATCGACTAAGCGCCCATCATCCCCCTCACCGGGCTGTGACGTCACGCTAGCCATTGGCACCAAGTTTGGCTTTGCTCGCCTCTAATATGCGTGAGACTTCAGAGCCCTGAAGCTTAGCGATATCATCCTGGTATTTCAGCATTGCGCCAACGGTGTCAGCGATAACTTCTGGCGACAGCGCCACCACATCCAAAGCCACAAGACAGCTCGCCCAATCTATGGTTTCTGCCAGACCAGGTTTTTTGAACAGGTTTTCATATCGCAATTCCTGAACAAATGCGACAATCTCGCGACTAAGCGCATCTGCAGCTTCTGGGATACGGGATTTGATGATTTCCAATTCGCGGTCGAAATCAGGATAATCCACCCAATGATACAAACATCTGCGTTTGAGCGCATCATGGACTTCCCGCGTCCGATTTGATGTCAGTATCACAATGGGAGGCAAAGGCGCTTTTATCGTACCAATTTCGGGTATGGTGACCTGAAAATCAGACAAAGCTTCGAGCAAAAAAGCCTCAAATGGTGCATCAGTGCGATCAATTTCATCAATCAAAAGAACTGGTGGTCCGCCTTCATGTTTTTCAATTGCTTGAAGGAGCGGACGACGTATGAGAAACTTCTCATCATAAATATCAATGTCTTGGTCTGAGCCCTTCATGGCCAGCATTTGTGCTGCAAAATTCCACTCGTAAACGGCCGTACTTGCATCTAACCCTTCGTAGCATTGCAAACGAATCAGATCGCGTCCCAATGCACTTGCCAGCGTCCGCGCAAGTTCTGTTTTCCCCACACCGGCCTCACCTTCAAGGAATATGGGACGATCAAGCGTAAGCGATAGATATGTCAGCGTCGCAAGACTTCGATCACAGACGTAGTCGTTGGTCCTCAGTAATTCTAAGGTCGCATCAATTGAGGAAGGAAGAGGAATTGAAGAAGTTTTCGTCATATTATTTGATATCCCCAAAGCAGAAGCACCTCGGGGATAGTTTGATCATTTCATTATGCGTTTGCAACAGCGCGAGCGGCCATTACCTTGACCAAATTAGCCCGATAGGCTGCATCGCCATGAATGTCCGATAAGAGATTATCTGCCGATACATTTACACCGGAGACAGAGTCAGCGCTCCATGACCCATCGAGTGCCGCTTCCATCTCTGACTGACGGAACACGCCATCAGAGCCAGCACCAGTGACTGCAACGCGTGCGCCACCTGCAGATTTCGCCGCAAAAACACCCACCATCGCATAGCGAGATGCAGGATTTGGAAACTTGGCATAAGCGCCTTTCTCCGGTGCATCAAAGCTGACCTTCGTGATGATCTCGCCATCATCGAGCGCTGTTTCAAACATGCCAACAAAGAAATCATCGGCAGAGATGTCACGATTATTGGTCGTAATCGTTGCACCAAGCGCCAAAAGCGCAGCGGGATAATCAGCAGCCGGATCATTATTGGCAACAGAGCCGCCAATTGTGCCTCTATGACGAACAGCCGGATCACCAATATTACCCGCAAGTGCGCAAATGGAAGGGCAAACCGCGTTAAGTTCGGGATTACCCGCCACATCAGCATGGGTGGTCATTGCACCAATGGAAACAGTCTTTCCGCTGATGGTAATACCGATCATGTCACTTGCACAGCTGACATCGACAAGATCACTTGGCGCTGCCAGTTTTGCTTTCATGGTTGGCAATAATGTTTGGCCACCAGCCAAGAACTTACCATCTTTAGTACCGCTGATCAGACTTGCAGCTTCAGAAGCATTCGAAGCTTTGTGATATTTAAGCTCAGACATAATAACTCTCCTATTCTGCTGCTTGTTGCGTTGAAACTTCTTGTAATGCAGCCCACACTTTTGAAGGCGTGGCTGGCATCGACAAATTGTTGTTGCCAATTGCATTACAAATCGCATTGATCACAGCTGGTGGTGCACCAATCGCTCCAGCCTCACCACAGCCCTTTAAGCCAAGTGGATTGCTCGGGCTTGGGACATTATTGTGCTCAATGGTGAAGGATGGCAGATCATCCGCACGTGGCATGGCGTAATCCATATATGAACCTGTGAGCAGTTGCCCACTTTCATCATAGACCACATTTTCTAGCATGGCTTGACCAATACCTTGGGCAATACCGCCGTGAACCTGGCCTTCAACCACCATTGGATTGATGATCACGCCGAAATCGTCTGCCGTTGTGAACTGGACAATATCCGTCACACCAGTATCTGGATCGACCTCAACCTCACAAATCAAGGTAGCTGATGGGAAGGAGAAATTGATCGGATCGAAGAACGCGCCTTCTTTAAGACCAGGCTCCATGCCTTCAGGAAGGTTATGCGCTGTATAAGCAGCTAAACCAACTTCATGCCAAGCCATTTTCTTATCGGTGCCTGCGATCTTAACTTCGCCAGCTTCAATGACAATGTCATCTTCAGAAGCTTCCAAAACATGCGCTGCGATCTTTTTCACTTTCGCTTCGACCTTGTCGAGGGCTTTGACAATCGCGTTCATGCCAACCGGACCAGAACGGGAGCCATAAGTTCCCATGCCAAACTGAACTTTGTCCGTATCGCCATGCACAATTTGCACATTGTCGATCGGAATGCCAAAGCGGTCATTGACCAATTGCGCAAAGGTTGTCTCATGGCTTTGACCATGGGAATGACTACCTGTGAGAATTTCAATTGTACCAACCGGGTTCACACGAACTTCAGCAGATTCCCATAGACCCACACCGCAACCCAGCGAACCAACTGCCGCTGATGGCGCGATACCGCAGGCTTCGATAAAGGATGAATATCCAATGCCTCGTAATTTACCACGTGAAGCTGATTCAGCTTTACGTGCTGCAAATCCTGCAACATCAGCTGCTGCTTGCGCTTTATCCATACAGCCCGGGAAGTCACCTGAATCGTAATTCATAATCACTTGTGTTTGATACGGGAAGGATTGGATAAAGTTCTTCCGGCGCAATTCTGCCGGATCAACACCCATTTCAAGCGCCGCGGTGTCCATCATCCGTTCAACAAGATACGTTGCTTCTGGACGCCCTGCCCCACGATATGCATCCACTGGTGCCGTATTGGTATAAACAGCACGGACATTGCCGTGAATGGCTGGCATATCATATTGGCCAGACAATAAAGTTGCATAGAGATATGTCGGCGTCACCGATGAGAACAAACTCATATATGCGCCAATATTGGCGATTGTGTCGACTTTAAAACCAACGATCTTGCCGTTTGCATCAAAGCCCAATTTCGCGCGTGTCACATGATCACGACCATGCGCATCGGTTAAGAATGCTTCGCTTCGCGTAGATGTCCATTTTACCGAACGGTTGGTTTTCATCGATGCCCAAAGACACGCAATTTCTTCAGGATAGACGTAGATCTTGGATCCAAATCCGCCACCAACATCAGGTGCAACCACACGCAATTTATGCTCAGGTGCAACTTGATAGAATGCTGATAGAAGCAATCTTGCGACATGCGGATTTTGGCTTGTTGTGTAAAGTGTATAGTGTTCTTCCGCCTCATCAAAAATCGCAATCGCTGCACGTGGCTCCATCGGATTTGGAGATAAGCGATTATTGATAATCTCCATCTCGGTCACATGTGCAGCGCTGGCAAGACCCGCGTCTGTTGCGGCTTCATCACCAATTTCCCAATCATAAATCTGATTATTTGGCGCATTTTCATGAATTTGCGGTGCACCACTGCCCAATGTTGCTTCAGGGTTCACCTCAGCAGGTAGAACATCGAAATCCACCATTACAGCATCAGCAGCATTGCGGGCGATTTCTTGCGAATCTGCAATAACAATCGCAATTGTGTCACCCACATAGCGCACTTTTTCAGTACAAAGCGCAGACCAGGCACCCATGTTCATTCCTGATCCATCTTTGGACGTGATCGCCCAACCGGCAATGATATTGCCAATGCCATCTTCGGTGAGCTGATGGCCATTTAAAACGGCAACAACGCCATCCATAGCTTCAGCTTCTGATGCATCAATTGATTTAACCACCGCATGGGCATGGGGTGATCGAACAAAGGCTGCATAAGCCTGATTTTCCTGTTTGATATCATCGGTATATTTGCCTTTACCGGTGATAAATCTTTTGTCTTCTTTACGGCGGACACTCGCGCCAATTCCTTCACTCATTTTGCAAGCCTCCCTTAAGCGTTCGTCATTTTGGACGCACCGTCCGCAATGGCTTTGACGATGTTATGATAACCTGTGCATCGGCAAATATTGCCTTCCAGCTCATCGCGAATGGCTTCTTCTGTAAGCTCTTTGCCAGATGCGTTGTAGCGCGCCACCATATCGGTTGCAGACATAATCATACCGGGTGTACAGAACCCACATTGCAGGCCATGATTTTCTTTAAAGGCTGCCTGCATTGGGTGAAGATCACCGTTGGCTAAGCCTTCAATTGTGGTCACATCAGCACCTTGCGCTGATGCAGCAAGCATTGTGCAAGATTTGACAGCTTTGCCATCCACATGCACGACACAAGCGCCGCACTGACTTGTGTCACAGCCGACATGCGTGCCCGTTAGTCTGAGGCTTTCACGAATATAATCAACTAAAAGCGTGTTATCGGCGACATCAGCTTTCACCGATTTGCCGTTCACGACCATTGAAATTTCTGTCATCCATTCCTCCCAATTTAATAGACTTAGTTTGTGTTTAACCGACTTGCTCTGGCTCCTCCGTCAAAGCATTTCGGAAGTTTTCGAAAAATTGATTTGCCAGTTTCTTTGATGTTGAATCGATGAGACGTGAACCCAATTGGGCGATCTTTCCGCCCACTTGCGCTTTGACCTCATAATTCAACACTGTCTCATCACCGTCTTGCTTTAGCGAGACATCTGCGCCACCTTTGGCAAATCCGGCAATACCGCCCTTTCCCTCTCCAACGATGGAATAGGAATTCGGTGGGTTGAGATTTTCAAGTGTGACTTCACCGCCAAATTTGGCTTTGACCGGGCCAATTTTTAGAACGACCTTAGCCGTCATTTCTGTGTCGGAAACTTTTTCAAGTTCCTGGCAGCCTGGAATACAAGCTTTTAAAATTTCCGCATCATTGAGCGCTGCCCAAACTTCATCGACAGTTGCTTCGATACGCACTTCACCTGACATTTCCACGTAGCATCACCTCCATTTGCTGGCATAAGTGAACCAATGGGGCCGTTTTTAGTCAATTACGGTGTCGTTTAATCAGCGGGCTGAGTGTTTCAGAAGTGATACACTTTTAAAACACAAAGCTATTGCCGGCTGATATTATGCTTCTTCATCAATCGATAAAAAGTCGCTCGGCTGACATTCAAGCTTTTTGCAGCAGCGCTCATATTGCCATTGGATCGAGCAATGGCTTTATGAACTTCTGACTTTTCAGCAGCATCTAATCCAGATCTCGCACCAGCATTGGTAAAGAGGTCATTGATAAAAATCGGTGATGAAAATGTTTCATCTTGCAAGTTCAGCATACGGCGTGCAGCGCGATTTGCACCCACAATGAACTCATCCCGGTTAGACGCTAATAGTGGCGTACCAATGGGGCTGAAACCATCTGCAACAATCACAGTCGCATCGGTGAACGAAGCTCTGAAATATTCAGTCTCAATACGATATGCTGTTTCTGCAACATGAGACGTGATCAATTGTGCCAGCTCAAATGTGAAATCATCTCGGGCGCTTGATACATCTAAGACGGCCATCAATTTGCCGTTGACATCAAAGATTGGCGAACCCATGCAGGTCATACCGATATTGTGTGAGCTGAAATGTTGGTCTTTATGGATCAACACTGTGCGTTCTTCATTGACACAAGTGCCAATGCCATTGGTGCCTTGTTGCTGTTCACTCCAAACAGAACCCATGCGCAAATTCCAGCCATCAAATGACAAATCATCACCGACATTGCTGAGACGATCCAACACCACGCCTTGAACATCAGATAAAATTACGCAGCAACCTGAGCGGCCAACCGTGCGGAACAATTGCTCTAAAATGGGTCGCGCAACATGCAGCAAAAGCTCCATGCGATCACGAACTACTTTGAGTTCTGTTTCGGACAATTGGTTCTCGGATTTTGCTTGATCCGGGCTCAGCCCATAATGCAACATTGAACGCCGCCAAGAGGCCGCAATAGCAGAAACCGCAGAAGCATCTTCTGCGATTGAATTCTGTA
Source organism: Lentilitoribacter sp. JB5-8 (assembly GCF_055693385.1). Classification (NCBI taxonomy): domain Bacteria; kingdom Pseudomonadati; phylum Pseudomonadota; class Alphaproteobacteria; order Hyphomicrobiales; family Rhizobiaceae; genus Lentilitoribacter; species Lentilitoribacter sp. JB5-8. The sequence continues at coordinate 1,904,081 of NZ_CM146332.1, read as the reverse complement.
CGCGCTCGGTATGCGTCAACACCATATTCTGATCTATCGGCATCGTTCCTCCCACCTAAATGCTAACACAAATTGCAAATTCGGCAACTGGCATCTGAAATTTTGGAAGTTACTCGGAGAAAATTCCCGCGCGGAATATGGCCATTTTAGCCATATTCATTGTCAATTTTTGGCACTTTAACTCGTTTGAATTTTGATTCCGATTATTTAGATAATCTGTTGTAATTATTCAGTATTTTTAGATCAAATCAAAAGGTTTATTCTGGACAAGGGGTCCCGGCAGCCGACCACTTCATCAAAGCATCCATTGTTTCTTGCAGAGAGTGTGGCGCGGGTTCACGCGTTCCGCCCGGCTCCCATGCCCAATGCAAAATGAGATCATGATCCAAGTGAACTGCAACTTCTTTGATCGTGCGTTCGCCGTTGCGTGTTGGATCTTTCAGCTGGTTGCAAATGTAACTTGATGACTTGCCAAACCATTCTGCGTCGACTGGTGCTAACTGCCATTCCATGGCAACTTTTGGCGCAGCATGGGGGATGGAATTGGCATTTGGATCGGGTTCTTTTAACGTCACATGACACGTTGAACACAACAAAGTTTCAGCCCCAATTCGGCTTTCACCAGCATTGATATTCATACCGTGAACACGTGCTTTGTCACCAAAGCTAGGACCCGACCACATCGGTTTGTGATCAGCGCCCACATGACAATTAGCGCACCGCGGATGCGATGCCACTTCAAAGAATTTCTGCCAATTTTGCAGACCTTCTTCTTGCGAAATTGACCCGTCCGGGAATTCATTAAGCACCCGATTTGAACCGACAGATTCTGCCGCAAATGCATGTGATGCAAACGCAATGGATGCTGCTAAAACAGCTAAACTGAGTTTCTTCATTGCCCTGCCCCCTAAACGAAATCTATGAATTTATTAAATGGCATTTCCCGAAGACGCGTACCCGTTGCCGCAAAAATGGCATTGGCTAATGCTGGCGCCGCTGGCGGTACTGGCGGCTCTCCAATACCACGAATTTTGCTGCCATTTTCCAAGCCTTTGACGATGATGTCCGGGCATTGGTACATACGCATGGCTTCATGCATGTGATAGTTCGATTGATCTGCGCTACCGTCGGAATACGTGATCTCAGAATTGATCGCATGGCCTAGACCAAAGACAACACCACCCTGAACCAGATTCTCAAAATTGATCGGATCAACAATCGTACCCACATCGCAAACGGCCCAAACTTTATCGATTTTTATGCCTGCGTTTGTATTTGTGACTTCAACCACCTCTGCGACTGGAACACCGAAGCTTTCAACAAATGCAACTCCGCGACCTCGGTTCGGTCCTAAATCTGATCCCCAATTGGACATTTCAGCGGCTGTTTCCAAAACTTTGCGTGACGCATCATGACCCATCAGGCGAATACGCTCTTCCATTGGATCAGCACCTGCTTCATGAATAAGCTCATCTAAGAGACTATCAAAGAAGAACCCGGCAGCAGGTGCTCCCACTGCACGCCAAGACGATGTTGGCGCAAGTTCCGGCGCTCGATAGGCTGTCATGCGGTAGGTATCAATATTATACGGATTGTTCCATGCTCCCGCTGCCAATTGGCTATCAGGACCGGGGAAAGGCAAATTGGCCCTGCCACCTTGGGATGCCATCACGGATGGTGCTGCAAGAGAAAGATCAATTGCGGTGACTTTGCCATCTTTGACCATGCCTTGGCCGCGCCCCATGGAGATATGACGCGGGAAATCATGTGCGAAATCTTCTTCACGTGAATAAGTCAGTTTCACTGGTGTACCGCGCATTTTATTAGCGATTTCAGCGGCTTGTTTCAAGTGCTCAAATTCAAGACGATGGCCGAATGAGCCACCCATAAACTGATTGTGCAAAATCACCTGATCTTGCTCATGACCAGTCACGCCTGCAACAAGAAGCTGAAGTTGACGCTGTAATTGATGCCCTGTCCAAACTTCAACCTGATCATCGGTCACCAACACTATAGCATTGAGCGGTTCAAGCGGAGCATGCGCCACATATGGTGAGCGATATTCAGCCGAGAAACTTGCACCATCTTTAAACGCTTCTTCCGCATTACCATCATCGCGCCAAGTGCTATCTAATAGTTCTTCTTTGAAGCTATCGGACAAGGTTGCCCAATGCTCTTCCTGTTCCGGCGGTATGGTTGCGTTCCCCCAATCAAAGGAAATGGTTCGCATTGCATTAAACGCGCGCCAGGTATTATCTGCAACGACTGCAACCCCATTGGTGATTTCAATCACGTCTTTCACACCGCGCATCTGCTTGGCTTCTGCAGCATCATAACCGTTAAGCGAGCCACCTTTTTTGGGGTTTACACATACAGTTGCATGCAACATACCTTCGACCGATATATCAATACCATAGGGCAAGGCTCCGGTTGATTTATCAATAATATCAATACGTTTCATTGATTTACCGATGAGGCGCCACTGGCTTTTATCACGTAGTTTGACGTCTTTGACCGGTTCAACCGTGGCGGCCAAGTTGGCAAGCTCGGTATATTTAAGCTCCGTGCCATCCGGCAATTGTACCGCGCCATTTGCGGTCTTTAACTGCTCGACAGGTACACCAGATTTTTGCGATGCCGCTAATTTGAGCGTCTCGCGCGCTGTTGCACCTGCTGTGCGCAGCTTGTCGAAACTATCAGCCATAGATGTCGATCCGCCTGTACCTTGAACGCCCAGCAATTTGACAACACCGCCCATGATTGAACGCATGGTCTCAGCAGTGAAACCATGATCTGTTGCCATAAATGGTACACCTTCTTCCGCAAAAGCATGGTTCCAATAGGCTGGGCTTGGCTTACCAAATGAGGTTTCGAACTGACCAAATTCAATATCTAACTCTTCGGCAATCAATGCGGCCTGGGATGACATCACCCCCTGCCCTTTATCACCATGCGGTGTAATTAATGTCACCTTTTCGCTATCAACCAATACCCATGGATTAAATGTCGCTGAGCCATCAGATAAATCAGCTGATAATGGATTATCAGGATCTTTTTTAACCGCATAAACACCGAAGGCCACACCACCGGCAATGGCTGCGGAACCGATCAAAAATGTTCGTCTCGCAATTTTTGCTACACGTCCCATCTTAAGCCTCCCGAATGTTTTTAGCGGCTGTTTTGATCGCCGTTCTAATGCGTGGATATGTTCCGCAGCGGCACAAATTTGCACTCATTGCGGTATCGATCTCTTCGTCAGTTGGATCATCATTAAACTCCAGAAATGATGCTGCCTGCATGATTTGGCCTGACTGACAATAACCACATTGCGCAACCTGATGCTCAATCCATGCTTCTTGGACAATGTGTAATTTCTCAGCTGAACCCAGCCCTTCTATGGTGGTCACCTCACCATCCAAATCACCAACACGCATTTGACATGAACGCACGGCGACGCCATCAACATGAACCGTACAAGCACCACATTGTGCGATGCCGCAGCCATATTTCACGCCTGTTATGCCCAATTCATCGCGCAAAACCCACAATAGCGGCATGTCGGGTTCGACATTGACCTCTTCTGTATTTCCATTGACTGTAAGTTTCATCAGCTTGCCTCCAAGAGCAACATGTAAGATAAGTGTCGAAACGAAGGAGAATAGATTCGATTAGCACTTATGGGTACCGTTATATATAACTTGACAAATAGTTGATTTTTGTCAAGTTGTCATATAATTGGACAATAATTCGATTTTTGTCAAGTTGTAATAATATGAACCAAAAACAAATAAATATATTATTGGCTGCCGTGGATGTGTTTTCGCGTTACGGATTTAAGAAAACCACCATGGGCGATATCGCCGATCATGTTGGAATATCACGACAAACGCTCTATGCGAGTTACGCTAATAAAGAAGACGTGATGGCAGCTGCCATGTTGTTTTTGACCGAAAAAACAATGGTAGAAGTTCGCGAACTTTGGCAAAATCAGAACACGGTTTCTGACAAAATTGATTCATTTTTTGAGCTGACAATCTTAAAATATTACCGCGCTGTGCAAAATATGCCGGATTCAGAGGACTTGCTCAGCGGACCAGATGGATTCGGTAAAGACGCATTAAAGCATGCAGATCAACTCAAAACCGAGTTACTTGCCGAATTATTTGAACCTTTTGAAAGCCGATTGGCGAAATTTGATACAACACCGGATGATTATGCCGACTTCTTTTTAAAATCGGCAGTAGGCTTTAAATATTCAGCAGATAATGAAGCGCATCTATTAAAACTTCTTAAGTCGCTTAAACAATCAGCACTCATAATGCTGTCAAACGCTTAAAGCGCGCTTTTCACCTTCTCAGCTTTATCTGCAACAAGTTCGGCAATCTCATCAATAACTTGCGGGAAAATATCTTCCCGCTCCATTGCATAAGAAACATTTGCAAGGATGAAACCTTGTTTGGTCCCGCAATCAAACGTCTTGCCTTTATAGTGATAACCGAAAAAGTCCTGCTTTGCCGCGAGTTTCAGCATGCTATCTGTTAATTGGATCTCGTTACCAGTTCCCCGTTCTTGCACTGCCAACAGATCAAAAATTTCCGGTTGCAGAATATAACGACCATTGATGAACAGGTTTGAAGGTTCTGTTCCGCGTGCAGGCTTTTCAACCATGTCGGTGATCTTAAATCCACCTTCAAATTTCTCGCCAACATCAACCAATCCGTATTTATGTGCGTCTTCCATCGCAACTTCTTCAACAGATATTACATTACCGCCTTTTGAGCGGTAAACATCCATCATCCCGGACAGGCACGCTGTTTCGGCCTGCATAAGCATGTCAGGAAGTAAAAGTGCAAAAGGTTCGTTTCCGACGATATCACGAGCGCACCATACAGCATGACCCAGACCAAGTGGTTCTTGTTGACGTGTAAAACTTGTGGTGCCAGCTTCAGGCAAAGAAGAGCTTAACATCTCAAGTTCGAGATCTTTGCCACGACTTTTTAACGTATCATTTAACTCAAACTGCACATCAAAATAATCTTCGATGACGCCTTTGTTTCGACCAGTTACAAATGTGATGTGTTCAATGCCCGCTGCGATCGCTTCATCAACGATATATTGCAAAACAGGGCGATCAACGATGTTGAGCATTTCCTTTGGGACAGTTTTGGTTCCAGGAAGAAATCTCGTTCCAAGGCCTGCCACAGGTAAGACCGCTTTTTTAATTGGTTTAATATTCATAGTTATTTCAATTGCATTCGTTTTTATTACGCCAGCCCACTTTTAAAGACTGGCGTGCATTATCTTTGTTAAGTTTGAAATCATCAAAAGACGTGATTGCCTTTGCGGGTTGAACGTCTTGGATGCCATTTATAAGGCGACCCCCCTCTGGTTGATCTGGAAAAATAAGAATTTCCTACTTTGTAAACCAACCAGCAGCTACTACCACTTCCTCGGTAGCAGACTTTACCATTTTGGGTATACCAAGTGATCGTGCGCACTTTGCCTCTCAGGGACACGGTGCCCTTCCCACCTGGTCCAAAATATATTCCTGCACCCACACCTTCAGCTTTCCATAACCAGGACCTGCCTGAAAGTAGATTTTGCAAATCGGACGCAGAAACAGGTGTCACTGCAGCCGCACTTGTAACGCTGAATGGTACTACAATTGCTGCAAGAGCTGCCAAAACCAGTGTTTGTTTGGAAATTCTTTTCAAAATTGATCTAAACATAACTCATTCCTCAAGTTTACTTGAATTTTTTCAAAGATGCGTATTCGTCACCATATTTGCGGATAATGGAACGAAGGGTACGGTAGTGTTTTGCTCGTGCGGCCCGAACAGCCAATCCAATGACCGCCTCCTCATTCACATCCCATTCTATGGATTGAGTGAACCAATCGCGCGCTTGTGTGAGCTCGCCTTCTTCAAGCATATGCCATCCAATGGATTGCGCACCCAATGCAGATTCTGCGTCGATCACAATGTCCTCAAACTGGTCAACGACCTTATCTGATAGTTTCAGTTCGATATCTTCATCGGTCAAAGCTGATGAAACGATTTGAATATATTGATCATTGATCTCATCGGACGTTTTGCGTTGATTTTTGGCAATATCATATGCGGATTCATGTTCCCCCATACCTCTTAAGCTTAAAATCAAACCTTCAACCAGTTTAGGGTCTCTTTTGATCCGCGCACCAGTTAAGAACCATTCTTTTGAGGCAGCATATTGCTCCTGCGAATAATAGTACCAACCAATTAAACCCAGATCGTCAACGTTAGCGGATTTGATCGCATAATTGGCATATCTTTGCAGTTGAGACTGGTCGATTTGAGTAAACAAATCTCGCCCATTTTGGGAAATTTCACCAATTTGTCGACGCAATAGATTGTAGCTGATTTCTTCAAATTCAGATAATCCGTTTGGCAGTGTTTTACCAAACTGCACAAGAGCTTGAATGCCGTTTGGCGGTAATAACAAACTTGCTTTTTGTACAGTTGCAAACCGCTCGTTGGGATTATCACATTCGGTTAGGACATACTTATAAAGGTCAAATGAACTTTGATAATCCTGCATTCTTGCAAGGGTTTCACCCAAATGCCATAGACTTTGAACTTCCTCACAAACCAATAAATTTGGTTCACGTGCGGCGATGGATACAACGGTTGACCAATCTCCATAACCAAATGCCCGCTCAAGACTGACGCGCGCTTCGGCAACCTTCAATTTCTCCACCAGATCTTCAGAAGGTTGCCATTCAGGATGCAGCGATTTTATTTCAGTAATTTCAGCGCGAATGCGATCAAAGCTTCCAACAGCAAAAAGATCCCAAAGCGGCTGCTCATCTATTCTTTGTTGAGGGGAAAACAAATCTGCTGGCGGCGTCCATCCTGGATGGGCAGCCTGCAGACGGCGCATCTCAATACCAACACGGTGTAGATCTCGCTGAGATGCATAAAAACGTAAGGCCGATGTATTGACTTCTTTGCTCGTCTTCGGCGCTGGTTTTATTGCAATATCGGTGTCTGTAGTTCCAAAATTAAAGCCATTTGTAGGGCTGTTCACTCGGTTGTCAGGATTGATTTCATTCACACCTGATAAGGCCGATACTGATGCATTCACATTTGTTTTTTGCGGCATTAATGGCGCATTGTTTGCCGTTTGTTGCTGAGGGAAAAGTTGGTCAGCGGGCAAGCGCATTTGTGAATTTTGTGTGACTTGGTTGTACACTCCACTGTGACTTGGTTGTTGAGGTTGATTACTCCCAACAATTGTTTGCGGCATCGCAACTTGGTTTACACCCAGGTAGTTTGAATTGGGTTGACCATTTTGCGATCGACTAAGATCAGCAAGCGGATTTGTCGGCACGTAAGCACCTGAGTTTGTGGAATAGACTGTCTGCGCAGTTGCAATTGAAGTTGCACAGAGCGCAGCAACAGTCAGATACTTCAAAATTGATTTATGAGACATGTTGGGTACCTTTCACTTATTGCAAGTAGACTGAGGATATGAAGTGTTGATGGGTAGTAATCAGATGGTGAAAAATTGTTGACGAGGCTGTCAGAAACCATTCCGCTCTTTGAACAGACAACCATGTCTGCCAATGCGCGATAACCCACATCCGTCATCGCGCCGATGGCTTTTCCGCTCGGCAAATCAATGACTTTGAGGGAATATCCGCCATCTCTCACCCAAGCTTTAGCGTAAGGGGCCATGAGATCTGGATATTCGTTTGAATACCAAGACAGATACAACGGAATGCGAACCGAATCGTATCCAAAATGCGGGTCAAAATTCTCAGCCAATTTGACACTGTTTGTGGCAAGAGAAACCCAGTTTGCTGGCAAACCACTTGGTCCGAATGACGCTTTACGAATTAAAGACAGACCCGTTTCGATAAGCTCCTGATCAGGAAACAATGGATCAATCAAACCCAATTCGCTGATTGCAGGGAACACCCAATAAGAAAGATTTATTAATGGGCCATCATCTTGATCTTTTGCAGTAAATCCCTTCTCTCCAGGCAATAATGCGCGACCAAAACTCGTTTCAATAATCAGTTTTTCTCGTATATCTTTGACAATATGTCTAGCAGTCTCAATATAACTGCTATCCCGCCAAACAAAGCTTGCACGTAACAGAGCCCAAGCGATTAACAAATCGCCATCTGTGGCGTTGTTTTTATCCGTAACATTAGGACTGTGATTTGGCTCCCATTTCCAGGCTGCCAAATGATCATTTCTGACAAAGAGTTCTTTTTGTGTCCATCTCCAGATTTTTCAAAACCCGACCGGTCATTGGCAGCCACTGCGAGCAGCATCGCATATCCCTGCCCTTCACTATGAGAGATATTCCCGTTGACGTTATCCAATATACGGCCGCTTTCATCGAGAAAACGTGCTTTGTAGAGATGCCAACCCCCAATAACGATACTTTGCGCTGCAAAATTTGTGGGATTAACAGCATGCGCTGTATATGCGGTCGTGGACATTAAAATACCCATTGTCATCGACAAAAAGTTCCGGCGGTTCATGATTTCCGACGCCCATTTTTCAAATACAAGTGCGTGAAGAGACCCAACAAAACGAACACAAATATTGTGAAGATTGTGTACATGTTTGAATTGTTCGATAACCACCCTGCTGCGAGCAATCTTGAATTTGTGAAATCAGTTGGATCAACCGTATTAAAAAATATCTGTCGCTTAGCAGCGGTTTCTTCCAAAACATTTCCTTTAAAGTCAAATGCCTGAATGGAGCCGCCCATTTTGCGCCAAACAATTGGGTGAGTAAGTGTTGAGACTGATGCGTTTAGTTTTTCTGGATGACTGGCAGCGATCATGAACCATGGCGCGATCATTCTAGTTGGCTCTAAGCGCTGAGCTAGGACAAAATCTGCACGCACGGGAGGGAAATAAGCGCGCTCATCAAATTCAAGTTCAGCATTAATTGATGCACCGCCATTTGTTAAATATGCAAGCGAACTAATGCCATCTTTCAACTCCGTCGTAGCATGTTTTACCGTATCTATACCGGAGTTAAACAACGTGACTGTTCGGTCCATTACGAACGACAAATCAACCTCTTCAAAAGCATTGCTGATTTCATTGTCTGGATCGATATTACCGTTGCCCGTGAGTGGGCGAAGGCTTTGATTTTGATCCGCTTCACCAACATCTAAACTTGAAAAGCTACCGGCACCAAATGACAAGTCGATGTTCATTTTCTGGGTAAAGTCATAAGGAATATCTGCAAATGATCCCAATACAAGCAACGGATCATCAGAAGATTTGGGTAACGAGTTGACAAACTGGGTGTCGTAAACAACCTTATTTGTGTATGCTAATTTGGTTACGAACGTTGCGGCCGCATTGATTGTTTCTTCATTCATCGGCGTTGCAAGTATGTTTAAGCGACTATCTTCAGATTTGGATTGAAACTCAGTCAATGTACGCCCGGTTGTTGCCAAATCAGGATATCTTCCAGATTTCGCGATCCCCGGAATACTCAAGTATGAATTACGTAAGATCTGCAAACGTCCAGCCGTTTGGTTGCCCGGAAGCACATCACAGCTTTCATCCATTGGTGCAGGCAGTCGCGCTGCAATTTTTATGGAGTTTTCACCCGGTCTAAATGCACTGAAAGGAATGGGCAATTGCTGGTCATTGATCATGCCGTCTTTAGAATCGCCCAGACTGATGTCTGAAACAACAAGATCATTGACCGTAATGACCATTCTCGCGGTCTCAGATAAGCCCGGTGCATAAAGCGCGTTTAAAACTATTTCAGCGCGGCCATAGTCGCCAGGGTAAAAATCATCTGGCAATTGAAACTGCATTGCTTGCTCAAAATGTCTACCCTTGAATAGCTTGTCATCCAAACCGAGAGAAGACAAAGAGATCTTTTGATTTGCTTGCAGTGTTATACCATGGAATTTGCTTAAAGCCCGGAGCCCGGCACCTGTTCCAGTGCTGTGAATGTTGTCTGCCATGGACAACAAATCGGTTTTTATTTTATCCAAATCACGGTCGTTTTGTGCAATTACAAACACTTGACCTCTTTGGCCAGTTGGATCACTTGCGATGACCAGGCCGGATTGTTGATTTAAAATATCTGCGTATTGAGGAAAGAGCGATAGCAATCGCGCGCGATCACCCACTGCAACATCAATCCCCGGACCTTCGCCAACTTTATTGGAGATTTTAACGTCTGGATAATCTAACCCTGCGGCGATAGCAACAGCTTGGATAATAGATAAAAAACGCCCATCCATTAGTCTGCCATCTATGGCATCTGTAATGCCATTAATAGATGTTTTGCCATTATTTGTGCGGGCAATTGCCGTTAGATCTGATATGGATGAAACTCCACCCGTGGCGGAAGAAAATTTAAACCCGCTTTTAAGGGGATCGATTTGTGTCCAAAGCTCGTAGGTTGCGTTTATTGAGCAATCCACACGGTGTGCCTGATCAACTTCAAATGAAATCGAATTGTACCCCGGCTGGACAATTCCTGACGGGATATTAAGACCAATTGTGTTTGGATCCCCTGAAACAATTGGCAAGGTTCCAACATTTGTGTCGTTGACAGAAACCAAAATTTTTGAATATTCGGGTACGTTGGAAATTGCACTTTTCATCGTGATGACCAATTCTACATCACCAGAGATATCCTCTGGTTTTGCAAAAAATGGAAATTCACGCACATTACGCTCGCCCGAGAAGAATAGCTCCTTAGCGTTTGCGGCAAAGGGAATTAGGTTTTTGCCGCTGAGCAATGGTGCATTTTGTGACGTTTCATTATTGCCACCTGTGTTGAGCTTAAACGGTGCTGTTCCGTGCGCTGCCGTCAGAGCTGTTAGGGAAATCACACAGGATGTGGCTAAAGATAGAAGGTAATTTTTTGAATTTTTCATGATTTATACCGCCTCTACTTGTCTTTGAGCTCGAGAGCCTTTTCGGCTTTTTAAGGTTATATCTGCATGAGAATTTTCGGCATCAATATCGTCGCTGCCTCTATCAAAGACCCACATTGAGATGGCTTTGATAGGCGAGGTTATAGCCCAACCAATTAGTTTGAATGACATAAGGAAAAAGCTTTTTCGTTTTTGTAGTGAAAGGCGTTCGTTCCTTGCGATGGCCATATCAGCCATCATCAAATTAGAGATCAATTCAAACTCTTCCGTCGATGGATTTAACTCAAGCTCGATATCCTCGCCCTTGCGATTGATTCCCGATTTAAAGTTAAAATCAATTGAAGAGATCAGGTTCGAAGTAGCCTCATCCGGCGCCCAAAGTCTTTTCTTATCGCTTGTTCTTTCTTCAGCGCCGATTACTTCACCATCCAAAGGTTTGATCGTTGCTGAAGTCCCAGATATAGACGTTAAAAGAACTGGGATGGTGCGATCACCTAAATGCATCTCACATTCACGCGATATTGGAAGCGTTTGTGGATCTTTTGACCATGGCTTTTCGATGGTCACTGCTAATGCAGCACCAGATATGGTCAGATTAAGCAAGTTCCATGCACCCACTATTATCAGCAAGCCACCAATTTCAGGTTCGGTTTGGTAACGATAGACGGCATAGATCTGCGCGGCGCAAAGCACGAGGAACACCATGATATAAATAGGCGCTAAGCTCGATAAATAAGCGCGTTCTTTGTTTACAGATGACTTATCAGTAACGTTAAACTTAGGCGAGCGAGGTGATATCAGCACCGCAAAGATCGAGCGGATGAGATAAATGGACTGGATATATTCATACATCTCAGAAATCCAGGGCCACCGGACCTTGCCGTATAAATAGGTTCGTATCATTTCACCAACCACCAAATAGGTGAGCGCATAGGCAACGAATTCATCGGATGACGAGACGTAAATTTTCATATCGAAAACGATGAATAAAAGAGGTGCAATGAGGAATGTGAGCCTAGCAAAAGGGAACATCCAGAAAAGATTGCTAGTGAGATAACAGATCCGTTGCGCGCCTGTTAAGCCAGCTTGAAATAGTGGATTTTTCAAAAGCATGATTTGGATCATGCCCTGACACCACCGAGAACGTTGGCCAATAAAGCTCGAAAGTGTTTCTGGCTGCAGGCCAGATATCATCGACTTATCGATGTAGATACTTTCCCACCCACGTGCATGCAGCGACAATGCCGTTTCACAATCTTCAGTAATCGTAATCCCTGAGAATCCGCCCACTCGTTCCAATGCATCGCGACGCAATACGGCCGCTGATCCGCAGAAGAAGGATGCATTCCAGCGATCCAGGCCCAATTGGATACGTTGATAGAACATATCGTTTTCAGATGGCATTTTGCCAAATGTTCCAAGGTTTTTCTCAATCGGATCAGGATTGGAAAAGAAATGTGGCGTTTGTGCTAAGAACAATCGTTCGTTCGTTACGAAATGCCCAACCGTCTCGGTCAAAAATTCTCGGCTTGGAATATGATCGGCATCAAAAACCGCGACAAGATCACCTGTCGACACGCTCAAACCGACGTTAAGATTACCGGCCTTGGCATGTGAGTTTTCTTCCCGGGCATGGTAATTTACGCCCAATCTTGCGCACAAATCCTGTAATTCTTTTCGGCGCGCTTTTGCTGCAATGGCAACAGCCCGATCGGAAGACGAACATTTTTCATCTGTGCCACCATCATCAAGAAGGTAAACATTCAGCTTGTCTTTTGGGTAATCCAATTTCTTTGCCGCAGATAATGTAAGCGTAAGAATTTTTGCATCTTCATTGTAAGTTGGAATGAAGACATCCACAGTTGGGAGAAAATCATCGTCGACAATTTCAGCCTTGGCACGTTTGATCGGATCAGAGGATACGAACAAACTCATTCCCAACATCAAAATGCAGTAAAGTTCTGCGGCAAACAATATGACCGCTGGAATAAATGAATAAAGGTCTTCACTTGGTGGCAAAGTATTGAGCGCCCGCCAAAACGCATAGCGTAAGACACAGACAGACGCTAATGCTAAGAAAATATGCCGCCATACACCTTGTGTTCTTATGAACATGATGATGGCAAGCAGCGAGATTATCGCAAGTGAAATAAAACTTTGTGCAGCAATGCCTACTGGTTGTGCTATCATCACCGCAGCTGCGATGGCCAAAAACAACCAAAAAATTCCAACTATATTACGCATGGTAGATCCCCAAATCGCCCTATAAATACAAATGTTAAAAATTGTGGATAACAATTAACAGTTGTAAAGGTTGTTTAAAAAGATGACGATGCGCAACAAGATTCTTAAGAATCAGTTAATTTTTTTAGGAATTGCCTAATATAAAGTCGTAAGAACATAAATAAAGCAGAACAAAATTTTACTATTAATCAAGTAAATCTGAAATATTTACCTAATTTTGTGCATATGTTCTGATTTCTTGAGATTTCTCGGCGTTTTCTATACTACATTGTAAAAAATACTTAGTAAAATTACGAAACAGTGACTGATTAAAAAATAACCACTATAAATTGTATGTTTATTGTATGATGTGGATGCCTTGCGACATCATTATGGTTAATTTTGCAGGCAGTGAAATCCCTTCCCCATACGGGTGCCGATGAAGCTAAGAACTAAATAAGTATGTTTGTTCATATTATGATAAATGGCACAGTTTAGTGCGCTCGACTTAGATTGCCGTCGGAGTGAGGTGAGGCATTTTATCTAAAGCTCTGAACGCGCGGCACTACTGTCATAATTCGATTTGCTTACGGTTTATTCGGTGAATCACTTCCATTCGCAGCTTCCGTATTTTTTCTCAGCTTCTGCATCAGATATTGATGTTGTTGATAGGTCTTCGGTGCCGATATTATCGCGAAGCATATCTTCAAGTGCATCTATATCAGCATCCTCTTGAGTGAGATCATAACCATGCATAGACATTTCATTCTTACAAATTTGCTCAATATATCGAATTTCATCAATAGTGAGTTCTGATTTGTATAAATCGAAATTATTGGTGAGTAGAGGTTTGCTTAAGTTTTCCCAGTCTCGAATTCTCTTAGCGTTCTGGACCGTTTGTTTGTTTTTGTGGAACAGCAACATGTCTGTTTCAAATTTGATTTCAAGAAAATTAGAAATCCTTTTCAAGGTATTTGCACTATCTTGTACTAAATCCTCATATTTGAGATGAATTATACGATCGGTATTTTTCAAAAAACCATAAATCAGTCTGAAATTCTCTTGATCCTTCTGCCAAATTTTAGCCGCCGTCCTAACATCACCTGGGTGGTTGGAAGATTTTTTCCAAGAAAGTGCCATATCCCTTGGGTCTCGGACCTGCCAAATGTAGCGAGCTTTGGGAAAATACTGGATGAGCAATGGAATAAATTTATAGATCTGGTTTTCTTTTATGACCGCTTGTTTTTTTCCTTGAGATTGGGTCTCTAAACGATACACCGTTTCAATCAGCGCTTTTACGCTATGTTCATCGGCTGAATCGCTTAACTTACCGGGATCGGTTATTAAGTATGTTGAATTCCATACACCAAGTTGATGTTTCATGATGTCTGCGACAATCTCTGTCAAATCAACCCAGTCAGAATTATTGATTTGCGGATTGCCGAAGCGTGCCAAATTAAGCCCTAATGTTCGGATTAAATGTGATGGTGGTGGTCCACATAACACTGAGTGAGAATTCAAAACTCGTAAAATCAGGTTACTTCCTGAGCGTTCTGAACACATAATAAATATTGGCTGGAAATTATCCATAAAGATATTCCTGAAATTTAGAAATTGTAGAGCTGTTTAAAAACTTCAATGCATACTCGAAATTAATGACGTAATAAGAATTCTGAGATCAAATCGCAAACTTCATCCACTTCATTTATTCCAAGTTCAGAATAAAGCGGCAATCGGACCAAACGCTCGCTATGCGAAGTTGTAACTTCATCTTCTCCAATAAATTTACCGTATTTTTCCCCTGCAATAGAAGTGTGCAATGGCACATAGTGAAAAGTGGAGCCTATTTGGTGGCTACCGAGAAAATTGATTAAATTATCTCTTTCTTCCTTATCTCGCAGTTTTATCCAGAATATGTGGGCGTTGTGAACATGATTTTCTGGCGGACGGGCCATCTCGATTCGACCCTGGTCATTAAATGATGCCAGATTGTGCGCATACCTCTTCCAGGCCTGCATTCGGCTCGTTTGTATTTCATTATGACCTTCTAGTTGCGCAAGCAAGAACGCAGCATTTAGCTCACTTGGAACATAGGATGACCCCATTCCGACCCATTCATATTTTGAAATATCACCTCTAAAAAACTTCATACGGTTGGTGCCCTTCTCAAGAAGGATTTCCGCATTTTCTACGTCTTCCTCCCGATTTAGCACCAAAGCACCGCCCTCTCCACAATGAAGGTTTTTTGTTTCATGAAAACTAAAACACCCAAAGCGTCCGAATTTACCGCATTGCTTGCCATTATATCGGCTGAACAGCGCTTGGGCTGCATCCTCAACAATTGTGATATTATACTGCTGGCAAAGATCTTCAATTTCCTGCATTTCGCAGCTTACACCTGCGTAATGAAGAACCACCACTACCTTGGTTTGCGGCGTTATGGCTTTCGCAATAAGCTTAGCTGATATATTCATGGTATGCGGATCAACATCGACAAACTTTATTTGGGCACCTGTCCTAGCAAATGCGGTCGCGGTTGATGTGAAGGCAAAGGAAGGAATAATGACCTCATCTTTTGCTGTTAATCCGCATAACATTGCTGACATTTCAAGCGAATGTGTACACGATGTCGTTAGAAGAACTCCCGGAACATCGAGCTGATCTGCGAGCCATTTATTACATTGAGTGTTGAAATATCCTCCGCCGGCATATCTCTGTTTCTCAAATACCTGATTCACATATTCCTTTTCGGTACCTAATAATGCAGGTCTGTTAAATGGAATTCGCCAATTTCTCATAATTTGTTACCTTACAAATTTCCGTCTATGTGCCACACGCAATATGGACCCAAAATTTATGTTTTGAGGCCGATTCCGAAATTACTATTTACATTTTTGTAAATAGCTTAAAAGTAGCAACAGATTTTTTGGTAGTTATAGAGCGCCGAAATAAAAATAGATACCCAAAATTCTGTTTTTTGAGCATTTCAATGGACTACAATTATATGAAAATTGCTTGCTGGCAAAATGCTTTTATTATGTATTCGAGCGGCGTATTTAGGAACATCCTATTCAAAATTTTATCGCCACTTCGTCAATTGAATTTGGTCAAAATCAAAGCTAATGTGCAGGAAAACTATTCAACCTTTCGATTGTTACTCCCTGCCGCTCCTCCTATTACCAATAGAAAAGCACCAACCAAACCAAATGACACGATGAAGAGACGACTCAATAAAGCAACAAGCAGTCCCACGTCGAAAGGAACTCCAACTGTCGCCAAAAGCCCAGAAGTAACGCCTTCCCTCACCCCAATCCCCGCAGGGGTAATTGGCAAGACCCAAGCTATAGCAGTCGCTAAGCCAATGAACGCTCCAGTCTGTATTGGAATGTCGATATTAAATGCTTTTAACAACATGACAAAGGTCATCACACGACACAAGACAAGAACCGATGTGCAAGCAAACATAAAGCCCACCAGTTTCAAACGAAGTGAGAATAAGACATTTGCTATTTTCTCAAGGAATGATCTGATTTTACCAGCAAGTCTTTTAAAAAAGACGATAACAACGGCAGAAATTACAAAAAATACCAAGACTGATGTCGCGGCTATGTAAATTAAATTTTCAAAACTAACAAGGTTGTGCAAACCGACAAAGGGCAACAAATACAACAATAATACAAACATCATCAAGAGGCTGATTATTCTCAATAAAATCATAATTACTGCCGGACTAAAATACTCCTTGTTTTGCTTTCCAAGTACAATTAACCGATACACATCCATCCCAGTGTGACCGGGGAACAACTGAACAAATGCATAACTTTCTAAACCCAGTTTCAAGAATTTTAAAAAACCAATAGTTTCCTTTAAACGCAAGGAAATCCAAACTCGAAAATTCTCAACCAGAAAAGTTGATAAAAAGGATAAGCTCGCCAAAATCAACCATAACGAATTAGACTGGCTAACGGCATCCATCATATTATTTACATCAGCGAAGTAGAAAATGATGACGAATATAAAAATGCCAAGACATAATCTAATCTTATTAAATAAGGTCATCTATCCGCCATTTTTCATACTTGATTTAACTTTTTGTCGGAATGTGGTGCTATTGCAATCTATCCACGCGATATCACATGAATTAACTCCAGAAGTCGTCAAATTCTGCAACTCCTGGGACAAGGATTCATAAGTATCACCATTTGCTTTGATATGAATTTTTCCAGACTTTTTATCAAAGCGGATTAGCTGCCACCCAGGTTCTGTTTCATAGACCCTTAGCCCCCACTCCAATTGCTGCCAGTGTGCCTTTTCGCGATCCAACAATCTGAAAACAAAAAGTGGCCTGTCCATCTGCAATCTAGCATACAGCCTTCCATCCCCAAATGGGTCGTATGCAACAAGTTCTTGAGGCAGCAACCCAAATATATCAGTTCGATCCAATATATGACGCACAACACCTGAACTCCTGCTAAAATACGTACCACGGGGACGAATAACACCAAACAATGCCAACTGACTTTCTGGAGGGAATTCATTTGCGTGAGGTAGGGATCGGATCGCTTTTACGCTCTCGTTATATGGAGTGTAAAACGTAAGCGTATTGTGAAATTTAAATGAAAATGAGATTGCAAATGCAACAATACCAACGAGTAAATATGAGCGCCAACTCCTATTAAATAATGCCAACACACAGTGGATTGCATACGCAATCAAAACTGATATTCCAAGACTTGGAAGAATGCCATAGCGCGAACGAAAATGCGTCGACAGCACAATCAGAACGGACGAAATTACGACTGTATAGGACAGTGTTATCAGCATAAACAGTGCGCGTTTTCTGTTTAGTTTAAAGTCGCGGAAAATAAAATACAAAACCACAGAAACAGTTAGAAGAATAATAACAAACGGAATTCTTGACCAAACTATCTCTGTGACCCAAGGAATGGCGCTTGCTATTTCAAACAGTCTCGGAATTCGTTCAAAAATTTCAATGGGTGCATTGTCAGAAACCTTATAATTGCCCCATGGCCTGAAATACACCAATAGAAATTTTGCCATAGCACCAATCATCAAAAAGATCGCTATTGTCAGGTTAAACCGTTTCAAAGGGGTGCAAAATATAAATAGCGCGGCAAAATATGTAAAAAGAAATGGAGCTATACCCAAACTTTCAAGAGACAACAGTATGCAACACGCTGACAAAACATACAATAAAATCGAGCTTTTCACGTGCTCATAGTTTCTGTCAGAATACTTAAGTAGCAAAACACCCAGTAAGAATGCATTTAATGAATGAACAAAATAGGAAGAATCGATACTGTAGGGGATCATCATTTGACCCGGAACGCCTAAATATAACGTTGCAGCCAACAATGAAATAAATCTGGATATTTGGAATACATATCTTAAACACTCATAAAAAAGATAACCAGATATCACAAACAATAATGTATTTATCGATCTCGATAACTCAAAATACTCAGCATTTAGATTAAATAAAGCAAGCTTGAAAATTCTATGAACATAATGGTGACTCAAATACTCGTAAGTTAATATACCACTTGTAATATGATAGTGGCGCTGCAGATCGTCGTTAACCAAGAAGTCTAATTGTAACCCAATTCCATTTATTACTGCAAACATTAATGCAAAATATAATATCAAAATCATATTGATATTATTTTCAATTTTCTCTCTCATTAAGGACTCACCGGCGTTAAATAGATATAGGGCGTTTATTTACCTGCAACAGTTCTTTCTTGCATGTAAGTTTCGAATTTCAATCTACCCACTATAAGAAGACGAGTATTGCATAAAGCATTTTTTTTGGGTCAATACCATATGGGCGTGTCGATTTTACAGATATCTCAATTGAAATGTGGTGTTCAATTTATTTAAACTGCCAATTTTGACAAATTTTGCGCCCTATATGAATTTGAGATTCTAAGAAATTAGGTTGAACCTCAATTTTAAGTTACGAATAATCCAGCTTATTCAGATGGCGCTACTTCATCGACAATGTAAGGTTGCTTGCGCTCTATCGTCTCAATAATTGTGATAAAATAACGTCCCATAATACCAACGGAAAACAAAACGCAACCGTTAAGAAGTGTGGTCGCAACCATCAAAGATAACCAACCTGGGACAGATCTTACTGAAAAGAAATTAGAAAAAATTAAGAAAATGCCAAAGCATATCGACATGATTGAAATAATCAGTCCGATGAACGTGATGGCATCTAGCATTATCGAAGAGTTTCCTACAATTAAATTAGAAAATTGTCGAAATCTCTTTCGAAAATTAAACGCGGATTTTCCATAAATTCTCGGATGATGCGTAATTTCTACATTTACAATATCTTGTGTTACATGGGCAATCAAAGCAGGAATCATTGGCCGTGCTGAAGCAATACTAAGCATATTCGCGACTACCTGTGCCTTGATCATTTTGACTGGGGTAATTTTGATGTCACTCATGGTTCCCAAAATTAACCGATCAAATTTGCCTTTAATAGCGCTTGTAACTCGATCAAACAGCGAATGGCGACGACGGTTCTTATAAATGCCGATAACAACGTCTCTATCCTTTTGTTCCGCCAATATTTTTATGTCTTCTGGGGCGTGCTGCAAATCATCATCAATGGTGATGATGTGTGCACCTTGAGCGTGTTTCAACCCACATAATACAGCACCGGCTTTTCCGAAGTTTCGAGACAAACGAAGGCACTTTACATAAGGATTTTCACTAGCTAATTTTCTTAATAACGACCAAGTATGGAGCGAAGGCGATCTGTCATCGATGAATATTATTTCGAAAGTAGCTTGCATATTTTCAAAAGTTTTAGTGGTTCTTTCGACTATTTTCGGCAAAGATTCACTGCTATTATAAACTGGTATAATAACGCTGTAGTCAACCGCATACTTTACATGATTAGAATTAGTCATTCTGTCCTCACCCCTTTTGAAGTGCCACAAGAGCCTCATGAAATATGAAGTACTTCGTGATGAGATTGTTACTATTTGTCAAGCCGTCTGTGTTTGCAGAAAGATAATTTAGGCGAAGTAATTCCATTTCTTGAAAAGTGCTGTCCAACATACTTTCAAATTCGCTATTATTGGCAAAAATATCGGACGTTAACTTTTGAAAGTCGCCCTCATAAGCCGACTGATCGGCCATGTTCAAAGCTCTAAGCTCTGGAGCACACATAAACCTAATGAGTTTCTTGATCTGGGGTGATAATCTGTTTACATCATTTTCGCGGTCAGTATGCGAAGTAACTTTGGGTCCCGAAAACGATGAGTTTCCTGTCCATATCGAACCATCTTGCGCAATCAATGGCGTCTTTTTTAAATCGACTGAATAGTCGTCAAGGCCCAGTTTTTTCACTACAGGGTCTAATGTCTGGTTTGGAGATTTTACTAGTTCATCGAATAAGACCAGGGAAAATAGAGGATCGTCAGCAAACTTTAACGCGAATGCTACCGATTTTCGCCAACTCCTCAACACTTGAGTTATTTTCAAATTGGGATTGGCGTAATTATGTCCTGAACCTTTATAAATGGATCTTACGACAGAGTATGGATCTCGAATTACCATGCAAACAGGCTCATTTTCAGAGAGGAAATACGGTATAAATTCCTCACAAAACACCTCCTTCGCACCAATGACAGTAACCTCTTTTGTTGACATTTTTTCAGTAACGGAGCGAGTTAAATATCGATAAATGCTAATCAAACTCCCACTCTTGGCGGGAACCGAAAAAACCTCTGGTGACAGTTGCCCACTGTAATTCGTCATCCTTCGGATACATGTTTCCAGAAACTCATCTGAAATTTGATAATCTTTAAGGAAATTCAAAAAATCAGTCGGAAAATACGCGTCATTTCCAAAAAGGTGCCCAAGCGGATAGTCTGGTGCAGCTACATTTATGCTTTTGTAAAATTCCTTCTTAACATCAATGTATAAAAACGGAAATGGTTGGGAGGTGATCGCAATATCTGGATGACTATGAAAATATTTCTCAAGCAATGTGGTGCCTGAGCGTAAGAAACCCGTTATAAACATTTCAGATTTGATTCTCCTATTTTTTGTTGATAGGCAGCATGAACTTGGTGCTATTTGGACCTTCATTCAAAAGCAAATCTAAGACTGTGACTGCATGGTCGAAAGGCGGATAAAGTTGAGTATATTCGGGATAGGTTGAATAATCTATATATTCAAGATCGATTCCGCGTTTTCTGAAGCTCTCCTCGTTAATATAACTTTTAGCGGCAGGACCGCTAAGGTAGTGGGTGGCACCTACTTTATCCAACAACTCTAGCAATCTAGCTTCTTTGGCCGATTTCAATTCATAGTTCTCGGAAAAGTCAAAGGTAGTATCACAACCAAAGAACTCCTTCGATATCTGCATGATAATCTGTTGATTCAAGGTTGATAAATACTCCCATTTATGTTCGAGATAAATCCTTTCCAGAAATGGCTTGTATTCAACCCAGAATTGGGATTTTTTGTAATTGTATTCAAATTGTTCGTAATGCTTCTGTTGCCAGTCCAACTGATCAACCCTGACTTCGTTGATGAGTCTATTTCTGCTACTTCCACATGGGATTGACAACATTTGCGTACCATGCGGTGTTTTAATTTTATTTCGATTTCTCCAGTCTCTCGTAGTATACTGTAAATCGTCATAAAATATAAATGTATCGACTTTGCGAATAATGTCGAAGTACCCTTTCCAGGGTATATAATTTGATTGTAGAATTGCAACGCTAGTCAACATAAACTCTTTTCGGAAAATAAACTATGTATTGGTCATTTGATAAGGATAAATCTATTTCAAAGTTATCATTGGTATAGTCAAATATCTTTGGAAACAAATTTTCGAAATCTTTATCATCTCGTCCGTCCAATTTACCTTTTGCCTCAATAATAAAAGCAATATCTGCTGATTTAAACCGATCAAATTCGGCATCATCTAATGCTTCATCCGGTTTCCAAATGGCATAATTAGTCCATACTGGAGACTTAATCTGATACATAGCATATACAGATGGAATTCGCGGCACTGCAAGTATTTGTTGATCTGCATCGCGATGGTTTGCAAGTAGCTCATCCAAAAAAGTTATGTTCAACTTTGTTGGTCGTGGAACAATGATTTGATGTCCGGATATATTTGCAGATACACATTTGAACTGCCAAAAACAACGTAACATAGGATGCAAGGGCAAAACTGTTATGGCGCTGATAACTAAAATGAAAGCGTACATTATCCATCTGCGATTTATCTTCAGATTCTGAACTATTATAAGCACAGCCAGTACACTTGGTCCGATTCCCTGAGCTAAATGCCCCAAATCAGGACGAGAAAAGGCAAAATGTGTGTATGCAAAACTTAAGAAAATTAATGCTGCCCAAGGCCCCAAATTAGTATGACCCAACGCTCGCCGCCCAATAATCGTCAAACTTGCAATGACTGGAACGATTGCCAGCAAAAGAAAAAGTATGCCTTGAAAAAGTTTTTGTAAATTGATGTCAATTCGAGTTGGGTGCCAAGTTATCAGCCAAGGCCATGGAACTGGCTTACTAATATTTGTCGACCCTCTGAAGAGTTGATGATGCAGATTATCGATAAAAGCTGAGTAAAATTCTGCAGAAACTACATTCAAAACGATCATTGGGCTGTATCCCAACATTACTCCTAGACTGCCAACTAAAATTATTTTCCCAGTCTTTGTGCTAAAGATCTCTCCCCACTGCAAGAAACACATTGCAGCGGCACCAGAAACCGCAATATAGGCGCCATGATTTCGCCCAAATATTGCTATCAACCCGACGAGGATTCCCAAAAGGAAATACCTCTTAAGAGATGGCTTTGTAGCGACCCACACGAGCGTAGCGGCTGAAATCATTGCCATAGATACATCAAAAGACTTATGGCGTGGCACCAGCCAGAAAACGATAATAAACGCAGAAATTGCCAGCACTAATTTCATTTCGTTTTTTGAAATCGCTGAGGCTTTCATGTGGTAAATTGTCCACAAACCTGCGGCCAGTCCAATAAGTTGAATGACGAGAAGGGATACACGGAGCGCCATTATATCACCTTCTCCGAATAAGGTCATGAAACCAGCAACCCAGTAGTATCTGCCTAAGTCATATGCTTTGAAATCAAGTTTGGGAATTTCCCCAAGCACAGTGCGCTGAGAGCCGTACCATAAAAAGCCCTCATCTGCGAAGCGGAAGCCATATTGCATTTGAACAACAAGATATATGGTCAACACCGTTGCAAGGAATATTGCAAGCGCTACTGAAAATAATCGAGCGGAATAAAATGAACGAAGGTTTCTCATTGTTGATGCTCAGAATCGCTTCCGTTGGGACTAATTTTTTATATTCGGAGACGCGTCTGTTTACATGTATTTATTTAGCAACTCAACCTTTTTAACTGTCCCACTTTCTGCCACTTGATTATGTATTTGACAGCCGTCAATGGGTTACATATCAGCGATTTGATTTCGAAGTAGCAATTCATACTCACTGATCTCCGCCCAATAATTCCTCCATTTTGCTATAGATCTTATTTCAAAAATTGGGCAAAATCAGACTGCTGTTTTATGGATTCGCAAATCATTTCGATTATCGAAGTACAGGAGAACGGCATTTCAACTTCAATGGTCTAACCTCGGGCATTTGGTCAACCAATCAACTGTTGTGAATCCAAATCTACCCATTACGGAATAGGCACATTTGCCATCGAACGTCTATGGGCACGTAAGGATTCAAAGAAGGTTGCTTTGGAAGCTTCACGATTTAAGATATCGGACTATTCTCATGATGCCTCTGCGCCAATGATTCCAAGTTAATCACCTTAAAGACTTCAAATTTATCAGCGGGTAAACTTAACCCAAGTGAGTTTGCCTTAAAAACAGACTTATCAAAGATCTCAGCTAAGCGTGAAATTACACATGGAGTTATCCAATGTTATTGGGCGGAAGTTTTGGCTATGGTCAATTTATTCGTTGACAATCAAAGTCCCACGTGAAGATGTGTATTCAACTCGTAATAAGTCGCATTATGTTTCATAACATCTAGCAAATGCATCCTTGGTAAAGCGAAATTATGGAGAGCGCTGAATGTTTTCGTTTCTTGAAAAAGTAATCTCACAAAAAAAAGAATATGAGTTTTCAATCATATGTCTGTGTTATGACATGAAGCGGGAAATTCCTCGCACGATACAATCTATGACTGCTGCTTACCAGGGGATTATTGAAAGTGATTTTGAGATCATCCTCGTCGAAAACCCGTCAAAAAACATGCTTAGCGACGACGAAATTAGCAAATTCCCATCTAATCTCCAACATGTAGTATTGGAAAAAAATCTACCGCTGGTCCAAGCTATGAACTACGGAGTTTCTCTTTCATCCGGTAAACGGCTCATTCTCTCGGTTGATGGTGCACGAATATGGTCGCCACGCATCCTTCATTATTGCCAAATTGCATCAAGGTTAGATCCAAATGCAATTATAGCGTTTCACGGATTTCATTTGGGTCTAAAACGTCAACCCATTGGACTTGCTGAAAAAACGTATTCTAAAAAAATTGAAGATGATTTTTTAAAGAGTATTGGATTTCCTAAATCACCGTATGCGTTATTTAACTTTGCATGTTGGGCTGGTTCAAGCAAACGTGGATGGTTTGCTCCAATGGCTGAATCTAACTCTCTGTCAATTACCCGCAAACATTTTGATGAAATTGGCGGATTCGACAATCGAATTGTTTCACCTGCTGGCGGTATCGCTAATTTAGACATATACGCTCGCGCACTCGAGGATGAATCCCGAAAGCTGTTTTTCGTTTTAGGCGAAGGCACTTTTCATCAACACCATGGGGGTGACACGACGAGCGAACAAGACAACAAATTTGAAACTTATGTTGCTGAATTTGAAAGGGATACAGGAAAGAAATTTGAATTTCCTGTTCGCGAAAATCACGATTTTCTTGGAAAATTACCTTCCGAAGCATTAGCACTTGCAAAGCAATCGGTGGTAGAAAGGATAGAATTAGATCGTGCGAAACGCCCTGCCAAGATTATTGAAAAACTCACTAAACTTGAACATCAAGCGGAAGTGAGTGAGATCATATTTCCAAAACAATTATTATTCTTGCTGGGTATGCACAGATCCGGAACAAGCTTTATTGCGCGTCAATGCGTTTTGAATGGCTATCATATTCCTGGGATCGCACTGGGCGGAACGAGTACGTCAAATCCAAAAGGGCATTTCGAACCGCATGAAATCGTGGTGCTTCACAATAAAATTATGTTTGACGGAAAAACGACATGGCGCTCGTTGGGTCAAATAGACTGGAGCAAATTTGATGCGTCTTATCTCGAATGGCGTCGATCAACACTAAGAAAAATATTTTCAAATGCGATAAATGACACCCCAGAGGTGCTTGAGGGTCCTGGTTGGGTTATAAAGGACCCACGATTGTGCTTAATGCTTCCACTGTGGAAAAATTTGATGGAAAATGTGGGATCGGCTTCGATCGCGACTGCTGGTATATTACGTCACCCCATGCTGGTGGCCCAAAGCCTTTATAAGCGAAATAACATAGATACTGATACCGGTATATTAATGTGGGCACGCTACACCTTGGAAATGCTCAATTGGGTTGGGAATGACAATCAGCAGCTGCTCACAATAGATACATGCAACGAGGATGAATTACGAACATTTCTCACGTATTTAACAGGGTATCACTTCGAAAAGATTGAAGCAGTAAATCATCGCACTCTTCCAACAAGCGATGACCCAATTTGTAAACTTTACGAACAATTTATTCATGACCGCGATGTAGATTGTCTTCGCCAAGGGCTAAAAGCTGAACTGGCATTATTTAACAAATATCCCGATTTTGCCGTCCGGTTTGACAGCCTGAATGGAGAAGTTCAGTAAAACCGGTTCTGTGCTGCATTGGCAGGAATTTAAGTGAAGAACGAGTTCAAAATTATTGCTGATCGCAATTTTTAGTTTTTATAAAACTGTTGACTCCAACAAGATCAATAGTGTCTTCAATTCGTTGGGACAGACTCTATCAAATTTTGGAGGAACTTTCGGGTCTCAGGTCAGCAACTTTCAACACAACGAAATGGTATACATTTGCAAATCGATATCTGAGGTTTTTGACTTGCAATCTCGCTTAAACGACTGGCGGTGTATTCCATGAATTGCAAGATGGTTTGTAACTGTTTGTTTGCACTAGCTTCAGTTTTTCCGTTAGTCTTTTGATCTTGGTCTGCGATATCATCAAGCAGCCTCGTCTCTTCCCCCTACTACGGAGCCAACATATACCCCAATGTTCACTCTCTTTCCAAACGAATGCGCACTAAAAGAGGGCTTAGTCTATTGATATCATTGATTGTGTAGGGAAAGTAAGAATTTAGTGGTGCCCCCACACGGACTCGAACCGCGGACCTACTGATTACAAATCAGTTGCTCTACCAACTGAGCTATAGGGGCAACGGAGCTGCATCTATCATACTGGCTGATGATGTAAAGTGAAAATTGTATTTTTTTTAAAAGAATTGTCGAAAAACTTGACCAGACGTCCAGAACAGGTAATTTCGCGTGATCAATAGTAAGGAGTACCCAGATTGAAAATCGCCTTTCAAGCTTCTAATGCCGATCACGCGCAAGAGGCGATCAAACATTTAGCTGCTTTATATGGTAATGTCGCTCTTGATGATGCAGATGTTATTGTTGCGCTTGGTGGCGATGGGTTCATGTTGCAAATGCTGCATGACGAAATGAATACTGGGCGCCTTGTCTATGGCATGAATCGCGGCACCATTGGTTTTTTAATGAATGACTATGATGATAAAGACCTATTGGGTCGCATTGATGCGGCTGTGGAAAACACAATCCACCCGTTAGAAATGAAAGCAACCAATGCGCATGGCGATGAATTTACCGCCCTTGCGATTAATGAAGTCTCATTGCTGCGCCAATCCTATCAGGCTGCCAAGATCAAAGTTTATGTCGATGATAAGCCAAGACTGGAAGAATTGATCTGTGACGGAGTTATGGTCGCA
The DNA here is from genome assembly GCF_055693385.1 of Lentilitoribacter sp. JB5-8. Classification (NCBI taxonomy): domain Bacteria; kingdom Pseudomonadati; phylum Pseudomonadota; class Alphaproteobacteria; order Hyphomicrobiales; family Rhizobiaceae; genus Lentilitoribacter; species Lentilitoribacter sp. JB5-8. The sequence goes on along the minus strand of NZ_CM146332.1, from coordinate 1,876,849 downwards.
ACACCTGCAGGCTCAACAGCATATAATTTGTCCGCACACGGCCCTATCCTGCCGCTGGATGCGCGTTTACTTGCAATGACACCTGTGAGCCCATTTCGTCCGCGTCGCTGGCGTGGTGCACTGCTGCCCGACAATGCCCATGTTAAGTTTGAAATTGCTGAACCTGATAAACGCCCGGTCAATGCAGTTGCGGATCATTTGGAAGTCAAAACAGTAACGAGCGTTGAAATCTGTCAGTCTGAGAACAATACAACGCGTATTTTGACCGATTCCAGCCATTCATGGAATGATCGCATCTTAGCAGAGCAATTTGCCTATTAATCAAGGCCAATAAAAAACCCGGTGAGTTGTCGACCACCGGGTTTTTCTAATTGTTTAAGACTGATTTATCAAAATTCATCCCATGCATCATCAGCAACAGCTGCGGCTGCGCCCGTATTTGCTGCAAACGCACTTGCAACCTTGTTCACCATGCGTCTTGCTGGAGATGATTTTGGCTCTTCTTTGGTGTGTACTTCTGCAGGCGAAACATGATTGGTTTGCTCTTTTACCTGCGTAAAGCCTTTGGTTTTAAATGTTTGAATTAGATTTGCTAGATCATGCACTTCATCAGCGATTTGTTGGGTAACGGCGGTATTTTCCTCAACCATAGCCGCATTTTGCTGCGTGACTTGATCCATAGAATTGACCGCAGAATTGACCTCTTGAATTCCGGTTAATTGCTCTTCTGCTCCTTGAGAGATCGTCGCAATCTGGGTATCAATTTTTGCGACATGCTCAGAAATTTTGGCCAATGCATCTCCGGTCTCTTTAACCAGCCCTACACCGTTTGAAACCTCTTGCCCTGATTTGGTGATCAGGTCCTTGATTTCTTTCGCAGCAGATGCTGAACGTTGTGCCAATTCGCGAACTTCCTGTGCAACAACCGCAAAGCCTTTGCCAGCTTCGCCAGCACGCGCAGCTTCCACACCGGCATTTAATGCAAGCAGGTTTGTCTGGAATGCAATTTCATCAATCACGTTGATAATATTGCTGATGTCGCCTGAAGCTTTTTCAATACCTTCCATTGCTGACACGGCATTGGATACCACTTCGCTGGATTTTTCCGTATCACTACGGGCATCGCGTGCACTCGTGGATGCTTCTTTAGCGCGGTTTGCCGTTTCACGAACCGTCGCTGTGATCTCATCGAGTGCAGCAGAGGTTTCTTCTAGCGAAGCTGCTTGAGTTTCCGTCCGCTGAGACAATTCATTGGTCGCATTGCTAATCTCTTTAGAGTTATCACTGAGATTGACCGAAAGAGAATTGATCTCTCCCATGGTCTTTTCCAATTTTGCAATTGAGGCATTAAAATCACAACGCAATCGATCAAGATCACCATCAAATGGCTGACTAATATCAATGGTTAGATCACCCTCTGCCAGGCTTTTTAAACTACCCGCAAGCACATTGACAACGTCATTGACCTTTTGCGCTTCTGCAGCCTTATATTCGGCGTTACGTTTGGCCTCTTGCGCACTTAAAGCTTGGTTTTCAATGCCTTCTTTTTCCAAACGATCCTTTTCAACGGCTGCATCTCTGAACACAGAAACCGCCTTGAACATCTGACCAATTTCATCTGAACGTTCTGTACCCTTTAACTCAAGGTCAGTGTTACCGTTCATCAAATTCCCCATATCTTCAACCACTTTACCAATTGGTTTTGTAATGGAGCGCGAGAACAAAAAGGCTGCAATTAATGACGCGACAAATAAAACAGCTGCGATTAATGCAATCATCTTAGTCAGCATATTAACGCCATCAAGCATTTGGGATCTTGGCACCAAGGCACCAACAATCCAGCTTACGCCCTCAAACTCCAACCGTGCAGTTGAAATAGCGTAGGTTTCACCGCGATAACCTTCAACTTCACCAACGGGCTGTTCGACATAGGAATTCTCAAGTAGATCTTGGCTCAACTCAAGTTTGGTTTCGAGCGCATCATTGATGTCCGTCTTGCGGGAATCATTGATAAAGGTGCCATCCGACTTCATTAAGATCGTTTCACCGTTCTCACCCAAGCCTGTTGTGTTATTCATGATATTGGCCAGAATATTGTGCGGCATTTTCAGGATCATGACCCCAATCGGGTTGCCCTTACTTAAAATCGATGTGCCAATGAATGAAGCAGCTTCACCATTTGTGGGCGCATATTTTGCATAATCATCGAACTTGATGTCTGATGGATTTTCACTCTCAATAACACCGTTAAAAACACGCGCAATGCCAGTATTTGAAAAAGCATCGTCCTTCAGATTTGCGGCATACTCGGCTTGTTTTGTCACACTGTATAAAATGTCGCCACGTTTAGTGATGATGAATAAATCACTATATCCACGCTCAATTATAAATTCGCGGAACATAGGATGATATTTTTCATGCGTTTTGTCGTATTTATCTTTGCCAAAGGTATCGAATTTCTCACGCTCGCCAATCGGATGCGGATTGTCTTCAATATAACGCTTTTGCAACACTGTTTGGCGATCACCACCTTTTACAAATCCCCAGCCAAAGGCAAAAGCCTTGGCAGCAGCCGCTGCATTTTCGCTATTTGAAAATGAAGCAATATCATCATGAATGGACGTAAGATATGTCTCGACCTGATTTCGCCGCCCATCGGCAACCGCTTGCAGTTTTTCACCCGCTTTTTGTTCAACTAAGTTTGAGCTGACAACCAAACTTGCAATGCTTGACGTCGCAACTGTTAAAATAGTTAGAACCGCGGCGGCAAGTGGCAGCTTACGGGAAATCTTCATGATAAATGCTCTTATTTAATGTGGCGCGGGAAATCTCTTTTAAAGAGTGAAGTAAGCATCATGCTACCGATTTAAAACGACCTTCGAGTCTCATTAAATGCATTTTTTGATAATTATAGGTTAACCCCATATAGCAAGTATTCATCACAAAATTATGTAATAAATTCAGAAACTTGAATACCAGCACTTAAAACAAAATATTAGTATCAGCGCACCAATAAATAAGTATCAGCACTCGAAGAAAAACGTTAACATCTCAGTATATTTTTTGTCCGTTCACGCAAAAAAATTAAGAGCAAATATTCAGAAGTTACAAATAACAAAATTTTCAGATGATTTTTGCCCGTGATCGTCTATATGTAAATGCATGACTATGTTCGCTCTACATAACTTGTCTAACATAACCGCGAATGTGCGTTTCAGTATTGTGTTATTTGCGCTCCTTTTCGCGTTAATCCCGCAGGGTTTTGCGCAAGACAATCAAAACGATGAACGCATCATCCGCGTCGGTGTAGTCGCGCCAGATGAAGGCTCACTTGGCATTTTAGGCACACAATTACGCGCCGGATTTTTGATCTATCAAAATGAATTCATTGAGCAGGGCCTACGTTTTGATGTCATCGAGGAAACTGAAATTTGCGAAACTGGCGGTGGCACTGACACCGCTTACGCGCTTGAGGAAGCGCGGGTTGATCTTGTTGTAGGGTTTTTGTGTGTTGAGAGTTTGGTATCGGCAATGCCAATCCTCGATCAAGCCAATATTCCAGTATTAAATATCAATATTCGATCGGATATTGTCCGCGATGAAGCGGCTCGCTTGGATTGGCCATTATTTTCTATTGCACCACGCGCTTCTGACCAGGCGAGGTTTGCCTCAAAATATATCATCGACAATTGGGGTGATAAATCTGTTGCTCTTGTCGAAGATGGCACAATCAGCAATCGTGAGTTGGTGGATGCTATTCGCTTGCAGCTCGATGATGGTGGATTTCAACCCATTGTGCTGGATAATTTCCGCCCCGGACAAGACAAACAATTTGGTTTGGTTCGCCGATTGGAAAAATCGAAAATCAGTCATGTCTTTGTTGGTGCAACACGCTTAGATACATCCATCATTGCGCGTGATGCGACTGAAATTGGACTTGAATTAACATTTGCTGGCGGGGATACGCTACGCGCCGCTGATGAAGGGATCCCCCTGCCCAATGGTGCAACTGCAATCATGCCGCATGTGGGATTGACGGGAGCAAATGCTGTATCCGCGCGCGCTGCGTTTGATGATGCGGGTATTTTCCCGGATCGTTTCCCAATTTTTGGCTATGCATTAGCTGAACTCTCTACCATTTTAGCGGATATCGAAACTGATGATCTTATTCAAACTCTAAAAGAAGATATCTTCGAGACCGTGATCGGTCCGCTCAGCTTTAATCAATATGGCGAACGCCAGGAAAGCACGTTTAATGCCATGGTTTGGCAAGATGGCCGTTTCACAAAAGATGAAGAACTTGCCATTATGGAAACGCATTAACGCGCCCTAGCAATGACTGGAACCTTATGATGAGAGCTGGCGATAAAAACCTACTTACAGATGTCTGTGGTTTAAGAGTTGGCCATGCACAGGAAAGCGGTTTAAAATCCGGTACAAGTGTTGTTTTGTGTGACACACCAAGCGTTGCAGCTGTCCAAGTGCTCGGAGGTGGGCCAGGCACGCGTGAAACGGACCTCTTGGAGCCGCACAACACCGTCGAAAAAGTTCATGCGATTTGCTTGTCAGGTGGTTCCGCATTCGGATTAGACGCAGCAGGTGGTGTACAAAGCTATCTACGCGAGCAATCAATTGGATTTGAAGTTGGTGAGCACCACATTCCAATTGTTCCAACTGCCATCCTTTTTGACTTAATTAATGGTGGCGATAAAGACTGGGGAAAACACGCACCTTATCGAGATTTAGGTTATCAAGCAGCACTTAACGCTAAGGCAGATTTTGCAATTGGCTCAGTTGGTGCAGGACTTGGAGCGCTGACCGCAAATAAACGCGGTGGATTAGGTTCAACGTCCTCAGTTTTAGAGAATGGTTTTACAGTCGGTGCAATGGTTGCGGTCAACCCGATGGGGTCGGTTAATGTCGGTTCCAGCAAAAACTTCTGGGCAGCACCATTTGAAATTGGAGATGAATTTGGAGGATTGGGTTTTCCAAATCCAATGCCAGAAGATGCAACAGAGTTACAAATCAAATTCCGGGATATGCAACGCGGCGGGGCAAATACAACCATTGCCGTCATAGCAACAGATGCAGAGTTGACCAAAGCTGAAGCAAAGCGCCTTGCAATATCCGCCCATGATGGCTTTGCGCGGGCCATATGGCCCTGTCATACGTCATATGATGGAGATCTGGTCTTTGCGCTTTCTACAGGCCGTTCAGGCCGCAAGCCAACTGCTGATGAATACATCGATTTATGCGCGGCAGCTTCAAGCACAATGGCGCGTAGCATTGCCCGAGCCGTATTTAGCGCACAGCAGCAAGATGGCGATATATTACCCTCTTGGAACGAAATATAATGGCCATGCTTGTTCAGAGCATATTGTGGGGGTGTGCTATGACATTGTCCGCACTAACTTCACTGTGGTTTTCCACCGGATGGCAAACAAGCCATCTGACCCAAATCATCATGTTGGTTTTGTTTTCCTCAATATTTGCCTATCCACTGGCTAGACTAGCGCTTTACATACTGGATCGAAAAAAACGCTTTGAAACCCAGTTTGCTGGCAGCTTCTTTTGCCTGACCATCACAACAATTGGCCTCACAGCTGCGGCTTACTCGCTAAACTATTGGAGTTTTTATGCGCAGTGGCACGGCCCAACATTTTCAAGGATCTGGGTTTGGCAGTTTTTCTTCACCAATTTAGGTGCACTCTACCAATTCGCGGTCGTTGGGCTTAAATTCTATCTTCCTTTAGGTGTTGTATTTTTAACCCTCGCATCTTGGTTGATAGCGCGTGATAAACTTTCAAATTAACAAAAGCGCATAAAAAATGGCGCTGAGATTATCAGCGCCATGATGTTTTGTTTTATGATCTTATGATGATCGGTTTAGAACTCATCCCAATCGCCATCACTTGCGCTTGATGACGATGAGCCACCACCAAATGCACTTGATAACTTATTGACCATAGCCTTTGCCGGAGATGGTTTGGATGCATGACCATTATCTGCAGCCACAGGCGCTGACGCCTTTACTGGCGCAGGCTTTAAAACCGGTGCTGGCGCTGCTGCAGGTTTTGAACTTACACCCGTTGTTCCAGAGGCTTGCTGAGGCGTGCGCACTGATGATTGGCCACCAACTTTGAACGTTTGGATCAAACCAGATAGCGTAATAACTTCATCAGCGATCTGTTGTGTCACAGCTGTGTTTTCTTCAACCATAGCCGCGTTTTGCTGGGTGACCTGATCCATTGAATTCACCGCTGAATTCACCTCTTGGATCCCCGCCAATTGTTCAGCAGCACCTTGTGAGATGGTTTCAATGCGTGTGTCAATTTCAGTCACATGCTCAGAGATCTTGGCAAGCGCCTCACCCGTTTGTTGTACCAGTTGCACACCGTTAGAAACTTCAGCACCTGATTTATTGATCAGTTCCTTGATTTCTTTGGCTGCACCAGCTGAACGTTGTGCAAGTTCACGAACTTCCTGAGCCACAACCGCAAAGCCTTTACCGGCTTCACCTGCACGGGCAGCTTCCACACCTGCGTTCAATGCAAGAAGGTTGGTTTGGAAGGCGATTTCATCAATCACATTGATAATGTTTGTGATATCGCTTGAGGCTTTTTCAATGCCTTCCATTGCAGCAACCGCATTGGATACCACTTCACTTGAATGTTCAGTGTCCTGACGAGCATCTTTGGCCTTATCAGAGGCTTCTTTAGCGCGTTCTGAAGTTTCACGCACCGTTGCTGTGATCTCATCAAGCGCAGCAGAGGTTTCTTCCAAGGAAGCTGCTTGTGTTTCCGTGCGTTGAGACAATTCATTGGTGGCATTACTGATTTCACCTGAATTATCTTTCAAGGTTACAGACACATCCGTAATACGGCCCATTGTTTCGCTCAACTTGGCAACAGATGTATTGAAATCTGCACGCAAGCGATCCAATTCACCTTCAAATGGTGTTGAGATATTGGCTGTCAGATCACCTTCAGACAATTGCGTTAGACCGCGTGCAAGCGCATCAATCGCATCTGCAAGCTTCTGCGCTTCCATCTCTTTAAGCTCTTCATTACGCTTACGCTCTTGCTCAGTTTGGGTGCGAACTTCTTCACCCTCTTCTTCCAAACGCTCCTTCTCGATGGCAGCATCACGGAAGACAGAAACGGCTTGATAAATCTCACCCAACTCATCCTTGCGAGACTGACCTTTAAGTTCTAGATCAGTATTCCCTGCAACAAGCTCTTTCATATTATCAATCACATCCTTCATCGGATTAGTAATTGAGCGAGAGAATAAGAACGCTGCACCCAATGCAGCAGCCATCAGAACGGCTGCAATTAATAGGATGATGTTGCGCAAAGTATTATAACCCTGCATCACTTCGCTTTCAGCCGCTAAAGTCGCGACAATCCAACCAGCACCTTCAAAACTCAAACCTGCTGTCGACACACGATATGTTTCACCACGATAACCTTCTAAAGTGCCCGTAGGTTGTTCGATAAACGCGTCTTGAAGCATTTGTGGTTCAAGCGCTAGTTTTGCGTTAAGTGCCTCATTCTGTTCAGTCTTTTTGGAATCTGTGATCATCGTTCCATCAGATTTCAACAGCACGGTTTCACCCGTCACACCAAGCCCTGTTGTGTTGGACATGATACGTGCAATTGAATCATTTGGCATCTGCAAGATGATTGTTCCAACAATCGCTTCACCTTTAACAATGGCTTCGCCGATAAATGAGGCTGGTGCGTTTGCCGAAGGTGCATAAGGTGCATAATCATCAAATACGATCTTGTTTGGATCATTGGCTGCAACAACTTCTTTCCAAACTTTTGCTAGACCTGTGTCTTTCCACTCGCCCGTTGCTAAATTTGTCGCAAAATCAGCTTCTTTAAAGACTGAATAGATAACATCACCTTCCGCATTGATGATGAACAAATCATAATAGCCTCTCTTCTTGATGAATTCTCGAAGATATGAATGTACATTTTTGTGTGAAGCATCATAGCCATCAACACCGGCACTATCCAACTCATCCTTTTGCCCGATTGGATTTGGATTGTCCGTAATATAGCGTTTCTGCAACTCAGCTGTTTTATCGCCCGGCACGAAACCCCAAGTGAAACCAAAACCACTTACTGCTTCGAGAACTTTGTCTTCTCTGGAGATACGTCGTAAATCTTCGTCGATCGTTTGTAAGTAAGTTTCAACTTGATTGCGTCTGCCATCAGCAACAGCTTGCAGCTTTTCGTTTGATTGAATGGTCAAGAAGTGAGAGCTAACCATCAGACTTGCAACACTCGCAACACCTACTGTAACGAGCGTCAGTATTGCGGCGGCGATAGGTAGTTTTTTTGTAATCTTCACGATGCGGGTCCGTTAAATTGCATTAACTGAAAACATGCGCTTGAAACGCTCTGGAGCTTGCATCATGCTTATCTGTAAATGCTCACAGATCCCCGAACAGTATAATTTTCATAAAACTTGAAACAAACTGTTAACTGCCGCAAAAATACTGATTTATATGTCATAAATCGCGATTTCTATGTGATTTATACTAGTAATTATAAATGAAAACTGCCGAAAGAGGGAAATATTCCTAGCAAACAATCCCCTCTTCCTATGACTATTAGGTATTTTATGCGTGGTTAAACGCATCTATATTGCTTAAAATTCATCCCATTCAGCATCGTGAGCAATAGCTGCATTACCATCAAAGCTCTGCGCGACTTTTTGCAGGTGAGAATTTGCAGGCGATGCAACCGGCTCATGACTATCTTTCACTGTTTCAGGTATAGATGATTGGGTCGTTGACGCAAGTATCGCAGTTTGCTTGACCTTTGATGCAATTGGTTTTTGTTCATCACTATTACCACGGGTTGAAACTTTAAAGGTCTTAATCAGACTTGTCAGATTACTAACTTCATCTGCAATTTGCTGTGTCACAGCGGTATTTTCTTCAACCATTGCTGCGTTTTGCTGGGTTACCTGATCCATGGAGTTAACGGCTGTGTTGACTTCCTGAATACCGACAAGCTGCTCAGACGCACCTTTTGAGATTGTATTAATCTGAGTATCGATCTCAGACACGTGTTCTGAAATTTTTGCCAAAGCTTCACCAGTTTCCTGAACAAGCTGAACCCCGTTTGCAACTTCGCCAGTTGACTTTCCAATGAGATCTTTGATTTCTTTTGCAGCGGTTGCTGAGCGCTGTGCAAGTTCGCGAACTTCCTGCGCTACTACGGCAAACCCTTTACCAGCTTCACCAGCCCGAGCCGCTTCAACACCTGCGTTAAGAGCAAGAAGATTTGTTTGGAAGGCAATTTCATCAATGACATTGATGATATTGGAGATGTCTCCAGATGCTTTTTCAATGCCTTCCATTGCTGACACAGCATTTGCCACAACACGAGATGAGTTCTGCGTGTCATCCCGTGCATTTTTAGCTTTAGTCGCAGCCTCTGTTGCACGTTCTGAAGTTTCACGAACAGTTGCGGTAATTTCATCCAATGCTGCAGAGGTTTCTTCTAACGAAGCGGCCTGCATTTCTGTTCGACGCGACAGCTCATTTGTTGCATTTCTGATTTCAGTTGAATTTGTATTCAAACCAATTGAAACCTGGCTCATTTTGCTCATTGTCTCGCTTAATTTACCAACCGAATTGTTGAAATCACTGCGCAGACGATCCAATTCGCCTTCAAACGGCGTTGAAATATTGGCTGTCAGATCACCATGTGAAAGTTTATCAAGACCAGCTGCCAAAGCATCGATAGCATCAGCCAATCTTTGCGCTTCAATAGCTTTGAGCTCTTCATTGCGTGTACGCTCTTGCTCGGTTTGGGCGCGTGTTTCCTCACCCTCCTTTTCAAGGCGCTGCTTATCAATAGCTGCATCCTTAAACACTTCAACTGATTTGAAAATTTTACCGATCTCATCACTACGATTTGCAGCCGATAGATCAATATTGGTGTTACCCGCAACAAGCTCCGCCATATTGTCGACCACCTTATCAAGTGGTTTGGTAATTGTGCGGGAAAAGTAAAATGCGCAGATCATCCCGATGGCGAGTAACAAAGCTGAGATCATCCAGATCGTGTTACGCAGATCCTTGGCGCCTGCGATCACTTCAGCATCTGAAATAATAGCTGCTACAATCCAGTGCTGTTCAGCAAAACTCACCCGAGCAGTTGAAATATGGAACAGCTCATCGCGATAGCCACTTAAGTAACCAACCGGTTGTTCTGCATAAGATTCTTCTAAAAGATTTGTGCTGAGATCGAGTTTAGTATTAAGCGCTTCGTTTGCATCAGTATGGCGCGAATCTGTGATCATGTAAGCATCTTCCCGCAACAACATGGTTTCACCAGAAACACCCATGCCCGTTGTATTGGCCATAATGCGTGCGATTGTATCATTTGGCATTTGAAGGATCAGAGTTCCCAATACGCGACCGCGTTTAGATAGTCTTTTACCAATAAAGGACGCAGGCGCATTGGCTGATGGTCCATATGGCGCATAATCGTCAAATGTTATTTTATCTGCGTCCTCAGGTGTTTGCATGACCCCCTGCCAAACACGCGCTAGACCACTGTCTTTCCACTCGCCAGTCGCAAGATTGGTCGCATAATCAAGTTCTTTAAAGACCGAATAGATAATATCCCCTTTATCATCGATCAAAAAGAGATCATAATAGCCTTGGTGTTCGATAAATTCTCGCAAATAATTGTGATATTTTTTATGACCTTTGTCATATGTATCGATACCAGCAGTTTCTAGTTTATGTTTCTCTCCAATTGGATTTGGATTGTCGGTAATATAGCGTTTTTGCAACTCCGCCATTTTGTCTCCCGACATCAATCCCCAGGCTGAATTCATTTGCACAAACGCATTTGCGGTTTGTTCATCTTTACTCATCCGAATAATGTCTGTTTGGATGGAAGCTAGATACGATTCAATCTGGTTTCGTCTGCCATCTGCAATGGCCTGCAATTTTTCATCAGACTTCGCCGATAAATGGTGGGAGGCCACCATATAACTCGCCATACTGGCAACGCCAACCGTGACAAGTGTCAAAATCGCTGCTGCGATTGGTAATTTTTTGGAGATATTCACTGCTATTTTCCTGAACTGTGATTTGGTGCGCGTGAACTGTCATGTTCTGGGGGTCGCATCATGCTAACGGCAGCCTTTGCCGTCCCTGTTAAAAGACTCACAAAATATGGCAAACAAAATGTTAATTCGGATCGCTGACAGGAGCTTTAAAACACTGTTTTTAAGGTATACATTCTGCAGACATAATCCATCCGTTGGCTAACTCATTAATACAGAACAAAAAAAGCCCCTCATCCGGAAAATGAAGAGCTGTAAAAAAAATAAATTTTATTTTTTAAATTCACCCTAATCTACATCAAAATTGCTTACAATCGCAGCGTTACTATTGGTTGTATCATCAATTTTTGGCTCTTTTTGAATAAATCGGCTTAGCGATTCGTGCCTTATCCGATACCTCTGACGAATTGCAGACTTTGCTACCTTTTTCACAACACTTTAATGCGTGGCTACAACTTCAACTTAAAATATAATTGCTAATTTTACCCAGGTTGTAACATGCTCAGATGTTTTCGAGGTTCCATAAGCGCCAATAAGTTGATTTGGACAGCCATAACCTTAATCATATTGATGGCATCACCGGACGCCTTTTTGGATACCTTCCATCACAGAAACAACCTCGGCAACATCTTGACTGGACCGTTGCGTATCTGAATGGACCTCCTTCATTTTCTGCGCATCTTCCATTGCTCGTTCTGAAGTTTCGCGCACAGTTGCGGTGAATTAAGGGCAACAGGCTCACAACGTTGATTTGAAAACGGACTCACTGTATGTAGTGGCCAATATTCACCGAAATAACTAACTTCAGTAAATGAGAGACATTAAATGATCCCGCGTTACTCCCGCTCGGAAATGACTGACATTTGGTCACCTGCAAGCAAATTCAGAATCTGGTTTGAAATCGAAGCACATGCGTGTGATGCTTTAGCTGAGCTTGGAGTTATCCCAAAATCTGCTGCAAAGACTATCTGGGACAAAGGCGGTGCTGCCACTTTTGACGTGGCACGCATTGATGAAATTGAAGCGGTTACGAAACACGATGTGATCGCATTTTTGACTCATCTGGCTGAGATTGTTGGCGATGATGCACGCTTTGTACACCAGGGCATGACTTCTTCGGATGTGTTAGATACTTGCTTTAACGTGCAGCTTGTTAAAGCAACCGACGTTTTGCTTGAAGATATGGACAAACTGCTCGCTGCACTGAAAAAGCGCGCATTTGAACACAAAGACACGATTACAATTGGCCGTAGCCACGGCATTCATGCAGAGCCAACAACATTTGGTGTAAAACTTGCGCAGGCCTATGCTGAATTTGACCGCAATAAAAAACGCTTGCTTGCAGCGCGCGAAGATATTGCAACATGTGCAATTTCTGGCGCAGTTGGTACATTTGCAAATATTGACCCAAGTGTTGAAGAGCATGTAGCGAAGTCTATGGGCCTTGCCTCCGAGCCTGTTTCAACACAAGTGATCCCGCGTGATCGTCATGCGATGTATTTTGCAACACTGGGTGTGATCGCCTCCTCTATCGAGCGTTTGGCAACTGAAATTCGCCATTTGCAGCGCACTGAAGTGTTGGAAGCAGAAGAGTATTTCTCACCGGGCCAAAAAGGCTCATCTGCTATGCCTCATAAACGTAATCCTGTTTTGACAGAAAACCTCACAGGTCTTGCCCGCATGGTGCGTTCTTACGCAATGCCGGCAATGGAAAATGTTGCGCTTTGGCATGAGCGCGATATCTCACACTCATCTGTTGAACGTATGATTGGCCCCGATGCGACCGTTACTTTGGACTTTGCACTTGTACGCTTAACGGGTGTGATCGATAAGCTTCTGGTTTATCCAGATAATATGATGGCCAATATGAACAAGTTCCGTGGGCTCGTGCATTCACAACGCGTTCTTCTTGCGCTCACGCAGGCAGGTCAGTCACGTGAAGATTCATATCGTCTTGTGCAGCGTAATGCGATGAAGGTTTGGGAAGAAGGCAAAGATTTCCTCACCGAATTACTTGCTGATGAAGAAGTAACAGCAGCGCTGGATGAAGAGACAATTCGTGAGAAGTTTGACCTGGGTTATCACACCAAGCATGTCGACACGATCTTCAACCGCGTCTTTGGCGAGAACTAATTACCTACAGCCCGGCTTCTAATAGGCGTTTCATGCGATCGTGCGTTTTGCCGCAAAGCTTTTCGCATGGGATGCCATCATTGTCGCCATCTCGCTTTTTATGGCCTGCACATTGCTTGAAATAGAAATATGCTTCTGAGCAAGAGCGCATGCGCCCGCAGGTTTTGCTTGGCTGGCAAGAAAAACTTTGTGCCAATTCTATGATTGGCATATCGTTATTTTGATTATATACATCGTTTCGGTTGATTTCGCCCGCCAAAGACATGGCAGACACAACCGCTAAGATACTTAAAATTGCACACCCCACTTTACACATTCATAGTTGTAATACGCAATTAATTAAACGGCAAGAGATAACAGATGAAAGCTTCTGAAGCAGATATTTTGATCGTTCCGGGATACAAAAATTCAGGTCCTGACCATTGGCAATCTCGTTGGGAAACGCGCATAAAAACTGCGCGCCGTGTTGTTCAAGATGAGTGGTCAAAACCAGTTGTTGAAGATTGGACTGCGCGCATGGCCGAAGAGGTCAATAAATCAACGCGTCCAGTTGTTATTGTAGCGCATTCATTGGGCGTTGCCACTGCCGTGCAAGCGATACCGCAATTTAAAAACAAAGTCGTTGCGGGCTTTTTTGTGGCGCCACCAGATGTATCTAATCCGAAAATTCGCCCAAAACACTTGATGACTTTTGGCCCCTATCCGCGCGATCCATTGCCGTTTCCATCCATGGTCATTGCAAGTCAAAATGATGAGTTTTCAAGCTTTGAACAAGCCGAAGATATTGCTGGCGCATGGGGATCCATGTTCATTGATGCAGGTGAACGCGGACACATTGATGATGCAGCTGGTCACGGTCCATGGCCCGAAGGCTCCCTCACCTTTGCAAAGTTCATGCAAGGTCTCTAAGAACCCGTTTTTTGCAGATAACCATTTAGTAACCATGATCAGATAGCTTACAGATACTACAATTAAGCTATGTTGATGACCATGAATTCGAACAAATCAAAATCGAGTTTTACTGAAGTGTTGGGCAATTCTTTACGCACCAAAGCGCCTGTCTCACTTAATAATAAAATCAAAGGCATAGGATCAACCGATACGGCTATTCGCAATTGCCGCGTTGTCGCCCTTGTTGACGACAAGCATTTTGATGCAATGGCCCATGGTCAGCAAAAACAGACGCTGGAAATTTCCAATTTTCACAATCAATATATGCTTGATGATGCGCCACCCATGTTGGAAGACACCAAGTCTCGTGTGGGCAAGAACTATGATCACTCAAATTTTGTAGTGGTCACGCGTGAGGTTTCAAACCCAAATGACGTTCATTATTCGATGACAGCAAAGCGGTAGTCATTCACTATTTCGTCATAAATTACTCCTATAGTAGAATAAATAGACAATATTATTTAAAATTCACCTAAAAAGTGTAATGCGTATTTGACAACTACACTCGCGACACCTAAATATGAAATAAATCAAGGACTGGGGGTAGAATGTCTGATCTAACGGAAGAAATCATAAACAAAAAAGTGCAAAACACCCAGAAACCGGAAAAATCTTTGCTTGAGCTTCCTGTTTGGATTGAAAGATCTATCATTGGAATCAAAAAGTGGCCTATTGAGTATATTAGCATTCTAATTTTACTCATCTTTACATCGGCATATATGTTTTATGTTTTTCTTCGAGAAGTCGTACCAACTCTATTTTGAGTTACTGCTCTTGTCTTCCATAATATGGCCTGCGAGTATGCCGACCATTGTACCAAAAAAGGTATAACCTATAAGCGCTTGAGATGCCGCAATTAGCCTAACTTCTTTGATCGGGGAAAAGTCTCCGTAGCCCAAAGTTGTCCAAGTAACCACCGAGAAATAAAACCCCTCATAGAGAGTGGTCGCTACGGGGAATTCCCCATTTGAAAGCCCAACAGTTTTATAAATACCCGCGTATATGGTAATGAATAACACTGAGAAACAAATTATGGTAATTAGCAAGGCTTTAGCAGGCGCGCTGGATCGCAATAAGGAAAAAGCAGCTCCCACAGAAAACAAAACACCAACGGCTGTAAAAACTGTAAAATCGGATACATATGTTGATATTACATTTTGCTGACCTTGACGAAATTTACTAAACTGCTCGACACTGAGCGGGCTACTTGAAACAACTACCGGCCAACTTATTGGTGCATAAAGCTTACAAGTCATCAATGCCATCAATAAAAACACAACCGTTCCAAAGGAAATCATCATGACTGCCGGGTTATTGAAAGTTTTTTCATTTCTTGATTTTATTGACATAACACTCCCCCAAGAGTCACTGTTTGCTCTTAATTATTGCAACAAACTCTTAACGGTATGTATGAAGCAACGCAACACAAAAACAACTATTAATTGTTTTTAGAAATGTTAATAACTATCAGAATTTTCGCCAATCATTAGTTCAAGTTTGCTTTGATAGTTTAAAATAGGCCAATGCAAACGCGATTTCAGTTATTATGGCGAACCAAATGCCAACGCCCACAGCGCCACGCGTAAACTCAAATATTCCAATAGCGGCAAGAGCGGCCATCATGATGGCGAGCCCGAGACATAGGTTCTGGCGTAGTTGAGATGGCTCAGCATTGCGAGATAAAAAGATGATCGCAGATAGGCCCATGAACATCATTGCCGCTCGTCGTGCAATAAGATCAGACACTTCATTTCCATCGAGCCCGAAGATCCAATAAATCAGGCCTGGGACCAATAAAAGGCATACGAAAAGAGTAAAACACAGCGCACTGGCGAGCTTGCTAATGAGAGAATATGAAAGTGTCATGGCAATCTTATGCAAAGTTGTTGGTGGGTTCACTATGCACATGAGATGACCCTAAACCATGCGACAAATCGCTATTGTGAGCGGAGCGCGATCAGCTCTTTAACTCTGCAGCCTTCAAGAATGCGTCGCTTCCTGCTTTGATCAGCGCAATGTCATAGCTCACATTGACGAAATTATAGCCCCATTTTGCATATTTAATGCTGGTCTCCGGCGTAGCTGCAAAAATGCCAGATAATTTACCTGCAGCTTTGGCGCGCTTTGGCATTTCTTCAAGCTGTTTTTGAGTTTCGGGCATATCCCCGTTCACCGCAGCGCCATTTGAATAGTCAATGGAGAAATCAGAGGGACCAACAAAGACGCCATCAATGCCATCCACGGAGATGATCTCATCGAAATTCTCATAAGCTGCCTTTGTTTCAATCATCGCAAATGACAGCGTTTTTTCATTGGCAGTTTGTAGATATTCTCCGGCTTCAACACCGTGTAACTGATTAGCGCGGCGCGCACCCCATGATCGAGAACCAATTGGTGGGTATTTCATATAGCTGGCAAATTCTTCTGCATCAGCTTTTGAATTGATCATCGGGGCAATCACTGCTTCAAAACCCAAATCCAGCGCTCGGCTTGCCGCGTCAAATCTGTTGACCGGCAAACGCGTGATCGGAATTTTGCCAACGCCGATGATAGCCTCAGAACAGGTGACAATTGTATCGTCAGAATGCGTACCATGCTGCATATCAATCACCACAGCATCAAAATCAGCTAAAGCCAATTGCGTGATAAGTTCGCGCGAACCTAATTGTGACCATACAGAATACACGGTCTCTCCTTTTCGCAATCGATCAGCGAATGTCAGCATCTAATTTCTCCTCCAACCATTAAAACCCAACCCGGCAACAAAAAACCTGCACCAGATCTTAAATCCGATGCAGGTTTGTTAGATAATGCTATGGCATGAACAAAAGCAATGCCATAACGCAATTCTTATCTGTCGAAATTACTCGACAAGACTACTCGCAAAAATTACTCGCTAGTAATTTGCTCTTCAGCAACGCCCAAAAGCCAAACCATCTTTTCGCGGATGTCGTCGTCAGACACGTCATCGCCAAGATCAGCGCGGACTTTGTTAAACACGTCTTCGTCGCCTGCTTCTTCAAAGTCAGATGCGATCACTTCTTTCGCATATGCATCGCCATCTTTGCCGAGGATTTCAGCAGCCCAAAGGCCCAAAAGCTTGTTGCGGCGCGCTTCAATTTTAAATTTTAGCTCTTCATCATGTGCAAACTTATTTTCAAACGCATTTTTACGATCATCAAAACCACTCATGGTGTCTTCCCGTCCTTCGTGTTTAGCTCCCTAGAGATCTAGGTTGAGCCCGTTATCCTCTATATGGACATTTTATAGGCAAAACGGAAGACCTTAGGGCACAAAATCCGTGAAAATAATTTCAATTGTGACTAATCTGAAAAACAGCACGCTGAGACGTTGTGAAATGCTGCTTTATAAGCTACACAGCGCTCGAAACCTTAGATTCACAAATTCTCACCAGCAAGCTGGTAGATCAATCGAGTTTACAATGAAAAATAGACGCCGTATCTATGAGGGCAAGGCCAAAATTCTTTATGAAGGTCCTGAGCCCGGAACGCTTATCCAATTCTTCAAAGACGATGCCACAGCTTTTAACAAGAAAAAGCAGGACGTCATTGACGGAAAAGGCGTGTTAAACAACCGTATTTCTGAATTCATTTTCACGCATTTGAACCAAATCGGCTTGCCTACGCACTTCATCAAACGCGTTAACATGCGCGAGCAGTTGATCAAAGAAGTTGATATCGTGCCGCTTGAAGTGATTGTTCGCAATATTGCAGCGGGTACTTTGGCGAAGCGTTTGGGCCTTGAAGAAGGCGCTGTTCTTCCGCGTTCGATCATTGAGTTTTGCTATAAAGAAGATGCGCTTGATGATCCGCTTGTCTCTGAAGAACACATTACGGCATTTGGTTGGGCGAGCCCGCAAGAGATCGATGACATTATGGCTATGGCTATCCGCGTCAATGATTTCCTAACCGGCCTTTTTGCCGGTGTTGGCATTCAGCTTGTTGACTTTAAGATCGAATTTGGCCGCCTGTTTGAGGGTGATCAAATGCGCATCGTCCTTGCTGATGAAATCTCGCCGGATTCATGCCGTTTGTGGGATGTGAAGACAAAGCAAAAGCTTGATAAAGATGTCTTCCGTCGCGACCTTGGTAGCCTAACAGAAGCTTATCAAGAAGTTGCTCGCCGCCTTGGCATTATGAATGAAAATGAAGCACCACGCCCATCTGGACCAGTGCTCGTAAAATCTGACAATGACGACTAGTTTGGAAAGACTAAAATGATCAAAGCTCGTGTCACAGTTACACTTAAAAACGGTGTTTTGGATCCACAAGGTAAAGCTATTGAAGGTGCATTGACCGGTCTAGGTTTTGATGGCCTTGAAGGTGTGCGTCAGGGTAAAGTGTTTGACCTTGAACTTTCAGGTGAAGACAAAGCCAATGCAGGCAAAGACATCGAAGCAATGTGTGAAAAGCTTCTCGCCAATACCGTAATCGAAGATTATTCGATCGAGATTTTATAGTTAGCAGGAACAAAGCGCGCCAAAGTTAGTCGCGCTTTTTCTTTATCAGTTTGATTTCCACAATTTAGGAAACATATTATGAAAACAGCAGTTCTTCAGCTCCCGGGATTGAACAGAGATCGTGACATGCTTGCAGCGCTCACGCTTATTTCTGGCCAGGCCCCACAAACTGTGTGGCAAACCGAAACATCCATCGATGACGATGTTGATCTAATTGTAATCCCAGGCGGTTTTTCCTACGGTGATTACCTTCGCTCAGGTGCAATTGCAGCCCGCATGCCGGTGATGAAAGCAGTAATCGAAAAAGCTAAAAAAGGCACCCGTGTCATCGGTGTTTGCAACGGCTTTCAGATCCTTGTTGAAACAGGTATTCTTCCAGGTGCGTTGATGCGCAATGCCTCGCTTAAATTTGTCTGCCGCCAAGTCAAACTTGAAGTGGCGACAACAAAAAGTGCATTTACTGAAGGTTATAACCAAGGCGAAATTATTGATTGCCCGGTTGCACACCATGATGGCAATTACTTCGCCGATGCAGACACGCTGGCAAAATTAAAAGATCAGGACCGCATTGCTTTCCGCTATGCGCAAGGGACAAACCCGAACGGTTCAATCGATGATATTGCCGGTATTTTAAGCGAGAACGGCAATGTTCTTGGCATGATGCCTCACCCTGAAAACCTAATTGAAGCTGCACATGGCGGCGATGATGGCCGACGCCTGTTTGAAGGCGCGCTTAATATGATCTCCGCATAACACGAAATAACGATTTTGACTGATATGACCATTAACAACACATATCCCATTACCGAAGACCTTATCGCTAAGCATGGTTTAGCACCTGATGAATATCAGCTGATTTTAGATCTGATTGGCCGCGAGCCAACTTATACTGAGCTCGGTATTTTTTCTGCGATGTGGAACGAGCACTGCTCATATAAATCATCGAAAAAATGGCTTCGTACATTGCCTACAACCGGTGATCGGGTGATCCATGGCCCGGGTGAGAATGCGGGTGTAGTCGATATTGGTGATGGCGAATGTGTGGTCTTTAAAATGGAAAGCCACAATCACCCATCTTACATCGAGCCCTATCAAGGCGCTGCAACTGGTGTTGGCGGTATCTTGCGTGATGTGTTCACCATGGGTGCGCGTCCTGTTGCTGCAATGAACGCGCTTCGTTTTGGCGATGTATCTCATGAGAAAACCAAGCATCTTGTATCGGGTGTTGTTTCCGGTGTTGGCGGGTATGGTAACTCATTCGGTGTGCCAACAGTTGGTGGCGAAGTTGAATTTGACGAACGCTATAACGGCAACTGCCTTGTGAATGCCTTTGCAGCCGGTATTGCCAAAACAGACGGTATTTTCCTTTGTAAAGCTGAAGGCGTGGGTCTGCCTGTTGTATATTTGGGTGCAAAAACTGGCCGTGACGGTGTTGGTGGTGCGACAATGGCATCGGCCGAATTTGACGAGACTATTGAGGAAAAACGCCCAACGGTACAAGTCGGTGATCCATTTACTGAAAAATGTCTTCTTGAAGCCTGTCTTGAACTCATGCAAACCGGCGCTGTGATCGCTATCCAGGATATGGGTGCTGCAGGTCTTACCTGTTCAGCGGTTGAAATGGGTGCGCAAGGTGACTTGGGTGTTGAACTATATCTTGATGATGTGCCTGTGCGTGAAGAGCGTATGACAGCTTATGAGATGATGTTATCTGAAAGCCAGGAGCGCATGCTGATGGTTCTTGACCCATCCAAAGAAGAAATCGCCAAAGCGATCTTCGTCAAATGGGGTCTGGATTTTGCCATCGTAGGCAAAACAACAGACGATTTGCGCTTCCGAGTTTTCCATCAGAACGAAGAAGTTGCGAACTTGCCAATTAAAGAGCTTGGTGACCAAGCCCCTGAATATGATCGCCCATGGCGCGAGCCGGGTCTTTATTCACCCCTCCCCGCTGATCAGGTTCAAGAGCAAGACGATTATGGCGTGACATTGATGTCCATGCTTGCCTCTCCAAACCAATCATCACGACGTTGGGTTTGGGAGCAATATGATACGCTTATTCAAGGTAATTCCTTGCAAATCCCAGGCGGCGATGCGGGTGTCATCCGTGTGGATGGCCATGCTACAAAAGCATTGGCATTTTCGTCCGACGTCACGCCGCATTATTGTGAAGCTGACGCTTATGAAGGCGGCAAGCAAGCCGTCGCCGAATGCTGGCGTAATATTACAGCAACGGGTGCCCTACCGCTTGCATCGACCGATAACCTAAACTTTGGTAATCCAGAGCGCCCAGAAATTATGGGTCAGTTCGTCAAAGCCATTGAAGGTATTGGTGACGCTTGTCGTGCGCTTGATTTCCCAATCGTATCGGGCAATGTCTCGCTTTATAACGAAACATTTGGCGAAGCGATTTTGCCAACACCAACAATTGCTGGCGTTGGTCAATTAGACGATTGGGCCAATATGGCGAAAATTGCAGGTGCTAACGAAGGCGAAGTTGTCATGCTTATTGGTTGTGATGGCGCACATCTTGGCCAAACCGTTTATATGCGCGATATTTTGGGTGAAACAGCTGGCCCACCGCCAGAAGTTGATCTCACTGCTGAGCGTTATAATGGCGACTTTGTTCGCTCTGCGATCAATAACGGCCAAGTGTCCAGCTGTCACGATATCAGCCAAGGTGGCTTAGCTCTCGCACTTGCTGAAATGTGTATGGCTGGCGGCTATGGCATGGAAATAGATCTCACAGACGTTCAGATGCCATTGCATGGCTTGTTGTTTGGTGAAGATCAGGCGCGATATGTGATCACGGTGGAAGAGAAAATGGCTCAATTCTTAGCAAACAATGCTGCAGATGCTGGGGTTCAATTCCGCGTATTGGGCAATGTTGGCGGCGACAAGCTAGTTGTCAAAGACGTGCTGGCGCTCGATGTTTCCGAGATGAAAACAGCCCACGAAAACTGGTTCCCAGATTATATGGCGTGATGGAAAAAGTGGGATTTGGCGCAACCAATCTTCGACTGTGCTTGAATTGAATTATTCATTTCCAAACATCAGGATTGAAGTCCGTAACAGGTCCAACAAAGCTTAAACAGTCTGGTTCGAACACAACGACATGGCTTAAATCTGGTCTTGATCGTGATCTATAGAGCATGGCTTGAGCACCCAGTAATCGCGCATCATCAGAAATCGCCCATGTGGGAGAAGTCTGCCCGCTTGCATGTATATCCTGCCAAACAATTGATGCAGCAGGGTCATTTCGTTTGTCTAACACTCGATCGCTTGTTAGCTGCATTGGTACAAGCTTGCGTTCCATACCGTCTGTCAGATAACGTTTCATCGCTACGGCAGCGCCTTCCGCGCTTAAAGATGCGTAAGAAGCGATTTGACCGGAATGGTGAAACCGACCCGCGAGTGCTTTAGCGGGGCTATGAGGCGCGTTTAGCAATTCAACCGGCAAAAGTCTCCAAACGGGCATGTTTATGGCATATAAATTACACATATTGAGCTATATAACTAAAACAAGAGCAATTGTCGTGCATTGTCGTTAAGAGTGGACAATGTGTGGATTTGGTCGAAAACGACCAAACTAAGATGTGATTTCAATCCAAAACGCACCGTCTAGCGCTTTCTATTTAATTTAAGTGCCTATATACACCCTTTTGAGAATTTTGAACCGCTTTTATGGTGGTTTGGTTATAGGGCGCAATGGTGCTGACCCGAATGGGTCGGTATCGAAGAAGAAAGAGTTATCCGATGTCAATCACTGAGCAAGAATTGCTTGCCGCACGCACTGCATGGGGCGAAGGTCTCATATTGATTTCAAAAGCCTATGAGGCAAATGGAATTGAAAAAGCAAAACAAGTTGCTGAAGACATCTTAGATGCAGCCTACGGCTATGACTTAGGTCCAGTTTTATTCAAGCCTACACTCAGCGGCGGCGAAACAACCTTTCGCCCTACAAAGAAAGGTGCATTATCATATTTCGTGGCCCATGACGCTGACTACCCGCACGATGGAGGCTTTGGGTTAAAAAACTGGCGAGAGGTTACATATGACACGTCAGCAAGTTTCATGGAAGGTGACGTCGGCATGTGGATGGGTTGGGCGATAATGACAAACAAAGACGGTCAGGTCACCAAAGTCGATAAAAGCTTTGGATATAAAAAAGGACCTGATGGAACTTTAAAGATTGTTCTGCATCATTCTTCATTGCCGTTTGAAGCATAAGCGTATTTTAATAAAAGCGCATAAAAAATGGCGCTGAGATTATCAGCGCCATGATGTTTTGTTTTTTGATCTTATGATGATCGGTTTAGAACTCATCCCAATCGCCATCACTTGCGCTTGATGACGATGAGCCACCACCAAATGCACTTGATAACTTATTGACCATTGCCTTTGCCGGAGATGGTTTGGATGCATGACCATTATCTGCAGCCACAGGCGCTGACGCCTTTACTGGCGCAGGCTTTAAAACCGGTGCTGGCGCTGCTGCAGATTTTGAACTTACACCCCTTGTTTCAGAGGCTTGCTGAGGCATGCGCACTGATGATTGGCCACCAACTTTGAACGTTTGGATCAAACCAGATAGCGTAATAACTTCATCAGCGATCTGTTGTGTCACAGCTGTGTTTTCTTCAACCATAGCCGCGTTTTGCTGGGTGACCTGATCCATTGAATTCACCGCTGAATTCACCTCTTGGATCCCCGCCAATTGTTCAGCAGCACCTTGTGAGATGGTTTCAATGCGTGTGTCAATTTCAGTCACATGCTCAGAGATCTTGGCAAGCGCCTCACCCGTTTGTTGTACCAGTTGCACACCGTTAGAAACTTCAGCACCTGATTTATTGATCAGTTCCTTGATTTCTTTGGCTGCACCAGCTGAACGTTGTGCAAGTTCACGAACTTCCTGAGCCACAACCGCAAAGCCTTTACCGGCTTCACCTGCACGGGCAGCTTCCACACCTGCGTTCAATGCAAGAAGGTTGGTTTGGAAGGCGATTTCATCAATCACATTGATAATGTTTGTGATATCGCTTGAGGCTTTTTCAATGCCTTCCATTGCAGCAACCGCATTGGATACCACTTCACTTGAATGTTCAGTGTCCTGACGAGCATCTTTGGCCTTATCAGAGGCTTCTTTAGCGCGTTCTGAAGTTTCACGCACCGTTGCTGTGATCTCATCAAGCGCAGCAGAGGTTTCTTCCAAGGAAGCTGCTTGTGTTTCCGTGCGTTGAGACAATTCATTGGTGGCATTACTGATTTCACCTGAATTATCTTTCAAGGTTACAGACACATCCGTAATACGGCCCATTGTTTCGCTCAACTTGGCAACAGATGTATTGAAATCTGCACGCAAGCGATCCAATTCACCTTCAAATGGTGTTGAGATATTGGCTGTCAGATCACCTTCAGACAATTGCGTTAGACCGCGTGCAAGCGCATCAATCGCATCTGCAAGCTTCTGCGCTTCCATCTCTTTAAGCTCTTCATTACGCTTACGCTCTTGCTCAGTTTGGGTGCGAACTTCTTCACCCTCTTCTTCCAAACGCTCCTTCTCGATGGCGCTCTTCTTAAACACATCAAGTGCTCGTGCCATTTCACCAATTTCATCTGGTCGCGTTCTATCCGTAATTTCTGTATTTAGATCACCATTTGCAACATCGCCCATCGCATCAACCAGACGCTGAATTGGTGTTTTAAGCGCAAGAACCAACACTGTTGCTGCCAGCAAACCTAGAATTATGACAAATGCGCCCGCTGATAGCGTGATCACACCGGCACTGTCTTTAACTGCCATCGTGTTACTTTGTTGACTATCAGCAAAATTAAGGACACTGGTCCAAGCCTGATCGATGCTTTGTGAGGTTTCGGTAAATAACTTTAAAACCTCTTCTTCATTTGTAATCAAGTCGGAGGTTAGATCTGGCATGGCAACGAATTGATCTTTTATTTGGGTGCCAATCGCATCTAACAATAGATCTTTGTGTTCGGTTTGCTCGATGAGCTTGATGTTGTTTTGAACATCGCTCAATTTTGCGTTCAGCTCGACACCAATATCTTGGCCTGGATTGCCAAGCAATTCTGCCATCAGTAGCTGTAATTCAGTACCGCTTGATACAAACTTGCGCGCCTGAGCGATGGTATTTTGTTCTGCGCGGATTTCTTCATCAAGCGCTAGAAAGTTTTCGGTTGCATTGCGTGAAGTTTGAGATGCTAAACCATTCAATTTCAGCGCAGTTGAGCGCAAACCTGTCGCAAATCTTTGTAGTTTGACCATATTTGGTTTCGTGGCAGAACCAGTATCAATCAATTTTAAAATTTGCTCCGCATTATTGGTAATTTGATTTTTCAAAGCCAATTTATCTGCTGGAATTGCAGATGGCAGCTCTTCCAATAATAATGAGATGTCGGCTTTGGCCTTTTCGGCAGCTGCGAATGCATCTTCTGGTGTGCTAGCGCTCGAAATTGAACGCGATATCGTGCCAATGGATTTACCGCCTTTTGCAAGCGTATCCGCAGAAGCCAACATGTCCCTAACTGCTGTTTCCGATGCGTTAAGAATTTGAGAGACACCTTCAATTGTTAGATCAAGTCGCTGACGAACATTGTCAATCTCAGCACTGGTTTCTTCTAAGGCGGATCGCAAAGCAATATTTTCCCCGCGGATATTCCATAGTCTTTCCACCTCAGAACGCAAATTTTCAACGAGAGCTTTCGAACCAGTCAGAGATTGAATTTCATTTGGGTTTTCCGCTAAAGCCAGAACTTTTTCGGTTTGCAAAAGCTGATCGTCCAAGCTTTGCAAAATCTTCAAACGACGTTCTTCTGTCTGGTCTTGCAAGAAAGCAGTCATATTAATGTATGTATTTTTAAACCCGCTGAGCGCTTTGATACTCTCATTCGTGCCAGTAATGCGATCCCCTAGCAATGTGCCTGTAAATAGAGAGACGGTCGCTAAACCGATAATGCCAAGTATAAATGGCAAGGAGAGAAGGCCCACCTTCGTCTTGATTGCGAAGCGGGCGAGAAATTTATCGAGAAACATGGGAAAACCTTTGACGGTGGAAGAAAAAATCTGCGTTGAGCAAATGATAATTCCCCGAACAAATCACGCCAGCGCGGTATAATTATCCAACCGCGCCCCTTAACAAAAACTGAAGAGTTAATGACGACTTGTAAGGTACGAATTGTTGTCTGATATCGAAAACAAAACTGATATTTATTTTGTTACTGGTAAATCTACCCGTTCGTTATCAAGCAGCAACGCGCTTCTTCCGCTTTGCCAGGTGATAAAAACGTCTTAGCGAAATCAGAAGTAATGCTGCAGCAAGATAGAGCAATGGCTCTAACGCCCAGGTCTTCTTGATCATCACATAATGTACAGCACCTAAAATTACCGCCGGATAGACGATGAGATGCAATTTGTTCCATCCAGCAGCGCCAAGTTTGCGGATCGAGACATTATTGGATGTAATGGCAAGTGGCAGCAACAATATGAAGGCTGAAACGCCGATCGTAATATATGGGCGTTTGATGATATCGGTGATGATCTCGCCCCAATCGAATTGCATATCCAAAACGATATAAACAGTGAAATGCGCCACAACATAGAAAAAACCAACGAGTCCTAACGCCCTGCGATATTTGACTAAATTGATCTTTGCAAACCGCATTAATGGCGAGATTGCAAGCCCTGCGATCAAAAACTGCAAAGCATATTCACCTAAACCATTTTCAAGAGCTTTGACCGGATCAGGACCAAGTTGGTTTTGAATAGCTGAATAAAAAAGCCAAATACCCGGTGCGATACCCAAAGGATAAATCAACCAACTTGGCACTATCGTCCATGCTTTATGCTGCGCCATGTTGATTTAGTAAAACTTTGCTAAATCCATGCCTTCATAAAGCGCAGCAACTTCATCAGCATAGCCATTGAACATTTCCGTTTCACGCTTCTTGGCAAAAATTCCTGACCCCACAAGGCGTTCTGCCTTTTGGCTCCAGCGTGGGTGGTCGACATTTGGATTCACGTTGGAATAAAAACCATATTCATTCGGTGCAAGTTTGTTCCAAGTTGTGGGCGGCTCATTTTCAGTAAAGCTCATCCGCACGATGGATTTAATGCTCTTAAAACCATATTTCCATGGCACAACCAAACGTACGGGCGCACCATTTTGGTTGGGCATCGCTTCACCGTAAATTCCGACTGCTAAAATTGTCAGCGGATGCATTGCTTCATCCATTCGCAATCCTTCTACATAGGGCCAATCAAGACCGCCGAGACCACGCTGACCAATCATTTCTTCAGGTCGCACAAGTGTTTCAAAAGAGACATATTTTGCGCTTCCCTGGGGTTCATACGCGCTGATGACATCTTTAAGCGGAATGCCCACCCATGGAATGACCATCGACCAAGCCTCAACGCAACGAAGGCGATAAATCCGTTCTTCAAGGTCAAATTTTGACATGAGATCTTCAATATCCAATTCACCAGGTTTGTTCGTTAAACCATCGATTTTAATGCTCCATGGTTTAGTTGTCAGCGAACCAGCATTTGCGCTGGGATCACCCTTACCAGTGCCAAACTCATAGAAATTATTGTAGCTTTTGATATCCTCAATTGGGTTTGGTTCATCCGCAATTGAGAATTCGCTTTTGGAAAATTGCATCGTTGCTGCCGAGGCCGAGGTCGATTGCAAAGCAAGTCCACCAGTTAATGCTGCCGCAGAGGCGACACCTGCAGCTTTAACGAAACTCCGGCGGTTTAAGAATACCTCTTTAGGCGTGATTTCAGACGAAAGTGGTTTTGGATATTTATAGACAGTCATTGTGTGTTTTCCTCAGCTGGGTTCTTTGTACGCTGGATAGCACGCCAATCACAAGACAAGATAAAACACATGCAATCAAATTTAGGTGAACTATGCTACATTTTTAAACCGTAAATCGATTGGTTCTTCGCAAATCTATGGTTAATAATAGGTCACTATTTTTAAGGTAATTGAATTTGATTAATAGAAGTACTTGTGGAATTATGCATCAAATTCGGGCAGTTTATATCACGTAGTTCTACTGATTCGACTGCGATAGGAAATGTGCGCCGCTTTTAAAGCAATTTAACGTCAACGGGATGATTTGGAGGGTCTTCCTTTATGTACCCAACAAAAACATCTAATACACTGAAAAATCAGCTTATTACTATATCGTTGATTGGTGTTCTTTGCATTGCATACACGGTATTTAGCTGGCTTGGTTATTTCCTTGTCATGCCGCCAGGTATTGTGTCAGTGATGTGGCCGTCTGCAGGTATTGCGCTAGCATTTGTATATGTATTTGGTGCACGGATCGCAGCCGGTGTATTCCTTGGTTCCTTTTTAACCCACGCTTTGCGATACGGCATTCCGGATGCGGAATCCTTTTCCACCGTTGTTTCAATTGCGTCGGGCGCAACTTTGCACGCCGTCATTGGCGCATTTTTGATCCGCAAATTTTCTAACGCACCTCTATATTCTGGAAATTTGAGAGAGATCTTAATCTTTGTGTTGTGGGGCGGCATTTTCGCCTGCTTGATTTCAGCAGTAATTGGCACATTTTCCATTGACCGCATCGCCAATTTTAGCCCGTCAGTCTTTTGGGTCCAATTGGGTACATGGTGGCTTGGTGATACGCTTGGCGTGGTCATGTTTGCCCCCATCACCGTCTTATTATTGTCCGGTTTAAGTCCCAGCAGCGAGACGTCATTAAGACTAAAGATTATGGTGATCGTTCCAGTTGCAATATGTATTGCGATATTTGCAGTATTGTTTGATGCTGCGAAACAAGAATTAAAATCCCATACCTATGATGAATACCAGCGAGAGACAGCGAATCTAGCGAACGAATTTACGCAGGCGCTGGCTGTCAACATAACAACGATCAAAGCGACAACTGCGTTCATTGCAGCATCTGAAACAGTTTCAGCTGACAGTTTTAAAACATTTACAGCACCACTCTTAAGAAAATCAAAAGGCTTATACGGCCTTTCTTGGTTGCCGAAAGTAAACAATGGTGAACGAGAAACATTTACTCAATCCATCCGCGATGAGGGTTACCCCGATTTTGATATTATTTCTCGCGACAGTGAGGGGCGATTGAATTCCTCATCTCCACGAGACGTCTATTTTCCCCTCGCCTATACAGAACCCTATGCACTGAATAAGTCAGCGCACGGCTTTGATGTTTATGGTCAGGATGGCGTTTCCGGAGACGTAAGACGCACAATTTTGGACCTTGCCAAAACAATGAGCAAACCGCGTGCAACAAGTAGATTTTCAATTGTTCAAAAACAAGACGAGTATGGATTTATAATCTATTCTCCTGTTTTTAAATCCAAGGGCACCAATAAGCTTGAGCATGTTGGATATATAAATGGAATATATGTTTATCCTGACCTTGTGCAAAGCATTGAAGAAAAACTGGAAAGCGCTGACTCCAGTTTTTACTTGACTGAATTGAGGGGCAATAAACCTCCATTGGTGCTCTACGATTCACGAACTGCCGATAAGAAAGAAGGCACAAAAGAAAGCTATGATCTAACGGGTGTGAATTACACAAGTCATGTCGTAAAAGTCTCCGGCCAAATGTGGCAAATGGTGTTTACCAAAAACGGCCAACTCATAACCGGTGATTATTTACGCTCTTTGTGGCTCTTTGCAATCGGCGGCACGATATTTACTCTGCTTCTGTTCATTATTCTAACAATGATTTCAGCACGTAATGATTCTGTTGAAAAGCTCGTTTCGCTGCGCACAGAAGAGCTCAACCGGGCCAACGAGGAGTTAGAAGAATTTGCCTATAGAACGTCTCACGACCTTCGCTCACCCATCGTATCTTCCGTTCAGCTTTTAAACTTAGCTGACGATGCAATTAAAGACAAAGAGACAGAGTTTGCGTCAAAGAGTATTGCTCATGCAAGACAATCGCTCAGCAAGCTTGAAACCCTGATTTCGGACATTTTAACGCTGACGGAAATTGGCAGCCAAAATGAAGATGAAGCTATTTTAGATATTGCTCAAACGGTTGATGAGGCACTTGCGAAACTTGACCATGCGGATGGATTTGATCGATTAAAGGTTATTAAAGAAATATCCATCGACGGCGATGTGATTATCAAACCTTCGCGTTTCAAGCTGATTTTGGAAAACCTGATTTCAAACGCGACGAAGTATCAAGACCCTAAGGAAACTGATCCATTCTTAAAGATTAGCTGTTTCCGGACCGGCATGAATTTGCATTTGCACGTTTCAGATAATGGTCTTGGTATCGATCCACAATATCAAAATCAAATGTTCGAAATGTTTAAAAGGTTCCATCCAAAAGTTGCCGTTGGCAGTGGTTTAGGACTATATTTAATGCGTAAAAGCGCGCATATTTTAGGTGGAGACATCGAATATACACCACTTGAAAACGGTTCATTGTTTAAATTGATTGTACCGGTGAAAATTGCAAATAAAGGGGATAAAAATTGACTTTGCAAACAGTCATGGTCGTTGACGATAGTGAAGCAGACCACTTCATTTGTAACCACACTTTGAAAAAGTACAATCGGGATATCAATATCATAGCAGCTTATGATGGCCAGGAAGCTTTGGATATTTTGGCGGAAGCTGAGGTTCATCCGCAAGTTATTTTTCTCGATATTAATATGCCTCGAATGAATGGGCATGAGTTTTTGGAAAAATACTCGGAAATTTATGGCGAGAAAAGATGTTCCGTTGTGGTGATGCTCACTTCATCTGACCAAGAAAACGATAAAGAACAATCCATGGCCTATAAGGCTGTTGTCGACTACTTTACCAAACCGCTTTCCATTGAAGCTATCGACACGCTTTGCAAAGAAAATGAAAATGTTTGCAAGTAGAAAAATACAATTTTATGCGTGAGATATCCGACAAAGAAAAACTTCAGATGCTTGAAAAAGAATTTGAAGAGTTTTTGTACATTATTTCACATGATTTTGCAGCACCAATTCGCCACATCAATGGTTTTGTATCTATTATTCAACAAGATAAGCAAAGTGAACTAGACCCTCAAACAATCTCTTATTTAAATAACATTGCTAAGAGCAACGATCATTTAGATGATATGTTAAAGGGGCTATTAAAACTATCGCGGATTAATACAAGACCGGGTGATAGACTTTCAATATCGCTGAAATCCTTGCTGGAAGCGGCATGGCATCATGATTTGCGAAACCTCGTTCCCGATGATGCGCAATTAAATGTTGAAGAGTTGCCCTCTTATGTTGGTGATGAAGACCAGTTGCGCCAAGCCTTTACCGCTATTTTGCTCAACAGCATTCAATATCGCAATCCAACTGGCGATCTCGAAGTTAATGTTCGTTACCGTTTAGATGATCTCATGCATGTCATCTATATCGAAGATAACGGTATAGGTATTCATCCTAAGATGACAGAACGCGTTTTCAAACCGTTTACCCGTGCTGTATCGGCTTCCGATTTCCCCGGTCTTGGTTTGGGGCTTACATTAGCGAAAAAAGTTATAGAGCATCATGACGGCGGTATTGAACTTAAAGTCGGTGAAAATGGTGGCACATGCGTGCTCATCCGCCTGCCAATGACCAATGAAACCGAAAACCATTCTTCCAATGCCACAACCACTTGATTAATAGCCAAGTTCAGCCTATCTCAAGGCAAACAATCCTGGATCAGTGACATTAAAATGGCAGTTATAAAATCATTCCGCGCGAAGCTATATGACTTTACCGAAAGCGAACTGTTTGGTCGCTCAATCCTTGTCTTAATTGTTATCAATGCAATCATTTTGGGCATGGAAACCAGCGATGCGATCATGGGTGCAATCGGGCCGATTTTGCTTATGCTAGATCGGCTAATCCTTGCTGTTTTTGTTATTGAAGTGGTGTTACGTTTGATCGCCGATTTCAAAGGCTTTTGGCGAAATCCATGGCGCATATTTGACTTTGTCATTGTTACGATTTCACTGATCCCCGCAACCGGTGCACTATCTGCAATGCGCGCGTTTCGTATTTTGCGAGTGCTGCGCTTGGTCAGTCAGGTCAGGGCGATGCGTCGTGTGGTGACGGGCTTGTTATCTGCCCTACCCGGCATGGGCTCTATTGTGCTGTTGTTGGGTCTGATCTTTTACGTATATGCAGTGATATCAACCAAAATATTCAAAGAAGCCTTCCCTGAATGGTTTGGCTCCATTGGCGAGAGTTCATATACACTATTTCAGATTATGACACTTGAAAGCTGGTCCATGGGTATTGTGCGCCCTGTCATGGAAGCGTTTCCTCTATCATGGATGCTATTTGTGCCATTTATCATTATGACAGCCTTTACAGTTTTGAACCTGTTCATTGGTGTGATTGTCGATGCCATGCAGCAGGAGCATGAGGCAGAGGCGCGTGCTGAGCGGGAAACCATGATGAGCGAAAATGAGCAAATGTTGATTGAAATTCGTGCCATGCGCAAAGATCTTCAAGAGCTTAAGGCCCAGTTGAAATAATCATCACGATTTATTTCCAATTTGTTGCATTGTAAATTTGTTGCGATGTTGCGAGGCTTTGCGGTAACATTGTTATGTGTATGAGATTCGGTCAAATCTCAGTTTTAATGATGTTGCGCGTCGATTTTGGTACTGGGTAATTTTGCAGGAATTTATCTTTGGACCACCTATCAAAAAGCGCGTTGTAAAGGAAAATACCATGCCAATGGATGCAGGCGAAATTGAAAAATTGATCAAGCAGGCGTTGCCTGATGCAACTGTGACCATTCGCGATCTTGCTGGTGATGGGGATCACTATGCAGCAGAAGTCGTGTCGGAAAGCTTTCGAGGTAAGACACGCGTTGCGCAACATAAGATGGTTTATGATGCGCTGCAGGGAAATATGGGCGGTGTATTGCATGCACTTGCTTTACAAACGAGCGTGCCTGAATAGGTCATGAACTGGGACATAACCTAATTTTATAAGAGCCAAAACGGCCATACAATTTCGGGACCACGCTCAAACGGGAACGCCTCTTTTAGAGGTAAAGAAGAGTGGGAAAATGGTCGAATACCGAATGAAACTTCGGTCGATGGCGTGTGCGGCTGCGCTGTTGGCATTAGGGACAAGTGCCGCTTTATCTCATAGTAACCAGCCGAAAATTATAGCGCCGTTGGACACGGGTGATGCGTATAATGTTGAGGAAATGCTGGCGAAAAAATCGCAAGTAACCGTCAACAACGCGTTTTTCTTTGTCAAAGTCAACAATCCCGACGGACAGTCAAAAACGGTTATTACAAACAATGTACCTTATGTGCCTGAGCATGTATGTTATGGCTGGATCGTGCATCTTGCAGGCGATGATCGACTGGTAAAATTTACCGAAATCTATACATCCTCTAAAGCTCCTAAATTTTGGTCTGGAGAAGACAATCCCTATGGCGCGCAGGAAACATCTGCAGACCGAAAATCAACTCGTACTGAAAAGTTTATCACCACCTATAAGGGCTGGATCGAAAACTCTTGGTGCGTTGATGAGGGTGACCCGTTAGGCGCGCATAAAATGGAAGTCCATGTAGATGGACAACATGTTAAAACCTTTGATTTCCAAATGGTTGAAAAAGAAGTGTTCCAGGCTATGGATGCGCAGTAGGGTTTGACCCATTGCGCCGATTAACATCTTTAGTGGCAGTGATATGTATTATCTTTTCGCTTGTTATGGCAGCCTTCGCTGTTGGTTCTGCCGCTATGCGCATGCGCGGCAGTTACTGCAAATATCGACGTTAGAAATGCGACAATCATTAGCGATGAGATAGTTTTCATAAGTATATCCTAGCGTTCAATTTCATAACACCGTAACGACACGCAAGTATTGTGACTACTAACCCCTTACATTTATAACGTGTATCAATTTGGTTTTTCCTGAAATGTAACGCCTATTGACCCAAATCAAGGCAAAGACTTCTAGATTTGCCAAAATGTCTCCAGTTTGGAACGAAAACAGGAGATTACTATGTTAAATGACGCATTAACGCCGCCATCTCTGACACTTCGCATTGGTCTGGGAAAGCTCATCGGTTTTGTAATTGGAATTGTAGGCCTTTTCCT
Source organism: Lentilitoribacter sp. JB5-8 (assembly GCF_055693385.1). Lineage (NCBI taxonomy): Bacteria > Pseudomonadati > Pseudomonadota > Alphaproteobacteria > Hyphomicrobiales > Rhizobiaceae > Lentilitoribacter > Lentilitoribacter sp. JB5-8. Next base: position 1,843,064 of record NZ_CM146332.1, on the reverse strand, counting down.
CCTCCCCCATATCGCACCTGAAAGCACTTTGATGCTTCGACTTGGTTTATTGTTATGGTACACAACCCTTGGTGCGATCATCGGGGTATTTGGTGTTTACACCCATCATCCCGTGATTAATCTTCCCCTGCCCTGGTGGTTTCGGGCTCCTTTGATAGGTGGTTGGATGAATTTTATTCTTGTTCTGTTTGCCTATGATCAATTTGCATATCTTATGCAGGCGGTGACGGTCTGGGGATCCACGTTGGGAATGGGAACTTTGACTTCCCCATTTTGGTTCGTTGGAGAAGGTGCGCTGATTGGTTTGTTGATGGGATGGGCCTGCACTCGTTTTGGCGGTGAAGGTCGTGGTCTCATTTTGGAAACAACAAGATAATTTTAGCAAATTTCAATTCTGCGAAAATTTTATGCATATTTTGAAAATTCGCTTTTAAATGTACGCGCTTACATAAAATCTAGTACGCTATTTCTTATATTTGTTTTGACTTTAACAATAACTCTGTCAGGCTTTGAAATAGGGACAAAACATACGATTCGTTGGTGTTTAGAACTGTATTTGGATCAAAATTTATTTGATTTGGGTGTAACCGGGCATGAATTATAACAGACTTAGTGTGAAAGAGCTTGGGCTATTGGATCGCGTTGATGAAGCGTCATTCAACCACCTCACTGAACTCGCCTCGTCTATTTTGCGGGTCCCCGTTTCTTTGGTATCCATTATTGATAAACCTAATGATCGCCAATTCTTCAAAAGTATTGAGGGTTTGCAGGAGCCTTGGCTATCGCGCGGCGAAACGCCCCTTAGTCATTCTTTTTGTCAACATGTTGCGCATGACAACGCACCTTTAATTGTTGAAAATGCTCCGGAACATGATCGTGTTAAAGATAATCTTGCAATACCAAATTTAGGTGTGATGGCGTATTTAGGCGTTCCAATTCATGATCCGCAAGGCAATGCGATTGGTGCGCTATGTGCCATCGATTCCAGCCCGAAAAAATGGAGCGAGCAAGATCTATCCACATTGAAAAAGCTTGGGCTTTGCGTTGATGATGCTATCCGTTTGCGTTCAGCACTTAAAACCAGCGAGGTTATTCGACAAGAGCAAGCTGATTTCACCTATGCTATGTCCCACGACATTAAGGCTCCGATATACACTTTAAAAATGCTCTTAAGCGAACTTGGTCCGCTTTTTGATGAAAACTCAGACGAGCATGCCGAGTTTTTACAAAAGGCGCTGCAGACCACAGATCGTATGGAACAAAAAACCACTGATATACTAAAATATGCCTATATGGGCCGTGAGCGCGATGAGTTAGAAGACGTTGATCTTAACGAAATTGCATCTGAATCTATCGCTGATTTGTCTGGGATAATTGAAGATAGCAATGCTGTCATTAGTGTTGGCGAGTTACCCACCGTCGTCGCAACCGGATATTACATGCGTTTATTGTTCCAAAACCTTTTGTCCAACGCGTTGAAATTTCAGCCAGCTGGTCAGACACCCGAAATTTCTATTACATGCGACAGCGATGTGTTTGAGCATAAGCTTCAAATTAGCGATAATGGCATTGGTGTGGATGAGAAATATCAAGATCAGATATTTAAACTCTTCGGTCGATTACACACACAAAAGGATTTTCCGGGTACTGGTTTAGGCCTTGCTTTGAGTGCTAAAGTTGTCAGCTATATGAACGGCGAGATTTCAATTCGATCCAAGGTTGGCAAAGGCACAACTTTTACTGTCGTTTTGCCCGTTCAGGACAAAGAAGCGGTTGCTTGATGTTAGACACCGTATTACTCATTGATGACGATGAGACAGATCATTTTTTCTTCAAGCGGCTGGTCGCAAAAACAGATTTGATCAAAGAAGCTATCTGCTTTCAATATGCTGATGAAGCCTTGGACTTTTTAAAACAAAAAGATCGCCCCAAGATCAGCGCTATATTCTTAGACATCAATATGCCTCGGATGAACGGTTTTGAATTTTTAGAAGAAGCTGAGAAATTAATGCCGGACAGTTTTAGCGAAAAAGATGTGGTGATTATGCTCACATCTTCAACTGCACCGCAGGACAAAGAAAAAGCGAAACAATTTAGCTCGATTAAAGCTTACATAAACAAGCCCTTGGATGCCGAAGGGCTGATGGATATCGTATCAACTATTTCCTAGCTGAAAGCTTTGTGATCACGTCTTTTGTTCATTCATGAAAATATTCACTTCAAGCAATAAAAAAAGCCACTCCCTAAAGAGTGGCTTTCTCGCATTCTGGCTCCGGAAGAGGTCTCGTTGTCATTTGATCTTTCGCATTGGACGATCAAACCAAACAAGCATCCGGTTCAATGGCTGTTTTATAAAGACTGCTCCACAAAACCACCGTTAAACAAAGACCCAACCTTACCTGTTAAAATGCTCGACATTGGACCACCTCCTTTCAATACGTTAAAGATATGACGAGTGTGACCGAGAAAATCGATTCTGACAATCTTTTTATTAGAAAACATTTTTTCTCAATTTTTTCTATTTTCAAAACGAAACGATTGCTGCGCGAGATAATCACCAAATGATGGTAAATTCTGCCAGACTTGCGACTTGAAAACTTACGATAAAAAGCTCATATATAGCGAAATACAATTACCCCTTAAAGGATAGCGCTATGGCTGGCATTGCAGACCTAATTGATAATGAAGTTAAAACAAATGATGTTGTTGTCTTTATGAAAGGCACACCAGACTTTCCGCAATGCGGCTTTTCTGGCCAGGTTGTTCAAATCATGAACTATTTGGGTGTTCCCTATAAGGGCATCAATGTTTTAGCAGACGATGAACTGCGCCAAGGCATTAAAGACTATTCAAACTGGCCTACAATTCCTCAGCTATATGTCAAAGGTGAGTTTTTGGGCGGGTGCGATATTGTGCGCGAAATGTTCCAAAGCCAAGAGCTGCAGGAGCATCTTGAGCAAAATGGGCTTGAGCTTAACATCGCAGCAAGTTAGGCTGTTATACATTCAGGTTAACCACCTGCAATTGTGATTCTAAAGAGGCGCTTAAGTGCCTCTTTTTATTTTGGAATCCTATGTTTTTGAAAGCCTGCAATGACTAAAGAATCTCTTGAGAACGACCCCTCCAAAACGCTTGGCGGTGCACGCCGCGCCGGATTTTCAGAACTTACCTTCACTATTTTTATTGCTGCGACGGTTTCAATCATCGCGTTTTCAGTTGATATTATGCTGCCCGCACTCATGGATATCGGCAACGAATATCAGCTGACTGACCCCAATGACGCGCAACTGGTTATTGTTGCTTTCATCTTCTCTTTAGGTGTGTCTCAATTGTTTTTCGGGCCACTTACTGATGCGTTTGGACGTCGGATTATCCTCACATTAGCTTTGCTTTCATTTGCGCTGACGTCAGTGGCAGCATTGTTTGCTCCAAACTTTGCAACGCTTTTATTTGTTCGAGTTCTCGCTGGCGCATCAGCAGGTGCTGCGAGAACTGCGGCACAGGCCATTGTGCGAGATTGTTATTCAGGCAACGACATGGCGCGTGTCATGAGTAATGTCATGGCTGTATTTATGGTCGCACCATTAATTGCACCAGCGATTGGCCAATACATTATCTATATCGCAAATTGGCATTGGATCTTCTTATTTTTAGGGGCTGGTGGGTCACTAACCTACCTTGTTGCTTTCGCACGATTAAAGGAAACGCAAAATGTTGAAGATCGCATGGCGCTATCCATTGCCCATGTTGTTGACGCGTTTCGCGAGAGCTTAAGATATCGCCGGCCTGTTGGCTATTGCATCGTTGCTATCGCTTTTTCCGGCGCATTATTTACTTATGTGGTGACCATTGCCCAGGTGTTTGGCGAATTGTATGGCATGGGTAGTAATTTCATCTACGCCTTTATGATTGCTGCAGCTGCGATGGCGATCAGCAGTGTCATCAATGGTCGACTAGTTAAAAAAACACCATTGCGCGTGATCGTGCATCTATCTATTTTAGCGTTTCTTTTCGTAACTGCGATATTCTTTGTTGCTGCGAATTTCGCAAGTGTGCCATTTGCGCTCATGTTGTTTGTCACCATCATGACCATGGGGCTTTTTGGGTTTGTAGTTGCAAACACAACGGCGATTGCCCTTGAACCTTTGGGACATATTGCTGGCACTGCATCATCGGTTCTGAACACAATGTCCGTCAGCTTTGGTGCGCTCATAGGCGGCGTTCTGGGCCAACTATACGATGGCACAATTATCCCGATGGCCAATGGCTATCTGATTTTGGGTGTCGTGAGCCTCATTGCAGCTTTATGGGCTGAACGATGGTCTCTTACGCTTAAGTCTTAATGCGATTAACGCCATAATTCATAGCGGATTTCATCCCACATATCTTTGTTGGGGGCATGAATAAGGCCACCGTCTATCGTTTGAGGTGTATAATCAGAGCCATCAAAGCGCGCTGAATAGCCGCCAGCTTCGCTATGAATGAGCGTTCCACCTAAATGATCCCATGGCATCATTTTGCTATAGACTAGAAAATGAGCTTTTGCTGTGGCTAGGATACGATAATCATGTGCAGCACAGCGATAACCAAAAAAGTTGAGGCTACGCGCTTGATTGGAGAGCAACTTAACGCGCATCTCCTGCGGCAGGCCTGTCCAAGAGATTGAGCCTGTTGCCTGATCAAAGCTCACAGGTTCTGACACCTGCAATCTGGTTTCCTTGCCATCAGCCTGACGATAAAAACCGCCCTCGCCTTTACGGGCATAAATTGTATCATTCATCACCGGGTCATGAATGATCGTACCTATAGTTTCGCTGTCTTTGACGATGGCCAACATGGTGCCAAAGATTGGTGCGCCACTGGCAAAATTAAATGTGCCATCAATGGGGTCGATGACGAAGGACATGCCTTCCCATTTATGGTTTTTCAGCACATTTGCATCTTCACTGACGGATTCTTCACCAAAGACAATTGCATTTGGAAACTTCGCCTTGAGTTCTTTCGTTAAAAACTTCTCCGCTGCTACATCGGCAATGGTTACAAGGTCGGAAGCGTTGGTTTTTGCTTCGATATCAGCGCCTTCCAAGCGTCTGAAATGGGGCATGATTTCCTGAAAACCACAAAGCGCAATAAGGGAAATCAGATCATCAAAATCCTGGTCTGTGAGGGTCATTAGGTGTCTTTCTCATCAACATCGATATCGGCAAAGTCAAACAACTTGTTATCAAGCATATGTGACGGTCTGATGTTACCAAGTGCTTTTATCATACGATCTTTGCGACCTGGCATTTTAGTTTCAATGTCATTGATCATCTGCTTCATAACATTGCGCTGTAATCCATCTTGAGAACCACACAAATCACAAGGGATGATCGGAAATTCGAGCGCCTGAGCAAACTTTTCCAAATCATCTTCTGCGCAATAAACCAAGGGACGCATGACCATGACATCCCCCTCATCATTGATCAGCTTGGGCGACATAGATGCCATGCGTGCGCCATGGAAGAAGTTTAAGAAAAAGGTTTCAAGCAGGTCTTCTCTGTGATGACCAAGGATCAACGCATCGCAGCCCTCTTCGCGCGCCACCCGATAAAGATGTCCGCGACGTAAACGCGAACAAAGCGCGCAATAGGTTGAATTTTCTGATATCTTGTCAGTTACAACTGAATAGGTGTCCTGATATTCAATCCGGTGTGCAATGTTATGCTTGTTTAGAAAATCAGGCAGGATATGCTTGGGAAAGTTTGGTTGCCCCTGATCAAGATTGCAGGCCAACAAATCAACATTGAGCAAACCGCGCCATTGCAGCTCCATTAATATCGCTAACAGCCCATATGAATCTTTACCCCCTGATAGCCCCACCAACCAGCGCGGACGCTTACCATTGGCCGTCTCCTCAGCTGTTGGAAGCATTGAAAACTCATCAAGTGCCTGGCGCGTATTGCGGATCAAGCGTTTGCGCAGCTTCTTAAAACTCAAGCTATCCGGCGCATTGGCAAACAATGTCAGCTCGTCTTTGGCCTCTGTCGTTTCCGCGGCCTCAAGTGCTTCGTCTTGTTTTGATATTTCTGGGACAATATTCATTTCGAACACATTTCATAAAATCGGAATATGCTGGTTTTAGCGATTGCGCGACCAAATAACAATCTTCAATCTGTAAGCGTGCTTTAAAGCAAACATAAAAAAGCCCCATACTCGTTTGAGCATGGGGCTTTTAAAATATTATCTTTCCTGATCAGGAAGAATTAGCGTGAGTAAAACTCGACCACTAGATTTGGTTCCATGATCACAGGATATGGCACATCAGCCAATTGTGGAATACGAACAAAAGTCGCTGTCATCTTGTTGTGATCAACTTCAACATAGTCAGGAACATCGCGCTCTGCTAGGTCTTTTGCTTCGATAACGATAGCAAGTTGTTTTGACTTCTCACGAATTTCAACAACATCACCAGGCTGCAAACGGTATGAAGGAATGTTTGTGCGAACACCGTTCACTGTCACGTGACCGTGGTTTACGAACTGACGCGCAGCAAAAATTGTTGCAACAAATTTGGCGCGGTAAACAAGTGCGTCCAAACGAGATTCCAAAAGACCGATTAGGTTATCTGGTGTATCGCCTTTACGACGAACAGCTTCGTTGTAGATGGCGCGGAATTGCTTTTCGCGGATTTCGCCGTAATAACCTTTAAGCTTCTGTTTTGCACGAAGCTGAACACCAAAGTCAGACAATTTGCCTTTGCGGCGCTGACCGTGCTGACCTGGGCCATATTCACGACGGTTGACTGGTGACTTTGGACGGCCCCAGATATTTTCGCCCATGCGGCGATCGAGTTTGTATTTAGATGCTTGGCGCTTGCTCATCGCATTTCCTTTCAAAACAAAATCCCCCGCACCACCATGGTGAAGGGTAGGAAACGCGCCCTCCTCTGACCTCTATTGAAGTCTGACAGAATGCTCACCTAAAAGCTTATGGGAACATTCACGGGACACGTAAAACAGCGCGAATGAATAAACATCCGCGCTTGTCATGGCTAATAGTGGCTAAATGGGTTTAAGTCAACTTGATTTTGCTTAAAAAATCAGAACTTAACGGCAAGTTTTGCGGTTGCACCATAGGCTTCATAATTATTCGATCCAACGCCATCGAAAAACCCGTTGAAATCAACGGTTAATCCATTGTCATTGGCGACACCAAAACCAAAGTCCAAACGGGCAGAAAACTCGCCTACTGAGTCAGTCCGGACCGTGTTGGTCACGGTGTCTAAAAAGCCTGTATCTTTGAAGTTCCATAGACCTTTCACACCAAATTTAGGCGTTACGATTAGACCGTTATCCATGGCGACATCTGTTTTAAACTCAGTGCCAAAGGTTATCTGACCAAGTTCAACCGTTGCTTCGGGGATCACAGAATTCAAACTATCGGTATAAGCGTGCTGAACTTCGTGGATATAATTGAACCCAACGCTTGGAGCGATTGTCCATTCATTGCGTTGGATATCGCCTTTTAATTGACCACGAATAAGGAAACGTGTTGTCTCAAATTGGTCAACATAAGTTCCAATGGGTGAAACTTTGTTGTCTGACTGGCCATAGGCAATTCGGCCATCAAAAATCATATTGTCCCGCACCCGAGCAGCTAAATAAGGCCCAACAAGCCAACCAGTACCGCGTACACTTGCAGAACCATTAACCTCTTTTGCATAGTCAACTTGTGCCATAACACCGTAAATCAAATCTAGATTTGCGCGATAACCAACACCAAAATGACTAACGGCAAAGTCCTGACGTTGACCGTTTTCTTTAGAACGAGACATCGTTCCATCAATCCAGAAATTAAATGGGCTGCTCGTCCCATCATTTAATCCATAGCCTTGACTTGCAGGCGATGCGCCTGTATTTGCAGAAAACGAAGCTAGGTATTTGTTGAGCGAGCCAGACGCTTGATAAGCTGTTGATGAAACTTCACCATCATCATTATCACCACCAAGTTGGTCGCCTAAATCGGGCTCGGAATTCAGTATATTACGTGCACGTCGGCGAACAAAGTTATTGGTTAAGGCAGATGTGGTTGCTATGCTGGATGTGATATTAACGGTTACTGTCGCCACATCGCAATCGTTGAACATATCTTGATCCGCCTGTGCACAGGATGAGAGTGTGTCAAAACCGTCCAAATCTGTGTATGAAGTGAGCGTAATTGTAAAAGATGTAACAGCTCCTGGAACCGTTAATTTATCGACGGGGATCGTATAAACTGCTGTCCGCTGGTCTCCTGATCCAACAATTGTATCAACTGCGACAGTAGACATGCCGCCATTTGGTGATGTTGTTGTGGCAGCAAAGCCATCAATATCATAGCTACCTGCATCACTTGTCAGCGCCGTTAGATCAAACGAAATCAAATTGCCAGATTCGCTTGGTAGTTGCTCTGAGTCAATGGTTACCGTTGATCCGGACTGAGACACAGCAGCATTGCTTTGCGCGACAATGGTGGATGTTATTGTTACCGGAGCAACGCCAGCTTTTGCAACAGAAACTGAAAGCAAAGTTAAAGCAACCAGCATAAAGAGTTTTAAAAATAAAGATTTACAACTCATAATGTTAAGAGGCCCCCGCCAAATAATACTAACAAAGATGCGACAAGTTTTTCTATAGTCGTTATGTGATGTATACGCAAATCAAAATTGTTTATTCACATTAGTTAAATACCTGAAATCTTTACAATTAGCGTGATATAAACCAAAGTCATAATATATAAATTGAAATTTATGCACATTGTCAAAAAGCAAATTAACACTCTGAGATTAAGGTCCATATACTTTGGCAAGACGTACAAAAAACTCTTCCCGATCTGCCAGATCTAACGATGGAAAAAAGATACCAAAGCGGGATAATGTATCTGCTAAACCAAAATTGCCGACATACATTTATATCGCGTTATACGGCCTTTATTGTTTCCTGGTAATAAAATTCACTATCTATCTTTATACTTTGCTAGGGCGTTTTATCACTGCTGAGAGCCCGGAACTGACAAAGTATCTCATTGAATTTGGCCAGTATATGGTCGCAAGTCTCGCACCGACATTTGTTTTGGCCGGATTGTTTACAATCATCGAACTCAAATTGACCGGTCGCCAACGTGATAAAACGACCTATTCTTTGTCATTTTTGAACTTACTGATTTCTTTCGGTGGATTTGCAGTATTTGTATACTTTTTTGAAAAACTGCTTCGCAGCGCCAATATCGATCCTTTAATAGATCTATCTCAAACAAACTTCCCAGTTTTCCTAAGCTATGCAATCGCTCTAACATATTTCTTTATATCTGATGTTTTGCTTTACTGGGTTCATCGCTGGGAGCATAAAAACAAGTTTCTTTGGTATCTGCATCAAATACATCATGCAGCTGAAGATTTAGACAGCGTATCAGGGGCTTTTCACCCACTTTCAAATATCATTCGATGGTGTTTAACTTTACTACCATTGCACTTTTTGATTTCTGTTAATCTCGCTGACGTGTTGATTTTGTCATCCTTCTTATCCGGCGTTCACTTTGTTCAACACACGCGTGCCCCGCTTCATTTTGGCTGGTTTGGTAAAGTTATCGGCGACAATAGATTTCACTTTTTGCATCATTCTAAAGATCCGCAGCATTATAATAAGAATTTTGCAGCGATTTTTCCCGTCATTGACATGATGTTCGGCACTTATGTGGACCCCAAGGAAGATCCCATGCCTGAAACAGGGTTATCTCACCTTAAGGGTGCGCAAAATGTCAGTGAATTTTTGACCGGTCGATTGTCTCCGCGGCAATAATAAAGCGCCAAGCCTAATCGACCTTTACTTGATCTGCGATCCACTCGAAAACCCGTTTTGGTCCCGATGTCGCTTTTGTATAATCACGGCTCATGATGTGCCCTGCCTCACTCTCAACAACCTGATCCATCATTTTGACTAAAAGCCCGTTGTCAATCACCTGGTCAATCAGGCCAAGCCATCCAAGCGCAACGCCATGTCCGGCCATCGCGGATTGGGTGACCATGTCATAATTGTTGAAGCTAACATAGTTTTGCTCCCTTTCGCCTGAAACGCCCAAAGCATTAAACCAACCTTGCCAAGTTTGCCATTGTGCTTGTTCGGGTTTTGAAAGGCTTAAGAGCTGATGTTGAAGTAAGTCTTCGGGCGAATGAGCTGGACCGTTTTTTTCCAGATATTTTGGACTGCAGACAGGTGTTACACGTTCTTTCAAAAGTAAGATGTCGTTAGCCATCATTTTGTTAAGCGGTCCTACATGGATCGCAATATCACAATCATCGCCGGTAACTTGCTGCGGTAATTGCGATGCTAGAATCTGAATTTCGATTTCGTCACCAAGCTCTGAACGCAAATGCGCTAAACGTGGAAGCAACCAAAATGTGGCAAATGAAAAATCAGCTGAAATACGAACCCGAGGTTTTGATTTCTGTACTTGCAGGCGTGAAACTGCTTGCTCCATCTGTGTCATAGATGGGCGGATAACGTTGATTAAACGCGCACCTTCATTTGTCAGCGAAACGCCTCGATGTTCGCGTTTAAACAGGACTACGCCAAGCTCAATTTCCAGCGCTCTTATGCGCTGAGACATGGCACTTTGAGTTAATCCAAGTGTTTCGGCCGCCCCTGTGAAATTGCCATTTCTCGCAACAAGATCAAAGGCATAAAGGCCAACAAGGTTGTGACTAAGTTTCCTATTAATGGAATTAATGTCAGCCATTAAGAATTACCCTCTACAAATCGATTTAAATATGTAAGACTGTTAACAATCTGTTAATTTGGTGATCGGATTTGTCTGATATGTCAAGCTAATAGTGGGGTTGTATTAGGGGGAGGAGCACAAATATTTTTCCGAGATTTTAGTCGATCTCAACTGGGAAGATATTTGTGATTATACAAGGGGAGAATAATTTACATGAGTATAAAACCTGCATTAACTGATCTTCCGATCAAAACCGCAGACAGCGGTTATTATCGTGGATTTAGTGTCAACGTGACCGTTGTTAGTAAAGTCATCATCAGTGTTCTGGTTGTGTGGTGTATTGTTTGGCCGACCGAGGCTGGCACAATTCTTGGCAATTGGAATACAGCCATTTTAGCGCAATTTGCCGCTTGGTATATTTGGGTCGTTGCAGCCTTTGTTCTTGTCTGTATTGGGCTTGCGATTTGGCCAACAGCGGGGCGCCTAAATTTGGGTGCGCACGGTGAAAAACCAGAATTTTCAAACTTCTCATGGTTCTCCATGATGTTTGGTGCCGGTATTGGTGTAGGCATGCTCACTTGGGCTGTTGCGGAACCGGTCGCGCATTTCAAAAATAACCCAGCGGTTATTCAAGGCATTACGACCGCTCTTGATGCAAACAATGTCCGTGAGGCTTATATTTGGTCATATCTGCATTGGGGGCTTGGCGCATGGGCGTGTTATGCCATTGCTGGTCTTGCACTTGCATTCTTTAGTTATCGCCGCGGATTACCACTTACAATTAGATCATCTTTGACACCCTTATTTGGTAAAGCTTTATCAGGGAACTTGGGCCACTTGATCGATATTGTTGCCGTGGTTGCAACCATTTTAGGTGTTGCACAAACACTTGGATTTGGTGTTGAGCAATTTGTGGCTGGCCTTACTCGGATTGGTATCGGTGGTCTTGCGCTTGAAGACGGTTCTGCGACAACACTTGGTATCGTTGTTGCACTTCTGGTCATCATGGGGGCATCAACGCTGTCTGCGTTATCAGGTGTGGGAAAAGGTATTAAATGGCTGTCAAACATCAATATGGTTCTGTCCATCTTCTTGCTAGGTTTCTTCATCATCTTTGGTGCGACCTGGTTTGGGGCAACCGCTTTCTTTGTAGGCATTTGGGATTATCTCCTTGCGCTACCTTGGCTGAGCTTCAACGTTTATAGCTCAGATGGGGTTGAAGGTTCTGAATCCTTCCTACTCACGCAGTGGCAAGGCTGGTGGCCTGTATTCTACTGGGCATGGTGGATTGCGTTTGCGCCATTTGTGGGCTTGTTCCTAGCACGTATTTCTCGTGGTCGTTCAATTCGTGAGTTCGTTCTCGGTGCGATGATCGTTCCGTCACTTATGTGCTTTGTTTGGTTTGCATGGGCTGGTGGTACAGCGATTGATCTAGAACTCAACGGCAGTGCCGGTGGTCTTATTCTCGACGCTGCAAATGGTGATAAAATCTTTGCCATGACCGAGTTTATGTTGGCTCCAATTGCGCAATTCCTAGCCTGGGGTATGGCACTTATCATCGTGATTTTGCTGATGACATTCCTTGTTACTTCAGCTGACTCGGCTGTTTTGATTGTGAATACAATCAGTGCAGCGGGTGATGAAGGTCCAAAAGCGCGTCCACACATCCTGTTCTGGGGTGCGGCGTTGGCGCTGGTTGTTGGCGGATTGCTAATTTCTGGCGGTACCGGAGCCATTCAAACTGCGATGGTGATTGGAGCACTACCATTCTCCGTTGTGATGGCGCTTATGTGCATTGCGCTGGTCAAGGCGATCTACAATGATGGTAGACGTGAAGCAGCTGGCGTTGAAACAGTTGTTGATCCAGCGGAACGTGCTATGGACTAGATAAAGAAGTCTAAAGCTAACTGCTGAAAAACTAAGACCCCGTCTGAACCTTCATTCAGGCGGGTTTTTCATGCTTTGTGCTATTTATTTTAATTTCTGTTAATCTGCCTTGGCTGTTTGGCGTGCGACTAAATACACACCTAAAACCGCTAACACACATCCTGTTATCGCTAAAACACTCAAGGTTTCATCAAACAAAAAATATGTTTGTATAACGGTAACCGGTGGAACCAGATAAAAGTAGCTTGCAACCTTTGCCACCTCACCTTCCCGGATCATGAACATTAACAGCAATATTGCCCCAACGGATAATGCAAGAACTGACCAGACCATGGCCGCTACAAGCTCAAATGTCATAATGACTTGATGGTCTTCCAATATCAGCGACACCGGAATTAGTGCCAAAGAACCACCTAAATATTGATAAAAAGTGCCAGAAACCAGAGGTACATTTTGTGCAAAAAGCTTTTGCAAAATGCCGCTCATCGAAATCCCTATGAGTGATAAAATACAAGCAAGTAATCCCAAAGTTGATAGGGCACTGCCGTCAATATTATTCGACCCGATCACGACCAATGAAATGCCGATAAAGCCAAATGCTAATCCAATTGACTGTAAGAGCTTTAGTTTTTGGCTTAAAAAGATGAACCCCAAAAATGCCGTCAATGCAGGGTGCAAACCTACAAAAATAGATGAAATACCCGCTGGCATTCCCAAATGAACAGCGAAAAACACACCACCCAAATAAACCGAATGAAGCAATACCCCAATTAACATTTGCATAATTGCTTGCTGGCGCGTTGGCCATCGCTTTTTTAGTACATAAATAAGGACCAAAAAGGCCAATGCCGCTAAGACCATGCGGATCAAAAGGAAGTAAAATGGCTCAATATAAGGGAGTGCATATTTAGCGTTTATAAATCCGGTGCTCCAGATCCAGACAAACAGAATCGGAACAATTTGGGTTAAGCGGGAGGACATTGATGTCAAACCTTATTAGAAGTCAGCACTCGGCGTTTCGCTCAACAGCAACTGGCTATATGGGTCTTTTGGGCCTTCAAAGAAACTGTCAACGTCACCCTTTTCAACCAAAATCCCGTTTTTAAGTACAGCAACTTCATCAGCCATTTGCCTGACAACTGCCAAGTTATGGCTAATGAACAAAATGGATAGGCCAAATTGTGCTTGCAAATCTTTCAGCAGGTTCAGTATTTGCGCCTGGATGGATACATCAAGTGCGGATGTTGGCTCATCACATATCAAAAATTCAGGCCTTGCGACAAGCGCCCGCGCCACAGCTATACGTTGACGCTGACCACCGGAGAATTGGTGGGGGTATTTGAGCATCGCACGTTGAGGCATTTCCACGAGTTCCAAGATTGAAGCAATGATCTTACGCTGTTCTGCACCATCTTTTGCAAGACCAAAGAAGCGGATAGGTTCACCAATAATATCTTCAACCTTGCGCCGATTATTAAGCGACGAGTACGGATCTTGAAACACCATTTGAATTTTTCGTCGCGTTGCATCTTTTCGCGAACGAGATTTTCCAAATTTCAAGGGCGCACCTAAAAATTCAATCTGCCCAGCACTTGGTCGAACAAGCCCAACGATTGATTTTGCCAAGGTTGATTTACCTGAACCACTTTCGCCAATTAAACCTAAAACCTTGCCTGCTGGTATGGAGAGCGACACATCATCAAGCGCTTTAAAGCCATCATCTTTTCCAAATGAAAACATATTCTTTTTAAAATAGGTCACATCAAGGTTTTGGATATCTAAGACAGGCTTGCCGTCTGATGTATGCCGTTCACCCGTTAAAAGCCAATTAGACGCAAAATCGCTGGAGGCACCGTCAACTTTCCATAACAATTCGGGTGTTGATAATTTCACTTCATCATCAAGAATATTGGCAAATCGGTCGAGCTTTTTATCAAGTCGAGGAACGGCTGCCATCAGTGCTTTGGTATATTCATTGGTAGGTCTTTGCAAAACAATGCGTGTGGGACCTACTTCTTGCAAAACACCATTTCTCAATACCGAAACGCGATCAGTTATTTCGGCAATAACGCCAATATCGTGGGTTATCAGAATAAATCCGACGCTCCGTTTTTTTGCCAGATGTTTTATCAGGTCTAAAATTTGTTTTTGGATGGCAACATCTAAGGCTGTCGTTGGCTCATCAGCAATAATCAGATCCGGTTCGGTACAAAGTGCGAGCGCAATAACAACTCTTTGGCGCATACCACCTGAAAACTGGTGCGGATATTCCAAAATACGTGTCTTTGCATCGCTAATCCCTGTTTCTTCGAGCAAGTTAACCGCTTTTGAAAAAGCTTCCTCGTAGGAGATACTTGAATGTTGACGGATAGTTTCAACCAATTGCTCTTCGACAGTTAGCAACGGATTGAGCGATGTTTGCGGATCCTGAAAAATCATCGAAATTTTCTCGCCGCGTAGCTTGTGATACTGGCTTTGGCTAAGATCGCGAATGCTTTCACCGTTTAATTCGACATCACCAGATGCTATGTAGCCGGGGTTTGGTATGAGCCCCATAATCGCCTGACCAATGGTTGACTTGCCGGCCCCACTTTCACCCACAAGGCCATGGATCTCGCCCTGCTCCAGACGAATATCTAGGTTCTTGACCGCTTGAAACGTGCCAAATCGGGTTGGATATTCAACGGTTAAATCCGTCACATTCAAAAGGAGAGTCATCAGCGCAACCTCGGATTTAGGTATGCGCGGAAAAAGTCGCCTAACACATTAATGGAGATGATCAAAAAGATCAGAGCAAAGGATGGGAAGATCACAATCCACCATTCGCCCGAAAAGATATATTCCGTTCCGATGCGAATGAGCGTTCCTAACGACGGTTGGTTTGGCGGGACACCAACACCTAGGAAACTTAATGTAGCTTCCAACAAAATTGCGACCGCAAGATCAACCGTGCCAATAACCAAAAGCGGGCTTAAAATGTTCGGCAAAATCACCACCAACATGATGCGAATAGGATGCAAACCAATGATCTCAGCTGCTTGCACATATTCCTTATTGCGTTCAACAAAGGTCGATGCACGCGCGGTTCTGGCAAAGTTCACCCAAAGCGACAAACCAATCGCTAAAGAAAGAACGACTAACAACAAATCTTCGTGCTGCTCTCGTGGCAATAGACCGCGCGCAATACCATCCACCAAAAGCGCTGTTAAAATCGCAGGCAGGCTCAATTGCACATCAGCAATGCGCATAACAATCGTATCAAAACGTCCACCCAAATAGCCTGCTGCCACGCCAATTGCAGTGCCGAAAACTGCTGCAAATGTAACGGATAAAACACCGATGATAAGTGACAATCGCATACCATACATTATTGATGAGAGCAGATCCCTGCCCTGATCATCGGTTCCGATGATAAATTGCGGGTTGCCTCCTTCCGACCATGCAGGAGGAGTAAAGCTATCCAAAATATCAAATGTCGCCAAATCATAAGGATTTGAAGGCGCAATAAGCGGTGCGAGCATTGCCCCTAAAATACAGATGAGTGCGACCAATGCCGCAAGTTGTGCAACACGGTTCGCCAGGAACAGATAGATGAATTCGTTTTCAACTTTTATGCGACGCCAGGCTTCTAACATTATCCCGCCTCCGGCTGAAGTCGAACGCGCGGATCAATTGCAAAATAAAGCATATCGACAATCAAATTGATGATCACAAACACAAGAGCAATAATGACCAAGTAAACGGCCATAACGGGGATATCTACATATCGGATACTCTCTAAGAATAGCAATCCCATGCCCGGCCATTGGAAGACGCTTTCCGTCACAATGGAAAACGCAATCACACCGCCGAATTGCAGTCCGATAATGGTGATGACCGGAACCATCGAATTCCGCAATGCATGATGATAATGGATGCTGCGGTAATTAATCCCGCGCGCAACAGCGAATTTTATAAAGTCCGTGTTGAGCACATCCTGCATCTCCGATCGTACCAAGCGCATCGTCAAAGTCAGCTGATAGATGCCCAGCGTTATCGCGGGAAGGATTAATGCTTCTAGGCCTTTTAGAGAAAAGAAGCTTGATTTCCACCAACCTATCTCGGTGACTTCCCCTCGCCCAAATGTGGGAAGCCATCCTAATTGCACCCCAAAGAGGTATATCAGGAAAATGCCAATTACAAATGTTGGTATGGATATGCCGATCAAGGTAGTTATCAATATGGTTTGCGATAAAAACCCGTCATTCCTCAGCGCGGTATATATACCCGCTGGTATGCCTACTATGAGTGATATTAACAAGGAAACAATGCCAAGTTCTATGGTAGCTGGCGCGCGCTCAAGCAGCATCTCACCAATGGGTTGGCGCGTGCGATAAGAAAACCCGAACTCGCCCGTCAGCATATTGGTAATAAAGCGTCCATATTGCTGAATGACCGGGTCATTAAGGCCCAATTGCTCTCGTAATCGTTCCTGATCTTCAACCGATGTTTCTTGCCCAACCATGACAGCAACCGGGTCGCCCACAAAGCGGAACATAGCAAATGCCAGAAGACTTACGGTCAGCATCACAAATATAGATTGTATTAGTCTACGAGAGACATAAGCAAACATAATTCACCCCTTCGAGCTCACTACCCTTACATTGGTTTGATATGATTACCAGAGGATTTTTGTTCGATTAACAAATCAAGTTTGGATACCTCATTATGTGGAACCACTTCGGATTTATTATCAGATTTACCGTTGGACATCTCAAATCATTCTTCCTAAGCTGCAGCATAAACAATTGTGCGAAAACAAAATTGGGAGAACACAATGACAATGAAAAAAAGAACCGCACGCTCGTTAATAGCGTCAAGCATTATTGCAGGTGTTGTGGCAAGTGTTGGCCTGACATCTGCGTCAGCTGAAACATTTAAATGGGCTGGTTCAACCGACCCACAAACAATGGACCCACATGCGGTTAACTCTGCTCCTGTATTAGGCTTTTTGAACAATGTGTATGAAGGACTTGTGCGCCGAAACAAGTCAATGCGCATTGAGCCTGCGTTGGCAGAAAGCTGGGAAGCCTTGGGTGGCAATGGCTGGCGTTTTAAGCTTCGCCAAGGTGTTACTTATCATGATGGTTCTGCATTTACTGCGGAAGATGTTTTATTTTCTTATCAGCGTGCAAGCTCCGAAGAAGCTGATGTACGTTCATGGTTCTCTCCGGTATCTGAAGTCATCGTGCAGGACGATTATACAATCGACTTCATGACAAAAGCGCCAAACCCGCTTTTCCCTGATTCCATTGCCAATTTCATGATCATGGATAAAACCTGGACAGAGGCTAATGATGCGGCTCGCCCTTCAAAAGAAGCTGAAAACTTTGCCACGCGCAATGTAAATGGCACCGGTGCATTTATGCTAGCATCTCGTGATCCTGGCGTTAAAACAACTCTCAAACCATTTGCAAATTGGTGGGACGAGTTAGAAAGCAACATCACCGAAGCGATCTTCACGCCAATTGGCGAATCGTCAACAGGTATGGCTGCTTTGTTATCTGGTGAAATTGATTTCATCGCCCCTATCCCGCTTCAAAACGTACCTCAAATGAAAGGCCGTGATGGCTTTACGGTTCACGAAGGTGTTGAAGCACGTGTGATCATGTTCGGATTTGGCCATGAAGCAGATGCATTGAAATATTCAGACGAAACGAAAGACAAAAACCCATTCCAGGATGTGCGTGTTCGTCAGGCGATCTACCAAGCTATTGATGTCGGTGCTCTGACAAGCAAAGTGATGCGCGGAACAGCTGAACCGGTATCGCAGTTGGTTTCAAAAGAGATGCGCGCATATTCAACGGGCCTCGCTGATCGTCTACCATTTGACCCCGAAGCATCAAAAGCACTTCTTGCTGAAGCTGGTTACCCAGATGGATTTTCCTTCGGTCTGATGTGCCCGAATGATCGCTACATTAATGACGAAGCGATTTGTCGTGCTGCAGCTTCAATGCTGGCAAAAATTGGGGTAGATGCAAAATTATCGACCATGCCTGTTCGCGCCTACTGGCCTGAACTTCGCGCAGATAATTTTGATATGTACCTTCTTGGTTGGTCACCAGGTACATTTGATGCTGAGCACCCAATTCGTTTCTTGGCGTCAACGCCCAATACTGAGAAAAAGCTTGGATCATGGAACTTTGGTGGTTACTCAAACGCACGCGTTGATGAGCTTCTTCCGATGATCCAAACAGAGGTTGATGATACAAAACGTCAGGCTTTGGTGGATGAAGCTCACAAGCTTATCCAAGATGAAGTTGCATACGTACCTATGTATGTTCAGCCGCTTATCTGGGCAACAAAGGACAACATTTCACTGACGCAAAGAACGGATAACTTCTTTATCCTTCGTTGGGTGACAGTGAACTAGAAGGTTTAGCTTAAAACACAAAAGGCCAGTCAAATTGACTGGCCTTTTTATTGCGAGATGAAAATTCTTCTTTCAAAAAAGACTAGATTTTTCTTGTTGCGCCGGACACTTTGATGGCACTGCCAATCTCATCGGTAAATTCGGCCTTTAAGACAGAGCGATGCCCCATATCTTCGCCTTGGATGATTTTAATTTTGTTTTCATGCGGCCAATTAATATCGCGCAAGTAACCGGAAAATGCTGCCGCTGCAGCGCCTGTTGCTGGATCTTCTAAAACACCGCCTGACGCAAACGCATTGCGCACATCAAACATTTGGTCTTCATGGATGTAAACAAGCATGATTGTTACTATGCCATGCTTGCGCATAAACTCGCGACCTTCATCGAGATCATAATGCATGGCTTTGAGATCTTTGCGATTTCGCAAACAAAGCACAAAGTGATCAGCACCTGCATGTATTCTTGCAGGGCAAATGGCTGAATTTAATTGACTACGATTAAGACCAAATAAGTCTAATATCGGGCTAATCTGCGCGTTGGAAAGCTCTTTGCTATTTGTGGGCGGAGAATATAATGATGCGCTAAATTGATTACGCGAACTGAAACCTTCAACCGCAATTTTCGCATCATTTAAGCTTAATTCATAACGTCCAACACCGTGAACTTCTGCAAGATAGGCCCCAAGAGCAATGGTCGCATGACCACAAAATGGCACCTCAGTCTCTGGTGAAAAATAACGTGTGCGCCAACTTCCATTGGCTTGTTTTACAGAAAATACAGTTTCAGAATAACCAATCTCAGCTGCAAGTTTTTGCATTTTTGCATCGCTTGGCATCTCATCTAATAAAGCAACACCTGCTGGATTCCCCCGGATTTACCATCAGAAAAAGCTGCTATACGCTGAATATCCATCGTGCATTCCAACCTTTAGATAACTCTTATTAGCCATAAAATGAGACCGACTACCTCAAAATATGCACATAGAGCTATATATTATTCGCATTTCGGCTGCAATGAACGGAACGTATCAAAAGATGATATAATTTAATGAATATCGACAATCAATAAAAATAAATTATTTCATATACTTAATTTGATTTTGACGTGTATATTTCATTTAAACTTCACCTATAAGGCGACACCCCAAAACGACCTTCAACCCGGCTACTTTTTGAAAATGGATGGAAATACTTTATGCACCTGAATTGCCGGCTGTATAAGTTCCCGAACAGCACAGTATGACTATATAAGCTGATAGCTTAGTTTTTATCTCAAATTACGTTTATCAGCTTCTGTTTGAAAATCAGTCAATGCATCGGCAAATTTTGAAATACCCCATTCCAAAACCTGATCGGTTCCGTGACGGTCATTAAAGTCAGATACGAGCATTGGATCATCACTTGATGTCCCAGCCATGCTTTGTATGAAAATATCAGCTTCTTGCCCTGTTAAGATGCATTCACCGCGCTCTAAACACTCATTCGGATTGTAATCCCAGACAACCTTTTCGCCATCATTGACAGTAAGTGAAGCGCCGTTAAACGTTGTGCCAGGCTCAATGCCGAATTCAACCTTATATCCCTGCCCTTGCGGCTCGATAAATACATATTGGGCCGCGAATTTTGGCGCGGGGCTGAAGACATCAACATAGCGAATGTAGCAGCGCTCAACCTTTTTGCTTTTCCGAATAGCTTCATCGCAAATTGTATCCCACAAGCCAAATGGTTTGTAATGTGTAACGACCCAGTCGCCGGGCGTATCATTGCCGTCAGCATCCGTTGCAAAAGCTATAGGCGAAGTTGATAAAGACAAAACGGTGAGAAGACTGGTGAAGGATGCGATCTTTTTCATAGTGGATACCCCGTAATTAGAACCGGGATCTTTTTATCAGATCATGTTCTCACAAAGGGTCATATCAAATCACATTTTCGGCATGAGTTCGAAATTTATCACCGTAATCATCAGAAAATTGAATGTAATGATCAATTTTTTGCACTCGTCGGGCATGCAGAACGATGCTAAGTCAACAGAATGGCTTTTGTTGATATTCTCATTTTGATTGTTGTGACCGTAATTTGGGGTTTGAACTTTGCCATTTCAAAACTGGGAATGGATCAACTTCCACCACTCATGCTATCGGCAATGCGATTTTCTGTTGTTGCATTGGCTGTGATATTTATTCCGCGACCTAAAATTGATTGGCGGATCATTGCTGGCATTGCACTGTTTATCGGCGTGATCAAATTCTCATTATTATTTGTAGCGCTAGATATTGGTTTTGGTGCTGGCCTTTCATCCGTTGTGGTTCAGGGACAGGTGTTTTTTACCATCATCTTTGCGTATTTGTTCTTCAAAGAGCAGATTGACCGGTTCCAGGCCATCGGGCTTTTTGTTGGCTTTACGGGTTTAGCGATCATGGGATTTGATGAAGGTGGGAGCTTTAATTTACTTGGTTTCTTCTTTGTTGTGATCGGGGCCATTTGCTGGGCGAGCGCTAATATGCTGTTTCGCCAAACAGGCAATGTGCCAGCCGTTGCCGTGATCGTGTGGGCAAGTCTATATGCGTCTGTTCCTATATGGATCATTTCATTTTACTTCGAAGGACCAACGCGCATCTATTGGGCTATCACCAATATTGGTATGTTGGGTCTAGGTGTCGTCTTATACGTTTCTATTTTATCCACCTTGTTCTGCTATTCATTTTGGGGTCGAATGCTGTCGAAATACAAAGCTGCAGATGTGACACCCTTTGCATTGCTCATCCCCGTTTCCGGGCTTTTAGGCGGTATAGTATTGCTTGATGAGGAAATCAGCTTATTGGCACAAATTGGTATTGCAACCATCATGGCTGGACTAACGATAACGATCATTGGTAGCCGTATTGCCAAACGCCGCAAAACAGCGCTTAGCAATCAGGTGTAGTCTAGGACTATTCAATTGCGTGAAACGTAAGAGCTATACAAGCTACTGAGCAGCACTTTTAAATGGCTTTTTCCCTTGACCGACATGCGATTCACCCCTATAAGCCGCGACATAGATGTGGTCCGTTTTGGGCCGCATTTGTTTTTGTGCAGTTTAAATCGGCCATAGAGCTCGAGAATTTCACAAATTAAAGCAACAAGAAATGTCCACATGGAGCAGAGCATTTAAGAATTCTGCCCGGGATTGGATCGAACATAGAAAGATAATTTCATGAAAACCTTTACGCAGAAACCTGCTGAGGTGGAAAAGAAGTGGATCATCATCGATGCAGAAGGCCTCGTTGTTGGTCGTCTAGCTTCATTGGTTGCCTTGCGTTTGCGCGGCAAGCACAAAGCCACTTTCACTCCACATGTTGACGATGGCGACAACGTTATCATCATCAATGCCGAAAAAGTCGTTTTGACAGGCAAAAAATACACAGACAAAAAATATTACTGGCACACAGGCTATCCTGGTGGCATCAAAGAACGCACAGCACGTGCGATCATTGAAGGCCGTTTCCCAGAGCGCGTTGTTGAAAAAGCTATCGAGCGTATGATCCCACGTGGTCCGCTTGGTCGTCGCCAAATGAAAAACTTGCGCGTTTATGCAGGAGCTGAGCATCCGCATGAAGCACAATCTCCAGAAGTTCTAGACGTTGCTGCTATGAACTCTAAAAACAAAAGGAGCGCCTAATCATGGCTGAGCTAGAATCCTTAGCTGAACTTGGTGAAGCAACTGCAGAAGCAGTCGAAGCGGCTCCAGTATACGTTCAAAAACTAGACGACCAAGGTCGTGCATATGCAACAGGCAAGCGTAAAGACGCTATTGCCCGCGTTTGGATTAAACCAGGCACAGGTAAAATCACTGTTGTTGGTGCACCTTCTAAAAGCTCTACTCGTAAAGACAAAGCTGAAGACAAAAAGGTTGTTAACTCAAGTACTGAGCGCGATTACACTGAATATTTCTCACGTCCTGTTCTTCAAATGGTTGTTCTTCAGCCACTTGTTGCTGCAGATCGTACAACTCAATATGATGTTGTTGTGACATGTTCAGGTGGTGGTCTTTCTGGCCAAGCTGGTGCTGTTCGTCACGGCATCTCTAAAGCTTTGACAAATTACGAGCCTGCTCTACGCCCTGTCTTGAAAAAAGGCGGTTTCCTTACGCGCGATTCACGTGTTGTTGAGCGTAAGAAATACGGTAAAGCGAAAGCGCGTCGTAGCTTCCAGTTCTCAAAACGTTAAGTTTCAGAATACAAAAGTTTCAAAGAGGCCGGACATTGTTCCGGCCTTTTTTTGATGGGCGATGCTCGATAGGGTATGCCATCAATCATTCAATGCTGTGCTCGTATGCTGAATAGCCGCGAAGCATGAATCAACATCTATAAATGCAGACTAATCGCAACAGACGCACTCATATGATGAAGTGAGGCGTTTATTTTCAAACACCTTATTAGTTTATGGAATAATCCAAGTTGCAATTTATGATTTTTCAAAACACCGCTTGCAACACCCGCCGCTACCGCCATCCCTCATCATTTGCAAATCAGTTGTTTTGGCACCACAAATCTGACATTTGACGGTCCAAGCATCATTCAACGCTTTAAAAAACAATCGGAAAACTCTCATCAAAGCAGGCTCATTATTTGCAAAAAATACAACCATAAACAATTTTAAGTTGAGAAAAACTCCATAAAAATAGCATCGAATTTATATGTCAATTTAGTATGTAAATTTTTAAAATAACAATCTATGGTTGGATATGCTCAATCAAATTAGATCCATATCAAAATCTCCATTGAAGATATTTTTATCGACCAGCTATTCTCTGGAACTACTACTGGTTTTAGCTGAAGTGAAACATAATGAAGGCATAGAGAAATTATATAATTCTCTATCGTCACCTAAACCTAGACAGCCGTCTTTTGACATATTCATAAAACGATTATTGAGCGAAGGCTGGGTTGTTATAGGTGTAGGAGAAGATAAACGTACAAAGTGTATCTCTCTATCACCAAAAACGTTTCAAGCTTTGCAACACCTTGATATCTGACAAAGCAACGCACTTAGCTGCATTCACACAAGCCTACTTGTCAAGTTTTCAACAATTACTCACTACAGAATAACAACACCGCCTACACTCACAAAAGGTTTGACCACATTCCGGCGATATTAGTGGCTACTCAGCACTTATTTATTAGTATATGAGAGTTCTATAGGTTTTCGGGAGCGCATCTATGTTGAATTCAATCAAATATGCAATACAGCGCCGACTGCGCAAACCGAGATACCGTGGACTTAAGAAAGATATACATCAGTTTCAGAACCTAATCGCATTTACTCAGACTGGTCACGCCATGAATAGCCAGACCGGTCAGGATATATTGGCATTGATCATTTCCGGTTTCAAAAGAGAGGGATTTTTTGTTGATTTTGGCGCGACTGATGGGATTGAAAATAGCAACACTTACTTATTGGAAAAACAATTCGACTGGCGCGGCATCTTAGCGGAACCTGCCAAATCATGGCACAAGGACCTAAAAGCCAACAGGTTAGCGCATATTGAGACAGATTGTGTATGGAAACAAACCGGCGACACTATAGAATTTGATATGATCGATAATGGAGAATTATCGACAATTTCCTCCTATAAAGATACAGACCATCTCGGTACTAGTCGAAAGAATAAAACATCTTATCCATTGCAAACAATTTCACTTTTCGATTTGTTACAAAAGTATGGTGCGCCTGAAACGATCGACTTTTTGTCAATCGATACAGAGGGCAGCGAGTTTGAAATTTTGAACTCGTTTGACTTTGATAAATATCGGTTCAATTTCGTATCTGTTGAACACAATTACACGGACAATCGCGAGATGATTCGAAAACTTTTAGAAGGAAATGGCTACCGGCGCATATTGAAAAACTTATCCCGTCAGGATGACTGGTATGTCCACGAAACTGTTGATCTGCCAGAAACAGTTTTTTAATTTCATAGTAATTTCGAGCAATCGGTAAATCGAAACCCCTTATGCAAAATCAATCTCAACCACTTAAAGCCGCTTCATGGATGCTTGGTGCGATCATCGCTTTTTCGCTTATGGCAATTGCGGGGCGTGAAGTTGGCCAGCATCTTGATACCTTCGAGATCATGTTCTACCGATCAATCGTCGGCATGATCATCGTTATCAGTGTTGCGCGGTCTGTGGGTACATTGTCTGAAATTAATACCCGCAATTTTGGTCTTCAAACCATCCGCAATCTGTCGCATTTTGCAGGACAAAATCTGTGGTTTTTCGCGCTAACGACTGTGCCTTTATCACAGCTTTTTGCCTTTGAGTTTTCAACGCCATTGTGGGTCGCAGTCCTCGCACCATTTTTCTTGGCAGAAAAGCTCACCCCTATGCGCGCCTTCTGCGCAGCCCTCGGCTTTTTGGGCATCTTGATTGTCGCTCGGCCTGATACGACCACCATATCGCCTCACATAATTGCGGCAGCACTATGTGCAGTGGGTTTCGCCGGTGCTGCAATCACAACAAAGCTTTTAACACGGACACAAACAATTACATGCATCTTGTTTTGGCTGACAGCTATGCAAGCAGTCTTCGGATTGGTCACAGCCGGTTATGATGGCGATATCCACATTCCAAATATGGTCCAATCATTCTGGCTTATCATTATCGGCTTATGTGGATTATCCGCGCATTTTTGTATCACCAAAGCACTATCACTTGCGCCTGCAATCATCGTGACACCATTTGATTTTCTTCGATTGCCACTTATCTCCATCGTGGCGTATTTCCTATATCAGGAAGTTTTAGAATGGCCTGTCGTGGTTGGCGCAATCATCGTGTTTACAGCAAACTTACTAAACCTTAGAAACGAAATGCGATTGAAAAAGGCTTAGGAAAGCGCGTAACTCACTTTCTTACAAAATTAACATACAAAGTTGATTGCCGATCCAAGACACTCCATATATATCTCAGTTTTAGGTAATGATTTAACAAGATGAAAATTTGATTCATCATTTCCTATTAAGAATATGATTTTAAAGAACAAACGGACACCATTATGGCTGCTAAAATCTTTATCGACGGCGAACATGGCACAACTGGCTTGCAAATTATTTCGCGGTTATCTGAGCGCAATGACATCGAATTGATGTCGATTGCCCATGAAGATCGCCGTGATGCTGATGTCCGTAAAGCTATGTTGCGTGATGCTGATATTGCAATTTTATGTTTACCAGATGCTGCGGCCCGAGAAGCTGTCGCGCTTGCAGCAGATGCCGGCACACGCTTTATCGACGCGTCCACCGCACACAGAACGCACCCAGATTGGGTATTTGGTTTTGGCGAATTGAACAAGGATCAAAAGGATGCAATTGCGAATGCGCAGTTCGTTTCCAATCCTGGCTGCTATTCAACAGGTGCGATCGCTCTCATTGCTCCACTGGTGCAAGCGGGTTTATTACCTGATGATTATCCGATCACAATCAATGCTGTTTCTGGTTATACAGGTGGTGGCAAACAGATGATTGCACAGATGGAAGATCCTGATTTGGATGATGCGATCGCGTCCAATCACTTTGCGTATGCGCTCACGCTGGCGCATAAGCATGTGCCAGAAATCGTTACACGCTCTGGGCTTACGCGTCAGCCCATTTTCACACCAAATGTCGGACGGTTTGCGCAAGGTATGCTCGTGCATGTTCCGCTTCATTTAGACCTGTTAAACGACGAACCAGATTTGGTGGATGTATATAAAGCATTACGTGATCATTATGACGGACAGGATATTGTCCAAGTCGTGCCGTTAATTGACAGCCAAGAGATTGCACGCCTTGATCCTGAACAGCTCGCAGGTCATGACACGATGCGACTTTATGTATTTGGCACTGAAGGCGATGGACGGATAAATCTAACCGCACAGCTCGATAATTTGGGCAAAGGTGCTTCTGGTGCTGCAGTACAAAATCTTGACCTGATGCTGAGCACAATTGATTAGCATCACAGATATTTTGTGACCCATTATTGAAGGGTGTTTCCCTAAGCGATGCTTGCTTCTGGGAAGCGCCCTTTTTGCATTTTAATGGGTAATGGATAGCTGCCTTTAAATCCACGCCAATGTGCCACTGCAAACCCAAGCACGACCAAAGCAAACCCTTGGTGAATGAGCCCCCAGCTCATGGGAACCTGGAGCAACAATGTTATGATGCCAAAGACGGCTTGGAAGGTGATCAAAACGAAAAGCACGATGGACCGTCTTGAATGGGTGGTCTGTGCATTGCCTTTCAAACAGGCAATCATGTGCCAAAGCGCAAAGGCCCATAATGCGTACGCTGTAATGCGGTGAATAAATTGTACAGTTTTGGGTGCTTCAAATGCATTGAGCCACCAAGGGTCCATCACCCAAAGATTTGCTGGTACAATCGCACCATCCATGAGCGGCCATGTGTTATACGCAAGCCCTGCATCAAGTCCTGCAACAAGCCCCCCTAAGAATATCTGCAGAAGGACAAACAGTGTTAGAACACCCGCAAAAAAGCTGGCTGATGAGGTGGGACTTGTATCTTTTGCATGATCTGCGAGCCCGCGCATAACCCAAACAATGGCTCCAAATATGACGCAGGCGAGAGTTAAATGCGTTGCGAGGCGATATTGGCTAACATCGACCCGATCAACGAGGCCAGATGAGACCATCCACCAGCCAATGAACCCTTGCAAACCGCCCAAAAATAGCAAACCAACCAATGGAAATCTCAATGGCTTTTCAATACGTCCGGCAACAGCGAATATTAAAAGTGGAATTCCAAATAAAACACCAACACCACGCGCTAGAAATCTGTGCGCCCATTCCCACCAATAGATCACTTTAAACTCGTCCATAGACATGCCTTTATTGATCAATTGATATTCAGGGATCTGGCGATAAAGCTCTAATTCTTCTTCCCATTCCTGTGCGCTTAACGGAGGAATGACACCGTGGATGGGTTTCCATTCTGTAATTGACAGGCCTGAATCAGTTAATCGCGTTGCCCCCCGACAATGACAAGGGCGAAAATAGCCAATAGCACAATACCAAGCCATAGACGCAAAACACCCCTGTTGCTTTTTGCAGAATTCTGCATTTGTAAAAGCTCTGAATGTTCAACAGCGATATCTGACATGGGTGATCCTATATGTTGGCTATATGTTTGATCTAAAATCTGCGGATGTTTTGCACCTATATATACGAAAGACAAGTGGAAAGGACTTGCGGCACGCGGTCGCGGGAAAAAGATCAATCCGAAGCTTTCCTCTTCGCGTAATTAGGTCTACAAGGCTGTTAAATGAACACAGCCACTATGCTTACTTTAATACGCTAGCCCCCGGAAGGAAGATAAATGCC
The DNA here is from genome assembly GCF_055693385.1 of Lentilitoribacter sp. JB5-8. Taxonomy (NCBI): domain Bacteria; kingdom Pseudomonadati; phylum Pseudomonadota; class Alphaproteobacteria; order Hyphomicrobiales; family Rhizobiaceae; genus Lentilitoribacter; species Lentilitoribacter sp. JB5-8. The sequence goes on along the minus strand of NZ_CM146332.1, from coordinate 1,814,678 downwards.
AGTGCGTGTGAAAAAATTCATCGGTGTTTTTCTGATCTTAGTTCTAGTTGTGGTCTATGCAGATATCGGTGTCACTTTTGCCTCAGCCTATTTGGGTGAGTCCCCTTGGTATATCCATATGACATATTTTCTTGTGACAGGCCTTTTGTGGGTACTACCTGCCATGTGGTTGATCAAATGGATGGAAACACCGCCGAAGTCTAAAACGCCTAATGCGCAAGACTAAGCATACACCCCGTTTGCGTTGATACTTCAAATTTTATTTTTTATGTTCAAACTTCATTTTCCGTAACGGCAAACTTTGGTGCTCCAACAGCTCCAAAATCACCATTTGTTTAACTTTTTTGCCGATCTTGAGCTCCAGTTTAGTAATTTTAGAGTGTGATCGGTCAAAAAATGTCAAGTTTAACATTAAATCGTAATACATCAGGGGCAGTCTTATCACCTTATCATCCGGGTAATATTGTCAGATATCGGAACTTGCAGGATCAGATGGACAAGCAAAAGTCAGTTGAAAGTAATCGCTATGCTGTTATTCAGAACATTGATGATCTTGAACATGATTGGCGACGAATTGAAACTGAATTGCATGTCTCTGTGCACCAAAGCTTTAGTTGGGTCCGCGCTTGGATACGCAACAAAAAGGTCAATCCGTTATTTATCGCGGGTTATATCGGCGGTCGCATTGAATTTATCCTACCGCTGGAAATTTCCAAAAAATTCGGCGTCACGACAGCACAACAGATCGGTACAGAGCACAGCAACTTAAATTTTGCTCTTTGTTCAACGTTATTCTTATCAACTTGTGGGCAGGATTTTGTTTCGCATTTAAAACGTGAAATTAAATCAACAGCACCTTTTATTGATGTGATCATCTTGGATCGCATGCGCATGCAGGTCAAAGACAAACGAAATCCCTTTGAACCTATTTTGACAACGAAAAACCAAAACGCGTCGTTTCAGTTGCCATTGCTAGATGAGTTTGATGAGACACTGGCGCAGCTAAATCGTAAGCGTCGCAAAAAGAAATTCCGAAACACAGAAAAGCGTATTAATTCTGTGGGTGGTTATACTTACACAATTGCGAACTCACTTGCTGAGAATGAGAAAATTCTCGCAGAGTTTTTCCGACAAAAGTCCAAACGATTGAAGAGCCAAGGTTTGCCAAACGTCTTTGAAGACGAGAAGCTAAAAGACTTCTTTTCAGAAGTTTGTTCGCTCGACAATAATGAAATAGGTTCGATGGAGCTTCACGCTATTGTTTTAAAAGGTGAAGCATATGATGGCCAAATCCTAGCAATTTCGGCGATTACGCCAAAGCGTGACCATGCGATTTGCCAATTCAGCTCTTTCAATGAAGAAATTAATGCAGAGCTTGATTGTAGCCCTGGTGAGTTTTTATTCTTTCTTGCGATACAAAACTTTAATCAACGCGGGTTCCGCAAGTTTGATTTCGGTATTGGCGATCAACCTTACAAGCGTTCTTGGTGCACAGAATGTGATGAGCATTTTGATGGCACGCTTACCTTCACTTTATTCGGTAAAGCCTACGCTCGCGCTCACAAGGGTAAAACTGATTTAAAACGATATATCAAATCATCTGAAAAGTTGCACAAGTTTGCCGCTAAAATTAGGTCGTTAAAAGCATAAAATAACCCGGGTTAGTCTCGTAACCCGGGTCATATTAATTGCTTGTTTTTAAATCATGCAACTGAGCTTTGATCGCTTTGCGGATCGTGATGAGACGGTTCATAAGACCCCTGATTAAGATCTAATGTGATCACATCCTGGAAGCCATTATCGATAAACTCTTGTTGTAACTCGTATAAGTCACCTTCGTCCAAATGCTTGACCGATATGACATATTCAGGTGTCCGTTCACTTATCAGGCGCATAGCGCTTTCAACTGAAGACGGCCCGCATTCTACAATAACAGTGTTATAGCTTTGTCCAAGAGCATCAATAATCATCGGGATACGTTCCGCTGAACTCATAGCACGTTGTATATTGCCATTCCCACGCGCCATAACATGTGCATTGGAGCTGCGATCCGGATGAAGCGTATTTGCAATTGATGTCTCGCCACACAGCAAGTTTGTAATGCCGGTAATTCGGCTAGTGCCAATTGTTACACCTGATGGGCCGCCATTGAGTGTAAGATCAACAAGAACGGGTCGTAATCCCAACTCGCTTAGCTTGCGCGCCAGCATCACTGAACCTGCAACAGCCGTATCTCCCTCGGGAGAGACACACACAACAAACTTTGTTTTGGCAATCGCAAACTCAGAGATAACCTGATCAATTGAGAAGCCTAAAGCGTTCGCAGAGTTCGATTGTGGCGGTATATCTTCGCTGATTAGACTTGCTGCAAGTGGTGCATTTTCCGCAAGGTTAACCCCTGCTTTGGCATGAACATATTCCGGCTGATCCTGACGTGAAGCATAGACCGCTGCTGATATCTTACCATCATGATCCATGACCGGGTCCTGATGATGATTTTGCTGCGCTGGGCGAAGTGCACGCCCGCTAAACAATTCTCCAAGCATCACCCAAATGGCACTGATGATAAAGGTTGCGAACATGGCAACGACAATGATCGGAATTTTCTTTGGGAAATAAGCTTCTGTCGGTTCGATTGCACGCGAAATGATACGTGCATCCGGCGGTACTGCACTCACATTTGCACGTGAGGCAGATTCGCGAAAACGCGAGAGATAAGTTTCTAACAATTGGCGTTGAGAATTAGCTTCACGCTCTAAAGCACGTAGCTGAACTTCTTCACCACCAGCTTGCGCTGAACTTGCTTTGATCGAGTTTAAGCTGCTTTGCAATTCGCGTTCACGCAGACGCGCAACCGAAGCTTCATTTTCCAAACTCGCAAGAACTTTACGCGCCTCACCACGCAATTGTCTTTGGATATCAATCAACTGAGCACGCAGCGCTTGCATGCGTGGATGCCCTTCAAGCAGTGTTGTGGAAAGGTCTGCAATTTGACCGCGCACATCCCCTTCTGTCTCACGAAGGCGCTGTACTGTGGTTGAATCTAACACATCTGCAATGGCTTCAATATCCTGACCACTTTCAAGCACGCGACGCACTGTGGTGGCGCGCGCATCCGCATCAACACGTTCTGAACGAACACGAGTTAACTCTGCTGAAATGTCAGACAATTGCTGTGAATTTAATGTATCGCTATCACCGACTAACAAAAGACCTTTGTCTGCACGATATTGCGCAACCTTCGCCTCAGCTTGGCGAACACCTTCACGCAGTCGCTCAATTTCAGGCTCTAGCCAAGCGCTTGCAACGTTATTGTCTTTCAGTTTTTCACCGGATTGAACACGCAAGAAGGCATCAGCCATTGCATTTGGAACAAGTGCCGCAAGTTTTGGGTCTTCTGAGGAGAATTCAATAACAATAACGCGAGAAGCGGCGATCTGATAAACATCAAGACGCTCATAAAACTCTTTTAAAACGCGCTCTTCTGCTGGGATGTCAAAGGGGTTTGAAATCAACCCCATCCCGATAAGAATACTTTCAATCGCAGAGGCTTTTTTCGGCGTATCAAACTCTTCGTATGAAGCAAGGTCTAATTGGCGCGCAACCTCTTTCACCAGATCATTCGATTTTAGAATTTCCATCTGGCTGGTGACACCACGTTCATCAAGAACCGAAGATTGCGGGTTACCATTAGCTTGCTGCTGATTTGTATAAACAGGCTCACGATTATCGATCAAAATACGTGCTTCTGAACGGTATTTCTCACTTAACATATTTACTAAAAAGAATGCCAACACCCCTGCGATTAGAACCGCAATGATGATCTTGATCGCATTGCGCTTAACCGCAGCAAACAAGCTTCCGATATCAATATCTACATTCGTATCATCAGTGTGCACCTGACTCATACACTTTACTCCATATGGTATTTAACCGCGGATCGTAAACGAACATGGTAACTTATCGGTTAACGCGAAATGTTTTTTAAAGCCTATAATTAGGAGGGTTTACCGTTAGCATTAAAGTGGTCAATTCACGTCCGCTAACGCAGGTGTAAATTCACTTGCAGAATATTTTATCTAATCTTTACCAAGCATTAACCATAAATCGACGATAAATTGGGCTCACAGTTAACTCGTGGAGCATAGCGCCCGTGATTAGGTCAAAATTGAAAATTACTTTTATTGCAGCCTGTGCTGCGTTTGCAACTGCCCTTACAGGCTGCGCAAGCTATCAACCTGCCCCACGCGCTTTTCATGAAGCAACTATACAACCTTATCGTTTAGATTCTGGCGACCGATTGCGCATTACCGTATTTGAGCAAACAGGTTTGACTGGCACCTACAGCGTTGATCAGGCTGGCTACATTTCTTTCCCACTTGTTGGCGCCATTGCAGCGCGGGGTAAAACCGCTCAAGAATTAGAAGGTGTTGTTGCTGCTCAACTGCGTCAAGGTTTCTTGCGCGATCCAGATGTTTCCATTGAAATTGATCAATATCGCTCTTTCTTCATTCTTGGTGAAGTTGGTCAGCCTGGCCAATATGCTTATGTGCCTGGAATGACTGTACAAAATGCGATTGCGATCGCGGGTGGCTTTAGCAGCCGCGCCAACCAGAAAACCACCGATATCACACGCAAAATCAATGGAAAAATCATGACCGGCAAGGTCTCGATCTCCAGCCCGATTTTAGCCGGTGACACAATCTATATTCGCGAACGCTTGTTCTAAGATTTGACCATCATATTACAGGCTTTGGAGACCAAACCGAACACATGACTGAGCAGCCGTTACGCATCATCCATTGTTTTCGCTCTCCAGTCGGTGGAATTTTTCGCCACGTTCGAGATCTGGTGAATTATCATTCAGAACAGGGCCACAAAATTGGCATTTTATGCGACAGCTCAACTGGTGGCGTGCATGAAGATAAGCTGTTTGAAACAATACTTCCCAAGCTAGAGCTTGGTTTGCAGCGCATCGAAATTGGTCGGGCAGTAACACCCAAAGATTTCCTTGCAGCACGGAAAGTTTATAAAGAAATCAAAAGTTTGCAACCTGATGTATTGCATGGACATGGCGCTAAAGGTGGCGCGTATGTTCGGCTCTTGGGTTCATTCCTGCGGGGGTCCCGGTCTCGCGTTACCCGCTTTTATTCCCCCCATGGCGGCACTTTGCATTACAAGTCTTCAAGCTTGCAGGGCAAAGCCTATTTTGCCGTCGAACGCTTTTTAGAGCGCTGGACGGATGGTCTTGTTTTCGTCAGCGATCATGAGCGTAAAACCTATTTCGAGAAGGTTGGAACACCCAAAACAGATTGGAATTTGGTCTATAACGGGCTAACTGACGAAGATTTTAAACCCATAAAGATAAAAAAAGACGCGGTTGATTTTCTGTATATTGGCATGATGAGGGACCTTAAGGGTCCCGATGTTTTTATTGATGCTTTGCGCGTAGCTGAACGCATAACAGGTAGACCACTTACCGCACATATGGTTGGTGATGGTCCTGATAAAGAAAGCTATCAGCTCAAAATCCATAAGATGGGACTAGGCGAGCGGATAAAAATGCATCCGGCAATGATGGCGCGCGAGGCATTTGAACTTGCACGCCATGTTGTCATCCCTTCTCGAGCAGAAGCTATGCCGTATATTGTGCTTGAAACTGTGGCCGCACAAAAACCGATAATTTGCACAAATGTCGGCGGAATTCCTGAAATAATGGGGGAAGATTGCGCTTCTATGGTCACACCAGGCGATGCTGACGCGCTTGGTGCAATTATGGCAAAAGCTGCGGATGAAAAAGGCTGGCTTAAAACCTGTTTGCCAGATCGCGCAGAGTTTACTCAGCGCTTTTCCGTTAAGACAATGGCTGAAAACCTAACCGAAATTTACCAAAAGGCTGGTAAAAAAGCCGCTTAAACCTTCAAAAAAGCTAGTTTTGTCAAGTATTTCTTAGCTCATTTACGCTACCATTTATCTAAGTTTGAGTTCCTCTATGTGTTTTAGAGGGTGTTTGAGTAGCGGGTAAGTATCATGAGTAATCGTATTTCTGATAAGGTCAACGAGGTAAAATCAGCTCCTTTGGAGCCAACCGACCTGGTTCCTGATGACAATTCTGATATCTTAGAAAAGAATACAGTCAATGGGGTTGAAAAGAACAATCTCAACCGTCTGGCACGTCATATCGCTGAACAATTAGCCGATGAAAACTACTCGCCTGCTATTATTCGCGGCAGTTTCCGCGTATTTGAAGCCATTGGCTTTTTGGTTGCGGGTTTTGTACCCTATTTCTCTCAAGGTCACCACTTAGATGGCACTTGGATGAGCCACTCTAGCGTTATTGTCTTATCCACCATCCTGCTCGCAATGGCTTATTATGCTGGTGGCCTTTACACCACACAAAGTCTATCTGCTGGTATTCGTGTATTACCGCGCGCCATGGCTATTGTGTCATCCCTCTTTGCGCTCATGGCATTGGGTGGATACTTCATTGATTTTAATTTTCTGTTTGACTGGAACTGGTTCAGCTCCTGGTTTGTTGGCGGGACAGCGTTTATCTGTGTGACGCGTGTCTTGTTTGCAATCTCAATGAAAAAATGGAACCGCAATGGTTTCATGGAACGCCGTGCGGTGATTGTCGGTGGCGCTGATGCTGCAAAAAAACTAATCCGAGATATCGAAGCGGAACCTGATAACGATATTCGTATTTGCGGTCTGTTTGATGATCGTTCTGATGATCGTTCACCACCCGTTGTTGCGGGTTACCCAAAGCTCGGCACAGTCAAAGATGTGATTGCATTCGCTCGCATGACGCAGATTGATCTGATCATTCTAACACTGCCGCTTGCAGCTGAAAGCCGCTGGATCGGTATGCTAAAGCATTTATGGGTGTTGCCGGTTGATATTCGACTTGCCGCGCATGCCAATTCTATGAAATTCCGCCCGCGTTTTTATAGCTTCATGCCAAACAGTAAGATCCCAATGCTGGATTTGTTTGATAAACCGATTGCTGACTGGGATTCCGTCAGTAAGCGCTTGTTTGATATTTTCTTCGCGCTTGTTGCATTGGCTTTGTTATGGCCAATTATGCTCGGCGCTGCCATTGCGGTGAAAATGACATCGAAGGGCCCGATTTTCTTCAAACAAAAGCGCCACGGCATTAATAACGAGGAAATCTTAATCTATAAATTCCGTTCCATGTACACGGAGATGTCGGATGAAAAAGCAGCGAACCTTGTCACCAAAGACGATCCACGCGTAACACCTGTAGGGCGTTTTATTCGCAAGACCTCGATTGACGAATTACCACAATTGTTCAATGTGCTAATCGGTAATGTATCGCTTGTGGGCCCTCGCCCGCACGCCGTTGTAGCGCAGGCACAAAACAAATATTTCGCTGATGTTGTCGACGGGTATTTTGCGCGCCATCGTGTGAAACCTGGCATTACGGGTTGGGCACAGATCAATGGTCTTCGTGGTGAGATCACATCGGATGATAAGATTAAACAGCGGACTGAATATGATCTTGATTATATTGAGAACTGGTCATTGTGGTTTGATGTAAAGATCTTGGTCAAAACCCCGTTCAGTCTTCTTAATACGGAAAATGCATATTGAGTGATCTACCTGCCAATTATAACCCCTATGGTGCTGGATATGTAGCGCAACCGATTAGCGCTTCGAAAGGCATGGGACTGCGAATTGGTCAATTGACCATTTCGACTACGACCATTGGCAATTGGGCGATTGGTTTTTGTATGCTCACATCTGGCTTTGTGATGCGTGAACCCGCGCCATATGAGTTATTGTTATGTGTTGTATTGGGTGTTTGGTTTCTTGCAGGTCTCAAGATTTCACGAACCGTAGCACCTCTTCTGGTGCTTTGGCTGTTATATAATATTGGCGGTCTGGGTTCGATGCTCACCATGGACGCTTATGGCGATATCCCGCTTTATCTGGCGGTCACACTGTTCCTTGCACTCACCTCGGTGTTTTTTGCAGCGGTCATCGAACAGGATCACAAAAAGCTCTCGGTGATCTTTAAAATGTATGTTGTCTCTGCCTGTATCACTTCTCTACTGGGTATCGGCGGATATTTGGGTGTTATTCCCGGCGGTGAAGTCTTTACGCGTTATGGCCGCGCAATGGGTGCTTTTCAGGATCCCAACGTGTTTGGTCCGTTTTTGGTGTTGCCGGCGATGTATCTTTTACATGGTCTGATCACTGGTAAACTCAAAGACGCCCCTTTACGCACTGTCGGCTTGTTGATCATAACGCTCGGGGTGTTCTTATCCTTCTCACGTGCCGCATGGGGGCTTTATGCCATTTGCGGCCTTTTGCTCGTCTCGCTATTGCTGGTGAAATATCGAAGCGGTGGATTTCAGCTTAAAATCTTTTTGATGTCGATGGCAGGTTTTGTTCTACTCATTGGCGCAATACTAATAGCGTTGCAAATTGATCAGATCGCTGAGTTATTTTCCACACGTGCACAACTGGTGCAGGAATATGACGGAGCTCGCTTGGGCCGTTTTGCCCGCCATGCGATTGGCTTTGCCATAGCGATGGAACATCCGCTTGGCATTGGTCCACTCGAATTTGGTCTGATCTTTGGCGAGGATACGCACAATATGTATCTAAAATCGCTGATGGCTTATGGCTGGCTTGGATTTATCAGTTATATGACCTTGTTCTTCATGACATTTTATTTTGGTCTTAAATTCATGCTGCGTGAACGCCCTTGGCAGAAATATTTCATGCTGGCGATGATTTTGCTCTTTGGTCATGCCATTGTTGGTATCGTGATTGATAACGACCACTGGCGACATTTTTTCTTGTTATACGGTATTGTTTGGGGCTGCATCGCGCTCGAAAAGCGCTATGGCGCACAATATAACTAATCGACATAAGATGTGATCAGGGACGTGACCTATCTGGGGTCATCTGTCTTGCCATTGTCAAAATCTTCTGGTCTAAGCACACGCATTATTCCCCGTTACTCCAATTCTGGAGCATTTAATGCAGCATATTAAAGCAGTATTGTTCGACATGGATGGCCTCATGTTGGATACCGAAACTATTTCCATGCAATCGATGAAAAAGGCGACCAAACGCCTTGGGCTTAATGTTGAAGATCAATGGCTCTTCGATATCATTGGCATGAACCGCAAAGGCGCTGAAGCCTATATGTCCCAAAAGCTTGGGCACCCCCTGCCCGATGGATTAGATGATGCCTTTATTGAGATTTATGCAGATCATCTTTTTACGCATGGTATTGATCTAAAGCCGGGTCTGACAGAGCTGCTTGATTATCTGGTGGACAATAATATTCGCCGCGCGGTAGCTACATCTACGCGAACCGAGATGGCTTTAAAGAAGCTCAAAAGCTCCGGCATCTTTGACTATTTCGAATACATTGTAGGTGGTGATCAGGTGAACAATGGTAAACCTGCACCGGATATTTATCTAAAAGCTGCGAACCATGTAGGGATTGACCCAGAGTTTTGTCTTGCACTTGAAGACAGCGATAACGGTGCAAAAGCTGCTTATTCTGCCAATATCAGCGTCATTGTTGTGCCGGATTTAAAGCAGCCAAAAGATGAAACAAGACAAATGGCAACAAAAGTTGTGACAAGCTTGCACGATGTTCGTAGTCTATTTGAAACTGCGCGCTAAGGAATAAGGGGAACCACATGACTTTGACAATTGTTGCAAAATTAACAGCAGAAAAAGGCGAAGAGGAATTCCTCGCCAAACAATTGAGCAGTTTAGTTGAACCAACGCGCGCAGAAGCCGGGTGCATTCAATATGATTTGCACCAGAGCAATGACGACCCAGCTGTCTTTCTATTTTTCGAACTTTGGGAAACCAGAGACCTTTGGCAAGATCACATGAACTCACCGCATATCAAAGCCAATGGTGACGCCACCAAAGGCAAAATCGCCAATGTTGAATTACACGAGATGAACCAGATCGCCTGATCTGGCTTTGCATAAAACGACCCTCGCCTTACGATTTAGCTGAGGTTTGCTCACCTTTTTGGATTTCATCCATTTCATCACGCAAGTCACGTTGCCATTCATCAAGATTGGCAAGAATGCTTTGAATAAACTCTTCATTTTCCATTGCTGGAATTGATGGGTCGTATTTATCGGCAACATCCAACATTGCTCTACGATCCATGCGGCGGAAAGCTTCACCCATTTGAATTGAATGTTCACGATCCACACCGAGCGCTTCAAATGCCGAAGCACCCATGCGAATGGAGCCATCAAATGTTTCGCGAACAATATCGCGGCAACCGGCATACCAAAGATCATAAACGTGATTACGATCAACAGCTCGTGCAAGAACATGCACATGTGGGTGATGCTTGGTGACATGGCGAACCATCTCGGTGATCTGTTCCTTGTCATCAATGGCGATGATCAAGAGTTTAGCTTCATTGATCCCGGCTGCATGCATCATATCAGGACGCGTTGCATCTCCGTAATAAGTGCGTAAGCCAAAGATTTTCATCGTGTCAATTTGTTTAGAGCTAAAATCAATCACCGTAGCGCTGTAGCCTGCAACGCGCAGCATGCGCTCAATTACACCGCCGACGCGACCACGCCCTGCAATGATGATATGGTTTTTCTCTTCGATCTCATCACTATCACGTTCTTGATCAACCACATATTTAGGTGCGATCACTTTGTCATACAAAATGAAGAGCAGAGGCGTGAGCAGCATTGAAAGCGCCACGATCAACAGCAGTTGATCTGCAATAGCTTGCGGGATCACGCTGTTAGCAACAGTGAATGACAATAGTACGAAGCCAAATTCACCCGCTTGTGCCAAGCCAAGTGCAAACAACCATTTATCAGCGCCACGAAGCTTAAAGATATAAGCGAGTATCAATAGCACCCCAGCTTTGAGCAGCATCAGCCCAATGGTTAGCGCAACAATGATCGCTAGATTATCAAACAAGAGCACAAAGTTGATGCCCGCGCCAACGGTCATAAAGAACAAGCCCAGCAGAAGGCCTTTAAACGGGTCAATATCGGATTCAAGTTCGTGACGATATTCGCTATTGGCTAGCACCACACCGGCCAAGAATGTACCAAGCGCTGGCGATAGACCCACGAGCGACATTAGAAGAGCAATGCCTACGACCATCATCAATGCTGTTGCTACGAATAATTCGCGCAAGTTCGCCGCTGAAATAAAACGAAAGACTGGCGTTGTCAGATAGCTACCTGCAAGAAGCACAAAACCAATTGCGCCGAGAGTGACCAATGCTGTCTGCCAACCACTTAATCCATCCACAAGGCTCATGGATGAACCGTGACTGTCATCACCGTGGGCATCACCGTGGCCATCACCATGCCCATCGCCAGAATGCGCACTATCTGCGGCATGAGAAGCGGCATCAGTTGCATGAGAAGCAGTATTGGCTGCCACATCCATTAATTCCGGCACAGCAAGAAGCGGAATGAACGCCAACATCGGGATAACTGCAATGTCTTGCGTTAAAAGCACGGAGAAACTTGATTGTCCGCCATCGCTTTTCATTAAGCCTTTTTCATTGAGCGTTTGCAGCACAATCGCCGTAGATGAAAGTGCCAACACCATGCCGATTGCGAGCGCAATCGTCCAAGGTTGACCAAACGCCATGGCAATGCCCATGGCTGCGAGCGTGGTTAAGCCCACCTGCCCACCACCTAGACCAATCAACTTACCACGCATTTCCCAAAGCAGCTTTGGCTCAAGTTCTAACCCAACCAAAAACAGCATCATCACCACACCAAATTCAGCAAAATGCTGGATCGAAACCACGTCCACATTGAGCGCGGCAAGAACAGGTGAGATCAAAATACCAGCAATCAAGTAGCCAAGTACTGAACCTAATCCCAGTCGCGTTGCAATTGGAACAGCAACAACCCCTGCAATTAGAAATATGAATGCGAGCATTAAAAAGTCGGTCATGGATTCCCCGGCATGTTTCTAGACGTTTACGAGAACATAGTGACATTACGGTGCGTGGGCAATATCTCGTCTGAAATCCGCAATCTTCAATCAAAATGTCCGCACAAAATGGATACCGGGGTTCCAATTCCTGGCATAACAAATGCACAATAATTCATCACTTGTATGGATTTGGTGTTCAATTGAGCAAACTTAATCATCAAATACCCCATAAAAACCGTAATTTTCCTAGTTTGGCATAGTCTTTGCATTGTTTTTATCATGTGCAGCGCATCTAGGGTTCCGGTTTCGAAAATGAAACGCTGGTCCGAGAGATGCAAGCTGGAGAATTCCAGTGACACGGCGGGGCAAAATCCCGGGAGACTACTGCACAGGTTTGCGCACGCAAACTGACTCCCGGTTTGTGCGCAAATCCTTTTACATCGACGTTCGAGGGAACGGGCTAACTATGAAAGTTGGTCATAACAAAAGGGTACAAACATGATTAAACAGTTTACCAAAGCACTTCTTTCTGCCTCAATCATCGCTTTGCCTCTAGCCATCGCATCCGGTTCATCAGCATTTTCAGAAGAGAAAAAAGAATTTAAAGTTTGCTGGTCAATCTATGTGGGTTGGATGCCATGGGGCTATTTGCAAGATAGCGGCATTATGAAAAAATGGGCCGACAAATATGAGATTGATGTCGAGATCGTCCAGATCAACGACTATGTAGAATCCATCAACCAATATACAGCTGGCGAATATGACGGCTGCTCCATGACCAATATGGATGCGCTATCCATTCCTGCAGGTGGTGGTGTTGATACCACTGCATTGCTTGTTGGTGACTATTCCAACGGTAACGACGGCATCATTTTGAAAGACAAAACCAGCCTTGCAGACATTAAGGGCCAATCGGTAAATCTTGTTGAATTATCTGTATCGCATTACCTGCTTGCGCGTGGACTTGAAAGCGTTGGCATGTCGGAAAAAGACGTAACTGTGGTGAACACATCTGACGCTGATATGATTGCTGCTTATGCAACAGATGATGTGACATCTGTTGTGACTTGGAACCCGCTTTTGTCTGAGATTGAAGCGCAAGCCAACGCCACAAAAGTGTTCAACAGCGCGGATATTTCAGGTGAGATCATCGATATCATGATGGTCAATACGGAAACGCTTGCTGACAATCCAGCCTTTGGTAAAGCACTTACGGGTGCATGGTATGAAGTTCTTGGGTTGATGGAATCAGGTGATGAAGCAGCGCTCACTGCAATGGCAACAGCATCAGGCACAGACCTTGCAGGTTACAATGCGCAATTGGCAACAACAAAAATGTTCTATGAGCCTTCAGAAGCTGTGGCGTTTACAGCCTCAAGCGAATTGCCGGGCACCATGAAGTTTGTTGCAGAGTTCTTGTTCGACAAAGGTATTTTGGGTGAAGGCGCGCCAAGCCCAGAATTTGTCGGTGTCGCCTTCCCTGATGGCAGTACATATGGCGATGCCAATAATGTCAAACTTCGCTTTGACAACACATACATGCAAATGGCTGCAGATGGCGCGTTGTAAAACGCTGTCTTCTTAATCTCCCACAAAAAACCGTTCGCCTTTTTGTAAGGCGGACGGACAACTCGGAGCTTTCAACATGCGCATCATCAATCAAAAGCCTACACATTCGCTGGCGTTGTTTTTAGGTATATTGCCATTCATCGCCCTTGTCGTGGCCTATGCGATTGCCAGCCATTACAGGCGTTTGGATAATCCAGCGGATAAGTTATTGCCATCGATTGAGCAGATGATGGCTACTTTTTATCGCTATGCTTTTGTGCCTGATCGTCGCTCTGGGGATTTGCTTTTATGGACCGATACACTCGATAGTTTGTTGCGGCTCGGTGCTGGGATTGCGATTGCAACCTTGCTGGCGCTCATCGTTGGTATCGCAATTGGTTTTATCCCCGTGGTGCGCAGTGCGTTGGCTCCATTCCTTGCAAGTTTTTCTCTTATTCCACCGATTACGGTACTGCCGATTTTGTTCATTATTTTTGGTCTTGGTGAAGTTTCCAAAATAGCTTTGATCGTATTTGGCACCGCGCCAATCATGATGCGATCTACTGCGCAAGCGGTGATGGATATTCCGCGGGAAATGATCATTAAAGCAGAAACGCTGGGCGCGAGTGTGTGGCAAATGTTGATGCGCCTTGTTATCCCGCAAACCATGCCCAAGCTTATCAGCGCTATTCGCCTTGCCCTTGTGCCAGGTTGGATCTTTCTCATTTCTGCCGAAGCGATCGCCTCAACCTCGGGGCTGGGTTATCGCATCTTTTTGGTCCGTCGATATTTAGCAATGGATGTGATCTTACCCTACGTAGTCTGGATCACGCTTTTAGCCTTTTTGATTGACCGCTTATTGCTGGCACTTTCGATCAAGATTTTCCCTTGGCACCATCTTGAGGGAGAAAGCCTATGAGCCAACAAGATACCATCATATCTGTTCAAAATGTTGCGAAGTTCTATGACCAAGTACCAGTGCTTGAACGGGTCAATATTAGCGTTGAAAAAGACACGTTTTGTACCATTGTTGGCGCCTCAGGCTGCGGTAAATCAACCTTCTTGCGCATGTTATTATCGCAAGAGTTACCAACCCGCGGGCAAATTTTGCTTGATGGTGAAAAGCTACCTGATGAGCCCACAGCTGACAGAGGGATTGTGTTTCAGAAATACTCGGTCTTCCCTCACCTTACCGTGGAAGGCAATTTGCTGCTGAGCCAAGAATTTGACACAGCGCCTTTGACCGGCAAGCTGTTTGGAAAAGATAAAAAAGCTGCGCTTGATAAAGTTAATGAAACGCTTGATAAAATTGGCCTTTCTGCAGCGCGCGATAAATTTCCATCGCAATTATCAGGCGGCATGCAACAGCGTTTAGCCATTGCGCAGGCGCTCTTAAAAGAGCCTAAAATTCTGCTGTTAGACGAGCCGTTTGGCGCGCTTGATCCTGGCATCCGGCTCGATATGCATGAGTTATTACTCCAACTTTGGGAAGACCTCAACATGACCATTTTCATGGTCACGCATGATTTAAATGAAGCTTTCAAACTTGGGACCCGCATGTTGGTTTTTGACAAAATCCGCCATGACCCACATGCGCCAAATGCCTATGGCGCAACCATTACCTACGACTTGAATATAGCAAGTTGTACCCAATCAAACTCGCAAGACGCAGAGATGTACTTTGCTAAAGCACCTAATTCTACTGAGGAGACTTAAATGATTGATCTGTTTGCCGATAAAAGAGCGCGGCACGCACACAAAGTGGGCGTTGAAAATCGGAAACCGACTTCACGCGCACACCACCCTGATTTTGACAAATTGCAGATGAAAGGCTGGAAATCTGTCCAGCGCGAAGCTGAGCTGCCAAATGATGCTTGGAAGCGTGAGCAAAAATGGGCGCTTCGGATGGGATTAACCGGTGCTGATAGCATCGAGGATAAAACAATCCCGACATTTGCGCGTGGTGAGTTACCGCATTACGCAGGTATCAACACGTTTCTAAAAGCACCTTATATTGAAGATGCAACACGCGTTGGTGATTATGATGCTGCGATTATCGGCGTGCCATTTGATGGTGGAACCACCTATCGCCCGGGTACACGTTTTGGTCCGCAGGGCGTGCGGAAAATTTCTGCGCTTTACACACCTTATAACTATGAGATGGGTATTGATCTTCGTGAACAAATGACCCTTTGTGATGTGGGTGATGTGTTTACCATCCCGGCCAATATCGAAAAAACCTTTGATCAGGTTACGCGCGCTGTAAGCCACGTGGCATCATCAGGTGCGCTTCCGATTATTATCGGTGGTGATCACTCAATTGGTTTCCCTTGTGTGCGCGGTATCGCAAATTGTACTTCCAAACGTATCGGTATCGTTCACTTTGATCGTCATATTGATATCCAAGAAAAAGATCTTGATGAACGCATGCATACAACACCATGGTTCCATGCGACTGACCTTGCCAATGTGCCTGCGGTTAATTTGGTTCAAGTTGGTATTGGTGGTTGGCAAGTGCCGCGTGATGGTGTGAAAGTTGCGCGTGATCGCAACACCAATATCTTCACCATGCGCGATATTGAAGAGCTGGGTCTTGCTGAAACGGCCGCACGCGCTCTTGAATTGGCTTGGAAAGATGCAGATGCGGTTTATATCTCGTTTGATATCGATAGTGTCGATTGCGGATTTGTTCCTGGAACTGGCTGGCCGGAACCCGGTGGGTTCTTACCACGTGAAGCCTTGGAGCTTGTTTCCCTTGTTGCAAAAGAGGGTATTTGCGGTCTGGAAGTGGTGGAAGTTTCACCGCCATATGATTGCTCTGATATTACCGCGCTTTTGGCCACACGTGTGATTGTGGATGTGCTTGGAACGCTCGTCTCTCATGGCAAAATGGGTGCGCATAAGCATATCATTGATAAACCTGTGACGATTGAACCTGGCCCAGATACGCCAACAGATGGATGGAGCTTGAAACCAAATGGGTAGACATCATCATCACTCGCATGACCACAATCATGGCCACGGGAATGATCATAGTCATGATCATCGACATACGCATAATCATGAGCACGATCATCTGCACAGCCATGTGCATGGCGATAGCGGTTCTGAGCAACGTGCTGAACTGCAAACCCTTGCGACACAATTTGTCGATGGCTTCCGCGAAGCGAAAGACAAGACCAGCTATTTACGCTTGGCGCGTGTCGACTTCCAAAAACAGGGAACCGATGGACTGACCATGCATTTGGTTGACACCAACATCACATCCAATTGGCAAATAGGGACGGCTTCACCAGCATTTGGATCGCGTGAACTCGTTTACATGCCCTTCCCCGGAGAAATGGTCTCAGAACGTGAAACCATGACATTTACTTATGTCTCTCTCACCGAGCGTGAAGATGTGGACCTTATGACAATACTTAAATCGAACCTTCAGGAATAGGACAGATCCCTTGAAAAAACTAAGTCTAGCATTCACAACTCTCGTCGTTTCATCTTCTGCTGCATTGGCGCATCCAAGCATACATCACACAGGCAATGAAAGCCTAATGCACGACGCAAATTTCGTGTTATTCGGCATCGCCGCATTGGTGATCGGGACAGCGATTGTGCGCAAGGTATTTGCCAAGCGTTAAACTTCAGATACGCATTATCTAGCCCGGTAAGTTGATAAACAGCCTGCCGGGCTTTTCCATGTCTGATCTGAAACGAAGTTAACTAATCCCAAATCGAATTCTTTGCCAAATTCTTTCATGGAAAAAATACAAAAAGAGCTTGGTGATCACTTCGAAACTGCCGATTGAGAAAGCTGTAAGCAAATCACCTGTAAAAAACCATGCCAGCAGCATTGTATCGAGCGATGCTAAAACACGCCATGTGGCTGTTTTTGCAACCGATCTGGCTTTGGTTTCCGGCATTTGCCCATAAGCTGTGTTTTTGCCCCAAGATACGCGCGTCCAAACCTGTTCATGAGCACTATAGATAAAGAGCTTGGTAATAACTTCAGCAATCGCAATGTAACTTGCGGTATGGATTATGCTCCCACCTTCACCGACAAGATCAAATCCAAACCAGGGGGCAAGAAATGTGATAATAACAAAGGATAATAAAAATGTATCGAGCGTGCCAACGACACGCCAAGATACCGCCTTAGCAAAAGAACGCTTTACACTATCGCGTGGGGTTTGGACCTGCGCGGTGTCTTGCGAATTTTCAGTCTGTATTTGGGCCGTCATGAGTGCGCCTAGCTATAAGATTTTAGAGCACTAGCCTCACGATCTGGCTACATTATGAGCCTGTCGATCGCGTTTTGAGGTAATGATCAAACCATCTAGTTCATCCTGGCCTCCCACACCAGATGATACCCCAATTTCCGCAAGATTGACAGGGATCTCATGCTTTAATACAGCCATTTCGACATCGTCAGGTGTGAAATCTGCAAGCGGATTTATCTCAATCACGTTCAAATCCTCACGCCAAATGGCAAATTTTGGTGATGTTCCGTCATCAGATAAATCTACATCCTGGGATTTATGCGCGCTGGTAATCCATGCATCATATTTCTTCAAGGTTTGTCGAACATCTTCATCCAGCTCATCAAACGAAATTTCATACCGCTCACTGGTAATTTGGCGCAAAACAGCCTGATCTTTCTGTTTTGCCGTGATATTAGCATGCAAAGCCACGTCACTGTCATTAGTGGTGAAGAGCCATGTGAGATATTGGTCCGCCCAATCGAATTTTGACAGGATAGCCGCGCGGCTAAACCGTTCTTTTATAAACAAAATTCGCTGTTCCAAAGTTAGTTTAGCAAGTCCCCGATTAAGACCTTCAACCATCTTTTTCTCAAACATTGGAATCTCCTTTTCAAGATTTTCCCTATATTGATTAAAAAATGAGACTCTTGAAAGGTAAGATTTTCCAAGCTGAACGGTAAAAGCAGATCAAATTCTCCATGTATGCGGTTACATAGGAAATTGGGTTTTTTAATTGGAGCTACTTCATTAGAGCGAGAGTAGCTCCAAGTTTTTATTATCTCCAGAATTTCAAATTAAATGGCTTTTTGAGTGGCTTAACCTGACCATCAGTTAATGGAGCGGTATCATCGGCAATCTCAAGTACGAAATCGCATCCATAACCAACCCCTTCACCCCTCAGATAAAATCCATAATGCAAGCTCTCCGCACTATTTGGAATTTCAAGTATTATTTCTCTTTCATGCCAATCGGTAGTGCCCCTAAGCGGTCCATTTTCTGCTCTGGTTTCCATATTCGCAAAGGCCACAGGCTGACCTGGCATGTTTCCATCTGCACGTAACCAGATTGTAACTGCGCCTTCGCAATTCTGCGCTCGAATAGTGCCTTTAAAACGAACGCGCTTGCCACGATATTCGCCAACTTCGCAGCTCTGTGTAAAAGTAGCATAATCATCCGTTACATTCGGCGCATCCAGTTTTTTACGAATAACAACTACGTGGGAACCACCAAGTACATCATCAGCCAAGATGCCATATTCGTAAAAGTCAACATTGCTACCGCTCATTTGCCATCCAACTGGCAGCGGAAGCAAAGATCTTTGATGGTTTAGTTTGGCGGATAATGTGTTCCAATCTTTGTAACCCGAAAACCTAGCCACCGTCTCCAGCGCGTGACCGCGTGTAATGTCGTATCCAAGCTCTTTTAAGATTGTGGAGAGTTTATCGGCATGCGCTTTTGCGTCTTCCGGAGAGTTCATATCTCTTTCCTTTGCTATGCGATGTTATGAGGTGTCCAATTTGCCAGTTCATCGCCAAACAAAGTTGAAGATCTGAAACTTTAGAGTGCCTTTACGTTACCTTTTCAGGCTTGGACCGCCGGAAGCACAATCCTTAAATGCAAATATAAGACGAAATTTGCCCCGGTCAATTCAAAAAAATAGATCACTTGACATTTAGTTTAACGTTAAACTATATTTAGTTAGACATTAAACTAAATAGGACATCCACAAATGAAACGTCGAAATTTTTTAGCTCTTTTAGGTGGTGGTGTTGTTTTAGCCGCTGGTGGCACATTAGGAGTGGTTGCATCGCGCTCGCCTGCTAAAGCTTTGGCGCCCTGGCAAAATGCAGGTGCCGCGCAATATGCTGAACCCCGCATGCGCGCCCTCTCCTATGCGATCCTTGCACCCAACCCACATAACCGCCAGCCATGGCTGGTGGATTTATCCAAGGACAATCAAATCATCCTTACTGTTGATACAGATAAACTACTGCCTCATACCGATCCCTTTAGCCGGCAGATCACCATCGGATTGGGTTGTTTTTTGGAAGTGTTGCGTATGGCAGCAGCAGAAGATGGTTATCGTGTCGATATCAACGTATTCCCAAACGGATCTGATGCAGCTGCACTTGATCAAAGACCTGTAGCGATCATTGATATGGTCAAAGATCCCAGCATCCAACCGGATCCATTATTTGCCCATATTTTTGAGCGGCGTTCGCTCAAAGAACCCTTTGATACAACCAAACCCGTTGCATCCGACATTCTTGAACGCGTTACCGCATCGGCCCTTTACACTAAGACCTCTTCAAGCAATGATATCAATGACATAAACAATTTACGCAAGCTCACACGCGAAGCGCTGACCATTGAAATGGATACGCCAAGAACCCACAAAGAGAGCGTTGATCTGTTTCGGATTGGTAAAGCCGAGATTGAAGCAAATCCCGATGGCATTGATTTCTCAGGTCCAATGTTTGAGACCATGGGATTTTTAGGATTAATGACCCGCGAAGGCACGCTCGATGTTAATTCGATGGAATTTGCGGAAGGCAAAAAAGCGCTTTATGCGCAATGTGATACAGGTATGGGCTACCTTTGGGTGGTCACAAATACCAATACGCGCGAAGACCAAATTAATACTGGGCGCGATTGGGTGCGCATTAATCTTGCCACAACGCGCGAGAATGTTGGGCTACATCCAATGAGCCAAACGCTGCAAGAATATGCAGAAATGAAGCCGCTTTATGATCAAATCCATCAAATGCTTGCACCATTAGGTGGAACAGTTCAAATGTTTGGCCGATTGGGCTATGCTGAACGAGTCGCGCCAAGCCCGCGTTGGCCGATTGAGGCTAAAATCATTAGTTAGAAAGAACGTCAATCATTGAGCGATACCGAACGAAAAGTGTTTCAATTTTTCAATGAAATTGGGATTATCAATCAACTGGCGACGGATATATTTCAATCCAATATGCCAGATGGCTTGCACGTATCGCATTTTGCTGTTTTGAACCACCTTGTTCGGTTGGGTGATGGTGTAACGCCGCTTAAAATCACCCAAGCTTTTCAGGTGACCAAAGGTACTATGACCAATACGTTATCAGTTCTTTCCAAGCGCGGTCTCATTCGTATTGCGCCGCATGAGACCGACGGTCGAAGCAAAGTTGTATATCTCACCGATGAAGGTCGCAATTTTCAAAAACAAGCGATTGAAAGCTTGTTCCCAGCGGTTCAAAAGCTGAACGAGAAAATGGATTGGGCGCGGGTGATTAAAACCATTCCAGAGCTGGAACGTGTCCGCAAAATCTTGGATGAAGACCGCAATTAGATTTCGTTTGAATTGAAAATTGGTCGGAGCGGCGGGATTCGAACCCACGACCCCTACACCCCCAGTGTAGTGCGCTACCGGGCTGCGCTACGCTCCGACTAGCTCAAACTCCTAGTTTATAAGGGTTTTTAGCGCAAGTTCTTTTTCGCACTTAATCACAAAAATGGAACAAACGGCATACAGGCGCACGAACTGGAACAAAAAGTCCCACGGTATGTTTTTGAAATGTTCCAACTAGCTATGCCGTCAAGCGTTAAAAACGATATCCACAACACGATATTTTCAAACCTGTGGATATCTGTTATCGAGAGGCCTTGAAGTTCACATGCACAAACTCGCCAGACAGTGATGGGAAATACCAAGTCAAAGCCGATGGCATCACTATCGGACATATCAGACAAGAGACCCACGCCAACAAAGAAGCCGTTTGGGTTTGACGAACATTGGCCGTTTCTGTTCACAATAACAGATCCGGCACATGTGAAAGCTTGGAAGCTGCAAAGGAAGATTTGAAAGGTTCGAAACCTGAGATCATTTTGCGCTAGCCATTTAGTGGGTTATTATGCAGCTTTCGCGCAAGTCAGGAACAGTATGATTGAGTCGAAAATTGCTGCGCTACAATGTCGCCATAAAGTCATATTTAGTTGATATAACTTGATTTCGGACAGGAAATATCCACATGTTAACTTGGAATTAGTAAAGAACAGCAAGAGTTGACAAGCCAATCTAGTGAGTCTACTTGGCAAAACAGTTATTTTACTGCTAACCTTTTTTTACCGGCTTACACGGTAGGGAGAACATGATGTTAAGCTTAGACAGAAAGAATGAAATCCGCGATGTTGCTGATGCGCTTCTTGCTAAGCATGGGTTTGATAGACCACCTATCGACCCTGAAAGCATAGCAGAAGACGAATCCATCGACGTGGTGTATCAGAGTTTCAATGAAGAAATTTCTGATATGGTGCATGGCTTTTATGATGATGATGAAAAACGCATTTATATTAATAAGGCTGATTCAGCAGAAGAGATGATTTTCACAACTGCTCATGAACTAGGACATGCAATGCTTCACGCTGAGTACGCTGCTACAGCGGATTATATGCCGCGGTTCAATGGCTCTCATGCTGCAGTTAATAAATACGAAGCTGAAGCAGATTACTTTGCTTGCTGCTTAATCGCTCCAGAAAAGCTCTTGAAGAAGTACAGAGATCTAGTATCTGAGAGCACACTGCAAGAGATGTTCTTGATCGATCATTCCGTCGTAAAAAACGCATTGAAGAATTTGGACTAGTATTCTAAGTGACCTCGCATCCTATTTCAGAAGCTATCGACAAAGAGACTGTCAAAAAGAAGCTGGAAGGGGAAAGCGAGGATGCGAGCGATTCTAAACAAAAAAAGATCGAACAAGCTCAGCATGAAGAGCGAAAAGCTCGCACCAAAATTACTAAAGCAGATGCTAAAGGTCGCAAGGGTTATTACCGACTTCGCGAAAAGTGGTCGTTTTGGATCATACTTTGGATATCCGTACTTATTGGATTCAACAGCCTATTAGCCGTCTTTGTAGGATTTGGCTGGTTTGACTTCGAGAAGTATCAGTGGTTTATAGCTATTGTCACCATGGAAACATTCTTGCAGATTGTTGGTATGGGTTTTGTGGCTGTTAAATTCTTATTTAGTGACGACGCAGACAAGAACGGCAAAAAGTAAATCGACTAACAAAGCATTGTAAAAAAATGCCCTATTGTCTTAGAGGCGGTTTTTATCGATGGCTTGCAGCGGATGATCTGCGACCAAATAACGCTTGGAATAGTAGACTCCTATAATTTGCTTCTACTAACAAGCATTCTAAACATTGCGGCTGTAACTACACCCAGGCCGATATATCCTAGAACCGCTTCAAATGAGGTGATTAATCGACATACTCCAATTGGTTGAAGATCCCCATAACCCAGTGTTGTCAACGTTGTATATGAAAAATACAGGCTATCCGACCTAGACTCAATGTTATTGATGCAACCACCGACTAATATGACTTCTAAAACTGAATAAATTGCGGCAAACGTCCCTGGTATCGTGATAAAAAAAGCAACGGCGAGAACCACTAGCTGAAAAACATTTGATTTGGCTATGATCAGATGATGTATAATCATGTTGACAGAGATTAAGAAAAATATTGTAGAACCATATATTTCTATATAACCGTGAAAACGTCCGTTTGACGACAATATAAACACTAAGACAGAGATAACTGTCAGGAATATGGGTGTGAGAATCGCGAAGATATTCGGCTTAGAACGAAGCAAGTCGTCTTCTTTGATCATCCACTTTAAAAAAACAGAAGTAGCCCTAACAATGTTTCTTAACTGCCGCATTCGGTGACCTTTTATTCAATCCATGCTCCTATTATTTAATCAAGAACAGGCTTGCATGGCGAAGGTGCGGCATTAATTTCGCAATATTCTACTTTCCCCGAGCCTGTATGTGCTCTAACGACCAATCCTCCATTTTCGCTAATTGCAAACTTATATATAGGAACATTTGAGCTTGAATTTTCAGGAGACTTTGATGGACAAACAAATCCAGAATCGGATGTATACTTGCACCAAACAATAGCGCCAGAATGTGTATCAACTCGAATAACAATTTGTCCTGTTAAAAATAGATCATAACGAGCATCAGTGGCAAAAACTTGAGAAACCGAACTCCAGATCACAAAAAAAGATATAATTAGTCTTAACATTCTCAAATACTCCTATTATTTATCAGTTAGTTTGATCAAGATCGCCGCAAGTTGGCGCGCTCGGGCTAAGCTTGTGCGGTTCACCGTCTTGAGCGCCAACCCAAAACAACTCACCGTTCATTTTGACAAAATCACCTTTGACGATTTCACCCAGCTTAACGCCCAATGGACATTTAACACCATCGTATTGAAAATAGAGATAAGGCTCATCGAGATGAGCAAATAACTGATCTTCATTTTCAACCTGTATCGGCTCGCCTTTTATCGGTGCAAAAATCAAGTAAGCCTCCTATTATGTAATTTTACAAGCTGTACAATAAACACAAATTGGCTCTATTTCCGGAATGACAACTTCCAAGGTTATAATGCGCCATTTGCGATCCAACACTTAATATGCCTCATCCTCATCCAAAGCGTGATCCAAACCTTTAAATACATCAATATCCATCCGATTTGCTTGATAGAGAAGCATGCTTCCATCCTCGTTTCTATTCCTTAAAGCAAACACGTTATCTCCTATTATGTAGTTAAATCTAGCAATTGCTGACGCTAGATATTTAACCAATTTATCACCGTAACCATTATCGAAACATCCCTCCGATGTAATGGTTGGGCCGCGCCTGTTTAATTCCAACTAACAGCGCGGCTTTTTTTATTTACGCGTATTCTTTGCTATTTGAACCAACACACCAGCCATTACCCCAAAGGCCATCATATACATGCCTTCATTGATTGCTTCACCGGTTGAAGCTGCTGCAAGGTACTCTCGTGCCGCCACTGCCATCTGCTCAGGCGTTTCTGATCTGTAAGCTAGCAAAAAACCGAAAGCCATTTTTACAATTCCCCAAATCGTACAAAACCATGCAATGACTGAGCCAAAGTGTACAAAAAACATCTAATAAATCCCTACAACCAGTATTTATAACTTATTAACCAACACATACTAACTATTAGTTGTCTTTTGACAACGTGCTCCGATATGCATTTGGTCAGGGCGCAACCATCCAAGTGCATACCACCCGCGCTAATCATCTATTGGTTCGAAGTCAGGCGGCGTGAAGCGATTAAAGCCTTTTGCTTTCCAATTTTTCCAAGATTGCCGCGAGAAATCTTTAACCCGCTTACCGTCTTTTGTGATGTTCGGCTCGTTAATACGGGCCAATGATTACCAGAACCCATAAAGGTTCAATGTTGGTGAAATAAAAGCGAAGTTGGCCGTGAAAGGTCTGCACAACTATTCACGGCACGATCGATAATAGAGGGCGATTCTATTATCGATCGGGCCGAAACTAAAAATTTTAGTAAATGGTTTCAAATCAAAACCAATCAATTTTTTGTAAGGTATAAATAAAAGGGAACAACGATATGAAATTAGCTTCAGCATATGAGACCAAAAATCACCTAGTGACAATTCCGGTGTAACTCTGCCCAAATTGATTGTAACACGTACAAAGAGAGCCCTCCACTAGTGGCCTCTGAATTGGACATATTGGCTGATTAGTTCGACGATCACTACAAATCTGCCCAAACTTTTGTACACTGACCGGTATAGTGAATTCAGTTTTTGCATTACCACCAGGGCCATCTACTGAGTCGCCACCCCTAGCACAACCAACTAAAACAGTTCCACAGATAAGAAAAATTACTGCTGTACGATAATTCATAAACTTGAACGTTCTAGGTTTGCACATCGACAGTAGTATCAGTTTCAATATCAACCGTCCCATTGCCACCGTTACCATTGACGCTGTTTCCACCAGTAGCGCAACCGGACAACGATGCACATATTACCAATACCAAACCAAAAATTTTTACTCGCATGAAGACCCCCAAAACTTGAAACTCTAATATGAGTAGTTAATATCAATTAATAATTGTGCGCAACACTTTTTTTCACGTAACGAAAAATTAAAAGAACTTCGTTTGCTTCACCGGTAAGTTGAAGATAGCGTATTGTTAATTTCGACAAGTAAACGAAATTCGAATAGAGCATCAAGATCTATGAAATAACATGGACGTTACGCGCCATCGTTTTAGTTGACTCCTTAATCCAGTTCTGCAACTTTTGCGATACAGGAGACAAAAATGGCAAGAATGAGATTAAATGTAGGTGTTATCAATAAGGGCGAGTTGGCTCAAATCACACTATTTGAAGAAGATAAACCCCGCGGACACATTCAGTTTGATGCTGCGACATTAGAACAATTTATCCGCGATATGGCTAAGGTTCGGGAAACGATGAACGAAAAAGTCATTCCTAAGATTGATAGTAATTCTCGCCTAACAGTAAGCCCTTATCCCTCTTGGTTCGTCACTGATGATCACAGTGCGAGAGAAAAAGGCCCAATCCTTTCCCTACGTCACCCAGGACTTGGATGGCTAAGTTTTCTACTAGAGCCGGAGTCGGCACTTGCACAAGCAAAAGCCCTTCAGGCGTCTGCCGAGGCTCTAAGGTAATCGTTCGAGGCTCTATGCCGTTTGGTGCCCCCCACCTGAGGTGGAATTTTTTAGATTAAAACGAAGTAATTCTTCACTAGATGATTTCATTGTGTATTCCTCAAAATTGTGGGGACCACCAATTTAGCGGTCCGCCTTGTGATCGAGCTTTTCTTCTATGCGGTCTAGCTTTGCGTCAAAGCGCTCAAAAGCCTTAGACCATCCATTAATTTTTTCTTCGGCAACCATAATTCGCGCTCGCAACATGAAGTGCGAACCAACCACGGCAACAGTTAGAACAATCACATTCACAACAAAGGCAAAAATTGCAACGATAGTGTCAAATTCACTCATTTTGCGCATGCCTTATCTTTTTTGCATTGACGATTATTATTAGCAATCGCAGGCCCTGCTTTCTTATCCTTCGCCACCGCTTTTGCGGTTGCAGGATCATCAAAATAGGTAAACTGATACCCAGCCCCGCGCGTGTCACCGCTCACAGTCGATGAGGGGCAACCCGCTAGGACGGGCAAACTCATTAAAGCGATCACACTCAGACATTTGTGAAAAGTCATGGTTATTCTCCAACATTTCAGTTAAGCGCTTATTTGCATCTTCAAGCTCTTGAGCGCGGATTTCTTTGGCAAGCTCACGCCGAACCGCAGGATCATCAATAAAACTGTCATAGATCGATGTGAACGTCAGCGTGACTGCAGCCGCACCAACGGCTGCGAGTATGATTTTAGCTTTGGAAATGATCGCTTTTGGCAATTGTCCAATCATGCGGACAATTCCTTTTCGATGCCTTTGATGGCTGCAATTATGTGCCGCCAGAACAAAAGTCCAAGAGCAGCAAGGATCAACAAGCCAACCCCAATCATTGCGACCTGTTGCCATTCCAAGCCCCATAAAATTGATCCACTTAAACCGGACGGAAAAAGGAAACCAAAACCACGGCTCCACCATTTGGTTTTCTTAGCCAATTGATGTTCGATATCCTTTGGCATTTCTGGAACAATAACCGGCTTATCTTGAACAATAATCTCATCAACATCGGCCGACTCTTTAAACGCCGCGAAATTCTCTCGAGTCACAACGCCATCTTCACCAAGGCCAAGCTCCATTGATACATCGATCACAGCGCGATGTGTTGCCCGCCCAAAATGTCCGTCAATTTCCAAATCGGCATTATACTTATTCAATAGACGCTGCAAAGATTTTACCGCTTCGCCACGATCACCGCGCTTTAAAACACCATCCGCCCACGGATCAGGAATTTTGACTTTGGATGCAAAGAAATTATAGGCATCTGCCAAACGCCCGTGATAATTATGCTTTGCATAGCTTTTGCCGTTGTAACCACGCGCAACCGTTGACCATAGCTTATTGCGCAACGGCACAAGCAATTTATTCACATCAAGAAACCGCATCATGCCTATGAGCTGGTATTTTTCCCCGCGCAAAAAGGCTTGCACCATGTCTTTTGCATGAAGATAGCCAAGGCTTTCGGCATTTGTTCCAAGAACTTGCCCCAGGCCATAAGACGCAAACATAAACGCCTTCGGCCCAATCAGCTTAATAGCCTTCTTTAATCGTGTCACAGAGATCGACGATTTACCGTATTTCACATCCCCCCAATTTTTCCATGCCAAACCAGCTCGAACAAGCTTGTTACGTTCAGCGCCACTTGTGTGGCGATATGCGATATGCCCCTCATACAAGAGTTTGATGCGTCCGCTCTTCCAAAAGCCACGACCTGCAGCCTCAACTCTTGCAAACGCCTGTAAGATCGCACGATCTAAATCATATTGCTTTGCAACAGCATCATAATCAGCCACACCTAAAGGTGTGACATTCACTCCAATTAGTGAAGTCATATCAATTCTCCAGATTATTAAATGAGTTAATTGCCGTAATCTTTCGCGCCGCCTATGCGAACACCTATCCAATAGAGCGTAGCCAGAATTAGGCAGATAAATATTTTCAAAACGCGCTCTTGCTTTGAAGCATCGCGGATCATGGCTTGCAAAAATCGCTTATCGCAATGCCAGCGAGAATGAACAGCAAGCGCATAGCCTTCATCATGTTTGTTGGCGCTTGCTTCATCAAAGTAGTGAGTTGAAAAACGATTGAAGGCTTGTTGTAGTTTTTTGGGCCAGCTTTCCGGCCCAAAGCCATTAGGCATTAAAATCAGCTTGTGCTATTTCATCAGCACGCGCTTGGCTCAGCAATTGGTTTGCAACCATGAATGCAAGACCATCTGCGACATGTTGATGATCTAGGCTCATGGATGGTCCACCCCGTGCGAGATCAAACCAGATTGCCACGTTCACGTCTTCACGCTCAGCGGTCTTTAAGGTAATTTGTTCTTCAGTGGTAAACAGCTCCATGAACTCGCGAAACTCCCCAACACGACGAACGCCAATTGTTAATTCTTCAGCCTCAAGCGGGTGAAATTCACTACCGTCATAAGTCCATCCAATTTGAGCCGTATCGGATTGAATATAGTCTTTACTATCACCTTTGATACGATTTGTTACAATACCGTTTTCTACTTTAACTGAATAAGCCATTTGTCACCTGTTAGAAATAAAATTTCGCAATTACGATGCCATCGGTTCCATTACCGCCAGCACCATTTGTCGCTACGTTGTGTGATGATCCTCCACCGCCACCAGAACCAAATCCTGATGCGTTGCTCCCAGCTTTACCACCATTACTAACCTGATTAGACAAACCACCCCGACCAAGCGGGCTTGAGCCACCAGCCACACAAATTGAGGCCAATGATGATACAGCACCATTATAGCCTGGTCTTCCCGTACCGTTAAAGTTAGTACAAAGACCACTATCACCCTGCCTACCTATGCCCGTGTTTGTCGTAGCAGTGATACCTGTCCCACCTTCGCCTCCACCAGCGGTGTAAGTCGTCCCATTTATAGTTACAGAGCTGTCTCCACCATTTGTGCCGTTATTAGCACCATTGCCAGAGCCACCAAGGCCAGCCGCGCCCACGATAACATCAAACGCGGTAACGCCATCAAGATCAATATAGTCTGTAAAACCATGCGCTCCAGATGCGCCAGAACCTGCGGAACCAAATTTTCCAGAACCTTGCCCGTCACATCCACCGCCGCCGCCGCCAGCGCCTAAGATTTCAAATTGTACGAACTTAGCGCCAGAAGGCACCAAAATGCCGGATGCTGATGCAGTAAATTGCATGGTTGTTGGAATTTTATTTCCAAACGTAAAATTACCGGAGCTATCAACTCGATAGATTTCAAAATCATTCGTACCATCAAAATACTTAAATATGACAGTATTTTGAATGGACGTATCAGCCCAAATTGTTCCGGTTGTTGCATAAGATGGACGGGCAGATCCTGAGTGATGAGATAAAATTGCACCTAAAGTCTCATCTAATTCCGTGAACATATCGACAGGACTTTTTGGACCTGTTCTTACCACGCCAAATGTAGTTGGTTGGCTCATGTGCTTAGCTCTCCATAACCTTTCGCCACATAGTCCATTGTCCGCTCAATGGGACTTCCAGAGGCATCTTTAAATTGAATTGTGAAACCGGAATTTGTTTTGTTGGTGATCTCGTAATAATCACCCGTAGCCATGCCTTGCGCGGCAATCGCAAGTCCTTGCAATTTTCGATATGCCGGGGCAAAAGAGATAGTTGAGCCAGCAATCGGAACCGTCAGATCATTATCTGCCAAGACCCGATCTGCCATATCGATTTCAATTTCAAGAGCGTTAACCCGCACATTGATATCTGACTGAAAACTTTCGAGCATGACTCTAAATTCGAAAGCGCGGCCTGATATATCGCTTGTCACCAATTCCGACCAATTGGACCAAGTGGGCGAACCTGTTGGATCGTCATTCGTTACGCGATATTGCACCGTTACATCCCATAAGGACTCACTGACACCACCGAATAAATCCGTTACTTGGAATACGTCAGCAAACGCAAAAATGTCACTTCCGATAGTTTCCGCAACAGCGTCTACTTTCGCAGATAACCGACTTAGATAAATCGCACCTAAATCAAAATGATTTTCAAAGTAGTAATATCCTAACGGCTCAATACCAAGTGCGCCCAAAAAGACATCGGCTAATCCAAAGATATCGGTGTTATCGAAAATATCCCCTTGCGTAGACAAGGCTAGATAATCATCAAATTTAACCGTTCTATCTTTCACCCCGTTAAAGGCTGGGGCATCATCTACAACCTCGATCACATTTAATGCATTCACCGGATCAATCGTATTTATGATGAAAGACGCATTGGGTGAATAAAGATCAGAATATGTCACAGCTTTAATGAAATAAGTGCCAGCTAGCGCCGGAACATCAACGAAATTCACCGCCACATTATCGCGCAAAATTGCGGCCGAAGACCAATTAGCACCCTCGAGCAAAGGTGAAAAACGGATTTGATAATGACTGACTGCAAAATCAGTTACCGCCGACCAGCTCAATGTCGCGTTTGATGATAATACCGATATCTTAAAGCCATCAATATCACTTGGCTGTGTTGCAAAAATTGTCGTTGCTTGTGTGATCTCGACTGGTTGGCTCACTTGCCCGTTTGCATACACGGCTGTAATTCGCACCGTATATGATCCATTTTCTAGGCTTTCAAATACATGGCTGAATAACGTGGTGGATATAGGCGAAGACCAATTGTCGGAATCTGTAACAGCAATTTGGAGTAAATATGCAAGTGGCAAACCGTTCTCAGGCGCTTGCCAAGTTACTGTAAATCTAGATCTGGCTGGAACGGTACTTTGAAGCGTTTCCTGCAATAGAACATTACGCGGTTTATCAACTGAATAGTCCGTTGGATTTGAAATATTAGTTTCAAAGGCTGGGATTGTCCCCTGATCAGCGTTCTTGATTTCTGGTGCGTCATCTACCAACTCAAGTAACGCCGTTAAATCTGCCCTTGGCTGGATGGATTTAACGCGTAACACTACGCTTTCGGTGTTCAATTCACCAAACAATGCCAAATCGCCAGTTAACGGCAAGGTATCAACACCATCTAATGTGAATGTTTGATGCTCACCATCAATTCCGGTGATTGTTCGCACAAGGCTAGTACCATCGGACAATCTAAAGCGAAGGGAATAGGTTTTGCCCGCCTCCATTTCAAACGTATCATCAATGGTGACGGTATCAGGTGATGAGGAAACAGCCTTAACCCGACCAGAACCCGCGCCCCATTTGGTCACATCATGATTGACACGAACACGATCACCACGCGTACAGACAAGGTTTTCAAAATCGACTACAAGCTGATAGGCTTCACGCTGTAAAAGCAATTGCGCTAGATGATAACGTCCGTGTTTCCAAATCAGATCGGAATCAGTAACGCCCGGAAAGCTTAACCCTTCAAATTCGGTCGCATTGCTTTCTGAATAACCATCGGCATAAACGGTACGCTCATCAGACAAATAGTTGTTGTCTTTATTGATAAATGATACGCGGAACCCGTGCGGCATTTCCAGATAAGCGCGGGTGCTTTCAAAATCAGATGAATTTCGTGGTGTGAAATGTTGAACAATCAGATCATCATCAGCATCCCAAACAACACCCCATTTGCCATCTCTTTGACTAACCGCAGCCCGACCCGCTGACGCAATCATTTGAAGTGTTGCAAACACACTTTGCCGCTCTTTTTGAACGAAGTTGAACGTAAAGCCGTTAGCAGAACAATAATCGTGCCATTCTTCCAATGCCGTAAGATCAATCTGCTCATCAGGCACACTTCGCGCATTTGCGTCACTTTGCAGGACATACCGGAAATGATCGGCTGGGTTTTCTGTTGTTTGATCAGCAATCCAAGCTGAGCCATTCCATGATGGAATTTTAGGTTTCGCAATCACATTAAACGTGTTGATCACGCTTGAAAGCTCACTTGAAGCCTTCACACGCATAGCAACGAGCGTTAGCGGTTTATCAAAATTGACAACATTATCATTTCGGCGCGCCCGCAATGCTGTCCAGTAAGTTGCTTCTGCGACCGTGTCTTCACCTGAATAGTCAGCAGCACTTTTACGAACCCGCACTTCATATTGTCCTGCAGCAACATTGATTTTTCGGCTACGTCGATAAGGTTGAATCGAACTTGATGTGATCGAAATATTTGTTGCCGAAGTCCAAGTGCTCGTGCCAATTTTACGATACTGAATGACAACAGAGACGCTATAATTGATCTTGCTACCATCTGACTTTTTGTAACGGTAAACACCAGATGGAAACGAGATATCAACAGAGATTTCATTGATATCTTCTGCGGTCGTTCTGTAAGACCAATCAGCCCCCGCAAGGTCTATTGATAGCTGTTCTTCATATACAGGCTTTGTATATAGAGTTGGCGCATTAACCAGATGATCTTTTAAAACTTCATAAGTTAAACCTTCATATCGAGTGATTGTAGTTTCACCGATTTTAATATCTGATATATCTATCTCACCATAACCTACGCAGAACAACAGCCTCAGATATTGCTCATCTCCTGCAATTTCGGTGTATGGTTTGGCGGCATACGAGGGTGAATGCCTATGCGTTCCAAAAATTACAGGGACAGCCCCATAAGGGTTTGATGTGTTTTGCGCACCACCAATAGAATAAAGCGGGTTTGTCTGGTCTTCTAAACTTGATGCGGATTGCTCAACACCCGCGCCGGTGGTTGGGAAAAGCGCATTAACAGCCAAAGAACCAGCAAGCGATAAACCGGATGCAATTACACCTGTAACAGCACTCGCCGCGATAGAACCCGTAGCAATACCAAGACCACTTAATAGTGGCGCTGCAATGAATGGCGCGACAACGACCGCGACCACCGCAACAATGATTGAAAAGACAGTTTTAACGCGCTCTTACGCGGAACCACGACAATATTAACCGTATGATCTGGCTTTACACGAATACTATTCCAATACTCGCGGTAAACCACATGCCCGTCGATTGTCGCCCGAATAAAGCTCTTTGGTGCATGACCGTCTGGAAAACAGCGCTCAATAATCTCATCAATACTCACGCCTGAAGGCAAGGCGAATTTATCCACATCGACCGCAAACGGCGATGAACGGAAAACAACGCGCACGCTATTGTCAGATGGCAAGATGTATTCTGCATCTGCAATCTCAATGGGAGTAATTTGGTTCACTACTTTAGACCATAAAAACCGACAATGCGGCCCTTTAAATTCATGCTATCCATGCGCTCAATTCGTGAGCAATCAGTCTCGGAATGTAGGATTTTGTTTTTGCCGATATAGATGCCAACATGTGTTTCAAAACGTCCGTTTCGGATCACCACACATGCGCCATATTGAGGTTGTTTGAATCTCACCCAATTGAGCGCTCTTTCCTTTTCAATGAGAGGTCCAATGTCGCGGCATTTAAATCGCCGTTGTTGCATCTCGTCGGTATAGCTTGGAATGGGTGTTTTCAGTACATCGCGATAAAATAAAAAGACAATGCCCCAGCAATCAGCGCCATCATAATTTCGACCGTGTTCAACATATGGAACCCCGATAAGATCTTGCATTAGAAAATCGCAGGAAAGTAACTTGGTGAAAAACTACCAGCGGGAAACGGCTCGTTGACTAAAGAATCTACCACCAAAGTTCCGGTGATTGTTTCGGCTGTTATGGAAACATCGGAAAGCTGCATAATCGGCAATTCAACTTCAACAACATCGGGCGATGAATGAAGTATCAACTCAAGTTTTATATCAACTGGTGAAGACACAGACCGGAGCAAAGTAACCATTGTCCGATCAATATTATCAAATGAAATTTGAACCCTTGGCGGCGTGTCTGATTTGTCATCAGGCATTGTAAAAGTAAAAGGCAAATATAGATAATTATTGCCACGGCTTGCTGTTACATAAACGAGCGGATCATCAGATAAACGCGTTGTTGCGTCACTTGAAAGATAAATTGCATCTTCGATCTCTTCATGGGTGATTGTTAGGAGACAGATAATAACCTCATCTGTCTCCTGCGCATTCATCGCCTCAAGAAACGCGCTGGATATGTTCCGGCTCATGGAAGCACCTCAAATTCAAGCGATACTCTCCAGTGTTTACCAGTTGATATGAACGAGAACTCCGGCTTTAATCTAACCAAAAGATCAGCAGCGCCATCAGGATTTGGAAAATTAAATGCTCTAATGCATCCCGATAGCGAATTTGTGGCAAAGTCCTTCAAAATGGCTTTTTCATCAGATGTCAAAACCATAGTTCCCGCCATAAGGTAGATAGATTGCAACTCTTCCCCCCAGTGTAGTGCGCTACCGGGCTGCGCTACGCTCCGACTTGTTCTGATCCCTAAATTACAGGGCAATTAATCGCAAGCGTTTTTTATACAAGGGCGCGAACAAAAGCCCTTTTCCAATTCAGCGCACCCATCAGTCAGATTAAATATTTTTGTTCGCTTAGCTCCCATAAGCAAAGACATGCTAGCACATCGCAACACACCCCACAATAGCGCAACTCAGACACTCTATTTTTACGTGTATTATGGTTGATACAGCTCAGAATAAGGGGATTTCGTGCCAATAAGGGATTTTTATCCCTAGCAAAAGGGATTAAAATCCTTCATAATATTGCTATGAAAACACCATATGAACGCATATTTGAACGGCTAAATGAGATGGGGATGAAGCCTACAACAGCTTCTAAACTTGCGGATCTTGACCCCTCATATTTGCGAGAGCTTGCAAAAAACCCCAAAAGGCAGCCCCGGGGCGCTAGTGCTGAGAAACTTGCAAAGGTTTTGGGTAAGTCGGCGCAATGGATCCTATTTGGTATTGAAGATGTTAACGAAGAAGAAATAGAGCGCAATTTCACCGTTGATCCAAAGATTTTAGAAGAAGCGATGGAGCAAACTAAAAAGGTGATCGTTTTTACAAATTCAAAACCAACGCGAGAAGATGAATGCAAAATGATTGCTTTTCATTATGAAGAAATATTTCGAAAAATAAACAATCTTGCCCCATTGGAAGTGCATCATATTCCACCCGATGGCGAGGCTCCGGCAGCTGAATAATGCTCGCTTTATAACATTTGCGTTTAAATCGTTTCTCAATTACAATTCATGGTTTAATATAAGTGATATTTTTCTAGACCTGTGTTTTTGTTTCGCGTAATTTCACCCATAAGAGAAAGCCAAAACCGTGGATTATATTTCAACCATAATCGCAAGATCACCCAAAATTGACGATGATGAACGCTATCGTCGCATCTTAGCATATATTGAAGAGTGTAATTTACATTCATGTTTAGCAATTGCATTGCTTTACATTGGTTATGAACCTAAAGATCATGCAAAAAACATTTTCATTGCAGACCATTTGTTGTCTGATGATGAGAAAAATGAGTTAACAGAACTTCTTGAGGCCGCAGCATTTAACAAAGCGCGCCCACAGCCGGAGACAAAACACTAGATGAGCCGCATTCATCCCATGAACGAGAAAGAGCTCCTCAAAGCAGATACACCTGATTTGATGATTGAGCTTTACGAATGGTCCAAAAGGGGCCATGCTGTCATGGATCACGCTCTTGTTGAAATGTCTCCTTATTTAACCTTTACCCACACAGACCTCACCACTGATCAACCGCCAAGTTTTTATTTAATTGGCAAGAAATCAGCAGCAAGGGATGTGTTTGGCAATCAATGGGCAGATAATATTCGATTATCTCAAGCATCTCCGATCAAAAACCATAAACAACCTTCTGCAGAAGGTTATTTCAAAGCATTACAGAATGATTTTAACTTTGATCACGTGGAATTTGATACCAAAGACGTTAAAGGAACTTACCGCCGGTTGATTGTGCCTGTCAGAACTGAAATTGGTATGCAACCATCGTTTTTTGTCATGCTGCCAATGCCAATTCAGATCGAGCATAAACGCCGTAAGCTAAATGTTGAAGATCGCTCAAATTCGAATAAACCAGGGCGAAATTTTCATTAGTCCCGTCTGGTACCACTGACCAATCGATTAACTGCGTTTGACAGCAAGCATAACCAGACTTAATTGGCAGCCATGCTTCGGCCATACGCGGTGCGACAACTGCATAACAAAAATCCGGCCGAAAGCGGCTTAAAGAGATCAACAAAGAGAGTCTGGGGAGTAAATGTCCCAATCCCCTCACCTTGTGCTTCTTCGCAATCCAGAAATCACCTTGGTAAACCACGTCCCCAACAATTTCATGCGCGCGCGGCGCATGATCAGATCCCGTTTTGCCACCTAAAATGCGGGGATATTGCTTGCTGAGCAATTGTGCAAGGCTCGTGCGACCCAAACAATCTTTACGTGCTGCAATTGTAGCAACCAGCTTATCTTGCTCATCATAAAGTACCAATGAGAAACTATTGCCACTGGTAAAGTCAAAGTTCCCCTCATCACATTGCTCAGTTAACATACGATCATCGCGCATTTTGCAAATTTGTTTAAACGTGGAAAAATCGCTCGACTGAACAATTTTATACCCCAAGGCTGAAATCTCCTTTGCAGTGTAAATAATTGATGCTGAAATAACCAAGTCTGAATGTCTGTCCAATATGTTTTCGCTCATAATAAATTCCTCAATAGAACCACAAAGAACTACACCGAATAATAGAAAAGTTGTGAAATCAATATGCGGGTTGCAAGAAAATTATGT
Source organism: Lentilitoribacter sp. JB5-8 (assembly GCF_055693385.1). NCBI lineage: Bacteria > Pseudomonadati > Pseudomonadota > Alphaproteobacteria > Hyphomicrobiales > Rhizobiaceae > Lentilitoribacter > Lentilitoribacter sp. JB5-8. Next base: position 1,777,738 of record NZ_CM146332.1, on the reverse strand, counting down.
GACAGTTTTGACCTATGGTTGCGCTTATCAAAGGATAAAAATCCTTTAATTTTAAAACCAAGGATTCTTATCCCTTGCAACGAAAAATATAAAATAGTTATTTAAAAACAAAATAGTAAGCAGATAGATCTACTTACACAGTGTGAAGCAACTTATATAGAATTTGGCTGATACACGCGATAGATTATCGTGTTTGATCAAGCAGACGTTTACACTCAAGAAGATCATAAAGCGCCTCTTGTAGTAGTGCCCTGTCTTCTTCGGCAAGCGCTTTGTTTGAACCTACAGATGGTGTTGTATTTGCTTGAACATCTTCATCCTTTTTCCGCTGCAAGAAACGCAATGATGAAGGTGCTTTAGCCTTTCCAAGGATGTGATTAGGTTCAGGAGCTTCTACTTGCGGTGCTGCGGATACTTCCCGGGCGCCTTGCATTACCATTGTTTCATCTTCTTCAGCTTCTTTTGCAGCTAAAATGGCTTCTGCAGCAGCTGTGTCGCCAGCACCAATAGCGATCACATAGCGATTGCCATTTTGCTTTAAGAGCTTTTGTACGCCCTTAATTGTATATCCTTGATCATAAAGAAGATGGCGGATGCCTTGTAGCAAGACAAAATCATCAGGCCGATAATAACGGCGCCCACCAGCCCGTTTCATAGGCTTGATTTGTGAAAATCTTGTTTCCCAAAAACGCAACACATGTTGCGGTAAGCTCAACTCTTCAGCTACTTCCGAAATGGTTCGAAAGGCATCTGGTGACTTATCCACTAAACTCTCCCAAGCGATGGAACGCTAGTGCATGCGATTATTTTCGCTTTATTGCCCTAACGACGTTGTACCCCCCAACACACTATTCACTCAAACTTGCTTCCGGCTTACGCATTTAAGCAAAATTGGAAGTTTACGCATTGAACTAAAGGCACCCTAACCAAAGGCTCGGATCAGGTCCATATACTAAATGTTGTATAAACAGCTAGCTTTTGCGTTTTTGGTGAGATTTTAGTACGCGCTGCTTTAAAACGTTAGACGCTTTGAAGGAAACTACTTTGCGAGGTGTAATGGGTACCTCTTCACCCGTTTTCGGATTACGTCCAATCCGCTCAGTCTTATCGCGCGCCTGGAATGTCGCAAATGACGACATTTTTACAGTTTCACCGCGAACGATGGAATCGCAGATTTCGTCAATAATCATTTCGACCAGGTCAGACGACTCTGTCCGGGACAATCCAACACGGCGGAAAACTGCCTCTGCTAGATCTGCTCTTGTAACCGTTTTACCACTCATCTGTGCCACCCGTTCTGATAAAAAACACATCCCTCACATCAGATTTAAGACAATTTATCCTGTATCGTCAAGCATTTGTCGGGATTAGTTTAGTTATGAAATAATTATGCTACATTCTTGCTGTTTTTAGAAGAATATATCATTCACATCTAAAAACACCATAACCCAAAGTTGGATTTTACCACCTGAGTAAAACCGCACCCCAGGTAAAACCACCACCCATGGCTTCCAACAAAATTGTTTGGCCTTCTTCGATCTTACCTGATTCTGCAGTTTGAGATAAGGCAATTGGAATAGACGCCGCCGAGGTGTTTCCAGTTTGATCAACGTTGATCACGACCTTAGATGGATCGATATTCAATTTCTTTGCTGATGCATCGATAATACGTTTATTTGCTTGATGGGGAATGAACCAATCAATGCTTTCAGCATCCATTTGCGTTGCGGCGAATGCATCTTCAATCACATCTGTGATCATGCCAACTGCGTGTTTAAACACTTCCCTGCCCTGCATGCGAAGATGCCCGACAGTTTGTGTGGTGGAAGGTCCACCATCGACATATAGCTTATCTTTATGTGACCCGTCAGAACGAAGATGCGCCGATAATATACCACGATCTGAAGTCAGCCCGCGGCCTTCTTGTGCTTCAAGCACAACTGCACCTGCACCGTCGCCGAACAAAACGCATGTCGTTCTGTCTTCCCAATCAATCAGCTTTGACATTGTTTCCGCACCAATGACCAAAATGCGCTTGGCTTGACCGCTTCGCAGATACATATCCGCGCTTGTTAGCGCGAAAATAAAGCCCGAACACACAGCTTGCAGGTCAAACGCTGCGCCATGCCTCATACCCAGACGATTTTGAATATTGACCGCTGTTGAAGGAAAGGTATTGTCAGGCGTTGTTGTGGCGACAATGATCATATCAAGATCATCAGCAGTTACACCAGCGCGTTCCATTGCTTTGCGTCCTGCTGCTTCACCTAAACTTGCGCTGGTCTCACCTTCACCTGCTATGTGACGTTGTTTGATACCCGTTCTTTGTACAATCCATGCATCATTGGTATCAACGGTTTTTTCAAGCTCCTGATTGGTTACAACACGCTTTGGAAATGCGTGACCGAATCCTGTGATAACTGAACGAATCATGAAGCTGTTGGCCCCTCACTTGTATCTGTTTCAGCTTCAATGGAAGCTGCGCCCGGACCACGGGTATAATATTGGTCCAGATCATTTTCAATCTTATTCTGCAAGCCATTTCGAGCCATATCAAAGCCCATCTCAACCGCTGCGGCAAATCCTTGCGCGCTTGCACCACCGTGGCTTTTTACCACTACGCCATTGAGCCCCAAAAACACACCGCCATTCACGCGGCTTGGATCCATTTTCTGACGTAAACGGGCAAAAGCCTGTCGGGCAAATAAGTAGCCAATTTTAGCCATGAATGTTGTCGACATTGCAGCACGCAAATATTCACCGATTTGGCGCGCGGTACCTTCCGCCGTTTTAAGCGCAATGTTCCCAGCAAATCCTTCAGTTACCACCACATCAACTGTGCCTTTACCCAAATCATCGCCTTCAACAAAGCCGGCATAGTCCAGACCAGAAAATTCGGACTCTTTCAGCAGGTGTCCCGCTTCTTTAACCTCTTCTTGGCCTTTAATTTCCTCAACACCGATATTTAATAAACCAACCGTAGGCTTCTCAACGCCAAATAAAGCACGTGCCATAGCAGCGCCCATTAATGCAAAATCGAGCAGCTGTTGTGCATCGGCGTCGAGTGTAGCCCCCACATCTAAGACAATGCTCTCACCGCGAATGGTCGGCCAAATAGCAGCGATTGCCGGACGTTCGATATTGGCCATTGTGCGCAAACAAAATTTTGACATGGCCATCAACGCACCCGTATTACCGGCGGAAATACATACATCTGCCTGGCCAACTTTGACCGCTTCAATCGCCTGCCACATTGTTGATCTTTTGCGACCTTTGCGAAGCGCCTGGCTGGGCTTATCTGACATTGTAACGGCAAGCTCACAATTGTGGAACTCGGAGACGGCTTTGACAGCCGGGTATTCATCCAGAACCGGCAGACATTCTTCTTCAAGTCCAAACATCTGGTACTTAATTGAAGGATGACGTTCTAATGCAATTGCCGCCCCAGCTACAATTACAGAAGGGCCGTGATCACCGCCCATCAAATCAATTGAGATTGTGGTCAACTCGCAATCCTTTGCATTTGCCAATCCTTAAAAATTACGCCGAAAATAACCATTTTTGCGCCCTGTACAACTTTATTCTTGCCAAATTGGAATATAATTCAGCTCAATTCGTCTTTAATTGATGCAAGTGCAGCAAAAGGAGACGGAGCCTTATCATCTTCTATATCCGAAACTTGAAATTTATCATCGATAATGGCATCAGGATCTCGCGGATAAGGGTCGATCACCAGCGCGGCATATTCTGCAACGACTTCGCCAATATCAATGGTATTTGCAGTAAATGTGTCTGGAATGTCGGGCCCGTCGACATCAATGATAATTTCACCATCCTGAATATCATCTCGGCGCGCAAGTTTTGACGTTTCAGGCACAAAATGAGCGGTAAACTCATCCTCGATCAATGTCGAAATGGGTTGAAGTGATGCAACGCACTTTTGTTTTAGCTCACCACGAAACGTACCCGCTACACGAATGCCATCGCGTTTCCATCGGCTTAATCTCACATCAGCCTTTAAGGCATCCACACCAAGAATATTCCATAACTTTGCAAGGTCTTCTCGCTCAGTCTCATCCGCTTCGATTGTGATCGTGACCGCATTTGAAGCAACGTGACCTACTTTGACCGGAAATGAAAATGGTATATTTTCATCATACTCTTTTGTCCGCTCTGGCATGGTGATATTCTGCTTTCTAAGCTCTTGCGACTTTTAAATTACCTTGCGCCATCTCTTCAACATTATGAACAGAGAGCGCTTTATTTGTTGCAATTAAATAACGGCCTAATTCTGACATATCTGGTGCTTGTTCAATATTTTCTGGAAACAAATTGCGGATCAAAGCGACATTGAGTTCCTCAACGTCATCTTTTTCGATGGCTTTACCATAAGAATCAGCGCGACCATAGAACATCCCAGCTAGCTTTTTCATACGTTTGGGTACGCCTGCATCACCAATGCCAAGCTCCCGAATGGAATGATCAATATCTTCAAAAAATGCGTCAATAATATCTTGAGCTAAGCCCTCAACCGCTTCACCCTTATCTTTGGTTGCGCGAAGATATAACATCATATGAATGGAGAGCATTTCAAAGCGTCCCAGCACTGTATCGGGCACATTCATATCACGATAGAACGTCAGTTGGCGGGCTGCATCTGTGAGTTCTGTATACTGTCTTTTGATGATAGCGCTATTTGATCTTTTTTTCGAAACAGATTGAGGATCATTTATATACCTTAAAAACCGAATATGGCTCATTAATATTAACTATTTAATGCTTATAAGATAGCCGAAGAGCCTAAGAGTGGATACATAGTTATAAATTGCTTTGATTGCCATAAAATAATCACTTATTGCACATACAACCTTTGAAATCTTGCATAACCTTGCAAGCTGGTTTACCAAAAGCTCGAATATTTTAATATGTGTGAGCGTTTTTGCCTGAAGGAGGCAGTGTTGTTGAACAGAGTTATCGGTCAAGCGGATCCAAAACGCTATTCTTTCCGCCCGCGATCCATTGTTGCAGGACTGACACTTTTAGCGGCTGCCACTGCGCTGAGTGCTTGCAATACATCCCAGGTGCTTAATCAGGGATATATTGTTGATCAGACGGCTTTAGAGGCGACGCCTGTTGGTTCAAGCCGTGAACAAGTGCTTTTGTCATTGGGAACACCATCTACAACGCAGGTTATCGATTCAAACGAAGTCTTTTATTATATTTCGCAACAACGCAAACGTGGGCTCGCTTTTCAAAAAACCAAACTGGTCGGACAATCCGTACTAGCTGTCTATCTTGATGGCGAAGGTACGGTATCACGTCTCGCGAATTATACGCTTCAAGATGGTAAAGTCTTTGACATGATCTCGCGCACAACCCCAACAGGTGGTGCAGAGCGTGGCTTCTTAGCTGGTGTGCTTGGTGGCTTTACTGGTGGCGGGAGCCCAAGCAACCCTACTGGTTTTTAAGCCCTTCAAAATCCAAGTTTCAAAACAAAACCCCGCTGATATTTCTATCAACGGGGTTTTTCTTTTTTGATCTATACTCGTTGGTTTAATGTGCCAAAACAGCGAGTAGCAACAGTGCCATAATGTTGGTGATCTTAATGGCTGGGTTCACCGCAGGACCTGCAGTATCCTTATAAGGATCACCCACTGTATCACCTGTGACAGATGCTTTATGCGCTTCGCCACCTTTTTCATGCTTCACACCATCTTTATCGATAAAGCCGTCTTCAAAAGACTTCTTTGCATTATCCCATGCGCCACCACCTGATGTCATGGAAATAGCGACAAAGAGACCATTCACAATCACACCGAGAAGTGAAGCACCAAGCGCTGCAAATGCAGATGCTTTTGAACCTGAAATGATCAATACACCGAAGTATACGAATAATGGCGCAAGGACAGGCAGCAGTGATGGTACGATCATTTCCTTAATCGCAGCACGTGTTAGCATGTCCACGGCACGGCCATAATCAGGCTTTTCTGTGCCCTCCATAATGCCAGGCTTTTCCTTGAACTGCGCACGCACTTCTTCCACAACCGCACCACCTGCGCGACCAACGGAAGTCATAGCAATACCACCGAAGAGATATGGAATAAGACCACCAAAGATAAGCCCCGCCACAACATATGGGTTGGATAGATCAAAGGATATCTCGCCCACATCAGCAAAATATGGATATTGTTCTGCATTGGATGCAAAATACGCCAAATCATTTGAGTAAGCTGCAAACAAGACAAGTGCGCCCAGACCAGCTGAACCAATCGCGTAACCCTTTGTCACAGCTTTTGTTGTGTTACCGACCGCATCAAGCGCATCAGTTGCCTGACGAACTTCAGATGGCAGACTAGACATTTCAGCAATACCACCAGCGTTATCTGTTACTGGACCAAATGCATCAAGCGCAACGATCATACCAGCGATACCAAGCATAGCTGTTACAGCAATACCAGTTCCGAACAAACCACCGAATTGGTATGTTGCGATAATACCGCCCACAATAACAATCGCTGGAAGCGCTGTTGATTCAAGCGATACAGCCAAACCTTGAATAACGTTTGTACCGTGACCGGTTACAGATGCTTGTGAAATTGAATTTACAGGACGCTTATCTGTGCCTGTATAATATTCAGTGATCACAACGATAAGACCAGTAACGACAAGACCCAAAATACCACAGATAAATAGGTTTGTACCGGTAATAGATTTACCAGCGACAACACCGATCTCACCCCAACCAATGGTCAAAGATGTAGCAGCACCAAGTGTGATGATAGACAAAATACCTGTGACGATGAGACCTTTATAGAGCGCGCCCATAATGGAACCATTTTGGCCAAGCTTAACAAAGAACGTTCCGATAATGGATGTAATGATTGAACCACCGCAAATAGCTAGTGGGTAGAGCATCACACTATCCAAGATACCTGAACCTGCAAAGAAGATCGCAGCTAACACCATGGTCGCAACAACCGTCACCGCATAGGTTTCAAATAAATCAGCGGCCATGCCAGCACAATCGCCAACATTATCACCCACGTTATCAGCAATCGTAGCTGGGTTACGTGGATCATCCTCGGGAATACCCGCTTCCACTTTACCAACAAGGTCACCACCAACGTCAGCACCTTTGGTGAAAATACCACCGCCGAGACGCGCAAAGATTGAGATTAATGAAGCACCAAATCCAAGTGCAACCAATGCATCGATCACTTCGCGAGACGCTGTACCAAGCCCCATCGGACCGATAAGGATATAGTAGTATACCGCAACGCCCAAAAGCGCCAAGCCGGCTACAAGCATGCCTGTGATCGCACCTGATTTAAACGCGATATCAAGACCTGCTGAAATGCTGTTGGCAGATGCTTGTGCTGTACGAACATTGGCGCGAACAGAGACGTGCATGCCAATAAAGCCTGCGACACCTGATAATACCGCACCAATTAAAAAGCCAATCGCAGCTGTTGCTGATAGCAAGAGCCAAACCAATACAAACACCACAGCTCCCACAATTGCGATTGTTGTATATTGGCGATTTAGATATGCAGAAGCTCCTTCACGGATATAACCCGCGATTTCCCGCATCCGCTCATTGCCTTGATCAGCAGCAAGTACGGATTTCGTTGCCCAGACCGCATATACGATCGACAAGATGCCGCATAATATTACTAATAACAATATTCCCATTTTTGGAAATTCCTCCTCCGATTATAGGCCCAAAAAGAGCCCACCCTTTTCAAACAAATGGCGTTTGCCTCCTCCGCAAAGTGCCAGTGATGCGCGCAGTGAAGGACAGCAAGGTGAAAAGGTCAAGTTGAATCGTTAAAATTTTAGAAAGAATCACTAAATATAGACAAGTAGACACAACAATTAGTAGCTGGGAAACCTGTGTATCTTAATAAGCATGTGCGTCTATACGACGTTGTTTTGCCGAATGTATAAGCAATATAAGTAAAGCAAGGCCACATACAGGCCATAAGATGGCCGTTAAAACTTGCCACCCCCAATAGTTGAGCACCTGCCCTGCTGCCAGTGATGATAAAGCAACCAAGGAGAACAAGAACCCGTCATGGAACCCCTGAACCTTGTTTTTCTCAGAAGCGCGATAGCTGACGGAAACCATGGAGGTCGCGCCGATAAAACCAAAGTTCCATCCGACACCTAAGAGTACAAGCGCTAACCAAAAATTCCAAAGCTCGATGCCCATAAATCCGATAAAGGCGCAAATGATCATGATCAAAAGACCCGTTGCCGTGATACGATCAGCGCCATAACGGGTAATGAGTTTACCCGTGAAAAAGCTTGGTGCGTACATTGCCAATACGTGCCACTGGATCCCCAGAGTGGATTGATCCGGGCTAAAGCCGCAAATCATCATCGCAATAGGCGTACCCGTCATCATAAATGTCATCATAGCAAAGGATACAACGCCACACATCATGGCCACCATGAATTTGGGTTGCGTGATGATCTCTTTTAGTGGTCTTTCATCGTGGCCTTCACCAGTTTGCTCTTGCTGTTTATCTTCAGTTGGAATGCGCAGGAAGCTCAGGATAAAAATGCCAATCAATAAGACCGGTATGATACCCAAAAAGCTTCCAGCGAACGGGATCGGATCAAAAAAACCGCCCATTTGAATGGCGACCTGCGGGCCGATCACCGCTGCAAAAATACCGCCCATCGCCACCCAAGAAATTGCCTGTGGCTTAAATGCTTTTGGCGCTCCATCGGCAGCAGCAAACCGATATTGATTGGAAAAGGCCATGCCATTACCGATGAATACTAAGCCTAAGGCCAACATAACAAATAGCCCGTTTAACAAGGCCAGCGTTGCAAGTGCACAACCCAACATTCCAAGACACGCGCCAGCAATAAATCCGGTTCTACGTCCAACACGTCGCATAAGATAAGCTGCAAGAAATGCACCTAATGCAGTTCCCAGATTAAAACCCATTACAGGTAAAGTTGCCCAGGATTTGTCTTCATCTAATAGGTAATGCCCAGCCAATCCACCAGTTGCAACAGCTACCGGTGCCATAGAGCCAGTAAAAGCCACGGTCGCACCAAGTATTGCTGCATTATATTTTGCAAGCGCGAGATCTTCTTTTGGCTGAGCCGGAGCATTGGACATTGAAGGTTGTCTTTCGAATTATCTTAGCTGTTGCGCCATTTCCGTGCCAATCGATCCAACACCGCATTAACAAGTTTTGGCTCATCATCTTCTTCGAAAAATGCGCGCGCGATATCGACATATTCGTTGATGATCACAGCTGTCGGCACATCTTTTCGATCGTTCAATTCAAACGCGCCAGCACGTATGATGGCGCGCAAAGTGGAATCAATACGCGAAAGTGGCCAATCATCGGTCAAAACACCATGAATTTCAGGATCAAGCTCTAATTGCTGTGCGACAACGCCCTTGACGATCAGATTAAACCAATCGGCATCTGCGTCTCTATATTGATCGCCATCCATCTCACTGCCTAAGCGATTGCTTCTGAAATCGGCAATAACTTCGGTGACATGTTCGCCTGACATATCTAGCTGATACAACGCCTGTACTGCAGCAAGTCTAGCTACGCCACGTTTATTGGCTGGTTTGATCTCAGGGTTTTGGCCCGTTTGTGAAGCATCATTGCTCATTTTTACACTCGTTTTTTATTTTATAACGCTAAGTTGAAAGTTGCGCTTTGATCTTGATCATTTTTAACGCGGCACGAGCAGCAAACCCGCCTTTATCCAACTCTGATTTTTTAACCCGCGCCCAGGCCTGGTCTGCGTTTTCAACCGTCATAATGCCATTACCAAGCGCAATCGATTCGCTCACAGATAGCTGAGTTAAGCCACGCGCCGATTCATTACAAACAATATCAAAATGATAAGTTTCACCGCGGATTACGATACCCAATGCAATAAAGCCATCATATTGCGTGCCGCCTTCATCCATACCATCAAGCGCCATTGCAATGGTTGCAGGGATTTCTAGCGCACCATCAACTGAGATCACATCGTAGCTCGCGCCAGCATCTTTTAACGCTGACACTGCACCGTCTAAAATTGCGTCAGACATATCATCGTAAAATCTTGCTTCTACGATCAGCAAATGTGGTGCTTTTGACATGGTATGGCTCCAAATATAGCAAATGTGGATTGTAAAAAAGTCAGAACCCGCTCAAATCATGGTTCTTTACAAGTCGCAAGTAAATTCTCGGCTTTGATGCCTATGCATCGCCTCTTTTCATCATATGTTCGACGAGACGCGCCACATGTCGTGCCATTTGGTCAATTTCAATATTGACTTCATCACCAACAGCACGTTGCCCCCATGTGGTTACATCCTGAGTATGCTTGATCAAAAGCACATCAAAAACCGGCCCCTTAACCTCATTGATCGTAAGCGATGTTCCATCGAGGGTAACCGAACCTTTTGGTGCGATATAGATGGCAAGATCTTCTGGCGCTTTGAACCTAAAGCGAACCGCATCACCTTCCATGATTTTCTCAATGATCTCAGCTTTGCCGTCTACATGGCCAGATACCATATGACCACCCAATTCGTCACCCATTTTAAGTGCACGCTCGAGATTTATCTGATCGCCAACTTTGATCGAACCAATGGTCGTTAAGCGTAAGGCTTCTTCCCAAGCCTCAACGACAAACCAACAGTCATTCGATCTTTGTTCGGGAAGCTCAGTGACCGTTAGACATGTTCCCGCACATGCAATAGATGCGCCGATATCAATCGTCTTAGGATCAAATTTGGTTTTTATCTTGATCTTTAAGCCTGATTTAAGCTGTTCCAGCTCAGAAATTTCACCGATATCTGTGATGATGCCTGTAAACACGTCATGCGATCCTAGTTTATTTTCTGATATTCATACATGACATCTGGTCCAAATGTCAGCTTGTTTTTAAGTGCAAACCCTTGCGGCATATTATCTGGTGAAAGCGGTGCTTTGATTTTCACCGCATCTTCCTGCACATCCAAGTCCATGTTTGACTGAAGGAGGATTATTCGATCCACAAGACCTGATTTGATAAAACTGGATGCGATCTGTGCACCGCCCTCAACCAGTAAAGTTGAGATTTCGGAAGTGGCAAGATGATTTAAGAGCTCGTTCAGTTGCACATCATCTTTGTCGTTAGAAAGGTGTAAAATTTCCGCGCCGTGTTTTTTATAATCATCAAGGATGAGATGATCAGCTTTTGTTGCGATGATAAGTTTATAATTGTCTGCAGTTTGAACCAAATTGGATTTGATGGGTGTCTTTAGTCTTCGGTCTAAAACCACACGAGCAGGCGAGCGATGTTCAAGCCCTTTTAGTCTGCAAGTCAGCGTTGGGTTGTCATTTTCAACTGTCCCCGCACCAACCAAGATCGCATCATTGTTCGCGCGTAAGACCTGAACTTGTCCGTTGGAAATTTCACCAGTGATCTTTATCTGTTCACCACTGTGAGTACCAATATAACCATCCTTTGTCATTGCCATTTTTAACGTTACAAAGGGGCGAGATTGGCGCTTGCGCATTAAATATCCGGCTAAACCATATTCAGCCTCTGATGCTATGGTTTTTTCGACGACTTTAACGCCTGCGGCGCGCAATTTAGCAAAGCCCTGCCCTGCGACGCGATCATCGGGATCATCCGCTGCAACGATAACACGTCTTACCCCAGCATCAATCAAAGCATCTGCACATGGTGGGGTCTTACCGTAATGAGAGCACGGCTCAAGCGTGACATAAATATCAGCACCTTTTGCTTTGCTGCCCGCTTGTGTCAGCGCAACAACTTCAGCATGAGGTCTCCCACCTATTGCAGTAACGCCCCGCCCGACAATAACGGGTTGATTATCAATATATTTAACCACAAACGCCGCAACAGATGGATTTTCAGCTGTCAGGCCTTCGTTTTTGCGCGCAAAGCGAATTGCGGCGCGCATGAATTTTAAGTCTAAAATATCTTGATCAGAACGGATTTCCTCATCCTGTGTTGATGAAGGAGGTGTATGCTCTGCGCTAGTCGTCATCACCAGCATCGCGTGCGATCTTCGCACTTAATGTTTCGATGATTTTTTCAAAATCATTGGCTGCTGTGAAGTCCTGATAAACTGATGCATAGCGGACAAAACCTACGTCATCGAGTGCTTTGAGCGCCTCTAACGCAAGCATACCAATTGCATCTGTTTCAATCTCAGTTTCACCTGAACTTTCAAGCCGACGAACAATTCCGGATACGGCACGATCAATCCGGTCGCGATCCACCGGACGCTTGCGAAGCGCAATATCAAATGACTTTTGCAGTTTTTCGCGATCAAACGGGACTTTACGCCCCGTTTTCTTAAGCACTTGCAAGTCTCGCAACTGAACACGCTCAAATGTGGTGAAACGACCACCACAATCTGGGCATACGCGGCGGCGGCGGATCGCAGAACCATCTTCAGCGGGCCGCGAATCTTTCACCTGACTGTCATGAGACGAGCAATATGGACAGCGCATTCATTAAGCTCCAATGCTTTGATAAACTGGGAACTTATCCGTCAGCGCAATGACTTTCGCTTTTACAGCTTCTTCAACGGCTGTGTTGCCATCTTCGGCATTTGCTTCGCTTAGGCCATTGACCACTTCCAAAATCATTTCGCCAACCTGGCGGAATTCATCTGGACCAAAGCCACGAGTTGTTGCAGCAGGCGTACCTAAACGAATGCCTGAAGTTACAAATGGAGATTGCGGATCATTTGGCACACCATTTTTATTACATGTGATAAACGCGCGACCTAGAGACGCTTCTGTTGCTTTACCTGTCACATTTTTCGGCTGAAGATCAACCAACATCAAATGCGTGTCTGTACCGCTGGAAATGATGTTTAAACCACCGTCGACAAGTGTTTTTGCAAGTACTTGGGCGTTTTCTTTCACATTGGACATATATGTTTTGTAATCGTCGGTTAGTGCTTCTTTAAACGCAACGGCTTTCGCTGCGATCACATGCATCAATGGACCACCTTGGAGACCTGGGAAGACAGCTGAATTGATTTTCTTCGCAATCGTTTCGTCATTGGTCAACACCATACCACCACGCGGACCGCGCAAAGTTTTATGCGTTGTTGTTGTTGCAACATGTGCATGCGGGAATGGGCTTGGGTGAACACCAGCTGCAACAAGACCAGCAAAGTGGGCCATATCAACCCATAGAATTGCATCCACTTTGTCAGCAATTTCGCGGAACTTAGCAAAATCAATCTCACGAGAATAAGCAGAACCACCGGCAACAATGATTTGTGGCTTGTGCTCAAGTGCTAAAGCTTCAACTTGATCATAGTCAAGCAAACCAGTTTCAGCGACCACACCGTATTGAACAGCATTGAACCATTTACCGGAAAGATTTGGCTTTGCACCATGGGTAAGGTGACCACCTGCATCAAGGCTCATGCCCAATATGGTGTCACCTGGTTTTGAAAGCGCAAGAAGAACCGCTTGGTTTGCCTGCGAACCAGAGTTTGGCTGTACATTTGCAAAACCGCAGCCGAACAATTCTTTTGCACGATCAATTGCCAAGTTTTCGGCGATATCAACAAAATGACATCCACCATAATAACGTTTGCCAGGGTAACCTTCTGCATATTTGTTGGTCATAATCGACCCTTGCGCTTCCAAAACAGCGCGAGAAACAATGTTCTCAGATGCGATCAATTCAATTTCATGGCGTTGACGACCTAATTCTTGCTCTATTGAGCTGAAAATTTCAGAATCTTGGTCAGCGAGGGAGGCTGTGAAAAATGCGTTGGACATTTGTGGTTACCTTCAAAACTTGCAACGAGTCGCTCTCGAGCATTCAGAATAAGATGGGGGCTATTTACCGTTAACAATGAGCAAGTGCAACATCTGCTTAACGCCTTATTGGGACATAAACACACCAAATTGACGCGGCTAGAGCCAGTCAATTGATTATCTGGAGGCCAGACCGCCATCTATGAGCTGAATATCATTGCTGAAAATGTGATAACCAATAAAAAACGGCCCAAATTGAGCCGTTTTAAATTGATGTAAAATCTCATTTTAAAGTTCGCGAGACGCCAACAAATCCACACCATCGCGGCGATATACATCGTCACGGAACTGCACGACGCCATCAGCTGATGACCATGCGGTGAAATATGTGAAATATACTGGCACGGGCTGTTCAACCTGAATTGGCATGCTTTCACCAGAATCGATACCGGATTCAATCGCTTGACGATCCCAACCTGGAGTGTCTTTAAGCAACCAAGCAGATAATTCACGAACGTTTTGAACACGTACACAACCCGATGATTCAAAGCGAAGCAATTTGCCAAACACAGATTGCTGCGGCGTATCATGCATATAAACTGCATGTGGGTTGTGGAAGTTGATCTTGGTCGAAGACATCGCGTTAATTTTGCCTGGATCCTGACGGAACATAAGCTTAGGTGCTTCTGCAGCATTCCAATCAACAGTTTCAGGCGCTACTTCCTGGCCTTTACCGTCGAACAGACGAATTGCATTGCGCTTAAGATATGTTGGGTCCTTACGCATAAGTGGCATGATATCTTTTTCGATAATTGAGCGCGGCGCAGTCCAATATGGGTTTAAAATCACTTCGTGGATTTTGGAATTCAAGATTGGTGTCTGACGGTCAATTTTACCCACAATTGCAGTGTGGCGCAGCTCAACGCGACCATTTGCAACAGCTTCAATTTGCGCAGCTGGAATATTGACCATGACATAACGATCGCCCAGATAGCCAGACATTGAGCGCAAGCGCACAAGGTTTGTCTCGATCTGTGTTAGGCGAACTTGTGCCGATACATTGATAGCGGCGTAGCTAAACTTACCCAAAACACCATCCGCTGGCATGCCGTGACGCGCTTGGAAACGCTTCACTGCGCCTTGAACATAGGTGTCAAAACTATCTGAAATGCCTGCAGAGCGCGGCAAATCACCTGAAATCATTAAGCGCTCACGCAATTTACGCACATCACTTGAGACCATGCCTAAACGCAAACGCTTGTTGGCTGGAACAACCGGCCAACCACCATTGGCTACAATGTTCTGATATTCAATTTGTGCAATTTCTAAATTACGAAGCGTTTGCTCTGAAATAATAGGGAAATTGGCAACTGTTTCGCTTACTGTACGCGATGCTTGCGCATCAAATTGGTCATCCCAATTACCACGACCAGGAGCGCGAATAATTTGTTCAATTGTTGACTGAGCAAAGGAAGGCGCAGTTAAACCTGCGATCAAACTTGTTGCAGCAGCGCCTTTTAAGATAGCACGACGTGCTATGCGAGATTGAGTTTTTTCAGAATTTTTATTCAGTTTTTTCATCTCTTCACCAATTGTCAAATACGACATTACAGTTACAAATGCCGATACTAACCAGCACGAACAATTTAAAGCTTTTGCCCACAATCAGCAAGAGTATTTGGGTCAAGCGCTGATCAAACTCGCGTGATCGAAATTTATCGATTAGCTTATGATCCCAAAATTCACACCAATGTGGCTGTATCAAGGCAGCTTGCCTTAATCCACTTACTAGTATGTATGACAATAATGGTGAATATAATGTGAAAACCACCACCAAATATGCTTTTGGCAGTGGTTTAGCTAAACTGTGATAGGGATTTCCTATCAAACTTTATTATGGATTGGGCGACATTACCGCCAAATTACATTGCCCAATTTACAGGCGATACATGATCTGGTCATTCCAGAATCGGTCAAGACGCTGCATCAATTTATTCATTGTTGAGAAATCATCTTCACCAATTCCGCCGACCTGTTCGATTGATTGGATGTGACGATCATACAATTGTGCAACAACGCTTGCGATCTCTGTGCCTTTATCCGTTAGCGAAATACGAACTGAACGACGATCAACGCGTGATTTTGTGTGGTTGATAAAACCAAGATCAACAAGTTTCTTCAGGTTATATGATACGTTTGAACCCAAATAGTAACCGCGGCTGCGCAATTCGCCAGCTGTGAGCTCTGCATTACCGATGTTAAAGAGCAATAGAGCCTGAACAGCGTTGATGTCAGCGCGTCCAGAGCGTTCGAATTCGTCTTTTACAACGTCTAGAAGACGACGGTGCAAGCGCTCTACAAGTTGCAGGGCTTCAAGATATTGTACACGCAGACCATTTTCCTGATCTGTGTTGTCTGATGATTGGTTATGAACCAAGATTGGTTGTTGTTGTGCCATTTTAGTTTGCCTCACTGTTTTAATGTGACGGTTTGTTTTGTTTTTTTCCGTCTTGGGGCAAATCTATCGAATGTATCGAAAATTTTACTTAATTTGTGTGCTTAACAAAATCTTACTGTGAGACAAGGTAAATTAATCATTACTCGCGGTAAGGGAAAATGACCGATGGGTATTACACCCCCTCCTGCTGCAAACGCTTTCTTTCTTTTAAATGGAATACAGTTTGAAACACTAAGAACATTAATACCACAGCACCACTGAAAATTAGATTAAGCGGATCTGGACCATACCATTGCGGTAGTACAGCATGCATCATGTATTGAATAAAGGTCACCAGCAACCAGCCCCACAATCCAAACGCGGTTTGAAACCAAACGCCCAATGCTGTTAGTGGTAACAAGAGTGCAAGCGTGGTGGCAGCAAGACGCCAATGCAGTGGTGCAATATCAAATCGCAGCGCACCGTTGTCGGTTATTCCCATCAACATGGCCCAATATTTTACTGTTCCAGCGACACAGGCCAGAGCCACAATGGATAAAAAGACATTATATAAAAGATGAATACCTTCAGAAGCGTCACTGCTCTTTTGCGCCATTTGCTCAAGCGAGATGCTATTATTGTCCACCATTTACGCGATCCAAGGTTTGGTAAAAGTCTTATATTTATGGTCAGGTTTTATACAGGAGCATCAAAAAAGGCGCAACAAAGTGTCTCAATCTATATAAAATTAGTTGTCTTACTTGACCTTTTTTACAAAGAATGGCCAAACCATTGCGCAAAATTACTGTAATTGGATGAAATTAATGTCTGACATGAGCCGCAAAATTGATGATGTAACAGGACACAGACGCATGCGCCGTTATCGCGGCAGCGCATGGATGCGTAATATGGTGCGTGAAACACATCTCACGCCGTCGGACTTTATTTGGCCAATCTTTTTAATTGAAGGTGAGAATAAACGCGAAGCTGTGGACGCAATGCCTGGTGTTGAGCGCATGAGCATTGACCTTGCCGTCAAGGCTGCAAAAGAAGCTGCACAACTTGGCATTCCTGCAATCGCAACCTTTCCAAACATTGATTATGCAAAGCGGGATAAAACAGGCACTGAAATCCTGAACCCTGACAATTTGATCAATCAAGCTACGCGCGCAATTAAAGCAGCAGTGCCTGAAATCGGCATTATAACTGATGTCGCGCTCGATCCATTTACCTCAGATGGACATGACGGTATTTTTGAAAATGGCGAAATCGTCAATGATAAAACTGTTGAAGTACTTGCCAAAGCTGCCGTTTTACAGGCGCAAGCTGGTGCTGATATCATCGCGCCATCTGAAATGATGGATGGACGAATTGGCGTGATCCGTCGCGCGCTGGATGATGCAGGTTTTCAATCTGTTGCGATCATGTCATACGCGGCCAAATTCGTGTCTGCTTTTTACGGTCCCTATCGCGAAGCCATTGGTACAAGCGATTTTCTAAAAGGCGATAAAAACAGCTACTTCTTAAATCCAGCTAACCCCAATGAAGCCATGCGTGATGTTGCGCTCGATGTAGAAGAAGGCGCAGATATGGTTATGGTAAAACCTGGATTGGCGTATTTGGATATGTGTCTGCGCGTGAAGGAAGAATTCAGCCTACCGACATTTGCATATCAAGTTTCTGGTGAATATGCGATGATCAAAGCGGCTGACCAAAATGGCTGGATTGATGGTGAGCGGGCCATGCTGGAGAGCCTAATGGCATTCAAACGCGCCGGTTGCGATGGTATTTTGACATATTTTGCTCCTGAAGCTGCAAAACTTCTGCAAAAGGGATGATGATAGGACCTTAAGCTCCATCCGGCTTAATCACACCTCACATTATCTCCATATTCAATTCACATTGGCTGCAAACTCGCTCGCTAGAAAAGAATGATAGAAGCAGGTTTAGATAAAACCATGGGTTTATCGCTCTCGTCTAAGCGTATCTTTTTTAAATCTGCTTCATCACCAAAGTAGAAGGATTGAGGATGTTTAAAAGCAACGCGGGACAGTTTTTTACCCTAATCGTCACAGGCCTTACGATGATTGCCTTTAACGCAAAGGCAGATGAAGGCGTTCACACACATCAATTGATAGAGCATTTCCTAGCAGATGCGCTTACGCAGGCGCCAACGATTGTTGATTGTACGTTATCAGATGGGAGCCAAAGCCAATGTTATTCATTTACAATAAATGCCCAACCCGTTGGATTTGAAATTGGTCCATGGTGCCCAACTTCTATTGAAGATGGTCCAGACAAAGGTGGTATTTGGATTAAGGACGGTGAAGTCGTCGATGTTGATGGCAAGTTTATCCAATCCCTACCGAAGATCTATAACGATGATAACTGGCAATTATATAATGCAGAAACAGGCAAAGTTCGTGTAACGGATACTCAAGTCGCATGCGAAGCGGCCGCAAGACCTGATGTTGCGGAAGAATATCAAAACTACTGTGTTGAATGCTCTATCTCTTATATTCCTGAAGGACAAACATCTGAATTGGTAATCCCAATGGATCCGGTCAAACGTTCAAATGTTGAGCCGCGTATTGCCCGCGGACTGCCTGCAGGAATTTCCTTCAATGGATTAAGGCTTGACCAATCTGCCCCAGTGGAGGCGATATTATCTGCCTATACAATAGCTGCTTTTGATGATTGTGGCGGACATGTTAATCCCCATGTTGGCTATCACACGCATATCATAACCGATTGCCAAGCCGGTGTTCAAAGCATTGAGGGTGAACCTTCAATTATCGGCATTGCAATGGACGGCTACCCTATTTTACAACCATTATCGGAAACTGAAGCAAAAACAGCTGAACTTGACGCATGTAATGGTCATGAAACTGAAGGGCTTGGCTATCATTACCATGCGGGCGCACCTGCCTCGAACCAGATTTTACCGTGCCATAGCGGTCTAACGGTACAGTCAAACCGCCGGCCTTAGCTTAATTCCTTAGAAAAACGATGGGAGAGATCTCGTCTCCCATCGCATCTCAACATTCACATCATATATTTTGAATTACTCTGTTTTATTCGCATCACAAACAGGTACCGTCTGACCAATGTTTTTGCCATTTGCTTCCTTCACAAGGTCGGCATTGACCACAAAGGGAACATAACTTTTCGTTTCGCTGGATTTTAAATAAATCGAGACCGGTAGTGTTTTAACCGGCTCATCGTCCAGTCTGCAAGCATTCGCGCCAATGTTAAATGATCCCTCCCACAATTTCGACGGGCGATTCTCAATGGTAAATTTCCGAATTTCATTGAACCTTTTGATATCATTGGGACGGATACGATAAGCAATAATCTGACGCCCTGGTTCTTTGATTTTCGCCAACAATATTTTATCTGCAGAACTTAATGAAGTTGTGAGTGCAAAAGTCTCCTTTTTCGTTTGTGAGCCATCTTTTTTCCGCAATTCTAGGGTCATAACAACCCCTTTCGGTTGAATACGATATTCATGTGGTAACACGACAGCGACGCTCAATTGATTTACGTCGGTAGTCGCTGGATCAAAATTCCGCAGCTTGACCATACTGGATATCGGGGTATGCCCGCAGGCACTCAAAAAGCCCATCACCATACCTAATGCGAGAAATTTCGCGAAACGACGATTAATTTTATACACAATTAAACTCCATATTGACTTAATATATTTCATGTATTAATTATTGTAAAACAATAATAAATCAACATTTAATTTTAAAAGGTGTAAAATGTCACTCGAGCAAAAAACATCGTTATCCTATAGCCGCATAAAGAATTTAGCACGCTACGCATGTGTTTTTTCAACCTTGGGTATTATTATTTCAATTGGAACGATCGGTTATTACACGCTCCTTATGTTTATCGACACCCAGGCCGTTGATAGCGCCATTCGCGAAGAGTTCGTGGCTGCAGGACGCACGATCACCATTAATGGCGTGAGCCGCTCTCTCGCCTTTATGTTTGAGATTACACCGATGCTGATCGGGGTTTATATTTTCACCCAAGCGGTTCAGCTTTTCAGAGAATATATGAGTGGACGGGTTTTCACATTTGAAGCGGCTGGCAAGCTCAATAAAATTGGCTGGGCTGTTGCTGCGCTTGCACCTGTTGGTATTGTGTTTGAAACATTGGCTGTTCTAGCACTGACAATTTATAACCCTCCAGGGCAGAAGCAATTATCCATCGGCATTTCAGAAACAGAAGTATACGCGGTTATTTTGGGTTTATTGCTTGTAACACTTGCAAAAATCTTGCATGAGGCAGCTAATATTTCTGAAGAAAATCAAGCGATTATATAATTATGTCTATCATCGTCACACTCGATATTATGCTGGCAAAGCGGAAGATGCGTTCGAAAGAATTATCTGAACTTGTCGGCATCACAGAACAAAATATTTCGTTGCTAAAGTCGGGAAAAGTTAAGGGCATTCGCTTTGATACTTTAGAAAAAATTTGCCAGGTTTTGGACTGCCAACCAGCGGATATATTGAGCTATGAAGCTGATGACGGCTCTTGAAAAATGTAAAAACCATCCCAGTTATTAGATATGAGACACATAATAGAGGCTAAAAATGGCAAGTTTTGAAAAGATGGATCCGAATGACGCATTTAACAGCGCAGATTTCCGTCATACGCACACAATAGATGATCGGCTTGATGATCCTGCTTATTACGATGGTGTGCGAACAAAGCGTATTTTGGCATTTATCGTTGATTATATCATGGTTGCGATCCTGCACATTCCGGTCGCCATCATTGTGTTTTTTCTCGGCATTATCACTTTAAGTCTGGGATGGCTGTTATTTGCCATTATCACGCCAGCCATTGCCCTCATTTATGTGGGCTCGACAATGGGTGGGCCTGATCAAGCGACACCGGGGATGAAAATGATGGGCATCCGGATCGCGCGTCTTGATGGTGGTCGTGTAGATTTCATGACAGCTATTGTTCACGGCGTCATATTCTGGGCGGCGAATATCGTCACGTCCGGCTTTATTTTGCTCATTAGTTTATTTACCGATCGCAAACGTTTGGTGCAGGATTTATTGCTCGGCACTGTGATCCTGCGCTCAGATTTAAACGATGAATATGAAGTTGATATCAAAATCTCCAAGCGGAAATAAACCAGTATTGCCAGCCGTTGTTTGATTGATTAAGTTAGTGGCACCGATAAACATTGAATTTGATAGCTTTTTGATCAATCGAGCGAATGACGAGACACAATAGTCAATCTCCCCAATTCTTTCTGACGGCACCAACGCCGTGCCCCTATCTCAATGATCGCGAGGAGCGCAAGATCTTCACGCATTTGGCGGGGGAAAAAGCAACCGAATTAAATGATATTCTCACACAAGGTGGCTTCCGGCGTTCTCAAAATATTGCATACCGCCCTGCTTGCGAAATGTGTAAAGCATGCGTTTCAGTTCGCATTTTAGCGGATGAATTTGTATGGACTAAATCCATGAAGCGCGTCTTAGCACGCAACAAAGATATTATTTCAGTTGATCATCAGGCTGAACCTTCAAGTGAACAATATTCGATGTTTCGCGCTTATCTAGACGACCGACATTTAGATGGCGGCATGTCAGAAATGTCAGTACTTGATTATGCGATGATGATTGAGGACACGCATGTCGATACGCGGGTAATCGAATACCGTTTGAGAGAAGATGGCGATGGTGTTCAAGAGTACCCAAAAGGTAAACTTATTGGCGCGGCTCTGACTGACAAAATGTCCGATGGCCTATCCATGGTCTATTCATTTTTTGAGCCTGACTATACATCGCGCTCATTGGGCACATATATGGTTTTAGACCATGTTAGGCGAACGATCGATGCAGGTCTTCCGCATGTTTACCTTGGATATTGGGTCGATGGCTCACCTAAAATGGCATATAAAACCCGCTTTCAGCCGCAAGAACATTTAGGTGCAAGTGGTTGGGAGCGTTATTCAGATTAGCCATATTTTTTATGATCACAGACTGATCAAGATATCTAAGACTAAAGCACAACACCCTTACGACGTGATGGCGCTTCAAATCCCTTTGTGACCCCCTCACCGCTTTCTGCTATTTCTGCAAACTTGGATATTTCATCTGCTAATTCTTGATAATCGGTGAGGCCTTTTTTGAGCTGAGAAGAGATCTCATCTTCCCCTGCTCCGATCATTAAACCGAGCGGCATGCCACGGTTTACATTGTCGCCGCCCGCATTGACATTTAAAAGCAAGCTTTTCTCAAAATCATAATCTTCATGGGCAGCGATAAAGAACATCATCGGCAGACCTTGCTCGATATAACAAACGGTACCGATCTCTTTGCGCAGGACCGCCTGCTCACCCATCCCCACAAGCTTATCAAGATCCATCGGGTCACATTCAAGCTCCATATGATAAGCCCACATTTGATCGTCCGGAATATTCCCCGGGCCCTTATGCGCACGATACTGCGCAAACAAATCCTCACCGCGAATACCCGCCATATGTACCTGTTTTGCTGCTTTACGAAATGCTGAGGCGGTATCGCTTTTGCCCTCGATCAATTCAAACAATAAAGGCAAACATATAGCCAACCCCGAAGCAACAGTCTCCGACCGATGCGTAAGTGCTTGATGTTCAAGTGCCATACCCACGGCTTGATAAGGATTTTGCGACAATAGCGATAAAACCATGGGTCTGATCATGCCGCCATGCGAACCGATGGACCAATTATCACGCTGCATCTGTGCGCAAGCATGGATCGGATCTCCGTTACAGTAATTTTCAAACCAACGCCTTAAAAACACTTCCGTATAGGGATCTTGGTTTTGGTCCGGTGTGGTCATGTAAGAGACAAAATCATCTAGAAATGCCCCTGCCTCATAACCACCTTTTTTATTGATGGATCTGATCAGAACACGCGCTAAATGTGCGTTCAGAGTATTGTCACCTGCGTTTAACCCGTGATGGTAATGATAACGCTCATCTTCTGCGGCTACTTTATTGCCATGCTCACCCTCGCGATCATTGCGCTCAATGGTGAAATCTTCCCATGATGTTTGATAGAAGCGGCTATGCTTATGCAAAATATCATAAGGTCGATGAAGATCTGCGGCTTTTTGTACATCAGGCTTATAGGACATACCGACCATGAAGGCTTCGGGATGCGGGTGTAACGGCGCTTCATAAGTCTTCACCCCGCCATTGAAATCTTTGATGATGTTTTCGCGCGCATAATACCAGTGCGCAGGCATGGCCAAGCTATCGGCGATGAACAATCCCCAAAGTGCATTTTCAATTCTTTGACGTCTTTGTTCTCGACTGCTCATAAGCTTTTCCTGTTAAACCAAATACTCAAAACACTTTGACGGCGTTTAGTTTGCATCCTCGTATTTGGAAATAAGGGATTTCGCGACTTTGATGTTGTTTTGGTTTCGCTCGTAAAATTCAGGGAAAATATTTTCGAAATAGTCAGACTGCGTCGCCAATTCACTGGCGGCGATAGCTTCTTCGAGCATGGACTTGTCTTTGAAGGCTGATCCAAGTTCCACCAATCCATTTCCAATGAAGTATTGTACTTGCGCCCAAACATTAGGATTGTTGTCTTTTGTAATGACTTCCAACACACTTTTGTGGGATTTTATGGACTTCTCAAGCCAAAATGTTCCACCCTGTCGTTGATGAAGCGTTGTATAGATGTCACCCAATTGAAATTGAAGACCAGCCCAACTTACCGGGTCTGCATCTTTGGTATACACATTCATAGCTGCTTGGAACGCATCTTCAGCCTCGGTCAAACGCGTTGCATTTGAAACTTTTCCAGAAATCGACAGATATGTATCAGAATTTGTATAAACCTGCCCGAGAGCGCGTTGCGCGGTTGCCCATTCCTTCGGGTTTTTGTCCTGGTCTAAAACTTTCAGCGCATTGGTAAAGGCAACAATCGCATTGTTATATAATTGCGCGCCCTCTTCCGGTTTGTTTTGGTTATATTTGCCATAGGCCAACGAACGGTAGGCTTCGCCCAAGCGCGAATTACTTTGTGCCCAAACCATGGGAGAATTATCAGCATCCAGCACTTTCACAGCAGTTTCAAAGGTATCGATTGCCTCTAACAATGGTGTGTCCTGGCGCGTCGCCCAAGCGATTTCCAAAAGCGCATTGGCTTTCGCTGATAAGACTTCTCCTTGCACCGCGGCAGACAAACTTGGCTGCGCTAAAGCCTCATCGTAAAGTTTGGTTGTTTGTTCAATTTGCCCCTTTTTGAGCGCGGCCATCGCTTCGTCCGCTAGTTTGAGTGCAGCGTCATCGCTTGCCAAGGCGGATGAAGTCAAAAGCGCAATTGAAAATGCTGCAATAATAGTTTTTTTGAGACTTATACGAAGGGACATTTCATGACTTTCTTATTGTTATCTAAATAAAATTTCCGTCGAACTTAGGCAAAACGTTAAAACAAAACAAGTTTCGGCGGATCAAACTATTGTTAACTTGATATACGCTCACAATTGTTGGATGGTTCGTGATCAAACAATCACACGATGGGTAAGTTATGACATTTCCAGCGATTACGGCACTGCTTTGTGTTTTCTTATGCTTTTTTACGCTCAAGATGATCATCGACATTGTGAAGATAAGACAGCGTGAGAAAGTCGAGCTTCAAACCGGCGATAGTGATGCGCTTACTCGGGCCGTGCGAGTGCACGGAAATATGGTGGAAACCGCGCCGATGTTTTTGATTATGCTGGGATTGCTTGAATTAGGTGGCGGGCATGTAATTGCTGTTTCCGTGTTTGCCGCAATATTCGCGATCTCCCGTATCATGCACCCAATTGGTTTGTCGGGTAAGAAAGGCACTTTTAAATACCGTACCCGCGGCATGGTGCTGACACTCACTGCATATATCTTCACCGGCGTATATCTCGCGGTTATCGCTTTGATGAGTTTCTGACTCTATTGATGCTTATATACGAATCATATATAAAATATATATGTATCATATAAATAGGGATTTACACGAATGGGCATCGTCAAAATTAGCGAAGAACAGCATGAGGACATCCGAAAGGCCAGCACTGTTATGTGCCGATCAATTAATGCTCAGGCTGAATACTGGATGAAGGTTGGTATGTTGGCAGAAGCTAACCCAACGCTTTCTTTCAATGATATTATCAAAATGCAACTAGCATCCGCAGAAGTCGATATTCCTCAAATTAACGCTGCTTAAGATGGTCAAGACACCTGAAGAACTATCGCTTTTAAGGGTCTCTGGAAAGTTGTTGGCGCGCGTTTTTGAGATGCTAGATGCGCAGCAACTTGAGGGGCAAACAACCCTTAAGATCAACAATTTCGTGGATGATTTCATCACACATCAGCTTTCAGCACGACCAGCCAGTAAAGGCCAATATGGATTTGAATTCTCACTGCATTGTTCTGCCAATAATGTCGTATGCCATGGTGTTCCTAATGCACATGATGTGATCTGTAATGGCGATATTATCAATTTTGATATCACCTTGGAAAAAGATGGATACATCGCAGATTCCAGCAAAACCTATGTCATAGGTGATGCTTCCGCCTCCGCAAAACGGCTTGTGCGTATTGCCAATGCAGCCATGTGGCAGGGGATAAAACAAGTTCGCGCTGGCGCATATCTGGGCGATATTGGTTTTGCCATTGAAAAATATGCCAAAAACAAAGGTTGTTCAGTTGTGAGAGAATATTGCGGCCATGGGATTGGCCAAAAAATGCACGAAGATCCTCAAATCCTAAATTTTGGCAAACCAAATACTGGCTTGCGACTCCGAGAAGGCATGGTGTTTACAGTCGAACCAATGATCAATCAGGGTTCTCGGCGCGTTGTGACGGAAGATGATGGCTGGACAGTTACAACAAAAGACAAAAAACTGTCAGCTCAGTTTGAACACACAGTTGCTGTCACCCGTAGCGGAGCGGAAGTTCTAACTTTACGACAGGGTGAAATCACGCCCTAACCCGAGAACTTACCCGATCTTGGGAAGCCTTTTGGCACCATCCGTCCGGCTTGGGCTCTATCGCCCATCCATTCTATCAGCTCGTCTTTCATGCGTGTATACGAACGACCGGCGCTGTCTTCCCATGTCAGACCTTCTTCCATCAAGAAGCATCTGACATCGGCCACGCCGCCATCTTTATAACGTTGCAAACGAACGCCTTTACCACGCGCCATTTCAGGCAATTGATCGAGCGGGAATATCAGCATTTTACGGTTTTTACCCACAACTGCTAAGTAGTCGCCACGCACCTCGACGCATAATTGCGCTTCATCAGGCATCTTAACATTCATGACCTGTTTGCCCTTACGGGTGTTAGCAACAAGATCGGTTTCTTTAACGATAAAGCCATTGCCGATATTAGATGCAAGCAAGAGTTTGCGCTCAGGCTGATGCACAAAAGCGGTGAGCACATCCTGATCATTATCCATATCGACCATGATACGAAGCGGTTCGCCATGACCACGACCACCTGGGAATTTATCTGCGCCTAACGTATAGGCTTTACCACCCGTCGTCATGATCAAGATTTTGTCTGTCGTAAAGGCACTGAAGGCAAGCTTGAGCTTATCGCCGTCTTTAAAGGTTAGGCTTGAATAATCGGACATATGCCCTTTCATCGCCCGCACCCAACCTTTTTGAGACAGCACAACGGTGATTGGTTCTTTTTCAATCATCGCCTCGTAAATTGCGCTATCATCGATATCAATTGATTTTCCAAAATCGGTACGACGCGCGCCAAGTTCGGTATCTTTACCGTAGGTTTTTCTAACTTCACGGATTTGCCATGAAATGGCCTGCCATTGCTTTTCTTCAGATCCAAGCAGCTCTTCAATTTCGGCTTTTTCAGCCTCAAGCGCATCAAACTCTTTGCGAATTTCAAACTCTTCAAGTTTGCGCAATGAACGCAAGCGCATATTGAGGATAGATTCAGCCTGAAGATCGGTAAGGCTGAAACGCTCCATCATCACAGCTTTTGGATGATCTTCCTCACGGATAATTTTAATCACTTCGTCGATATTTAGATAGGCGACAAGCAAACCACCCAAAATTTCCAAACGGCGAATAATTGCTGCCAAGCGGTGGCGAGAACGGCGCTGCAGGACATCGCGGCGGTGATCAACCCACTCAAGCAGCACCTCGCGCAAGGACATAACCTTTGGCACTTTGCCCTGGCTCAAGACGTTCATATTAAGCGAAATACGGCTTTCAAGCTCGGTGAGCTTGAACATCGATTCCATCAATATCTCTGGATCGACAGATCTGTTTTTTGGCGTTAATACAACGCGAATATCTTCTGCAGATTCGTCCTGAATATCGTCCAAAAGTGGAAGTTTTTTAGCGATCAAAAGCTCGGCAATCTTCTCAATCAAACGAGATTTTTGAACTTGATATGGAATTTCGGTGACAACAATCTGGTAACCACCACGACCAGTCTCTTCCTTTTCCCACTTCGCACGAACTCGGAAGCCACCACGACCTGTTTTATAGGCGTTTACAATGGTTTCTTTATCTTCAATGATCGTGCCGCCCGTTGGCAAATCCGGCCCTTGCACAAACTCCACAAGCTTTTCAATGCCAGCATTGCGGAACTTGATGAGATGTAGCGCTGCGTCGCAAAGCTCGGCCGCATTGTGCGGTGGAATAGACGTTGCCATGCCCACGGCGATACCGGATGATCCATTGGCAAGCAGATTTGGAAAAGCACCGGGCAGAACTGTCGGCTCTTCGTTTTCCTCATCATAGGTCGTGCGGAAATCAACAGCATCTTCGTTAATGCCTTCAAGCAGCAATTCAGCAACTGGTGTCATTTTGGATTCTGTATAACGCATCGCAGCGGGGTTATCGCCGTCGACGTTACCAAAGTTTCCTTGGCCGTTGACCAACGGATAACGAACGGCAAAGTCCTGCGCCAAACGTACTAAAGCATCATAAATCGCCTGGTCACCATGCGGGTGGAAATTACCCATCACTTCACCGACGATTTTCGCGCATTTCTTAAATGACGAATTGGATTTAAGGCCCATATCGTTCATTGCATGAACAATACGGCGGTGCACTGGTTTCATACCATCACGCGCGTCAGGCAATGCCCGGTGCATGATGGTCGACAGCGCGTATGCCAAATAGCGCTCTTCGAGCGCAGCCTTTAAATCAACACTTTGAATGTCATCTGATCCGCCTGAAGGCGGTGTAATCTCTTTTCCCATAGATTCCACCTACCCTATGGCTTGATTCGGGGCAAGCAATTGAGGTGCGTTACACCCAACAAAGCTGGGGTTTTATAGGGTTTTTCTATATTTTTTCTTAACTGCGTGACAAAAGCAACTTAAAGCCAGCAAATGTGAAAAATGTTCCCAATATGGCCTGCAAGGGCCGTCTTGCTTTTGTGTAGGTTTTGACCATCACATTGGTTGAAAATGCAATGGCATATAGTTGGTGTAAGACAAACGACAACACAAAAACGCCTCCGCCAAATAACAACATAACGGATACCGGCGCGCCATCTTTAAAAGCGACAGACATCATTGCCACCCAAAAAATTGCTGCTTTAGCATTTGTCATTTGCACAGTAAAACCACGCCAAAAATACTTAAAATGTGTGGCATTCCCTTTGAGCGGCTTCATGCTCATGTCTTGATCATTTGTCGCTGATAAGAATGATTTATAGGCCAGCCATAACAGATATAAACCACCGATTATCTTCACAAGCGTGAACGCCCATGCGTGAGTGGCAATAACTGCGGTAAGCCCTGCAATTGACAATAGTGCCCAGCCGAATGAGCCAACCGCAGTTCCAAAGGCGAGCGCCATCCCAGCGGATCTTCCTGTGCTCATTGAGGTGCCGATAATGGTCAGAATATTTGGCCCTGGTGAAAGCATGGCGACCAAAAAGATGCCATATCCTACGATGAAGCCTGGCAAATAAATCTGTAAATCTTGCATAACAAACCCCTCAATTTGTTCCTATTATGTTCTTTTAACAAAACAAGTCAAGTTGGATGCACCAGAAGATTAGAAGCTTTGATTGATATCTTATTCAAAGTCTTTGCCCTACTTTAACCAAAATGATCGAAGTAACTTGAGAATGTTACAATTCGCACATAAATTGTGAAGCAAATCAATTCGCCATGGAGCATTTAATGTCATTTAATTTTTCAAAACGCGCACTTCTTGCAAGCTCAATTCTGTTGGGGAGTGCTATTCCTTCCTTGGCGTTGGATGCAGACGCGTTTTCTGCACAGCTGATTAAAACATTCGCAAAATCGGGTTCGGTTATGGAAGTGGGCTCTGCGAGTTTGGATGGCTCGACGATAACATTGTCATCAGCATCATTTAAAGCACCACAAGGCAGTGTACCTATTGGTGATATTGTCTTTACCGGGGTAAGTGAAATCGGTGACGGTGGTTACAAAGCTGAAACTGCATCCATTGCAGATATCGATGCCACGTCAGACGGTGCTAGAATCCAACTTGGTGGCATTGAAATCTCAAACCTAACTATCCCAGCTGGCGAAGAGATGACGGAACTAATGGACATGTTCTTATATGAGCGTTTTAAAACAGGTCCAATGAGTGTAACCGTTGAAAATGTGGATGTATTCAAATTTTCAGGATCTGATTTTAATCTCGATATCAGCGATACATCAAGTATGGAATTTACGGGGACGGTTGATGGAATTGCCATCGATCTCGCGCTGGTTAAAGAACCCAAAGCCAGACAAACGCTTGAAAGCATGGGCTATAGCGTTCTAACAGGTGATTTGAAAATGGATGGAGCGTGGGACGTTGAAAGCGGCCGGATCAACATGCCAGAAATGGCGCTCACTTTAAATGATGTGGGTCGATTAAACACGTCACTAGATATTTCCGGCTACACAATGGAATTTTTGCAGGAGCTTCAAACATTGCAAAGCGAAATGGTTGGCAAGGCAAATGATCCAAAAGCCCAGCAAGCAATGGGTCTTGCAACCATGGGGCTCATGCAACAGCTGACATTTAACTCACTGGCATTGCGCTTTGATGATGCATCACTCACCGGCAAAATGCTGGAATTTGCTGGTAAGCAACAGGGCATTTCCGCCGAACAAATGGCGCAAGCTGCAAAGGGTTTATTGCCATTTGCGCTAGGTCGCTTAGGTATTCCTGCTCTACAGCAGCAGATTACAACAGCAGCTTCGGCTTTCTTGGATAACCCGCAAAATATCGAGATTAAAGCAGCACCGGAAGCACCTGTTCCCTTTGGACAAATTGCAGGCTCTGCAATGGGTGACCCACGTACTTTGGCCGAGCTGTTAAATGTACAAGTGACCGCAAACCAGTAATTCATGCATTCTCTCTTTAAAACCCGCCACACGACATGGCGGGTTTTTTTGTTGGCTATAAAACACATTAAAAACATGCGAAAAACCAGTTCGATGTAACGGTGCAACACATTTCATGCCAAGCGAGTTAAAACCTGAGAGCTCGCTAATTTGTGATGCAATTCATGTTTTCATTGTTGTATCTGAAGCGTATGACATTAAAATCGATAAAAATTTGCATAATTGATTTAAAGTGTAAGGTAGCCGGTGTGATACTCAAAAGACTAAAAGACCAAGCTGGGCTGGCTGCCATAGCTGTTTCACTTGTGATTTCGTCACTGGCATCCATCTCGCCCGCATATGGTGCTGAAGGCGGCGATGCGGGTGTTAAATGTGTACAAAATCAGCTTACTTCACTTGATATTGATATAGGCGTTGTAGATGGGCTATTTGGCAAGAAAACCGCCGCTGGTGCTCAACAAGCTATACAACAGATGCCCGAACTTGGAGAGCTCAATTCACTCAATTCCAATAACGCCTTAATGTGGTGTCGTGAAATGGCGCTTTTATCGCCGAAGCTTAAACAACATTGGCCAACTCATGATGCTCCAAAACTAAAGTACTTTTTCTCCGGCACGCTGACCCCGTCTGAGCAGCAAAGTATCCGTTCTGCAATGGAGATTGCCGATCAGTATTTTGACAAATTTGATGTCGAATTACCCGGCATTGTAAATGTTGTTGCATCGGATGATTTAAACGCACTTGCTCGTTCAATAAACCAGGTTGCGCGCAACGCGATCCCGGTCAAAGACGGGATTGATATTTTAAAAAGGCAATGTGCTGGCAAACCCTTAAGCGGACTTAATATCAATGGATTAATTGCATTTTGCTTTGACCCCAAAACTGACGTCACGAGGCGTGAGCGCGTCTTAAAAAATATCGCAGTTCACGAATATGCGCATGAGGTTCAGCGCCAATATACCAGCTACACAAAAGCGCTTGTTAGCGATCGTTCTGAAATTGTTGCTATCAATGGCCCGCGCTGGTTGGTGGAAGGAACGGCGATTGCCTTTGAAAGCGATTATTCTTATCGGGGTGTAAGAAGCGAAATATTGATCAATCTTATCCTTGAAGATGCAACGCGATTTTCCGGTAGAACACTATCAACTTTACGCTATGGAGATGCTCCAGAAAAAGCCGTCTTTGGAACCTATGCGAGTTTGGCTGGTAATTTGGTTGCCCAAAAGAAGGGGCTGGCCGGCATTATCAACTTTTGGGAAGAAATGGCGCGCAGCGACTGGGAAACAGCCTTTGCGTCAACCTTTGGACTATCAATCAACGCATTTTACCGCGAGTTTGATTGGCAAAGACCCACGCCCGCAAAATTTTTGAATGCGCCAATTATAACGGATAATGATGCAGGTATTGCATGTGTTCAACAGCAACTCACCGCGAATGAAATCAATGTTGGTCAGATTGACGGCCTTTATGGTCGTAAAACTTTTCGTGGGGCGAAAAAACTTATTGAGAAATATCCATCACTTGCCGATTTGGATGATTTAACTCGCGACAACGGACTTATGTGGTGCCGTCAAATTGGGTTGATCGATGAAGCCTTGCAACTTTATTGGCCCGCTCAACCAAATGCACTGAAATATCAGTTCGATGATACTGTAGATATGACGAACAGGAACGCTATTCGGACATCGATCGATAAGGCATTGAAATCACTTTCTGAACTAGGGTTTAGACCCACAGGCGCTATAAAGGTGGTCGCGTCATCGGATGAAGACAAACTATTGTCTTTGCTTGAACCTAATTTGCGTTCGCCAATCAATTTAGATGATGTGAAACAAGATATGAAGAATAGATGCACAGGCGCTCAATCTGGTGGCATTTCATCAGATGGGGTCATTGGACTTTGTTTGAAAGACAGATCCAACCTAGATGATGTTGCAATGCATTTATTATCTCATGAGTATTTGAAGCAATCGGCAGGCTATGCATGGCCCGATAAGCAGGTAAGCGATCAATTCTTCCAATTTGGTCCGCGTTGGCTTTATGAGGGCATTTCAGAAGCACTTATTGATTATATGCAGGCGCCCAAAAGCTCATTTGCTGATCACATTGCCAAGCGTATCGGTGAAAGCCAATCCATTGGCTCAGAGCTTCATCAGCTGGAGGCCTATGGCCCTGCAAGCCCTGTAAAACACCAAAAACGTGGTGCCATGGCAGCTCACATTTTGGCTGAAAGCGGCGGCGGTTATGACAGCTTTATTGTTTATTGGGATGAACTTTCACGTTCAAACTGGCAAATCGCGTTTGAGACAGCTTTTAATATTGGCGTCGGTGAATTTTATCAACAAATCAAAGACGGTCGAAGTTAGAAAGCCCCCGGCATAATTAATACCGGAGGCATCATTGCCTAAGCGCTAGGTGTTTTATGAGCGCTTTTTGACCAATCCACATTGCGTGTTGCATACATGGTAAAGGCAATCGCGGCAAAGGCGATGATTGCACCGATTAGCAGCGCATATTCATCCTCTTTCAAGATCAGATACATAATCGCATATGTCAGGCCCACAACGCTTGATAATACATATACTGCATTGCGACTTGAAAGCGCATTTCCAACATACCAGGCAATCAGCCCCGTGGTCGCCAAACTTGCAACAATATAAGCAATGTCAAATCCTACCTGCTCGGCCAATGCCAATAGCAATATATAGAAAACCACCATTGCCAAGCCTGTTAAAATATATTGGATCCAGTGAACGGAATTTTGACTTGTAAGTTCCAAGATGAAGATGGCCAAGAAAACAAGCGAGAAAAACGCCACGGCATATTTTAGCGTTCTAGATACAAGCTGATAGAACTTTAACGGTTTTACAAAGCTCACCTCGATGATCGAATTTGCATTACTGATTTGTGTGCCAAATGAAACGGCGCTTATACCGCGCGCTAAATTTGGTACGGTCCATTTTGCATCAAACCCAGTTTCAGTAATGTTTCTTGTTTCGGGTAGAAATCTGCCATTAAATCCTGGATGTGGCCAGTTAGATGTCATGGTGACTTCGGTTGTTTTACCACTAGGTACGATTTCCAAAGCGCGGGAACCATTGATAGCAAGGTCAATCTCAAACTTGATCGATTGGTCTAATAACGCTTCGTCGACATCTAGATGTATGCCGCTCGATTTTGCTGAATTTTTGTAATTATTATATCGATTGTGTGAGTTGCTTGGATGTAACCCGGCCAATCCAGGTGCAAAAATGACCTCCTCGCCATCATTGAGCTGCGCGACGACTTCTGAGCGGAAACCTGCAAGATCGGATACCTCAATTGCTAAAAATGCTTCTCGCAATCTAACTCGTCCGTTACGAGCTACAATTTGGCTTGTATCGATAGGATCAAACCTGCCCGAAAGTTTGGACTTCATGTGATAAAGCGGAGTGGAATAGATCGATTTTTTACGTTCTTCAACTTCAAGTTCGCTCGTCGTTTCCAATTTTGCTGGCGAGTAAATCGCATATCGCCGCACATCTATATAAACGTCATTTTGTTTTTGTTTGGTGAGATAGGGCACCACTAAATACGGCCCATTAATGCGTTGCTGATTGCCCCAACCTTGAGAAATCGATTGCGCTACTTTATCAGCCCTGTCGGCGCGTTCTTCCACTAACGCCCAAACCAATAGTGCTGGAATAAGTAATAAAAAGGTGATCACACCGGTGATGATAAACTTAAATCCCGGACTGGATGATAGACCTTGGAAGAATGATGGTCGTTGATTTACCACCGTCTGCGATGGATTTTGAACGTCTTGATTGTCTGACATGTCGCCTCCTGATGTCGTTTCAAGAAGCGCTATCGATAGGAATGAAATTGGGCCGAAGTTCTATACCTTTGTGACAGACGAAAGGTTATTTTGAGGTGATTTTTGGACCACCAATCAAGAAATGTGACGGATTAGGAGTTATTTTCGCAATAAATTGAAGAGAATAAGCTCGATTGTTACAAATTTTGAGAAAATTTCTGCCTTGTTAAAACCACAATATAACCTTGATCAAGCCCAAAATCTGTCACGCTTGTCTTTGATGCTCTCCCCATTGAATGAAACGGGGAGTGGTTTTCATGAAAAGACATCTTTTAAATCTATCTACTTTTACAGCCCTGACTTTTGCCCTTTTGGGATCGCAAGTGCAGGCCAGCCAAAATACATCTGACAACAATCAACATGATACAATTGAAGTTGCTTTTGTGCTTGATACAACAGGTTCGATGGCGAGCTTGATCGCAGGCGCTAAACAGAAAATTTGGTCGATTGCCAATACAATTGTCGATATTAATCCAAAAGCAAATATCCGCATGGCGCTGGTTGCCTATCGCGATCGCGGCGATGATTATGTCATCAAAATGCACAAAATGAGTGATGATATTCAAGGACTATATGGCAACTTGATTGCTCTACGTGCAAATGGCGGTGGCGACACGCCTGAATCGGTCAACGAAGCCTTAGATGCGGCGATTGATCAAATTGCTTGGACGAAGGGTGATGATACGCGAAGGATCGTGTTCTTAGTTGGTGATGCCCCTCCCCATATGGATTACATCAATGCACCCAAATATCCAGAAGTTTTAAAGCAAGCATCTGATCAGGATATTACCGTACATGCTGTGCAAGCAGGTCTTTCAAATGTAACCAAGAATTTTTGGAAAGATATCGCCCAACGAGGTGGTGGCAGCTATATCCCCATCCCGCAAGATGGTGGTCAGATCTCGCAAATCGAAACCCCTTATGATCAACAGATCATTGATCTTCAACATAAGCTTGACCGAACAATTGTGCCTTATGGCCCGAAAGAAACACAAGCTGCATTAGAGCAGAAGATCATCGATAAATCTTCGGGAAGCGTGTCTAAACGCGTTGATAATTCAGCCTTTTATTCAAAACGTGAGGCTCGAAAAGAAGTCGTGACCGGTGGCGGTGATATCGTTTCAGCAGTGCGCAATGAAGATGTTGAACTGGAAGCGGTTGTGCCTGAGCATTTGCCAGAACCGATGCAGAAAATGACCCCTGAAGAGCAGAAAAGCTACATCGCAGAGATCATAGAAAAACGTAAGACAATTGAAGCTGAAATGAGTGAACTTGTCACGAAGCGGGATGATTTCATCAAGGATGCTGAGAAAAACGCAACGGCGATGTCTGCGCCATCATTTGATGAAGCGGTGCGTAACGCATTGTAAAGTTTGAAAAACTAGATTTGATCGCATCCCAAAAGCAGGATGCGATCAAACGTATTTTAAGGCATCTGAACGCTGACGAGATCAGTTCCGACAACAGTATTGCCAGTAAAGCCACCATCGGACACAGCTTGCTTATAATCGGCTTCGGTCAATCCACCGCCGGGGATTGGATATGGCCCCTGCCGTTTGGCATTCATCGGTGGAATAAGATGGGTTAGCATGAGATGCTTAGCACCTGTTCGCAGCGCCATAGATCCTAAATCAGTCGCAGTACTTTGACGATAATAGATGGGTGGCGGGAAGCCGCTATCTTTATCCGGGCCCATCACTGGATGGATGGTCGAATGAACAATGATATCCGCACCCATGGCCAGCTTTTCAACCTGAGCTGATGTTGAGGATGCGCGCGGTGGTTTTGGCGCATCATTGCCTGCATCACCGCCGATCACAACAGATCCCGCTGGGGTATCCACACGATAAGAAGCGTGTCCTGGGATATGGCGTGAATTGATCGCATAAACCTTCACATTGCCATAGCTCCAAACCATCGTTGGCTCATTGGCTTGCGGGAATGTTTTGGTATTGATCAAATCAGCTGGGCCGCCCGGCAAACGTTTTTTGTTCTCCGCAAGCCTTTGCGCCATTTCGCCTGAATTAATCAACGCATCACCAATGTGTTTGGCGTATTTGCGACAGCTGAGCGTGTGACCTAAAGGTGATTTGCTGTCATCAGAACATACCAGATCAACCTTCGGACCACCTGAATTGAAATGCCAACGCAGCTGCATCATATCGGTGAGACCTTCTGTATGATCAGAATGCATATGAGTTAAGAATATAGCATTGAGCTTGCCGACCGGAACACCGGATTGTGACAGCCGCTGCGTTGTCCCACGTCCTGTATCAAATTGTAAGTTGACGAAATTACAGCCCTTACTGTCATCACCAAATTGCACAAGCGTTCCAGCACCCGCCTGCCCCATGAAGACCGGTGGGCCACCTTGAGTTCCGGTTAGCGTAACTTTCATACAAGCGGCCGCTTCTGCGCCGGATGACATGACGGACAGCAATCCAATAGATGCTATTCCCAGTAACAAATTCTTCATCAATATCCTCCCGATTTATCGATAAATTTAAGTGTATTATAAAAATATCGATATTTCAAATCACATGAAGATCGATCAACCTGTTCATCTTAAGCGCATACCAACACAATCAAGCAGTGAGTGTATTATTCATTCTAACTTGAAATGTGAGTGAGAGACCTATTTATCCAAGGATTCTATTATCTTGGGAGTAAATCCACTTGATCGCTATACGAAAGCTAATTATCAAGGAAGAGTAGTAACTTACAATTTTAGGTTTATTTTGTTTAGTCTTGTCAGATTCATAATCATCGCCTCCTTCATTCTCGGCATTAATCAATCATTCGCAAGTGATTCAAATGTTGAATGCGTAAAACAACAACTTATTGCCAGCGGTATCGAAGTAAAAGCAAACGGTTCAGACTGGGACGACGACATACCAAACGCCATTGAGCTTTTGAAGAGCATTCATAAAGACCTCAAAGGGCTGCGGGCGATAAACGCTGATAACGCGGTCATGTGGTGCCATGAAATCGGTTTGTCTGTTGAATCGCTTCAGAAATATTGGCCCGCGAAAGTTCACGGAGAGTTTAAGATTTATGCAGGTAAGAATGCGAGTAAAGATGACATAAAGAGCCTGCGAATTGCTATGGAAACAGCGAGTGATTTTTTCTCCAATTATGGGTTCTCTCTAGTTGATTCAGTACAGCTAATATATTCCGATGATCAAGCTGAAATCGCCAGATTTGTTACGGACCTGAACAAGAGTAAAATCCCTTACTCTGATGTGCAACAAATTATTCATGAACAATGCACGAACCAATTAATGAGTGGATTAAACTTACGTGGAGTTATTGTAATCTGCTCTCGCCCTGATCAAGATCTGACAGCCATTCAAAAGGAGCTCGACATATTGTTGGTTCATGAGCTTGCACATGAAATTAATCGACAATTGGCCGGTTACGTTCCAACTAATATTTTGGATCTTCAAGAAAGAATTGCCCTTTCGGGCCCTCGTTGGCTAGCCGAGGCAACTGCCACCGTTTTTGAGCAAAAATTTGCAAATCCCCATTTATCGCCGGGTTATTTTGAAGGTTTTTTCAAAGCACGCGCCCCCTTATTTTCTGGCTATAAACTTGCATCGATGATCGATAACCGTTCGACTTTTGAGTTTGACTTTGCAAGCTACGTTATTCGCGCTTCACAGCTCCTGATTAAAGACGATGACGAACGTTTGATTTTTAAATTTTGGCGGGCACTTGCGCGGCAAAACTGGGATGTTGCATTTCAGAGCGCATTCGGACAATCAACTAATGATTTTTATCGTAATTTTTCTTACTTAAATCCACTTTACCAGCCCGTACCAAAAGGCCCTAAAAATACGGATCCAGGAGTTGCATGTGTTCAACACCAATTATCCATGTTGGGCATAAATGTCGGACCTGTTGACGGAATTTTAGGTCGGAAAACTCGAAATGGATTATCCAAACTAATAAAAACTCATCCACAGTTACGCGAACTACGCGCACTCACCAAAGATAGTGCAATTGCCTGGTGCCATGAAATCGCAATTATAGATCCAATTTTGTGGCGAAGTACACCATCTTTCACCGGGGGTGAGTTTAATTTCATCTTTGCTGATGACATCACAGAGCAAGAAAAATTACTCATTGTCGACATGACGTATTTTGCGCATCGTCGCCTCAGATTGGCGGGTATTTTTGTACCTGGACGTGTTGACATAATCTATGGCCGCGACGTCGAAAAACTAGCATCTGAAGTCAAAAAGATAGGTCGCGATCCTAACAGCCGTATTTCACAGCTTAAAGAAATTGATCGGCTTTGTAACACTGATGGCAGACCCTCGGCAATTTTCGGTTCAGATGGTCATTTCGTTATTTGTATGGGGGAAGAGGAACTGTCGCTGGAAAACAAAGCCGAGCTGAGCAAAACCATTGCCGAATCTGTAGCACACCAGCTTTTGCACGAAACACAGTTTCAACTGGGTGGATATCTGCCGAAAAACCCGTCAACGATCGAATATGTCAAACGCAGAGGTCCGGTCTGGGCTGTAGAAGGAACGACCATTGCCATCCTGCATAGTTTATTTAATCCAAACATGTCGCCGCAAGAATTTATTGATGCCCGAACCTATACCATCAAAATTGAAGACCCCAGCGCAATCGTTCCTTATGAAATCGTGCCTTTGGATGAACATTTCGATTTTGGAATTCCAGCATTTCATCAGCTTGCCGAGCGTCCAGGTGGGTATTCCAACCACCTTAGACTCTGGAGAATGCTCGCTCGCAATGACTGGGAAATAGCTTTTCAGAAGACCTATGGCCTCGAGATCGACCAATTTTATCGCGAATACCGGCCGCCAATGTTGACGGCAAAAACCAAGGTTGAAAACTCAGAGAATGAATAGCGTTAAATGCAAGTTGGATCATTAATAAATGGTGATAATTGAATCACAAGTGAGCTAGGAGGGCGTGAAGCGCAGCGATAAACACGACATTCCACCATCGAGTTTTGCAGCTTCTGAATTACCAATCTGGCAGATTTTATAGCCAGCCTGATCCAGCATTTCTGCTGTTTTATCAAAGCCATGAGGCATAATCACAAGGTTGTTAAAGCGGATGGAGTTGGCGCAAGCCTCCTCCCCTTCTGCCGTGTAAAAAACTTTGTAATCTTTAAAGCAACCAGACCGCGCAAGTCGTTTGGTGGATAATATGGTTTCTTCGTCAAGCAAGCTGCAATCTGTTTTAAAATGTAGTACGTCTTGTGGCGTCTCAACTTCCCGCAATGTGTATCCGTATTGGCTAACGATATCTTTAAGCTCTGCGATACCATCTGAGTTGGTTCGAGCGGACTTACCAACCAAGATCTCGCGCTCGGTCACAAGAATATCGCCCCCTTCGATGAAACCGGAACCATTGATCTGATGAACATGCGTATAGCGGTCCTTGAGATGTGGTGCGATTTCGTTTGCTTCACCCAAGCGCGTGGGCGCACCGGGGCGCATGATAATTGCCAGCTCCGGCAAACACAAAGCTGCATCTTCGACAAAAACGGAATCGGGATACGCTTCAAGTGCATCGAGTACCTGAACATCCGCGCCTGTGGATCGGAGAGCGCTAACGTAATCTGCATGGTGAGATTGAAACAACTCAAGACTTGGCACCCCGGTATCAACGGCCCGTAAGCCATCAACAACGCTTGTACTAGGTTTTCGACAAATTGCATGGGTGAATTGATAGGATTGGGGCATTGCGATCATCTTGTTTGATAAAAATAAGCCCCGTCATGATAACTCACAACGGGGCATATTATGCAATAATGTTTTTAAGCGCTTTAGTCTTTTGCTTGTGGCAA
Organism: Lentilitoribacter sp. JB5-8; assembly: GCF_055693385.1. Lineage (NCBI taxonomy): Bacteria > Pseudomonadati > Pseudomonadota > Alphaproteobacteria > Hyphomicrobiales > Rhizobiaceae > Lentilitoribacter > Lentilitoribacter sp. JB5-8. Next base: position 1,737,477 of record NZ_CM146332.1, on the reverse strand, counting down.
TACGCGAAGGCCAAGTTCGACCAGCTGAGTATTATCAGCCGGTGCCGGTGCTGCCATAAGCAGATCAGCAGCTTGTTGGTTCATTGGGAAGAGTGTGACTTCGCGAAGGTTTTTCGCGCCGGCGAGCAACATAACCACACGATCAACACCTGCAGCCATACCGCCATGCGGTGGCACACCATATTGGAACGCACGGTAAAGACCACCAAAACGCTCTTCAACAACTTCAGGACCAAGACCCACTTTGCCAAACACTTTGATCATCATTTCTGGAATGTGGTTACGAATACCACCAGATGCTAATTCAAAGCCGTTACACACCAAGTCATATTGATAAGCCTTCAACTCAAGCGGATCTTCGGCTTTATCAAATGCTTCCATACCACCTTGCGGCATTGAGAATGGGTTGTGACCAAAATCAACTTTCTTGTTGTCTTCATCCCACTCGTAGAATGGGAAATCAACGATCCAGCAGAATTCAAACTTTTCTTCATCCAGCAAGTTCAACTCTTGGCCAACTCTGTCTCGTGCAGCACCAGCAAATGAAGCAAACTTAGATGGAACACCTGCAACAAAGAAGCAGCTATCGCCAGCTTCTAAACCAAGCTGAGTACGGATGGCTTCGGTGCGCTCTGGTCCAATATTTTTAGCCAAAGGACCGGCACCAACTGTTGCACCATCTTCTTCACGCCAGAAGATATAACCCAAACCAGGCTGACCTTGCTGTTGTGCCCATGAGTTCATGCGATCACAGAATGCACGTGAACCACCGGTTTTCGCAGGAACACCCCAAACTTCAACCTTTGGATCTTTTTCGATCATGCCAGCGAAGATTTTAAATCCAGAACCAGCGAAGTGCTCTGTCACTGCTTCCATTTCAATTGGGTTACGCAAGTCTGGCTTATCAGAACCATATTTGCGGATGGCTTCGTCGTAAGGAATGCGCGGGAACACATCTGTGACCGGTTTGCCATTGGCAAATTCTTCAAACACGCCTTTAATCACAGGCTCCATTGTTTGCAAGATATCTTCCTGCTCAACAAAGCTCATTTCCATATCGAGCTGGTAGAACTCACCAGGCAAACGATCAGCACGCGGGTCTTCATCACGGAAACATGGTGCGATTTGGAAGTATTTATCAAAACCTGATGCCATGATCAGCTGTTTGTATTGCTGAGGTGCTTGTGGCAGTGCAAAGAAGTTGCCTGGGTGAATACGACTTGGCACCAAAAAGTCACGCGCACCTTCTGGTGAAGATGCTGTTAGAATTGGTGTTGCGAACTCATTGAAATTGATCTCTGTCATGCGACGACGCATGGACGTGATGATTTGCGAACGCAACATCATGTTCTTGTGCAAAGTTTCGCGGCGCAAATCCAAGAAGCGATATTTCAAACGCACATCTTCAGGATATTCTGGCTCACCAAATACAGGTAGCGGTAGTTCGCTTGCAGCAGAAAGAACCTCGATCTCACGCGCAAAGATTTCAACTTCACCTGTATCCAGATTTGGATTGATAGTGTCTTCGGTACGCGCTTTAACTTCGCCATCGATGCGGATCACCCACTCACCGCGCACCGTTTCAGCAGTTTTAAAAGCCGGGCTATCAGGATCGGCAACTATTTGCGACATGCCATAATGGTCGCGCAGATCGATAAACAGCAGCCCACCATGGTCACGCACACGATGCACCCAGCCCGCAAGGCGAACGTTAGAACCAACGTCGCTTTTTCGTAAATCCGCGCATGAATGTGAGCGATAAGCGTGCATAATAAAACCTCTTTGTTCATCAGATGGCGAGACGAAAATTTCACGTCTTCAAACAGCCAGTAATTTCTTGTAATTCGCGGCGGACAAGCACATGTGGCAGCTGATTTGTCAAGGAAAAACGGTGGATTTACCCGCTGAAAAGTCTTTTTTATGACTTATTGCTTTACCAAGTGAAATAGTCACGTATTTTTACGAGACAAATGCCTTATTTTGAGTTATCGACTTTTCCATGGAAATTATAACAAAAACAACAGAACTTGAAGCTGCATGCTTGGACCTTGCCAAAGCCGACTTCATTACAATTGATACTGAATTTTTACGCGAGAAAACATTCTGGCCAAAATTGTGCTTGATCCAATTGGCCTCCCCCGAACGGGCTTTGATTGTTGATCCTCTGGCAAAGGGAATTGACCTTGCGCCATTCTTTAAGCTGATGGCAGATCAAAGCGTATTGAAGGTCTTCCACGCAGCCCGTCAAGATCTTGAAATTGTTTTCCATTTGGGCGATCTTATTCCCAAACCAATTTTCGATAGCCAGGTTGCGGCTATGGTTTTAGGGTATGGCGATAGCATTGCATATGACGCGCTGGTCAACAAAATCACCGGCCATCACATTGATAAAACATCACGTTTTACCGATTGGTCACGCCGTCCGCTGACCGATCAGCAGCTAAACTATGCGCTTGCTGATGTGACGCATCTGCGCGATGTTTATCTTGATTTATCTGCGCAACTAGAAGAGCAAGGGCGCGCAACCTGGCTCAACGAAGAAATGGCCATCCTTGAAGCACGCGAAACTTATGACATTCATCCAGATGATGCGTGGAAACGCCTGCGCAACCGCATGCGCAAGCCTCAAGACCTCGCAATTTTGCAACGTCTTGCTGCGTGGCGCGAAAATCTTGCACGTACACGAGATGTGCCGCGGGGTCGAATTTTAAAAGATGATGCGCTGTATGAAGTTTCGCAACAAAAACCACGCGACCAAGGCGCATTGGGTCGTTTGCGCACAATTCCAAAGGGTTGGGAACGTTCTGAACTTGGAACCAGCTTAATGGCAGCGTTAGAACTTGCTTACGAAATCCCCAAGGAAGACTGGCCGGAAATTAAACGCCATAAGCCCGCACCTGAGGGCACAGCTGCAGCATCTGATATGCTGCGCGTATTACTCAAAACCATTGTCGAGCAAGAAGGCGTTGCGGCAAAGGTTATCGCATCCGGGGATGACTTGGATAAGATTGCCGCTAACGGCGAAGAGGCAACTGTCGCTGCTCTATCAGGCTGGCGCCGCGAACTCTTTGGAGACAAAGCGCTTAAGCTGATCAATGGTGAACTTGCACTAAAATTTGCCGACAAACGCGTGCAGGTGATCGAGAGTTAGCCTAAATAGCCCTTATTTGGCGTGTTTTTAGACCTTCGATATCGAACACACCCTGAAAAATTACATTTAGTTTTTGGTCCACTTTAATTAGTTGGTCCACTGGTGTTACTTAACATCAATTGATATCTGAGAATCATAAAACTCAATCATCATCTTCTTATGCTGTTATTAGTTTCAACTTAAATTGATAACGGCAATGTTATTAACATAACTCACCTTTCAGACTGAATTTATAAACTCATATACCAAATGGTAGATGCAGGCACTTATCAATAAATGTAAGCGCTCTCATAGATTTTATTTGGAGGGATAAATGCTGAAACTCAACCTAAATTCTTGGTTCTACATGTGTGAGGCCATTGATGTTACTTACCCACAAAAACAACCACAATATTATAGATTAATATGGCCATATTTTTCTATATATTCAGGGGCTTGCAAATAAGACTATTATTTTTTTCAGACATTATACGCGTAAAATACCAGTCATCAAACACAATCAAGACCACAAAAATCTACCTCTTCAACCTGATAATTGAATACTCAGCGCTTTCTGATAACAATGTGGAAAATACTGTATAAAAAACAATCTAGTAAAAAAACGGATTACCATCTATTTTACTGTACCATTAATTGTAGAAACCCAGGTTTAACAGCCTTAAATAGAAAATACAGTTAGTGCCTTTATAAAACGAGTACCCATTTAAAAAAAGCAGCAATAACGCAAATTAATAAGTGAACAAATCTAGCATGGCATCATCAAAGTCTACCCTGGGGAACCCAATTCCAAGCACCCCAAACGATCAACTTATTGATCGAATCTATGAGATAGCTCTAGATCCTTCATCGCTTGATGAACTAATTAATTTTTGGCATGAAAATGACTATTGCAATCAGATTTCAAATGCGTCTGACAAAGAAACGGAGCATTTTGATCATCACTACAAAACGCATTTAGAACGCGCGCAAACTTTCATGCAACGCGGTCAGGATGCGCGCCCAGATTTGTTTCAATATCTCCAACCTTTCGAAAACCTTGCTGCTTTCATTGTTAATTCCTCACTCAGAGTGGAAGCATCAAACGAAGGTGGTTTTTCGATTTTTGGTGCAATAGCAGGAAATAATATCAACGATTTATGCATGCCGGAACAGGTTCGAGATGGACTCAAACAGGCAGTGAAAGATATTCTCAGTTGTTCGGAAATAACCGATAAGCTGTTAAAGGTCGAGCTTGATAGTAAAAGCGGCTCGCTATTGTTCCGTGTGGTGCAGATAGAGAAGTGCGTTGATGACGTGCCTGCAGTGTTGATTATTTCAACGCAATTTCATTGGCAAGAAACAGTATCTCAGCTTTTGGGAAACATGTTTCAGTTAACTCTTGCAGAACAAACCATAATTCGTTTGCTCACAGAAGGTAAAAACGCGGATCAAATCTCAGAAGAACGAAAGACAAGTAAAGGGACTGTCCGAGGCCAAATTAAAACGATTATTGGCAAGTTAAATGTGCGCAATCAATCAGACATCATACGTCTGGCTATGGCATTAAATAAATTGCCGGCTGGTAGTAAAGGCAACTCGGTACCTGTCACTCCGAATTTAACAAAAGATTGGATTGAAGCTGAAGTATGGAAACCGTTTCAGGCTATAACACTTCCTGACCGCAGAAGATTTACTTATCATGAAATGGGCCCGCAAACCGGCAATCCTATTTTGTTTTCGCATATGGGCTCGTGTATGGTTAGGTGGTCACGAAGCATGATTCACCTGGCATTTGAAAACAATTTACGTGTCATATGCCCAATCCGTGCAGGTTACGGCAATAGTGACCATCTTGCTGCCAATGCTGATTTATTTGCTTCGACGCGCAATGACACTAATTTCTTGCTCGATAGCTTGAGGGTTGAACGCCTACCCTATGCCGTTCAGGGTAGTGATATTCCGTTAGCAGCTGATTTGATTGCCAACAATCCTGAGAAAATTTCAGAACTCATTGCAATTGGAGGACAACTTCGCTTACCTGGCAACCTTCACATGCATGGAAAGGGACGTTGGCAAAGATTTTTTGTAACTGCTGCTCGCAATTCACCAAGTCTTGCCCAGTTTGCCGCTAAAGCTGTTATGGCCATGAGTAGACGCATTGGTCCAGAAGCAATGCTCTATCAATTATGTAAAGAATCGCCTGCGGATCTTGCCATCATCGAAAGAGAAGAAATGCGACAAGTGCTTGTTGAGAATCTAAACTTGATGGCGAGTAAATCCACAAATGCAGGCCAAGCATTTGCTATGGATTATATCGCATTTCAGCAGGACTGGAGTGATTGCATGATGGCCACTCAACATATTCCGGTCAAAATGTTTATCGCAAGTGAGGATCCAACAAATGATATTGGCGCTCTGCCGCAATATCGTAAAGCGTTCCCTTGGGTAGAATTCGAAATAGTCGAAAACGCAGGTTTAGCTCTGATGTATCAAAAGCCTCAAAAACTAATTTCTCTGATGGCAGAAGCTGCAAAACGCGCGATCTAAAATAATTCCATCATAATGCGCAGAAACATCTTGAGTTATCTATCTGACTTGGTGATGTGCCTATCAATCCTAACATAGCAGGGCAAACTGATAGACACACCACATTTCTCCAACACCATAAGGAAGAATATTGTATGGAGAAATTTCACGAACAGTCATCATGTGCGCTTTCACTGAATTTCATCTGATGGATTTTTGGGCGTTTTTTACATTGCCATCGCAATGCAAGCCCTATCAGACCAATAATCATCCAACTGTATTGAATGAGCGCTGACGCGAGGTTGAACTCAACAGTTAAGCTAAGAGCAACCAAAAATGCGGCCGAAACGTTACACAAAGCATAGCGAGTGCTATTACCGTCCAATTTCCCTAATTGAACACACGCAAAAGATGCAATATAGATAAACGATCCAACAACGCCTAAAAGCTGAAACGAACCCATATTATTGATATAGCCAATAAAATCCATACCACCCTCTTCACCTGCTAAGCTCCCGTTTTATTACATATATTTTTTATGTTCGGCATCTCCCAAATGGGAGATGATGGATTAAAAAATACTCTTTACCCATCGATTTTCATTGAGAATTTTCAAATTGATGGTTGTGTAATGAAGTCAGAGATAACGCGAATACAAGATAGACAAATCCACACTGAGCAAGCTGAAGATTGCGAAATTAATTCAGTTATACAATCTGATTGGATTAACCCTTCACAAAAAGCCCAAGCGTTTAATCTATCAGACGAACTGAACGAACATCTACCAATTCAAAAAAGGAAACTGGTTCTACCGGCAAGATTAATGGGCCCGGGCGGGCTTCATAACATCGGGAACCTAACAGCATTATTTGGCGGATTAATTGTTTTTACAGTATCTGCTTGGCAAGAATTACCACTTCAAGAAATTTTGGTGACGTATTTCGCCGGGAATTTTGGTACGTCCTCATTGACGCTGTCTATGATAATCTTTTTATTTGCTGGTGAATATTATCATCGTGCTTGCAATTCAGACAATCAGGTTAAACAAGATTTGTTGCGGATGGGTGACTTACTGTCTGCAATTGCTGCAATTATCAGTACAATTGCATTAGTTAGTTTTGGTCAAACTGATATTGCAATGTTTGCAGGCAGCCTGCTCGTGGTTGGGAAAATGGGGACAGCCTTGTCTTCAAAACAATCTAGCGGCACGAATATAAAAATAGATAAAGCAAAAATATTTCGAGGCATTGCGATCGTAAGTCGTTTTCCATCGATCATTGCACTTGCATACGCGGCACTTGAAAAATCCGAGACTGCAAACCAAGCGAACGAACATGCAATCGGAGTGATAATGCTCGTGTGTTACGTGCTCTGGTTGATGGGAGATATATTGCTCTTGAAGTTGGATAAGTTATCACCAAAAACGAAACTGAATTGAATATATTTAAGAGCTTTTGGCATGTGAGAAAATACGCCCCACACATAACTCGTCCAATTTCGTTAAAGGGTTCATGTGTCAACTTTGATGCATTCAATTCACACAAATATTAAAAACTATTCTGGTGGGTTCGCCTTTTTATTTCTCAAACCCTGGCAGCGTTTTGAGCAATATTTCACTTCATTCCAAACTTTTTCCCATTTCTTACGCCAGGTGAACGGGCGTTCGCAAACGGGGCAAATCTTGGTTGGTAGATCTGACTTTTTGCGCATCGCTGGTTAGCTCTCTAAACTTTCAAGGAAAGTCTTACTGTCCTGCGCGATAGCCCTTTTTTTATCATCACCCATGCGGTCATAAGTTTTATACATCATGCCAATGCGGTGATTATTGCTTAGTTTGTCGCGATTTCGCGCAAGAAAATCCCAATAGAGATAGTTAAACGGGCATGCATCTGCACCGTTTTTATCTTTAACTTTATAGCTGCAATTTTTGCAGTAGTCGGACATTTTATTGATATAGCTTCCGCCGGCTGCATAGGGTTTGCTTGCTAGATATCCACCATCAGCAAATAAAATCATGCCTGAAACATTGGGCAATTCAACCCATTCATATGCGTCAGCATAGACGATTAAAAACCACTCATTAACGTGTTTGGGATCAATCCCGGCGATCAACGCAAAATTACCCAGCACCATTAGACGTTGGATGTGATGGGCATAAGCATTTTCTTTTGTTTCTGTTACACATTGGCGAAGGCAGTTCATTTGTGTCTCGCCCGTCCAATAAAATTCTGGCAGCGGGCGATTAGCCTCAAAGAAGTTCTGATCCGCATAATCTGGCATTTTGAGCCAGTAGATCCCGCGGACATATTCGCGCCATCCGATGATTTGTCGGATAAAGCCTTCAACAGCATTTAGCGGTGCAAGACCTTGATGGTAGGCATGTTCAACAGCCTTAACGCATTCAAGCGGGGTAAGCAGCCCGCAATTGAGATAAAAGCTGATATGCGAGTGATACATCCAGGCTTCACCCTCGATCATCGCATCCTGGTAATCGCCAAAATGACATAAACGCTGATCAATGAATTGGCGCAAAGCTGTATGTGCCTGATCGCGGGTGACGGCGAAATGAAATGGTTCTAAGTCACCAAAGTGATCGCCAAAATGGGTGGCTACAAGATCTATCACCTCACGCGTGATCTCATCAGGTTTCGCCATAAAGGTTTGCGGAATATCAAGGCCTTCTTTGGGAGGCTTGCGATTTTCTGCATCATAATTCCACTTCCCGCCTTCGGGTTTATCCCCGTTCATCAGAATAGCGTAGCTTTGGCGCATATCGCGATAGAAATATTCCATGCGCAATTGCTTGCGCCCGTTCGCCCAGTTTTTAAACTCCTCTGGCGTTGCTAGAAAGCGATCATCATTGCGAATTTCAACATCAATGCCAAACTTATCCTGCCAGGTTTTCATCTCTTCCAGCACCCGATATTCGCCGGGGAAAGTGGATATGATGCGGTTGATTTTATGCGCTTCGAGCGCGCGTTTGATCTCACCGGTGAATGAGCCTGCATTGCCCGCATCATCAAGTTTTACATAGCGCACATGAATACCCTTATCTCGTAGCTCTTGTGCGAAATGGCGCATGGCAGAAAACAAGAACGCGATCTTCTTTTTATGATGCTTCACATAGTTTGTTTCATTTCTAACCTCGCAAATCAGCACGATATCTTCATTGACATCAATACCTTGCAAGGCTGTGACATCATGGGTCAATTGATCGGCAAGAACTAATCGAAGGCTACTCATTTAAGCTGTGATCTTTCTCTGGTTCCCTTTGAGGGTTGACGAATTTTGACCTTAAAGATCAAAACTTAGTTGTTGAGATGAAGGTTTCGATTTGGTTGATGAACGTTTAATCCCGCGCTTTGGCTGCTTTTTACGGCTTCCCAACCGCTGATTGACCAACTTGGATTGTTCTTTAAACCCTTCAAAACCATTGCGATTTTTAATCTCACTTCTGGCGAACTTAATCGCTGTTGCGTGATCAACGATCGGTTTTGGATAGTCGGTCAAATTTTGCTCATCGCGCCAAGGCTCATGGATAAATGTGTTGGAGATATCTTTCAGTTCCGGCACATAGCGGCGGATAAACTTGCCTTCACTGTCATGGTCCATGGATTGCTTGATCGGGTTATACATGCGAATGGCGTTGATCCCCGTCACGCCCGATTGCATTTGAAATTGAGAATAATGAATTCCCGGTTCGTAATCGGTGAAAAGCTGCGCAAGAATTGGGGCTGTCTTTCGCCAATCAAGCCATAGATGATAGCTTGCAAATGAAACAAGAAGCGCACGCATACGAAAGGTAATCCATCCATTTTCATGTAGTGAGCGCATTGATGCATCAATTAAAGGATAGCCGGTTTGCCCGGTTCTCCAGGCAGATAAAAAGTCTTCTCTAAAATGCGGTTCGCGCATCCCTTCAAAGGCTGGATGCATGCATTTGAACTCAATATCTGGCTGCTGCTCTAGCTTTTGGATAAAGTGGCAATGCCAAGCGATACGAGATAGATAAGCGCGGAGGTTTCGTTTGAAATAAACCGCATCTGGATCCGCGTTATCTGAGAGTGTTTTTAGCTTGGCATATGTTGCGGCTTCAATCTCACGAATTGAAAGACTGCCAAAGGTGATATGTGCACTTAGCCGCGAGCAATGCCGCGCGGAAACACCGGGTTTGGATACGTTGGAAATATATCTCCGACCACGTTCTTTTAAAAACGAAGCTAAAACGCGGAGCCCCTCCTCTCGCCCACCTTTTTGAACATTACCAATATCCAAACGACCAAACATCGGATCGTCTTTACCAGGTAAAGCATGCGATTTAATGTCAGCGACAAAACCTACATTTGTGGGAGCTGCTAAAATATTCCCTCGCATGCAATCATCACGAATTTTTGCCCAACCATCACGACTTTTAAGACGGCGTACGACACCATTGGTGGGATATTCATGCCAATTGATTGCATTACCCGCGCACCAGGCTTGAACGCATTTATCGCGCATAAATGTCCAATGATTTCCTGTTTCCTCATGCGAATAAAGTGAAAAGGACCCCAATTCATCTTTTAGCGCATCAAACACTTGCGTTGCTTCGCCAATTCGAATGCAAAGGGTCACACCAAAATTTGAAAGCTTGTCTTGGAGTTCGCTTAAACAATCATGAATAAAGTGCCAGTGGCGGCGCGAGCTGTCAGGCAGCGCCCATAATTCTGGCTCAACTATATAAAGCAGAACGAGAGGAGCGCTATCTGCTGCATTGACCAATGGCGCGTGATCAAACAAACGCAAATCACGCTTTAGCCAAACAATATTAGGCTCGACACTCATCACCACCACAACAATTTAAGTGGTGGATATAAGCGGTTATCTTTATATATTTTGCGCATGATTAGTCTTACGCAGAATAACCGTAAAGAGATCAGGAAAAGCTATAGGTTTATCGTTTTGACCAAAAATGATCTTTTGAGACCTTTGCTGTGGCAACAATGACGGCAATACAGATCACGGTTTTCGTGATTGTCTCCATTGTTCCTTCAATCAACATTGCATGGCCAACGCTACCTATTACGGTAATAATTGCCAGTGCGAGGTGCACACGCCGCCAAAGATGCAATGGCATACGCAATCTTTTTCGAAATACTGCCATTAAGCCCATGAAAAATACCGCCCACATGGCAATAACACCCCAAAGAGAAAATGGTGTGGGTGAGCGGAACAACAATACATCAATCACATCAGGTGAACTTGTGAACCAGAGGAAGATGACATGAATAACGACCATAGCAACCAGTATCGAGCCAAACCATTTATGAAATTGTCTGTTTTTACGTGCTGATATTGACGGCAGGTATCCGCCAATGAGCAATGGTTGGGTAAGTAAAAGCGCCATGGCTAAAATGCCAGCGAACCCCGCGATGATATAAATACTATCACGCCAAGCTAATAATGGACTAAAGGCAGCAGCTATTATGGGCGCAATTATTACAACGAAAAACGCTAACCAAATCAGATTTGTGCGCCTTTTACTCTGCAATGATTTGCTCTTTCGATTAGACAGGCTTTAAAACAAAATGCGCTTCAAGACTTGTGTCTTTTGAACTCTTCATAACTGGGCGCAGGAACACAGTTTCGAAATCGCCACTGTCATATGCCAAATGACCATGTGCCTGCCCAAAGGCGGGGACAATTTGCGGCATTTCCAAGCGATAGACACCATTTTCATCCGTTAATGTCGCGCCGTGGCTTTCCCAATCACTTTCATATGCTTCGGTGGTATGTGCCCAAATTTGAATGCGCTGCCCTGCCAATGGCGCACCGTCCCCTGCACGCCTAACCGTGCCAGACATCCAGAACCCACCTCCGCCGATGCGGTCAACAATTGGCGCGCCAGATAGATAATTATTTGCACCGCCTCGCATTGATTTGGTCGGCTCTAATCCTGCAGCTCGTGCTGGCACAGTAAGCGGCGAAAGCCCAGTCGCAGCAACAGCACCTGAAGCCGCTAAAAGCGAACGACGGGTCATTGAAATCTTAGACATTGTGGTACCTCTTTGTGGTTTAGGTATTTTACGAACTCGCGTTAAAAATAGATCACAACTGGGCCTAAACTATGACAGTTTTTCACCAATGACAAACCACAATTTTGTGAACAGGACTTCTCTATTGACCGTTGGATTTTGCCGTTAAAGTTTCAAACCGAAGTCCTTTAGCTGTCCGATTTGCAAACCCCTTCCAATGGGTGTGATCAACCTTTTCTGTTCCGTCATCATTTTTGGCCCAAACACCATCGTTAGAATGCTCAACCAAATTCAGGTATGCATCCATTTTTGAGTTTTTGCGCAAATATTTTTCCAACCAGACTGAGACAAAGTGTTGAGAAATATTGTTCATGCGAACATTATCCCACACTGGATCTGTGTAATGCTCTGAAACGTTGGAGTTGAGGTCTACATCATAGCGAAATGACTCAATTGGTGGGGGCATGGGTGCACCCGCATTGTGGTTTGCATTTTCAAATGTCAGCAAAGACCGATCCGAATATATCGCGTTTTCCCATATCGCGCGGATACCATTTTCATAGCCAGATACATCGTCAACCGAGCCTGCAACAAATAGCATCGGTTTGGTTATGCCTTTCAGGGTTTGTTGATCCCAAAAGCCTGTATTCATGCCCCAGGGGGCGAATGCGATCGCAGTTTTAACGCGCGCATCGGGAAGTGCGTTATGCGTCTCAGAACCACTTAAATGCACTGATAAAGAACCGTGTGGGCCACCCCAGGGGTAATTCACCGACGTTTGCGTAACACCGCCACCCATGGAAATGACCGCGCCATAACCACCCATGGAATAACCAATGACTGCTGTATTTGAAGCATCCACCAAACCATTTAAAAATGACCCATCAATTTTATTCAAGCGTGCCATTTCATTAAGCGTAAACATTTGATCTATCGGGCGGTTTACCAATGTTGATCCAAATGCACTTTGGGTGCGATAAGTTGAATCTGTATGATCTATGGAGGCAACAACATATCCTTTTGATGCGATATTTTCAGCTAAATGAGCCAGCAAGAAACGGTTGCCGGGATATCCATGGGAGATAATGACCAGCGGATGTGCTTTACCTTCAGGTTCGGCGTTTCGAATTGCTTTGCCAAGGATATCGACTTCCGTTTTCCCATCACGCAGGAAAACTTTAAGCTTGTTATCTCCATCTGACCCTGATTTTGCAGGATACCAAATTTCTAAGGTAAGTTTTCGATCGTAACGCGGGAAAGACGTTGGTTTATCCAGCTTGGGATCAATCTTCAAAATATCAACCTGATCAGGATTGGTTATTTCAAGTGTTTGAACGCCTATTGCATATTCACCGTAGCTTGCCATTTCTGGTGCGTCTGGGCGTTGTCCATCAATTCGATTTTCAGCCAATGCAAGGGTGCTCCAAGAAGTTAGGCAAAAAAGAATGCATAATGTGTAACGATGTAATTGATTAAAATCTAGCATGGTTTGTTCCCTAGTTACCGGGCCATAGAGTATGAGGGAAATAAGACATTGAGAAGACTACTTTTCGGAAAGATTACAGTCCTTTATGGTCATCAATTGCTGGTGTTGCTCGCAGGTTTATAAGATTGATTTCACTTTCAATTTGCCAAACAATGGCGTTGAGAGATTATGTGCCGTTATAAAAATGAGAATGAAAATGGAAAATTATGCACGCCTAATGTTTACCGAAGCAATTCAGGATTTACAGGAGGCTGAGGGCACTCGGCTCAAATTTGAAACCTATTATCCACACCGCACGCAAGAGACGCTTTCAGAAGATGATATTGCATTCATAAAACAGCGAAACAGCTTTTACATGGCATCGGTTAATTCAGATGGATGGCCTTATATCCAACATCGAGGCGGCGCGCGTGGATTTGTTCATGTGGCAGGTCCAAACAAACTTGCTTGTGCTGATTATCTTGGCAACAAGCAATTTATTTCAATGGGCAATCTTTTATCCGAACCTCGTGTTTCAATTTTTTTCATGGATTATCTCAATCGAAGACGGCTCAAAATACAAGGTAATGCAACATTAATTGATGCAAAGGATGCAGACGCGGCATTACTTGCAAAACTTGATCAACGTGCTGCGCCTGCAGAGCGGGTTTTAGAAATAGAGATCGTCGCCATGGATTGGAACTGCCCAAAATACATTCCCATGCAAATCCCTGAAGATGCAATTGAACAAATATTCGGACCTGAAATTCAAAAATTGCGCACTGAAAATGCAGCTTTGCGTGAAGAAATTGCAAAATTATCAAATCACAATTAAGTACAATACTACGATGCATAACAGCTAAAGACCTACTTTAGGTCTTGTTCAAATGGCCTGAACACTTGCTAAACCGAGGATTTTCTAACTATAAGCTTTATGGAACATACTTTTTCGAGACTGCAACAGGCTCGAAAATGAAAATGAGGACTGGGGGGTAACTCGTTTTATGGACCTGATTACAGGTGACTATTCGAGTTTTGAGTGACAATAAAAATGAATAAAAAGAACGCGAATATTGTTGAAGGTTTGGGCTCTTGGCCATGGTATACTGGCTTCTTAAAGGACTCATATGCCTGCCTTAACAAGATGACAGAACAGTATGGTGATGTCTTTGTTTTAGGGAACCCCTTCCCTTTACAGGCCGAGGACGACGTCATGTTTTTGCTTTTAATGAAGACGCCAATAAAACCGTTTTAGCCCAGCCAGATCTTTTTCGTTCTGGCGGACAGGTCATCAAAGGTCCAAAAGGGTCTGCGCATCAACGGTTAAGAAATGGCATTATCGCGATGAATGGTCCCAAGCACCGTCAGCATCGCAAGCTTATGCAGCCGCCTTTTGCTAAAATTGCCGTTGCTTCATATGTGCCGACTATCACGCGATTAATTGATCAAGTATTGGATCGGTGGGTGATTGGTGAAACTTTTAACATGTACGAAGAAACGACCAAGATGGCCAATTGGATCGCAGCGCACATTCTGTTCGATCACGACGATTTTGACCGTTCCACCCAGACATGCGAATTGATCACCCAATGGATTGATTTAGATGTGAAGGCGCGCAAGTTTCCTATTGCTTTTGACATTCCCGGCACAGCCGGCGCTCGCCTATTGCGTCATGCGGAGGTTGTTGAAAAAGCTATGCATGAATTAATCAACGCAAAGCGAAATGAAACAGAGCCTGCAAAAGATGTGTTATCTATTTTGGTGCATGCTGCAAAAGTGGAAAATGTTGAATTAACAGATGATGACTTAAGCGCACATGCTGTGATTTTGCATGCAGCAGCATTTGTTACAACCGCGACGGCGCTCGCATGGGCGATGTACCTTATTGCGCAGAACCCGAAATTTGCTTCTGAGTTAAACGATGAAATTCAATCAAACATCACCAATTGGCCACCCGATACAGCGCAGGTTGACAAGCTGCCATTGCTTGATGGCCTTATTCGTGAGTCGCTTCGTCTATTACCTCCGGTGCACCATGTTATCCGAACAGCTACAACAGATACTGAATTACAAGGGGTTGAGATGCGTTCCGGTGACCGCGCAGTTGTAAGCGCATTTATGACCCATCGTGACCCTGATATTTATGATGATCCCACAAAATTTGATCCAACCCGCTGGATAGACAAAAAACCTGGGCCATTTCAATTCATTCCTTTTAGTGCTGGTCCACGACTTTGTCTTGGCTATCAATTCGTGATGCTGGAAATGAAACTGGTTGTCATTCGAGCAATGCAAAGGTTTAAGCTGAACCTTGTTGAAGGGTCACATATCGATGCAAATGTTCAACTAACGCTCCGACCTGCTGAAGAATTGCCAATGGTGGTTACAAAGCCTGATGGGCAATTTAATTCGACCCGCGTGACGGGTAACATCAACGAATTGGTCAAGTGTGAACAAAACTAAGTTCATTTATTATGAAATTTGTTGAGCTGTTATAGTTTTGCGAGTGCTTCCACCTTGTTTCGAAAGTGGTTGATTAGGTCCTTATCATCCTTGATATGAGCCCAGCTTTCAGCCGGCATTTCTTTACCAAATGTGACTTTAAGCGTACGATTTTTCATCTTCCATAGCTCTTTAAACAACATGAGATTATGGATGCTTTGTGAAATCATGCCGGCAAGTTGAAAGACTAATGAACTGCGGCGGTGGATATAAACTGGAATAACCGTCGCACTTGTACGCCGCGCCAGGGCTGCGATATGCGGGTTCCATTCCGGATCTGTGATTTTGTGCTGATCCCAATGATAATGCGATACAGCACCTGCAGGGAACACCACAAACGCACCACCACCTGAAACCAACCTGTAGGCTTGGCGCCATCCTTTAACATTTAACGCGCGGTTTTTACGCGTATTTAGTGGATCAACGAGGATCAAAAGATCTTTAAACTCAGGGAGCCTGCCTAAAACATACATCGACATAATTTGAGTATCTGGTCTTAACGCGGCAACCAGCTGATCTATTGCAAATCCATCAACCAATCCATGTGGATGATTAACAACGTAGATTTGCGGACCGGTTTTTGGATAGGATGTTCTCGGTTCACCTTCAACGTCCAAGGTCACATTCAACGCAGATAAAAGCTCTTTAGAAAGATCCTTGTCCTCATGTGCTGGCAAACCATCGTAAAGTTTATTGAATTGTTCAAATCCGAAAATACGGTTGAAAAAACGACCGATACTGTTCGCAAGCCAATCGGGTAAACGTTTTGACTTTACCGTTAAACCGATATGTGTTGATTGTTCCTTGGAAGCGATAATGTGTTACCCCTAATGCCGACCAGCTCTAAATATCAATTTTGTAGTGATCTTTGTCGGGGCAGTCAAATCATTGGTAGAGATTTAACAGCGCACATTATTTACAGCATATAGGCTCAGTTGGACTTGCAAGAATTGCATAGGCCACGCAGTTCAATAACCGATTCTGACAGTGAAAATTCAATTTCATTTGCTAGGTTTTTGACCACTTCCAGAAGCCGATCATTGGTAAGCTCTTGAACATTGCCGCATTTTTCACAAATCGCAAATAGAACATTTGCCTTTTTGTCACCACCACACGAGCTGTGTTGACATGCTACGAAGGCGTTTAAGCTCTCTAGCCGGTGAACCAGGCCAAATTCAACAAGCTTATCCAGCGCGCGATAGACTTGCAAAGGCGCTTTAAATCCATGTTCTCGCAGCTCATCAAGGATTGTGTATGCACTCAAAGGACCGTTGGCTTGAGAAAGTGCGCCCATGACCAAGGACTGATTTTTGGTTAAATCGCTGCTTGATGCGTGATGTTTAGCCATTTATGCAATTCCTTTTAATGTTCATTGTCTTGGTCATACTAATGCTCAATCCGTCGTTCCTCAGCCGATCTTACCTGAAAAGACTTCATAAAGGGTAGTGGTAAAATCGATAGAACAAATAATCCCAATGCGGCAACGACAATACTTGGACCAGCAGGTGTATCCCATTCAAGCGAGCCAAACAATCCACCTACAACGCCGCCAACCCCTATTAATGCGGAAAGCACAGCCATTTGTTCAGGACCTGATGCAAATCGACGTGCAGCAGCTGTTGGGATAATCAGCAATGCGGTGATTAACAACACGCCGACAATTTTCATTGAAATCGCGATCACTGCTGCCATCAGCAACATGAAGATGATATTTGCACGTTCAGGCTTCATTCCTTCTGCTTGCGCAAGCTCATAATTCACCGTTGCTGCAAACAGCGAACGCCAGATGAAAAATAAAACAAATAATACGACGGCACCACCGGCCCATACAATTGCAATATCTGAAGGGGTAACGGCTAGGATATCTCCGAACAAAAAGCCCATCAAATCCACCCGAACCCATGTCATAAATGCCAGCGCGACCAGGCCTATCGCCAGGGCTGAATGGGATAACAATCCCAGCAATGCATCTGATGAAAGGGTTGCTCGTTTTTGCAACAACAACAAAGCCAGCGACACACAAATCGACACACCGAACACAGCAAGCGTTATATTGACTTCAAACAAAAATGCGAGCGCAACACCAAGCAATGCAGCATGAGACAATGTATCTCCAAAGTAGGCTAATCGGCGCCATACAATAAAACAGCCCAATGGGCCAGCGACCAACGCCACACCGGCACCTGCGATTAAAGCTCTTGTAAAAAAATCATCCAGCATCAGTTTTGGCTCCGGAGTTCGATTTATTTTGTGCAGCTTTTGCTTGATGATCGTGATTATGATGGCCATCGTCAGGATGGTCATGGTTGTGATGGCCATCGTCAGGATGGCAGTGATCCGTTATTGAGCCATCTTTATGGCGCACTCGGCCATCGGGTAAATGCTCGTGGTCGTGCGAATGTTCATAAATTGCCAAGCCAGATGTGGCACGTGCGCCAAACAGAGTTTTGTATTCGTCACTTGATGTCACTGCTTTTGGCGTACCAGAGCAGCATACATGCCCGTTCAAACACACCACGCGATCCGTTGCTGCCATAACGACATGTAAATCATGTGAAATTAACAATACGCCGCACTGAATTTCATCGCGGATATTTTTAATCAAGTCATAAAGTGCGATCTCACCATTGAAATCGACACCCTGAACTGGCTCATCCAAAACCAATAGATCGGGTTTACGTGCAATCGCGCGTGCAAGTAAAACGCGCTGAAACTCGCCACCAGATAGCGAGCGGACCTCAGACCTTTGCAAATGCAAAGTATCCGTTGCGGACATGGCTTGTTCAATTTCACTTTGAGAAATATTGCTCGTTAAACTCATAAAACGATTAGCTGTGAGTGGCAGGGTCCAATCGATGGATAATTTTTGTGGTACATAGCCAACAGTTAAGCCAGCACGCTGCTGGGCTGTACCTTCACTTGGCTTGTGAACACCGAGCGCCATTTTGGCCGTTGTCGACTTTCCTGAGCCATTTGGTCCAATTAAGGTCAGGATCTCACCAGGCTCCACCGTCATTGACACACCACGGACCAACCATTTCCGGCCTCGGAAAATACCCGCATTGTCCAGAGAAATAAGAGATTTGCTTTTTTGTAACATCGTTTTTTAGCTCAACTCGGGTGCAGCTCAACTCAAATTAGTTGTTGATTTCACATATGGCACACGTTATACCGTTACGCAACAATGTAATATAATAACATCACATATTCCAGCGCGTTTCCGGAGTTTCCCATGCGATTTTTTAAATCTACTTTATTTGCAACTACCCTTTTGTCTTCAAGTGTCATTTCTGCCCATGCGGATATTAATGTCGTGGCATCAATAAAACCCATCCATTCGCTTGTTGCCGCAGTGATGGAGGGTGTTGGTGAGCCCGAAATTATAATTGAAGGTGCAGGTTCTCCGCACACTTATGCATTAAAACCATCACAAGCGCGCAGCTTGGAAAATGCAGATGTGGTTTTTTGGTTTGGGCATGAGCTGGAAGCATTTTTAGAAAAACCACTGGAAGCAATTGCGGGTGATGCAAAGTCCGTTGAGCTGCTTGATGCGCATGATTTGATCAAGTTGGAATTCCGCGAAGGTGGGGCTTTTGAAAAACACGAACATGATGATGAGCATGGCGATGAACATGCTGAAGAAAAGCATGATGAACATGACCATGACGAGCACAAGCATGATGAACACGATCACGATGAGCACGCTGAAAAAAAGCATGATGATCATGACCACGACGAGCACGCTGAGAAAAAACATGATGATCATGACCACGACGAACACAAACATGATGAACATGATCACGATGAGCACGCTGAGAAAAAACATGATGATCATGACCACGACGAACACAAACATGACGAACACGGCCATGATGAGCATGCGCATGGCGAATTTGACGCTCACGTTTGGCTTGATCCGATTAACGCAAAAGCGATTGTTCACGAGATTGAAGAAAATCTAATTGAAGCCGATCCTGACAATGCTGCTAAATATGAAGCTAATGCTAAAGCATTAATGGCAAAACTGGATGGTTTGGTGACTGAAGTAACCGCTGATTTGGCTCCGGTTAAAGACAAAGGCTTTGTCGTATTCCACGATGCTTACCAATATTTTGAAAATCGTTTTGGTATCTCAGCAGTTGGATCAATCACCGTTTCACCTGAAATTTTACCAGGCGCAGAACGCATCAGCGAGCTTAAAGAAAAAATTAAAGAACTCAACGCCACTTGTGTGTTTTCAGAACCTCAATTTGAATCAAAATTGGTTACCACTGTAACGGAAGATACTAACGCGAAATCAGGTATTCTTGATCCACTGGGCACCGGAATTGAAAGCGGTCCTGAGCTTTACTTCACATTGATCAAAAACATGTCCACATCAATTCAGACATGTCTTTCAGATAGCTAAGCAAAATCAAGATTCTCTCAATTGGCGGGCGGGTTGCAGAACTCGCCCGTTTTTTCTCGCGTAATTGAATTCTAAAAGTTTGCAGAACTGTTCAGAGAGCTAGTTTCCAAGCGTTACGACTGTTCCAACACCAGACGCAACTTGCCTAAATCCGCGAAACACAGAACCAAGTCCATTTTCCACACCATCTGTTGCTGTCGTTGACCATGTGTTTCCATCAGCCATACCGCGCCCGATAAGTTTCACAATCTCAGGCGATTGGGCAAATTTGGTGTGATGAATATTACTGTTATCGTCGATATGCGTTAGATCAATAACTTCCAAACCATATTTTGCGATGGCATCAGGATCAGCTGCCCCTACTCTATCAACACCTCCTGCAATCCTACGAGATAGCTTTAAAGCGCGGTCATCTTTAGATACCAAAACAACGATCTTGTTTTGAACTGGCGCAAGGTCTTGCACATATTGGCTAAACAAATCCAAATCGACGTCGGGAGCCGCCAAGATAACTCGGTTAAGATCAGCCTTTGGCCGAAAGCCCTGTTTGACCAGCTGTGTCATAGATTCAAGTGTCACTAAATTTCCCATGGAATGCGCTACGATGCTAAAACTGTTCGCATCCGTTTTTGCCAAAATTTCAGCGAGTTCTAAAAGATAAAAACGCGCTTGCAACGCACTATTGATATCATAAACATAATCAATCGCACGCCCGCGAGACGCCCATGTAAACAAAAGCGGCACACCTTTAAATTCGGTATCTTTGACAAATTGAGAGACACGTAAAACTGCGCTTGAAAAATTGGTGTTATAACCATGAACAAATACCAGAACTTCTCGATTTTCAGGTGCTTTTAGAGCAAGTGCATTGTTCAATCGTGTTGCAAATTCAGAGCTGTTAGAAAAAACAACAGGTCTTGCGATGGTAAAATGCTTTGATATATCCTCTTTTTCACCAAATCGTCTTTGCTCAAGTTGACCCGGGGTATGACTATCTGGAATGGTCACATCAACATTCGCAAGATTAAGCGCCTGTTCTCGCTCACCGGAGAAAAACTCTGATGCGTCATCTGATCGACGTCTGGATGTAGCAACAAACAAATTTTGAATACTGGCATCCTCGGCGGCAACACGCGCAGGTTCAAGCGATGCAAGACCGACTAAGTTTGCAGGACCTGAGGCACAGGCCGTAATCCAAATCAGGATAGGAATGAACACCAATAGTCGCGTTATTGCCATGTTAATTGCACCAATCTCATACAAACCCAAAAAACTAAACCAAAGGTTGATTATCGCGATTTTGAAACAAAATTACAACCCACGATAAAATTTACACGCGACCATATAGACCTTATGGGTATATTGTCTGTCATTATATGAATTCTAAGCCGCAATATTTATGCAGCAGTTTCGATAGGAATAGTAATTTCAATCGTTGCCAGAGTAGCTGATGAAAAGAGCATAATTTCATCCTGAGTAAAATCTTGCCCCAATTGCAAAACCCAATCATAGCTCGTGACGAGCTTTGTAATATGACGAAACAACCCTCGGCGTTTTGCTTCGGGCTTGCCGCGAGGCAAACGTGCAATCACCCCAATTTCCTGATCGCCTTTTACAATAGAATAGGCTTCTGGTGAACCTTCTAAAGCGCTGCGCATAATGCTTTGCGGTAAAGACCCCTGCTCGCTGATTGCAAATGAAGAACCATCTGACTTGCTTGCGCGCCAAGCATTTTTGTCCCCACCCAAACGGCTTATATCGCCACAGTGCAAACCATCTGGGCCAGATAGGCTCCAGGCATTGCTGGTGGCACCTGATGATTGCAAAAAGGCAATATTGAGCTCATCTTTGTGAAATCGAGTAATACCGCCTAAGTGCTTTTTTTCAATATCACAGCTGAAAACCGTGATCCGCGTGTGATCATCTATCACATCATATCTACGGCGTACCCCTTCGGGCAGCTCATTTGATACCGACACCTCTTTGAAGCGAATTCTACGTAATCCATGCATTGAAAATTTTATCGCTGATCGATGCCAGCGCTCCATTTCTGATGGAGAAAATATCAAACGATTATGGCGGAAATACAATCTCACCCGGAGGGGTTTGCAAGAGCATGACTAATGCAGAATTCAACACTTATTTAAAAATGTTTTTATGTGTTTCATTGCGAGAAGACTCTCAGGCAATTGGGTATACATTGGAAATACGTGCCACATCTGGTCAAACACCTTAAGTTCCGCATTGCCACCCGCTTTCACTATGTTTTTTGCAAGACGTAAGCTGTCATCCAACCAAACCTCGTCACCACCTGTAATCAGCAGCATATCAGGCAGCCCGTGCAGTTTTGAAAACAACGGAGAAATATGGGGATGTTCAAGCACAATCTTTCCAGAAAAATACAGCTCTTGCCAATGGCGCAAAACGGCATAGGACAATATGGGATCAGCGTCATTTTTGGTGTGCATGCTTTCACCCTTTAGCGAAACATCGAATGCACCAGATATTCCGATAAAACCATTTGGTAGCTCACAGGCTTTTTCTCGAAGATCAATCAATGACGATAACGCGGCACCAGCACCAGAACTATCACCGGAAAAATAGAGCTTTTCCGGTGTAAATTTGCCTTTTGCGATCAAGTCTAAATAAACCGTCGATATGTCTTGCATGGGTTTTGAGAAATCATTTTCTGGCAGCAGGCCATAGCCAACCATTAAAATATTTCGACCAATTGTTTTGGCAAGATGAGATACAAACGAACGATGTGTGGTGAGAGAACCAACGACAAGCCCGCCACCATGTGCATAAATTAATAACTTATCGTCAAATATTTTATCTGGGCGGATCCAAAGACATTCAATATCAGCAATTTTTTCTCTATAGACGCCAACATTATGTGCAATCGGCAATGTGCTTGCATACTCATCCCAGCCTGCACGCTCATCTACAAGATTGGCAGAATGGTTGACCTGCTCTTTTTCAAGCTTGCTCTTTGCGATTTGTGCCTCATCACTGATCATTTCATGACTTCCGAATGAGATAAACGAGATTGTTATTCAACGACTTTTACATCGACCTTTTTCTCGGTGAATTTTTCTAAATGACCAATGCGTGTCATTAATCGTTCACCTATGAAATCTTCAAGTTCTTTGGGAACAAGCAGATGAATGTCAACGTCAGAACTCTTATCAGCCTTTTCCAATTTAAGTTTAGGTATAACACCGGACATGGAAGCTGAAAACAAGTATAAAACTCTGAGTAAAGCCCCAAGAAGCTTGGCTCTATAGATGTATTTATCGGTCGCAACTTCAGCTAAACCCGCTGAAATACCATCATCTCTAAGCCCCTCATATCGATAATAATTTGTTAGAGCAATGTAGGCGCGCCCTGGATGACTTACAGACAAAAATGCGCCGTTTGAAATGATATTTAGCGCCTGCAAACCTCGGTAATCAGGATGTGCACGCCAGCTAATATCAGCGAGTAAACAAGCGGCCATACGATACCGTGCGCCTTGGCCTTTTTCCTTTACATCAAAGACGGAAAACGCATGCCCCGTCCAATCTGCCAATTCTTGTGCATGCGCGGGTGAGCGAGCACGCAAAATTGCCAATTCACGAGCGCCTGACAATAAAGCATCTTCTTTAAGCTGCTCTTTATCAAGTTTTGAATACAAAAAGCCTTCTCGGACACCAAGCGCTGAGAATACGACCTTAGACGGCTTCATCTTTTTTAGCACTTCTTGCATGGTCGCAGCGCCAAAAGGCAGAAGAATCCGACGATTTTTTGAAACTGCTTTTAAAGTCTCTTTTTCAAATTCATCCAGAGATGTGACGCTATCTAAAAAGCTCATCATCTCTTCATATTCGATTTCATAACCTTGCATCATATGCAGCGGATAATTTGTTGCTTCCATGTGCAATTTCGCAATCGAACGCCAGGTTCCGCCCACCGCATAAAATACGCGATCTTTGCCCCCATCAAGCACGTCAGCTTTTGAGATATGCTTTTTCGCAATCTTCTGCGCTTCATCAATGTCGCCATCGGCTTGTTCCTGAAGGCGTAAACCACCCAGCGGCATGGTGATGCCACCCGTTAGTTCATCATCTTTGATATCAACAATCTCGAGCGAGCCACCACCTAAATCGCCAACAATCCCATCGGGTGAATAAACACCTGAAACAATACCAAGCGCTGCGTATTTGGCTTCTTCTTCGCCCGTCAACACATTGAGTTTACACCCTAATGCGGCCTCGGCGCGTTCAATAAATTCCGGTCCATTTTTAGCGTCGCGTGCCGCGGCTGTTGCCAGCACATACACATCTTTCGCCCCGGCCTGCGTTGCAAGCTTGCGGTACCGGTGTAGAACCTTAATAGCGCGTTCAACACCTTCAGGATCCATTTGTCCTGACTTAGCTAGGCCACGTCCCAGCCCGCAAAGCGCTTTTTCATTGAACAATACAGTTGGTGAGCGCATGAGACCTTCATAGACCACCAAGCGCACAGAGTTTGAACCAATATCAATGACAGCAACAGGATTTATGCCCTGCAGTCTGCCTTGAGCATCACTTTCAACAACGGTCATTTAATTGTCATCAAGCCTTGTTATTGCGCTCGGCTAGCAGCCCGGCAATACGCTTTGGTGCGCTCGACCCCAGCGCCTCCCCACGACCCGACAAACTCGGATTGGTCATAAAATACTCCTGCGCGTTAAATGGCTCCTCACCTTTACGAACTTTCATTCGCTTAGATGTCCCATCGGAGAGAATTTCATAACTTTGCTGGTTGTCAATCAAATTTGCCAACATGATCTGCGAAAGCACCTGCTCATGCACAGTTTCATTGGTAATTGAGACAAAAGTTTCTACTCGGCGGTCCAAATTGCGCGGCATGAAGTCTGCCGATCCGAAATAGATTATCGAATCGCTAGAAGGCATTTCCTTGCCATTTGCAAAACAGATTATGCGGCTGTGCTCCAAAAAACGCCCCACTATAGACTTCACACGAATACGGTCAGACAACCCAGGAATTTGAGGACGCAAGCAACATATTCCGCGCACCACAAGGTCGATTTCAACCCCTTGTTGGCTGGCACGATAAAACGCATCGATAATATCTGGATCGACAAGTGAGTTCATTTTTGCCCAAATAGCAGCAGGTTTTCCCGCATGGGCATTTTCAATTTCCTGATCTATATGGCGTAAAATAGTTGGACGCATGGTACGCGGGCTGACCGCAAGTGTGGTTACGCCTTCTGGTTCGCCATAACCTGTGATGTAGTTAAACACCTGTCCCACATCCGCAGCAATTTTTGGATCGCAGGTAAAATAAGATAGGTCTGTATAAATTTTCGCCGTTACTGAATGATAATTCCCAGTACCAAGGTGGCAGTATGATACCAGCTTGCCTTCTTCACGGCGCACAACTAGTGACATTTTGGCATGCGTTTTAAGCTCGACGAATCCAAAGACAACCTGCACACCTGCACGCTCTAAATCTCGCGCCCAGCGAATATTAGCTTCCTCATCAAATCGCGCTTTTAACTCAACAAGCGCTGTTACGGATTTACCAAGTTCGGTTGCATCCATAAGCGCACGCACGATGGGGCTGTTGTTTGATGTGCGATAGAGTGTTTGTTTAATCGCTAACACATCGGGATCAACGGCCGCCTGGCGCAGGAACTGCACAACCACATCAAAACTTTCATAGGGGTGGTGAATGATGAGATCTTTTTCGTGAATGGCAGCAAAGCAATCGCCACCATGTTCACGCACACGCTCCGGAAAGCGGGCATTGTAATCTGGGAACAACAAATCATTGCGGTTTAGCTTAGTGAGCTCTGAAATTGTATTTAATGCTAACAGCCCGCCCAAAATCGCAACTCGATCTTCGGGTACATCGAGTTCGTGGATGACAAACTCGCGCAAGTATTCAGGGATTTCGTCATCAAATTCGACACGGATCACTGATCCTCTGCGGCGACGCTTCAGTGCGCTTTCAAAGTAACGCACCAAGTCTTCCGCTTCCTCTTCGATCTCGATATCACTATCGCGAATGATGCGAAAAGTTCCTGAACCATGAACATCATAACCAGGAAACAGGCGTGTGATGAACTGGCTGATGACATCTTCAATTGTGATGAAACGTGTTTTCCCATCAGGGCTTGGTAGTAAAATAAAGCGTTTAATCGCCGTTGGAATACGCAACAGCGCAATCAATTGCTCTTGATCAGTTTTGCGTATGAGACGCAAACACATCGAAAACCCTAAATTTGGAATAAACGGAAACGGGTGCGCGGGATCAATTGCGAGCGGTGTGAGAACTGGAAAGATTGTTTCTAAGAATTCTTGCTCAAGCCAATCATGATCTTCTTGGCTCAGTTTATTTGGCCGAATAATTGAAATGCCTTCTTCTTCAAGCAAACCGCGTAGTTCAGTCAAAGATGCATGCTGGCTATTTTGCAATTCACACGTTACGGAAAACACTTTATCCAATTGCTCTTGCGCTGTTAAACCATCGGGAGATGGCACATGAATACCCTCACGTACCTGCCCTTCAAGTCCAGCAACGCGGACCATGAAGAATTCGTCAAGGTTAGCCGCTGAAATGGATAAAAAACGTAATCTTTCCAACAATCTATGTGCAGGATTATTCGATTCTTCCAAAACACGGTGGTTGAATTGCAACCATGAAAATTCACGATTTACAAAACGTGATGGATCATCAAACCATTCGTTGTCTATTGGCTCAATTTCGATGGTATTTTCGTTGGTATTACTGTGTTTTAGCTTGTGTTTTTTACTCATGAGACAATCATAAACCTATCGCAGCGATCGCACCAGCGCGAGACAGGTTATTGGTTAACCGTCGCGCATGACACTTATGTGACAAGCTGGTGCGTAAATGTGTACCATAATCTAACACATTTTCTCAGCAACTTCGCATGTGATTGTGTTTTTAGTTACTATTTTCAAAATTCGATAAAACTTCTGCTGCGATCGAACGACCAACCGGCGTTTTTTTCGATAGTGCCAACTCATCCATGGCTTCAACAATATCGCTTGCAACAGCAAGTGAGCGCTCCATGCGCATGACCAGATAATTGACAGTTTTTTCGTCAATTTCTACTTGTCGATCAGCAAAAAGTTTAAAGATAACTTGAGTGAGAAGCTGCTCATCCGGCTCGCTAATTTCAACAATGGTCGCAGCTTTTATACGCGAGGCTAAATCAGGCAGACCAACCTTCCAAGATGCAGGCCAAGAACGCGCTGTCATGAGAACAAATGAACCTGCCTCCTTTGCCGCATTGAGCATGTGGAACAGCTTTGTTTCGTCTGCTTGCGCATTGGTCAATAACTGATCAATATTTTCGATTAGGATCGGTGTTGTCTTCACCGCTTCAACCAAATTGTCTGCCCCTTGCGCTAAGTTGACCTCAAAAGCTTCGGATTTCTGCCGCCAGATATGCGCAATATGTGACTTTCCCGAACCTGTGGGGCCAGCAAGCACAACCAAATGCGATGGCCAGTTCGGCCATTGATCGATAATTTGAATTGCACCCTCAACAGACTGCGAAACAATCAAATCATCACGTCCTTTGGACGGAGTGACATCAAAGCTTAGCGGGATCTGGCTAGGTTGTTTATTATCTTTAGCACTCACGAAGGCTCAACCTTTTTTGCTCTCGTGCTGGCCATCCAGTGCATCTTCACTCGGTGCATCTTCACCCGGCGCATCTTCACTATGTCCAATATAAAGATCACTATCGAGATATCGTTCAATGGCAAAACGCACAAGAACTGCAACGGCTGCGGCTGCGGGAACAGCAATTAGCATGCCGACAAACCCAAATATTGCAGCAAATGCCAGTAGTGCGAACATCAACCAAACCGGATGCAGGCCAATGCGTGAACCGACAAGTTTTGGCTGCAAGATATTACCTTCAAGAAATTGACCAGCGGCAAAAATAACGACAACAAGCACGATCATTCCGTATTCCGGCCAGAATTGAACAACTGCAACACCGACAGATAACACCAGTCCAACAAGCGAGCCCACATAAGGAATAAAACTAATGAGACCAGCAAAGATGCCGATAAGAAGACCAAAATTAAGCCCTACAAGGGACAGCCCAATTGCGTAAAAAACGCCCAAGATCACGCAAAGTGAACCTTGACCGCGAACAAAACCTGCAATCGCATAATCAATTTTTTTGGTAAGATCACGAACAGTTTCTACGTGATCACGCGGGATCCAGCTATCAACTTTTGCCACCATATCATCCCAATCAAGCAGAAGATAAAATGCAACAACGGGTGTGATAACAAATAAAGATGCAATATCGACTAGCGCTTTACCTGAATTCCAAATCTGTTGAAAAAGCTTACTTAAAAAACCCGCGCCTTCTGCCAATGCGCCTGAAAATCCCTCTTTAATGGCAGCAATCTGTGCGTTCATCCAATCGGGAAGAATGGTACTTTCAGCGGTTAGGAGTTCTTGCAATTGCGTTACATAATTGGGCAGTCGCTCTATGAAATCAGCCGCTTGCGAGACAAGAACCGGGACAATGATCATCAATGCCAATATGAAGATCAAAATAAAAATGAACAATATCACCACGGTTGCCCAAAGCCGTGATAAGCCCCAACTTTCAAGGCGATCAGCCACAGGATCAAGGAAATATGCGAGGGCCATAGCAACAACAAATGGTAACAAAATTGAGCTGAAAATAATGAGGAACAACGCAAATAATGCGAGCGTGATACTCCAAAAAATTGCCTGACGACGGATGGTCTTCGCAGAAATATGCGTGCTCATTTCGAGCCTCCCCAATTGGCGCTAAGTGGACGTTTTGTCAGAGATATAGTGAAATACCAACGAAGTTGAAAGGCATTATTTCGCGCAATCGTGAGATAAATAATAAGCTCTAAAGATTATTAAGTTGGCTAAATTGGCAATTGATATGAATTGTAAAGCTCTAGTGACGTTTAATACGCGAAGCCTGTTCGATAAATTTGTGATAGTGCTCATTGGTGAACACTTCATAACGATTTCGGCCATTTTCCTTCGCCAAATACAACGCAACATCAGCATTGGTTAGAATTTGGCTGACACAGTTTTCACCGACTTTTTCCTTCGGTGAGAAAACATCAATACCAATACTTACACCCACCATAAGTTCTTCATCGTTAAACTCCAAAGGAGCTTCAAAGGCTTCCAGAATACGCTTTGCGATGTTTTCCGCAGATTCTTTACTAATCCGATTGTCTGAAACAATAACGAATTCGTCACCGCCAACCCGTGAAATAAAGTCGGAAGAACGCGCGTTTTCGGTAAAAATTCTGGCAGACTGTTCAAGCACAAAATCACCCGCAGCATGACCGAGCGTATCATTGACCAGTTTAAAATTATCGAGATCAATATGCAGCACTGCCATTGTGCCATTGCCGCTGGCATAACGTTTTAAACGTTCATCAAGTTCTTTTTCCAGATATCGCCGATTGGCCAAGCCTGTTAATGCATCATGCAGCGCAGCTCGCTCCATTTTATCATAGGATTCATTTAGCTCATTGTTCTTTGCAGCCAATGCACTTCTTGCGCTTCGCAAGGATTTCCTATGACGCTCTAATCGTCTAATAGCTCGAAGCACCGAATGTTGAGACGGCAGGAAAATAACGAAAAACTCAACGACCAACAATCCTGCAGCTGCAAGCAAGGACAGCATTTGATTAAAGACCAGTGCATCAACATCGCTCTTTGCATCATTTTCAAGCTGCGTAACAGCCCGGTTTAATTTTCCTAAAAGAAAAATGGGAGCTGATGTTCTAATGTAATCATATGCATCCTGGCTCTTTTGGCTTCCTACTCGACCTGTGAGGATGATATAAACTTTCGCAACAAACTTTCGCGCATCCGCGTCTAGTCTATTCGAGGCGTCTGTATCGAAATAGAGCTTGGTCAATTCGTCTGACATCACCGCGTTGCTAGTTAATTCTTTATGAACGTCAAAAAACGTATTTACGAATTTTGATAAAATAACATGATCTTCAGGCGTTGGATTTTCATAATATCGCTCGGCAAGAATAAAGATTTGCTGACTTAAAGTACGCTGCTGACCACCCAAATTGATAAGTCTTGCATGCTCTTTACCAGAGCTGATAACCGATAACGAATTATTGTGACTAATGACTAGTACAACGAAAATGAGTGATAAACCAAGTAGATAGCGCACCCAAAGTGTCTTGGGTGTTGCACGTGTCTTCACACGTAATCTCGCAATTTTCCACTTTAAACTCATCACTCAGCAGACAATCCACAATTGCTAATACTATGGAAAATATACTGAGCAGTTTTTATTAAATTTCGATGAAACCTCTTTCAAAAATATCATAGGCGCAATGATGGAATGCATGCGCAAACAAAAGAGTTCTGAATTATCTTGCAAATGCCTTGCACCTTGTGCGCTGACATGCGATTTGAGCCATAAAACATGAACATATCATCAGCAAACTTGGAGATATCTGACGTGACAGACAGCAAAAATGGCCTAACCTATTCAGATGCAGGCGTGGATATTGACGCTGGCAATGACCTGGTCAATCAAATTAAACCGCTGGTAAAATCAACGCGCAGACCTGGCGCTGATAGTGAAATTGGCGGATTTGGTGGCATCTTTGATCTCAAGGCTGCTGGATTTAAAGATCCATTGCTTATTGCAGCAAATGACGGTGTGGGCACAAAGTTACGTGTTGCCATTGAAGCTGGTGTCCATGATACGGTTGGTATCGATCTCGTTGCAATGTGCGTCAATGATTTGGTTGTGCAAGGTGCCGAACCGTTGTTCTTCCTTGACTACTTCGCAACAGGTAAACTTGATACAGCTCAAGGTGTTGATATCGTTAAAGGTATTGCCGAAGGCTGCAAACTATCTGGCTGCGCATTGATCGGTGGAGAAACAGCCGAAATGCCGGGTATGTATCATGGTGATGATTACGATTTAGCAGGCTTTGCTGTGGGCGCTTGTGAGCGGGATAAATTGTTACCAAGTGAAGAACTGACCGAAGGCGACGTATTATTGGGTCTGGCATCCTCAGGTGTGCATTCAAACGGGTTTTCGCTTGTTCGAAAAATTGTTGAATTGAGCGGTTTATCCTACCAAGACCCTGCACCTTTTAAGAGCGCTTCCAGTGGGGAAACCCTCGGCCAAAACTTAATTGAACCAACGCGAATTTATGTAAAATCGTTGTTGCATGCAATCAAAACAACGAATGCTGTCAAAGCGATGGCACATATTACTGGGGGTGGTTTTCCTGAAAATATTCCGCGTGTGCTTCCCGATAATTTATCTGCAGAAGTTGATCTCGCAGCGATTAACGTGCCGGAGGTCTTCTCTTGGCTGTCAAAAACAGGCGGTGTTGAAGCGCTTGAAATGTTACGCACATTTAATTGTGGTGTTGGAATGATTGTTGCAACGGATGAAGAAAATGCAGAACCTGTAACACAAGCACTTGTTGAAGCGGGTGAAACGGTTATACCTTTAGGTCGCGTGATTGCACGTTCAGATGATGAAGGCGTTGTTTACAAAGGACAATTGTCAATATGAGCATGATCGATAAACCACGCAAAAAACGCGTTGGTGTACTGATCTCTGGCACAGGCTCCAACATGAAAGTGTTAGCCCAAGCGTGTCAAAATAATGATTACCCTGCAGAAATTTGCTTGGTCATCTCCGACAAACCTGACGTAAAGGGTTGGGAAACCGCACGCGAGATGGGCATTTTGGCCCATGCATTTCCACGCAAGGACTATGCATCAAAAGCCGAGCACGAAGCTGCCATTTTATCTGCACTCGATGAAGCTGACCTCGATTTCATTTGTCTTGCTGGATATATGCGGATTTTATCCGGTGAGTTCATCAAAAAGTGGTCTGGAAAACTGATCAATATTCATCCCTCACTACTGCCATTATTCCCCGGGCTTCACACCCATGACAGAGCAATAGAAGCGGGATGCAAGGTTCACGGTTGCACGGTGCATTTTGTTACCGAAGGGATGGATGAAGGTCCAATCATTGCACAAGCTGTTGTTCCGATCATGCCAGATGATACAGCTGATGAGCTCGCAACACGGGTTTTGAAAACTGAACACATTTTATACAAGCGTGCGCTAGAGCAACTTGCAAACGGATATGTGCGGATGACGGCCGATGAAAAAACTGAATATATCGGCGCCTCCGTCCACGATCGCACCAATGAAGATGATTATCTCATCTCGTAAATGCACCCTCGCTTTTGCGAGGATGCTTTATAATTTGACTTAAGCTGCCAATTTTAAATGTGGCTGACCGTCTGAGGTCTTATCATCACTTACGCCATTTTCATTGACAACAATGTTGATACGTGAGCGGAAATTGCTCATGCCTTCAAATTTTACAACATCCACCGGGATATCGAATTTGATTGTGATGCCAAAACGCTGCTTATTGGGAACTTTGCGTAACCCGATAATTTCACCTTCAAATGGTTGACCAAGATAGGTACCGCGAACCGCTTCACCTAATGCGTAAGCAAAGGCTCGATTATTACCCGCAAGCGCTGATAAAGTGTTCCAATCACGATAGCCCAGCTGTTTTGCCAAGATTTCCAATGATTTACTGTGAGACATTGCATGACCGTCTTGAGCCATTGATTGTCGCAATGCTTTTGCTTGAGTTTTTAACTCATCGATAGATAAATGCCGAATATGCATAATAACGTCTTTCATTATTCAAAGCGGACTTTAAGTTGTTGGGGTTCGCATTGCCAACGGACCCCGCGTTTTAAAAACGAAAGTCGGTTGTCATAAACTACTGAACTTCACCATGGAATAACCAGCGAACGGCAGGTGCCAGTGACCTATTGGGGTATTTAGTAACGGACCTACCCATTGTCAATACTACTGATTTGCCCTGCAATCTGAGATTTATTAGAAAAAAATTCCACAATACTGGATAATACTCAAAAGTATTTCCAGATACTGTTTCGTTACACTAGTCATAGTAATATTTTAATATCTTGTTCACGATATTTTTTTACATTTAGGCAAGAAATTGCATATTCAGACAACTGATAATTGCACCCGATCAACTGTTAACGACGATTGAGCAACTTTAATGCACGCGCTGAAAGAAGAATTTATCGAGGATAATGGGTCATTTGATGAAATGCCTACACCTCACCGTGGTGAGCCTAGCCAAACAGAGCAATTGGAAACCTTATCATCGGCCTTTGCTCATATTTCCCAACGCATCACGACCTTGGCGGTTAATATCGCCGACACGTCCGGAACGGTTGGTGATGTGACAGGTAAACTGACGGACCAGGTTGCCTCTTTAACGCAGTTGCTAGATTCTGTTGAAGCGCTTGAAGGCCGAAACCAAACCATCAGTACTGTGGCAAACGAAACGATTGAACGTGCCAGCCATGTTCATGAGGGATTGGCGACAGCTACAAATGCCATTGAACATATTTTCACGGTTGCTTCAGACGATATTAAACGTATGTCCGCATCGACAACTGAAACGATTGAAGCTTTCGGGGACATTAAGTCTGAGCTTACCCAGGTTCATAATTACTCTGAATCAATCCAAAAAATCTCGACCCAAACACGCATGCTAGCGATAAACGCTGGTGTCATGGCAGCCCATGCAGGTAGTGCCGGTAAGGGCTTTGGTGTCGTTGCTGAATCTGTCAGCGAATTGTCAGATGAAACCGCAGCCGTATCAGCAAATATCATCAAACGTTTGGGTCATCTTGAAAAAACAATTGGCCGATTGCTTGAGCACAGTCAGAAAAGTTATGACGTTGCAACAGAAGCTTTGGGACGTGCTGAAAGCACAAATGAGGAATTCAGGAAATTCCGTGAATTTGGCGAAGAGGTTGATAATTTAGTCACCTCTGTTTCCAACATGGCAGACCCGCTGGCAGCAAATAATGAGGCATGTGTGCGCGTTCTCAATGATCTACGTATCATTGATAAATCATCGAATGAGAACTTTGATCAACTGAAGGCAACATCTGGCAAGTTTGATGACTTGGTATCCTTTACCGAAGATATGGTGCTTTTGCTCGAAGAAAGCGGCATTGAAACAGATGATACACCGATTATCCAGGATTGTATTGAAAACGCTAAAATTGTTGCAAAAATCTTTGAAGATGCAATCGCCTCTGGTCGTTTGACGATGGAAGACTTGTTTGATGAGACATATGTCAAAATCGCCGGTACAAATCCTGAGCAGGTCATGACACGATTTACCGAGTTTACAGATGCAAATTTGGTTGAATTGCAAGAAGCATTTAAGAACGATCACGAGCGCGTTGCATTCTGCGCTGCAGTTGACCGTAATGGTTACCTGCCAACCCACAACCTGATTTACTCTCAGCCGCAAAGCGATGATCCTACCTGGAATGCTGGCAATTGTCGCAATCGTCGGATTTTTAATGACCGTACTGGTCTGGCAGCTGGGCAAAACACCAATCCATTTGTAATGCAGACATATCGTCGTGATATGGGTGGTGGCAACTTTGTTATGATGAAGGACTTGTCTGCACCAATTTTTGTCCATGGCAAGCATTGGGGCGGCTTAAGAGCCGGAGTTAGCGTTAGCTAACATTTAGACCAATTTGTACGAACAATCCCTTTGCGGAATTCCGCAGAGGGATTTTTTGTTTCATCGTCTCAATATTTCTCCAGACTTTACAAGTCCCGTTGTTATATGTTGATTATCCCATTGAGAGGCAAAGCTTGGGAAGAAAACATATTGAACATTCAAAAACCAAGAATTGATAGCAAGGAACCTGATCCTTCTTTGCAGGATCAAGACGCGCTGAATTTGGCACGTCCACAACGCAAACGCGTGACGGTTATCTTGATCGTTGTGACCATTGCATTGATTGTATCTTTGTTTTTTGCAGCAACGTCTTATTTTCGATCAGAAGAAACCACCGAAGCTGCCAATCGCCTGTCACTGTATACTCGATCACTCAATGACACGCTCGAGCGGTTTCAGTATCTACCATTTGTGCTTTCCAAAGACCCTTTGGTGGTTTCTGGTGTATCATCTTTAACCGATGGTGTTGTTCCCCCTGCCCTTAACATTCGTCTTGCAGAATTTGCCAATGTCTCAAATCTTGAGGCGATATATCTGATGAATTTACGCGGCAGTGTTATTGCATCTTCGAATTATAATTTACCGCAAAGCTTCATGGGCCAGAACTATGCTTTCCGACCCTATTTTCAAAATGCCTTAAGTGGCAATCGCGGTGAGTTTTTCGGTGTCGGGGCAACAACTGGGCGACCGGGTTACTTTGTGTCTGAACCAGTGTTCGACAATGGGAAGATTATCGGTGTCATCGCAATTAAAATTGATATGAGCGAGTTGCAATTGCTTTGGGAGCAAGGAGGTGAAAATGTCTTTGTATCAAATGGCGATGGAATTGTGGTGCTTTCCTCAAACCCGACTTGGCTTTATCGGACTTTGCAACCTTTATCCAGCGATGAAGTTGCGCAAATTGCTAACAATCGGCAGTTCATTGGCAAAGATTTGGTCAGCCTTGATTGGGCTAGGCAAGGCGAAGATGTCGCCCGACTTGATGGTGGCGACTTCGTGTATGCTCAGCAACCGATAAATCGCTTGGATTGGACCGTCCACTATCTTTTAAGCGAAACTCGGATATACGAGCGCACAGTGCTAACAACCGTTATTTTTGGTAGTGTTTTGGCGGTATTTTTAGTCTTTGCCACCTTCATGCGCTCTGCACGTATCCGCAGCGCGCTATCCATCTCACAATCAGATCGGGCTCAACTGTTAAAAACCAATCACGAATTAAAGACCGCACAAGAACAACTATCCCGGACAAGTAAATTAGCAGCCCTTGGACAATTATCAGCATCTGTCACGCATGAATTAGGCCAACCCATTTCAGCTCTACGGAACCATCTGACGGCAGCCGAGATCAGCGGTGAATTAAAGCCCGGTAACACGCTTGAGAAATTTACCCGGGTGATTGACCGTATGGACAACATCACCAAACAATTGCGCTTTTTTACGCGCCCGATTTCAACCGAAATCAATGAGGATCAACAACAAAACATTGACCTGCAAGACGTGATTAGAGGCGCACTTGATTTGGTGGAGCACACACTGCATTCAGCCGGGGTTAAGGCCATATTTAACCCACTTGATAGAGGTGTCTATACTCTTGGCAACCGATTGCGGCTTGAACAGGTTATTGTAAACCTTATGACCAATAGCATTACTGCGATGGAGGATAGTTCTGAAAAGAAACTCGAAATCTCAATCCGCACGCATGAAAAACTCGTCGATATCATTGTTCAAGATAATGGTAGTGGATTTGGGGATCGGGACATTGCAAAATTACAAGAACCCTTCCACACAACCCGCGCATCGGGCGATGGCATGGGTTTGGGATTATCTATTGCTACGGAAATTATCCGTGAACACAATGGTATGATTTCAGCGCGAAATCTGGAAAAAGGCGGTGCGGAGTTTATCATTTCATTACCGCTTTTGAACACACAAAACTTTGACAAGGCAGATCATGAGTAACCCAACCAAAATACTTGTCATTGATGATGATCGCGAGATGCGAGACTCGCTAAAACACCTTTTGGAAAGCGCTCATTTTGAAGTGCATACATTATCCCGCGCTGAGCAGGTCATACCTCAATTGGAAAATGGTGCATTTGATGTGATTTTATCCGATGTACGTATGCCAGGAATGACAGGTGTTGAGCTGTTACAAAATCTAAAATCAGCACCTAATCCGTTTTCTCATATTCCGCTGGTGTTAATGTCCGCTCATGGCGATATTCAAATGGCAGTCGAAGCCATACAGTCCGGAGCATATAGTTTTTTAGAAAAGCCTTTTGATCCGCGACGTTTAATCAGATTGCTGGAAAATGCCGCCCGCATGAACCAGCTCACGCAAAACGAAGCGCGACTTAAAGCAAGATTATCCGATTTATCAGGATTGGATCGCATTTTAATCGGCCAAACACCGCAAATATCAGCATTGCGAGAAGATATTCTTGATTTGGCTGATAGCGACGTCAATGTGATGATTTTGGGTGAAACGGGTACAGGCAAAGAACTGGTCGCTAGAGCTTTGCATGATCTGGGAGCGCGCGCACCTGCTCCTTTTGTGGCGATCAATTGCGCTGCCATTCCACTCAATCAATTTGAAGAAACACTGTTTGGCAACGCCAATGGCTCAACCGGCTATTTGCAACAAGCCGATGGTGGAACATTATTCATCGATGAATTGGGAGCCATCCCACCCGAAGTACAAGCAAAATTATTACGCGTGTTTGATAAAAAGGAGTTTACGCCTGTTGGGTCAGCACAGATCAAACAATCAGATTTTCGTATAATTTCGGCTGGTAATGAGGCTTTTGAGAGCCAAATTGCTGATAAAGAGTTTCGCGAAGATCTCTATTTCAGGCTAAATTCTGTGGTTTTAAAACTCCCCGCGTTACGTGAACGGCGTGATGACATTGCTCTTTTATACGCGCATTTTGCTTCTCTATTTGCTCAAACTTATGAAATTGAAGCACCGACTGCCAATTCCGATGATATCGCAGCACTGCTGGCCCACGATTGGCCAGGCAATGTGCGCGAATTGCGCAGTGTTGCTGAAAGGCGCGTTTTAGCTGCACGTCGAGGTGTAGGATCCGTTGCCAGCGCACTTTCACGTGAAAATGTTCAGGAAGACATTCCAGATACGTTGCGCCAGGCGGTTGCGGCATTTGAACGTCAACTCATCGCCAAGGCGCTTGCCACACATAAAGGACGGATGGATGCCGTAGCAGAAAGCCTTGGAATTGGACGCCGAACGCTGAATGAAAAAATCGTCAAACTTGGTTTAAACAAAGACGATGTTTTAAATAATGAGTGACATTGGTTTCTTCCCTGCGGAAATCCGCAGGGCAATGGGATGCTTTCAGGCAGTTTTCTTCATTGCGAATCCTCATCAAGTTCTTTTTATTGCCAGCTAAGAACATTCAGGAGGAGAGACTTGAATGTTCCATATATGCTTTCATCGGCATTAAATTGGAGGAATATGATGAAAACTATTACAGCTCTAGCTGCTGGTGCAATTTTTGCGCTTTCAACAAATCTATCATTTGCAGAATCAAAAGACTATGTTTTGAACACAGCTTCAACGGGCGGTACATACCACCCAGTTGGCACAGCGATTTCAACATTGTCCAAAGTGAAACTGCTTCCAAAACAAAAATTCAGCCTTACAGCTGTGAACTCAGCGGGTTCTGGCGCGAACGTTCAAGCACTTGGTGCTGGCACAGCTGATTTTGCTATTTTGCAGGGTCTGTTTGGTTCATATGCGGTAACTGGCACAGGCCCAGTGACTGAGCCACAAACAAATCTTCGCTCAGTGACCATGCTTTGGCAGAACGTTGAGCAGTTTGTTGTTGCAGCTGATAAAGCAACCACAGGCACTGTAGACGATCTTAAAGCTCTTAAAGGCATGGCCATGGGTATGGGTCGTCAAAACTCAGGTACAATTGGCTCAAACAAAGTTCTACTTTCAGGTCTTGGCCTAGATATCGACAGCGACTTTGAGCTTGTTTATGCAGGTTACGGCCCAACAGCTGATGCATTAGCAAACGGCCAAGCGGTTGGTGCAGGTATCCCAGCGGGTCCACCAACAGGCGCGATTACAAAATTGATGGCTTCTAACGAAGGCAAGTTCTCAATTCTAAACGTAACCGACGAGCAGCTTGATGCGATGGATGGTGGCAGAAACCTTTGGGTTCCTTACACAATCTCAGCGGGCACATATCCTGGTCAAGCAGCAGACATCAACACAATTGCGCAGCCAAACTTCTTGGCAGTGAATGCAAGTGTGGATGAAGAGCATGTCTATCTTTTGACAAAAACAATGTATGAAAACCTAGGTTTCTTGCAAGCTATTCACCCAGCTACAAAAGCAATGGCTGTTGAAAAAGCAATGGCAGGTCTTCCTGCTCCGCTACACCCAGGTGCAGCCAAATATTACAAAGAAATGGGCTTGGAAATTCCAGCCAATCTAATGGCTCAGTAATCTTCACGGATTGAGTTTCATAAATTTGGGCAGCTTGGTATTCTGAGCTGCCCTTTTTATTATAAA
The DNA here is from genome assembly GCF_055693385.1 of Lentilitoribacter sp. JB5-8. Taxonomy (NCBI): domain Bacteria; kingdom Pseudomonadati; phylum Pseudomonadota; class Alphaproteobacteria; order Hyphomicrobiales; family Rhizobiaceae; genus Lentilitoribacter; species Lentilitoribacter sp. JB5-8. The sequence continues at coordinate 1,698,245 of NZ_CM146332.1, read as the reverse complement.
ATTAAAAAATAAAACTTGGAAAGCAAGTCCTATGGCTGAGGCAATCAACACATCCAGTCCCACCGAAGAGGCACATATTGCCGATCGATATTCTTGGCTCACTCTCGAAGGTGCTAAAAAAAGCAAAACCGCAACTGTCGTTGCTTCTTTTGCCGTACTATTTGGTATCTGGCACATTCTCACAAATGTGTGGTTTGTCGAACCAGGCATGTGGCAAAATGCGATCCATTTCGCGGGCTTTGCGTTTCTTGCCAGCGTCTTTCACAGCCCCTTTGGCGACAAAGCTGGGCAGAAATATGCGCTCTTATTTGACCTCGCTTATGGATTGATTGTTGCGGCGGCTGCGCTTTGGATAGCAGGTTCAGAGGACGGCATGTATGAGCGCACGCTCGCTGTGACTGGACAAGCCTGGCAATTTAGACTGATTGACTGGACAGCTGGTTTCATTCTTGTCTTTGCAGGTATTGACCTTGCACGCCGGGTCTCAGGCTGGGTTATCCCGGTACTGGTAATTATTTCGCTTTCTTATATTTTGTTCCTCGGCTCGCACCTCCCAGGCGTGTTCCGTGCTGCATCGCTTCCGCTTAATGATGTGATGTTTAGAACGCTTTTCAATGACGAAGGCATGTTCGGAATTTTGGCCAGCATCTCGTCCACAAACATCACACTCTTTATGATTTTTGGCGGTTTTTTGGTGGCATCTGGTGCCAGTGACTTCGTGATCGAATTATCAAAACTTGTGGCAGGGCGGATTAGAGGCGGTGCAGCATTTGTTGCGGTGATTTCCTCAGCGCTTACAGGCACGATTTCAGGTTCAGCCATTGCGAATACGGCTTCAACAGGCGTGATCACCATTCCATTGATGAAATCTAATGGCTTCCGTGCAAAATTTGCGGGTGGTGTTGAAGCAGCGGCTTCCACGGGCGGTCAACTTATGCCACCAATTATGGGTGCAGGTGCCTTTGTGATGGCAAGTTATACATCCATTCCTTATTCCACGATTGTGGCGGTATCAGTCGTGCCAGCCTTTTTATATTTCTTGTCGGTTGCCTTTATCGTGCGCATTGAAGCTGTGAAATATAATGTCGGCGATGAGATCGACATGACCATTGATTATGGCAAGCTCATCTCCGGCGGTTTGACCTTTATAATACCGCTCACGGTGATGATTACGCTGCTCTTATCAGGCGTGACGCCAAGTTACGCGGCCTCGTGGGCAATTGGTGCTTTGGTGCTCGTATCATGGGGTACATGGGTCGTGTCTAAGATCATCAATCATGCAAAGTTCAAACCAATCTTGATGGATCACAAGCTAATCACGCAAGCCTTTATGATCGGTATTAAATCTTCGATCATGACCGGTATCTTGTTGGTGGTCATTGGTATTATGAACAATGCAATTGTCACTTCCGGCGTCGGTAATGGCTTCTCATTGATGATTGCGCAATGGTCGCAAGGCTCGCTTGTGATTGCGATCCTCTTGATCGCACTTGCTTCCCTTGTATTGGGCATGGGACTGCCGGTGACAGCGGCTTACATCATTCTTGCAATTTTAACCGCCCCTGCCCTTGCTGGCATTATGGCAGACGGCTTGATCATTGAACAATTGGTCGAGGGTATTACGGATCCAGCCAAAATAGCAATGTTTGCCTTGGTAGATAGTCCTCATATTGCCAATATTGCAACGGGTTTAACTCGCGCAGATGCTGCAGAGTTGATGAGCACAATGCCGTTTGAAATAGCGATTACGTTGAGACCTTTACTCATAGAACCCGAAGTCCAGACCGTGTTTTTGCTCACAGCGCATTTGATCATCTTCTGGCTAAGCCAAGATAGTAATGTGACACCACCTGTATGCTTGGCAGCCTTTGCAGCTGCTGGGATTGCAGGCTCGAAACCCATGGCGACCGGATTTGAATCCTGGAAGATCGCTAAGGGTCTTTATATCGTACCGCTAATGTTTGCATACACACCGCTGATTTCCGGTAACTTTATTGAGGTGATGCAGATCGGGATATTTGCGCTATTTGGTATTTATGCCTTTAATGCCTTGATCCAAAATTACGCTGAAGGCCCACTAAAAATCTGGTTCATTCCGGTTCTTATCTTAGGGGCAGTTGGCGCATTTTGGCCGCTAAATCTGATGGCCAATATCGGTGGCGCTATCCTTGTGATTGGTGTGATTATGATGTCAAAGCGTCATGGTTCTGAGGATATGAAGGGCGAAGCAGTCGCACAAAGCTAATTCGCGCAATTGTTTCAAATTTCGCATCAATTTGTGTCGAATTAGCTATCTTGCGCCGATTAATCCCTCCAATTATGTTCAATATCAAGACGAACGTAATTGGAGCGAGATTATGGATATCAAACGCGAAGATACAGATACCAAAGGCCGTTATGTTTTTAAACAAGACGGAAGCGATGCGCATGCTGAGCTAACATTTTCAAAAGTTGGCAAGAGCATGATCATTATTGATCACACAGAAGTTCCGGAAGCATTTCGTGGCACAGGTGCTGGGTTGAAACTCGTCGAACGCGCTGTTGAAGATGCACGCGACATGGGCATTAAAATCATGCCACTTTGTCCTTTTGCTGCGGCTCAATATAAACGTCACCCAGAATGGGCAGATACCCTTAAACAAAAGGGAGTGCCATCCTCATGAGCTGGAACCCAAGTTTAGAGCCGCATTGCCCAACAGCCCAAGATGCTGATGCCATTGAAACACTGATTGTGCCACGTTCACGCGATATTGGTGCCTTTGAAGTGCGAAGAGCTCTCCCCGCAGCCGGGCGGCGTATGGTCGGGCCATTTGTGTTTTTTGACCAAATGGGACCGGCAGAGTTCCTCACCAATGAGGGGATCGATGTTCGTCCGCATCCGCATATTGGTTTAGCGACGGTCACCTATTTGTTTGATGGCGAATTTCAGCACCGTGATAGCCTTGGCACCAATCAAATGATTTATCCTGGCGAGGTTAATTGGATGGTTGCGGGTAATGGTGTTACCCATTCAGAACGCACCAGCGAAGATACTCGCAAAGGAAAATCAATCCTCTTTGGTATTCAAACATGGGTCGCGCTGCCTGAAAAGCATGAGGATGATGATGCAAGCTTTGAGCATCAACCGGAAACTGCCCTTCCATTTTTGGAAGGTGAAGGCAAAGAAGTGCGTCTTATCCTTGGCAATGCGTATGGTGAAAAAGCGCCGGTGACGACTTTTTCAGAGATGTTTTATGCCGATGCAGTATTAGAGGCTCATGCAAAACTGCCAATGCCTGATAATCACGAGGATCGAGGCGTTTATATCGTCCAAGGTTCGATTAAAGTTGCCGGGCAAGAATTTCAAAGCGGGCAAATGATGGTATTCCGCCCAGGTGACAATATGACATTGGAAGCAGGCCCTTTGGGTGCACGGCTCATATTGCTAGGTGGCGAAACGTTAAATGGCCCTCGCCATATCTGGTGGAATTTTGTATCATCATCGAAAGAAAAGATTGAAGCTGCGAAACAAGCTTGGATTGAAGGTGATTGGAACCATGGGCGATTTAAACTTCCCCCGGGTGATGATCAGGAGTTCATTCCGATTGTTGAAAAATAGAAATGAGCATCTATGACGATTATTCTTGAAGAAACCGGCAACAATAAAGGCCGTTATGTGAAGAAAATAGGCGATGGTTCAGAAGCTCAATTGACCTTTATAAATGCTGGTGAAAACATAATGGTCATTGATCATGTGGGTGTACCGCCACAATTTCGTGGTGGTGGTATCGCGGCCCAACTCGTGCAACATGCAGCCCATGAAGCACGGGCTGCGGGCAAGAAAATCACGCCCATTTGCCCCTATGCCGCCGTGTGGTTCAAACGCCATCCTGAATGGAGCGATCTGCTAACGTAAATTACGGATGCATCTTTGCTCCCTTGGTGATCTTATCGACAATCTTTTTGTCAGCTCGCATCGCGATACCAACCAACTTCAAATCTTCTGTTGGGCATTCCGAAATAGTCGCCCGATTGGCGGCATCATGCCCGGTTACAAACATCTCTTCGACATAAATTCCTATATCCACTCCTCGACCCAGCGCGCGATTGTGAATTTTGGCCATGCCGTTTGCGTCCGTTGTTAAAACAATGATGGGCTGGATGATGAGTGAGCTATAACTTTGCCCGCTACCATCTTGATATCGTTCACCCACCAGATCAGGGTTTTGCCCGACCAAACCACCAGATAAAAACGCTGTGACATTTAGCTTCTGCCATGACATGAGATCTTCACGCACAATGATCGCGATCTTGGTATCGAACATATTTGATATTCCATTCTAATTATTCAGTAATTCATTCTTTCCTTAGAATATTATTTGGTTTATCAATTTTCAAACGAATGATTTACGGAAAAATTTATATATGTCTGAACTTGACCGAATTGATCTGCGCATTTTGACACTTTTGTCGAATAATGCTCGGATCAGCAATAAAGAGATCGCCGCTGATGTGAATTTAGCGCCCTCAAGCGTACATGAGCGCGTGAAGCGGCTGTATGAAAGTGGTGTGTTGCAAGGCAGTTACTCTGATATTGATCTTGATAAGATTGGCCTGCCGATTAAAGCACTCTTATTCATTCAATTGGCGGAGCATCGCAAAAGCGACTTGGAAGAATTCTTAAATCGGCTGCTTGATATTGCAGAAGTTAAAGGCGGTTGGATGGTGACCGGAAAGTTTGATGCAATTGTGGAAATTGTTGCGCGCGATACGAATCATGTGCATCGCGTGGTGATTGAAAAGTTTTCATCTCGCGAAGAAATTCAGCGCATAGAAACATCAATCATTTTTGAGCGTGTAATCCAGCGAGATATGACCAAGACACTCAACTTAGTATAAAATACCTAAAACGCCGGCAAGCTCCCAATTGCCGGCGCCCTAGTGCGGTGACAGCTAGACTTTATCCAGCATCTCCGCGATATGATCCTTTAGCATGAGGCGTTGTTTTCGAAGGCTGGTTTCGTGAATTTCAGACGCTGCTTCAACGCCTGTTTCGATGCGATGTATCTCACGGTTCACGTCATGATACATTTCTGCCAATTTTACGAAATGCGCATTATTCATTTTTAGATCATGCAATTGCTCAGTATGATCTGGAAATTCTTCGGCCAACTCATGCGGTGTGTGTGACATTTGTATTCCCCAAATTGTTTATTGTATTCAATAAGTTATTCATCAGCGTTTTTGGTCTGGATGTAATGTTTTGCCCAAAATGTGTTGCGAACGGCCAATGACGTCACTGCTGGACCCGACAATTAGCGGGTCGGGTTTTCCAACGATTTTCTCGTTTTTGTTGGGATAAGGAATGGATGCCAAAAAGTGTTTCATACAGTTTAGGCGGGCGCGTTTTTTGTCGTTAGATTTAACAACCGTCCATGGCGCATCTGCAGTGTCTGTGTAAAAGAACATTGCTTCCTTTGCTTCAGTATAATCATCCCACTTATCTAATGACAGGCGATCAATGGGTGATAGCTTCCAAGCTTTAAGCGGCTCCAACTCGCGCGATTTAAATCGGCGCATTTGCTCATCTTGTGTGACCGAAAACCAATATTTGAAAAGCAAGATGCCCGAGCGCGTGAGCATACGTTCAAAATCTGGTGCCTGGCGCATAAATTCAAGATACTCATTTGGCGAGCAGAAATTCATCACCCGCTCCACGCCACCGCGATTATACCAAGACCTATCAAACAGAACCATTTCACCTGCAGCTGGCAAATGCTGGACATAGCGTTGAAAATACCACTGTGATTTTTCTCGTTCAGAAGGTTTATCAAGTGCGATGACGCGTGCGCCACGTGGGTTTAGGTGCTCCATAAAACGTTTGATCGTGCCGCCTTTTCCGGCAGCGTCGCGACCTTCAAACAACAACACGACTTTTTGCCCAGATGATTTGATCCAATCCTGGGCCTTTAACAGCTCAACCTGCAGCTCAGCTTTTTTACGCTCATAGACCAGTTTTTTCATCTTGCGCGCATAGGGATATTCGCCGTTTTCAAAGATCCGTCGGATATCATCGGCAGTGCGCGGTTTCTCACCATGGTGCGGGTGAGAACCTATTGGCGTACCGATTTGCTCATCTTGTTGCGCGGTATCTTTGTCATCAACCAATTGGGTCAGATTATCTAACTGTTCGACCATTTTTATCCCCTTCAGCTGCTGTTTTGATGAGTTTACCGCTGCCTCTGCTTCCTTTCTTTGATCCAGATCAATTTTTATCGATGGTTTTTATCCGATACTTAGCCAAGCGTTGCGATGAGGAGACCGCCTCGCTGATTTATAAAGCGCGAGAAATTTGAGGAGATATTGATGACAACGAACCAGAACTCCCAGCCTTTGAGCATGCTACAGGCACTTAAAGTCAAACAAGCAACGTTAGACGACATTAAGGCCGCATTATCGGCTGGTCTAAAAGACTTTGCTCGCAGACCCCTTTTATCCATGTTTTTCGGTTTTGTTTATGCAGCCTTTGGCATCATACTCGTGCTTGGCTTTATGGTGTTTGACAGCATCTGGATGACGCTGCCAGCAGCGGTTGGTTTTCCGCTTGTTGCTCCTTTCGTTGCCGTGGGTCTTTATGAAATGTCGCGGCGAATGAAAAAGGGAGAAGACTTTACCTGGAAAGACATATTTTTGGTGATCTTCAAACAGCAGCAGCGCGAATTTGGCTGGATGTCTTTTGTGGTGCTCTTTGTTTTCTGGATCTGGATTTATCAGGCACGGCTATTACTGGCACTATTTCTGCAATGGCAGAGCTTTTCGTCGCTTGATAACTTTATCGATGTCATCACCACCACACAAAATGGGATTTTATTTATTACTATTGGCACACTTGTGGGCGCGGTTCTTGCAACGGTCTTGTTCAGTCTGACGGTTATCTCTATGCCACTTTTGTTGGACAAAGAAATCGACTTTATCTCAGCCATGATTTTGAGTGTGAAAACAGTTCATACAAGCCCAATCGTTATGTTGTTTTGGGGCGCATGTATCGCAGTATTGGTTTTTGTTGCGCTGGCACCTGTCTTTATTGGCATCATTTTCGTCTTGCCAATATTAGGTCATGTGACATGGCACTTATATGAGCGTGTCATCGATGACAGTGCGCTCAGAGCACCTCAAAACTAACCAGCTTTAAGCCAAACCTTATTGTCATGGAAAGCAACGCCACCAAAGGGCGCAATGCTGTTTGCGCTTGTAAGGGTGTTAATCCCCTCACCGTTCACAAAACTAGAATTGGGCCACAAACCTTCCTGAATGAGCACACCGCGGCGAACACCATCAAAGAAGCGCGTATGGACAGAAACTTCACCGCGATCATTACCAATGGTGACCAAATCGCCTTCACTGATATTCAAATCGCCCGCATCATCAGGATGTATCAAAATTTCGGGTCGTCCACCCTCTTGCTTAATTGAACTCGGCGTTTCAGCAAAGGTCGAATTTAAAAATGCCCGTGCCGGTGATGTCGCGAAACGAAATTTATGTTCATTATCAACAATTTCAGGCGAAGCTAAATGATCAGGAAATTCTGGAAGGAGATCGATATCCCCCATGCGACCAAGACGTTTTGGCGGCAGATTGATGGTTTCCGTTTCTTTCCAATTCGGCTTGAAGTGGAACTTGCCATCCTCATGCGCAAAGCCATTTAAGAAATGCGACGTTTCAAAATCAGGTTGCTCATCAATCCATTTTTTTGCAGCGAATTCATCATAATTGCCATAACCAGAATCTGCCAAAATACGATCAAGGTGCTGGCGCGCTGTCATATTGAAATCTTCGCGATCTCCAAGCCCCAAGCGTTTTGCCAAGCCATCAATCACGTAAAGATTTTCGCGCGGACCACCCAGTTCGTTTGTTGGGCCATCAACGGCCTTGGGACCTAAAATAACATGCTGATGCCCGCCGCCTTTATAAATATCATCATGCTCTAAGAACATTGTTGCGGGCAACACCACATCAGCAAGCTTTGCTGTATCAGTCATGAATTGCTCGTGAACTGCGGTGAAGAGATCTTCACGCATAAAGCCTTCACGCACCCGCCGTTGTTCAGGTGCAATATTAACCGGATTTGTGTTTTGAATAAGCATGGCGTGCACTTGCGGCCCGCCTAAAAGCGCGTCAGCATCACCGGTTAAAACGCGTCCAATCTTGGACTGATCCATAACGCGGGCATCTTCATCCAACATTTTGGTTCCGGTAACATAGGATGCATCGAGCGATGAAATTTCCGCATTATTGTGGAACGCTCCGCCGCCTTCATGTTGCCATGCGCCCAGCACAGTTGCGATTGAAAGCGCAGCATGCATGTTTACCGCACCATTTTGCTGGCGTGCGAAACCATAACCAAGACGCAAATAGGTGCGCTTTGTATTGCCCATAAGTTTTGCTAGGTCTTCAATTTCTTCAACCGGAAGACCCGTTATTTTCGAAGCCCATTGCGGTGTTTTTGTGCGCAGATGAGCTTCCAATCCCTTTGGATCATCACTGAACTCATTCAGATAGTCCCAATCTGCTAATCCATCACGAAACAAAATATGCATGATGGCACAAGCCAAAGCGCCATCGCTTCCTGGTTTTAAGATCACCTTATGATCGGCTTGCTTCATCGTCGGGTTATCGTAAATGTCGATCACAACAATTTTGGTGCCGCGGGCTTTTCGCGCTTTAGAAGCGTGTGTCCAGACATTGATCTGAGTGGAGACCGGATTTGTGCCCCAAATTACGATGCAATCTGATTTGGCCATTTCACGCGGATCAACACCGCGCACAGCTCCTGTGCCCATAGCAAACCCAGTCCAAGCCGGAGTGATGCAGACAGTGCCATGCATGGACGAATAGCGCTTGGCATAGGTTAAACGACGGATTGAATTGATTTGCACAATGCCCATCGTACCAGCGTAATAGTACGGCCAAATGCTCTCGGCACCATGGCGTTGTTCGGTTTGGATAAATTTTTCAGCAATCAGATCTAACGCATCTTCAAAATCGACTTCGTGCCAATCTCCGCCACCCTTTTCACCTTTTCGGATCAATGGCTTGAGCAAACGGTCTGGGTGATACATACGTTCGGAATATCGCGCAACTTTGGCGCAAATGACACCCGCGGTATAGGAATTATCGGCCGATCCGCGTAATCTGCCGATTTTGCCATCCTCAGTGATTTCCACATCAAGCGCACATGTTGAAGGGCAATCATGCGGGCAGGCAGAATGCAATATTTTGGCTTGGTTTTTGACAATACTGACATTCATGGCATCAATTCCTCTTTTGGCCGCGATTCCCTCTTATGACAATCACTTCATTAGTGTATAGAAGATTTTCAAAACCAATAGCCAAAATTTTAGATATAGAAATCAATTAATTTTATGAATTATCGTCACATTTATCACGCGGGCAATTTTGCCGATTGTCTCAAGCATACAGTGTTTTCGCGAATCATCACCTATATGCAACGTAAGGACAAAGCGTTTCGCATAATCGATACGCATGCAGGCCCTGGTATGTACGATCTTTCATCAGAAGAAGCGCAAAAAACCGGAGAATGGAAAGATGGTATTGGCCGCTTGTTAGAGGCGCAATGGTCGAAGAAAGCCAAAGAGCTTCTTGAGCCATATTTTAACGCGGTTGAAGCTTATAATTCTGATGGCAAATTGCAGTTTTATCCCGGTTCGCCAATGCTTGCGCGCTATTTGATGCGTAAACAGGACCGACTGACACTCAACGAATTGCACCCGGAGGATTTTAAAACCCTGTCAAAGCACTTTGCGGGTGACATTCAGGTAAAGACACAAGAAATCAGCGGCTGGTCGGGGTTAAAGTCAAACCTGCCACCAAAGGAAAAACGCGGTATCTTGCTTGTTGACCCCGCCTTTGAAGAAAAAGGTGATTTCTTCCGCATGGTGCGTGGTGCAGGTGAAGCATTGGAACGTTTTTCAACGGGCACAATGTGCTTTTGGTACCCGATCAAGCATGGGCTTGAGATGAAAGAATTTAACCACGACATGACCAATGTTGTTGGCCATCCCAATACAATCGTAACCGAGCTTTGGGTTAAAGATGGTCAAAAATCATTAAATGGTTCTGGTATGGTCATCGTCAATCCGCCGTTTACGCTGGTCAATGAGCTGCGCATTATCCTACCCGAAATGGCAAAAATTCTAAGTCAGGGGGATGACAGTGGCTGGCGCGTGAATGTTCTGGTTGGCGAGGATGGTAAAATTTGACCAGTATCAAACGCCAACACATCCACTTCCCCGGTTTTGAACCTTTAAATTCGGCGCAACATCATCGGCGTTTTTTAAAAGGATCGGAAAAGGCAAGTGAGGTTTGGGGCAGTGAATTTCAAGTTTCTGAATTTGATGAAGATACCAATGGCTTTTCGATCAATGCGCGCGGCAAGGATTGGGAGGCAGACACCAATATTTTTATCGCAGAAGTTAGTGAACGTATTTTAGACTATGGCAAAGAACCGCTCATTATCCAGCTTTTAAAGGGGTATCGCGCGTTTTTTGATATCCTGTTTAACGGCGCTTTGTTTGGCTATTTCAAACATGCTTGGCGCTTTGGTATGTTCGCAATTACCCCATTTGCACTGATAGGTATCGGGCTTTTTGGGATTTATTATATAAGTCAGATTCTCAGCTTTGGTGATCCGTTCAACATGCTTTGGTCGCTGCCTTTAAGCATTGCAGCGTTTATCTATTTATATCTGCCATTATGCAATCGACTGCATACCATGTTGTTATTTGCAGATTGGCGATACACCATGGCGATGGTCAAATTAAACGACCCGCAAGTCAATGCTTGGCTTGATGATGTTCAGATCGCGGTGAAACAACATATCGACCAGGACTGCGATGAGATTTTGATCACCACACATTCCATGGGAGGCAGCACAGGGGTGCATGTCATTGGCGCATTGCTTGAGAAACATCCGGATTTGTTTGACGGTAAAAAAGTAATCTTTTCGCAGCTTGGCGGATGCGTCTTGCAAAGTGCATTGGCAAAGCCAGCGCATAAAGTGCGAAGCCGTTTAGAACTGATTGCACGCAATCCTTCGGTCACATGGCTTGAAATACAATGTTTAACCGATGTCGTGAGCTTTTATAAAACAGATCCAGTTGCAATATTTGGCTTTCAAGCACCTGACAAACCAGTGCACAAAGTCTTCATTCGCTTTAAACACCAGCTGAAAAAATCAAGCTATAAGCGGATCAAAGGAGACCTGTTGCGCATTCACCGGCAATATGTTCTCAGCTCAGAAAAGGTCTATAAATTTGATTTTATTCCGTTTCTCGCCGGACCGTTTATTTCAGATGAACGCCTTGAAAGACTGAAAGATGAAAGACCAGCACTGGATTAAGTTTTGACCGATGATCAAAATGCAAATGGCGCCCCACCGAAATCTGGTTTTGCAGCGTTAAAACCTGAGATCCTGGTGACAGACTTTCAAAAAAGTTTGCAGCACTGGTGTGACATCTTTGGTTTTAAAATTGCCTATCAGCGACCTGATGAAAAGTTTGCCTATCTCGAGCGAAAAGAAGGTGCGCAGATCATGCTGAGCCAACGCCATGACGATCAAAAATGGGAAACTGGCAAAATGGAACAACCTTTTGGTCAAGGGGTGATGTTTCAGATTAATGTCGAAAGCATTGATCCGATTATCCAGGCCATGGAAGCCCGAAAGCTAACACATTACGATATTCCGCATTTGGATAGCGACGGGAACACATTTCCAAATCCGCGTGAAATCTGGCGCAAATTGGGTGACCGACAAGGTGGCGGGCGTGAATATTTCGCGCTCGATCCTGATGGGTATCTCATTATGTTTTCGCAAGACCTTGGCTATCGCGCTTTATAAAGCTGCCGAATTGCATAATTTCATCACCCCTGCTAGCTTTTGAGAAACAGATATGGAGGGGCAAATGAAACTGGTCAAACTAATTGTTGCGTTGGTATGCACATCGTTGTTTTTAAGCGGTGCAAGCCATAGCGCAAGCGAAATTGGCAAAGCGCTTATCGATGGCAAAATCGTCATATTATTTGATGACAACACTTGGAAATTTGAGGGTGACACTGAGGTGAGCTCCGCCTGCGAGGCGCTATCCAACCGCATTGATTTTTGCAAAGGCTCCACGACCTATGAGCAAATTGCAGCAGCCAACAATGAATTATTGGGGCAATTTAGAAAAGATGACCGCAATTATGCGATGATCATTGAAGAAGAAGTTGGCACAAAAGACGGCATGACGCTCGAATTTATGCGCAATGCAATTTATGACAACCAAATTGCTGGCGGCGTCAAAAAAGAAGATATCATCATTATCGATACCACCGAGGGTGAAGAGTTTGGTCAGGACGCAACATTTGTTGCAATGGCCACCAGCCTTGATGGTTTAAAGCTCGTTTATGCCTATACGATCATGATTTCTGAAACCACCAGCGTGCAGCTGATCACCTATGCGCTCGGTCAAGAACTCACGGATGAATTGGTCGAAAATCATGAAGAATTTTTAGATCTCGTCCGCATTGATTTTGAATAGGACTGGATTTCGAAAATTATGCTTCACGCGCGATGCGTTCGAGCACTTTGAGCGCATCTTCTTCTCGGCCTTCGGGCACAAAAATATGATCGTGATAAAAGCCTGAAACGGGGTTCACACCCATATTTTCTTTTGCAAGTTCCGTTGCGATTACAGCCATAAACCCAACCGCTTCAAGCGATGAGTGCACATCAAGCGTGATCATGCGCGAGGGGAATTCATATGGCAGATTATGCGCCTCCGCTTCGGATTTCAGCATAATCAACGTCACGCCTTCAGCCTCATCAAATCGCATGCGGGGGTTAAGTCCTGATGGTTCGTCTTCGGGATTAATTGTGACAAACACATAAGTGCCATCAACCAATTTCGCCTTCAGCGTTTTCAGCAATGCTTTTAGATTTATCTCACCCGACATGACGCGCTCCCATTTAACAAAAGCTGCATATCACGGGTGTGAAGGAGCAGCAAATGATGTGGAATTGGCAAAAGAACTCAAAGCAAATCTGTATGAGTTGATTTCAGAGGATTAACTTAACTTTAAATTGTATTTCTAAATTTTGTTTTCTAGACTTTCTCCAAAAAGGAGAATGATTTGTATTGCCCGTTACTACAAGAAAGCACGCTACTTTCATTAGGTTGCGAAACAACCTTTTGGCAATTAGCGGGCGATCCAGCTTTCAGGAATATTGGTTTATTAGCTGTTGCAGTAATTGGATTTTTATTTGCCACATGGAGATCCTATATCATGCACGTTCAATCTCGAACTGGGATCAATCAAGCGCGTTCAGCTATGAAACAAGCGGAAACTTCTGAGCGCGGACTTGATGCTGGAAGGTTTCAAGAAGCTTCTTTCATGCTGGGAAGTGATAAGCTAACAGTAAGACAGGCTGGCGTTCTAATGCTCGGGGAATTAATGGAAAAAAACCATGATGATTATTTAGACTTAGCCACACAAACACTGTGGACTTTTATAAAAGAGCAATCAAATGAGGATACGACTCCAGTAATAATGAGAGACGTTCAGACAGCGTTGACTGTATTATCCAAAATTGACTTGAAATCTTCTTTAGATCATCACGCAAATTCGAATATTTTCGAAACCATAAGTCTGTTGGGAGTAAACTTACAAGGCGCTAATTTATCAGGTTATGACCTTACAAATTTTGATTTATCAAACGCAATCCTAGTAAATGCTAATTTAAACAACTCAGTACTAACAGATGCTAAAATGGTCTATAGTTTTTTGACGGAAGCAGATCTTTCTGAGGCAAACCTAACTGGTGCGAATTTGGAAAGCTCTGATTTTAGATCAGCAAATCTGAACTCAACTTTGATATCAAACGCAAACCTCGTTGGAAGTGATCTTGAAAATGCTGACCTCGAAAATGCCAATTTGCAAAATAGTTCTATCGCGCAAGCCAACCTAGAGAATGCAAAGTTAATATCTGCAGATCTAAGAAATACAGATCTTTGGGGAAGCAATCTTAATATTGCAGATCTGTTTAACGCTAACTTGGCAAATGCAAACTTGTCAGCAGCAAATCTACGAAGTGCCAATGTGAAGTTCGCCAACTTCACAAACGCAGACTTGTCAAAAACCGATCTGCTTGGAGTTGATCTAAAAGACGCAATTGGACTGACGCACGCACAGTTGTCTGAAGCAATAAACGTAGATGAAGATTATCTTCAAAACTTAAAAAATAGCTGATGGTTATCGATATCCCCCCACCTGACATTCCACAAATCATTTGATTTAGATCAAAGCAGGCCTGTGATTTGTCCTTATGTTTACGGCAACTCCTTAGGGGGGATGCTGTGGTCTTAGGGCGTTTTGACCATGGCTCTGAAAGCAAGGCTGGGCAATCACTTTTGAGTTGGTTCATGGTGAGTTGGCTCATGGCGTGTTCGCAAATGCCGCAGCCAATCTCGGCGGATGTGAACACCCTCCCTGATTGAGGCCACCGGCCTTGCTTTTCTTTTTTCGATTATTACGAAATGTAGAACAGATATCCGATGAAAAAGCAGATACCGATTAAAAACGGATAAGCAAAGAACAAATAGCTTGGGTTTTCGATATCTTCGCCTTCACCAAATTCGCCCGCTTCCACATCAGCGCGCATACGCTCAAACATTGAGCGATCATTGAAGTAGAGATAGATCTCCCAGCCCGCCTTGGCGGTTAGATATAGTCCCAGAGCGAATAGTATATACGACATGCTTAAAGTTTAATGCCAATTGGCAGCTTTGATCAAGACCAAGAGCACTCAATTTAGCCTTCAAGATCTTCCCGCGTGAACAGTGGACGCACTTCAAAGCCTGGGGCTTTTTTGATGTTTGGCGCGCCCTCACCGCGCCAGATTGCGCAGACAACGGCTAATACATCTGCGCCATCTTCACGTGATAATTCAAGCGCATCGGCAACCGCGCCGCCTGTGGTGATCACATCTTCCACGAAGCAGACTTTGCGCCCTTTGACGACCTGCCCCTCAATCGCTTGGCATGTGCCATAAGTTTTGGCTTCCTTGCGTACAAAAGCAACTGGCAATCCAGATTCCAGCGACATCGCCGTTGCAATAGGTACACCACCAAGCTCAAGTCCTGCCAAAATCTGAGTGTCTGATGGGATAAGCTTTAACATGCCTTTGGCAACTTCGCGCAAGAGTACCGGATCACCTTCGAAACGGTATTTATCAAAATAACGCTCAGATACGATGCCAGAGCGCAAAGTGAACTGGCCTGTGAGTGAGGCAATTTGAGAAACCTTTTGGGCGAGTTCTGCATGTTCCATGAAAGTTTTATCCTCTAGCAGCAAGATCCTGTGTTTAAACGTCTATAACACTTTGATCGCGCTTATGGCTATTGTATCAAGGCTGATATCCCCGAAAAGATATATCACGGAAATTCTCAATTTTTGACATTAAACGATTAAAAATGAGACTTTAATTCTTATTTTTCCATTTTTTTCAAAAAAATCTAGAATCTGCATTGTGATTTTATTTTTCGTTCCCATATTGGTGCGAACCGAGCTTGCGTCATGAGGGAATAGATGGAACATGCTCACTTGTGTGGCGGGCGCCAAAACTGTTAGGGGAATTAGATGTTAAGCGTTGTGATGCTAGCCATTGGCTTGGTTGTGCTGGTTTTTGCCGGTGATTATCTGGTCAGAGGCGCTGTATCTTTAGCCGAGCAATTGGGCATTAGCCCGTTGATCATTGGTTTGACTATTGTTGCCTTTGGAACCTCCGCGCCTGAGCTGTTTGTATCCGTACAAGCCGCGCTTGACGAAGCACCCGGCATTGCGCTTGGAAATGTCATTGGTTCAAACACTGCTAACATCCTCCTCGTTCTTGGCGCACCGGCAATCATCGCGCCATTAGCTATTTCAGCGAAAGGCATGCGCGCCTCGCTTGCTATCATGATGGCTTTATCCTTCGCCCTCATTTGGTTCATGTATACTGATCTTAAGATCACCCACATCGAAGGTGGTATTTTATTCGCCGGTATCGTTGGTTATCTGACTTATCAGTTTTTCAAAGCCAAACGCATCAGCCGATCTGTGAAGGGTCAACGCGCCGAAGAAGAACAGCTTGAAGATTTCGACGATATGCCGGAATCAACCTCTGATTATAAGAAGATCGCATTGTTTTTGGTGATTGGCATAATCGGTTTGCCGCTTGGCGCTTATTTCACCGTTGAAGGCGCGGAGGAAATTGCCCGCAGCCTTGATATTTCAGAAGCCATTATCGGTGTGACCATTGTGGCTATCGGCACTTCGCTTCCTGAGCTGGTTACATCTGTGATGGCGGCCATTCGCAAATCTGGTGGCGTGGCTTTGGGGAATGTTGTGGGCTCCAACATCTTTAATATCGGCTTGATCATGGGTACGACAGCGCTGATCCATCCGCTGGATGTTGATCCGCATTTGTTAAACTTTGACATTCCGGTGATGATGGTTGCCAGCATTGTGCTGATTATATTGGCTGTGCTTGCAAGACCGCTTGCCACATGGGGTGGTGGTCTCATGCTAGTTGGCTACACGGCTTATATCGCTTCATCTTTTTAGGGCGTTCAAATCCTGTCAGCTCGACGCCTGTTTATTGTGCTCTTTCACCGCGATATCAGCCATTTTCAAAATGGCTTCGCGTGAATTGGCAACGGCAATAAAGCGGGCGTTGTGGCAAAAAACTGCCCCTTTTACGCCTGTCGCATCTTCCAAATCTTTATCCGTCAGGCCTGCCCATGCGGCTGGCAAATCAGCGCGTTGATCAAAGGTGCCATCGTTTAACTTAATACCGTTAATCGTCCAATCATCACCGCGCGGAGCGATCATAAATAACATATGATCGGCGCCTGACGCGTTAAGCGCAGACAAATACGGCATCCCCATGGGCAGCTCTAAGATCTGCCCCTCACCCGCTTCTGAAATCGCTTTATTCACAATCGCTTTTGCGCGCAGCTCTGCGGCATGATCCGCAATCATCGCTTCAATAAAGGTGCGGGCGATGGACAGTGCTTTTAAAAATGCTTCATCTGTTGCTGTAGGTGATGGCTCATCAAACACAGGCTTCATTGCATCAAACAAAGACGGCAAGGTGAGTATCGATAACGGTCCCGCAACAGACGGCTCTATAGCGCCGTTGTCTAACTGATCAATTGGCAGCACAAACTCCTGATCAAAGGCCTGATGAATAACCTCAATATCACCTTCCGGCACATCAAGCGCCACAAGATATTGTTTGCCGTAATGAGTCCAAATCAAGCCGAAAGAGCTATAAGGCTGACCATCTTCGCGCAAAGGTCCAGGACGCTGGTGATGATCGAAAATCTGATTATCAGCATTATAATCCCCGCCCACATCATAGATGATTTTTTCAGGTGACGGTTTAAGCCATTCACGATCACGCGTGCGATTTATCTCTGAATCAGGAAAGAGCTTGGTTAAAATGACAGATGACAGCAATTCATCTGCATGAAAGCCGCCAGAATGTGTGATGAGATGGGTAATTGTCATTTTAATCCGCGGCTCCAAGAGAATCTTATAAAATTGTTTATCGTGAAGCGTGCTCAAAGCCAAGCAAGTTTACCCACGCTTGGCATGTGATTGGAAAGAAAGTCACAACGCACATAACTACGCACATAACATTGGCAAGCGCACAGCTATTTGACTTGCATTTAATAAGCGCCTTGAGGCATCTTGCGATTATGAGTGAATCAGATGTGACATTGCCGCAAAAGCTGAAAAAGCCAAAAGAACTTGATGCAAAATCAATGGCGAGAAAGCTGGATTGGAATGAAAGCCCTTTACTGCAAGAAGGGTTAAAAGGCACCGAGCTCATCTCCGCATTGGTGAAGCACTTGCCCAATTTGCCAGGCGTTTACCGAATGATGAACGGAGCTGGTGATGTGCTTTATGTGGGAAAAGCTAAGAACCTTAAAAAGCGTGTGACATCCTATGCGCAAGGGCGCGGGCATTCCAATCGCATCCACAAAATGGTGGCATTAACTGAAAAGATGGAGTTTATCTCCACCCGCACAGAAACAGAATCTTTGCTGCTTGAAGCCAATCTGATTAAGCGATTGCGACCGCGATATAACGTGTTGCTGCGTGATGATAAAAGCTTTCCCTATATTATGATGACCGGTGATCATGATGCGCCTGGCATTTATAAGCATCGCGGTGCGCGTGCCCGAAAAGGAAGCTATTTTGGTCCATTTGCATCCGCAGGCGCTGTTAACCGAACCATCAATTCGCTGCAAAAAGCTTTCCTTTTGCGCAATTGCACCGATAGCTATTATGAGGGACGCACACGCCCTTGTCTGCAATATCAGATCAAGCGCTGCGCGGGGCCTTGCACGGGTGAAATTAGCGTCGACGATTACGCAAGTCTGGTCGATGAGGCCAAACAGTTTTTATCGGGCAAAAGCGCTCGCGTTAAAAAGCAATTATCTCAATCTATGCAATCCGCATCTGAGAATATGGATTTTGAGCAAGCGGCACTTTATCGCGATCGACTAGCTGCATTGTCACATGTGCAAAGCCATCAGGGCATCAATCCACAAACCGTGGAGGAAGCCGATGTGTTTGCGATTTACTTCGATGGCGGCATGGCTTGTATCCAAGTGTTTTTCTTCCGCACAGGACAAAACTGGGGCAATCGGGCCTATTTCCCGAAAGCGGATGCATCCCTCACTTCTGCTGAAATTTTAAACGCCTTTATAGGTCAGTTTTATGATGGCAAGCCTTTGCCCAAAATGATCCTGTTATCAGAAGAGATCGCTGATCAAGATCTGCTCGAAGAAGCTTTTACCATCAAAGCCGAGCGTAAAGTTGTTGTAACTGTTCCGCAGCGCGGTGAGAAAAAAGAGCTTGTTGATCAAGTGCTCACCAATGCGCGCGAAGCCCATGGTCGCAACTTGGCGGAAACATCATCGCAAGCCAAATTGCTAAATGGTTTGGCGGAAGCCTTTGATTTACCACATGCACCGCGTCGGGTTGAGGTTTATGATAACTCGCATATTCAAGGCACTGCAGCTGTGGGCGGCATGATTGTCTCAGGTGGGGAAGGATTTGCCAAAGGGCAATATCGTAAGTTCAATATCAAGGATGACACTATCACCCCAGGCGATGATTTTGGCATGATGAAAGAGGTCATGACCCGCCGTTTCTCGCGCCTTGTGAAAGAACATGGACTTCCTGACATGACAATTGCGCAAAAGCGAGAAGCTGCAAAGTCCGACGATTATGAAGCTCCAGATTTAACTGAAATGCCAGCATGGCCTGATCTGCTGTTAATTGATGGTGGTCAGGGGCAAATGACGGCAGTACGGCAGATTTTAAAAGACCTAGAGATTGAGGAATATATCTCTGCAATTGGTGTCGCAAAGGGCGTAGACCGCGAAGCTGGGCGCGAGCAATTCTTTGTTGAGGGCAAAAAGCCATTTAAGCTGCCACCGCGTGATCCGGTGCTTTATTTCATCCAGCGCATGCGCGATGAGGCGCACCGCTTTGCCATTGGCACCCATCGCGCCAAGCGTTCAAAAGAGTTGATCAAAAATCCATTGGATGAAATTGCTGGTATTGGCGCAAAACGCAAGAAAGCATTGCTGCATCATTTTGGTACGGCAAAACAGGTCGCGCAGGCTGCACTTGAAGATTTGGAAAAAGTTGATGGTATTTCAAAGGCAACTGCGGAGATTGTCTTTAATCACTTCAGAGATAGCGCTTAAACCAGATCAAGCTCTTTACGAAGCTGCATCATGTAGCTTGCACCAATATCATCTTGCACATCAGCTTGCTCAAGCGAATGATTGATAAATTCAAATACTTCATAGCGCTGTGCTGGTGAAAGTTGTGAGGTGATATTTGGTGCGATTAAGCTAATTGCTTTCGTTGGCGCAACATCTTGTTCGGAGGCATAGCTACCATAATCAATCGCGTTTTCTAAATGCCCGGCATCAATCGAAAACGGTTTCAACAAATCGCGCACTTGTTTCTCAACAGATGCATCATATTGATCTTGCTCTTTTAATATACAGATAGCAATTGTCGCAGCACCCGCTAAAGGGTCATCAATATTGGTAAATGCGTTCTCGCCACCAGCTTTACGAGACTTTTTGTCATCAAGCTGGTTTTTGACCTTTTTTGCGGTTTCAAATGCATCTTTGGCCAATTGTTTTGCCATTCGGTAGCGATAGTACCAAACGCCCAAAGTCAAAACCAACGATACGATAGCAGCAAGAATATGCAATTGTGTTTCCCATCTATCCGACAAAACGTCTTCCACTATACAATATAGTAACGCTTTCTCCAGCGCACAATATGGAAACAATAATGATTATTTTCGAAAAACAAACTCAAATAGTGGTGAGCAAGATACAGCGATTTTCAGCCTAGTTGTTTTCTACAAACAGATCTTCGACAAAAAGCGATAATAATTGAGTTTTGCCAGTCACCCCAGCTTTCTTATAAATCGCAGCATTTTGTGCCTTAATGGTACCTTCGGACGTGTTTCGCATATTTGCGATCTCCGCAGTGCTTGATCCTTTAATCAAAAACATTGCGACATCTTTTTCAGCCACCGAAAGGTTCCATTCTGCAAATCGATCATCAAGCACCTCCTCAAACGCACTAGATGCACGTTTGAGCGCTATTTTCGCCCGATCTCTTTCTTGCCGAGATCGCTGAAAAAAGCGAAAGCTCATCATCAGACCGACAATCAACGCAAGAGCGGAAACCAATTCGAGAGCTTCATAAATTTGCCAGGGTGGCGGTCGAAACGACACGCCTACAATTCCGAGCAATATGGGCGTTACAAAAAACAAGCAACCGATGATTTGTAAAAGCGCTGCGAAGATAATGAGCCTTGTTTCCCTCATGCCCTAATCTCGCTCTTTCGAAAACAACCCGTAGAATTTATCAAGGGGCGTTTCAACTTCGTCGTCGTCATCGAGCGGTTCTTTGTAATCCCTTAAGATCGCGCCATTATTAGGATTTAGAATGATTTCTCGCTCATGCGTATTGGACCGAAATTCAAGCGAAACCCGACCAAGCCAAGTGGATTCGCGCTCCACAAGCGCAAAACCCTGCCCTTCCATATGGGCGATAAGTTCTTCTTCATATGTGGCAGCATAGGCTGTCGAACTTAAAAAAAGCAGTAATATAACTAGAATTTTTCTCATGAGTTCAACATTCAAATTGGTCGTCGCTCCAAAGGACGGGCCCTTGGAACGACATTATGTTTAGCTGACTGGTGATCTTTCGTCCAGCAGCGTTGATTGGGGACTATCCTTGCGATGTTACCGGTTGATCAGCACATGCTGCATATTCGTCGTCATCTTCATCTTCGTCGTCGTCGGTTTCGTTTTCATCATCATCCTCATCTTCATCTTCGTCATCGTCATCGTCATCACACTCATCGGCATCATCATCGGAAGCCATCTGATAAGACTGCACATCTTTTGGAGTAATGAGCGGATTTTCCTGAGCGAGTGTATCGTTGACAATCAGTTCTTCAACCGTTGCAGCACCAATTTCGTTGTTTGCAATGGCTGTGCCAGCCATAAGCGTTGAGATCAACAAAGCACCTGTTGGGATTGTGACTTTCAAAATGTTCATTTTTAAGTTCCTTCATAATTTGATTGGACTAAGTTTATGCTCAGCGGGTCAAACGAGAAGGTAATGCGTTACAGATGCTACAAAAGCGTCTGGGGGTTTTAAGCTTTTGCAGCTTTATCCCGTTTGACCCGAAACTGAAGATGAAGATTTTTTGCCAGATGCGAAATTTGCATTTGGGTTAAACCCTGCTGTTTAACCCTTGGGTTAGCCGCCTATATCAAAAGATGATGCTGACAAATTTGATTAAGATTTGCCGTATTCTGCCGTTGTTTGTTTGACCATAGGTTTTAATAGTCTATAGATGACGCAGAACGATCTAGTTATGAGTGCCACATGCCCAAACACATCACATCGCTACCCAATCTTTTGACCTATGGTCGGATCATAATTGTACCACTTATTGTGCTGTGCTTTTTTGTTGAAGGGCGACTTCATGGCTCAGATGCGGCCAGATGGTGGGCCCTAGGTTTATTTACCATCGCATCGGTCACAGACTTTTTTGACGGTTATTTGGCTCGCATTTGGAACCAAACTTCCAACATCGGAAAAATGCTGGATCCGATTGCAGATAAGTTGCTGGTCGCCGCGATTTTGTTGCTTGTTGTAGCTGCTGATCGCACAACAGCTGACTGGACCATCTGGGCGGCTATCATCATTTTGTGTCGCGAAATTTTGGTTTCAGGTTTACGCGAATACTTGGCTGATTTGAAAATCTCAGTGCCTGTTACATTTTTGGCGAAGATAAAAACAACAGCGCAGATGATTGCACTTGGCTTTTTACTTGCCGGTCCTGCAGGGGACAAATTCTTGGAAAATCTGCTCGGCATCAGCGACAGTCTTTCAACTGATATTGGGATCACATTGCTTTGGCTTGCAGCGATCATTACCATGATCACGGGGTATGATTACTTCCGCGCGGGATTAAAGCATATCGTTGATGAATAGATACAGATTTAAGGTGCAACATGGTCAAGCTGGTTTATTTTGCATGGGTTCGAGAACGGATTGGAAAGTCTCAAGAAGAAATTGAGCTCCCAGAGAACGTTGTGACCATCGCAGATTTGATCAATCACCTTAGTGCCATTAACGAAGGCTATGCGGCTGCATTTGCAGAGCCTCAAGTCATTAGAGCCGCACTTGATAAAACTCATTCTTTGCATGATGAAACCATTGGCGATGCGAAAGAAATCGCGTTTTTCCCACCCATGACTGGGGGTAATGATCGTGACAAACCAAGATCACAACAACTTGGCTATTCGGGTTCAGATTCAAGCGGAAGACTTTGATTTAGAATCAGAAATCAACCACTTAAAGCAATTTGGAGATATAGGTGGTGTTGCAAGTTTTACAGGTCTTTGCCGCGATGAAGGCGGGCAATTATCAGCTTTAGAACTTGAGCATTATCCCGGTATGGCCGAAGCACAAATTTCAGAAATTTGTCATCAAGCTTTTAACAAGTTTGATCTCATTGGGATTACCGCCATCCATCGTTTTGGCAAAATTGCCCCAGGGGAAAACATCGTTCTCGTCGTTGCTGCGAGCACACATCGCCAAGCCGCGTTCGACGGTGCAAACTTTGTAATGGACTTTTTGAAAACCGATGCTCCCTTTTGGAAAAAGGAGCATTTAAAAGATGGCTCTTCGGGCGAATGGGTGGAAGCCAAAGACAAAGATGATGCCGCCAAAGATAAGTGGCGAAAAAGGTAAGGTCAGAGGTCAATATGGACGCAGAATTCTGGCTAGATAAATGGCGGCACAATAAGATCGGTTTTCACAAGTCAGAGGCTAATCCCTTACTGATCAAACATATCGATGCTTTGGCTCTCGATAAAGGTAGTCGAATATTTCTCCCCCTTTGCGGCAAAACGCTCGATATCGGTTGGTTGATGGAACAAGGTTTTCGCATCATAGGAGCAGAGTTAAGTGAACTCGCGATCGAGCAATTATTTGCCGAGTTTGACCTTGTGCCAGTGATCACTGAGCTTGGTGATGTCAAACATTACTCTGCAGACAATATTGATATTTTTGTTGGCGATATCTTTGACTTAACACAAGAGATGATCGGTCAAGTTGACGCTATTTTTGATCGGGCTGCACTGGTTGCATTGCCTCTAGATATGCGAAAAACCTATACCAAGCATCTTATTGAGATCACATCATGTGCACAGCAACTCCTGCTAACATTTGAATATGGTGTAACTGAAATAGCTGGTCCGCCGCACTCTATTCCTCAAGACGAAGTCGCTACTCATTATAGCGATCACTATCATTTACAAACTCTAGAACTCTTCGATATTGGGGGTGGTTTCAGAGGCGCCTCAGAAGCAATTGAACATGTTTGGCATCTTACCCCGCTCGATGAAAATTGAGCCTCTTCCATAACGAATATCAATCGGTAGATTTGCCACATCATTCATAAAGCAGCCAGATTAGGTAAATTTACAGACCAGTTTTGTTATTTCGCTCCTAAGTCCAAAATTTTGGAAAAATGCTCTGGACAGGATATGATATTTGGTTTTCAAAAAGCGCTACAGATTGAGCATGGGGGTAACTCATTGACTCAAAACAACTTGGAGATATCAATATGCCTGCTCTTTTGCCAAATATAGACCCAGATGGTTTGCTTGAATTTTCAGTGGTTTTCACAGATCGCTCTCTCAATTCAATGTCAAAAAAATTCCAAGGTGTGATGAATGATATCTCTGCGACCATGAAAGGCGTTTACAACGCAGATGGCGTTGTGCTTGTTCCCGGTGGCGGAACCTTTGGTATGGAAGCAGTGGCTCGCCAATTTGCGACGGATAAAGATGTCATGGTTGTGCGTAACGGCTGGTTTAGTTTCCGTTGGACACAGATTTTTGAAGCAGGAAACATCCCAAGCAACGCCAAAGTCTTGATGGCGCGTCAAAGCCAGGACAATGATCAAGCGCAATTTTCACCCTACCCGATTGATGAACTTGTCGCTGAAATCAAAGATACGAAACCTGATGTCGTGTTTGCGCCGCATGTGGAAACATCTGCAGGTTTGATCTTACCTGATGATTATATCGCGCAAGTGGGCGAAGCTGTGCATTCCTATGGTGGTCTGTTTGTTCTTGATTGCATTGCATCAGGAACAATATGGGTCGATATGAAAGCGTGTAACGTTGATGTTCTGATTTCAGCACCGCAAAAAGGTTGGTCAGCCTCGCCTGCAGCCGGTATTGTGATGTTATCTGAACACGCCAAAACAATTATGGCTGATACGCAAAGCTCTAGCTTTGCTTGCGATCTTAAAAAATGGTCAGAGATCATGGGCGCATATGAAAATGGCGGCCATGCTTATCATGCGACAATGCCAACTGATGCTTTGGTTACATTTCACAAGACGATGAAAGAAGTTGAGGCATATGGCTTTGAAAAGGTCAAAGCTGACCAATGGGAATTGGGGAATAAGGTACGCGAGCTTTTGAAAACAAATGGTTTTAAAAGCGTTGCTGCAGATGGCTTCGGTGCACCGGGTGTTGTTGTCAGCTTTACCAAAGATGCAGATATGAAAAACGGTAAGAAATTCATGAACCAGGGCCTGCAAATTGCAGCAGGTGTTCCGCTTAAATGTGATGAGCCAGCGGATTTTGGCTCGTTCCGGATTGGATTATTTGGCTTGGATAAGCTTCAAAATATCGATCGAACGGTCAACTATCTTGCTGAAGCGATTGAAAATTTGTAATCCGGCACTCATAATAAAGAACCCGAAGCTGAAACACCTTCGGGTCTAACTATCTGAATTAATTTATTTTTTTCAGAGCGATAAATATCTGGAATCAAATCGCATTTTGGTTAGACGCTTTGTGAACGCGCGCCTCCTGGAAACCACTTTTGGATTTTCTTGATCATCATATCTGGTGAAATTGGTTTGGATAAATAATCATCCATGCCAGCTTCCAGACATTTTTCCAAATCACCTTTCACGGCATGTGCAGTAACTGCTATGATGGGCGTGTGAAGACCCTTGCCATCTTCGATCTTGCGAATTTCCTGAGTTGCCTCATGACCATTCATCAAAGGCATGGACACGTCCATTAAGATGAGAGATGGAGATAGTTCTTTATAAAGTGCAAGCCCCTCTTCGCCATTATTAGCAATTTTGAAGCTGTAATTTGTGTCATTGAGCATCTGCGTGAAGACAATTTGATTCACTTCGTTGTCTTCACAAACAAGAATATCGATACCCGACGGCTCGGTATCTTGACCTTTTTGCGTATGTTTAGAGCGCTCAACCGGATTTACCTCTTGCTCTGCATGATAAATTTGTGCAGGTGCAACTTTTGCAGATTTTTCGGAAAGACCATCTTGAAGGGTATGAACAATTGTTTCCAAAAGGAGAGAAGAGCGCGTAGGCTTTGTTAAATGCGCTTGAATTCCCAAATTCGTAAAAGCAATGCCATTTTCAGCCTGATCAACCGATGTGAGCATGATAATTGGTGTTTTACAATTAATTGGATCGCTATGAAGTGCTTTAACGACTTTTGCACCGCTCATTTCAGGCATTTGATAATCTAATATAATACCGTCAATCGTTAGGTTTTGCGCTTTGGCTGCTTGAACAAACGCTATCGCTTCTGCACCAGAATTAACCGCTGCATTATCAAAGCCCCAAGAATCCATTTGTTCTTTTAGGATGGACCGATTTACTTCGTTATCATCAACAATCAAAATACGAGCGCCTGAGACATCGCTGTGTAAACGCTTCTGCTGCTGATCTTCAGACTGCTCAAGCTCGATCTCAAACCAGAAGGTTGTTCCCTTGCCTAATTCGCTTTCAACACCAATATTGCCAGACATGAGTTTGACCAAAGATGCTGCAATAGACAAACCAAGACCGGTGCCCTCATGCCGACGGGATGATGACGCATCAACCTGGCTAAACTTATCAAAAACTTTAGCCAAATCTTCTTCCGGAATACCAATTCCGGTGTCTTCAATTTCAAAACGAATTTTTTGAACCTTAGATTTTTGCGTGCTCGCATCACCAGCGTCGACGGGGAATACATTCACGTAAACGTGGCCTTTTTCAGTGAATTTGAGCGCATTGCCCATCATGTTGGTTATGATCTGACGCACGCGTCCAACATCACCCAAATGAGTGGTGCCCATACTTGGGTCAATCCGCACCATAAATTCAAGATCTTTTTCCGCAGCTTTTGAAGATACCAGCGTTGCCACATCTTCAACAGCCTCGGTGAGATTAAACGGTGCGCTATCAAGTGTCATGCGCCCGGCACCGATTTTAGAGAAATCCAAAATGTCATTAATGATGGTCAACAAAGATGCGCCTGATTTGACAATAACATCGGTAAACATCTTTTGCTTCGAATCAAGTTCGGTCTTTGATAGCAACTCCGCCATGCCCATCACGCCATTCATGGGTGTTCTAATCTCATGACTCATATTTGCCAGAAATTCGGACTTAGCGCGTTCCGCTTCCTCAGCTTTTTCCAATGCTTGGGAAATTTCGGTAATATCCGTGTAAGTTGCAACGGCACCGATCTCCGTGCGCGGATTTACACTCGTGTGCACCATCCGACCTGACGGCATCAATCGCTCGGTTTGATAGGCTTCGCCTACCTTCATTTTTGCTTGGAAATCATCCGCAACTTGTTCAGGAGTGCGACTATCCCCATAATCCCCACGTTCGCCTGAAAAGACGATCATATCGCGGATTGAAGCGCCCGCTTTGACGTATTCTTCCGGCAGTTCTAAGATTTCTGCAAGCTGATGATTGGAAAAGACAACTTTTGTTTCATCAACGATCAAAAGGCCCTGCGCCATGGAACCTGCAGCTTCATCCATCATCGCATAGAGCTTCTGCGCTCGATCATTTGCTTCTGCGAGTTCTTCTTGTCGCCTTTGATCAGCGGTAATATCTGTGAATGTGACGATTTCGCCACCATCTGCGCGATGAACACCATCAGCGCGCACCATGCGTCCACCCGGGGTTGTTGTTTCCAGCGAAAAGTCATCGCCGATATTTACCTTTTCGATAAAATCATCAATGCTTGCATCAATGTCTTGATAGGTGCCAAAATCGCCGCGTTCAAACAAATAGCGCAAGTATTCTTTATAAGAATTTCCGGTTGAAAGAATGCTCTGATCAATTTCGAGAAATTCGTTTGCGCGTTGATTACAAAACAGAATATTCTCGCAGTCGTGGACGATAATGCCCTGCGCCATAGATTGGGCTGCATCTTCGAGCATGACCGCAAGCTGCTTGGACTCATTGCGCATGGTTTCGATTTGCGACTGATAAGTCTCACTGTCAGTCACATCGGTGAATGTAACAATCTGACCACCTGACGGACGAGGAATGATGTCTGAGCGAATTATGTTCCCGCTTGGCATTTCTGCCGCTGACGTTCTGACACCCAACTTACCGTCGAGTTTTGCAAACTCTACAAGGCTATTTTCAATATCAACATCTTCACCAAAATCCCCGCGTTCCATGCGAAAAACCAAATGATCGCGCCAAGGTCGATCTGGCTGTAACAGCTCACCGGGAATTTCTAAAAGTTCATACGCGCGGCAATTGGCGAAGAGAATTTTTTTGTGTCATGGACCAATATGCCTTGGGCCATAATCTCTGTTGTGTCTTCAAGAAGGGCAGCAACCTTGGAAAGACGCTCTAATTCTTCGGACTCATCTTGCGTATCTTCGATCCACATATCATCAAAATCTGAACGTGCTTGATCATCGTGCAGGGATGCATCAATAGGCTTGCCGTTAGAATTTGATTGATCGTCGGTCATCAGTCCATCAAAGAAAGTTGTAAATTTACACTTTTACTAGAACAAATTATGGTAAACGAAGTCTTATCAAAGTGCCCGATATCATACTTAGTAAGTCAAGTTTGACGAACGAAATTGTGATTGAATTGCACAATTTGGGTATGGTTTTTCCCGATTTTTTGGCAAATATTACATAAAAAAACCGCTGCTCGTTTCCAAGCAGCGGCTTTGAATAACAAAAATTGTGTTGGTGATTAGCCAACAACTTCTGTTTCAGAGAACCAGTAAGCGATTTCGCGAGCAGCTGTTTCAGGTGCATCTGAACCGTGAACTGAGTTTTCGCCCAATGACAAAGCGAAGTCTTTACGGATTGTGCCTTCGTCAGCATCCGCAGGGTTTGTTGCACCCATGATTTCGCGGTTTGCCAAAACAGCGTTTTCTTTTTCAAGAACCTGAACGATTGTTGGGCCTGATGACATGAACTCAGTCAATTCACCGAAGAATGGACGCTCTTTGTGCTCGGCATAAAAACCTTCCGCTTCGCGAAGGCTCATCCATACGCGTTTTGAAGCAACGATGCGGAAACCTGCATCTTCAAAACGTTTTGTAATTTCGCCAGTTAGGTTACGCTTTGTTGCGTCCGGCTTGATCATCGAAAAAGTGCGTTCGATCGCCATGGTAATATCCTTTAATTGGGAGTGTGATAAAACTTTTGCAATTGAGCATAACATTTGCCCCATTGTTCGGCGGCTTCTTACCGCGCAAAACCAAGATTCACAAGGCCTTTTGCCAGAATTGATGAATTCTGGTGCTAATTATCACAAGCTGCGCTTACAGAGCGGCCTAAACCATCATACAGATCAAGAATTTTGTTAAACCACACCATGACTTCATCGTCCTGCGGCAGAAACTCTGTTGTAGAACAAATTCGACACCATTGTAGGGCACCAAAGACGATATAATCGGCAAATAATGGCTGCTCCCCCCAATGAAAGGTTGATATTTTAGCATATGGCGCAGCGGTTTGACCAAGTTAGGGAATTCTTCAACTGCTTTTGGTTTGCCCAATGAAACCTCTGCCAATGACTTTTTAAACATCTTCTCACGGCCTGTGATGAAATATTCCTGATCCGCACCATTAAGCATTTGGCCAATTTCCTCCACGGCAAGGACAGCCACTTTCGGATGCAAGGTGAGTTGTGACCAACTTTCAATAAATTTGGCATGAGCAATTCCACCAGGGCCGCCAAACAATGAGGGTCTGTCCGGATATGTCTCCTCAAGATAAAGCGCTATCTGGAAGCTATCATTTAAAACATTGTCGCCATCGCGCAAAACCGGAATAATTTTACCCAAACCATTTTCAATCTTTGGCACATCCAAAAAACCCTTTGGGACGCTTTTAAAATCCAAACCTTTATGCGCCAAAGCCATTTTCACCTTCCAGCAATGGGGGCTGAACGGACGCGATTGATCGCTGCCAACAAGATCATAAAGCTGAATGGTCATATTTTACCTCTTGGGTTATTTGGTTATAATGGAAGCTCATTTTTAAGCAGTTTCACCAAGGTCCACAATGACTAATTGTATCAAAAATCTCATATTATCCCTTGTTATCAGCATCGCGATGATCGCCCCTTCAAAGGCACTCGACCCCAATGCAATGACAGATCGCGAGGAATATATCGCGGGGAACACCTACCATGTGCTCATGCATGAAATGGGACATTTGGTGATTGATCAATTGCGCCTTGCCATATTAGGACAGGAAGAAGATGCCGCGGACAATTTTGCAACGATTGCTCTGATTGATGAAGACAGTGAGTTTGCTGATAATGCCCTCGCAAATACCGCTCATTTTTGGTTTGTACTTTCCGATGAGCAAGATTCAGACGCTTCAAGCTTCTTTGCTGAACACGATTTAGATATCCAGCGCGCTTATAGAATAGTCTGCCATTTAGTTGGTGTGGATGCTGAAGCGTTTGAGTATCTTGCTCAGGCCGCGGAATTGTCCGAAGACAATTATGAAACATGTGGCGACAACTTTGAACAGACGGCCGATAGTTGGTTTTCGACCCTTGAGGCCTATAAGCCACACGGGGAATTTGAAAATCAGGTTGAACTGACTTTCCAAGAGCCTTCAAGTGAATTTGAAGATGCGCTCACACTCCTAAAAGACAGTCTTATTATAGAAGATGTCTTGGCTTTTATAAACACACATGTTGCTCTTCCAAATCCAATTACAATTCGCGCTGCATCCTGTGGAGAAGCAAACGCCTTTTACTACAGCGAAGATGTATCGATCACTATGTGCTACGAGCTCATCAATCTTTATGGCCAGATTTTCGATGACACAGAATAGTCGAAATTCCCGCGCTATTGTCTTAAACTCTTTTTGAAATATGCAGCTGCTTTTTTAAAGCAGGATTGGCTCATGCAGATATAGTGGCGATTATCGCGGAGGTGCCAACACAAGTAAGCCATACCACTAAACAACCCAATTTGATTGTTCATTCAAATGATTTGCATAATTATAACTTGCAATTCGACCAACGCTCGCTACAACCGCGGTCATGCTTACGATATCAGATCTTTCCGCTCGAATTGCCGGACGCCTTCTCATCGACCACGCCAATGTCACCCTTCCCACTGGAATGAAGGCCGGGATTGTTGGTCGCAATGGCGCAGGTAAGTCGACTTTGTTTCGCGTCATCACAGGTGATTTTGGCGCTGAAACCGGTGATATATCGCTTCCGCGCAATTGCCGCATAGGGCAAGTGGCTCAGGAAGCGCCATCAACGGAAGATGCTCTTATTGATATTGTTTTAGCCGCAGATAAAGAACGCTCTGAATTGATGGCCGAGGCGGAAACAGCGACTGATCCTGATCGCATTGCGGACATACAAATGCGCCTTGTTGATATCGATGCACATTCAGCTGAATCTCGCGCAGCGTCGATCTTAGCGGGTCTTGGATTTGACCAGGAGGCGCAAAGGCGTCCTGCGTCAAGTTTTTCAGGTGGTTGGCGAATGCGCGTTGCTTTGGCCGCAATCTTGTTTTCACAACCCGATTTATTGCTTTTGGACGAGCCAACCAACTATCTCGATCTTGAGGGAACATTGTGGCTGGAAGCTTATATTCGCGCTTATCCTTACACTGCTATTATCATCAGCCACGACCGGGATTTGCTCAATAATGCCTGTAATGCGATTATCCATTTAGATCAGAAAAAGCTGACGCTCTATAAAGGCAATTACGATCAGTTTGCTCGTCAAAAAGCTGAACAAGATGTATTGCAAGAAAAAGCACGTGTTAAAAACGAAGCGGCGCGAAAACATCTGCAGAGCTTTGTCGATCGTTTTAAAGCCAAAGCCAGCAAAGCAAAACAAGCCCAATCTCGCGTCAAAGCGCTTGAGAAAATGGGAACCGTTGCATCTGTGGTGCATGAACAGGTTTCACAATTTCACTTTCCTGATCCGCAAAAGGCAGTGAGCTCACCTATTATCAAATTGGAAAATGCATCCTGTGGTTATGAAACCGGCAAACCAATATTGCAGAATATCGATCTACGTATCGATAATGATGATCGCATCGCACTGTTGGGCATGAACGGTAACGGCAAATCAACATTTGCAAAACTCATTTCAGACCGATTGCAAAATCAAACAGGTGAGTTGGTTCGCGTTGCCAAACTCAATATTGGATTTTTTGCCCAACACCAACTTGATGATTTGCATGCCGGGGAAACACCTTTTGATCACGTTCGCGCCATTATGCCAGATGCGCCGGAAGCTAAAGTTCGCGCTCGTGTTGCGCAGATGGGATTATCATCTGAAAAAATGGATACGAAGGTCGAGCAACTTTCCGGCGGTGAAAAGGCTCGTCTTTTGATGGGCTTGGCAACTTTTGACGGCCCTCACCTTCTCATTCTCGATGAACCGACAAACCACTTAGATATTGACAGCCGCGCCAGCTTGATCAGAGCATTGACTGAATTTCAGGGCGCTGTGATCCTTATTAGTCACGATCGCTATTTAATCGAAGCGACCGTTGATCGGCTTTGGATTGTCAACGATGGGACAGTTAAATCCTATGACGGTGATATGGACGAGTATCGCGACCTCGTCGTTGGCGGCAAGACCAAAGCAAAGAAACAAGATGAAGATGCGCCTAAAAAACTGTCTAAAGCAGATCAACGCAAACGGGCTGCGCAGGCACGTGAGAAATATAAACCGCTGAAGCGCAAGGTCACCGAAATAGAAAATAAAATTGAGAAGGTAGAAGCCAAGATTGCAAGCATCGATGAACAATTGGCCGATCCGGATATTTATGAAAAAGACCCCGATAAGGTAACAGATATCACCAAAACCCGTGGCGAACTTTTAGCGCAAATTGAAGTTTTGGAAGAAGAATGGACCGAACGTTCTGAAGAATACGAAGCAGCGCTAGCTGCAGGGTAATCCGGCACCAAACGGATGCAAATTATATAATTTAGCAAGAAGGCAAAAAAGCCCACGCGGATTGAACGCGGGGCTTTTTCGTGTTGGTTAGAAACAAACTTAAAAAATAACCAACAGGAGTGTAACTGATTTATATTCAGTTGGTATTTGGCTTGAAGTTTGTTGTCTTTAATAAGGTTTAATCAGATGGGGTCTTTGCTCGTTGATCATTTAGCATTGGTCGAGAAAAGAGCCCGGCAGGAATATCGCGTTGATGTGTATGGGGTGACCGTTGAGGGGTTAAACGGTTTTAAATAATCGCGATATCCGAGCAACGGGCTCTGGTTCTGTAACTTTACATCTGTTTGGATGGCATTTGGGAGGGATATGCCATCCTTGGTCAGATGATCGTCTTACTGATTATCCAAGTGTGCGGAATTCAGATGGTGACAATTTACCATTGCTATCAGCGTCAGCTGCGTTGAAGTCTGCACGGTCCCATTGACCCGTTTTGTTGCGAAGCTCTTTGTATTGAATGAAGCCATCACCAAGTGTGTTGAGTTCATTGGTAACGCCACGGTCGCTTTCAATTTGGTGGAAAGATAGTGCAGACGCACCAGATACAGCCATCATTGATACAGCAGCAAGAGCAATAAGAGTTTTCATAATTTTAGTCCTTTTAAGTGTGGTGCTATTAAGTTTGTGGAGCACCGATTGTTTCATAAGTAAGTGGTTTGTGGTTTTCAGAAGCCCTGATCCGGTTAGGGAGGATATAGGAGCAAGGCTTCTAAAGAGGAGGTCGTTTGAATTAACGCTTTTGGGAATTAGCCAATTGTGCGGAATTCAGTTGGCGACAATTTACCATTGCCGTTTGCATCGGCTGCATCAAAGTCAGCTGCAGAAACGCCTGGGATAGCATCGCTAAGTTCTTTGTAGCTGATTTGACCGTCGCCAGCGCCGATTGCTGCGATAGCATCTTGGTTGCCGATATTGTGGTTGTCAACTTGACCGAAAGACAGTGCAGAAGCACCAGATACAGCCATCATTGATACAGTAGCAAGAGCGATAAGAGTTTTCATAATTTTAGTCCTTTTAAGTGTGGTGCGATAAAGTTTGTTTGTGGTGCACCGGTTTGTTTCAATTAAAGTTTCAAGTTTGTTTTTATCAAAGCGCTTCAGGGTGTTTTGTGGAAACCCGTGTTCGTTTCGATGAGCTAAATGTAGGGTGGAAAAACGAGAAAATAAATTAACATATACACACGCATCCGTGAGCTTGCGTGTGAAGAGATGATGAGTTGTGTGATGGGTAAGGGCTAAAGCCTTACAAACAAAGGTTAACGCGGATTAAGAATTCACAAAGGTGCTCGCGAAAAAAGACTAAACTTTTTTCAAAACAACTATTTTTTCTGCACAAAGGGCAAGAAACACCCCGGTTAAAGTGTGCAACTGTGAGCGTATGTGAGCGTTATGGTGAGAAAATACACCATCAATCTGATCAAAAATCTTGGAAAGACGTAATTTGGAAAATCTTATGTTTCTTACTATCGATCGGTAAAATCTAACGATCAACAAAGTCTAAAATAAAAAACCACCCAAGGATTTCTCCCTGGATGGTTTAACGCTTTCCCTATAAAGCGTCCTAGCTATATAAAGCTGCTGACCGACAGCGCTTTTAATTTACGAGCGCTTATGCTGATTGCTTCACTGCGTTTGCAGGTTGGCTCACAACACGGTTTCGGCCATTTTCTTTTGCTTCGTGCAGATAAACATCTGCCACGTTTAGTACTGAATCAATTGTTTCACCCGGTGCAAACTGCGCCACACCAAAAGATGCAGACAAGCGGATTGATTTACCATTTGCCTGTAGCGGCGTATTGGCAATTTTCGCACGAATTTGTTCAGCTAGAGTTGATGCTGCTTGTAAACCGCCATCGGCGATAAAGACACCAAACTCTTCGCCACCAAGACGAACAACAAGTTTGTCATCTGCATCTGCAAGTTCCATTGTGAGACTTGCAATCGTTTTAAGTACCTTATCACCAATCGCATAACCATATTTGTCATTAAAGCCTTTGAAGTGATCAAGATCAAACATCACGACAGCAGGACATGCGCCAGCTTGATGCGCCTGCGCAACAGTTTGCGCACCTTCATTGAACAAATAGCGACGGTTATAAACATTAGTTAGGAAATCTGTTTGCGCCATGCCATTTAACTGATGCACCAAACGAACGGTTTCAACGTTTTCACCAACGCGCCAGTGGAATTCTTCTGCAGCAAACGGACGTTGCATAAAGTCATTTGCCCCAGCTTTGAGGAATTGTGCAGACATTAAGCTGTTTCCGGTTGAAGACACACCCAAAATGCGCATATTTTTACCAAAACCACCTTTTCGAATGCGTGCGGTGAGCTCATCACCATTCATTCCAGGCATATTGTAATCTGTAATGACCAAGTCAAATTCGTGCCCCTGCTCAAGCAGGTGTAATGCTTCTTCACCGCCATATACGGCATGCACTTGGTATAATTGTTGTTCAAGCAATGACACCATCACGCTTTGTGTTGTTCTTTGATCATCAACCACAAGAATGCGAGAATAACGATTTAGCAGTGCTTTGCGCGCTGTTTCAGCAAGAATGTAAACTGAGTCAGGGCTATCTTTTACGACATAGTCGACAACACGACGGCTTAGCATGCGATCACGCACTTCCTCGGAGAATGTGCCGGTGAATACAATTGTTGGGATATCACGAGAAAGCAATTCATCCATGACTTCACCATTAGGTGCGCCTGGTACATTCAAGTCAGTTAAAGCAATATCATACTGACCAGGGTTGCTGACTACACAATCGAGCACTTCTTCGTAGCTTGCGCAAACTGTGATATTTGCTGCAAATGTTTCTTCAAGCTTAGCCGTGATGATTTCCTGATATGTGCGCGAATCCTCAACCAACAAAATGTTGATGTTACCAAGTACCTGAGCTGCTCCGGCACCTCGTTTAGAATTTCTAAAGCGCATTAAAATCTCCTGACGTCGCAATAATTCACGGCCGACATTTTAATAAAAGCCTTACGATGTTCTTAAAATTTTATCTGGATTTTCGTAAAGATAGACTGTTATTTAGCGACAAAAACCACCTTAACACTATGATTTTATGCCTTTTTAACCCATCTTCTCTCTGGCGTTTGCTGCCAATAGGTTTTTTCAACCCCAGCATCGCTAAGTTGTTTCCACTGCGCTCTGGCTTGTTCGAGTTGAACTTGGTCATGTCCATCAAACATATAAACAATACGCTCACAACTGTCGCTATCAGGTTCGGGGCCCATATCGACAACAAAACGAACTTGCGCATTATTGTCCGCCTTATCTTCCACCGTCAGCAAAATAGGCTGTTGATCACTGAACGCATCTTCTGCCAAACCATGTGCTAGGAAACTGTCATCTCGGAAAGTCCAAAGATGTTGATCAAGCGCTTTCATATTGTCCGGGTCACCACAATGAACGCAGGCTCGCCACCCCCGTTCAAGTGTTTTTTCAAGCAGCTGCGGAAGCGTTTCTTCAAGCCGCGTTTCCGTTAGGTGATAAAACAGCACCTCAGCCATAGCAGGTTCCAATAAAATGCGCGCGCAAATCTAATTCTCGTAGTTTTTCGCAACCAATTCATTCAACAGGCGTACACCAAAACCAGACGCCCACGTCGCTGAGATATCCGTTTTTGGTGAATTCATCGCAGTACCGGCAACATCCAGATGCGCCCAAGGTGTTTCACCAACAAAGCGGTGCAAGAATTGAGCCGCGGTGATTGAACCTGCAAAACGACCGCCAGTATTTTTCATATCTGCAAAGCGTGAATCAATCATTTTGTCATAAGCTTTGTCGATAGGCAGACGCCAAACGCGTTCACGTGTTTGCAACCCGGCTTGCGTGATTTGTTCAGACAATTCATCATCATTTGAAAACAGGCCTGCATGTTCTTGTCCTAATGCAACAAGTACAGCACCTGTTAGCGTTGCCAAATTGATCATGAATTTGGGTTTAAAACGTTCGTTACAGTAATATAGCGCATCGCAGAGTACCAAACGACCTTCTGCATCAGTATTGATGATCTCAATTGTCTGACCTGACATAGATGTAACGATGTCACCTGGACGCTGAGCTTTTCCATCCGGCATATTTTCAACCAGCCCCAAAATACCAACGACATTGGCTTTCGCTTTGCGACCTGCAAGCGCCTTCATCAATCCAATGACGGCTGCAGCACCACCCATATCGCCTTTCATATCTTCCATTCCGCCACCCGGCTTTAGCGAAATGCCACCTGTATCAAACACCACCCCTTTACCTATGAATGCAATTGGATCTTCAGACTTTTTGCCACCATTCCATGTCATGACGGCAAGGCGCGGAGGGCGTTCTGAACCAAGCGCCACACCCAAAAGTGCATGCATGCCAAGCTTTGTCATTTGCTTTTCGGTCAAAATCTCGGTTTTGATGCCCAATTCCTCAAGCGCTTTTGCTTCTGCAGCAAACTCAACCGGACCTAAAGAATTTGCCGGTTCATTGACCAAACGACGCGCTAACACCACACCATCTGCGATCGCTTGGCGTGAGTTATAGGCCTTCTTCACCGCAAGATAGTTGCTTGCCATCATTTTGATTTTGTGCGTTTTTTCAGCACCTTTCTTTTTGGTGACAGTTTTATATTCATCAAAATCATAGGCTCTAAGCGTCATTCCCAATGCAAATTCTGATAAAAGCTCAGGGTCTTGCCCTTGCTTTTCGATATCAGTGAAAATGTGCACCTTTTCCGATGAACCAATCTTTGAAAGTGTTTTACCACCTAGATTGAGCCAGGCATTCTCAGGGTTTCCGCTTTGCGATCCAGCACCAACGACGATGATTTTACCGAAAGGAGAAGCCTTGGGTGCGATGAATGAAAATGAGCCACCTTCGTTTGCGTCAAAACCTGCAAGCTCGGCTGCTTTTGCCATCAGGTCTTCATCGCCAATGAGTTCTGCATGCGCTGGGTATGTGCCATCTTCATCCAAGATAAAAATCGCAAGGTCGCATGCGGCTTTGGATGGTTTTGAGAAACTGAGATCGATTTTCATATGGACATACTCTCTTCGTGTGGGGAATCAATTCGCGATTCGGATTTGATATAGCATCGACATCTATAGCGCTTTTTCCAAGGTTACGAAAGCAACCCAAAGCGTGATAATTGCGTCACATTTTTGACAGATTATTAACCATATTCATTCGTCAAATGTTACCCATTTTCTGAACATATGCTATAATAATAAAGTCGGCTTGGTTTACGTCAATATGCGTTTTGGTATTTTCCATATAATTGCATATTTACAACAGCTTACCTGACGTAAACCAGTGTAATCAACAAAGGCAAATTCGCAAGGTAAATGAAGCAGATTGAACGCTACATATTCGCTCGGATTGCCTTGATCACGTTTTGGGCTGCGACCCTTATTACCATTTTGGCACTCACAACGCAGGTTCTTATCCGTGTGGATGTGCTCACAACATCTGGCAGCGCGATCACCACTTTTGCAACGCTCGCAGCGTCGTTGGTTCCAAAAATGCTGCTGGTAGTTGCGCCTTTTGCGCTTCTCATTGGCATTGGACGTATTCTCACAACAATGAATGACGACAGTGAGCTGGTGGTTATCGAAGCGTCTGGTGCTTCAAACAAATTCATCGTCAAACCAGTTGTATTTTTATCGGTGCTGGTTGGCGTGCTCACCTTAATCATTGCAAATTTTATCGCACCACCTGCGGCAAGAATGCTATATTCAACCATATCAAACGCCAATTCTGATATTATCTCGATCGCAATTAATTCAGGCGGTTTTCAGAAAATTGAAGATGACCTTTATATTCAGGTGAGCGAAAAACTTGCCGGCGGCGAGATGAATGGAATATTTATGTCTGACCGTAGAGACCCTGCTGCGGAATTGATTTACTACGCTCGGTCTGGTGCGATTGTAAAATCGGGCGACTTAAGCCTTCTTGTCATGCGTGATGGTCAAGTTCACAGAGGTTCTGGCAAGGGTGGGCAGACATCCATCATCAATTTTTCATCCTACGCACTGGATATGCAGAGCTTTGTACCCTCTTCACCGGCTGCATCATATAGACCAGCAGAGCTTTACCTGGGTGAATTGATCAATCCAGACACTGCTGAAAATATCAACAAAAGCTGGGTGCGATTTTATGCGTTTCAAATTCACAATCGCCTCTCCGGCTGGCTTTATCCCATCGCATTTGGGTTAGTTATGGTGGCGTTTTTAGGGCGAGCGCAATCACATCGCTCTGATAAAATTCACCTGGTTTCTACAGCTGTTGTTATTTGCATCATTGTGCGCCTGGCCGGGGGTTACGCGCTGGAGAAAACCGAAACTTGGCCGCAGGCCGCAATTTTTGCCTATCTGGTTCCAATACTAACCATTTTATATTTCTCTTTTGTCATTACGAGTGGTCGACAGATCAAGCTTCCAAAATTTTGGTTGCGAATGGGAGAAGGCATACTTTCGCTTGGGGAAAGAACTTTCAACCGGCAAAAGCACAAGGATAAGGTGGGATTGGCATGAGCATATATTCCACCAAATTTGGAACGCTGCAAAGATATATTGGGCGCAAATATTTAGTCGCCTTCGGTATCAATTTTTTAGTTCTTATTGCGCTGATCTTTATGGTCGATTTTAGTGAAAACGCACGTCGTTTTTCAACAGTACCAGGCTATTCAGCAAGCGTAATGGCTTTCCTGACTGTTTTAAAAATACCTGCACTTGTGCAAGTTACCATTCCATTTGTGATTTTGATCGCTTCCATGTCCACCATCATGGGACTTAATCGCAAATATGAATTGGTAATCGCACGAGCAAGTGGGCTTTCCGCTTGGCAGTTTTTAACGCCGCTTCTGATCTGTAATCTCATCATAGGCATCTTGAGCGTCACAGCGCTTAACCCGCTTGGCGCATATACTGCAAAACTTGGCACGCAGGTCGCTGCAGAAGTCGGGTTTGGTGGTGGTTTAAATTCGACAAACAACAATGCGCCCTGGCTTCGTCAAGTAACCGACGAAGGTAGCGCGATAATTGGCGGACGTAGCTCAACACAAAATGGCCAGATCTTGAATGATGTTACAATCCTTCGATTTAATGATGATAATACTGTGAAAGATCGCGTGGATGCGGATACCGCAACCTTGTCAGATGGATTTTGGATATTGAGCAACGCGCGCACAACAACAAGCGGACAACAAGCAATTGTGCAGGATGAACTGCTCGTTAAAACAAATTTACAGGCTGAATTTATCGAAGAAACATTTGCATCCGCAGATTCGGTTTCGTTTTTCGAATTGCCAAATAAGATAGACGCAGCAAACTCGTTTGGGTTGAAGGCTAACGCTTATTCAATGAAATTGCACCAATTAGTTGCGTTGCCAGCGCTCCTGGTTGCGATGACATTGATCGCAGCGATGGTTTCCCTCACTTTTGTTCGCTTTGGGCAATCACTTTATTCGATTCTTGGTGGAATCTTTTGCGGGTTTCTGCTTTATGTCATATCAGAACTTATAACCGCATTTGGGGTGGCTGGTTCCGTCCCACCAATTGTGGCCGCTTGGGTGCCAGTTATTGTCGCCTCAACTATTGGAACAACAGTGCTATTACACAAGGAGGATGGTTAGTTGAGTATTGAGTACCACAAACATATGTGGAAAATGACTAGCGGTCTGAAGACAAAAAAAATGGCAGTTATTGCTGCATGTGCAGCGATATCCCCACTCCTCTTAGCACCATTGTCCCCTGCTTTGGCGCAGAGCCTAAACTCGGGCAATCTTGAGGCAGCTCAACTTCCTGAAGATACCAAACTACTATTAGCCGCAGATGAGCTAACCTACAATCAGGATCTTGATTTGGTTATTGCAAAGGGCGGTGTTCAAATTGATTATGGCCCATATCAACTCGTTGCCCGCCAGGTTGAATATAACCAAAACACAGGCCGGGTACGTGCGATTGGCAATGTTGAACTTATTGAACCAAACGGCAATCGCATTTTTGCGGATGAGTTGGATATCACGGATAACTTCTCAGATGGTTTTGTTGAAGCACTTCGGGTCGAAACACCTGACAACACTCGCATAGCGGCTTCAAGCGCCCAACGTAGCGGCAGTAATATAACAGTTTTGAACAATGGGGTTTATACCGCGTGTCCAAAATGTGAAAAAGACCCAACAAAACCGCCATTTTGGCAAATTAAAGCCGCCCGCGTTATCCAAAACGATGAAGAACGCACCATACGCTTTGAAAGTCCTGTGTTTGAGATTGGTGGCGTTCCAATTTTACGATTGCCATCGTTTACTATTCCCAATCATGACAACAGGCGCCGCAGCGGGTTCTTGTTTCCATCAGCTGGCTACTCATCAAAACTCGGCTATTTTGCAAAAGTTCCGTATTATTTTGCTTTGGCTCCAGACATGGATGCAACGGTTACAGCAGGTGGATTTAGCAAAGCTGGTTTTTTAACCGAAGTAGAGTTTAGACAAAAATTTAATAAGGGTAGCCATACGCTTTTAGTTGCCGGCGCGCACCAGCATGACCCAATTCATTTTGATGAATTCGCCGGACACGCAACAACTGACGGACTTGAAACCAATCGAGGATTTATAGCTTCTAAAGCTGAATTCCAATTGGATGATAAATGGAAGTTAGGTTGGAATGGTATGTACCAAACCGATCAAAACTTTGCCCGCACTTTTGCAATTGAAGGTTATAGTTCTGCGCGACAAACTTCTGAAGCTTATTTAACAGGCCTTGGAACCACGAGTTACTTCGACGCGCATGTATTTAAGTTCGATGTGCAAACCGACGTAATAACCAGCTCTGCAGAAGATCAGCAGGCTGTTGTTTATCCAGTTATCGATTATCATCGTATCTTTAACAATGGTGTCACTGGTGGCGATCTTAAATTTACATTCAACAGTCAGCATCTTTCCAGAGAAACATCTCAGGCGATATCCGGCCGGACAACAGGTCTTGACGGCAATAACGGTCGTGTCACTGCCGAACTTGAATGGAAAAAACAGTTCGTGACCGATTCTGGTTTGGTTTTGACCCCAATTTTAGCGGCTCGTGGTGATTATCATCATTTTGACGTTGATACAGCGCCAGCAGGGCTGACCAGCGGAACGAATGCATCTCGTGGAACTGTGACAGCAGGTATTGAAGCGAAGTACCCATTGTTAATCTCTGCAGGCTCATCAACACATGTTCTTGAACCTGTGGCGCAGATATTTGCACGAAATGATGAAAAGCTGTCCGGTGGTCTTCCAAATGAAGATGCACAAAGCTTCGTGTTTGATGCATCCAACCTATTTGAGCGTGATAAGTTCTCAGGATTTGACCGCGTTGAAGGTGGTACCCGCGCGAATGTCGGGTTCCGTTATACCGGTTCATACTCAAATGGATTTACAACACACGCAGTGTTTGGTCAGTCATTCCACTTGGGCGGCCAAAACTCATTTGCCCAGACGGACCTCACCGGCGCCGGTGCAGATTCTGGTTTGGAAACCGACCGCAGTGATATTGTTGGTGCGTTTACCGTTGATAGCGGTCAAGGATTTTCTGTCACAGCCGGTGCACGTTTTGATAAAGATGACTTTGAAATCGAGCGCTCAACTTTATCTGCGAAATATCAAGACACCGATTTCTCGGCAAGTGTTTCACACACGCGAATTGCAGCTCAAACTGGATATGGCTCAACTTCAGACCGAGAAGAAGTAACAGCAAACTTATCACTTAATTTTGCTGATGATTGGCGGGTGTTCGGTGGTACTACGTATGATATTGATGCAACAAATTTCACAAAGTCTCGAGTGGGTCTAGCCTATGAAAACGAATGCTTTATCATCACCGGAGTTTATAATCATAAACATTCAACAAGTTCAGCAGAATCTGAATGGGATGTTGGTCTTCGCATGAGTTTCCGAACATTAGGCACGCTAAATGTTGGTGACACTGCGGTCGGTCGGAAGTTTTAAAGTTGGTAAAACCCCTGTCATAATTTCACCTGATAAATGGGTATAGTAACAAGGGTTTTAATTTTTGGGGCAAGCTTTAGAGGAGCCAACCATGGCGGTATTGATGGCATTAAAAACGAAGAAAGCACTTGCGACAGGCGCATTAGCGCTTGCATTAACGCTGGGCAATGGAATCTATGCAACGAGCGACGTTCAGGCTTCGAGTGAAATCAAAATTGTTGTTAACAATCAAGCAATTACGAGCAGGGACTTAACACGACGCACGGCATTGCTACGCCTTCAGCGTCAGTCTGGCAAGCTATCGACAAAGGCGCGAGAGCAGCTTATCGAAGAAGCTTTGATCCGTCAGGAGCTTACAAGCCGCAGCGCATTGCCAAGTCAGTCCGAAGTTGACGTTGCCTTTGCAAATTTTGCCTCAGGCAATGGCATGTCTGCCAAACGAATGGCATCAATCCTCAACCAGGCTGGTGTTGGCTCGAAACATTTTAAAGAATTTATTCGCCTTCAAATCGGTTGGCCGCGCATGGTTTCAGCAAGATATGGGACCTCAGGCAAACTCAGCACTCAGGATCTTGTGGCAAAAATGCTTGAGCGTGGAGAAGATAAGCCAACAACAACTGAATATATCCTGCAGCAGGTTATTTTTGTGGTTCCCTCATCAAAGCGCAGCAAATCGGCATTAAACCGCCGTAATACCGAGGCCAAACGTTTTCGCCCAAATATAGACAGCTGTGAGACGACAAAACAAAAGGCAGTTGGGCTAAAGGACGTTACAGTGCGTAATCTTGGTAGGTTCCTACAGCCAGAATTACCAAGAGAGTGGACGCCGTTGATCAAAAAAACGGACGTCAACAAGCCCACAACGACCCGCATTACGGAAAAAGGCGTAG
The DNA here is from genome assembly GCF_055693385.1 of Lentilitoribacter sp. JB5-8. NCBI lineage: Bacteria > Pseudomonadati > Pseudomonadota > Alphaproteobacteria > Hyphomicrobiales > Rhizobiaceae > Lentilitoribacter > Lentilitoribacter sp. JB5-8. Next base: position 1,654,402 of record NZ_CM146332.1, on the reverse strand, counting down.
AATTCTTAGTTGTTTGCAAATCAAGAAGCGTTTCAGATGACAAAGCCGCTGAAATGGTATTTCGCCTAGAACAACAAGAATCTGGTGAAGCCAGTGCAAATTCGAAAAAGTATCTGGATGACTTACGGCGTCGTGCGGTCATCGCAAATCGATAATCGATTACGATATTAAGGAATAAAGCTATGAGTGCTGCGCCACTTGGCCTGACTATGGGTGACCCGTCGGGCATCGGTCTTGATTTGAGTTTGAAGGCCTGGTGTAAGCGCAAGGAACTTGATCTGCCAAGTTTCATCTATATTGGCGATATTGATGCTTTAAATGCTCGCGCAAACTTGCTGAACCTAGATGTTACGGTGAAAGAAACACCTATTGCGGATGCAGAACAAAGCTTTGAGAGTGTTATTCCTGCCATTCATTTGCCTACAGCAACATCGGTTGTAGCTGGAGAGCCAAATTCTGACAATTCCGGTGCGATTGTTGGCGCGATTGATCAGGCCGTTAGTTTGGCAAAATCGGGTACTTTGTCAGGTGTGGTGACCAACCCAATCGCAAAATCAGTTCTATATGAGGCAGGCTTTAAACATCCCGGTCATACAGAATATCTCGCAAGTCTTTCAAAAGATGAAAACGGAAATGAACCGTTGCCTGTAATGTTGCTATCTGGACCGGAACTTAGAACCGTGCCGGTGACAATTCATATTCCTCTGATGTCCGTAATGGATCATCTAACTACCGAACTTATTGTCCAAACATGCGAGATCACTGCACGCGATTTGACAAACAGATTTGGTCTTAAAAGCCCGCGTCTTGCGATTTCAGGATTGAACCCACATGCGGGTGAAGATGGTGCTTTGGGTCATGAAGACGCAAAATATATTGCACCGGCGATTGCGCAACTGAAAGCAAAAGGCATTGATGTTGCAGGTCCCCTTCCCGCTGATACGATGTTCCATGAAGATGCGCGACCAAATTATGATGTCGCGATTTGCATGTATCATGATCAAGCCCTTATACCCGCAAAGGCGCTCGGGTTCCATGATGCTGTCAATGCAACGCTTGGCCTGCCGTTTATTCGTACATCTCCAGATCATGGAACTGCTTTTTCCATTGCTGGCAAAAACATCGCGCGAGAAGACAGCTTGGTTGCTGCCATTAAAATGGCTGGTGAAATGGCTCTATTTAGCGCACAGAAAGACGTATGAGATGGCGACTATTGATGGACTACCGCCACTGCGAGACGTCATTGAGACCCATGAACTTGCGGCAAAAAAAGCGCTTGGTCAGAACTTTCTGTTAGATCTAAATCTGACTCAGAAAATAGCCCGTGATGGTGGAGATTTAACAAATAATACTATTATAGAGATTGGACCGGGGCCTGGTGGGCTCACGCGAGCAATCTTATCTCTTCATGCAAAAAAACTGATCTCCATTGAACGCGATGCACGATGTTTGCCAGCATTGGCCGAAATTTCTGATCATTATGACGGTAAGCTTGAAGTGATTGAAGCTGATGCGCTCACCGTTGATCTGTCGCAATTTGCCCGCGATAAGCAGATAAAAATCATCGCCAATCTACCTTATAATGTCGGCACACAATTGCTGACAAATTGGCTGACATCTTCTGTTGATAATCCATTTTGGTCGAGTATGACCCTTATGTTCCAAAAAGAAGTCGGTCAACGCATTGTCGCGCGTGTTGGTGACAAACACTATGGCAGATTGGGTGTGCTATGCGGCTGGATGACCCATGCGAGCATTTCATTTGATGTTAATCGTGAAGCCTTTAGCCCACCACCAAAAGTAACCTCGTCAATTGTGCATTTAGAACCCAAAACAGACCGTATTCCCTGCGATTTGAAAAAGCTGGAACACGTTACCCAAAATGCTTTTGGACAACGACGTAAAATGTTGCGGCAAAGCCTTAAGCCACTTGGTGGAGAGGCATTGCTTGAGACTGTGGGGATTGACCCTACACGGCGCGCGGAAACACTGGAGATTGAAGAGTTTTGCGCACTTGCAAATGCAATTTAATGCTTAAGAACCCTTTGATAAGCTCTCAATAAAATCAAAAAGGCCCGGTCGGCGGTCACGGCGCAAACGCTCCGCATCCACAATGCTTTTCACCGATGAAAACGCCACATTTAAGTCCTCATTGACGACAACATAATCATATTCACCCCAGTGGGACATTTCGTCAGCTGCATTTGCGAGACGTTTTTGAATGACCTCAGCTGTATCTTCAGCACGGCGGTTCAGACGCGCACGCAATTCTTCAAATGATGGCGGCAAAATAAAGATCGACACAACATCAGCTGCCATCTTATCTTGCAATTGTAGCGCCCCTTGCCAGTCGATATCAAACAACATATCACGGCCTTCAGACAATGCGTTTTCTGCGGCTTCTCTTGGCGTTCCATAATAATTGCCATGGACTTCCGCCCATTCCAAAAGGCCGTCACTGTCTCGTAATCTTAAAAACTCAGTCTCTGTGACAAAGTGATAGTGCACACCTTCAATTTCGCTGTCGCGGCGCGGTCTGGTGGTGACACTCACAGACAAGCTCAAGCCTTTGTCTTTATCGAGTAAATTGCGGGCAATTGTCGATTTACCAGCACCTGAAGGAGATGATAAAACCAGCATTAATCCGCGTCGCTGGATGGATTTAGAAGTTGGTGTTTCACTCATCGCAGTTATTCCACATTTTGAATCTGCTCTCGGAATTGATCTACGAGAACTTTCAGCTCTAGTCCAATTGCTGTTACCGTTGTAGCATTGGACTTTGAACAAATGGTATTACATTCACGGTTAAACTCTTGGGCTAAGAAATCAAGTCTACGCCCGATGGGACCACCGTCATTTATAAGCGTATTGGCTGCATCAATATGGGCAAGCAAACGATCAATTTCTTCCTGCAGGTCCGCCTTAGTTGCCAAAATGGCTGCTTCTACATAAAGCCGTTCTTCGTCAAAATTGGAATTTGATTCAATCAGATTTTGTACCTGTTGATGCAATCGCTCTTTAATGGCGTCTTTGCTTCTTGAAGGATCTGCTATTACTTTTTGTACCAGTTGAGAGATCTCAGATACTTGGCCTTGCAAGACATCTGCTAGAGCTTTTCCTTCAGCCTCACGTGCCGTTAAAAGCCCATTTAGCGCGGTTTCAAAACCCTGCTCGATGTCTGAGAATAATTGGGATTGTTCCTCGTTTGAACGCTCAACGTGGCGCTCTTCCAGAACCCCGCGAATGGCTAGAATTCCATCGGTGCTCGGTTTATCAAACCCTTGTTCCTCAAGGTTCTTTGAAATTTTTAAAACGCTTTCGAGTGCTGATTGATTAACAACCAGTTCGGTTGCGGCACCTTGTTCTTTGGCAGTCAGTGATATTTGCAAATTTCCACGCGTTAGAACCTCAGCGCATTTGCCACGCATTTTTTGCTCAAGTCCCTCAAAGCCTGAAGGAATGCGCATTCGAATATCCAAGCCTTTGCCGTTAACCGCACGCAATTCCCACATCCAGGCGACATTGCTGCAAACTCCATCTGAGCTCGCATATCCGGTCATTGAGCAAACAGCCATGAATTCCCCTTAGATTATAACGTCTTATATGCGTGCAAATTGAACTACGTTTCTAATTAGTTCGATGAACTATCAGATTGCGCAGCTTTTCTTCGCTCAGCTTCAATTTTGCGCCATTCAGCCACATTTGCATTGTGCTCCGCAAGCGTTTTTGCAAATGCGTGGCCACCTGTACCGTCGGCGACGAAGAACAGATCTTCAGTCCGCGAAGGATTAATAACTGCTTCCATAGCTTGCAGACCTGGATTAGCAATTGGTGTTGGGGGCAATCTATCAATTTGATAAGTGTTATACTCAGTCTTTTTATCAAGATCACTTTGATAAATAGGTCTGCCAGAAGGTTTTCCCTGACCACCAAAGATACCATAAATGATGGTTGGATCAGACTGCAGGCGCATGCCTTTGTTTAAACGATTGATGAATACACCGGCAACCAAAGGACGCTCATCTGCTTGACCTGTCTCTTTTTCAACAATCGAGGCTAAGATTACCATTTCCTCTTTTGTTTTGATCGGAAGGTCGGCCACACGTCGCTCCCATAAACGATCAACCGCTCGCGTTTGCGCGCTCGTCATCTGGTCTATTATTTCCTGACGTGTTGTTCCGCGTGAATATTTATATGTATTCGGCAGCAAGCTTCCTTCTGGAGGCAATTCCTCAGGTAAATCTCCGGTTAGATCCTCGTCATTTTTCAAACGCTCAAAGATTTGGAAAACCGTTAGTCCTTCAGGGGCTGTGAAGGAATACAAGATGGACTTGCCAGATTGCAGCAGCTCCATAATATCGCGCATTGAAGACCGCGCTTTAATCTCATATTCACCCGCTTTTAGAGAATCGCCATCTAACAAAACACCAGAGGCATGTCGGAATATACGCGAATCTGTGACGAGGCCCGCCGCTTCAAGATCATTCGCAATAGATACCAAACTTGCACCATCGCGCACAACAAAACTTGTGGTTTGCGCAAGTGGTCCCTCACGTTCAAACAGTATTTTGCCAAGATAAAGTGCACCACCTGCAGCCAAAGTAACCAAGAACAACGACGTCATCAAAAAGTTTAGGAATATCACTGTTTGCGAACGCGCGCGTTTTGAACGAACTCGCTGCGGAGGTTGCGGCGCTTTTTGCGGTTTGAGTGCTTGCGTCGGCGAGACCGGAATTATCGGCCGCTTGCTTTCGTTATTGCTATTATCGTCACTCAAATCAGATCCAGCTCTCTATTCGGTTTACCAGAATTTCCAACAGCATTTATAGCTAAATTTTATGGCAAAAACAGAGCAAAAAGAACAATAAAGCTGATTTATTCATATCTTTTAAGGATCAAAGACGCATTCGTACCGCCGAACCCAAATGAGTTTGACAACGCAACATTGACTTCTCGCTTACGCGCAACTTTTGGTACTAAGTCGATTTTCGTTTCGACAGCTGGATTATCAAGGTTCAACGTAGGTGGAACGATGTTATCGCGAATAGCAAGGGCTGAGAAAATTGCCTCAACAGAACCTGCAGCACCAAGCAAATGTCCAATGGCTGATTTTGTTGAAGACATTGAAACTTTATCAACACTGTCGCCAACAAGGCGCTCTACAGCGCCAAGCTCAATTGTATCTGCCATGGTCGATGTACCATGCGCGTTAATGTAATCAAGTTCGCTTGCATCCATCCCAGCACGTTTTAGCGCCATTTTCATACAGCGATAGGCGCCATCACCATCTTCTGAAGGCGCTGTGATATGGTAAGCATCACCTGAGAGCCCGTAACCAACAACCTCTGCAATGATGTTTGCACCGCGGGCTTTGGCGTGTTCAAGTTCCTCAAGCACCATAATGCCTGAACCTTCACCCATGACAAAACCATCGCGGTCAATGTCATAGGGACGAGACGCTGATTGCGGATCATCATTATATTTTGTCGACAATGCTTTACATGCGGCAAATCCGGCAATGGAAATACGGCAAACAGGGGATTCAGCACCACCGGCCACCATAACATCAGCATCACCGAGCGCGATTAAACGGCTCGCATCGCCAATTGCATGCGCACCTGTTGAACAGGCAGTCACAACAGAATGGTTAGGTCCTTTAAGACCAAAACGAATTGAGACTTGTCCGGCTGCTAGATTGATCAAACGCCCTGGAATGAAAAATGGGGAAATTCTGCGTGGTCCGCGTTCTTTCAGCGTCTCACCAGCATCAACAATACCCTGTAGACCACCGATACCTGAACCGATCAACACGCCTGTTGCGCATCTTTCGTCTTCGGTTTTTGGCTCCCAGCCTGCGTCTTTCAGTGCAAGTTCAGATGCTGCTAAGGCATATGTGATAAACGGATCGACCTTGCGTTGCTCTTTTGGCTCCATCCAATCATCGGCGATATACGCACCTTCGACACTTGGATCAGTAGGTAATTGGCAAGCGATTTGCGCAGCAATATCATCGACCTGAAAGTCAGTGATCCGCTTGGCCGCATTTTGGCCTTCCAGCAATCTTTTCCATGAGATTTCACTGCCGCTACCTAGCGGCGACACCATACCTGTTCCGGTAATTACAACACGTCTCATTGTTGAATGGCCCCTTGGTGGACTCTTTCCAATATGTGGCTTGAAAAGAGGGTAAAACGTTGAGCAAATGTTCGGCTATATGAGCAAACGCTAAATAGCAAAAAAAGGGCTGGCACAACACCAACCCTCTTTAAAATTTTGGATCGAATTAAGCTTGTGCTTTTTCGATGAATGAAACAGCGTCACCAACAGTTAGAATAGTGTCAGCTGCATCATCTGGAATTTCAATGCTGAATTCTTCTTCGAAAGCCATTACCAACTCGACTGTGTCGAGAGAATCTGCGCCTAGATCATCGATGAAGCTAGCGCCTGGAATTACTTTTTCAGCTTCTACACCTAGGTGCTCGACTACGATTTTACCTACGCGATCTTTAATATCACTCATGTCGGTTCATGACCTCTTTTTGTTTAATTTCATTTTTGGTAGCTTCATACCACCAACAAATCAAGTTTTCTCTGCTTCAATTTAGTTCAAAAACCGCAATGTTCAACACCTAACTTGTGTTTCTCAACAGGCTTGCAACTAATTTATGTCCCCATAAAACTTAAAAAGCAACGCCAACTAACACTGTTTTGACGGCGTGAAAACCCTAAAAATAAGCGAAAACGCAATTTTACAAGCCCTAAAACACGATTTATCAGTCATCGTTACCGATCAGCATTGGATAAAGAGATACCGCTCTTTAACTACTGGTAAAAATCTCAGGATAGCTCTACAGATCGATTTCAATAGGATTTATAACAGCCACTTTGTTGCTCACATATTCAGGACAGAATTGTTTTTGATCGCTGGCTTTTATCCTCACTTATGCTACAGGTTGGTTTCTTATAGACGCACTAAATTAGATCAAGGTGACAAGTATGAGAATATTTGTGATTGCAGTCATACTGGCATTTAGCGGTTTTATTGCATTTTCATACTTTATACCCAGCGGTTCTGACGAAAACGACAGTCATAGTGCGCACCAAATTGCTTTCACAAATTTGTTTAAAGACAATGTCGATGAAGGCAAGCAAGACTTCTTCTTCATTGGTACGCATTGTATGACAGTTGAAGCTGATCTTGATCTGCCTGAATATTTTACCGAGCATTATAATGAGCTTGCAGCCGCGGCCATCATTTTTTCGGTTGAAAAAGGTGTCCAAAGTCCCAAGGATCCAGCCTATATTGCTTTCAAAGAAGAACTTTTGGTAGATATTGAGGATAAAACTGCCTCATTAAACGACCAAATAGCTCAAGAAACTGATGTCATGCAGGATGCGATGCAACAAGTCGCGCTTTATGTTGATAATGACGAAAACGGATTTCGAAAATGCGTTGGTGATCGTTTGGTTGAAGAGCAATCCACAACCTCGTCTTCCTCAAATTAATACAAGATTTTTTGCAGTAATTTATGCATAGAACCTTCCAAATCAGCTAAATCTTCAACGGCCAAGATCTCTAGTCCTATAAGACCTGCGTATAATATTTGTGCACTTGTTTGCGCTGTTTTTTCATCGTGACCCAGAGCAAGAAATTGTTCTACAAGATAATTAAGCCTTTGTGCGTCAACGCGTTTTACCATCGCACCCGCTTCTTCGTTAAACTTCCCCCAATCGCGAATAGCAGCTTCAACAGATACACCGCCATAGGGTTCGCTCTTATTTCCTGTGGCAATATCGACAAGGGTTGAAAGCCTTTCCGCTGGTGAACCTTTCACCTCATTTACTTGCGCAATAATTTCCTGTGTTGCGGCTTCAAACCAGTGTTCAAGCATTTTGGTTTTTAGATCTGCGACATTGCTGAAATGCCAATAAAACGAACCTTTGCTAACACCCAAATCACGAGCGATTGCCTCAGCTTTAATAGCCTGGGGTCCCGATTTTGAAAGCGCGCGAAACGCAGCCTCAATCCAGTTTATTGATGTGAGCTTATCTTGTGTCATTCTTCCACCATACGCATACGTATTGACAAGCGCAAGAAATTATACCATACGCTACCGTATGGAAATAGAAATGGATACTGAGATGATCAATAAGACAATCGCGACCGCTGGCATTTTGTCAGCAATCCTAACCGCAATTCATATTTTGGGTGGAGGTGCAGATGTGCATGCTCCGATTTTAGCAAGCGAATTAGACCCGCTTATGAAGGGCTATTCATCGGTTTTGTGGCATGGGATTACTGCATCATTGGCGCTATGCAGTGCGATCTTGCTGCTTGCTGCGAAACGTGAACGCGAGCGTGAACTTTTGACTTGGATCGTTATCCTACAATTTGCTGCATTTGCAGCGATCTTTGCATTTTATGGGATCACGCGCTTCGGCACGTTGTTCTTAATGCCGCAATGGATTGCGTTTTTACTTATTATTGCCGTCAGCTATGTCGGTATTTACACACATCGCAAACATGTTGCGAACTAATATCCAAAATAAAAAAGCCACCCCCGAGAGCACGGGGTGGCCTTTTAAATTCTCATATGGCCCTAAAGCTTAAATCATTGCCATGCCGCCGTTCACGTGCAGCGTTTGACCTGTCACGTAGCCGGCTTCATCAGAGGCGAGATACGTGACCGCGCTTGCGATATCAGAACCTTCGCCCATCTTTTTCATTGGAACAGCACCCAAGATGCCTTCTTTTTGCTTATCGTTGAGCTTATCTGTCATTGCTGACTTGATAAACCCTGGCGCAACACAGTTCACAGTGATTCCGCGTGGTGCAACTTCTTGAGCCAGTGATTTTGAGAAACCAATAAGACCCGCTTTAGAAGCACAATAATTTGCTTGACCTGGATTGCCAGTAACACCCACAACAGATGTGATGTTGATGATACGACCAGCGCGACGACGCATCATTGGGTGCGTTAATTCGCGCGTGAGATGGAACACAGCTGTTAGATTAACGTTGAGCACATCATCCCAATTTTCATCAGACATACGAACAAACAAGCCATCGCGCGTGATCCCGGCGTTGTTGACCAGAATATCCACACCTTCCATGTCTTCTTCGGCCTTCTTACCCAATGCTTTCACTTCGTCCATATTCGACATATTTGCCGGAAGAATATGTACGCGCCCTTCCCCATTGGCACCCAATTCACCCGCGAGAGCTTCAAGTTTTTCTACACGTGTTCCATGAATACCAACAGTAGCGCCTTGCGCGTGAAGCTGTTTTGCAATTGCTTCACCCAATCCACCACTTGCACCTGTAACCAGCGCTTTACGTCCTGTTAAATCAAACATTTTGTTTCCTTTAAATTTCTTAGCCGTTCAGCTTTTCCAGAGCTGCTTCTAAATCTGATGGATTGTTGACAGCAACACCTGCCAATGAGCGATCAATGCGGCGTGCCAGACCCGTTAGAACTTTGCCTGATCCAACTTCGAATAGCGTTTCCATGCCGTTGGCACCAAACCATGCAACGCTCTCGCGCCAACGCACTTGCCCTGTGACTTGCTCAACCAACAATTTGGAAATTTCTTCAGCATCTGTCACTGGTTCTGCGCGCACATTTGCAATCACCGGAACAGATGGATTTTGCTTTTCAACACCCGCTAAAGCTTCTGCCATTGCATCCGCGGCTGGTGCCATTAAAGTTGAATGGAATGGCGCAGAAACCGGCAACATGATCGCGCGTTTCGCACCTTTATCTGATGCAAGAGCCGCCGCAGCTTCAACAGCGGCTTTGCCGCCTGAGATTACCAATTGACCACCACCATTATCATTGGCGATCTGACATGGGCCTTGTGCGGATGCTTCTGCGCAAACCGCTTCAACATCTGAATGCTCAAGTCCGATGATCGCAGCCATTGCACCCTCACCTGCAGGCACAGCTGCTTGCATGGCGTTGCCTCGGATACGCAACAGGCGTGCTGTGTCAGAGATTGAGAACATGCCAGCTGCACAAAGCGCTGAATATTCGCCCAAGGAATGACCAGCCACAAAGGCAACCGAATTTGGCAAGACAAAACCTTCTGATTCCATCACTTTGATGACCGCCATAGATACGGCCATGAGCGCAGGCTGTGCGTTTGCTGTCAATGTTAGCGTGTCTTCCGGACCTTCAAACATTGTCGCAGATAGTTTTTCACTTAAAGCGTCGTCAACCTCATCAAAAACCGCTTTAGCGACGCTGAAATTCTCAGCCCATTCTTTACCCATGCCAACTGCCTGGCTTCCTTGCCCGGGAAATGTCATTGCGATTTTAGACGCTGTAGCCATTTTCATTCATTCCTATCGGTAAAATTTTAAGATTGGCCCATGTCCACAATCTTATAGCCAATGTCAAGTTTTCCCATCAAATGAAGGCGTTTTTTGCAATTATTCCTGCTCTAAAAAACAAAAAGTTTTGGGAAATGGCATTCATAGGTATTGTCAATTACCATCCAGCGCTTATCTTGTGCAGACATACCATGAGGGAAAAATCATATGAAAATGAATAAATTGGGTCGCACTGATATCAGTGTGAGTGAGATTTGCCTTGGCACAATGACGTGGGGTGGCGATCAAAATACGGAAACTGAAGGCCATGAGCAAATGGATTATGCCGTTGAAAACGGTGTAAACTTTTTCGACACAGCTGAAATGTATTCCGTTAATCCTGTAGCTAAGCACACCCAAGGCAATTCAGAACGGTGTGTTGGTAATTGGTTCGAAAAATCGGGCAAGCGTGATCAAATCGTATTGGCCACAAAAGTTATGGGCGGAGGCATCACCTGGATCCGTGACGGTAATATTCCTTCGCGTAAAGCTGTCAGTGAAGCAGTTGAAAACAGCCTTGAACGACTAAAGACTGATTACATCGACCTTTATCAAGTTCATTGGCCATCACGCGGTTCGATCGCGTTTCGCCAAAACTGGGGCTTTGATGCTTCAAAGCAAGACAAACAGCAATCCCTTGATGAAATCCATGATACGTTGCGCGGATTAGATGATGTGGTCAAAGCTGGCAAAGTGCGGGCTATTGGTCTGTCTAACGAGACAACTTGGGGTACAATGCAATACCTTAAACTATCAGAAGAGCATGGATTGCCTCGTGTGGCGACTATTCAAAACGAATATAGTCTGCTCTACCGTCATTATGATACTGACCTTGCTGAAATGTCACATCATGAAGACATTGGCTGTTTACCCTACAGCCCTTTGGCTACGGGCATTTTAACTGGCAAGTACCGCAATGGCGTTGTTCCTGACGGATCTCGTCGTTCGATTGAAAAAACACTCGGTGGTCGCTTTACGGAACGTGCGCAAGAGGCAACAGAGGCTTATCTTGCTTTGGCCAATGAACATGGCTTGGATCCAAGCCAAATGGCGATTGCCTTCTGTAACAGCAGGTATTTTGTGCCATCAACTATCATTGGTGCAACCAAAATGGACCAGCTTGAGACATGTGTGAAAGCTGGTGGCATGACACTTTCCGCAGAAGTGCTCGAGGGAATTGAAAAAATCAATCGCGAGATGCCTTGGCCATATTAAGTTTATGGCTCTACTTATTAAAATGGCGGCGAGCTTAACACTCACCGCCTTTTTTAATAACCATCATTGTGTAAGACTGTTCAACTCATGCGCCTTTTGCGCAAATTTGAGCGGCGTTTTGAATAGCGTTTCGACCATGCGCCACATCGAAATGGCTCAAACCTGCATCAATCGATGACAATGTACCCAACAGCATATGCGCATTGAGGTGCCCCATATGCCCGATCCTGAAATAACTATTGATCTCAGGGTCTTTTGGCGCAGCCATACCCAAACCGATCCCCAATGTGAGACCGAAGTTTTCTTCCAACCATTCGCGCATTGGTGTCGCACGTTGATTTGAGATCTTCGCCGTTGTTACCGCATGGCTGCGCGAAGATGGATCGCTTACATTCATTGTGACCGCCGGTTCAGCTAAATCTGGTACATTGGCCCATGCATCAAAAGCTGCCCAAATCGCATTGGCAAAGACTTCATGTCGGCGCCAGATATTCTCTAACCCCTCCTCTTCGAAAATCATTTTGAGCGCTTCTGTTAAGCCGAACAAATGATGTGTGGGCGCTGTGCCACCATAATATTGGTAGAAAATTTCAGGATTAAGCCGTGGTTTCCAATCCCAATATGGCGAAACTTCTGTGACTTTATCCCGATAAGCTTTGGCTTTTTCGTTGGCAAAAACAAAAGCAATACCAGGCGGGGTCATTAAGCCTTTTTGGCTCGCAGCGATCATCACATCAACGCCCCATTCGTCCATTTCAAAACGATCACACCCCAATGACGCAATACAATCCACCATGAGCAAGGCGGGATGCCCCACCTCGTCCAATATTCCACGAATTTTGGTAATATCATATCGGATGGAGCTGGATGTATCGACATGCGTTGTGATTAACAGCTTGATCTCGTGAGACTTATCCGCTGCTAGAGCCTCACGCAGCTCTTGCTCATCAAAGCTCTTATGGACACCATAATCAAGCAATTGAACATCTCCGCCCAGTCGGGTTGCAACACCTGCCCAACCTTGTCCAAAGCGGCCACTGGCAAGTGCTAGAACCTTATCACCACGGTTCATGACATTTGCAAGTGATGCTTCCCAAACGCCATGCCCATTGGCAATATATATGGCGACATCACCTTTTGTCCGCGCAACACGCTTTAGATCAGCAATCACAGAATAGGTAATGTCCTCCATCAAACCACTGTAAATATTAGGTGCAGGACGATGCATCGCCTGTAGCACTCTATCGGGCATGATAGATGGACCAGGTATTGCCAACATATGTCGGCCATTTGAGAGTGTCATGAAACTACCTTGATAACAAATTGGATAAATCAGATTGTCACCTTAACGGAAATCAAGCCGATAAATAAACCCATATAATTTCGATCGAAAGATCTATTTCTGATCTAATCCAACTCAGCTTCGTACAAAAGGATATACCAACGAGATCGGATCGAAATATGACTTTATACAAAACGTCTGCCTGCCTCACTCTCTTTGCAACTGTATGCATTGGATTATCAAACCCTAGCGCCATGGCCGCCGGAGAGGAGTGCCATCTTGATCTCAATGTACGTTTTATTGAAAGCGCACCCCGTGATCGTTTTGTGATCAAAAACAATTCCACGAAAGATATTGAAATTATTTCTGCTTCTTTTGATCTTTCAAAGTCGCAGGGCAATCTGATTTTCGATACTGAAGATGGCGGAACAGGCGTTGAAGTTTTTCAAAAGTTTCGAAGCGAGAGCGAAAAGATAAAACTTGTTGCATTTCCAGATGTTAATGATGGCGATAATCAGCTCGATATTGCCTTTGAAACCTTTGCTCAGTTTGAAGAATACCAATTCAGCATAGATGTAGATGATCAGAACCTAAAATCTGATTTGGGACAGATTCGCGTGACAGGCGGGGAACTCGCCGGTGCTGAAGTGACGTTTTTAATTCGTCAAAATAATCAACACCGTCCCGTATCAGCACAATTTGATAAAACGAATTCAATGCGTGTTATAAAGAACTGCACGTAACACCCATTTTTGGCGAAAATAGATTTATCCAGTTCAATTCTGCACATCAAATTTACGTGCTTAATCGATTAGACCTTGAAAAGTTCAGTGTTATATACCAAGTGAATGCGGACATCTTGGGAACATATATACTAGTAGCCCAGTTTGAACTCTGCTAGTAAAACAGAGTTTTGAGCTTGCTGACGAAGAAGGACTTCACGAATGGGTAAATCTCACCGTATCGCAAATTGCCTAAAGGGCGCATTGATTGCCGATGCCTCAGCGCTGGGTGTTCACTGGATATATGATGTGGATCGCGTTGCTAAGATTGCCAAATCAAACGGCGGCTCCGCAAGCTTTGTTGAAGTTGATGAAGCGAACTACGAAAATACAAAAGGTTATTTTGCCCATCCGCTGCGCGTACCTGGTGCAAACACGCAGTATGGAGAAGTGACCCATCTTGCTATTGAATGTCTGTTGGGCAACCATGGTAAGTTTGATATCGAAGACTACAAGTCCCGCTTTGTTGCACACTTTGGCCCTGGCGGCACATATATTGGCTATATCGACCATGCAACGCGTGGAACACTTGAGAATATCGCGGCAGGACAAGAAGAAACCGGAACTGACGATGTACAAATGCCAGCGCTCGTTGCTTTACCAGCGGTTATTGCTCTTGATCCTTCAAATGCCGCTAACGCGACACGCGTAACCAATGACAATCCGATTTCCAACAACGCAGTGAAAGTGTTCCAGGGACTTCTAACATCTGTTCTCAATGGTGCAGAGCTTGATGATGCACTTGAAGAAGCCTCGCATATCGGCGAAGAAGAATTGTCCGAATTACTGCAAAACGCGCTTAGCACAGAAGTGACTGACAGCATCGCTTATGGTGGCGAAACAGGACGCGCTTGTTATCTTAAAAGTGCTTTGCCTCTAGGTTTTCATATCCTTAAGCACACTAATTCTTATGAAGAAGCCATTGAGATGAATAATCAATGTGCGGGTGATAATGCTGGTCGTTCAGTGTTTATTGGCGCTGTTGCTGGTGCATATTATAATGGAGTGGCCGAGCGTGGTATCCCGCAAAAGTGGATTGAAAAATATCACAATGGCGAAGAGATATTTGAAAAGTGCGATCGACTGGCCGCAATGGGCTAAAACAAAGCGATATAAAACAAAAAACCCGGACGTTGATCCGGGTTTTTATTATCTGTTTTAATCATACCTTCATGATCAAAGGCAATTGGACACATTATGCAGCAGCGCGTGCCACATGTGTAACCTGACCATTTTGGCTGGTTTTAAATTTCTCAATCAAGTTTAGCAGTTCGGTTGTGTCTTGCGCCAACACTTCGGCGGACGCTGTAGTTTGCTCAGCCATTGCCGCATTGCTTTGTGTTTGCGTATCCAACTGATTAACCGATGATGTGATAGACGCCAAAGTCATATCCTGCTCTTTTGCAGAACCAGCTATCTTTGTTACGATCTCACTTGCAGACAAAATCTGCTCAGAAATGCGAGCCAAAGCTTCACCAGTTTGACCAACCAACTCAACACCATTTTTAACTTGTGTAGATGATTGTGAAATACGCTCTTTGATCTCTTTCGCAGCATCTGCTGAACGTTGAGCCAATTCGCGAACTTCCTGTGCCACAACAGCAAAGCCTTTACCGCTTTCCCCAGCACGTGCCGCTTCCACACCTGCGTTTAGCGCAAGCAAGTTGGTTTGGAAAGCAATCTCATCAATCACACCGATGATCTTACCAATCTCATCTGATGAGTGTTCAATATCGCTCATTGCTGCGATTGCATTTTTAACAATATCATCTGAACGTGTTGTTTCATTGCTCACTGTTGAAACGCGCTCTGCTGCATCACTTGCACCATCAGCAGTTTGCTTAACAGTAACAGACAACTCTTCAATTGCGGCTGATGTTTCTTCAAGCGAAGCTGCCTGCAATTCGGTACGGTGAGCAAGATCACCAGAAGCACGCTTGATCTGCTCTTTAGATTCGCCAATTTCAAACCCTTTTGAGCTGACATTTTGCATTGCGCTATCAAGGCGAGAGATTGCATCGTTGAAGTTGTTTTTAACATCAATGTATTTTTCGCCAAGATCTTCACAACGTGTAGTTAAATCACCTTGAGCCAAACGTTCAAGCAACACACCAATTGATGAAACGAACTTCGCTTGCTCTGCGGCTTCAGCTTCTTTAACCCGTGCAGCGCTAGAACGCTGGGCTTGGAGCTCTTGATCCTGAGCCTCCTGGGTTTCGCTAAGCGCAAGACGTTCGCGAACTTTGTCCTGAAGTGCAGCCGTAGCCTGTGCCATAGAGCCCACTTCATTTTTCATTTCTGTAAACGGAACTTGAATTTCAACATTGTCCATTGAAACTTCAGCTAATGTGTCGCGAATAGTATTCAGCGGGCCTGTAATTGAGCGGATGATAAAGAATGCGACCAAAGACAGAGCAGCTAAGACAACCGCACCAAGCACAAGTTGTGTTATCAATTCTGACATGAAGACAGCATATAGATCATCAAAATAGATGCCAGTTCCAACGATGACTTCCCATGGTTTGTAGTCCATGGAATAAGAACCTTTAAGATACAAGGCACCTTCTTCACCACCTGGTTTGGCCCACATATATTCTGTACGGCCACCGCCTGACCTGGCAGTTGAAACCATATCAACGATAAATGTATTGCCGCTCTCGTCTTTGACCTCGGAGAAATCTCTTCCAACAACAGATGCCGTTGGATGGAATACGTTGACAGCTTGATAGTTAAATCCGAATAGATAACCTGCAGGCTCATATTTGATTTTGCTGATAACATCAAATGCCTGAGCTTTGGCTTCGTCTAAAGTTAACTCGCCAGCCTTCACACTTTCATTGTAAGAATCCATAATAGATAGACTGCTTTCAACCTGCGTGCGCAGCATATTATAGCGTTCATCGGTAATCGATGTCATTTTCGATTGAACCGAAAAATAAGAGATTGCGAAAAGTGCAATCATAAACCCACCGACAAGGGTGAGTAATTGTTTGGAAATTGTAAGGTTCTTCATTAGGGCGCTTTCATAGTAAGAAGACTTGAAAATTATTATTATTTAGGAAGAACGCATCATGCGAAGGAACCAGCACATCATGTGCTGCTTGCAATAGAAAAAGCTCGATAGATTGTCGGGTTCTATTTTTAAGCTTTCGGCATTGAAGTGATAGAGGAATTAGCCTTAATAAACGCTTAAATACTCCACGAAATCTGGTAGTAAATTCTTACTACTATTTTTGAGCTGATATAAATACTTGCTTGCAATCTGATCCATTCGATGTATAAGCGCATCTATTAACGATCCGGTCTTTGGCTGGTGGCTGAACGGAGGGCAGATGCCTCGCTAGTTTTAGCGGTTCATTTGCAGGTGCATGAAGTGCTCCGGCCTCCCGTGTCTCCGCTCACGATCATCGCTCAAAACGTCTTTCTTGCCTAAAGCCGCATTGCTTTACTAGATAGCTCGTTGAGGCTTAGCCGCTAAGGTCCTGATCAAAACGCAAGAAAGGTGAAGCCATATGGCTCTTTATGAACATATTTTCCTTGCACGTCAGGATTTGTCTGGCGCACAAGTGGATGAACTTATCCAAAACTACAAATCTCTTCTTGAAGAGAACGGTGGTTCTGTTGGTCGCATTGAGAACTGGGGTCTTAAATCCCTAACTTACCGCATCAAGAAAAACCGTAAAGCACATTACGCAATTTTGAACATCGAAGCGCCTGGTGCTGCGATCCACGAAATGGAACGTCAAATGCGCATTAACGAAGACATTCTTCGTTACATGACTGTATCTGTTGAAGAGCACGAAGAAGGCCCTTCTGTGATGATGCAAAAACGTGACCGTGACGACCGTGGTCGTGGTGGTGATCGCGGCGATCGTGGTGGTCGTGGCGAACGCGGTGAAAGCGGCCGTCGTCCTCGCGAAGCAGCAGCACAAGAATAGGAACTAGACCCATGGTAGATATCAATCAAATCCCATCACGTCGTCCTTTTAGCCGTCGTCGTAAAACTTGCCCATTTTCTGGTGATAATGCACCGAAAATTGATTATAAAGACGTTCGTACTTTGCAACGCTATATTTCTGAGCGCGGCAAAATCGTTCCTTCACGTATCACAGCAGTGAGCCACAAAAAACAACGCGAATTGGCAAAAGCCATTAAACGCGCACGTTTCTTGGGCCTATTGCCATACGTTGTTAAGTAATAATATTTGAGTTGGCGGCCTTTATGGCCGCCGCTCTATTTTTTTCCGTTTGTGGGGTGGGCTCATAAACGAGACTTTAAAACCCATGTTGGGGCCCGGGCATTTATCCGGAACATATTGCCTCTAACTGCCATAGTAAAATGCAGGACAGCGAAGAATGACATTGAATGCAAATTCAATATTGATTGGTTTATTAGCCGGACTTGCCAGCGCATTGTTGTTGGTGGGGGCAGGCACGCCATCTTTTCTGACCATCTTTCTTTTTGCTAGCGCGGCTCTACCCATTTTCATTGCTGGACTTGGTTGGTCTAATCAGGCGTCAATCGTCGCAGTGATTGCAGCCTTTCTTGTATTGTTATTTACTGCAACTCCTGAAGCCGCCATGACGAGCGCTGTCACAACGCTTTTACCTTCAGCATGGCTTGCGCATTTAAGCACATTAGCGCGCCCTGCAAGCGAGTTGGGTGGTCCAGAAGATCAACTTGTTTGGTATCCCCTTCCCCAGCTTATGTTGCACAGCGCAACATTTATGGTCATAGCTACGCTGATTATTGGTTGGATGATTGGTTATAACGCAAACATTGTTGATCAGATTGTTGATAATCTCATTTTGGCACTCAACCAATCCGGTGAAGGTGCGCAAGCAAGTTTTGTTTTGGCCAATCCAGAGGGTACAAAGGCAGCGCTAGCTAAACTGATCCCATTTATGCAAAGCGCAATGTGGTTGATCATTTTGTTTTCTGCCTGGTATTTTGCCACCCATATCGTTCGCTTATCCGGCCGCTCAAAACGCCCTCGTGATAACGTGCATCTGACATTACGCATGCCGCAATTGGCGCTGGTCTTTTTGGGCGTTGGGCTCGTGCTGATGTTCTTTGACGGCACGATTTCTTATATTGGCGCAGCCATTGCTGGCGCATTTGCATCCGGATTTATGATGTCTGGTCTTGCAGTACTTCACATGAAGGCTGCAGGCAAAATGTGGCGCAATGCTGCCATTTGGGGCTCATATATCGCCATCTTACTTTTCTCATTTCCAGCGGCAATCTTCGCCATTATCGGGCTTTTTGAAACTGGAAAACCAACACCTCTGCTTGTCAGCCAAAACAAAGCTGATCCGGCAGACGACAAAAATTGAATACTTAAAAAAGGAACAATGACATGAAAGTTATTCTACTAGAACGCGTTGCTAAGCTTGGCTTTATGGGCGAAGAAGTTAACGTAAAAGAAGGTTACGCACGTAACTTCCTATTGCCACAAGGCAAAGCATTGCGCGCCAATGCTGCAAACCGTGCACGTTTTGAAGCTGAAAAAGAAGCTCTTGAAGAGCGCAACAAAGAGCGTATGTCTTCCGCTGAAGAAATCGGCGCTGCATTGGGCGGTAAAAGCTTCATCGTTATTCGTTCAGCTGGTGAAACCGGTCAGCTTTACGGTTCAGTGGCATCTCGCGATGTTGTTTCAATCTTGGAAGAAAACGGCTTTAAAGTTTCACGTAGCCAAGTTGATCTAAACACACCAATTAAAACATTGGGTATTCACTCTGTTGCACTTAACCTACACGCAGATGTTCAAGTTTCTGTTGAGTTCAACATTGCACGTACACCTGATGAAGCCGAGCTACAAGCGCAAGGCGTTGACATGTCATCTGCTGATGCAATGTTTGATCTTGAAGATCAGGCTGAAGCTGATGCGGCTGCAGAAGAAGAAGCTGAAGAAGGTTCAGAAGAAGACGCAGCTGATGCAGACGTTGCAGAAGAAGCTTCTGAAGAAGACGAAGCATAAGTCTTTTACAGAACTTATAATTCAAGCCCCGTGTGAGATTTCATGCGGGGCTTTTTTCACGACTTCTAATTAGAAATATGAAGCTCGCTGAGCATCACTCATAAAACTCCAGGCAATAAGACGGCTGGTCTTCTGTCCCTGCGACATTTCGATGGTTCTGACATCAACTGCTTTTACATCATTTAGAATTTTATCAAGTGTTTTGAGATTATCTTTCTTTGATACCAATGTTGTGAACCACATACACTGATCAGCAAATTCAGCACTCTCTTTAATCATGTTGGCGATAAACTTTATCTCACCACCGGGCGCCCATAATTCAGCATTTTGCCCGCCAAAATTAAGTCGCTTAGATTTACCCTTACCAAGGTTACGCCACTTACGCTCTGTGCCTTTATTGGCTTGCTCTAAGGATGAATGAAAGGGTGGATTACACATGCTGATGTGGTAAAAATCATCGGCAATTATTACACCCTTTAAAACGTTCTGAACATTTTCTTGCAATTTCAGCCTAACTTTCAACTTGTTAGCCTTACAAATCTGCTTTGCTGATTTAATTGCGATTGGATCTATATCGACCCCAGTGAACTGCCAATTATATTCGCTATGACCTAAGAGCGGATAGACCATGCTTGCACCCGTTCCGATATCTAATACTTTGATATGACGGCCCATGGGGATTTGCCGGTTATTATTTTCAGACAATAAGTCCGCCAAATAATGAATATAATCAGCGCGTCCGGGAATCGGGGGACATAAATAATTCTCCGGAATATCCCAAAAATTTATCTGGTAATGTGTCTTTAGCAGCGCTCGATTGAGTGCACGTACCGCGTTGGCATCTTGAAAATTTATCGTTGTTTGACCACGCGGATTGAGGCTGGTGAATTGGTTAAGCTCGGGCAAATCTGCCACCAAACGCGCAAAATCGTACCCTTCATTGTGACGATTACGTGGGTGGAGATTTGTTTTGGCAACCATGAAAGAACCTTTGATACAATTGGTCAAAGCTGATCGCCAAACCATTGTCCACTCATAACTGCCTAGCTGCGATTAGTAAAATTTAAACTGCGCACGGGAATGTTAATAGCCAATCATCTGGCCATATATTACATTCAAACGATGTTTTTAAGATCAATGCCATACCTATTGCTTTCACTCTTTCTTGCTTCGCCAGCGCTGAGCGCAAGCCATGAAATTTTTTACGGCAGTTGGGGTACGCATAAGCAATGTGCACGAGAACCAATAAAGCCAGGTGGGACGGTTTTATCGGAACCATTTGTAATTGATAAACGCTGGCTCAAACAGGGTCAGCAATGGTGCGCGCTCAATTGGGGTGTGATCGAACAACGTGACAACGGCTATTTCACTGCTGCCAACGCACTATGCGGTGAAGACGCGCCGCAAAGCTATTTTCTCGGCATTGTCTTAGAAGGGAAGAACCTTACCATAAAGTGGGATTTCCCGCGATCAAGTGGACCTTTGATGCGCTGTGAAGCGAAGTAGAAATTGGTCATTGAAACTTGTTGCTATGCATCACGACGATGCGCTCCACAGACAAGTCTGAGACAACTTCTCAAAATGTTATTCGCTATCTACAAGTATGGAAAGTGCACACAAGTACAATTCATATTATACTTATATAAACAAATATAAAAATAATATATTTTCAATTAATGATCATATATATATTATTAATTCAAATAAATCTAAACTATACTTATATATTCGAATACTAACTTTATTACAAAATGGGGCCGTCATGGAACTAATGGCAAAAATTGTTTTGGGTACACTGACTTTCATTGCTGTGCCCGTTGAAACTTCATTGGCGCTTGATAGCGTGAATTATGTGCTAACAGATAAAGCGATCATTAAACTCCATTCCGATTTAAATGCTTGCGAAGCAGATGCGGAACAAATTGGCATATCGGATTATGGAACATGTTCAGAGATTCAACACATGCTAATTTCCCACTATTCAAATTATGCTGAATATCGAAAAGCCAGAGAAGCAAATTTCAAAGTTGAATGATTTTAACTAAATTTTGATCCTGCAATTAGTCTTCACCTAAAAAGATGCTTATTGAATCGTTGATATCTATGCTTTCCAATTCTCGCCCAAGTACAGAACGATACATCGGGTCCGTAAGAACAATCGCTGTTCCAGCGGTTAGGGAGATGAGATGTAAGTATAAAGATTTTGGATCCTCATCTTGACGCCACCCGCCTTCATGTGCGGCGGTAATATCTTCCCATTGCATCGAGGCAAATTTATCTATCAAGGACTTCAGATCATCAGATGCATGCCGCATAACATCCGGGTTTCGTAAGATGTGATGGTATGCTGTATTTTCTGTGGCCCAACGAATATATCCTTTCATTGTTTGCCTTAAGCGCGCAAGACCCGGTTCTAGATCGTCTGCTGATTTGCTCGCCACGATCAGACGCTCTACGCCAGCACGGGCTATTTCCCTAAGCAATTCAGCCTTATTGGCAAAGTGACGCAAGGGAGCTGCGTGACTGACATTTAGATCACGCGCAAGGCCGCGAAGGCTCAAATTTTCCAAGCCTTCTTTGTCCATAACTTCAATCGCCCTCTCTATGAGAGCATTTCGTAAGTCGCCATGGTGGTATGGCTCAGACATTGTCCACTCCAAGGGAAGAAATTTGCAATTTTGAATATCCAATGTAGCTAACGCCAACATTGAGCTTTCCCAGTGCACTGTCAAGTATTTAACGGCACCTTGCCATTTTTCACGGATGCAAAACATAATGTTGACAGCGACAACATTATGTTTTATGTAGTCACCGTAAACATTACTCACGATGCCAAGATAGACCCCTCTTTAATATGCGCGTGATGATAAAGCCCAATTGCAGGAGAAACCCCTTTGAAACAACGAGCAAACGTTTCTGATATAACTAAAGAAGCACCCGTTTTAATCGTCGGAGCGGGTCCAACGGGCCTTACCGCAGCGCTGGAACTTGCACGTCGCGAGATACCAGTTCGCATTATTGAGCGTCATGAAGGACCATCTCCATTATCACGTGCGGTTGGTATCATGCCATGGGCCATGGACATTCTTGATCAATCAGGGGCTGGGCCCATGGTCCGCAAAGCTGCACAGCCGGTATGCCGTGTTGAAGTCTGGACCGATCAGCGACAATCTATGTCTCTCTCTATGGATGTTGATCCAGATCCAAATGTAAGACTATTTTGCCTTCCGCAAAACGAAACCGAAGCCATATTGGCTAGAAAGTTGGCAGAGCGAGGTGTTGAAGTTGAATATAAGAAAACTCTCGAGCAAATCTCAGAAGAAGTAGAATTACCAATAGCGACGATTAACAGCGAGATAAGCTCACATGCCTTCATTCTCGGCGCAGACGGTGTGAGATCCACAGTGCGGGATTATCTTGGCGAAAGCATGATAGGATATGATCTGCCGAGCAAGTGGTCGATCGCTGATGTTGATGCATCCGGATGGACGGAACCGGGTGTGTTTCGCGTCTATTTGAAAAATGACGGCAATGCGGTTTTTGTAATACCTATGTCACCCAAACGTTATCGCCTTGTCGCATCTCAACCGGATGCACTGTCTGCACTACCTGTTGAAATGGATGTTGAATATCTGCACCGAGCCGGGGATTTCACTATCGGTATTCGACAAGCTGAAAGCTATGGGCGTGGGCGTATTTGGATTGCTGGAGATGCCGCGCACACACATTCGCCTGTCGGTGGCCGTGGCATGAATCTGGGCATTCAGGATGCAAATGAATGGGTGGAGCGATTGGCAATAAATCGTCTCGAACCAGAAGGTATGCAAGGGTACAGCGCATCTCGCCACGCACGAGGCCAAGAAATCATCGCGTTCACCGAAAAGGCACGTATGGGCGTCATGACGAAACCCAGTCTTACCAAAACGATGGCTCTTAAAACATTAGGAACCTTAGGTGGCTTGATGCCGATAAATCGCAAGATTGTTCGGAGAATGCTTCTTACCTAGTCGAGGTTGAATTAAGACTGATCTTCCAACCATTGAATATCCACAAAACAGTGCGCAATGGCTATTCCTGATCTAACTTTCGTCATTCCAACTTACCCCACCTTTTACACAGCCATCTCCCGCCCTTTTCGCAATTTACTTTATAAATTTATCGCTGCGCATTATATTCGCGATATGAACGATCAAACATCACAAAACCTTGAAGATATTACCCCACAAATGGCAGCAGCCATGCTGCAATTTTATGCCGAGGCGGGTGTTGTGGATTTGCTCGATGATGGTCCGGTAGATCGATATGCAGACACTGTTAAGCAGCTGGAAGAACGTAAAGCGAAAAAAGCTGCGCAAATGGATCAGATGTTATCGGCCAATAAAACACGGGCGAATAATATTCGCCCCCAAAGCAATACCCCACCTCAAGCACAACGTCCTAGCCAGCCCGCGACAACGCTAGCGGTTCCTGATCAAGCTGCGATGAAAGAGACGCAAGAGCTGGCTAAATCTGCGAATACAATTGAAGAGTTAAAGACAATTGTTACCTCCTATAAAGGCTGCAATTTATGCCATAGCGCCAAAAACACGGTGTTTGCTGATGGTAACCCTGAAGCGCCTGTGATGCTGATCGGCGAAGCGCCGGGTCGAGATGAAGATATGCACGGCATTCCTTTTGTCGGTCCGTCAGGACAACTACTTGATAAGATGCTGGCGGCAATCTCGCTGGATCGCACGTCGTGCTATATCACCAATATCATTCCCTGGCGTCCGCCCGGAAACCGCACGCCCGTGCCTCATGAAATTGAGCTTTGTCGTCCGTTCGTGGAACGGCACATTGAACTTGCGCAACCAAAGCTCTTGATCTTTATGGGAAATGTATCGACCAAAACGCTGCTTGATACCAATAAGGGTATTTTATCAATCCGTGGCAAATGGGATGAGTATAAGATTGGCGACACTTCAGTGCCTGCCATGCCTACTTTGCACCCCACTTATTTACTTAAAACCCCGGCTGCCAAGCGCAATGCCTGGCATGATCTTTTAGCCGTTCAAGCAAAGCTTTCTGAACTAGCTTAATTCATCTTCAATATGAGCTTTGATGAAATCATCAAAACTCTCATCTTGGTAAAAACCAAGTTCCAACGCGCGTTCAGGATTGAGATCAGACACCCAAGTTAGCACGATCTTCTCAATAGTTTCATCGCGTTTAAATTCAACCAAATCAGCAACGTCATCACCTGCAACATTACGCAGGCTCACAAGCATATTGTTTACCGTTGCAGATATTCCCGGCAACATGAGATTGCGATCTTCGCCCAAATCTACACTCTCAATTTCAGCCGCATGAATGATATTTTTGATAATTGTGCGTGGCGATGAGAAATAATGGCGATAATCTTCAGACACTGGGCAGATGGCTTTCTCACCCACCAATGGTTCGCGGATAATCGATGATAAAAACGATGATGCAGCGGCGTTTGGTTTACCCGGGCGTACGGTGATTGTCGGCAATCGCACCCCGCGTCCATCCACCAGACCTTTGCGAGAATAATCATTGAGCAGCAGCTCGCAGATGACCTTTTGCGTACCATAGGAACTCTGTGGTGAACGAATTGAATAATCTTCAATGGGTTGAGGCGTTTTTGCGCTGTAAACGGCAATTGAAGATGAAAACACTAAAACGGGCGGTTTGGGTAGTTGGCAGATGCGCTTTAATAAATGCAGCATGCCATCTAAATTCACCTGATACCCCAGCGCCATATCTGCTTCTGCCTGACCCGATACAATTGAGGCTAAGTGGAAAATCACATCAGTGTCGTCAGGAATACTGGCTGACACACTTTGTTCGTCCGTCATATCAAACTTGATAAAATCTACTGGAAATTCAGCCACGATTTGATTTTGAGGCGCAACCATGTCGCATAAAGTGATCTTTTCAATAGATTTTCCACGCAAAACACCATTTTTAACCAGTTTTATCGCCAATTTTTGTCCGATAAAGCCTGCTCCACCCAAGATCACAATATTCATTTCAGTACCTCAATTTTTTTCTTATTATAATCAAATAGATAATTACGAGAAGACAAAATCGCCTTTCCTAAGCAACGATTTTGATTGCGTGCGGCCGTATCATATGTCATTGGCGAAGTGCGAATAATTTTCGTAAAACAAGACCTCAGACCGTAAAAACGGCAAGAGGCACCACCCAGACATTTAAATATTTTGCCGTTTTGGCTGCCTGCATTTGGCGCGCTAGTTGTAAGAAGGAATCCCTTTATGAGAGCTCTGCTTATTCCAGTATTTGCACTTTTATTGTCGACCTTGTTCATGCAGGTGGGTGGCGGCATGGCCAGTTATCTTGTGCCGCTTCGCGCAGCTGATGAAGGTTGGCGTACGATCAATATTTCAATGATTGCTGCAGGTTTTGCATTTGCCTTTACCTTGGGCTGCATCATTGTTCCGCGCTTAGTGTTTAAGGTTGGGCATGTACGCGTATTTTGTGCGTTGACTGCGCTTATGGCGATTTCCCTTTTGCTTCACGCTGTTATTGTTGACCCAGTTGCGTGGATATTCTTCCGCGCACTTGCAGGGTTTGGTTTGTCCGGCTGCTACATGGTGATTGAAAGCTGGCTTAATGAAAAAGCGCCGAACGAAAGCCGCGGGTCGCTGTTTTCTGTCTATATGATTGTCACCATGACAGGAATGACAATGGGGCAGTTTATTGTCCCGCAAGGTGATATTGCGCAGACCACACTCTTTATCGTGTGTGCCGTTACATTCTTACTTGCACTGTTGCCAACCACACTTTCCAATGCTTCATCTCCACAGCCGCTTAATGAAGTTGAGTTTGATCTAAAGGGACTATTCACCCGCTCGCAGGTATCTGTTGTGGTTTCCGCCATTTGTGGATTTATCACTGGTTCTTGGATGAGCTTGGCACCGGTTTACTCCACCATGCAGGAACTCACCGCCACTGAAGGTGCGGTGACATTAGCAATGGCTGTTATTGGCGGTGCTGTTTTCCAATATCCGCTGGGATGGCTGTCCGATAAGATGGACCGCCGCTATGTTATGGTTTTAATTGCGGCGATTGGATCCGTTGCTTGTTTGCTTGCCATGGTATTAGGCGTTGAAGAACGCGTTATCTTTTATGGTGTGGTTATTTTAATCGGCGCATCTATCTTTCCGCTTTATTCAGTTACCATTGCGCATGCGAATGACTATTCAGCACCTGATGAATTTGTTGAAACCTCGTCGGGACTGCTCATCGTTTATGGTGTGGGTTCAATCATCGGCCCGCTTGTCGGCGCTGTTGCTATGGAAAGCATTGGGCCGCATGGCCTATTTGCGGTGATTGCGATTTGCTTTATTGCTGTTGGCGTATTTGCAGCATATCGGACTTTGCAACGCGAGCAGGCCCCCGAAGAGGAACGTATCGACTTTTTGGCAACTCCAATGGCACGTGCAGCATCGCCGCAATTATTCGAGCTGGATCCGCGTTCTGACCCGGAATGGGGTGTGACAGAAGATGAAGAAGACGAGGCAAATACTGCCGCCAACGCCTAACTCCGTTAGGTTTGGCTGCCGGTGACGCGGCGTTGTTCTTTACGCTGTAATCCAAGCTGATGTTCGCGATAGATAATAAAGATACCGGCGGCCGCAACAATTGCGGTCCCAAGCAACATCTGGCCACCTGGAATGTCGCCAAATAATACAAAGCCCAGCACAATGCCAAAAATGATGGATGTATAATCAAAAGGCGCAATGGTCGAGACGCTTGCATGACGGTAACATTCTGTCATGAGAATTTGACCAATTCCGCCCAACACCCCTGCCCCGATTAATATGCTGGCATTGTAAAAATCAAGCGGTGCCCATCCAAAAAAAGTTGTCATAGCTGCAAAAAATGACGCCATAGATGAAAAGTAGAGCACGACTGTCGGTGATTTTTCAGTTTTAACCAATGCGCGCACAAAGATGGTCGCCATTGCTGCGAACATCGTTGAGAGCACGGTCGCGATCACACCATAAAGTGCATCTTGGTCCGCTGCACCATCGAGCAAAGATATTCGCGGCCAAGAGATAATCAGCACACCTGCTAATCCCACCGCGACGGCTGCCCAACGAAATAGCCGGACTTTCTCATGCAGTAAAATCGCTGCAAATACCACGGCAAATAGCGGGGTGGCATGCCGAAGCGCAACCACGTCAGGTAAAGGCAGCTTTGTTAACCCATAAAATCCCAAGCCCATGCCGCAGCATCCAATTAACGATCGCCCTAAATGGCCAAGAGGTCTTTTCGTATGAAACGCCTCTTTTAACTGATGCCGATAGGCAAGATATGCAAAAACCGGGACCATCGCAAAAAAGGCGCGAAAGAAAATAATTTGCCCAACGGGTATGCCCTCGCCGACAAGCTTAATCATCGCAGACATGGAAACTAGAAATAAAACAGATACGACTTTTAATCCAATTCCAACGAGCACAGTCTGGCGGTTTTCAGCATCAGAATTGGTCGTTAGTTGTTGATCAGTTTTCTCAAGGGGCACGACTCACATCTCACTTTCAGAGCACCTTCTTACATTAAAAATTAACAAAGGTCCTATTCATAAGACTTATCGATTGACCGATAAATGTGATGAGTTGCTTACCAAACCAGTGCCGAGGGCTTGAAATTTGTATAAAATCAAGCCTCAATACAGCTCAAAACCCTAGGTTTTGGAATAAATGATAACGGTTCATTAGCTCTCTCGTGCCAGAAAGGTGCGGAGATTTAATAAAAATCGATTAAAAAGACACCAAATTGGGACATACGCATGCGAAGCAATACGGGACAGGTTTTCCATCTATCAGAGTATCAACCTACTGATTTCGTTTTAGAAAGAACGGATCTCACCTTCGAGCTTCACCCCACGGAAACCAAACTGATTGCGCGAACGCTTATGCACCGTCGCGAAGGTGTGGCATTGGATGCGCCTCTTGTACTCGCAGGTGATGAATTAAAATTAGAATCAGTTCAAGTCGACTCTGTTGATGTTGTAGCAGATGACCATGATGTATCCCCAGATGAGTTGACCATCCGTAATTTGCCGGAAAGTGTTGCTTTTGAGGTAACTGTTACGACGATTTTGTCACCTGAAACCAATACAAAACTCATGGGACTTTATCGCACCAATGGTGTTTATTGCACGCAATGTGAGTCTGAAGGTTTCCGCCGGATGACATATTTCTATGATCGTCCTGATGCGATGTGTGTTTACACGATCACAATTATTGCTGACAAAGAAGATACACCTGTATTGCTTTCAAACGGCAACTTCTTGGGTGGCGGCGGATATGATGAAGGCCGTCATTTTGCTGCATGGTATGATCCTCATCCAAAACCATCATATTTATTCGCGCTTGTTGGCGGTGATTTAGGTGTTATTGAAGATACATTTACAACAATGTCCGGCAAAGACGTTGTTTTAAAAATTTTCGTCGAACACGGCAAGGAATCGCGTGCTTCATATGCCATGGATGCGTTGAAACGCTCTATGAAATGGGATGAAGAGAAGTTTGGCCGCGAATATGATTTAGATATTTTCCAAATTGTTGCCGTATCTGATTTCAATATGGGCGCGATGGAAAATAAAGGCTTGAATGTCTTTAATGATAAATATGTGCTGGCAGATCCCGAAACTGCAACAGATGCTGATTACGCCAATATCGAACGCATTATCGCGCATGAATATTTCCACAACTGGACGGGCAACCGCATTACGTGCCGCGATTGGTTCCAGCTTTGTTTAAAAGAAGGGCTAACCGTTTATCGCGATCACGAGTTTTCCGCCGATGAACGTTCACGTTCTGTCATTCGTATCGATGAGATCCGCACATTAAAGCTTATCCAGTTCCCAGAAGATGCTGGCCCGCTTGCCCATCCAGTGCGTCCCGATACTTATAAAGAGATCAACAATTTCTACACAGCAACCGTTTATGAAAAAGGTTCTGAAGTTTGCCGCATGATCCGCACAATTTTAGGTGCTGAAGATTTCCGAAAAGGCATGGATCTATACTTTGAACGTCACGATGGTGATGCGGCCACGATTGAAGACTTTATCGCATGTTTTGCTGAGGTGAGCGGCAGAGATTTCAGCCAGTTTAGTCTTTGGTACGATCAAGCCGGCACGCCGAGTGTTACCGTATCAACATCTTGGGATGAAGCATCCTCAAGCTTTAAGGTGGAGCTGGAGCAAACACTTGCCCCAACACCTGGTCAGAGCAAAAAAGAAGTCATGCATATCCCATTGTCTTATGCGCTTATTGGCGAAGATGGTGAAAACTACGTCGTAGCGCCTGAAGGCAGCGATGACGGTGAAGTGCTACATTTAACTGAGCGCAAACAGACGTTTGAATTCAAAGGTCTTAAATCACGTCCAGTTTTGTCGATCAATCGCGGTTTATCAGCGCCAATTAACGTTCATATGGAACAAAGTAACGCAGATCTTGCGCATATCGCACGAAATGACACAGATGGCGTTGCGCAATGGCAAGCTTTGCAAGACTTGGCGACACGTGTTCTTATTGAAGGTACCAATGCTGTTCAAGCAGGTGGGACCGCTTCTGCAGATGAGCAATTAATTGGTGCGTTTAAAGCAATTGCGGAAAATGCGGACCTTGAACCTGCATTTAAAGCGCAAGCTTTGATGTTGCCGAGTGACGCGGATATCGCGCGCGAAATTGGCAAGAATATTGATCCTGATGCTATCGATCAGGCAATTTCGACAATTAAAGATGCGATTGCAAGCGAACTTGCTGGCATTTGCGAAACATTCATTAATGATATGAAAACCGACGGTGAGTTTGATCCTGGCGCAGAACCTGCAGGCAAACGTGCATTATCTGCCGTTGCTTTGTCTTACCTTTCACGCAATGACGGAAATGCTACGCGCGCATCTGCAGCCTATAAAGCGGCAAATAACATGACAGAACAAAGCGCTGCATTACAGATTTTAACCAGCCAGTATCCAGATGCGGACGAAACGAACGACGCACTGCAGGATTTCAAATCAAAATTTGCCGACAATCCGCTTGTCATGGATAAATGGCTCGCGCTTCAAGCAAAGATACCGGGGGAAACTGCACTTACAAAGGTAGAGGCTTTGCTTAAAGACGATGCTTATGATGCAAGTAATCCAAATCGTATTCGTTCACTGATCGGCACGTTTGCCGGAGGTAATGCAACAGGGTTTAACCGGACCGATGGCAAAGGTTATGACTTGCTTGCAGATCAAATTTTGGCAATTGATCCAAAAAACCCGCAAGTAGCGGCGCGTCTTTTGACAACAATGAGATCTTGGCGAAACTTGGAACCTGTGCGACAGGCAGCTGCGAAAGCTGCACTTGAAAAGATTGCATCAAATGACAAGTTATCAACGGATGTATCTGATATTGTTGAAAGAACACTTGCTGATTAAGCAAATCAGTTTTCATTAGGCTGATACTTTTTCACCATGAACTGAGACTTTTTAATGCGGTGCGCTTTGTGTACCGCATTTTTTTTGATCATTTAATTAAATTCTTAATAAAAAATTTACGAGTCATAACAGAAGGTTAACGACAAACATTGCCGAAGAGTGGCGAGAGCCACTAGACACAAGGAATCCGCTCTGATTCATTAGGGTAGATTCGGGTGTTAGGGATGTCCGGATCACACGGGGATTTTAATATATGGTGAATGTGAATAGCATTCGTGCGGCTAATGACGCGCGTTTGAAAATGGAATCCGTTGCCAAACAATTTGATGAACGTGAGCTGGCGGGCCACGCAAAATTGTTTGCCAAACCGAGATACCGACGATTGGAAAATGCTGAGCCAGTGCTCAAGCGTTCAATTCCAATTCTCATCCTTACATTCTTAATCTTCGTTGCGCTTGCGCGATGTATAACCATTTATGAGCACTACGATCGATATTCTGCAAGTTCTCAGCAAGCAACGCAGCTCACGCTGACCGCTATTTCCGCCGTAATAGGGGTAAATCCTGAGCCCACATTAAATGCCAATAAACGCCAGACTGAAGATCAAATTAATCTCGTGCTTGATCAATATGCCATTGATCAAGGACGCATTGTTGCCATTACGGATGCAAAGGGGCGCATTTTTGCCAGCTCCAATATTGGCAGCGGGTTTGTTGGACTTAACCTTTCAACCCTTATTGGTGAAGGTTCTGCCATCCAAATCTTTGGCAAACGCGCAGGCGTTCAACCTGTAACCCTTGGCGAAAACGCATCAACCCATGCCGGTCGAGAAATGTATGCCGCGCTGGCACACATTGAAGGTGGTGCAGGTTCTATTCTCGTCCTCTCCCCTCAATCGCCTGAACTTTTATCATGGTTCCGCAAAACAGTTTCCCTTAATGTCACGCTGTTTATTGCAACCGCTGCAATCTTAATTATGATCCTATATGCGTATTTCTTGCAGGTTGGATATACAAGAGATGCAACAGATATTTATACTGAATCGCAAAGACGCGTAGATATGGCCCTCTCTCGAGGCCGTTGCGGGTTATGGGAATGGGATATGGCTCACAGCCGATTATTCTGGTCCAGTTCAATGTATGAAATGCTTGGATTACCCGCAAAAGACAGTGTGCTCAGCTTTGAAGAAGCAGCAAAACTTATGCATCCTGATGATGGCAACATCTATGTGCTCGCCCGACTTGCTGCGCGTGGTGAAATTCGTGAAATTGACCATGAATTTCGCATGCGTCACGCCAATGGTGACTATGTTTGGCTTCGCGCACGTGCGCAATTGATCGATCGTACAAGTTCAGGCCGCTATCTCGTTGGTATCGCCATGGATGTGAGCGAACAACATCGCCTGCAAAAACGCAAAGCGGAAGCTGATCAACGCCTGTTTGATGCGATTGAATCCACCCGTGAAGCATTTGTTCTTTGGGACAAGCAAGATGGCTTGGTGATCTGGAACGACTATTTCCAAAAAGTCCACAATCTTCCTGACGATGTACTGCAAGCTGGTATGCATCGCGACATTGTAATGGCAGCAGCAAAACGACCAATTGTTGATCGCATTATCCCCGCGATCAGTCCAAACGGTTATACAAAAGCCTTCGAGATAAAGTTAGCAGATGGTAGCTGGCTTCAGATCAGTGAACGCCGGACAAAAGACGGTGGCCTTGTATCAGTTGGTACAGATATTACCGCGCTTAAATTGAACCAGGATCGTTTACGCGATTCAGAAAAACGCTTGATGGCTACAATTGGTGATTTATCAAAATCGCAAAAAGCACTGGAAGACAAAGCAGAACAGCTCAGCAAGCTTAATATTGATTATCAGCTTGAGAAAGAGCGTGCGCAAGCGGCGAATAAATCCAAATCTGAATTTCTCGCAAATATGTCTCACGAACTTCGTACACCACTCAATGCTGTGATTGGCTTCTCTGAGATCATCAAAAACCGTATGTTTGGTCCATTAGGTTCAGAAAAATACGAGGAATATAACAACGATATTCATTCCAGCGGCAAACATTTGCTGGGCCTGATCAATGACATCTTGGATATGTCCAAGATCGAGGCTGGACAGATGAAAATTGAACGTGAAGACATCACCTTTGATCCTATCATAGATGAGGCTGTTCGTTTGATCGCAACCCAAGCTGAGAAAAAGTCTATCGAGGTCAATGCGCAAATTGAGAAAGATCTCCAGCTCTGGGCAGACCGCAGAGCCATGAAACAAGTCATGCTCAACCTACTTTCAAATGCTGTGAAATTCACCGATGATGAGGGTATGATCTTCGTCAGAGCGAAACAGATTGGCGAGAATATTACCGTATCGGTTCGCGATACTGGCATTGGCATCCCCCGTCATGCGCTTGCAAAAATTGGCCAGCCATTTGAACAAGTACAAAATCAATTCTCCAAGAGTAAAGATGGCTCAGGATTAGGACTTGCGATTTCTCGTTCACTCACAAAATTACACGGTGGTGCGATGCGCATTAGTTCTGAGGAAGGCATCGGTACAATCGTTTCCATTCGCGTACCAATTGCAGCAACACTTGATGAATATGATGAAGAAGATGCAATTATTGAAGATACACAAACCGTGTCAGAAATACATGCTGCGGAGTAGATATATTTAGCATCGCAAAAGAAACGCCTCCCAAACCTTTAACGCCCCCATGATTGAAATGGGGGCGTCTTTTTTAGAATTTGCAATAATTAGCGGCGCAAGCCTTTGCGTTTGCCTCGCATCTTGCGGATCTCTTCTTCAGATAGTGTCCCATCTGAATTCAAATCCAAAACCGCGAATTGCTTGTCCATGCGATCTTGAAGTTCTGCAACAGTAACAGAACCATCACCATTCACATCAAGGCGCTTCATCATGGCCTCTTCGCGACGGCGCTTACGTTCGGCTTCCATAGCAGCGGCAATTTCCTCTGTAGTTAGAATACCGTCACCATCTTTGTCGGCGGCAATCATTTTACCCATACTGACGGCAGCAAACTCTTCCATCGAGATTGTACCCGACTTATCAGTGTCAATTCGCTCGATATTAACGCCGCGCTTTCCCTTGCCTTTGCGTTTTTTATCATCGGCAAATGCTGATCCAGTTGTCGCCAGTCCAACACCAATCATGGTCAATGTTGTAACCGAAACCAACGTCATTTTTTTCATACTCATGTTATGCTCCTTTTCGCATATATGGACGTCGCCCCACATTGCGTGAAGTGGTCAATTGGATCTGAAAAATGTATCCAATTTACCTATGGTATGATCGAACCAGCCCCCAACAATTATGTTGTGGCCGATCATGCTATGCGTCCTTTTATGTAGGACGCACAACCTCGTTAAATATCTTGCGAATGCGTTTTGATGTAACATCAATTTCCGTCTGCAAAATATTCATATCTGGCAAGTTAACACTTCGCAGGATCACATCCTGAAACCCGCTTGGTACCTCGTCCAGATCAAATTCTCCTTCAATACATAGCTTGATCATTTGTGACAGCTCTGTCCAGAGTTTTAACGCTGAAGCTAGCTCATCACTCGTTTCTAAATCCAATTGCGGCATCGCTAATACTTCAAGTAGATACGAAGTGCTTGTTTCAAATGTTAAGGGTTGCCAACCTTTTGATCGTTCTCTCAATGACAAATATTGCACGATAAATTCAATATCGATTAACCCACCGGGTATGAGTTTAAAGTCCCAGGCATTTTGAGGTGGTTTTTCCTGATCGATCAGCTTGCGCATTTTGGTGACCTCTTTCACCAACTTTGCATGATCTCGCTTAGATGACAGTACGGCGCTAATTTCAGCATGAACTTTATCTATTAGCGCTGCGTCACCGGCAACGCAACGCGCTCGCGAAAGCGCCATATGTTCCCAAACCCAGGCTTCTTCTCTTTGGTATTTTGAAAAAGCTTTTAAAGACGTCGCAACTGGACCTTTATTCCCTGAGGGACGCAAACGGAGATCAACTTCGTATAAAACGCCTTCTGCTGTCGGTGATGATAAAGCAGCGATCAATCGCTGCGTTAGTCGCGCATAATATCGAACCGGATCAAGAGCACGCTGCCCTTCAACAACCTCAGATTCCATCACATCAGCGTCATGGTCATATATCAAAATCATATCGACATCTGAACCGGCGGTCATCTCGCGGGAGGCTATTTTTCCCATACCCAAAATGGCAATCTTTCCACCGGGGATCGTCCCATGCTTGCTTGCTACCTCTTCTTCAACAGCGCGCAATGCCTGACAGATCATGAGATCCGCGAGATCAGAAAGAGCGACAGCTGCACGCATGCCAGTAATTGCACCGCGAAGAAGACGTATCCCGATCAGAAATTTTTGTTCTGCTGCGAAAATTCGTAGTCGATCCAGCACGATTTCATAATAATCAGCGCCTTCCAAAAAGAGCTCTAAACGTGTTTCTAAATAGTGCCGGGTGGGCAGCTCAGACAATGCTGCCGGATCAAGCATCCCATCAAAAATATGCGGACGATGGGCAATAATGTCAGCCAGGCGGGGCGCGCATGTCATGATCGTTTGCAACATCGTCAAAAGGCTTTGATTATTATTTAACAGTGAAAACAGCTGAATGCCGGCGGGCAAACCTGATAAAAACGCATCGAACTTAAGCAAAGCTTCGTCTGGCTGTTTTGCTGCCCCGAAGTTTTTTAAAAGTTTCGGACCAAGTTCTGTGAGTTGTTCACGCGCCTTTTCGCTTTGAGTTGCCCGATAACGCCCGCGATGCCAGTTTCTGACAATTCGTACTATGTCAGAGGGGCGTTTATATCCAAATTTGCTCAGTGTGTTTAACGTGTCCGGATCATCATCTTCACTTGTGAAGGACAGATTGCCCGCTTCATCGCTCAAACCTGCTTCCTTTTCAAACAAATCAGCATAGCCAGTTTCCACAACACTGAGATGAGTGAGCAGATTTTTGCCAAAGGCTTTGGTGGATTTATCACCCATCATGAGGGCAATAACTTTCAAGTCTTCCTCATCTTCTGGCAATTGGTGCAATTGTTGATCTGCCACCATTTGGATACGATGCTCAAGATCTCGCAAATACCAATAGCTCTTTAATAGCTTTTGCGCTGTTGCATCATCGAGCCATTGCGCTTGCACCAATTTTGCCATTGCATCGTCTGTTCTGCGTGCGCGCAAATCCGGGTTTCGGCCACCTGCAATGAGTTGTTGTGTTTGCACAAAAAACTCGATCTCGCGAATACCACCACGCCCCAGTTTAACGTTGTGTCCCTGTACGGTAATGTCACCTAAACCGCGATGGGCATGGATCTGACGTTTGATTGAATGGACATCGGCAATGGCTGCAAAATCAAGATATTTTCTGAATATAAATGGCTGTAGCTCTGCCAAAAAGCGTTCTCCAGCCTCAATATCTCCTGCAACCGGGGATGCTTTAATATAAGCAGCGCGCTCCCAGTTCTGTCCGCGACTTTCATAGTAATGCATCGCAGCTTCGATTGGAAAAGCCAGTGGCGTAGAACCCGGATCAGGGCGCAAGCGTAAATCGGTTCGAAATACATATCCATCACGCGTGTAGTGCTGCATGATGTGGATTAGCCTGCGCGCCATTTTCGCAAACACATCTGTTGCCTCGCCACGATCTTCAACAATCCCAGCGTCCGCTTCAAAGAACACAACAATATCGATATCGGATGAATAGTTTAACTCGCCAGCGCCAAGTTTCCCCATGCCAAGCACAATTAAGCCGCTATCTTTGCTGGGAGCATTTGTATCCTTCAATACAACCTTGCCCCGTTCATGCGCCTCAATCAGCAAATGATCAAAGCTTGCCGCAATTGTTGCCGAAGCCAAATCACTTAAATATTGCGTGGTGTCTTTTGCACTTGTAATTTTCGCCAGATCAAAAAGCGCTAGGGATAACGAGGCCTGCTGTTTGGCCTGACGTAACTCACGCATTACATCTGCCTCAGAATTTGGGGCACCGTTATCATCAAGCCAGGCGTTTGATGCCCGGGCCATAATATTTTTCATTTGCTGATCGATATCATCTGACAATGCATATGCCAGCATATGGGGGTTGGCATTCACAATGCCATTGAGATACGGGCTCAACGACAGAGCGGCGGTCAAAAACGTGAAGCAAGCCGTATCTTTGTCTAAAACATCAGCTAATGTTTCGCAGTCTTTCCTGGCAACCAACAGCATGTCCGCAACATCTTTTGCTGCTTTTTTATCACGCGGCAGGATGGGTGATCGATCAAGATCGCTTAATTTTTGCAAATCAGTAATGTCAAATCCCCCTCTCCTATCTCTTTATCATAACTCTAGGTTTTCTTGGGAAATTTTAAATCCACTGTCAGACCAGGAAATTCTGTTTTCGTATTATCCGTTGTTGACAAGACCAGCTCTCCTGAATGCATTCTAATCACCGCATCGACGAGTGATAATCCCAATCCGGTTCCTGGTTTATTGCGGCTTTTATCCAAACGTACAAAGCGCTTTGTCACCTCATCGAACATTGTATCAGGTATACCTGGGCCGTTATCAGCAACGGTGAGAATGATCTTTTTATCTTCAGCCTTTAACCGCACCCAAATACATGCGCCATCGCGATGATTATCTTCATCGGAGGCATATTTGATGGCATTGTCGATCAAATTACTCAATGTTTGCCCAATGAGTTCACGATTGCCATTGATTTTAATATTGGGGTCAATATCAGCAATCATTTTAACACCCACATCTTCAGCCACAGGCTCATAAAGCTCGGCTGCATCCAGAGCTACAGCTGATAAATCAAGGTCACTGAGTTTCGCAGCGGCAGACCCAGCTTCAACGCGAGAGATCATCAAAAGAGCAGAAAAAATGCGTATTAGCTGATCAGATTCGGAAATCATATCCTCAAGCGCTGCACGATAATCATTTGCTGTTGCTTTCGAGGCAAGCGTAGATTCAGCGCGATTACGCAGCCGGGTTAAAGGCGTTTTTAAATCATGGGCGATGTTATCTGAAACTTGACGCAAGCCTTCATTGAGCTGTTCAATGCGCCCCAACATCGTATTCAAAGATGTCGACATACGATCAAATTCATCCCCCGACCCCATAACGGGTAGCCGTTGGGACAAATCTCCCGCCATGATTTTTTCACTGGCAACGGACATGCGATCAATCCGTTTGAGTGCTGAACGACCAACAAAAAACCAGATCGCGAGCGCTCCAATACCCATAATTGCGAGTGCAGTCATCAAAGCGCGCTCAATCAAATTGTTAAAGCGATCCGGCTCAGCCAGATCGCGCCCTACGAGCAGTTTAAAGCCATTTGGCAACTGCATAACATGCGCAAGCGCTGTATATTCAGCATCGAAATCCCCGAAACGTTTATACTTAAACGGGATATCGATATCGCCGTTTTGATCAAAAATACCCGGCTGAATTTCAGAGACATTGCCAGCGAATATTTCACCATTTGGGGATGCAATAATATATAAATTGGAACCGGGTTGGCGAGAACGGCGCTCGATTTGACGCACCAAGCCGTTGACACCGCTTCGGCGATAAGTGCTGTTTATTGTGCGGACCTCACGCTCAATGGCGCGCTCTGTTTGGCCACGAAGTGCTTTTTCAGATTGGGAACTGACATAAAACAACAGAACAGTTGCTGATACCACAAACAGCAAAAGATATAAGAGCGACAACCTAACTGCTGTCGTTTTCAGCATGGCTTTTAAACGGGCCATAAGCGTATTACTCCGAAGCCTTCAAAATATAGCCGGCCCCACGAATGGTGTGCAAAAGCGATCCCTCAAAGCCTTTTTCAATCTTTGATCTTAATCGCGAAATATGCACATCAATCACATTGGTCTGTGGATCAAAATGATAATCCCAAACATTTTCCAACAGCATTGTACGCGTAACAACCTGACCCGCATTATTCATGAGATATTCTAACAGTGAGTATTCGCGCGGCTGCAGATTGATGATTTGCCCACCACGGCGCACTTCGTGGCTTAAGCGATCTAGCTCAAGATCACCCACGCGATAAACAGTTTCTGTATCGCGGGTACCTTTGCGGCGACCTAAAATTTCAACACGCGCTAAAAGTTCGGAAAAAGCATATGGTTTGGTGAGGTAATCATCACCACCAGCACGCAACCCAGTCACGCGGTCATCGACCTGGCCGAGAGCTGATAAGATTAAAACAGGAGTTTCATTTCCCTGATCTCTGAGGGAAGAAATGATGGATAAACCGTCGCGCTTTGGCAGCATACGATCAACAACCATGACATCGTAAGAATTTTCTGTTGCCAGGAAATAGCCGCTATCACCATCACTTGCATGATCGACTGTTAATCCAGCCTCACGAAATGCTTTGGTAAGGTAGGCTGCAGTTTCCAAATCGTCTTCAATAATAAGAATCTTCATGACTTCAACTTTTAAAAGATTTCTGTCCTATTGAACAGACTTCACTACTTTTTGCGCCGTATGCCGCCTGTTCTATCAACAAAAAACGAAGCGGCGGTTTCAATTACGCTGACAACCACCGCTTCTAAAAAGAGCCACACATCGGGGGCGACATGATGACACGTGACTCTTAAGGCAATCCTGAAAACGCTTTTGCACGTTAGGCAAATTGGGAGGAGAGCGCGCCTTCAGGAATTAAGGTATCAGCCAGCAAACGTTTGCCTGCTGGCTAATTGTTCTTAACCTTGGTCAATCGGCAACGCGATAAAGCTATTTTGGTTTTCGCGTTGAATTTGGAACAAGGCAGCTTTACGGCCATCTTTTGCAGCTTTGTCGATAACTTGCGCGACATCTGCTGCGGATT
The DNA here is from genome assembly GCF_055693385.1 of Lentilitoribacter sp. JB5-8. Classification (NCBI taxonomy): domain Bacteria; kingdom Pseudomonadati; phylum Pseudomonadota; class Alphaproteobacteria; order Hyphomicrobiales; family Rhizobiaceae; genus Lentilitoribacter; species Lentilitoribacter sp. JB5-8. The sequence goes on along the minus strand of NZ_CM146332.1, from coordinate 1,614,446 downwards.
TCACATCGCTGTTGTTCACTGCAACGATCACATCACCTGCACGCATGCCGCGCTCTTCAGCGATGGAGCCATTGTCAACTTCAGCAACGACCAGACCTGGCCCTTCTGAATTTGGTTCAACAGCAATTCCCAAGCCATCGACAAATGCCGGTTTAACTTCTTCTTCCGGAATGTCTTGTGATGGTGTGTTGGCAGCAAGAGCCTGTTCAACTGGAAGCGTTCCCAATTTAACATTAATTGTTTCTGCTTTTCCTGCACGCCAGACAGTCAATTCAACATCAGTATCTGGATCGAAAGCACCAATTTTCTTAGCCAAGTCACGTGCATCTTCAACGGTTTCGCCATTAACTGCGGTGATGACATCACCCGCTTCGATACCCGCTTTCGCGGCGGGTGTATCTGTTTCAGAATTAGAAACAAGCGCACCTTGTGGTTCTGCAAGACCTAAAGATTCGGCAATATCAGCACTGACTGGCTGAATGCGTACACCAAGCCAACCACGTGCAACCGCACCACTTTCAATCAAGTCATCAACTACAGAGCGAACCGTTGTTGCAGGGATCGCAAAGGCAATACCCACGTTACCACCTGATGGTGAGAAGATGGCTGTGTTCACACCAATCACTTCACCATTTAGGTTAAATGTCGGACCACCTGAGTTCCCGCGGTTAACAGCAGCGTCCACTTGGATGAAATCATCGTAAGGACCTGCACCGATATCGCGACCACGAGCTGATACGATACCTGCTGTCACTGTGCCACCCAAACCAAACGGGTTACCAACAGCAACGACCCAATCGCCAACACGAATTTGTTTGTCATCAGCAAGTGCCACATAAGTGAACTTGTCGGTTGGCTCAACTTTCAACACAGCCAAATCAGTACGCTGATCGCGCCCGATAAGCTTTGCATCATGCTCAACACCATCTTTTGTGATAACTGTGAATGCAGAACCGTCACCTACCACATGGCTATTTGTGACAACAAAACCATCTTCTGAAATGAAGAAGCCTGAACCTTGGCTAACTGGGCGCAAACGACGACGCTCATCACCATTGCCACGGCGGTTATCGCGGTCCGCACGATCTTGACGATCTTCTTGACCACCAAATTCTCTAAAGAAACGCTTTAGTGGGTGATCATCGGGTAGATCACCAAATCCTCTGCCACCGAAATCAAAATTAAAGCGGCTATCATTGTTTGAGACAGGTGTAACTTCGCGCTGAACTCGCACAGACACAACGGCAGGGGAAACCGCGTCAACGACATCAGCAAAACTAGGTGCCTGCGGAGCTTCTACACGAACCGCTTCAGCATAGGCTGCATTATTTTGTACCGGCAACCCTGTGACAAGCATTGTGGCTGCAAGACCAGCTGCTGCTGTTGTCGTCAAAAGTGCTTTCGGCGATAATTTCAAGATTTTTGGCATTCTTTATTCCTCATATTCAATTTATCGACTGGAGATCGATTGATGAGGTGAATGTAAGAAATGCGATATTACAAAACCATTGCAGGCAAATTAAACTTTGGTAATGTTCAGGCCATATTGCAAACACAAATGATGCATCACTACTTATCAAGCAATTGTTTTAGCTTGTCTTTTTCATCTGAACTTAGCGGAGCACTCACTTTTTCGTGATCAGGATTTCGTAATTTTACGAAGGCTAAAATCGCACCGATCAACAAAAACAAAGCAGGTGCGATCCACAAAAACAGGTTCTTTGCCGTAAAGCTTGGTTTGAGCAGAACAAAATCACCGTAGCGGGAGACCACATAATCTATGACCTCTTTGTTAGTGTCACCTTCTACCAGACGGTTACGTACTAACACGCGCAGATCCCTTGCAAGATCAGCATCTGAATCATCGATCGACTGATTTTGGCAAACAAGACATCTTAGATCAGCTGAGATAACACGCGCACGCTCTTCAAGAGCTTTATCTTCTAAAATCTCATCTGGATTAACCGCAATTGCCGGTGCGGAAAGTACGAAAAAGCAAAGCGCAATGAGACTGGTCATGACTTTTTTCATGCACGAGCTCCTTCGGTGATAACTTTCGTTTTTTTCGCAGCTGGTGCGCCAACGCGTAAGCGCCGATCACTTAACGAAATTATCGCACCCAACACCATAAAGATCGTACCATACCATATAAATGTTACCCACGATTTGTACCAAATTCGAACAACCAAACCACCATTGGCTTGCGGGTCACCCAAGGATACATAAAGCTGGGAAGCTCCATAGGTCACAATTCCAGCCTCAGTTGTTGGCATCTGTCTGGCAGGATAAAAGCGCTTTTCACTTGTGGTTTTACCAACCACATTACCGGCTTCCATAATCGTGAAATGACCAATCTGGACCTGGTAATTTGGCCCTTGCGTATTTTCAATACCCTCAAAAATTATGGTCTTGCCGCCTGCTTCCACCTGATCTTTTGGCTGCATAGCAACGATATCTTCCGATGAAAATGCACTCACAGCCACAATTCCAATGACTGTTACACCCACACCAAAATGCGCAAGTGCTGTTCCGTAGATTGACCTTGGCAAGCCTTTTAAACGTCCGAAACTTTTTGACAACGACATTCGTCCAAGCCCGGCACGCATCCAAAGTTCGGCAAGCGAGCCAATCATCAAATATATGCCGATGCCGATGCCAACCGCAGCTAAGATCGGCGCACCTGTTTGGACATATATGACGATCAACGCAACTGCAAAGCCGCCAAGTATGGCCACATAAAGACGCTGCATGGCACCAAGCAAATCGCCACGCTTCCAAGATAGTAGCGGACCGATAGGAATAGCGAGAAGTAGCGGCACCATTAAGGGACCGAAAGTCAGATTAAAAAATGGTGCGCCAACTGAGATTTTTTCCTCAGATATAACTTCCAAAAATAGCGGATATAAAGTGCCGACAAAAACCGTCATTGTGGCAGTCGTTAAAAACAAATTGTTGAGTACCAATGCACCTTCGCGAGAAATTGGTGCAAATATTCCACCTGCCCGTAGCGAGGAAGCGCGGAACGCAAATAAGGTGAGCGCGCCGCCGATAAAGACGCATAGGATCATCAGTATAAACACGCCGCGTGTGGGGTCAGTTGCAAAGGCGTGCACTGATGTTAGCACACCTGATCGAACCAAAAATGTGCCTAAAAGTGAGAGCGAAAATGCCATAATGGCCAAAAGCACAGTCCAAATTTTAAGTGCTTCACGCTTTTCCATGACCAATGCAGAGTGCAGTAATGCGGTGCCTAACAGCCAAGGCATAAAGGATGCATTTTCAACTGGATCCCAGAACCACCAGCCACCCCAGCCAAGTTCGTAATAGGCCCAATAAGATCCCATTGAAATCCCCGCAGTTAGGAACATCCATGCTGTTAATGTCCAGGGACGCACCCAACGTGCCCAAGCCGCATCGATCTTTCCTTCAATCAGTGCAGCAATCGCGAACGAGAAGCTGATCGAAAACCCGACATAGCCGAGATATAAAAGCGGTGGATGAATAGCGAGACCAATATCTTGCAAAATCGGGTTCAAATCCTGCCCTTCAAATGGCGCAGGTGATATCCGAATAAACGGATTTGAGGTAAAGATGATAAACAGTAAAAACGCGACCAGTATCCATCCTTGAACACCAATAACATTGGCTTTAAGCGTGGGCGGCAAATTGTTGCCAAACACAGCAACAAGTGCGCCAAAAAAGGCAAGGATCAAAATCCAAAGCAGCATGGAACCTTCATGATTGCCCCAAACGCCGGTGAATTTGTACAATGTTGGTTTGAGTGAATGCGAATTTTCAAAGACGTTCAAAACAGAGAAATCAGATGTGAGATAAGCTTGGGTAAGCGCTGCAAAGGATAACAACACTAAGGCAAAACAGGTAATAGCCGCCATGGGTGCAACGTTCATTAAACGATGATCTGAACGAGCTGCTCCAACCATCGGCAAAATTGACTGCATGACAGCTGTTGCAAGCGCTAATATGAGCGCAAAGTGACCAAGTTCCGTGCTCATACTAACTCCTAATTTGTAATGGGTTCGCCATCTTTCCAAACACCACGTTCTTTCAAACTGTCGGCGATTTCTTTGGGCATGTAGTTTTCATCATGTTTTGCCAAAACGCTGTCAGCGACAAATGGGCCGCCCATGACATTAAAGGCGCCTTCGGTAATCACGCCCTGCCCTTCACGAAACAGATCTGGCAGAATACCGTCATAATTTACAACGACCGTTTGCTCATTATCCGTAATGGTGAAGCTGACCTTTGTACCTTGTCCACGAACGATGGAATCATATTCAACCAGTCCACCCAATCTTATGCGTGTTTCAGGTTTTACAGCTTTTTCAATAACATCCGTCGGTGAATGAAAATATGTAATTTCGCTTGATAATGCGAACATGACCAACAATACGGCGGAGAGCAAAAAGCTCATACCAACTCCGATTATTGTAAATCTCTTTTGCTTTCTTGTCATGACATCAACCTATTGATTTTCAACCTTGGACGAGTTTTCTAGCTTTGATGAATTTTCTTGTGCCTTAATACCAAGGCTTTTAGCTTGGGCGAGTAAGGCTTTTCCTTGATCTGTATCAGGTGAAAAAGTTTTTAACGCGCGCGAAAGCGCATTTGCAGCATTTTCCGCATCACCTAAAACAACATATGATTGGAGCAAACGCTGCCAGCCTTCGAAATTGTCCGGTTCATCATTTAATCGTTCATCGAGCGATGCAACCATGTTTTGGATCATCGCCATGCGGTCACCGCTTTCCATTTCACTTGCAGCGGCTATGTCCTCTTGTGTTGGATTGCCAAGCTGCAAGGTCGGATTAGTATCTTGCTGCGCGACCGTACTTGCGGGAAGAGTTTCAAGCTCAACGCTGTCTGCATCAACACCTTTAAGTGCTGCAATTTGAACTTGGACCGCACGGATCCAAGGTGCATCAGCGGGTGATGTTTTAGCCAAATCTTCAAAAGCTGCGACCGCTTTGTCTTTTTGTCCAATTTGACCCAAACCCAGCGCAAGGAAGAATTTTGGGCGGGGCGCATCAGGTTGGATCTCAAGTGCTTTTACAAAATTTGATCGCGCTTCAGGTGTTACAAGCCCTTCTTGTGCGGTGACAATTGCTTCACCAAGGCTTGCATGCCGCAGAGCAGTTGAGCCTTCAAGTTCAATGGCTTTTGCAAAGGCTTGCTGAGCTTTTAGATATTCACCCATACGAAAATAAATCGGTGCAAGCACATCCCATCCACGGCCATCATTTGGGTTTTGAACCAGATGTGCTTCCGCCTGTGCCACCATCTCAGCAATGTCATCAGGAACCGCTCGCGAAGCGGTTTGATTAGCAGGCGGAGGTGTACGCATTGCCAACGGTAAATCAGGCGAATTTGGCTGCCCAACATACGAATAGGTTCCAATAGCAATGGCGGGTATCAAAAGTGCTATCGGCAAAACATGCGCATAGGACATTTTAACGCCCTTAGATGCGGTTTTGCTCTTTGCATCTGCTGCAAGTAATCGACGTGAAATCTCTATGCGGGCAAGCTCTGCTTCATTTTCTGTCAGCAAGCCATTTTCAAAGTCGCGATCAATTTCAGACAATTGATCCTTATAGACCTCGCGGTCATAGGCTAGCAGATCGCCATCACTTTGTTGTTCTTGCAACAAGGGGCGCAACAACAATGCAATTGTCAAAGTTGTCAGGCCAAATATCAAAATCCAAAAAATCATAAATGAGACCTATCCCACCCAGTTGATAATGCCAATTGGTTTTCTGGTCGCATCTTGATCTGTTTAAACTATGACACAAGCGGATTTTGTGATTTTTGCCGTCAAAATTAGTTAAACAAGCGCTTTGTGTAAAAAAACCTTGTGACAAAAAAGACTAAAAGACCAACCGGACCTAGGAGTAAGGTCAGTATGAGTGACGGAATGATGACCAAATGGCGAATCTTGTGTTCTCGCGCCTGTCGCACTTGCCAGGCACCGATAAACAAATCAAATGCAAGATAATGTAACCAACCAGCCATCACAGCTCGCGGGTTATCAAATAAAATCATCACATTTGCTAATGTATCAAAGCCACCTTCGGTAAAGGTGAAAAACACGGGGGCGAGAGATAGGTAAGCTATTGCTAACAGGAGCGGTATGATCACTGAGGCTATTCGGTCCGCAAGTTTTGGTGCGCGAGGGGCGAGGAGCAATGCGAGCCAGCCAGCTAACACAAAAGCGTTCGCGAACGTGAAAACTGTTTCCATATCCATAATTTGCTCCTGATCTTTTGCGTCGGAATTGCCGCATAGTATTAGACTATACGGCAAAACCTATTTTGCAGATGTTAGATCAGCCTATAATGCCAGCTAAAAATGGCAAGCCCTGTGTCGCTTCCCAAAGAGTGTATAGAGTGAACAGGCTATATATAATTGCCATAGCAATCACCATATTGCGGCTAACTGTTCTAAAAACATAGGAGGCCGCGATTACCAGAATTGGCAATACATGAAATATGTGGCTTGCAAAAAAATGTGCAACACGTAAGTCGCCACCATCTTTTGCCCAGCCCATAAACATATGACCTTCTGTATCCAGCAAATTTCCGCCTACAAAATGGCTCAACTGAGAGGACATATAGCTTGCGGTGGTAACCGTAAGTATGAACATTAATATTGAACTCAACCAAATCGCAAAATGCATGGGATCAGAAAGACCGGTATGCTTGTTGCGCGCTATTAAAATGCCGAAAACTAGAGCGCCGCTGGTAAGTGTGACTGCACCAAAGCCGGCAATTGTGTAAGCCAAGCCCATTAAAGGCGTTGCGACATTAAAATGTGATGAAGTGCCAAAAGCTGCCGCACCGCCAATCCATATTTGTTCAAACACGACCGAAATGATAACCGCGGCGGTGAAATACTTAAACCAGGTTTTCGAACGCGTTTGCTGCGGTATCCAGCGTGCATATAAAACAAGCGTTGCGGTATATATGATTAACGCGACATCAAATTTAACTGGTTTGATCCATATATTTATCCCGTTGTGCAAACGTGTATCTAATAGCATCGCCCCCAATTTGGGCATCATCAAAAACGCCATTAAAATCGTCAGCGCACTCAGAGCAGGCGCATCTAAATAGGCGTTTATGACAAATTGTTTTGCTCTTTCAATAAAGCTTACTGAACCGTGAGCAGACAGATCGTTATTCATAACAATTACAGCGTTGTTCATTTTTATCTCCTTACGCCTTTTATGCCGCGGCAGATTGGTTTGATTTTGGTAACAAGGATTGGTCACGTCTCCATGACAATGCGGATTTTAGCGCCACAAACAGCACATATCCGATTGGTCCGAAGAGCAGCGTAAGTGGCAATATGGGCAAAATGAACCAATGTGATATCTGCGCTTTTCGTGCTTCACGCACGATCCAGGCACCAACGAAAAGATCAAAAGCCAGGTAGTGAAGCCATCCAGCCATTGCGATTTCGCTTTGTGTGAAGAGCAATTGCACATTGGCAAGTGTGTCAAAACCGCCTTGTGCATCTGACCAAAAAGCCAAAATTAGGGACATATAGGCAAGCGATAACAAACCAGGCGAGATATAAGTGGCAATACGATTTGACCATATTGGTATGATCGGTGAGATGAGAAGTGCAATCCAACCCAACATCGCTACTGGAGATGAGATTGCAAAGAGAGTTTCCATAAACATGTTTTTTCTTTCATAATTTTGATGTGGCATTCATAAATCTTGACAGTGTCAATATTAGCTACGCGATAAAACTTTACACTGTCAAGTTAAATCTTGACAGTGTCAATTTTTTGTTTCCAAACACAATGAAATCAGTTAGGGATGAGCTATGAATAAAAAGTCATCAAAATCTTATCATCACGGCAATCTGCGCGAGGCTCTTTTAGAAGCTGCAGAAATAGAACTCATCGAAAAAGGGGTAGAAAAATTCTCTTTGCGGGGCGTTGCAAAGCGCGCTGGTGTGAGCCACGCGGCTCCTGCCCCACATTTTGGCGATGTGACTGGACTACTCAGCGCACTCGCCAGCGTTTCATTCAAACGCTTTGCACAAGCAATGCAATCCAGTTCAGATGCTGTTGCTGACAATCATCCGGAAAAAGCGAAGGCCAAATTGGTTGCGATCGGCATGGGCTACATCAAATATGCCAGTGAACATTCTGATATGTTTGACTTGCAATTTTCATCTGAACGAACAGATCCATCCAAAGCCCTTTTGAATAAACTATCCAGCAACAGCTACCAAGTGCTGGAAGATCATGTGCAGGCTGTTCTGGAATTAGACAATCGCAAACTGAAAGATAATCCTGATGCTGCTCCCATGCTGTGGGCGACAACACACGGGTTAGCAAGCCTTTTTGCACGCAGAAAACGAAATGGTGGACCTCAGGGGCAAGAGCTCCAAGATGCGTTTGAGCGGATTTTATGGCGAACCACAAACGCGATATAAAACCTCAATTGTAAGGGGAACAGAGGTTATCGTTTTTACGAATGCATTAAAGGCTTGCTACCGTGAACCGTGTTGACATCATCAGAACAAGTGCAATGACAACAAGTAAGGCCATAGGTGGTGCCATCATCCAAGCCAACTTAATCGAGAGAGGAAGTTTACCGAATGTTTGTAATACGTCTTGCCAGAAGTTGTTATGTACAGTAGAAGTCATCATATTAATGTTTCCTTTTTGTTCTTTCGCTACAATACGCACAACTAGTTAACAATGTTCTACTTTTGTTCTAATTTATTTAGACAAAAAAATCAAGCTAAAATTATCGCATTTTTTGTCGGACGCTTTCCGATAAATTTTTGACAGCGATCCTAAGGGAACGATAAATCCTTTTTGTTTTATCACCCTCCCCCTTGGCAACGCCGCCATTTAATCCCATCTTATTGGGAAGGATCACCTGTCGCTGACCTTGCACATAAATGGGCGTGAAAATGTGTATAGTGGCATTGATCAAAGTAAAACGTACTTTCCAGACGGAGATCAAAATTGCGCAAACTCATCACCGCCCTCACCCTAAGTCTCATTTCAGCAACGACCTTAACAACGGCTAGTCTTGCTGAACCTGCTATTGAACGTATTGGCAAAACGCTCTTTCACCCCTGGGGTATGGATTTTTTATCCGACACATCGATGATCGTGACAGAGCGGCGCGGCAAGATGTTTAAGATTGATCTCAAAACAGGTGTTCGCGATGAATTATCGGGGGTGCCTGATGTGTTCTCGTTTCGTCAAGGTGGCATGTTAGATGTTAAAGTCTCTGAACAAGATCCGACAACAATCTATTATTGTTATTCGCGGCCGGAAGGGAACATAGCATCTACTGCTGTTGATATGGCAACGCTTGATGGCAGCGCGCTGGTAAATACAAAAACAATTTTTGTGGCCAACAACAAATCAAACGCCAGCATCCATTTTGGTTGCCGTCTTGAAATTTCAGACGATAAGCTTTTTGTCACAATGGGAGATCGCGGTAGTCGCTTTGATGCGCAAGATCCAAAAATCCATTCAGGCGCGGTGGTACGCTTAAATTTAGATGGCAGCGTTCCAGCTGACAACCCAAAATTAGATGGCTGGGAGCCGGAATTGTATTCCAAAGGCCACCGCAACCCGCAAGGTATGGCGCTTAATCCAAGCAATGGGGAACTATGGCTGCATGAGCATGGGCCGCGTGGGGGTGATGAAATAAATGTCGTTAAGGCTGGTGAAAATTACGGCTGGCCAATTGTCTCGCATGGTGAAGAATATGCAGGCGGCAAAATTGGAATTGGCACATCTTCACCTGAATTTGAAGATCCGATTTGGACTTGGATACCTTCTATCGCACCATCAGGCATGGCGTTTTATCAAGGTGATATGTTCCCCGAATTTAAGGATAAATTATTGGTAGGGTCACTTAAGTTCCGCTCATTATATGCGGTTGATCTTGAGAGCGATCGCCCGGTTAGCGAAACGCCGGTCTTTGAAAACACGATTGGTCGGATGCGCGATGTTGCCATTGGACCTGATGGATCAATTTATTTGCTGAGCGATCAAAAAGATGGCGGGCTTTATCGTCTCTCACAATAAACCCTCCTATATCTCACATTTTAACCCTCGCATTTGCGGGGTTTTTATTTGCGCCTTTGAAGGATTAACAACAGCAATGACAACGCCATTAAAACAAGGCCGCCAATGCCCGTAAAAAATGGATAAAGACCATCCATCTCATCAAAATTGCGGCGTCCCGATTCCGTTTCCAAACCCCACCAGGCAAAGGTTATGGCCAAAAGCGCTAGGAATAAGAGATAAACTGGAATGAGGCGCATGAGCTACCAGCCGCCTCCGCCACCGCCGCCGCCTCCACCGCCGGAGAAGCCGCCGCTTGATGAAGAGGACGATTTCGGTTTTGGCATAGCTGATGACAAAGATGATGACATTTGCGTACCAAAATCAGAATATGAATTATCGCGTCTGTGGCGATTGCGATACCAGCGATGACGATCCCAATGTGGATTATACTCTTTCATCCCAGAAGCAACGCCTGCTGCCGTTTTAAACCATGTATCAAAAGCATCGGACCACGGTTTTTCAACACCCAAGGCAACAGCAAAAGGCAGTAGTTTTTCAAAATACTTAATCGACATATCCGGTACATCATTTAAGTTCATACGTTGCTGATGATAATTCTCAAGATGCAGACGCAAACCCTCAATCTGGTTTTTCATCTCAGCACCTAAGGCGGTTGGGCGACCCATGAGTTGATAAAAGATAATATTAAGTGCAGCTAAACCGAACACCGCGCCGATAAATGCGAATTCAAGCCAGGACTGCGTATCCTCAAATATCGCTAAAACAAAGGCGGCAAAAAACGAGACAAGTAAAAAACCGACAATGCCAACAATCATTAACCCAAAGATTTTCCAAAATGTTGATTGGGCACGCCATAACCGATTGATCAGAAAATAAATCGGCACCAGGAACGCTGAGAATACTGCCGAAACTATCAATGAAATCACAAGCGAGAAAAAGCCATCTGCATTAAAGATCAAAGTCGATAAGACCCCAATCACACTTAAGATTATACCAATCCAAACCCATTTTGAATTGTGCTCAAAAAACACACCGCGGTGCTCGTCTTCAATCGCCTTTTGAAAGTTTGATCTAAGTTTAGATACATTGGACCCATTGGCTTTGTTTAACGCAAAATGGGGTTGATCTATCACCATCTTCATGATGGCGGCCTCCCCAACCGGTAATCGGTTTAGCGCCATCACCTCATCTTTGACCAATACCGGATCATCACCATTTTTCTCAATGCGGATTTGCTTTTTAATCGCAAGATTTAAAATCGCTGCTGAAATTGCAGTCCATCCACCATCAATTCGGCTTTTGTTGTCGATATAGTGCGTAAGAGCAGGAGAAATACCCAATGAGAGAGTTTTGCGCTGTTCAATGCGCGATCCTTTGGGGTCACGTCCAATAAATATCCAAGCAATAAGATAATAAAGGCTCACAATCGCCAACGTGATTACAGCGACAACGATATGGCCGAAATCACGCATAAACCATTCACGGGTTTGTGCTTGCGTTGGCTCATCAATTGTACCGCGCGGCATCTTAGCAATAATGGTAAAACCTTCACGCGGGGCAAGCGATTGTGTGAGTTCGAAACTAATAATATTGCCATCAGCTGAGACGACTGCACGTGCGTTTTTATCAGTTGAACCATAGGCGCCGGTGAAAAACTCAAATCCATTAAATTTACCGCCATCTTGCAGCTGGACAACAACTTGAGACTTGGTAATCGGAAAATTCCAGTCATGCCCGATTGCATTCCAATATAATTCCTCACCTTCATCTAAAAAGCCAATCTGCCGATCAGTTTGATAGGAAATTTCATAAAGGTGTTGACCAGAAGGGATAAAGACATCTTCCTGACCAATAAGAATGCGCGTCCAGCCATTGACTATTTGGGTATGATAGGGCTCTTCACGGCCATTTCTTGAAATGGAGATAATGTCAAAGCGTTCCCGCAAGGAAGTGCCATCTTCGTCCTGGAAATAGCGGGGTAAATCACGATAAATACCACGGCGGATCTCTCGGCCTTCAGCATTCACGAGAATGGTTTCTTTAACCACCATATCGCCATTTTTTAAAAGATCAATCTTCACATCATATTGCAATATTTCTTCAATGGCAGCGCTATGCGAAACGCTGACAATTGCGATGAAAATAGCAATAAAACTTATTTTAATTTTCGAAAAGACTGACAAATCCGCGACCCTCGGCACTCTAAAACCAGCTGTATAATTCGTCAGGCAACATAACGGTTTTAACCCGGTATAATCAACTGCAAGAATTAAGGTTAAATACGTGCCTTGGTTTCGGCGTCAATCAGTTCCCGGATCGACTGCAATAAAGGGTGTCTATCTGTGCGATCCACTCCATAAGATAGATTAAAAGCGAAATCGATATTGCCTGTTGTGCCATCAATTAAATGCTGCAACATGGTTTCCAGCTTATCAAAACCTTTTGCAAAAACAGCTTCTTTGGTTTCACCTTGATCATATTCATCCCAAAGATCTAACAATTCTACTTGCAAATCATCAGGTAAAGGCTCGCAAAGTGAGATAAAATCATTGCGCTCATCTAAAGATTTATCAATGTCGGGGTTTTGATGAATGGCAGGAATATCGCCAGACACCACTTCACCTAAATCATGAATGATGACGAGTTTGATCAATCGCAACATATCTATGTCTTTAAGCTGATCTTCAAACAACAAAACCATCAGACACAAATGCCAAGTGTGTTCAGCCACGCTTTCTGGGCGCATTTGCGAAGTATGGGCACTGCGCAGCGTGTTTTTAAGCTGTTCTGTGCCTTTTAAAAATGTCAGGATTGATTGTATGCGCGAGGTTTCCATGGGGTAAACATGGCGCGATTCTTATCTACATGTCCACAAAGATTTCGCATCTACCGTAGCGGGATCCATCTACCATCTGCTGTGCGGCATGCAGCACCAGAAGCTTCGATATTATCACCGTTGATCAAAGCTTTGTGGTTATATTGGCGGCAATTGCGCGAGCCGACTTGGTAGGGTTGAGATGGGGTGACAATGCCCGACAGTTTGCCATTTGGATTTTCCCAATAAGTTGACTGACCGGTTGTGGAATTTTCAAGGGCACGGTATTCGGCCAATAATGCCCGTGTTTTGTCTTTACGAGATAGCTTGTTGAACACTGTTTTTGGCAAGATACCACCATCGAATGCTCTAACAATTTCTCGACCGGTTGCGACGCCTGGTTTATCTACTTGCAGGTCTGATGATACATCACCTGAACCCGTCGTGCTGGCGCAAGCACTTAAAAAACTTAAAGCAACGCATACAAAACCAAGTTTTATTCGGCTCATCTAAAGCACCCCCAATGCAAATGCTTATGACACAATTTATGTGGTGAGAATATGGTCATATAAAATTTTCCACCCCTGCATGTCATGATGCAGCCTTTGGCAATTGGAGTTGTGCGGCAAGGCCGCCAATATCGGCATCAAGCAGGACAAATTTTCCTTCATATTCTTGGGCAATCTCGCCAACAATGGAAAGCCCCAAACCACTACCAGGCTTGCTCTCATCTAAACGTGCACCACGCTTAAGTGCTTTCTTCTTTTCATCATCGGATAAACCTTTACCATCATCAGAAACGGTGACCGACAAGGTGTCCTTGTCAAAATCATCTATCGATACCACTACTTTCTCACTGGCAAATCTTGCCGCATTTTCGATTAAATTGCCCATGACTTCTTCAAAGTCTTGCCCCTCAAGCGCAATCAATGAGGTTTTGGCCTTTTTATCTAGCGAGAATTCGACTTGCGGATTAAGTTTGTTCATCACACGCAATAATCTCTCAAGCGAGGGCATAACATCTGTGCGCGCTAGAACCGAGCCACGCTGGGCTGAAATTCGTGCGCGATCAAGATAGGTTTGCACTTGGTTCTGCATCATTCCGACTTGGTTCTTAACAAGTTCGCTTTGTGCTTTGGGAAGTCCGCGTGCCTCATTGAGCATGACAGCAATTGGTGTTTTAAGCGAGTGCGCTAGATTGCCGACTTGCATGCGCGCGCGTTCAACAACCCGTTTATTGCTGTCTATCAATGCATTCACTTCGTCTGCAAGTGGCGCAATCTCATTGGGAAAATCACCTGATAATCTGTCTGCATCCCCATTTCTAATCTGCTCAAGTGAGGAGCGAACGTGATCAAGCGGTTTAAGACCATATAAAATCACCAGCATATTGATAAGCAGAGTTCCAACAGCTGCAACCAAAAGCGAAATGGCCAAGCGCCCGATAAAAGAGCTTACATCCTCTTCCAGTACATTGAGATTGCCACCCACTCGAATTCGGGCGGTTTTGCCTTCATCGCCGTACTCAACCTCAGTTTCTGCAATAAGCATTGCATTATCGAGACTGTCACTCATTGGATAGATACGAATATATTGGGCATTAAATGGAACTTGTTGCAGAGTTGGTCGCGCTAGAACTTCCAAACCTAAAGAGCTGGAATTTAAACTTACGCCTTCCTGATTGCCATCTATATCTATGGGATCAACAATCCAAACCCAGCCGGATCCTGGTTGCGAAAATACAAGAGACCCCAATTGAGGACTACCGGTTAACTTGCCCTGATCGTCAAAGGAAACAGCTTCGATCACGGTATTTAAATGCGCGCGTAGCAAGTCCCCAAACGCACGTTCGCTGCGGGTTTTGTAGAGAGTGGAAACAATAATCGCGACACCTGCAAATGCAATAATCGTCCAGATGGAAGCGAAAAACAGCACACGTCCGGTTAGCGAACGCCGCGTGATCAGTCCAGCTTTTTTGGGTGTCAGTTTTTGGGTGGAATCTGCATCGTTTTTTGCAGTGTCGTCACTCATTTCCGAATGATCACTTTTTCGATTCTGGTGGCTGTATGCGATATCCAAGACCGCGGACGGTTTCGATTAAATCACCGTCATAATCCTTGGCAATCTTCTTGCGCAAACGCCCGACAAATACCTCAATTGTATTTGAGTCACGATCAAAATCCTGGTCATACATATGTTCGACAAGTTCTGTGCGAGAAACCGTTTCGCCCATATGGTGGACCAAATATGACACAAGTCTAAATTCGTGGGATGTCAGTTTTAAAACAGACCCATTGAGGGTTGCTTTGGCGGCTTTTGTGTCAACAACGAGTGGGCCGCAGGTGATTTCGCTGGTGGAGTGTCCTGCTGCGCGGCGAATGAGCGCGCGAAGTCTTGCTAACACTTCTTCGACATGAAATGGTTTGGTGACATAATCATCAGCGCCAGCGTCAATCCCGGCGACTTTGTCGCTCCACCGGTCACGTGCCGTTAGGATTAAAACCGGCATATCGCGCCCTTCTTGGCGCCATTTTTCTAAAACCGTAATGCCATCCATTTCTGGCAGTCCAATATCGAGAATAACAGCATCATAAGGTTCGGTATCGCCAAGGAAGTGTCCTTCTTCACCATCAAAAGCTTTATCGACGACATAACCGCGTTCATCCAGCAATTCACAAAGTTGACGATTTAAATCTGGATCATCTTCAACAACAAGAACACGCATTGGTCACCCCTGAGCTTTGATTGGTTGTTTCAGCAATTTAGCGCAATTATTGTGGCACTGTCACTGACATTTTCTTAGGGCGCTGTGATGAATTGCCTTTCACAAGGACTGTGATGGTGCAAACTTTCTTGCCAGACTTTTCTGCAGATACAGCTGATAGCAGCTGTCCTTTGGTTTGCGCGACCACCTGTTGGGCAGATGCTGAGCAGTCAGCTGCTAATGATGGCGAGGCGCCAAACACTGCGCTAACTAAAAACATGGATGCGATCATACTCATTTTCATTTGACGAAAACCTTAAAGAACTAAATTGTTATCCATCTTTTACATGAACTTTCCTGAACGGTGTATGAATGAACATAATTAGATTAGGTTTTCAAGTAAAAACCCATATTTTTGAGGGGGTTGGTTAATCTGTTATACGGAAATTGAGACTTTTCGAGCGATGCCTTGGGCGATTTGTCCCCCAATTTGCTGAACGGAAAATAACAAGTTGGAAGGATAATAGCCGAAGTCGAGAAGCTGCTGATCGTCTTCATAAAGATATGTTGAGGTATCACATACTGCCTCGTGCACCAAATCAATATCATGATATATCGTGACTAAGTACTGCAAATGATCTTCGTCTTCTGGGATTTCTACTCCTGCCCAATTATCTGAAGAAAAACGCCCTCGCCTGATCCAGCTGTGATGTATTTAAGATTTTTAGAATTGTCTGGCCCAGAAACAAATTTTTTACTTCGGACGAAAATTGTTTTATCGTTTGATTAGGAATGTGTCCCATCACGATCTTAAATACCAGGGATTTTATCCACCAACAAAACCGATGAACGGAACGATGATAAAAAACTCCAGATATTTTTTTACCTATATTGAGAAATAGCGATATATTAGAATCACAAGATGGAATATCTTCATGCACCTTTTTGATGCAATTATTTCCCAGTTGTTTTTTTGCTTCATTTGACCAAATTGTGTTAACTGCATCGGTAGAGAAAACTGCAAACATCAGAGAAGCTACCGCGAGTTCATTTACCAAACAACTAATCTCCAAAACATTGCTTATCACAAAATCACCGACAAAAAAGATTCTACTGTTAAGTTGAAGTATGAATCATTTAACCTTAACGCGGGAAAAATAAAACCCCCATAGGTTGCCATTCAACAAGTAAAAGCAACTTTTTTGTTATCAATCAGTTTTCCGGGTAAAATAATATTCTGCATCAACGCGGTTGTTGCTTTGCTGCTGTTTGATGTGTACACCTTGGATCCATAAATTCTCGGAAATGGGGCCTGGCTTTAGAGACTCCATCTCTCAATTTATCAAAGTTCTTTGCAACCCAAGATATTGGTTCTTTGGAAATGACAAGCTCTTTATCTTTCGATCCAAGTACCAGTTCAAGAATAAACAAGTCCATTTCGCATAAACCACGCGGGTTTATGTTGAACCAGTCATCATAAAATTCTACATTGAAGTTCTTACCTAAAATCGAAATAAGTCGGTTGCTAGGAATATCGCCCAAGCCGGAAATAGTATGGAAGAATTCTTCAATCATAATTGATTTTACAGGGTCTTCATTACTAATTACAGGCTTAACTTCTGTATTCACATACACAAACTTGCTGCCTCGCATACCTGGAATAGTCATTTCCAGACCTCGTGGTTTTTCTTTAAAAATTGCAGGTAATTCAGTGGGACGATACCCTACAATTTCTTGAAAAACTTCTTTGAAGCCTCCCAGATCAATTTCTCCATCAAATAATACATAGAACGAAGTCGATCCCGTACATTGCGAGAATGTATCGGCCTTATGACTTTTAATCGAACTACCGTATAAGAGATTGATTATATTTACAAATTTTTCCAGAGAATGAGTGTAGCCGTCTTCATTTTTTGTATCAACAAGGCAAATAGTCTCACCACCATTTAAATGTCTAACGGATTCTTCTATTTTCGAATTTGGGTAGTTTTTTAGTAAAGTTAAAAACTGATCCCTGGTTTGATCATCGCGAGTTCTGCTAAGTAAAAATAAAATTACAATTGAAACCAAGCATGACAATAAACATACTACAGCAATCCGCCTCTTAGACCATTTAAAATTGCGCATAAAATACAACCTAACCTTTTCTAATGTTGTTTACATTACAAGAAAGATATGGACTACCACTTAACAAGAAATCGAGAATTACTACTTTGCATCTCGATAGCATTTACCAACCCATCGGTTTATTTTTCGAATGCCACCATCTTCTGTTCGACGAATGCTTGTTGCAATTTCATTGGGGAATACCTCGCCGGTCATATATGACATGGCTGTGCGGAAGCATTTTTTATCAGTAATCCAATCGTTAAAGAACAGGTTTCCACCTTGGTTCCATTCGAGTTCCTTCAATGCGCGGCCAGATTGATGCACATCATCTCTTACGCGCTCCGTGAGCCAACCCCAGGTTACTATACCCATCGGCTTACTCTCTCGATCAATGAAACATTTAAACTGGCTTTTTTGGAGAGGCGGAAGTATTTCGGCGCGAACTTTCATAGACTGGGCGGTTGCGCCGTGCAATATTTAAAATACCACTTTGGCCATCCACCATCACTTCTCGCGCATCACTTAACGTCTCAGCAACCAATGCAATTCGACCATAAAGCAGCCGTTTGCCAAACATTTTATCCATCAAAAAACCGGAACTCGAAGCATCATGAACCCACTCGGCACCAGCACGTGTTTTTCCAGCGCCCCGACCACCCAAGATTAACCAAGTAAACCACTTGCCAAAGGGCGGTAATTGTTCACGTCGCGCTGATAATTTCCAATCATAACTTAGTGCCTGCAACTCTTTGAGCGAGAGAGTTTTCAAAAACTTTTCAATTTCAATTGACTTAAGCTTATTGCCTTTCACTTGCTTGTTTGAGGAGCTTTCCAACTTTGTCTTTGAGATTTTCAAAGTCTTCTTCTGACAACTCCTCATCGGCGTTTTGTTGGTCCTTTAAAAGAGCACGAGATAACTGATCAATTTTCTCCAGTGTCCTAACTATAAGGGAAATAGTGTTGATCGATTTATCTGTTAGTTTTTCGTCAAACTCAGCATGCGTTAGTTGCGTCTGCAATACCTTGCGGGCATGGCTAAGCTGCACAAGTGTTTCTGCATGATCACTTGTCATTAATCGGCATATTTCTGTTTGGATTTACAGGAAAAATTCTGATGTTTATTATCAGAATTTGAAAATTCAAATTAGATTGCAACATTAATAATTACAATTTATAGATGTTATTTGGTTTCTACCAAACAACCTGCACTTGGTCAAGGATTTTTTTCCTATTTGTCGGAAATATATTCATGACCCGGCCAATAAACAATGTGATCTTCATAGTCTTCAGCGCTCATCCCATCCTCAGGAATAGTCTTGTTTTGCACCGAAATACCCGCCTGGTGAACGGTTTGATCATCTTGGGAAACTAACGGATGCCACCAATAGAGGTCTTGCCCTTGTGCAACGAGCCTATAAGCACAAGTTGGGGGAAGCCAGGGCAATTCACGCGCTTCTTTTGGTGTTAGCTGAACACAATCCGGCACTTTTTGTTGGCGGTTCGCATAGTCTTTGCACCGACATGTTTGATCATCCAGCAAAGTGCAGGCAACATTTGTAAATGCAATCTCGCCTGTTTCCCAATCTTCCAACTTATTCAAACAGCATCGCCCACATCCATCACAAAGTGATTCCCATTCCTCATTTGTCATTTCATCAAGTGACTTTGTTTGCCAAAATGGCTGGTCTGTCATTTCAGGTCTCTCATGCATTTTTAAAGATTGCAGATGTTCACGATGCTTATTCATCCCCTTGTTGCACAATTGAGACGAATTGGTAACGATTTTTGCTTGTCCTTTTGGTAAAAATACTGCAAAAAGCTGAAACGCTGACGTTATACGAGTAACAATATCAAGATGCGGTTTTATCGGGGCCATAGCTCAGTTACGAAATAGGGGCAAAATTCGTAACATTTCGCACCGAAAAGCTGTCTAACTTTGGACGATGCATGTCAGAAATGAATGAAAAACCAGGTTTTATGCGGCGGCTGAAATATTTCTTTCTTCGTCTTGATAGCTGGATTGATTCCACGATTTGGCATTCTTTTCGCAATTTAGGTGAAACTTGGGAAAACTTATCCATCTTTTCCCATAAATTTCGCGTCACTGGATTTAAAAAAGCGCTGCTTGAAATTGTAGATGAAGCTGCCAATGTCGGCACAGCAGGTTTCGTGCTTTTACTCGCGCTTGCGCTGCCATCATTTGAGATGACCGAGGGCAATTGGCGTGCGCAGGATGAGTTCTCTGTCACGTTTTTGGATCGATACGGAAACGAGATCGGGAATCGTGGCAACATTCGCGAAGAATCTCTACCCGTTGATCAATTACCGGAACATTTGATCCAAACAGTTCTAGCAACGGAAGATCGTCGCTTTTATCAACACTTTGGCATCGACTTTATTGGCCTTGCCCGCGCCATGGCGGAAAATGCTCGTGCTAATTCGGTTGTTCAAGGTGGTTCAACTCTTACCCAGCAATTGGCGAAACTGATCTTTCTCTCCAGCGAGCGTACCCTTGAGCGTAAGATCCGTGAAGCATTTCTTGCTCTTTGGCTTGAAGCGAACTTGACGAAGAATGAGATTTTGCAGCTTTATCTTGATCGCGCCTATATGGGTGGTGGAACATTTGGGGCTTCAGCTGCAGCACAGTTTTATTTCGGTAAAGATATCACCGATGTCACGCTCGCAGAATCCGCAATGCTTGCAGGTTTATTCAAGGCTCCTGCAAAATATGCGCCTCATGTAAACTTACCCGCAGCTCGCGCGCGTGCAAATGAGGTTTTAACCAACCTTGTGCAAGGCGGTATGATGACAGAGGGTCAGGTTGTCGGCGCGCGTCGAAGCCCTGCAACTGTGGTTGATCGGGGAGATGTTGAAAGTCCGGATTTCTTCCTCGATTGGGCTTTTGATGAAGTAAAGCGCCTATCCGTTAATTTCGATGAAACAGCCGTGGTTGTGCGCACAACAATCGATCTTGGCCTTCAAAGCGCTGCTGAACTTGCCGTTGAACAAGGCTTAAGAGAGTTCGGACGCCGTTATCGTGTTGGTCAGGGCGCTGCCGTAGTTCTTGAGCATGGTGGTGCAGTCCGTGCAATGGTTGGCGGTCAAGACTACGGTCGTAGCCAGTTTAATCGAGCCACGAGTGCATTGCGTCAGCCAGGATCTTCGTTCAAGCCATATGTATATGCGCTTGCGATGGAAACTGGCTTTACCCCACAATCGAGAATTTCCGATGGCCCAATCACTTGGCGCGGATGGTCACCTCGAAACTATGGTAGAAGCTATTCTGGTCGCATGGACTTAACGCGTGCTTTGGTAAAATCAGTGAATACCATTCCCGTTCGTTTAGCACGCGATCATTTGGGTACGGATAAAATTGCTGCCAAAGCGCGTGAAATGGGAATCCAATCCACGGTTCGCGCTGAGAAAACAATGCCGCTTGGAACATCTGAAGTTACCGTGCTCGATCAGGCAACCGGCTATGCTGTTTTCCCTGCAGGTGGCATGCATTCCAATCGTCACGGCATTGTGCAGGTGATGAACTATTCCGGCGATGTTCTTTATGACCATACCAAAGACAGCCCAGATCCGAAGCGTGTTCTTACCGAAGAAGCTGCTGCTGCAATGAATGAAATTATGGTGCAGATACCTGAATGGGGCACCGGTCGCAGAGCGAAACTAGAGGGTATTAAAACTGCTGGCAAAACAGGAACCACGCAGTCCTACCGTGATGGATGGTTTGTTGGCTATACAGGTAACTTCACAACAGCGGTCTGGTTTGGTAATGACGATTTTACAACAACAGCCCGCATGACAGGTGGCTCTTTGCCTGCCATGACATTTAAGAAAGTTATGGAATATGCCCATCAGGGCATTGAGCTTCGGGCAATACCGGGCATCCAGGATGCTCTGCCTGAGGAGACATTTGGACCACTCATCGCAGAAGCTGACGGTGGGATAAGCCAAGTCTCACTTCCTTCTCGCACACGCTTGTTGAACCGGCAGGCAACACAAGCTCTTCGAGAGCTTGCTAAGGTGCTTGAAACATCACGAGATAATTTGGCCAGATTGGAAACAAATCCAATTGTCAACAAAGTCACCCAATAGACCACCGAAAGGCTGAAATCAGTGTTACGAATTCCGTTTTTGGTCGGCACCGCATTGGTGATAATGTTTTTAGGTGGCATTTATTCTGCACAATGGGCGCTTGATGCGACGCGTGGTTTTGGTGGTTTGCAAGTCAACAATTGGGTGGCCTACCCTCAAATACAAACAAAAGATGCGGATCCATATGCCAGAGCTCATCGCGCAAATGATGGCAGGATACTGCTAGGTCGCGCCGAAGGCTTAGTGTTCCGTGCGCAAGTTGATCAAAACGAAGAGCCACTTTCATTTAATTGCGACTATACACTCAGAGGCCGCGTTCCGCCTGCCCTTTTTTGGACATTGCGTTCTGTGCATCCAGATAATGAACCACTTAATATCCCGCAAGGTAGACCAAGCACCATCAATGCACAAAAAGTTTTGCGCAACAGCGATGGCATAATTGAAATTAAACTCTCACAAAACCCGCAATCCGGAAACTGGCTTGCACTCGATCCAAATTCCAATTTTGAGCTGCAGCTAACATTGATTGACACGCCAATTTCAAATGTATCTGGTATTCGCGCATTAGAAATGCCGGTTATCATCAAAGGAGATTGTGCTTAATGCTCAAGCTTCTCCTTGCAATTGTCACAGGATTTGTGGGTGCAGCAGTGCTGCATATTTTGCTGATTCTCATTCTGCCCTTCAATACAAATGTTGATGCTTGGAGCAAGGTGGAAAATCTCGGTGAACCGTTTGAGTTTTACCCATTGGCAAATGAACCTAATGATAGCGGCCTCTATAATGAAGATATCTTCATCCAAACGGCTGTGTGCCACTACGTATTGGATGAAGGCCCAATGCAGATCATTGCAGACCAGCCAACTGAGATGTGGACACTTGCAACTTTTGATACCGGTTCAAATGAGGTTTTCTCAATGAGCGCAAGGTCAGCCATTAACGGCGAGGTCAATTTTATTTTGGGAACAAAGGGACAATTGTTAAATTTGCGCAGTGAGGAGCCTGAATTGATTGCAGGGACAATTGCAATTGAAGTTATCGATATTGAAGGATATGTGGCGCTGCGATCTATTGTGCCAAGCATAAGCTCGCTGGCTGAAGCTCAGGACTTCTTGTCTAATGCGCTTTGCGCACGTCTTTAGCATTGGTTGAAATCAACCAATCAGATTATTTATTATTCGCCAGCTATTAAGCACCGCTGTGTTTGACTTTACGAGCTTGATTGTTTGACTTAGCTGGTTTCCGAGATTTCTTCTTTTTCGGAGCTTTTTCATAACGAACGCCTGTAAAAAACAGGATATCGGCGGGTTTAGATGGTTTAAAACCTTCGGGCCGTGCGATCGGTTCGTAGTCAAGTAATCGTATTATTTCTGCCATTCTCGCCTCCATTGGATGACGGATGTACGCGGGTTAAATTTCATCCTTTTACACTATTATTATTAAGCAGGTTCATAGTTAATGAAACGCTAACACTTTCACTATAATCTGAGACAGTGGGATCAAAAATCAAGTTTGAGACAAGATTATTTCAAACAAATTTGATCACATTAGGGATTTCGGGGACAATTCTTTGCTTTTTTGATGTTTGGCAAAGATTTTTCACTGGAATGTAGTTCGAGTATGAGAGTTTGAGTGAAATGTCATATTGTTTTAGAGATTTGGAATCTGCTGGCGAAGATCAGCGAAAATCAGCCATCCTTTTAGCTTTGGTAGCGAGTTTGGATGACTTGCGAAAACCAAACCCGGCGGAATCACGCAAATTCGGCGAACTCTTTATCCCACTATTTACCGCAGCTCCTGTCGAAACTCAGCGGCGCGCCTCATCTTCGTTGTCGCGATGCCCGTTTGTTCCAGCTAATGTCTGCGAATTCTTATCATTACAACCGTTAGAAATATCTGCTCCGTTTTTATCTCACTCACCGTCTTTAACAAATGCCATCCTTTGTTATGTTATTGCGAAGACTGACACTGAACATGCTCGGATCATTGCAAAACGTCAAGAATTGAACAAACGTGTGGTTCAAAGCTTGCTTGCGCTTAATGAAGACAGTGTTAACCGCGCATTGCAGTTGCGCGGATATGTAGGTGATGCGGCTATCCACATGGATGAAGAGGCTGTCAAACGGATCAACATCTCTCACAAAGTGGTGGGCGAGATTGATGGCTCTGCGGAGAATTACGGCCGCGTAGAGTTCTTCAGCGAAGTTGAACTCCAGTCTAACGAAAATACAAGTGAAACTGCTTCAAACGAAGAGTGGATTGAACTTGAAGATAACCTTCGTCCCGGTCATGTTGAATTCTTCGAAGAAAATATTGCGATCCAAGCGTCTGAAGAAGAGCAATGGATTGAAATTGAGGACAATAATCTACGTTCCGGCCACGTCGAATTCTTTGAAGATATGGACACAGCGCCACAACGTGATATCTGGATGGAATTGGGTAACGAGTTTAAAACAGGTGGCATTGAAGCCTTTGAAAACTTGGTTACATCGAAAACCGGTGAACTTGACGAAGATCTTGAAGCGCTTAACGATGAACAATTTGCCGCTGAAGAGCATCTACGTCAGACACTTCGTGAGCTTGCACAGGGTGATCTAACACCTGAACAAGCCACCATCCTTGCCAAACAATCACAACAATTGGCTGAAGATGGTGAAATGTCAGCCCCATTGGTAACTTTGCCTATTCACTCGGGCGAGATTGCTCATCGCAAATACATCTCTGTTATGGCAAAGCATGTTGAGAACAATCACAGCGAATACTTCACAACAGCCCTAGCTGATGCGATTGGTTCAAGTGTTGAGCTCGCAGAACGGATCATGGATGACATGTCAGGATACCAACTGGCAGTTACATTTAATGCCATCCTTGCACCACAAGAGCTCTGCATTAATGCGCTAAATAAATTCTTCCCACATGTCTCTATCATGGAAGGTACAAAAGAAGGCGCTGATTATCTGTTGGAAAATATGCAGCATGGTGAATGCCTAAATCGCTTAATCACGTGGCTCCGCGCTGATATCATCACACGTGAGCACCATATGGTTGATCTTGATCTAAGCGAAGCAAATGTCGATTATGCGAAGCTTACAGCTGCTGACCTTCCATATATCACGCCAATCGCTGACAATAATGATCATCAGCCAATGTGGACAGAAGATCAAAAGATGGATGCACAGGACGCGGATTGGCTTAAGGCAATTGGTGACTAAAACGCGATTTCATTCCTGTTCTTAATAAGAACGGGAATGTTGCATCATCCCTCGTCAGATGAAATTTCTATATAGGTTTCGGGTGTATCAGTTTCGATCTCAACGATCCAAATGTCGCTATCAAACGACTTCTCGCGCTCAAGCTTTTCATTGACGTCCATTTCAGATGCGTTTTCCAATCGGATTTCAAAAATATGAAATTCGCTCTTCTCCTCGAAGAAAGATTGTGGCGCTGGGCTTAGCAACATCTGCGTTCGATCACGCTTGACGACTCGAATAAAAATAGCACCTGCTTCTGCAGCACCTTTTTTCTCGACCGCTGCCATAAGCCCGTCGGCGAAGAGCCGCCGAGTAAGGCTTGAAACAAAGATCGCGGACGTAATACGCATAGATTACACTTTAGGTGTTGGTCTGTAAAAAGGCGATATCAAATAACAGCTTATGCTGATGAAACGCTAAAAAGCACCAATAGATTTAAGCTTATCAAGGACCTGTTGGTTCGGCAGTCCAGTCACAGGTAAGCGATAATGCTTTTCAAACTGCGCAATTGCCTCACGTGTTTGCTTGCCTGCCATGCCATCTACTTCAATATGAGGATAGGCAGATTGGGATAAACCAATTTGGATACGTCGCACAAGATCTCGAGAAGCCTGCTCGGAATTTGTTTCAACCTTCGCAATTTGTTTCGGAGTATTTGCAGTGACAAGCTTTGTCAAAAGCGCCTGCGTGATTTTTCCATCAACCTCAAGCCCCGCACGTTCCTGAAAGCTCTGAACAGCTTTTGAAGTATTTGGCCCAGTTAATCCGTCAACCACATCTAAATACAGTTTTTGTTTGGCAAGTTCTGTTTGAACATTACGAACCAATTCATCGCCTTTAATGGTGTTTTCAACCGTAGTTTTGTCGACAACGGGTTTGATTGTTTGAACACGCGCAACTTCTTGGCGCACAGGTTGTGCGGGAACCGGAACATTAATGCTTGAGGTTTGCAGATCATCACTATGACGAACCTTAAACGTTTTGACGCCATTATCAGTTTTAATCACACGTACATCATCATTTGGTCTGGTTGACCCCGACACAATAAATTGTGGTCCACGCATGTTCAAAATCGGCGCAGGATGGGAACCTTTTTGATAATATAACGCGTTTGAAGCTATGAAGCTGAAGATGATCACAAACGCCGTGCCCCCACCGACAATCGACGGGTGTTTTACAATTGTCTCACCCGCGCTCGACATAATCGAAGCAAATACGCTAGGTTTCTCAATTGTTTTTTTCGAAGGTTTACGTCTAGGCGACATGTGCGCGACCCCCTTGATATATTGCTTGGCCATCATCTTTAATGGCGGTCTTTAATTCTTCTTCTACAGCATCTGCGCGGTCGGCAAGTTCTTCATCATCGAGTTCTTCCAATTGAGGAATTGAAATCGTGATCTGAGTTCCCTCACCTTCAACGCTCTGAATATCAAAACGCCCGTTATGCAGTTCAACTAAGCCTTTCACTAATGAAATGCCCAATCCTGTGCCCTCATACTGACGCGCTAACGTTGAATTGACTTGCATGAACGGCTGGCCAATTTGCGATAATTTATCGGCAGGAATGCCGATACCTGTATCACTCACCCTAAGGATAAATTCAGAACCTTTGAATTCTGCATCTACAGTGACAACACCCTTTTCTTCAGTAAACTTAATCGAATTGCCAACCAAATTGATCAAGATCTGCTGCATGGCGCGTCTATCAGCTTTAACCTCTTGAAGGCCTTTTTGGGTCCGACAATTAAGCTCGATGTTCTTCTTGCTCGCCTGAATATCCAACATAGACTTTGTACGATCTAAGAGATCTGAAAACTCAAACGGCTCACTGTAAAGCGTGTATTGACCGTTTTGGATCTTACTCATATCGAGCATTGTATTGACCACGTTGAGCAAGTGTTCACCGGAATCCCGAATTAGCGTGACATATTCTTTATGACGCGCGTCTGGAAGAGGTGCGATGACCTCATGGATGAGCACATCGGCAAAGCCCATGATTGAATTCAATGGTGTGCGCAGCTCATGGCTAACACCGGCGAGAAAGCGTGTTTTATTGATCTCAGCATCTCGCTCTGCACACTTATAATCTTCAAGCAGCTGTTGCGTATTTCTAAGCACTGTTTCATCCAACGATTGGATGTAGAATTTTTGTAAATTATGATCTTGATCGAACTGACCCATTAGGTTCGCCTGTATATGGGTGAACTGAAGATCAGAAGCAGTATTATTAAAACCAGTCTCAAATCGCAGATCTATCGAGACGCATTCAATACCCTGTCTTAGCTTGTCTACCGCTGACATGAAACTAATACGATCTGAGACATGAATCTGATTGATGAAACCTTTGCCGAGTAAATTACTGGCGCGTGCGGACAAGATTTCAGGGGATTGACCATGCACGCTAATCACATCACCAAATGCATCATGGCAGGTCACCAAACCGGGTAAGTCTTTCAAAATCTTGTCTGCTGAAGTTTCCAAACTAGGAATGGCAGAAATTGGTTTTATAACTTCTTCCGGGTTTTCACCCATGACATTGATTGCGCGTATCACGCCGTATCCAGCCAGTACTGCAATATGGCTTGCACCAAACCACAGAGATTGAACAGCACCTTGACCAACAGCATGTGCAAGAATGATAGAGCAAACCCCAATCAATGATACACAGAATAAGGCTGCAAATGCAGGCGCGCGCTGTTTTGTTGATAAAAGAACTTCTGTTGGGATAATTAAAAGCAAAATGGCCATTTGCATGGCTGAATAACCAGATGTCGCGACCAAGGTGGCTAATATAGTTGTTGCACCTGTAACAGCTAACAATCCAGAAAGTTTGATATCTTTCCGTTTGGCAAGAATGCCGCAACTGAGCATGAAGATACCTGATATTGTGACAGCCAATGCAAATGCTGTTGGTATTGTGAGTAATTGCACAGCCATTACAAATACAATGACAGGCGCAGCAATTGCCCATGCGATAAGTAACTTCATGACATCAAGTTCAGTATTGTAAGAAGAGCTATCGCTTTCACCAAGCCACAGCTTTGCTGTCGCCTCTATCTTCGAAGATATAGCCTTTAAAAATTCTGAACCTGTTTTTGGCTGAAAACTCAATACAACACCCAAACTAAAAAACGTCTTGCTTTTAAAATCCCACCCTCTTGTTAAGGAATGGATAAAGCCGACACACTTCCAAACAGTTTTTGCGCAAAAATGGCCCGATATGCACCAAATATAACCAAGAAGTCATTTCATGGTTAACCAGTGGTATATTTCTTGCAAGAATCGGCCGTTTTCAGTGTGTTGAAAGAGTTTTTACGACAGTTTCGTTGTTAAAATTCACCCGAATCAACAAATAGATAAAATTTGAAATAAATTTGCTTCAAAAGCTGATTTTGTTTTCAATCTAGAATTGGGAATTTTTGATTAGAACTGATCTCAAGCGCGAAAAACAGCGCAAACGACGACAAACAGGGACAGGTTTTATGTGGACGCTCATTAAAGGTGCATTTTGGTTTTCATTGGTACTTATTGCCTTGCCGCTTTTCAATCCGGAAAGTTCTGACCGCTTGGCAGAGGGACCAAAATTTGAAACTGCTGGCAGCATGACAGCTGCATGGGCACTTTATGATGACGTAACATCAATCTGCGAACGAGAGCCGCAAGTTTGTGAAGTTGGAACCCATACGATTGGCGTGCTTGGAGCCCGAGCAAAAGAAGGTGCTCGCATTGCCTATCAATATCTCGACGGTAAATTTGGTGAAGAAACACCAGATGATCTTACTACCGCCTCAATTCCAGAGTAAGTTAAGGATAGATTGTAGAATGCCATTTGCAATCGTCTAATATAACTCACTGATTAATTTCAGATTTAACCCCCAATTGCGACTTATTGGTCCTTGGGGGTTTCTTTTATCTCCAAGCGATATATATGAATAAAAAAGCATTGGAATAATTTAGCATGGCAACTTTAGACGACATTATAGATGATTTTGAGTTTATCGACGATTGGGAAGAGCGCTATCGTTACGTCATCGAACTGGGCAAGAAACTGCCCCCACTTGCTGAAGATGAAATGAATGCTGAAAATAAGGTTCAAGGCTGCGTAAGCCAGGTATGGCTTGTTTCAGAACCAGATATGAGCGATGCCTCAGACCCGATCATGCATTTTAGGGGGGCATCAGATGCACATATCGTCAGTGGTCTGGTTGCAATAATGCTCATCGCTTTCTCGGGAGTTCCTGCGAAAAAGGTGGCGAATGTCAATGAAAATGAGATCTTTGAAAAACTTGGTCTCGTTGAGCATCTCACCCCACAGCGCGCAAACGGATTACGTGCAATGGCAGCGCGCATTAAAAAACACGCAAGTGATGTTCTTTAGCTAGTGTTCAAGTTTGATTGCAAGAATATCAATCAGCCTTTCACAAGCCGCTATAAAACTTTCACAACTCAGATCATCTCTTTTGTCTTCAATCTTTCGACAGGCATAGGACACACTCGTTCGATCAAGATTAAAACCTTTTGCAATTTTACGCATCGAATGCCCCAACATCACATGACATAAGTAAATAGATAGATGCTTGATAAATGTCCTGTCAGCGAAGGCGAGTTGATTAGGCATTAGGTGCGACTGCCCAGGTTTTAAAACAAGTTCAAAATACAGCTCTTTGACCAATTCATTTATGATAAAATAGACATCATCATCTTTGCATTGAGACGACTTAGCTTCAAATACCCGTTTTGAATGAAGCGATTGCCTTTTTCGGCAAATTTGTGGTCCAACCATGTCTCATCACTTGATCAAAATATAGGAATATTTTCTTATATCAAATCAATCAAAATTTGTCCAGTTTATCAAAACCTGACGATCAGAGCATTTACGCTAAGGATATATATGGCTCGGAAATAACGTGGCTTAAGCGCGCTTTTGGCCAAGACCCATTTGTTTTGCAAGTTGAGATCTCGCTTTTGCATAAGCAGGCGCGACCATTGGGTAATCCGCCGGCAGGCCCCACTTCTCACGATATTCTTCGGGTGTCAGATTATAGTGGGTCATTAAATGGCGCTTGAGGGATTTAAACTGTTTGCCATCTTCTAGGCATATTAGATAATCTTGGTGAATAGATTGATCAATGTCGATCGCAGGCTTATGGCGACCATTTGATGATCCGATACCGTTTTCTGAAATTTCCATGACTGTTTCATGAACTGATTGGATGAGATCCGCCAATTCTGATGTGCTCACATTGTGATTTCCAACATAAGCTGCAACAATATCTGATGTGATTTGAACACAAAAATTAGATTGTTGAGTTTTTGAATTTTCAGGCATAATTCCCCCGAACCTAAAATGAACCTATCAAAATATGTCTAAAAATCTGTGCGACCAAGTTTTACAACATATCGGCATTACAACCTATAACATATATAGATAAAAAAATCACGCAAGGCGATCTTACCTATACATAGAAATACCTAGATCATACTGTTCGATAAAACAAGTAATTGTTAGATTTTTAATAAAATTTGACAGATTATTTGTTCAATAATGAGACTTTTTTGCGCAAATAAGTCCAATTATTCACTTTTCATCGTCTGACTTAGCCATTTCATCCATAACTGATATGTCACTCAGACGATAGCCGACGGCATAGGCTGCTTTTGCTAAAAGATGCGAAGCTATGGGCGCTGTTAGTAGAAAAAATACCACACCAATGAGTGCCCGCGTGATGGTTGCCAAATCATCAGAATAAATTGCCAAGGCTATGAGCATTAATCCTGAGCCTAAAGTACCGGCTTTAGAAGCTGCGTGCATGCGTGAATAAACATCCGGCAAGCGCAATAAACCCACAGATGCGACCAGCGCAAAAAACGCGCCAACAATGATCAAAAATGAAACGACATATGTTCCTAGATCTTCCATTTACGACCCCTGTTTTTCTTCGCCATCGGCTGACGGGATATTTGCACCCAGTTCGCCAATCTTTTGATCGATAACCGCATCAGGGTCCGCTTCATGTCCATCCTCGGTTCCACCTTCATCTGCTTGTCCGCGAACTAGAATAAACCGCGCAAATGCAACCGTCGCTAAGAAACCAACCAATCCAAGAGCGATGGCAATATCAACATAAAGCGTATAGCCCGTCTTAACGCCAATAACAGCAATGTAGCCGATCGCAGCGCCAACCAACATATCCAGACCCAAAATTCTGTCTGGAAGTGTTGGACCTTTGACTATTCGGAAAATCGTCAACAAAAATGCAAGGCTCAGAAGAACCAATGCAATGGTGATGCTTGTGTCTAATACGTTTTGAGCACTCATGGCTGCGATGCCTCCATGATCTTCTTCTCAAATCCTTCGGCAATATCACGACGCGCAGCCTCAGGATCTGATGCATCAATGGCATGCACATAGATATATTTTTTATCATCTGACACATCGACCGACAAAGTCCCGGGTGTCAGCGTGATCATATTTGCAAGGATCGTTATCTGCATATCGTTTTGAACAGTAAGGGGAAACGCAAATATCCCAGGCTTAATGTCCAATTTAGGTGACATGACCAAAACTGCAACGCGCCATGCGGACATGACCAATTCATACAAAAACAACAGGATGAGCGAGATAATCCGGCGGGAGCGTGAGAAATAACCAAAGGTCCCCACCTCGCCCCGAATGATCCAAAGCGCGAAAATTGATAGCACAAATCCGAACAATAAATTTAGCGCTGAGAATGAGCCAGTAAACGTCGCCCAGGCTAATGTGAGAAGTACGTTGAAGATAAATAACATTATTCGACGACCTCGCTTCCAAAGACCGATTCAATATAGGCGGTTGGATTTACCAATTGTTGTGCAGCTTCATAGGCCAATTCAAACACAGTTTGTGGGGACAAGCCAACACCAACGACAATAATTGTTAAACCTAAGAGAGGGACAAGATCTGATGCGGCAAGCGCAGTTTTCTCATTTTTATCTTCCGATCCTTCATCAGCAGGTTTCCAATAGGACAACGCCCAAACCCGACCAACTGCAATGGTTGTGAGGAACCCTGTGAGAAGGATAGAGAATGGTGCCCACCATGGCGCGCCTTCAATTGAAGCTTTCACCAACATCAATTTCGGCCAAAACCCCGAGAATGGTGGCAAACCAGCGACCGCGAAAAACAGCATCAAGGTAATCGCGGCCAATAGTGTATTCTTTTGGTAGATACCGCGAATTTTTGTCATATCTTCTGCACCACCACACATTTTTGCGGCCATACCGGCTGCGATATATAATGCTGTCATAACTAAGATTGAATGAAGCGCATAAAACACTGTGCCACCAAGAGCCGCCTCTGTACCAATCGCAACACCCATGAGCATGACGCCAATTCCAGACACAACCAAGAAACCCAATAGACGGCGAACATTTGTTTGTGCGAGCGCACCAATTGCACCCAAAAGCATTGTTAAACAGGCGACGATTGCAACCGCAAATGACAAGGCATCAATATTGACCGTTGGCTCAAGCGCTTCACGCTGCAGTGAAAACAGCATCGTGTATACACGAAGGATCGCATAAACACCCACTTTTGTTAGCAGGCCAGCAAAGAGCGCTGAAATAACAACACGCGGGGTGTGATAAGATGCTGGCAACCAGAAATTAACCGGGAATGCGGCAGCTTTCATGATAAAGGCAAGAACAAATAATCCGGCAACTGTGTTAAGCGGCAGTGTGCCATCACTTTGCGCGATCTTAAGCGCGATATCCGCCATATTCAGCGTGCCAAAGATACCATAGAGATAGGCTGTTGCGATCAAGAAAAGCGTGGTCGCAACGAGGTTTAAGAACGCATATTTGGTTGCACCATCAAGCTGGCCCTTCTCGGATCCCAAAATGAGCAACCCAAATGAAGCGATGAGCAACACTTCAAACCAAACATAAAGGTTGAAGATATCACCGGTTAGAAACGCGCCACTTACACCTGCCATTAACAGAAAGAAGAATGAGTAAAAACCGTATCTGCGGCCAGAGGAATTAACGTCCCTCACCCCGTAAATTGTACATGCGAGCGCGACAACAGCGGCAACAAATGCAAGAACCGCACCTAAAATATCGACGGTGAATGCGATACCAAATGGCGGCAACCATCTGCCCATGACCATTGTTGTTGGGCCATTCATCACGATCTGAGCCAATAAAGCTCCAGTAATGAGAACCTGAACGCCCATCGCTGGAATTGCAATAAAATGGTGTTGCGCAGTGTTTTTGCGCACCATCAATAAAATGGTGCCAACTAAGATACACCAAGCAACTGGCGCAACAATCAGCCAG
The DNA here is from genome assembly GCF_055693385.1 of Lentilitoribacter sp. JB5-8. NCBI lineage: Bacteria > Pseudomonadati > Pseudomonadota > Alphaproteobacteria > Hyphomicrobiales > Rhizobiaceae > Lentilitoribacter > Lentilitoribacter sp. JB5-8. Next base: position 1,581,057 of record NZ_CM146332.1, on the reverse strand, counting down.
TCGAGCAATGGAACAGGTTCTAAGTTCATTGCAGGCGTTAAATCAATTTGAGCTTCGCTACTACCGGCCATTTACTTCAATACCCCAAAGGTGGTGTTTGATCATCCACCGGTTCTGCAACGCGCATTTCATCAGTGTTATCTGATCCCAGCTCCTGATAAGCGCGGTAACCTAGCACCAATAAAAATGCGAAAAATGAAAATGCAATCACAATCGCCGTCAGGACAAGCGCCTGCGGTAATGGATTTGCAGCTTGTGCAGATAAAATGCTTTCATCTGCACCGATAATTGGCGGGACTTCGCGTGTTAATCTGCCATTTGTGAAAATGAGCAAGTTCACAGCGTTACCTAAGATCGCAGCGCCAATTAAAATACGGATGATGTGTTTTGACAGCATCAAATAAATTGAAACTGAAAATAACGCACCAACAACAACAGCCATCCAAGCTTCCATTATTCGCGCTCCCTTTCTTCCAGGGCCAGTGCAATGGAGGCAATTGCTCCTACAACAACCAGATAAACACCAATATCGAAAAACAAGATGGACGAGATTTTGATCTTCTCACCAAGGAAATAAATACTGCCCCAAAGACCAGTCATAAACGGCACACCTGCAATGGCTGAAACCAAACCAGAGATGGTGGACATTAACAGCCCAGCAGCTGCAACGGACATTGGATGGAAATGCATTGCTCTGCGAACAGGTGCAACACCGTTTGCGATCCCGTAGATGGCAAACGCAGAAGCTGCAATCAGCCCGCCGATAAAGCCACCACCGGGCTCATTATGGCCGCGCAATAACACAAAGATTGAAAATAAGATCATTAAGCTGGCAAGATAAGGTGCCGCCGTTTTGAAAATCAAAGTTCTCATTTGGACGCCTCCGCTTTTGCCAGCACATCTTCACTCACCGGCGCATCTGGATCATTATCAGCCACTACTTTTCCATGCGGGCGAATGCGAACGAGCGCGAGAACTGCAAGCCCCGCAACCATAACAACTGCAATCTCGCCCCAGGTATCAGTACCTCGGAAGTCCACCAAGATAACGTTCACAACATTTGTACCATTCGCGATGATTTTCGAATAAGCCGAGAAGAATTCAGACAGATATGGATCAAACTTACCCTGGGTGACGCGCATGAGATAAAGCATGAAGCCAACACCGCAGGCGAGCGCGACAACACCATCAACAATCACTTGTGACCACGAACGATGATCAGCAGCAGTAAGCTTAAGACGCGTCATAACAAGTGCAAGGATCACAACAGAAAGTGTTTCCACCATGAACTGAGTAAATGACAAGTCAGGTGCGCCAAACAGCATGAAGAGAACCGCAACCGCAAAGCCTTGAATGCCTAACGAGACAATCGCAGTGAGGCGATCTTTCGCGTAAATAACGGCTAATAGACCCAGGATCAAAATGCCCATGATGGCAGCTTCATAAAAGTTCACTTCGCCGGTAAAATCAGGCATTTCTGGGAACTCATCATAAACCCACATTGGAATGAACAATGAGAGCGCAATGATCGCAAATGTGATCGTCATATAAACTTCTAGGCGACCTGTTTGAATTCTGCTTGTGACAGCAAAGGACGCTTTTACGATGCCTGAGATAAACTGATCAAAGCCTTTATCTGGACCCCAGCCACCGAAGAACCAATTGTAGAAATTGTCAATTGCGGTGCGCAAGCGATCAATATTTCTATAAGCAAGAACACCAAACGCGACCGTTACAGCAGACAGTAAAAGCGGTAAACTAGGGTGGAATAAAGCTGCAAGTGATAGATCAATCTTGACCAATTCGCCCCAAACAGCAGAACTCATCGGGTTCGAAATATAAAAATGGCTGATGCTTGAGAAGACCCCTGCAAGGACCGCGATAGCTCCAAGCACAACAGGTCCAAGCCATAACAATGGTGGTCCTTCATGTGCATGTTTAGGTGTTTCAACTTTCTCACCAAGAAACGGTTTCAGCGCGACAGCAAAACCAACAACGAACATCAAGCCATTACCAACGATTGCGATCACAGTAAATGCGATTGACCAGGCATCTGCACCAATCAGTGCGTAGTAAATTTCTTCTTTCGCCAAGAAACCAAATAGTGGTGGTAAGCCCGCCATCGAGATTGCAGCAACCAGTGCTGCTCCAAATGTTATCGGCATCGCTTTTCGCAAACCACCCAGCTTAGTGATATCGCGCGTACCTGCTTCATGATCGATAATGCCTGCGACCATGAACAACGCGCCTTTAAACAACGAGTGCGCCACCAAGTAAAGAACCGCAGCCGCAATTGCTTTTTCGGTCCCAAAACCGATCAGCATGACTAAAAGCCCAAGCGATGACACCGTGGTATATGCGAGCATCAGCTTAAGATCTGTTTGACGGATCGCAAGCAGCGTACCAATGATTAGCGTTGCGCCACCAAAGACAGGTAGAATTGTTAGCCATTCTGTTGTACCACCCAGCACTGGGTTAAGCCTCATGAGCAGATAAACACCCGCTTTCACCATTGTCGCTGAGTGCAAAAACGCTGAAACAGGTGTTGGTGCTTCCATGGCATTTGGTAGCCAGAAGTGGAACGGAAACTGTGCTGATTTTGTAAATGCACCGCCCAATACGAGGAGCAGAAGCGCCAAATAAAAGGGGCTTTGCGTGAGATACTCGTTATAAAACTCAATGCTTTCTGTCGATGCAAGCATGAACGAAAAGCTATTCGTGCCAGTTGTGAGCCATAGCACAATCAAGCCAGCCATGAGCGCTAGTCCGCCGCCACCTGTGACGACCAAAGCCTGAATAGCTGATCTGCGAGACGCCGCGCTTTTGTGATTAAAGCCGATCAACAAGAACGAGGTGATCGAGGTCAATTCCCAATAGATGAAGAATGTGAAGAAGCTATCGGCTAATACAACCCCAAGCATTGCGCCCATAAACAAAAACAGGAACGAGAAAAAACGACCTAATTGCGCATGTCCGCCCAAATAACCGCCGGCATACAAAATAATAAACGTACCGATACCGGAAATTAGCAGTGCAAATGTCGCCGAAAGTCCGTCAATAAACCAGGAAAAGCTGACAAAAAACTCTGGTACCCAGAGATAACCGCCCGTTATTGGCGGATGATCGGGGCTTGTGCCGATCAGTGCGACCTGTGGCAAAAAACCAGCGATGTGCAAAAAGATAAAAGCAGGCGCAAGCGCAAGGACCCAAGCGGCCTTCGAACCCATAATCTGCGTGAGTTTAGGAGCAATGAGGGCAGCCAAAAACGGCAGCAACATTGCAAACATCATCATGCCATTGGCATCACCAAACATCTAAACTCCACCTCCGAGCGAAAGCCCTAAATATATTAGTTTCACAATTAGGGCGCGGCTGTCAAAAGTACAAGGGTAGAATTACCGATTTTCAGTACAAAATGAGCGATCAGCATTGCGGGTGATAGAACTGATACTTATTTATATACGTAAGAGAAATGAGGAGATAAGAATGACCGATAAAATTGTTGATAAACTGGTCTTAAGTGATGCCGAATGGCGTGAGCGCTTGACACCTGAACAATATAAAATCGCCCGAAAGCATGGAACTGAGCGCGCATTTACCTCCCCGTTGAACGATAATAAGCAAAAAGGCATCTATCGATGTGTGGGATGTCAGACAGAGTTATTCTCATCGGAAACAAAGTTTGATTCAGGCACCGGATGGCCGAGCTATTACGCGCCATTAAACGAAGAAGTCGTCTCAGAACACACCGATCGTTCGTTTTTCATGAAACGCACCGAAGTCAGATGTGCTGTTTGTGACAGCCATTTAGGACATGTTTTTCCAGATGGTCCCCATCCAACAGGATTACGTTATTGTATGAATGGTGCTGTGCTTGATTTCGAAGCCGAAGACGAATAACGATTAACCGCCTCATTTTGGCAGCTTATGGCTGCCAATTCCAATTTCATAAATCAAATTTCTAATTTCGGAGCACCGCCTTGAGCGTATTTTCAAACCTTCCTAAAGCCCCAATCGCTGACATCAAGCCACAAACTGATACACGTCATGGCATCACACGAACCGATGATTATGCTTGGCTGCGCGCTGATAATTGGCAAGAGGTGTTTCAAGATCCAAGCGTCTTAGATCAAGATATTCGCGATTATTTGGAAGCTGAAAACGAGTTTCAGGATGCGGCATTGAAAGATACGGAAGCGCTGCAAAAGACGTTATTTGGAGAAATGAAGGGCCGCATTAAGGAAGATGATACATCCGTACCGGTTAAGGATGGGCCGTATGCGTATGGCGTTGAATTTGTGACCGGCGGTGAACAACCGCACTATTTCCGTATCCCGCGTGATGCAAATAAAGATAGCGATGAAAAAGAGATTTTGCTCAACGGTGATGATGAAGCAAAGGGAAAAGACTATTTCCGGCTTGGTGGCATCTCAGCATCTCCAGATCATTCGCTCGGGTTATGGGGTTTTGATGATAAAGGTTCTGAGTTTTTCTCATTGCGCGTTCGCGATCTTAAAACCATGAAAGACCTTGATGATAAGCTTGAAAACACAGGCGGATCAGGAGCTTGGGATGCATCAGGCAGCGGTTTTTTCTACACAGCTTTGAACGAAAATCATCGTCCATCGAAGATCTATTATCATAAACTTGGCACAGACCAGTCTGATGATCTTCTCATTCATGAAGAGGATGATGCGGGCTATTTCATGAGCGTGGGTCAAAGTGCGCTTAATGATGTGATTTATATCAGCATCCACGATCATGAAACATCAGAAATCTGGCTGATCCCGGCTGACAGCCCTGAGACGAAACCTAAACTGGTTGCAAAACGAGAAACCGGCATTGAATATGACCTTACCGAAGGCGGTGACGAGTTTTTCATCCTCACAAATGATGGTGAAGCGAAAGACTTCAAAATCATGCGCGCACCATTTGCAACACCAGAAAAAGAACATTGGACAGAAGTTGTCGCGCATAAACCAGGTAATTTGATTATCAGCCATGGCGCTTATAAAAACCATCTGGTTTGGATGGAGCGCGCAGAAGGCTTGCCGAAAATCAATATCATGGATCGCAAAAGTGGCGACATTCATTCCATTGAATTTGACGAAGAAGCATTTTCGCTCGGCTTCTCAGGGGCTGCGGAATATGACACAGATGTTGTGCGCTTTTCTTATTCATCTATGACCACGCCTTCCCAGCTTTACGATTACAATTTAACCACGCGCGCGCGCGATTTACTCAAAACCCAGGAAGTTCCATCCGGCCATGATATTAGCGATTATGTTACACGCCGAATTATGGCACCTTCGCATGATGGCACTTTGGTGCCGGTGAGTATTCTTTATCACAAAGACACAAAATTAGATGGCTCAGCCCCAGCGCTGTTATACGGTTATGGCTCTTATGGTATGTCCATACCCGCTTCATTTAATACCAATTGTTTGTCGCTGGTTGATCGAGGATTTGTATATGCAATTGCGCATATTCGCGGCGGCAAAGACAAAGGCTTTGCTTGGTATGACGATGGTAAGCGCGAGTATAAGAAAAATACGTTTGAAGATTTTGTTGCAGCTGCTCGGTATCTGGTCGCAGAAGATTTTACACGTCATGATCGTATCGTTGCACAAGGGGGATCTGCTGGTGGTATGCTGATGGGTGCCTGCGTTAATATGGCGCCAGAAGCTTTTGGTGGTATTATTGCCGCGGTACCATTTGTTGATGTGTTAAACACAATGCTGGATGATACACTGCCTTTGACACCGCCTGAATGGCCGGAATGGGGGAATCCAATCGAGAGCAAAGACGCGTATGAATATATTGCCTCTTACTCCCCTTATGACAATGTTGAAACTAAGGAATACCCGCCGATACTGGCACTTGCCGGGCTCACAGATCCGCGCGTGACATATTGGGAGCCTGCCAAGTGGGTTGCTAAACTACGCGCAAATCAACAAGGTGATGCTCCAATCTTCTTAAAAACGAACATGGGTGCAGGTCATGGTGGAGCCGCTGGTAGGTTCCAACGTTTGGAAGAAATTGCTGTTGAATATGCCTTTGCGCTCAAGACAGTTGGCATCGAATAATAGCCTACAAATATGTAGTCAGAGTTTTGGTGCTTTAAAAACTCTGACTATTTAGTTTCAATCTTAACGATTATTTTCAGGTGCCATTAATCATTTCTGCTAGCAAAATCTTCATTTCTTTTAAGTAATTTGCGCTCAAATAAATGAAACCTCGGGGGCGGGGTGACATGATATACCCAGCTGCGGAACAGCGGCGATGGACAACACTTGGAGCGCCCGATGATGAACAACACCCTTCTGCCGACTGCAGTGCAAAGGTTCAAAGATTTCAAAAATTGTAGCAAAGGCAACTTCGCACTGTTGACCGCGGTTGTTTCACCCGTGGTTTTAGTTGCAGGTAGTCTGGCGCTTGATGTTGCCAACATGTCTGCTCTTAAAGGGCGAATGCAGGCAGCATCTGATTCCGTTTCACTTGCAGTTGCAACGCGCATTGTAAATGGGGACTTATCAGTTGATGATGCAGAAGAATTTGCAAGCGCTCTTCTATTAGCCCAGATGTCGAATGAGGAAGAACGGTTTTTAAATCTTACAGTTGTCCCAACAATAACCATAACTGATAAAAGCACCGAAGGGCAATCAGCGTGGGATGTTCAGATTGGTGGCACTGCAAGCCAAGATACCACACCACTTGCAAGTTTCTTGGGCAAAAGTACGATGTCCATTACAACAACATCAACGGCAACGACCAAAACTGATGAAGAAATTAATGCGTTCTCCATGGCAGTGGTTGTCGACGTGTCAGGCTCCATGAACAGTCAAACCGGCGGTTCTGTTTCGACCATTCAATCAACTTTAAGTGTGACAAGCAGTCAGGCGAGCACGATCATGAGCTATATTAGCACAGCCATGAATACTTACGGCCTTACTGAAGAAAACCTGATCTTTATCTTGGAAAACTACACGCCATCTGACTGTGTCGATTTTTATTATGGCAACGGTGATAAAACCACCTTCTTGCAAGCCATAGGTAAACCGACATCTGATAGTAACTATTCAGCCTATCTGTATTGCGCATATCCAACATATGCGGGAACGTATTATGGCACGACCCAAACTGAATTGATTGCCAACATTTCAACAGTAACAGACAACGTATCCACAAGTAAGATTGCGGCGTTAAAAACTGCTGCAGCAAGCTTGTTCGCACAAATTAGTTCTGCCGACCCAGAAGCAAACTATACAAGGACTGGTATTATCTCTTACGCAAGCAGTGTAAAGGGATATAAAGATATGGAATGGGGCACAGCAACTGCTGCAAGCTTTGCATCTTCCCTGACTGCTAGCGGTGGTACTGCGTCCACTGATGCTGTTAAGTGGAGCTATGATCAGCTTAAATCATCCAATACAACTGAAGTAACAGAACACGCTAGCAAACACAGTGTGGATCCAGACCGTTATATATTGTTCATGACCGATGGTGATAACAATTATACGAGCGATGACACATCGACCAAATCTTATTGCGATCAGGCAAAAGCTGATGGCATTAAAATTTACTCGGTTGCATTCGCAGCACCATCAGGTGGCCAGAAGCTTCTTGAATATTGTGCATCCGAGCCGACATCTGATTTTTATTTCGAACCTGAATCCGCTGCTGAACTTATCTCTGCGTTCACGACTATTGGTTCCGACACATCAGAATCTACAACAAGACTGATCAACTAAGCTTAATTGGTCTTAACAATATTAACTCGAATTTTACCTACCCATTTGAGATTTATTTAAGCATGCTTGCTAGGCATTTTTTTATCAATGCCTAGTACACTACCCCTCAATTAGAAAAAAACAGCTAGCTTGACTGGCTTTATCTAAGTGCCTTCGGGCTTGTGGGGTAACATGAAAAAGACAATTAAAACCAGACTTTCAGAACTTCGTGGTTTCACAGCGCTCAAAAATTGTAAGCGCGGAAACTTTGCGATGATGGCTGCAATCTTCACACCAGTATTGTTGCTCGGTGCGAGTATGTCGCTTGATGTGGTAAATTTGGCTGCTTTAAAAGGGCGTATGCAATCAGCCACGGATTCAGTGTCTTTAGCGGTCGCAACGCGTATTAATAAAGGTACACTTGAGATTGACGATGCGGAAGAGTTTGCGACAAAACTTTTACTTGCGCAAATGTCAGATGATAATGATCGCTTCAAGAACTTAACCGTAACGCCACAGATCAGCGTCACCAAAATCGTTGATAATGGCGTAACCACCTACAATGTGAATATCGGTGGTTCTGCGACACAAGATACGACCCCGATCGCTTCAATATTTGGTAAAGATCAAATGAGCGTTGCTATTTCATCGGGAGCGACAGCCGGCACTGAAGAAATTCAAGGGGCGCTATCACTAGGTCTCGTCGTTGACGTCTCTGGATCGATGGGTTGGCAATTGCCAGATTCTGCAAGCCACGATCGAAGACATCGAGGCAGGATTAGACATCACCTATAATCAAGCAACGAAAGTTGCCAATAACATTTCAATCGTTATGGGAACAAACGGTTTGGATTCATGGCAAGTGAAATGGATTTCGGAAAACTATTCTTGGCACGATTGTCAGGGCATGTCGACAAATGCGTCTGCAAAAGCCTATTTCTTAAACAGCTTGAACTTGGCTTCCATGAACAATGGGGATGCAAAGAAAATATGTCGTCGGGCATCTTTGGGATCTAAGTTCTCAGATCAAGAGACATTAGCTGACAATATCCGCATGGTCATTTCATATTACCAACCGACGAAAAAGATCGAAGCTCTTCAGGACGCGGCGGCAGCACTGTTTGCTCAGTTCAACGCGGCTGACCCGACTAACACTTATGTACGGACAGGTTTGAGTGCCTATTCAAGCTATATTCGCGGCACAACAAATATGGAATGGGGTACAGGTTCAGCAGCGTCATATATTGAAGATATGTATGCGTCTGGCGGTACAGCATCCACCAAATCCGTTAAATGGGCATATGACCAACTTAAAGTGTCCAATACAACGGAAAACACCGCTCATACATCTAAAAACGGTCAAACAAACCCGGACAAGTTCATCTTGTTTATGACCGACGGTTCAAACAACCGTACAAGCGATGATACGGCAACAAAGGCTATTTGTGATACCGCTAAAGCAGAAGGCATCCGCATCTTTGCTGTAGCTTTCGCCGCGCCGTCACGCGGTCAACAATTGCTGGAATATTGCGCATCTTCTAGCGAAGATTACTTTGAGCCAGAAACCGCAGATGAACTGGTATCAGCATTTGAGAGAATTGGTAAATCCACTTCGACTAATTTGACAAGGCTTACAAACTAAAAGTCTGAGTAAAAAATAAAAACAGCCCCGGCTTGATCGCAATCAAGCCGAGGCTTTTTATTTAATTAAGCAGCTTAACTTGCAGCTTCGTACATTTCCAAAACATAATCCCAGTTGATCATGTTGTCGACGAATGCTTCAAGGTATTTTGGACGCGCATTACGATAATCAATGTAATATGAGTGTTCCCACACATCGCAACCAAGAATTGGAGAGGCACCCATGACAAGTGGATTCTCGCCATTTGGTGTTTTCATAACTTCAAGTTTGCCATCTTTAACAGCAAGCCAAGCCCAGCCTGATCCAAACTGTGTCATACCAGCGTTGATGAAGTCAGCACGGAATTTATCATAGCCGCCAAGGTCACTGTCGATTGCCTTTTGCAAAGCGCCAGGAAGCGATGTACCGCCACCATCTTTTTTCATCCATTTCCAGAAATGGATGTGGTTATAGTGTTGGCCTGCATTGTTAAACAAACCAGCATTGGTGCCATATGATTTTTTCACGATCTCTTCGAGAGACAAATCAGCCATGCCAGCAGCTTCCGCCAACTCATTGCCTTTTGTCACATAAGCATTGTGGTGCTTATCGTGGTGAAATTCGAGCGTCTCGCGTGACATATAAGGTGCAAGCGCGTCGTAGTCATAAGGTAGATCGGGCAGTTCAAAGGCCATGTTTATCTCCAGTTGTCAAACATATGTATTTGTTGTTGTGTCACCTAAATAATGAGTAGTTTCCTTCGGGACAAGAACAATCGTCATTATTTATGATTTTATCCAAAATGCGCGTCGGCCGAGTATTTAACCCACCTTTGCCCATTCCATGTATAATTTACGTGCTTTGGTCGCGATCGGACCAATTTGAAGACTTTTGTCTTCAATACCAATGATTGGTAAAACCTTGGAATGATTACCGGTTGAGAAAATTTCATCTGCGTCCATGAAATCACTGACTTTGAGGCTTTTTTCAACTACTTCATGTCCAGCTTCTTGCAGTAATGTCATAATCCGCATGCGCGTGATACCTGCAAGAAACGTACCATTGGCCACGGGTGTGTAAATAACGCCATCTTTGACCATAAACACATTCGAGGACGCGGTTTCAGCAACATTGCCCAACATATCGAGCACCAAGGCATTACCGAACCCGCGTGACCGCGCTTCAAGCAAGGCCCGGCCATTATTTGGATAAAGGCATCCAGCTTTTGCGTTTGTGGGCGCGTTCTCTATGCTTGGGCGTCGAAATGGCGATACGCTGACCGTAAACCCTTGTAGGGGCAACATAGCTGTTTCAAACAAGGTCAGACAAAAGCGTGTTGAAGCCGGGTCCGCAGGTACCAATGAATAACCACCGTGCTCAGCCCAATACATTGGTTTGATATAAACAGCGGTTTTACCATCAAAACGCTTAATGCCTTCATGAGCTAATTCTTCAATTTCTTTTGGTGTTTTAGTGGGCTGCAATCCCAAGGCCAAAGCGGATGCGTTGACCCGTTCGCAATGTAGGTCAAGATCAGGCGCCAAACCTTCAAACCAACGTGCACCATCAAACACGGTTGAACCGAGCCAAGATGCGTGCGACGTCGTTCCCATAATGGGGACATTGCCTTCAATCCATTCACCATCAAGATAGTTCCAAGTCAGAGTTGGCGCAATGGTATCAACTTGCGGATTAGCCATGGCTTAAAACCCTTTCTTTAAACTACCCAATATGCCGCGAACAAGGGCTTTACCCAAAGAGGTTGCAACGGTACGGGCAGCAGACTTCATTGCAGCTTCGGCTACAGATTGACGACGGCGACGCGTCGATTTGCGCTTGGTAGTTTTTCGACGCGAGGAACGCTTACGACCACGGCGATCATAATCATCGTCGTCGTCATCATCGTCATCAAAACCTGGCAAGGTCCAACGACGACTTTCCTTCATTTCTTCCTCTTCCTCACGTGCTTCGCGTTCACGCTCTTCTTCTTCACGTTCGGCTGCACGTTCCGCGCGTTCTCGTAAAATCTCAAATGCAGATTCACGATCGATTTCGCGATCATATTGCGCAGCAACTGGGCTCACTCGGATCACGTCTTTTCGCTCGCTGTCATCTAAAGGACCAAGTCTTGAAGATGGTGGGCGAATAAGTGTGCGTTCCACCATTGATGGCACACCTTTGGATTCAAGTGTCGAGACTAAAGCTTCACCCACCCCGAGCTGGGTAATGGTTTCAAAACAATCAAATTCTGGATTTGGACGGAACGTCTCAGCAGCAACTTTCACAGCCCTTTGTTCCCGCGGTGTATAAGCGCGCAAAGCATGTTGAATTCTATTGCCTAATTGGGACAGAACCGTATCCGGCACGTCCAATGGGTTTTGCGTTACAAAATATACCCCTACCCCCTTTGAGCGGATCAGGCGAACAACTTGTTCCACGCGATCGATTAGGATTTTTGGCGCTTCATCAAAGAGCAAATGTGCCTCATCAAAGAAGAAGACCAAGCGGGGCTTATCTGGGTCACCAATCTCAGGCAGTTGCTCAAAGAGTTCAGACAACAACCACAACAAGAACGTTGCATAAAGGCGCGGGTTCATCATCAATTTGTCTGCGGCGAGAATGCTAACAGCCCCTCTTCCGTCATTGGTTGTGCGCATGATGTCGCTTATCTCAAGGGCTGGTTCACCGAAGAAGTCATCAGCACCCTGTTGCTCAAGCACTAATAAGTCACGCTGGATCGCACCAATGGATGATTTGGAAATGTTGCCATAAAGACCGGAAAGTTCCTTGGAATTTTCACCCATATATTTCAGCATGGCGAGCAAATCTTTCAGATCAACCAGCGGCAATCCATGCTCATCCGCAATTTTAAAGGCGATATTGATGACACCTTCTTGGGCATCTGTAGCATCCATCAAACGTGATAAAAGCAGCGGCCCCATTTCGGTAATTGTTGTGCGAACTCTGTGGCCTTTTTCACCAAACAGGTCCCAGAAGATTACTGGAAATTCTTGAAACTCATAGGGATCAAGACCAATGGTATTAGCACGCTTTTCAAGAAAATCTTTGTATTCGCCCTGAATACCAAGCCCTGACAAATCACCTTTCACATCAGCACAAAAAACCGGAACCCCGGCATTTGAAAAGCTTTCAGCTAAAATCTGCAACGTCACCGTTTTACCTGTACCTGTTGCGCCAGTAATCAAGCCGTGCCGATTTGCATATTTAAGCTTAAGATATTCACCCTTATTTGGGCTATCGTCCGGATGACGGCTGGTGCCGATATAAATGTGATCGTCGATAATCATGCCTTACTCGTCTTTTAGAGTTATTTCCCCGATTGCCCATGATTCCTCAATGCGCAACATCATTAGCGCGAACTATAGGCGAGGCACTGGTCAGCTGCAATCACAAACCTTTCGAAATCATTGACAATTTCCGCTCAATTGCGGGGAGAAAATCGAACTGATTTTAAGTTTTCTACGTTAATTTGAATCCAACTCGGGATATTTATGGACGATAGGAAGAATTTTTGGCAAATCCAAAATTCCACAGACGTCAATTTTTGGCAGGATTATTGGCAACAACAAGCGTTATTGCCGCACCAAGTCATGCGCAAAATTCAACGGGTGAATTTCTCAATGTCAGTGGGTTACGCGGTGCCATTGATGCCACAGATCGCGGATTGCTGCCTGATGTAGTCGGTGATCAAAGCAAATTATTGTTAGATGCTATCGTTGAGACGGCTGCAACGAGTCAAGTTCTATATATCCCTGCAGGGAATTATTATATCTCCAATATCGATCTACCCGATAACGTCCGTATTCAGGGCGTTCCCGGCGCGACACGACTTGTTTACACAGGTCGCGGACATGGATTAATTGGTGAAAATATTCGTCGTCTGGAAATAAAAGACATTATCTTAGATGGTGCGAATAATTCCTTTGGTTCATATACCAACGGCCTGTTGAATGTTCGAGGTTGCCAAAACTTATATCTCGACAACGTCTCGGTGTTGGGCAGTTCTAAATATGGTGTTTCGCTGGAGAGATGCGGCGGTATTGTTCAAAATTGCGATTTGGCAGGTGCAGCTGATGCCGCACTGTTTTCGGTCGAAGCACAGGGACTTACCATTCGCAACAACTATGTTCATGATTGCGCTAATGGCGGCATTTTGGTGCATCGCTGGGCGATTGGGGAAGACAATACTATTGTGTCCGGTAATCGTATTGAACGCATATTGGCTCAAAATGGTGGCACAGGACCATTTGGAAACGGGATTAATGTATTCCGCGCTGGAAATGTGATGATCAATGATAATCACATATCAGACTGCACATTTTCTGCCATCAGAGCAAATTCAGCTTCAAACATCCACATAACAGGTAATTCCTGTCATGGTTCTGGTGAAACAGCTTTATATGTCGAATTTGCCTTCCAAGGAGCCGTAGTGACAGGTAATTTGATCGACGGCGGCACGATGGGTATTTCTATCGCAAATTTTGATAAAGATGGACGCCTGAGCACAATTACAGGCAACCTCATTCGCAACATAACCGATCAAGGTCCTTATCCACCTGAAGGGCCGGGTTTTGGTCATGGTATCGCCGTCGAAGCCGATGCGTCGGTCACAGGCAATACAATTGAAAATGTCGCCAAATGGGGGATGCTGGTTGGCTGGGGACCATATTTGCGCTCTGTGAACATCACCGGAAATGTCATCCGCAAAGTGCCCATCGGCATTGCTGTTTCTGTCGTCGAGGGTGCAAGAAGCACGTCGATTTTTAACAATATATTTGACCAAACAACCGACGGTGCGATTGTTGGTCATAGATGGCAAGAGCCTGTCACGCGAGATTTGGGCACACGTTCGAAATCAGGTTTTGATCATCTAAAAATCGGCAATAACGTCGTCAATTAATTGACCCAAAGTTCTTTTTTTAAGTGACGGAGAGCAGCAACCTCACCAATGCAGTTTGTGAGTTTACGCCTGTCTTGTCATATATTCGGGTCAAATGCGTGCGCGCAGTGTTTACACTAATTCCAAGTGTCTCAGCACAAGATTTAAGGCTATCGCCATTGGCAATTTGTTTGGCCAATGCAAGCTGACCATCTGACAATCCAAAGATCACCTTCGCGCTCAATAACTGGCGTTCTAAGATCGCATCGGGATCAAAATCCACATAAGTCCGACCATCTCGCACCGATAACGCGCACCAAACCACATGACCATGTTCATCCTCACCCAAAATAATCGGATAGCGAAAGCGATGGCCGGTTTCTTTCAGGTAACGATGCTGGGCAAAGTAACTATGTAGCTCTTCCGCACGTGCAAGCGCGTCCTGCAAGACCTTATCCCATTGCGGTTTACTTGCGCGTAATCGTCCAGCAGAAATAGTAAAACCGCTGCAATTTTTGAGCATCTGGTCTGTTCCTGGAGCCATCCAGATCACTTCACCATTTTTAAGCACTGCCAGACGATTGGGTGTTTCTGTTTGCTCACCTTTAACAATGAGCGATGCAAATACAATTTTCCAGCCTGTTGCAGTCCGCTCTAAGATGCGAGTTTCAAAACTCTGCTCTTCCTTGTGAGCAACACTCACTCTTGAGATTTCGTCAAAGATCACCCAAGCCATATCGCCATCGATGGTGATTTGGACATTCTTCTTTTCAAATTGCTTTTCTGTACAGCCATGCCCAACTGCAAATGTATCGCGCATATTCTGACTGATCTTATCCCAGCCATGGTGAATGATCAGACCAATATCTTGTGATGAATAGACGTCAATTGTTCGCGGACTGTGCAGCCAACAATCTGACCACGCCTCATAATCTGAACGGACAAAAGCCTCGGTCTCGCTTTGAATGACATTCCAGACAGCTTCTTCTTCATCGGTTTTATGGGCAATTTGCACCAGAACCTGTCCTTCCATATTCATTAGTTTTCACGCACGCAGGTTTGAGCTGTAAAAACTGAATTTTCACGTCGGAGGCCAAAATTGGTCAATCTTGAATATAACCTTTTCAGCTTGTTTATCAATCGATGGGTGCCTTCCCAAGCGTGATCAGAATAAAACTGATCATCGCATTTCGAGCGTTTTGCGGCATTTCGGCGAATTTCAATATTTGCGAGGAAGAATACGTGGTCCATGTCAGTCTCCTATGTGTGGCTTTCACATAAGATACAGGTTCAACGCATTATTGATGTCGTATGAAACGACCACACGAACAAAAAAATTGAGTTGGTGTTAAACCAAGCCAGCTTTTTTGATCACCAGCGAGGTTAGCGCCAAATCACCTAGCGCTAGCCCACGAAATACAAAGGCTGTGCGCTCACTTTCAGATGTTCGTTGATCAACGCGTCCCATGACGAGATCAAATATATCACCTTTGATATCTTCGGTATTGGCAACTTTATTTGGCAGTGATTTTTCTTGCTCGAGATCATCGATCGCCAAGATATCAAATCCTGAGAAGCTCTCTTTAATCCATGGCGCACCTAAATCTGTGACTGCTGCAAATCCACCCGCCTTCATATCACCAGCTTTTAAAAATGGTTTCAATTGCGGCGTATAAGTCACCGATGTGGTCAAGATGTCAGATTGGGCCATCACGTCTTTAAAATTCTCGCAAATCTCAACTTCAAGGCCACGCGATAATGCAAGTTCTTTGGTCAGTTCGATATTTGCTTTTCCACGCCCAAAAAGCAGCGCTTTTTTCAACAGAAATCCATCACAAAACGCATCTAAGTGGCTTCGTGCCTGCACGCCGCACCCGATAAACCCTGCAATCTCAGCATCCTTTCTCGCTAAATATTTTGCAGCTGTTGCGCTCAGCCCTGCCGTGCGCACCGCGGTCACCCAATTGCCGTCTAATATTGCGACCGGCAATCCGGTTTCGCTTGAAAGAACGGTCACCAGACCATTGATCTGCGGTAGATCATGGTTGGAATTTTCCGGATTAAGCACCACGGTTTTCACCGCCAAAAGGGATGGATCATCCATTGCTGCGAGTGCTGCCATCATATAGCGCTCATCACCCTCATAACTTTGCGGCTGGATAACAGCTTTGGCGGCGCTCCAGGCTTTGTTGTCTGATCTTTTGCGGATGAGATCTTCAATTTCAGCAATCACATCCTTAGTTGTGATGCCAAGCTTTTTAAGTGCTGCTTCATCCAGATATGGGATATTTTGCATTTTCACAACCTTCTATTTGAGCGCCTGTGTGACCTGATAGGCGCCAACTTTATCGCCATTCCAGTTTGAGAATTTTCGTGTTGCAAATGCCATAAGATCTGCATAGGCTGGTTCATCTTCACCCAAGACTTCCGCCAATAATGCTGCAATCGCAACCTCTGCGCCGCGCGTGGTTCCGCAATCAATTTTAAGGGCAAAACCAAGTCCTTTTTCCGGAAGGATTGCTGTGTAGACACCTTCTGCCCCGGTTTTAACAAAGATCCGACCTGGCGCCATTTCCATAAGCTTGGTGCATGCTCGCGATGTGCCTGCAACATAAAAGGGTTCTGCCATACACGCTTTTACAAGTGTCTGAGCAGCGTTTGCCTGAGACGTTGAAAGCCCTTCACCAGTTGCCATTTTTGCAAAGCCCTGTGCAATCTGTGTCAAAGGTACCGCAAAGGTTGGAATAGCGCAGCCATCAGTACCGCACAATTCATCGACCATTTTGCCACCGGTGACCACTTCCATATTATGCGCCATGATCTTTTGTACTTCATGCTCTTTGGTCACATAACCCTTCAAAGAGATACCAGAATGGCAAGCCGCACACAAAAAACCTGCATGTTTGCCCGAACAATTATTGTGCAATTGGGTTGGTTCTAAACCAGATTTGGCTTGCTTAATAAGCGTTTTATGATCGAAAGACCAATGCGCACCACATTCTAATTGCTCTTCCGAAAGACCAGCTTTCTTGAGCATCTTTCCGGCTAAATCTGCATGTTGTGGCTCTGAAGAATGCGATGAACATGCCAATGCCAATTCTTTATTGCCAAATTCATAAGCTTCTGCGGCACCACTTTCCATCAAGAATAAAGCTTGAATAGCTTTAACAGCCGACCGAGGAAAAATTGGGGTTTGAATATCACCTGCTGAATGCACAATCTTGCCTGATGCATCACATACAGCATAGGCCCCGCGATGAACACTTTCGACAAGGCGGCCACGGGTCAGCTCGACAAGAACAGGATTTGACATCAAACACTCCTCAAAACACTGAAAAATATCGTATTTTCAGCGATTTTAATACTAAATTAACCATGTTTAAGCCATGGTGAACAAAAGGTTAACGATTGGCTCTATCAAACGCGAGACAGATTCATGTCATATGTGAACAAGATCACGAGTGCAAATCATAACCGCTTGTCTCCGCAATATAGAGATTATGCTGAACAGGAGCTGGGCAACGAGCACCATTCCACTCACAATCACAATCCAGCAAATAGCAATTTGTATGCGCACGATGCTAAAGACGTTTCGCTCATTCAAGCGATAATGCAAACACCATCTTCGATGAACAAACTCATGGCAGTCATTGCGAGCATTGTGTTTACGATTATCATTATTTCATTTCGCCCGTTTGATACATCAACTTTGTCAAATGACGTTACCGCAACGGGCGATACAGTTAACCAGGTTGGTTATATCGCAATTGTCGGCATTATGGGTATTTTGCTCCTAGGCAATGTGAGTCCACGGAGATTACTCTCATTTGCAACCCCGATGTGGATTGTGTTTTTAATAGCCGTTTTTGCAGCTGTTTTGCAGAATCCGTCACCAATTACCGCCATGCGAACCGTATTACTTACGTTATTTGCAGCTTTCGCCGCGTTTTCAGTTCTTGTCCTGCCGCATTCAAAGCGTGAGTTGAAATTGGTTATTACAATCGCTTGCACACTTATTTTAGGCATGTCCTATGCAGGGTTAGTGCTGTTGCCAGATGCAGCAAAGCATGGATATTCAGCATTTGAGGCACAGCATTTTGGTCTATGGCGCGGTCCATTCCCACACAAAAATATTGCTGGACCAATTATGTCCATACTTACGATTTTTGGAATTTATGTATGGCGGTCTGGCAGTCCAATTTTCGGCGCCCTGCTTACATTAGCTGCTTTTATTTTTGTCCTGCAAACTGGATCAAAAACTACGTCTGGCTTTCTACCACTTTCAATCTTCATTGTGTTATCTGCAGGATTGTTTGCCAGTGCCAGACTGGTTGTATTCACAACCCTTATTGCTGTTACAATCATCGGCTTGTTAACAATTGGGACGCTTTATAATGAGACGTTGGCCGGCATCACGGCGAGTATATTGGACGATGCTACTTTTACCGGGCGACTGACGTTATGGCAGCACGGAATTATCACGTTTTTATCAAACCCAATGGGTGAAGGTTTTAACAATTTTTGGAATACACCACCTGTTCTGTATGGCCCATTGCCAGCATATGCTGCTTGGGACTTTCGAGAAATCGTTCACGGACACAACAACTATATTGATGTTTTGCTGAATTATGGACTGATAGGCGGTGGCGTTATTTTCTTTGCGCTTTTTGTCATGCCCATGGCCAATTATATTAAAATCTACAAATCAGGTTCAAATAAAAAGCTGGCAGATATGTTTATGATGATGATTGTCTTCATCATGCTACTTTCATTTATGGAAACATTCATTCTTCATCGCTCTGACCCGATTTGGATATTTCACGTCTTTGCTGTTTTTGGCCTACAAATGTTGGCGATGGAGCAAACGAAGACGGGGAAGAAAAAGCTCCGTATTTTCTAACAAATCGACATTATAATAGGACTAATAATCTTTCTCAAAGAAGATACCCAATTTTGAGTTTCCTTCGGTATCAACAGAACCGGTCGCTTTAAGGCTGTCTGTAATATCTAGATTAATTGTTGCTTCGGTTTCTTTACCCGCCTGAACGCCTAGATAAACGTTATCTGAGATGTATTTACCTGCCTTAACTGCAGCATTACCATCATCGTCTTGGACAACATCAACATCATCAAGCCCAGTACCTGAGCGCAGACTGTCAATTAAAGATGGACTATTACCGCCGGTAAGTTCGCTTGCAATTGACGCCAGTCTAACCACTTGCGCAGGTGATAGATCCGTTAAGTTTCGCCCAAAGATAATTTGGGCAAGAACTTCGTCCTCCGGCAATTCCGGATTTGATGAAAAACTTACCTGGAGATTAGACGGTGTGCCTTGCAGATTAATGGATGCGAGCGTATCGCCAGTGTCGGTCGTTGCAAGGAAGTCTAATAATGGCTCAAGATCGCCAGCAAGGGTAATTGTACCTTCTTGCAAATCGATGCGCTGACCTAAAATGGATAAGCGACCACGACGCAAACTAAAGCTTCCCAACGGAACGATATTATCTAACGAACCAGTGAGGCGCAGGCTGCCACCCAATTCAGCATCAAGACCTCGACCACGCACAAAAATCTGATTTGGTGCATTGATGTTCAAACGCAAGCGCAAAGCACCTGACTTTGCATTGGTTCCATCTGAAGGTGTCGCTTTTGATAAACGTCCCAAGGTTGTTTGAACTTTTGATGTGGGATTAATATGCTCCACATCCAATAGATTTTCCTCTGAGGCAAAACTCTCTGGAACAGTAATTTCCGTGCGACCAAGATTAATATCACCCGATAATAGTGGATTGCGGGCAAGATTTCCGGCAATTGCGAGATTACCGCTTACCGACGTTTTAAATGTCTCTCCATCACCATAATTTGCGGAGTTAAGTGTAACTTTTAAATCTGCTGGCAAATTACCAGAAAGTCCGATTTGACCCTTTAAGGCGATTGCGCCACCGGTTGATATATTTGCTCTTACTGCAACATCTGCCTGATCGCTGTTATTTAAACCAACCTGAACGTTAACTTTATTAAGTCTCAAGTTGGACAAGGGATCAATCACGCTAGCGCCGCTCACCCTAATGTTTCCGCGTGCTGTTGGGTTGCTTAACACACCAGTTATTCGCGCCGAAAGTTGAGCAACACCGTCTATTTGTGTCCCGCGATCTTGCAAATAGGTTTCGATCAAATCAAGTGGAGCTGTTCCATCTATTTTTATATTCATCGAACCTTTTGAAACAGGTACCCTACCAGATGCAGACAGAGCCAAAGCCTGCGCATTGCGTGCGTTAAAGTTTGCAAGGGTCACAACGCCATTTGTAAATGCACCGTTTGCAGTAAGCGCCAAGGGAGACAAACCAAGATCTCTGATCTGGCGAACAGAAAGCGCCTGCCCGTTTGCATCAAAGCTAACACGTGGTGCGCTGCTTGGGCCTGTAATGCGAATATTGGCGCCCAAAGTTCCGCTTGCATCTATCCCAGGCTGAATGGAATTGACGATCTTGATCGGAACAGCGTTCGCGCGCGCTGTAATGTTTAAAGCATCGCCGGCGGTTCCAGAAATATCGAGAGTACCGGTATCAATAGA
The DNA here is from genome assembly GCF_055693385.1 of Lentilitoribacter sp. JB5-8. Lineage (NCBI taxonomy): Bacteria > Pseudomonadati > Pseudomonadota > Alphaproteobacteria > Hyphomicrobiales > Rhizobiaceae > Lentilitoribacter > Lentilitoribacter sp. JB5-8. The sequence goes on along the minus strand of NZ_CM146332.1, from coordinate 1,560,232 downwards.
TAAACGTGAAGGATTAATCGTCACAATACCATTTTGTAATTCGATCCTTGAGGGTGCAGCCAACTGCGCTTTTGTAATGCGCGAATTTAAATCCAACTCTGAGATTAAAATTTCAACTAAATCGGTTTTCTGCTCTACCACCCCGGATGATGAAATCCGGGTCGCATTTTCAACCAATTGAGCGACCATATCAAACTCGGTACTGGTACCCGCATTTAGTATCTGAATTGTTGCAGATTTTGCCTGGATCCCAGCGGCTTCGATACCGATTGCTTTTGCATTCGCTGTGACCCTAGGCCGTACCAATATGTCCTTCGCGCTGATAATTGCTTCGGCGTTATCAACGCTAACATCATTGAAACGAATTCCGGCAAGGGCAAGATTTAAATTAGCTGCCTGCGCAAATTCTTCTGGGGTTAATTGAAGAGATCCATTGATTGAACCGGATGCGTTGATCAATGCGAGCGCAGCAATGCTTGAAACATCGCGGCTATTGATATCAAGTTCGCCAGTCATCAATCCCGTTTCATGACTGCGCATCAAAACACCGCTTATCGCGGTTGCTCCGATTTGAGCGGTCAGATCTTGAAGATTTGTGAGATTATCATCCACATTGATGGATCCAGTCACAATAAAATCCTGCAAGGCTATCTGCCCTTTGGACGAGAGCTTGCCTGAAATGGATTGCCCGTTGGTCTTTCCATCAAACATCAAAGCAAGATTATCGACTTGTTGATTTGATAAACTTCCAGACGGAACGGATATGTCTGTCTGAAGATCAAATGGCCCCTCTTCACCCTGCAAACGAATTTTAAGTTGCGCCAAACCTTTTGATGCTTGATCAAGAACACCCAAATCATCAATTTGTGCTTGCGCGATTAAGTTTGCTGTTTGGCTTGCAACACTGCCATCAACAAATGCTGACATTTGCTCATTTGAGAGTTTTAACGTGTCAAAAACCAACCCATTTACGCTTCGCGCAACACCACCTTTTAGTTCCGTTTGTCCAACAAGCAATTTATCTAAACGTGCTGTGCCTGTTTCAACAGATTGCGCTGTACCATTGATGTTAAGATCAAATGCCCCGGTGAAAGGCTCAATCTTGCCCAATGCGGCTAAAATAATACTGCCATTTAAACGCTGATTTGTAATTGCTGAGAAACTATCAAGATTTTGAGCTTCCAGACTAATCTGGCCATCAAAGGCATTTTGTTCAAATATGCCATTGGCGAGGGCTTTGTAGGTTTCACCCAGAATGTTTAATCTTGAAATCTCAAGCGGATTACCAGAACGCCAATCACCATCAAATTGTAGTTTTATTTCCTGGCCAATAGCGTCTGTAACCGCTTCGTCTTTTGCCAATATTTGTACAATTTGACCATCAATATCAAAGCTGATTTCACGTGCGTTTTTATTTTCTGGATTAAGCACAGTTCCAAACGAGTCGATACCAACATTGCCGAATGAAATATCTGAACTTACAAAATCGCTAATTTGCAGCTTGCCACTCCATGTATTTTGCAGCTCTGCATTATAATTAATATCTAGCTTTGCCGATTGGATGGTTTGATCACCCTTTTCTGAAGGGATAACAATGCGTTCCCCAGATGCATCTGTTAAGCCAGCTGTAACGTTAAGTGCACTTAAAAAGCCGTCAACTGTGGTTTTAGCAGCCGCTGATAAATTCACAGCTCCACTAGAAATATTAGCGCTATTGAGACGTATGCCACCGGTATTTAAAACTACAAGTTCAGCTTCTAAATTGCTTGTATCACCAAACAGTGCACGCTGACCTGGAGATAATAATGCACCAATTGGCCCGCGGAGGCTCGCATTTGTTTGCAAACCATCCTGGACATCGCGCAAGCTGACAATGCCATTTAAAATTCTCTTATTGTCGACATCAAACGACATACCAACATCAAGTTCAGATATCGGTGCATCCCCAATAATGGCCAGTGAGACAGGCGGTTTACCCGGTAAACCCAATGCTGAAGCTACGATACCATTTTCAGGTTCTGTGAGTTTAACATCAAGCGCCAAAGCTTTAGCCGGACCATCATATGTAACAAGCGCTTTCAGCTCGCCTTGAGTCTCATCGGTTCTATTAATCAACAGATCCAAATCAAGCGAACCCTCATCCAGCACAAAGCTTCCATTTACGCTTGCCGTTGCCGCAAGATCAAAGACATCCTCACCAAATTCGACCAAAGGCAAATCAAGTTTTTCCAAGACAATTGCCACTGGCAATTCAGGTAGTTTAAACGCGCTACTTTCAGGCGAGCGGGAGGTTTCTTCCGGTAGTGGTTTACGGATGAAATCAATATGTTCTGCCTCAAGGGTATCAACCAACAATCGCCCAGTAATTAAAGCAGATCTTGTCCAAATCAAACGCGGTTTGGTAATCTCAAGCCATATGCCTTGCTCATCGGCTATTGTGATGGATTGAAGTGACACGTCCGATGACAGGGAACCATCAATGCCATTGAGTCGGATTTGATAGCTTGGCGAAGAAATCTGCTCTTCCACATATTCAATCAAAGCTGATCGTTCATTATCTTGCGAGAACACAACGATAATACCGACGAAAAATGTTGCAATGAGAGCAACAAAACACAGCGCGATTTTTTTCAAGAGGGATTGTGTCATCATGTCCCCCTAAAACGCTTGGCCAATGCCGGCAAAGATACCAAAATCTGGATCGCCTGCTTTTGGATTAATCGGCACTGCAAAATCTAATCGAATAGGCCCGAGCGGGGTATAATACCGCGCGCCGACACCTGCACTTACGCGGAAATCTTGAGAGAAGTCGATAATTGGATCTTTGCCAACAATGCCCCCATCGACGAATGCTACACCGCCAATTGTATCGGTAAATTTGTGTCGCAATTCAACGCTGGTCTCGAGAAGTGATCTGCCGCCTGAGACATCACCGGAACCCTCGACGATACCTACATTGTTGAAACCAAATCCGCGAATAGAACCACCACCACCTGAAAGATATAAAAAGTTTGTTGGTACTTGATCACGCGTTGGACCGAAGACAGATCCTACTTTAACGCGCGCAGCAAGTACAGTGTCACCATCATTGTCTAGCGTTTGATATGCTCTTACCTCTGCATCGACGCGCACGCCTGCATTGCCATTTTCAAATTCATAGAACGGTTTAACTTCAATTTTTGCCAATGCGTCTTTACTTGGATCTACTTTGCTATCTCGTCCGTCATAAGCAATTTCACCTGTTGCTCCTAAAGTGGAGAAATTTCGATCGCCAAAGGCATCTTTAAAGCGTGAATATTCATAAAATCCACCACCGGCGAGATTGATCTTCCGGCTTAACTGATGTGTGAGCACAGATGAAAAACCACCTGTTTCGCCTTCAAATGATGTGTTGAATTCTCGCTCTGCAAATATTTTGGTTACCGAATCTGTATTGGGCGTGAAAACACCTGGTTTGGTAAATGTCGCGCTTAATTTAAAATCTAACTCATCAGCGCTTGAGCTTGAGCCAATTCCGCTGATTTCCCCGTCCAGTCGCAACCGTTCAGCCCGCCCAAACAAATTTCGATTGAGCCAAAAAGCGCTTACACCTGCGCCATCGGTTGAAGAAACCGTTGCACCCAGTCCAATTCGGCGGAGTTTTTTCTCACGCACCTCAACAGCAATTGGCACTTGGCCATTTTCATCAACCAGTTTGCCCGCTTGTACTTTGCGCACTGCAAATACATCTAGCTTATCTAGACGCTGCTTGGCATCCTCAATATCGTCTGGGTCGTATTCTTCACCTGTTTTCAGACCAGTCATATAAGCCACAAAGTCTTGGTCCATGCGTTGTGTACCTTTAACGCGTGTAGCCCCGTAGTTAGCCTTTTTACCTGGATCGATACTCAAATTTACATTTAGGATGTTCTTGTCGTGTTGCGCTTTAACGCTTTGTCCGCCGATCTTCGCGTGGGGATAGCCCTGTTGTCGCCATTCCTCAACGGCAAGGCGCCCGGCAAGACCGACGCTTTTTGCCTTGGCAATATCGCCACGCGCAACTTTCAGCGTATCTGGTTTTTCAACGATATCTTCTCCACCTTGCGGGTTCGGTGCGCGATTAAAAATATCGAAAGTTCCAAATCGGTATATATTGCCGGTATCAATAGAGATTGTCACAGTTGAGGCATCTGGAAACTCAATTCCCGGCTTCATGTCAGAGGCTTGAACGCCGTTAACGAGGATCGAAATATCACCTCCATAATAACCTTCATTGTATAGGCTAGCCAATAATCGGCGATAGTCCCCTTTAGCGCGCGCTAAAAGCCCAGCTGATCCTGCAACAGCTTTTTCTCGCCCGCGCCATAATTCAGAAGCTGATTTGATCGCAAGCTCAACATCCTCAGTCGCATCACCTGCTAGACTTAAATCCACTTGATAGGTTTTGGGGTCGATAACGTCTGCATCTTGATTTGCGGTTTTACAATCACCGCTTAAACAATAACCAAACAAATCCAGAGCATGGGCATGACTAAAGGGCTGAACAACAAGCATTGCCAGACACAAAATCAACGATGTCGACTTGCTCATTGGCAAGGGGGATCTCCAAACACGCGAGATTACAAAGTTACTCAATTACTATAGATTTGGATTATAGCAAATTCATGGTTAAAAATCGCTGAATATTATAATTGAGCCATTGCACTTGTATTAGAACCATTCGGGTTCAATCACCAATCAATCTGATGTGAAGTGGATTACTTTTTTAAAGAATAAAAACAAACATCAACATCTCGCAGAGATGTTGGTCTTTATTATTTCCTTGGAAAAAATTGCGGTGGCTGGGGTACCTGGATTCGAACCAGGGATGGCGATACCAAAAACCGTTGCCTTACCGCTTGGCTATACCCCAACGTTACCGCGACTGGCAGATAGCAAATGTATTTCAATCCTACAAGGACTTAGTTTCATAAATTGACAAAAAAATTCATCTAGTATCTATGAACACCGTAAAATTGGGGTTTGTCCTAGATAAAGGCATCATTTTGGCTGACATAAAATACAATCAGAACTTCGTTCCAGCCCATGGCGAAGCAATAAACATTGCAAAAAATGTCAAGCGCATTACCGCCCCTAACCCTTCCCCCTTCACTTTTCATGGTACAAATAGCTATCTAGTTGGCAAAAACAATTTGGCTATCATAGATCCGGGCCCTTTAATTGATTCTCATTTGCAGGCTTTGCTAATTGCAATTGGCGAACACCCGCTTACACACATCTTTGTGAGCCATACCCATAAGGACCATTCTCCGCTGGCCAAAGTACTACAAGAACGTACGGGCGCGAAGATTTATGCTGAAGGCCCTCACCGTGCTGCAAGAGAATTTAACACAGGTGAAATTAATCCACTTCATGAAAGCTCCGATTTAGATTTCACACCCGATGTCAAACTTGGTGATGGTGAGATTATCGACGGTGGAGACTGGCAAATTGAAGCCATTCATACGCCCGGGCACACGGCAAACCATTGTGCCTTTGCCAGCGTTGAGGACGATATATTATTCTCCGCTGACCATGTAATGGCCTGGTCATCATCTATCATCGCCCCACCAGATGGTTCTATGCACGACTTTATGAAATCGCTGGATCATCTTATTGAGCGAACTCACAAAGAAATTTTTCCCGGACATGGTGGTGAAGTTATTGATCCACCGGTTTTTCTACAAAAACTGAAAGAACACCGCTTGTTTCGGGAAAGGTCAATCGTGAAAAGCCTTACGCGTCATGACAGCTTAAAGATCGAAGAAATTGTTGCACAAAATTACCTTGGACTTGCTGAAAATTTGAGGCGCGCAGCGGCCTTGTCCGTCTTGGCGCACATAGAGGATCTGATCGAAAAAGGGGTTGTTCAAACTGATGGCCCAGCGCAGCTTGATAGCGTATATCGCCTGACTTAAACTTATCCCGCGCCGACAATACCCAGCAGTCGATTATCAACCTTACTTAAAAAGCTATTGATGAGTTCTGCATTTAAACCAAGGTCATGCGGACCTTGTTTTGTTGCCGCGCGCATATTCACAAAAGTTGCGGTTTCATCTTCAGTCAACAGAATCAAAATGTCATGCTCAACACCTAGGAATAAAGAGTCTTTGGCGAATTGAAGTCGGATCGTTGAGCTTTCAAAATCATTCGCCCCCTCACCCAATTGCCCCTGAACCTGAGCATTAATACGGTCACGCGGAGTGGGCGCAGGAACAGGAATTGCGGCTCCATCTTCGCTTTGTGTTTCATCAACCTGCGGTTCATCGGGAGATAAAAAATCATCCCCTTCACGGGCGATTACCCTTAGCTTTTCTTCAGATGCAACTGCGCGAATAGCGCGATAAACACGATCGATCGCACCTTCATATCGGCGTTCTGTGAGTTGGCCATAGATGCGGGAATTGTTCAAATTCAGCATTATTGCGCCCGAGCTTTCCCTGGTTAACCAGGTATTTGGACGCTGAGGATTGCGCAGCCAATCTATCGCCACATCTTCAGATGTAACAACATCAAACTGCTCCGGCAGTGACACATAGCGATAAAGGCTCAATCCAAATGGCAATAAAGCAACCAGATTAAGGCAAAGTCCTACAAAAGAGGCGCGTCCCCCTCTTGCACCAATGAGCCACAACATGGAAAATCCAATGATTGCAAGACCAAGACCCGTTGCGGCCATCGCACTTGCTAAAAGCACCACCGCGATCGCATTTGATGTTTCAAATCCGAAGAAGCGGTGAGCAATCCACACTGTTAACAGCAAAATAATGACAAAATAGCCGATTTTACGCGACCATAGGGCTGAAACTGACGAGGGGCGACGGTAAACAACAGGCATTGTTCTTACTCGACCTCAGCGTGATGTTGGGCTTGAATACTTGCCTGCGCAGCCGCCAATTTTGCAATTGGTACGCGGAATGGTGAACAGGAAACATAGTCCAGACCAATGCGGTCAAAAAATTTAACTGACACCGGATCACCACCATGCTCACCGCAAACACCAAGCTTTAGGTCCGGATGATTTTCTCGCCCAAGCTTTGCAGCCATTTTGACAAGTTCCCCAACCCCTTCAATATCAAGCGTTACAAAGGGGTCTTCATCGATAATTGTTTTCTGGCGATAGGTTTTCAAAAACGGAGACGCATCATCACGCGATATCCCGTACATCATTTGGGTCATATCATTGGTTCCAAATGAGAAGAAGTCTGCAGATTCAGCAATAGCGTCCGCCCGAATAACCGCGCGCGGCAATTCGATCATTGTTCCAACCAAATATTGAACGCTTGCGTCCATTTCCTTCATAACATCTTCAGCTACCGAATTAATTCGTTCTTTTACAAAGTCGAGTTCTTTTTTAAGTGCAACAAGAGGCACCATGATCTCCGGCATAACCGGTGCACCGGTATTTTTTGCCGCAATTATCGCCGCCTGCAAAATCGCTCTGGCCTGCATTTCAGTAATCTCAGGATATGATATTGCTAAACGGCAACCACGATGCCCAAGCATTGGATTAAACTCGCTCAACTCATCAATGCGCCGACGCACGAGGATATCATCAACACCCATAGCTTTTGCTGTATGGGCAATTTCTTCATCGGCCTTGGGCAAAAATTCATGCAAAGGAGGGTCCAGCAAACGCACGGTAACCGGCTGCCCGTTTGCGGCCTCAAACAACTCGATGAAATCCGAACGCTGCATAGGTAGTAGCTTATCAAGCGCAGCCCTGCGTCCCGCCTCAGTTTCAGACAAAATCATTTCTCGCATCGTTAAAATGCGCGATTCGTCAAAGAACATATGCTCGGTTCTACAAAGCCCAATCCCTTCAGCACCAAACTGACGCGCTGCAAGGGTATCACTGGGCATTTCTGCATTTGTGCGCACTTCCATACGGCGCGCTTGGTCTGCCCATGCCATAAGCTGCTGAAACTCATCAGATAAAGTTGCTTCTTCCATCGCAACTTCACCCAAAAGCACTTCACCTTTTGCGCCATCAAGCGTGATAATATCACCCTTTTTCAGATATTGACCTGAAGCAAACAGAGTTTCATTTGCAAGATCAATACGCATATTCCCCGCACCACATACGCAAGGTCGGCCCATACCACGTGCAATTACCGCTGCGTGGCTGGTCATACCCCCACGGATAGTCAACACACCTTCTGTGCGTTGCATTCCATGCACATCTTCGGGACTTGTTTCCACCCGTACCAAAATAGTTTTACGCCCTTCACGCGCTGCATCTATTGCGTCTTCTGAAGAAAACACAATTTCACCTGATGCTGCACCAGGAGACGCAGGCACACCAGAAGCGATCACTTCACGTTCGGTTTCTTGCCGGATAGACGGGTGCATGATTTGTTCAAGTGAAAGCGGATCGATACGGCAAAGCGCTTGTTCTTTCGTCAGGATGCCTTCATTTACAAAATCCACATTGGTCTTTAACTCGGCCGCCGCGGTCAGTTGCAAATCTACGCTATCGCCAACCCATGGCTCACCTGACTGAATGATGAAACCAAGCCTTTGACAGCGCCCAAAATATTGCTCTGCTTGTTTTCCAATGTCCGTTAATCGCGCATGTATGTCTGGCGCAACATCAACAAGCTTTTCGTCATCCGTTTGTGCGTCTATTGCAATTGACGTTGAAAAGCGCGATGTGCGTGCGCTTTGTTCACCTACCAGGTTCCAGCCTAGGCCGCCTTTGACTTTATTTTCACCGGTCGCGCTGTCACGCGTATCCAAATAGGCTTGCCCGCTCATATCGTCAAAATCGGCAAAGGCTGCGGCGCGAACGATGACAGCCAATCCCTCATCATCGCGAATTTCGTGGATCTGACGTTGCATGACAGCTCGCCGCGACATCCAGCTTTTAATGGCATTGATCACAGCCATGCGCAATTGACCATACAAATCATCCGGCAGATCAAAATCTAATTCAGATTTCAGTTGCTCTTTGTAAATTTGCGAGATTGTGATGACTTCTTCCATTGAGAAATCATTATCACTCTCATAGCTCAATTCTGTGCGTTTTTCGTCAAAAATATCTTCCAAAATATCAGGCGTGATATTGAGCGCATTTTCTGTAAACTGATACAAAAAGCGCATGAGCTGCTGACCGGCTTTTTTATCACTTGATGCTTCATGTCCCTGGCGTGTGCTGGGTTTCATTAAAGCAGCAATTTTACGCGTGTTTTCCGCGTTCATGCCCAGATGATAGATTGGACTTACGACACCTGCGACGCGAGATCGAGATGTTGCGCGCGCTGTTAGGAACAGCGGTAGTTTTTTACCTATATTGGTGTCGCAATACGTTGTCTGCAGCGCTTTAAGTGCCTTTTGCAGTTCTGTTTCAAACTCTGAAGGCAGAACACCGTGTTCATGGTAATAATTGCAAGTTTCCGCGCGGATAATAAATCCCGGCTGAACTGGGATGCCAAAACAGGATAATGCAAAAAGTCGTGCACCAGCATATCCCAAATGTGAATCACCATAGTGATCCGCATCTGAGGCTGCCTTTTGGCACTCGCCCAGCTGATTAATCCACATCGACACCGGATCCGCCCTCCTTGCACGACCCCGCAAATGACCACGTCACCTGTTAAAAACCCAATTTCAACGCTTGTTTTCGCGTTTTAAATACAGTTACACAGGTTTTATGTTGCAATGCAACATTTTTCTCCCTCTTGCGCGCATGCGACGCGCGAATTGGTTAACCTAACCAGCTAATGTCTTAGTGTAAAACCATTCTGCCTAAAAAACAGGCTTTTAAAGAACTTATTCTGGTTCCTGTTACAAAAGAGCCATAACATAGGCAGCTAAGGGGTGAAAATTTCAATATTCATAACACTGAAGCGGACAGATAAATATCTTTAAATAATTGTTTTAATTTAATTTTATTTTTCAGATCACCAAACCAGCAGTTGATTTTTTCCCCCACCCCAGATTCTTAGTTATTTTAATATTTCGCTGATTACAACGTGAAAACTGGCGATATTTTGTACGATTACATGGGAATTTCACATTGACCAATTCAGACAATCTAGGCTTGCCCTTTATTCTTTCCTCACAAGCCCAAAAACACGTCACGCATAACGAGGCACTGTTGGCACTAGATGCCATCGTGCAATTATGTGTTGTCAGCAGAAGTGTAAGTGAGAGCCCCGAAGCTGCAACTTCAGGAGCGCGCTATATTGTACCTGAAAATGCGTCGGGAAGTTTTGCTAATCAATCGGGCACCATTGCAGCCTACCAAGACGGTGTGTTTCAGTTTTATACCCCACAAGCTGGCTGGTTGGCCTATATATTTGATGAAGATACCTATCTATATTTTGATGGGGCTAATTGGTTGAATTTGATCAGTTCGAATGACGACCCGCAATATGTAACGCTTGGCGTTAACGCATCCGCTGATGTGGTAAACCGTTTTGCTTTATCATCTGAAGCAAGCTTGTTTAACAATGCTGGTAACGGCCATCAACTCAAAATCAATAAGGCACAAGTAACTGATACTGCGAGCCTTTTGTTCCAAACTGGCTTTTCTGGACGGGCTGAATTTGGCCTTGCAGGCGATGACCAGTTTCGTATTAAAACCAGCGGTGATGGCGCAAATTTTCAAACCGCTTTAACCGCAGATGCAAACACGGGCAATATTGCCATTGGCGACATTAATCCAACCGCCGTTCTAACCGTTGCGAATGAAATGAAGATTGAAAATGCAATATCTTCATCAACGTTAGAAACATCTGTTTTATCATCTCAAACAGAAATCACAGCAACAGCGTTAGACGGCACTCTTACAGTCAGCCAATTAGGCGACGGATCTATTTCGTTTAACGTCAATAGTGAAGAAATTTTGCGATTGGGAGATGGCGTCATCACCACACAAATGCCACTACAATTGGGTGCGCATTCTGTGCTTTCTTTACCCGATGCGACAGTCGCTGGGCGTATGATCTATGTTGCTGATTCTTCACTTGGTTCCTGCATTGCTATTTCAGATGGCGCGGATTGGCGGCGAAGCGAAGATCGCTCGATTATTGTGTAAATCTGTCCGAATTAGTGATTAAAAGTTGAAATTCTCACGAAATATCACCGTAAGATACCTATTGTGTGCGTCAAATTAACTGCAATTTCAAATAATTCTCATAAACCCCTAGACGATAAGGGAAACTCAGCGTAACGAAACCTTTAAAAACAGCACTTCTTGGTTACATGAGTATCTAAATGACAAACATCCCAAATATCCCATTTGTTGATCTGGCCAGCCAGCAAAGGCGCATTCGTGCTGATGTTGATAAAGCGATCGCCCGCGTGCTTGATCACGGTCGCTATGTCATGGGTCCTGAGGTTGCTGAACTCGAAGCTGAATTGTCTAAATTTTGTGGTGCAAAACACTCCATTGGGTGCTCATCCGGAACCGACGCTTTGGCTATGGTCCTGATGGCGAAAAATGTGCGCGCTGGCCAGGTTATTTTCTGCCCATCCTTTACCTTTGTGGCAACCGCAGAAGTGGTGGCATGGCTTGGAGCAAAAGTGTGCTTTGTCGATGTTGAACCTGATACGTTTAATATGGATCCTAAGGCACTAAAGGCTGCAATTGAAACCGCGAAAGCAAATGGTGAAGACTTAGCCGGCGTTATCGTGGTGGATCTGTTTGGTCTGCCAGCTGATTATGTGTCGATTTTGAAAATCGCCGAGGAAAATGATCTTTGGCTTATGTCGGATGCTGCGCAAAGTTTTGGTGCACGCTATCACAATGCACCTATCGGTACGAACGGTATTGCAACAGCGACAAGTTTCTTCCCAGCCAAGCCTTTGGGTGCTTATGGTGATGGTGGTGCAATGTTTACCGATGATGACGATTTGGCGGAAGATTTACGCTCCATCCTGTTTCACGGTAAAGGCACTAGCCAATATGACAATGTTCGCATTGGAATGACTGGACGCCTTGATACGATGCAGGCCGCTGTTCTTCTTGAAAAATTGAAGATTTTCGATAGCGAAATCGTTGAGCGCCAGAAGGTTGCTGATCGTTACACAAAAGGTCTTGGTGATTTGATCACATGCCCGCATGTTCCCGAAGGATGCCAATCTGTTTGGGCGCAATATACAACGCGTCTGCCACAAGGTTTGGACAGAAATGCACTGCAATCGCAACTCAAAGACAAAGGCATCCCAACAGCGGTTTACTACGCAAAACCTTTGCACAATCAAGCGGCATACAGTCATAACTTGATTGCAGGTCAAACTTCGGGCGGCGTTTTGCCGGTTACCGACGCCTTGTCGTTAGATGTTTTAAGCCTGCCGATGCACCCTTATCTGTCAGAAGATACGCAAGACTATATTATTGAGCATATTCGCAGTGCAATTTTAGATTTGAGCTAAACTGCTAAAATATAAAGCGCGTATAATATGCGTTGAGAATTGCGATTGTGGGGTTATAATTAAAAACCCACCGTGGAATCCTGAAGGTCAAGTCTTACGCATGGCGATCTTAAAGAAGCTATTCAGTTTTGTTTTCGTTGCTGGGTTATCGGCATATTTATTTGCGGTCGGCTATCTTTATTTCTCACAGGATCAACTTATTTTTCCGGTTCGGCCTTCTGATACAGAAAATGCCGCTGATGAAAATTTTCAAAAGGTTTTGATCGAAACACCTGACGGGGAAAGCATCTTTGGCCTTTATCATCCATCTGAACCGGGCGAAGCGACAATCATCGTATTCCACGGCAATGCAAGTTCCGCAGTCCGACAGAAACGACGTGGTGCGCGGCTTATTAAAGACGGGTTTGGTGTCCTTCTTGCAGGATATCGTGGTTATCCTGGGAGCACAGGCAAACCAAGCGAAACCGGCCTCTTCATCGATGCCATAGCCGCATATGACTTTATCCACGCGCAGCGTGAGCAACCCATCGCTCTTTACGGACATTCACTTGGCACAGGTGTTGCAACCTACCTTGCGACACAACGCGATGTGTTTGCAATGGTTCTAGAAGCACCGTTTAGTTCCGTTGCCGCGGTTGCTGCAGATCGATATCCGTGGGTTCCGGTTCTATCGCTGATCAAGCATGATTTTCAATCAGATGAGCACATTAAGAAAATCACAGCGCCCATTTTGATCATGCATGGCGACAGTGACGAAACGGTGCCTCTCGAATATGGTCAAAGGCTCTTTGCAAATGCGCCTAAAGGCACAGAATTTGAGATCATTAAAGGCTTAGGCCATAGCGGGTTTTGGCGTTTCGGCAGCGAAGACCGCGCCATTGAATTTTTCACAAATGCGCTAGCAAACTAGGTTTACTTTGTCCAATCCGGCTTAGTCTGGCTGAAGAAAGATGAAATGCCATGTTGTGCTTCATCGCTTTCCCATGCATCGGCCAATGCTACAATAGAACGATCAATATCGTCTTGTGAGATGCCGCCACTTAATTTCAAACATAAAGCTTTTGCACGCGCTGATGCTTGTGGCGCTGTATTTAAAATAGATTTGATTTCCACCGCGGCGGCCTGTTCCAGATCATCTGTGAGGGAAGAAACCAATCCTAATCTTTGCGCTTCTAATCCATCAAACATCTTCCCGGTAAAGAATATCTGACGTGCCGCGCCCTCGCCTAAACGTTTGACGACAAAAGGTCCGATCGTTGCAGGGATAAGCCCTAGCTTTGTTTCTGTCAGTGAAAACTTACATTTTGGATCTGCAAGCACGATGTCACAGACTGACATCAAGCCGATCCCACCGCCATAGGCTGCGCCTTGAACAACAGCTATCAGAGGCTTGGGCGATTGATAAAGCTCAAGCAGCATATTTGAAAGTGCACTCGCTTCTTTTATCTTGCCTGCACGGTCTGCATCAGCTTGCGCGCGCATCCAGGCCAAATCACCACCGGCGCAAAAGCTTTTGCCATTGGCACGTAAAATCACCGCTCGAACATCGGGATCAGATGCGCAGAATTGTGCTGCTTGTGAAAGCTCCGCAATCATTTCAGCATTCATAGCATTATGTTTATCAGCCCGATCAAGCGTTAAATGCGCAATACCATCTTCATCAACTTCAACTACTATCGTTTGATAATCAGTCATGGTGCCGCCTCGCAAATTTCGCCATTATCGCCTCAACTTTTGTTAGACCGTCAAGATCAAGACCAGTTGTCCATCCGTCACTTTCCAGCATATTTAAAAGCTCAAGCGTCGATACGTTTCCTTTCGCACCGGGCGCATAAGGGCATCCGCCTAATCCACCAATTGCACTATCAAAAACGCGAAGCCCCATATCTAAGCTGGCTTTGACATTATCGAGCGCCACACCTTTGGTATCATGGAAATGTCCGGCGAGCTGTGAAGGGTCTATTTTGACCTGTACAGCTTCCAGCATCGCCTTCGTTGTTTGAGCTGTTCCTACACCGATTGTATCTCCGAGCGAAACCTCATAACACCCTAAATCGATCAATGCGTTGGAAACCTCTGCAACAGCGCTTGGTTTGATCTCGCCTTCGTAAGGACAACCTACAACGCAAGACACATAACCACGCACCGGGATTTTGTGATGGCGCGCCCGTTCGATAAGCGGTACAAACCGCTCCAGACTTTCCGCAATAGAGCAATTGATGTTTTTTTGGCTGAAAGTTTCGGACGCACTTGCAAATACTGCAACTTCATCAACCTTGGTGTCCAAAGCTCTTTCGAAGCCTTGTAAATTTGGCGTCAGAGCAGAATAGCGAACATTGGGGTTCCGGTTAATACCGGCCATAACATCAGCGGAGTCAGCCATTTGTGGTACCCATTTGGGCGACACAAAAGCGGTTGCTTCAATGTTTTTAAAGCCAAGATCAGACAGTGCATCTATCAGTTTGATCTTCTCATTTGTCGGAATAATATCATCTTCGTTTTGCAAACCATCGCGTGGGCCAACCTCAAAGATTTTGACGAATTTGTCACTCATACAAACATATCCCGTAATTTCCGCCGCATCACTTTGCCGGTTGTTGTCACAGGTATTTCATCGAGCACATGGATTTCGCGCGGATATTCATGTGCAGCAAGCCGCGTTTTAACATGAATTTGCAATTCTGAGATCAAGTCATCCGACGGTGTTACACCGTCTGCTATGACGACAAAGGCAACGACAATCTCTGTGCGTGTTTCATCGGGTTTACCCACAACACCTGCTATTTTGACCGATGGATGGCGCATCAAACAATCTTCGATGCTGCCCGGACCGATGCGATACCCAGCGGATGTAATGACATCATCATCGCGGCCTACAAAACGTATCCAACCATTACTTTCAACAACGCCCATGTCACCAGTCAGCATCCAATCACCTATAAATTTATCTTTCGTGGCTTCAGGGTTATTCCAGTAATTGAGCATCATCACCACATCTGGCGCCTTTGCAGCGATAATCCCAATTTCACCTTCGCGAACCGCGTTGCCATCCATATCAATTGCTGCCATCTGGTGCCCAGCAACAGCTTTTCCGATAACACCCGGGCGCGGTGGTTCGAGAGCCGCGCAAGACGAGATCAGCAAATTGCCCTCTGTCTGCCCGTAAAACTCATTGATAGTCACGCTGAGCACTGATTTGCCCCAATCGAGCAACGGCGCACCTAGGCTTTCACCCCCGCTTCCGACCGAAACAAGATGCAAATCGCGAGGCGAATGATCAGGATAAGTCGAGCGCATGAGTTTGAGCGCCGTTGGCGGTAAAAACGCATGCTGAACTTTATAATCTGCCAAAAGATCAAAGGCGGCATCGGCGGTAAATTTCTCAAATCTTTTGGACACAACCGACATTCCACATGCAAGCGCTGGGATTAGAACATCGAAAAGCCCACCAATCCATGCCCAATCAGCTGGGGTCCATATCACCCGACCTGGTGCTGTTTTAAAATCATTAAATGTCTCAAACCCCGTCATATGACCTGCAAGCATGCGATGACCGTGCAAAGCGCCTTTTGGCGAGCCTGTTGTGCCAGATGTATAGATAATCATAGCCGGATCATCAGGACCTGTTTGCACGCAGTCAAATTCATTTGACTGTGCAGCGAGCATGGTGTGAAAATCCAAACTCTTCAGCCCGTTATGAACGCCATCAATGGTGAGAATTTTAAGCCCCTTGCGCGCCTCATCTTTCATCTCAGAAAGCTTATCCGCACCTTGCTGGTTGGTGATAATCATCTTTATACCTGCGTCGATCACCCGGTGTTCAAGCGCATCAGGACCAAACAACATAAAGAGTGGCACTGAGATCAATCCACATTTAAATGCACCTAAATGACCAACCGCCGTTTCCAGCGCTTGCGGCAATAATATGCCTATTCGATCACCTCGTTTAAGGCCAAGCCCGCAAAATAAATTAGCCATCTGGTTGGACAGATCACGCAATTTGGCATAGGAAATGGTTTGATTTTCATCGGCCAATATAAGTGCTGCTGCATTAGGGGTTTTAACCGCCCAATCATCACACGCAGCTAAACCCATATTGTAGGTTTCAGGCAGTTTCCAACCGTTTTGCGCAACTTGATAACAATAGCTGTCTTTTGGGAAATTCATTTAAGCCTCCGGCTCAATCTCGATCAGCACCGAACCACCTTCGACCGCATCACCAAGCTGACAGGTGATGTTTTTCACAAGACCCGCGCATGGTGCAGTTAAGTTCATTTCCATTTTCATCGCTTCCAACACAACGAGACGCTGACCTCCTGCAACTTGCGCATTCGCTTCTATATCAATGAGGCGAATTACCCCGCTCATTGGCGCTGAAATCATGTTTTCACTCGTACTCGCGTTATCTTTTACTGCAAGCGGATCTGGCAGCACAAATTCAAAGCTTTGCGCATCTTTATAAAGAACAACATGGCAATCCTGTCCGTCTGTATTACGCGCGAAATCAACACTAGAACGCAGACCATCCTGATCGAAAATGATGGTGCCATCACGCTTTTCAATTATTGTAAATTGGCTTTGAAATTCGCCCGTCAAATCATATGATTGCACATCTTCACCAACCGATAATCGACGTTCTATTTTATCATCTGAATACAAAATTGATGCTACTCGAGAAGCCGCGCCAAACATACGCCAATTTGATTGCGGTTTGGCTGTTTGCCAATCCAGAGCGATTATCATGGCGATAGCGATCATCACCTCATCGGGATCATCGTGCATGGTGAGCGCATCGAGATCGCGCTCAATTAGTCCAGTGTCCACCTCGCCTTTGCCAAAGCCTTCATGCGACAACAATTTCGACAAAAATGAGATATTTGACGCAAGACCAGAAACCTGAGTTTGCGCAAGTGCGGACGTTAAAGCAGATAGCGCTTCATTGCGATCGCTACGATGGGTAATCACCTTTGCGATCATCGGATCATAAAAGGGCGAGATAACATCACCCTTTCGCACACCGCTATCGTTTCGTGCGTGATCGGATAGTTTTAAATGGGAGATCTTACCTGTGGCCGGAAGAAAGCCTGCCGGTACATCTTCAGCATAAATTCGTGCTTCAAATGCATGCCCATTAATTGAGATATCATCCTGGGATATCGGCAATGCTTGCCCTGCCGCCACACGCAATTGCAACTCGACAAGATCAAGTCCCGTTATTGCTTCGGTCACCGGGTGCTCAACCTGTAATCTGGTGTTCATTTCCATGAACCAGAAACCGTCTTTGCGTAGAGTCCCTGACCCATCCGCGATAAACTCGATTGTGCCAGCACCTTCGTAATTAATCGCTTGTGCTGCTTTAACCGCAGCTTGTGTCATCGCTCGGCGCACATCATCTGGCATATCAGGTGCGGGCGCTTCTTCGATGACCTTTTGATGGCGACGCTGCAAAGAACAATCGCGTTCAAACATATGTACGACATTGCCTTTGGAATCGCCAAAGACCTGAACTTCGATATGACGTGGCGAGGTGATGAATTTTTCAATTAGCACTGCCGGATCACCAAAAGCCGTCCGCCCTTCCCGTGCAGCACTTTCTAAAGCGGTTAGAAATTCTTCTTCGTATTCGACCAACCGCATGCCTTTACCGCCACCGCCTGCGCGCGCTTTGATCAGCACAGGGTAACCGATTTTATCAGCTTCTGATTTTAACAAATCCGGCGTTTGATCCGCGCCATGATACCCTGGGACAATTGGAACACCTGCATCCTGCATTAATTGCTTGGCCGCATCTTTCAGACCCATCGCAGAAATCGCTTTGGCGCTCGGGCCGATAAAGGTCAGACCAGCCGCCTCAACAGCAGCAACAAATTCAGGGTTTTCAGACAAAAATCCATAGCCGGGGTGAATGGCTTGCGCGCCTGTTCGTCTTGCAGCATTGATGATTGCATCTTGCTGCAAATAGCTTTCACTCACCGGAGATAGTCCGATATGAACGGCCTCATCTGCCATTTCAACATGCAGCGCATTGGCGTCCGCATCTGAATAGACGGCGACCGTTTTCACGCCCAAGCGCTTTGCGGTTTTGATAATTCGGCATGCAATTTCGCCACGATTGGCAATGAGAATTTTAGGGAACATTGTCATATCATCCACCATTACATTCTGAACAAGCCGAAGCTTGTGTCTTCAACAGGCGCATTCAAGCATGCTTTAAGACTTAACGAGACGACATTGCGAGTTTCGCGTGGGTCGATGATGCCATCGTCCCATAATCTGGCTGATGCATAAAATGGATGGGACTGGGTTTCAAACTGATCCAAAATCGGCTGCTTGAAGGCAGCTTCTTGTTCTGCGCTCCAGTCTTCTCCGCGGGCCTTTTTCCCAGCGCGGGTCACGCTTGCCATCACACCGGCAGCTTGCGCGCCGCCCATAACGGAAATCCTCGCATTGGGCCACATCCAAACAAATCGCGGACCGAACGCCCTGCCGCACATGCCATAGTTTCCTGCACCATATGAGCCACCAATAATGACCGTTATCTTTGGTACATTGGCTGTTGAAACTGCATTGACGAGTTTCGCGCCGTCTTTGGCGATGCCGCCAGCTTCATATTTCGAGCCCACCATAAAGCCCGTGATATTTTGCAAAAACAGAAGCGGAATTTTTCGCTGGCAACAGATCTCAATGAAATGCGCACCTTTGAGCGAGCTTTCAGAGAATAGCACGCCATTATTGGCGATAATGCCAACCGGCATGCCATCAATATGCGCAAAGCCGGTGACCAAAGTTGTGCCATATCGCGCTTTAAATTCATCAAATTCGCTGCCATCAACCATGCGCGCGATAATATCTCTGATATCGAAAGATTGCCGTGTATCATGCGGGATCAGCCCCATGATATCTTCGCTTAAATAAACAGGGTCTTTTGGTGCTGTTAAAGCGACATTAGTTTTTGGCGCTTGGCCCAGTGTTGAAACCACCTGACGCGCAAGCGCGAGCGCATGCGCATCATCTTCTGCCATATAATCAGCAACACCGGATAATCTGGTATGCGTGTCTGCGCCACCTAGCGTTTCAGCGTCGACTTCCTCCCCCGTCGCTTCTTTAACCAGCGGAGGACCGGCGAGAAAAATCATCGCCTGTTCTTTGACCATGATCGTCGTATCACACATTGCAGGCACATAGGCGCCACCTGCGGTGCAATTGCCCATTACAACAGCGATTTGGGCAATGCCTTTTGCGCTCATTCGTGCTTGATTATAAAAGATACGACCAAAGTGATCGCGATCTGGGAACACTTCATCCTGGTTCGGTAAATTGGCGCCACCGCTATCAACCAAATAAAGACATGGCAGCATATTTTCTTCAGCAATCTCCTGCGCTCTAAGATGCTTTTTCACTGTCAGCGGATAATATGTACCACCTTTAACCGTCGCATCATTGCAGACGATCATGCAATCACGGCCATTGATCTGGCCAATACCTGCAATGACGCCCGCGGCTGGAATATCCGCATCATAGGTATCTTTTGCTGCAAACAGACCAATTTCTAAAAATGATGAACCAGGATCAATTAAGCCCTCAACGCGGTCTCGCGGCAGCAATTTCCCGCGCGATACATGGCGCTCACGTGCGCGTTGCGATCCACCTTGCAAAATGCGTTGCGCTTCTTTTTGCACGTCATCAAGTTGGCTATGCATAGCCTTGGCATTATCTGCATTTGGGGCTGATGTGCTTGTTAATTTACTCATTTATGCTGTCTCACCAAATATTTCGCGACCAATTAACATGCGACGAATTTCACTTGTGCCAGCACCAATTTCGTAAAGTTTGGCATCACGTAATAAACGACCTGTTGGATAGTCATTGATATAACCATTGCCACCCAGACATTGGATTGCCTCAAGTGCAACTTGGGTGGCTTTTTCCGCAGCAAATAAAATACAACCAGCTGAATCTTTGCGGGTGACTTGGCCATTATCGCAAGCGCGGGCTACAGCATAAACGTAAGATCGACAGGCATTCATTGTGGTGTACATATCAGCAAGCTTGCCCTGCATCAGCTGGAAAGTGCCAATCGGTTTTCCAAACTGCTCACGCTCATGCACATAAGGCACCACAATATCCATTGCTGCTGCCATGATCCCAATTGGCCCAGCGGCTAAAACCACCCGCTCATAATCAAGGCCAGACATTAAAACTTTGACGCCCTCGCCCTCTTTGCCAAGAATATTGGCTTCCGGCACTTTGCAATTATCAAAGACCAATTCGCAGGTATTGGATCCGCGCATACCGAGCTTATCGAGTTTTTGCGCTGTTGAAAAACCTTCCATTTCGCGCTCGATGATAAATGCTGTAATCCCCTTTGAAGCGGCCTCCACATCGGTTTTGGCATAGACAACGAGCGTATTTGCATCCGGTCCATTTGTGATCCACATTTTGTTGCCATTGAGCACAAAGTGATCGCCAACTTTATCAGCGCGAAGTTTCATTGAAACCACATCTGAACCAGCACCCGGTTCTGACATTGCAAGCGAACCCACATGTTCACCCGTCAGCAATTTAGGCAGATATTTTTCTTTTTGCTTATCTGTCCCCCATCGGTGGATCTGGTTGACACATAGGTTAGAATGCGCGCCATATGACAGTGCGACAGACGCGGAAGCGCGGGAAATTTCTTCAATCGCTACACAATGGGCGAGATATCCCATATCAACACCGCCAGCCTCTTCAGATACGGTAATACCGTGCAAGCCGAGTGCACCCATCTTCATCCAAAGATCATTTGGGAACTCGTTTGTTTTATCAATCTCTGCGGCGCGTGGGGCAATCTCATCGCTGGCAAATTTGCGCATCATGTCGCGTAATGCATTGATATCATCACCAAGACCAAAATCCATCACTTGATCAAACATGAGCAATACCCTCTTCAATTTGCGCACGCGGCATAATCCCTTGTGATTTTAGTACCATCGACGCGTAGATATTTTCGATTTTCTTTTGAGATAGACGACCACCAGAACGGTACCAGGTATTTACCCCCGTCAGCATGGCAAGAATAGCCATGGCTGATACGTGCGGGTCGTCAATATTCATTGCACCGGACTTTGCGCCATCATGAAGGATTGATTTCAAAATCGCTTCATACTGACTGCGCAGTTCAGATATAGTTTTAAAGCCTTCAGGCTCTAATGAGCGCAACTCCATATATGCCAAAAACACTTCATCCTGACGATTAATGTTGTAGCGAATATGGAAACGCGCAAATTGCTCCAACCGCGCGATAGGGTCAGATGCTGTTATTTCCTCATCGCACGCCTTGAGCAATCCATCCATATGGTTTTGTAACAAACTCACCAGAATTTGCTGCTTGTTCGGATAATACTGATAGATCGCGCTGGCTTGCACACCCACTTGACTTGCTATCTGTCGCATTGAAACAGCTGCATATCCAAACTGCGCAAACAAGGCCAAACTGACCTTTCTAATCTCGCTTCTAGTAACCTCACCATCTGAACCGGCTATGCGCGCCATAAAAATTCCTTGATAATTAAATGAACGTTCGTTAAATTAATAACAGATATTGAAATATGTTTCAACTCTTCAAATGTTTTGATCTGAGAAGTTGACTGAAATCTATGGACGAAAGGCTGATCAAAAATGGATTTTGAACTAAACGAAGAACAAAATGCAATTTTCGAAATGGCTTATGCTTTTGGACAGGAAAAAATTGCACCACATGCATTAGAGTGGGAAAAACAAGGCACTATCCCGAAAGAGTTATGGCATGAAGCTGGTGAACTCGGGCTGGGCGGGATTTACGTCAGCGAAGAATATGGCGGATCAGCATTATCACGAATGGATGGGATATTGATATTTGAAGCACTTGCAATGTCATGCCCATCAGTCAGTGCGTTTTTATCCATACACAACATGGTTGGCGGGCTCATTGATCAATTTGGTAATGAAGTAGCTAAACAAAGATGGCTGCCTGAACTGACCACAATGGACAAGATTTATTCTTATTGTTTGACCGAACCTGGAAGCGGCTCTGATGCTGCAGCATTACGCACAAAAGCAACAAAAACCAATAATGGATATGTATTAAATGGCACAAAGGCATTTATTTCAGGTGGTGGCTATTCCGATGCCTATCTAACTATGTGCCGCACTGGAGAAGATGGCCCCAAAGGTATATCAACCATTATCATAGAAGACGGATCAAAAGGCTTAAGCTTCGGGGCTGCGGAAGATAAAATGGGTTGGCGAGCACAGCCCACAGCACAAGTTCAGTTTGATGATTGTCACGTCCCCCTTGAGAATTTAATTGGCAAAGAAGGCGACGGCTTTAAATACGCCATGGCCGGGCTTGATGGAGGTCGTTTATCTATATCTGCCTGCGCATTAGGTGGCGCTCAAATGACGCTTGATGCTAGTCTTCAATATATGTCAGAACGAAAAGCATTTGGACAAACACTTGATAAATTCCAAGCGTTGCAATTTAAGCTCGCTGATATGGAAATCCAGCTACAGGCTGCACGAACTTTTTTACGGCAAGCGGCTTGGAAATACGATAATGGCGGGCCTGACATCGCAAAATACTCCGCCATGGCAAAGGTTTTCACAACCGAGGCTGCGTCAAATGTCGCAGACCAGGCTTTGCAACTACACGGCGGATATGGCTATCTCAGCGATTATGGAATAGAGAAAATTGTACGTGATTTGCGCGTACACCAAATCTTAGAGGGCACAAACGAAATTATGCGCCACATCATTGCACGCAATCTCATCAATAGTCAGAAGTAGTTTTATGACTGATATCAATATTCGAAAAAATGGTAGTCTTGGTCATATTACGCTCACGCGAGAAAAAGTCCTGAATGCTATGTCTCATGATATGGCATTGCAGATTGAGACAGCACTGCATGCGTGGAAAAATGATACTGACGTTAAACTTATCATAATCGATGCAGCAGGTGAAAAGGCATTTTGCGCAGGTGGCGATGTGCAAGACCTTTATGCCAAGGGTAAATCCGGGGATTTTGAAAACGGTACGAATTTCTGGCGTGATGAGTATCGGCTAAACTCGTTAATCGCGCACTATCCCAAACCCTATATTGCTGTAATGAACGGGATTGTCATGGGTGGTGGCGTCGGTATTTCTGCATTAGGATCACACCGAATTGTCACAGAAAATACAAGCTTTGCTTTACCAGAATGTGCCATCGGCCTCATCCCTGATGTCGGCTCCTCGCACCTGCTTGCGCAGGCTCCTGGGCATTTAGGTGAATATTTGGCATTAACCGGTGGAAGGGTCGGCTATCAAGATGCAATATACTGCGGATTTGCCGATGAGTTTGTTCCCAAAGACAAATTGAAAGAGCTTGTAAATTCACTCGCCGAAACAGGAGACGCAACGGATATTTCAACATATTCGCAAGCAACAGAAGCAGGTCAACTTGCCCAATTGCAAAATGAGATTGATGCAATTTTCAGTCTTCAAACGATTGGTGAAATATTATCAGCGTTGGAAAGATCAGATGCAGAATGGGCGGCAAAAGCACTTTACAAAATCAATTCTGCATCCCCGATTTCAATTTGTGTAACCTTGCAGACAATTAGAGCAATTCGCGCAAATCCCGGGATCGACAACGCACTTCGGCAGGAGTTTCGATTCGTATCACGCGCACTCGAACATAGCGATTTTGTCGAAGGTGTTCGCGCTCTGATTATCGACAAGGACAAACAACCGAAATGGCGTTATCCGACAATTGCTGATGTGCCAGAAGATGTGGTCGCACTGTTCTTATCACCACCTGAAACTGGCGATATCGAATTTTCTTAATTCCAAATAATGACATTGATTTGAGCTATATCAATGTTCTGTCAGCTCGAACTGATATTCTAAGGCCAAGGCAACTCAAACAGGAGTAGACCCATGGCTCAAAAAGTTGTGAAAACACCATCAGCATCGAAATCAGAACCAAAAGACATAAGCGCCGAAACACATGGCGTTGTGCTGCCAAAACCCAGAGAAGAAGATATCGAAACAGCTTATGAGCTTATTCATATCAGCTCCGATATCGTTGCTGGCTGGTCAAAATACCAGCAGGAAATCATCAGTTTTTATTCAAAACGCATGATTGAAGATCTCGAACTTCAGCGAAACCTCATGACGTGCAAATCCATCAATGAAATCTGGGACTTACAACGCAGCTTTATTGAAAACTCCTCAAAACAATATTCCGATGAGGTGCAAAAGCTCGCAAAGCTTGGGCAACACATTCTCCCTACAGAATTAACCGGAGCAAATGATCAGATTAATCAGTAACGCAACACTTCAAGCAAAAAGGAGTGAACATGTTTGATATTAAGAAGAAAATACTCGTTGTATTTGCCAGCTTCTTACTGACAACCCCACACGCTATTGCACAATCCACCAACCCTGCATGGCTTGATGAAGTGACCATGCAATTGGCTTTCGAAGAACAGTGCAATGTTGCCTATTTCATCTCTATGAAAGAAACCGAATTAGCTGGACAATTATATTTCGAAGCTCGAGCACAATGCGAAGATGGTCGTCAATTTGATGCCGTTCGAGAAGGACGTATCCAGCCATTTGAAATCACGAAATGCAAAGAGACGGTGGTGTGTTGAAGCATCAAACATCCTGTAATTTAGCGAAAGGGTAATCCATGTTGAAACGCTTATTTCTCACCACGATCACAAGCCTTACAATTGGTTTGGCCGCGATCTCGGTTACGACTGCGCAAGACGCCAATTCAAAAGCCGACGTCTCACATGGTCGCGATTTAGCACGCGTGAACTGTGCTCAATGCCATGCGGTAACAATTGATGGTGCAAGCCCTTTGCATCAGGCCGTTCCTTTTTGGCGCATGACCATTCATCGTGATGTTACGACAATCGAAAAGGATTTGCTGAACCACGCATTACCGAAAAATAATGTGATGCCAGTATTTAATCTCACACCAAAACAAGCGCGAGATATTGCTGCTTGGATTGCTTGGGTGCAGCCACGTGCACATGGTAAACGGATATTGGAAGCAAATTGTGCAAAATGTCATGCGATCAGCGCACAAGGTGATAGCCCACACCCGGATGCTCCGCTATTTCGCGAGCTTATGCAATTTTATCCGGTTGATGCAATTGAAGAGGCTTTTTCACAAGGTATTGAAACAACGCATCCTGATATGCCAATTTTCAAAATGACCGAATTGCAAGTTGCTGATGTGATTGTCTATCTGCAATCTATTCAGAACGAAAAATAAAACGCGCCACAATCGGTAGCGCGTTCGAAACATTCAAATCTGGTGGGATAAAACGCACATATGAGCGCGTTGGCCTAAACCGCCTCGCGCTCCGTGCATTTGTTTTAAAACTTATCGATTAGATAAAGTTATAAGGCTGTTTAAAAACGCCTTTATCGACCTGACGCATGCGATATTCTAAATCTGCCAAGCTTTTTGCGTTGTTTAGATATTCGCGTTCGTTACGTTTACGGCTGTCTTCTGCTTTTAAAAATGAGAACATTTTCATTGTTATTATCCTTGCTTAATTTTCATTTTGTTTTGTATCAAGAAGACATATAGGCTTTTTTGAAAAAATGAGTAGAGCAAGCTCTGCTTAGCAGCTATGCAATAATAGCAGGCAAATGATCATAAATTGTTCATAATTGGCCTGATTATGCCGTAATTCCACGTAAAACTGCCAAAAATTAAGGCATTAACCTGCGTCGCGCATTCCTTCGGCAGTCTGTAAATCCACCGAAACGAGTTGCGACACGCCCTGCTCTGCCATGGTGACACCAAATAAACGGTTCATGCGTGACATAGTAATTGGGTTATGCGTGATCAACACAAAGCGTGTTTCTGTCGAGGATGCCATCTCATCCATCAGATTACAAAAACGCTCAACATTATGATCATCAAGCGGCGCATCGACCTCATCAAGCACACAAATTGGCGCTGGGTTTGTTAAGAACACAGCAAAGATCAAGGCCATTGCAGTGAGTGCTTGTTCGCCACCTGAAAGAAGCGTCATTGTTTGCGGTTTTTTGCCAGGTGGTCGGGCTAAGATCTCAAGACCAGCTTCAAGCGGATCTTCACTTTCCACGAGCTGAAGTTCAGCCGTACCGCCGCCAAACAGATGCGTAAATAAACGGGTGAATTGCTCATTCACAACATCAAATGCGGCCAATAATCGCTCGCGACCTTCTTTGTTTAGGCTTTGAATACCAGCACGCAATTTGCGGATGGCTTCAATGACATCTTCACGCTCATTGATAATTGTCTCATACTGCTCGGAAAGCTCTGTTTGTTCTTCTTCCGCGCGCAAGTTAACGGCACCCAAACGTTCGCGTTCCATTTTCAAGCGTTCAAGCGAACGTTCAATTTTATCTGGATCAAGCGCTGTTTCATCACCTTCAATTTGAGCGAGTTTTATAGCTTCATGCGGTTCGCAATTCAGCGCTTCGCGGATACGAGCTTCGGCTTCTTCGCGGCGCTCTTTTGCAGCAACTACACGCTCTTCTGCACGACCACGCCCCTCACGCGCAGAGGAAAGCGCTGCAATGGCTTCGGTCGCGACTTTATCTGCATCACGAGATTGCGTTTCCGCAAGCGCTAATACATCAGCGCAAGATTTTCTGACGGTTTCAGCTTCGGTCAACTGGTTCATCAATTGTATTCTGCGACTGGCGAGATTGTCGGGCGCATCTGCAAGTTCCTGAGCTTCAACCGAAGCAACATTTGAACGTTCTTTTAGCGCTTTAATTTGCCCATCAGCATTTTGACCACGCAAGAGCCAAGTTTCGCGCTCATTTCCGATAGCTGTTAAACGTTGCTGACGATTTCGATTGTCTCGCTCCATGCTTTCATGCGCCGCGCGCGCTTCAGCTGCGGCTCCACGGTCTGTCGCAACTTCCGAATTTGCCTGGCCTAAGCGCTGATCAAGCTCGGTTAAGTCCGGTGCAGAAAGAACGGCCGCTTCAACTTCAACCAGCTCTGTTTTCACTTCATCTAGCTGAAGGGTAAACTGCGCTGTTGATTGCCGCAACACTTCAGCGCGATTAGATAATGCACCCGAAGCTTCCTGTGCTTTTGCCAGAGCTTTTCGCGCATCACTAACGGCGACATTTGCAAGCCGGACATCTTCACGAAGCGCGCGCTGATCTTCTTGTTGGTCCTTTACGCTCTTAGCCGCGTTTTCTAAATTTTCTTCGGCTTCACGAAGAGCTTTTGTTGCATTTATGGCTTGCGCATCGAGCTCTGCCAAACGGTTCTTTTGTGCCAATCGCATCGCAGCAGGGGTCGGTGCATCGGCAGATGCGCGATATCCATCCCAACGCCACAGGGCACCGTCTTTGCTCACCAATCTTTGCCCGGGAGCTAATGCCGCATGAAGTGCATCGCCTTGCGCTTCGTCATCAACCAACCCAATCTGCGCCAAACGGCGAGCCAGCGCTTGTGGCGCTTCAACGAAAGCATCAAGCGCCGTTAAACCTGCTGGCAGTTTAGGATCATCTCCGGTTCCTGAAATATGCGACCAATGTGCCGGCGCAGACGCATCCATTGGCAAATCAAGATCATCACCAATGGCCGCACCTAACGCGGTTTCATATCCGCGTTCTACCTTCATTTTGTCAACGACAGGGGCGAATAATTCAGGTTCTGATCCTGCGTTTAAAATCTTCTGAATGGTCCGTGCTTCGGTCTCAATTTCATTGAGATTTCGGCGGGCTTCGGACAAGGGTTTGCGCGCATCATTTTCGTTTTGACGTGCATTTTCAAGTTTTACTTCGCCCACTTCAACTTTATCTTCTGCGGATGCTAAATTGACTTCACTTTGCTCAAGCTCATTTTGCTTAACTTTGGGGTCTGGCAAGCCGGCAATTTGCGTTTCAATGCCAACAAGTTCTTCTCTTTGCGCAGTCAATTGGCGCTCTATGCGTAGCTTTCGCTCATTTAATTCCTGATTTTTGCGTTCAAGCTGAACTTTACCTGCAGCCGCTTCCGCACGTTCAGAGGTAATCGCTGAAAGGGTTTTTTCGCTCGCAACAAGTTTAACACTCGCTGCTTCAAATGCATTTTTCAAATCTGCTGCATGCGCATCAGAATTTGCCAAAATGTCTTTCAGCTCTTTCTCTTCATCATCAAGTCTTGACAATATCGCGCTATTATCCGCTTTTAACTGTTCTTCACGTGCAATATCTGCAGCCAATTGCGCTAAACGTTGCTCAAGTTCAACTTTACGCTTTTCAAGACGTTGCGCCTCTTCCTCAAGCTGAGTTTTTCCAATCTGAAGACGTTGCAATGCAGCTGCACTTTTAGCGTCTTTATCTCGCAAATCTGGAAGCTTATGTGCTTCAACGGCTTGATTGCGAGCTGCTTCAGACTGTTTTGCCGCCATCTCTGCAACTCGTTTTGTTGCTTCTGATAATTCTGACTGAGACTGCCCTTCTGTTAATTTGGCTTGTTGCCAACGCAAATGTAACAGCGTTGCTTCACTGCGACGAATATCAGATGAGATTGCTTTAAAGCGATTAGCCTGTCGAGCTTGACGTTTTAAACTTTCAATCTGGCTTTCCAGCTGTGCTGTGACATCATCAAGGCGCTCAAGATTTGTTTCAGCACCACGCAATCGCAATTCAGCTTCATGGCGACGCGAATATAATCCTGAAATCCCGGCAGCCTCTTCAAGCAGTTGGCGGCGAGCTTGGGGTTTTGCTTGGATCAATTCACCAATACGCCCCTGCCCCACCATCGAAGGAGAACGCGCACCGGTGGATGCATCCGCAAATAACAGTTGAACGTCTTTCGCGCGGGCATCTTTGCCATTAATGCGATAGGCTGAGCCAGATTCACGCTCAATCCGGCGGGAAACTTGCACTTCATCCGCATCATTAAATGCAGCAGGTGCATCGCGTTCTGAATTATCAAGATATAGCGCGACTTCCGCAGTGTTCCGTGCAGGTCGATTGCCAGAACCTGAGAAAATCACATCATCCATGCCGGATGCGCGCATATTTTTATAGGAGTTTTCACCCATTACCCAGCGCATAGCTTCAACAAGATTGGACTTGCCACATCCGTTGGGACCAACAATACCTGTTAGGCCGCGCTCGATATAAAATTCAGTAGGGTCGACGAAAGATTTGAAGCCTAAAAGGCGGAGCTTATTAAACTTCATGAGCGAATGGCTCCGCAGAGAGTATCGCGTTGTTCAATAAAATTGTAATGAAAATGAGCGCTGGGCACACTTACCCAGCGCTCTGTTGAACGTTTATTATAGATAGCTGTCGATAAGTGCCGACATTGTATCAACTGACATATCCCCCGAATACCGGCTTCCGTTGACGATGAAGCTAGGTGTGGATTGTATACCATAATCATTAGCGCCGCGATTACGCACTTCTGTTACATCATCAAGAAGCTGTTGGTTCGTCAAGCAAGTATTGAACTGTTCCTGTGTAAAACCCGCTAATTTAGAGATTTTTAGCAGGGCAGCGCGTGCATCTTCGGCTCTTGCCCACGTGGATTGCTGTTCAAAAAGAACATCTAAGAATGGGAAAAACTGCTCTTCAGGGGCACAACGAGCAAGCATAATGCCAGCTGCAGCGCGTGGATCAAACGGAAATTCACGCATAATGAAGCGAACTTTACCCGTGTCGATATACTTTTCCTTGATGTCTTTGAATGTGTTTTTGTGGAAGTTTGCACAATGTGGACATGTTAGAGACATGTATTCAACGATTGTGACTGGAGCGTTCGCATCGCCCAATTCCATTTCTTTAAGCGGGCTTGCTTTAAGCACCTCTTCCATATCAACAGTGCCATCAGCTGCTGGCACATTAGCTGATGTTACAACGCGATCTATATTATTTTCCGCGTCAGCTACTTGCTCAATATTTGTTGTATTGCTTGCATCACTCACATCTTGCGCTTCGCTGCATGAGGCGACCAATAAAGCTACTCCACCCAAAAGCGCAGCTTTTGAAACCAGATTTAGCTTTTTCAATTCAATAAACGACATTCCAAACCCTTTCGTCGTATTTTAGTCCTGCGAGGAGCCCCGGAAATCCGCAGTCGAGCGCTGCTCTTCAAATTCACATGATAAGCCTAGCAAAATAAACCACCACGCCACAATTGTTTCTGGCATATTTGGGGCATTTTGATGACGTATCACGATCAAAATAATGTTACCGCTTGGACAAAACAGCCTTGCCCAATTTTGTCAATGCTTCTTTTAGTTTAGGATCTTCAATATCATCAACCATGTCAGTAAGTTTTCTTTGCTGAAGTGATGATAATTTTCGTGGTTTTTTGCGACGTAGATCGTGTTTTACGACTACTTTTTGGACAATCTTGATGCGATTGATCGCTGGAAATCCAAAAAACGAATTTATCCGCTGCAAAATCTCATCTTGCTGGTGCGACAAAAATAACGCGCGTGATCCTTCACATGCGATTGTCAATTGTCCGGGCGATAATCCCCCACCCGGTTCGGAATAGCCGGCACCCATATCTCGCTGCTTAGGCCAAATAATTTTGTCGGGGCGCGAGCAATCAGCAAATTCATCTCCGACGATTTCATCCCATATGCCGAGCAGCATTGTGTTGATGCCTGCTCTCTTTGCCAAAATAGGGTCAACCAATGTATTGGTCAGTTCAGCAATTTGCAGAGCGCCTTTACGCGCTTTGGCTTTTTTTCAGCCATATCAGATCTTTCCAAATTGCTTTTCAGCACATTAGGCTTTTACGCTCTAACACTTTTGCGCGGCACTATGCGTCAGAAACCTTATTTTCCGCCACATCTTCAAGCGCAAAACCGTCTGTTTTTACAACACTCAACGCTAAGAAAACGCTGCCTGTGATAAATAGACTATCAATCAAATCATGTCCGAACAAGATATTGAACATTCCCATGATTGAATAGGTAACGACAAAAATACTTGAAAATGCGAGCCGCATTAACTGTTTGCCATCTTTTGGTGCACGCAGAACAAATACCCAGGGTGAGAACAAAAGCAATAATATGGTCACCAGACCGATTACGCCTGCATCGATTGCAACCGTGAAAAACCCATTGTGAAAATGCGTTGCAGTGATATGTCGTTGGGGACAAATGACCCCGCCTTCAGCAATAACAGCTGGATTGCCTTGAGCTAAAATGTCATCGCGTTTGCCATATCCATAACCAAAAACCGGACGTTTCTGAATAAGGCACATTGCACGACTATATAATTGCATACGCTGTAAAAATGACCCATCCACAGGCGCTTCACCAGCTGAGAGATTTTGGGCAAGCACCGCCAAGGATCCGGCACGATTTTTGATCGTATCTGATGTTGCGCTAACACCAATTCCTATGGCGAGAACAACCGCGAACACAGCAAAAACACGCCATCGGTATCGGGACGTACTTATTGCATAGGCCATAACAATTAACATGTTGATTGCAAAAGCAATATACATGCCTCTTGTGAGCGATAAAACCAATCCGGTGGACAATAAAAGCGCACTTCCAATGGCAATTATCTGATGCTTTCTGTCTGCACCAAAAACACCAAGCAGTGCGATGGGCGCCATAATTCCGCACACCATACCAAAGGGGATTTCATTGCCCGATCCGCCAGCCATGCGTTGCCCGAGCCAAAACCCTTCATATAAAATCCAAGGTAGTAAAATATAGCCGCTATAGCCCGCAAATTTGATAAACATCGAAAAGTAATCAACATTTTTTACAAGCCGATAATTTACCAAAACAAATCCAAGTGAAATGAAAATATAAGGTTTTGCCCAATCCTCTAAATCACTCCACTGGAAATCATAACTGATATATGAGCTCCACATCGCGAGCAGATAAAGCAAGCCTGGAACCACAAGCCAAAGGTCTGATGGTAGCAATACGAATTTTTTGTATTTTAAAAATAATAAAAACCCAGAAGTTGCAGCAATAATAACTAAGAGCGATAACAACGAGCCTGCAGCTGACACCAGTGTTGCC
Source organism: Lentilitoribacter sp. JB5-8 (assembly GCF_055693385.1). NCBI lineage: Bacteria > Pseudomonadati > Pseudomonadota > Alphaproteobacteria > Hyphomicrobiales > Rhizobiaceae > Lentilitoribacter > Lentilitoribacter sp. JB5-8. The sequence continues at coordinate 1,527,808 of NZ_CM146332.1, read as the reverse complement.
ATAGCTAAGATAAAAATCGTATTTCGACCATTTAAGGTTGACCACATCCGATTTTGTAAAATATTCGTACGATCAAACAGCTGCATTTAAATACCAATTGAGGGTTGAATGATGCGTTCTTGCCCAAGGAAGTACTAATGTCAATGCCAAATACCGTATATTTTCATAGGTTTTAACGTTCTTTGCCCTGCTCTTCACTCCCCACGAAATCAAGAATTTCTGATCTCTTGTTAGCTTGGTATGATAATAATCATCGAAAGCTTCCTTGGCGTATCTCACCAAGTGAGCAAACAAAAGGTGTTATTGCTGATCCATATCATGTTTGGCTGTCTGAAATTATGCTGCAGCAAACAACTGTTACGGCTGTCAAACCATATTTTGATAAATTTGTGCAATTATGGCCAAATGTGGAAGACTTGGCAGATGCATCATCAGAAAGCGTGATGCAAGCCTGGGCTGGGCTCGGATATTACTCACGTGCCCGAAATTTAAAAAAATGCGCTGATCTTGTTGCCTCAGAATATGACGGCATGTTTCCACAAACCGAAGCTGAGTTGATTAAGCTACCGGGCATCGGTCCCTATACAGCAGCTGCAATTGCAGCGATTGCCTTTAATCAGCCCGCAGCTGTGGTTGATGGCAATATCGAACGCGTATTTACACGGCTCTTTGAGATCAAAACGCCCCTACCCGCGGCTAAATCTGAGATCAAGGTGCAGGTGGCAAATAACGTTCCGAACGATCGCCCGGGAGATTTTGCACAAGGCTTGATGGATTTAGGCTCCAGCATTTGCACCCCTAAAAAACCGAACTGCCTTTTATGCCCCTTACAAACATTTTGTCAGGCATCAGCTCGCGGAGAGCAGGAACTCTATCCTGTTAAGTTGCCTAAAAAAGCGAAACCAAAACGTTCGGGCGCTGCTTTTGTTATCATTGATGAAAACGGTGCGATTTATCTGCGTAAACGTCCTGATACCGGCCTATTGGCTGATATGAGCGAAGTTCCGACAACAGACTGGAACTCAAATCAAGATGGTGAAACAAGTATCGAAGCAGCGCCTTTATCATTGAATTGGCGAAAAAGTGGGTCGATTAAACACGTTTTCACCCATTTTGAGCTGACACTTGTTGTGTATTGCGCAGATATATCAACCCAAGACATGACCCATGCAAAATTGGCGGAGGGTTGGTGGTCCGACCGTAAGCAAATCAAAAATGAGGCACTGCCCAATTTGATGAAAAAGGTGATCACTGCCAGTGTGCCTGATGCGTTTAAATGATCGATAATATCGACATCTAAATAAGCGATAAACCATTCCAGATCAGCAAGGCACCTACGAGCGATAGCCCGACCCCGCTGACAACATTGACCCTAAGCTTTGAGCCAACCTGCGAATTAAATGTCTTAATAGCGAGCATTGAGTATCCCATAATAAACATTGCGTCTAAAACAACAAACACCACACCGTAAACTATTGATTGAAAGACAATGTTTAACTCTTGCGAGATGAAACCTGGGAAAAGCGCGATAAAGAAGATGATCGATTTTGGATTTGAAATACACACCAAATACCCAGTCCAAAAATGCCCTCTCGCATCCTTTCGGCGTTGTTTTACATCATCAGTTTGCAGCACATTATCAGCGCTTTGTGTGATTGATTGGTAGCCAAGAAAGATAATATAAAAACCGCCCAGAATCTGCATATAGGGCAATATTTCGCTCGCGATCCCAACCAGAATTTGCAAACCCATAACCGCCACAACAATTTGCGTTGCAGTCCCAAGCGCGTCACCAAGTACAGTTATGAAAGCTGCTTGAGGTCCTGACCGCACTGCTTTGCTAGACGCTAATGCAACGGTTGAACCCGGGGTCACCACGATCACCATCGTAGCAGCTAAAAAGCTAAGAAAAAGTGAGAGATCCATTGTAATCCAATCTGAATATTGATCAGCAATTATCACAATTATGATGGCATCGAAACCACATAGCGGTCAGCTTATACGTTCAATTTCACATTCCTTGGAAATTTGTGGTATTCTGCTTCTCGATCTTTCGACATTTAACAAATGTAAGGCGGATAATCATGAAGCGAATTCTTATAACATTGATGTTAGTTGCAAGCCCTAATATTGCGCTTGCAGATGCTATTTACGGATGTTGGACAAATGGTGCTGAGCGTTTAGTCGTTGAAACTTCAAAGATAATCTCGCCAAGCGGCGCTTCACCGCAAGCCCAAATTGACCGACACACAGCAATCTTTATAGCCCCAGATGGGGAACGTGATGCGGGGCAAACTCTAATTTTTCGGCAATTAAATGATAATGAAGTTGCCCGCACAATTGGAGAAGGTGCAAGCGGGCCCCAGCGCGAAATCTGGAACCCGTGTGATATGGCGATTAGTTAAGGAAGAAGAATAGAGACTGCTTACGAGCCAGCTTTGGCCATTTCAGCGCGAACAATTGCGCGAAGGTCATCAATCGGCTTGAGCTTGCCTTTTTCTTCAAAATGCCAGAACGTCCAGCCATTGCAGGCGTCAAGTTCTTGAACTTTCGCGCCCATCTTGTGAATTGAACCACCGTCGCCATTAACGGCAATTGTGCCATCTGCGCGAACAATTGCGCTCCAACGCTTTTTTGTATCCGTAAGCACTGCGCCCGGGTTGATCAATCCTGATTCAACCAGTGTATTAAACGCTACACGCGGCAAGGCTTTCTTACCGGTCATAACTTTTAATTCAGCCTGACCTAAAGGCTCAACCGCATCAATACGCGCCTGCGCTGCATCGATATATTCTTGCTCACGTTCGATACCGACAAAGTTGCGGCCCAAACGTTTGGCAACAGCACCTGTTGTGCCTGAACCAAAGAAAGGATCAAGGACTACATCGCCCGGTTTTGAGGAAGCCATTAAAACACGCGCAAGCAATGCTTCAGGCTTTTGGGTTGGATGAACCTTCTTGCCATCATCACCTTTTAGACGTTCGCCACCTGAGCAAATTGGGAACAGCCAGTCAGAGCGCATTTGCACATCATCATTGGCAGCCTTCATCGCATCATAGTTGAACGTATAGCCTTTGGCATTTTCATCGCGGCTCGCCCAAATCATAGTTTCATGCGCGTTTTGGAACCTGCGACCACGAAAATTTGGCATTGGATTTGTCTTACGCCAAATCACATCGTTTAACAGCCAAAACTCAAGATCCTGCAGGATCGTGCCAACACGGAAAATATTGTGGTAAGAACCAATCACCCAGATTGTGCCATTTGGTTTTAGCACGCGGCGACAAGCCATCAACCAGGCACGACAGAAACTGTCATATGCCTGGAATGATGAAAATTGATCCCATGCATCATCTACTGCATCGACTTTAGAATGATCTGGTCTGTGCAAATCACCACCAAGCTGGAGGTTATATGGTGGGTCTGCAAAGATCACATCAACCGAATTTGACGGCAGTGCCTCTAGTGCAGCTACACAATCGCCTTTGATTATCGAATTAAGGTAAGGGGTCTTCTCTTCGGATGATCTGGCAATGTCGGAAAGCGATACAATAGACGGCATAGGTTACTCACAATAAAAACGCGAAACATGATGAGCACATTGTTACCGCACAGGGTAAAGATTGGGTTTGCAGACATGGTAAATAAAGGGTGAACGTTATTCTTGCCCTTGTAGCGCTTGATTAAAGCGCCCAAATAAGGAAAAAGACATTTCAACTTACCCCTAAATGAGACGGAATTTTTATGGCTGACCTGGATCTGGTGATATTTGATTGTGATGGCACACTTGTTGATAGCGAATATCTCGCGGCGCAAATTGAATCTGAGCAACTTAATAAAGCAGGATTTAACATCACGCCAGAAGAGTTTGCCGAGCGTTTTGCGGGTTTAACAACGAAAGAAATTTTGTTCGAAGTTGAGCGCGAAGCAAATATTCCCTTGCAGGCGTCATTGTTGGAAACAACACAGAATGAATTAAATACGCGGTTGCCAAAGGAAGTCGAAGCTATTTGGGGCGCACATGAAGCTTTGGACAAAATCGATGTGCCAATGTGTATTTGTTCAAATTCGCCACAAGGTCGCCTTGAAGGCATGTTGCTAAAAACGCGTCTTAATAGCTTTTTCGGTGACTTTGTTTACTCATCACGCAACACGGGAGATGGCAAACCAAAACCCGCACCTGATGTTTTTCTCTACGCGATTGATAAACATGATGCCGAGGCTGATTTTACCATTGTTGTTGAAGATTCAGAAGCTGGCGTGAAAGGCGCAAAAGCAGCTGGCGCGCGCGTGATTGGTTTTACAGGTGGCAGACATACATTCCCAGGTCATGCAGATAAGCTGATGGATGCTGGGGCTGAAACTGTGGTCAATCGCATGGCAGATCTGCCGCAGATGATTGAAGCCCTCTCCGTTTGGAAAGAGCTCAAATAAAAATTATTCTTTAAACGTTGCTAAAAGTGTTATCGCGTTGGACCAGTATCGAAGCCAACGAAGACTTCGGTTTCCCCACCTGAACCAGCTGGAATGCGCACATTCGGATCAGCAAAAATAAACTGAGCTGTCAAATTTGTTCCAGATAATGCAACAGGTGTTTGTGTAAGCTCTGAATAAAGAACATTTCGCGTTACTTTATCAACCACTGCTACGCGCACGGGAAGGTTTACGTTACCTGCTTTTCCTTGTGGTCCGGCAACTAATCTTCCCGCCGCAACAACGTTGACCACCAATTCATCACCGCTAACCGTGCAAGAGCGTGTCGCGTCAGCTAGTGATGCTTGATAGGTGATTTTCGATGGATCCCCATCACCACCGCGCGTATATGCACGATAAAAAGATGTACCATCTCGCAGGCTCACGCGGGGGCATTTTCCCTGAATAACCGCAGGCGTGCTCGCAGCATTTTGTTGCGCGGCGACATCCAGAGTTTGAGATGTTTCCGTTGAGTTACAACCTGCAAGAATTAGACATCCCAAAACAACAGGAGAAGATTTGATAATTTTCGAAAACACTGGCCTATACTCTACTTTCAATTTTGATCATATTTAATCAATTCACTTTTGATCATTATATATCAGGGCTTTGCATCAATGACATGATAGTCTATATCAGCGCCAGACAAAAAAATCGATCCACTGCGTCATAATATAATTAATTATAGACGCAACCCCAGGAGAATTCTGCTTTGCAATATGTTTCAACGCGTGGTGAAGCCCCTCAACTTAATTTTAGCGACACTCTTTTGACTGGTTTGGCAACTGATGGCGGTCTTTATGTACCCCAATCATGGCCACAATTTAGCAAGCGTGACATAAAAGCGATGCGCGGCAAACCCTATGCTGAAGTCGCCTATACTATCTTGCAGCCGTTTGTTGATGGCGAAATTCCCGATGAAAAGCTCAAAGAAATGATTGATGAAGCTTACGCTTCATTCCGTCACAAAGCTGTTGCGCCAATGGTGCAAACCGATGATAATGCTTACCTTTTAGAGTTGTTTCACGGACCAACACTGGCATTTAAAGATGTCGCAATGCAGCTTTTAGCGCGCATGATGGACTATGTTTTAGAAGAGCGTGATCAACGTGCAACAATTGTTGGGGCAACATCTGGGGATACGGGCGGTGCTGCAATTGAAGCGTTTGCTAATCGTGATCGAACAGATATCTTTATTTTGTTCCCGCATAATCGAGTATCACCGGTTCAGCAACGTCAAATGACGACATCCAAAGCAAAGAATGTTCATTCGATTGCAATTGAAGGCACCTTTGATGATTGCCAGGATCTTGTCAAAGCAATGTTCAATCACCAAGAGTTTCGAAATAATGTGCAATTATCGGGTGTGAACTCGATCAATTGGGGCCGAATTATGGCACAGATCGTATATTATTTTACAGCAAGCCTTGCCATTGGTGGGCCAGAACGCAAAGTTTCCTTCACAGTGCCAACGGGTAATTTCGGAGATATATTTGCCGGTTATTGTGCAAAACATATGGGACTTCCAATTGCCAAGCTTAACATTGCAACAAATGACAATGACATATTGGCTAGAACATTAAAAACAGGCACCTATGAAATGAAGGGCGTGAGCGCAACCAGCTCCCCTTCAATGGATATCCAAATCTCCTCAAATTTTGAGCGCTTGCTATTTGAAGCTTATGATCGAGATGCAGATAAAGTCCGCAATGCGATGGGTGCACTTAAACAATCAGGTTCATTTTCGATCGAGCCAACGGTTTTGAAAGCCATTCGCCGAGAGTTTGCAGCTGCAAAAGCTACTGGTGCTCAAGTGAATGAAACGATCTCAAGATATAATCAACACAACAGCTATATCGCTGACCCACACACTGCTGTGGGGCTGTTTGTGGCAGAAAAACTTGCCAAGCCTACTTCAGCGATGATCACCTTAGCCACGGCCCACCCAGCTAAATTCCCAAGTGCAGTGAAAACAGCTTGCGGAATTAACCCTGCCCTGCCAAATTGGCTAAGTGACTTAATGGAACGGGAGGAACGGTTCAAGGTATTGCCTGCAGAGCTTAAATTTGTTGAAGAATTTATCTCAATGCACACACGAGCATGCCAATAACCTAGTAGCGTATGAATAACAACACAACTGTATTGCCCAACGGGTTAACCATCGTCACTGAGCGTATGCCACATTTGGAAAGCGTTGCGCTTGGCGTTTGGATTAAGGCTGGTTCCCGTGATGAAACAGATAAAGAGCACGGCATTGCGCATCTTTTAGAGCATATGGCTTTTAAAGGTACGAAACGCAGAACTGCGCGGGCAATTGCAGAAGAAATTGAAAATGTTGGCGGCGAAGTCAATGCTTCTACATCAACGGAAACCACTTCTTTTTACGCCCGCATGCTTAAAGAAGATGTGCCGCTCGCAATTGATATTCTTGCAGATATTCTAACTCACTCTGTCTTTGACGAGAATGAGCTTATGCGTGAAAAGCACGTGATTTTACAAGAAATTGGCGCCGCAAATGACACCCCCGATGACGTTGTTTTTGACAAGTTTTCAGAAGCTGCGTTTAAAAATCAAAGTGTTGGCCGCCCGATACTTGGCACACCTGAAACCGTGCAAGGTTTTGAGCCAGATCAGATCCGCGCTTATATGGATCGCAATTATTCTGCAGACCGGTTGACTATTGTTGCTGTGGGGGCTGTTAATCACGATGAAATTTGCAAGCTCGCACAATCAAGTTTTTCAGATTTAAAACCTGAGCACGGCAATAAGCGAAACTACCCTAAAGCCAATTATACCGGTGGTGCATATTTAGAAAAACGTGACTTGATGGATGCGCACATCCTGCTCGGTTTTCAGGGACGCGCTTATCATGCACGCGATTTTTATGCGTCGCAAATTCTGGCTGGCATTTTAGGTGGCGGCATGTCATCTCGCCTCTTCCAAGAAGTGCGTGAACGCCATGGCCTTTGTTATTCGGTTTACGCTTTCCATTGGGGGTTCTCCGATAGTGGTATCTTTGGCATTCAAGCTGCAACTGGCGCAGAAGATATTCAAGCGCTTGTGCCTGTGGTCATGACAGAGCTCGCAAAGATTGCCGAGAACATCGATCAACAAGAGATCGACCGAGCACGTGCACAAATTCGTTCTGGACTTTTAATGACACAAGAAAGCCCTGCAGCTCGTGCAGGTCAACTTGCGCGTCAGATGATGCTGTTTGGACGGCTGATTTCCAACGAAGAATTAATGGAACGTCTTGAAAACATTAATTCAGACAGGTTAACTGATCTGGCGGGACGTTTGTTCTTTGGTGAGAAGATCACGCTCTCAGCTGTCGGTCCAATTGACAAATTGGCGTCGCTTGAGGAAATGGAAGCATTGCTTGAAAACCCTCACTCGATTATCCCAGCGGCTGAGTGATCAGCGACATAGCGTAAAGGCGAACAAAGCAAGGGTTTGAATGTTTTTTGTTGAATACCGAAATATCGCCGGATTAGCGCATAATTATAAAACCTGGCTGGCCAACCAGGTTTTGATGCTTTTCATGATTATGTTGGTGATTGGTAGTAGCGTTTTACTCACCAATCCTGCGCGTGCATTTGACGCTGTGCAAGTCACAAGCGATGAACTTGCGCTGGATCTAACCCAGTCTGTTGAAGTATTTCGTGGCCGTGGACCAGCATTTCAGGTTTCAACTGCCCCTGATAACGAAGGTATTGTTCGCCGTATTGAAGTTCGCGCAAGTAGCGATGATCACAGTGGTGATTGGGCCGTTGTCGTTTTGGCTAATACGACCAGTGAACAAATAGACCGTCTTTTTGTTGCACCACATTATCGATTGGCCAATGCAGGCGTCATTTGGCCGGATCTCGGTTCTCAACGCATCATCAGCATTACGCCTTCTGAAGGTTTTGCGCTGGATCGTGAATTATCTGATGAAGCGGATATTTTCCGCATTACGATGAACCCCGGCACAATTGTGACTTTCGTTGCTGAACTTTCATCCAATGATTTGCCGCAATTATATTTGTGGGAACCAACCGCATACAAAGACACCGTAAACTCCTTTACGCTTTACAAAGGCATATTGATTGGTATTGCCGGTCTGCTCGCTGTGTTTTTAACCAACTTATTTATTGTTCGCTGGACCATTATGCTGCCAGCAACAGCAATGCTAGCCTGGACTGTGTTGATTTATATAAGCGTGGATTTTGGGTTTTTATCACAGCTGTTTAATTTAGGGCCTGAAGAGTTGCAGTTCTGGCGCGCGGGTGCGGAAGTTCTTTTAGCCGGCGGGCTGATAATATTCTTATTTACCTATCTCAACCTGCATAATTGGCACATCAATTTATCTTATGTTGCGCTTGTTTGGCTCTTGGGCCTAGCGGCGCTCTTTTCGATCATATTGATCGATGCTGCGGTTGCCGCAGGCATTGCGCGAATCTCATTTGCACTGACAACGATCTTGGCAATTTTCCTCATCGGATATCTCGCTTACCGCGGATATGACCGCGCCTTCATGCTGGTTCCAACATGGTTGTTAACGATATGTTGGTTAGCAGCTGCAGGTCTTACTGCAATTGGTGAATTAGATAACGACATCCTACAACCAGCATTGGGCGGCGGCATGGTCTTGATCGTGCTGTTGATCAGCTTCACTGTGATGCAACATGTATTTACCGCCGGGATTTATCAGCAGGGCTTATTCTCAGATGCTGAGCGCCAATCGTTAGCGCTGACAGGTTCTGGTGATACTGTTTGGGATTGGGATGTATCTCGTGATCGTTTGACCACAAATCCGGACATTTCAAAGGGTTTGGGTATGGCACCGAATTCTTTGCAAGGTGCCATGAGAAATTGGTTGCCGATTTTGCACCCAAATGATCGTGATGGCTTTAGTACCGCGCTTGATATTATGCTGGAGCATCGCCGAGGTCGCTTAAACCATGAGTTCAGGCTGCGTGCTTCAGATGGTCACCATCATTGGTTTTCGCTTAAAGCACGACCTGTTATCGGTGCAAATGGCGAAGTGATCCGTTGTGTGGGAACAGTACATGACATTACCGAACAGAAAACATCTGAAAATCGCCTGTTACGAAATGCAGTGCAAGACAATTTAACAGGGTTGCCCAATCAAGAGCTATTTCTTGATCGTTTATCGACACTGCTTGCTATTGGTGAAAGTCGACCCGACTTATTACCAACTGTACTAGTGATTGATCTAGATGACTTTAAGCAAATCAACCAGTCAATCGGGATGTCATCAGGGGATACAATCTTATTGGCTCTCACTCGCCGCATACGACGCTTGCTGAAAAATGAAGACTTAATGGCGCGCTTAGGTGGAGATCAGTTTGGCATCGTTCTGTTATCTGAAACGGATCCGAAAAGCGTAGCTGAACTTGCAGAAGCGATGTTGGAAGCTATTAAGGCTCCACTAGATTTTGCCAAACGCGAACTTTCCATGACCGCATCGATTGGTATGTTGCGAGTGGTGAATAATCTACAAGTCCCATCTGAGATATTGCAGGATGCGGAACTTGCAATGCTACATGCAAAACGTTTTGGTGGGGATCGAATTGAACCGTTCCGTCCCGCATTCCGCTCAACGGGTGTGAACTACCAAAGTGTTCAGGAAAACCTAAAGTCGGCTATTGCACGGAACGAAATGCAGGTGGTCTACCAGCCGATCATAAAATTGGATACACTGGAACTTGCAGGTTTTGAAGCCCTTTTACGGTGGGAAGACCCTAAACGTGGCCTTATCCCACCTTCTGAGTTTGTTCCGCTTGCGGAGAAAAATGGCTTTATTTTTGAGTTGGGGATGTTTGCACTTCAACAAGCCGTTGAAGACATGTCAAGTTGGCGCACGATTTTAGGTGAATTGCCAATTTTTATGTCGGTAAACTTATCAGCCGCGCAACTTCAGAAATCAGAATTATTCGACGACATCAAATCTACTCTGGGCCGTTCAAAATGTTCGCCGTCAAACTTTAAACTTGAACTCACTGAAACTGTTCTTATGGGTAATCCTGATGTTGCATTGGCGACGTTTGAGAAATTAAAAGCGCTTGGCGTTGGACTTGCACTCGATGATTTTGGCACCGGATATTCATCCATGTCGTATTTATCAATGTTCCCGTTTGATACGCTTAAAATAGACCGCTCCATCGTGGCCGGTGAAGGTGACAAACGAGAGAAAATGCTCAAATCCATTCTAAACTTGGCACAAGAATTGGAACTCGATGTTGTAGCTGAAGGTGTTGATAGCACCGCGGATGCGGAAGCATTGTCTGAACTTGGTTGCAAATTTGGTCAAAGTTATCTGTTTGGTGCACCAGCAAATGCAGATCAAACAACGCGTTTATTACGTGAGCGCTTTACGCCATCATCCTAGAAGATTTTTAAGCGTGACCGCTTAAACTTGATAGATTAGCGGCTTCTACGCCCATTGACGCGAGTGTTTTTGAATAGATCATATCGATCTCAGGTTCAAAAATTGCATCTTCAAACAATGGACATGATAACCAGCTATTGGTGGCAATTTCATCTTCCAATTGCCCTTCACCCCATCCGGCATAGCCAAGACATAATATTGCTTTCTTCGGACCAAGGCCACGCGCAATCGCGGTTAGAATCTCGAGCGTCGACGTAACGGACAAGTCGTCGGTAATTTTGATGGTTGAATCGCATTCATATTCAGCAGTGTGCAAAACAAACCCTCGACCTTGATCGACAGGGCCGCCGACATGAACCGGGATGTGGTCAACATCCACATCTGGCAAATCGATGCCGGCGGCTACCTCGCCCTTTAACTTTGCCATAAATTGAGAAAAGGTAATGTCAGATCTTTTATTAAGCACGAAGCCCATCGCGCCATCATCTGAATGAGAGCAGACTAAAATAACGCTGCGTTCAAACTCGGTCTCATAAAGACCTGGCATAGCGATCAGCATATGGTCTTCAAGCACACCGCCACCGCCACGTTTGAACAATTCATTAGATTTAGTCATTTAAAATGCCTATTCACTTCACAATATAGGAAACACTAAAAGCAAATATACCCCAAGATAGCAATCTTAACAGGCTTGAGCGGAGAGAATTTCTTAAGGATTGGTTAACATAAACGCCGCAGCGCAGCAGCTAAAACCACAGGATTAGTAAACTGAAATTGATTGGCGAGTGATAGAACAATGCTGTATCTTAAAGCCATGATTAAAGCTTTGATGTCCTCCTCATTATTGTCGGCAACTTTGTTTGCTACAGCGTTACTTCCGATATCTGACAGCCTAGCCGCAAGTTCCGACTGGCAAGAGGCTGAGGGTGCGCGTGTGCGCGTTGTCACACAATCCACCCCTGACGAGAATGGAATTTTAAAAGCTATCGTGGAAGTTGATTTAGAACCGGGTTGGAAAACCTATTGGCGCGAGCCGGGTTCAAGCGGTATCCCACCGCTTTTTAATTTTTCAAACAGTAAAAATGTCGAAGGGGTCAAAGTGCACTATCCGGTGCCGACCTTGATAAATGATGCCACAGGCAGCTATGCGGGATATAAAAAATCACTCGCCTTTCCTGTTGATCTAAAAACCAAAGATGCTGGCGATGATACGCACCTTCAAGCGGAAATATTCTTGGGTGTCTGCAATGAAATTTGCGTTCCGATTTCGGCAAATATCGAACTTGATCTAAAAGAGTTTCAGACATCCACGGAACAAAATACGCTGATTGAAAACGCGCGGTTTAATCTTCCAACAGAACCTTCGAAAGATCTTAATCTTAAACAGGCCGAATATATCGCGGATACGAATTCAGTTGAATTCGAGCTGACTTTACCAGCATTTTACCCGCCCAATATGCAGCCAGAGGTCTTTATTCAAAGCCCAGAAAAATGGCCAATGTCTCAGCCAAAGCTGATAAAATCCGAAGATGGCGCAGTTCGTTTTCGCAGCGATGTTTTTGATCAACCCAATGCCGATGATCCGCTTGCTGGACCACTGTATGTGTTATTAAAACTCGGGCAAAGATCTGTGGAAACAACTCTTGATCTTGGTGCCTCACCAATTTGCCAATACAAGGCTGGCACGACAAGCTGCTAATGGCAGTAAATTACCAATTAAGTTCGAAAAAAGCTCTTGTTTTTAATCCAGTTAAGACTATGTCAAAACTAGGATAAACATATTTGAGGATATTCAAGACATGGCAATTTCAATTGGTGATAACCTGCCTGAGGCAGTGTTTAAGGAAAAAACGTCGGACGGTATGGCTGAGGTATCTGTAAAAGATATCTTTGAGGGTAAGAAAATCGTTCTTTTTGCCGTTCCTGGTGCTTATACGCCAACTTGTCATTCAAACCACCTTCCTGGCTATCTTGAAAACAGAGATGCGATCCTTGCTAAAGGTGTTGACGATATTGCTGTTGTGTCGGTTAATGATGCATTTGTCATGGGTGCTTGGGCTCAAAGCACAGGTGGTGAAGGTAAATTGCGTTACCTATCTGATTGGGATGCAAGTTTTACAAATGCAGTCGGGATGGAGATGGATTTATCCGCCGGAACACTAGGCATGCGATCAAAGCGTTATTCGATGATCGTCGACAATGGCAAAGTCACTGCGCTCAACGTTGAAGATAGCCCAGGCGAAGCCGTGACTTCCGGTGCTTCTCGCCTGTTAGAACAGCTTTAGGCTTAAACTCACTTAAATGGTTCCATTCCGGCACGAGCCAGCTCATCAGCACGCTCGTTGTCGGGATGCCCGGCGTGACCTTTTACCCAATGCCATTTAATATTATGGCGATTAGTTGCTTCATCAAGCGCTTGCCATAATTCTACGTTTTTTACCGGTTTCTTCGCAGCGGTTCGCCAATTATTGCGCTTCCAACCTTCAATCCATTTCATAATGCCATCTCGGACATAGATGGAATCTGTATACAGATCGATTTCACATGGCTGCTTGAGTGCGTTTAATGCCTCTATAGCTGCCGTAAGCTCCATTTGATTGTTGGTGGTTTCCGCAAGACCACCCTTGAGTTCTTTTTCATTGCCTTGATAGCGCAGGATCGCACCCCAACCACCAGGACCTGGATTACCCGAACAGGCACCATCTGTATAAATTTCAATTTTCTTCATTGGACTACATCAATCCATATTCAGATGAGGATTTAATCTGATTGTGAAATCTCAGACGCTTGAGATATTCAAGTGGATCTTTTTTCTGCACAAACGCGCCATCGGGTACGGTCAGCCAGTCATAAATACGCGTTAAGAAAAACCGCATCGCTGATCCGCGTGCAAGTATTGGCAATGCATCCTGTTCAGCTTGCTCAAGCGGGCGAACAGATTGATAACCCTTTAGAAGCGCCCTGCCCTTCGTCATATTGTAAGAACCATCAGCTTCAAAACACCAAGCATTTAAACAGATCGAAATGTCATAAGCAAACATCTCATTACAGGCGAAATAAAAATCAATCAGCCCCGATAACTCGTCACCAATGAAAAAGACATTATCGGCAAAAAGATCAGCGTGTATAACACCTTTGGGCAAATCCTTCGGCCAGTTCGCTTCAAGATCAGCGAGGCTTTTATCGATCTCGGCGGTTAGACCTTTTTGCACGCTGTCAGCCTGATCATGAGACAGGTTCCATAAAGGGCGCCAATCTTCCATCGCAAGAGCATTCTTGCGAGCGATCTCAAAGTCTTTACCCGCTAGATGAAGATTTGCGAGCGCGACACCCAACTCCTTACAATGCTTTGCTTGAGGGCGACGCAGCCACATGCCTTCAAGGAAAGTGATAATCGCAGCTGGTCTGCCAGCAAGTTCGCTTAGCATTTCGCCGTCGTTGCGGTGAACTGGCAGCGGACAATTTAACCCACGCTCGGCTAGATGTTCCATCAACCCTAGGAAGAACGGCAAATCATCTTTATTCACACGCTTTTCGTAAAGCGTTAAAATGAACGTGCCTTCCGTGGTACGCAAAAGGAAATTTGAGTTTTCAACGCCTTCGGCAATACCCTTATAAGACAGCAAAGTCCCTATATTGTATTGCTTTAAACAATCGGCGAGCTCAACCTCGTTTATGTCTGTATAAACTGCCATCTTATTGACCGTTCACAAATGCCATATCGCTGACGGTGAGTTCAACATCGCGGAGCTCTCTGTTCACAAGGAAATTTTCTGTCTCTTTTACCATCTCAGCCAATTCAATTTTGACATTGAACCTTTCTCGAAACGCATCAATAATTTCGTCAACTATAACTTCAGGTGCAGATGCGCCGGCTGAAATTCCCAAGGTTTGAACCCCATTAAATTCAGCCCAGTTGATCTCTTTTGCACGTTGAACCAGCAAAGATCTTTTTGCACCAGCTCGTTTTGCAACTTCCACCAAGCGTTTTGAGTTTGATGAATTTGGTGCACCCACGATGATAAAATGATCGCAATTTTCTGCGGCTTGTTTAACAGCTTCCTGGCGATTGGTTGTTGCGTAACAAATGGATTCAGCAGCCGGCGCCTGAATATTTGGAAACTTTTCCTGCATGGCTTTGATCACATCCTGCGTGTCATCAACGGATAAAGTTGTTTGTGTAACAAAACCTAATTGATCGGCATCTTTGGGCTCAAAACGTGCCACATCTTCAACGGTTTCAATCAATGTAACTTCACCAGCCTCAAGCTGTCCCATGGTACCAATGACCTCAGGATGCCCTTTATGGCCGATTAAAATGACGTGTCGACCCAAACGTACATGACGCATGGCTTGCTTATGCACTTTTGATACCAACGGGCATGTTGCATCTAAATAAAACAAGTTTCGCGCGACAGCATCTTCAGGCACAGATTTTGGAACACCATGAGCGGAAAAGACCACCGGCTGATCAACATGTTCTGCAGGGATTTCATCAAGTTCTTCGACAAAGATTGCGCCGAGCTCTTCAAGGCCTTCGACAACAAAGCGATTATGCACAATCTCATGACGTACATATACCGGCTTGCCATATTTCTTAAGCGCCAAAACCACAATTTGAATGGCACGATCAACGCCCGCACAGAATCCGCGAGGACCACATAATCTAATTGTCAAATCAGGTTTGGACATCAATAAACTCTTTCGAAAATCATTTTCTATTTTGTGGGTTGGCGAAACTTTAAAGTCAAGACGTATGGACGCGCTAACTTACGCCTTTGACAGATTTCCTGCGAAATAAAAACACACCAACAATACATATAAGTGTTGCTGCAAGCCCATACCAGGTAAACGCATATTGAAGGTGATTATTAGGCAGATCAATCAAAGTCACGCCACCTTGCGGGAAGCCGCCAGGATTTGGTGTATCATCCGCATCGATGAAGAACTTCAGCAGCTCTGGGTCTTCAAAACTAAGACCAGTTGTCTGCGCCATTGAACGCAAATCTTTCCAATAATAGATATTCTTATCAGGATCATTTTCCGGGACAACACTTGATGGTTTTTCATCGAGCATTTTTCGCGCTAGTCCTGTGATTGAAACCACATCGCTTATCTGACCTTCGGATCGTTTTGTTGGATCTTTAAAATCAAATGGTACAAACCCACGATTGATAAATACTGTGCCTTCCGCGCTTAAAAGCGGTGTATAAACATAATAACCAGAAAAGCCGTTATGGGTTGCAAAGAAATGGCGCTCTTTTGAGTGATCAAAGCGACCTTCTAGGGTAACAGGTTGATATTCAAACTCATCACCTGTGGCTATTTTATCTGTCAGCTCATTGATCCCAATGGGATCAGAACCCAATCTCTGCTCCAGGTTAGCAAGTAGGTTTTCCTTCCATTCCAACCGTTTCATCTGCCATGAACCCAGCGCTAAGAGCGTGGCAAACACTGCCGCCAAGATCACAAAAACAGCGATAGATTTAAAACTGAAAAATGACGTTGTTGAATTACCCACGATCAATCTCACCCTGTTGCGCTTTGTTTTTATATTGCAAACAAATCATGATGCCCTTCATTACGCGAAGAAGATAAAGCCCAAGCCCGATGGAGATTGGAAACCATATCAGCAATTGTAGCCACAAAGGCGGCGAATAGTTTACCTCAAGCCACAACGCTAAGCCTACAACAATAAATCCAACAGCGGTCATAACAAAAACGGCAGGCCCATCACCAGAATCTGCAAATGAATAATCAAGATGACAAGAGCGGCAGGATTTCTTTAGACCCAAAAAACCTTCAAATAGTTGGCCCTCGCCACAGCGTGGGCAACGACCCTTCATTCCTGTTTTGATCGGATCAACTGGTGCAAAGCCTAGCTCTTGTGTCATCAAGTATTTCCTGAGTTTAAATAAGAAAGGGCGACCAAATAGCCGCCCTTTGTATGATCTATTTCTATCAACTTAGTGATGGATAGGTGCGCCCCATGATGCCCAAACATAGATGGCAAAGAATAGGAACAACCAAACCACATCAACAAAGTGCCAGTACCATGCAGCGGCCTCAAAGCCGAAATGTTGTTTCGGTGTGAAGTGACCTTTAAGCGCGCGGATCAAGCATACTGCCAAGAAGATAGTACCCACAAGAACGTGGAAACCGTGGAAGCCAGTCGCCATAAAGAATGTTGCACCATAGATGCTGTCTTTAAAGGCAAATGGTGCCACTGTGTATTCGTAGAACTGAACGCCTGAGAACAATACACCTAGAAGGATTGTACCCAATAGACCGTATATTAGGCCTTGGCGATCACCATGTAGAAGTGCGTGGTGCGCCCAAGTTACAGCAGTACCCGACCACAGTAGGATAACAGTGTTATAAAGCGGCAGGTGAAGTGGATCTAGAACTTCAATGCCTGCTGGAGGCCATTGACCACCTGTATAAGCAACACGTGCTTCCTGGATCGCTTCTGCTGGGTAAAGGCTGGCATCAAAGAATGCCCAGAACCAAGCTACGAAGAACATGACCTCGGAGGCAATGAACATTATCATGCCGTAGCGAAGGTGGATAGAAACAACGCGTGTGTGGTGTCCTTCATGCGCTTCTTTAATTGTCGCTGCCCACCAGCCAATCATTGTAAATAGAACAATGGCTAGACCAATGTAGAACAACCAAGGACCGCTTAGGAATGACAAGCTTTTAAGTGAAGCTGTCTGATCATTCAAATACCGCATGTAGCCGATACCACCTAGCGCCATGACGAGGGCGCCAACGGAGCCCGCGATCGGCCAAGGGCTTGGATCGATAATGTGATAGTCGTGATTCTTATTTCCAGCCATATGAATTACCCCTCAATGGTTGAGTCTCCGCGGTTGAGTTTGCGCCCGCGCGAACATGCGTTGCGGATACCACAACATTAGTTATCTTTTGAAGTCTTTTTTTCATAATCATCCCTCAACTTCACCAATATTTTTAGGTGCCGATGCCGCAGCAACTGGCTTCTCATCGCCATAAGGGAAGAATGTATAAGAAAGCGTAATTGTTTTAATGCCTTGTGTTTCTTCGTAGTTCACAATGTCGGGATCAACAAAGAACACAACAGGCATGTCTAAAACCTCGCCAGGTTCCAGCTCTGTTTCGGTAAAACAGAAACATTCAACCTTGTTGAAAAACGCACCAGCAGACTGTGGTGTTACATTAAAGGTTGCCTGACCATGTGTATTCATTTGCGAAATACTTTTTGCAAAATATTCCATCTGAGCGGTTTCACCAATCGCAATTTCAACTTCGCGAATCTTTGGCTCAAATTCCCAACCCAATGCTGGTGAAATATTCGCATCAAAGCGGATCTTGATCTTTTCATCTAAGATCACATCAGATGCCTGCTCAACGCGTGCAGTTGTTCCGCCATAACCTGTAACCTGACAGAAAATTTCGTAAAGCGGTACCGCCGCATAGCTCATACCAACCATAGCACCAACAAAGCCAACACATGCAAATGCTACATTGCGATGACGCTTTTCGGTTGGTTGTTGTTTTGAAGGGTTTTGTTGTTCTGTATCTGACATACCAAATCCCCTATAAGCTGCGGTTTAAAATATCTGGACCGATCTTAATGACGGTCACAGCATAAACGATAATAACGAAAGCAACCAATAAAATAGCCAGCGCAATGGAACGCCCCTTGCGCGCTTTTGCTTGTTTTTCGGTTAGTTCAACACGTTCGATGTCAGCCATTAAAGACCTCCAACGATCAGCATAATGCCACGATCAACCAGCAGCATGCCAAAGATCGCAAACAGATAAAGGATGGAATAACCAAAGAGTTTTTTGGCAGGTTTCATCGTCTCATCATCATCACGCATTTGATAGGTTTTAAATGTGTACCAAACAAACCCAAGGCCTAGTGCAGCGGAGATCACACCATAAGTTAGACCTGCAAATCCAAGCGCTGTTGGCAAAACACCAACGACAGCAGTGAGGACCGCGTAGACGAGCATTTGAATTTTGGTTTTACGAGCTCCAACAACATTTGGCATCATTGGAACACCAACAGCTTCATAATCGCCTTCTTTAAACAAAGCGAGAGCCCAAAAATGTGGTGGTGTCCAAAGAAAAATAATCGCAAATAACACAATACTCTCAATTGTAACCGTGCCAGTTACAGCGGCCCAGCCAATCATTGGCGGGAAAGCACCCGCAGCACCACCGATGACAATATTTTGCGGTGTCGAGCGCTTGAGCCACATTGTGTAAATTACGGCATAAAAGACGATCGTGAAGGCCAAAATACCAGCAGCCAACCAATTGGTCGCCAAGCCTAAAAAGATCGTTGAGAAAACAGATAAACCAATCCCAAAACCCAAAGCTTCAGATTTTGTAATACGGCCAGAAGGAATAGGACGCTTACGCGTGCGGGTCATAACAGCATCAATATCAGCGTCATACCACATGTTCAAAGCACCACTGGCGCCTGCACCAATTGCGATACATAAAATGGCGACCATGCCAATAAACGGGTGGATATAACCAGGTGCTAAAATCAAACCAACTGCTGCAGTAAATACAACAAGCGACATAACGCGAGGCTTAAGTAATTCAAAATAATCACCAGCAACCGCCTCTGACAGGTGAACGTCAGATGGAGATGATTTCATTTCAATATTTTGAGTGACTGCCATTTAAGTGGTCATCCGTTCAAAGTTACTAAACGCCCGTTTAATTTTTAACGAAACCGCCGGGATCATTATTGAACCGGCGGTCTCTATTCGTTTCACGAAGATTACTTGATCTTCGGAAGTTGTTCCCACTGGTGATAAGGTGGTGGAGAAGGAAGCTCCCACTCAAGTGTATCAGCACCTTCACCCCAAGGGTTGTTGCCAGCTGGGCGTTTTTTCGCAAATGCTTCCCAAACGCTGAACAAGAAGATCAAAACACCAACTGCTGAGATATAAGAGCCGTATGATGAGATCGCGTTCCAGCCAGCGAATGCATCAGGGTAATCGATATAACGACGTGGCATACCTGCAAGACCCAAGAAGTGCTGCGGGAAGAACACAATGTTCACGCCAACGAATGTCACCCAGAAGTGAGTTTTCGCAAGGAATGAGTTGTACATGTAACCCGTGATTTTAGGGAACCAGTAGTACCAACCTGCGAAGATTGCAAACACAGCACCAAGAGACAATACGTAGTGGAAGTGAGCCACAACGTAGTATGTATCGTGATACGCACGGTCTAGACCAGCGTTAGCTAGCTGCACACCTGTCACACCACCAACGGTGAAGAGGAAGATGAAGCCGATTGCCCAGATCATAGGTGTGCGGAATGTGATTGAACCACCCCACATTGTTGCGATCCATGAGAAGATCTTAATACCTGTTGGAACCGCAATCACCATTGTTGCAAACACGAAGTAACGTTGTGCATTTAGTGATAGACCAACTGTGTACATATGGTGCGCCCACACAACAAAGCCGACGACACCGATACCAACCATCGCATAGGCCATGCCCATGTAACCAAAAATTGGCTTACGTGAGAATGTTGAAACGATGTGTGAGACAATACCAAAACCAGGCAGGATCAAAATGTACACTTCAGGGTGACCGAAGAACCAGAACAAGTGCTGGAACAAGATTGGGTCGCCACCGCCTTCTGGTGTGAAGAAAGCAGTCCCGAAGTTACGGTCTGTTAGAAGCATTGTGATCGCACCAGCAAGAACTGGCAATGACAATAGAAGCAAGAACGCTGTTACAAGCACCGACCATGCAAACAATGGCATTTTGTGCAATGTCATGCCAGGCGCACGCATGTTCAAAATTGTCGTAATGAAGTTAATCGCACCAAGGATCGATGAAGCACCAGCAACGTGGAGTGCAAGGATCGCAAAGTCCATTGCAGGACCAGGCTGACCAGTTGTTGAAAGCGGCGGATAAATTGTCCAACCACCACCAGTACCGTAAAAGCCTGTTGGACCTTCAACAAACATTGAAAGCAATAGCAAGATGATCGCAGGTGGCAACAACCAGAATGAGATGTTGTTCATGCGTGGGAACGCCATGTCAGGCGCGCCGATCATGATCGGAACCATCCAGTTAGCAAAACCACCGATCAGAGCAGGCATCACCATGAAGAAGATCATGATTAGTGCGTGCGCTGTGGTGAACACATTATACATGTGCTTACCGCCATCAATGGCAGCATCGCCATCGATACCGTAGACCATAGAAGCCAGACCGTGGAAGATTTGGATACCAGGCTCTTGGAGTTCCATACGCATCACAACAGAAAGTGTGAAGCCAATGATACCTGCAATGATCGCGAAGATCAGGTACAGTGTACCGATATCTTTATGGTTAGTTGAATAAAGCCAACGACGCACAAAACCTTGTGGTACGCCGTGATCATCATGTGCTGCAGCTGCGTCAGTCATAATTATCGACCTCTATCTTATTGAGCTTCAGATGATGCGAGTTGAACAGCTTTTTTGCCTGTTGCAACTGATGCCATCAAAGCTTCGTTAGCAGTTTCTAGATCGTCAGCTGCTGCTGCCAACCATGTGTTATATTGTTCTTGTGAGACAACGCGAATACCAATTGGCATGTATGCGTGATCTTTACCGCAAAGCTCAGAGCATTGACCGTAATACATGCCTTCTTTTTCAGCCTTGAACCAAGTCTCGTTCAAACGACCTGGGATCGCGTCGATCTTGATACCAAATGCTGGCATTGCAAATGCGTGGATCACATCCGCAGCTGTCACAGTCAAACGAACCATTGTGTCAACCGGAACAACGATGTCATTATCTACAGCAAGCAAGCGCGGATATTCAGCAACGTTTTCTTTGCCATATGTTGCGCGATCGCTTTCCTGAAGCATTAGCTGATCAAACGAAACTTCGTTTTCAGTTTGGTACTCGTAACCCCAATACCACTGGTAACCTGTTGCTTTGATCGTAAGCTGAGGCTCTTCTTCCGGTGCAAGCTGTTGCGTGAGAATGTTAAATGAAGGAACCGCTATCGCCAACAGGATCAAAATCGGACCCAAAGTCCAAACAACTTCAATACTTGTATTGTGTGTTGTTTTAGACGGCGTTGGATTAGCTGCTGCTCTAAACTTCCAGCAAACATAAATTAGCAAAGCCAAAACAAACAATGTGATCGGCACAATGAACCACATTGTATAATGTTCAAATTCTCTGATTTGACGCATCATATCAGTCGCAGCTGGCTGCAATCCCAATT
This sequence comes from Lentilitoribacter sp. JB5-8, assembly GCF_055693385.1. NCBI lineage: Bacteria > Pseudomonadati > Pseudomonadota > Alphaproteobacteria > Hyphomicrobiales > Rhizobiaceae > Lentilitoribacter > Lentilitoribacter sp. JB5-8. Next base: position 1,505,695 of record NZ_CM146332.1, on the reverse strand, counting down.
GCCAATCAACAGGCTGGGCCGCAAATGCGCCCTTAATCGATAGCAGCAGGCTTGAAAGCATGATAGCTGCGTGAGCCAATTTTTTCACGTTGGATCTCCCTCGCAAAACGTTTTAGCGCCCCTCAGGCGCAGAATCTTAATATACCCGTGTCCGTTAAAACCACAGTTTACTCGAGACCGCAACCGATCTTACCAACTAATCGTGCGGCATTTTTGCGCGCTATCCACAAATTCTACTACATTTGCACAAAGATAGGCATTAATTATTGCTTTTAAGGATATTTTCTTGTCCCAAAATCGGGCCTAATTCCTCACATCAAACGATATTGGCGACTATGCGATGCGTCAAATTACAAAATTCAATAAATTTCCACAATTTTGCCGATATTGATCGTCCATATGCTTTCAGGCTGGCACAAGGGGTGATATTTTAACCTATAACGGCTAGATATGAATAAAAGTGATTCGTCAGCATTGGTGGGCGGCCAATAAACATATGATGGTGAGAGCCGAATGAATTTATCTAAAGTCGCAGTATTCTTCTTCATTTTTGTGGGTTTTCTGGTACCCGTTGTCGCGTCAGCGCAAACGGCTGAAACTGATCCAGGCCGACAAGTCATCCCAAATCCAAATGGCAAAAGCAGTCAACCTCCAGGATTTATCAAACAAAAATTTGGTGAATGGCATATTGTGTGCGATCAACCCGCCGGCGCACCAGGCGATCAATGTGTCTTAATGCAGAATGTTGTCGCTGATGATCGCGATGATGTTGGCCTGTCTGTCATTGTTATTAAAACAGCTGATAAAAAAGCGCGCATTTTGCGTATTCTCGCACCATTGGGCGTTTTGCTACCAAACGGTCTGGGGCTGATCATAGATGGCAAAGATTTGGGTCGCGCATATTTCACACGCTGTTTTTCAGATGGATGTTTTGTGCAAGTCATCATGGATGATGCAATGCTCAATGCCTTGAAAGCAGGCAATACAGCTATTTTCTTTATCTTCCAAAGCGAAGAGGAAGGCATTGGCCTGCCTGTTGATCTGACAGGTTTTTCAGATGGATTTGCAGCGCTCGAATAGCGCAATAACTTAAAGACATATTCTTACTCACCCAATTGTGAGCTTATGGCATTGCTAATTGTGTTTGAATTCATCATGCACAATGCTTAAATGTGCCTAATAGAAATTGACCCCCATCTCGGAGAATATTTATGTCGATCAACCTCATGGAAAAATTTGATATCGATGCAAGCAAACTACAAAGCATTGTATCGGACAGTTTATCAAATGCTGATGATGGTGAGCTTTTTCTTGAATATGCCGAGTCAGAATCTTTAATGTTTGATGATGGGCGACTAAAGTCAGGCTCGTACAACACAGATCAAGGATTTGGCTTGCGATCTGTTGCGGGCGAAGCGACCGGATATGCACATTCTGGCGAGATGAGCGAAAGTGCACTCAAGCGCGCGGTTGATGCTGTTGGTGCGGTTACCCGCGGTTATAAAGGCACATATAGCGAGGCACCTCAGGGCACAAATAAAAAGTTGTATTCAGAGGAAAACCCACTTCAGTCTCCAAATTTTGAGACGAAGGTTTCCTTACTTGAGGAAATTGATGCTTATTTACGCAATAAGGATGAAAAAGTTCGTCAAGTCTCAGCATCACTTAGTGCCAGCTGGCAGGTGGTAAATATATTGCGCGCCGATGGGCATATTGTCCGCGATGTCCGCCCACTGACCCGCATGAATATTTCTGTCGTAGTTGGTCAAGGTGACCGACAAGAAACAGGTTCTTATGGCATTGGTGGCCGTCAGGAATTTGGTGACTTTATTCTTACAGAAAGCTGGCAACAAGGCGCTGATGAAGCCCTTCGCCAAGCATTGGTAAACCTTGAAGCTATCCCAGCGCCAGCAGGCACAATGGATGTGGTTTTGGGTGCAGGCTGGCCAGGCGTTATGCTCCACGAAGCTGTGGGCCACGGCTTAGAGGGCGATTTCAACAGAAAGAAAACCTCCGCATTTGCAGACCTTATGGGCCAACAAGTTGCAGCAAAAGGTGTCACAGTGGTCGATGATGGTACGATTGAAAATCGTCGCGGATCGCTATCAGTTGATGATGAAGGCACACCTTCAGGCTATAACGTGCTTATTGATGACGGTAAGCTGGTTGGATATATGCAAGACCGCCAAAATGCTAGGTTGATGGGTGTGAAAGCAACTGGTAACGGTCGTCGCCAAAGCTATGCGCACCAACCCATGCCGCGGATGACAAATACATACATGTTGGGCGGTGATAAAGAACCCGAGGAAATCATCACTTCGGTTAAAAACGGCATTTATGCTGTGTCATTTGGTGGTGGACAGGTTGATATCACATCTGGAAAGTTTGTGTTTGGATGTACCGAAGCTTACCTGATTGAGGATGGCAAAATCGGAGCTCCAGTCAAGGGAGCTATGATGATTGGCAACGGACCAGAAGCAATGCACCGCATTTCTATGGTTGGCAATGACATGGCGCTTGATACAGGTATTGGTATGTGCGGCAAACAGGGCCAGAGCCTGCCCGTTGGCGTTGGACAGCCGCATTTGCGCATGAACCAGATGACAATTGGCGGTACGCAGGCTTAGATCATACCGTAGAAAAACGGTTCATTTAAACACTATTAACCAAGTATTTGCTCTTTCATCCTTACATCGCGTGTCTGGCGATTTTCTTTATTGTACCTTAACGTAATACTGGTACCACTAAGCCCGGACACAGAGATTATTTTACAATGAGCAATCCCGGGCTTTTTGCCGCAAAACGTACGATTAAGAAAGCTGCAATCCAAACTGGATTGGAGTTATTTTCTGCCGCTTCGAGCACTGGGATGTACCGGAGTGCTCGCGGGCTTGGATCCGTTTTTACACTGCACCGGGTAGAACCACATAGATATTCACGCTTTGATCCAAATGCGCATCTGAGCATTACGCCTGAGTTTTTGGAAAAGGCGATCATTGAACTAAAATCCAGAAATTTCAAACCCATCGCGCTCGATGATTTGCCCGATCATCTTAACAACCCTGACCCCAAACAACCGGTTATGGCTTTTACATTAGACGATGGATATCGCAATAATTATGATTATGCTTTGCCAGTTTTTAAAAAGCACAATATTCCATTTACAGTTTTTGCGTGTAGTGGATTTGTAACGCGACAACATACAATGTGGTGGGAGACCGCCTCCGAACTGGTTATCAAAACTAATCACCTCAAATATGACCTTGGAAATGGTCCACGAGACGTTAAAGCAAGTAATCTATCTGAAAAATATAATCTATTTTGCTGGCTTGCACATGACATTATGTCGCTTGATCAAGGTGTGGTCGTCCCTCGCTTTAATGAAATAGCTTCACAACACGGAGTGCACGCGACCGATATCACCAACCAACTCATCATGGATGTGGATCAGTTAAAACAACTCGCGAGCGAACCGATGGCACAAATTGGGGCGCATACGGTTAGCCATGCTAATCTAACACTGTTATCTGACGAACAGCTGGAAATAGAGTTGGATCAGTCTCGCAGAGATATTGAAACGATCACGTCTATCTGTCCGACAAACATTGCCTTTCCCTATGGTAAATTGGAAAATGCAAACAGCCGTGAATTTGATGCAGCCAAGCGGTTGGGATTTGATTTGGCTGTTACAACTGAGCCAGATGTACTGCACGAAGCAGCAAGAGAAAATATGCATTCGATCAACCGCATCTCTCTAAATGGCTACTATCAGAATAATCGATATGTGGGCGCATTAGCGTCAGGGATCCCATTTAAGTTCTTTCCCCGCACAGCCAATAAATTTCAAACCTTGGTTCGATAATTAAGAACAATTGAGGCATATATGAAGGTTTGTTTTGGATTGGTTAACAAAACCCTATCGGAAAAACTTTCACCCTTACCCTTGCGCAACAAACCCACCTATTTGGCCGTTTACTGAAGCTATTATAGTTAACATGCGTTCGGGCATCTAAAATTGCCTCGCGCAAAATTGTGCTGAACTTTGGCTCAACCCCCGATAAAACGGGCATTTCTAACGATAAATTTCATCATGGTCACATATTGTTAACCTTACAACGGGCATAATGCTTTCTAATAGCTTAATAGTTTTATGCAGTTTTTAGGTATTTTGATTTCAGTCATGACAAAGTTCATCAACGCATCAATTGGAAACGTGACCCGCCTATCCAGCAAATTTGTTTTGCTATTGGGTGCCATGTCGCTTGCTGGCTGCATGAACTCGGTAACCACAACAATGCAAGCGACAAATGATGTTGCTGCATATTCTGTGGCCTCATATGAGAAAATCCAACTCAGTGACGAGATATTGGCGGACGCTTTGACTATTCAGCGTGTTGTTTCAAAATCAGGACCTCAATTTGTTGCCGCGGTTCAAGACCTTCAAGCGACAAATACTGACACACCAGTTGGTTTGGCATGGTCAAATGAGGTAACCGGCAGCCAGGGTGAAATCACTTATATTTCAGAGCGTTCTGCGGGCAATACGCTTTGCCGTGACTTTAAGACTTCATTGTTGAGCTTTGAGGGTGTTAGCCTTTACGAGGGCTTAAGCTGTAAATCATCTGCTGGTGGTTGGACCCTTAAGAAATTCTCTGAAGTTTCATAATTTAAATTCTCAAGTAATTTTTTTGTAATTTCTTGCCGCGTATGGGCTCTTTTTGAGACCAATACCGTCATACACCAATCTTGCGCGGAAAATTTCTTCGTATCCCGTATACCTGTGGTTAACCACTACTTGGTACTTTAGGTTAGTATTGAGTTAAAGGGATTTGTAATGCGTAGCCCCTATGCGGTTTTGGGAATAGCCCAAACTGCCAGAGATGAAGATATTAAATTGGCGTATCGGAAGCTTGCCAAAGTCTGGCATCCCGATCAGAACCACAGCGACCCTCGTGCGCAAGAGGTTTTTGCCGAAATTAATAATGCCTATCAATTGCTCACAGATGCGCCACGTCGCAAGCTATTTGATGCCGGTAAGATTGATGCAAATGGTCGCCGCAAGAAAAAACGAACCGTTGTTAATACTGGATTTAACCCGTTCAAAAAATCGACTTCAAGCGCCGATGGTTCCAACGATGCTAAAACCAGCGCATCTGAAAAGCCCTTCTTCAGTGAGCAAAAACGCGCTGAGCCAGCAAAACCCGCAGAAAAGAAACAATCTGCAGGGAATGGCAACACGTTTAAACGAAAAATTGATGAGAACGCGCCTTTTGAAGAGCGTTTGAGCGAGATCTTTGGCAGTGAGGAAGAACGCCTTGCCGCTGCAGAATTAGATACTCATCGCCGAAAAATGCGTGAAGCATCCGGCGAAAGTGCTAATTTTCACGAAGAAGCAATGTCTGTTTTAGATGATGCATTTACAAAGTTTGAACAGCATCGCTATACTTCAACGACCCGTGCACCTGATCGCCATTATGATGTCGACGTTGAATTGGCTGACATCTTCACAGGTGCAACGCTGCCGATAGAGCCCCACAGAAAACATTCCCTCAACGTGCATATTCCAGCGGGAACACCTGATGGCGCTAAAATAAAAATTGAAAATATGGGCGGATGCCGCAAGGGCGAAATTCCAGGCGATGTAATCGTGACTGTCCGTTATAAATCAAACGAGCAATTTTGGGTTCGAAACGGCGAGTTACATACCCATCTTGCAGTAGAGCTTGCAGATGCTGTGCTGGGTGGTGAAGTTACGGCACAAACACCTGAAGGTCCTGCTACTTTTATGCTCCCTGAATGGACTAGCTCAAACCATATAATTCGCATTCCAAAACGAGGATTACCGCTTCCAAACGGTGATCGTGGCGATTTATGCGCCAATGTCTGTATTTTATTGCCTGAAAAGCCCAATAATGAGTTGAAAGCCGTTTTACAAGACAGCCGCAAAAGCTGGTTTATGTAAATACGTTTCTGATCAGATTTTCATTTTGATTTCCAATCCAATCTTTTTCTGCAGAAAAGAGTGAATTTGCCGCGTTCTTGCCACAAGAATGAGCTTGAACGCTTGAACCTCATCCATGCCTATGCCATAGGCTGGATAAATGACCGGGGATTTTCAACGTCTCAACCCTTGAACTAGATCTGGGAGAAGAAAATGACAGAATCAAATGGCCTTATGAAAGGCAAACGCGGCTTGATCATGGGCGTGGCGAACAATCGCTCCATTGCATACGGGATTGCCAAAGCATTGTCTGATGCCGGAGCAGAAGTTGCACTGACTTATCAAGGCGAAGCATTAAAGAAACGCGTTGAACCAATTGCAGCTGAACTAGGTGCAATTGTTGTTGGTGATTGTGATGTCACAGACCCTGAATCAATGGATGCTGTATTTTCAAAAATTGAGGCAGACTGGGGCAAGATGGACTTCCTCGTCCATGCTATTGGTTTTTCAGATAAAAATGAGCTCACAGGTCGCTATGTTGACACAAGTCACGACAACTTTGTTAAAACAATGGACATTTCAGTCTATTCCTTCACTGCCGTAGCACAGCGTGCTGAGAAGTTGATGACCGATGGTGGTTCACTCCTTACTTTAACATATTATGGTGCAGAACGCGTCATGCCACACTACAATGTTATGGGTGTTGCAAAAGCAGGGCTTGAAGCAAGTGTCCGTTACTTGGCTGTAGATTTGGGCGGCAAAAAAATTCGTGTGAATGCTCTTTCTGCCGGACCAATTAAAACGCTTGCAGCATCAGGTATTGGTGATTTCCGATATATCCTTAAATGGAACGAATATAACTCACCATTAAAGAAGACAGTGACTATCGAAGAAGTGGGCGATAGCGCACTTTATTTATTATCTGATTTATCTCGCGGCGTAACTGGTGAAGTACACCATGTTGATTCTGGTTATCACGTCGTTGGTATGAAAGCTGTTGATGCCCCTGACATCAGTACAGTTTAAATAAACAAAATTTCAGGGGCCGATTGGCCCCTTTTTTAATTCTACTACTGAGGTTTACAGATGGTAATCTACGTCGTTCGTCACGGACAGACTGACTATAATGCTGAAATGCGTTTCCAAGGTCGCTTGGACATTCCGCTTAACATGCTGGGCAAGGAACAAGCGCGCGGCAATGGACGTGCTCTAAAAGAATTAATTGGAGATAAAGCCGAAGAATTTGATTTTGTTTCTAGCCCTTTGGGTCGCACACGCCAGACGATGGAGCTGATCCGATCTGAAATGGGGTTGGAGACTTCAGACTACCGTTTAGATGATCGTTTGATTGAGATATCATTTGGGGATTGGGAAGGTTCATCGATTAATGAACTTGAAGCTAAGTTTCCCGAACTTTATGCACAACGCGAAAAAGACAAGTGGAATTTTACACCGCCCGGCGATCCTACAGAAAATTATGATTTGGTTTCAAAACGTATCGCACCTTATTTGCAATCAATTGAGAAACCGACGGTTTGCGTGTGTCACGGTGGGGTTATCCGCACAATGTTTCATATTATAAATGGTGGTGACGAGCGTGCGGCAGCCGCAGCACCAATTCCGCAGGATCGAATTGTCAAAATAGAGAACAACCACATCAACTGGCTGTAATTTACTACGATCAGCGTCGTTCATAGAAAATAGTTTAAAAACCTACCGTTTTGCCCTATGAGGGTACAACAAAAGACACTTTTACGGATGAGTTTATGTCCCATAATACATTTGGCCACATGTTTCGCGTCACAACCTGGGGCGAAAGCCACGGTATAGCTATTGGTTGTGTTGTTGATGGTTGCCCTCCGGGCATTCATTTCACAACGGAAGAATTGCAGCATTGGCTCGATAAACGCAAACCTGGGACTAACCGATTTGTAACCCAACGTCGCGAAGCTGACGAAGTGCGTGTACTTTCTGGTGTCCTACCTCAGGAAGATGGCTCATTCATCTCAACGGGCACACCGATTTCGCTGGAAATTCAAAACACAGATCAGCGTTCAAAAGACTATTCTGAAATTGCCAAACGCTACCGTCCTGGCCATGCCGATTATACATATGATGTTAAATATGGCATTCGAGACTACCGCGGCGGTGGACGTTCATCCGCACGTGAAACGGCAACTCGTGTTGCTGCAGGTGGCCTAGCCCGCAAAATCGTACCGGATATGATCGTGCGCGCCGCTCTTGTGCAAATTGGAACGAAAAAAATTAATCGTGATAATTGGAACTGGGACGAAGTAAACAACAATCCGTTTTTCGCACCAGATGTTGAGATCGTTCCCGTGTGGGAAGAATATCTCGATACAATCCGCAAAAATGGCTCATCCGTTGGCGCAATAATTGAAGTGGTTGCCGAAAATGTCCCCGCCGGATTGGGCGCACCTATCTACGCGAAACTTGACACTGATATCACCGCTAATCTTATGTCGATCAATGCCGTTAAAGGTGTTGAAATTGGCAATGGATTTGAAGCTGCGATGATCTCAGGCGAAGAAAACGCTGATGAAATGCGCATCGATGAAAACGGTAATCCTGAATTCTTATCCAACAAGGCAGGTGGTATTTTGGGTGGCATTTCAACGGGCATGCCAATTGTCGCGCGTTTTGCGGTGAAACCAACTTCATCAATCCTGTCGACGCGTAAAAGCATTGATAGTGATGGACAGGAAGTTGATGTGCGTACAAAAGGTCGCCACGATCCATGTGTAGGTATCCGTGCTGTGCCAATTGGCGAAGCCATGGTCGCTTGCGCCATTGCTGATCATTATATTCGCGATCGCGGTCAAACAGGTCGTCTTGCTTCTCAAAATAATAAAGATAACCAGGAATAAGTCTGATGTCGTTTAATCAAGCTCGTGTTGTTGAGGCCATTCGTGCCATTGAAAACGGTGAAATTGTTGTTGTAACTGATGATAATGATCGCGAAAATGAAGGCGATCTGATTGTTGCCGCCACGCATTGTACACCTGAAAAAATGGCCTTTATCGTACGTCACACATCGGGCATTGTGTGCACGCCGATGCCGCGTTCTGAAGCAAAGCGCTTGAACCTAACGGCAATGGTTGCAGAAAACGATGCGCCGCATGAGACAGCGTTTACAGTAACTGTTGATTATAAGCACGGCACGACAACGGGCATTTCAGCCGACGATAGAACGCTGACAGTTCGCAATTTGGCAAACCCGAATGCGGGTGCTGCGGATTTTGTACGCCCAGGCCATATTTTTCCATTAGTCGCCCGCGAAGGTGGTGTGCTTATGCGTTCTGGCCATACAGAAGCGGCTGTGGATTTATGCAAGCTTGCGAACTTACCTCCTGTTGGTGTGATCTGCGAGATGGTCAATGACGATGGTTCTGTGATGCGTGGTGAACAGGTCAGCAACTTTGCTCAAGAGCATGGCCTTAAAGAAGTTTCCGTTGCTGATTTGATCGCCTATCGCCAGCGCCAGGAAACGCTTATTGAACGCAATGACACTTTTGAAATTGAGACACCCTACGGCATGGCAACTGCGCATAGTTATTCGCTTCCATGGGATCCAATGCAGCATTTAGCGGTTGTTTTTGGTGATATTCGCGATGGTGTTGATATTCCAGTCCGTTTACATCTTGAATCGGTAGCAGACGATGTCTTCGGCAAAGCACAGCCTTTGCAGGAAAATATCAAACGTATTGCTGATCACGGTCGCGGCATCGTGGTTTATCTTCGCGAAGGTTCGGTTGGTGTGGGACGCCAAGCGGCACGTCGCCTCGAAGCAACAGGGCAAGAAGCGCATACTGAGGCACAAACGCGTGAAGAAGAATGGCTTGAAATTGGATTGGGTGCCCAGATATTAAAAGATCTTGGAACAACCTCTATTCGTTTGCTTGCATCTAAAGAACGCCATTATGTGGGCCTTGAAGGGTTTGGCATTGAAATCTCTTCCACTGAAATCATGGAATAAACGAAACATTTGAGCACATGACAACTGAACTTTTCCGCAATCCGATATGTCTTGAACATATCACGCCACCTGGGCACCCGGAGCGCCCGGATCGATTGCGGGCTTTGGATCAATTATTTGAGCATGAAAACTTCGATGCACTTGTTTCATTAGAGGCAAAGGCTGCACCTGAAGAAAGTGTTTTACTCGCGCACCCGCAAAGCCATTTGGATAAAGTTCGCCAGGCAATTCCTGAAACCGGCATGGTTCAGATCGATGGCGATACGACCATGTCACCGCAGAGTTTTACCGCAGCACTCACGGCTATCGGTGGCGCGATGGAAGCTGTCGATCATGTGTTTGAAGGAAAAACTGATAACGCTTTTGTAGCGACACGTCCTCCTGGACATCATGCAGAGCGCGAAACCGCTATGGGCTTTTGCCTTTTTAACCAGGCAGCGATTGCGGCGCGTCACGCACAACAGGTTCACGGCGCCGAACGCGTTGCAATTGTCGATTTTGACGTTCATCACGGTAATGGCACACAAGATATTTTTTATGATGACCCAAGCGTTATCTATTGCTCAACACACCAAATGCCACTTTATCCTGGAACTGGTGCAAAGAGTGAAACCGGTGCAGGAAATATCATAAATGCTCCCCTTGCCAGAAACGATGGGAGCGATCATTTTAAAGAGGCGTTCAAAACACGTGTTTTGCCTGCATTGGTGGATGCTAAAGCGGATTTAATTATTATTTCAGCCGGATTTGACGCTCATCATCGTGATCCGCTCGCCGAGATTAATCTGGTTGCCGATGATTTTGACTGGGCAACAGGTAAAATTATGGACATAGCAGCTGAGAGCGCGGATAATCGCCTCGTCAGCATCTTAGAAGGCGGGTATGATCTTTTAGGTCTTGCTGAGTCGGCAGGTGCACATATTTATCGAATGATGAAAGGTTAGTCATGAGCGATCAGAACAACAACAATGCTGATATTGAAAAAATGAGCTTTGAGCAGGCTGTGTCTGAGCTTGAAACGATTGTGACTAAACTTGAAAGTGGCGATGTAGAACTTGAAAAATCCATCGAGATTTATGAACGCGGCGAAGCACTGAAAAAGCATAGCCAGAATTTGCTGGGTGCTGCGGAAAAACGTATTGAAAAAATTCGTCTTGACCGTGCAGGAAATCCACAGGGCACGGAACCGCTCGATCCTGAATAGGCCGTAAAAACACCTTTAAATCATCCAATTCGCGCCTAATTCCGTATCGATTGTGATTGTAAAAGCGGATTTGACGCATCAATTTGGCCATAAAACAGTTTACAGCTTCATGAAGACACGTTAGGCCAATTGATAAATAAGTAAGGGTTTATTTTGACACAGCCGCCGCACACACCAATTCTGGATAAAGTTTTAGAACCATCCGATCTTGATCATATCGAAGATAGTGATCTTCCTGCATTGGCAGAAGATGTCCGCGCAGAAATGATTGACGCCGTTTCGCGAACGGGTGGGCATTTGGGTGCAGGGCTTGGTGTTGTTGAATTGACTGTGGCAATTCACAAAGTCTTTAACACACCGCATGATCGACTAATCTTTGATGTTGGTCATCAATGCTACCCACATAAAATCCTGACAGGACGTCGCGATCGTATCCGTACACTTCGTCAACAAGATGGACTATCCGGTTTTACCAAGCGCGCTGAAAGCGAATATGACCCGTTTGGCGCAGCGCACTCTTCAACTTCGATTTCTGCTGGTCTGGGCATGGCCGTGGCGAGTGATCTTCAAGATACGCCGCGCAATGTAATTTCCGTAATTGGTGATGGCGCGATGAGTGCTGGTATGGCGTATGAGGCACTTAATAATGCCGGAGCACTCGATGCACGCCTCATCGTTATCCTCAATGATAATGATATGTCTATTGCGCAGCCAACAGGCGCGATGAGCGCTTATCTAGCGCGATTGGCTTCTGGCCGCACCTATATGGGTATGCGCGATATTGGCAAGAAGATGACGGCTTATTTGGGACAGACAATGGATCGAGCGATTACCCGCGCATTTGAACATGCCCGCGGTTATGTGACCGGCGGCACCATGTTTGAAGAGCTTGGGTTCTATCACATTGGCCCGATCGATGGTCACAACCTTGATCATTTGTTGCCTGTACTTCGCAATGTGCGTGATAATTCTAACGGCCCTGTGATCATTCACGTCGTCACACAAAAGGGCAAAGGTTATGCGCCTGCAGAAGCGGCAAGCGACAAATATCATGGCGTTGGCAAATTTGACGTGATCACTGGAACGCTTGCAAAAGCAAAACCCAATGCGCCTTCATATACATCTGTATTCGCCAAAGCTTTGATCAAAGAAGGCGAAGTTGACGATAAAGTAATTGCTGTAACTGCTGCTATGCCGTCTGGCACCGGGCTAGATAAGTTCAATGATCTATTCCCAACGCGTTGTTTTGACGTAGGCATTGCCGAACAGCATGCTGTGACGTTTGCCGCTGGCGCTGCAACTGAGGGTCTGAAACCTTTCGTTGCGCTGTATTCAACATTCTTACAGCGCGCTTATGACCAAGTTGTGCATGATGTGGCGATCCAAAAACTGCCCGTGCGTTTTCCAATCGATCGTGCAGGATTTGTGGGTGCGGATGGTCCAACTCACGCCGGTAGCTTTGATACGACATTTTTGGCAACCCTGCCTGATTTCGTTGTTATGGCCGCCAGCGACGAAGCAGAACTTATGCATATGACACGAACAGCCGCAGCTTATGATGAAGGACCAATCTCCTTCCGTTATCCTCGTGGTGAGGGCGTGGGTGTTGAGCTTCCAGAGCGTGGTTCCTTAATTGAAATTGGTAAAGGCCGCATCGTGAAAGAAGGCACAAAGGTTGCCCTATTGTCTTTCGGAACGCGTCTTGCTGATTGTATGTTAGCGGCTGAAGATTTAGATGCTTCTGGTCTTTCAACAACAGTTGCAGACGCTCGTTTTGCAAAACCGTTAGATCACGATCTCATTCGCCAACTTGCTTCAGAGCATGAAGTGTTGATCACCATCGAAGAAGGTGCTGTTGGTGGTTTTGGCAGTCATGTGGGACATTTCCTTTCCCATGAAGGTTTGCTTGATGGCGGGCTAAAATTCCGTCCACTTGTCATGCCGGACATCTACATGGATCAGGCGAGCCCAGATGCGATGTATATGCAGGCGAAACTTGATCGCGCTGGCATTTTAGATGTTGTCTTTAAAGCCCTCGGTACGGAAAAAACCGTTCTGCCGTTTAACACGAAATAAATGCGAGGCCCATTATGCGCCTTGATCTACACCTTGTAGCGAACGGTTTTTATCAAACACGCGCACGAGCGCAGGATGCTATTGCCCGCGGTACTGTCATTGTTGACGGTAAACCAGCAAAAAAATCTGGTCTAACTGTTGATGAAAACACCCATATCGAAGTGTTTGATCCTGCCAGCGGTTATGTATCACGTGCTGCGCTTAAATTAAAAAGCGGGTTGGAACATTTTGGTTTTGATCCGCTGGGGAAAAATGCGCTTGATATTGGTGCATCCACCGGTGGCTTTACGCAAGTTTTGCTTGAGGCTAAGGCTGCACATGTCACGGCAATCGATGTTGGTCATGATCAGCTACACCAATCTTTAGTCTACGATAAACGCGTTCATCAAATTGATGGATTAAACGCGCGCGATCTCAATCATGATCACATCGATGGACGCGAGATTAAAATTGTTGTGAGCGATGTAAGTTTCATCTCATTAAAACTCGCCCTTCCGCCGGCGCTTTCGCTTGCCTCTCATGGCGCCTTTACTGTGTTGCTCGTCAAGCCTCAATTTGAAGTTGGTCGAGATGGAATTGGCAAAGGTGGGATCTTAAAAGATCCATCACAAGGCCCAAAAATTGCAGATGATCTACTCAAATGGCTTGACGCACAGCCAAATTGGTCTGCATTAGAAGCTATACAATCGCCAATCACCGGAAGTGATGGCAATATTGAATATCTCATTGGGGGCGTAAAAACGTGAGCCAGATAGAATTAAAGATTGATCACGTTGGCGCGCGCGGTGATGGCATTGCCAAAACTGATAAGGGACCAGTCTTTGTGCCGTTTGCTCTTAAGGGTGAAATCGTTAGCGTTGATCTTGATAAATCGCGCGGCACTATCACTGAGCTAAAATCTAAGAGCCCTGACCGCATTGACCCTGTTTGCCAGCACTTTCAAAAATGCGGTGGCTGTGTTGCACAACATATGTCTGACGAGAGTTATCAGAGTTGGAAATTAGATATTGCGCAAAAGGCGCTTGATAAGTCTTCGATCAAACATAAAATTGACCGCTTCTTGCCGTGCGCTATTGGCGAACGCCGCCGGGTGGTTCTTACCGCACATCGTACAAATGAAGAAACGCAATTAGGATATTTACAAGCAGGCAGCCATGATCTGATTGCGATCAATGAATGCCCGGTTGCGCATCCGCAAATTGTTGAGCATCTGGATTTATTCCGCGAAATTGCTCAGATCATCACGCCGCATTATAAAACGTCGCAATTGACAATTCTGCTTTGCGAAAACGGTTTTGATGTTGCTGTTGAAGCAGACTTTTCGCTGAAAGACGCAACTATCCACGCTGTCTCTCAAAAGGCAACATCGACCAAAACCATTAAACGCCTTGCATTTAATGGTGAAGTTTTGGTGGAAATCGAACCTCCTGCTTTAACGTTCGGTGACACACTGATCCAAGTCCCATCGGGAAATTTTGTTCAGGCGAGCAAACGTGCCGAACTTGAAATGATTGAACTTGTGACGAAGCATCTGAAATCATGCAAGAAAGTGGTGGATCTGTTTTCTGGTAGTGGCACATTTACCTTCCCGCTTGCGCATAAAAGCGCAGTACATGCGGTTGAAACCAGCGGCCCGGCGCTGAATGCCATTGACCGCGGATTTCGCTCTCGCCAAGGGTTGAAGCCGATTAGCACAGAGCGTCGTGATTTGTTTCGCAGCCCCTTTGTGCGCGAAGATTTAAAACCTTATCAAGGGGTTCTTTTTGACCCGCCTCGTGCAGGTGCAGAGGCACAAAGCAAGCAGCTCGCGCGCGCACTCAACATCAAGAAAGTGGCCGCCGTCTCGTGCAATCCCGTCTCCTTGGCACGGGATTTGGAGCTGCTCATCAAGGGTGGTTTCAAAATCAAGTCGATCACTGCAATTGATCAATTTTTATGGTCCACCCATGTTGAAATGGTGGCATTGTTGGAAAGATAATGAATGGCTGAGATTATATCCATCCAACATCGTCCTGATGATGCACTTAATCGTTCTATTGAGCTTTTGTCCAAAGCACAGCCCATCGCGATACCAACCGAGACCGTTTATGGATTGGCTGCAGATGCGACCAATCCCGATGCGATTACCTCGATTTACAGCACCAAAGGTCGACCTCAATTTAACCCACTGATCTGCCATATGGCTGATATGGACATGGCAGAGTGTTATGGTGAATTCGATGCAATTTCCAAGAAGCTTGCTGAATATTTCTGGCCCGGAGCATTGACCATTGTTGTACCCTTAAAGCCAGATAGCGGCATCCATAAGTTAGCGACCGCGGGTCTAGAGACCGTTGGCATACGTGTGCCAAAAGGTTTTGCTGCAAGACTTATCGGCGAGTTTGATAGACCTCTTGCGGCTCCAAGCGCAAACAGCTCAGGCAAGATCAGCCCGACAACTGCGCAACATGTGCAAGCAGATCTTGGTGAAAAGATAGAGCTGATATTAGATAATGGCGCATGTGATGTGGGCGTCGAATCCACAATTGTGAAATCTGATGGTGAGGATGTTTATCTTCTACGGCCGGGTGGTGTATCTGCTGACGAAATTGAAGCTGTGATCGGCAAAAAACTTATCCGCTTGGATGATGCGCGAGACAACAAGATTGAAGCTCCTGGCATGCTTGCATCGCATTATGCACCAAATGCAAGAATGCGATTAAATGCATCATCGGTTAACTCTGGTGAAACACTCATCACCTTTGGTAATGCAGAAATCGCCGGCCAATCTCGTGCCAAGGCTGTGTTTAACCTATCTTCTGACGGTGATCTTGCGGTAGCGGCGCATAACCTGTTTGATATGTTAATCGAAGCAGATAAAACGGGAGTTAAGATGATCGCCGTTGCTCCTATTCCAAATGAAGGTTTGGGCGAAGCGATCAATGATCGACTGACCCGCGCGGCCGCACCACGATAGTTTCAAATCGGAGAGAATACATTGAGCAATTTGAATGACCAGTTGGTTTCGGATTTTAAAGCCATTGTTGGCGAAGCAAATGCGACGACAGATCAAAACGATATTGCACCTCATCTGGTTGAACTTCGAGGTCTTTATCAAGGTCAATCGCCGCTGCTTTTAAAACCAGGTTCTACCGACCAAGTCAGTCAGATCGTCAAACTCGCCAACGAGAACAAGATCAATGTTATTCCGCAAGGTGGCAATACCGGACTTGTCGGTGCGCAGGTCCCGGATGGTGAAATTATCATCTCGCTCAGCCGCATGAACAAAATTCGCGAGATAGACCTGCTCGGTAATGTGATGGTGGTTGATGCAGGCGTTGTGCTTGCAAATGCGCAAAAAGCAGCTGAGGAACATAATCTGCTATTCCCGCTGTCCTTAGGTTCAGAAGGTACCTGCCAAATTGGCGGCAATCTATCATCAAATGCTGGCGGCACTGCAGTGCTCGCATATGGCAATACGCGTGAATTGTGTATGGGGCTTGAAGTCGTGCTGCCAACCGGCGAAATTTGGCATGGGCTGCGCCGCCTTAAAAAAGACAATACCGGCTATGATCTACGTGATCTGTTTATCGGTGCGGAAGGCACTTTGGGCATCATCACGGGTGCGGTGCTTAAACTATATCCGCAACCAAAAGGCCGCGAGGTTATGTTTGTGGGTTTGGACAGCACGGAAGATGCACTCGAGCTTTTTAACATTGCACGTGAGATTTGCGGACCATCTCTTACAGGCTTTGAATTAATGCCGCGATTGGGCGTTGAATTTACCACAAAGCATATCAACAATTGCCGCGATCCTTTAGAAGCGCCCTACCCTTGGTACACATTGATTGAAATATCATCAGGCCAATCAGAAGAAGCTGCCCGGCAAATGATTGAGCAATTGTTCGAGCAAGCGTTTGATAAAGGCTTTGCGCAGGATGCAGCTCTAGCTGAAAGCGAAACTCAGCGCGATGCATTTTGGCATATGCGAGAGAGCATGTCAGAAGCACAACGCCCTGAAGGTGGTTCGATCAAGCACGATATTTCTGTCCCGATTGCCAAAGTGCCGGAATTTATGGAAGAAGCATCAAAAGCCGTGCTTGAATATATGCCAAGCGCCCGCATTTGTGCCTTTGGTCACATGGGCGATGGTAACATTCATTATAACATTTCTCAGCCAGTTGGTGCCGACAAACAAGAATTTCTGTCCCACTGGCACTCAATGAACGAGCTTGTTCATGGCATTGTTTTGCAAATGACGGGCTCAATTTCTGCTGAACATGGCATTGGACAGCTAAAACGCGACGAATTAGCGGAGATAAGGGACCCGATCGAAATCCAGCTAATGCAGCGCATCAAGGCGTCTTTTGACCCTAACCAGATCATGAATCCTAACAAGGTTTTAAAGCGTTAATTTAGTCAAAATCGGCAAAGTAAACAAATTGCCAACCCCTTGGTTTACTTTTGATAACCATCTTTGAAAGGTCAGATTCTCTTAACCAAACAACTTAAGTGGTTTAGAACATAGAACGTGTAGATTGCATTTCAACGAGAGGGCAAAAGCCCCCGGTATTTGAGAAGATCCAAAAATGGGCGCTCAAGAGTTTATGAGGCGATTAAAATGGCAACTACAATTAGAAAGCCCGAATGGGCTGGATGCGAATTACGCATTGTTCCTGGTCAACTACCCCACCGCTTTAGTTATAAAGCTGCTGGTAGCAAAAAGGATATTCATGTGAACTTAAATGAGCGCGGTGCGGTCATTGATCGAGTTTTAGAAAAGTCCGACCTACCAATTTCAATGGCACTGCCAGCAAATGCATTTAAAGGCATTGCAGCGCGAGCAATTGATGATGGCAAGGGAAATTCAACCGTAACACTTGAACTTCATCACCAAGATGTCGATCTTTGCATCCCATTGCTAGTTGATACAGAACTTCACAATATTGCTGGTGACTGGCGTGAATGGGCGGAAGCTTTCAATATCCCAATGTTGATGGTGGAAGCTGATGGTGTCGCGCGTCCACTGGACGAAGATATGGCCCAAAGCCGGACGGACACACAAACACGTGCGCAACCAACTTCAAGTTATAAACGCCGCAATTCAACAACGGGTCAACGTCGTCCACGTTTCTTGGTACGTCGTAAGACGGGCCATTTAGGTTGCCGTATGAAAATTTCTGGCCGCGAAATAATCGCCCGCCGCTAGAAAGTTCTGATCTAGACCTCCAAATTTATATCAGATCTCGAAAAGAGTGCAGTCTCCGCTGCGCTCTTTTTGGTTTGAGCGCGGGCGATTTTGCCGACCGTCCACCTGTTTGTCTCTCTAGTCAGGGAAGGACAAAAATATGGGCCATTCATCACAGAGGGCTCTGGCGTCATCGATACCATTGCGCCTATATAAGGCATGGAAAATTTTGTCGTTGAAATAACAAGTATTGCCACATTCACAATCACTGTGTTTGGCATTATCTTTTGTCTGTTACAGACCGAATTTTCAAATGTGAGCAAAAGCTTTGCCGCGTTCCTTTCTGCTGTTGCGGTCAATAACTTTCCGGATGCATTTCGACGTTTAATTGATACATTACCGGACACCTATATTCAGCCCGTTGAACTTGTTATCTGGCTACCCAGCACACTTCTCTTAGCACCTTTATTTTGGATCTATGTCTATACGCTCACGTCGCGCGAACAAAGATACCCTGATAGGCTCTACCGTCATTTGATTCTGCCGCTCCTAACTGTGTTGGTTGGCTTAGTCACACTTTTTTTGGGCAGGAGATATGGGGAACACTGTTTGAGAATAAACCATTACCTACCACTCTCTGGGCCATCGTACTTATTTCATCGATTATTCTTTTACAGTTAGCCGCCTATCCGCAAATGATCTTCTATCTCGTTTTAATTATACTGCGGATGTTACGCCACCGGGTTTTGCTTAAGGACTATTATTCCAGCACTGAAAAACACGAGTTGCGGTGGATATACATTATTAGCGGTTTAAGCATACTGTTTTGGTCTGCTAGCACTGCGATATTACTCCTAGAATTTGATGGAGATCAGGCAGCTACGCAGTCTATGTTCTTGCATTTTGGCAGCATCGTCGCGCTCGCACTTGTCGGCGCAACAACATTATGGGGATTACGGCAACGCCCGCCTCTAACTCCAGATGTTGATCCAGCACAAACTCATCAATTACCTGATCACGAGGCTTCAGAACAGGGTGTTGGCAAATATGAAAAGTCTGCACTAAACAATGAAATGTCTTCACGCATTGCTCGTAAACTGCGTGCAGCAATGGAAAAAGATAACCTGCACCGCGATCCAAATTTATCTTTATGGGTCTTGTCACGGCACATCGGCGCGTCGCCAAATTATGTCTCGCAAACACTTAACGAGGTTATCGGCGAAAGTTTTTTTGATTTCGTCAACGCATACCGGATCGCTGAAGCTAAGACGCGGCTAACAACAACAAATGATAACGTGCTAAATATCACATATGATGTCGGCTTTAATGCGCGTTCTTCATTTTATAACGCGTTTAAGCGAGTTGTCGGCGAGACGCCAACGGTTTATCGGAAAAAAATGTCTCTCCGTAACGGCATGGACGACATTACCCTTTCTAATAAGGCATTGTGAGCGCGTCTATTCCAGACATTAAATAGCAAAATTTATTCACGCGCGGGTGATTACTTTATGGCGACTATTTTAAGCTGTCACGCTGACATGTCTCAATTGTTTTCGTCACAAAGACACCTGCGCTGTGTGATAAAACTTTATGAGGACAACATTTAAAATGAAAATTCTACCAATATTATTGCTTGTTGGTTTGGCAGCTTGCGCGTCACCAGCTGAGATAGCCGCGAAAAAGCAACTTGATGAAGCTTGTATTGCTGGCAATCTTCGAGCCTGTGAAGCCGTTGAACGCCGAGTGGCTGCGGATAACCAGGCACTTGCAACTGCATTTCCGTCCAAATTATAGTTTACCAACGTGCTGGAGCGGTTGCGTGAACCGTATATTTTATCGCACCGCTTCTTCACAACTGCGCAAGGTGCAGGGCACAGGGCACACCCTTACTTATTTTTCAGCAACCATTTCCACGACATTTAACGTTTGACGCACTTTAAAACCCAACTTCTGGTAAAGAGCTTTTGCGGCTTGATTTGATGAATAGTAATGCAGATATGGCTGTTCACCCCGCGCAATAATGCGTTTTGCAAGATCTGCACATATGCATTTGTTTAATCCACGACGTTGGTAATCGGGGTGTGTGCATACTCCACTGATCTCCGTAAGGCCGGGATTTTTTAAGCGCTCTCCTGCCATCGCAACAAGTTCACCATTATGACGAACACCCCAATATTCTCCGAGTACTTGTGTACGTTTATCAAATAAGCCTGCCATTGTTAGATTGGCCAATGCCAACATTTCATCTGCATCATTTGCATCAAGTCTAATAATCTCATAGTCATGCTCGTGATCAAGATTTGGATTATCCAGCACCATCTGTTCACACGTTGTTTGCGACAAAATTTTTAGACCATCAGGAAGTTTAAGCTTTGCAGCTTGCGCTATAACTAGTCGTCCATGTTTTAAAACCAATTCGGATAGTTCTTGCAGGCTTTGCTTGCTTTCATCACCCACACCACCCAATGGGCAAATATCTGGTTCAAACCGGCGTGCATTGTCACCCCCCAATGCATAGCCTGAATGCTCAGTATTTAGCGCATTCCAAATTGGACGATCGAGAATATGTTCAGTCATGATCAATCTCCTCAATATGAGCAATCAATGTTCCATCTTCTATTGCTTTTTCCAGATGTTCCAATTGCTTTAGAAACGGACCAGATTGATCTGAAAATAATTGCGTCAGACAATGATCAATCTTCGACCAGGTCACATCTTTTGCAGCCTCATAAATCGAATAGCCTAAGGCAGTGAGCGCGACTGTCCTTACGCGTTTGTCAGTATCGCTTTTTTCAATTTCAACATAGCCTTGACGTTTTAATTGCCCGATGCTTCGCGTTATTCCCGGCTGACTAACACCGATCGTTTCAGCTAAATCACCGATCGACAAAGGGCCGTTTTCAACCAACGCAACAAGGATAAAATGCTGATAACCTTGAATTTGTATATCATGTTTATCGAGTAATTTTTGGGTTTCAGCGCGTAACTGTTCACCGGCACGAATGAGACGTGAACCGAGCGCTACATATCCAATGCGCTTAATAATATCTTCCTGCACCATGATCTCCAAGTTTTTATATAACTAGATATATAACTTGTTATATAAATTGTCAAACTAAGCACATCTGAGGATATATAATTGTGATGATTACTTACTCTCTCTTAGTCCAATTAACGTTGCACTGAGTACAATTAATACGACACCAAAATATTGGGTTAGCGAGAGAATTTCACCGACAATAAACACAGCAAGAATTGTCGCAACGAGCGGTTCGACGGTAGTAATAACCGTCGCCGTTGATGCTGAAATGCGCTTTAAGCCACGCATGTAAAATAGGTTTATTAAGATTGTGCCTATCCAACCCACAGCAAAAAACGAACCCCACACTTTAAACTCAGTCGTTTGGAATAATTGCGCTAAAGCCTGCCATGTTTGTGGAAATAAAAACAAAGATGGCACTGCAATTGTAAATGCCGAAAACAACAATTGATTGGCACTTAATTTTCCCAATGCAACTTTCCCCAAAACGGCAAATATTGCATAGCCAACAGCGGAACCGAAACCAAAAACCAGTCCAAACGCTGATAGGTTTATTTCACTTCCCTGAGCATTTAAAATAAACGCCACACCTAAAACCGCACAAAACGCCAAGCCCCAACGCACCAAATCTGATTGTTCGCTTAAGAAGATTTTAGACAAAATCATCACCCAGATCGGAGCAGTGTATAACAATGCAACAGCAAGCGTGATGCCTAAATATTCTGTTGCGATGAAGAAGAACATATTGAACCCGAATATCCCTGCAAGTGAATGTGGAATAAGCAATTGCCAGTTTGCACGCATGAGATTTAAAGTGCCGCGGAAGAATAATGGATAAAACGCAATCAATGTAAGCGA
The DNA here is from genome assembly GCF_055693385.1 of Lentilitoribacter sp. JB5-8. Lineage (NCBI taxonomy): Bacteria > Pseudomonadati > Pseudomonadota > Alphaproteobacteria > Hyphomicrobiales > Rhizobiaceae > Lentilitoribacter > Lentilitoribacter sp. JB5-8. The sequence goes on along the minus strand of NZ_CM146332.1, from coordinate 1,483,412 downwards.
CGTTAGCAGCATGCGAATAGCGGCAACCTGAAAACCGGTAAACCCGGCTTCATTTAGTATAATCCCAAATGTGCCTAAAGTTCCTGCTAAGGATGCCGCAATTGCGACCATAATCACACCGATATTCATGACATAACCAATGCGATTGCAAGGCCTGCAAATATCACAAGACCAACTTTTCCGTTGAATTTAAACAATCGTAAGCACTGATCAGGATTATCGATATCCAGAACTTTAATCTGCCAGATAAACAAACCCATGACGAAAATGAGCGTAACGAATGCGATGAGCGGCATAGATGATAGATAAAAGGCAAGCGCTAAGAGCAAAAGTGTTGCACCATATAAACCAGCTAGCCAAATTTTGGTATTTTCGGCAAATAATCTTGCGGTCGAACGAACACCAATGAGCGCATCATCTTCACGATCTTGGTGGGCATAAATCGTATCATATCCGATGGTCCAAAAGACCGCGGCAACATATAGGCAAAATGACGCCCAGCTCACTTCTGCAAAAATTGCGGACCAACCGATAAATGCACCCCATGAGAACGCCAGACCTAAAAAGAACTGCGGCCAATCCGTGAATCGCTTGGCAAAGGGGTAAATTGCAACAACGATGAGCGAAGCCATCGCTAGAAAAACCGTAAACCAATTAAATTGGAACAAAACCAAAGCGCCAACGACCAATTGCGCAATGATAAAAAGCTTTGCATTTTTGCGTGTGATACGCCCCGCAGGTAAAGGCCGCGAACGCGTGCGCTCTACTTGTGCATCCAGCTTATGATCAACAAGATCGTTATAGGTACATCCTGCTCCACGCATGGCGATCGCGCCGAGCGTGAACAAAATACAATGCCAAAGAAAAGTTTGATATATCGCAAGGTGGGTTTCATCGCCGATCGCCAATTGCGTATTTGCAGCCATTGCCGCAGACCACAAACAAGGCAGCAACAAAAGCTGCCATCCGATAGGTCGGTCCCATCGCGCCATTTGTGCAAGCGGCCACAAGCTTTGCGGCAAAAACCGATAAACCCAATTATCAGAAGGCGCATCCGCTACGCGTGAATTATGTCCGATTTCTCCACTCATACCTTTTGATGTCAGCCATACATAAAAAGGTCAAGCTTGCTTTTACTTGCAATTGAGATTGAGCACATCAATTCGCGGTTTTGATACTGAAAATTATGGAAAGTGCGGGTGCGAGCCTTGACCTTAGCGGGCCATACGACTACCCCGTGATCAACGACAGATCAGGAGCAAACCATGAATGTCTTTCTAATAGGTTCCGGTGGCCGCGAACATGCGCTCGCATGGAAAATTGCGCAATCTCCACTTCTTTCAAATCTTTTTGCAGCGCCGGGCAATCCCGGGATAAAAGAGCATGCAGAGATCGTGAATGTTGATATAAACGACCACGATGCGGTCATTGCGTTCTGTAAGTTACAAAATATCGAGCTCGTGGTGGTTGGACCTGAACAGCCGCTCGTCGATGGTATTACAGATCCTTTAGAAGCAGCCGGGATTAAAGTGTTTGGCTCGAGCAAAGCTGCCTCACAGCTTGAAGGTTCAAAAGGTTTCACCAAAGACCTATGTGCGAAATATTCTATTCCAACCGGGGCCTACCAACGTTTTGACAATGCTGATGATGCAAAGGCGTATACACGTGAGCAAGGTGCACCGATTGTGATCAAGGCGGATGGTCTAGCCGCTGGTAAAGGCGTCACTGTTGCGATGAATTTGGATGATGCACTGGCTGCTATCGATGATTGTTTTGATGGCGCATTTGGTTCGGCTGGCGCAGAAGTTGTGGTTGAAGCTTTTCTTGATGGCGAAGAGGCAAGTTTCTTTTGCTTGTGCGATGGTAAAACCGCCCTGCCAATGGCAGCTGCGCAGGATCATAAGCGCGTCGGTGATGGTGATACAGGTCCCAATACTGGCGGCATGGGCGCATATTCCCCTGCTCCTGTGATGAGCGAAGAAATGACAACACGCACCATGAAAGAAATTGTCGAACCGACAATGGCGGGAATGGCGCAAGATGGTCATCCATTTAAAGGTGTCTTGTTTGTTGGGCTTATGATTACTGAAAAAGGTCCTGAGCTGATTGAATATAATGTTCGTTTTGGCGATCCTGAATGCCAATTGCTTATGTTGCGTTTGAAAGATGATATCCTGCCATTATTGCTCGCAGCCGCAGAAGGCTCGCTCGATGGGCACTCAATGTCTTGGGATGATAATGTCGCGCTAACTGTTGTGATGGCAGCAGAGGGATATCCTGCATCTCCTCTGAAAGGCACGGAGATAAAAGGGGTCGATGCAATTAAAGATGCAGACACCAAGATTTTCCATGCAGGGACAGTGGTTAAAGATGGCAAATTGATCGCCAATGGTGGCCGCGTGCTTAATGTGACAGCCTCTGGCAGTGATATTATCAAAGCGCGTGACAAAGCATATGAAGCGGTTAAATCAATTGATTGGCCTCAAGGATTTTATCGCAATGACATTGGCTGGCGCGCTATTGAGCGGATAAAAAACTAGATCCATTCTTGCATCAGGCCCAATCATGTCTATCATCAATGGTGAAACTCAAGGGATACAGGTGTGATTAAAAAAAATATTGCACTAATTTTGACGATTTTTACGTCTATGTTCCTGTTCACGTTCACGAATGCGAGTGATGCTGCCATGGATATTGACATCGACGGCGTACCAATTCCTGCTGATACAGCGCCGCTTTCTGGTGATGAAAATTCGAAATTTGTCGGTGTCTGGACTGGACTTTGGGACGGCTTTTTAAAAACCATCCTGATTGTTGAGGCCATTGATGGCGATAACGCAAAGGTTATCTATGCCGTTGCCGATAATCCAAGAGCTGGGTTTAAAGCGGCTTGGTTTCGGCTGGATGGGAAAATTTCCGATAATAAGATGACTGTCTCCGGAGCGAGATTTCAAGTGCATCTTACGGTGACAACAAATGGTACGTTACGCGCTGTGTTTGGCGAGGGGTTCAGCTTTGGTGTTTTGCACCGTCAATCACTCAGCGCGCTTAAACAGACAGATGCTGATATTGCTTGGACAAATAGTGAAACCAAAATGCTGCCAGTCCAGCTTTTTGAAGATGATAAGCAGATCCAATTGGAAACCGTCATTTTCAAACCTTCGGGCGATGGACCATTTCCACTTGCCGTGATCAATCACGGTTCAACAGGCAATGGACGCGATCCGAACTCATTTAAACATACCTGGGTCAACACTTGGTTGGCAGATGTATTAAATGAGCACGGTTACATTGTAGCTTTCCCCAACGACGTGGGCGCGGCAATTCAACGGGGCTTTATGACGAGGGTTTTCAAGAAGACCGAAGTGAGGGTTATAGCTGCAACAGCGCTATCTCAATTGCAGGTGCTGATCGCGCATTAGAAGATTTAGATGCAGCAATTATTGCGCTTCAGGGCGAAGACAATATCAAGTCTGATCGCATTTTGCTTGGGGGGCAATCACGCGGAGGTGCATTGTCGATTGCATATGCCGGAATGCATAGTGATCAGGTCAAAGGTGTGATCAACTTTGTTGGTGGCTGGTCGGGTGAATTGTGCGAAAGTGTTGAAGACATCAATCATAATATCTTCAAACGCGGTGGCGATTTTAAAGGCGATACACTTTGGCTATATGGTCAGCAGGATGTGTTTTATTCGATCGAACACAGCCGAGGCAATTTTAATGTTTTCAAAACAGCTGGTGGCAAGGGCGAGTTTTTCGATTATAAAATTCGTGGTGAGAACAATGGTCACTGGCTTATGTTCATCCCACCTCTATGGGAAGCTCAAGTTAAGCAATACTTATCCAATATCGACGGATAATAGTTTAGCTTTTATTAACCACACCAGCTCACGAAACCCTAACTTTGCGGTGTTAGTATCTCTTTGAACAAATCCGTTTCAAAGAGGGTAATAACATGTCTAAGCTCCTGATTTTAAGCACTTTTGCGCTTTCATTGAGCACATCTGTTGTTTTTGCTGAGAACAGTTTGAAAATGGTAGAAATTCCATTGAAGGAAACAGCCCAAGGCAGTCTTATCGTATTTGGTTGTCCGTCTTGCAAAAAAGAAGACGAAGATGAAGGCATAGTCCTGGAAAGCGGTTCGCAAGTTTTTGAAATGCGTTCTGTTGGTGAGGATGAAAAGCTTTACCGCGTCGAAAACTGGCTTGGCGGTAGCCCGGTTGCATTTGCCCATGTGACATCTTCACCGGAGGGCGTAGCGCTTTTGCTAGGTAAAGAGCCAAGCAATATCGATAGCAATTCGGTAGCATCTATCGGTGTATCTGAACCTACAAGATTGGCGATTTATGGCCCTGCGCAACCAAGTGAAAATTTCGCAAAGGATCCGGCAGTCGCTACACTGGAAAGTGATGAAGCAACAGCCCCGGCTGTTCCAGAAATCAAGCCAAATCTTAAGCCTTCAATCGCGGCCGCTAGTTCAATGCCAGCAAGCGATGGGAAAATTGAGATGGAAGATCAATCAATGGCTATGGCAGAAAAACCGGCGCCAGTGAAAGAATTGGATACTGATTCATTCAGCCTGCGTTTGAACTAATCGCAAATAAATTTTTTTACAAAGCCGGGCATTTCGTCCGGCTTTTTGTGTTCTAGCCTGAGATTTTTGAGAAATCTGCTACCAGCTCGACACCTTTGCGAATTTGCGCCAGAAGGGCGAGACGATTAACGCGAACTTTCTCATCTTCGACATTAACCATAACATCTTCAAAGAAGGCATCGATAGGTTCACGAAGCGAAGCAAGAGCGGTCATCGCGGCGCCAAAGTTCTCTTTCAACAAGGCATCCGATGAGACACTTTGCGCAGCTGTCACCGCTTTATAAAGATTTTCTTCAGCTGCACCTTCAAAGAGATCAGAATTCACATCTAGCGCAATCTGAGCACCTTTTTTCTCTTCCGCAGATAAAATATTTGCAGCACGACGATAGCCAGCCAAGAGATTTTGGCCCGCATCACTTTCAAGCAAATCAGCAAGAGCAACCAGACGGTTTGCGATTGATACCAAATCATCTGAAGTGTCTGTTAGAACCGCGTCTATCAAATCATGACGCGCGCCTTTGTCACGCAAATATACTTTCAGACGATCATGGAAGAAGTTCAAAAGATCAGGTGTTTCTGACATGAACTTGCTGAGGTTACAGCGCAGGTGATTTTCCAAGATAATACGGATCACACCAAGCGCTGCTCTGCGCAATGCATAAGGATCTTTTGAACCTGTTGGCTTCTCATCAATTGACCAAAAGCCAGTTAGCGTATCAAGCTTATCGGCAAGCGCTATTGTTGCTGCTACTGCATCTTTTGGCACTTCGTCAGATGGACCTTGCGGCTTATAATGCTCTTCAATTGCTGCTGCGACTGATGGCGTTTCGCCTTGCAGCTCAGCATATCGGCGGCCCATAAGACCTTGAAGTTCGGTAAATTCAAACACAGCTTCGGTCTGCAAATCAGCCTTTGCCAAATAAGCTGCCCGTTTCACTTGCGCTAAATCCGCGCCTGTCACCGAGGCAAGTTCTGCGGCCAATTTCGCGATACGCTGAACACGTGCACCTTGCGTGCCGAGCTTGGCATGGAATGTCACGTTCAACCAATCAAGTCGCGCCATCCGTTGATCAAGCGGTTTGGACATATCCAATTCATACGCTTCAGCTGATCCAGAAATTTGCGCCAGATCAGGAAGATCCGTTTGGTCAGTTTGCCAGAAATAAAGTGCATCAGACAAGCGCGCACGCACCACTTTGCCATTGCCGTAAGCGATTTCTTTTCCGCCATCTTCTGCTTCAATATTTGATGTCAGAATAAAGCGATTGGCCAATGAACCATTTGGTCCACGAAGCACAAAGCACTTCTGGTTTGTTTTAATCGTTAAGCGGATCACTTCATCAGGGATTGCTAAAAACTCTTCTTCAAACTCACCCATGAGGACGACAGGCCATTCGACAAGACCTGAAACTTCTTCGAGCAGACCTTCGTCTTCCACCAATTCAAACCCTGAAGCAAAGGCAAGATTTTGCGCATCGGATTTGATGATTTCTTTGCGGCGATCTGCATCAAGAATGACCTTGGCTTTTTCGAGCGCCGTCACATAATCATCAAAGCGGCGAACTTTAATCTCATCAGGTGCATGAAAACGATGTCCAAAAGTGATGTTGCCAGATTTTATGCCTTCCGCTTCAAATGGAATGACCACAGGCTCTTCAGTTTCTGGACCGAAAGTACAGATGATAGACTGTAATGGACGCACCCAACGCATAGCACCGGGTTTAGCGGACGCTGCACCCCAACGCATAGATTTTGGCCAAGGGAAGTTTTTGATAATTCCTGGCATCACATCTGCGATAATATCCTCAGCTTTGCGGCCAGGTTTTTCTATCACAGCCACATAAAACTCACCTTTTTTCGGATCGTTTTGTGTTGTTGCTTCTTCAATAGATGATAGCCCTGCCCCGCGTAAAAACCCTTGGATGGCTTTTTCGGGCGCATCAACGCGTGGGCCTTTTCTTTCTTCACGAATATCAGCTGATTTTGCTGTTAGTCCGCGCAGGTCCAAAGCCAAACGACGTGGGGTCCAATATTCGCGCGCAGCTTCATAAGTCAGCCCAGCATCCACCAAAGCGTCAGTAACCAGCTTTTTCAAATCGCCAGCAGCTTTGCGTTGCATGCGCGCTGGGATTTCTTCGGAACGTAATTCTAATAATAGATCAGGCATTTAAGTGGTACTCAGGTTTATTTATTTGGTGAATGGGTCGTATTGGTTCTAGCCGGTTAGGTCTTGTCCGAAGGCTATATCATGATCATCGAGATCTTGGATACCAAATTCGAGAACACCATATGGTTTCTCATGTAATTTATAATCTATGATCGCGCCACTTTTTTGGAACTCTTCATAGATTTTCTTCGCATCATCAACCCAGAAATAAGCATTCCAGGTCATGTCCTTGATTTTCCAATTCGGCACAAGCTCATGATCTGCGGGCGCTTGACTTAACATCATAAAACAACCGTCTCGTCTGAGGATCGCAAAATCGACAGGTTCGCCGTAAGTATTGGCGGTAAATCCAAGTTTTTCCGTCCAATATTCTATGCTCTTGATAATGTCCGACACCATTAAAACCGGCGCCTGACTGATTAGTTTTGCTCTGTCCATGGCCTTAACACATGCTGATGAGAATTGATGGATCAGCATGTAGCAAGTGTTGGGAAAGATGTCACGCCCAAACGGGGTAGAACGTTTGTTGAGCGCACAAGTACGCCCGCCTAATCTAGATGTTTTTATGACTTCCGTCACAAAATGGCTGACCATCGGTTTGTTTACAGCCGCAGAAAAATTTGCGACCCGTTGCTTCGGCTGTCCATTTCATTGGTGCAAATTCGGTGCCCTTATGGCTACCATCGCAAAAAGGTTGATTGGCTGATTGCCCGCATGTGCACCAGAAATAGTTTTTGCCTTCTTCAACTTCAACCGGGATCGGTGATGTTGTTGCTACTTGTCCTTTGGCCATCGGGCACTCCTCGTAATTTATCGGTGTTGATCAAACATGATGGGGTTCCCATCTGGATCTTCTACGACAAAACTAGCCGGACCGGATGTATTTTCATCCACTTCCTGGGCAATTTTTATACCTTCGGCTTTCAATTTCTTCTGAATTTCGCGAATATCAGTGAAATTATCAGTGTTTTGACCATTCGCATCCCAACCTGGATTGAAAGTCATGATGTTTTTCTCAAACATACCTTGAAACAGCCCAATCACCGCAGTTGGGCTTTTCATGATCACCCAGCCTTGTTCCGATTGATCATGAAAAATCTCAAATCCAAGCTTTTGATAAAAGTCTTTAGACGCAGCCACATCTTTAACCGCAAGGCTTTGTGAAAAATTGCCAAGATCCATTATTCTGCTCCCTCAATTTATGAGAGGTAGGATAACTCGTCTTAATACAATCGCAAGTAAACTATTCAGCACCGCCGGCTTTGGTCAGCAGGAATGCTTCTCCGCATTGACGCGAAAGATTGCGCACACGCAGGATATAGCTTTGGCGTTCGGTAACCGAGATTACACCGCGCGCATCGAGCAGGTTAAACACGTGTGAAGCTTTGATGCACTGATCATAGGCAGGCAACACGCATTTGTGCAGCGACCCCTCTTCATCAGGTGTTCCAGCTTTTAGCAAGGCTTCGCACTCGCCTTCTGCATCCTCAAAATGACGCAGCAACATTTCAGTATTGGCATATTCAAAGTTATGGCGTGAATATTCTTGTTCGGCTTGAAGGAAGACGTCGCCATAGGTAACTTTATCGTCGCCTTCACCGCCGTTGAAGTTTAAATCATAAACGTTATCAACGCCTTGGACATACATTGCCAAGCGCTCAAGACCATAGGTCAACTCACCGGCAACAGGTGAACATTCAATCCCGCAGACCTGTTGGAAATATGTAAACTGTGAGACTTCCATACCATCGCACCAACATTCCCAGCCAAGACCCCAAGCACCAAGTGTTGGGCTTTCCCAATCGTCTTCCACAAAGCGCACATCATGAACAAGCGGATCAAGCCCGATCGCTTTAAGCGAACCGAGATAAAGTTCCTGCAAGTTAGATGGATTTGGCTTTAGGATCACTTGGTACTGATAATAATGCTGCAAGCGATTTGGGTTTTCGCCATAGCGGCCATCTGTCGGACGACGTGATGGCTGCACATATGCAGCATTCCATGATTTTGGACCAAGCGCACGCAATGTTGTTGCCGGGTGGAATGTCCCAGCGCCGACTTCCATATCGTATGGCTGCAAAATCACACAGCCATATTCTGCCCAATAATTATGTAGGGTCAGGATGAGACCTTGAAATGATTTCGTAGGATCAAGATGCTTGGGAACAGATACGGTCATTGCGTTCAACTTATGTGGCTAGATTTAACTGCCCGCTCAATCGCATGATGGCCCGTTTTGGTCAAGATATCAGTTAAAATATAAAAGGCCGGATGATTATTCACCCGGCCTCTAATTTGCAATTTTACAATGATTATTCAGTTTCTTCGGGAATAATCAGGTTCAGCACAATCGCAATGATCGCCGCCGGCAATAGACCAGACGTTAGCAAAATTTGCATTGTTTTTGGCAAATGCACCAACGCATCTGGCACCAATTGCAGACCAAAACCAACTGATAAGGCTGTTGCGAAGATCACCATGTTACGGCGGTTCCAAACAACATCTGATAACATGTTTAGACCTGCTGCTGCGACCATACCGAACATTACGATCACACCGCCACCAAGCACATTGATTGGCACAGTGTTGATGATCGCGCCGACAATTGGGATCAGACCACAGATGATCAAGAAAATACCGCCGATTGTCACAACATGACGGCTCATAACACCTGTCATCGAAATCAAGCCAACATTTTGCGAGAATGATGTATTTGGTAGACCACCGAAGATACCGGCGACCGCTGTGCCCAAACCATCGGCAAATGTCGCGCCTTGAATTTCTTTATCTGTTGCCTCACGACCTGCACCACCTTTAGTGATACCAGACACATCGCCAACTGTTTCAATGGCTGAGATAAATGACATTAAGATCATACCAATGACAATTGCCCAGTTGATTTCAAATCCATATTTAAACGGATTTGGCAAACCGATGATGGCAGCCTTTGACACATTTCCGAAATTCACCTGCCCCATCATCAATGCAACGATATAGCCGACGATGATACCTACGAGCACTGCAGCAACAGCCAACATACCACGTGTGAAGAACTTCAGCGCTAATGTCACACCAATCACCACAAGGGCTGGGATCCACATGGCAAGTGAACCAAAGGCCATTCCGCTAATGTCTTCACCAGCAGCTTTTGCAGCCGCTAATTTGCCCATTGCTGGCACACCACCTGCAGCATATTGAATGCCCACTTTGATAAGAGCCAGACCGATCATCAAAACAATGAGGCCTGTGACTAATGGAGGAAGTGCAAAACGTATACGCCCGATAAACAGACCGATACAGAAATGGAATAAACCACCTATGATCACACCTGCAAAGAGCCCGCCTAGGCCCGCAGTTCCTGCACCAGCCACCGCTGGGATCATAATCGGAAGGAACGCAAAACTCGTTCCTTGAACAATTGGCAATTTGGAGCCGACTGGTCCCATGCCGATGGTTTGAATGAGTGTCGCAACCCCTGCAAACAGCATCGACATCTGGATCATATAGGTCATGTCGGGAAAGCCGAGCGCGCCCTGATCTGAACCAAAGCCAATGCCCGCGGCGCCTGCGATGATAATTGCTGGTGTAACGTTACTGGCAAACATTGCCAAAACATGTTGAATGCCCAGTGGCACTGCTTTGCCAAGTGCTGGCATGTAATTGGGATCTTTAAGCTGTTCGGCTGTCCCTAGTGAAGTATCTGCCATAAGTATTCCCTCCGATGACAAGACGTTTTTACGGAGAAAACGGCCCCTCGCCGTCATTCTCGATAAAACCTTCTAATGGAGGAAGGCATCAAGCAAGCAAAATGACTTATCTTGCGCGCAAATATGCTGATTTACGCACAGAAAAGTCATAAATTCTTGCGATTTTCAAAGGATATTTTATTCATCTTCGCGTTTTATGCGATATTCGCCAGTTTCTGGATCTTCGATCAAAGTGCCTTGCGCACCGGTTTGACGCTCTTTTTCCGCGTCGCGAACTTTGGCTGAAACCTTCTCTGCAGCTTTGGTGAGATTTTTGTAACCCCACCAACCCAAAGCACCCACAACACCAAGTACAATCAGTCCATTCATGTTAACGGCTTTCCATCCCTAAAAAATAGGACCCCTTGATCCTATTAACTCCGCTTTTAAAGTCCATATTGCGCCCAAAGGGCTTTTTCTTCAACAGTGTTTGCAAACCCTTGAGATAAATTTGCACCCAAATTCTCAGTTACATCGCCACCAATCATTGCAGACACGCCTTGCGAACGACCACCAAATAAACCACGCTTTTGAGCGATCAGTTTCAATTCGGTTTTCTCACCATATTTCTCTTTTAAGACTGCGCGCATATCACCGATATCATCAACAAGACCAAGCTCTTTGCCTTGCATTCCCGTCCAAAAAGCACCGGTGAACATGTCTTCGCTCTCATTTAAACGATCTCCACGTGAGGCTTTGACCATATCAATAAAGACCTGATGAATTTCCAATTGCAGTTTTTTCAAGCGATCAATATCGGCCTTCTTTTCTGGCATAAATGGATCAAGTGTCGATTTGTTTTTCCCAGCTGTATAAACGCGGCGTTCAACACCGATTTTTTTGAGCAGTTCTGGGAAACCAAATCCACCGGATACGACACCGATTGAACCGACAATTGAAGATGGATCGACATAAATTTCATCGCCAGCACAGGCGATCATGTAGCCGCCTGACGCTGCAACATCCTCAACAAACATAATAACGTCTTTGTCTTTTTCTTCAGCTAATTGACGAATACGATTATGGATTTGGCGCGATTGAACGGGTGAACCACCTGGTGAATTGACCGAAAACGCGACCGCTGGGGCTTTTTTATCAGCAAATGCTCGATCCAATAATTCGGCAACACCTGCAAGATTGAGGTTTTTGCTGAACTGATTACCGCCTGACATGATTGCGCCGTGCAATCGAACAACAGGGATTTCAACACTTTCTTTGCGAAATTTCTTCGGTAATAACTTCTTCAAGCGGCGCATGCCGGTAACTCCATTTCAAATAAGTTTAATCGTTTAGTTAGCTAGCATGTAGGAGGCAAATGCTTTTAAAACAAGCAACTTTACAAAAATTTACATTATCTGGGTTGTAAACGATCAATAATCCATCTCGATCGTGAAGGTGTTAGCTTCGCAACCAAAATGCTCTGCCATTTATCAAGTCATCGGCCATTTTTGTATAATGTCGCGCGCCTTTTTCATCGTCTTCGTGCATGATTATACTCGGTCGCATTTTCAGCCGCGCTTTGCTTCCCTTTATGCCGGTAAGTAAAATCCGAATTGCGTTGTCATCGCGTTTAGGCAGCACATTGGTTATTTCTATCCCGCCAAAACGACCATCGCAGGCGGCTAGTATTTTTTGCAAGGATGAAGGTCTGGCAATTAGCGACAATTGACATTGTGGCTTTGAAATTGCGGCGGCGGTTTTGATCCACTTTTCAAATAAATCATCGCCGGACATCGCGTGGGCTTGCGCTTTAAGTTCATCAGGTGCTTTGCGATCCCCAGCCTCATTAAAGGGTGGGTTCATGATGACATGATCAAAGCTATTGTCTTCAAACCCGGCTGCAATACGCGCTTGTCCCGATAATTCCACATCGGCCTCAACAACGTCACATCGTTGCGCAAAATTTTGGTTTTGCTCTAATTGAAGGGATTGACGCGCATGTTGCGCCATGATGGGTGACATTTCAAACAGTGTCACATCTATTTTTGAACGATAGGCTACACCCAGGCCAGCGGCTCCAGCGCCTGCACCAAGATCAGCTAATCGACCAATTGCGTTTTCAGGTACAAGACTTGCCAGCAGCATCGCATCAATGCCCGCCCGATGACCGCTCTCTTTAGGCTGCATGAGGTAAAACGCACCTTTGTGAAATGCATCAATACTTGCATTGCTGGGTTTTATAACTTTCAGATCAGCCATTCCAGAGCTCATCACCTAACCCTGCATCGATCATGAGGCGACGCGCTTGGGTTATTTCATCAGAATCAACCAGTAATCGCCGGGGGAATAATCCAATAGATCCCTCCATGATGCTCATATTTTGATCTGCCAATAAATGCGCGATACCTGCATCTTTTAACAATGATTGCGCAAGAGAAAGCACCACAGCGTCATTTGTCCTGATCAATTCGTCCAATTTAACCCTCACCTTCGTTTCACAATCAGAACAAAACATTATTTCTGAACTATTTACACTATCTAATACCTCCCGCGCCAATTCGCCACTTGCGGGCAAGGCTTGAGGAAACTATGGTCCAAAATAAGTAAAATTTTTAGGAGATCAATCTCGTGGGTGTAGTTATTTCACTAGATGAAAATAAAAAACCAAAAGCGTCTGTTAAACCACTTGTCGATTTGACGAAAGCTGACATGGAATTGGTCAACAAATTGATCCTGTCCAAAGCTGGCTCAGACGTAGAGATGATCCCTGAAGTGGCAGAACACCTCATTTCATCCGGCGGGAAACGCCTGCGCCCGATGCTCACCATCGCTGCCGCTAACATGCTTGGCTATAAAGGTGATGGTCACATTCAACTCGCAACGAGTGTTGAATTTATGCACACAGCAACCTTGCTGCATGATGATGTGGTCGATGAAAGCGATTTACGGCGCGGCAAATCAACAGCGCGAATGATTTGGGGCAACCAGGCAAGTGTTCTTGTTGGTGACTTTCTTTTAGGACAAGCCTTTAAAATGATGGTTGATGTCGGATCAATTGATGCGCTTGATGTGTTATCAACATCAGCTTGCGTTATTGCCGAAGGCGAAGTGCTACAATTATCTGTCGCAAAGAACATGGAAACCACAGAAGATGATTATCTTCAGGTGATCCGTGCGAAAACAGCCGCTTTGTTTTCTGCTGCGGCAGAAGTTGGTCCAATCATCGCTGAAAGTTCAAAAGCTGAGCGCGATGCGCTTAAATCATTCGGTATGAATTTGGGACTAGCATTCCAGATGATTGATGATGCGCTTGATTATGGCGGGTCTGCAGATGATCTTGGTAAAAACACTGGCGATGATTTCCGCGAAGGCAAAATTACGCTCCCGGTTATTCTTGCATATCGTCGTGGAGACGATGAGGAAAGAAAGTTCTGGAAGAGCGCGATTGAAGATGGTCAAACCGATGATGCAGCGCTTGCGAGAGCAACTGAGTTAATCGCAAAATATTCGGGTATTGAAGACACAATTGCTCGTGCGGAACATTATAGCGCCATGGCTCGTGATGCGTTGGCGCCGCTGCCTTCCACACCAGAGAAAGTTGCCCTGTTAGAAGTGGTGGATTTTTGCCTCTCACGTGTGAATTAAATCATTCTGATTAAAAGATTTTTGCCAAATTTGCACAAATTTGTAACCCACGGAAATTTTATATGTAAATCGCCTTGTTTTGTGCATAATGATAGTTGACCATCAGGTGGAGGATGGGCGAATCAAATGGGTTAAAGGGTCTTTCATGCGCAATCGGTTACTTTCTTGTATTCTATCTACTGGTCTGCTGCTATCTACAGTTTCGATTACAACATTGATAACAGCTACTCACCTTAAGGCTGATAGTCATAAAGAAGCTGTAACAACTGAAGACAATTCGATTGAAGCTGAAAGCATTCCGACCTTTACCGCTGCATTTTTGTCCGGCCAAATCGCTGATTCAGATAATGATGTTGAACAAGCAATTGCGTTTTATAAACGTGCTCTTGAATTTGACCCAGAAAGCCTTACCGCAAAGCGACGCTTGTTTTCATCGCTGTTACTTGCTGGAGAGTTTGATGATGCCATTGAAATTGCGCAAACGCTGAAAGATGATGCAGATGTTGCTGAGCTGGTTGAACAGGCACTTGCAATTCAAACCGTTCGAAACCGCGAATACAGCAGCACTGATAGATATTTAGAATACAGCCCGCGCATTATTGTTGATGAACTTATCAATGATTTATTATCCGCCTGGTCTAAATTTGGAGCTAATAAATCTGAAGAGGCTTTGGCACAAATTGATGCGCTGGAAGGGCCAGCATGGTTTGCATATTTTAAAGACTTAAATGCGGGGCTTATGGCATATGCAGCTGGAGATCAGGATCAAGCAATTGCCCGCTTAACAGACTTGATTTTGGATGATCAATCTATTCGCGTTGCTCCTGATGCCTATTTGCTTGGCTATACAGCGCTATCGACGATTTATGCGATTGAAGGCGATAAAGATAAAGCGCTTGCTGCACTTGATCTAAACCCCAACATTCGCGCAGGGTTTTCGCCCGCCGATGCCTTGGCGCAACGGATAGAAGCCGGTGAAAATGTTGAATTCCCGGTTAAAACGGCACAAGAAGGTGCAGCATATGCGATTTACGCAATTGCGGGTGCGCTCAACAATGGCCAAAGCCAGGAAATTGTCGGGCTCTACCTTCAGCTAGCCCGTGCACTTGATCCTGATAACGCAGAGATTTTAGTATTGTTGGCAGATGTTCAAGAGCAACTTGATAAGCCTGAAAAAGCCATCGAGACATATCGAATGGTTCCTGAAGATTCACCAATGCGCCGACTGTCAGACTTGCAACTTGGGCTTAATCTTGCAGATATCGGCAATATTGATGAAGCGATTGAGCACATTGAAGGCATTATTGAAAAATACCCGCAAGATATTCGAGCCTATGAAGGTTTAGGCCGTATTTTAGCGCGAGAAAAACGCTATCTTGAAGTCGTTGAAAATTTTGAGCGTGGCATTAAAGCAGTTGGTCCTATCCATAACCGTTCACATTGGAATATGTTCTATCGCTTAGCCATTGGTTTTGAACGCTTAAAAGAGTGGGAAAAGGCAGAACCTGCATTTTTAAGATCACTTGAATTATCTCCAAACCAACCGGATGTGATGAATTATCTTGGCTACTCCTGGATTGATATGAATATCAAACTCGAAGAGGGTATGGATCTCATTCGTGCAGCTGTCGAAGCGCGACCAAATAGCGGATATATTGTCGATTCCCTGGGCTGGGCATATTACCGTCAGGGACAATACGAAAACGCAGTTCGCGAATTAGAACGTGCCGTTGAATTATTGCCCAATGATCCAACAATCAATGATCATTTAGGTGATGCATATTGGAATGTCGGGCGTAAAATCGAAGCGCGTTTTCAGTGGCAACGTGCATTATTGAACATGTCTGATTTTGACGAAAGTCTGATCCCTGCTATTGAAAAGAAGATCAAAGACGGAATGCCTGAGAACAACACTGAAAGTGCATCCACGTCCTCTGATGGATAAGTCGACGTTATCTCTAACAGCTCATGCGAAAGTTAATCTTGCGCTTCATGTAACGGGCCAGCGTGACGATGGCTATCATTTGATCGAAAGCCTTGTTGCTTTCACTGATTTTGGCGATCAGATTACCGCCACACCTGCTCAAGAAAATAGCTTTGAGCTCTGTGGCCCATTTGCTCATGTGCTGGATGGTCACGATGACAACTTGATTGTCAAAGCACGCGATATGCTGGCAGCGCATGCCCATCAGAACGGATTTCAAACAACGCCAGTATCGCTCATATGTGAAAAAAACCTGCCTGTCGCGTCTGGCCTTGGGGGCGGCTCAGCCGATGCAGCAGCTGCGCTCAACATTCTAGTCAAACTTTGGGATCTTGATATCTCAGAGATTGAGTTGGAACGTATGGCACTTGATCTTGGGGCTGATGTTCCCATGTGCCTTAAAAGCCGTGCACTTATTGCGAAAGGTATTGGTGAGGAGATATCACTTGTAGCGCCGTTCCCTAAAGGCAATATTGTGCTTGTTAATCCGATGGTTCAAGTGTCAACTCCGGTTGTTTTCAAAGCGCTTGAAACAAAACGAAATGGGTCTTTAAGCTCGCCAACACAAATCCATAGTTTTGATGAATTGGTGGCTGTTATCGCCCAAAACCGCAATGATCTCCAAAATCCCGCAATTCTTTGCTGCCCTGAAATTGCTGAATGTCTTGATAGGCTGGAACAAACCAAACCTTCATGTGCGCAAATGTCGGGTTCCGGTGCCAGCTGCTTTGCGCTATATGAAGACAATGAAAGCGCTTTTCGCGCAGAACAAATCATCAAAGATGCGCATCCAGATTGGTTTGTGAAGACAACTCAATTGCTTGGGTAATGAAGGGAAAAACTGATGGCTGGGATTGATGAAAATCGAGCGTTCATCGCCGTTAAAATAGCAGTCTTAACTGTTTCAGACAGCCGTTCCCTTGATGATGATAAATCTGGTCTTACGCTTGCTAAGCGTATTGAAGATGCAGGACATATCCTTGTCGATCGCGATATCGTCAAAGATGATAAAGGAAAGATCGCTGCACGCGTGACGTCTTGGAGTAAGGATGATGGTATTGATGTCGTTATCACCACGGGTGGAACGGGCTTTACCGGACGGGATGTCACCCCAGAGGCGCTTGAGCCTTTATTTGAAAAACACATGGATGGGTTTTCGCATGTTTTTCATTCGATCTCGCAAGATAAGATTGGTACATCCACCATTCAATCGCGCGCAACCGCTGGCTTGATTAATCAGACTTTTGTCTTTGTTCTGCCCGGTTCACCCGGTGCTTGCAAAGACGCCTGGGATGGGATTTTAAAAAACCAACTCGACTACCGCCATATGCCATGCAATTTTGTGGAGATTATGCCTCGGCTTGATGAACACTTAAAGCGTGGTGCAAACTAGCTGGGGTTAAGCCATAAGCTGTGAATAGCTTGCTGGCACCATTTCGCATCTTAACTTTACGGCTCTTGATCCATTAGCAATACTCTCAAGTGATTTCCCATTTTTCACATGATTTGCAAATTCACGTTTAGGCATGAGTAGGCCATATTCCAGTGGCGAAGATTTGCGCAACAAGCGCTTTAAGAATGGCAAACGATAATTGACCGATGGCGACATCTTCGCAGATGTTTGTCCATTATTAATATGCTCAGTGAATGCCTCAATCCACCCGTGAAGAGGTTTTGCACCAGGCTCGATAAGCATGATCCATTCACTTCTTATATTCGCAGGAAGTTTATCAAGGTCTTGAGATGAATAAAGATTGCAGCCAGCAGCGTCAGCAACCGTTGCTGTGCCATCTGATGAACCATCATCAACAATGGATACATCGCTGATAATTCCCTCGACAGCTCCGCTGACGAGTGCACTCAAAGTCTTTGCTAATTCTGCCTCTTGATTATGGCATTGAATAATAACTGAAATCATAGATTTCTTTTATCTAAGGCTGACAAATATTGCAATGCACCAATTATTGTTCTTGTTTTGTTCTATTTTTCATGCTAGGAATATATTCAAGGTTGGCGACTCATAAAAAATAGAGCGCAGGGAGATAAATATGAACGAAGCAGGACGGCACCACACCGAGTTTGATATTCCACATGGTTCGGATATCAATCGCCAAATGCTGGCTGACCAATCTATTCAAATTGATCATTCGCGTAGGCGTGGGCGTGCAGCTGGTATTAATCCAAGTGGTCGGTTTGAATTGCATACGCATCATGTTTTTGATGATGGATGGAATAATCTTGAAACGCTTGAGCCGTTTAAAACAGAAGTTCAAGTAGAACGTTCGCGATCTATCATCACTCGCAACACCTCCCCTGACCTCCCATTTGATCGCTCCATTAATCCTTATAGAGGATGCGAGCATGGCTGTGTTTATTGCTTTGCGCGCCCCACTCACGCAAATATGGGGTTGTCCGCCGGTCTTGATTTTGAGAGTAAGCTCTTTGCTAAACCCGATGCTGCTCGATTGCTCAAGCGAGAATTATCAAAACCCAATTATCAACCCAAAAGCATTGCCATTGGTACCAATACAGATCCCTATCAACCCATTGAAAAAGATATGCGCATTATGCGACAAATCTTAGAAGTCTTAGCAGAAGCCAAACACCCTGTTGGTATTGTAACAAAGTCTGCACTTGTCTTGCGCGATATTGATATTTTATCACAAATGGCACGTGATGGTTTAGTGCGTGTTGCGATGTCGGTAACGACGCTTGATCGTAAACTTTCACGCTCTATGGAACCGCGTGCTTCCACGCCGACCAAACGTCTTGAAGCTATGCGCACTCTGTCAGATGCTGGCATACCCACTTCAGTGATGGTGGCACCTGTTATACCTGGATTGAATGATTTTGAGATCGAGCGTATTCTTGACAGCGCGCATAATGCTGGCGCTGAGCAAGCATCATACGTACTTTTACGCTTGCCTCAGGAAGTCAGCCCCATTTTTAGAGACTGGCTATTACGGCACTACCCTGATCGATATCGTCATGTCATGTCGCTTGTTAGATCGATGCGTGGCGGTAAGGATTATGATGCGGAATTTGGCAAACGCATGCGCGGTGCGGGCCCTTACGCTTGGCAAATTAGCAGACGTTTTGACATGACATGTAAGCGCCTTGGTTTGGGTAAACGCATGCCATCACCAAGAACGGATTTATTCGTCAAACCTGAGGGAGAGAATGTTCAGCTTTCGCTGTTATAAAAGCTTCCTCATATGAGCCATTACATCATGAGAGATCGCGCCATAGATCTAAGCATGATGTGATCAGCGCAAAAGTTGAAATGCCGCCAACTATTTTGACTTTGCGTATATGGTTCTGACCCTAAATCAGAACCTGAGATATATTATAGTCATTTGTCCCCGACTATCTTATATCAACTGCCTTTTATCATGATGATATCAAGAGCGATTAGCTCGGGCAGTAACCTCTTGCGAGAATTGACGTGGATGTGGCATGATCCCCTAACAAAATGCGCATCCACGTCGGTTCTTCAATCTCATGCCCCAATCAGAATTAGATTTTGATCTGTCAAAAGGTCCAGATTTTAGCTCAGAACTTAAAGCTAAAAATCAAGGTTATTGGCCGGTGGCCGGTTTAGATGAAGCTGGACGGGGTCCACTAGCAGGACCTGTTGTTGCCGCTGCGGTGATACTGGATGAACATAATATTCCAGAGGGTCTAAACGATAGTAAAAAATTAACTGTGAAGAAACGCGAAGTTTTATTTGATGAGATCATGAGAACTTCACATGTCGCGATATGTTCAAACTCTGCTCAAATAATAGACAGAACAGACATTCGAAAAGCGAGTTTGGACGCTATGCGCAGATCTCTACATGCCTTGGCGAAAAAAACCCAATACGCATTGGTTGATGGCAGGGATGTCCCATTTGGCATGAACGTTCCAGCAGATGCATTGGTCAAGGGAGATGGCCGTTCACTCTCAATAGCGGCAGCATCTATAGTGGCGAAAGTTACTCGAGATCGCATGATGGAATACGCATCAAAACTATATCCAGAATATGGGTTTGAAAAGCATGCAGGCTATGGCACCAAAGCTCATAGAGATGCCATTATTGAATTTGGCCCCTGCCCCATTCACCGCTTTAGTTTTAAACCAATCCGTAAAGACTAATTGCGCTATTTATTTTTTTGATAAACGTTACCATCGATTTCCAAGACATCGACACTAAACGTATCAATCATCGGAAATTCAGCCATAATATTATCAAGCAGCGCTTTGGAAATTTCAGCTTTGCGAGCGCGTGAGCGACCATCTAAAAGATGAGCTGTGACATGGATGAAGTCTTTCGCTCCATTTCCGTAATATGCATTTAAAATAGAATGCGCGCGTATTTTGATCGCTTCAGGACGTATACAATCAAATTTACAGCACACCTCATAGGTCGACTTTAGCGCCTGATCTAATTGATCATTATCAATTGAATTTGCTGAATATTCTAAAACGACATGAGGCATATAAATCTCCATAAAACAAAGGCCCGATGGATGAACCATCAGGCCTTGAGTTTATATATTGCTTGTTAAATACAGCAAGAAAAATCGAAACTAGTTCAAACGATCTTTGACTTCAGCCAATGATGATTTGAACAAACTTGATTTTGTTGAAGCTGTCACTTTATCACCGATAAGCTTTTCAGCCGCAGTGATCGCAACTTCAACAGCAGATGCGCGAACTTCGCTCACTGCGTCTTGCTCAGCCTGAGCAATCTTTTGCTCAGCAAGTGCTTCGCGACGAGCCACATATTCTTCTGACTTAACGCGAGCTTCTTCTTTAAGCGTGTCAGCTTCTTTTTTAGCTGCAGCGACGATGTCTTCAGCTTCTTGTTCAGCTTCTTTGCGCTTACGCTGGTATTCAGCCATAAGCTGCTGCGCTTCTTCACGCAGGCGCTTTGCTTCATCAAGTTCGTCTCTGATCTTATCAGCGCGTTGATCGAGCGCGCCAGTAATCTTACCAGGAACTTTCAGATAGAAGATTATGCCGAGGAAGATAATGAGGCCAACGAGTGCCCAAAATGTAGCGTCCATTTTGCCTCTCCTATTTCACAGCGTCACGCACAGCGGCAGTGACTTCAGCTTTGGTAACTTTACCACCAAGCAATTGTTCAACAATAGCCTGAGCAGTGTCACCAGCAATACCATCAACTTCAGCCAATGCTTTTGCTTTAACAGCAGCAACATTAGCTTCGCTTTCAGCAAGCTTCTTGTTCAATGCTTCTTCGTGCTTGGCACGCTCCGCATCTGACTCAGCTTTTGCTTTCTCGCGAGATGTTGTGGCGATTTCATTTGCCTTACGACGAGCATCTGCAAGTTCTTGCTCATACGCAGCAACCGCAGCATCGGATTCGTCTTTCAGCCTGTTGGCTTCATCTAAATCTTCAGCGATACGATCATGACGATCTTCCAAAATGCCACCAATACGAGGTGCGATGACTTTTGAAACAAGCAAGTAAAAAATGCCGAATGTAATCGCAAGCCACAAAAGCTGTGATGGATATAGACCAGGATCAAACGGAGGAAACGATCCGCCGGCTTGTCCTTCGCTGTGTCCAGCAACTTCAGTATTTGCGTTTTGAGTCGTATGGGACTCCGCATGTGCGGTGGTCACAAACATATCTCACCTCCAAATAATGCGATCACGGGGGCAAAAATCCCCACGTGACCAAACATTTTCAATTCGCGAATGATTAAACAGCGAAAAGAAGGAGAAGTGCAACTAGCAATGAGAAAATACCCAAAGCTTCTGTCACAGCAAAACCGAAGATCAAACGACCGAATTGACCGTCAGCTGCTGAAGGGTTGCGAAGTGCACCAGCAAGGTAGTTACCGAAAATTGTACCAAGACCAATACCTGCACCACCCATGCCTAGACATGCGATACCTGCACCGATGTATTTTGCTGCTTCTGCTTCCATAATTAAACTCCTTAGAATTATGATTTCATATCTAACTTTTTCAAACGGACGACATGCCCGTCTGCAACTTTTAACCTAGTGGCTTGGGTGCAAGGCATCGTTGAGGTACATACATGTTAGTACCGCAAAGACGTAAGCCTGCAAGAAAGCTACGAGGAATTCCAAACCTGTGAGTGCAACTGTCATTAGCAATGGCAATGCAGCACCCATGAACCCGAGCGCACCTTGTGCACCCATGGCAACAATAAATCCGGCAAACACTTTAAGTGTGATGTGACCCGCCAACATGTTCGCAAACAAACGAACAGACAAGCTGATTGGACGTGAGAGGAATGAAATAACCTCAATCATAACAACCAATGGCATCAAAACGCCGGGAATGCCCGAAGGCACAAATAATTTTAAGAAACCTAGACCATGCTTCATCACACCGTAGACAACAACTGTGCCGATCACGAGCATTGCAAGAGCAAATGTTACGATGATATGGCTAGTGACTGTGAAGAAATATGGGAACATGCCAAGTAGGTTGGCAATAAGAACGAACATGAAGAGGGAGAACACGAGTGGGAAGAAACGCATCCCTTGTGATCCGGCCCCGTCTCGCAGCATTGAAGCAACAAATTCATAAGCCATTTCAGAGATCGATTGTAAGCGCGTTGGGATCAACCCACGGTTTGCTGTCGTCGACATCAAGAAACCAGCTGCAACAACGGTCGTTGCGACCATAAACAATGAAGAATTGGTGAAGGAAAAGTCCATGCCACCAATCTCAATTGGAACGAGTTTTGAAAGCTGGAACTGGCTGATAGGATCGTTAGCCACGTTGTTTCTCTCCTAAATTTCCGGCACAAACCGGACTAAACACATACCCAAAAGGGTTCTAATCTTCTTTCGATGAATAGCCGACTTTTGGCTTTTCCACCGCGCCCACAGAGCGCAAAACGTTTAATACACCCGCAACAAACCCCAACAGCAGGAAGATGATCATCCCCCAAGGCGCGGTTTGCGCATACGTATCGAGCACATAGCCTAGAATAGCACCGACAAACACAGCTGCGATAAATTCACTGGAGAGCTTAACTGCAAGGGCATATCCCTTGCGATCTCCACCTTCATCGCCTGCCTTGTCTTCGTCTTCCTTTTGCTTGGATGCTAATTTTGCTTCCAGCTCCTGGCGACGGGTCTCAAGACTATCTACCATACACCCTCACATTCGCTTTCAGTTTCGACTTGAAGTCTCTCACTAAAATAGCGCCGAATTTATATCAACTTGGCGCCCTTTTAACATACCAAAAGCAGCCCGCAAGGCTGTTTGTAATTTGCGCGCAACATAGTTTTACATTGTTGGATAGTCAAGCAGTAGATTAGGGCAGCAATTGAACTTATTTCACCATTAAATTCAACAACTTACAGCATCTTGCAACGATTCACAAAAAAATGCTGCGTAAACTTTTGCCAATTGCGACAGTGTTACACAGCATTTACAGCGATTTTAGGGCGAAATATCAGCTCCAGCCACCGTTATGAGTGACATAAAAGATGTGCAAACCGATTCGACCGACGCGACGCATCTTCTTTGCCCAGCGCGGACGTACATAAGTTGCGTGATAGTGCGTTGAAGAGCCAACCTGCTTAAACCAAATTTTCCCCGCAGTTGTTGCAAGGGCAATTTCTTCTGCAATATTCCATGCTTTAGGTGATCTCACCCGATCGCGAATACCATCACAAGCAAATGAGAACTGGCAACGGTTGCGCCAGGTTTTATTTTGATAAACAACACCACAAATAGTGTTTGGATAAGTTGGGTTTCGAACGCGGTTTAAAATAACCTGAGCAACAGCTGCCTGACCGGATAGTTTCTCACCGCGTGCTTCGAAATAAATACCCGCAGCAAGGCAACGTTGTTCGCCTGCGGAAAATGCAGCTGGTGGTAATGGATCATCAGCCCAAGCGTGATCACCCTTTTCAATTGGGGGAATAAAACGCCCACGTTTTGGTCCATCATTTAAGACAGAAGCAAATGGGGATTGTTTAGCATAGTCTTTTTTTGGTGGGGCATAAGCTGTTGCCAAGATATCTGGATTATCATTGGTAATAAGGCTTGCAAGCATTGTTGGAACTTGTGCAGAAATCTGAGGCTTATCCTGTTTCTTATAGAACACGGATGCGACCTGGAGTTCTTTGCCAGCAATTTCCTGCTTTTTAAACACCATTGCAACGTCGTCAGATGATTTTGGGATTTCCAAAGAACTTTGTTTGCCAATAATTGACCCGGCCGAGAAGTTTTTAGGTGGCTGAGATGGTGCGACAGCTATTACTCGGCCTTTTTTAAGGTGGCGTGTAATGCGATCTTCATCAGGTGTGAGTTCTTTGCCACCGATTTTTGCATCAAATGCTACGGTTTCACCATTGCCAAGATCCAATCCAGCACTCGGTGCCACTGATCCTGTTAAAATTGTATCTGCAAAGGCAATTTGCGCTTTTTCAATCGAACCGGCAGGGGCTGTCGTCATATGCATGCGCCAGCGATCATCTTGATTGCCAAAACTGCTCAAAAGAGCGGCTGTATCAGATTGGGCAACAATGGTGGGGGTAAACATAAATCCGACAACGCCGAATAAAAAAGGTGCGGCTATTCCGCTTAGACGCGCCAAAACGGGGCGAGCCTTAGAACTCTTATTACGCACAACACTACTCCAACAAAAACTATAACTCGGTACAAAACTAGCGATGATCATAACTCGTTAACCTTGATGAAGAGTTAATATTGTTGGTGCGCCTCCCTTGCTTGTCTTTCAAACCAATATTTGTGGCTAAAAAGAGGTGAGTTTTAAAAATTGCCTCAAACATGGTGTTTGTTGATAAATGTTACAATCAAATGCGTATAAACCTGTGATTTTGCCCAGATTGGGATAAATATTAGACCAATTATTCAAATTTTATTGCGAAATGGTGGGGAAAGGCGCATGGATAATTAAAGAGACTACTTCTCTTTAAGGATGCGACTATTTCTGACACCAAGACAATAACTGATACAACGAAAAATATGATGCGCAGAACAACAAGCCCAATCCATGGATTGTTGTTTATGGCGAGCGGCATGTTTTTGTTTTCAATGGTGGATACAATTGCCAAGTTTTTGACAAATGATTTTCATCCCGTACAAGTCATGTGGTCACGCCAAATCGGATTGGTGACCGGGGTGTTGATTATCGTTGCGATCAAAGGTCTTTCGATTTTTCATACTAAACGCCCTTTCCTGCAAATCACACGAGGCGTTGCGGCAGCAGGTTCCGGGATCCTATTTATTTTTGCAATTGTTTACGTACCTTTAGCAGATGCAGTGGCTGTGAGTTTCGTGGCACCCTTCTTGGTAACCGTGATGGGTGCTCTATTCTTAGGAGAAAAAGTCGGCATCCGGCGTTGGACCGCTATATCCATTGGTTTTCTGGCGACACTCCTTATCATCCGTCCGGGATTGGGAGTTGTTCACCCAGCTGCATTTTTGGTGGTAATCGCAGCATCTTTATTTGCATTGCGGCAAATCTTATCGCGCGCGCTTATTGCTGACAGCGTCACAACAACGGTTGCTTTTACTGCGCTTGTTAGCGGCGCATTTTTAACAATACCGCTCCCCTTTGTCTGGCGAACACCTGATTGGGGGGTAGATCTTGTTTTGTTAAGCGCCCTCGCCATTCTCGCAGCAATTGCGGAAATCTGTGTGATTAAAGCGCTTTCCATGGCCGAAGCCGTTGTTCTAGCGCCTGTCCATTACACGCTTATTATATGGGGCACACTTTATGGCTTTTATGTTTTTGGGGATTTTCCCGATATTTGGACATGGATTGGTGCCATTATCATTACAGTTTCGGGCATATACACAGTTTATCGTGAGCATATCGTGTCCAAACAGAAGAAACTTGAAACTGCGGAAAGTTCATAAGCATGATGGAAATACCAAAGCTTGTTATCTTTGATTGTGACGGTGTTCTTGTTGACAGTGTGATGGCGCATAGCGAAGTGATGTCAGATAACTTCGCACGGTATGGATTACATATGACACCGATTGAAGTGCGTGATGTTTTGGGTGCAGGCAAGATGTCGGAAATAGGCGTTGCCGCCAAGAAGCTTGGCGCGCAATTACCAGACCATTGGCTGGATGAGATCTATAAAGAGATCTTCGACAGGCTGCACCAAGGTGTTGAACTCATTCCACACATTAAAAATGTTGTTGAACGCGTGGTTGATAGCAATATTCCTATTTGTGTCGCCTCAAATGGCAGTGTTGAAAAAATGAAGATCATGCTTGGATCAAGCGGTATTCTAGACATGTTTGATGGCGCAATCTTTTCTGCACATGATGTTAAATCCTGGAAACCCGAACCGGGATTGTTTTTACATGCCCTTAATACAATGAACGTGCGGCCCCAGGATTGTGTCGTGATCGAGGATAGTCCAACCGGGGCAGATGCCGCGCAACGCGCTGGGATCAAATGTTTAGGCTATGCAGCCGAGACAAACCCCAAGGAATTACTCGCGTTTGGCGCAACAACATTTGACGATATGCGCGATGCTTTAAAACTCATCGGAATTGAATAAGCATGAGTGCTTATATTGCGCTGTTTGTTTTCTCATTGCTCGCGGCAACTTTATTGCCGGGGGGGCTGAGGTCGGTCTGGCGGCGTTGATATCAGCTGGTGATCATTCTCTTATCTTGCTAATTCTCTTTGCCACTTTTGGCAATGTCCTTGGTTCTTTGATCAATTGGGCGCTAGGTCGCTACTTTAATCACTTTCAAGATCGCTCCTGGTATCCGATCAATTCCAATCAAATGGATCGTGCGGAACAATGGTATCGTAAATATGGTCGCTGGAGCTTGCTTGCAAGTTGGGCTCCTATTATTGGTGATCCCCTTACATTAGTAGCGGGTATATTACGCGAACCCATCGTTAGTTTTATCGCGCTCGTGGCAATTGCAAAACTTGCACGTTATCTTGTGGTCTCTGCACTCGTGCTTCAAATTATTTAAACTGGATCCTCATGCCCCGCACGCAATTAATTGGCCATTTGGCAATGCTCACTTTGTCTTTCCTCGTCGCAGGGTCCTTTAGTCTGGGTTCGATCATCGCCCATCTTGTGCCGCCTGATGCTTTAACAGCACTCCGATTTACCACCGGCGCGATATTAATGGGCTCAATTGCTGTTCTGTCTGGGCAGATCAAACTTGATCATTTAAAGCGGGGTTGGCGTTTCTTGCCATTGGGCGGGCTGTTTTCAATATATTTTGTAACCATGTTTGAAGCACTGAAAGTTACCCAACCTGTATCAACCAGTGCGGTCTTTACACTTGCACCGCCACTTACAGCCATATTCAGCTATTTCATACTAAAGCAGATTTCGACCAAGCGCATCTCTATTGCGCTCACCATTGGAGCCATAGGCGCTTTATGGGTGATTTTTCGCGCAGATCTCGCTGCTTTCTTGAGTTTTAACATTGGTAAAGGTGAGGCAATATTCATTGTCGGCGTAATAGCACATGCACTTTATACACCGCTCTTTACAAAGCTCTCGAAGGGAGATCCGGTCATCGTATCCACTTTTGGGGTGATGGTGGGTGGAACGATAGTCCTTTGGGCCTTTTCGTTTAATAATATTGTCACGACAGACTGGGTCAGCCTGCCGATCTCTTTTTGGTTGGTGTTTATTTATCTCGTTGTCGCCGCCAGCTCGCTGACATTCTTTTTGTTGCAGTTTGCGGCTCTTCGCCTGCCCTCTGCCAAAGTTATGGCCTATACTTATCTTGTTCCCAGTTGGGTGATTGTTTGGGAATTTGCCAGAGGTGATGGCCTGCCAAGCCTTAAGATCTTAGCTGGCATAGCGATCACAACGATATCACTCATTCTACTATTGAAAAATGAGAATTAATCTACGCTTTAGTTTTTACGGCGTTTGCGATTTTCAAACGGATTATCGCCAGAGCGATATGTAATGCGAATAGGCACAGCCGGCATATCAAAATCTTCGCGCATTTTATTTATCAAATAGCGTGTATAAGAAGTTGGCAATGCATCCGGGCGCGTACAAGACACCATAAATCCAGGTGGGCGAGATTTAATCTGTGTCATATATTTAAGCTTCAAACGACGACCCGATACCGCAGGTGGCGGATGTTGAGCCGTGGTCATATTGAGCCAACGATTTAAACGCGCCGTCGGAATACGTTTATTCCAAGTTCTGTGCGTTTCAATAACTGCCTGCATGAGTTTGTCTAACCCGTTGCCCAATCGGCCAGAAATCGGAACAGCTAAAATTCCGCGAACTTGGGGCAATAAACGTGTTGTCTCTTCGTGCAGATATTTCAACGTTGCCTGACGATCTTCAACCAGATCCCATTTGTTAAATGCGATGACAAGCGCACGTCCCTCTCGCACCACCATATCGGCGATATGAAGATCTTGTTTCTCAAACGGGATTGTCGCATCCAAAACAATGACAACAACTTCTGCAAATCGGATCGCGCGCAATGCGTCAGCAACGGAAAGCTTTTCTAGTTTTTCCTGAACTTTAGCGCGTTTTCGCATGCCAGCGGTATCAAACATTTTGATCTTACGATCATTCCATTCCCATTCAACAGAAATAGAATCGCGTGTAATTCCGGCCTCTGGACCCGTCAGCAGACGATCTTCACCCAAATACTCATTGATTAGAGTAGATTTCCCCGCATTTGGGCGTCCCACCACGGCAATGCGCAAGGGTTTTGATGTATCGATATCAGGCTCAATCTCACCCTCATAATCTTCATCAAAGTCATCATCATAGACATCAACATCAGTGATCGCTTCATCAAAGCCATCATCTTCATCAGGGAAGGCAACAAATTCGCCCACCGCTTCGACGATTGCGTCTCTTAGGTCCAGCATACCTTCGCCATGCTCAGCTGAAATTGGGCAAGGCTCGCCAAATCCTAAACGATAAGCGTCCATGAGATCCGCGCCGCGTGCTTCTGCTTTATTCGCCACAAGCACAACAGGCTTGCCGCGTTTGCGCAAAAGGCGCGCAAGTGTTTCATCAGCTGGGGTAATGCCTTCCTTGGCATCGACAACGAACAAAGCAACATCTGCTTCATCAATGGCAAGTTCGGTCTGCTCTCGCATCCGCCCTTCCAATGTGTCAGGCGCTTTCTCTTCAAGACCTGCCGTATCAATCATACGAAATGTCAGATCGACAAGCTTGGCTTCTCCCGGTCTACGATCGCGCGTTACACCCGGGGTATCATCTACAAGCGCAAGTTTTCGACCAGCCAAGCGGTTAAACAAGGTTGATTTGCCAACATTTGGCCGTCCAACAATGGCGATTGAAAAACTCATGAATGTCCAGTTCTGTGCAATCGGGCAATAATTCAATGCCCGTTACGCTAATTTTTTATGACGTTGAGGAGCGCCCAGCTATTAAGTCGAGAATAACTTGTGCGCGTGCAGCAATCTGCTGTGGAGTTGAGGTATCTTCAACCACCAAGGTAAACCAATCCTTCGCTCGCGTTAGGTCGTTTGCCTTAAATGCGGAAAGACCCAAAATTTCACGTGCGGAATGGCGCATCGTATTTGTCGTGTTTGTCAAAATCTCAACTTCAGCGGCTACTTCATCATAAGAGCTGACATCCACCATGAGATAGCCGGCGCGAATTTTGGCAACATCTTTAAGCGCATCAGCAACTGAATTGTCATTTGCGACAGATTGAAATTCTGCGATCGCGCCTTGAGCATCACCTTGTTCAGCCAACACTGTCGCAGCGCGCATTTTCGCAAGAACCGGATATGAGCCATACCCTTCCGCTTTCAACTGATCAAAAGAAGCAAGAGCTTCTTCGTTTCTGCCTTCACGTGCATGGGTTAGAGCTTCAAGGAAAATGTCACCTGATGCAGCTGCTTGGCCATCCACCCAATTTTTATAGCCAACGTTACCTGCAACGCCGACAACAATGGCAACTGCACCACCAATGATGAACTTTCCATATTTCTTCCACAATGCATTGGCCTGATCCGAGCGTAGCTCTTCGTTGACCTCGCGGATAAAATTGTCGTCTTCAGTGCTCATTTCACTATCCAGTTATTACTACGGCCAATTGCTAGCGAGGCCGTATTCATCTTTAAAAATGTTCAAGACCGCCTTCTAAACCATTTTGCCAAAGTTGAAAGAAGTTTTTGCGCTTCCTTGCTCCTTAGGGTGCAAAATTATGTTATAAGTATCATAATCGTTGTTTTCGAGGGGTTTCACCTCAAATCTTTGCGAGGTTTCATTGGTCGATATTGAAAAAGCAAAACTAAGGCTTCAGTCGGTTAAAGATGAACTCGAAGCATTTTCTGAATTATCGTCGGATGCACGTGCGCCGGTCAAACTTGATCAACAGTCCGTTGGGCGCTTATCGCGAATGGATTCTATGCAGCAACAAGCCATGGCACAAGCACAGGAACGAAACCGTCAACGTGATCTTGTTCGTATTGAAATGGCGCATCGCCGTATATCAGAAGATGAATACGGATATTGCGCCAATTGTGGTGAAGAAATCCCAGATAAACGCCTTGAGATTGACCCTATGGCCGAACGCTGTGTTGGCTGTGCAGATTAGCCAAGTTGTTTATTGCTGAAATAGGAGATCAGACCCCAAATTAACTCTTTTTGGTTGAAATTTATAATTCTTTATAATAACTTAAAGTTGCTTTTCAAGGTAGGGGCAACTTAAATGGGAAAACCTAAGCCTGTTACACTTTCGGTTCACAGAGCTATTGTTAGCGATGACTTTCCGTGGACGTTAGGAAGTTTGCTACAAAGAATAAAATCCGAAATAAAAACTATTGATAGCTCTGTTGATCGAGATTTATTTAGTAAAGTCGAAATTGGCTTCCCACCATTTCCGGAGACCAACGATGCAATTGCCGCAAAATTTGCACTATACGAAGAAGGCTCAGAGAAGAGTACCATTCTGAAGAATAAGACAACTGAAACATATTCCACTGGTACCCAAGCTGCAAAAGAAGAACATGAATTTTTAGATCGAGAAGTGGCGATTTTGGTCGATCGCAACATAATGCTGGCCTGCGGCTTAGGTAATCGATCTTCGCTGTTGATTGAATCAATATCTAAGCTGGCTGATCGCTGCGGTATTAAAGTGCATCCCACTTCGTTCATATTTGTTGATGCGGCCAACAAACTAACTTTGGGACGAATTAAATCGGCTGGAGTTAAATATGTAAAATTTGATGCCACAAACTACTTAGGAAGTTTTGATGCTTCATCAGGTGGAATTCTCGATTCAATTTTTGGACCAGCTTCTGGAGAATACGCTTATCAAAAACAAGAAATGACGGCTGAAGTGATTATTAGCAAAATGAAGCTCAAAACAGAACCAAGGCCAAAGAACGAGTGGCTCAAACAAACCGCAATCGATGCATTCCAAGATGAAGATATTAGCAGCTACACAATAGTGCTCGACGACGATACAGAATGGAGAGAGGGAGAACTAAAACTCAAAAAACCAGCAAAAATCCCCAGTGACGGCTCGACTTTTAATGAGATAGCAGCATTACAAGCGATGTTAGATTATCATAGGGAACTCAAGAAATTGGGTCTTTTAGATTGAGTAACCCGGCATTAATTCGATTTTTGTTTTTTTGCATAATAGTATTGCTCGGACTGAGTGCTGACACTTACGCTTATTCTTTTCCTCAAAATATTAAAGATGCTTCGCGCCCGGCAATTACTGCTCTTAGCATTATATTTGGTCTATCAACTGCAATTTCTTCGGTAATAGCAACAACCTTAAGTGATAAGCGTACTTCCTCTACTGATCCAGCGCTTGCAGCTTCTCAGCGAATCAAAGCAAAAATAGATGACAACAGAACATTAAATAGACTTACTTTACTTTATCAAATCACCCTTTTGACAATTATCACAGGAGTAACTTATCTAGTGGCAATAGATGATGCCACCTGCTCACAATTAACAAGAATATTGGCTGCCATATTCTCTGCAGGCATGACGGTCAGTCTATTTTCTGCGCTACTTCTTCCAGGGTTACTCACATCAACAATCAAGCGTAACAAGTACCTTCAAAGACTTTAAAGTGCCGAAAAATAAGTTTCACCAGTCGCCAGATTCCCGACGTTTACACTCAAACATCTTCTGTCGTCACATGCAAGGCATCGCTCCATTGTCTGGGTGACTGACCATACATGCGTTTAAACTCTCGGCTAAACTGAGAGGCACTTATATAACCCACATCCAACGCCGCTTCGTTAACGGTCATGCCGCCAGCAATATTCATAGCTGCGTTATTCAAACGCATGGATTTCACAAATTGGATGGGTGACATTGCAGTCGCTTGTTTAAACTTGCGGTGAAAGACCGTTCGGCTCATGCCTGCACGCGCTGCCATTTCATCAATTGAGATTGGCTCCT
Source organism: Lentilitoribacter sp. JB5-8 (assembly GCF_055693385.1). Taxonomy (NCBI): domain Bacteria; kingdom Pseudomonadati; phylum Pseudomonadota; class Alphaproteobacteria; order Hyphomicrobiales; family Rhizobiaceae; genus Lentilitoribacter; species Lentilitoribacter sp. JB5-8. The sequence goes on along the minus strand of NZ_CM146332.1, from coordinate 1,450,938 downwards.
TTAAATTATCAGACACATAAGAGATTGAACGCGCGATCGCATTGCCAACACCAAATGCTTGACGCGCGAAATAACCCGCCTCACCTTTTAGCAATGCATAATAAAACTCTCGCAATCGCGCTTCACCCAAAATAGAAATGTCAGTCGCGTTGCCTGTTAAATCAAGCAGCCGTGAAAGCCCATTGGCAAAATCATCATTCCATTTGGATAATTTAATCCCTTGCGATAATTCGCCTGCAATGGACGAGCTATATCTGCCTTCTGCATTATCCATCTCAATCACCAATTCGGTCATCACACGCTGGTCGAGCGAAATATAAACACCATAAAGCGGATCCTTTTCCGATGCTTTGGGCGTTCCTGCCATGACCGGCATCGACATGGGGCAGCACATATATTGGCTATTATCATAGACAAATTGGCCACCCTCGAGCACGGCCTCTTTGGATCCACTCACAATTGCGATCACACATGGCTCATAAACCACGGGCGCACATGGCACCGGGTCCGTTGCGCGAAATAACTTAACGCCATTTATTCCTGTCTCGACCAACCCGTCTTCTTGGACCCTTTGTTCGATAAATTCTCTAATCAATTGCTTGTTCATGCGACTAACTTATTGTGCGATATCACCCGTATCAACTGCCCTGGTACGAATAGGCAAGTATTCGCGAGTATCGCACCTGTTTTCCATCAATTGTGGGAGTTATTTACAGGCCCAAGACACAAACTGATTTTAAAAGACACTCTGCATTTGCGGAAAAAGGAGCAAATTCCATGAAACATAAACAGTTCGGGCCCAAAGGTTGGACACCTGATAATCTTGGACCACAAGCGGGCAAAACTTACGTCATCACAGGCGGCAATGCAGGCGCTGGTTATCAAGCCACACGCATTCTTTTAATCAAGGGCGCCAAAGTCATTATGTTAAATCGCAGCGCAGAGCGTTCAGAAGCAGCCGTGAAAGATCTCAAAGCGGAATTCGGAGCTGATGCTCAGGTTAGCTATATTCGCATGGATTTATCTGATCTTGCGAGCGTGCGCCAGGCGGCAACTTTACTGTTGGCGCAAACCCCACAAATTGATGCTCTAATTTGCAATGCTGCGATCGCGCAAGTGCCAACCCAAAAATTCACCAAAGACGGTTTTGAAAGCCAATTGGGCACCAACCATTATGGCCATTTCGTTCTTTGCGGAATGCTTTTTGATCTTCTTGATAAATCCCATGGCCGCATCGTTGTGGTTGCGAGCTTAGGCTATAAACTCGGGATCAGAACCATCCAATTTGATGATATAAATTGGGATAAAAATTACAGCGCGAACCCAGTCTACAGCCAAAGTAAATTGGCACAAATGATGTTTGCCTATGAGCTTCAGGACAAGATCAAAGCGGCGAGCAAAAATGTTAAAGTCTATGTATGCCATCCGGGCGCATCGGCAACATCTCTTATTAGCACCAGTGGCGGTCTGTTAACACGTGCTGTTTGGTGGTTTATGTCCAAGACACCAATGGTGCAATCCGCCGAGCGTGGTGCTTATCCTGAAGTTATGTGTGCAACTGCTGACGGCTTGGCAGAACGTGCCTTTTACGGCCCGACAAAGCGCATGGAAACCGTCGGTCCTGTGGGTGAAGGCACGCTAGAACCTTACGCCTATGATAAAGGCGTGATGAGTAAATTGTGGGATGTATCTGAAGAGGCAACTGGATTTAGATGGGGTATTTAAACCACCTCAAATTTCACACAAAAAAGGGCAGCGAATATGCTGCCCTTCTTGATTTTAACTCTAAGTTTTAAACTTTGAATTTTTTGATCTCACCTGATGCTAAACGCGCTGCATAAGATGCAAGCTCCTTTTTCACCAGCTTCATTAGGAAGTAGAGTGCAAAGATATTCACCACTGCCATGGCAAAGATAGCTGCATCAGAGAAATCGATGACAGGACCGAGACTTGCAGCGGCACCAATCACGATGAAGATACAGAAAATAATTTTGAACGTGAGTTCAGATTTTTTCCCTTCACCGAACAAGTATGTCCAACTTTTCAAACCATAATATGACCAAGAGATCATGGTTGAGAAAGCAAATAACACCACCGCAATCGCCAACAGATATGGGAACCATGAAATGGATGCACCAAATGCTGCCGATGTGAGCGCAACACCAGACGTGCCGCCAACAGTTTGAATGGCACTACCTGCTTCGTTTAAGATAAACTGACCCGTCTCACTATCCATCATCAATTGACCTGAAATTGTGATGACCAATGCAGTCATTGTACAAATAACAACGGTATCAATAAGCGGTTCCAACAGCGATACAAAACCTTCTGTAATTGGTTCATTAGTTTTCACCGCAGAGTGAGCAATTGCCGCAGATCCAACACCGGCTTCGTTTGAAAACGCAGCACGTTTAAAGCCCTGGATAAGCGCACCGACAAAGCCGCCAGCTACGCCAAGACCGGTAAATGCACCTTCAAAAATTTGTCCAAATGCCCAACCAATTTTGTCATAATTGGCCAACAGGATGATCAGCGCTGCACCGACATATAAGATACCCATGAATGGGACGACTTTTTCAGTCACACTGGCGATGGATTTAATACCGCCAACAATCACAGCAAAAACAACACCTGCAAATACAAGTCCTGTGATCCAGCCAGGATAATCGCCAACGATGCCACTGATTTGCGCATGTGCCTGATTGGCCTGGAACATATTACCACCGCCAAGAGCACCCAAAATACAGAATATAGCAAACATCACCGCTAAGAATTTACCACCAGGCAATCCCAGCTCTTTAAAGCCTTTTGAGATATAGTACATCGGGCCACCTGAAACGGTGCCATCTGGATATTCGTTGCGGTATTTCACACCCAATGTACATTCAGTGAATTTAGAGGCCATGCCTAATAGGCCTGCTAAGATCATCCAGAATGTGGCACCTGGTCCACCAATACCCACAGCAACGGCCACGCCTGCTATATTACCCAGACCAACGGTTCCAGATAACGCGGTTGCTAGTGCCTGAAAGTGGCTTACCTCACCGGCATCATTTGGATCAGAATAATCACCTTTTACCAGTCCAACAGCGTGTTTGAAAAAACGGAACTGCACAAAACCGAAATAGAGCGTAAAGACGGTTGCGGCAATCACAAGCCACATCACAATCCATGGAAAAGATGTGCCCGGGATGGGCGCGAATATCAGACTAACAAAAGGCCCGGTTATGGATGCAAATACCTCGTTGACTTTTTGATCAAGCGACATAGCTTCCTGCGCAACAGCAGGTGAGGCAGCCAGCAACATTGTTGTTGCCGCTGCAATTAATTCTTTTACGTTTTTCATGGTCAAATCCCCTAGTTCACCACAGTCACTGGAACAGATGCGCTCATCACAAGATTTGATGTCGAACTGCCAAAGATACGGTTAGATATGCCCCCTTCAGAGGATCGTGCGATAATGATTTGATCCGCACCCTCTTCTACAGAAATCCTATTGAGTGTTTCTGCAACATCGCCATGTTTAACGATGCCTCTGGCGCCCATTCCAGCTGCTTCCAACTGTTTGATCGCCGGCTCAACGACGCGCTCCATGGCGGTCGAAATTTCTTCCTCACGCCGTTTATGACGCGCAGCGTTTTCCTCTGCTGTTTGAAACGAAAATGGTGACCACTCAACGACGTAAGCGACCAGTATTTCGCAGCTACCGATTAGACCGGCAAGTTTTGTGGCATGCGCAAGTGCGCGTTCGCCAGAACCATGACCATCAAGGCCGACTACTAATTTTGTAGACATGCTGTGTTCCCCTTTTTGTTATCCCCATTCCCTGTTGAAATTCACCGAATTTACGAACTCGCCACGCGTGCGCGGCATCGTTTGTGCATTTAGAAAACTTCGTCTTAACTCTACAACAATTTTGAAAGTGGAATTACCCAAACAGAACAAGTAAACCTATATATCAGACCAAATTTTCGATAGAATTCGGTCATTTTATCTAAAATTGCGTAGAATATTATCTTATTGAGTTGGCGATACGACATGATCTTCCCGTCAATCGTCGTGAATATACTCGCATGTGAGCATTATATTCTGCTGCATAAGTTTCTTGACTATGCGTTTGCAGCTATCTCGCCAATTGAGTTAACACCATATTGAAACAATATGCCAATGCAATTTGATCTTGCAATTATCAATTGTCATTTCATCGCCGCAATTTTGTTGCTAATGGTCGTCCTTATCAAATCAAAAATGTTGGAGTGCGTTATAGTGCGTGGGTTCACAAAATTACTCTTGACCAGCTGCTGTTTTATAATGGCATCGCATACTTCTTTTGCGCAGAAAAAAGACCCACAGATTGTACTGATTTCCTTTGATGGCGCACATGACAACGCGCTTTGGGATAAGAGCAGGCAAATGGCCAAACGCGTGGATGCGAAATTTACCTATTTTCTATCCTGCGCATTTTTAATCACTAAAGATGACGCGCGCGGGTTTTACCGTTCTCCCAAAAATAGTTTGGGATTATCCAATGTTGGATTTGCGCAAACAAAAGCAGAGATTAATACTCGGCTTAGTCACATTTGGCAGGCACGTGCTGAGGGTCATGAAATGGGCAATCATGGCTGCGGGCATTTTGATGGTAAAGCGTGGTCAGTTGCAGAATGGAATGCTGAATTTGATCAGTTTCGCGATATCCTGAGTTCTGCATGGATGCGCAATGGTTTTGCTGACCAAGAACCCGAAGGCTGGCAAGATTTTGCGGTGAACGAGATCAAAGGCTTCCGCGCGCCATATCTATCGCATAGCAAGAACCTGTTTTCATCTCTTGAGGCGAATAATTTTACCTATGATGCAAGCACCGTGTCCAATGGGCCAGCGCAGCCAAGACTGGAAGAATTGACCAAGTTTGCTTTGCCGCTGATACCGGAAGGCCCATCGTCTCGAAAAATCATCGCGATGGATTATAATCTTTATGTGCGACATTCGAAGGCGAAAGATAATCCTGAGTTGTCGCAAGTTTTTGAAGAACGCACTTATCAGGCTTTCAAATCCGCTTTTGATAAAGAATACAATGGTACGCGCATTCCGCTGCAGATGGGATTTCATTTCGTTGAGATGAATGCGGGCGCTTATTGGCGTGCGCTGGAACGTTTTGCATTTGAAACCTGTTCAATGCCAGATGTGGATTGCATCACCTATCAAGAAGCATTAGCGCGCCTTCATCAAAAGCGCGCCAACAATAGCTAATCAATAAATATCTTTATTTATTCAGCCGGTGCAGCTGAAATATCACCTTGTGTGCTTTCATCTTGATAGATGATTTTTTCAAATGAGATCAGACGTTTATAAATCGAAATCAAATCGATAATTGTCGTCCAGACATTGGCGAAGAATTTAAAGCTCTCTTCAACACGCTCAAATGCGTTGTTAATCTGCGTGAATACGCCAAGCGTGATTGTGCCGGACACAATGGTTGGACCAAGCGCAATTAACGGAATAAAGTTTGAACCCTGCAGATATCCAAAGCGCGCAATGTTGAAATAAAGATAATGGAAATATAGGCGGAAATAGTTTTTGCGCACACCATCATATAGCTCACTCACTTTTGGAGGCTGCGCACGGTCAGCATTATCCTCACCATAAACGAGCTCTTTACGATAGGCCGCTTCAACTTTCTGATTATTAAACTCAAGACCCGGTAGCTTAATGCCGACGGCCGCAAGAATAAAAGTTCCCAAGAAAGCAGAGAAGATTGCCACAAACACCATAGAGCCATCGACCTTACCAATCAGCGGTAATTCGGTGATATTGGCAGAGAGAGTATACAGCAAAGGCAAGAAGGCGACCAACGTCATCATTGAACGCACAAATGAGACACCCAAGCCTTCAACGATACGTGCAAAGCGCATGGTATCTTCTTGAACACGCTGTGCGGCACCTTCGATGTGGCGCAGCTTCGGCCAATAATCCATGAAATAATTATTCATCGCCGTGCGCCAGCGGAAGACGTAGTGCGATACAAAGAAATCAAGCAATACAAGCGCTGTAATGTTCACTAGCAAAATCGGTGCAACTGTGATCAATTCGCCATAGAACTCATCCAAGGTTACGGAATTTTTCTCAGATAGTGCTTTTTGCAACAAATCATAAAAACCGCCATACCAATCATTGAGGAACACTGAGATCTGAACATTGTAATAGGTCACAAGCATAATGATGGTGGAGCCCAACACTGACCAACGAGACCACTTATTTTTATCCAAAAACATCCAAACAATTGCAAAACTAAAGCCGGCTACGGCCATGTAAATGTAAATAAGCAGTTTATCTGGTGTTAAAAATGGTGGACGCTCACCCTCTACAGCAACTGGGGTATATGCCGACATTGCTTCCAGCATGCCTTCATTTCCCTCAAAAACCCCAAACCAAATTCCAATAGCGATAATTGTCCAGATGAGTGCGGACCAAAAAAAGAGTTTGGGGTCAGGGAAAAACGATCTAAACAATATTCAAGCCTTTTTATTGACGGGGGTGCCAGAATTGTCACCACAGCGTGATTCATTTTGCTTTATCGTTGATTTATAAAGCCTTGCGACTGTTACAACAAGCCACAATTACGTGATTTATCCCGTATGACCATTGACGTAAAGTTGAAAGACGGAACCTTTTCTTTTACACAAAAACCTTGTAAATGCTGCATTGCAACATAATTATATATCAAAGCCTATACTGCTTAACTGAATTCAGGGGATGAGAGATGACAAAAACTGCGATTATTACCGGCTCAACAAGCGGTATCGGACTGGGCATTGCCAAGGCATTTGCAAAGGCTGACATGAACGTCGTGATCAACGGGCTTGGAAGCGCTGAAGACAATGAAGCAGTGCGGGCAGACGTTGATGCGTTAGGTAAAGGCGAAACGCTTTTTCACGGTGCAAATATGATGGAACCTGATCAGATTGAAGATCTGGTAACGTCTACCGAAGCAAAATTTGGTAGTGTTGATATTATCGTCAACAATGCGGGCATTCAGTTTGTCGAGAAAGTTGAAGATTTCCCGACGAGTAAGTGGGATGCGATTATTGCCATCAACATGTCGAGTACGTTTCATACAACACGTGCAGCTTTTGCAGGCATGAAGGAACGTGGATTTGGCCGTATCATCAATGTCGCATCCGCACATGGCTTGGTCGCCTCACCTTATAAATCTGCATATGTCACGGCCAAACATGGCGTATTAGGATTTACCAAAACGATCGCGCTTGAAGGTGCTGAATTTGGTGTTACTGCCAATTCTATTTGCCCCGGCTATGTTGAAACACCGCTTGTAACCGGCCAAATTGCTGACACTGCCAAAGCGCGCGGCATCTCTGAAGAAGAAGTGATCAGCAATGTTATTTTGAAAGCTCAACCGACAAAACAATTTGTGCAAACTGATCAAGTTGCATCTTTGGCACTGTATCTTGCCTCCGATGCCGCGGCACAAATCACCGGCGCAGCATTGCCTATTGATGGCGGTTGGACAGCGCAATAATGGCATCTGAATCTTCAGACAAACGGATTATCAATCTCGCCTTACAAGGTGGTGGTGCTCATGGTGCCTTCACTTGGGGTGTTTTGGATCGTTTGCTTGAAGATGGCAGAATTGAACTTGAAGGTCTATCAGGCACAAGTGCAGGTGCGGTGAATTCAGCACTCCTCGCATATGGATTACAAACTGGCGGCATTGATGGTGCACGAGAAAAGCTGGAAGAATTTTGGCGCGCTTCAAGCCAAGCGGGTGCGGTTTTCTCACCCGTGCGATCAACACCATTTGATGCGATGTTTGGCGCAGCATTTGGTGGCATTGGTCCGATGGTTTCTGCCACTTACAACGCTTTTGACACCCTCACCCGTACTGTATCGCCATACGAGTTCAATCCTTTTGACATCAATCCGCTGCGCGATATTTTAGAAAAATGCATAGATTTTGAAAAACTCGCTCACTGCAATGATGTGAAACTTTTCATCAACGCTACCAATGTGAAAACTGGCAAAGCTCGAATTTTTGAAACCAAAGAGATTACGCTCGATGTCATCATGGCATCAGCTTGTTTGCCTTATCTTTACAAAGCCGTTGAGATTGAAGGTGAACATTATTGGGATGGCGGATTTATCGGAAATCCGGCTGTCTTCCCATTCTTTTATAAATGCGACAGCCAAGATGTGATGATCGTGCATATCAATCCCATGCTACGGGACAATGTGCCAAAAACCGCGCCTGAAATTATGAACCGGATTAATGAGATCTCGTTTAACAGCTCGCTCATTGCTGAGTTACGCGCGATTAAATTTGCCAGTAAGCTTGTGCAGGAAAATTGGCTGAAGGACGAATATCACAATAAAATCCGGGATGTTTTCGTCCATTCCATTCGATCAGATGAAGCATTGCAGGATTTAAGCGTTGCATCAAAATTTGATGTCAGTTGGTCATTCTTGACCGATCTGCGCGATCGCGGGCGTAAAGTTGCAGGTGAATGGATTGACCAAAACTTTGACAAAGTGGGTAAATCTTCAACGGTAAATCTGGATGAAGAGTTCTTAAACATCTCTAATATTTCAGAATAATATGATTTTAATTCATATTTTTCAGATACTTAGCTCCCAACATCTTGATTGTTAAGAAACTGTTAACTATATCTGCTACATACTCAAAGCATAGGTTTTATATACCTATGCAGGGCTGCGCGAGCACGGATGTACTGCCGCGCGGCTAATTTTTTCAAGATAAATTGTCTTGTTTTTCTGCTCGTCTTGCCTTGGCAAGATGGGCGGCAATCTTGAAACTGTCTGGCACGACGGTTTTCAAATCTCCAAGAATATGTTCAATCGTGACATCGGCCATTTTATGCGCCACACCAAAGGTTATTTTAAACCCGCTTGTTGAAACAATAACGTTCTGATGATCTGGCATGACATCTATCAACGGATCACGACCAGCAGCACGCGGACGAAGCCCAGCCCATTTTTCAATAACCGGTGCATCTTTGATGAGCGGACACAATGCTCTTGCGCGCATAATCGCATCGTCAATTTTATTATCTGTTGCAAACGGATCTGAATATTCCAATTCGCTTGTACTGCCCACGGCGACTTTGCCGTTCCCGTGAGAAATAACATAGATCCCATTATCGAAAACAATCGGCCAATTTGGATTAATATCCGCCGATAGCATTGCCGCCTGCCCTTTAATTGGCTTACCCAAAGCAAGCGTTGGCACTTCCAATTCTGGCGCCACAAAATCAAAAGTTTCGACACCTGCAGATAAGACTATGTGTGAAAAAGCTAACGTCTCGTTATTTGATAAAACTGCTTGGCCTTTATCAGCATCAAAATCCTTTAACGCAATTCCTTCAATTAATGTGATGCGATCATCCTTTAAAATTGCTGCTTTTAATGCGCTTAGCAATCCACGAGGATTTATACGGGCGGACAGTGTATCATAGACAAGTCCACAACTGGCTTTGCTGGCAATCGGCCAGTTATTTTCAAATGGATTATCGATAATCTTCCATTGATATCTGCCATGCCAAAATTCATCGACATTTGCACCATGTCCCTGCATTTGGCCGCGCTTAGTGTCATTCATAATTGGGGCTAGCCTGCCACATCGATTGTATCCGCAATCGATATCGGTCTCGCTTTCAAGCCGTGCGATCTCTTTAGGTAGGTCTTCAAGCGCTTCAAACTGGAACTGTTTTTTGCCATCCCAACGTTCAGGCATATGCGGCATAAGCGCACCAAGTAATCCGCCACTTGCACCGAATCCGAGTTTTTGCGCATCTATTAAAAGGGTCTTCAAACCTGCTTTGCCCGCTTTATACGCCGTCCAAGCGCCAATCACACCAGCGCCGACAACGAGCACGTCATATGCATCATTGTTCGTTCGTGGCAATTGACTGTTTGCGAAAGCTGGATTATCGGCTGATGCCATGAATAAAAACCCTGAAGTAAAAAACGATATCGATCTGTCATCCAATACACTTGAATGGCGTGAAGGTGATATGCCCTATTCAACTGGGTTTGGCGACTATTATTATTCAAAATCCGATGGTCGATTGGAATGTGACCACGTGTTTATCAATGGCAATGATTTAAAAACCAGGTTTAAAAATGCGCAAGACTTTACAATTGCCGAGCTAGGTTTTGGCACAGGATTAAATTTCTTGGAAACACTTCGTCAGTTCGAGCATTATGCAACTAGCGATGCAAAGCTTAGTTTTCATAGTTTTGAAATCAACCCACTGGACAAGAACAGCATTAAAAAAGCGCTTGCTCCTTGGCCGGAAATCGAAAACGAGCTTGTACGACTACTCTCCGTTTGGCCCAATAGTTTTGCATGCAAAAACTCTTTGACGATAAAGGAAAATGTATCGCTTCATTTGCATATCGGTGATGTGAATGAAACGCTACCGCAGCAAAATTTCTTCGCTGATGCTTGGTATCTGGATGGATTTGCGCCAGCTCGGAATGAAAGCATGTGGTCGCTAGAACTCATGCACGAGATTGTCAAACACACACAAGATCAGGGTACATTTTCGAGCTACACAGCAGCTGGATGGGTGCGCCGAAACTTAATGGAAGCAGGGTTTGAAGTGCGCAAAACAAACGGTTATGCAGGAAAACGCGATATGATTTGCGGATATAAGAAACCTATAGAGGTAACTTAGGAGGTGCCTTGAGATTTAGAGCGCGTACTTAGTTTATGATAACCCGGCAGCATGGATTTTACCTTTGAAATCATCACATCAGGGCTTACAGGTTTGGAAATATAATCATCCATGCCCGCAGCAATGCAGTCTTCTTTATCACCACGCAAAGCATGAGCTGTAATCGCGCAGATTGGCGTTCGATAATCATCTGATTTTTCCAATCGGCGAATTTCACGTGTTGCCTCATGGCCATTCATGATCGGCATTGAAACATCCATCAATACGACAGCTGGTTTAAACTCTTTCCATAATTGGACTGCTTCCTGGCCATTATTTGCGATTTTGAATTCAACGCCTAGATCCAGCAAGATTTGTTTAAAGACAATCTGATTTACTTCATTGTCTTCAGCGATAAGGACATCGATTTTAAAATCATCAGCAGAGGAATTGTCACGCTTGGATACATGCTCAAGCATGTCAGGTGACATCTTCAAAAGTTTGAGAACTTCATCCTCTAGTTTCGACGGCGCGCAAGGTTTTAACAACTTGGCAGAAATATCCTTCGCATATGGTGAGATTTCCGAGCGGATAAAACGGTTTGGACCAATAGCTAGGATTGGTAATTCCTCAACTGAGGATACATTGCGAATAACTCTAATAAGAGATTCCAACTCACGCGTTGATCGGTCCTGATCGACAACTACCAACTCAACTGGCGAACTCATTTTCCGAGTGGTTTCAATGACTTTTTCAGCTTCAACGAAAGAAGATGTAGCGCAGGCATCCATGCCCCAACTGCAGAGTTGCTCGAGGTAAAGGTCTTGATCAAGCGTTGATCCGCCGACAACCAGAACACGTTTACGTTTTTTCTCGATCGGTATTTTAGACAAGGACGTATTTACTCAAATTTCTGCATAAATTCAGCGACTTATATAGTGCTGAAGATGGGGGAAATGTGTAAAAAGAAGATTAATTTTCAAACCAAATATAACCAGCACGTCTTGATATTAGAAAAATATATAAGATACGAGATATTATCTGAAAGTATTTTTCACTATGGTGCTTTTACTAGGTTTTATTACCAAAATAGCCTTTTTTGACCATTTTTGATCAAAATCGGCAATATTCCCCATAAAAGGGGAATATTTATTGTGTTGAAAAATGCAGGTTTTTCTAGGAATAACTTACGATTTCAAAATCGATATTGTCCTCATCATGAAAATAAAAACGGCGCCCTGGTTCATAATCGCCGTGGCTATGAGGCTCATAGCCCATTGTCATGACACGCTGTTCAATCTTTTCAATGTCATCAACCACAATACCCACATGATTGAGCCCGCCTAAAACCTGATATGTATTTCCGTTTGGCTTGACCTCACCCGGTTTCTTATAAATTGCTAGATAGCTCTCATCGCCGCCAACATGATAGGTCTCGCCCCCATCTATGGCTTCACCATTCCATCTAATTTTCCAGCCAAATAGCTCGCATAATCGATTGGCGGTCGCCTCCGGATTGCTCACTGTTACGTTTATATGTTCTAAAAATGCTTGGGTCATAACTAGTCCTTTATCATTTGCTTGCTTGTAAATCTTACGAATTTCTGCAAACCTAATTGCTCAAGTTAACTTGAGGTCAAGAACTTTTTTCAAGGGAATTTAATGGCTAGAATTGAAACGACATTATCCATTGGCGAAGTTGCGAAACGCACTGGGTCTGCTGTATCGGCTATTCGGTATTATGAAGATGAAGGGCTTATTCAAGCGGAGCGCAACAATGCTGGTCAGCGTAGATTTCTGCGTTCCGAAATACGTAGGATCTCATTCATCCTAATCGCACAGGAATTGGGTTTCAGTTTAAACGAAATCAGAACCCAGCTCGAACAACTGCCAGACAAACGCGCGCCGACCAAACGTGACTGGGGTAAAATGAGCAAACATTTTCGTAAGGAATTGAACCATCGTATCGAGCGTTTAGAAGACCTGCGCGACAAACTCGACGGCTGTATTGGTTGCGGTTGTCTCTCACTAGATGCATGCCGGCTATATAACAAAGAAGATAGGGCCGCACGCAAGGGCGACGGCCCGAGATATTTGCTCGGTGATGTGGCAGACGTAGACTAAGTCTTTAAACCGTTAAGTGTGCGCGCACTTCTGATTGATCTAAGCTATCTGCCGGGCCTTCATGCACCACCGCACCGCGGTCCATGATATAAACCTTACTCGCAACTTGGCGGCAGAATTGCAAATATTGCTCGACCAGAACAATCGCAAGACCTTGCTCATCACGTAAGAACTCGATCGCACGACCAATGTCTTTGATGACTGATGGCTGAATGCCTTCAGTTGGTTCGTCTAATACCAAGACTTTTGGTTTAGTAACCAGCGCGCGACCAATCGCCAATTGCTGTTGTTGACCACCTGAAAGATCTCCCCCCGCCGTGATAACATCTGCTTTAAAACGGGGAATAATTCGAAAATGTAATCCGGAACATGGCGCTCGCCTTTTGGCAGAAGTGAAAACCCTGTTTCCAAATTTTCCTGCACCGTGAGCATTGGGAAAACATCCCGACCTTGCGGCACATAAGCAATACCTTTGGAGGCGCGCATATGTGGTGCTGCTTTTCCAAATTTATTACCATTTAACGTGATATCTCCATTGGAGATTGGGTGATGGCCAGTGATTGCTTTTAACAATGATGTTTTGCCGACGCCATTGCGACCCATAATGCAGGTGATTGATGCCTCATCTGCGCTGACCGATACCTGGTGCAAAATTTGCGCCGCGCCATAATGGAGGTCGATTTTATCAATTTCTAGAACAGCCATAAGTGATATTTACCTTCCAAGATAGACATCAATGACGTCTTGATTTTCGATAACCTGTTCAAGGCTTCCTTCCGCAAGGACTGAGCCTTCATGCAGAACAGTCACTTTACAATCGAGGTCACGGATAAATTCCATGTCATGCTCAACCACGACAACAGCGTGGTTTTGCGCCATTTTCTTGAGCAGATCGACCGTTTTGTTGCGCTCTTGCTTGGTCATCCCAGCAGCGGGTTCATCCACCAGCAAAAGCCGAGGCTCTTGGGCAAGTAACATACCGATTTCAAGCCATTGTTTTTGCCCGTGTGAAAGCTCACCCGCAATGCGGTTGATTTCTTCACTTAGACCAATGCTGTCAGCAAGTTCGACGACTTTTTGTTTGTCGTCGTTAGAGAATTTATAAAACAACACAGAAAAAGGTGCGCGATCATTGCGCAGTGCCATCATTAGATTGTCTTCAACTGTTTGATCTTCAAACACGGTTGGCCGCTGGAACTTACGGCCAATGCCAAGTCGCGCGATATCGGATTCACTTTTCTTGATCAGCGAGACGTTCTTTTCACCCCAAACAACATCACCCATGTCTGGGCGTGTTTTACCGGTGACGATATCCATAAAGGTCGACTTCCCTGCACCATTTGGACCGATAATGGCGCGAAGTTCGTTCTCACCAATTTCAAAGCTTAGATCATTAATAGCCTTAAATCCGTCAAATGAGACCGAGATACCATTTACATTTAATAGACTACTCATCATCACACCCTCTTAAACTTATCGACAAGACCACCTAGGCCTTTAGGTGCATATAGTGTTGCCAAAACGAAGCTCAGACCTAGCAATACAAGCCACCAATCTACCCATTGGATCGTGTAAAACCCGAGCGGTATATTCGGGATTTGCCCACCGGTGAAAAATGATGATAAGAGCGATACGAAGATCGCGCCAATCACAGCACCATACAGACGCCCCCGCCCACCGATAGCGACCCAAACCGCTAAATAGATAGACGCAATTGGTGCAAGTTCAGCTGGGTTAATAATACCAGCCTGCGGATAGTATATCGCACCCGCAATGGCTGCCATGATTGCTGTGATCACAAAGACGAACAGCTTATAGCCTTCAACGTTGTAACCTAAAAAACGAACACGACTTTCATCATCACGAATTGCTCGGATAACATTGCCTAGTTTAGATTCAACGATCAGTTTAGCAATGATATAGCAAACCCCTAATGCAAAGGCTGAACCCCAGAAGAACCAGAGCGATACATCTGCTTGCGGAGTGGCTTCAAGCCCGGGCAGATTTTGCAATCCAGAAAGGCCGTTGTTACCCCGCAATCCACTATCATTTTGGAATAGATATAGCGCCAAAGCGAGTGTCATGGCTTGCGTTAAAATAGACAGATAAACACCGGTCACACGCGAACGAAATGCTAGCCAGCCGAATACGAGTGCTAATATTCCCGGGACCAAAACCACCAACAATAATTGCAGGATAAAGCTATCAGAAAACGCCCAAATGGCAGGAAATTCTGAACCACCTACCACACCAAAAATCTGGACGCCAATCGCATCAGATAGTTCTTGCGGGGTGAGCGGAAGGGCCGCTGCTGCATTTGCCTTTAGCACAATCAGTTCAGTTCTGGCATACATCAGCCACATGCCGATCATATATCCACCCAGTCCGAAAAAGGCAAAATGACCCAAGGACAAAATTCCACAATAACCCCAGACCAGATCCATCGCGATGGCTGCAAGCGCCAAACACAATGTTTTACCAAGCGTTTTCACCAAGCTGGTTGAAACTAAGCCAATGCCAAAGCCTTCACTTAAGACAGTCACACCGATCGTAAAGATCGCCAACATGCCCAGAAAAACTAAAACTGATGGATGGCGGAGCAAAAATTTAGTCAATACTGCGTCTTGCATATTTTTGCTCCCTTACGCTTCGGCCGCTCGACCTTTGAGCGCTATAAGCCCTCGAGGTCTGAACTGAATGAAAA
The DNA here is from genome assembly GCF_055693385.1 of Lentilitoribacter sp. JB5-8. Classification (NCBI taxonomy): domain Bacteria; kingdom Pseudomonadati; phylum Pseudomonadota; class Alphaproteobacteria; order Hyphomicrobiales; family Rhizobiaceae; genus Lentilitoribacter; species Lentilitoribacter sp. JB5-8. Next base: position 1,435,422 of record NZ_CM146332.1, on the reverse strand, counting down.
TAATAATAAAGATGATCATATAAGTCTGTGCGGCCAACGTGTTGGATGGATTGAAATATTCGATAATTTTCTGAAGGAAACCAATCATGGTCGCGCCCGCAAGTGTTCCCCAAATATTACCTACACCACCCACAACAACTGTCATGAAGCTTTGCACAATATAATCATTGCCAAGCTCGGATGTTACTTTCGCAAAGAGGCCGATAGCAACGCCAGCAATACCCGCAATCCCACAGCCCAAACCGAAGGTCAGCATGTTGATCTTATCAGGATCAATACCCATGGAAGCGGCCATACGCGGATTTTGCGTTACAGCACGTGTTTCCAAACCAAGGCGAGTTTTGTTCAAAACAAACAAGATCATGCAGAAGAACAAGATGCCCAGCACAAAGATTGCAATTCTAATCCAACTAATGCTCACAACATCATTGATCACCCAAGCACCATCCAACCAGCCGGGTGCAGTGAGAGGACGCGCTTGCGTGCCGAAAATGTTTTTCGCCAATTGTTGAAGGGCGATAGAAATCCCAAATGTCGCCAGCAGTGTCTCAAGTGGGCGGTTGTATAAATGGCGAATGACCAATCGCTCCATGAGAACCCCAGCTGCAAATGTCACCATAAACGCAACAGGAATAGCGATAATGATTGAGATCGTATAATTCGGCACGATCTGCTGGACTACATAGCCAGAATACGCACCCATCATAATAAACTCACCATGAGCCATATTGATCACACGCATCACACCAAAGGTAATGGCAAGACCAATCGCTGCAAGGAAATAAATTGAGGCAAGGCTAATCCCGTCGAGCGCCAAATCAAAGAACTGATTAAGCGTCACAGATGCGTTGATATCGTTTAATACTTCACGTGCAGCATCCGTTACCTCTTTATTGGTCTCAACATAGCTTGCATAAAACACATGTTCGTTGATCAGTTGGCCCTGTTCGTCTTCTGTTAAAAACGCGTCAGCTTTACCAAGTAACACGAGGTCTGAATAAGCATTGTCACGTGCTTCATCGCTATTGAGTTCCGATACATCAAGCTTGCCAACTTTTCCGTCGATAATATTAGCAATCAATATCTCTTTGCGTGCCGCACGATCAATTGTGGCAGGGGCGAGATTTGCTTGTACCAACATATCATAAGCTGCATTATGGGTCAGCTCTGTTTGATCCCCACCCATATCGAGCAATCCATGTAGGCGGAATGCTGAGCCATCTGGATTGATCCCAGTTTTGTCGGGCACAATAACCCGAGCAATATTCAAATCTTCTGGTAATGTTTTTGCAACTGACACTCTTGAAGTGAGCAATTGATTTAAGCTCGCGCGCACATCAATTGACAAAGATCCTGAAAACGAATTCAAAGCGTCAATGCGAGCCTTTGGATCCTCATCAAACTTAATCGTAAGTAGACGCTCTATGCGGGAAAACTCAGCCAATAATTCAGTGTCGTTTTCTTTTTCAATCGCAATGCGCAATGCATCAAGATGCTCAGCTTTTGGATCCCGATTGATACTCTCTAAGCTTTTCCGACGCACATCCACGTTTGGATCTGTAAGTTGAAATTGAACCAGACGTGCTGCGAGTAGGCCGCGCACACCGCTATTGGGTTTAATCTGCTTGATCTCTTTTTTATCGACTTCACCTAAAATCTGCGCATCAACAACATCAGTTAGGCGGTATAGTTTTTTATCTTCTGTCTCAACATAGACAAAAACATTGTCTGATTTGCGGAACCAAAGTTCCTTGTTTTGCCACTTGGCGAGGAACTCAGCGGCCCCTTCAAAATTGCTATTCTGGATGGCTTCCAAAACTGGTGAAACGGTTTTGGTCGAACTTCTTTGAATGAGCTTGTAATTATCAGCCAGTACCTGGCGAAACACATCTGCTTCTTGTGCTGATGAGGGTGCTAAGCTCAAGACAGCAAGCATCATGCTCATAAATATTGTGAGTAAAAATCGCAACGAATGATCCTCTGACAAAAAAGGCTTCCCAAGTCCTTTTTTAAAAAAATGTTGGGGCGAGCCTAAACCCACCCCAACTCGTATTCAACTAACTCTTAGTAGTTAGATTTGATCTGAACACATGTGTTTGTAGATGTGTTGAACATACCACATTCTAGATCTTTCCAGTCTGACTTTAGAACAGCTGATTCTGGAAGGAAGTCAGTCCAAGCATCGCCAGGAACTTCTGAAGTTTGTGAGATGATGTCAAACTGACCATCTTCTTGGATTTCGCCAATAAGAACTGGCTTAGACAAGTGGTGGTTTGGCAACATAACTGCTGTACCGCCAGTTAGGTTCGGGAACTCTTGGCCGTACATTGCTGTACGAACTGCATCAACGTCTGTTGTGCCAGCAGCTTCAACAGCGTTAACCCACATGTTGAAACCGATATAGTGAGCTTCCATTGGATCGTTCGTTACACGCTCTTCACCCATTTTAGCTTTCCAAGCTTCAATGAATGATGCGTTTGCATCAGATTCTGCAGACTGGAAGTAGTTCCATGCAGCCAAGTGACCAACAAGGTTTGCTGTGTCTAGGCCAGATAGTTCTTCTTCACCCACAGAGAATGCAACAACTGGGATATCGTCAGCAGAAACGCCAGCAGCTGCTAGCTCTTTGTAGAAGCCGATGTTTGCGTCACCGTTAATTGTTGAGATCACGCCAACTTTTTTACCATCAGCACCAAGTGCAACAACGTCAGCTACGATTTTTGACCAGTCAGAGTGACCAAATGGTGTGTAGTTTACGAAGATATCGCTTTCTGCAATGCCTTTGTCTTTTAGATACTGCTCAAGAATTTTGTTTGTTGTACGTGGGTAAACATAGTCAGTACCCAATAGCGCAAACTTCTCAACGCCTAGCTCTTCAAGATAATAGTCTGTTGCTGGGATTGCTTGCTGGTTAGGTGCAGCACCTGTGTAGAAAACGTTCTTTGAAGATTCTTCACCTTCGTACTGAACTGGGTAGAACAGTAGACCGTTTAGCTCTTCAATCACTGGAAGAACTGATTTACGTGATACAGATGTCCAGTTACCAAAGATAACATCTGTTTCGTGAACTGTTAGAAGCTCACGTGCTTTTTCAGCAAATAGTGGCCAGTCAGAAGCAGGGTCAACAACGACAGCTTCAAGCTGCTTGCCCAAAACGCCGCCTTTTTTGTTTTGCTCATCAATCAAAAGCAACATTGTATCTTTCAATGTTGTTTCTGAAATAGCCATAGTTCCAGATAGTGAATGAAGAATACCAACTTTGATGGTCTCATCATCTGCGGATGCGCTGATTGTCAAAGCGCCCGTCGCAATCAAAGATGCCATAGCTGTTGTTAGTAGTTTTTTTGAAATTCCGTTCATGATGTCTCCTAAGGAATTGATATTGCGCTATCCACTACGCAAACACCGTGCCAACTTTTGGAGATCTTAAGGAATCCTTAATTTACAGGGTTTCTACTGTTTAAAAAAAGGCAGAACGGAAATCACTTTCACATTCTGCCTAAATTTTAACACTTAAAATATAAATGGCTATTTTTTAATCATTTAGAAACTCAGGGAAATATCGCGATGACCCGACTGACATGAAGCCACAAACAATGCTTGCTCTTCAGTTAGTTTCGCTTGTCCGCGGATACCGATATTTCCTTTGATCGCATCATGGTATGTCACCAGGCCAGGAAGCACCGATGCCGTTGCTTTTTCGCGCCATTCCACTTGCGCTTCATATTCTTCAATAGACTTTGCCAGCTCTTTTAAAGCTTTTTCTTTGTCAGGATTTTTGTTGCGTAGAGCACGACGTGCTTTGGAAACACCTGACTTTACATCACTTGCGCCTGCAATCGCATCAAATTTCTTAGCAAAATCGGACAACGGGTCCACCATGTCGGCTGGCTCATTTGCCTCAATTTGTGCTGCCAATCCATAAAGCTCATCCTTAACCTCATTAAAGGCATCAGTTGATTGAAGGATCGACATTGTTTCTACGATTGGATCATATGCCGCTTGGCTTGCCTGATAGAACTTACGACGCTCAGCGGTTTCAGCTTTATTCAACGCATTGTAAGCTTCATAAGTTGCCTCCCAGCTATTTGGAATCTCAGATTGAAGTTCGAGCACTTCAGCATTGATCTCATCAATCTCAGCACGAATTTGCGCTGCCTGACGCTCTTCACCATCCGGTAGACGGCTTAAGGTCGTTTCAATTTCAGCCTTGTGAGCCTCTAATTTTCGAATATCGCGTTCAATCATGCGGACTTCGTCATGAACAGGTCTATATGCAGGTGATGCATTAACCACTTCATCATGTGCAGTTTCTGCACTATCCAACAATTCAAATGTTGATTGGGCACTATCGAAGCTTTTTGTCAGATTGCTTTGCATCTTTTTCGGCAACATAGAAATATCAATCTCTTTTGCATTACCAATTTGCGCCAACAACGCCTGTTTATTGCTACCCAATTCTTCAATCAAATACTGATCAACACAATAGGATAATTTTGGGTTGCGAGGTGGTGGGGAATTTTCCGACAATAGCGATACGCGATTTGGCAGATAGTTCACCAATTGCGGAGCAAAGCCGACAATTGCCAATGCAGACAATTGCAGTGCGATGAACGGAATAACACCTTTATACATATTGATGGTTTTCACCACCGCCGGTGCCACCCCCTTAGATAGAAGAGTGCGAAACCAAATGGCGGGGTCAAGAAGGATGTTTGAATATTCAAACCGATCATCACGCCAAGCCACACAGCTGTTACGTTTGCTTGCGGGTCAGCTAGAAGAATTGGTGCAACAATTGGAACCACCACAACGGCAATTTCAATGAAGTCTAGGAAGAAGCCCAGAACAAATATCACCAACATCACAATTAGGAACTTGGTCCAGAAACCACCTGGAAGCCCCTCGAGGAATTCCTTCACCAAATGCTCACCGCCAAATGCGCGGAATGCAGCTGTCAAAATCGCAGCACCTAAGAGGATGATGAACACCAGCGAAGTTGTCTTTGCTGTTTCAATCATCACGCCATGAAGCGTCTCATCGATTTTAATTGCACGCCATCCACTCCAGCAAAGGGCCACGATTAACCCGCCTGCACCGATAGCGCCAAGAGTAATACCGATGACGTCGTCCGTTGACTGAATAGACTTCACATTGGTGTTAAACATCGACAAAGTGAATGCGATCACACCCAAAGATAGGATTGCGAGAATAGCGGGGTAATACGTATCGCGCGCATTTTCCTTCAAGCGGTAACCCGCCATGATCAAGGCCCCACCAGCACCGATCGCACCTGCCTGGTTCACAGTGGCAACACCACCGATGATCGAACCTAAAACAAGAAAAATCAAAAGAAGTGGCGGAACCAAAGTGATAATCACTTTTACGATGAACTTACGATCAATCGCATCATCAGATTTCACCGGAGGTGCAGCCTTTGGATTGATAAAGGCATAGACCAAAATATAGACCATGTAGAGGCCAACCAATACGAGCCCCGGAACAAACGCACCTAAGAACATCTCACCGGCACTTGTTGAACCGACGTCAAAGATGGACGGCATGGAAAGTTCACCAGTTGCATCTTTATAAAGCGCTTTACGTGCAGATCCCGCTTGATCGGCAGCGCTTGATAATTGGTCAGCAAGAATAATGAGAACAATTGATGGCGGAATAATCTGACCCAAGGTACCTGACGCTGAGATCGTACCGGTTGCTAAACTCTGCGAATAATTATTACGCAACATCGCTGGCAGCGAAATGAGACCCATGGCAACCACGGTCGCGCCCACAATACCTGTTGTTGCGGCAAGCAACGCACCTACAAAGACAACTGAGATACCTAAACCACCTGGCACCGGACCGAACAAACGCGCCATTGTGATCAACAGATCTTCAGCAATCTTAGAACGCTGAAGCATGATGCCCATGAAAATAAACAGCGGAATAGCGATTAGTGTATCTCGTTCGGGTTCCCAATAGACCCCGCGCAAGTTGGTTACACCAGCACTTAACCACTGGCTTGGCCCTCCTTGTGCAAAGAAGATATCCGTATCGCCGAACATTAAATATCCAGCACCAGCTGCTAATAAAATTGTAATGATCGATGAACCTGGCAATGCGAATGCAACCGGATAACCGGACCCAAGCGCAAATGCCATCAAAACAACGAGTAGAAGAAGAAAAAACAGTTCCATTTTCGTGAGCCTTTATCGATCAGCTTTTAGAAATTTTGATTTCGCATGCACTTTAATGCGCGCCTGCGGCTTGGGGTTGGTGTTTGCCAGGTTCACCGCGAATATCGGCAACCGCGCCAAATAAATATGAGACAAACTGGATCATCATTGATATGGCAAACACACCCAAAAAGGCCGCCATGAGATATTTCACGTAAAGACCAAAGCCTGATTGCGAAACTTCAAAGTTAAAGAGCGGTGAATTGATGATGGACGCTTTGTTACCCATCCCCATAATTAAAATCACCCAACACAGTGCCATGCCCATAAGCACGGTCCCAATTGCATTCACATAGCCTTTGGTCTTTGGTTTAAAACCTGCATAGAACACATCAACGCGAACATGCCCTTCTTCTAGCAGTGTATAAGCACTGGCAAACAAGAAGAGTGCGCCATACCAGAAGCGAACCAAATCAGACATAAATGCTTGTTCATAGGAAAAGATGAAGCGTGAGAACACGATCAGTAACTCGGCGACAACAATTAGCAATGCAAGCCAATGAAAACCCAGTGTCCTAGTGACCATGGCTAAAATGATGCCCGCTAAAACCAGCGGCATATGTACATAAGGTCCACGAAATTGCGCACGACCTAAATCCTTTGCAGTTTGTTCGCTGACAAACACTTCCAAAAAGCCTTCAATACGCATGAAAGAAATCGCAGCATCTGCAAGACCGATCAAAAGCACAGCCCAAAAAGCTGCGCGAATGAAAAATGTATTCATTGATGACACGGTATAGCTATCTTTGCGCAGTGAAGTTTGCGAACATGCTGCAACATAAGCAACTGCAATACCGATTAAAAATGGATAAAGTAATGATTGAACAGCGGCTGCACTGATCATCCCATGATCGGTTGCGAAATTAAAACTCGCGCCCGGCAACCCCATTCCATTTGAAAGAAAATTATTGATAAGAAATGCGACCATTATGGCAAGCATCGACCAACCAAACATGCGGATTAAAATGGAATTTCGCGTTGAAAGATCTGTGTTTGCTATTTCTGACATAGTCTGATCCCTAGAGGCTTACTTGTAAGTACATCGCTCATAAAGTGAAGGGGCAAGAAATGCCCCTTCACATGATTTAAAATTTAATTGAAAACCTATTGGTTTAGAACAGCGTTACGCTTTTGCACGTAAGCCATGTCGGACAATGATGTCCAAGCGCCAAGCTCATCACGTTTTGCAATAAACTGGTCGTAGATTTTCGCTGAAAGCGGTGAGTGATCACGAGCTTCTTCGATAACTTCTGCAGCAGCTTCACCGAATGCTTCGTAAACGTCATCGTTGAACTCACGCAACTGAACGCCGTGATCATTGATCAAACGGTTGAGGTATTCACCGTTGTTCGCGTTTGTTTCAGCCATTGTGCGTGCATTTTCTTCATTACATGCAGCCTGGATGATTGCCTGATCGTTTGCTGACAATGAGCTCCAGAATGATGCGTTCATACCAAGTGCGAGCTGTGAACCTGGCTCGTGCATACCAGGCCAGTAGTAGTATTTAGCTGCTTCGTAGAACTTCATGAAGTAATCGTTGTATGGACCAACCCACTCAGTCGCGTCGATTGCGCCTGATACAAGGTTCTCATAGATCTGACCACCAGGAACAGAAACAGGAGAAGCACCTAGTTTTGACATAACGTCGCCACCGAGACCCGGGATACGCATTTTCAGACCTTTAAGGTCGTCAGCTGAGTTGATTTCTTTGTTGAACCAACCGCCCATTTGAACGCCTGTGTTACCCATGGCAAAGTTTTTAAGACCAAACTCACCAGCAAGCTCATCCCAAAGCTCTTGACCGCCACCATATTTAATCCAAGCGTCCATTTCAGTATATGTCATACCAAATGGTACTGCAGTAAACGGTGCCCAACCTGGGTGCTTACCTTTCCAGTAGTAGTCAGCAGCGATGTATGCTTGTGCGTTGCCTGAAGCAACTTCATCGAAGGAGTCAAACGCGCCAACGCGTTCACCAGCTGCGAAATACTGCACATCGATGCGGCCGTCTGTTAGTTCAGTGATACGAGCAGCCAAACGCTGCGCTGGTAGTCCCAAACCTGGGAAATCTCGTGGCCAAGTGGAAACGATAACCATTTCCGTTTTGCCTTGTGCTACAGCAGGTGCTGCAAGAGTAGTAGCGGCGCCAGCGAGTGCTGCGCCCTTCAAAAATTTACGTCGTTCCATTAGGTCCTCCCAAGAACAAAAAATCAGCACACTCTATGTGTGCCTTAAACATCACTTACCGAAGTAAGAAACTAACAACAACACGTGTTACTACCGTTTAGCATCGGTATTACTACTGATTTTTTGAAGTTTTGGTACGGATATGCAAGTGTGCTGGGTAAAAGTGACAAACGAATGATACGAACATGAATTTCAAAACTAAGCTTCTGATAATCACGTTGCTGCCGACGATATTGATCGCCATAACATCGACGATCATTATTGATCTTCAGGCAAAACGACTCATCGATTCGCAAGCGAAAGCCATCGAGGATCTATATCTTGCGCAAAAAGAGCGTGAATTGCTCAATTACGTCGCGATTGCTCAAAACGCTCTTGAACCATCTTACAAATCGTATCTTAAAACGACCCGTAAAGCGCAGCGAGAAGCACGCGAAATTGTGCGCAAGATGAGTTTTGGTGAAGATAATTATTTTTACATTTATGATGGCGCTGGGACGAATATAGTCAATCCGCGCCACACACATTTCATCGGCAGCAATTGGATTGGTATCCGCGATGAAAATGGTCGCACCGTCGTTAAAGACCTTATTGAACATGCTAAAATGGATGATGGTTTTTACTCATATAAGTGGAAAAAGCCCTCGAGCGGTGCTTATGTCGATAAACTCGGTTATTCCGTTTATCTGCCCAAATGGGATTGGGTTTTGGGAACTGGGATTTATCTTGATGATGTTTCAGACCAAATTCAAACAGTGCAAAGCCAAACTGAAATCCGTATTGGTGAAACACGATTGGTCATTTTGCTCTTAGCACTTGGTTCTCTTCTGCTCACAGCCGCTATTTTAACATTTGCCCGGATTAGTGAACAAAGATTTGCAGACGAGAAACTTAAAAAACTGACGGCGCGCATTGTTGATGTGCAGGAAGAAGAACGCAAACGCGTTGCTCATGAATTACACGACGGGATCAGCCAGTTACTTGTTTCGGCAAGGTACGGTTTAGAGGCTGCAATGTCTGCAGCAAAAGGCAAAGATGTCCAGCAACCCATTGAGAAATCCATCAGTACTATTGATAACACCATCAATGAAGTGCGCCGGATTTCGATGGCTTTGCGTCCATCGGTTCTAGATGACATGGGACTGGTCTCGGCAGTAAAGAGTTTGAGTTCAGAATTTTCAAACCAAACCGGCATCGAAGTCATCGTCAATGCTAATCAACCCAAAAAACAAATCACTGACGAAGCACGCATTGCCGCCTATCGCGTTATTCAGGAAGCGCTCACCAATATTTCGCGTCATGCCGGTGCTGATAAAGTCACCATTTCGCTCAAACGCGAGAAATCAAGGTTTGTACTCAAGCTGGAAGACAATGGCGTCGGGATTTATAATCATGCCCAATGGCCGCCTAAACATGCGGGCCTGGGTATTCGAAATATGCAGGAGCGCATTGATGCGATTGGTGGGACAATAAAGTTTGAAAACGCACGCCCAACCGGGCTAATTATCAAGATCGGTATTCCAATTGACAAAAAATTGGCCAATATTGATGAACAAGAATAAACATGCGCTATAACAGTTGTTTAATGGCTGGCTTTGGAGGAGGCACGCAATGCAAACTAATGTAATCAGAATGGTGATTGCAGATGACCATGACCTTGTACGAGAAGGGATACATGTCAGATTAGCCAGTGAATCCTACATTGATTTGGTTGGTGAGGCGAAAAATGGTCGAGAAGCGGTTGATCTTTGCAGAGCGCATAAACCAGATTTAGTTTTGCTTGATATCTCCATGCCAGAGCTTAATGGCTTAGAAGCGGCAAGCGTAATCAAAGAAGAATTGCCTGAGACCAAAATCCTGTTTTTATCCGTCTATGATAATGATGAATATGTGCAAGAATCACTTCGTATTGGGGCCAATGGCTTCGTACTCAAAGACGTTTCAAAGCCAGAGATGCTTAACGCTATTCGGCTTGCTTCAAGTGGCGCAACGTATATCGGGCCAAGATTAAGCAAATCACTGGCGGCAACCGCACCGTCGCGCCCGCTAACGGCACAAGATTATGGACTTACCAATCGCGAAAAGCAGGTCTTGGCGGCGATATCACGCGGCATGCCGAACAAAGAAATTGCAGAAACAATGAATATTTCTGTTCGTACAGTTGAAAGCCATAGAATGTCTATTCGAGAAAAAACTGGTGGCGGAAATGCAGTCATGCTGACGAAGATCGCAACTGAACTCGGTTTGACTACGTGATTATCGGCCAGATTAGAATTTAAACTTCACGCCCCAATTGGTGAACATACCCAATTGTCCTGCGCTATCAAATTTAGCTTCCATCACACTTTCAAAATTTACGTTTTCAGATACTTCTGCGTGTATATTTAATCCTGCAAAAGCTGCGCCAACATTTTTGTCACCACCTGGATTAAAAGTCACACTTGTGCCTGTTATGGATCCAGTAACTTGGTCAACATCGCCAAATGCTGCGCGTCCTTCAAGACCCAAATAGGGTACAAACGCATATTCCACATCATTGTCGGCCGTCCAATCAAAACGCGCACCAAGCTTGGCCCTGCCCTGAATTTGGTGAATGGTTCTCGATGTGATGGCTGCATTTGCTGATGAACCTGTTTCTGAATAACCATCAACAAATATGCCATTGTATCCAAAGGACAATGAAGGAATTAAACTAAAACCCTGATCTCTGATTATCTCTTTTGAGAATTGAATATTTGGTGCAAAGTAAAGGCTATCAAAATTTGCTAATGCCGTTTCAATGCCGCTTGCCACATTGTTATTTGAAATTGTTCGTGCGCTTTGAAATTGCATCCGGCCAATTTGAATATCAACGTCAACATTTACATCATGCGTTGTAAAATGCGAGTATATGCCAGCAAAATAATCGTTACTGTCTATTTCGTGGGGAAGATTTGAGCCAATCTTTGTATGGCTTAATCCAACACCCGCATAGGCACCCAGCCGTGTTCCAAATTGGTTTGTATGATCAACGCCAAAGACGCTCCCCGCTGACATTGTATAATCGCTCGAAATTGTATTGGCTGTATCCAATTGATTGTAGCTTAACCAATTGCTGTTCCAAACGCTTTTTGTCCCGGCACCGCTTAGGCTATTATAAGCCTGTCCGTTTGGTGAAGAATTACCAAATGCGCCATTATCAAGTTGGTTAAATACGGCGTTGTTCACTCCGCTAGAACCAGTGAAGACAACGTCATCCACTGATGCCAAAAAGCTCGTATCAACTTGTATGACAGTCGTTCCATCGATTTTGACGAAATTTGAACTCGTGTTGATCGTGTCAGGCAAGTTAGAAAATGTTGTGAAGGTGCTAACGGTTGGTCCGAGATTTAATGTATCATCAATGCCATCCCAGTTAACAGATCCGACAAGAATAGAATTGGTACCAAGGGTGAGCGTATCTGCTCCTGTTCTTTGAAAATCAATCGCGATACCTGAAGGACCGCGAAGTGATTTAATCATCCCGTTGTTGGTGACGTCTGAATTGCCGAGATTAACGCCACCTGTATTTTCCCGGTCAAACTCAATACCGATACCGCCTTGGATTAATCCATTGTTCACGATTGTTCCGAAATCAGCATCAATGCCAGATTCGTCAGAAGCGCTGCCACCGGTGATCGTACCATTATTGGTGAGCAAACTAATCTCGCGGGCCTTTACACCTTCATCTTGACCAGTAATTGAGCCATTATTCGTCAGATTTGTAATGTATTGAACATCAATACCATCATCGCCACCAGTGATAGATCCATCATTGGTTAGGGAACCCAAACTTTGCGCAGCGATACCGTCGTTATTTGTCGCGGTAATCGCACCTGTATTTAATAGACTTGTGATGGACTGTGCAAATACACCGTCAAAACCACCAGTTATTGACCCCATATTGGTCAAAGAGGTGATAAATTGCGCTGAAACAGCGTCACTTGCACCGGTGATAGACCCAATATTGATCAATTCACCTAATGTGCCACCATCAAGGTAAATACCTTCCTCATTCTTACCGGTGATGGAGCCTGCATTAATGAGACTGTTAAGATCAGTTACATCGATACCAATGCCTTCACCTGTGATTGCACCGAGGTTGATAATTGAGTTCGCCGTATTTGCAACAAACACGCCTGCACCTGTTGAACAAAAACACGTTGTACCTGTTCCTGATATGGTTCCGGCATTAACTAAGCTGACCAGATTGTTGTTTGAGAACAAACCATCGCCACCTGTGATAAGCCCAGAATTGATAACCGTTCCCAAGTCTCCCGCATCTACGCCAGAGACGTCACCAGAAATAGTCCCAGCATTGAAGAGATATCCAAACAACCCATCAGTATCGACGCCTGCATCCATTCCACCAGTGATCAATCCGGTATTGGTTAAGGAGTTCAATTTTCCTGTTGTGAAAATGCCATCATCACCACCAGAAATAGTTCCTGAATTGACAAGTGTTCCAAGATTACCAGAAATCGACACTCCGGTTCCATTAACCCCGGTAATCAATCCTTGGTTTGTAAGCGAAACGAGCTTTGTACTTAACAAGCCATGTAAATTGCTGGAAATTGTGCCCGTATTCGTTGCCGTTCCGATAGAGAAATATCCAACCGCGGCGGTATTTCCTGTAATCAAGCCAGAGTTGGTAAAACTTGAAAGCTTGCCGCCTCCAATCAAGCCTATACCGTTTACCCCAGTGATCGAACCACTATTTATAAATTCTGTAGTATCACCCAACACGAAGACACCGACATTTGTACCGACAATATCCGCACTATTATTCAATGTTCCAATATTTAATGCGCTGACACCAAAATTATTACCTGAAATCGATCCGTTGTTGGTTAGATTGAGGGTTGAATCTGCTGTATCAATTGCCGTGTCGCCAGTTGACGTAATGGTTCCATCATTTTGAACTGTCACGGTTGAACCGTTCACAGCGTCTACGACACCCGGTGTTGCACCATCAATGGTCGCGCCGTTTTCAACAAACAAAGTGTCACCGTTACCAACCGATTGCTGCCCAACAGTTGAACCAGATGATATTGTCTTGTCTGCAGAATACGCAGCAGGTCCTATGATGAGTGACATCGTAGCGGTTGCTACCATCAACGAGGCCGTACGCTTTTTCAGCACCGTATACTGACTATTTGAAACAAACACGATTTGGCCCACCCTGATTACCGAACAGCAACATACCGTAAATACGCGGTAATCTCGATCTGTTTTTATTTGTTTAGTTAACGGATTAGTAGCTATATGCAAACCCTGTTTTTAAGGTCTTAAAGTGGAAAATGCTAAAATAAACCAAAGTTTACCGGCTAAAATCACCCAAAACGGAACTAAACCTTAGGAACACTGAGGGATTGGCGTTCAACAATGCTCGTTTCCAACTCCATATCAGAAATCAAACGCCCTTCATTAATATTGGCTAAAAGAATGTTGGCAGAATGCAGTCCAAGCATTTTATGTGGAACATGCACCGTTGTTAAAGATGGAGAGATAATCGAAGCGATTTCGATATCATCAAACCCTGTTATGGAAATATCATCTGGGACTTTTAGTCCTTGGGATTGCGCTTCAAGCACCGCACCAACCGCGAGCACATCATTAGCGCAGATGAGAGCGGTGGGCGTCCCAAAGGATTGTCGCATCCGCGCAAAAGCTTTGCGAGCTTTATCAATATCATATTCACACTCAATGACTGTTGGGTCTTTTATTCCCTGCTCTGCCATTTTGGCTTTGAACCCTGCGATACGTGCAGCAGCCCTATCATTATTTTTGGCTACACCCGCTAGCATAGTGATCTTTTTATGCCCCTTATCGATCACAAGCTGCACGATTGACGCCATTGCCTTGTTATTGTCAAACCCGACTTGCTGACCAGAATTTGGTGCTTCCATTTGATCATGAAAACTCCAAGCGATAACGAAAGGAATTTCCCTCTCATTCAAAAACTCATAAATTTTTGGATCACGCTGTATCCCAATCAATAACAATCCATCAATTCCGCGGGATACCAAGGAGCGAATTTGTTTTTCCTCGACATCTTTTTTGTAGGATGAGGAGGCAACCAACAAGTCAAAATCCTCTTCGCTTAAGCGCTCTTGAAAAACCTGCAATGCACGCGCAAAGATGGCATTTTCCATCGTCGGAATCACCGCGCCAATGATTTTTGAACGTTTTGCGGCAAGCGATCGTGCATTAAAGTTTGGCATATAACCTAACTCATCAACCGCTTTCTGAACACGCTTGCGAGTTGCCTCAACCACCTGATTTGGTTGATTTAAACAGCGTGAGACTGTGGCTGTGGAAACGCCGGCTAATCGCGCGACATCTTCCAGTTTCGGCAGTGGTTGTTTACTCATCCTGCGATTCTCCACACAAATTCATCTGCTTACAAGCAAATAACTATTGCAAATGCAAATGTAAGCGCTTACATTGCCGCTCAGCATTTTTTTCAATTCCTTTAGTATAGCGAGACTGACATGGCACGCAACTACCTAAAAAAGCAGACTTAACTTCATCATCAGATGTTTCAGACGTCAGGGCAACGGTTCAACAGGTACTTGATGATATCGAAGCTGGCGGCGATAAGGTTGCGCTGGAATATGCGGCCAAGTTTGATAAATACGAAGGCACTCTGGTGCTGTCTGAAGCAGATATCGAAGCAGCTTCTGCGCTTGTGCCGGAAAAATTAAAACGCGATATTCAGTTTGCACATGCGAATGTCAAAAAATTTGCCGAAGCGCAAAAAGAGACATTAATGGATATTGAGGTTGAGGTGATCCCTGGATTGACTGCCGGCCAGAAGAGCATTCCAGTTCAGGCTGCAGGCTGTTACATTCCTGGCGGTCGTTACAGCCATATCGCATCTGCGATTATGACTGTCACAACTGCGAAGGTTGCCGGTGTTGATCATATTGTTGCATGTTCCCCACCTCGCCCTGGCGTCGGTATTGCACCTGCCATTATATATGCAGCCAAGCTGTGTGGTGCTGACACAATCTTGGCCATGGGTGGTATTCAAGCCATTGCCTCTATGACATTTGGTTTGTTCGGCTTGCCGAAGGCAGATATTCTTGTCGGGCCAGGCAACCAGTTCGTTGCTGAAGCTAAACGTATTTTGTTCGGGCGCGTTGGAATTGATATGTTTGCAGGCCCCACAGACAGCTTAATCTTAGCTGATAAAACTGCAGACCCTGCCATTGTTGCTAGCGACTTAGTTGGTCAGGCTGAACACGGATATAATTCACCGGTATGGCTGGTAACTGATGATCAGGCTTTAGCTGAAAAAGTGATGGAACTTGTGCCACCTCTCATTGCTGACTTGCCTGAACTTAATTCAAAAAATGCTGAAGCTGCATGGCGTGATTATGCTGAAGTTATTGTGTGTGATGACCGTGAAGAAATGGCTGCAACCAGCGATGAATACGCTCCAGAACATCTTACCGTACAAGCTCAAGATCTTCCTTGGTGGCTTGATCGTTTAAAATGTTACGGCTCATTATTCTTGGGTGAAGAAACAACTGTTGCCTTTGGTGACAAAGCATCAGGTACAAACCACGTTCTGCCTACATCGGGAGCAGCAAGTTACACAGGTGGATTGTCTGTTCATAAATATATGAAAATTGTAACTTGGCAGCAAGCAACACGCGAAGGTGCAAAACCTGTTGCTGAAGCAACAGCTCGCATTTCTCGTCTTGAAGGTATGGAAGGCCATGCACGAACCGCCGACATTCGCCTTGCAAAATACTTCCCTGACGAAACATTCGATTTAACAGCTGAAGAATAATCCATGGCATCTTCGGATCTTTTTAATCTTTCAGGGAAAGTAGCTTGCGTTACAGGTGCAAGCTCTGGACTGGGACGCTATGCCGCCAAATTTTTGGCCGAACAAGGTGCTCAAGTTGTCGGGGTCGCTAGGCGCGAAGAGCACTTGAATGTTTGGCGCCGTGAAACATCTGGCCAAACCTCAGCTGTCGCATGGGATATCTCTAACCGCGAGCAAATACCTGCACTTGCCGATGTAATTGCAAAGCCATTTGGCGCGCCAGATATTCTCGTTCACGCGGCTGGCATTAACACACGCGAAACAGCTGATGATGTCACGCCAGAAGGTTGGGATATTACGATGTCGATTAACCTGACGGCACCGTTTTTCTTAAGCCAACAATTTGTCCCTTCAATGAAGGAGAAAAATTGGGGTCGAATTGTCAATTTTGCGAGCCTTCAAACGTTTCGAGCCTTTCCTGGTGGCATAGCATATGGCACCGCTAAAGCTGGTGTTGGGCAAATGACACGTGCCATGGCTGAGTGCTGGTCCAAACACGGCATTAATGCCAATGCCATTGGGCCGGGCTTTTTCAAAACAGAGCTTACCGCCGCTGTATTTGATGACCCTGAAAGAGCCAAACGTAACGCTATGCAAACATGTATTGGGCGCAATGGCGAGATGGCGGATATGGATGGACCGTTGTTATTTTTGTGTTCGGATGCGTCAGCATATGTCACCGGACAGGTTTTGATGGTTGATGGAGGATTTACCGCAAAATGAAGGCATTGGTTTATACAGCTGAAAAGACACTTGAATATTTGGATT
This sequence comes from Lentilitoribacter sp. JB5-8, assembly GCF_055693385.1. Classification (NCBI taxonomy): domain Bacteria; kingdom Pseudomonadati; phylum Pseudomonadota; class Alphaproteobacteria; order Hyphomicrobiales; family Rhizobiaceae; genus Lentilitoribacter; species Lentilitoribacter sp. JB5-8. The sequence goes on along the minus strand of NZ_CM146332.1, from coordinate 1,418,373 downwards.
TCGCTGACCCTAATCCAGGGGATGGTGAAGTTCTGATCCAGATTGAAAGCGTTGGCATTTGTGGGTCAGATATGCATGCATTTTTGGGGCATGATGAGCGCCGTCCCGCCCCGCTTATTTTAGGTCATGAGGCTGCTGGCACCATTATGTCTGGACCTGAAAAAGGCCAACGCGTGACCATCAACCCACTTGTTAGCTGCGGTAAATGTGAATTTTGTCAGCAGGGTCGCAACAATATCTGTATTAATCGCCAGATCATTTCAATGCCGCCACGTGAAGGCGCCTTTGCTCAAATGATCGCGATGCCAGTGGGTAATCTTGTTCATGTTCCAGATCATGTCCCTCTCGATAAAGCCGCACTTGCCGAACCGCTTGGCTGTGGCTGGCACGCAGTTCAGTTGGCAAAACAAAACAGTCACAAGCCAATAAATGAATGCAAAGCAATGGCAATTGGTGGCGGCGCGATTGGTCTTGGGGCTGCACTTTGCCTTAAAGCTGCCGGATGTGACGATGTTACCATTGTTGAAGCCAATGAGGTTCGCAGAAACTTCGTTATTGAAAAAACCGGTTTGAACGCGATTGCGCCAGAAGAACTAAATGGTGATTCAAATTTTGACGTCATTATTGATGGTGTTGGGATAAATGCGACACGCAAATCTGCCTCAGCTCAAATTAAACCTGGTGGTACCATTGTACATATTGGCTTGGGCGACGCGCGCGATGGTTTAGATATTCGCAGAATGACGTTACAGGAAATTACATTTATCGGTTCTTATACTTATACACACCAAGATTTCATCGATACCGCAGAAGCGATATTTGATGGGCGATTGGGTGATCTATCCTGGATCGAGCAACGACCATTATCAGATGGACAAAAGGCATTTGAAGACATCTTAGCCGGGCAAGTTGCTGCACCTAAAATTGTTTTAAAGCCTTAACCTTAGCACTTGCCTAACCATCAAAGAGGGCGTTTTTCAAAGCTTCAGCACCCTCAAGCAAATATTGCTTGCGACCTTCTAAATCGGCCAAAGACAAACGTTGGATTGGGCCATGGAAAGCGAGTGCTGCAACAAAGCGGCCATGAGAATCAGTAACAGGGACTGATATTGCCACCATGTCGTTCATGAATTCCTCTAAATCAATTGCATAACCGCGTTTGCGACATAGCTTCAAATCTTCTAGCAAGCTTTCAGCCGTTGTGTGTGTTTTATCAGTTAGTTTTTCAAGCTTTAAACCGGCAACAAACTGTTCGCGTTTCCCTTTTGGCATGCTGGCCATGAACGTTTTCCCACTTGCTGTACAGTGAAAAGGAACATTCGAACCAATCGGCAATTGAATGCGAAATGGCCAATCAGCTTCAACACGGTCAATATAGTTCATGCCAGTCTCCTCCGGCACAACCATATTAACGGTTTCATTCACATCACGTGCGATATCCAGCAATATTTGATGTCGTGTTATGTGAAAACGCGAAGCATGCAACAAGCCGTTTGCAATCAGGCGCAATCTACGGCTGGGGCGTAAACGTTTGCCATCTGTTTCTCGGATTAAAAAGCCCTCAGCTTCTAAAGTTGTACAAAGGCGATGTACTGTTTGTTTTGGCAAACCCAGCTCAGCGTTTATCTGGGTTGGGGTCATTGCGCTATCGCTGCGCCCCAAAATCTCCAAAATCAAAAGTGTCCTTAAATTTGTTGGAATCCGGCTTTCCTCACTCACTTTTCAATCTCCCTCTTTACATCCACCTGAAAATGGATATAGAGTGAAAATGAGGAAAAAACAAGACAAAAAGTCTCATTTCTTGTATTGGGAGCGTTTTTTTTGGAATTTGATTATGTTGTTGTGGGTGCAGGCTCTGCGGGTTGCGCTGTCGCGAACCGACTTTCTGAAAATGGGAAGTACCAGGTTGCGGTGATTGAAGCGGGAGGCAAGGATAACAATCCTTGGATCCATATCCCCGTGGGATATTTCAAAACGATGGACAACCCGAACACGGACTGGCGTTATAAAACAGAGAATGACCCGGGCATTAACGGCCGGTCGATCCCTTGGCCACGCGGTAAAGTTCTTGGTGGTTCAAGCTCGATCAACGGGCTATTATATGTGCGTGGGCAAGCAGAAGATTACGAACATTGGCGCCAGCTTGGTAATGAGGGCTGGGCGTGGAAAGATGTGCTTCCTTATTTCAAACGCGCTGAAACTTGGGGTGGAGACAATAAAAGTGAAGATCGCGGCGATGGCGGTCCATTATCTGTATCCCCTACTCGTTTGAAACGCGATGTTGTTGAAAAGTGGATAGATGCAGCTGTTGCTGCAGGATATAAAAAAAACACAGACTATAATTCTGGTGACCAAGAAGGTGTTGGATATTTCCAACTTACGATGATTGATGGCAAAAGATGCTCGTCTGCTGTTGCGTATCTTAAACCTGCACGCAGCCGAGCAAATCTTGAAATCATTACCAAACACCAAGTGGAAAAAGTCATCATTGAAGATGGCATAGCCACCGGCGTTAGCACATTTGTTGGTGACAAACATGTCATCATTAAAGCACGCAAAGAAGTTGTTTTATCTGCCGGTGCAATTGGTTCGCCGCAAATTTTGATGCTATCGGGTATCGGTGCGGGCGATGAACTTTCAAAGGTTGGTATTGAGACAAAAGTCGATCTTCAAGGTGTGGGTAAAAATCTGCAGGATCACTTACAGGCTCGTCCTGTTTTCAAAACAGATCTTTCAACAATTAATGTTGAGATTAATAACATCTTCAAGCAGGGCATGATTGCACTGGAATATGCTCTAAAACGCTCGGGCCCTATGGCGATGGCGGCAAGTCTCGGTACAGGTTTCTTGAAAACCGATCCAAAACTGGAAACACCGGATATTCAGTTTCATATCCAACCATTTAGTGCCACGAAACCTGCAGATGGACCGCATAAATTTTCTGCCTTTACGGCATCCGTATTGCAAATGCGTCCTGAGAGTGCGGGACATTTACAACTCAAGTCAGGTGATTATCGCGATCATCCGGAAATTCATCCGAATTATCTTGCGACCGAGCTTGATCAGAACACGATTGTTAAAGGGATACAAATCGCGCGAAAAATTGCGCAGTTTGAACCCTTAAAGTCACACATCATCGAAGAATTTGCGCCAGGTCGTGAAGTTGACTTTGATGATTACGAAGGAACATTGGATTGGGCGAGAGAAACTTCGGTAACGATCTATCATCCAACCGGAACATGCAAAATGGGTCCGGATAGCGACAAGATGTCGGTCGTTGATGCAAGATTGCGCGTAAAGGGCGTTGAAGGTTTACGCGTGGCGGATGCATCAATCATGCCACAGATTATGTCTGGGAACACAAATGCCCCATGCATAATGATTGGTGAAAAAGTATCAGACATGATTTTAGAGGATGCGGGCTAATGATGGAATGGATTTCAACTCTTGGATGGGCGGATGTCCTTGACTTCGGCAAGATTATTATTGCCGATCTCATTTTGTCAGGAGACAATGCGCTTATCATCGGTATGGCCGCAGCGGGCCTATCACCGGAATTGCGTAAAAAAGCTATTTTATACGGTATGGTGATTGCAGCGGTGCTGCGCATCGTGTTCGCGATCATTGCAACAAGCCTTTTGGAAGTTCCAGGGATCTTGTTCATCGGTGCACTCCTATTGTTCTGGGTGTGCTGGCGTTTATATGCAGAGATCAAGGACAATGTCGACGAACAAGCCGAGCATGCTATGGAAACGGCCGAAAACCTGGAGGAAGGTTATACCGGGGCACCGCGTAGAACGATGTTCTCTGCGCTGGTTTCCATCACGATCGCAGATGTTTCAATGTCGCTTGATAACGTGCTTGCAGTTGCTGCGATCGCTGATGGCGACACTACAATGCTGGTCTTCGGACTAGGTCTTGCGATTGTACTCATGGCTTTTGCTGCGACGCTTATTATGAAGCTTTTAACGCGCTATCCATGGATATCTTGGTTGGGTCTGTTTGTACTTGTGTATGTCGCAGGGGAGATGATGTATCGCGGGATCTTTGAGGCACCAAATGGCGTCGGCCATCTGCTTGGAATCTTTTAGGTTTTGTTGAAAAACGTACGTCATTTACGTACGAAAATCGTTTGGAATTGCGGTGTAACTTAGTCATAGTTACATTCGTATAAAGGGCTAAGAAGGATGCCTTCGTATCTTAGCCGTCATCGTGAGAAGGCATAACTTAGGGAGGAGATAAATATGAATTTATCTAAAATTTTAACAGGCGTTGCAGCCACAGCTCTTGGTCTTTCAATGATGGCCTCTACAGCTTTGGCTGAGAAAGTTATCCGCGTACAATCAGTGCTACCAACAACAGCTGACGAAGTTGTTATGTTGAAAGCATTTGGCGATGACGTTGCTTCACTTACAAACGGCTCACTAACAATCGAAGTATTGCCAGCTGGTGCTGTTGTTGGCCCACGTGACATCATGGATGCTGTTGACGCTGGTCTTGTTGAAGGTGGTTTTGCATGGACACACTATTGGGGCGGTAAGCACGTTGCAGCCAACCTATTTGGTGCACCTGTTGCTGGTGCTGGTGTTGGTCTTGATAACATTGCGTTCTTGTCTTGGTTCCAGTTCGGTGGTGGTAAAGAGCTTTACGACCGTCTATGGGATGAAATGGGCGTAAACGTAAAAGGCTTCATGCTGCAGCCAGTTGGTCCGGAAGCATTGGGTTGGTTCCCAGAGCCAATCAAATCTATGGATGACTTCCGTAAAATGCGTTTCCGCGCACCTCCAGGCATGGTTGGCGCAGCTTATGCTGACGTTGGTGTTCCTGCAGTTGCTATGGGCGGTGGTGACATTCTACCTGCTCTTGAAAAAGGCACAATCGATGCAGCTGAATGGTGCTGCCCGAAGCCTGATAGCGTATTTGGTTTCCAGAAGGTTCTGAAGCACTACTACCTACAAGGTCTACACCAAGTTGTTGTTAACGCTGACTTGTACGTCAACGGTGACTTCTATGATGGTCTAACAGACATTGAAAAGAAAGCACTTGAAGTTGCTGCAAATGCTTCATTGTCAAAATCAATGTCTTACCGCATCTTCGAAAACGGTAAAGCTTTGAAAGACCTAACTGACAACCACGGTGTTATCCTTGAAGATACACCAGCTGATTACTTCACAGAATACATGGCTGCTGCTAAGAATGCTCTTCAAGCAGCTGCTGACGAAAATGAATTCTTCGCTGAAGTATGGCAGTCACAAAAAGACTTTGCTGATATCGCTGTGCCATTCTGGGCAGGTGCGCAAGCATCAAATGCGAACTTGGGTAAAGCCCACGCTGATACATTGAAGTAATTTATCTTTGATGTGCGAGGCCCCTGTTTTCGGGGGCCTCGTGTTTCTTTTTCGTAAGGGATAACGGGGATCCTTTTCGAAAGAGAATCTTTATATCGTATACTTACCATGGGAGGGAAAGTGGATATGGCTGCAGAGGAACCGAATCCAGAAGATCTTGAAATTGCTGATGAGTTGATTGCGGAACGTCGAGCCGAGGCGCCAGGGGAAACGCCTGAAGACATGACACCATGGCAACGTCCCATCACAGCAGTTATTGATGTTATCAATCATCGCGCAGGCCAAGCAATAGCCCTTATGATGATCCCTCTTATTGCCATTGTGGTATGGGAGGTTATTTCTCGTAACGGTGATTCAATTTTGACAAATGCGGGATTGGGCGACCTTTCTAAAGCCCTTGGCTTGGGACCAACGTTGATATCCTATGATATGAGCCGAATGATCGCCGGTGTCCTTTGGATGGCTGGTGCAGGCTACGGCCTCATGCGCGGTGTCCATATTCGTGCCGATTTCCTTTACCGAAATTGGTCGGACAAAACTCAAGCCACAGTCGATGCTGCTCTGTATTTGATGTTCTTTATTCCTTCCATGATCTTTTTCACGTGGGTGGCGTCTGAGTTTTGGTGGAAAGCCTTTGTGAACGGAGAAACGAACCAGGTGGATAGTGCTTGGGGACCGCTCTTATGGCCTGCCCGTTTAGCGATGCCTGTAGGTGGTGCACTGCTTCTCTTGCAAGGTTTGCCTGAGATCTTCCGCGCATTCCACAAAATGGGCAAAGAGCGCGAACGTATCTTTGTACGACTTTTACCGATTTATGTGATCGGCTTGGTATGGCTTGTTCTTGCAGTATTTGAACCACAATTGGTGCCTGGTGGCGAATGGTTCAATGACTTGATGAAGGCCAAACCAAACATCGATAAACCTATCATCGGTCTTATCATGCTTGGCGCCATGTTATTTGTTATCTTCATTGGCTTCCCTATCGCGTTTACGCTTGTCTTCTTGGCATTTGTATTCGGAATCTGGGGCGATAGCTTCTTGAAAACGACATTTATCTTCACACTCCAAACAAACTCATCAATGCTCAATGACCAGCTGATGGCTGTGCCGTTATTCGTATTAATGGGGATTGTCATGGAAAGTGCGGGCCTCATGGAGCGTCTGTTCTCGTCCATTCAAATGATCATGTCTCGTGTGCGCGGTGCTTTGTTCATTGCCGTGTTGATCGTGTCCACGATCTTTGCAGCTGCAACAGGTATTGTGGGTGCGTCCGTGACCATGCTGGGTATTATGGCAGGTGCCACGATGAGCCGTGCCGGATATGATGTAAAACTGGCGGCTGGTACGATCACAGCTGGTGGCACATTGGGCATTTTGATCCCGCCGTCCATTATGCTGATTGTTATGGGCCCGGTGCTTGAAGTCTCAACGCTTGATCTCTTCCGAGCAGCGTTTATCCCGGGTGTGATCTTGGCATCACTTTATTTGCTCTACACATTGGGGCGCTGTTGGTTAAACCCGAGCTTGGGTCCTATTCTTTCTGAAGAAGATCAGCCAGACACGTCCAAATTCTATGGCGCGGAGGTTGCGCTTATATGTTTGGGTATTTTGACCATTTGCCGTGTCTTCGGTTTAGGTCTTGATGGTACATTCGGCGGGATCATTCCATTTGGTGGATTGTTTGCACTATTGATCGTGCTCGCAATTGCGCATCAAGCCTATCGCAAATTAAATGTGTTGCGCATTGTGCTCCCTCTCACGATCTTGTTCCACGTGTACATGATCTTTGCGAATATGGGCGCAGATGGTGGATTACCAATGGTATCAATCGCCTTTGCAGCATTTACAATATTGCTGGCATATCTGGCGCGCCCGATCTACTCATCAGACGCAGATAAGGATTTCTACTTTGCCCCTTTATGGGATGAATTCTTTGCCGGTCTCATGCCACCAACGATCCTGATTTCCTTCGCGCTTGGTTCCATTTTGCTCGGTTTTGCAACACCTGCAGAAGCGGCCGCAATGGGTGCCTTCGGTGCGATCTTACTATCGATCGGGTATAGAAAGTTCTCTATCCCAAGCTTCTTTGATAGTTTAATCAAGACACTGGAATTAACTGTATTAATTATGTTCCTTGTGGCGGCATCCAACTTCTTTGGTGCGCAGTTCAGCTCACTTGGCACACCGCAATTGCTGACTGAATTGCTGTTAGGTACAGAGCTGTCGCCTTATTTCATGCTGATCTTGGTGATGGCACTGATCTTCTTGCTTGGCTGGCCTCTGGAATGGGTTCCGATTGTTCTTATCGTTGTCCCAATCCTGTTGCCTGTGGTGCAAGCGCTCGATCTGCATGGTCTGGATCGCTATGATCTGATGGTTTGGTTCGGTATTCTTGTGGCGGTGAACCTGCAGACGGCGTGGCTCAGTCCGCCGGTGGCTCTATCGGCTTACTTCCTCAAAGGGGTGGTGCCGAACTGGGATCTGAAAGACATCTATTTGGGTATGATGCAGTTCATGCTGGTGCAGCTAACCGGTCTGATCTTACTACTGATCTTCCCGCAATTGGTACTTTGGTTACCAGCCTGGATGAGCGGCTGATAATCTAGATCAAACGTCTGTTCGGGTGGACTGACAAAGAAACCACCCGCCAGATGCAAATACATATAAACAAATAAAAAGGCGCTCTGTCATTGAAAAACAGAGCGCCTTTTTTCGAGATATGATTAGATGCTACAATACTGCATCATAAGCATTGATGATATCTTGCCCACGTGTCTTGACCTCTTCAGCCGTTAAGCCCGGTTTGTAAAGCGCAGAACCAATGCCGAAACCTTCAGCGCCAGCTTTCACCCATTCGGCAAAATTTGAAGGTCCGGCACCACCAACTGGATAAACCGGAACTTCTTTTGGCAACACTGCTTTGAGCGCGCCTAAACCTTCTGGCTTTAACGCAATACCTGGAAACAATTTAAGACCTGTCGCACCATGGCGCAAAGCGGTAAATGCTTCCGTGGCTGTCGCAACACCAGGCCAGCTTTCCATGCCATGCTCAACCGTGCGATCAATGACCGATGTGTTGCAATCAGGTGAAACAATCAAGCGACCTCCAGCGGCTTTTACCTCATCAACCTGCTCTGCCGTTAACACGGTGCCAGCACCAATCATAATGCTATCGGGCAAGTTTTTTGCGAGAATTGAAATGCTCTCATAGGCATTTGGTGAATTCAGCGGCACTTCAATTTTTGTAAAACCAATTTCCACCAGGCTACGGCAAATTTCTAAGACTTCTTCTGGTTTAACACCGCGAAGAATTGCTATCAGATTACGAGACATTTAAGTATTTTTCTTTCGTCAAATTTTGCCAAGCCTTATGCAATCCCAGCACAGTTAGCTCAGTCACATCCATCGGGGTGACGGATTGCCCCAATACAGCAAAGGCTTCTGCATACAGCTCGGCTAAAATGCCGGAGCCCAAAAGCTTAATCGTATCGGATGGCATTAATTTTCTCATCGTTGCAATTTCTGTTCCGATCAAAAGGCCGGACAGATGGGCAGCCGATGCATTAGAGTTCACATTTTCCAAAACTGAGCGGGCTCTGATTGAAAATAGTTTACTCAATAGCAATTCTGGATTTCCAGCACCTTCTAAAACACCTTTTTGGAAAGCTTCGTTATCGCTGGCGTTTTTATTGACCAACTGACGTAGTACAGAATGATCACAGATGATTGAATACATCTCACCGGTCATAACTGTTTTAAACTTAACAACTTCACAATTTTCTAAAAAAGCCCATTTTGAATGGGTTCCAGGCATACAGATCAGACCAGAAAATTCAGCATTTTTTGCAAAAAACCCTGCAATTTGTGTTTCTTCACCACGCATCACATCAGCGGGTTCAGCTTGGCTTAAACCAGCTAATATCGAAACATCTATTCGAGGGTCGCCGACACGCGGCTTGGTGATGGCGACATCTGACGGTGACGATGGAATGGCGGTATATCCCGCTTCTCGCCATCCTTGCTGAGAGCCAACCATACCGCAAGCGATGATTTGCAAAACATTCCCTTTGGAATATTTATCAAGCCACTCAGATATCAATTCCATAAGCACAGGTTCATATTCAACCTGTGCTAAACCAGACATACCTTGTGGAGATGACTTCATTGCAAGGATGTTTACATCCGACATGAGCCATACTCTTAGATTACTGGTTCCCCAATCAACAGCGATCCAAATTTTGTTGTTGTTGTTCGACACGAAGATCGCCCCTTAAATCAAGATTAAGCTACGCTAAATTTTACTTCCCATATAAACGTTGACCTGATTCGGCATTAAAATAAAGAACATCTGAAGCGTCAAATTGAATACTAACCCGGTCGCCTGTCTTCACATTGGCACGACCACTCTTCTCAGAAATGATCTTCTCACCTGAATCTGTTGATAAATAAATGTAAGAAACACCACCCAATTCCTCAACAAGATCTACTGAGAAATTCCCCGGTTCTGCAAGTGTTTCAATATGTTCTGGACGCAAACCAAGCTCGATCGCACCGTCATTTGGCAAGTCTTTAAAATCAAAATTAAAAGTGCGATTTGGAAGACCACTAACTGTGATGTCACCGCCCTTATATTGTCCTGATAAGAAATTCATTGCGGGTGAACCGATAAATCCAGCAACAAATTTATTGCCAGGATTTTCGTAAAGCTCAAGTGGTGCACCGACCTGTTCGATCAAACCATCGCGCAAAACTACGATCTTATCAGCCAGTGTCATGGCTTCTACCTGATCGTGCGTCACATAGATCATTGTGGTTCCAAGTTCTTTATGTAAGCGCGCGATTTCCACACGCATTTCCAAACGCAACTCAGCATCAAGGTTTGATAATGGCTCATCAAACAAGAACACTTCTGGTCCGCGAACAATAGAACGACCAATCGCCACACGCTGACGCTGACCGCCGGACAATGCTTTTGGTTTGCGATCTAAATATTGGTCAAGCTTTAGGATTTCAGATGCTTTTGCAACTTTTTGATCAATTTCATCTTGCGGAACTTTGTTCATCCGCAAGCCAAAACTAATATTTTCACGCACCGTCATATGAGGATAAAGCGCGTAAGTTTGGAACACCATCGCAATGCCACGCTCTGCAGGATCGACATGTGTTACGTCCCTTTCACCGATATCGATTTGACCTGACGTTGTTTCTTCCAAACCTGCGATCATACGCAATAAAGTTGATTTACCACAGCCAGACGGGCCTACGAAAACAACGAACTCCCCATCGGCTATATCGAGGTTGACCCCATGAATAACCTCCACTTTTCCGTATGCTTTCTTGATATCAGAGAGCTGTAAACCTGCCATTGTCCTACCCTTACTTTGCTAGTTTATCATGTTCGGGAAAACGCCACGATTCTGCGGTATCCGCGATATTTTTTGCGCATTTTTTTAAAAGTGGTGCGAACTTTGTCATCTCATCTATTGATGTTCTGTGGGTTGAATTTGTAACGGAGACTGCGCCAAGCACCCGGTCTTGAGCGCTCAATATGGGTACTGCAATGCAGATGATGCTCAACTCGTGCTCTTCTCGATCGTAAGAAATTCCTGTCTTTCGGATCTCTTGCAACTCCGCCATCAATTCATCAGGACTGCACAACGTGTTTTCCGTATGCCTGTGATAGGTTTGTTGCGTTAGAGCACGCTCAAGCGTGGTCTCATCAACAAACGCAAGCATTGCCTTACCAACACCCGTGCAATAACCCGGTCCAACTTTGCCTGATTCAGAATACATATTGATGGGATTAGATGGATTTTGTTTGTCGACATAAAGAACCTGCCCGCCATCAAGCTGGGCCAGATGAACGGTTGCCTGCGCTTCTCGCGCCAACTCTTCCACATATGGGCGCGCTATTGGTGCAAGTGAACTCTGACGCCAAGCCGCGTGGGCAAGTCTAACCAAACGCACCCCCAAACTATAGGTTTGCGTGCGATCATCGTAAGACAACATGCCTTGATTAGTGAGTGTTTGCAGAAAACGATAGAGCGTGGCTTTTGGATAAGCGCTCTCTTCAAGCAACTCCGCAAAGCGCACAGGCCGACCCATAGATGCAACCTGATCAAGTGCATCTAATGCTTTGCCTACTGTACCGTCTCCTACGGTCGCTTGAGTCATGCGAATTACCCTCCCCTTTTTCACCCGCATTTAACAAATGATGTTGACAACTGTAGCGCAAACGATTTAAGTTTTCAATATTCAAAATTAAGTTTCATTATTTGGAACAAAGGGAGAGAGAAATGAATTCAATTTTAAAATCAGGTTTTGCTGGTTTGTTCGCAACATCATTGTTGTCTTCAGCGGCAATGGCTGGTGATCTTGTCATCAATTATGATGACTTGAATCCAGCTCCAAAAGCTGCGTTTGAAGCTGCTGTCGAAGCATTTAAAGCTGCAAACCCAGACATCAATGTGACTGTGAACAACACAGACCGCGAAGCTCACAAATCTGCAATCCGCAACTTTTTGACAAATGATGCACCTGACATCACATCTTGGTACCCGGGCAACCGCATGGCTCCATTTGTTGATGCTGGTCTGTTTGAAGACATCTCAGACCTTTGGGCGTCTGATGCTAATCTTTCAAGCAAGTTCAACGCAATTAAGCCAACAATGTCACGCGATGGTAAGCAATGGGGTGTTCCGTACTCATATTACCAGTGGGGTGTTTACTACCGTAAAGACATCTTCGATAAACTAAATATTGCTGAACCAAAAACTTGGGATGAGCTACTAGCAGCTTGTGGTACTTTGAAAGACGCTGGTGTGACACCGTTTACTATCGGTACAAAGTTCCTTTGGACTGCTGCTGGTGTGTTTGACTACATCAACCTACGTACAAACGGCTACGAAGTGCACAACGCGCTAACAGCTGGTGAAATCAAGTACACAGATGATCGCATTAAAGCGACATTTGCGAACTGGGCTGAGAAAATCGATAAATGTACACCTGTGAAAAACCACGCAACAATGTCTTGGCAGGATGCGATTGCTCCATTTGCTAACGGCGATGCTGCAATGTACGTCATGGGTAATTTCTCAGTATCAGCTTACAAAGATGCTGGCCTAACAGACGACCAAATCGATTTCTTCCAATTCCCAGAAATCACACCTGGTCTAGCACGTGCTGAAGAAGCTCCTGCTGATGCGTTCTTTATTCCAGCGAATGCGAAGAACAAAGAAGATGCTAAAAAATTCTTGGCATTCATCGCGCAGCCAGACATCCAAGGCGAATGGAACAAAACACTTGGTCAATTGCCGCCAAACTCTGACGCAGCAATCAACAAAGATGACAAATTCATCGTTGAAGGTTTTGAGACTGTGTCAACTGCTTCAGGTCTAGCTCAGTTCTTTGACCGTGACGCGCCAGCTGCAATGGCTAAAGCAGGCATGGAAGGCTTCCAGAAGTTCATGCTTGATCCAAGCAAGGTTGATGAAATCTTGGCTGACTTGGATAAAGTTCAGGCTGAAGTTTACAAGTAAGCTTTATATTCCAATAAAGAGGGTCGGCATTAGCCGGCCCTTCCTCACCTCAGGTCACATTTTATATCGTTAGCGCAATGCACCTAGCGATATAAAATTTGATCAACGGATTAAGTTTAGGACCGTTCTTTAGGTCTTTTGGGAGGGAACCATGGCGTCAAACGCTTCGTTGCAACTAAACAGAACAAGCTCAAATGTACCATTGGTCGCGGTATGCTTACTCGTAGCACTGGTCGCGATTGGTATAATGGTCAACATCAATGTCGATAGTGTGATGTCGACATTTGAGTTTGAGAAGAGAACTGAAGCGCGCGTACCTGCCTTCATGATCAGAATTAGTCTTCTAATTATTGCATTGATTGCCGGATTTATCGCAATCATCAATACTGGTCTTTACAAGAAGAATAAGATCGCGTTTTCGCCTTGGATATTCTTATCCATTGGTCTCGTATTCTTTGCAATTTACGTCATCATTCCAATCTTTCAATCAATCTCCTATTCCTTCACACGTTGGGATGGGCTTTACGATGTTAACGGCGTCTGGACCGGTGAATGGATTGGTTTTCACAACTACATTGTGCTTTGGGACGACCCAAAATTCTGGACATCTTTGTGGAACAACATTTTATGGTTGATCCTGTTTATGTTGGCTGTTCCGATCGGGCTGGGTCTTGCGCTCTTCCTTAACCAAACGGTTCGCGGGATCCGGATTTACAAGTCTTTGTTCTTCTTTCCATTTGTGATTTCACAAGTTGTTGTGGGCCTTATCTTTGCTTGGGCTTACAATCCTGATTTTGGATTGGTTGCTGAAGCATGGGGTTTCTTCTTCTGTGAGCAATCGGTCAATATCGTTGGTAACCTGACGACAAAATGTTCGATTGATCCACCATCGATCTTAGGTGATGAGGATTATGCGACTTACGGTATTATCGCTGCGGGTCTGTGGCCACAAATTGCCTATTGCATGATCTTGTATCTAACCGGGCTTAACAATGTTGCACATGACCAAATTGAAGCTGCTCGCTTGGATAATGCCAAGGGTTGGAACATGCTTCGCTTTGTGATCTTGCCGCAACTAAAGCCAGCGACATTTATTGCAGTTGTTGTGACGGTCATCGGCGCGCTTCGCTCATTTGATATGGTTGCGACCATGACGCAAGGTGGTCCGTTCGGTTCCACGAACGTATTGGCCTACTACATGTTCGACCAAGCTGTTGGTGAGGGTGTGGGTCGATATGGCTACGGCTCAGCGATTGCGACCGTATTGTTTGCAATCATGCTGATCTATATCAGCTATTTCCTATTCCGAATGTATCAAGATGAAAAGGAGGGCAGATAGATGTTTCCATCTCCTATTGAAAAATCGTCTCCAAAGCTTCAAATTGCTTATAAGACAGCGCTACCTTTATCTCTGTTCATTTGGCTACTTCCGCTGCTTGCCATCTTTATGACATCGATCAGATCGTCTAAAGACATCAACACGGGTAATGTGTTTGGTATTCCAACAGAGTTCAATTTTATTGAAAACTATACGCAGGTTCTAACCCATCCAGATGCTTTGACCTTCTTGCTCAACACATTTGTGATCACGATCCCGACTGTGATTGTGTCGGTTGGTCTTGCGTGCCTTACTGGTTACGCTTTGGCGATCTATAAGTTCCGCTGGGCACTGCCTTTATTCTTTGTGTTTGTTGCGGGTAACTTCGTACCATTCCAGATCCTAATGCTGCCGGTTATCGATCTTTCAAATACGCTTGAGATCTATAATACAGTTCCAGGCCTTGTGCTCTTCCATGCAGCTTTCCAAACAGGTTTTTGTACCTTGTTCATGCGTAACTTTATGAAAGCACTGCCATATGATCTGATTGAATCTGCGCGCATTGAAGGCGTTGGCGAATTCCGTATCTTCTGGCACGTTGTTCTTCCACTTGTTAAGCCGGCGATTGCTGCGCTTGCGGTGCTGATTTTCACATTTATCTGGAACGACTTCTTCTGGGCCACTGTTATGATCCAGGATGAATCCAGCCTTCCCATCACCGTGGGTGTTCGCTCTTTAAACGGTGAATTTGTACAACAATGGCAATTAATTTCGGCGGCATCGCTTCTCGCAGCGGCACCTCCTGTGCTAATGTTCTTCCTAATGCAGAAGCACTTTATTGCCGGCCTTACTCTTGGAGCAGTTAAGTAAAATGAAGACATGGCGTTTGGATACGCCTAGTCAGACAATAGTGTTGGTTCAAAGGGGAGATAGTCTCCCCTTTGTTTGCTATTGGGACTCGGCCTTACCTATTTATGAAGATCTAGAACAAATCGCTCTGAGCAATGAGGGCGATATATTGGGTGGCATGCTTGATGATCTGCCGCTGACATCTTTAAGCCCGCAAATTAGCGCCACTTATCAAGGGCAATTGGGAAGTATCTTCCGTGGAACCGATGGAAAGAACGTCTTTCCACGTTTCACCGAACGCAAAGCGGATGTGCAAACCAATGCGATCAAGTTCACATGCAAGGATCCAAAAACCGGCATTACGCTAATTTTTGATCTCATTGCGCATATTGAAAGCGATATGTTTGAGCTGAAAACAACGGCCAAATGCGCAACACCGATGTTTATCGAATGGCTCTCGACACCTGTTTTGCCAGCAACGCAAAACTCAGTTGAAACCATTGAAATAACAGGTCGTTGGTGCGGTGAGTTTCAGCACAATCATCATCCATGGAGTGCAGGTTCAAGGTTGCGCGATACCGCATCTGGCCGCACAGGGCATGAATCTTTCCCCGGTCTTATCATTCCAGAAGTGGGTACAACAAATAGTATGGGCGCTTGTTTTGGCTTCCATTATGGCTGGTCTGGCGGTCGCAAAATGATCACCGAGCAATTGCCTGATGGTCGCCGTCAGGTTCAATTTGGTCATGCCAATGATGCGCATAGCGAATTGGTGTCAGAAAAAGAAACGGCATCTTTGTTTGTCACCTATTCCGATCAGGGCTTTAACGGGTTAGCAAAAAACTTCCAGCATCATGCGCGTGCGCATGTCCTGCCATTTAAAGCATCTGAGCGCCCACGCCCGGTGCATTATAATTGCTGGGAAGCGGTTTATTTCAATCACGAGCTTGGTGAACTTAAAGAAATTGCCGACCGCGCAGCCGCATTAGGTGCCGAACGTTTTGTGCTTGATGACGGCTGGTTTGGACAAAGAGATGATGACCATTCAAGCTTAGGTGACTGGACAATCGATGAACGCAAGTTCCCCGATGGTCTTTCGCCGCTGATTGAACATGTCAACGATCTAGGCTTGGAATTTGGCATTTGGTTTGAACCCGAAATGGTCAATCCGGATAGTGATTTATATCGCGCGCATCCCGATTGGGCATTGGGAGCACCTGATCAATTGCTTGGGCGTCATCAAATGCTGCTCAATCTCACACTTCCCGAAGTACGCGATTACTTGTTTAACGCCGTCAATGACATCTTATCAAACCATCCGATCACGTATGTGAAGTGGGACCATAACCGGGTGTTGCCGTTCCAGCTAACCGCGCAGACATTTGGTTTTTATGAATTGATCAAACGCTTGCGGGACGCAAATCCGGAAGTCGAATTTGAATCCTGCGCATCCGGTGGCGGGCGTATTGATTTTGGTGTGCTTGAGCATTGCCAACGTGTTTGGTTGTCTGACAGCAACGATGCGATCGAGCGCTTTTTGATACAACATAATGCTGCGCTTTGGTTGCCATCTGATGTTGTAGGTTCACATGTTGGTCCGCGCAAATGTCATACATCGGGTCGTGTGCTTTCCATGTCGTTCCGCGGCTATGTTGCCGCCAGCCGTCATATGGGTTTTGAAATGGACCCGCGTGAGCTGACCGAAGAAGAGTTTACAACGCTCAAAGACATCACGCAGTGGTATAAAGATAACCGTGAATGGATGCATGCTGGATTTACGCATAGATTGGATATTGCTGACCCTTCTCAATTGGGTGAAATTTGTGTCGCCCAGGATAAGGATCGTTTTGTTGCCTTTGTTGCACAAATGACCCCTGCGGAAGCTATTTTGGCAAAGCCGACGCGACTAACAGGTCTTAATCCAGACGCCAGATACAAAATTACTTTGCGCAATCCAGAAGACGCAGCGACGACAAGCCGGGGCAAAACCGCATTAAGCCATCGCTCACTCGAGATGAGTGGAAAAAGCTTGATGCAACAAGGTTTCCGTCTACCATCAGCATTCCCTGCAACAATGTGGGTGATTGAAGGACAGCATTTATCATGAAGCCCGTTTTAGGAACATGTTATTATCCCGAACATTGGCCCGAAGCGATTTGGGTTGATGATGCACGCCGCATGGCGGAGTTGGGTCTCACTTGGGTGCGTATTGGTGAATTTGCTTGGAGCCGGATTGAACCAAGCGAAGGTAAATTTGATTGGGAATGGCTTGATCGTGCGGTGGAAGTGCTCGCAGCTGCCGGACTTAAAATCATCATGGGCACGCCAACAGCGACGCCGCCAAAGTGGATTTTGAACAAGCATCCAGACATGATAGCTTTGGATGAAAATGGCAACCCGCGTGGGTTTGGTTCACGCCGTCATTATTGTTTTTCTCATCAGGGCTATCGCAAAGAATGCGTTCGCATTGTTGAAAAAATGGCAGAGCGATATGGCGCCCATCCAGCCGTTCAATCTTGGCAGACGGATAACGAATATGGCTGCCATGATACGACGGTTTCTTACAGCCAATCAGCGCGCGAAGAATTTCGCAATTGGCTTTCACAAAAGTACCAATCCCCTGATGCGCTCAACAAAGCTTGGGGTAATGTGTTTTGGTCGATGGAATATTCCGACTTTTCCGATGTGAATTTGCCAAATCTGACTGTAACCGAGCCAAATCCATCTCACGTAATGGATTTTAGACGTTTTTTATCAGATCAAGTGGCCAGCTTTAACAAGCTGCAAAGCGATGTCATTCGCAAATATACCGATGCGCCGTTGGTTCATAATTATATGGGTAAAACCACGGAGTTTGATCATTTTGATGTCGGTGCTGATCTCGATATCGCCAGCTGGGATAGTTATCCAATTGGCTTTTTGGAAATGATCTCATCTGAAGATGATGCGTTTAAAGCGGAATATTTGCAACAGGGTGATCCTGATTTCCAAGCCTTCCATCATGATCTTTATCGCTCGGTTGGCAATGGGCGTTTATGGGTTATGGAGCAACAACCAGGTCCGGTGAACTGGGCATCTTATAACCCATCTCCGTTGGATGGGATGGTGCGCTTGTGGAGCTTAGAGGCTATCGCGCATGGGGCTGAAAGCGTGAATTATTTCCGCTGGCGTCAAGCACCATTTGCACAAGAGCAAATGCATGCTGGCCTATTGCGGCCAGATAGCGCAGAAGCACGTGGGATGATTGAAGCTCGTCAGGTCAAAGCTGATTTAGCAGAGATTGGCGAGGTTACTCAAGTTCAGGCACCCGTCGCGCTTATCTTTGATTACCCATCTCAATGGGCAACGGATACGCAGCCACAAGGCGCCAATTTTTATTACTTCAATGTGGTGTATCAGGCCTATCAAGTTCTCCGCAGCTTGGGTGTCGATGTTGATGTCATTTCTAAAAACCAAAGTTTAGATGGCTATAAAATCGCAATCGTTCCAAGCCTCTTTACGCTTGATAGCGAATTTAAAGCGCGTTTAGATAAATTTGATGGTTTGGTTCTTGCGGGCCCGCGTTTTAATTCCAAAACTGCAGACTTTCAGATCCCAACTAATCTAGCTCCAGATATTGATCATTTAGATTTAAAAGTATCTCGTTTGGAGACTTTGCGCGAAGGTATTCACCGTGATCTTGAAAATGGTGGTTACGCGCATTCATGGATTGAAGAACTTGAGACAAGCGAAACGATCGTTGAAAAAACTATCGATAGTAACCCCGTGATTATACAAAAAGATAATTGGTACTATTTGGGTTCTTGGCTTGATGAAACTGCATATAAGCGAATTCTATCGTCACTTTTAAAAAGCGTTGATGTCTCATTTGAAGAGATGCCGCGCGGTTTGAGAAAACGCGAGACGAAAGAGCATACATTTGTGTGGAACTATTCAGCGCAGCCTCGAGAGTATCGCGGACAAACGATCGCTTCAACAGATGTCATCTGGATCAAGAAATAAATACTAAATCAGCTCTGAGACACGGGTTTTCAGAGCTGGTAAAACCTCTTCTTCAAACCACGGATTGCGTTTGAGCCAGCGGTTATTCCGCGGGCTTGGATGTGGCAGTGGCAGCACGTCTGGCATATAGCTTTGCCAACTTGCGACGCGATCTGTAAGCGTCATTTTTTTGCCATCAGCGATGTGCCAATCAAGCGCATATTGACCGATCACCAATGTGAGTTCGATATTTTCAAGTTGTTCTAACACAGGTTTTCGCCAGGCTTCGGCGCATTCTTTGCGAGGCGGTAAATCTCCACCTTTACCGGCGCCGGGGAAACAAAACCCCATCGGTGCCAATGCAATTTTGGACGCATCATAAAATTCGTCACGTGATATTCCCAACCAATCACGCAAGCGATTGCCCGATGGATCATCAAATGGAATACCTTTGTGATGGGTAATTCGTCCGGGCGCTTGTCCAGCAATCAAAATTTTAGCCGATGCACCTATCTGCAAAATCGGCCTGGGACCAAGCGGTAATCCATCACAAATCTGGCAGGAGCGTATTTGCGTTAAAAGACTGTCGACATTTTTTACCATTTGATCTAAGAATTCCCCTTCGTTGCCGAGTATGAAGCTCGCTTTTCTAAGTTTAAATATAAAACTTGGAAAATACCAACGCGGAACGTAAAGTTATTCGGCGGGACATCAAATCAATTTTCCTTGATATTACCGCCAAAAATGAGAGCCTTTTTATGACGTATCAAAGTACCGTTCATCTGCTGGAAGAAGATTCAGCGACGCTGAAACGAAACGAGGGCATGCCGCTTGATTTAGATTGGGTCGAAGCTGTTCAAGCGAACAAATCCGCAATCGAACGACGCGCTGCAAGTTTTCCTGCGCGCCGGAGCATAAAGAAAAATTTCCAAGCCGCATGGCTTATCAAAGCCGTTGAATGTATGGATCTAACTACTTTGTCGGGTGACGATACAGCCAATCGTGTTCGCAGATTATGCGCAAAAGCGCGCCAACCCATCCGCGCTGAAATTATCGAAGCACTGGGTTTAGAAAAGCGCAATATTACGACAGGTGCGGTTTGTGTTTATCATGAAATGATTGAAACCGCCGTCAATGCGTTAGAAGGCACTAACATTCCCGTTGCAGCGGTTTCGACAGGTTTCCCTGCGGGATTAACGCCGCACATTCTAAAGCTCAAAGAAATTGAAATGTCTGTCGCAGCTGGTGCTAAAGAGATCGATATTGTGATTTCCCGCCGCCATGTGCTCGAAGGCAATTGGCAGGCGCTTTACACAGAAATGCAGGAATTTCGTCAGGCCTGCGGAGACGCGCATGTGAAAGCGATTTTGGCAACAGGCGAGCTTGGAACTTTGCGCAATGTGGCGCGCGCCTCTCTTATTTGCATGATGGCAGGGGCGGATTTCATTAAAACGTCAACCGGCAAAGAGAGCGTCAATGCAACACTGCCCGTGAGCCTCACCATGGCTCGGGCGATCCGCGAATATGGTGCGCGCACTGGATTTGCTGTTGGCTATAAGCCTGCAGGCGGGATCTCAAAAGCAAAAGATTCTTTGACTTATCTAACATTGATGAAAGAAGAACTTGGCCGCAACTGGCTCGAGCCAGAACTATTCAGATTTGGTGCATCTTCGCTATTGGGCGATATCGAACGCCAACTCGAACATCATATAACCGGGCGTTATTCCGCCGCAAATCGCCATCCAATTGGTTAGCAGGACGACACATGAACATTGAAGAGATTTTAAACACCATGGACTATGGCACTGCACCGGAAGATAGATCCCCTGCCCTTAAATGGTTGGACGCGCGCGAATGGACAATCAAACCTTTTATCAATGGCGAGTTTGTCGATCATGATGCACCTGTTTATTTTGACACGATAAATCCAGCGACCGGTGAACGCTTAGCGCAAATTCAAACAGCAACCGAAAGCGATGTTGATAATGCGGTAAAAACTGCGCGCAAAGCGCAAGGCCCTTGGTCAAAGCTCAAAGGTCATGAGCGCGCAAAATATTTATATGCGATCGCGCGATTGATACAAAAACATTCACGACTTTTCGCTGTACTTGAAAGCCTTGATAACGGGAAGCCTATTCGCGAATCTCGCGATATTGATATCCCGTTGGTTGCTCGTCATTTTTATCACCATGCAGGTTGGGCGCAACTTATGGAACGCGAATTACCGGATATGGAGCCTGTCGGTGTCGTGGGGCAAGTCATCCCCTGGAACTTCCCGCTTTTAATGCTCGCATGGAAAATTGCACCGGCACTCGCAATGGGGAACACTGTGGTCTTAAAACCTGCGGAGCTCACATCTGTATCAGCGAATTTATTTGCTGAAATCTGTAAAGAAGCGGGCTTGCCAAAGGGTGTTGTAAATATCGTAACCGGCGATGGTTCAATTGGCGCGGCACTGACCGAACATAAAGACATTGATAAAGTTGCCTTCACCGGATCAACAGAAGTTGGTCGCCTTATTCGTGCACGCACTGCTGGATCTGGCAAAAAGCTAACTCTTGAACTTGGTGGCAAATCACCCTTTATCGTTTTTGATGATGCGGATTTAGATAGCGCCGTTGAAGGCATAGTCGACGCGATTTGGTTTAACCAAGGCCAAGTATGTTGCGCTGGATCTCGTCTTCTTGTGCAGGAGCCGATTGCGCAGAAATTTATCGATAAGCTTCGCCTTCGTATTAAAAATCTTCGCGTTGGTGATCCGCTTGATAAGTCAACTGACATTGGCGCGATCATTGACGAAAACCAACTCAACACAATTAAATCCCTCGTCCAACGTGGTTTGGATGAAGGTGCTGAACTTATTCAGCCAGATGGCGAATTACCATCGGAAGGCTATTTCTATCCACCGACGCTACTTGCCAATGTTGATACGGCATCGCATGTGGCCCAGGAGGAAATTTTTGGTCCTGTACTTGTCTCCATGACCTTCCGTACTCCGTCGGAAGCTGTGCAACTAGCCAATAATACGCGCTATGGCTTAGCCGCGAGCGTTTGGACAGAAAACATCAATCTCGCAATGGATATTGCACCGAAAGTTAAAGCCGGCGTTGTCTGGGTAAATTGTACAAATCAATTAGATGCCGCCGCTGGATTTGGTGGTATGCGTGAAAGTGGATTTGGTCGTGAAGGCGGCCGTGAAGGTTTATATGAATATGTAAAACCAACCTATCTTAAAGACCTAAAACCAATTGCCGAAGCTTCTGCACCATTGGCAAATGGAGATGTCATTACATCTCCAGTTGATCGCACAGCCAAGCTTTATATTGGCGGCAAACAAGCACGTCCTGATAGTGGCTACGCGCGCGCTATGTACAATCAAAAGGGCAAGCTAATTGGCCATGTGGGCGATGGAAACCGCAAGGATATTCGCAACGCTGTTGAAGCCGCAACCGCTGCGAAATCTTGGGTAAATTCAACCGGGCATCTACGCGCGCAGATCCTTTATTATATTGGCGAAAATCTATCTGCTCGCGCAGATGAATTTGCCGATCGGCTTCAGCAAGTTGGTGGCGTCAGCGCAAAAGTTGCGGCCAATGAAGTTGATATCGCGATAAACAGATGGTTCACCTATGCCGCATGGGCTGATAAATATGATGGCAATGTGCATTCAGTGCCAATCCGTGGTGTCGCTTTGGCCATGAAGGAAGCCAATGGTGTGATGGGTGTGATCTGCCCAGACGCGGCTCCGCTTTTAGCATTAACGTCAATGGTCGCCCCGGCAATTGCTATGGGCAATACAGTTGTTGCAGTTCCATCGATGCAAAACCCATTATCAGCGACAGACTTTTATCAAGTTTTAGAAACTTCGGACCTGCCAGCTGGTGTCATCAACATTGTAACGGGTGATCGCAATTCATTGTCTAAAACACTTGCTGAACATGCAGGTGTTGAAGCGATTTGGTATCAAGGCGATAAAGCTGGTTGCAAGATGGTTGAAGAAGCATCCGCACACAATATGAAGCGGACTTGGTGTAATAATGGATTAGCCATTGATTGGTTTGATGAAGACCAAGGTGCGAGTGAAGAGTTTTTACGCCAAGCAACACAGATTAAAAACGTCTGGGTGCCATACGGCGAATAAGCTTATGATCTGGAGGTAATCATCTCCAGATTTTGCTCATCCAATACTTTCAGAAACGCAGATCGCGCCTGATGCATTAGGCCTTTGAGTTTACAGCTGGGCAAAAATAGACATGTCTGATTGCCTGGTTGCATGCATTCGACAATTGCAAAGTCTGCTTCGACAATGCGCACGACATCCCCGATGATTATTTCATCTGCTTTTTTACCAAGACGTACACCGCCTGTGCGCCCTCGTAGGGATAACAAGATCTGGGCCTTCACCAATTTTGCCACGATTTTCATCGTATGAGATTTTGCGATATCTAATCGCGTTGCAATCTCATCCACCGTAAGCGGATCTTTTTGATCGGCTAGAAGCATCAAAATTCGCAGGGCAAAATCACTGGCTTGGTTAAGGCGCATATCAATTCTCTAATACATTCATTTTATATGTTGCATTTATCATAATGATGTGAGATATAAAAGATGCAAATTAAATGAATGTATTATTGATCGCTTGAAATGTTAGATAAACCAACCCCCATTCGCTCAGAAAGCAACTTGGAAATCACCCATGACCAAATCTCACTTTTGGTAGATGAATTTTATCTAAGCATTCGAAATGATGCGCAATTGGCTCCAATTTTTGAACGGGTGATTGATGGCAATTGGGAGCCCCATCTTGAAAAGATGAAAGCATTTTGGCGCTCGGTATTGCTCAAAACCGGCGAGTATAAAGGGCAGCCTGTTCCCAAACATAATCAAATCGATGGCTTGGAAACCGAAGATTTTCTTCAATGGCTTGAGCTCTTCAGCAAAACCACCAAGAAAATTTTTGATGAGACAACGGCAATGCATGTCAATGAGACGGCAAAGCGGATCGCTTCAAGCTTATGGCTTGCCAGAAACAAGGACCCATTTCGCGCTCCCCCGAAATGGCTGATAAACTAAGGAACGAACAATGTTGATACTCAATCTATTGCTCAAACTATTTTTAATGCCAGGAACACTTGTGTTGAACCGCTTAGGCGTAAGCATCGAAGAAGATGGTGGTGTGATGCGCTCCTTCATAAATATGTGCTTTTGGGGCACAATTGGTCTCTGGATTGCGCTAAAATTTTTGACCTAAAGCTATTCTTCAAACGCTTCAACAACAGATCTTTTGCCTAACATAAAGGCGTCAGCCACATGTTTAAGCGGCATAAGATCAATGTCAGATTGATTTGATTTCAATAGCTCGGCAAATCTTGCGTAGATATTATCGTACTCAGCATTATCCGCACTAAAATGTGCCTTGTCATCGATCAGCATATCATTACCGCCATTGGCGAGATGAACCTGACCTTCTGTGGTTTCAACGTAGATATCCCAATGCTGCGGCCCTGTTTGACGCCAATCAAAATCTGCAGTTAGCGAAAGCTCATCATTGCCCATAAATTTGAGCTGCGCTGCAATTGGTGTTTCGCAATTGCTTGGGAAAGATAGATCCGCTTCCTGCAAATGAAACGGCACATTCATAATATGCGTTAAAATTGATAATGCGTTGATACCGGGATCAAACACGCCCATACCACCGGCTTGCCAGATCCAAGTCTGACCAGGGTGCCAATGCTTCACATCTTCTTTCCAGATGATTTTGACAGCGGTGATTTTTTTATCAGCTAACCAGTTTTTTGCAGTCTCAACTGCAGCTGCATAGCGCGAATGCCAAGTGGCAAATAAAGTAACGCCCTGCTGCTCAGCAAAACGCGCCAAGCTTTCCACTTCGACAACGGAAATTCCGGGCGGTTTTTCGAGCATCACATGCTTGCCAGCTTCAAGCGCTGCCCATGCAATCCCGTAGCGCACCTGCGGCGGCACACAAAGTGAAACCACATCAATATCAGGGCGTGCTGAGATCATATGCTCAACGGCAGTAAAATTATCAACGCCTTCGGTTTTTTGATGACGGCTAACAGCCGCTGAAAATTCAAAATCCGGGTTCCTATTGATGGAAGGGATATGCTGGTTTTTGGCAATCTCACCAACACCAACCACGCCAATTTTATAGGGTGCTTTGGTCATCTTTGGGCTCAATCTGGAAGATAAAATTTATGCTATTTTCTCTAGCAGTTTGAGCCCATTGCGACAATCAATAAATCCCTGAAAACTGATTAAATTTCTCAACCTTGTTGTTGACTAATTTGATGTTCCAGATGCGCGACCAAATCCTGTGGTAAATTCATCATAACCGCCAAATCATATAGATAAGCTTTCTCGCTTGGACGGTCAGGATCAATCGCCATTCTGGACACAAGATATATCTCACTTGCCTGCTCTAAACCGTTGGCAAGCGCTGCGATTTCACCAATCTCGGGTGGGTTTTGAAGCGTGTCAAAAATCACAGCTTTATCTTCTGCTTCCAATTCCAGCTTGTTAACAGAATCAAAGATCGCCGCCTGCTCTTTAGCATCAATATGACCGTCTGCATTAGCTGCAGCAATCATAGCTTTAACAAGCGCCAGCTGAAACGGGCTACCATCTGCTGCAATTGTTTTAACCGGATCGAAATCAGCGGCATTTGCTGGTGCGCTCGGCACAGATGCAGCCGGAGTGTGCGGAACTTGAGGTACAGAGGATGGCGCAGAGCTTGCAGATGCAGTCGGTGCAGCTCCCTGTGGTGCCGCTTTACCAGATTGCCAATTTTTATAGGCATTGAATGCAACTGCACCAAGCACGGCAGCGCCGCCAAGACCCACTGCACCACCTGCGACTTTGCCAACCGTTTTTCGGGCTTTCTTATTGCCCATTAAAACACCAAGCAACCCGCCAGCAGCAAGGCCACCAACCAAGCCACCTGGAATATTATTGGCCAAATCGGCAATGCCGCCGCCACCTTGCGCATTGTTGTTTTGCGCTGCATTTGCATTATTCTGCTGACTACCCAAAAACTGGTCAAACAATTGGTTCAAGCTCATTTTTATCTCCGTCTCCTAATTCGTTAGTCCAGATGTGGGAAATGAATTGCCAAGTTTCAATCATCTCAAAATTACAATTTTTTAATTTTGACGTATGGTTGATGTAAGAACGCTAGAACCGATCTGCACGGATTACTTCAACCAATGAGACTGTTACAAGTAATCCATAATCATCCAACAATGGCTCAATGGCCGTTAAGAATTCTGTGGCTTTTTCTTCGTTTAAGATCGACACAAAAAGCACTTTGCTTCCGGCTCCGCCCGTGACTTGGTCATCACGCCAGCGCCCCTGCCCGCCTTCACCCCCGATCGCGTCGAAAACTGTATAGCCGGACAGCTCGATATCTTTGGTTATTTGGCGCAGGCGTTTCATCAACGGCCTGTCGATTAATATCTCGATCTTTTTTCTTTGGGTTGTTACGACCATAGCTGCACCATGTAAATTGAGATTTGATTAAAGAGTGGAATACCGATGATCACATTAAACGGGAATGTGATTGCCAGCGACATTGCAAGATAAAGGCCGGCATCGGCCTTTGGAAGAGCCAATCTCATGGCGGCAGGAACCGCGATGTAGGACGCACTGGCAGCAAGGATAGCAAGTGCGGTTGTTGTACCTTCGTCAAGCCCAACAGCAGCGCCAATAATTGTACCAATGAGACCATTGATGATTGGGAACGCAATACCTAAAATTACCAAGCGTAATGTTAAGCTTCTCGCATTTCGCAAACGACGTACTGCAAGCAATCCCATATCAAGCAGGAATAGACATAACAGACCCGTAAATCCTGTTTCAAACACCGGTGCGATGGGCTCAAAACCATCCTTGCCGATGATAATACCGATGATGAAACTACCCGTTAGTAGAACAATGGATCCATTGAGCAATGTCTCGCGCATGAGATCGCTATTGGGTTGAAAGCTTAACGTTGATCCGCGTTTTGCTAAAAACAAACCGGAAATAATCGCCGGTGTTTCCATCAATGCAAGAACCGCAATCATGTAACCCGCGGGCGCCATGCCTTTATCGGTTAAGACCTGGTTTGCGGTAATGAATGTGACAACACTCACTGAACCATAATGCGCTGACACTGCCGCTGCATTGGTGGTGTCGAGCTTTCCAAAACTTCGAAGTATCGCAAATGCCAATATCGGAAGGAGGAAACTTAACAATAGACCTGCCGTTCCGGCGAACAGCAAGTCTATGGTAAAGCCGTTGCTCGCGATAAGAACACCACCTTTGAGACCGATGGCAGCCATCAAATACAATGAGAGCGTTTTTGAAAGAGTTTCGGGAATCGTTAGGTCAGAACGTGCAAACGCCGCTAACCCTCCTAAGATGAAGAATAGAATAACGGGTGACAGCAGATTTTCCATGTGAGACTTACTAAACTAGGGATTTATAAAAGTCGAGCACCAGCACTTGGATTTGGAAGGGGAGTTAGTGCTGATGCTCTGCGGGGTATTATTGGAATTTGATCAATCGGGTCAATTGTTTTGTGGTTTTCCCCGAAGGATCAAAATGGAAGACATAAAATCCATAGAGCAAGATGCCAATCAATGGACTGGCCAGCGCCATAAATATCAAATCGAAACTATTCATAATATGCATCCGTTTTCGTGTTTCTACTTCACTGATGTATTGGTTACGCCCGATTTTTTCCAATTGATATTTAAGTTAAGTGTGATAGATTGAAACTATCAAAACCAGCAATATCGTTTATTTTTATCTATAACTCATTTATCCAACTCTCTGGTAAAACCGCAATGACAACCCTCAGACAGCTCAATTATCTCGTAGCACTTTCACAAGAACTTCACTTCCGCAGAGCTGCGGAACGCATGAATGTGACACAACCAACGCTCAGCACCCAGATCCAGGAATTAGAAAAGCAGTTAAAAGCGCGTTTGGTCGAACGCGACACAGGTAAAGTGATGCTCACGCCTTTGGGTAGAGAAATATCTGACCGAGCACGCAGTATTTTGTCAGAAGTTGAAGAAATTAAAAATCTTGCGGCAGCGTCTCAACATGGTTTTGAGGGAACAATTCGCATCGGTGTTCCCCCTACTTTGGGACCCTACTTACTGCCATACATTGTTCCGGAGATGCACCAAAACTATCCAAATCTGAAATTATATGTCAAAGAGGGTAAACCTCAGGACCTTCAACTGGAACTCAAAGAAGGCATCCATGATGTTGTGATTTCTCCTCTACCCATTAAACACTCCGACCTTGTTGTCGAGCAATTATTCCGGGAACCATTTTTAGTCGTGTCTTCACCTGATCATGAACTTGCAAGCAGATCTTCAATTGAGAAAATTGACCTTAAAGACCAAAATGTATTGGTGATTGAACGGGGGCACCATATGCATGACCAGATTAGCCAGCTATGCGAGGACCTTGGCGCTAATCCATTGCGCGACTATGAGGGCACGAGTTTAGATACTTTACGATTGATGGTTGGAATGGATGTTGGCTTGGCGTTTTTACCCGCCCTTTATGTCAAATCTGAAATCGGAAGCCGCAATGAGATCGCAGTGTTAAACCTCAACGCTATTAATCTTTATCGGCAAATTGGTCTGACCTGGCGCAAACGCTCCGTCCACGGAAAGCTGTTTAACGAGATTGCAAACTTAATCCGAAAAACAGCGGATCGTGAATTGCCAGAAATATCTGTTATGAATAGGTAAGTGGGCGCAAAAATTGCACCCACCATTTGGCTATTTATGCGCAATTAAAATCGGCAGTTCTTTCTGTTCGAGCATTGTTTCTGTTGTGCCTCCAAACAATTGTTGGCGAATTTTCATATGACCGTAGCCACCCATAACAATCAAATCCGCACCTTTTTCTTTTGCACGCTTTAAAATGCAATCAGCAATTTCTTCTCCACCAGATGGATATTGCTCAACGGTTACTTTAAGACCGTGACGTGACAGCCAGCTGGCTAAATCAGCGCCAGGTTCTTCTCCATCTTCTGCCTCACGTTTTACAGGGTCAAATACACCGATAGTGATTTCAGCATCGCTGCCAAACAACGGCAAGGCGCTTTTAATTGCTGCGGCACAATGTTTACTTGAATCCCAAGCGATAAATGCATTTTTGCTGGCAATTGCTGCCTTGTCACTATTCTGTCCGTGAATGAGACCCGAAGGCGCGTCAAAAATGACGCCGGATATCACACCATCCAAAACATCGGCTGGCAATCCTGAATGCTCCAATAGAACTACACGATTGGCAAGACATGCATGGCTTGTTACCGCACTGCGCAGAACCGAAACGTCACAAAACTCCATAACGACATCAGCTGAAATACCGGCTTCTTGCACCATTTTTTCAACCAAATTAGATTTGCTATTAATATCGTCAGTCATGTCTTTGATCTCTTCAGACCAGTTTTCAACACCAACAAATCGACCATAAGCAATGCCGTAGCCATAGGAATATAATTGCGGGGCAACAGCAACAATCACAACGGACAGATGGGCGTCCGCCTCCTCTGCCATAGTGATTGCCTTTTGCACTGTATCGGCAGGACATGAGGTACCTATGAAGGTCAAAATCGTATCTTTGCTCATATTCACTTCTCCTTTGTGTTGCCTTCACTTTAGTGGAGAGTTGAACCAAGCGCCTTGCGCCAGATCAAAGCGTTCGATATTTTTTCAAGTTATTATCAAGCCGCCAGTCTCGCTTTGTTGAATGCGGGGTCTACCAATTTCAGGATCTTTTATGCATGAACTCTTAACCCCAGATCAGATGTCAAAAGCAGATGCATTGACCATTAAGGGCGGCATTCCTGGTATAGATCTCATGCAAAACGCTGGCGAAATATTGTTCGCAGCGATTGAAAAGTATTTTCCAGATGCTCAGAAGATTTTGATCGTTTCAGGCCTAGGTAATAATGGAGGTGATGGCTTTGTGCTGGCCAATTTATTGTCGAACAAGAATTGCATATTGAATGTGTTCATCATCGGTAACGAAGCCAAATTATCGGGCGACGCGAAACTTGCATTTGATCAAATGTCGCCTGAGGCAAAACAACTCTGCGATCCTAAATTTGATGAATATGACCTGATTGTTGATGCAATATTCGGTGCTGGTCTCACGCGCGATATCGAAGGGCGCCATGCCGAAATCATCGAAGCAATCAATGCATCTACGACACCCGTTCTAGCGGTTGATCTACCAAGCGGTATTAACGGACGAACCGGCCAAGTTTCAGGATGTGCGATCAAAGCTGATGTGACGGCAACATTCTTTCGCTTTAAGCTAGGGCATTTTCTTTATCCGGGCCGACAATTATGTGGTGAAGTTTTTCTCGGGCAAATAGGTATTGATGATGGTGTTTTGACAAAGATTGCACCAACCACTTATTTGAATATACCCGCCTTATGGCAAGATAAATATCCAATTCTGACTAAAACTGGGCACAAATATAATCGTGGCCACACGCTCGCAATATCAGGCGGGTTGGACAAATCCGGCGCAGCTCGTTTAATGGCAAAAGCAGCTCTAAGAATTGGCGCCGGTTTGGTGACCATTGCTTGCCCTATTGAAACAATGGCAGCTCACGCGGCTCATTCCGATGCAATTATGCTGTCTAAAATGGAGAATATTGGCGAACTTGAAGTTATTCTCAGCGACAAACGGATTAATGCAATCAGTGTTGGCCCGGGTCTTGATCCAGACCATACCACGCGTGATCTGGTGAAACTCATCTTGAAGAGTGAAAGATCTGTCGTGTTGGATGCGGGTGCGCTAACTGCGTTTTCAGATAATCCCGAAGAATTGTTTGATGTAATAAAGACCAGATCAGCGCCTACTATACTAACGCCGCATGACGGTGAATTTGCCCGACTATTTCCTGATCTTGCACCCGAGCGTGACAAACTTGCAAAGACAATTTTAGCCGCCGAACGCGCCGGCGCTTCAATTGTTCTTAAAGGACCAGATAGCGTGATTGCTCATTCGGGTGGGAATGCTGCGATTTCAAACAATGCTCCACCTTGGCTTGCGACTGCTGGTAGCGGCGATGTGTTATGCGGCATGATTGCCGGATTATTGGCGCAGGGTATGGCAGAATTTGAAGCCGCATGCGCGGGTGTTTGGTTCCATGGTGAAGCAGGCGTGAAAGCGGGTCCCGGACTGATATCATCAGATTTAGAGATCGCGCTCAGAGATGTTATTCAAAACATATATCAAAACGTCTTTGACTAACCGGCAAAGAGTGTTCCCACGAAATAAGCCAAAGCTGCGGCAATACCGCCAATCCCCAACGTTTCTAAACCTGACCACATCCAGTGCTGTAAGGACCATCTACTTTTTAATGCACCAATGAAAAAGAAAGTCATCCCGGTGCCTATGGCAGCCGATACGAAGGCATTTCCTAGGCCTAAAATATAAGACAGCAACGGGATCATGCCACAAATCACGAAGGCAAAAAACGTGATGAGTGCTGCACGTATTGGGTTTGGATTTTGTGGCAAAACGCCATATTCCTCAACCATCATCATATCAATCCAACGTTCTTGTTGCGACGTGATAGCCTCAACTGCACCTTCCAAAACCTCTCCCTTTAGACCCTTTAATATCAGTATCTGACGAATTTCTTCTCGTTCACCCTCCGGATTGGTTTTTAAATGGCGTTGCTCTATTTGCCGTAAACGGTTCATATCATCGAGTTCAGCTTTGGTCCCACTGTAATTGCTTGCGGCCATGGAAAAACCGTCCGCTATTACATTGGCCAATCCTAGCGCGATAATAATTGACGGCGATAAGTTTGCACCTTCAACACCTGCAACGATTGCAAATGTGGTGATCGTGCCGTCTATGCTGCCATAAACAAAATCTTTAAGATCACTTGGCGAATTCTTTTCCGTCAAGCGCTTACGGATTTCCTTAATTGAGTGTCCGTGCTCCATAATTGCTCCAATCTCTGATCAGCATAAGATAATGGAGGGATGAGCACCTTGAGCCAGATCAATCGGCATAAAAAACGAGGGCGGATAAACCGCCCTCGCCTTATAAATCTAACTGGAAAGACCGAGTTATGAAATTTTCTGCAGCAACATGTCGACAGACTGCTTTGCATCGCCATAGAACATACGCGTATTCTCTTTAAAGAAGAGCGGGTTCTCAATGCCAGAATAACCAGTGCCCTGACCGCGTTTGGACACAAACACTTGTTTGGCTTTCCAAACTTCCAACACGGGCATGCCTGCAATTGGTGAGTTCGGATCTTCTTGTGCAGCTGGGTTCACGATATCGTTTGAACCGACAATGATACAAACGTCCGTATCTGGGAAATCATCATTGATTTCATCCATTTCCATAACAATGTCATATGGCACTTTGGCTTCCGCCAATAGTACGTTCATGTGACCAGGAAGACGACCCGCAACTGGGTGAATAGCAAAACGTACTTCTTTACCCTTCGCACGAAGGCGACGAGTAAGTTCAGAAATCGAAGCCTGCGCTTGCGCCACAGCCATGCCGTAACCTGGAACGATAACGATGCTATCGGCTTCATCAAGTGCTGTTGCAACACCATCTGCATCGATGGCGATTTGCTCGCCTTCAATTTCCATCGCAGGACCAGACGCACCACCGAAACCACCAAGAATAACGCTGACGAACGAACGGTTCATAGCTTTACACATGATGTAAGACAAGATCGCACCGGAAGAACCCACAAGCGCACCAACCACGATAAGAAGATCGTTGCCCAACGAGAAACCGATCGCAGCTGCAGCCCAACCAGAATATGAGTTCAGCATAGACACAACAACAGGCATGTCAGCGCCACCAATACCCATGATCAAGTGATAACCGATGAACAGAGCCATGATTGTCATGATGATGAGCGGCAAAAGACCACCAGTGTTGAAATACCAGATCAAGCAGATCAATGAGATGATTGCTGCACCCGCATTTAACGCATGACCGCCAGGTAATTTTTCAGCCGCTGACGATACTTTGCCAGCAAGCTTACCAAACGCAATGACAGAACCTGTGAAGGTGATCGCACCGATGAACAAGCCGAGGAATAATTCAACGCGAAGGATGTTAATCTCAACGGCTGTTTTCTTAGCAATTAGCGCTGCAAATGCACCAAGTGATTTAACATCTTCACCCGATACTTCTTGCGCATAACGTACATTATCAATTTCAAAATGAGCGATAAATGCGACAAACACCGCAGCAAGACCCACAAGTGAGTGCATAGCGGCAACCAGTTGAGGCATCTCGGTCATTTGAACGCGTTGCGCAACCATATAACCGATAATACCGCCACCAATGATGAGCGGGATTGAAAGATACCAAAGACCAGAACCTGGACCCATCAATGTGGCAAGAACGGCCAAAGCCATCCCAACAATACCATACCAAACAGCACGTTTGGCACTCTCCTGTCCAGACAAACCACCGAGTGACAGAATAAAGAGGACTGCTGCAACAACATACGCAGCCGTAGTAAGACCTAAACTCATTTTACTTCTCCCCTTAAGACTTCTGGAACATGGCTAGCATGCGACGCGTGACCAAGAAGCCACCAAAGATATTCAAACTCGCCATAAAGACAGATAATGCAGCAAGGAGAATAACGAGGACGGACCCAGATCCGATTTGCATCAATGCACCCAAGATGATGATCGATGAAATCGCATTGGTCACAGCCATCAAAGGTGTATGCAATGAGTGGCTTACATTCCAAATGACCTGGAAGCCAACAAATACGGCCAAGACAAACACTATAAAGTGTTGCATGAAGCTTGCTGGCGCGACAGTGCCAACGCCGAGAACAAGCAAACCACCCGCCAATAATAGACCAACTTGCTGTTTAGTTGCTTTTTTGAAGGCAGCAGCTTCTTCTGCCGCTAATTCCTCAGGCGTTTTCTCCGGCTCTTTTGGTTTTGCGGCAGCAATAGCAGCAATTTTTGGCTTCGGAGGTGGGAAGGTAATCTCTTTCTTATGCGCAACAGTTGCACCGCGGATTACATCATCTTCCATGTCATGAACGATAACCCCATCTTTTTCAGGTGTAAGATCAGACATCATATGACGGATATTTGTTGCATAAAGCGTCGACGATTGTGCAGCCATACGGCTTGGGAAATCAGTATAACCAATAATCGTCACACCGTTTTCTGTTTCGATCTTCTCGTCTTTAACGGTCAGATCACAGTTACCACCGCGCTCTGCTGCCAAATCGACAACAACGGAACCTGGCTTCATGGCTTCCACCATGTCTTTTAACCACAATTTTGGTGCATCGCGTCCCGGAATAAGCGCTGTCGTGATAACAATATCAACATCTGGCGCTTGCTCACGGAATAATGCCAATTGTTTTTCGCGAAATTCTGGAGACGATGGCGCTGCGTAACCACCAGTGCCAGCACCATCTTGATTGTCATCAAAATCAAGGAACAGGAATTCTGCACCCATGGATTCAATTTGCTCGGCCACTTCTGGGCGCACATCAAATGCGCGCACAATAGCGCCCATGCTTTGGGCAGCACCAATTGCCGCAAGACCTGCAACACCCGCGCCAACAACCATGATTTTTGCAGGTGGCACTTTACCAGCGGCCGTGATTTGACCGGTGAAGAAACGGCCAAAATTGTTGCTCGCTTCAACAACTGCGCGATAGCCGGCAATGTTTGCCATGGATGACAAAGCATCCATTTTTTGCGCGCGTGAAATACGTGGCACCATGTCCATGGCGATGAGTGAGCTACCAGCGTCAGCTGCAGCTTTCATTAGATTTTCGTTATCTGTTGGGTAAACGAAACTAATGATTGTTTGGCCGTCGCGCATTTTTTTAGATTCAGCTGCGCTCGGAGGACGGACTTTAGCAACAACGTCTGCTTTGTCCCATAAATCTTTTGCTGTTTTAACGACGGTTGCACCCGCCTCTTTGTAGTCAGCATCAGCAAAGCGCGCCGCAGCACCTGCTCCACTTTGAATTATACAATCATAGCCAAGTTTTTGTAATTCTTTGACGGATTGCGGTGTCATCGCGACGCGATTTTCATCCTTCGCCGATTCCTTCGGCGTTCCAATTATGGTCATGTCTTTTCCTATCAATCCAAGGCTTCTCTTCTCACCCTGGAAAATTGTTTTGGATTGGCACCCAGCAAGTCACTGATTTAAAGTGATAGGAATGCATACAGAAACTCAGCACCAATGCAAATAGGCTGCACAAATTCTAATCGTTTTAAATTGAATTAACTTGTTATTTTTTGAATAAATGTCCCGCATCGCGGGCAGCAAAGCCATACAAACAACCGGTTTATTAAGTCTATCATTTCAAGATATTGAATGTTGACCTAGCCCACTTCCAACAATGGTTCCTACTTAAGTTGATCGCGGAACATTAAGCGGGTCAGCGAGATTTATGCGCACGCCATCTCTATGCGTTGGTTCGCTGAGCGTTACATTGTCTCCAGCATTCTCAAATAGCTTGGTTAAGCTATCCTCATCATGATCCCAGATATGTCCACCGTGAACTTCATCTTCGCGCTTCTTATCAATCATCGAAATCGGGTAGGTAAAGTGCAATGTATATTCATCATCACCGCGCGCTTTCATTAACCATTCAAAAGTTTGCCGTTCGGGATTTCCATGCTCACCATCACCACAAAAAATGTAGTGATCAGCAGTGAGGCGTTTGAAGAATTCCGGGGTCACATTACGATCGCTACCGTGGTGCTGCATTTTCAACACATCGACATGCATTGTCCCGCCAACAGGAAGATGACCAGAGACTTCCAGCCCATCAATAATTTTACTACCCAAAGCATCGCCGGTAAGTAAGATTGTCTTTCCATTCCGCTCCAGTAATACAACAAGACTTGAAAGGTTGGTCACACTACTATCTTGAGATAGTCCTGCGACAACCGCTTCGCGTTCATTGCGCCCAAGCCCCTTGTCTTTTAGATATTTGTCATACTTCTTTTGAAGCTTTTCAATTTCCTTTTCTTGAGGGCCGATAATTGTAAATGTGACA
Organism: Lentilitoribacter sp. JB5-8; assembly: GCF_055693385.1. Taxonomy (NCBI): domain Bacteria; kingdom Pseudomonadati; phylum Pseudomonadota; class Alphaproteobacteria; order Hyphomicrobiales; family Rhizobiaceae; genus Lentilitoribacter; species Lentilitoribacter sp. JB5-8. Next base: position 1,382,253 of record NZ_CM146332.1, on the reverse strand, counting down.
TCACGGCTGAATGGTTTCTTTTCATCATCATCTGTGCCGCGCTGCATAATCAATGCATCATTGCCAAAGGGATGATTAACCCGCCAGTTGAAAAAGTTCGCGTATCCCCAAAGTTTATACCCTTGCCCAATACTTGCCAAAACAGCTTCAGCGTCATGATCAAGGCGCGGATCTGACCAGTTAACTGTATCAACGCTTGCAGTGACGCCTGCGCCATCGCGTACGCCTTCCAGCGTACCTTGGGTATTTCCGATAATATCATCGAATGAATTGTTCCAAAGATTGTCGACCGTCAACAGAACAGATTCGTCATTCTCAGTCTGGTTTTTAAGCTCTTTTCCTAAATCCAAAATGCCCTTGATGTGATCATCATCTAAATGACTAACCATCATGAAATTTACAGGTAATGGATCATCATCTGAAAGACCTTTGTCCTTGCGGATATCTTTAATGCGCGGCTTGAGTGAATTTTTGTAGACCTTTGATGGCCCACCGTCGATAATCGCAACTTTGTAATTATCAGATGGTCCTTCATATATAATGAGGCTGTCACCCTTACGGGCTGGAATGGCTTCAATTGTGAAATATTCTGCGGTCATATCCTATTCCCCTATATTGCATATACCCTTAAATAGATTGTAAGGCGCGCAAAGCATCGACTAAACCGTGACCTTGATAATTACGCTCACGCCCTAAATCTGTTGCCGTTTCAGACAAGATTTCTTTCACCTTTGCCGGATCGCCAATAAATTCTGAGAATCGTGAAAGCAACATTGCAGCAACACCGCTGACATAAGGTGCTGCCATGCTTGTTCCCTCAAGGGTTTCAAACTCACCATCACAAATTGGCGCGTAAATTTTCTCCCCCGGTGCAACAAGGTCTGGCTTTAAGCGTCCATCACCTGTTGGCCCGCGGGATGAAAAATAGCTAATGCCATATGTATGTGGTTGTCGCCTGTGTGTTGAACCAACGGTTATGACCGATTGCGCATTGCCGGGATCTGTAATGCTGGTGTCGGTGTGAAAAGCTTTTAAACCGCCGGCATCGACACGAAATTTATTGTAACCTTGATTGCCCGCAGCCGCGACGACGACGACACCGCTTCCAAAAAGATCCTCAGCCTCTTCGCAAACCGGTGTCCGACCGCAGGCATAATTGGTCACATCATGAGGAATGGAAAGGCTAATATTTGCACCTTGAATAAGCGTTTTTCCGCTGCTTTCATTAATATGACGGATCAAACGTTGTGCAGCGACTACCGCATATTCGGTGATCTTTGTCTTCTCTCCAACCACGTTAAAATCAAAGATGTTTATATCGGGGCATACACCGGACTGAAATTCCTTCACACCATTTTCTTTTTCAATCCAGCATCCGCCTAATATACCTGCAACATGCGTTCCGTGATTAAGGTCTGGCTTTTTACTGTGAGAGACTTTGAGCAAAATCCGCGCCAAATCCCAATTCAGCGGGCGCCCCTGATGCAAGTCACCCTTGAGCCAAAGATAGGCATTTTGATCTGTTCTTAATCGGTGTTGTCGTCCAGAATTCGGCGTTACGCGCTGCGTTCCTACATCGCGGCCGTTTTCTCTTAATTTTTGGATAAGCAATAATTCAGCGGCACTGTCTCTGGTTAAGATATCCCGATTACGCAGATCTTGTATCAACGTCATGTCATACTTTTCTTTTATACGGGTCTTATGTTCCTCAATCTCATCATCAAAAGAACCATTGTCAAATTCGTTTGCCCTGGCGTCCGACAAAAATTTAGCCTTTTCGCTTTTATTCATCTTTCGAAAAGCGGGATGTTGCGCATCAATTCCTGAATCGATGATCGCCCAATTAATTTTATCCGTTGATATTTCAAACACACGCTCAGCCGCATCTGCCTTTATCGTCTTAATCGCATCGGTCGAACTCATCTGTGCTTTGCGGTCTAAACTGACTAAAAAATAATGCTTGGTGCAAAACGGTTCTTTTTCTAATTGTCGATAATAAGTAGAAACAGGTTGATCGCTTTGCTTAAGATACCCAATCCGTAAAGTTTCAATCAGGCCCTGCGCAACCTCATTGGGATCAATCTGTTTAAATTCGTGAAATAATATTAGTTCGCGATCATCGTCACCGCTCAATGCTTTAAAACCAATAATGCCGATGAGTATAAGTAATCGAATGGCATTGTCTGGTATGACAACCGTATTCTTGTCGTCATCCTTTTTAGCGTCCCCCTTGCCAAGATAAACCTTCTCTGAAAGGTCATGACGTATGCCTCTCGCGCCATCTTCGGTTTCCTTTAAAAGCAAAACCTTTTGCGAAATGATCTTGGCAAGTTGTTTTTCTGTTTTGTGTTTAAAGAAGGAATGTAAGCCAGAGCGTGTCCACCAACTGGTAAGTGGCAGAATAATATTGACGATCTCATCAAAATGTAACTTGGCGGATACAAGTCCGGGCATATCCGAGATCGCTCGACCTTTCCGGTTTTTACTTTTAATAGCCTTTATTTTTTCAAACTTGTTTGTTCGCGCATGTAATTCGTCAGCAAGATGGTGCGCCTGCTTTCCACGCATGGGTACGAGTAAGCACGGTGTTTGACTTTCAGGCTTTTTCGCAAGCTTTGTCCAAACTTCCGGCAGTACTTGTGTATCTTGAGTAAACCGTTGGCCTGAAGATGATGCATATAAGATCTTTAAAACAAATTCACTATCTATCCGAAACCGCGCCATTCCTCACCCCATTGTTTGAACGCATGCAAAACCTTAAGTCGTATAAATGATCGAGTCAAATTTCAAAGTTGCATTTACTCTTGCCAATTAATGTTGGTTTTTCTAGACTGTCTGGATTGTTGTTATGGACAATTATGAACGTTATTCTGTGTTGCTGGTGTTTTTACGCATGGATGAGTTTGGCGTTTAAGGCATATCACGCATTATTTGCTGGTTTTAAAACGCGCTAAATGTGATTTGAGATATACCCGGATTTGCAAATATAAATTCAGGTTTCAACAAGTGAGACACATATTTAGCTAAAATTTGGGCTTATACTTTTATTGCTTATTAAGCATGCACTTATACAAAAACATCATAATTTTTGACAAAACACCCAAATAAATGACAAAATAGTACAATTCATAGCAATAAAAATATTAGACGAGACAACACTTTTTAACCGATGATTTCGTCAAGACGCATGGAGCGTCTGTTTCCAGGGAGGAATTTATGAAAGTAATTAGGAAAGGTGCAATCGCGCTTGCACTGTGCACATCAACAGCACTAACAGCTTCTGCTGCAGAGCTAACTATTGCGATCGTTAACAACGGTCACATGATTAACATGCAGAAAGTTGCTGAAAAATACACAGAAGAAACTGGCGTTAAGCTAAACTGGGTTTCTTTGGAAGAAGGCGTACTGCGCGAGCAAGTAACGTCAGACACTGCAACAGGTGGTGGCCAATACGACATCATCAACATCGGCATGCAAGAAGCTCCAATCTGGGGTGAAGCTGGTTGGATCGAAGCACTTGAGTTCAGTGCAGATTACGACATCGATGACATGTTGCCAGCTATGCGCAACGGTTTGTCACACAACGGCACTCTATATGCTGCACCGTTCTACGGTGAATCATCAATGGTTATGTATCGTAAAGATCTAGCTGATGCAGCTGGTGTTACTGTTGCTGACAACGATTCATGGGATAACATCAAAAAAGCTGCGGCTGCGATGCATAACCCAGATGCCGGTGTTTATGGTGCATGTTTGCGCGGTAAGCCAGGCTGGGGTGATAACATGGCGTTCATCACAACAGTTGTGAACTCATTCGGTGGTGCTTGGTTCGACAAAGACTTCAAACCACAGCTAGAGTCTGCTGAATGGAAAGCTGCAATCAACTTCTACGTTGATCTATTGGGTAACTACGGACCTCCAGGTTCAGAAGGTAACTCATTCAACGAAATCCTTGCTCTTTACAACGAAGGTAAATGTGGCATGTGGATCGATGCGACTATCGCTGCATCATTCCTAGAAGTTGACGGTGTTGCATACGCTCAGTCACCAAACGCTGGTAACCCAGTAGGTGCAAACTGGTTGTGGGCATGGGCTATGGCTGTTCCTGCAGGTTCACCAAACTCAGAAGAAGCTAAAAAGTTCATCGAGTGGTCAACTTCAAAAGAATACATCAAAGCTGTTGCTGATCACCCAGAGTTCGGTTGGGGCAAAGTACCAACAGGTACACGTGCATCAACATACGCATACCCTGAGTTCCAGGCTGTTGCGAAGTTCGCTGCTGCTGAAATGGCTGCGATTGAATCAGCTGCTCCGGAAGCTACAGACTTGAAGCCATACGTTGGTGTTCAGTTCGCTGCTATTCCTGAGTTCCCAGAAGTTGGTTCTGCTGTTGCACAAGAAATGGCTGCGGCTCTTTCAGGTGCTAAATCTGTAGATGACGCGCTAGCTGCTGCCCAAAAAGCTGCTGATGCGATCATGTCAGAAGCTGGCTACTACTAAGCTTTAGCTAACTTAAAAAGAGATCCGGTAGCGCTTGCTGCCGGATCTTACGCCTCAAAGATGTAAAATTATCTTTGATCAGGGTTCACATTATGATGTGGTGCCCAGTTGGATAAACCACTCAACTAAAAATCCGTTTTTCAGTGAGGAGCCTGAGCTCCCGATAGGGGTATGAGAACGATGTCTACTAAGAGAACGCTCCCGCGACTACTGCAAACGCCTGCTGTGTTGCTATTATTGGTCTGGATGCTTGTTCCGCTCTCCATGACCCTTTATTTTTCATTTATTCGCTATGTTTTAAACAGCAATCGCAGACCAGAATGGACGACGCCAAGTCTCAGCAACTGGCGCGGTCTTGGTAACTATGAATATGTATTATTCAACGCCAAAGACTTTTGGTTTGCCGTATCAAACAGTCTCTTTATTGTAGGGTCCATTTTGATTTTGACCGTTATACTCGGTCTCGCGATCGCAGTTTTGATCAATAAATCGTTCCCAGGACGCGGTATCGTACGTGTTCTATTGATTTCACCATTCTTCGTTATGCCGGCGGTGAACGCTGTGCTATGGATCAATATGATCCTTGATCCAGTACTGGGCCTAAATGGTTTGGCTGTTGCAGGCATTAATGAACTCATTATTGGCTTGAAGGATGTCCCCCTGCTTGGTGGCTTCTTTGCCCTATGGCCAGAGATTGAACCTATATCATTCCGCGCAACTCAAACGTCTGCCTATGCTGTTATCATTATGGTAACCTGGCAGTGGACACCATTTGCCGTGCTTATCTTCATGACATCTCTGCAGTCAGAAGATCAGCAACAAAAGGAAGCTGCTGTGCTTGATGGTGCCAATGCATGGTCTCAGTTCCGGAATTTAACAATCCCACACTTGGCTCGCCCGATTGCGATCGTGATTATGATCCAATCCATTTTCCATCTATCTCTATATGCGGAAATTGAAATTGTCAGCCGAGGCAACGGGAACAAAAACCTGCCTTATCTAATCGGTGAGTTTGCGTCTAACAATATTGGGGCAGCAAGTGCTACAGGTATCTTCGCTGTAATTCTTGCCAATATCGTTGCGTTCTTCTTGCTGCGCATGATCGGCAAGAGCTTAATGGACTAGGTGACGGATATGGCTATTGTTTCTCAAAAATCTAAATTTGGTAACATCGCAAGGCCTACATTGGCCTGGATTGTTGGACTGATTTTCTTTTTCCCAATTTTCTGGTTAGCATTCACCAGTTTCAAAACTGATGCTGATGCGGTGAAGCCTGAATTTTTATTCTTCTTCACACCAACGCTTGATAACTATCTCAATATGGCCGAAAACTATGATTATTGGCGCTTTGCGATTAACTCAGTTATCACAACAACATTTGCCACTGGTTTCACACTATTTGTAGGTGTCCCGGCAGCTTATGCGATGGCGTTTAATCCAAGTCGTCATACCAAAGATATCTTGATGTGGATGCTATCGACAAAGATGTTGCCTGCTGCTGCGGTGCTATATCCGATGACATTTTTGACGAAAAACTTCTTGGGCGTTTTTGATACTCATTTCCTCATCATCATTGTCCTAAGTTTGATTAACTTGCCAATCGTGATCTGGATGCTCTTTACTTATTTCAAAGAAATTCCGAAAGAGATTATTGAAGCTGGTAAGATGGATGGGGTTAACACCTGGGGTGAGATCAAAGATATCCTTCTCCCACTTGCCTGGGGTGGTTTGGCCTCAACAGCCCTCCTATGCTTCATCTTCGCCTGGAACGAAGCCTATTGGACTGTGCGTTTGACAACGACTGAAGCTGCGACTTTGTCGAAGCTTATCGAAGGTAACCGAGCACCAGAGGGCTTGTTCTTTGGACGTCTATCGGCGGTGTCGATGGCAGCTGTTGGCCCGATCGTTGTTCTTGGCTGGTTCTGTCAGAAACAACTCGTACAAGGCCTAACTTTCGGTGCCGTAAAATGAGTATCAACCCTGCCCCAACAGACTTATCGGGCAAGACTTGTCTTGTTACCGGTGCAAACGGAGGGATTGGCGCATCTGCTGCCGAACACTTCGCTGCGCTTGGGGCACGGGTTTTCACAACTGATCTTGGTGACACTTTCAGTGGTGATTGCGAAAGCGAACACAAAGGACTTAACCTTTTGGATGAGAACGGATTGTCCGATTGCACTTCATGGATATCTCAGATTAAACCTGATGTAGTCTTCAATAACGCAGCAATCTTTGACATGGGCTCTGTTCTTGAAGCCGATCTTCAACAATATGACCGTTTGTTTGGACTAAATGTTCGCGCAGCTTACGCAGTTATGCAGTCTGCTGCGAAATCAATGGTCGCAGAAGATCAGCAAGGATCAATTATTAATCTTGCAAGCCAGGCAGGTCACAGAGGTGAAGCACTGGTTGCGCATTATTGCGCAACAAAAGCTGCGATCATCAGCTATACCCAATCTGCAGCTTTGGCTCTTGCGCCGTATAAAATTCGTGTAAATGCCATCTCTCCCGGTGTTATAGACACACCCATGTGGAAAGACGTTGATGCGCTTTTCGCAAAGTTTGAAAACAAAGAAATTGGACAGAAAAAACGCGAAGTTGGCGAAGCTGTACCTTTAGGCTACATGGGTAAGCCTGAGGATGTTGCACGCACAGCCGTTTTTCTTGCTTCAGATCAATCGCAATATATCACAGCGCAAACACTTAGCGTTGATGGTGGAAATGTGCTGAGGTAACGATGTCGATTATTTTGCCAGAATTTGAATATGTAGACCGCGCCACCGAGACCATTCGGTATCTCGAGCATGGCTGGCCAACAGATTTGTGCCGCTGGCATTCTCATCCCGAATATGAACTGCATCTGGTTGTTGCCACACGCGGCAAAGCGTTTGTTGGCGACTATATTGGCGAATTCTCGCCTGGATCATTGTTCCTGACGGGACCTCATTTGCCCCATAACTGGATTACAGATGAAGTTGCCGATCCGAAACCTGTTGAAATCCGCGATATGCTGGTTCAATTCAGTCAGGAAAGTATCGACCAATTGGCCCTCGCGTTTCCGGAATTCCGCGAAATGGATGCGATGTTTGAAATGGCCAAATCTGGGATTGAATTTTCAGGGTTTAACCCAACCTTTGCTAAAGGCCATCTTGAGCGCATCCGCTCAACAAAAGGAGCCGAACGCATCGTTGCATTCTTGCGATTCCTTGTGCGGGTTAATGAACATGCAGAAAAGCGTGCCTTGTCTGTTGCTGGTATGATCCAGCCAGAGGGTAATTCCAAACAAGCGCGCATTGCAGAAGTTGTTGATTATATTTCCGAGCATTATTCGGAAGATATTTCCATCGACATGGCGGCGAATATGGCTGGGATGAGCCCGGCTGCATTCTCAAGAAACTTTCAACGTTTTACAGGCAATAAATTCGTAGAATTTGTTAATCGCATTCGGATTAGCCAAGCCTGTTCAATGCTTTATTCAACCGATGATCAGGTCTCTGCCATTTGCTTCTCTGTGGGCTTTCAGAACCTGGCGAATTTCAATAGACAGTTCCTAAAAATGAAAGACATGACGCCATCAGAGTATCGCGACATTGCTTTGAATGAGTTGGCACCAAAGCAGAAAGCAAGCTCATGACTTTAGCTTCGATACATCAATCACACCCCGAACTCTTTGCAACACGTTATGATCGCTCAGATTGTTCGCTCGGTGTTGTGCACATTGGCTACGGTGCGTTTCACCGTGCCCACCAAGCCGTTTATCTTGATGATTATATGGATCAAACCGGTGACTTAAGATGGGGCATTACCGCTATTAATTTGAGAGCGGGTGAATCTTCTGCATTTGCAAATTCATCACAGGTGGAAAATGGTTATATTTTGAAAACCACTTCACCTGAGGGCGATAAAGAACTGCGTCTTGTGCGTTCACATTGCCAGTTCCTTGATTGGTCACTTGATGCGAAATCAGCGGAAAGCGCAATTGCAAATTCGAACGTACATATGATCACGATCACGGTGACTGAAAGTGGTTATTATCTCAATGATGATTTCTCTTTAAATACCAAAGATCCTCTCATTGCTGCAGAAGTTTCCGGTGAACAAACAGCTTCAATCTATGCGTTTTTGACGCTTGGTTTAAAGCAACGCTATCAGGAAACAGGTGATCCGGTTAATGTGTTATGCTGCGATAACATTCGCTCAAACGGTCACATGCTTGAAAATAATTTCAAGCATTATCTTGCGCTTAAAGGCGAAACAGAATTGTTAGCCTGGGTTGAAGGAAATGTAAGTTTCCCATGTTCAATGGTAGATCGTATCACACCACGTGCCGATGAATCCCTGCAGCAGGAAATTGCTGAAAGCTTTGGCGTTGGACATTTCGATCCCATCCATGGTGAAGCGTTCTCGCAATGGGTTATCGAGCGAAAATTTTGTGCACCAATGCCAGATATTGGCAAAGTTGGTGTAGAGATTGTTGATGATGTTGACCCATACGAAGAAGCGAAAATTCGCATCCTGAACGGTGGTCATACTGGGCTTTGTTACTTAGGTGCACTTGCTGGTCATGACACTTATGATCAAGCATTTAGGGATCCAAAACTTCGTCAGTTTTTTGATAATTATGAAACAAATGAAGTTCTTCCTGGTCTTGATATGGAGCTGCCGCTCGACAAGAATGAATATTTAGCAAAGATCGCTAAACGTTTTTCTAATCGCGCAATTGCGGATCAGTTGGAACGTATTTGTATGGACGGTTTCTCTAAGATGCCAGTCTTTATCAGACCAACATTGGAATCTTGCCTAAAGCAAGGCATTAAACCAATTCATGGATATGATTGTGTTGCAAGCTGGTATGTATATGCACGCCGTATAGCATCAGGCAACATGCCCATTCCTTATCATGAAACCTACTGGAATTTATTAGAGCCTCTCTTAAAGCCGGGGAAAGAGACGGAATTTGCTCACTCAAAACGATTGTGGGCTGATCTACCAACTCAATACCCAGACTTTGTTGACGGTTTAACAAATGCAATAACAGAAATGGAAAAACAATGGCCGGTTTAACAATCAGAAATGTGATTAAGTCCTATGGTGAGGTTGAGGTCATGCATGGGGTCAATCTTGATATCGAAGACGGCGAGTTTGTCGTATTTGTTGGCCCTTCAGGTTGCGGTAAATCTACCCTATTGCGGATGATTGCCGGTCTTGAAGAAATTTCAGGTGGCGAAATTTCAATTGGCGATAAAGTGGTGAACGAAGTCGCACCTTCAAAACGCGGCGTTGCCATGGTGTTCCAAACCTATGCGCTTTACCCTCATATGACAGTTTACAACAATATGGCGTTTGGTCTTAAACAAGCTAAAACACCAAAAGATGAGATTGATCGTCGTGTTCAGCAGGCTGCAAAAGTGCTTGATATCGTCGATTACCTAGATAGGACACCTCGGGCTTTATCGGGGGGCAGCGTCAACGCGTTGCCATTGGACGGGCTATTGTTCGCGAGCCTGAGGTGTTCTTATTCGATGAGCCACTATCTAACCTGGATGCTGCGCTTCGTGGTCAGACACGTTTGGAAATTGCGCGTTTGCACGAACGTTTGGGTTCAACCATGATTTATGTGACACACGATCAGGTCGAAGCGATGACACTTGCAGACAAAATCGTTGTATTGCGTCTTGGTCATGTCGAGCAAGTTGGTAAGCCAATGGATCTATACAGCAAGCCAGATAACTTGTTTGTAGCGCAATTTATCGGTAGTCCGGCTATGAATATCTTCAGCTCTGAAGTGTCTGGAAAATCTGTCTCAATCGGCGGAGAAAAAGGCGTTGGTGATCTGCAAGAAGCGCCACAAAACGGTGTAGTTGTTGGTATCCGTCCTGAGCATTTGACAACATGTAAGAAGTCAGAAGCTGTAATCAGTGGTAAGCTTGAATTGATCGAACAACTTGGTGATCACATCATTGCTCACTTAATCCGTGATGATAAATCTGAGTTCATTGTAAAGACTGAACATTTTGCAGAATATTCACGCGGTGACTTGATGCATTTCAAAGTTGATCCTGAGCGCGTTCATTACTTTGATGAAAAAAGTGAGAAACGCATTTCATGATCATCTGCTGTGGTGAAGCACTGGTCGACATGATTGCCACAGGCATTGATGACGGCCAGACAGCATTTGTGCCACATTCAGGTGGCGCAATTTTTAATACTGCAATCACTCTTGGGCGACTTGGGGCAGACGTTGGACTTATTTCCGGCGTCTCAGAAGATATGTTTGGGCAACAGCTCGCAAATGATCTAGATGCAAGCCATGTCAGCACACAATATCTTGTTCGCAGTCAGCGCCCAACGACACTTGCATTTGTGGAACTAAAGGACGGGCAAGCTTCCTATTCGTTTTTTGATGAAAACTCTGCCGGCCGAATGGTCCAGTTTGATGATTTTCCATCTGTTGAGGAACCGGCATCAGCATATTATTTTGGTGGCATTAGCTTAGCAAGCGAACCATCGGGAGAAAGCTATGCTGCATTGGCTGAGAAGATGGCTGAGACTTCAGTCATTATGCTCGATCCCAATATTCGTACTACTTTTATCTCAAACGAAGCCAAATACCGAGCGCGCTTGGAAAAGCTGTTCAGCGTTTGCGACATCGTTAAAATATCAGATGAAGATCTAAGCTGGATCTATCCTGATGCTGCTTCTTTACATTCTGCTGCAAACACCATCTTAAATGCCGGTGCGTCACTGGTGGTGCTCACCAAAGGCGAAGATGGTTCAACCGCATTTTATGGCGATGGACAATCTGTGGACGTACAAATCGAGAAAGTCAAAGTTGCGGACACTGTTGGAGCCGGTGATAGCTTTAACGGCGGGCTTTTGGCAAAACTCTCTCAGCTTGATCTTTTGTCGAAATCCAAGCTGAAAATGCTCGATGACAACCAGCTTAAAGAGGCAATGGCATTTGCTTCAAAGGTTGCGGCCATTACTGTTTCCAGATCTGGTGCTAATCCGCCTTGGGCAAACGAACTTTAATCCTATTTGATTTCGGCAAGTTACCACTTGCCGATTTTAATACCGCTGCTTCCCTCACCTGCTCTGACCCCCAAAACATGTTCATCAGTCATTGTGACACGGTTTTTACGGTCCAATAATCGCACCAGTAGCATGTCATGCATTTTTGATCGAATATCTTTATGCTCAGGCGAAACACCAAGATCATCAAATTCATTCGGGTCATTATTTAAATCGAATAATTGCGGCGGAAAGCCTTTGAAATAGACATATTTCCAATCCTCGGTCCGGATCATATAGCCCCTTGCTTCGGATGCCCCCAAATTTAAAGTTTCGCGCGCGGCATAAAAGGCATAATCAATTTCTGAAAAGACTGCGTCACGCCAATCACGTGGTGTTTCACCCTTCAGCAGCGGGACAAGTGAGCGACCCTCAATGCGATGAGCTGCCGGAGGTGCGCCAGCTGCTTCCATAAATGTCGGCACCAAATCTATTGCCTCAATCATGGCATTAGAAACGGTTCCGCGTGTTGTATCAGCGCACGCGCGTGGATCATATATAATCATTGGTACACGGACAGATTCTTCGTGAAACAGCTCTTTCTCACCCATCCAATGATCGCCCAAATAATCTCCGTGATCAGATGTAACGACGATCATGGTCTCTTTATCTTTTCCTGTTTCCTCAAGCCAATTAAACAATCGCCCAAGGTGATCATCAATCTGTTTTATCAGCCCCATATAAGCTGGTAACACTGTTTCCCGAACACCCGGCGTTGAAAATGTTTCGCTTACTTCCATGGTTTGAAATGCCTGCATGACAGGATTGACACTATTGAGCTTTTTCTCCCGCTCATCCCGCTTTACCTTAATGAAGGTTTCAGGCCCATACATGTTATGATAGGGCGCGGGTGCCATATAAGGCCAATGGGGTTTGATAAAACTAAGATGACAAAGCCATGGCTTATCCCCCATCTCCGTTATGAAATCCATTGCACGGTTCGTCATATAGGCGGTTTCAGAATGTTCTTCCTTCACGCGCGCTGGCAGTGACGAATGCTTAAGCTCCCATCCCGACAATATTTCGCCATCGGGTCCTTCGGCAGCATTGGCATAATCATTCCAGGGATTTTCTCCTTCATATCCATGTTCATTGAGATAATCATTATAGCGAAGCTGGCCGCCACGCAGACGCAATCCGGGCGTTGGATGCAAGCCATCATCACGCTCATAGGGATCAAAGCCAGGTTCACCGATTAAGCAACCCAACTCTGTCTCCATGTTTAATCCAAGACGGGCCATGCCCTCCTTGTCCGGGGTCATGTGCGTTTTACCCACCACAGCTGTGGTTACACCCAAAGGCCGTAAATAATCACCAAGGGTCAATTCTCCGATGGGTAGCGGCACCTTATTCCATGTAGAGCCATGACTAAATACTGTTCGCCCTGTGTAAAACGACGCCCGCGAAGGGCCGCAAACCGGCGATTGCACATAGGCGCGGTCAAACCGTACCCCTTTGCCAGCCAATTTATCAATATTGGGAGTATCTAGATGCGGGTGCCCATAGCAGGATAAATAGTCCCACCTTAATTGATCAGCCATGATGAAGAGGATGTTTTTGATTTTTTCGGTCATAGATCACCTAGCAATTTCAGGCAAAAAGGTTGCTATTGATGGGAATAAAAACACCAACAACAAGCCTATTAATAAAGCAAATATATATGGCACAACTCCGCGGAAAATATCGAGCAGTCGCACATCTGGAAGCACAGATTTCACCACAAACGCATTCATACCAATTGGTGGTGTGATGAGACCAATTTCAGTCACCAAAACAATGATGATACCAAACCAAATCATATCAACCCCAAGAATGGATACAGCCGGTAGAAAAACAGGAACAAGCAAAACCACAATGCCTATTGATTCAAACACCATGCCCATAAGCAAAGCAATAAAACAAATAAAAGCAACAAGTTGCAACGGTCCCATCTGTAATTCATCAACCAGATCTAACAAGTCATAAGGCATGCCTGAAAGGTTTATGAATTGGGCAAATACAACGGCTCCAAACAAAACGATGAAAATTTTAGATGTGGTAATAGCAGCCTCAACCAAACAGCTGCGCCACTGTTCAAAACTGCGCAAATAACCTCGTAAATAGGCAATCACGGCGGCACCAAATGCACCAATTCCTGACGCTTCGGTTGCTGTGAAGACACCACCGTAAATACCGCCTAAGACAACGACGAAAAGAATGAGTACCGGCAGCGTTCCGCGAATTGCTTCTTTCTTTCGCTCAGGTGCAAGATCTGTTGCATCTGGCGCTGAGCTTGGGTCGCGATAAACGGTAAACATAACCGCAAGCAGGAATAACAGAACCAGCAGAATACCGGGTAAAATGCCTGCGATGAACAACAAGCCGATATCCTGTTCAGCCGTAATCCCGTAAATGACAAGTGGAACAGATGGCGGGATCATGATGCCGAGCGTACCGCCGGCCGCGATCGTTCCGGCGGCTAGGCTATCTTTATAGCCAAAACCCTTCATCTGCGGCATTGCGACTTTTGACATTGTGGCAGCTGTTGCCAAGGTTGAGCCACATACTGCTGAAAATCCGCCACAGGCAATGACAGTTGCTAACGCTAATCCACCTCTAAATCGACCCAATGCGGCATAGGCGGCATCATAGAGATCGCCACTAATGTTAGATCGATAAACGAATATGCCCATTAGAATGAAAAGTGGAATAACGGATAGATTATAGTTTTGAGCATCCTCGGCAACTTGCTGCGCGACCATGGCAAGAGATGCACTCATCCCCCGCTCTAAAGCAAAACCAACGAAGCCAACAATAAGCGTTGCAAAGCCAACACGAAAGCCAAAGAAGCACAGCGCAATAAGGGCTGCAAAACCTAAAAGTGCGGTAATCATTTTTCGGCTTCCAAACTACCCATATCGATGAATTTGTAAAAGATACCAAGTATCTGAGAAATAACACTTATCAACGCCAAGAAAGCAATTGAACCTGTGATATAGTAAAGCGGGATTTCCATCACGACCGTAAGAGATTTTAATTCATAAGATTCCAACGCGTGCTCGAACAATACAATGGCGATAAGCGTCATTGCTGCCACAGAAAATACTTGGATAACAACCTCATAGAATATTGGTTTTAACAGCTTTCTTGCCGGCTCAACAAACAGCTCAACCATGATATGCTCATCACGCGCATTGGTCACACCAAGGCCTGAAAAAATTGCAAGCGCCAAGAGCGCAGAAATCATCTCGGACGCACCAAAGATTGGTTTATTTAAAATATAGCGCCCAATCACATCAGCAAATGTAAGAAGCATCATGATGAAAATTACTGTGCTTGAAAATGTTTCAAGCGCTGTGATGGACCGATTAAACAGCCCTCTCACACCGCTTGAACTTTGGGAGTTACCCGTCATTGATTAAGTTCCGCCAAGCGCTTTTTGTAGAACTCAAGAGCTGCATCCGCATCAATGCCGGCTTCAGTTGCCTTTGCGATCCAATTTGCGGTGATTGGTTTTGCAGCATCCATGAACGCAGTTTCAAGACCCGGATCTGCATCTACAACTTCGATATTTAACTCATCAAAAGTTGCATATACAGAACTGCTGACAGAATCCCATGTTGCGGAAGCAACCATGCCCACTTTCTCCTGACTAATGGCACGAATGGCCGCTTGATCCTCAGGAGAAATATCTGCCCACTTTTCTTTGTTCATGACGAAGGAAAATGATGTTGTATAAAGTGGTTTTGAGAACTTTGTCATCGATTTTGAATAAGGAACAACCTGGAACGCTTTAATCGCATCTCCACCTAGCCCCAAATGTGCGTCTACAACCCCGCGAGAAATGATTTCATTTGATTTAACCGCCGGAGATGAAACAACCCCTGCGCCCAAAGATTTTCCAATATTAGCGAGTGGTCCGGGCAATGCCCAAACTTTTCGAGATGTAAAATCCTCCAAAGTAACGACGGGCTTGTCTGTTGTTGAGAATAACCGACCGGGTGTGATGACCCACTGCGCTAAAAGCTCGACTGTATCAAATTCTTCAGGGTAGAACTTTTCTTGAGTTTCCCATGCGGCTTGCGTCATTGCAGGCCCATTAAATGCGCCAACAAACGGCTGCATGGCAGTCAACGCGCCGTTTACACGATTCCCGATCAAGCCATTGAACTGAACAGCTGCATCAACAATGCCTTTTTCTACCGAACCAAGCTGTTCTGGTGGCGGCGCCACTGACTTTGGCGGAATATTACCAACTACCCTGCCTTCCGTGACTTTCTCTACCTCTTCCAACCAGCCAGGCAACACCTTTTGACACACAAAGTGTTGAGATGGCCAAAAACAATTTACGATCAATCGCGTTTTCGCCTGCGCAATATTTGGCGCAGTAGACATGACCAAAGCGGCTGTTAAGCCCAATAAAGTTGAATTGAATTTCATTATGTCCTCCCAAACATATGTCTCTCCAGATGGAGAAGACCAACTAAGGACAAGTATTGACTACACCAACATAACAGTCCAATAATATTTCGGTAAATTAACATAAGCAAATGATATGTTCTTAGATCCTCGTCACCTCGAACAACTGTCCGTTATTGTCGACAAAGGCACCTTCCAGGCAGCGGCAAATGAATTAAATATGTCGCAACCAGCGCTCAGTCGGATGGTTGCCACCTTAGAGGCGCGTATCGGCATGCCGGTTTTTAAACGCACAAAAAGGCCCTTGCGTTTAACCGACATTGGTCATGAATTATCGAGCCAGGGACGTGTGATACGCTCAGCGAGACTAAGATCATTAGAATTTGTTGATTTGGGTAAAAGCGGATTTTCCGGTGTATTGAAAATCGGCGCACCGCGTTTTTTATGTGAACGATTGATGACGGAAACCATTGCCAGTTTTATTGAACAACGCCCCGAGGTCCGCATTGATTTAATTGCTGATTATTACACCGCGCTGCAGGAGCAATTGTTTCAAAACAAAATCGACATCATTTTAGGCCCTGCAAAAATGTCGAATGTAAGCGGTGCTGATCTTAATATCGAACCGTTATTTAATGACCAGAATAAGATTGTGGGTCGAGAAAACCATCCGCTATTAAACAAGAAGGCAATCACGGTTCAAGACCTAAGCGAGACCACGTGGATCGCCCATTCTGAGCGCAGTGTTCTGCGTACAGATATGGAAAATGCATTAAAGCTATTAGGTGTGAAGCAAATACGACTAGCGTTTCAAACAGAAGCCGCCGGTGCGGTTCTAGAAACACTGCGTATCACCGATTTTCTAACGGTTTTACCTAGCTATGCTATTCACACAAAAAGACCAAGCGGCTTAGTGCCTATGCCAATAGATTTACCAAGCCCGATCAACACTGTGAACATGATTACTTTAAACGACCAACTTGAAACAAAATTGCTTCTTGATTTTAAACAGCATGTCAGACGTCAAGTAGCAAACACGCTTTAACAGGGTCCATTCACGTCCAACAAGCAAAGATATTTCCCGCAATTTGAGTTGAGAAAAGAAGGCTTGAGTGCTATTATGAGACAGGCCTTGCTCGGGCCTCCTCCCTCCACTGGGGCAGCATTAAAAATGTAGAGTGATGATAATTTGAAACTAATCTGATTAAGCATGAACGTAAGGAGGGACCGGCTAATTGCTTATAAGAGGATGTTCAAAATGAAACTATCATCACCGATTTACAAGCTTAAGCGCCAAGCTAAACTCAATGCCAGATCCAAGGGGTTAAAGCTTAACGAAGCACTTGATCAAATCGCGATTTCTGAGGGATATAAAAATTGGGGTCATCTGTCCTCATGTTATTCTAAAACAACACCAGCAAAAGAGCTCCTATCAAAAATTATACCAGGTGATATGGTCATAATTGCCGCGCGACCGGGACACGGTAAAACTTCACTCGCATTAGAACTGGCGACATTAAGTGAAACTGTTGGAAAAACGGGTTATATTTTCAGTCTTGATTACAATGTAAAAGACATCAAAACTGCCATTGCAAATCTGGGTGTACAGTTTAATTCACGAGCCCATTCTTTAACGATTGATACATCTGATGAGATTTGTGCCGAACACATTATCAACCGCATTAATCCTTCTCACCGAAATGCAATCGTCATTATTGATTATTTACAACTATTGGATCAAAAGCGCGATAATTCAGCATTAGACACACAAATTCTCATGCTCAAACGATATGCGGATAAGACAGGCACCACTTTTATCTTTGTTTCCCAGATTGATCGAAGATTTGAGCTCACATCCGAGAAATTCCCATCGCTTGAGGATCTGCGCCTACCCAATCCAGTTGATACATCCTGCTTCAACAAACTCTGCTTTTTACACGATGGTGACATACAGTTTAGCTCAGCTGCATAGCTAGAGCGCCGACAAAGGCACGTCTTTTCCTTAACCAGCATTCAGTCCTACACTGAACGCCAGTTTTGATTTACCAGATGGCAGAGATGGAAAAGGCGATGCCCGTTTAACAGCAGACAAAGCCGCACGATCTAATTTGGCATTTCCCGAACTTCTTGCCAATCTGACCCCATTGGCCGACCCATTTCTGCCAATTGTAAAGGCGACCACAGCATCGCGTTTTGCTGGTCTTGTTTTTGGACTAAATCGCCGAAATATTTTTTGCCGAACTTTGCCTTTGTAATTAGAGATACTGGCATTGCCACTGGCCTTGGATTGTCCCCGTTTTTTTGATCCAGCCTTACCCTGTTTGTTTTTACTAGCCTGGCTGCCTTTTTTCACATTTGCTTGATTTTTGCCCTTGCGTCCTGTTGCAGCTTTTTTAGGTTCAGCCTTCTTTTTAGCTGAACGGATTATCGGTTTCTTTGATATTGCACCTGGATCAAGTTTTGCTGTTTGGACAGGCTTTTTATACTCCTCTTGTGGCCGGAATTGAGGCAGAGGTATATCATCAGAGGGTGTTTGCGCATCAATTTGCTCAATTGTCTTTTCAACATCTTGAATTGCTTGATGAGTGCTGAGTGGTTCAATTGTTTGATGCTGAAGCTCTTGGAGTTTTTCACTCAGTGTCTGCTTTTCAGGCGTCTCAAGCAGTGTATTTTGATTGTTCGAATACGCCAATTTTGATGCGGTTTTGATCTCTACGGGCTCAGACTTAACCGGTGTTGTTTCAGCGAGTTTGAGCGCTTTGGCAGTTAATTCTTTTGGTGGAGTTGAGTGGGTCTTAATCTTTTTAGGCGCATTTGCTTCAGACAATTGTTCCGCATTTGGTTTTGCGTCCAAAGTTGCACTCTTTGTATTTGTATCTTGAACCTGTTTTACCTCAGTTTCAGCAGTTAACTCTGTTGGGTCAGACTTTGCTTCATGGTGCTCGGTTTTATGATTGGGGTACAGCTCCCCGGCCATAACTTGATCAACCGAAGCATCACCCATCACCGCAATTGAAACCGTAGCTCCGCCAGCAATTTTTGCCTCATCTTGTTTGTCGATAAAAATCGATGCCAAGGCAATATGCCCAAACAAAGATAATATCGCAGCGAAAAGAAGTATCCGTCGGTTTCCAGAAGTGCGCATTATTCGCTCTCCCTTTTGATCAATATCGAAATTGGTTTTGATGTTTTTGATTTCAGTTGCGCGACTTTCTCTGCAAACATCTGCGCATTTGAATTTTGATCTGGATAAATAATCAAGTGATCTGACTTATCTAATTGAGCTGGTAAAGGTAATGACAGGTTCAATTCAGTACCTTGGAAATACATGGATCCATCTTTGCGCAGGCTAATTGCCTCTTCCGGCGGCGACTGTTGATCCAGCACGCTGACCACAGGTGTAATTTCATTATCAGCACTTGGCGCAATTGTGCCTGCAATCAAAAAAAACACGAGCATCAAGAACACGACATTAATCAACGGAATGGTATTTTCGTGTTGCTTTTGTTTATGTCGACGTTCAAGGCGCATATCTACCTCGCAATCGTAATGTTCAAGCCATCGATATTTGAAAGCTTGCTAAGCACATCAACCAATTGCTGAGTTGATGTTTGTGCAGAAGTCGTAATGATCAAAATAGTTTTTTGATCGTCCGATGTTTGTGTAAACTGAGCATACAAATCATCAATATTTGTTGCTTGTCCGTTAAATCTAATCTGCACACCATCAAGGGCGATTAAACTTGTTTTTTGCCGCGTTGTTGCACCTGCTCCATTTGTCGAAGCACTAATTTCTAATTTCGAATATTTGGAGAAAGTTGATGACAGCATGAAAAACAACAGCAGAAGAAAAATGACATCAATGAGCGATGTTAAAGATAATTTCTTACGGGGGGCGAGTTGACTTTGAATGTGCAAATCAAATCCCTCCTAAGCAAATTTTGGTTGCTCTGTTGGATTTAACAACTCACCGACCAAAACCTCAACGCTCACGCGTTCGTTTTCAAGGCGCGCTTCAAAATACGAAAGGACAATCGTGATCGGCATAGCAACCGCCAAGCCAACGGCCGTTGTTAGCAATGCAACCCAAATACCGCCAGCAAGTATGGACGGGTCAACATTTGAACCTGCGCCTTGCAAAGCCTGAAAGGCATCGATCATCCCAAGAACGGTTCCAAACAAACCCAATAATGGCGCTAGTTGTGCGATTGTGTCTAAAGCCTTCAATCCCGACTGCAGATTATGCATTCGCTCAATTGCAAGTGTTTGAACCGCGTCTTCAATTTGATCATGGTTAGATGGGGTATCTTTCGACAGACGGCTTAAGACCAAAAATGCTGCGCGTGCAATCAGTCCCTTTTTTTGTTCAATCAGATTTAGCGCTGCTTCCATTTTTCCCGATTGCCAAAGATTAATGGCACGGCGTGTGTCTTTTGTTTTACCAAGATCAAAGATGTAAAACTGAAACAGTTTGAAGATCACGAGTGTTAAGGCAATGAAGGAAGCAACGATAAGTATTGCAACCACCGGCCCGCCGAGATCGAGCACATATTTTATAAAATCCAAAATCTCATTCATTCGTCATCACCTAAAACTCGACCGACGTTTTGTTGGATTTGCTGATAATGCCAATGCAATCATCTGCTACAATCCCTGCGCATTCAGAAGCTGAGTTGATAAAGATTTTGGATAGGTCCTGGCAATGTGTTTGGGTTAACCCAAACTGTGCGATCTTTGGCCGCTGGGTTACTAATGCACCGAAATTTAAAGTGGCTAGCTTTGACAATTGGCCATTTTTATCAAGAAAAGCAAATTCAAGGGCAAGCTTTTCAACGTGAGTTGAAGTTTTGTTCTCTACCAAGAATGTGAGCTCACAACTCGCCTCTAGGGGCGTTAGCTTATTTAACTCTAATACAATATTTGAGCTTTCTTGCGCATAGGCTGATGTTACAGCTGTAAATGCAAATGCTGCTAAAGGAAGGTGGATTACCCACCTTCCCTTCCATTTTAATTTTGTCATTTTCTCTAACAACAAATTACCCCCAATTAACTGCCAAACTCTTTGACCAATGAGATCTTGAAGTTTTGTCCTGGGCCCGCGTCGTTGGAGAGATATTCCTGATATTGAACGTCAAAAATATTTTCGATGCTGGCGCGGAACTCTATGCCGTTGTAACCGTTCTTTTCTGACACCCAATTGAAATAAAGATCATTAAGCACTATGTCGTCGCTTTCATCGCGGCCGCCCGTCATTACTTCATCTTGCGCTGCGATGAGACGCGTTTTAAATCCATAGCTAATGCCTTCATCTTGGATTTTACCGCCAACTGTAAAGAACAATTCATCCGGCGGGATCGTGTTCAAATTCCCCGATGTAGAGAAGAAGTTGTTGGTATCAACACCACGAATGATCGAGCCACCACCACTGACAAACCAGCTTTCGCGGTCATATGAAAATTCGACTTCCACGCCATACAGTTCAACTTGATCTATATTGATGTAAGCTGCACCCGTCCGCGCAGAATCGCTGGTGTTTGGATTACGCGTAATGTAATCGTGAATGGTGTTGTAAAAGGCTGTAGTTTTAAACTGAATGGAATCATTGTCACTAAACACGCCAGTATTTGAATAGCCAAAACCAATTTCGAAATTGTCAGATTCTTCTTTTTTAAGATCTATTCCCGGAACCAGACCCGTTCTGTAATCGTAAATTTCATCTAATGTTCCAAAGCGCTCGGTATGGGCATACGAACCAAAGACGTTCCAGTTTTCGTTAAACTCATAAAGTGCTGCAAGTTTAGGTGAAAATGCTGTTTCACTTATGCTTGAGGCAGAACCAAATCCTGCAATGACACTTTCATCCGGCGTTAGTTTACGATGATCTACACGCAGGCCCGGGATAATTGTTAGATTATCACCAAATGTAATTTCACTCTGAATAAAGAATGCTGTTTTTGTATCTGTGCCTGAGGGCTGTGCACCTGTACTACGCAACGCGAGTTCGCGATCCAGATTTGTATACTGCACACCATAAGTTAAGTAATTTTCCCAGTTCTCACCTGAAAAATAGGATGTGTTTTCAATCTTTCCCTGAAGAGTTTTGTAAGCGAAGTCGGCGTCTGGGAAGAACTGGAATGCAGGACCACCAAAACTGAAAAATGATGCGTTGCGCTCTTCATTAAGCGTGTTTGAATATGACAGTTGCGCCTTTAAATCCAACAAATCGTTATCTGAAAACGGATCTTCCCAAGACACAAGGAATTGCTCATCTATAACTTTACGATCCACGCTGCCAAAACCGGTGCTGTCTACCGTTTGTGCATATTGCTGATTTTCCGCATCTGATTGCCATTTTTGGTAGGATACGCGTAGCTCTTTTTCGTTGTCATCACCAAAGTAGAATGTCCCTTTAGCTAGGCCAGAAAATGACTCAAAGTCTGAATCAACAATTGAGCCATCACCAGTGAAATAGTCTCCACCATTGCGCATGTTGCCTGTGAGCAGTAATTCAGCGCTGTCCACGGGACGCCAAGCAATTGTGGTTGAGCCCAAACCTTGTTCATCAACAGACCCATAAGCACCTTTTAAACGAACGGCCCATGTTTGCCCCTCTTGAAGAAAGTCAGATGCATCCTTTGTTTCAAACAAGACAGTACCGGCAAGCGCGCCAGATCCGTAAAGTGTTGAAGATGCAGGTCCTCGCAGAACTTCGACGCGTTTATAAAGTTCAGGATCACTAAAGAAACCACCCAAGCGGTATTGCTGATAGTTTTTGTCTACGCCATCAACGCTGATGATAAAACGCCCCTCATCGGCTTGCGCTTCACCTGCACCAACACCCCTGATGTTAAAGCTCTCACCTAACACGCTCTCTGAACCAGAAGTGGTTACGCCTGGGACCGAATCGAACGTATCACCCACCGTTGTTGCGCCGGCATTTTCGATATCTTCTTGGTTTAGTACCGTTACTGCCTGAGGGGTATCAGTGGCTACCTTATCCTGGCCAGCGCCTTTCACAATTCTCAATAGGCGAATGCCTAGTGTATTTTCATATTGTGTCTCTTGCGCTTCAGCATGCACTGAAATCACACCCATTGAAACACTCGCCATCAAAGCGAGCTTAAAGCCCTTCGCAAGCCCCATAATCTATATCCTTTAAAGCTGTGGTAGCGGCTGGCTTATGGCTGGCGTGCTTATTTTTAATATGACTATTTTAGTCAAGTTATTGCGCTTTTTAAAAAAGTATACTAAACAAGTCAAGATAAATTATTCAAATGCCCAGCCAGCTATCTGCAAGCCCGGCGAAATTCAGTTCAGTAGTAAGAGTATAAGATGCAGGTAGTGAATATTTCGATGGAACAAAACAAAGCAATCAAAACCGCAAGCCCATCGTTGGTTTATACAAGTGAGAACCTTTTCCAGGGCCACAAAGAAATTATCATTCAGCACGAAGATGCATCTTATCGTTTGAGAATTACCCGTCAGGGAAAACTTATTCTAAATAAATAGGTGCAACATCATGCAAGAAACAAAAAGTGAAACTGCAGCAGAAATCCGTGATTTTTGTGCAAACAACCCGAAAATGCGCGAGCGCGATATCGCAAATATGCTCGGCATTAAAGAAGCTCAATTGGTCGCTGCACATACAGGCCATGGCACGATCCGACTAAATTGCGATATGGATGAAATCTTCACCAGACTTGCAAGTGTTGGGGAAGTGCTCGCACTCACACGCAATGAAAGCGCAGTGCATGAAAAAACGGGAGTTTATGACGTGTATCATGGTGGTAAATTCGCCAGCATGATCTCTAACGAGCAGATCGACCTCCGGCTATTTCGTCGACATTTCGCTCATGCGTTTTTGGTGCAAAAAGAAACCGATCATGGTTTGAAACAGAGCATACAGTTCTTCGATGAACAAGGCGATACTGTTCACAAAATTCATACCAAGCCAAACACAGATATGAATGCTTGGTCAAAACTTGGGGAAGCATTTTGCAACTCAGATCAATCTGATCTGATTGATATCAAACCAGAGATTGTCAAAGATACTTTGGAAAATCCTGAAAGTGTTGCTGATAAGCTTAAAGATAAGTGGTCAAAAATGACGGATACCCATCAATTCACAATGATGGTCAAAAGTCTGAAACTAAGCCGCTATCAAGCAGTCAATACAATTGGCGAAGAATATGCCTGGCCCATTGACCCCTCCTCAATTGAAGCACTTATGGGACTGGCGGCTAACGAAAAACTGCCCATCATGTGTTTCATCGGAAATAAAGGATGTATTCAAATCCACTCCGGTCCGATCCAATCCATTAAACGCATGGGCAATTGGCTAAACATTTTGGATGAAGGTTTTCATATGCATCTTCGTTCCGACCATATTGACCAAGTATGGGCGGTTCGCAAACCAACGGATAAAGGTCATGTGTCTTCTGTTGAAGCTTATGATGCTAAGGGCAATTTAATTATACAATTTTTTGGCAAACGAATTGAAGGCCACGATGAACGTAATTCTTGGCGCCTCATTGTTGAAAATTTGCCTCGTATTAAAAAATCTCAGGCAGCTTAGGAGAAGATAAATGTTGAAATTTCTAAATGGCGTGAAACGAAACTTTTCAGCCGCGATCGTATCATCTTTGTTGCTCCTGAGCGCTCCAATTGCCCTCGCTAATGATGCCAAAGATCATATTGTTTCAATTGGTGGCTCCGTTACCGAAATCATTTTTGCTCTTGGCGAGGAAAAACGATTGGTTGCTCGCGATACGACCAGCCTCTATCCACAAGCGGCTCTTTCGCTGCCCGATGTTGGATATATTCGACGATTAGCCCCCGAAGGGGTTTTATCGGTCAATCCGAATATGATCATCACACTTGAAGGCGCGGGACCGCCAGAAGCTGTTGACGTCATTAAAAGTTCGGGGGTTCCATTTGTTGAAATTGAAGAAAAATACACACAAGAAGGTGTGATATCTAAAATCGAAGCGGTAGGACGTGCGCTCGGGGTTGAAGATGCAGCTGCGGCTTTGGCAGATAAAGTGAATGCCGATTTTGAAGAAACAAATGCAATTATCGGCTCAATCAGCAAAAAGAAAAAGGTATTATTCGTCCTATCAAATAACGGCGGCAATCTACTTGCAGCAGGTACGAATACATCTGCCGAAGGGATGATAGAAATGGCCGGTGCTGAAAATGCGCTTGTGAGCATGGAAGGTTATAAATCCGCAACCGATGAGGCTATTTTAGAAGCGGCCCCAGACGTGATTGTGATGATGAACCGTCACGGAGATGATGCACAAACGTCTCAGGAAATTTTAAACCACCCAGCTATTTTGGGAACCCCCGCAGGGCGATCAAAATCACTCATTACCATGAATGGACTTTACCTACTTGGTTATGGACCACGAACAGGTCAAGCCGTTTTAGAACTGTCTCAAAAGATATATGGTGAGTAATTGTGTCTATAAGTTCTCCCGGCGAGCAAAGAATATCCGGGCCATATTTCAACGGCTTTAAATTCGATCAGCCCAATGCCCATGCTGGCGACCGTTCACACTATGCGTTCGTACTAACTGTAGTCATGGCCATAGCGCTTTTAATTACTTGCATATTTGCGCTTTCCAGCGGTGCGGCAGATGTTCATTTTGAAAGCACGCTTGCTTATATATTTAGCTTCGGCCAATCCGCTGAAATCGATACATATGAGCGCGTTGTTATCGAAACAATTCGGTTCCCTAGGGTGATACTGGGTGTTCTGATCGGAGCATCGTTGGCCGTATCTGGTGCAGTCATGCAAGGACTTTTTAGAAATCCCTTAGCTGATCCGGGCATAGTTGGTGTTGCATCAGGCGCCGGGCTTGGAGCCGTTACTTTTATCGTTCTTGGTACAGGATATCTTGCGCCCGTTGCACTATTTTTAGGGATATATCACATACCAATTGCTGCTTTTTTTGGTGGGTTGGTGACAACATTTTTGCTCTATCGCGTTTCAACTCGTGGCGGGCAAACATCCGTTGCCACAATGCTGTTAGCAGGTATAGCACTTGGTGCTTTAACAGGAGCATTTACCGGTCTTTTGGTCTTCAAGGCAGATGATCAACAATTGCGGGACTTAACCTTTTGGCAGCTTGGCTCACTCGCTGGCGCAACTTGGACAAAAGTATTTGCCATTACACCCATCATCCTACCAATTTTGCTGTTATGCACATTTCTTGCAAAAGGCTTAAATGCCATGACGCTTGGCGAAGCCACCGCGCGTCATTTGGGTATTAATGTTCAAATATTTAAGCGTATCACGATTGTTGCTGTTGCAGCCTCCACCGGTGCAGCTGTCGCAGCGAGCGGGGGCATAGGATTTGTCGGTATTGTTGTTCCGCATTTGCTACGCCTATGGATTGGGCCTGATCACAAATATTTATTGCCAGCCTGCGCGTTATTAGGTGCGATTATGCTTTTATTGGCCGATACTGTTGCTCGACAAATTGTAGCCCCTGCAGAATTACCAATCGGCATTATCACCGCCGCCATCGGCGCACCTTTCTTCTTATGGATCTTGCTACGTAAACGCGGTTTGTTGGACTTGTAATATGTTGTGTGTGTCTAGTTTAGATGTCTTTTTCGGGCGAAAACAAATTTTAAATGACATCAGTTTTAATGTTTCATCTGGAACCTTTTGTTCCATTGTTGGGCCAAATGGCTCGGGCAAAACCACTACGCTTCGCGCACTCACAGGGGAGATCTCCTATAGCGGATCAGTTAAAATCAATCAGTTGGAGGTCGCCAAGACGGCACCTGCGGATATGGCAATCATGCGCGGTGTTCTGCCCCAGGCGAGCCAATTATCATTCCCTTTCACTGTGTATGAAGTGGTTAAACTTGGGCAATTATCCGGTATCAGCTTAACACCTGACAGCGATAATATTATCGAACGCGCCTTGACCAGAGTCGGGTTACACGATTTTTCGCACCGATATTACCAGGAGCTGTCTGGAGGTGAGCAACAACGCGTGCAATTGGCGCGCGTTTTAGTGCAGGTTTGGGAACCAGTTTATGAAAATAATTCCAGAGTTTTGTTTTTAGATGAGCCGATATCCAGCTTGGATATCCGACATCAAATACAGATCATGAAAATTGCCCGACAATATTCAGATGAAGGTGGCACTGTTATTGCCGTGCTTCATGATTTGAACCTCACAGCTGCCTATTCTGATCAAATCATTTTACTGAAAAGCGGCAGTACCTATTCGCAAGGCAGTCCAAAAGATGTCTTGAATAAAAACAATTTGGAGAATGTCTATGACTGCGCCATGCGCGTTGACCATCATGGACCAGAGGACCAATTGCACATCACACCGATACTAGCATGAGGAAGATATATGTTTATCGCAATGAACAGATTTAAAATTAATGACGGTTTTGAAATTGACTTCGAAAATGTCTGGCGCGAACGCGATTCAAAATTGGAAGAGGTGCCCGGGTTTATAAAGTTCAATCTTTTAAAAGGCCCTGCGAATGAAGACAGTAAAATCACACTATATGCCTCCCATACCTTATGGGAAACGAAAGACGCTTTTATCGCCTGGACAAAATCTGAACATTTTCGCGCGGCTCACAAAAATGCTGGCAATAATGGTCATATGTATTCAGGACATCCAAACTTTGAAGGTTTCGAATTCGTCGAAGGCGTTTGAAGAGCAAAGAACACAAACAATTTATCTTGGTTTGGGCACCG
This sequence comes from Lentilitoribacter sp. JB5-8, assembly GCF_055693385.1. Classification (NCBI taxonomy): domain Bacteria; kingdom Pseudomonadati; phylum Pseudomonadota; class Alphaproteobacteria; order Hyphomicrobiales; family Rhizobiaceae; genus Lentilitoribacter; species Lentilitoribacter sp. JB5-8. The sequence goes on along the minus strand of NZ_CM146332.1, from coordinate 1,354,551 downwards.
ATTATATGTGCAAAATCAGGTGCCCTTGGCATAGGTTTTGAAAACGCTACCTTTGTCTATAATCACTAAAATTATGCCTGATAAGATGGCAATCATCGCACCAATAAAAGCTGTCATTGAGTAGCTGAAAAACAAAGTGCAAACGCCAAAGATGATTGCCGTCACTAAGTGTCCGGCAATATTGGTGATCGATATGAGCGCGCCACCTGTTCCGGGTTTATCATCCATTAGCTCCTGGATATAGCCAATAACCAAGGGGATGAAAATGCCCCCGCCCAAACTCGCTGGAATGATTAAGAACCATAAATAATCCGTTGAGGACAGAAACTGAAAAGCTCCTAAATAAACCCCAAACAATGCAACACCAATCAAAATCAGAACAGGCTTAGTCACGAATTTTAACGCCGAAGCACTGAGTATCATGATGGGTATTTCGCACAATGCAACAAATCCCGCGAACCAACCGACATCAATTTCTGTTCCGCCTAAATCATTGAGAATAATCAGACCTACCATCGTGCTATTTAAACTCGTCAACGATCCAATAATTGAAATTAATATCAGTCGAATTAACAACGGCACATGCGCTAATTCAGCGATTGCCTGACCAAATTCAGGTGCGACTTTTGACTGGTCGATCTCATCAGCTTGCTGCGGCCATTTGAGATAGACAATAACGATCATGATCAGATTAACAATGGCTGTTGCACCAAAGATTGTGAGCAAATCCACACCTTGGAGAATAAGTATTGCCCATATTGGAGGTGTGAGTGCATACGAACCAGCGAATGCCGCTCGAATTACAGCCGCTGAGAAATCTCCATCTATCCCTTCACTGCGGTTCACCGCAAGTTTTGCCAAGGCAAACAACTGGCTAATGGCTGTTGCCGCAATGGGGAAAAACACAATGAATGTGATAATAAACATGAGCTTGGTTTGCCAAACAAACAACATGGAATTACCGACGCAGCCAATAATAAGGCTTACGATTAACACATCTTTGTAACGCCCCGTTTGATCGGTAAATATTCCAATTGCGATAGATACAAAGATTGTGGCTATCGCTGAAATTGTTGTGTAAAGCGCGAATTCAATTTCGCTTAAACCCAAACGCTCAATTCCGATGATTGAACGATAAGGTGCAAGAGAAGCAACAGCAAAACCGAGCAATAGGATGCCGATGAATGAAAGGTTCCAAAGTTTGTTTGAAAAACAGTTTCGAGCTGAATTTAACATGCCGATGCACCCCGCAAATTAGGTCGACGCGGAACATAAAGCAGCAGGAAAAACCAACGATCTGGAACGCGCTTTAAGGCGTATGCAAACATTGCAGTTGCAATGATTGCAAATAAAAACCTGCCAAAAAACACGCTAATTGCATCTGCCCCCATTGCGATGACAAGTATTGTGTCTTCAATCATGCTGTGGGCGAAACCCATCAAAATACAACTTAGTAAAATCTGTCTTGGCGATATCAAGCCCGATTGTGCTTCTTTGATAAGCGGGCCGGCACCGTAGGAAATGCCCAAAAGTAGGCCTACTGTCGTTAACGGTGCTGTCTCACTGCTAATGCCGCACAGACGCAACATCGGGATTATCGCCCGCATCATTGCGCCGAGAACGCCAGATAATTTTAATAGCTCAAGTGCCCAGAATAAGCCTAACAGAATAAAACCCATCCATGCCATCGCTTCAAACAGGGTCAGTAAAAATTCGGCCCACGTCATACTTGCCGTCATCGGCACCCAAGCGGGGACCACCGGCTCTTGAAGCCAACCTGTTAGGCTAAAGATCTGATGAAGGATAAACGCATATAACAGCCCGCCTAAAAAACGGAGCAAAGATGTAAACATCATCCTTGGCCCCACCTGTTCAATAATCTTTTGCTCAATTGGTAGGGCATGCGCAAATAAAATCAGTGCAGAAAAGACCGTAACATCAGCAACACTTAATGTTTCTAATGGCACAAGTGTGAATAACAACGCAAAACCGCCCCATATTCCAACTAACATTGCAGTTAAGAATGCCAACCCTAATTCTGATGGCAATCCGATGAGGTCCATTAGTGGTGAGAAGGCAGGAGCTATCGCTTTGATCACGCCAATGCGCGATAAGAACTCCACAAATATACTTATTGGAACGATGATTAGGAGGAGAACTTTATAAACGCGCAGTGCCTCTGATGTGGTTTTAAATATCGATAATAACATAGTTAAAGACTCTCATTGTTTCCAACTATGCTAGATCAGGCGCAATCGAATATGTGGTCAAAAATTGCATATCTTTGCAATATTATTGCACCAATGAGTGTATGCTTGTAAGCTATGAATATGGATAAAATAGACCGCAAACTTCTTAATTTGATACAAGCAGATGCTAGTCGTACCAACAGCGATTTGGCCGACGAAGTGGGATTATCTCCATCTTCATGTCTTCGTCGAATGCAGCGACTTCACAAAACGGGTGTTATCGATCGTATTGTTGCGGTACTTAATCCGAAGAAAACAGAGCGCAATATTAAAGCCATCATAACGGTAAACTTAGAGCTTCACGGTGAACAACACATGCAAGCTTTTGTAAATCGTATGGCCAAAGAAGTTGCTGTAACCGGAGTATATGCGGTCACCGGGGAAACCGATGTTGTTTTAATGCTACGCCTTCGCGACATGGAAGAACTTGATACCTTGTGTCAAAAATTTGCAAAAGAAGAAACCAACATTGCGCGCTATGTGACAATGATGGTGATACGAACTGCAAAAGAAGAAACAGCTGTTGAACTATAAAACCGCAGGCAGTCTTTTAGAATCGGCTCTTCCCAATTTCAATTCGAATCTATCGCAAACTTCAGCACTAAGACATTGGTTAAATTGTACACATATATTCAAACCTACGCCACTTGATCGCAATCCAAATCGCAAAAATTGATGTGATCCCGACGATCAACATGCTGGCCAAGAGATCTGATATCCACGGCAAATAGATCACAGATCATGGTATGTGCCAGTGTCCATATCATGAAGGTCAAGACATACTCTACGTTAAACACGAAAAATCGCGGCTATCAGTTCATGATCGGAAATTGGCTCTTTATTTCGATCAAGCGCTGCTATGATTTTAGGATCTTTGCCAGTCAAACCCCGCTTCATAAACCAATCGAGCTTCATCGCCCGATCCGGAAAGCGTGTGAGCTTACTGGGACGAGTGGTCGTGCCTTGCGCATTGCAATCCCAATCAAACCCTTGACGCTCTGCTGCCTCAAAGAGTGTTTCGCGCTTCCAATCAAAATCATCAAGATTATTGCCGGTATTAAGATCACCACCGCATATAACCGGAATGCCAGGTGCAAAGGTATCAACCGCTGCGATAATGCGATCAATCTGCGACTGTCTGATTGATAAACTACCGGCGCTTTCAAGGTGAGTGGATACAAAACACACATCGCCCTTTTCCGATGGGTAAATCGCAGCCACTGCCATGCGACCACCGATACGAGGCTGGTTTTGATCAGTGCCATCACTCATACAATACCAGTGTCCGTGATCATCTAGACGAATGAGCGCCATAAATTTTGCCGGTACTTTGCTAAGGATTGCATTTCCATGCCACCCACAGGCATTAAAATCATCTTCTGCAAATTCAAGTTCAGGGCCACTCCCCAAACCGATCTCGAAAAACTCCACCCCAAAGATGTAGTTCATGTTTAAATTGTCAGCCAAAAGCTTGGTGGTATGCTGTTGCTGGGTGCGGGACATACCGCAATCCATTTCAGATAATAAAACGATGTCGGGCGAATATTGAGCTATGCGTTGCGCGCTCGACATAGGAGAAATACAACGCTCCAAATTCCACGCCAAAACAGACATTTCTTCTGGCAAGTGATCATCATAGGCAACGTCTTCACAACGTTCCAAGAGATGCAGTGCAGGTATCTTTGACATAAAATCGCGATGTGCTTGTGCAGTTCTTGGCGCAGCGATTATTTCATCCACCGTATTTTGCGGAATTAACGGCAAAGACGTACAAGTTCCAGTGCTTGTAAGCCACCAGCGCCTTGAACAGCGCGATGAAGCTGAAGAGGCTCTCCGCGAATACTTAAATGAAAAGAGTAAAACATTTCAGAGGGATGTTGACCCAAGTACAGTAAAGCTTGGAATAATTCTTGACGCCTACGCCGATGCTAAAGGTCCCAAACAGAAAGCCCCTGAACGCACAGGCTATGCCATTGAAGCTCTCGCACCCTTCTGGGGTGACCTGACCCCGAACGATGTGACACTTACGAATTGCACTGAATATGAACGGCAACGCGGAGTAAGTCCTTCAACGATACGCCGTGAGTTAGGTGTGCTGAACACCGCATTGAATCACGCAACCAAGGCCATGGGGTTAGTTAATACTCCCAGAGCAGAGTTGCCAGAGAAACCAAAGCCTCTAGAGAGGTGGTTAACACGAGAGGAAGTGTCAGCACTTCGCAAACACGTTCCACCCCATATTGATCGCTTCATTATACTCTCGCTGTTCACTGGAAGAAGGAAGAACGCTGTCTTGGATTTACGTTGGAAACGTTCACCTCATCACGGTTGGATCGACATGGATAAGCAGATGATTCACTTCAAAGGATATGCGGACACCGAATCAAGCAAACGCAAGGGTTCGATCTCCATGCCTTCCAACTTGGTTAAGATCGCAAAGTTATGGCAAGAGGATGGAAACGAGTCGGTCATCCATTACAAGGGTAATCCAGTCTCGAACGTAACGACAGGCTTTAACAACGCTTGTAAACTCGCTGGTCTTGATGATGTAGTACGTCATACACTGAAGCATACGGCAGTCACATGGGCATTTCAGGAAGGCATGATGCTGGAGGACGCTGTCGAATATTTCGCCACGTCAGCAGAAACTTTGTTGAAAGTTTACAAACAACATTCGCCTCTCCATCAGCACCGTGCTGTGGCTGTTATGAACCAAATTGGAAATGATATCGTTGCGGATAACATTGCGGAACATCAATTTTCCGTGGCTGAGATTGGCTAAGTCATTGAAAAGAATGGTGCACCCGGCAGAATTCGAATCTGCGACCTCTGCCTTCGGAGTTAAAATTATTTAAAATAAAACAATAGAATCAATGTTTTATATTTTTGTGTTATTTATGTGCTTTTAAAATGCTTTTAATATTTGTCAATTTCTATGTTGCAACATATGCAGAGATTTAACCTTCATACAAGCTTTAGTTACATATCAACCTACCCTCTATAGTTGCGAATCAACGAGTTGTGATAGATAGCCTCACTCTATATCAGCGTTTGCCTAGTTGGTTTGGCGATACCCCATTGTTACGATCTCGTATAATCCTGCAAAAATACTATTTGTTCATAGACGTCATATTTTGTGGATGTCATTTCCTTCGTGCAATAATAAGCAGCGCCATTCAGGTCATAAATAGGTTTGATTTCAATTGAGCCACTTTCACAGAAGTTGTGCCAGTAGTGTTCTGTCATCATACGTCTTCCCCATTCATTGCCAGATTTAAAATTGACCAAAAGATGAATGTGAATGTTACTGTCTTCATGCTCAATGAAACCCATACCATTTGTGCGTCGATCATATGGTTCATTGTGCCATGTGTGCCCCAAATACCAACGGTCCATTCTTGCAAAATATGAACCAACCAATTTGCGCAATTTTTGGGGTGTCCAAGTTTGGTTAGTTGTCAGTGTCAAAAACGTGTTTGGCTCAAACTTTTTAGATAGGTCCATATAGATTTTTCGACGTTCAATGAGTTCCATTTTATTGCTCCACTCTAAATCTATTTATTCAAAACATGCAGGCGGAAAGTATTAATTACGCAGGAGCAAAAGGAATTGGATTGATAAATACTACTGCTACCAAAGCGCATTAAACAAAGAAGGATTCATCAATGAGAGCTGTCGAAGTTACCCCAACACCACCCAAATTAACCGTTCCCGCAAAGCCACCAAACCTGCAATTGTTGGAATTGTCATATGAGATATTTTTGAAAACTCGAATTGTCGATAATCAGAGTGAATTTTCGACCCATGTATTGAAAATGAAGCCCAGCTATTTTTCCTGCATGAGAACAAGAAATAGGTCACCAAAAAAGACTGTGATTTTGCGCATACTCAATGCTGCTAGATTTTATCATGGTGCGCTCGAGCTCAATAAACACTTCAGCAATCCGAACGCAAAAGCACTCAGAAAAGCACACCGCCATTTGGAGGGTCTCATCAATACAATTGAGATGGAGGTGATCTCGCCAGTATTTAATTAACTATATTCAATGAAATAATTGCAGCGGTGATGGCCAATATAACCGATTAATTCTATATAATTCCTAATGCTCGTTTGAATTGTATTCTGGTAAATGGGGTTCATTTTGCCTAATCTAAAACACCTATTTTTCTCATTCAATGGGACTATAAACAGATATGAATTTTGGATTGGTTTTATTGTAATTGTTTTAATCGGTACTCTTACCGATTACCTTTCATCCATCTATTTCAATGGCGTCAATCCGTATGCATGGGACACGACCAATGAAATGCTGTTAAATACAAATTACCGAATAACATTTGGTGTTACTGGCTTAATGTTAATCATGCCTGAAGCAGCCATATTGGTGAAGCGTACGAATGATTTGGGAAGACGTCATATAGGTATATTCATTTATCTGGGTTTGAGTGCATTACTCTGTGTACTTTACTCCTTCAAACTAATTCTTATCGATGAAGATGGTTCTCTTTTGGAGTTTTTACTTCTTCTTCTATGGATGGTTATGTTCTTTTGGGTACCTATTAATTTAGGCTTCCGAAAGGGCATGAAAGTTGCCTGAGAAATTCACTAGGTTTGTTCGCCAAAATATTGTTTGTGGTATGTCTGCAAGAGAAGGCTTTTTTAATGCAGCATATGAGTTGCGCGAAAATGATGAAATTGACCAATACACGTCAGAGCAGCTTGAAGACTTACTTGAATGGTTCAGGCAAAATTTGCCGATACCAAATAAATTTACTAGATCAAAGTCGAAGGGTAAGTTTCAAAAAGATACAAAAGGTTTGAGTTGGTTTAAGCCTGAAGCTTCTAGTGCTTTAGCAAAAGCATATGGGCTTGTATCTTTGCTAGAACAAAACGGTTACGCCATTGAAACAGTCCATTCAAGTCGAATTGGATATATTGTATTTGAGGATGAGCAACAGGTGATTGCTGAACCATTTTCCGACACACCTACATAACAGTCTACTTGGAATTGCATTTATTGAAGCAGAGTATTTCAAATCATGAAAATACAAATTAAGAACGTACAAATCATAGATGAAGCTGAGAATTGCACTTATTCAATTTTTGCATGTACGCACGAAGACTACAAAATTTTATTCCCAAAATTGAATCAAGATATTCAGTTTGACTCTGATCTTCCAAATGACAAAGTTACAACTGAGACATTGCAAAGATTGTGGGGCTGTCCAGTTATAAAGTCAGAAGTTGCAGGAATTCACGGAACAATTTTTTTTAATCAAGATTCCAAGAAGAAATATTTCCCCAAAAGTCAAATATTTGCTGAAATTGATAGAAGATTTGTTAATTCAAGCGAACGTGAAATACTAGATGAATTTCTAAATAATCTGAATGACAACAGTGATTAATCTGTTTTTTGTTCCAACAAAACATCACCAAGCTTTAAATATAGCTCCAGTGTTTTATCATCCATTTTTGAAGCCAGAAGATTGAGTTTTGTGAAAAGCTCTTGCCTGTCTTCTGAAAGCTCTGCATCAATTCCTTCAAAAAACTCGCGCATGGGAACTTGAAGTACTCGTGCTATGTCAGCCAATGTTGAGAAATTGGGGGCTGTCTTACCACGTTCCAAATTGGATATTGCCTCAAATGTCTTATCAATAGCTTCCGCAAGCTGAGCCTGAGTTAGCTTGCGTTGATTGCGTATGGTTTTCACACGTAAACCGATATTTTGTTTCAATTGATCTGACATAATATGATTTATAAAGCCGTGTAAAGTGCTTGACCATTATGTTTTGAGACGCTATCGATTGTTGAATTAGATATTATAAGCCGATTATAGGGTAGAAATACGTATTTCTATCATTGGCAAAGCTTTGCTTAAATGGAGGTAAGAATGAAACTATTGGCTGTTGTTGTATTGGGTGTTTTGTTTACTGCGACTTTGTCAAAGGCTGAGAACACAGATTTTGTTTTAACCGAAGATGCGTTGAAACGTCTGCATGTTGAACTTGATGAATGTGATGCCGACGCAAAACAGAATGGTGTGCCAATGCATGATGAGTGTTCGAATGTGCAAGCGCAATTGATCAAACATTACGGCGACTACAATTCTTACAAAGCAGCACGTGGCGCCAGCTAAACACAGGTCCATCAAATTTAAGAATTTCGCATAGGTTCTTACGTCGTTCCAATATGCGAAAAGGCACGTGTGGTTCTTAATTGGACTGCACGTGCTTTTAAATAGTTGATTCAGATTTCCGTAAGACTAACCCTGTACTACTGCAACATATGAGTGCATTTGCAGATGCGTTGGGAAACGATTTGTGGTTCAAAAAAGCTTTAGTGCTACCGATTTTACTGATTTTAGCATTGTATTGGTTTTGCCTGTCTTCAGCTATATGGGTGCATATCCCAAACACATGCAACGTAGACGGTGTGGTTCATTCCTTTTTGATACTTCACAATATTACTGTTTGGTTCGGAGGCTGTCTGTTAGTCCTGCTAACTTCAGCAGCTTGGTTTCACTTCACAAAATGTAAAAATGAACGTTCATTGTGCATTTACTCTTTATTTCTGACACCAATAATCTTCTCCAGTATATATTTTATACGCGCATACTACTGCGATGGCATTGCGGGATTATGGGAAATATTTGGCTTATTTGTCTTTGAGTCACCGGTTTTATCAATCCCCACAATAATTTTGGCAGTTATCTCATTAAATCTCATCATGTTGATGCTTAAGAAAGCAGGACGTAACTAATTGGTTTGTTTGCGAGAACTTATGAAGCTCAATAGATTTATTTTAATTCCAGTTATCATAGTTGCGGCTTTGTTTTTGTGCGCAGTTTATATCGCAAGCTGGTATGATGGTTCTCCAACCTGCAATATAGATGGCGTGAATTTTGCTTACATTTCACTTTCAATCATAACTGTATGGTTTGGGGGAGTCTGCCAATTTTGTTGGTTTCGGCAGCGATTTTTTTCTTCACAAAAAGTAGGATAGAAAGTGCGCTTTGCTTTCTGGCAACGTTTCTAACGCCAATGGCACTCTTGTGTATATATTTTATTCGCGCATTTTTCTGTGGTGGGATTTCAGGTATTATTGAGGTGGTGATTGAGTTCAATTCTGTAATACCTGTAGTTTTTTTATTTTTGTTCGTTGCAGCAATTGCATTGGAGCTGATGAGACGTGTTCTCAACAGACCGAAACGCCGATAACTTAGTGTAATTGGCTATCAAAAGATTGGTCGCTCTTTGAGCAATTTGGCGTTAGATGAAAAGGCCTCTGTAATTATTTGAGGTTCTTTCCATGTCCAATTTGTCCAAGCTCACACTGACAACCACAACGCCCAATCAGCCATTAACACCATTAGCCCGTAAACGTATCAAGCTGTTGCGTAAACTTGATCAACAATTGCTGGCTGCTGAATGCGCAAGTGAAGGTATGGAGCATACCGCAGAAGTCAAGCGGTGGGTCAAAAACGAACAAACAGGTGAAAAAGAACTGGTCACCCAAAGCCGTCCGGTTAAAAAATGGTGGTGGGCCAATGAGCATGGTGCGCTCATGCTCACGCTTAAAGATGGAAACAAGATCATTCCATTGGATGACAATCATAAATCTGTTGAAGTGGGTGGTATTGAAGATTTAGCTGGCACAATCGAAACTGTACGTGCTGCTGTTATAGCAGGTGAACTTGATCAGCGGCTTGAAAAGCTGATCTCTGAGCGTAAGCCATTTGGTAAAAACAAGAAGCCTGCTGCTGAACCATCAACTTCCAAAACTACGAAGTCCAGCTAATGGGTATTGTGATCGTATTCATAGCAAGCACAATTTGTTCTGTGCTTGCATTTAAATTCATTGGCGTTGGCGTTCGCGCAATGTGGTTTATAGCAATGAGCGACAGTTGGTACCCACGCATCATATTTGTTGCGTCAAATATTTGGTTTGCTTTACTTGTTAAATAATCTGCTGTTTAACCCAATACCGTCAAAATATTGGGAGTGAACTATGGATGTCAAATCGGCTCAGGCTACTGGAAATGCAGCATTACACTATGTGGGTTGGCAATTGTCGCGTAAGGGTTGGAATGTTATGCCGACTGCGAGAAACGCAAAAGGTAGTGATCTATTCTGTTCAAATGATGATGAAAGCATAATCTTTGGTGTTCAAAGTAAAGGGCTCTCTAAACGTGATCCAGTTGGGCTGGGGTCTAACTTAGATAATCTGCGTTCTAAATGGTGGATAATTACCATTAAGGCAAAAGACGATCACCCTGTTTGTTACATTATGACAATGGAAGAGGTCAAAGAGCTTTGTTTTCATAGCGATCCAGCAAAAAGCAAAACAGGCACTAAATCACATTGGTTGCAGCCTACAGCATACGATCAGCCACAATTTAAAGAAGCTTGGCATAGGCTCGGATAACACAACAAGTGCTGTAATTGTTTTAAATGCTCAAATAGGGTTCACAGTGCGTATCTCAATAATGAATGACCCAACATAAATGAACATGCAAAATGGGAGACTGAGGGCATCTTAAAAAGTTTAAAATTTAAACTTTTTACCATTCATCATCACCCAGCAATATGTCTGATTGGCTAACCACATTTGCTTTTGAATACCATTTCTCAATCATCTCAACGGATGTGCGCATATTTATAGCCAGCGTATAGACGTCAATAGGTGGGTTCTTCTCCAATTGCCAAGTCGCATAAGAATGACGAAATGAATAGGTGGATAGCTTTTGGCCGTTATTTTCATCTTCACCTATACTGTAAAGCGCATCGGCCTCTTTCAATAATTTATTCAATGGTCGATTAAGCGATTTGAGACGTCGGCCCAAATAGTCCCTAAAAACAGCATCACTTTTTTTGGGTTCAATGCCAAAATGTTGAACAGCACCATCCCACAAGTTTAATAAGTTACCGATGGCAGATCGACGTGGCACAAAACGTTGTAGTTTTTTCCCCTTACCAAATGCGCTGATAACAAGTTTTCTCTCATTAGCCGGAGATTGCCGAGCTATTTCCAAACCTTCTAAATGCCCCCAATTTAAATTAAATAGCTCAACTGGCCTCATGCCAGTTTCGACTGCGAATTCAACAAAATTGAACATCTGATAGTGTTCATAAATTTCCCGTTGCTTTTGAGCTTGTTCTTCTTCCATTTCTTTGGGGTCAGATTGGGTCAATGGCCTATTCGTTGCTTCAAACAATCGTTGTTCAGCTGTTTGCAATACTCTGTGATATTGTTCTTTTGTAAATGCGGGTCTTTTAGTTTGTTCAAACTTGGGTAATTCCAACTTTGGGATATCACCTTTTCTTATCAAGCCTTTGCGAACAGCGTGATTAAATACACTGCGTAAAAATGAATTCTCACGTTTTAGTGTGCTTTTAGAAGCCCGTTTTTTAACTAGCTTGTGCTTTACCTCTTTGCCGTTACGCAAATAGATTGGCTCTTCTTTTGGCTTCTTGCTACCTGGCCCTTTTATCCAATACACAATTCGCCATTGAACATAATCTTCAAACTTTTCTTCAAAAGGCATGGTAACTGGTTGTTCGCCAAACTTTGGAATAAAGAACCGATCAATTGTTGATTTAGCGTGTTTGTAAGCGGATCGTCTCTTTGGATCATCACCGATTTGTGCCTCCAAGTATTTCAAGTAGTCCTTTGCCACATTTTTAAAACTGGCAGGTCCAGTAAGAATATTGTTTTCTAATCTTACTCGCGCATTGAGATATTCTTTTGCTGCACGTTTATGAGCTTCAGCCTCATCTCGTGTACGCAGTCCAATTCGTATTTGCGGGGTAGTTTTTCCATCTTTATCTACAAGTGTAAAACGCATGGCATAGCTACCGCTATCGGAGCGTTTGAATACTGTGTAGCTCTCATCATCATATTTTACATAAGGCATTAGCACATTCCAAAAAGGTAGCAGAGCTCAATGCTGTGCTACGACTGTGCTATTTTGTGATTCTTTTGGTTGCTAACTTATTGAAAAATAAGGATGTTGAAAATCTCAAATAGCACTGTGCTAATATTGTGCTAGGATATCAAACTTGTAAAGAGCAGATTTCTATAAATTTAATTCAATAATATCAGCAAGTTAATGGCGCACCCGGCAGAATTCGAATCTGCGACCTCTGCCTTCGGAGCGCATCTTAAAACTCCAAATACCCTGAGAAATATCAATTATTATCAATCACTTATTACAATGAAACTCAGTCAAATTGTCGATAACGTTGCGGTTCCGTTGCGGATAAAGCACCAATAATTTGTTCAATTGGATATATAGTAATAGGCACCTTGTAGTGATCTCCAAAAGCTAATGGAAATCCAAATATCTCTGCGATTTTTGACATGGTGCGTGAGGAGATTAGCATATCCTCAAATGCAAACTCAATGTTAACGTGCATCTAATGATGTTGTAATTGCAATCAGTAAGTATCCTCATAGGCAGCGCATCGTTCTTCGACAGACATTTCGCTCACATGTTCGATTTCAGCCTTTTTGTGTGCCATATACACATCGCTGAATTTATCCGGGAACCAACCCGTTGCAGTGTCGCTCTCGGAGAACTTTGCAAGAGCCTCTTCCAGATTAGTTGGTAGCCGTTCGAACCCACGCTTTGCAAGTTCATCCGGTTCCAGCACAGAAAGGTCTTCTTCGGTTGGTGTTGGCGTTGGCAAGTTTTCCTCAATGCCTTGCGTACCGGCATGAATAATCGCTGCCAGCGCAAGGTGAGGACATGCCGCTGCATCAGCTGCCCGATATTCAATGTTAAACTGCTTAGCGATTGATTGAGGGTCCTTGGCAGTGACCGGGCAAACCCGTAGTGATGCTTCTCTATCTCTGAACCCCAGATTGTTATAGGCCGCAGACCATCTATGCGGCGTAAGCCGCTCATAGGAGATCACTGATGGTGCAGTCAGGGCAATGATATTTGGGAGATATTTCAAGATACCAGCCGCAAATGAACCCATAATTTCTGACATGCCATATAGTGATTCTTCATCATATCCAACAGGTTCATTGTTCTGATCAAGCAGGCTCATATGGACATGGACACCGTTGCCGACATTATTGACATCCCGAATGGGCGTATATGTTGCATTATGCCCAAGTGCGCTTGCGCATGAACGCGTTAGTTCCCGCAAAATTGTAGCCTCATCAGAACTTGTGACACCGATCTTTGGACCAACTACAATTTCAAACTGATTGGGACCATATTCCTTCATAATGCTGTCGGTGTTTAACCCAGCAGTTTCGCATGATGCCACCAATAGCTCACATAGGTCTCGTTGAAGTTCAAAGCCTTCGCGACCATAGCCTTGATTTATGATCGCTGGTTCTTCTTTAAGTTGGAACTCATGTTCAAAGGCTGATAACAAGCTCAAGCCTGCAACATCATCCAGCCGCCCAAGAGCGGATTTCAATATCGAACGGGTGCAAAAGTTCCATGGATTACCATCCAGATCAGAGATGTCGCCGAGCATGAAGCGTTCAGTCTTACCATCCGGTAGTTTAAGTATTACGTCGGTGTTGTCATCTGGGACTAGCAGCAGATCACCCAATGCGCCAAATGGACTTTCCGCAATCGTATCAAAGCAAGTTATCTGCACATTTGTCGGCGTCCAACCAACACCGCGTTGTAATCTCTTTTCGAGTTGCGCGGCCGGAAAGGCTTTGCCTCGCACCTTACCTGCAATATCGCATGTGGCAGCAAATATAAGCGGTTCATTGGTCATCGGCTTCTTTTCCTGATTGATCACGTATCCCGTCCCATTCGGTAATGCGGTTACGAGTTTGTTCCCAGTTGTTTTCAGCAATATAAGTGACTACGGCTTCAGTAATTGTGAGCGCAGCTGAATAGGTATCCCAAAGAGTGCCAATATCAATTGGTACGGGCAATATTTCAGCGGCATGCTTGGCAAGCGGTGACAGCCATTTGTCAGTCATAAGAATAATTTTTACGCCGCGTTTTTCACATGCTACCTTACACAAGTCCTGCAAACTCTTTTGATATCGCCGAAAGTCGGCGACAAACAGAACGTCGCCAGAATTCATTCTTAAAATATATTCGGGCCAAACCTCTGGATCACGGGGCAAATGATAGACATGACTGCGTGATTGTCTTAAGTGGAATGAAAGATTTTCAGCAATTGCATTACTGACCCGACCGCCAATAACATAGATATGTTTTTTCGGGTCCGATAGCATTCCGCATATTTGAACGAACTGTTCTTCAGTTATTGTTTCGGTTGCAAGTTGCAACTGGCTTGCTGCCTTGGAAACGAAATCATCGAGAAAACCTTTGTCGATCTTCCGGTTTGACTGGTAAATATCAATCGGTGATCGCTCCCCTTCCTTCAGCTCTTTAATGATGTCACGTTGAAATTCAGGATATCCGCCAAAGCCAATTTTGATAACGAACCTTGAAATAGACGCAGAAGAGACTTCCGATCTTTTGGCTAATTCCTGAATGGATAATAGCCCAGCATAAGGGTAGTCAGACAAAATTGATGCAGCAAGTTTGCGCTCTCCTGCCGTTAGCTCTGATGCAGCTGTTTCGATCTTTTCTTTTACGTACATAACTTATTTCAACTTTCGAATTACCTATACAGATGAATGAAAATAATTTTTCAGTCAACATAAAAATCATTGACTTTGAAAAATATTTACCGTTAATCTAAGCTTAGCGTGTTAATGGCGCAAGTCAGACATAAGGGCAAATATAACTCAGATGAATTTTTTGGAGCAAATATCAGGATTGTTGGGGTCATCTGATCCCGATCCAGTTGTATGGGAGAACCGGGATAGTTCCGCGCCCATTATGTTGCTTTGCGAACATGCCGGTAACACTATACCAAAATGCTTGGATGACTTGGGATTGTCGGATGAAGCGCGACAAAGTCATATTGGTTGGGATATTGGTGCTGAGAAACTGGCTCGACAGATATCGCACAATCTAACGGCACCACTGATATTGCAACGCTACAGCCGCTTGGTCATTGATTGCAATCGCCCACCAACTGAGTTTGGTTCTATTCCGGTCATAAGCGATGGTGTCGAAATTGCTGGCAATAAAGATTGCACACCAGAGGAAGAGTTAGCGCGTAGACACGAAATATTTGATCCCATGGATAGCGCAATTTCTGCCTGCCTTGATCAATACGAACGTAAATTATTGATCTCGATACATTCATTCACCCCCAAATGGGTGGTCAGAAACGTCCGTGGAACGCCGGGTTTCTGTCGCGCCAAGATATGAAAACTGCGAAAGGGATATGTGAGCATATTCAAAAGCTCAGACCAGATTACAGTTTGGCGATTAATGAACCTTATGCCATTGATGAGAAATCAGACTGGTTCATTCCACAATATGCTGAAAAATTAAATGCAGCCCATACACTCATTGAAGTTCGAAATGATCAACTGCTCTCACAGGAAGGTATTGATGAATGGGCTGAACTGATTTCAAGCGCAATGAGTGAAATATTGGAGCAGTTGAAATGAGTCTGACACGCAACAAAACCATCAATCCATCTGAAAGCGCACTTCTGTTCATTGATGTGCAAAATTTCTCAGCCCATCGGAAAGGTGCAGAATTCAAAGACTTGGATGATAGTGCCTTTAACGAAAAATATGGTTGGTATTTTACCGAGCTTGATCACCGCGTTATTCCCAACATGCAAAAGATTCAATCCGCTTGTCGTCGTTCAGGTGTTGAGGTGATGTACACAACTATCGAAAGCCTGACACTGGATGGCAGGGACCGTTCTCTTGATTATAAGATCACCGGGTTTAACGTGCCAAAAGGGTCATGGGATGGAAAAGTGATCGACCAGATTGCTCCTGTGGGAGATGAGATCGTGTTACCCAAATCATCTTCTTCAGTCTTTATCTCAACACACATTGATTACACTTTAAGAAATCTCGGTGTGAAGCAATTAATCATATCCGGCCTGATAACAGATCAATGCGTAGAAAGTGCCATACGCGATGCCTGCGATCTTGGTTACTTGGTCACACAGGTGACCGACGCTTGCCTGACATATACGCAAGAGCGACACGACAATTCAATTTCAGCAATTAGTGGTTATTGCCGCCAACTGACTTCAGATCAATTAATTAAAGAGTTGGAGGGTATAGCATGAATGATGCAATCAGCTCCGTGATAGATATCATCGAAAATGACAAAGATCATGTCGTTGCCCTGACGCAAGATCTTGTCCGCATACCCTCCGTCAATCCGAAGTTTCAGCAGGAACAGGGCTTAAACCGTGAAGCTGATGTTCAGGATCGAATTTCACAAGAGCTATCGTCCATTGAGTTCACACAAGAGCGTTGGGATGTCTTTGAAGACCGGCCAAACTTAGTATCGGAATGGCAAGGGTCAGACGACAAGAGCATGATCTTATGCGGGCATGTCGATGTCGTCCCCGTTGGTGATGCAGACGCGTGGAAACGTGACCCATTCGGCGGCCAATCGGATGATGGGCGCATATGGGGGCGTGGGGCGGTTGATATGAAAGGTGGGGTTGCTGCTTGCATCTCCGCAGCACGAGCCATTCACAAGGCAGGAATTGAGCTTGAGGGCAAATTATCAATCCACACAGTTGTGGACGAGGAGGCAGGTGGTTTCGGTGCTATCGATCTTGTGAACAAAGGCATACTCGCCAAACATGCCATTATTGCAGAACCAACATGGGGTGATGTTATCCCCGCTGAAGGCGGTTTAAGTTGGGTCAAGGTCACGATATTTGGAAAGCAGGCGCATGCGGGCTGGCGGTTCAATTCCATTTGGCCGCAACATGAAACCCCCGGTCGCTTAGAGCCGGGCGTCAACGCCATCGAATTGGCGAGCAGATTTATCGGCGCACTTCGTGATTTTGAGACCAGTAGATGTCAAAACAATAACCATCCTTTGCTGCCTGCGGGGCTTGCAACCATCAACCCCGGTACCATCATGGGTGGAGCAGGAATGGGTGAAGATGGAAACCCGGCAATCATGACGAATGCGGCAATGATTTCTGATGTTGTGACAATGGTGCTGGATTATAAGTTCATGCCACAAGAAAATTTTGAGGATGTGAAAGCTGAATTTGAGGCTTTCGTTCATCATTTTGCCCAAATGGACCCGTGGATGCGGGAGAACCCTCCTAATATAGAATGGAATCTGTGGGACCTATATTTTCCGCCAATGGACACGCCAACTGACCATCCGCTCACACAATCTGTCCTAAAAAACGCGGATAAGTTCCAATTACAGAAGCCAAAAATCAAAGGTTTTGAGGCTGTAACAGACGCTGCACATTACGCCGGAAAAGGCGTTGTGCCGGTCATTTATGGCCCGGCTGGAGAAGGGTTCCACGGCAATGATGAGTGCGTGGATATCGAAAGTTTAGTGGAAACAACAAAGGTCATTGCCGCGTCCGTGATTGATATGTGTGGGGTAAAAAATGCCTGATATGGATCATATGCAAACGTCCCATGGACAACTGGCCTATAGAGAAAGCAGTGGAACGGGATTGCCGTTACTTATGGTGCACGGGAACTCAACCAGTCATCAGGTATTTAAAAACCAACTCGATGGGGAGATTGGCAAACAATATAGATGCATAGCATTTGATCTACCCGGTCATGGTGCTTCTGACAACGCAATCAATCCTGATCGAACATACAATATGCAGGGCTATGCAAGTGCCGGTCTCGAACTGCTTCAAAAGCTTGATGTCAATGAGTTCGCGATTTTAGGCTGGTCCCTAGGCGGCCATATTGCACTTGATATGCTTGACCAGACCAAATCTATAAAGGGTTTGATGATTACTGGATCGCCTCCGGTCACTAAAGCTAAAGGTGCTATTTCTGAAGGCTTTGCTGGTGATATCGAACATTCAATCGCTTCAAAGCAGATATTATCTGATGAAGAGATAGAGTTTTTTGCGCACAACACATGCGGACCTAATGCACCATATGAGCCGTTTCTAAAAGATGCCGTGGCTAGAACAGACGGTAGAGCCCGATCCTTAATGCTTGCCAAGCTTGCATGCGGCGTCGGGCCAAATCAACAGGATTTAGCCATTAACTCTTACGCACCATTAGCCATCGTAAATGGCCGAGAAGATGCGTTTATCCACAACGATTTTATAGCAGCACTTGCATTCAAAAACATCTGGGAAGGTCGAGTTCATGATCTAGATGGGATTGGACACGCCCCATTTTGGGAGGCACCTGAACTCTTCGATACATATCTTTCAAGATTTCTGGCCCAATTATAATTAACTCAAAAAGGAGAAATGAAATGCTCAAAAGGAACAGTCTTAGGCTGATGTTATCAGTCACAGCTACTCTTGCAATTCTTGCCGGCAATGCATTCGCGGAAACGGTAAAAATTGGTGTGCTTGCACCAGTATCAGGTAAGCAAGCTGCTGATGGTCAGGAAATGGTCAATGGTGCTCAACTTGCTATTGATGAACTCAATGCCGCTGGAGGCGTTGCTGGCTATACATTCGAACTTGCTGTCGGCGATGTGGGCGATGCCAGTGCTGATGCAGTATCAACTGCCGCCGAGCGTTTGCTTGGTGATCGCGATATGGGTGCAATCATGACCGGTTATGCATCTGGTTCCAATTTCGAGATTGAAATGATGGCCGAGCAGGACATGATTTACATGGTGTCTGCGAACTCGACACAGACTGAAGGCATCATCTCACCTGACCCTGACAGCTTCCAAACCGTTTGGTCACTCACACCATCTTTTGCTGGATACAATACAGAAATTGTGCCTGTAGTGGATGGATTAGCCAATGATGGGAAACTGGACTTACCGAACAAGAAAGTCGCAATCATTGCATCTGATAATCCTTACTCCAAAGGCATTGCCGATGGCATGGTTGAAGCATTTACCGCTGCCGGGTGGGAAGTAACCCATAACGACCTTTTGCCGTTTGGCGAGATTAATGACTGGCGTGGCTTTTTGGCAAAAGTTCGTCAGGACCCACCTGCTGTTATAATTAATACCGATTATGTGTCTGCGAATGCAGCTTTGTTCGTGTCACAGTTCAACGAAGACCCGACGGACAGTTTGGTGTTTATTCAATATGCACCTTCGGTACCGGAATTTATCGAACTCACAAAAGAGCAGTCTTCCGGGATCGTTTATAACCTTTTGGGCGGTGTTTTAAATACACCAACGAACCCTCGTGCCGCTGAAGTTTTGAGTAAATATAAAGAAAAGTTTGGCAATGAGCCGGGCACTTATGGTGCTGCTCTTTATGAGCAGGTTTTGATCTACGCGAAAGCTCTGAGCGAAGTTGGAGACCCATCAAAGCGCGTTGAAATCGGTAAAGCCATCGGTGCAAGCGAGACGCAAACAGCTATGGGCAAGGTCAAGTTTGATCCTAAGACACACCTTGCAGTTCAGTCCAACGACGGTATCCCGCTTCAGTTCTACCAGATCAACGAAGGTGAACGCGTACTGTTCTACCCACCTGTCTATGCAACCGGCGATTTTTCAGAGCCAACTTGGATGAAATAAATCCTTCGAATACGCTGGGTGGGAATGTTCCCGCTCAGTCAAAAACTGTTTTTGGAGTTTCAATGTCAAACCCTATTCTCACTGTTGATCACGTGACCAAGTCCTTCGGTGGACTGAAGGCGGTGAACGATGTTTCATTTAGCGTAAATCAAGGTGAATTTTTGGGAATTGCTGGACCGAACGGTTCAGGTAAAAGTACACTCTTTAATATTTTGACGCGCATTCCATTTGGCGCAACATCTGGTTCCATCACCTTCAACGGTCAGACAATCGATCAGATGCCACCCCATAATATATCAAAACTCGGCTTACTCCGCACGTTCCAAAAGGACGCTGAATTTCCTGATTTAAATGCTCTCGAAACTGTCGCACTCGCTGGTTCTTACGGACTAAATTTTGATCGAAAAACAGCGAACATCCAAGCCGAAAATGTACTGGATAATATTGATTTTGATTATCAACGGGCATTTTTAAAAACAACAGAATTGTCGGTCTATGAGCGTAAGCAATTGATGATCGGTTCAGCATTGATCATGAAGCCCAAAATTCTGATGCTGGACGAACCTGCATCTGGTCTTACAAAACCGGAAATAGCCTCGCTTGATGCACTGCTTAAATCCATCAACGAGAAGGGCATTACCGTTATTCTAATCGAGCATGTTCTTGGTCTACTTTTGTCGGTCGCGCAGAGACTGCTCGTTCTCAATCATGGCTCGTTGCTTGCAGAGGGTGACCCGAAAGATGTCATCAAGCAGCCTGAAGTTATAGAGGCATATTTGGGAGGGCGGACGAAATGACGCGCTTCCTAGATGTTCAAAATGTAACAGCCGGTTACGGAAATTACACGGTCCTTCGTGATCTTTCCCTTCATGTTAATTTGGGTGAGAATGTCGGTCTGTTCGGACCAAATGGTCATGGCAAGACAACATTGATGCGTGTCCTTTCTGGCCTGATTAAACCCGAAAACGGACGCACATATTTCGATGATAATGATCTTGGCAGACTGTCCCCGTCGAAGATTGTCGCTCATGGCCTTATACATTCGCAACAGGGCAATACGCTTTTCAAAGATATGGCAATTGCTGAGACACTTGAAATGGCAGCGTTCTGCAAACGCGGAAAAGATAGTGCGAAAGAGAATCTGGAGTTTGTGTATTCGCTATTTCCTCGTCTTGCCGAACGTAAGTCACAATTGGCGAAAACTCTGTCCGGCGGTGAAAGGCAAATGCTGTCAATTGGTGCCGCTTTGATGTGTGCACCGAGATTATTACTACTGGACGAACCTACGCTTGGCCTGTCGCCCAAGCTCAAAGAAGAACTGTCCGTTGCACTTAAAGACATTTCTCAAAAGGTACCGTTGGTTATTGTTGAGCAGGATGTTGAATTACTATTGTCACTCTCAGATCGGCTATACTTTATCGAACATGGCTCCGTGCAGCAGGAGATTTCAAAAGATAATTCGCCTGACCAAAAAGCGATCATGGATATGTATTTTGGAAATGAGGCATAGATGACCGAGACGCTTATTTCGACAATCCTATCTGGCGTTGTGCTAGGTGCACTCTATGCTTTGATGGCAAGTGGCCTCAGCCTCATTTGGACCACCTTGGGCGTGTTTAATTTTGCCCATGGTGCGCTCATGATGATTGGTGCCTATGTGGCTTGGACGGTCAGCGAAGCGATGGGCCTTGGGCTTGGAGCCGGCCTTATATCAGGCATTGTGGTTGCTACACTGCTTGGTGTTGTCATCGAATATCTGCTTATTCGCCCGTTTTACGGCAAACCAAACATGCTGCTGATTACGGTGATGACCACCTTGGCAGCTATGATTATTCTTGAAAAAAGTGCCCAGATTATCTGGGGTTCAAGGCTTAAACAATTGCCTCGACTTGTTGAAGGCGATGTTTCCATATTTGGTTCTGTTATATCTGCCCACGAAGTTATGGTAGTTATTCTCGCACCTTTTATTCTGGTAGCCCTATGGGTCTTTACATCGCGAACAAATGTTGGTCGTTCACTTAGAGCGGTGGGGCAAAATCAGGATTCGGCGGCACTTTTAGGGATTAATGTTCCCCTTACATTTGCACTTGCCTTTGGGCTTGGTGCTGCACTGGCCGCACTAGCAGGTATATTGCTTGGCTCTATTCGGTTCATCACACCTTCATTAGGCGCAGAGCCTTTAGTCAAAGCAATGATCGTGGTTATCTTTGGTGGTTTGGGATCGATGGGGTCAACTGCGGGGGCAGCCTTTGTCATTGGCATGGCTGAAGCATTTTTAGTTCTTGTGGTTGGGCTTTACTGGACACCGTTCCTGCTATTCTTGGGATTAATCTGTGTTCTTATTTTCAGGCCAAATGGTCTGTTTGGGAGAGCATAGATGGCACGATATTTTTCCCTCATTGCAGGTTTTCTGATTTTGTTGGTCATCCCAATTTTTGTCGAAGATAGTTATACACGTCATCTCTTCATCATCGCATTCATTTATGCAGTCATTGCATCGAACTGGGATTTGTCGCTGGGCTATTGCGGTGTTTTCAATTTTGGCCATCTAACGTTTTTTGCGTCAGGTGTTTACACGGCATCTATTGCAGCCAAAACATTCGGGGTAGACCCGTGGCTGGCTATTCCACTTGGAGGGATAACCGCTGCGATTGTGGCCTTTATCATGGCCGCACCAGTTGTACGCCTCAAAGGCATTTACGTTGTTTTGGTAACATTTGCATTTAGCCAACTTGTGCTGCAACTCATTTTAAGCCAATCTCACATTACCGGCGGTGCAGAAGGTTTGGTTCGCATACCATTTTTGCAAATTGGTGATTACAAATTCATCCGTGATTACAAGCTTGGCTATTATTATGTGGGTCTTGCATTACTCGTCATCTCAACGCTGTACTTATTGTTGTTAACCAAGTCGCCGTTTGGTAAATCGCTTATGGCCGTTAGAGATAACGAGGATTATGCGGTTGCACGTGGTATATCAATCACCAGACAACGTGTCCTAGCCCTCGTTCTAAGTGCAATATTTCCCGGCATTATGGGCGGATTCTTTGCCATTTACCTACGCGTGGCCTCACCTGAAGTTTTAAGTTTCGGCACCTTGAGTCTCGCACTTTCAATGGTCTTGATCGGTGGGGCTGGCACCATAATCGGTCCAGTTATCGCATCATTCTTCTTGATATTTGCAACAGAAACAATGGCGGGAATAAGGGGCATGGAGGAAGCCCGATTTATAATAGTCGCGGTCGCTATGATTTTGGTACTTCGTTTTGCACCCGGCGGGCTGGTAGCGATAGGCTCAACTAGATTCCTCCTCAACCTACTAAAGCGTGAGAAGGCGAAATGAGCAACCATTCAGACATACTCACCCTGCCTGCAAGACTTGCGGCGACCAATGTTGTGCGTACAGTTTTGTGTCTGATAGCTGTGATCTGCGTCGTCCTATTTCTGTCTTTGGTTTTTGGTCGAACTGGTGAACGCATTGCAACACAGATGTGTGTAAATATTGCCGCAGTTGTTGCCCTAGGTATCTATTGCGGCAACACAGGAATCGTATCTTTCGGACACGGATCATTTATGCTTATTGGTGCCTACCTATCAGGCATTCTGACAATGCCCGCAGCATTACAAAAATCCGCGTTACCTCAACTACCCGCATTTCTTTCAAGCCATGAATTTGATATCTGGATATCTCTCCCAATCGTTCTTTTGACAGGGTTGGTTTTCGCAGCAATTACTGGCACCGCCATTTCAAGATTAGCGGCAGCTTCTGCGACCATTGCAACGCTTGGATTATTGATTATTGTCCATGGTGTTGCCGTAGGTGCGAGAGAAATTACACGTGGAAGCCAAACTTTTTATGGTGTCCCGCGTGAGACTGATCTCCCCTTAGCAATGGCAGCCGCACTTGCCTTTGTTATAGTTGCTCGTTTATTCAGAGAAAGTAGGTTTGGCCTATTCGCCAGAGCAGCAAGAGACGATGCAGACGCAGCTTCTGCTCTTGGCATTAATCCAATAAAAACACGTTATATCTCTTGGTGTCTTTCTGGTGCACTGCTAACCGTCGCCGGTGCACTGTACGGGCATATGCTGGGTGCATTTTCACCTGCTTCATTTTACCTATCACTTGTGTTTGCTCATGTAGCAATGATGATTGTCGGTGGTATGGCGTCTGTCAGCGGTGCCGTTGCCGGGGTTATGGTCGTTACATTTTTGCAAGATACAGTCCGGCAGTTCGAGGGTGGTGCAGTATGGTGGGGAATTGAACTCCCAGAAGTCTTTGGCCTGACAACTGTTGTTTTGGGCTTGATTATCTTGCTTATTATTAGATTGAGACCTCAAGGTTTGGTTGGCAATCATGAGGTTGGGCCGGGCGCAGATTCAAGACTTTTTAGTAATATCAAAAAAGCCTCACAACCCTCGGCTCAATCTCGAAAGCCGGAAGAGAAAGTTCTATCGTGTAACGGACTTTCAAAGAATTTTGCCGGTGTTAAGGCTGTATCGGATGTGAGTTTTTCTGCTCCATCGAGCAGGATTACGGGCCTCATCGGACCCAATGGTGCTGGGAAATCGACTTTAGTAAACCTGCTCACCAAACAATATGAAGCGGATTTTGGCCAAATACATTTTTCACAGCAAGAAATAACACATAAATCACGTGAACAAATCGCACGTTTGGGACTGTCGCGCAGTTTCCAGAACATTCGAATGTTTCAAGGACTTACAGCATATGAGAATGTGCTTGTTGGCGCATTTTCAAGCGGCTTAAATCCTAGAGAAAGTGAACAAGCAACAGTCCGTGAACTCATGGAATTTGATCTTACGGCTGTCGCTAATATGCACTCCAATGAACTTCCCTACGGTGCTCAGAAACGATTAGAGATCGCACGTGCATTATCACAAGAGCCAACAATGATGTTGCTTGATGAGCCCGCTGCAGGGATGAACCCGGCAGAAACTGCCGATCTTGCAGAGCGATTGGAACAACTGGGCGACAAACGCGGCACCGGTATCTTCCTAATTGATCATGATTTGAAATTCATCAATCGCCTGTCTGACTGGATTGTTGTGATGAATAGAGGACAAATCATTGCCGAAGGAACACCTGAACAGGTCAAAGCTAACCCTGCAGTTATAGAAGCCTATATCGGCAAAGGTCGTACTGCGAATTTGGCAAATAAGAAAGTAAGTGACGAAGCACTAACCAATGGAGAGAATAAATGAGTCTCAAAAAGATACTGCTAACAACTGCTTGTTTAACAGTCATGGCTGGTCAAGCATATTCCGAAGAATATGTGATTGGAGTCATGTCAGCACAATCTGGATATCTGGCCCCATATGATGGTCCATCCTATGCAGGTTTTCAATTTTGCATTGATGAGAAAAACGCAAGTGGCGGTCTTAATGGAACCTTGAAAGTTAAAACAATTGTCAAGGATACACGTTCCGACATTGCAGAAGGTGTCAAAGTCGTTCAGGAAATGATCGATGAAGGCGCACAGTTTATTGTCTCATCCGCAGATGCAGACCCGACCATTGCAGCGGCTCAGATTACACAGGTTGATAATATACCGACCATGACTTTTGCCGGAACAGCACCTGTATTAACGCAGGTTGGTGCGCATGTTTTTGGCAGCTATCCTGCTGATAACCAACAGGCAACAGTTTTGGCAACACATGCCAGAGATAGCGGCTTTGAAAAAGTCTGGCTTGTGAAATCACCAGACAGTGCTTACACGCTTGGTGGTCCGGAATATTTCGGCACGGCATTCTCATCATTGGGTGGTGAGGTTGTCGGAGAATCTAACTACACACTTAGCCAACCGGATTTTTCTGCTATTGTGACAACAATCAAGGCAGCTGATCCCCAACCTGATTTGATTGTCACATGGGCATGGGAGCCTGATTTCCCGGCTCTCATTAAGGCACTGCGCGGAGCGGGTTTAGATACGCAAGTTATGGGTGGTGATGTTCTGGATTCACCAACATTGCGTACATTGGGTGATGTCGTGACCGGGGTGACACACACATCAGGCGGTTTCCCAGACGAGGGATCAGCCTACGCGGACTTCAACAAGCGTTTTGAAGCCGCTACCGGCTCAGCTCCAGACAACAACTATTATGTCAATGGTTGTGACATCGCCAACATGATCGAACAGGCAGTAGCTGTCGCTGGTTCTACTGACCCTGCAGCAGTTTCAGAAGCGATGGCAAATCTTGAAAATGGTGAAGGCATCATGTCCAATTTTACTTTCAAAGGCACGGATAGAATGCCTTTACGTGACGTGATTGTCGCAAAAATCACAGCCGAAGGTGAGAAGGAATTTATCAAGAGATCAACCGCCAATCCTGATATTCTTCCTAAACCATAAGAGAACCCCATGGAAACGGCACTTAAAGTAACAGACCTATCTGTGAACTACGGACCGATTAAAGCAGTACAAGGCGTGAGCTTATCTGTGAAATCTGGTGGTGTAACCGCGCTACTTGGTGCAAATGGAGCTGGTAAGACCACGACCATGATGGCAATCGCAGGTGCTCGTCAGATTGCTGGAGGTGTCGTTTCAATTTTTGGACAAGATTTAACAGGTTCGCACGAAGATGAAATCGTGCGAGCTGGTGTATCCATCTCACCTGAGGGACGTAGAGTTTTTGCCTCTCTTACCGTGGAAGAAAATTTAAGTCTGGCTGGGTCAATCTTAGGAAAGACCAAACTGTTGGAGAACCGCAGGCAAGAAATGATGGAGCGTTTTCCAATTTTAGGGGAACGTCGAAAACAGCTTGCTGGTCTTATGTCTGGCGGGGAGCAACAAATGTTAGCGGTTGCCAGAGCATTGATGAGTTTCCCGAAACTTCTTTTGATGGACGAACCGTCACTGGGCTTGGCTCCGCGAATGGTCGATCAGATTTTCGATATCATTGAAGAAATTCGGGACGAAGACATTTCTGTTCTGCTTGTTGAGCAAAACGCAGCACTTGCGCTGGAAGTTGCAGATCATGCGGTAATTCTTGCGAATGGGAAAGTTGCCGCTACTGGTTCTCCTGATCAGTTGAAGAATAACAACATGCTCCACGCGGCATATTTGGCGGTTTGAAATGGAATTATTTTTACAGCAACTTATAAATGCAATTAGTCTGGGTGGCGTTTATGCCATGCTGGCTCTTGGTCTTGCGATCGTATTTTCTATCGTCAGACTGATTAACTTTGCCCATGGCGAGATCATGACTTTTGGCGGATATGGGATATTTCTGTCACTCGCTTTTGGAGTGCCAGTTGTGGTGGCTCTTGTTGTTGGTCTTGCAGCATCTATCTTCATAGCGTTGGCAATGGAGAGAACAGCGTTCCGTGCAATGCGAGGCGCAAATGTTGTATCTCTGCTTGTAACTAGCTTCGCAGTTTCGGAGATTTTGAAAGTCTTTTTCCAAAATGGTATCTCGGCTAGACCAGTGCCTATTAGTCTCCCATCTTCGTGGTCTGGAACTTATCAGCTTGGAACTATTTCTATCGGCGTTATTCCAACGGCATCTGTTGTGATCACATTATTAGCCCTGACTGGATTGACACTTATTTTAAAGCGAACCTCTGTTGGTCTTGCCATGCGGGCAGCAGCAGAAGACATCGAAATGCTGAGGCTTTTGGGCATTAAAGCAAATCGTGTGGTTGCAGTTTCCTTCGCAATTTCTGGAATGTTGGCCGGAGCTGCCGCTATCATATGGACAGCACAGCGAGGTTCAGTTGACCCATTGATGGGTTTTTTTCCGGTCATTAAGGCATTCATTGCGACTGTTCTGGGAGGTTTGGGCAGCTTGGGGGGGCTGTTGTAGGCGGGTTCGTTGTTGGTGCCTTAGAGGTCCTGACGCAAGCCTATCTTCCAGATTCACTTTCACCCTACAGAGAAGCAATCGTCTTGGCTTTTGTTATCGGTGTGTTGCTCTGGAAACCAAACGGATTAGTCGCTCCAGCGACCTCAGATCGATCTTAAGCTATCATATTTATAAGGATTTGAACATTATGAACATGCATAAACCAGCTCCCTCGAAACTGGCCTTTGTGCCCTTTGTTAGCGTTGATAATATGATGAATATCATCAATGATATCGGTCTGGAAAAAGTCATTGCTGAAATGGGAAGTTATATCGAAGCTGATTTTAAGCGTTGGGACCAATTTGATAAAACACCACGTGTTGCTGCCCATTCTGATGAAGGTGTGATTGAACTCATGCCAACATCTGATGGTAACATTTATGGGTTCAAATATGTCAATGGTCATCCGGCTAATATGGCCAGAGGCTTTCAGACAGTTACGGCGTTCGGGGTGCTTGCACAGGTTGATAATGGTTACCCTGTGTTGCTGTCAGAAATGACGATCCTGACAGCCCTTCGGACTGCGGCTACATCGGCTATTGTTGCAAAATATCTCGCACCTGAACATTCCAAGATCATGGCTATGATTGGCAATGGTGCCCAATGTGAGTTTCAGGCATTGGCATTTAAAGAGATCGTAGGTATCGATACGGTCAAGCTTTTTGACACTGATCCAGCAGCCATCAAGAAGGCTGCACGAAATCTTGAAAATTCAGGTCTGAAGGTTATTTCCTGTTCTTCATCACAGGAAGCTGTGAATGGTGCTCAAGTCATCACAACATGTACCGCTGATAAGCAATATGCGACAATCTTAACAGACAATATGATTGGCTCTGGTGTTCACATCAATGCAATTGGTGGCGACTGTCCGGGCAAGACAGAGCTTCATAAAGATATCCTGCTACGCTCCAATATATTTGTGGAATATCCACCTCAAACAAGGATTGAGGGTGAAATCCAACAACTCGATGATGATCACAAAGTCACCGAGATTTGGCAGGTCATGACAGGTGAAGCTATTGGTCGCCAATCAAGCAATGACATCACGCTGTTTGACAGTGTCGGCTTTGCAACAGAAGATTTCTCCGCATTGCGTTACATCCGCGACCAGCTTGATCGAACAGGCCACTATCTTCCGCTGGATATGTTAGCTGACCCTGATGATCCTCGTGACTTGTTTGGAATGGTCAAACGGGCGAGTTAGCAAAACTCATGACATTTGAAACAGTTTGCAGAAGCCCAGAGAACTGGGCTTCGCAATGTTTCATATTTACGTTTCAGAACTAAACGCGATTTTCTTTGGCATTGGCAGCTTCAAGATGAGCCATTGCAAGGGCACGACGCTCTGCTGCATGATGCAGGTTCCGAACCAACACATGGTGGTGCGCCCAGTACTGTACGAGTGCATAGAGACTAAATTCCTTGTAGTCAGGTGCCCCATAGGGACCATAGACGAATTCACTCATCTGACCCAGTTGCTCACCGGTGATGATCTCATCACGTTTAAGCCGTACGATGCCACCTGATTGGAATTCATCCTGATCAATGATCTTGAACTCATCATCTCGACTGATGTCGATCAAGGTAACTTTATCGATCTGGAACTCGATGGTCTCATCATCGCAGCAGGTTAGTGTGAGTTCAACAACACGCTGTTCGCCGAATTGCCCCCACGGATCAAAGATCACCATCTCTTTGCCGACATCTTCCTTTTCCCAACGAAATGGTACCGTTGAGGGTTGGTTGATATCGACTACTCCATGGTAATCGTGCTCGATCATGCTGTAGTCATCTTTCTTACGACGGATGTCTGCTGCAAGTTGTTCATAGTCGGACTGCGCTTCACGTCTTTCCATCATCTGCTCGTACAATTCCACCATTATCTGTTCAGTTTTTTTAGCCATTTATGGCCTCCTTTAATTTAAATTAGGCAGTTTCAACCGCCTCATAATTGAAACCTAGTTCGCGAAAGGCAAAAGGAAAGGGCCGCGTGAAAGAAAAGTTTCAACGCTTCTAAACGGCGCATTTATGACCGGAATTTACATATTATTCCGGACCCGTTATAATAGGTCATGAGAATCGGTTACTGTCGCGTCAGCACAAGCACACAGAATTTGGATCGTCAGGTTGCAGCACTTCGCTCTGAAGGCTGTGACAAAATTTATCGTGAGAAAGCGTCTGGTAAATCACTCAAGGGACGACCGCAGCTAGACAAAGCAATCGACGCCCTTGGAACGGATGACATCCTTGTCGTCGCAGAATGGGATCGAGCAACAAGAAGCATGCAGGATGGTTTGAACATCATGCAAAGAGTTGCTGACCGTGGTGCACTAGTCAAGGTGCTCGACAAGCCGTTCCTTGATCTCACTACACCTATGGGGAAGGGCATCCTCGCATTCATGTCTGCGCTGAGCGAGGACGAAAGAATTAGGATCGTTAGACGTGCTGCTGAAGGTAGAGAGATAGCCAAAAGCAAGAACGTGAAGTTCGGACGAAAGCCAATCCTATCTCCAGATCAGCAACAGGTGGTTCGGGACCGACTTGCCAATGGTGAATCTTGCAGGCAGATTGCCAAGGACTTCAGAGTTTCGCCGGCGACGATATCACGATTGAACCCAAATTGATCGCTGGACACTCGCTTTAATGCCCTTGTGGAGCGAAATAGTTCATTATAGATTTATCTGCTACAGTTCTTTAATTAAAACTCTGATATGAGTATTACTGTAGCAGTCCCTAAACTCTTCCTCAGAGGCAATCGTTGGTACGTTCGTGTGCAGGTTCCAGCTTTGATGCAAGACGCCTTGAGGCGGAAGGAATATTGGGTTTCTCTTGGAACTTCTGATCGGTCCATAGCTTTAAAGACTGCCGCTGCTGCTGCCTTGAACAAACGGCGAGAGATCACAGAAGAATATCATCGATTGGTCAGCGATAGTGCTCACCCCATTCATGATGAGATCGAGCCAGACGATGTTAGACTGGTTGCAGATGATATCGAACAAGAAAATGATCCTAAACAGGACAAGTATGATCGATTAAGTAAAGCTGAGTTAATCGCACTCCTTGAGCAACAAGACCAAGGGAAGAAGCTGGGATTAGTTTGGGAACAGGGCAACAAGAATGAAGGCCAACCAGCAAACCGTGAGCTAGTAATGGCGGACATCGATGTCGAGTTATCCTGCCCAACCGAGCCTTGGAACAACCTCGTGATAGAAGGTGATAACTACGACGCATTACGATGGCTCAGAGCAACCCATAGTAATCAAGTGAAGTGTATCTATATCGATCCACCCTATAACACTGGTAACACCGAATGGGCCTATAATGATCGGTATACCAATGCCAATGACCGATTTCGACAATCAGCATGGTTGGAGTTTTTATATAAGCGTTTTGAACTAGCCCGTGATCTTCTGACTGACGATGGTGTGATCTTGGTTTCAATCAATGATGAAAGCCGAGCTATGCTGGAATTGTTGATGCATGAAACACTTCCCAAGATGCGTATCAGTAGTCTTGTCTGGCGAACCCGTAATGGCTCAAATGCTGGTCAGGATGGATATCTCAGTTCAGACCACGAACATATTCTCATCGCTGCGAAGAAGGGTTTTGCATTTAAGGGCGTGGAACGAAGTTATGCAAACTATTCCAACCCTGACAATGACCGAAGAGGCGATTGGCAACCTGTCCCCATCAGGCTCGGATATTCGCGACATGAGCGTCCTAATCTCTATTATCCGGTACATGACCCAAAGACAGACATTTACTACCCCTGTAATCCAGATTCAGTTTGGAGATTTGCAACGAAGAAGCAGATTACAGATGATCAGCATATTCAAACTCAGCCCATGGAAGACTTCATTGAACAGGGTCGCATCAAGTTCCCAATAGAGCAGAGGGTTGAATGTTTTAACACATTGGCCGAGCTAAAGACTGCCATTGATCAAAGGCAAGTTCCGCTCAGTCACGGTGCGCCGATATTACGCCATGATCTCCCAGACCTATCATTCTGGGTGGGTAAGAGGATTGGATATGGCACACCCACCAGAAAGCTCTTTAAGAGCGAACTCAAACGACCGACAAAGCCATTATCGAGTTGGATATCGGGGTTATTTGAAACTGAAATCGATGATGACGATGCCAACCAAATCAGGGCGGGTTCTTATACGGAAGGATCACAGGATATTACTCGGATATTTGGCTCCAAAGTCTTCAACTATGCAAAGCCTGTTTCCTTGATCCAAGAACTCCTACGTCAATCCACTTCTGATAATGATCTGGTACTGGACTTCTTTGCAGGTTCAGCAACAACGGCACATGCTGTTATGAAACTCAATTTCGAAGATGGTGGCAATCGAAGGTTCATCATGGTGTCTTCCACGGAGGCAACGGCGTCCGAACCACATAAGAACTTATGTCGTGATGTTACAGCCGAACGCATTCGTTTGCTGAACAGCTCAAACATTCGCAAATATGCCAAGCTGTCCGCTGGGTTTACATATCTGCGAACCACACAGATCAAGACTGATAACATCGAATATGACTTAACGCCCTCTGTGGCATGGTGTTTCTTGCAAACATTGCATGGGTTACCATTAACTGCGTACGACGATGATCAACCTTGGAACGTAAGCGAGGCCAGTGATGTTATCATTGTTCTGGTAGATCGTTTCGATCATGAACTTCTGGATTGGCTGCAACGTCAAGGATCAAAGAACATCAATCTCTATGCGTGGGCAAAGGGTCCATTCACAAAACAGCTAGATGCCATAAATATCCCAGTTAAGCTTGTGACTGAAGCCATTAAAGAGGCATTCGGCAGTTGATCGATTATGTTGCAAGACCCAATTCACACCTGATCAGTGTTGGCAATGTGATATATCCTCTTGGGTATTTCCAAGATCAGCCCTAACTGCCCTGATAAGTGGCCCAATTTTCTGCATATATTTTCTTTATATTTTTGGGTCATGATGTAAAGATTAATTGATCAATATCTTTGGGAAAGTTTTAATCGACAGAGATAGAATATTATATTATCCGTAACGTATTATGGCATCTATTTCCGTTATGGCCTGTGAGTATTGTTCTACACCAATCGATCCAGTTGATGGTCGGTCTGATCGCCGGCTCTATTCGGATCGATGTAAGCAAGCCGCTTATCGAAAACGAAACCGGTATGCGAGCCTGCAGTATCTTGAGCTATATAAGTTTCTTGCTAGCTGATTCTTTTGGCGTCGCATCAATAACGATGATATCGGACGCTCGTTGACCTAAAGCAATCCGCTTATTTCTGATTTTTTGGATTGTTTCGAGTTTGCTTCCTAGCTTTCCGTAGTCAATGACGACGAAGATACCAAAAAAGCTATTGTTAGCTTCTTTGTAGTGCTCAAGTTGAACCTCGTAACCATGCTTAACTTTGCCGGTATCTCTCTTTAATTCTACTAGCACGTTCGCCTTATAACCGGACGAGAATTTGAAGTCGACGGGTCCGCCTCCCATATTTGCTTCTGGTGACATATCAATATTGTTAGCCTTGCAAAAAGCATCGGCGGCGAGTTGGAAAATGATCTGTGAAGCCCGCTCCAGTTTGGGCTTATCACCCGACCAGAGTTCCTTCCATAGGTCACCAACTTCAACATGCTTTTTGAACATTCCAATCGCCTCTAGTACGACATCTCGGATTGCCTCAGGACCTTTAGTCAAATCCACGTTTGATTTCTCTTCGAATCTTGTTTTGTCTTGCAACATCAATTGTCGCAAGCGGAAATAACCCAGTATATCTTCTTCAGCATCGTATGCTTTGGCATTTGTCATAACAGATGCAAGAAAGTGGTTGAAAGCATCAGAAGAACTTAGTGCCGCACTCCGCAAGGCCTCTTTGTATTCCGTGACAGTCGGTGTTGCGATCCCCGCAAGCATCTGACTGACTCGCGTCCGAATTTGGTCGTTCAACATGGCGGCGGCTTGAACATCCGACCAATCATTTGCGATAGGTAAATCTCGAACAATGTCTTTTGGAATTAATAAGAATGGCCTGACTTTACCACTCCCATCATCGTAAACCGGTAGTTCTGTTTCGTTGTTTTCGCCAATTCCCTGCGTAGTCACCTTCATGCGCTCACAAAAGTTCTTGGTAATTGCTGCAAGCCTCAAAAAAATGACCCGTGTAGTAAAATCGCTAATGGTGTCTGGGCCCACTCCTTCCTCGAAGAAACCCATAAGAGAGATCATGTCTGGGTCTTTTGCGCCTAACCTAATGATCTCAGATGTAGTTCTGAGAATTGACTGCTTGATCTCGTCAGATCGGGAGCTGCCCGACCTGCTTGAGCCACCATAGCCCAATCCGTTCTCCGGAGGTTCTTTTAGGTTCAAAAGTTCTTCTGCACCTTTCCATGCAACATCACCTTCTTTCTCTGCTATAGCTAAGAGCCGAATGACGTTGTTAAAGTGTTTTCGAAAGTCTTCGACTGCACCCTTCGAAATTTCTTCGTAGGAACACTTTTCGAGCAAGACTGGATCGACAAAAAGTTCCAAGTCCACATTAAGAAATGGATCAAGTAAGTTTGCCTTGTCCAACTCGTTGGGATCAATGCCAAAATGTGATGAAAACAAGATCGGGTTAGAATACTTCGCCATGAAACCTCCGGTGCAATCTCAGTCGTATTGTAACCGAGATTGCCAGTATGCATCAAACCCAAAATAAAATCTATAGTTGTTGTATGGCTTCAGAATACAGCCAGTATAACATGTCAGAGCCATCACGCAGATACATTTCGAATGTCTACAAAGTGCTGAAATTGCCGTTTACGCAAATATCTCAAAAGTCCGTGTAGCAGTTGTTGATACCGAAATTTGGCTATCAATATCTGTGTTGTCACTTGCCTCCGAATGGCACCACTGCTGCTGGGCATTGAATATGTCCTGATGCCTGCTCAGGGCGTATTAGCAGCCTGTTTTCTACTAGCAGATAATTGTACCCTGCCGACGAAGTTTTGCCCTCAGTTATGCCATAAACCCCAGAATTCTGGGCTAATGGGTGAATGTGGGTGCTGGACTAGTTATAGAAGGAATATACTCGAGAGAAGAGCCATAGAAGTCACCACCACTTTCACTGATCGACACAATGGAAGGGAGTTCAGAACTCTCACAGGAAGCAACAGAGGTCGATGATAGAAGCTGAAGCTCCTTCACTCTGGCTGCTTTATCACCATAGGTAATCTTACGGGCACGCCTTGGCCATGAATGTCTGATCAGAAGCATATCCCGAACAGCAGCAACATTGTCATTGTCTGGATCATTAAATGAAAGCTTGGCTTCAGACTTCTCAAGTCCTGCATATTCGCACCAGCCCTGTACACCGCCTGAGAGATATCCATCGGATGTTTCGATGAGTGGCTTTGGAGGGCTAAAGCACACACGATGTTTACCGGGATAGAAATCTCTCATCCTCTTGGCAATCTGATACTGTGTCAGGCATGGATGCCAGATACGACCATGGCCATGAAAGTTCATGGCAACCTGATCCATTCGATCACCGGCCAGAAAAGATGGATGGATACTATCATCAGGCATGAACTGGAATTGCTTGTTGGCATCACAGACCGAAATATCACAGATCATCCGCACTACGGCATCTGGTATTTCTCTTTTGATCATGGATTGGAACTTTGGCCGTTCGCGCCTGATGACTTCAATTCCATCCATGTCACGACGTTCAACAGACAGGTCTATGGTAAACATATGGCATTGATGTTCAGGAAAGCCCCAGAATGGCTCTGTGAGCCATCTTCCTGCCACTGAACGATAGTTCTTGGATTTACCATAGGATTGCTTCTTATCGGCTCTCTGGCTGTAAATGTAATCATTCTTCGTATTGGCCCTATAGGCTATGCCACCGCCGCAATTATCACACTCAGGACGATTGCATGGGCGATGAAAGCAACAGGCTCGTCTTCGTTCATTTTCTTCTTCAAGCTCTGGCAAATGATCTGCAATGATGCGGGTAGCCCAACGCTTCCTTGGACTGCTATCGCTGCACAGTGCAAGATTAAGCTTCTGTCTCAGTTCCTGATCAATATCCATTTGCTCTGCTCCAAACACCACCGCACTGTCAGACACTAGGATGACGATGGTTCATCTATTTAGAGAGCTAGATCGGGAGTGCTCGAAGTCAAATCGGCAAACGGAACAGTGGCGACTATCATCAGACAAAGGTACGTCGTTGAACCGTTCTGACCCTAAATACTGTTGTCAGGAATGGGGTTCAGCAATGTGGGGGACGATGATGTTGAAGAAGCGAATAACAGTTCGAGCAGTCGATGAAGAGGTTGTCGATATGCTCAGCCAGTTAAGGGAAGAAGAAGGTCGATTTATCGGACGCATCCTGTCCGATGCAGTTCGCGATTATTGGGATGATCGTGCAGAGGAGGAAGTGTTTGAAGATTTAGACTAAGTGTCAGTTTTATGTTTTTTCTGTTTCCATGAAGACGAATCCCAGAATTACGGGATTCGTCTTTTTAGTTCGTGACGAACTTTTTTATTGTTGGTTTTGTTTGTCACGAACTATCCGTCTTGTACATCTATAGCCTTCCAACCGCGATGCTGAGACTCAGCTTCATATGATGCATTCGCGTAAGACTTTGCAGAAATCTTTACCCACTTCTCATTCAGACCCTGTTTGAGCTTCACGTTGTAATATCGTCTCTGCATATCAATCTCCTCATCATCACCGCTGTCAGAATACAAACAGGTGCGACCATCGTTGTAGCCGCACCTGTCATCTTGGGTTATGGAACGTCGTATGAACCTCACCCAATTTGAAATTGTCAGAAGAATATCGAGAATGCCTCTTGTTGAAGCTTGATGGATTGACCTTTGTTGGCAGCCTCCCATGCACCAAGATCAAAACCATCATCGGTAAGCTTGGAGCATCTAGCCTTCACGGCAATATCATCATCACCATACTGTTCATAAGCATCGCAAACGTAATGCTCATATGCCTGATCAGATGGTGACAGGTCAGATGCCATGACCATGGTTGCTGATAAGATTATACCGATGGTAGTCATTACTGGACGTAAAATATCTTTAAGACGAATGTGCATTCACCCTCCCGTGCTGAAGATCGATGTTAAGTTAAAACGATTTGTAAAGTTTTATGGTCAATCTATATCATTATTGTAATAATATGTCAATATTGTTATAAAGCGTGACTACCGGCGATTCCATTTATCAGCATAATAGGGGGATTATGAATCAATGATGCAGGCGTGTTGCCATGACAACCAAGGTACCAAATTCAATAGCTCAGAAGCGCAAAGAGCGTGGCCTCAGCCAAGCAGCATTTGCGGAGATGTTGGGCATAACGATAACTCAGTTATCAAGATTAGAAAATGGCCGCTCATCAATGACGCAAGCACGGATGCAGCAAATCGCGGACATCTTGGAGGTCAAACCCCAAGAGCTTTACTTAGCTCCCCACCAGACGGGAGAGCTTAACTTGGACATCATGCATGCAATCATTCTGCAAGTGGATGAGTTCCTCACTCGGCTAAACATATCGCTTTCTTCAAAAAAACGTGCTGATCTCTGTGTTATTCTTTACCGGAAAGAGACTAAGCGGTTGGAGGAGAACGGACTAAGCTCTGATGATGTCGATGTTTCGGAGTACGAGGACATCGTTGAGGCAATGGCCGAATAAATTTTCAGGAAAAATATTGAAATTTCATTTTGGATACCCATATCCACGTCAATCGGGTCAGCGGAGAGTTGGCAGTTACGAGGATCGGGGAGTCCCGTTCAGAACCAAAGCAATAAATTGCAACAGTTTTGAGCAGGAATCTGCCTATGAATATCACCGTGAACTCTAAAGAGCCTACAAGCTCTTATGATTTATCTTCGAGTTTCCCTCCACAGCAAATCCGTCTACCGCCTCCCACTTACGTTGAAAATTCACGTTGTCCCACGGCTGGTTATCGCCCGGAAGTATGTTCTTCAAATCAAAATCCATTTGAGATTTACACAGTGGATGAAGTAGCCCGACTGCTACATCATTCTGTTCCAAAATCTGCAATCTATCGATTAATTCACAACGGTGAACTTCATGCGAAACGAGTTGGCAATAAGTTCTTAATTACCAAGGCAGCAATAGAGGAGTATCTAAATTGCCGAGACGACAGAAGCCAGCACGGCTGTGGTACCGGAAAGACGACGACGTTTGGGTCATCCTCCACAACGGCACCCAACAACGGACGGG
This sequence comes from Lentilitoribacter sp. JB5-8, assembly GCF_055693385.1. Classification (NCBI taxonomy): domain Bacteria; kingdom Pseudomonadati; phylum Pseudomonadota; class Alphaproteobacteria; order Hyphomicrobiales; family Rhizobiaceae; genus Lentilitoribacter; species Lentilitoribacter sp. JB5-8. The sequence goes on along the minus strand of NZ_CM146332.1, from coordinate 1,316,650 downwards.
ATATCGCCTTGAACAGCGCGATGAAGCTGAAGAGGCTCTCCGCGAATACTTAAATGAAAAGAGTAAAACATTTCAGAGGGATGTTGACCCAAGTACAGTAAAGCTTGGAATAATTCTTGACGCCTACGCCGATGCTAAAGGTCCCAAACAGAAAGCCCCTGAACGCACAGGCTATGCCATTGAAGCTCTCGCACCCTTCTGGGGTGACCTGACCCCGAACGATGTGACAATTACGAATTGCACTGAATATGAACGGCAACGCGGAGTAAGTCCTTCAACGATACGCCGTGAGTTAGGTGTGCTGAACACCGCATTGAATCACGCAACCAAGGCCATGGGGTTAGTTAATACTCCCAGAGCAGAGTTGCCAGAGAAACCAGAGCCTCTAGAGAGGTGGTTAACACGAGAGGAAGTGTCAGCACTTCGCAAACACGTTCCACCCCATATTGATCGCTTCATTATACTCTCGCTGTTCACTGGAAGAAGGAAGAACGCTGTCTTGGATTTACGTTGGAAACGTTCACCTCATCACGGTTGGATCGACATGGATAAGCAGATGATTCACTTCAAAGGATATGCGGACACCGAATCAAGCAAACGCAAGGGTTCGATCTCCATGCCTTCCAACTTGGTTAAGATCGCAAAGTTATGGCAAGAGGATGGAAACGAGTCGGTCATCCATTACAAGGGTAATCCAGTCTCGAACGTAACGACAGGCTTTAACAACGCTTGTAAACTCGCTGGTCTTGATGATGTAGTACGTCATACACTGAAGCATACGGCAGTCACATGGGCATTTCAGGAAGGCATGATGCTGGAGGACGCTGTCGAATATTTCGCCACGTCAGCAGAAACTTTGTTGAAAGTTTACAAACAACATTCGCCTCTCCATCAGCACCGTGCTGTGGCTGTTATGAACCAAATTGGAAATGATATCGTTGCGGATAACATTGCGGAACATCAATTTTCCGTGGCTGAGATTGGCTAAGTCATTGAAAAGAATGGCGCACCCGGCAGAATTCGAATCTGCGACCTCTGCCTTCGGAGGGCAGCGCTCTATCCAGCTGAGCTACGGGTGCATAAAAGGGATGAAAGCCTCGCCTTTGTTGGATATCTTCTTAAACGATGATCTATCATGCGGCAAATTAAAATTGTGAGGCTGAACGCATTTATTTCCTCTTTAAAACTTTAATGCATTGAAAAATGGAAACCCCGCTATTTTTACCAAATGGATTGCGAAGTCTTTAGCGAAGCGATACATGAGATATTGTTAAACTAAGGTGTGAAACATTAATGAATGCAAGTCATCTCGCAACGGCAGACAATGTCATCAGTATGCAGCGTGCCCGTGGTCACGGAGAGTTATTTGTCAAACGCTCAGGTGATCAAAATAGGTTAGAACGTCTTTTTCAAGAAGGATGCGCACGGCTGCGCATGCCTAATCATGACAAAACAGACCCTATTGAAGCTGTGATGATCAACACCTCTGGCGGTTTAACCGACAATGATCACCTTAGCTGGAAATTTGGTGTTGAAGACCACGCGCAATTGACCATTACCAGTCAGGCGTGTGAGCGGATTTATAAAGCTTCACGCGCTTTGCCGGCTTTAATTGATGTTAATATCAATGTTGGCAAAGGTGGCTCTTTTGCATGGCTACCGCAAGAAACGATTTTGTTTGATCAAGCGCGACTTAAACGCAGCATCAATGTCGACTTATCCGACAATAGTGAATTTTTGATGGTTGAGCCCCTCATGTTTGGACGCCCTGCAATGGATGAAATCGTGTCGTCAGCATCGCTTCATGATCAGTGGCGTGTTTTTCAAAACGGGCAATTAATTCATGCGGAAAATCAAAAAATTGATGGCAATGTGGATCAAATTTTAAAGCGTGATACAGTGACATCAGGTGACCTTGCTACTGCATTTATATTGTATATTGGCCCGCAAGCGGAAGCAAAGTTTGAGAAGGTTAAAACATCTGAGGATGTAAATATCGGCACGAGCATCTGGCATTTAACAGGCCAAAACACCCATAAACTCGTTATTCGCATGAGCGCGGCTACAAGTTATGAGCTACGAAAATCTCTCATTCCTATCATTAACGTCTTACATGGCAAAAATGCGCTGCCGAAGGTCTGGCATAGCTAAGCGTTAGGGTTTTAATTTCCCTGCATCTAAGCGCCAGACAAAACCAGATGTGCCATGGACTGGGTACATTTGCGTCACCAGCGGATCATGCCCCGGGATCACGCGATCGTTTGAGCCGCCTATTTCGACAATCCGGTCAAACCCTGCAAACATTGCATCCAAATTATAGACAATTGGAAATGGCTTTTTGTCGATGAAATTTTCATAATAATGCGACGCGTCAGAGGCTAAACATAAAGGCCCGGTTTTGGTCATAACTTCCACCACCTGCAATCCGTTTGAATGCCCTCCGACATTATGAACACGTACACCTGGTGCAATTTCAGCCGAACCATCGTGAAAAACAACGCGCCCTGAATAGACATGGCGCACCATTTCACACACATGATCCGCAGTAAAAGGTGCTTTAAGCGTTTGATCACACATACATGGCCCAGTGGCAAAAGCCATCTCATCGCTTTGTAAGTGAAAGATTGCATTAGGATAGCGGTCCAAGCCACCCGCATGATCATAATGCAAATGGGTGATGATCACCGTATCAACCGTTTCTGCATTGAGACTTAAAGCTTCAATTGCTTTGGCAGGATTGCGGATAATGGGACGCGAACGGCGATCAGCTTCTGCATTATCATAGCCTGTATCAACGACAATATTTCTGCCATTATTGGATAAAACCCAAACGAAATAATCCATGCCATGAGGTTCGCCAGCATGGTCATCATCGATAAAACTTTCCGCACGGGTTCTTGAATTACGGTCCGCATATTTTAACGCATAGACTTCCCAAATATCAGACATTTATATTTCTACCTCCAACTCCGTGGCATATTTTTCGCATTTATCTGTATGAAATCATAGTTTTATATTAATGTATACATTAAAGTATTTGACGTGAAGACAAAATCATGCGAATTCTGTAGCCGGGAGCGGAACTCATGATGCAGAAATCTAGATCAAGTCTTGTCAATGATGCCTATCGGCGTCTGAAGCAGGAAATTCGTTCAAATCGGCTGCCACCCGGTTTTCATGGAACGGAACCTGAGATGGCGGAACGTTTGGGTATGAGCCGCACACCATTACGAGAGGCCTTGGTCTTATTGGAAGCTGACGGTCTGGTAGAAATGAAGCCCAGACGCGGGATATATATTTTACCAATTTTACCTCAGGATATGAGAGAAATTTATGAGGTTTTAACGGCTATTGAACCCGAAGCTGTCGCCAGTTTAGCTGCTCGGAAGTTATCGGAAGAACAACTCAAACCGCTGATTGACGCAACGTTGCGGATGGAACAGGCATTGGAAGATGATGATCTTGAGGCCTGGGCGGATGCTGATGATGAGTTCCATAAAGAATTGCTGGTGCTGCATGGTAACAAACGGCTCTTATCTATTGCTAGTTTGTTGTTTGATCAGGCGCATCGGGCGCGCGTTATCACTTTGCGCATGCGCGAAAAACCATACCGTTCAACAGCTGAACATAAAACAGTTGTTGAACATATAATTAGGGGTCAAATCGAGGAAGCCAGAAGCGTTTATCGCGAGCACCGCGAGCGCGCAGGCGCAGAGCTACTTGCAATTTTGGCTAAATATAAGCTTCAACAGCTATAGAAAGAAAAAGAATGTCGCTAAAACAAAGCGTCGCAGTCATTCGCGGCGATGGTATTGGAATTGATGTAACAAATGCAACGTTGGATGTTGTGGAACAAGCAATGGCCAAGGTCGGCGATTGCGCACTTGAATATAATGATATTGCAGCAGGCGCCGGTTACTACAAAGAGCACGGCATTGACATCGAACCCGGAGGCGAGGAAAAGGCCGGCGAATCTGATGCAATATTTTTGGGTGCGATCGGCCTACCTTCAATTCGCCATCCGGATGGAACCGAAATCTCCCCTCACCTTCGACTTCGCGATCGATATGGTCTTTATGCGGGTGTGCGACCCATTAAAGCGTATCCAAACGCTCCGCAACGTTTGGCTGATCCGAAGGCCGCTGGTATTGATATGGTTATCTTGCGAGAAAGCACTGAAGGTTTATTTTATTCAGCTGCTGTGCACAATCGCAGCAAAATTGTCGAAAATGAGGAAGTTTACGACAGTCTGTTAGTTTCAAGAAACACAACAGAACGTCTGCATAAATTTGCTTTCAATTTAGCAAAACGTCGTAAGTTGCGCGGAAAGCTTGGTCGTCTCACCTGCGTTGACAAAGCCAATGTATTTAAATCCATGGCGTTTTTCCGCCAGATATTTGATGAAATCAAAGCCGACCATCCTGAAGTTGAAACATCTTATAATTATGTTGATGCGCAAGCGTTAGACTTAGTACGTAAACCATGGGAATTTGATGTCATGGTCATGGAAAACATATTTGGCGACATCTTATCTGATCTTGCGGGCGGCTTAGTCGGCGGCATGGGAATGGCATCTTGTGCGGAAATTGGTGATGAAATTGGCTTGTTCCAACCCGCTCATGGTAGCGCTCCTGATATCATGGGGCAGGACAAAGCTAATCCATTAGCCGCCATATTAAGCGGTGCACTTATGCTCGATTTTCTTGCCGATAAATCAGGTAATGAGGCTTTTGCAAAAGCTGGTGAACTTATTGATCAAGCCGTTGACAATGGCTTTGCAAACAACTTGTTACGCCCATTTGAATTTGGTGGTGATATGGGGACCAAAGCCATGACACAAGAAGTTATATCACAAATTGGTTCTATCGAATGAGCGATGCATTAAAGGTTGCTGTTGCTGGGCTTGGATATTTTTCGGAATTCCATTTAAATGCGTGGACTGAGCTTGAAGATTCTGAGCTCGTCGGCGTGTGTGATATCAGCGAAGAACGTCGCAATTGGGCACAAGACAAATATGACGTTGTCGCCCTTGATAATCTGGCGGATCTTGCTGCAAAAAAACCCGACATTGTTGACATAGTCACACCACCACCATCGCATTTTAAACTGATAAAAGAGCTTGCGGCAAAAGACCGAATTATAATTTGTCAAAAACCATTTTGCCAAAGTATTGAAGAAGCAGAAGCAGCGATTTCCCTTGCTAAAGAAAGAGGTTGCCGGATTTTCATTCATGAAAACTTCCGCTTTCAACCTTGGTACCGGACAATTAAGAGCTACATTGATCAAGGCGGACTGGGCAAAATTTATCAGACGCGGTTTTATTTAAGGCCAGGCGATGGGCGTGGGCCAGATGCATATCTTTCGCGCCAACCCGCATTTCAAACAATGCCACGCCTGTTAATTCACGAAACAGGTGTTCATTTTATCGATCTGTTCCGCTGGATCTCTGGTGAGATTGAAAATGTCTATGCGGACATTCGCAAGCTAAACCCGGTCATTGCCGGCGAAGATACCGGCCTGGTGATTATGAACCATAAGAACGGTAGCCAATCGATACTTGATGGCAATCGGTTGTCTGACCACCCGACAGATAATTTACGTCGCACCATGGGTGTTCTGCAAATTGAAGGTGAAAAAGGCACATTAGATCTAAACGGAATGGGCGACATTACATTCAGACCATTTGGCTCAAACTCGCTGATAGAATTACCAATAACGCTTGAACTCGATTTAAATGCATTTGGTGGTGGTTGCGTTAAAGCGCTGAATAGACACATTCTTCTTGCTGCTCGTGGCAAAGGTGAATTTGAAAATGAAGCTTGTGATTACTTATCGGTCATGAAGGCGAGTGAAGCGAGCTATCAATCCGTACAAACTGGTCGCAAGATTGCGTTGTAAACAAGAGTTTTGGAGCGAATAAATGTATGTTGTATGCGTAACATTTAAAATCAAACATCAAGATATTGAGGCATTTATGCCTTTGATGATCGCAAACGCGACAACCTCATTCGAACAAGAAGAGCAGTGCCAGCAGTTTGATGTGTGCGTTGATGAACACGATACGTCGATCGTTTTTTTATATGAAGTTTATAATGATGAGGCGGCATTTAAAATACACTTAGCATCTGCACATTTTAAAGAATTTGATAGAGCCGTATCTGACATGATTGCTGATAAGAAAGTTCAGATCCTTACCCGCATATAAAAGGCGGCCCAGTGCGAGCCGCCATTCAAATTTTAAAGGTTACGTCGGCTTAGTAGCTGTAGCCTTTGCCACTTTCAATAGCGTTTGCAAGTGCAACTTCTGGCCATGTGCCTTTGCCACCACGGGCATTAATTTCAACAAGCTGCAAACGTGCTGCATCTTTATCGCCCTGTGAGACCAATCCCTGACCCATATATGAGCGTGCAAGGAGATTGTTTGGATCTGCAGCAAGTGCTTTTTGATAATATGCCATGCCTAGATCAACGTTACCTGCCTTGCGGTGTGTAAACCCGTAATATGTCAATACACGTGTATCTGATTGGTCAGACATTGCCGCCAAAACGACTTGTGCATTTTTATATTGACCAGCGTAAGCCAATTCGCGCGCAGCTTCATAACGTGCATCGTCAGTTAACAGTGAGCTTTCAGCGTCTAGGCATTTTTTCATTTTTTTGTCCCAAACCTGGCCATCTTTACATTCCATAGATGTTTTTGTTTTCTTTGGTGGCTCATCACTGCTTGAACCTGCTGCCATAGCAAAACTGGCTGGGATTGTAAGTGCTAATGCGATTGTCATTGCTTTCATCATGATATGTTCCTTTGTGGTTTGTAATTTCAAAAATTTCTTGTGTTCTGATGTGTCGTACGAAATGATTACGCATTGGGTTTGGAAATTATTCACGAAAATGATATTTTTTTATTTTCAACTTTGTGTGAATATTCCTCAAGGTAAAGACGTAATAGTACTATAACGCAGGTTTTGAGATGGACAAATCTTTAGGATCTGACAGAGAAAAACACAGCTGGTAGTGAGTTATTTTGGTAGCACCACACGAATTTAAAACCAGAATGATTGCGCTATTGCCAAGGCTTAAACGGTATGCCTTGACATTAACGCGGTCCTCTGCGGACGCCGATGATCTGCTGCAGGAAACCTGCACGCAGGCTCTATCAAAATGGGATAAATATGATTCTAGCCAACCGCTGGATCGCTGGGCATTTACGGTTATGAGAAACACTTGGATAAGTGAACAGAGAAAACGAAAGGTAAGGCAGGGAGCTGGGCAGATGCAAATTGAAGATGCACATGATCTAAGTGACAATAACGATGCGGATGAAACTTTATTTGCGCATCAAATTGGAAGCCTTGTTATGAAACTACCAAGCGAACTATCCCAAACACTGTTGCTCGTTGCAAAGGAAGGCTTCACCTATAAAGAAGCAGCTCAAGCTTTAGATATCCCGGTTGGCACGGTGATGAGCCGCATTCACCGAGCACGAAAAATGATCAGTGAAACCCTTACACCAAGGGAAGAAACGATATGAGTGATTTATCAGTAAAATTAAGTGCGTATCTTGATCAGGAATTGCCTGAAGATGAGCTTGAAGAAATTCGCCATCTAATCGAGACCGATCCCAAGGTTGCCGAAGAGTTTGATAAGCTAGCGCTTGCAAATGACCATGCCTTAACCGAGTTTGAGGGACTGCTGGATAATGATACATCCAACGACTTAATCAGCATGATTGAAAATGCTGATCTGCAACCAAGCGTAAAACCTGTACCTGTTGCGGCTAACAATAACTTTAGCTTTCGCTCTATAGCTGCGGGAATTGCATTGCTGATTGCCGGTGGGATTGGTGGATTTGTCTTCAACGAAACCAATCAACCGGAAATAACGGTTGCTCAAACCACAGGTTGGCTCCACCATGTTGCTGACTATCACGGAATTTATGCGCAACAAAAACGGCATTTGGTCGAAGTTGGCGCCGATGAATCTGATCATATCGTTGGCTGGTTAAGCAAAACAACAGGATTGCCATTTTCAATTCCTGATATCACCGATGCTGGGTTTGAATTCCAAGGTGCGCGATTGCTTGTTGTGAAGGGCAAACCTGTTGCTCAGCTAATGTATAAAGATCAGGCGGGAGCTGTTATCGCGATTTGTTTCCAAAACAGTTCTGGATCGATGATGGGATCTGATGAGACTAAATCAAGCACGATCAATGGGTTTGATATCTTGTCCTGGTCCAAAGGCAATGGCCAATATTTGGTCATTGGGGAACAAACAGAAAGTCGTTTGAAAGAAGTGGCGGATCAAGTTAAGCTGGACATTTAAGTTCCACACTCAGTCATTGAGGTTTTGATCTGTCCATATCTCTTTTAAAAACTCTGATTGCAATTGCAGATCATGGCAGTTTCAGTGCAGCAGCTGAAAAAGTATATGTTTCACATGCTGCTGTAGGACAGCAAATGAAGCGTCTTGAAGATCAGCTGCAAATAGAGCTTTTTGATCGCTCACAAAAGTCACCTCAGCTCAATGCACTGGGCAAGGCATTTGTTCCCAAAGCTCGTGAGGTGGTGGCGGCATATGACACGATGCTGGATGATATTGTCGGCACAGCGCAACTCCATGGAGAGTTAATCATTGGTGCAGTGCCATCGGTGATCCGCGAACTTATTCCGCGCACGATCAAAAAGCTAATTGAGACATATCCTGAACTGCATATACGCGTAGTGCCCGGATTATCTGAGGATCTTCATGAACAACTCGAACGCGGTGCCGTTGATGCCTGCGTGATTGCTATGCCCACTCATATAGGTGCACATATGGAGTGGCGCCCTTTTGTTGAAGAAGAGTTGGTTTTGCTAACCGCTCCAGAGGTTGACGAAACAGATCCGGTGAAACTTTTGCAAACCCTGCCCTATATAAGTCAAACACGGCGTGCATCTGTTAGCCAACTGGCGGAGGACTGGCTTTTAAAAAACAATATTTCCGTACGTCCCTCCATGGAAATGGAATCATTGGAAACATTAAGCAGCATGATTTCACATAATCTGGGCGTATCTATTGCGCCAAACTTATGTGTTCCGGATTTAATTTTTAAATCCTTACGCAAAATTCCATTGGATATAGAGAAGAATGACCATTCAGCCGGCCGAATTTTGGGCATATTAGCCCGTAAAAACAGCTCAAAATCAACATTAATCGATAAACTGCTTGAAACTGTTGAAAATATTGTGCTGGCAGAAAAGTCAGGCTTATAAGTAAAAATTTATTTTACATTTTGTCAAATATCTTTGCCTTGAATTAAATTTACATTTATAAGATAACCCAGGTAACCTAACCAAATAGGAGCTAAAATCCCGTGTCCGTTAATGATAAAATAGTTGCAGACCTCGTCGCCAACGACGTCAATTTTGTAACGACAGTGCCATGTAAGCAATTGGCTGGCGTTATTGATAAAATCGAGGAAAGTGAAGACATCTATCACATTCCTGCCAATAAAGAAGACGAAGGCATGGGCCTTTGCGCTGGTGCGTATATGGGCGGCAAGCGTCCTGCAATCATCATGCAGAACACTGCTATTGGTGTGACCGTCAATACGCTTGTGACATTAACACAATACTACCGCATGCCGCTCCCAATGCTGATTTCTTATCGCGGTGAGCTTGGCGAACCTGTTGCGTGTCAGGTCGAAATGGCTGTGCATACAAAGGCGCTTTTGGCTCAGCTCAACATCCCAACATATCACTTCCACCATGAAGACGATGTGCAAGAGCTAGATAAAATTTTGAAATATACATTCATGTGCAACAAACCAGTTGCGATCCTCACCGATGCTTCATTCTGGAAAGGATACTAATATGATCCGCTCAGACGTATTAAAAGAACTTATGCCAATCATTTCTGACCAGCTTGTTGTATGTAACATTGGTCTTCCAAGCCAGGAATTGCATTTGATGGACGATCAGCCAAGCAATTTCTATATGCTTGGAACCATGGGCCTTTCTTCATCAATCGGTCTTGGTCTTGCCTTAGCTCAAAAAGAAAAAGTGATCTCAATTGACGGTGATGGTTCTGTTTTGACCAACTTTGGTACATTACCGACGATTGCCAACAATGTTGCTGATAACTTTATTCTTCTTATCATCGATAATGGTAGTTACGGTTCAACCGGAGACCAACCAACATATGCTGGTAAGAAAACATCTCTAACTGCTGTTGCAAAAGCTTGCGGTTGCGAAAATGTTATTGAATGTTCTGCTGAAGATACCGCCAAAGTTGTTCAAGAAGCACTTGATGGTGATAAAATGACTATCATTGTGAGCAAATGTGAATCAGGTAATATCAAAGTTCCTGTTATCACTATGGATCCTGTTGTTATTCGTGACCGCTTTATGAAAACGGTTGCTGAGCGCAACGCCTAATCCATGCTTTAAGAAGCATCTTCGCATCTTATGTAATTATAAACTTACATTAGGAAATGAAAACAATGCTTCACAACAACGAAATACATACATATGAAGATGCGAGGCGCTTAGCAAAAAAGCGCCTCCCTTGGATGGTCTTTGATTATATAGACGGGGCCGCAGGCACCGAGGCTGGCGAGCAATATAATCGCAATGAGATCCAGAAAATCAAACTTCAGCCCCGTATTCTAAATAATGTCGTTGAACGCAACATAAAACCAATACTATTTGGCAAAGAAGCTGGCCTTCCCTTTGGTATTAGTCCAATGGGCATGTGTAATCTTGCACGCTACGATGCAGATAAGCTAATGGCTCGATTTGCAGCAAAACACCAAATACCTGTTGGCGTTTCAACAGCGGCTTCCACTTCCCTTGAAGATATGGCGGAAATGTCTGAAGGCAATGCTTGGTTTCAGCTCTATTTCAGCGGCAACAAAGACGATTCCCTTAAACTCATTGATCGCGCAAAAGCTGCTGATTATCAAACACTTATCTTAACTGTTGATGTGCCTGAAGTGGGCAGACGACCTCGTGAATTACGTCGCGGGTTTAAGATGCCCTTTAAGATTGGCATTCCTCAGTTCATAGATTTTGCACTCCATCCCCAATGGTCGCTCTCGACCTTGTTTCATGGGAAACCAGAACTTGCAAACTTTGGCGGCCAATTTGGTGAATTTGATCGCACCAGTAGTCGCGCAGGTGCAGACTGGGAGTTGCTTCAGGATATTCGCAACAAATGGCAAGGAAACCTTGTGGTGAAAGGCGTTTTGGATCCGCGCGATGCGGTGAAACTTAAAGATGCAGGTGTAGATGCCATTCAGGTATCTAGCCATGGCGGGCGTCAGTTGGATAGCGCTCCAGCCCCTATCCACGCGTTGCAAGAGATCCGAAAGATGGTCGGAAATGACTATCCATTGTTCTTCGACAGCGGGCTGCGGTCGGGTGAAGATATTCTTAAAGCCTATGCTTGTGGTGCGGACTATGCGTTTCTTGGCCGACCGTTTTCATACGCAATAGCTGCCAGTGGTAAGCATGGACTTACTGTTTATGTTGATAATGTCGCGTCAGATATTAGTATTGCACTAGCACAATTGGGGTTAAACGATATTAACGCAGTTTCCAAAGAGTCATTATGTAAGTATTAGCTTACATATAAGTCCATATAATCAATAATAAAATCAGCAATCATCGACACATTATTGATATCAAGCACAGGCAATTCAGTTTCTTTGGGCATATCCGTTGCATAAGCGACAACATTTTTCATCTGCCCCCTTCCCTCATTTTTCAAACTCTCGATTCGAATTGTCTGAATTTTGGGTATATCTGACGATTTAAACCCTTCGACTAGTATGAGATCTACAGCTGACATTTTTTCAAGCAACTGATCTAAACTCCACTCTACTTCGCTTGCCGCGATTTCATGCATGAGGGCAAATCTCTTTGAAGACGCAAGCATCACCTCGCTGGCCCCTGAAATACGATGCTTGAAGCTATCAGTCCCTTCTTGATCCACATCGATATTATGATGCGCATGCTTAACGCTCGATACGCGCAAACCTCTTGTCGAAAGCTCTTTTATAACGGCCGATGTCAGCGTAGTTTTGCCTGAATTTTTCCATCCAGAGATACCAAATACTTTTTGCGTCATTCCAGATCACCATTAGATGCGAGTATCTGTTGCACCTGATTCCAATCTTCAGGTGTGTTTATATTCGTAAACGGATCCATTTCCTGTGTTTTGATATCTACCTGCACCCAATTTTTTGATCTAATAAAAGTCATAACTTTTCGGTTCTCAGGGTTTTCGAGATAAATTGATAAATCCTCTAAACAATCAACCGACCACAGGCCAAATAGTTGCTGCGAATAACCATTATAGCGGGGGATGGCGATATGGTGAGATCCAATAGCATCATGCAGTGTTCTAGTCAGGTCTTGCGCAAAGAACGGAGCATCCGCAGGTGCTGTCATTATATAATCAACCGAAACGTTATTTTGCTCAACCCAATTGAGCACGGAAAAAATGCCAGCCAATGGCCCCTGATGGTCTACAAGCTCATCGCCGACAATGTCATAACCTAGCTCATCAATCGCTGCATCCGGAGCATTTGAATTAATCACAACCTTATCTGTCTGTGCAGAAAGCCTTCTTGCGGCGCGCGCAACTAAAGGTTCACCGTTGAGCTTAAGCAACAGCTTATTAGCACCTGTCATTCGGCGAGATTGCCCACCTGCAATGATTGCTCCGAGAATTTTCATTTCTTCCCTTAAAAGCTCAAACATCTCTGGTATTTGGTGTGCTTTCAAGCTTTATTTTTACAATCTCGGTGCGACACATCACCCAAATGGAAATTAATCGCTATTAGACCCTAGACAGTATGTAATTCTGTTCCTAACTGTAGACGAAATAAACAAACACACATTGTGCTAAGCAGGCGCTGATTAATGACCGAAACTAATCCGAATGATGTTCCAAAAGATATCCGCGTTTCAAAAGAACGTGGGATTATGAAGCTGTTCTACCACGATGGAACCGAGGGTGAGTTGTCTTCAGAATATTTGCGAATTTCATCGCCGTCAGCGGAAGTTAAAGGCCATGGACCGGGGCAGGAAGTTCCGCAGGTTGGCAAGCGCAATGTATTGATAACAAATATTGAACCCGTTGGACGTTATGCCATCCGGATTATCTTTTCTGATGGGCATGATACAGGTATATTTAACTGGCCTTATCTGAGGCAATTGATCGATGAAAGGGAAACCAGATGGTCTGAGTATCTACAGGATCTCAATTCCAAAGGGCTTTCACGCGATTAAGGCTATTTCGAGCCACATTTATTAAACAGCAGGACAAGAAATGTCACAAGTAACGAACGAAACCGTAATTGAATGTCTTAAGACTATTAAAGGTCCCGATCTTGAGGGTGACATTGTTTCCCTTGGCCTCGTGAGTCCAATTATGATTGATGGTGGCAAAGTCATTTTCACCATCACTGTACCATCAGATCAGACAGAAAAGCTCGAGCCTATGCGCCTTGCCGCACAACGGGCGGTTAGCGAATTAGAAGGTGTTACAAACGCCACCGTGATTTTCACGGCAGAACGTGCCGGTGGATCAGCACCAAGTTCTCAACGTCCAACAGCGTCGGCCACTCCACCTAAAGCACCGACAAGTTCTGCAGCACGACAAGCCAACAATAGTGCTCCGGTTCCAGGCATCAAATCCATTATAGCCGTTGCCTCTGGCAAAGGTGGCGTTGGCAAATCAACGACATCGGTAAATTTGGCAATCGCTTTGGCAAAACTTGGCCAGAAAGTGGGAATATTGGATGCTGATATTTACGGACCTTCTATGCCGCGCCTTATGGGAATTAATGAGCAACCAACGGTGAATGGCAAAATTCTAACCCCTCTTGAAGGCCATGGTGTTAAAGTAATGTCTATGGGCTTTTTGGTAGAAGAAGAAACACCGATGATCTGGCGAGGACCAATGGTGATTTCAGCGCTTACACAAATGCTGCGCGAAGTTGCTTGGGGTGATCTTGATGTGCTGGTTGTTGATATGCCGCCAGGGACCGGTGATGCACAATTGACCATGTCTCAAAACGTGCCTCTTGCTGGTGCGGTGATTGTATCGACTCCACAAGACATTGCACTGATTGACGCACGCAAAGGGCTCAATATGTTCCGCAAAGTCGACGTGCCAATTTTAGGTATCATTGAAAATATGAGCACCTTTATCTGCCCCAAATGCGGGGAGCGTTCAGAGATATTCGGCCATGGCGGTGCACGTGATGAGGCTGAAAAAGTTGGCGTTCCGTTTTTGGGTGAAGTGCCTTTACATATGGACATTCGCAAGAATTCAGATGGCGGCACCCCTATTGCTGCCTCTGAACCAGATGGACCGCATGCAAAAGTTTATGCAGAGATTGCGCAATCAATCATTAATTCACTTGATGGTGCTGGATTTGAAGGTGTCGCACCAAGCATTACGTTTGAGTAGATAAACGTTTTCTATTTCAATTATTTAAGCCCGGTTGTAATGATCGGGCTTTTATATGTCACACGACCATATGATGTCGCTGACCTTGATAAATCTTGCCAAGCGTTCAAGTTCACCGTGGAGCTTTTGTATTCGAGCTGGGGTCCATTTAGTCTTCCCTTCCGGCCAAAACTGAATGATGTTTAACGCACCTTTTTTCCGGTCCGCCTTTACTTCTATTCGTCCAACAAAACGATCGCCTTCCAAAATCGGATAGACGTAATATCCCCATTGCCGTTTAGCTGCTGGAACAAACATTTCGATACGATAGTTAAAGCCAAATAAACGCTCTAAGCGATTGCGATCACGAATTGCTGGATCAAATGGATTTAAAATCCGAAGACGGGATGTTGGCTTTTCTAAATTCGCCAGACGGTCCTCAATATTTGCCGGTCCAAAAGCTTCGACCCAGCTTTTGTCATGGGACTGGATGCGCAGTGGAACTAAATGTTCGTTTTCACTTACCCATGACTTAACTTCATCCAGATCAGTTGCTTCCCAGAACTTGTGCACATCAGATGCATTTCCAAACGATAAACGATCGAGTGCCGCTTCGCATAGCCAGTTTATCTGTTCCTGTTCATCGATATTTTGATCCCACAATTGGCTGGGAAACACGCGCTCTGCTAAATTATAAAACTTGGTGAAATTTACACGATGGCACGTCGCTAGTTCACCCGAATACCACATATAATCCAGAGCTAGCTTATGCGGCGGTCGCTGCCACATGGCTTTCTCACCCTCGATTTTGGTATCAAAATCATGGGTAGATAATGGTCCTTGCGCGCGAATTCGGTCTTTGATTTCTTGCCGCCCGTCAGGTCCCAACATGCTAGAATACCAGTTAGAATTATCGATCCGATCTTTTTTTCGTTTAAACTGCCGCTTCCACATGGGCAAGAACTCCATGGGAAGAACCGACGCATCATGGGTGAAATGCTCAAAAACAACACGATCTTTACCCAATGCTTTATCCAGCATGGGTTCGCGATAGTTTTGGTTTCGGCTCCATAAGATATGGTGATGGGCCCTCGACACGACCTGAATCGTATCGAGCTGAACAAAGCCAAGATCATGAATAATCTTTTCCAAGTTCAAAGCACCCGTGGGCGCTTTTGCCAAACCAGTTGTAGCCAACCATAGAGATCGTGCTGTCCTATTATCAATTTCTAGCATTTATTCGCCGCTAATTTGGCCGCTGAGCCAACTAGTAAGTCGCTCGACCACCCGATAAATCAAATACGCCACCTGTTGTGAAGCTGTTTTCTTCTGAAACCAACCACGCAATCATATTTGCTGCTTCCTCAACCTCAAGGAAACGACCACGCGGGATTTTTGATAACATATATTGAATATGTTCTTCGCTCATTTGATCAAATATCCGAGTCTTGGCTGCCGCCGGTGTTACACAATTAACTGCAATATCTTCATCTGCATGTTCTTTACCAAGTGATTTCGTAAGCGCAATAACACCAGCTTTCGCAGATGAATAAGCTGATGCATTCGGATTACCCTCTTTGCCGGCCACCGAAGCGATGTTTAAAATACGGCCATATCTGTGGGCCTGCATGCGCGCAACAACTGCTTTATTGACTATAAAGGTGCCATTAAGATCAACATCGATCACTTGCCGCCATGCGTCGATATCATAATCCACGAGCTTTTGATTTGGTCCGGTTATTCCCGCACTATGAACAAGCGCGGTTATGGGTCCCAGTTTATCCTCGGTCTCGCTCACAGCATCAAAAACCTGCTGCGCGTCGATGACATTTACCGAACATACACAATGAGGAAAATCACTTAAGACGGTTTTGGCAGCTTCCATTGCTGCCTTATCCATATCCCAAATTGCTATAGAGAAGCCGTTTTTTGCAAGCCGGATGGCTGTTGCCAGACCAATACCTTGCGCGCCGCCTGTGATAACCGCAACCTGTTTCCTACCCATTATGATATCCCCTCCTCAACAAATTATTCTTCCAAAATATTAGATTAACTCAAATTAAGTTAATTTTCATAAGCAATTGTTTTTATGTGTTTTTATGATGCATCCAAGATCTTACTAACCAGATAATGCTTATCAAGCCAACGAGACCTGCAATGATGAATCCTAAGAAATTACTCACTAGATCAGTCAGGTTAGACAAATGCCCCGCCGAGAAATAACCGACACAGACATAAGCTAACGTCCAGCATGCGGCGCCAATACTGGCAGAGATTGAAAAGTTTGGCCACTTAAAACCTGTTGCCCCACATATATAACTCACCCAGGGCCCTGCAGGGCTTACAATTGTGCGTGATAAAATGATTGCGGTATTCCCGCGTTTATCCAAAAGCCCTTCGGCTTTGCCGATAATTTTCTCAACTTTTTGATAGTTCTTCAGCTTATTAATTAGGCCTGGACCGCCTTTTCTTGCAATTTGATAGGCAATTTGATCACCGGCGATAAAACTGAGCAACGTCACTGCAATCACATGCCAAAGTGTTAGATCGCCTGTTGCTGCGAACCCGCCAGCCGCGAGTGCCAGCATAGCCGAAGGCAATGGAATGCCCAGACATGCAATTGTTGTCACCACAAATACCACCAAGAGGCCATATTGCGGAATAAGCGCTAATACATAATCAGTCATTGGCATTTTCCAAGCTATTTGTCGCTGTATCGGCTTCCGGCTTTGAAAGTTTTTCCTTCTTTGGTGGGCGCTTTTTCTCAAGCGACTTTAAATGAGCCGCTTGCGCTTCATTAATTCGGGTTTGCAGCTCTTCCAGCGTAATGTCCAAATCTTCAAGCACTTCGGTCAATGGTTTGCGTTTATCGATTTTCGGCCTTATTCCCATCACCTCATCAACAATGGGCGGCGGCAGATCATAAGACATAACGACGTATCTCGGGGTCATCCAATATTCCAATGGCTGATTTTGATGCCTTGGATCCGCAAAATAAATCAGATTTGCGATGAAACCTTTAGAAAAGAATATGACTGCAATGATCGAGGCCAATAAAAGCCCGATGGGTATCATGTTTTTTCTGGCGAAAGCTAGGAAGGATCGATCCGTTGCTGCTTGGTTACTCACGATTATAACTACCTTTTTAAGATGTGATCTGTAAGAACTAAAGCCAATTGCAGCTGGTTTCAATACTTCGACCATAAAGCGGTGTTTTTGAAATGGATATACAATGACGTAGAGCGTTTTAGATAAATTTGTAACTATGCATTTTTTCTTATTTTAACAATTTTCAGGTAGGTTTCTGTCCGAATATGGGACAATTTGCAATAAAACCTGAAGAATTGTGGGCGCACGAATGGATATGGGTAGTCAAACAGCGAAAATGGATTATGGCGTTAATCATGGGCAATTATCAGAAGCATCTGAACGGTTAGCTGATGATATCATGATCGAACAAGCTGATGATTTTGATTTCACGAATGATGAATATAAGGCCCTGTTTCAAAATGCATCCGCTACAGCGTTTCAATCCGCTTTCTGGTTAGAAGAGCTGTATAAACAACTCGCACCTCACCGAGGCGCATCGAAAATCGTCATCACCGGCCGCAATAATGCAGATGGAAATCTCATATTTGTGCTTCCCTTGATTAAACGCAAACTCAAGGGCATCACACTGCTTGAATCCGCAGATCTTGGTGTATGTGACTATTCTGCGCCAATTGTGCACAAAGAGTATATCGACCAAATTGCAAAAGTTAAAAACTTGCCTTCAAAAATCAAAGCTGAGATTGGCAAGTTTGATATTGTTCGCCTTAAGCCCGTGCGTGATCAATCGCGCAAGGAATGGGAGATGTTCTTTGAAGGTCAGTTCGAACAATTAGATTTCTCATCACATGAGGCCGTGATGGGCGAAAATTATGCTGAATGGCGAGACGCATATTTTGATGCCAAACACCGCAAGAAAATTGATCAAAATGTTCGCCGGATCACAAATCATCATGATAAGATCTCGTTTGAACTAACTCCTGCGGATGAATGTGCGCAGATTATTGAAAAGATCCAATCGTTACGCGCAGGACGCTTTGAAGGCGACCCTATCCAGCAAGATTTCGTTCTATCTTTTTACAAAAAAATCGCCGAACAAGGGCAATTGGAAGGCTTTGCGCGTACCTATGTTTTAAAGGCTGATAACAAATTTGTCGGCGCATTGTTTGGTCTTACCAATAATAAAACCCATCATGGCATGCTAATGGCATGTGATTATGATGCTTTCGGCAAGTTTTCACCTGTATTTGGCATGGTTGATATGCTGATGGCCGATTGGCACAAAGATGGTGGACGTGTTTGCGATTTTGATATTGGCGACGAACCCTTTAAGCCCAAATTTGGTACGCAAGCAGTCAGATTATATAAGATGACTAAAGCTGTGTCCCCAAAAGGAAAGCTTGCTCTAAAGCTTCTTGAGACAGCAAATCGAACGCTTTAAGCGAACAATTATCCTTTGTGTCTATTTGGTTGCGCGTTCCAAAATCAACTGCTCAGCCCGTCGTAGGTCATCTTGCTCGTCAATATCAACGGTGTGTTCAGTTTGAACTGCTCCTATTGATTGGCAAGCCAATCCACCGTTTGCGATGAGCGTTTTTGCCGAAAACACGTATATCGCGCCATTTGGCCGAACCATCTTGGGTAGGTCCTGACGGTTTGTAAAACAATATTGGGGTTTTGATACCGGTAAAAACTCACCATTTACACCAATAGAGCCGTATTTTAAAAAGCCTGCATCCACTGGACTGACCGATTTAACAAGTTCAAAATTATTTGCTTTATAGAACGCAACAGCCTTTTGCACATCCTCATCAAGCCGTAGGGGCGAAGTTGCTTGAAGCAAGACGCATAACGCGGGGCTCAACGCGTTATTTTTAAGCTCCTGCACTGTATGAAGCAACACATCATCCATTGGCGTTTTATCTTGCGACAACTGTTCTGGACGCTCGATAATATAACAATTTTCCGGCAAATCAGCGCTTAGTACCGATGGTATATCTGTCGAAATCACGCATTGACCAAACAAACGCAAAGCTTGTTCAACTGAGTAGAGATACAAAGCTTTGCCAGCAAGCGCCGTAATGTTTTTATTGCGTAAGCCTTTGGAACCTTTGCGAATTGGGATAATCGGCAAAGGTTGTTCAGGATCAAGATTGATCATTTGTGCCATCGGCAAAGTATTTCTGTAGCGGGGTATCCCAAAATTCTGATGATAATAGAAGTTCAGCAAATTTAGCCGATGCTAATCCTTCACCAAAAGATTCATCACGTGGATAACGTTTGCCCCACTCATTTTCGATAAATGACGCGATTTTTTCAGTATCAAAACACGACGATTTAGCAACGGATGCCGCCAATGCACGATTGTTTTGCCGCGTTCCGAGACTTAGTGAAGGAACCCCAAGATAAGGCGCTTCTCGTACACCTGCACTTGAATTACCAACGATGATTTTAGCATTTTTCAAAAGTTCAGAAAAATACTGAAAACGCATTGAAGGAAGCACACGAAACCTGTCGCTTGGCAGCTTTTCAATCTCTTCCTCTATATCTTTTGAACCAGGATCATTATTTGGCATAATGACAACGAAATATTTGCCAGATTGCTTGAGAGTTGTGAATAATGATTTCGCTTGTTCTGCAGTTTTATGCACTTCTGACGTTACTGGATGGAATACACAAATACCGTAATCCTTGTTGGAAATTTCATACCAATCAAAAACTGCTTCGAGCGACACACCTGATGGTTTTGAGTGAATATCAAGCTCTGGAGAACCGATAACCTTTACAGATCTTGGATCTTCACCCAAGCGTATCACCCGTTCAGCCGCCACTTTCGACGAAACAAAATGAACTGTTGAAAGCTTGGTATTGCAATGACGAAACACCTCGTCAATCGTGCCTGAAACTTCACCACCTTCGATATGTGCACACATAATGTAATTCATCGCGCACACTAAAGAACAGGCCAACGCTTCAACGCGATCGCCGTGAATGATGACAAGATCAGGGCGCATCTCTTGCAAAAAGTCAGAAAAACCGGTGATGGTTTTCGCCGTTACCATATCTTGCGGGTCACCCTCACGCTGATTGATATATTCAACTATCTGAAAGCGGTTCTGCCGATATATTTCGTATTTTGTATGGCCATACTTTTTCATCATATGCATACCTGTTACAAAAAATGTAACAGGGAAGCCTGCATCCGCAGCAGCGATCGCTAACGGCTCTAGTTTGCCGAAATCTGCTCGTGTTCCTGTCACGAACAAAATATGTCGATCCTGTGGTTGGACCCTATTAGACATTGTGGTCATTCACCTGTTTCAAAATCAGACCAAGTTAGCTGCTGATTCTTTTTGACTGGTTTAATTAACCTCATTCCCACAACTTTATCAAACTCATAGCCAGGGATATCCCCATTACCGGGTCGTCGAGCCCATATATCTTGCTCTTTAATGACGTGGCCTTTTGGCAAATCAAGCTCGGATACCACCGATGCACGTGCAAATTTATAAACAGGTTCCTCATCCGGTGTGCGCTGTTTCGGATTATATAAGCTTGTATGAATTTCCTTACTTCGGTCGACTAAGAACCGCAATTCGCTCGGGTCCATTGAACAAATGATATCCGGTCCCTTGCGATGCCTGTCGTCAGTAAAATGTCTTTCGATAATGGACGCCCCAAGAGCCACAGAGGCAATTGCCATGCTTGGGCCAATTGAATGATCCGAAAAGCCAACGACTGCATTTGGAAACGCATTTTGTAGTTCTTTTATACCGCCAAGTGATACAATTTCTGGCGGTGATGGATAAAGGTTCGTGCATTCTAACAAAGCAAATGGCACACCAGATTGTTCTAAGATATCAACCGAAGCCTTGATTGTTTTTATCGACTGCATACCAGTTGACAATATGATCGGCTTACCAAAATTCGCAATATGCCGGATCAGCGGCAGATTATCAGCTTCACCGGACCCAATTTTGAAAGCAGGCACATCAATTGAGTTTAAAAAGTCAGCCGCTTTGCGTGAAAACGGTGTTGAAATATAAATCAGGCCAAGTTCTTCACTAAACCGCTTAAGCTCTATTTCATCCGCTTGCGATAGTGCACAACGCTCCATAACTTCCCAAATGGATACATCGGCATTGGGCGGGAAAATTGCCTTTGCTTCATCGGTCATCTCATCTTCAACGAAATGTGTTTGGTGCTTGATACATTCAGCCCCTGAAAGAGCTGCTGCGCGAACCATGTTTTTAGCAACAGCCAAGTCACCACCATGATTGATGCCAATTTCAGCTATCACCAATGGCGGATATTGTACCCCGATATCTCGATGGGCGATTTTCATGCACACCACCCCCAAATTTCAATATTCAACAGATCACTTGTCTAGAATTTGATACTGACGATCAAATTCCAACGCAGCGTCTTCACTAGCTATGTCGTCAGTGAAATATCTGTCAACTGAATTTAGGTCTTTCGCCCATGAAATGATTTCATCCCAATCATCGATAATGCTTTGAATGACAGCATCACCTTGATTGGAAGCGATTGGATAACCTTTACCATTTGGGAACCACGGTAACTTGTTGGTTCCAAGGAAAGTAGATGCACGTGGTTTTGGAATATAGATCATTGGTATCCCAAGACCGCCGCACAAATCACCAACAGAACCACCCACTGTGACCACTAAGTCGCATGCGCCCAATAGACCAGAGGCTGTGATCAAATCGTCTTTTTGATCGATATCGGTATAGTGATAAATATCAAGACCAGATTCACGGGCGCTTTGCACCTCTTCCAATCCAGCGTCATATTGAACATTGACCCATTTAATGTTGGGCAGGTCTTTAAGTGGTGCTAATTGTTTATCCGCAAAGAGGAAGCGGGCACGCGTCGCGCTCATATTATATGAACGCCAACAAATACCGACAATCAGTTCATCTTTCTTGGCTTTAAGGTCTTTGCGAATTTTCGTTTCGATTTCCGGGTAACGCTGCAACCAAGGTTTTTGACGTCCCTCATAGGATTCAACAGTTGGACGAACTAATGGCGCGAGGGATACAACCGGAATCTGATAATCGAAATGCGCATAATTTTCGTCGCCACGACATTCAATATCGCCCTCTGGCTGAATATTTGCCCAAGGATAGCTATGTTCCCACAATGGTACAAGCTTTTCAGATACCTCAAAGGTGACTTCACAGCCCATTTCTTCAAGATCTTGCACCATTGAGCCATAACGAAGTTCATCACCAATCCCCTGCTCACGCCAGACCAAAAGTTTCTTGCCTTTGATTGGTTCGCCTTTCCAGCGAGGAATGCTGAAGCGTCTGCGCTTTGATGTATATTCGCGCCATTTGAAGCGAATTTCGTAATTCTCATAAGCTTCTTTTAAATCCCCAATTGAGATCTGCAGATTGGCTAAGTTATATCTAATTGAAATGTCACTTGGATTTTCTGCTACAAGCGCTTTGTTCATTTCAATGGCTTTTTGAGGATCACCCTTGTCAGCATAAATTGCCGCCGCATGTGTCTTTAACAATCGGGCCAAAAGCGCGTTCTTAATCTTTTTATCGCTGTCGTCACCGATCCATTTGTTCAACACTTCCAGTGCTTCATCCCACCTATCGTAGGTTTGCAAATAATAGGCATAAAGGTTCTCAACGCGCGCCTGGTCATCTAGTTCAAATGTAGAATAATCAGTCCCTTCGACACTTGTTCTAATGTAATCAAAATCTTCCAAGCGAGATGCTATTTGAAGACGCTTGATATACAGCGCCGGCGTGATGGTTTCACCCCGTGCAAATAAGCGCTCTATAAGCTCTTCAGCGGGCTTATAGGAAATTGTTTCAAGATAAACGCCGATAAGCGCTATGATAACTTCTACATTTTCAGGCTTGATAAAATGCGCACATGAGAGCGCAATTTGTGCTGCATGAAAGCGTTCAACCGATTGCAGTGCGATACCCAAATCTTTCCAGGCATCGAAGTGACGTTCATCCATATCTGTGACGCGTTTGAACAGTTCAATGGCCGTCTCAACATCTTTCATCTGATAAAAGACTGTTGCCATCATATGAATAATATCGGGATTGGAAGGCTCTTGGTCAAAAGCAGCATTTAGCATGAATAGCGCTTTGTTAAAGTCACGATTTGCTTTCAATGCCGTTCCATACATCAGCAAAAACTCAGCGTCTTTGTGGCCAAGACTATGCAATCTATCACAAAGCAACACTGTCCGACCTGCATGTCCGGCACTCTGTAACTTTTTGATTTCTTTCAATATTCTTTTCGGTGGAGAATTAACACTGACTTTTTTTGCGGCTTGAGCCATCGAACTTGATCCCTATGTCTTCTCTCACTGGCGGACCAACTTTTTCAGCTGGGTTTGACATGCCAGTATATTCTTCATGTTAATGGGATAGTTAAATGAACTTGCGCGTACCTGTTGCCAACGAAATTTTTTACCCGGATTTCAGGGTTGAGAGCCGCTAAATTCGCACGCTAAAATGCCAAACTTTAGACTGCGTTTGCACGTCGATCGATGAATTTTCTCATAACCTGCAAACCCTCATCAATGCCAGATCGACCCATGCCTATTCTGAAATGTTGCTGAGGCGTTTCCATCAATTCCGATTTGTAAATGGAAGCCGGTAATAACAAGACGCCTTCGGTTTCAACCAGATCATGGCAAAAGGCCTCAACCCCATCTGCACCGAGATATTTTGGATAGGCAACACATCCACCATCTGGATGTGACCACTCAAACAGGTTCGGATAATCTGCGAAAAATGCATCAAGTTTGTTGCGATTTTCCAAAACAATTTTTCGGTTACGCGCTAATAATTTATCTTTCACAGACAACGCGATCACGGATAGTCTTTCACTTGGCGCTGAGCTGCAAATAGAAAGGTAGTGACGATATTTTTCTAAAGATGCGAGCAGCTCCTTATCCTGACAAGCTGCCCACCCAACTCTTAAACCTGGCAGACCATAGGCCTTACTAAGGACATTTACAGACACGCCTTTTTCATAGATATCGGCGATTTGCGGGATGCGTTTTTCCTCATCAACCTCCATTAAGCGATACACCTCATCGCTAAACAACCATATGCCGTGGTCCCGGCAAATAGCGATTAATTCATCAAGTGTCTTTTGATCAGGAATTACGCCTGTAGGATTGTTCGGGAAATTGATCGAGATAAGTTTTGTATTTGGACGAATAGCATCGCGTAATGCATCCAAATCCAGCCGCCAGTTTTCATCCGCTAAAAGAGGAACACCTGTAACCTTACAAATCGACAGCGGGAGGGTTTCAGCCGCCTGATAGTTTGGAACAACAACAATGGCATGATCATCGGAATTCAGCATGACGCGCATTGCAGCGTAAATGCCCTCTTCGATGCCTACAAAACACTGGATGTTATCTGCTTTGCAAACGTCATAGGTGCCTGCAATGGCTTCGCGCAAATCTTCTGCGCCGCGCGTTTCAGTATATCCAAGCCAACAATTAAGTAGTTCGTCCTTGGCATTACCTCCGGCCATTTCCAAAAGCTCGTTGACAGTCATGCTCTGCGCGTCTGAAGCCGTCATATGATAGCGCGCTGCAAATTCCCATTTTGAAAAATGTTTTTCGAGTTCAAATTCGCGCATTTGGATCCCTTTTTATCTTAAGCCAACGAAACGATGGTTCAATTTATGAGCTTTGTTCAATCTTTTTCACACGGGCTAACCGCACAGCATCTTGTGATGTGACCACCATGAACCGCAAAGGTTGATTAGGTCGCAACTGTGCCAGCGTGTCCAGATCAGATGATATGACCGTGGCAATTTTTGGATAACCACCTGTGGTTTGATGATCTGCCATTAAAATGGTTGGCACACCATCGCCGGCAACTTGAACAGAACCTTTCATCAAAGGTTCAGATGGAATGGAAAGAGCTGTATTTAATTCCAAATTAGGTCCAATTAGACGCATGCCCATCCGATCGTATGCGGTTGAAACTTTGTATTCTTCATTGAGCAATCTACGGATCGCTTTAGAGGTAAAATAATGATCTTGAGGGCCTAGTGTGACGCGAATATAGCCTTGATAAGCCATTTGATTGATGGGCTTTGTACTACCAACCTGTTCAATATTTTTCGCATCAGACACATTTATAATTTGATCGGCCTTTAGAACTCCACCACCAAATCCAGATATAAAATGGGTCGCACTGGCGCCAAGCCAAGTTTTTGTATCTAACGAACCGGCAAACGAAAGGTAACACCATGATCCAGTTTTGCCTGCTCGGATGGTCAGTTTTTGACCCGAGCTGATTGTGAATATTTCACCGGTCGCCATTTCACTTTGATCAAGTGTGATATGAAAGTTCTCACCGCAGACACAAGTAGATATCGCACCTTGTACGCACTCCAATTC
The DNA here is from genome assembly GCF_055693385.1 of Lentilitoribacter sp. JB5-8. NCBI lineage: Bacteria > Pseudomonadati > Pseudomonadota > Alphaproteobacteria > Hyphomicrobiales > Rhizobiaceae > Lentilitoribacter > Lentilitoribacter sp. JB5-8. The sequence continues at coordinate 1,290,741 of NZ_CM146332.1, read as the reverse complement.
TAACCCGCCGATCGAAACTTCAATACAGGTTGTATCGCCTGCATTGCCAAGCGACGCGTTCGAATGATTAAAGGCGGAGATATCCATTGGTCCAGACTTGGGTACACCAAATCGCATGTGGCCATTTCGACCGAGATCTTGAAACGAAATTAAAGGGCCAGCACGGACAACACGAAATGTCGCATTAGTCATTTTCAGCCTCCAAATATTGTTTCTTCGTTATCCGCTTGAATGAAACTTTGTCTCCAACATTAAACAAAAAAGGATTATCGTCACGGCCGGTGATAACTTTCGTGCGTGTCCTACCGATGATAGACCAGCCAGTCGGCATCTTAATCGTGGTCACGAGACATTGAGGTCCCGCGATGATGACACTGCCTGCTGGTACATCGCGCACGGCTGTATTTTTACGCGGAACTTGGATTGCATCTGACAAGCCAGACATATAGGCGTAGCCAGGCGCAAATCCGTACATGCTCACGCGCAATTCAGATGCTAAGTGTTTATTGATCACTGTCTCTTGTGATAGACCACAGGCATCGGCCACGGCCTTTAAATCAGGGGCGAATTCTTCATCATAACAAACATCGACGACATGTTTTGCGACACGCCCATCTGCTGTATTCGGAATGGGGAATAGTTTGGAAATTGCCGCCTGAATATCAATATGATCTGCCAAGATTGGATCAAAGATTACAAGCAAATTTATAAGTGCAGGAATGACTTCCACAACGCCCTTAATATTTGCGGATGCAATGCGTTTATCCAGCGCATATATTGCGTTACTGGTCTCTTCATTAATTTCAGACCCGAGTTCAACCAGCACACCGCAATCTGATACATTTTTAAATCTTGGCTGCATCATGAAGTTAGAAACGGCGTGATGGATATACCCTCAGTGGTCAGCTTCTGCCGTATTGTTTGCGCCATTAAAACGGCAGTGTGACTATCTCCGTGCACACAAATAGATTGTGCATTCAGCTTTATTGGATCACCATCGATCACAGGCATTAGCCCGTCTTTCAAAAAAGCGATCAGTCGATCTGCAGCTTCATTGGCGTCTTCAATCATCGCGCCTTTTTGCCCACGCGGCACCAATTGACCCGATGATAAATATCCACGATCAGCAAAGACTTCTGAATATACCGAAACACCAGCACGACGCGCTGCATGTTCTAATTCATTGCCCGATATTGCAAGAACTGACAATTTTTCATCTATTTGAGCAATAACTCTGATAATTTCTTCCGCTACATCTTTATCACGGGCCGCTAAATTACCCAATGCACCGTGTGGTTTAACATAAGAAACACGAACACCAACCAATGATGCTACAGCGATCAAACTACCGATTTGAGCTGCAACCATTCGGCCAATTTCAGCTGGCTGCATTGGGATTACACGACGACCAAAACCCTCACGATCGTTATAGCCAGGATGCGCACCAACAATAACATTGTTTTGCTTGGCAAGTCTGAGCGTTTCAAACATTGTCTCAGGGTCGCTTGCATGTCCACCACAGGCAATATTAGCGCTGGTAACAACCTTTAGCATTTCAGGATCATTTCCCATCCGCCAAGGTCCAAAACTCTCCCCCAGATCTGAATTTAAATCGATTTCCAAGTTCATTTTTATCCCAAATCAGTTCCAAAAAGACTTTAGAACAAATCTGTAAGATCGCAATATCAGATTTGAGAACTTATTTTGCTTAGTAAATCCTCCACAAATGCTTTATTCGCACCCAGATCCGACTGACCCAGTTGTGCTTGCGCATAAATAGCGATGGTAGATTGATCATTTTCAAGCGGAATGAGATCGATGCTAATCAGATTAGGAAATCTCCAGAAAGACGACCGCCAAATGTATTTCTGGCGTAGACCATCATCGTTTGAATTTACCTTCGTAAAATCAACTTGAGAATTTTCCAAGCTGGATAAAACCTCGCTCAATTTGCTGACCGATACATCAAGGATCGGGGCAGTTTGATCGATCACTTCGTTGCAGTAATCAGCTGGGCAGATAAGATATTGATTGGGCTTGGATGTCTTTTTTACCGTTGTAATATCAACAAGCTCAGAGTTTGGCTCTCCACCAATTGTTGACCAGACTCGTTCAAAACCGACGAATGTGTAAATAGCAGCCAGAATGGCGATCAAACCTATAAAGGAAAAGGCAATAAATTTTATGAAAAATGACATGTAAACAACTCTAATTTCTGCGATAAAGATAGTCACGAAACATGGACTTGCAAGACCTGTTCAATTCATAATTCTTAACACGTAATATCCGTGAACAACCAAAAAGCGATCAAACTTCATGTCAGCTTACGCCTATTACATCACGCACCCGCAAGTAAATGTTGATCCGAAGATTGACGTTCCGAAATGGGGACTAAATCAGATGGGCACGCAGCGCGTTGCTGAACTCACTGAAATCCTCGCCCAAGACATTCCTGGAGGATCAAAATTCAAGATTGTTGCAAGTGATGAAACCAAAGCCATTGAAACCGCTCAACCGTTAGCAAATATATTATCAGTTGAGTTGATCATAGATCCTTTGATGGGAGAAAATGATCGCAGTGCAACGGGCTTTTTGCCACCTGAACAATTTGAACAAGTTGCCAATCAGTTTTTTGCAAATCCGGATGTCAGCATACAGGGCTGGGAACGCGCGCGAGACGCACAGAATAGAATTGTAAAGCGGTATCGCGCGCATCTTGCAGAAAATGGTGATGAGAGTTTGATTTTTGTTGGCCACGGCGCCGTGGGCACATTGTTATACTGCCATTTGGCAGGCGAAGATATTGACCGGCAATTTGACCAATCCGGTGGTGGTGGAAATTATTTTAAGATTGATATTGCCAAACAATCAGCCCTCACTCATTGGCAACCCATTGAACAATTCACGTTTTAAGTCATCAATGGCAAAACCAAGAAACGGGCAATACGATATTACGCATCACCCATTTCTGCCCGCCCACGGTAACCCGGAAGCGCAACTGAATTAATATTGGTACTGTTGAAGATATCGGCTGTTCACCCAGCCCCATTGATCAGCATATTTAACTTTGCACCAGTCGCTTGCATCTTCAACAATAATGCAACGTTCAACCCAAATACCCCAACCATTGTCTGGAATAGACGATACTTTTTGTGAATATGACGCAGGCCATTTGCGCATATTCAAACGATCCCAATAGGCAACATCTTTTACATAAGCATAATAACCAGCATCATAGCCAGCTGCATTTGCCGAACTCGCGGATACGAAAGATGCACCAAGGATTGCGATCATACCAATCATGATCGGTTTTGCGTTTTTTGATAGTTTTGAAATGAATGACATGATTTTCCCTCCGGCTAATTCGTTTTGTCTTAAATTCTGAAAACAAATTACCAAAGCGGATCTGAACGTAGCTTGAGTACTACGTTCAGTTTATATTCATGTTATAAAAATTGATGGACTTAACTGGATGAAGTTTCCAGCTCACCCTTTCAAAATTCGATACGCTCGATCTCATAGAAGTCAACCGTTGAGCCATCAGCAAGTGTGATCGTACCATCGGCATCGTCACTTAAAGTAAGGCTGTTCGCATCCTGTGCATCGATTGAACCTGACGTGAGCGACACGGTCCAATCGGTGCCGTATGCGCCAAGATCACCTCCAGCATCCGAAAGCTCAATCGTATCTGTCCAGCCGCCACCAGAACCACCATGAACGGTGTCTGCGCCGTCACCTTCACCAAAGACAAAGATATCGCTTTCATCACCACCATACATGGTGTCATCACCTGCACCACCTGAGAACGTGTTGGCATTGGCATCACCGGTAAAGGTATCATCCCCATTACCACCATTGATATTTTCAATGCCGGAATAGGAGTTGTTATATTGGTCGGTACCAGTGTTCAAATCGACATTGAACCCATAATTTTCAACGGTACTTCCTTCGATCTGGTAGGTATCGTTTCCTTCACCACCAATGAAAATATCTCCTGTACCGTCATCAAATCCGGCCATCAAGATATCATCGCCTGCTCCGCCATCAAGGGTATCTTTACCCCATCCACCGTCAAGTGTGTCGTTCCCTTCACCACCAGATAAAGTATTGCTCTGGTAGTTACCAGTTAAGCTATCATCATGATCTGAACCGGTAACATTTTCGATGGACGAAAGAGTATCCCCTTCTGCATCTCCGCCAGATACAGCGCCTGTTGACAGGTTCACGTTCACTGCAGCATCGGACCCTTGATAGCTGGCAGTATCTGACCCCTCGCCACCATTTAACGTATCTGTGCCCGTTGATGAGACTAAGATGTCATCACCATTGCCACCATTTAGCGTATCCCCTTCGATCGGGCCAGTTTCAAGCGATGCGTCACCTGACAAAGTCAGATCATAATGATTGGCAAGATCTGTAACTGTCGAACCGCTTTCACCATCAAACTGCCAATTGGCAACAAGGTTTGAGGTTGATGACGGATCAGCAAGCTGACTATCGTGATTGTCTGCGATTTCTGTTGCTGTTCTTACATCGTTGAAAATGCGAACGTCATCCATGGTGCCACTGAAGATCTGGTTGGTATCATAGCTGCCACCAACTGAATCTTGCTCCTGTCCAAGGGTTAGCGTTCCGCTACCATCGATCATATTGTTCTTCGCAATACCGGTTACGGAATATTCTTCAGCTCCATCCACATAGACTTTAATGCCGCCATCAGAATTATCCCAGGTGACCGATAATCTATGCTCGGAACCGTCTGTTAGATCTGTGGTCAATGACCCGGTATTGATAGTAGAGGTCTGATTTATGGTTATGTCCAAACTTCCATCAGCCTGCAAGACGATAGAAAATTCGTCATCATGCATGGAAGAACCATCCATCGTCGCATAAGAGACGATTGTTGCGCCAGATGATGGAATATTATCGACGGATAAATTAACCTCAAATGAGATTTCATCCAAATCAACGCTAAAGAGGTTAGAAACCGATGCAACGGCATCTGTTCCTGTGTCATTTAACGTCAGTTCTTCAGCTTCACCAGGTGTGCCTTCACCGGCAACCAAGGTATCGTTGCCATCGTCTGTGGTCACAAAGTCACCTGAAGACACCAAGCTCACATTATCAAATAAAACACTCGCTCCTCCATCTGTGCCACCTGGTTCGGCGAATTCCAAACGATCATCACCTCCAGTACCAACAACCTCGAAAGTGTAAGTTTCCATCGAGTTGGAACTAGGTTCTATTGTGTCAACGAGTTCGCCATTCCAGTAAACTTCAACTCCATTGTCACCTGCTACACTTCCGCCGCGCAGCGCGACATCAAGGCTTAGATTGTAAATCTCACCATCATTTGTCGTAACGTCTTGATAGAAGGAATCAAAAGCTGATGCGGAATCCATCTCAGCGAATTGTTCTCCATCGGAAGCATTTACACCTCCATACAGACTATGTGATTCATCACCTACTTCTATGGTGCCCGACGAAGCAGTCCAACCATCAAATGATGTTGCTTGTTGTACAGTTCCTACGTCATTTGCTTCAAAGCTTCCATTCACGATGAGGTTCTCTGAGCTGGAACCACCACCTGTTGAGACGAAATCATCACCGCCGTTACCATCAACATAATCAGCGCCATCAAATGCATGTACGATGTCAGAACCCGTTGAGCCAATGATATCATCATTCCCCTCAGTCCCCAGATGAATACCCACTGTTTCAGTATATGTATTGCCATCCGCGTCAGTTACTTGGACGTCAACGCTATCTCTATATGCGGTTGTCGCATCGTGTTCTGCAACGAGCTTAATCTCTCCTGTATCAGCATCAATCTCAAATTTTCCATCAGCGTCATCGGTCAGTGCATAGGTAAATGTGTCACCAGCATCGGCATCTGCAACATTATCCACGCTGCCAATGACTGACCCGGCGGCAATGGTTGCCGAACTAGAGCCATCATTTACAATCGAAATGTTGTTTTGGGGATCTCCCCAAGTGCCACCAAAATCTGGGTTTTCAGCAACGGCGATTGTCGCATCGCCAGAAATGGTAAGCTGATACTCTCCAGTTTCAGAGCTATTGCTCCAATATCCAGTTGGATAATCACTTGATGTATTTTCAACATCAGATTGATCAAAGTTGATATTGCCAACTGCCAACAAATAATCACCAGCAGAAAGGTCTGTGAAATTCAGATATGAATCGAGAGAGCTTGTGCTGCCATCAGAACCGGATCTGCTGTCATCATTATAGCCAATGGATGTATATGTTCCATCGCCATTATCACGTAAAAGTTCGATCTGCATGTCCAGATCACCGCCATTAAATCCAACGGCTAATCCATCAATTGTTAATTCACCACCGTTATGGCTGATCTCAAATCGATCAATGGACGAATTGCTTCCACTGGCAACAATTTCACCCGTGACGACCGCATCAGTGTGTGACGCATCCCCACCGGTAATTTCAAGATCTGAATTTCCGGTGAACGTCAGATCTGTTGGCGTTTCATTGGTATCTGCGACATTGATAGTCACGGTTTCAGAATAAGTGTTCCCGCCAGCATCCGTCACTTCAACGGTTATATCGTGGCTCGTTGCATCTTCATAATCGATGTCTGCGTCTGCTTTTACAACAACCTGATTACCAGAAATTTCAAAGAAACCCGATGGATCATTGGTGATCGCATATGTAAAGGTATCGCCAGCGTCTGCATCCTCAGCAGACAAAGTTGCAACAATGGTGCCCTCTGCTGCATTTTCGACAACTGCGTTTTGCACCAATTGAACGTTATCAAGTGCAACACCAAAATTATCGACATTGCCGACTTCTTTAAACTCAAGCTTATTGGTGCCATCACCTGCCCCACCAACAACCTCAACGCTATAACTTTGCATTTCAGTTGTATCAGGATCAATGGTTGCAACAAGTTCACCGCCCCAGTAAATTTCCATTTCACCGGAATCTTTGCGATCGGCCGCATCGAACGTTAAATTATAACTGACACCATCATTTGCACCATCTACAACCTGAGAGATATGCGCATTATCGGCATTAGTGCCACCATCCATCCAATAGTCACCATCGGTTGCATTCGTACCGCCATAACCATCAACATGCATTTCAATGACGCCGCCATGTTCAGCAGTCCAACCTTCAACATCGTTTGAATTTGCACCATAAACATTGCTTGAGCTTGCAACAAAGTCTTCAAAGCTACCGTTGATGATCAAATCATCCATACCGAAAGAAATATCAGTTGGACCCTCGTCCATCAGATTATTCACATTAACTGTAAATGTTGTTGCCGATGATGAACCATCTTCAGATGTGGCTGTAACTTCAACATCATAAGAAGACGCTGTTTCGGCATCTAGTGGCGCGGTTGTTGTCACTTCACCTGTGTTTGCATCAATAGTGAAGAGACCACCTGCATCATCTGTGAGTGAGTAAGTGACATCTGAGTTGGTTGCATCTGCATCAGATGCTGACGCTACGATGCCGACTGTTGTGCCTGCCGGTGCATTCTCATCAACCGAATTTGTAGCACTATCAGTATCTGAAACCGCAGACACATCAAATTCATCAACATCATTGACATTAATGGTGATTGTCTCGGAATATGTATTTCCGTTTCCATCTGTCACTTCAACTGTAATGTCATGGCTTGGAGCATTTTCTGTATCCAGAGCAGCACCCGCTTTTACCAAAATTTGATCGCCTGAAATTTCAAAGAAACCAGATGGATCATTGGTAATCGTATAGGAATGGCTATCCAGCGCATTATCAGTCGCAGACAATGTCGCGACAACAGTGCCAACTGATGAATTCTCATCAACTGAGTCTGAAGAGACATCAATATCGCTTGGACCAACGTCAAGCAGATCCGCAACGCCTACAGTGCCATCCGCAAATTCGAAACTCTCTACATTGGTAACCGTATCCGTGCCATCCGGAGAGCCAGCACGGTTATCAACGATGGTGTAAGTACCGCCGCTTTCAGTGATTGTGTAATCGGACCAATTGCCGGAATAAACAGCAGTATCTGTGTCATCGCCACCGTCGATGGTATCATTTCCGGTGCCCCCGCTGAGACGGTCGTTGCCTGTACCACCATCTAGAATGTCAGCGCCACCTTGACTGATAATCGTATCATCGCCAGCTTCACCGTAAAATGTGTCATTTGAACCACTATCGGTTTCAACTGATGTAATCGTGTCATTTCCAGCGCCACCATAAATAATGTCATCGTCGCCAAAGTTTATTTCTTCACCAGCTTCAATGATGTCATCACCATCACCACCGTAAATTAAGTCGTCGCCATCGCCACCATCAATCACATCGTTACCGTCGCCTGCGTTAATGGTATCATGACCACGATTACCGGTGATGTCATCATCACTTGCACTGCCGTTGATCGTGTCAGATCCCCAACCGCCATCAATTGTGCTGCCATCAGCATGGGCATCAATGACATCTTCTTCGCGAGTACCTGTAATCGTTTCACCAGCGCTTGTTGCCGTATACGCGCCCTCAAAATCCTGCACATTGATGGTGATTGTTTCAGAATAAGTATTACCACCCGCATCTGTGACTTCGATCGTAACGTCATGAGTCTCAGCGGTTTCAAAATCAATCGTTTGACCAGATTTGACGCGCACTTCATTACCGACAATTTCAAAATGTCCTGATGGATCATTGGTGATCGCGTAAGTAAATGTGTCGCCAGAATCTGCATCTGTTGCAGATAATGTTGCAACTGTTGAGCCCGATGGGTCATAAGCACTATCAATTGTGCCTCCATCAAGAACAGTTTCATTGACCGTGCCGCCCGTGAACGTAATGTCTGTCGGGCCTTCATCCATGAGATTGTTCACATCAACAGTAAATGTCGTTGTCGATGTGGAGCCATCCTCAGATGTGGCTGTGACTTCAATATCGTAAGACGAAGCTGTTTCTGCATCCAATGGTGCGGTAGTTGTCACTTCACCTGATGTTGCATCAATGGTGAATAAACCACCGGCATCATCAGATAATGAATATGTGACACCCGAATTTGTTGCATCAGCATCAGAAGCAGAGGCGACAATGCCAACCGTTGTGCCTGCGGCGGTATTTTCATCAACTGAATTGGCGCCCGCATCAGTATCAGTGACCGCACCCACATCGAACTCATCAACATCAGTTACATTAATGGTGTAGCTCTGCGTTGATGTTGAACCATCAGCAGATGTAGCTGTCACTTCAATTGTGTGGCTGGTCGCTGTTTCGTAATCAATGCCGGATGCATCAGCGATTGAGACTTCGCCAGTATTGGCATCGATTTCAAAAATACCGCCCGCATCGTCAGACAGGCTGTAAGTAACTGTATTATTTGAACCATCTGCGTCTGTTGCAAATGCTGTAATTCCAACGCTATCACCATCAGACACATTTTCAGCAATTGTGTTTGCAGAACCATCGGTGTCTGAGATGCTTCCTACATCATGCTCGTCTTCATCACCCACAGCGATGGTAAATGTTTGCGTAGATGTTGTGCCATCTGAGCTTGTCGCAGTGACTTCAATTGTGTGTGACGTGTCTGTTTCATAATCCAGCGCGCCAGCAACAGTGACTTCACCTGTATTGGCGTCAATTGCAAAGAAATCACCAGGATTGGATGACAATGAATAGCTAATTGTATCTGTTTCATCTGCATCAGAGGCAAAGGCTGTAATCCCAACAGCTGTGCCGACAGACGCACCTTCAGTGACAGAATTCCCTGAAGCATCTGTATCAGAAACCGCCGAAATCGATGTCTCATTGACATCATTCACACCAATGGAGAATGTTTGCGTTGATGTTGAACCATCATCTGAAGTGGCTGTCACTTCGATCGTATGAGATGTTGCAGTTTCAGCATCCAAAGATCCCGCAACAGTCACTACGCCTGTATTGGCATCAATATCAAACAGACCACCCGCATCATCCGATAATGAATAGGTCACACCGTCTGTCACATCACCATCAGTCGCTAATGCAGTGATACCAACCGTATCACCTACAGACGCATCTTCATCCACTGCATTGGAAGTAGCGTTACTGTCAGACACTGCGCCCACATCAAACTCATCAATGTCAGAGACGTTAATTGAGAATGTTTCAGTCGATGTTGAACCATCAGCAGAAGTGGCCGTAACTTCAATATCAATTGAACTTTCGGTTTCAGCATCAAAGCTTGCGCCTGAAGCCACTGTTACCGTGCCATCGGATGCGACTTCAAAACGTGCATCATCAACGGAATAAGTAATAGTGTTATTCGTGCCATCTGCATCTGTCGCAGACGCGGTCACGCCTACTTCGTCACCCGCAGATGCGTTTTCTGCAATAGTATTTGCGGCACTATCAGTATCAGTGACCGCACCCACATCGAACTCATCAACATCAGTTACATTAATGGTGTAGCTCTGCGTTGATGTTGAACCATCAGCAGATGTAGCTGTCACTTCAATTGTGTGGCTGGTCGCTGTTTCGTAATCAATGCCGGATGCATCAGCGATTGAGACTTCGCCAGTATTGGCATCGATTTCAAAAATACCGCCCGCATCGTCAGACAGGCTGTAAGTAACTGTATTATTTGAACCATCTGCGTCTGTTGCAAATGCTGTAATTCCAACGCTATCACCATCAGACACATTTTCAGCAATTGTGTTTGCAGAACCATCGGTGTCTGAGATGCTTCCTACATCATGCTCGTCTTCATCACCCACAGCGATGGTAAATGTTTGCGTAGATGTTGTGCCATCTGAGCTTGTCGCAGTGACTTCAATTGTGTGTGACGTGTCTGTTTCATAATCCAGCGCGCCAGCAACAGTGACTTCACCTGTATTGGCGTCAATTGCAAAGAAATCACCAGGATTGGATGACAATGAATAGCTAATTGTATCTGTTTCATCTGCATCAGAGGCAAAGGCTGTAATCCCAACAGCTGTGCCGACAGAAGCGCCTTCTGTAACCGAATTCCCTGAACCATCTGTGTCAGAAATAGCTGTGATCGATGTCTCATTGACATCATTCACGCTAATCGAGAATGTTTGCGTTGATGTTGAACCATCATCTGAAGTGGCTGTCACTTCGATCGTATGAGATGTTGCAGTTTCAGCATCCAAAGATCCCGCAACAGTCACTACGCCTGTATTGGCATCAATATCAAACAGACCACCTGCATCATCCGATAATGAATATGTCACACCGTCCGTCGCATCACCATCTGTCGCGAGCGCTGTGATACCAACCGTATCACCTACAGACGCATCTTCATCCACTGCATTGGAAGTAGCGTTACTGTCAGACACTGCCCCCACATCAAACTCATCGAGATCATTGACATTGATGGTGATAGTTTCAGAATACGTATTGCCATTCGCGTCAGTAACTTCGATTGTCACATCATGCGAGGGTGCACTTTCTGCATCGAGATCAGCACCCGTCTTAACCAGAATTTTGTCCCCTGAGATTTCAAAAAATCCGGATGGATCATTGGTGATCGTATATGTATGGCTATCAAGCGCATTGTCGGTCGCAGACAATGTCGCAACGACTGTGCCAGAAGCTGAATTTTCATCAACAGAGTTAGAAGACACATCAATATCACTAGGGCCAACATCCAATAGGTCGGCAACACCAACAGTGCCATCGGCAAATTCAAAATTCTCAACATTGGTGACAGTATCTGTACCATCAGGCGAACCATCACGATTATCAACTATTGTATAAACGCCATCGCTTTCTGTGATTGTATAGTCAGACCAGTCGCCTGAATAGATAGCTGTGTCGCTCGTGCCAGCCCCACCATCAAGCGTATCATCTCCAGCGCCGCCTGTTAGTGTATCCGACCCTGAACCCGTTTCAAGTAGGTTATCCTCACTGCTACCAACGACAGTATTATCAACGGTTGACTCTTTTAGATCGACATTTTCAATGTCAACGACAGTGTTGTTTTGTCCAGCAATTTGATAGCTGCCCGTTTCAAGATTTATATCAACGCTATGTGCACCGGTCGCATTGATGGTATCGATGCCGTCGCCGCCATCCACATAGTCGCTGTTACCACCACCGACTTGAAAGGTGTCATTGCCGTCACCACCGTAAAGATTGTCATTTCCACCTAAGCCGTAAATAAAGTCATCGCCATCACCACCATAAACTGTGTCGTCACCCTTGCCGGCGATGATGATATCTTCTTCAGATGTCCCGGTAATGGTGTCAGCGCCGCTTGTACCAGTTTCAGAACCCTCATAATCCTGGACATTGATTGTGATGGTTTCAGAATAGGTATTTCCGCCGGCATCTGTGACTTCGATGGTAATGTCATGCGATTCAGCTGTTTCAAAATCGATTGTTTGGCCTGATTTTACTCGTACTTCATCGCCAACAATCTCAAAATGGCCTGATGGATCATTAGTTATCGCATAAGAAAATGTATCTGTACCATCACCATCTACGGCGGATAATGTAGCAACAGTGGCGCCTGAAGGATCATAAGAACTATCAATCGTACCGCCATCAGCAACAGTTTCATTCACACTACCACCGGTATAAGTGATGTCGGAAACTGCAAACTCATCAACATCAGTCACATTGATGGTGTAGCTCTGCGTTGAAGTTGAACCATCAGCAGATGTTGCTGTCACTTCAATTGTGTGGCTAGTTGCATTCTCGTAATCAATGCCGGATGCATCAGCGATTGAGACTTCGCCAGTATTGGCATCGATTTCAAAAATACCGCCCGCATCATCAGATAATGTGTAAGTAACTGTATTATTTGAACCATCAGCGTCTGTTGCAGAGGCAGTGATCCCAACACTATCACCATCAGACACATTTTCCGCAATGATATTTGCAGAACCATCTGTGTCTGTGATTGATGAGACATCATGTTCGTCTTCATCACCCACAGCGATGGTAAATGTTTGCGTTGATGTTGTACCATCTGAGCTTGTCGCAGTTACTTCAATGGTGTGGGATGTGTCTGTCTCATAATCCAAAGACCCTGCAACAGTGACTTCACCTGTATTGGCGTCAATTGCAAAGAAATCACCAGGATTGGATGACAATGAATAGCTAATTGTATCTGTTTCATCAGCATCAGAGGCAAAGGCTGTGATGCCAACTGCAGTCCCAACAGACGCACCTTCAGTGACAGAATTCCCTGAAGCATCTGTATCAGAAATAGCTGTGATCGATGTCTCATTGACATCATTCACGCCAATAGAGAATGTTTGCGTTGATGTTGAGCCATCGTCAGATGTCGCTGTCACTTCGATCGTATGAGATGTTGCAGTTTCAGCATCCAAAGATCCCGCAACAGTGACAACACCTGTATTGGCATCAATATCAAACAGACCACCCGCATCATCAGAAAGTGAATACGTCACACCGTCCGTCGCATCACCATCAGAAGCGAGCGCTGTGATACCAACCGTATCACCTACAGACGTATCTTCATCCACCGCATTGGAAGTAGCGTTACTGTCAGACACTGCCCCCACATCAAACTCATCAATGTCAGAGACGTTAATTGAGAATGTTTCAGTCGATGTTGAACCATCAGCAGAAGTGGCCGTAACTTCAATATCAATTGAACCTTCAGTTTCAGCATCAAAGCTTGCACCTGAAGCCACTGTTACCGTGCCATCGGATGCGACTTCAAAACGTGCATCATCAACGGAATAAGTAATGGTGTTATTCGTGCCATCTGCGTCTGTCGCAGACGCGGTCACGCCAACTTCATCACCTGCAGATGCGTTTTCTGCAATGGTATTTGTAGCACTATCAGTATCAGTGACCGCACCCACATCGAACTCATCAACATCAGTTACATTAATGGTGTAGCTCTGCGTTGATGTTGAACCATCAGCAGATGTTGCTGTCACTTCAATTGTGTGGCTGGTCGCTGTTTCGTAATCAATGCCGGATGCATCTGCGATAGACACTTCACCTGTTGACGCATCGATTTCAAAGATACCGCCGGCATCGTCAGACAGGCTGTAAGTGACTGTATTATTTGAACCATCAGCGTCTGTTGCAGAAGCTGTAATTCCAACACTATCACCATCAGACACATCTTCAGCAATGGTATTTGCAGAACCATCTGTGTCTGTGATTTCGCTCACATCATATTCGTTCAGATCAGTAAGATCGATTGTCATGGTTTCAGTGAAGGTATTACCTGCACTGTCAGTCACCATTATTGTAAGCTCATGTACCGGCGCTGTTTCAAAATCCAAGTCCGCACCGTCTTTGACACTAATTTCATCACCAACAATTTCAAAATATCCGGATGGATCTGATACAATTGTATATGTATGCGTGTCGTCAGCATCGGCATCTAGCGTTGAAAGCGTGGCGATAACAGTTCCACCGCTGGCATTTTCCGCAACTTCTGTATTGCTGAAAACAATATCGCTCGGCGCAACATTAATTACACCCGCCTCATCGGAACCCGTCGTACCAGTGGCATTAGTTGACAAAACTTGCTGGTTATCTGCGTTTGACGAAGTGGGATCTTGATTCAATGTTTCAAGTTCAGGCGCAAGTGTTGGGCCACTTGCGGATGGATCGGTACCAATATCAACACCATCAATAGATGGCGTATCCTGGATTTGCGCAGTGCGGCTTTGATTGTCTGAATTATTAGATAGAGCAGCTTCTGGTTCAGCTCTATTGGCATCCTCAGCATTACTAAAGGCGGAGTTTTGTCCTTCAGAAATACCAGCGCCAGATGGCGATGTCGTGGGAGCAGTTAAGCCACTTTCGAGTGGCTGTTCGTCACCATGTCCTAGCCCATCGCCAAATTCATCTTGACCTGGGAGCACGATGTCCATGCGTTCAATGGGTGTTTCACTACCAAGATCTAGGTTTTCTGTTTCAACCTTATTTTTCTTGGTGGCGCCTGCTTTTCCAGAACCTTGCTCAACTTTAGACATAATAACTCCTACACATGTCGAATCCTCAATTTAATTGTAAAAGTTTTCAAAAAGTTGAGGTGATCGTTACAAGATCTATGAATCTGGCATCATAGTTAACAAAACGACTCCAGAATTACGTTGGTGTCTGTTTCGTCGATATTTTTGGGAATTTGATGGCTTTTCGCAAGCTTGCCGCAATCTAATTATGGTTAATAAGATGCTAATAAATTGCGTGTACTAACTAATCATATTGACTGGTACATTTTATTAGATTGGCTTCTTTAAACGTATGGCGCTTGAAATAAGACAGAAGATTGCCTCAAAAACCGAAGAATTGTCATCGGCGATTGAAGACGTGCGCGCCGATCAAAATACCGTAAACCCAGTGGTTGCCGAAGCTGATACACCTTTAACAAAACAGGTTTTGATCATCTCGCTCATTGCAAACCTTTTAGGATTAGCGATGCCACTTGCGATCTTTCAGGTTTATGACCGCATATTACCCAATCAAGCCGGGGCAACTTTATTTTGGTTGATCTCAGGACTGTTAGCAGCTGTCATTCTCGATACAGTGTTGCGCAGTTTAAGATCCTATATTCTAGGTTGGGCGGCACTAAAAAACGGACATCGGTCGCAGCAACTTGCAATGAACCAGTTGCTGAATGCTAACCCAGGAGAGCGTGCAACAATTACGCGGGCCAAATGGCTGGACGGCCTTGATGCAATTGCCGAATACTCAAACTTTCAAGGAAGTCAAAACAGAACCATCCTCATCGACATTCCAATGGCGTTTATCTTTTTAGCCATGGTCGCGTTGGTCGGTGGTACTTTGGTTTTTGTCCCAATTGTTTTGATTATTGCTTTCGGCCTGTTCAGTTTCCTTCAGGGGCGTGAAATCCAATCATTTCTTGATAACCGATCTCAACAGGACACCCGTCAGAATGATTTTCTTTTGGAAACCTTTGCAAATATTCAAACGGTGAAAAATCTTGCCGTTGAAAGTCAGTTGCTAAGACGATTTGAGATGTTGCAGAAGACATCCACCGTTTCAAGCTATAACGCGATTATCAGCACCAACAAACTGCAAACTCAAGGTGTTATCTTTTCGAACATGATGATGATTTGCGTCGTTTCTTTTGGCGCGGTTCGCGTCATTGGCGGCGATATGAGTTTAGCCGCCCTTGCCTGCTGCTCTTTATTAACCGGTCGTATGGTCCAGCCTTTTGCTAGGGCGCTGACATTGTTTCACGAAATTCAGAACATTCGCTTGGCACGAAAACGCTGCAATGTGTTTGATCGTATTGCGAATAAAGGCCTGCAATCTGACGAAAACGGTGAAAAGCGGTTAAATGGCGCATTTATCATTCGAGATTTAGTGCTTCCGTCCAATGATAAAAATCCTGAAATCAAACCCTATAATTTAACTGCTGCACCGGGCGAGTTCATCGGTATTCATTGTCAGGAAAACGCAGAACGAACAGAATTTGTAAGCTTCTTAAACGGAAAGTTTTTGCCCGAAAAAGGTAGTATTTTTGCGGATGGTTTTTCATCCAAACAATGGCATGAACTTGGAATTAATCGTGAGATTGGTTTCGTATCAGCAAAAACCGAAATTTTCGAGGGAACCATTATCGACAACCTAACCATGTTTGGTAGTGCAAACTTGGTAGAAAGTGCCCGTGAAGCGGCGCGCCTTATCGGCCTCGAGCAAGACATTTTCAAATTGCCTGATGGATATGATACGGTTCTAAGCATAGGCTCTGCTTCAATTTTATCTCCTGGGTTCCTCCAACGCATCAAGATAGCGCGAGCCATTCGCCGCCAACCAAAAGTCTTTATTTTTGACGGTGCGAATAGCAATATGGATATGCGTTCAGACAAATTGCTCGCCGATGGATTATTAACTCTTAAGGGTGAAATGACGGCAGTATATTTTTCCAGCCGACCTTCATTTTTGAAAATTTGCGATCAGCGATATCAGATGCAAGACGGCCATCTGCTAGCAGATACTTTTGTTCAACAAAAAGCGGGGACCCCTCCTGCTCAATCTGCATCTTAAAAGCGGTGGGATCTGATATGGCAAAAACACTTCAAGATGTAGAAAAGGGCATGAATGCGAATACGCTGCTCGAAAATGCCAACTCCATTCAGCATTCATTGACTAAAGTTTATAACGCCTATGATCGTGCTGATAATAACTGGAATGACAAACAGCTCAGCCCAGCGGCAAACTGTATCGGACCTCTTCTTAATCTGCTCGAATGGGTTGGATCTGCCCGTCAGCTCAAAGAAGTCATGCCGCATTTCGACACGCTTCACACTGTGGATGACTTGCGAAGCCTACTTGTTCGGATCAATTACAAAACTCAGAAAAAAGACCTTGCAATCAACCAGATTAGCCAATCGTTTCTTCCTGCAATTTTGCTAGGTGAAGACGATAAAGATGTGATGATTGTCATTGATATTGCTGATAACGGGCAATTGCTTATTTACAACGGTAAATCTGAAAAATTTGAGTATAAACAGATAACAAGCGAACTTATCACGCTATATACTGTTGAAAAATTCGATCCAATCGAAGCAAATGACAATGAGAGTAAGCATGGATGGTTCCAATCCATCTTATCACGCTTTAAAAACCTGTTCACCCGCCTCTTTGTTTTAACGTTTGCAATAAATATCTTAGATTTCGCCGTACCGTTTTACATCATGATGGTTTACGACAAAGTCATTGGGACCAAGTCAGTGACCACCTTGATTACTTTCGTTGGTTGTTTGGTCGTTGCTATTGCTGCAGGCATGATTTTGCGACACATCAGAGCCCAAACCATTGCTTATCTTGGAGCACGGGTTCAGGGTTTAGTCACGCTCGCAGCGTTTAAGCAAGTGTTGAGTTTACCCATTTTGATGAGTGAAAGCGCCCGAGCCAGTGAGCAATTATCGCGCTTTAAGCAGTTTGTCGGTATTCGCGATCTATTTATGGGCCATTTGGGCAGCGCAATCCTTGATGCACCATTTATATTGGTGTTCTTGGCAGCTATTTTCGCTATTGGCGGAAATTTGGGTTTCTTATCGCTTGCACTTTTAACACTCTACATCATTGTTGCAATTGGATTAATGCCTGTGGGCACGCGCATTATGCGCAAATCCGCTGAACATAAGAAAAATCATAAAAACTTCGTTGTTGAAACCGTTGAAAAACACTCCACAATCATTGAAAACAACGCGCAAAAACTTTGGATTGAGCGAGAAAGCGAACTTTCAGGCAAATCCCTTATCGCTCAGTTTAAAGCACAGCAATTCCAGGCTATTCAGCAAAATATTTCTCAGCTTCTGGTGATGG
The DNA here is from genome assembly GCF_055693385.1 of Lentilitoribacter sp. JB5-8. Lineage (NCBI taxonomy): Bacteria > Pseudomonadati > Pseudomonadota > Alphaproteobacteria > Hyphomicrobiales > Rhizobiaceae > Lentilitoribacter > Lentilitoribacter sp. JB5-8. Next base: position 1,272,450 of record NZ_CM146332.1, on the reverse strand, counting down.
TGACTGGCATTTTAACCATTGGCTTAGGTGCCGGTATGGTCATTGAAGGTGATTTATCAGCGGGCGCGTTAATTGCGCTGGTCACGCTGATCTGGCGCCTGTTATCTCCGATCCAAACTGTTTTCCTTGGCATGGGCCGAATTAACGCAACCGTAGGCACATTCAAGCAAATCAACAATTTGATGCGACTTCGATCTGAAAAAGTTGAAAGTAAACGCCCCAATATTTTGCGCCAATTCTCGGGCCAAATCACGCTCGACAAGGTTGCATTTAAACACCAAACAGCCCAGACACCGAGTATTTATAATTTATCGCTGCAAATTAAACCGCGAGAGTTTATTGCCATTACAGGAGATTCTGGTGCTGGCAAATCAGTGCTTTTGAAATTAATGGCTGGACTTTACACACCCCAGGTCGGGGTGGTTGCTGCAGACGGGCTCAATTTGCGCCAGATTGATTCCTATCAATATAGACGCGCGATCGGTTACGTCGGTCAACAAGCAGATTTTTTTCATGGGACAATTGCCCAAAACTTGATGTTTGCAAACCCCGTTGCAACATTGCGCGAACTTGAACATGCTCTTGATATGGCAGGCGCGCGCAAGACAGTCGAAGAATTACCCGAAGGTATTGATACACGCCTTACGGCCGCGCTCCAACGAAAACTAACTAAGAGCTTTTCCAGCCAGTTATCGCTAGCACGTGCCTATTTATCAAATAGTTCAATTTATATGTTTGATGATCCGGGAAGTGATCTTGATCCAGTTGCGGACAAACGTTTTATCACCACATTGAAGGTGCTACAGCGAAAAGCAACCGTGATTTTGGTAACGCAACGCCCAAGTCATATGTATCTAGCTGACCGCTTAATCCTTCTGCAAGCAGGACAAATGGTGGCGGATTCAGCACCAGATGAGTTGGTTCCAAAAATATTAAATGCCGCACAGTCTGCTAAAGTTAGCTGATTATTAACGATACTTGCGGTAAAAATACTAAAAGTAGCATGTGATTTTTGGGGTTAATCTAACTAACTACTGATTTACCCCTGTAAGCTATAAAATATTTAGGTGCGATGAATGCGCTTATCATCAAGTGAGATTGAACGAAAGTGCAGATTAGGAAAAGCGAAGTTTCTGGAAACTCCTTTATCCTGCCGGCTGAATTAGACGATGATAAATCAATCATTGTTATGGGCAGGCGGGCTAATCTTTTGTGCTTATTATTTGTGGCCGCAATCGTGTGGTCGATATTTGCCCCAATTGACGAATTAGTTATTGCCAATGGTGAAATCATCCCAACGGCAAATGTGACTTCTATTGAACACCGTGAAGGTGGCATTGTTGATGCTGTTTTGGTGAAAGAGGGCCAGAGCGTCAAAGCAGGCGACACACTCATTTTGCTTAATCCAACGTCTACCGAGGCGGATTTTGGGCAAGTTGAAATTCAAGCCATCTCATTAGAGCTCCGTTTGAAGTCTTTAGAGGCCCTAGCCAATGAGCGTGCACCAGACTTTGGAAATATCGGACGAGAATATCCTGATTTACGCGAGAAAGAAAAAATCGCCCATGATGCGCGCGCTTCGCTTTTGCAAAAAGAGCTCGCCAATCTTGAAACCGGCAAAGCGCTAAAACGGCTTGAGGCGAATGCCTATGAGAGCGAAGTAAAAAGCTTAAAGCGGCAATTGACCATTGAACAAGAACGACACGATAGTTTGCAATCGCTCCTAAGAGCCGGACATGTTTCCCGTAAAGAATATCTAGATGCCAAAGCCAGCCTTGAGCGAACAAATCAGAGCATTGAAAGCGCACTTGGTCAGCAACAAGTTGCTGAACTTCAACTTGAAGAAGCGGGCCGCGTGATTGAAAGCAAACTTGCGCAAGAGAAAAAATTATTAGGTGAAGAGCAGGCAAACGTCTTATCAGAACTTGCCCAAGCGCGTGAGCAACTTAGCAAACAGCAAGACCGCACAGAAAGATTATTCATCAAATCACCAATCGATGGAGTTTTGCAAGAAGTTGTTCAAAAGGCAAAAGGCGAAGTGATCGGTTCTGGAGAGCTCATTGCGCGGGTTGTTCCTGCTGAACGCCAGATCGTTGCGGAAGTACGCGTTGACCCTTATGACATTGGTCATATCAAAGAAGGTGACAATGCAGAAATCAACATTTCAACTTTTGATCCAAGTATCTTCGGGACAGCATCGGGTAAGATAGCGGTTCTGTCTCCGACAACTTTCATAACTGAGCAAGGTGAGCCGTATTACAAGGCCGTTATTGACCTCAATGACAACTTTATCGGAGAAGACCAAAGCAAGCGATACCTTCATGCCGGTATGGTGGTTGATGCGAAAATCAAAACAGGTTCGAAATCGCTAATGCGATATATGCTAAAACCAGTGCTTAAATCATTCAGCGCATCATTCTCTGAACGCTGAGTCACATAAGGTACTTGCATATTTTATCCCATTTTGTTTGATGTAACTGGCAAGATATTTGCTTGTATACTTTTTGGTGGGAGCCGCTTTGATACAATTGCACAATTATTGACCGGAAAAGATGTCGATCTCTTGCGCAACTGATTAATTTTTGTTCAACTCGCCACGTAAACATTAATGTCAGGCAATCGTGTAAAGACGGAATACGAATGAATTTATCTCCAAGAGAAAAAGACAAATTACTAGTTGCTATGGCAGCTATTGTTGCTCGAAAACGTTTAGAACGTGGCGTAAAGCTTAATCACCCAGAAGCAATTGCTTTGATCACAGATTTTGTGGTTGAAGGTGCCCGCGATGGCGCGTCCGTAGCTGAGCTTATGGAACAAGGTGCACATGTCATCACGCGCGAGCAAGTCATGGAAGGCATTCCAGAAATGATCCATGATATTCAGGTTGAAGCAACCTTTCCAGATGGGACAAAGCTCGTAACAGTTCACGAACCCATTCGCTAAAACTAAATCTGCATAAAGGACATGCGTTATGATACCTGGTGAAGTCATCACTCAAGACGGCGAGATTGTTTTAAACGATGGTTCAAATGCCATTACTTTAAAAGTAGCTAATTCTGGCGACCGACCTGTTCAGGTTGGATCTCACTATCACTTTTATGAAACAAATGCAGCGCTACAATTTGATCGCGAACAAACGCGCGGAATGCGGTTAGATATCGCAGCTGGAACCGCTGTGCGCTTCGAACCCGGTCAGGAACGCGATGTAACGCTTATTCCGGTTGGCGGTGCGCGTGAGATCTATGGATTTAATCAAAAAATCATGGGTAAACTATGATCAGAGGCAGGATTTTGCTTTGCTGTTCTCTTGCTTTGGCAGGATTATCCAATCCTGCGCAAGCGCAGGATTGGGATTGTTCCAATGCTGGTGATCTACCTCAGCAAGGTATGAATTTTTGCGCTGCTCAAGATTTTCATAAAGCAGATGCTGCATTAAACGCAGCATGGTCATTGCTCCGCAAAGATGCCATCAAACGAAGCGATGGGCATGATCCATTACTAATTGGACAGCGAGCCTGGATTAATTACCGCGATAGCCAATGCGAAGCTGAATCTCTCGCATTTGAGGGCGGTTCATTACAGCCATTTATCAACGCCTCATGTCGCGCGCGCGTCACACGCGATCGAACAGAGGAATTGCTGCTAATGGAGCGGTATCGTTGAGCAACCTTTTTATATACACAAACACCTGCATGAACCATGCGGTAATCTATAATTTCAAGCCTATTCGGGGACACATCAATGCCAGCTAAAATAACACGTTCTGCCTATGCCGATATGTTTGGCCCAACAACAGGTGACAAGGTTCGTCTCGCCGATACTGAATTATTCATTGAGGTTGAGAAGGACTACACAACCTATGGCGAAGAAGTAAAATTTGGCGGCGGCAAAGTGATCCGCGATGGTATGGGGCAAAGCCAGATCGCAAGACAGGATGGCGCTGTGGATACGGTTATCACCAATGCGCTCGTTGTTGATGTCACCGGAATTTACAAAGCAGATGTTGGTCTAAAAGACGGTCGAATTGCAGCCATCGGTAAAGCTGGTAACCCGGACACGCAAAGCAATGTTGACATCATTGTGGGCCCAGGCACAGAAGCCATTGCCGGTGAAGGTAAAATTCTAACAGCAGGTGGTTTTGATAGTCACATACACTATATCTGCCCGCAACAAATTGAAGATGCATTAATGTCGGGTCTAACCACCATGCTCGGCGGTGGAACAGGACCAGCGCATGGCACATTGGCGACCACTTGTACGCCTGGACCGTGGCATATTGGACGCATGATCCAATCTGCAGACGCTTTTCCAATGAACTTGGCATTTGCGGGTAAAGGCAATGCATCAGTGCCTAAAGCGCTGGAAGAGATGATCCTAGGTGGTGCATGTGCGCTTAAACTTCACGAAGATTGGGGCACAACACCGGGTGCAATTGACAATTGTTTGAGCGTTGCAGACAGCTACGATGTGCAGGTGATGATCCACACAGATACGCTCAACGAATCCGGTTTTGTGGAAACATCGTTGGGCGCTATGAAAGGCCGAACTATTCATGCCTTCCACACAGAAGGTGCCGGTGGTGGTCACGCGCCTGATATCATCAAAGTGTGTGGTGAAAGCAATGTATTGCCAGCTTCAACTAACCCGACACGGCCTTACACCGTCAATACTCTGGCAGAGCATTTGGACATGTTGATGGTGTGTCACCATCTTGATAGCGCGATCCCTGAAGATATTGCGTTTGCCGAAAGCCGGATCCGAAAAGAAACCATTGCTGCGGAAGATATTTTACATGATATGGGCGCGTTTTCGATCATCGCATCTGACAGCCAAGCCATGGGTCGTGTTGGCGAAGTGATTACACGCACATGGCAAACTGCTGATAAAATGAAAAAACAGCGTGGTTCTTTGCCGGAAGAAAAAGGTGATAATGATAATTTCCGCGTTCGCAGATATATCGCAAAATATACAATCAATCCTGCAATTGCTCATGGAATCTCGAAAGAAATTGGTTCGATTGAAGTGGGTAAACGTGCAGATTTGGTTCTATGGAACCCTGCATTCTTTGGTGTAAAACCTGACATGATCGTCATGGGTGGTTCAATTGTAGCAGCACCTATGGGCGATCCAAATGCATCAATTCCTACACCACAGCCTGTTCATTATCGTCATATGTTTGGCGCTTATGGGAAAGCGGTTGAACATTCCGCAGTGACGTTTGTATCTCAAGCGGCTCACGAAGCGGGTCTACGCGAAAGCTTAGGTGTTGCAAAACAACTGGTTCCTGTTGAAAACACGCGCGGCGGCATCTCAAAAGCTGATCTTTTGTTGAATAATGCAACGCCAGAAGTTGAAGTTGATCCCGAAACATACGAAGTAAGAGCTGATGGTGAGCTTCTCACCTGTGAACCTGCTGATGTGCTACCTATGGCACAACGGTACTTCTTATTTTAGGGATATTTTTATGATCTATCTGATCGCAACTTTGAAAGTTAAACCTGGCAGTCAAGAGACACTAAAAAAATTGGTGGCACCTTGCATTGAGGGCACTCGCAAAGAAGCTGGCAACATTTCTTATGATTTGTTTGAAAGCATGACAGAGGAAAACACGCTGACTTTTGTCGAACGTTGGGAAACACAGGAAGCCGTTGATAACCACTTTACTGAACCGCATTTTCTTGCGTGGCGCGAAGCGGCATCTGAATATTTTCTCGACAGAAAAATTGAGGTCATCACGCCTCAAGATGTTGTCGTGAAATAGCAGACGTTCAATCATGCGTGCAGAGCTTAGAACTAAAATTATTGATGTTTGTAACACCAAGATTGAACAGAAAGGCGAAAATGTTGGTTTGTCATTTTATGCCTTTTTCGCCAATAAGAATTCAGATCCTGATTTATTGATGGAAGCTGCTACTTGGTGGATTAAAACGCACGAACTTGACCACTTTGAGAAAGCGGTGAAAATTCGTGATATAATTAAGACAATGCCATGATAACAGCCAACCAAACCACGTTTAAATTTGATAAATCTGACGACGTCATCACGCTTGATGAAACCGCACGACACCGCCGTCGCATGAAGATGAAATCAGATAGTGGCATAGAGTTCTTGCTTGATTTACCTGAGGCGAAACTCTTACGCCATGGTGAAGGTTTGGTTCTAAGTGATGGGCGTATCGTTGAAGTTTGCGCCGAACCGGAAGCGCTTTTTAAAGTTTCAGGTCAAAGCGCCCATCATCTATTGTCACTTACCTGGCAATTGGGCAATCGTCATCTACCGACACAGATTTTTGAAAATTATCTGCTCATACGCGCTGATCATGTGATTAAGGATATGCTCCTTGGGTTGGGTGCAGATATTGAGGAAATATCAGCTCCTTTTGACCCGGAAGGTGGCGCCTATTCAGGTGACCATGCGCATTCACATCACCATGGTGGTCACCACCATCATGACTAATAACAATACCTCACTCTTAAGATTGATGGCTTGGCTTTCACCTGTATTTCCTATCGGCAGCTTTGCTTATAGTGCAGGTCTTGAACATGCCAGCAAAGCCGGGATCGTGACGCATAAAGACAATTTGTCTGAATGGTTAAGTGATGTTTTTAACCTCGGCAGCACATGGAATGATGCCGTGTTTTTTGCAAATGCATTTAAACAAGCCAAGAACCAAGTTGGTCTTTCTGAGATCGCTAGCTTGGCAGAAGCTATGGCCAGTACAAAAGAAAGACATCAGGAAACCATTGCTCAAGGAGCTGCATTTTTAAAGGCAGCCGATGCGTGGGATATGCAAAGGTCTCAACTACCAAATCAGTGCGCGCTACCAATTGCAGTGGGTGCAAGATGTGCAGATGCTGATATTGAATTGGCACCAGCTCTGTTAGTTTTTCTTCAGGCCTTTTTGAGCAATCAGTTACAAGCTGCCATTCGTTTATCCATTATCGGACAAACAGATGCATTACAGATTTTAGCGCAATTCGAGCCGAGATTAATTGAACTGGCAGAACGTGCGGAACAAACAACTTTAGATGACTTGGGTAGCTTTACAATTACAGCTGACATTTCATCGATGCGACATGAGACTATGCAATCACGGATTTTTCAGTCTTGATGGCACTCGGTACGAACATAAAAATTGGAGCTGGCAATCATGGCTAAAGGAAACGGTCCGTTACGAGTTGGAATTGGTGGTCCTGTTGGGTCCGGCAAAACGACATTGACAGAAAAATTATGCAAAGCGATGCGAGATGAATATTCCGTCGCTGTTGTGACCAATGATATTTATACGCGTGAAGATGCAGAAGCTTTGATGCGCATGCAAGCGCTACCATCTGATCGAGTTGTCGGTGTGGAAACCGGCGGGTGTCCTCACACGGCCATACGCGAAGATGCGTCGTTAAATCTACGAGCCATTGATCAATTGTGTGAAACACATCCAGATCTCGATGTTATTTTTATTGAATCAGGCGGGGACAATCTTGCCGCAACTTTTTCGCCTGATCTCGCAGATTTGACTATTTATGTTATTTCCGTTTGTCAGGGTGAAGAAATTCCCCGCAAAGGCGGTCCAGCGATCACACGTTCAGATCTATTGATCATCAATAAACAGGATCTTGCACCACATGTTGATGTGGATTTAAGTGTTATGGAACGCGATGCGAAGCGTGTGCGAGCAAATGACAATCATATATTTACCGACATGAAACGCGGGAATGGCACTAATGATATCGTCAATTTTCTGGTCGATAATGGCGGTCTATAACCGCTTAAAAGTGCTTGCACCAACCTCCCCCTAAAATCTCGAATTGATAGAAGCTTCTAATTTAGGGCTTCACATAACTGTATTTATGTATACATTGTTCGTACCGAAACCATAATCTAGTCGGTATTACTACGGATTGATTATTGATATTGGTAATTTTAGTTTACCAATCATCAATTTTGATTGAGGATTCAAATTGATCCAAATTTTAAAATCGTGATTTCTTTGGGAGGAACACATGAAAAAAACATTACTCGCGGCCGTCGCAAGCACAGCACTGATGATGGGCTCAGCGTCCGCTCAGCAGAGCTTGGAAATGACTTCGTCATTTGGCCAAAACTTGCCTATCCTTGGTACAGCAGCTCTCGACTTCGTATCCAAAATCAATGGTATTTCTGAAGATGTTGAGTTTGAGCATTTCGACCCAGGTAAACTTGTTCCTACTCTAGAAGCACTTGATGCGATCTCTAATGGTTCTGTTGATGCAGGTTATGCAACATCAGGTTACTGGCAGGGCAAGATCACTGCAGCATCACTCTTTGCAGCTGTGCCATTTGGCCCAGAAGCTGGTGAGTTCATGGGTTGGGTTTTATATGGCAATGGCGGCAAGCTATGGCAGGAAATGTATGACCAAGCAGGTTACAACGTTGTTGCAACACCATGTGGCGTTATCGCTCCTGAAACATCAGGCTGGTTCAAAAAAGAAATCAACACATTGGACGACCTTAAAGGTCTGAACATGCGTTTCTTTGGCCTTGGCGCGAAAGTTATGGAACGTCTAGGCGTATCCACTTCACTTCTTGGTGCTTCTGACATCTTCCCAGCTCTAGAGCGTGGCGCTATTGATGCAACTGAGTTCTCAATGCCTCGTATTGATGCGCGTTTGGGCTTCCACAAAATTGCGAAGTACAACTACTTCCCAGGTTGGCACCAACCATCAACATTGTTTGAGCTTTTGATCAACAAAGATGTTTATGATGAGCTAACAGATCGTGCGAAAGAGCAAATCAAAGTTGCTTGTCTTGCAAACATCACAACAAACTTGGCTGAAGGTGAAGCTACAAACTACGCTGCAATGGTTGATAACACTGAAAACAACGGTGTGACAATCAAACAGTGGAGCCCTGAAATCCTAGCTGCATTTGAAGAAAACTGGAATGCTGTGGCTGAAGAACTAGCTGCAGAAGACGAGTTCTTCGCGAAAGTGTGGGCTGACCTTGCAGAATATCGTAAAGGTTATGCGGTTTGGTCTAAGAGTATCTACCTTCCTCGCTAATATTTAGCACATGACTTAGAGGGCGGCTTTTTCTTAAATAAAGTCGCCCTTTCTGTATGAAATTGGCAAGCTCATTTTAGGAGAATATCATGCCTGACCGCACGTTGGATGTCGTGGAAGTTGCAGCAAAATCAATTGCAATTAGCGACCCCGGTGATCGTAATAAAGAAGAACATCTGTGGGGTGACCGCCTTGTTATTGGCGTTGGCAACGTTGTTGCATGGATCTTCCCGATCTTGATGGTCGCAATTGTTACGCAAGTCATTATCCGTAAATTTGGGCATAACCAAGCGTGGCTAGATGATGCGCAATGGTGGCTTTATGGCTTTGCGATGCTGACAGCATTTGGCTATGCCATCACAACCGAAAGCCACGTGCGCGTTGATATTCTTCACCAAAATTTTTCAAGAAAGAAGAAATCCCGCATTGAAGTCTTTGGGCTTGGTTGGCTGTTATTACCTTTCTTAGGCATTATGATGGACGTTATGATGCATTATGGCTGGGCGTCTTGGGTCGCGGGTGAAGGCTCCGACAGTGCGAACGGCCTCCACATGCTTTATCTGCTGAAGCTTTCACTGCCTGTGTTGTTCTTCTTGGGTATCATCGCTGCTTGGTCAGCTATGGTGAGGCATGTCGGGAAGTTTACCGAGGTGCGCTTCTGGAAGCTCATCATCGCAGCATTTCCATTTATGGTTTTCGCAGCAGAACGTGTTTTCTACTACGGTTCATGGTGGTTTGTCAGACTAACCAATTCAGAAATCCAAGATCGCCGTATCTCGCGTGAACCGCTGCTTGAAGCATCAACCTATTATGGTTTTGCCATCTTGGTGGCGATATTTGTGATCAGCTTCTTCATTGCTCGCAACAAAAACAATAATAAAGAGGCAGCATAATCATGGAAATCTTGTCCCTCATCGGAACTGTATTAAACATGAACCAATTCCTGGTTCTGATGCTTTTCCTTACATTTATTTTCATGCTGTTTCGCGGCATTCCCGTTGCTTTTGCGCTTGTGGGCGTTGGCCTATTGTTCGGCATTCTCGGCGAATTTGTGCTTGATCCCAATGCCAAAGCCATTTCGCAATACATTGATTTTGATCGTACGCGCATAACCTATAAAAAGCTCTTTGCCATTTCGGGGCGCTTCTTTGGTGGGGTGATTAAAAACCCTGTGCTTGTGGCATTGCCGATGTTTATCTTTATGGGCTTAATGCTTGATCAATCAGGTGTTGCGCAGAAAATGATGAAGGCGATGCAAGCCTTGTTCGGATCACTGCGCGGTGGTTTAGCGCTTTCTGTTATGCTGATCGGTATTATTCTTGCTGCTTCAACAGGCGTCATTGGCGCATCTGTTGTGTTGCTCGGCGTTATGGGCATTCCAACCATGATGAACCAAAATTACAGCAAGGAGATCGCAACCGGCACAATTGCCGCGTCCGGTACTTTGGGTATTTTGATCCCGCCATCTATTATGCTGGTGATTATGTCCGACCAATTGGCGATCAGCCTTGGCGATCTATTCATGGGTGCACTATTCCCTGGTCTTATCCTTGGTGGTTTATACATTGTGTTCATCATCATCTACGGGATTTTGAACCCTAAAGCGATGCCATTGCCGGAAAACAGAGAACCTGTTTCTATGAAGGTGATTGCTGATGTTGCTTTATCGGTTGTCCCACCATTGCTGTTAATCCTGTTGGTTCTTGGTTCGATCTTCTTTGGCCTTGCGACACCAACGGAAGCCTCTGGTCTTGGTGCAATGGGTGCAACATTGCTTGCTTTAGCTAGCAGAAATCTAAACTTCAAAGTCTTTAAAGATGTGATGCGCCAAACGCTTAATACATCAGGTTACATCGTCGGCATCTTCATCGCGGCAAGTTTCTTTGCCTTTATCTTGCGCCGCTACGGTGGTGATGAAATCATTGAAAACTTGGTGACAGGTGCATCTGACAACCCATATGTGGTGATTGGATTTATCCTATTTATCATCTTCTGTTTGGGCTTCTTGCTCGATTGGATCGAGATCACTTTGATCATCATGCCGCTCATGTTGCCCGTTGTTCTGGCGCTGGATCTTCCGATAGAAGGATATGGTGTCGTGGATAATCCATCTGTTGTGTGGTTTGCGATCCTTGTAGCGGTAACACTACAGACCTCGTTCTTAACCCCGCCGGTTGGATTTGCGCTCTTTTATCTTAAAGGCGTGTGCCCTCCGGAGATAACGCTTGGGCATATTTATCGCGGTATTATCCCGTTCGTGCTGGTTCAATTGTTGGGGTTGGGGATTGTGTTCTACTTCCCCGAATTATCGACCTGGCTCCCGGCTATCGCCTACGGAAACTAAAATAAAAAAACCCGCTCCAACCGAGCGGGTTTTTTCTTGGTTTATTATTCTGTGTCGCTAATTTACGCTGCTTTTGAATCCGCTGTTACCGCGTTGGTATCAAAGTGCGAAACATCATTGTGAAGTGCAGCAGAGAAGTTTCGCAACAAGCTCGTTACTTCAGACGTTTTGCGTGCCTCACCGAGCGTAGATTGCATAAGCTCTTCAATATCATCAACCAAATGTTTGATGGCAGATATATTCTGCGTATCGGCTTTGGAAGCTTCGCTGATTTGAGAAATGATCTGAGCTGAGTTTTGTGCAACATCGGTGATCTGACCGAGAGAGTTCTTGATCTCATCCATGACGCTTACACCGCCTTTGATCAAGACGTCATTTTCCTTCATGATGCCGCCAATCTCATGTGACAGATCTGCAACTCGTATCGATAGATCGCGAATCTCTTGCGCTACAACCGCGAAACCTTTTCCAGATTCTCCCGCACGTGCTGCTTCAACCGCCGCATTTAGCGCAAGAATGTTAGTCTGGAATGCAACATCATCAACCAACTCAATGAACTTTTGGGCCTTCTCAGATGATTCCTTAATCTGTTCCATGCTTTGCATTGCCATGCCGGCTTTCTCATGCGAGAGCTCAGATAGTTTACTGGTCTCTGTAGCCGCTAGTGACGCATTTTCAGCGTTTTTAGCAGTGCCGTAAATTGCCGATTCCATCTCAGTAAGCCTTTGTGTGGATTCATTAATCTTTGCACCTTGGATTTCAGACTGACTGCGGACCTTTGAAGCTGTTTCATCAAGCTGTCCTGCAGATCCATCAATTTCTCGCGAACTTGAACTAATCGTTTGGATAACCTTTGTCATTTTTGAGGTCGCTTCGTTATATGAATGTCTGATATCTGCAAAATCACCTTGTGCGTCTTGCATATCAACTGTTTTTAAGCGGCCATTTGCCAGTTCTGACAAAGAAGTTTTCATATCCCCAACAACATTTGATGTCGCATCGAGCAAACCATTAAGACCTTCTGAAATTGTCTTAATCACTCCGGTTTTACCGTCAAGATCCATACGCCCTTGAAGCTGACCATTTCTTGCAGCTTCAATGATTTTAGAAATCTGCATAACCGCCTGCTTTTCTTGTTCAGCATATGCAGCTCGTTCCGCAGCATCGCGGCTTTTAGCTTTTTCCTCATCTTCTAAATTGTTCAAAAGTAAGTTAAAGAGCTCTGCCAGTTCACCCGCTTCATCACCCGGTTCGACTTTAAGGCGCGTGCCAAGATCCGCGTCCCCTGTTACAAGCGTTGCCAGAACTTTTTGCAATTCACCTGTTCCCAAAGAAGCGCCATGTTCTGCCACATTGAGCCCTTCATGCTCTTCTTCTTCTGTCACACGAAGACCAACCAATAGATCAACTGCTTTAAAGACGATAAATGCTAATGGGAATGCCCAAGCAAATGCGACTGCAACGCCTTGTGCTTGCACTAAGAACTGATCCCAGCGTGTTGCTGCAATCAAATTCTCCTGCGTGGCAAACAATGCCACAAGCAATGTTCCAACAACACCACCAATACCGTGAACAGAAATCGCACCAACGGCATCATCTAGTTTGAAGACACGCAGCATAACCTCTTCGCTAACGACCACGCACATACCGCAAATCAAACCGATGATTGCTGCGCCTTGTGGATCAACTGCAAAACAACCAGCTGTAATACCTACCAAACCACCAAGTAGTCCGTTGATTGAGCGTGTGGGGTTATACAATCCATCATAAAAGCGACCGATGAACATAGCTGCAATCCCGCCAAATGCAGCTGCTATGACTGTATTCGCCACCACACGCGCAAAGTCTGGTGTTCCAGCTGTCGTTGAACCACCATTAAACCCGATCCAACCGACGAGCAGCACAATCGCACCTCCCGCGGATAGAACTGTTGAGTACCCTTGGATTTCAATCGGCTTACCATCTTTGCCGAACCGCCCAAAACGTGCACCCATTACAACGATCCCAGCTAGACCAACCCATGCACCAACTGAGTGCACCACTGTGGAACCAGCGAAATCAATAAAACCTGCATCTGCGAGCCAAGCAGGGTTGTCACCAATAAGCAAGTTACCCCATGCCCAGTGACCAAATACTGGGTAGATGAGTGCTGCAATTACAATTGAAATTAACAGATAACCACCAAATTTCATTCGTTCAGCAACAGCCCCTGAAACAATAGTTGCTGCTGTGCCGACGAATACCGCCTGGAAAACAAAGAAGGTATAAGGCCATTCGTCCATTTTATCGAACATGCCAAGTTCGGAAACATTCCCGATCCAACCACTTTCGCTGACACCGAACATCAAGCCAAAACCAAACATGTAAAATACAACAACGGCTAAAAAGAAATCGGAAATATTCTTTTGAGCAACGTTAATGGAGTTTTTTGACCGCACCATTCCTGCTTCTAAAAGTAGAAAACCGAATTGCATCATCAGCACGAGCGCTGCTGCTGTCATCGTCCAAATATGATCTGAATTTGTTTGTTGCGCATCAATTTGCGTCTGTAGTTGCGCTGCCCAGTCAGGAAGTTGTTCCGCTGCAAAAGCTGTATTGGCGGAAACAACACCTAATAACATACACATTGTAAGAAACGAAAATTTAAAAATGGAAAAATACATTAGTCCTACCCAAGTCCATTATTAATGACATGCAAAAGCAGGCTACGGCATCATACCAGTGTGAAAACACACCCCTTAACTGTAGTTATCTAGTTTAAGTCTTAATTAACCGTGAAATTACGGCGATCGATTTGGTGAAAAATGAGACAAAAACACCCAAAAAATATCAAAAAACAACCATAAATAATTACTGGTATACTAGTTCAATTTTTACTAAATATTTTTTTTGATTTTTTATTGAAGATAGGCACTTAGTATTTCATTGAGTTTCCAATCGGAATTTAAGGAATTTCTCCCCCTCACAATCTATCTCGCCCATCCGACATATGCGCGGCAATATCGTTAGGATCAATTTCAGACAGTCTTATAAATCGAATTTCACTACTCTAACTGAGATCCTTTAATTAAAGCTTGGGTCAATGATCGACTAATGATGATGTGAGTTAAAACAATGGCATCTAAAGTAACTAATTAGCATCATCCGGCATCTCATATTGTTTACGTTCTTCATCCATCGCATTGCGCCATTCAGCTCTTAAAAGATCCATACGGCGTGGAATCTTCTCGATTAATACTTCTCCTGCAACGATGCGGTCTGTTCGAAAATATCGAAATCCGTTTCGAAGCTCACACCAGGCGGCTATAATTCGACCCCTTTCACGGTAACCTAAAAGGATTGGCCAGATAATTCGCTGGGATTGCTCCCCGTGGTTATCTTCATAGGCCAAAGCCAATTTAAGTCGATTGCGAATGGCATGGCGAATTTCAGCAGCATCGAGTACTTCAGCGGATTGGTCCACTGGCGCAACGCTGACGACAGGCTGCATAAAAGAAACATCAAATTGTTTTGGGGCAACAGTTTTGATTTTTGTCAGTAATTTATCCGCAGCAAGTGCAAGTTCAGGTTCTCCGCGAGTTTTGACCCATTGAGCTCCCAAGATTGCAGCCTCGATCTCGTCAGAGGTTAACATTAACGGGGGCATATGGAAGCCGTCCTCCAATACATATCCAACACCGGCCTCCCCCTGGATGGGAACCCCTTGCGCAATCAACGCGGCGATATCGCGATAGATTGTTCTTTTGGTGACCCCTAATTCTTCTCCAATAGACTGGCTCGAGATGGGTCCACTCGCACGTCGAAGAATTTCAATAATTTCAAACAACCTGTCGCCGCGTCGCATGTCGCATCCCCATTCCTCAAAACAAACATACTGACATCATGCTGACAGTACGGTGTCAGCATAGGGGTGGTAAAATTAGATATCAAATCAAAATGAGAGGAATTGATGATGACAATAAAGGGAAGCTGTGCTTGCGGATCGGTCCGTTTTGAAATTGAAGGTACGCCATCATCACTTGGCACATGCCATTGTTCTCGTTGCCGAAAATTAGGATCTTCTACGATTATTTTTATTACTCGAAATCAGTTCAAATTGATTTCTGGAGAAGCGGATATTGAGACAATAAAACCGAGTGATCCTTTCACATATACCAGATCATTTTGCCGCTCTTGCGGCACAGCTCTTGGAGAACCGCTTTCTCCTGATGAGAGCTTTCCCATCAATGCGCATTGTTTGGATGACGACCCCGGAGTTGAACATTCATTTAACGAATTTACTGAAGATCGCGCTGTCTGGGAAAGCATCCCCGATGCAAAACCTGTTTAACCTCAACGCAACCTGAGAATTTTAATGAAAACCCTTTTCGCGCCTGCCCCATCAATCTATTTAGTTGGCGCTAATAACACAATTGCGGACACCCAAGATCAAAACGCTATGAGCTGCCAAAAGCAGCTTGTTGATCGAGCCACTCTAGACCTACTATCGAACTTCCGTTTTCGACATGCATTAGTGCATTGCTTGATTGTGTAAAAGAAACATCGATTTGCGTGTGAAAGCGAAAATGATCATTAAGTGATTGCCGAATTTCGTTTTCCATCAAATCAAGTGCCTGCGCACCACGGCCAACAAACACCACAGGGAAAGCGTCAAATAATCCAAACATGATGGCTAGCCCAAAGCCGATTGCGCGACCCGCCTCACGAATGGCCTCTCTTGCTGGACCGTCTGATTTTTTTGCATCTGCAATGATATGGGCAATATCTTCGCTAGTGACTTGTTTGTCTGGTAACGTATTTGGATCTAACTGATGTGCGCGCCTCCAAATGGCGTAGTCACTCGCATATGCTTCAACACAACCATGTTTTTTACACCGGCACAACGCGCCATCATTCCCTTTAAAGGAAATATGCCCCAGTTCCGAAGCAGATGATTTTGCCCCTTGAAAGGGCTCACCATCGATATATAAACCAAGGCCAATACCATAGGACATGAGAACCGCAGCAAAAGTTCCCTCAGCATAAGCTTTATCTTTTGAGAGGCTTCTGGCTATCATTGCGCTATCATTTGCAACGATCACTTCTGCATTGGATAATTGCGATAAATGATCCGCAAATTTCAAACCACTCTCAGACAAAATAGGCGACCACAAAATCTCTTTGCCGTCATTATTTGTTAAGCCTTGCACACCTAAAACGAAAATGGATGGCGTAGTCTTTAGCGTAAGCCCATCGAGCATTGAGATAATGAATTTGGCAACCTCCTGCCCGCTCATATCATCTAAAGAAACCTTTTCCTGAACAGTGGCTATCTTTTCGCCAACGTAATCTACCACCGATAAAGAAATGGAATTATATGTCAGCGATCCGGCAACAACAAATTTGTAGTTTGGATTGATGTCCAATTGTACCCGCGGTCGCCCATGAGAGCTGCTTGCTTGATTTGAACTATCCGCTTCGCAGACCCTAATAATCCCATCATCAAGCAACATCGTGCTGACATTGGTGACCGTACCGGGACTTAGATCCGCAAGCCGACTAATTTCTGTTCGAGATTTTTTTCCATGCAACCGAAACTGCGAAATTATGCGCAATCGATTCTGTTTTCTGACGTCATCAGAAAGGTAAACCTCTTTAGTTTTGCTCAATCAACTATCCTTTAAATAAGCCCTTATCCGTAATAACCTGAAAACCTTCTTGACATCAACTCAGTAAAATGTAATTTTTTAAGGGTTAAATTAAATGAGGTGGGAATGTTTATAGGTTTAGATCTTGGCACATCAGGTGTCAGAGCTATTTTAATGGATGAGGCACAAAAGATGATTGCCTCCGCTGAAGCTCACTATGATGTCACACGTCCCCATATCGGCTGGTCAGAGCAGAACCCACAGGATTGGATTGATGGCTGCAGAACGGCACTCTCGTCATTAAAAACGGAAAATCCCGGCCATATGTCTGCCGTGAAGGCGATTAGTATTTCAGGGCATATGCATGGTGCAACGCTGATCGATGCATCCGATGCAGTCTTGCGCCCTTGTATCTTGTGGAATGACACACGCTCATCGAAAGAAGCGCAAGCGTTTGATGAAAACCCAATTTTCAGAAAACTGTCGGGCAATATCGTCTTCCCAGGATTTACAGCGCCCAAGCTTGCTTGGGTTAAAAACAATGAAGCTGATATTTTTGATCGAACTGCTAAAGTGTTGTTGCCAAAAGATTTCCTACGACTTTGGCTGACAGGCGAGCATGTGTCTGAAATGTCCGATGCGGCTGGCACATCCTGGCTCGATGTTGAAAAGCGCAACTGGTCAGATGAGCTGCTTGAAGCTTCTGGCATGTCAGCTGATCAAATGCCAAGCCTTGTAGAAGGTAGCGAAGCTTCCGGGGAATTGCGTTCCGAATTGGCATCTGAATTTGGCATGCAAAATGGTGTTGTGGTTGCAGGTGGTGCCGGTGATAATGCGGCATCAGCTTGCGGTATCGGCGCAACCGGTGAAGGTGAAGCTTTTGTATCTTTAGGTACATCAGGTGTTTTGTTTGCTGCGAATAATTCTTATCTCCCTGATCCTGAAAGCGCTGTGCATACATTTTGCCATGCGATACCTTCCATGTGGCATCAGATGGGTGTGATCTTATCTGCGACCGATAGCTTGAACTGGTTGTCAAACATTACAGGCCAAAAACCATCCGACCTGACAGCCGCACTTGGATCAGAAATCAAATCTCCCAATGCGGTTAAATTCCTGCCCTATCTTTCAGGCGAACGCACTCCGCATAATGACAGCACCATTCGTGGCTCATTCTCCAATATCGATATTGCCAGCACATCGCAGGATCTAACCCAAGCTGTGATCGAAGGTGTAAGCTTTGCGTTACGCGATAATTTAGAGGCCCTGCGTCAGGCGGGAACTGAACTTGATCGGATTATCGCAGTGGGTGGCGGCTCACGCTCAGATTATTGGCTAAGCCTATTGGCAACTATTTTGGGCAAACCAATTGATTTACCTGAAAAGGGTGATTTTGGTGCTGCATTTGGCGCAGCTCGCTTAGCGCAAGCTTCTGTTTCAAACGCACCAATTGATCAGATTATGTCTTTGCCAAAAACTGCAAAAAGTTTTGAACCAAATTTAAATATGAGTCAGGCGTTTGATGACGCGTATCAACAATACCGCGCATTATACCCTGCATTAAGAGGAGTGTACTCATGAAAACAGGTTTCTTTTCAGGGATCGAAAAAATAAAATATGAAGGGCCGAATAGCACAAATCCGATGGCTTTTCGTCACTATAATCCCGATGAAATGGTCATGGGTAAACGCATGGAGGACCATTTGCGTTTTGCCGTTGCTTATTGGCATTCTTTTGCTTGGGAAGGTGGCGATCCATTTGGTGGGCGCACTTTTGACAGACCGTGGTACCCGCAAGATGAAATGGGCAATGCAAAACTAAAAGCTGATATTGCTTTTGACATGTTCGAAATTCTGGGTGCACCCTATTACTGCTTCCATGATGCGGATGTGCGCCCGGAAGGCGCCAATTATGCTGAAAGCAAGCGAAACTTAGAAGAAATCGTTGGAATTTTTGAACAAAAGCAAGCTGAGACGGGCATAAAACTTTTGTGGGGAACGGCAAATCTGTTCTCGCATAAGCGCTTTATGTCAGGTGCGAGCACAAATCCGGACCCGGATGTGTTTGCCTATTCAGCGGCTACAATTAAGTCGTGCATGGACGCGACGCACAAATTGGGTGGTGAGAATTACGTCCTCTGGGGTGGTCGCGAGGGCTATGAAACACTGCTCAATACTGATCTTGGCAAAGAAGATGCGCAAATGGGCCGTATGCTCAATATGGTGGTTGAATATAAACACCAGATTGGCTTTAAAGGCACAATTCTTGTTGAGCCAAAACCACAAGAACCAAGTAAGCATCAATATGATTATGATGCGGCAACATGTTATGGGTTCTTAAAGCGACACGGTTTGGAAAATGAAGTGAAGCTTAATCTCGAACAAGGCCACGCCATCCTAGCTGGCCATAGTTTTGAGCATGAGATTGCGACAGCTGCTAGCCTTGGCATGTTGGGCTCGATTGATATGAACCGCAATGACTATCAGTCTGGCTGGGATACCGACCAGTTCCCCAATAACGTGCCTGAAGTCGCGCTTGCATATTATCACATCTTAAAAGATGGCGGCCTTAAAACAGGCGGCACAAACTTTGATGCGAAAATCCGTCGTCAGTCTGTAGATGCAGAAGATCTGCTACACGGTCATATTGGTGGCATGGATATCTGTGCGCGCGGTCTTAAAGCAGCAGCTGCAATGATCGAAGATGGAACACTCGATAGTTTTGTTGAAGATCGTTATGCCGGTTGGAAAGGCGATGAAGCACAGAAAATGCTCAATGGAGAATATGGTCTTGAAGAAATTTCAAGCTATGTCGAGCAAGCGGATGTGAACCCTGAGCCAATTTCAGGGCGTCAAGAATACCTTGAAAACGTCATCAACCGCTTTGTTTAAGAGCTGATTTGATGAAATCCTCCCTGTGAATACATTTGTATTCGAAGATGAGCGCCAATCTGATTGGCGCTCTTTTTTATTTGCCCATTACAACTTGCGCTCTGGCACCCTAAATGTACGATACTCAAACAACTCGTATGCAGAGATTTTTAAATGCCTCATCCTTATAGCCCGTCCACACAGCATCTCAATTTAGGAGAGGCATTTTTTGATCCAGTGGAAGCTGCAGATTTTCCCAAAACCATATTGCGATATTGCAACCAAGCAGCTGCAAAAACGATCGGGCTTGAAACGCTTTCCGAAGAAGAATGGCTCGCACATTTTGGCCGTTTCAAACCATTACCTAAAAATCTTCAACAGCCATTGGCGCTTCGCTATCATGGCCACCAATTCCGCAGCTATAACCCCGAGCTTGGTGATGGACGGGGGTTCTTATTTGCACAAATGATTGATGACAAAGATCGCTTGTTAGATCTTGGTACAAAAGGCTCTGGGCAAACACCATGGTCGCGCGCCGGTGACGGACGCCTAACGCTTAAAGGTGGCGTGCGCGAGGTTCTTGCTACAGAACTGCTCACCGCCCTTGGGGTCAATACATCCAAAAGCTTTAGCCTGATTGAAACAGGTGAACGGCTTTACCGCAATGACGAACCCTCCCCTGCACGGTCAAGTGTTTTGGTACGTCTTAATCACAGCCATATTCGTATCGGAACGTTTCAGCGACTTTTATATCTAAAAGATCACGAGAATATTGAGAAATTGGTGAATTACGCGATTGAGAACTATTGGCCTGAGGCAAAACAATCTGACAATCCTGTATTGGCGTTTTTCAAACTGGTGGTGAACGCTGTTGCGAAAATGGGTGCGCAATGGTTCGTAGCAGGCTTTGTCCACGGTGTGCTCAATACTGATAATATCACCATCACAGGTGAAAGCTTTGATTATGGTCCATGGCGTTTTCTACCCAATTTGGATGCAGATTTTACCGCAGCTTATTTTGACCATTCTGGTCTTTATGCCTTTGGGCGCCAGCCTGATGCTTTACAATGGAACTTGGCGCGATTGGCAGAATGTTTGATCCCACTTTGCGATATTGATGAACTTAAATCAGCTATCGAAGGTTATTCACCTATTTTTGAAGCTGAGCTTCAAAAGCTCACGTTAAAGCGTCTTGGGCTCAAAGACGTAGGTTCAGAACCACATCCGCTTATACCGCTATATTATAAAACGCTCCAAGACAGTGATGCGTTATTTGAACAGGCATTTTTTGATTTAGCGGGTGGTGCCAAACAAGAAAGACTCACCCAAAGCCCCAATGCAGAATTTTATAGAACGGGAGAAATGGGTGTTCTGATCACAAATATTCGAAAATGTGAAACCTTGCCAAATATCGATGCTTATCTTGATAACGAACTTACAAAGCCCGGTGCAAAAGCGACAACATTGCTCATAGATGAAGTTGAAGATATCTGGTCAGAGATTGCAGAAAAAGACGACTGGTCAGCGCTTGAAAATAAAATTGAACAGATCAGGGCATACGGAAATCTACAAAATCTACTTTCGGCTTAGTTCTTAATATTGAAAGTTTAGCGACGAACCGCGTGGTAAAATACCCAATGTTTCCAGATACATGCAAGTATCCTTAGCATTTTGTGCTTTACCGAATAAATAGCCCTGCCCGTAAGCACAGCCCATTTCTCTGAGCATGTCGGCTTGTTCTTCCGTTTCGATCCCTTCAGCCACGGCTAATAGATCAAGACCATAACACATGGTTAGGATTGCTTTGACGATGTGCTCGGTTGGACGGTCATCGGTGATTTTGCTCACAAAAGCGCGGTCAATCTTGACCTTATCAAATGCGAAATCACGCAATCGACCAAGGCTGGATTGGCCTGTACCAAAATCGTCCAGCGAAATACCAACACCGGCGGCGCGCAGCTCGTTCATGATTTTATTAGCTGTATCAGGATCGGTCATCATCGCAGTTTCAGTGATTTCCATTTCAACCGCGCGTGCATCGATCCCTGAACGATGCAGGATTTGGATGATTGAAGCCGCTGTGCTTGGATCTACAAGTTGTGCAGATGACAAGTTGAACGATAAGAACATACCTTCCGGCCATGTTTGCGCAACCTTGACTGCTTTTTTCAGCAGCACTTCAGTTAAGCTATCGATAAATCCACGCTCTTCAGCCAATGGAATAAATGCGCCAGGTGAAACAAATCCAAGTTCGCGATCTGTCCAACGCGCTAAGCCTTCAAATCCAACAGGAATGTTGGTTGATAAATCAATGATTGGTTGGAAGTGAACTTCAACTTCGTCAGCTGTGATTGCACGACGTAACGCTTGCTCAATTTGAGTGCCACGTTTGATCTGATCAGCAATTTCTTCCGAATAAACAGTGATTTGGTTACGGCCACGTCGTTTAGAACGATATAGCGCTGTGTCTGCACTTTCGAGCAATGAATTTTCATCTTCGCCAGCAAATGGGTAGATGGAAAATCCAAAAGAAGATGACAAACGCACATTTCGGTCGCCCAAATCATATGGCGCTGAACAAACTTCGGCTAAAACCTTGCCAAGTTTTGTGGCATTTTCCTTATCGAAAATGAGGGGCAGTAAAAAGCCGAATTCATCGCCATTCAGGCGAGCGCATGTAGCACCTTCAGGAAGACAGCTTTTCAAGCGATGTGCGATCTGGCTTAGAATTTCATCGCCAGCTGCATGCCCAAACAAATCATTAATGGGCTTGAACCCATCGATATTCATGATGCCGACTGTAAATGGAGCGGGGTCCATCGCACGTTCATCAACCAAACGCAGTATCTTGTCGATCAAGCGTCGGCGATTACCCAGACCCGTTAATGGGTCAGTAAATCTTGAGGAATCTTCCGCAATTTCATTCGATCTTGTGGACGCTAAATCCATTTAATCAAAGCCCCAGTCTCACATTTGATTACTAATCTTTTCGTTCGTGGGACTATAATTAAGGGACAATTGTTAATTTTATACTATCAGTTGTCCCTCAGATTACGTATCAAAATCGGCCTGTTAGCCGTTTTTTGCGATGTAAATCACGCGTAAATCATTGACATTTGTCAATGTTGGGCCTGTTTTATACAAATCTCCTATTGCTTGAAACATTGTGTAAGAATCGTGCTTTGCGAGCATTTCTTTCGCAGAATACCCAGCTGATTGTGCTCGCGTTAGAGTGTCAGGCGTGATGATTGCACCCGCGACATCTTCACTGCCATCAATCCCATCTGTGTCACATGCAAGCGCGTGGATATTTTCAGCGCCATTAAGCGCAACAGCAAGCGATAAAATATATTCGCAGTTTCGTCCGCCTTTTCCGCCTTCACCGGTAATCGTCACCGTCGTCTCACCACCAGAGATGATCGCTATTGGTTTGTCTCCATCTTTCATCTTGGCCTGATATTCAAGCGCCATTTTCGCGTGCTCTTCGCCAACTTCCTTGGCTTCACCCTCAATATCAGCACCTAGATTGATAACGTTAAATCCGAGGTTTTCAGCTCTCATACAAACTGAATTGACCATATCAGCTGGCTTAGCAACCATGACCACCTCTGATTTTTCAAAAATCTTATCGCCAGGTTTTGGTGTTTCACTTGCAGGGCTTTGCAAATGGCGGCGCACGTGATCAGGAATTGATATACCATAGCGATCAATGATTTCTAATGCCTGCTCACTGGTGCTTTCATCCGGCACTGTTGGCCCTGACGCTATGACTGAGGGGTCATCGCCAGGCACATCTGAAATTGCCATGGTGAGAACTTTTGCTGGATAAGCGGCTTTTGCTAAACGTCCACCTTTAATTGCGGATAAATGCTTGCGCACGATATTCATTTCGCCAATCGGTGCGCCGGATGCCAAAAGTGCTTTATTGATTGCTTTTTTATCTTCAAATGTAAGACCGTCCGCCGCCAAACCAAGCAAAGCTGACCCACCACCTGAAATCAGACATAAAGCCATATCATTTTCTTCAAGCGTGTTTGCAACCTCTAACAACCTTTTTGCGGCGATTTCACCACGATTGTCTGGCACCGGATGCGCAGCCTCAATCACTTCGATTGATTGGCATTGTTTGCCGTGTCCATATCTGGTAACCGCGATGCCTTCCAAGCCATCTCCCCATTTTTGCTCAACAGCGTACGCCATTGATGCAGCAGCTTTCCCTGCTGATATGACCAAGACCCGACCTTGTGGTTTTACTGGCAAATGTTTTGGAACACAGTTTATCGGGTCGGCCACTTCGAGGCCATGATTGAATAATGATTTCAGTTCGGCGACAATTTTATCAGATGAGGACAAGGATTATGGCCTTTCTTGCAGTTTTTCTTGCAAATAATGTGAAGTGTATTCGAAAAATGGGCGAAACCTCTTTTCTCATTTATTCGAATCCATGACAATAGAACGATGACCATAAAACGCTTATCAGACACGCTTGTGAACCAGATTGCCGCCGGCGAAGTGGTGGAACGCCCATCCAGTGTGGTTAAGGAGCTTGTCGAAAACTCAATCGATGCAGGTGCAACACGCATTGAAATCGCAACAGCTTCGGGCGGCAAGGCATTGTTGCGTGTGATAGACAATGGTTGCGGGATGACCAAGGATGAGTTGAGGCTCGCTATCGAGCGGCATTGCACATCCAAAATTGATGATCGATTAGACGATATAAGTTCACTCGGTTTTCGCGGCGAGGCCTTACCTTCAATTGGATCGGTGTCCAAGCTAAGTATCCGCAGCCGTCTTCCAGATGCAGAGATCGGGTATGAAATTTCTGTGCATGGTGGCACCGTATCAGACGTTCGTCCCAAAGGGACAAATCCCGGTACTCTTATTGAAGTGAAAGATCTGTTTTTTGCAACGCCTGCACGCTTAAAATTCATGAAAAGTGATCGTGCGGAAAACACAGCGATTGCAGATGTGGTCAAGCGAATAGCAATCGCATTTCCGCATATTCATTTTTCTCTGACAGGGCCGGATCGTTCAAGCATTGAATTTAAAGCCACTGGCGATGATCAATTGGCGCGAATTTCTCAAGTTTTGGGACGTGATTTCGCTGATAATACAATTGAGCTAGACGCTGTTCGAGAAACAATTTCGCTCGGTGGATATATTGGTGTTCCCACCTTTAACCGTGGGAATTCTCTGCATCAATTTGCCTATGTTAACGGGCGTCCAATTCAGGATAAAATGGTTTTATCCGCTTTGCGCGCTGCTTATTCCGACAGGTTACCCAAAGGGCGATATCCGGTCGCTGTGTTGTTTATTTCACTCGATCCGGCACTTGTGGATGTCAATGTGCATCCGGCAAAAGCTGATGTGAGATTTCGAGATCCACAGATGATGCGCGGTTTAATCATTGGTGCAATTCGGCAATCACTAGGTATTTCTGGTGATCGATCCTCCAGTACTGCATCCAGTGATATGATCAGCGCTTTTCGCGTTGAGGCTCCCGCCCCTGCAACACCCAATTGGCAGCAACACGATTTTGCATCTCAACCATCCTCAAATTGGTCGATAGAGAACTCACCATCACGACCGATAAATGATGGATTTGGAGAAACGCCACAATCGACATTTGATACGACGCAAACGCCTTCCGCCAGATTTGAAACACAGGAAGTTAAGCCGGATCATATTCAAAAACGTTTGGGTGCTGCACGCGCGCAAATCCATGAGAACTACATTTTATCACAAACAGAAGATGGCATGATCATCGTCGATCAACACGCAGCCCATGAGCGCATTGTTTATGAACGCATGAAGAAGTCTTTATTTTCAAACGAAGTTGCTGCGCAAGCATTGCTTATTCCTGAAATCATCGACTTTAGCGAAGATGAATGTGACCGATTAATGCAATTCAGCGAGGATTTTTCAAAACTGGGCCTCACCATTGAACGCTTTGGACCCGGTGCAATTGCGGTACGCGAAACCCCTGCAATCTTGGGAGAAACCGATGCATCAGCGCTGCTCAGGCAACTTAGTGATGAAATTGCAGAATGGGATGATGCTTCTGGCCTTGCTCAAAAATTAGAAGCTGTTGCATCGACAATGGCATGTCACGGCTCTGTACGTTCAGGTAGGCGCATGCAAGCAGATGAAATGAATGCTTTGTTGCGACAAATGGAAGACACGCCCGGTTCTGGCCAATGCAACCATGGGCGACCGACCTATATAGAGCTTGGACTAGAAGAAATAGAGAAACTATTTTCGCGAAGGTGACGGTAGTCGCATGCTTTAATGTACATTCCCAAAACACAATAAAACATTGCAATGCCGCCTATTGACTATTATCAAAGAGCAATCGCTGTCGTTTTGGTCATATCAATTGAAATTAAGGAACAAAGATGAATAGGTTTGATGGTGCAGCACCTGCAAAAATCCGCTACCTCGATGCTGATTTTCAAATCATTGTTCAAGGCAGCTATGTTTTATGCGCTGTTACGGGTCAAAGAATTCCAATCGATGAACTTAAATATTGGAGCGTGGCGCGCCAAGAAGCCTATATTGATGCAGATGCGTCCTATACGGCTGAAGTACAAAATATGCCGAATTAATCGTTAGACTATTTATGCTTTAAGCGACGCTTTTTGTAGTTTTCAATTGTGCGCTTGATCAGCAGTTTGCTCGTTCCAAAATCATCAAATGCCATATTGATATCTAACACTTTTACACGTTCTGCAAGTTCTTGAGAAAGACCTAACCCGGACTTAATTCGAACGAAGTCTTTGGCGGTTGTAACCAAAGTTAGATTGTTGTTATCTGCAAGTTCGAGAAGCTCTTTTATCTCGTCATCTGCGTAATAGTGATGATCAGGATAAGACATTTTTATCTCAACATTAGCACCACAGTCTTTTAGAGTTGTGAAAAACTTTTCTGTATTGCCAATTCCGGCAAAGGCCAAACACGACACTCCCGCGAAATTTTGTTCACCTGTCGGCTTTAACAATGCTGGATAAACTGGTTTTGCAGATCGTGCGGCAATTCGGATCAGTTGGTCTGCTGCACTGCCATCCCCAACAACTGCCAATGCGTCAACATATAGCATTTGACGTTTAAGTGGAGCGCGAACTGGTCCAGCTGGAATAATTTTTCCATTTCCAAGGCCGCGATATGCATCCACAACAAGCAACGCAAAATCAAAACACAAATGCGCGCTTTGAAAGCCATCATCCATTAAAATGATATCAACGCCATGCTCTATAAGTTTTTCTGCGCCTTTAATGCGATCAGGAGAAACAATGGTTGGTGCTACCATTGCCAACAACAACGGTTCGTCACCAACATATTTTGCTCCATGGTG
The DNA here is from genome assembly GCF_055693385.1 of Lentilitoribacter sp. JB5-8. NCBI lineage: Bacteria > Pseudomonadati > Pseudomonadota > Alphaproteobacteria > Hyphomicrobiales > Rhizobiaceae > Lentilitoribacter > Lentilitoribacter sp. JB5-8. The sequence continues at coordinate 1,245,219 of NZ_CM146332.1, read as the reverse complement.
GTCAACATCAACAAGCGTCGGCTCAGCCACGGCTCCACCATAACCACGCGTCAAAAATCCGGGTTTCAGACCCATATCAATTGCAGCTTTTGCAATGGTGATAGCAGTCGGCGTTTTGCCTGTGCCCCCGACTGTGAAATTACCAACACATAAAACCGGAATTTCAAGTTCTTCACGCTTGGCATTTTTCATTTGGCGCGTCGCCACAGCACCATAAATCCAGCCAAAAGGCGACATCAAAAACGACTTTAAACCAGGATTTTCATACCAAAAGGGAGGAGCATCCGACGCCATTTTTAACTCCCAACTTTATTACTGTTTCTGGAGCGTAAAAGACTTGATTCAATCATCAATGGGGTGAGATAGGGTTCAAGGTTTTTCACCGTGATATCCAATGAACCGCGCATAGTTAGCAATGTCGATTGACCTGCTTCAATCATCGTGTCTCTCACATCATCATTTTCCAATAAATGGAGCAGACAACTTGTTAATCCATCACCATCTTTGACAAGGCGCGCAGCACCATTTTGCAACAATGCACGATAGGCGTCTCTAAAGTTTTGCACATTTGGACCAGAAAGAATTGCGCAACCCAGCATCGCAGGTTCAAGCGGGTTCTGCCCACCTTCACCTGTTAAAGACTTTCCAACAAAGACGATATTCGTAAGACTAAGATAAAGCCCCATCTCACCTGTCGTATCTCCGATAAAAACATCAACATCAGGTGTGATATGATCACCACGCGACCGACGCGCTACCTTTAACCCCTTATCCAAGAGCATTTTTTCTATCGTATCAGACCGTTCAACATGGCGCGGGACAATAATGGAAAGCGGATTTTTAATTTTCGTCTTAATGCTTAAAAGCGTATCTGCAACGATAGCTTCTTCACCTTCAAATGTTGAAATAGACGCCCAGCTTGGTCTCAAGCTCATTTGTTTTTTCAAAATCGCAAGATCTGCTTGTGAAAAAGGCGGCAGATCTGTATCAACTTTAAGATTACCTGAAACACTCACCGAACGCGCACCAAGAGCGCTAAAACGTTCGCCATCTAAATCGGACTGTGCGATCACATGGGATAAATTTTCGAACAAGGCTTCCGCAAGTACTGGACTTTTGTTCCAACGATCAAATGAATTATCTGACATTCTGCCATTGACCAAAATTTGAGGCATACGGCGAGATCCTAGTTCGAGAATCGTCATTGGCCATATTTCGGATTCGGAAATGATTGCAAGATCAGGTTTCCAATGGTCTAGAAAATTACTGATTGCTGGTTTTAGATCCAGTGGTACATATTGGTGAATGACTTTGTCACCCAATCTGTCCCGACAAATATTTGCCGATGTCACAGTACCGGTGGTGAGAACAACACAAATATTGCGGCCAACAACTTCTTCAATCAAAGGAATAACGGCAATGGTTTCTCCCACACTTGCGGCATGGAACCAGATAAGCGGACCGTTCGGACGTGCAACTTTTGAACGCCCGTAGCGCTCGCTGCGGCGGTCTCGTTCTTCTTTGCCTTTGGCAGCACGATAGGCAAGATATGGACCTAGTAGCGGATATACAGCCGCGCCCGTCCATCTATACCCGCTCAGTATCGTGCGCGCTAAAATATTACTCATAAACTATGTCCAACCACCCCATAAGCCTCGATTGTAACGCGATTGAGTTCATCGTCAACTTTTTTACGATAAAGATCTAAATCTTCTGCTTGACAATCGGAGGGGACAAAAATCGGGTTCCCAACACGGGCACAAGCTTTGCCAAATGGTTTGTTAATTGTTGTTTTGTCCCAACTTTTTTCAATCACTTTAAAACGGCTTGTTGCCATGGCCAGTGGGACAATTGGCCGACCTGATATTTTTGCTAAACTCACGACACCACGACCAGATTTTCGTGGCTCGCTTTTTGATACATCCGCAATGACAACAATATTCTCACCCATTTTCAGCTTGTTTTTGAGGGCCAATGTTGCGGATACGCCCCCTTTTTCACGGGTGGCTTCTCGCACTCTTCCACCTGAACCTCGCACAACATTATGACCGGCAAGCTTCAGAATTCGCGCATTAATTTCTGCATCCGCGCTTTTTGAAACTAAAGCTGTTGCTTTAGTCCCGCGCGGCGCGAAGAAAGGTGTAAGCAAATGCTGGCCATGCCACAGAACAAAAATGCAAGGTTCATTTGAAAATGCAATTTTTTCCTGCTCTTTTGCATCCGGATCTGGTGTGTTTGTCTTATAAATAAACCAGAGCACAAAATATAGCATCCGTGCTGCAACAGCCTGGAACAAATTTGAGCGCAATATGGATTTAGAAATCGACCGCAGATTCAAAATGAGCTCTTTCTTTTCAACAGTCGAAGGCAGACTAGTCGTCAATACCAGGTTCTAGCAGCTTATGCATATGTACAATGAAATAACGCATGTGTGCATTATCAACTGTCATCTGAGCCTTGGATTTCCAGGCCGCAAATGCGGTCTCATAATTTGGATATATACCAACAATGTCTAAATCTTCAAGGTCACGAAAATCCATACCTTCAAGACTTTCCAATTCACCGCCAAAAACCAGATGAAGAAGCTGTTTTGATTTTTCTTCTGACATAATAATACCTTTTCAAAAGGGTGGATATTTGTGAGACGAACCCTCTTAGCTAAGCTCGAGAGCGTTTTTCATTTTCTCTGTATAGCTGGGGTGTGCAGCAATTAATAGACCATGGCGGGTTTCTGCTTTGTTATAAACAACATCTTCCAGATCAAGGTCCACCAATTGAAAACCTGCTTCCTGCACAATCAGATGTGCTGCAACCATGTCCCAATCGCGTGAATTTTTCCGAACATATATTCCGTCTGCATAGTCTTCAATCAGCCCAGCAATACGCAAAGCGAGCGAACGAACACCGCCAACTGTTTCGACATCTTTGACAAAATCTTCCGATACATATTTTGCAACTTCCTGAGGGATGATCACGCGGTGGGGTTCCAACATCATCGTCACCACATCCGGATCAACACCAATACCGTTTACAAATGCGCCATTTCCAAGCGCCGCTGAATAAAGCTTTTGACGTACCGGCGCATATAACACCCCATGAATTGGCTTGCTATCTTCGACAATCCCGATAGAAACACACCATTCATCAGTGCCTGCGATAAAAGCGCGTGTGCCGTCAATAGGGTCAACTACAAACACCTTTTGCGAAGAGAGGCGTTCACTATTGTCCTCAGTTTCTTCAGACAACCAGCCATAATCCGGACGTGCTTCAAGCAGTGTTTTTTTCAGAAATTCATCAATCTCAAGATCGGCTTCACTCACCGGAGATTTCGTAATTCCTTTATACCAGACTTCTGGTTCTTTTTTAAAATGCTTTAACGCGATTTTTCCTGCTTCAAGCGCAATAGTTTCGATCAAGGATTGATCATCGAGACTTTGAAGTTCAGTTGCCAGCAAGTGTCATTCCTTCGACGGCAATCGTGGGGGCCGCGATCGAGTATTTCGGGTCTATATCATCTGCTAACACAATACGTTTAAACATGTCCTTCAGATTAGACGCAATTGTGATTTCTGATACCGGGAATGTTAGTACCCCGTTTTCTATCCAATAACCAGATGCCCCGCGACTATATTCACCAGTAACCATATTCACGCCCTGACCAATAACTTCGGTGACATACAGCCCTGATTTAACTGAGCTAATTAGGTCATTTGCACTCATTTGACCTGGCGAAACCAACACATTTGTTGAAGATGCACCGACATTATTTCCCGCGCGGGCTCCACGTCCATTGGTTTTCAAACCAAGCTGTTTGGCAATTGATGTACTTAAATACCAATTTTGCAACACACCATCTTGAACCATCGTCATTGCATTTGCATCAACACCTTCACCATCAAATGGGCGTGATGCGGATTTGCGCGCAATTTTTGGATCATCAATAATACTCACAGCGTCCGGCAAAATCTGCTCACCCATCTGATCGCGCAAAAAACTTGTCTTTCGTGCAACAGATGCACCATTAATTGCACCAATCAAATGTCCAAAAATGCCACGCGAAACACGTGGATCAAATACGATTGTCATGTCATTTGCGGTGGGAACCTGACGGGGGTTCAAACGCTTTACCGCCCGTTCAGCGGCAGAAACCCCAATTGCCTCTGGTGCATCCAAATCGGAATAAAACACTCGTGCGTCAAATTCGTAGTCACGCTCCATAGCCGTGCCTTCGCCAGCAAGCACACTTACCGACCTACCATAACTGGAGACCGCGTAGCTACCGGAAAACCCATCGGATGTTGCCAGCACCAGACCACCCATACCAGTAGATGCCCCAGCGCCAAGCGAATTTGCAACACCCTTTACGGCCATCGCACTTTCTTCCATTGCAAGCGCTGCATCGGTCATTTCATTTGACGAGACTTCTGTTCCATCAAACAAATCAAGATTAATAACCTCATCAACCAAATCTTCTTTATTGGCCAAACAAACATAGGGATCTTCTGGAGAAACTTTGGCCATTGCAACGGCGCGCTCGGCTAACTGATGATCATCACCACCTTGACCTGCGCTTACGGAAGCAACTTTATTGCCAACAAACACCCGTAAGCTAAAATCATCACTCTCAGCACTTTGCGTATTTTCAACTTTGCCAAGCCGCACAGAAACGGATTTAGATTTGCCGCGAACAACAACTGCGTCTGCAGCATCTGCACCCGACTTTTTCGCCGCATCAATTAGTTTTTCAGCTCTCTCAAGAAGTTCTTGGGATTGTTTGGTATCTTTCATCGAAATTGGCCTTTCTCTTTGGCCCATGTATGCTTAAATTAGATTCATATCAAGACAAGACAAAATGCATCACAAACTTGTCATAACACTTTATAACGGAAATTAAAGGATGGCTGGCGAAGAAGCAGACTTATTTAGCTACGCTATTGTTCTTCTTGGAAGCGCAGTGATCGCCGCCCCCTTGTTTAAGCGAATTGGACTGGGCACCGTTCTTGGATATTTGGCGGCTGGTTTGGTTATTGGACCCATCACCGGGATTATCGCTGATGGTGAAAAGATATTGCATTTCGCCGAACTTGGCGTCGTACTCTTATTGTTCATTATTGGTCTTGAATTAAAGCCTTCAAGATTATGGCGCATGCGACGCGACATTTTAGGCATGGGCAGTATACAAGTCATCGTAACGGCACTTATTCTCACTGCTCTTGCAAGATATTTAGGTGGGCAAAACCTGACGACATCTGTGGTTATTGGCTTTGCGCTTGCACTTTCATCAACTGCGTTTGTGTTGCAAATCTTGGATGAACGCGGAGATCTTAACCGGGCGTATGGGCAAAAAACATTCTCGATATTATTATTCCAAGACATCGCAATTGTTCCCCTTATTGCAATGGTAGCAATTTTGGCACCAGGATCAGCTGAAACGAACGGATTTGAATGGAGCAATGTAATTATTGCGATTTCTGCCGTGATTTTGCTTATTCTTGCCGGTCGATATTTACTCAATCCACTGTTTCAGATGATCGCAAGTACCGGGGCAAAAGAAGCAATGATAGCAGCTGCGCTTTTTGTTGTGCTTGCTGCGGGCGCTTTGATGGAATTTGCCGGATTGTCCATGGCACTGGGTGCGTTTTTATCTGGCGTCATGCTGGCAGAATCATCTTATCGACATGAGTTAGAAGCAGATATTGAACCATTCCGGGGAATATTGCTGGGCCTGTTTTTTATGGCTGTTGGTTTATCGCTGGATATTGAGGTCTTGTTTGACAATGCGTTACTCATACTCATCGCTGTACCAATAATTTTAGTGGTCAAAGCAGGCGTTATTTATGTGTTGTGTAGAGGGTTTGGCTCGCATCCTAACGAAGCAACCCGCATTGCCGGCATACTACCGCAAAGCGGAGAGTTCGGGTTTGTCTTGTTCACAGCAGCTGTTGCAGCAAATGTGATGAGCCAAGCATCCGCGTCCATCCTGATTGCGATTGTGACCATAACAATGGCTCTTACGCCGATAGTGACCAAAATCGCTGACAGCTTAACGCGCGCAACACATGAAGGCATGGAGGAGAATTTTGAAGGTGCCGGCTCAGATGTATTGCTGATCGGGTTTTCGCGCTTTGGGCAAATCGCCTCCCAAATGTTCCTAACGGGCGGTACGGATGTTACCATTTTGGATCAATCTGCTGAACGCATTCGCAATGCGCGTAAGTTTGGCTTTAGGATTTACTTTGGTGATGGCAAACGCAAAGATGTTTTACGTGCCGCAGGTATTGAACGCGCCAAAATCGTCGCCATATGTACCAACGAGCGTGAAACAACGGATAAAATAGTTGATCTTATTCGCTCAGAATATCCAGAGGCAAAAATCTTTGTTCGTTCTTATGACCGCGCCCACACACTTGCGCTGCGCGCAACTGGCGTTGATTATGAAATCAGAGAGACATTTGAATCTGGCATTGAGTTTGGCCGGAAAACACTGGAAGCGCTTGGTTTAAGCGAACAGGTTTCGCTTGAAATTGCACAGGAAGTGAAACGCCGAGATGAAGCGCGCCTTGCTTTGCAAGAGGCTGAAGGGTTAACCGCAGGGGTCCATCATGTGCTGACAAAACCTGTGAAACCTGAACCTTTGATTGAACCAAGAGCAGATAATACTGAGGGCGAAAAATATTGAGTGAAAAAGCAAAGTTTGTAACTGGCTCTACAATGCGCCACGTGATCAATATGACTGCAACTGGCTCAATAGGACTGGTTGCAGTTTTTTTGGTGGATGCATTCAATCTGTTTTACATCTCGCTTTTGGGTGAAGATGAGCTAGCAGCTGCAATCGGCTATGCTGGTACTTTGCTGTTTTTCACAATGTCACTCAACATTGGCTTATCCATTGCTGCCACTGCATTAACGTCTCGTGCACTGGGCGCAGATGATCGCCCCGAAGCACGCGCACTTGCTGGCGCTTCCATGGTGTATATGTTCATCTGCGCGCTTGCTGTTACCATCATATCCTATCCTTTCATCGGTCATTTCGTAGCCTGGATTGGAGCTAAAGGTGTAACCGCTGAACTGGCCATCGGCTATATCGAGATTGTCTTGTTATCGCTGCCGATTTTAGGTTTGGGAATGTGCGCTGCCTCTTTGTTGCGCGCAGTGGGTGACGCGAAACGAGCAATGTATGTGACGCTGATTGCCGGGTTTGCCACAGCCGTTCTGGACCCGATTTTCATCTTTGGTTTTGACATGGGTATCAACGGTGCTGCGACCGCAACAGTTATCTCCCGCGTCATTATGGTTTCATTTGGCCTTTACGCGCTTATTAAAGTGCATGATTTGCTCGCTGCGCCAAATATGAACACACTCAGCCGAGAGATTAAACCGTTTCTTGTTATTGGAACACCTGCGATATTAACGCAACTCGCAACGCCTATTGGTAACACTTATATGACCGCGACCATTGCAGAATATGGCGATTCCGCCGTTGCAGGCTGGGCTGTTGTGGGCCGAATAATACCTGTTGCCTTTGGTGCACTTTTTGCACTGTCGGGTGCTATTGGCCCAATCCTGGGCCAGAACCTTGGTGCCAAGAAATTTGACCGGATCGAACAGGCAATCAAGGATGGCTTTATATTCACATTCTTATATGTGGTGGCAATTTCCGCAGTGCTTGCCCTTGCCCGAAATCAAATTGCTGACATCTTCGGTACTGAAGGCGACGCACGCCTTGTGGTCACATTTTTCTGTCTATGGATTGCATCAAGCTTCTTATTTAATGGCATGTTATTTGCTGCCAATGCTGCGTTTAACAATCTTGGATATGCGTTTTATTCGACCATGTTTAACTGGGGTCGCTCAACGCTTGGTGTTATTCCATTTGTTTGGGTTGGTTCGCAATATTATGGCATAGAAGGCGCGCTTGTTGGCTACGGATTGGGTGCTGTCTTCTTCGGGATTGCAAGTGCGGTGGTGTGTTTACGCGTGATCAAGAAACTCGAGGCACGTGAGCATGACAAGGATGATGATCACAAACATCATTACCCACCAGCGGCAAATTCGCCTTTTACCAGCGGCAAAGCATCCACGCTTTAATTTAGAACACGGTCCAGTTCTGTCTTAAGAACCTCACGGATGCCCGCGCTTTGCTCCAACACGTCATCGGCATTCATGAAATCTAAAACACGAAAATCATGAACATCAGGAACGAGGAATATATCTGGTGGCGTTTTTTCAACTTTCTCTGCAATGATCGACTGCATCATGATTTGGCTGGCACCAAAAGCTGCATCTGTCGTGCTTGGTCTTTGTGTCGGATCGCCATTTGGAAAGCCTGCCACATCAACAGCAATAATTACATCTGCCAAGCCTTCAAGCACATCAAACGGCAAAGGATTGATAATACCACCATCAATCAAAAAGCGACCATTGCGATAGACGGATTTAAAAATTGCCGGTAGTGCGGCTGAAGCTGCTATTGCGGATCGTAAATCGCCATCATTCATAACAACTTGCGAATGGCCGTAAAAATCGGTTGCCAATAGCTGGGTTGGAATTTTCAAATCGTCAAAACTCTGAGGCAATTGTTCGGGCATAAACGCATCAATAATGCGCTCAACATTAAACTGACCCAGCGTTACCCCTTCTGAAATCACCGATTTCCAACTGGGCCGTCTTGCCTTCCATAGCCGTGATGCAACATTGGTCGGGCGACCAATGCTTTCCATCAAAAACGCTCGAATATCTTTCCCGGACATACCCGATGCCATGGCAGAGCTCATAATCGCACCGATGGATGTGCCGGAAACAGCAACCGGTTTGATACCTAATTCATCAAGAACTTCAATAATATGGACATGCGCAATACCGCGCGCACCTCCGCCACCAAATGCGACCGCGACTGTTTTGTCTGTCATCCCTCGCCCCTGTAGTCTCTTTAACTTGAAGAGTAAGAATAGAACCAAATATTTGTGTCACCAAATGGGCGCTTATCTAAATTAGAAAACCGCTCATCCAGGTCAGGCTCGACATCACTGCGTTCTTCCAAAATAATAAGAGATTGATCAACCATCCAGCCATTGTCAACGGCGGATTTAATGGCTTTTTCACCCAGCTGCAAACCGTAAGGTGGGTCGGCAAACAAAATGGTAAAAGGTTCAAACTTGCTTATGGGCCCCAGTTTAGTTGCATCGCGTTTAAAAATTTTCGTGCAGCCTTGAAGCGATAAATTATCTGTATTTTGACGAAGTAAACCACGCCCCTCAATGCTTTGCTCGACAAACAAAACAAACTCGCAACCTCTTGATAAGGCCTCAATACCAACAGCGCCTGTTCCTGCAAACAGTTCAAGCATGCGACCGTCTTCCAGCAAATTGGAATAGGAATGTTCTAAAATATTAAAGAGGCTTTCGCGGGTGCGATCTTTGGTTGGCCTGATCTTGTCAGTTTTGGGCGATGCAATTGACCGCCCACGATATTTACCGCCGACGATCCGCATTGCCGCCCTTCTTACCTTTTAGATTTGCGCCCATTGGTTTCTTACCAGATCGCGCTTTATCTGAACTCTTTTTGTCCGAACCGCCCTGTTCATTCTTTTTAGAGCGAAAGCTCTTATGTGGATCAAGCTTATCTTTGGGACGGTGCCAATTGCCTTTAACCGGCTCGCTACCACGATCAGCCTCTTCCTCTTTTCGTTCAATGCGAGGACGCCCGCCTTTTGCCATCCAAACGTTAGCGGCACGGTTGCGCGGCCCTTTTGGGCGTGGACGTTCTTCTTCTTGATCAAACTTGTTATCGGAAAATTTGCGTTTCCCGTCAGGACCTTCAGGACGCGTACCTAATCGATCACGGGCGCGTTCTTTGCGCTCGGCTTCACTAAGCTTGCGACGCGGTTTCCATTCAGCTGCCTTGGCGCGTTCCTCTTTGCTTTCATGCTCACGCAAAGGTGCATCAAAATTTGCACCCGAAGCTTCAACCAATCGCGTTCCAAGCTGATCACGCAGCATGCGACCTTTTACTTCAACCACCCCACCTTCAGACAACTCGCCTAATTGAAATGGTCCGTAAGAGAGGCGAATGAGACGGTTCACATCTAATCCAAGCGCACCAAGCACTACTTTAATCTCGCGGTTTTTACCTTCACGCAGACCCATTGTGATCCAAACATTAGATCCTTGAACCCGATCAAGTGTCGCTTCAATCGAACCATAAAGAACACCATCTACCGCGATACCATCTTTAAGCTCATCCAATTTTGCCTGATCAATTTTACCATGGGCTCGAACTCGATAACGGCGCAACCACCCTGTTGAAGGCAGCTCCAACACACGTGCCAACCCGCCATCATTGGTTAGCAGGAGAAGTCCCTCCGTATTGATATCTAATCGACCGATCGACATAACTCGCGGCAAATCATCTGGCAGATTATCAAAGACAGTTGGACGACCTTCCGGATCGCTATTGGTTGTCACCAATCCACCGCGCTTGTAATAGAGCCAAAGCCGCGTGCGCTCTATGCCGCCAACGGGTTTGTCATCTACTTCGATATTATCTGATTGTGTCACGTTAATTGCTGGACTGGTCAGCACTTTGCCGTTGAGCTTAACGCGACCATCTTCGATCATACGCTCAACTTCACGGCGAGAGGCAACGCCTGCCCGTGCCAACATTTTTGCAATGCGTCCTTCGACCAAAACGGGAGTTGCTTCTTTTGCAGATGATGGTTTCGCGCTCGTGCCGGAACTTGGTTTACCAGTTCGCGGACGCATCGCTTTACCATCTTTTCTGTTTGGTTTTTTGCCACTAAAGGGCTTGTCTTGTTTGCTCATATGGTGTTTGCCTTTGTTGGCGTTGTCCTAACAGTTTCAAATGAATTGAGCAATTGATGCTTTACAATAAAAAGGGATATAAAGTTGCCCAAAGATAGCTTCATGCATATTGCCCTTGAAGAAGCAGAAGCAGCCGGTGCGCGCGGAGAAGTGCCTGTTGGTGCAGTCATTGTGCAGAATAATCAAATTATCTCACGGGCCGGCAATGAAACCAGGGCACTTAATGATGTGACAGCACATGCTGAAATATTAGCGATCAGACGCGCATCGCAATATTTGAGACAAGAACGCCTTTCTAATCTCGATCTTTATGTAACGCTTGAGCCTTGTGCTATGTGCGCCGGTGCCATTTCTTTTGCTCGTATCAGACGGCTTTATATTGGCGCAGAAGATGAAAAAGGCGGCGCAGTGTTAAATGGCGGTCGTTTTTTTGATCAACAAACATGCCATCACCAGCCAGATGTTTATTCAGGGTTTCAGGCCGACCAATGCGCTATGCTCTTGAAAGATTTTTTTAAATCTCAACGTTAAACGAGGATGATATCAGCACTTAAAAGCAACTTAACGCTTCCAAACCTGCCACCATCTTTTGCCAGTGCCTTCTTTGGTTGCACCTGCTAAACGTTGTTTCTCTTTTTCGCGCTCTGTTTCGCCCAATTCGCCAATTGGTGCTGTCGAAGCAGGGATTTTGTATCCTGGAGGCGGGTCAGACAGGTAACGTCTTTCTTGATAGGCCCCCTGTTGAATAGCGCGAGCTTGACGATACGCTTCAGCTTGTTCTTTCCGTGTTAGGCTTTTGCCATCAGGTCCGGCGGTTGATAGTGGCGAAACATAACCGGGATTGTTTTGGTTTTCTGTAATTTCCGCTACCAGACGCGCTCTGGTTTCTTCAGGTGATTCAGGCCAAACCTGTTCGTTTTTCACGACACTCACCTGCGGTTCAGGAAGTGAAGCTGTTGTAGGTGGTGTGACTAAGTCCGGCCGCGGCTTATAATCAATATCGTTGCCTTTTTGCGTTTTTAATGACGCAATATTACCAATATCTTCGAACAATTGTTCTGAAGATGTTTTGTCCGTCCCGTAAGTAGGCGATGATACACAACCTGACAGCAATGCACCAAAACTTATCAATGTGACTGCAATGAATGCTTTATTCATATATATTTTCAACGCCTATAACGCTGTTCCTACTCAAAAGACCGCATAAGATGTCAGCCATATTTACTAAATTAGGCAGATTTCAGGCAAGTATTATCCCAAGGCTGCATTTTTCGCAAATAACGAATTCGTTTAATAGCTTATTTTATAAGCAATAATAAATGATAAAGGCCAAGCCATCAAAAATGGCATGGCCTTTACGTTAATATCAAAGTCGACCGAGTGCTTTTAATTCTTTAAGCGCTGCCGCATCACGTGCAGATACATCTGGGAACTCGGGATCAGAACCGACATCTTTTGTTACGCGCCATGAACGCGCGCATTTTTGTCCCTCAGCCATTTCAGGCACAACACCAATTGAAGGTGTGTCATCAAGTTTAAACGCACCGGATGGAGATTGACCCGATTTGATCTCAATCGCTGATGTGATGCAGATATCTTCAAATTTCATACCTGTAACAACATCTAATAATTCAGCATCATCGATATAAACCACTGGCGCTGCTTCAAGTGATGAGCCAATGCGTTTTTCACGGCGTTCAATTTCCAAAGCACCGGTGACGACGCGGCGAACTGTTTTCACTTTTTGCCACTTATCAGCCAATTTGGCATCAATCCAAGATGCATCGATCTCTGCAAATTGCTCTAAATGCACCGAAGTCGCATCAGGATAACGGGACAGCCAGCTTTCTTCCATTGTAAACGGCAACATCGGTGCCATCCATGTCACTAGACAATCAAAAATCTTTGCAATCGTTTGAAGTGCTGCTTGTCGCTCAACGCTTGATGGGCCTTCGCAATAGAGTGTATCTTTTCGAATATCGAAGTAAAACGCTGAAAGCTCAAGGTTCATAAAGTTTGATAGGCTTGAGAAAATTCGCTTGAAATCAAATTCATCATAACCATCGCGAACAACTTCATCGAGTTCTGCCAAACGATGAAGCATTAAACGCTCAAGCTCAGGCAGATCAGAATAAGCAACTTCTTCACCTTCATAATGCCCCAAAGTTCCAAGCATCCAGCGCAATGTGTTACGCATTTTGCGATAAGCATCGATGGATGTTTTTAGGATCTCAGGACCAATACGCAAATCTTCTGCGTAATCTGCAGATGACACCCACAAACGCAGGATATCAGCGCCTGATTGTTTGATAACTTCCTGTGGCGTAACCACATTACCCAAAGATTTGGACATTTTGCGTCCATCTTCGGCCATCACAAAACCATGAGTTAATACGGCATCATATGGTGCGCGGCCGCGCGTTCCACAGCTTTCAAGCAAAGATGAATGGAACCAACCACGGTGTTGGTCTGAACCTTCAAGATATAAATCCGCAGGCCATTTTAGATCATCACGCTCTTCAAGACAGAACGAATGTGTTGATCCTGAATCAAACCACACATCCAAGATGTCACGAACCTGTTCCCACTCATCAAGGTTTTCAACCATGCCTTCTAGGAAGCGTTCCTTTGCGCCATCTGCAAACCATGCATCTGCGCCTTCTTTTCTGAACGCGCTTTGAATGCGTTCAGCAAGTTCATCAGATTTATCAAAATCTGGACCCGGGATAACCTGGTTTGTTTGCGTATTTCTAAACACGCTGATCGGAACACCCCACGCACGCTGGCGAGATAAAACCCAATCAGGACGTTGTTCGATCATTGCCCGCAAGCGGTTTTGCCCCGCAGCTGGCACGAAGCGCGTTTCATCGATCGCTGCCAATGATGTTTGGCGAAGCGTACCGGCGTTTGATTTTGTGCCATCACCAATCACACCATCTTTATCCATGTAGACAAACCATTGTGGTGTGTTTCGAAAAATGATCGGTTTTTTTGAGCGCCATGAATGCGGATATTCATGTTTGACACGGCCACGGGAAAACAGATTGTTCTCACCGATCAAAGCGGTGATGACCGCTTGGTTGGCTTTACCCTTTTTACCCTTATCATCGATGACACGCACATCACCGAAGCCAGGCGCTTGATCTGTGTATGAGCCGTCGTCAGCCACAGTAAATGGAATTTCAGAGGAGATCCCTTGTGCTTCAATTTCATTGCGGCGCGCAACCCAGATTTCAAAGTCATCGCGACCATGCCCTGGTGCAGTGTGCACAAAGCCTGTACCTGCGTCATCAGACACATGATCACCATCAAGCAAGGGGACATTAAAGCCATAGGCATCATTAAACCCACGCAATGGATGCGCACAGGTCATGGATGCAAACTCTTTCGCTGTCACATCGCGAACTCGTTTGAACTCAACTTTGGCTTTTTCAGCACAGCTTTCAGCCAAAGCATCAGCAAAGACGAGTTTATCACCTGGTTGCGGACCGAACTCCATCTCAGCGCTGTTTACTTCATAAAGACCATATTTGATCTTCGATGAATAACAGATCGCGCGGTTACCAGGAATTGTCCAAGGCGTTGTTGTCCAGATAACAACTGACGCATCGGCAAGATCACCAGAACCATCGATGATTGGGAACTTTGCCCAGATCGTATCAGATTCATACATCTCATATTCGATCTCAGCCTCAGCCAATGCTGTGCGCTCAACAACCGACCACATGATCGGCTTTGAACCGCGGTAGAGTTGGCCAGATTTGGCAAACTTCATGAGTTCAGCGGCAATTTTTGCTTCTGCCGGGAAGTTCATCGTTTTATACGGCGTTACAAAATCACCTTCGACACCAAGGCGGCGGAATTCTTCCGTTTGCACACCAATCCAGTGATCGGCAAAATCACGACATTCTTTGCGGAACTCGTTGATCGGCACTTGGTCTTTGTCTTTACCCTTGGCGCGATATTGCTCTTCGATTTTCCATTCAATTGGAAGACCGTGGCAATCCCATCCGGGCACATAGTTTGAATCATAGCCACGCATCTGAAATGAACGCGTGATCATGTCTTTGAGAATTTTGTTGAGTGCATGTCCAATATGCAAGTTACCATTTGCATATGGAGGACCATCGTGCAGCACATATTTAGGACGCCCTTTTGATTGTTCACGAAGCATTTTATATAGCTTCATCTCGTCCCATTTTGCGATCCAATTTGGTTCAGCTTTTGGCAGGCCAGCGCGCATCGGGAAGTCAGTCTTTGGCAAATTTAGTGTTTTTGAATAATCGAATGTTTCTTCAGTCATTTTATCGGCTTTTTAATCGACAACGTTATTAAACGTAATTGTTGCTAAAATTGATATGAGAATAGCGTTGCAAACGCTTTTATCCCGGGACTCCAAGTCGTTCTAGACGGAGGCCGGGCTAGTAATTCGAAATATTCGAATGCTTAAGTCTGGTAACATAGACAGCACAATAGATCTCTCTTAGCTTCGCTTCTTCGCGGGGATTTGTGAGCGCTTCTTAAATGTTTTTGCTCAACAAGAAAAGACTTATTGTCAGTTATCTTTACCAAACAGGGCGATCAAGCTTATCGTAGATGATCTTGCGCATCATATTGGTCATCATATTGGGCGCAATTTTTCCAAGGATCCGCGCTGAATGAGCGGCAGCTCCGGGGTAGAGAGTTTTCTTATTAGACGAAGCGGCTAAGAGTATTCTTTTTGCCAGTTCTTCAGGCAGCATTCGCTTAGATGCATCCGCGCCTTCCGGCGCGTGCCGCTCAGCATGATCAGTGCGCACGGGACCGGGGAATATGGATAGGACAGATACACCTTTTGCAGCAAAAGGTTTGCGCACGCTTTTGGCATAAATTGCAATTGCATCCTTGCTTGCACCATAAACCGATGCACCCGGATAGCCTGTCGCATGAGATAATGAAGATACGAATGCCAGATTTGCCTGTTTATCAAACATCTCGTTTTGCAAAAGCGCAGCGCTTAATTGCATTGGTACAAGTGTGTTGAGCTTAAGCACGTTTTCATACGCTTTAGGGTCGATATCTTCAAACTTACCAGTTGCAGATATCCCTGCATTATGGATAACAAGATCAAGTTTATCAGCCGATCCAAGTTGCGAAATCACATTATTAACTGAATATGAGTTAATCAAATCAATTTGTATATGATTCAATAACTTATCTTTGTTTTTATGATCCCATTTTATTGAATCTCGATCAATGGAGGATACTTTAACACCTTCATCAAGAAGTCGTAGGCAAAGCGCTTTTCCGATGCCCTGCCCTGTTCCTGTAACCAATGCATGTTTCCAGTTCTTCATGCGGATTGCTTTCTGTGAAACAGGCTTTTGATCTTCGCACCCAAGAATATTGTCGCTGTTTTTTTGTTTGTAGCCATTACTTTGATAATTTCTTGCG
This sequence comes from Lentilitoribacter sp. JB5-8, assembly GCF_055693385.1. NCBI lineage: Bacteria > Pseudomonadati > Pseudomonadota > Alphaproteobacteria > Hyphomicrobiales > Rhizobiaceae > Lentilitoribacter > Lentilitoribacter sp. JB5-8. The sequence goes on along the minus strand of NZ_CM146332.1, from coordinate 1,228,966 downwards.
CCATGGTCTCAGGCGAAAGGAATAGCCGACCTTCTTTACCAACTTTGTAACCAGCTTTTTCCAGCATAGGCGTGAGCGTCGGACCCGGATGAATTACCTGAACATCGATCTTATTGCGCCATTCAGCTTCTAATGATCTTGCAAACCCTGCAAGCCCTGCTTTTGATGCAGCATAAGAAGCCATTTTCGGCGAGCCTTTATGCGCAACAGATCCGATTAAAACAACTTTGCCCTCCGCGGCTTCAATTTGCGATACTAATGCTCTGGTTAAAAGAACCGGAAATAGTAAGTTAACACTTACATTTAGATCAATTTCTTCTGACGTTTCTTGTTCCGGTGATCTATAGACCCCGGTACCAGCGCAGTGAATGACACGATCAATCTTTTCAATCTGCATATCTTTCAAACTAGAAACTACCGCCTCGGTTGCTCGCGCAGGATCTGATATATCCGTTTGAATATATTGTATTTTATCCGAAATAAGTGCATGCACTTCGACTTCAGATTTTCGGCCAATAACCACCAAGTCATCGGTTAAAACCAAACGTTTTGTAAGCTGAAGCCCAATACCAGATGTGGCACCGGTAATTAATGTAAGTTTAGACTTACTTTTAGGCATTAAAGCACACCGCTTGGTCTAATTCACTTATAGGCTTGGAATGCAATAAAACTTCTCTTGCCTCTGCATCATCTAATTTCATCTGCACAACAAGGCTGTCCAAATCATCAAATTTTTGTTCTTCACGCAGGTAAGAGACGAGATGCACCTGACAATTTTGGCCATATAAATCGCCTGTGAAATCAAATACGAATGTTTCGAGAATAGGCGCACCATCATCCTCAACGGTAGGACGCACACCAAAACTTGCGACACCATCGCGTAGTTTTCCATCACCATCGCGGAATTTAACTGCATAGATCCCTGGTTTGAGACCATTTTCCTGATGTAAAACCATATTTGCTGTTGGATAGCCCAACTCGCGACCTAGCTGGCGTCCTTTGACGATCTCACCCTCAACGGTAAAGCGATAACCCAGCAAAGCATTTGCTTCACCTAATTCTCCATCTACCAGCAATTGTCGAATTCTGCTGGATGAGACCACATCGGCATTTTCATCTCTAAATGCATCCACCAAAGTAACACCAAATCCACACTCCTCTCCGGCCTGCATCAAAAATGCCGGACCACCTTCGCGACCTTTTCCGAAATGAAAGTCAAAGCCAGTGACGACGTGTGAGACACCAAATTGTTTAACGAGGATATTATCGATAAAATCCTGCGCTGAATTGCTGGCAAAACCTTTATCGAAAGCCTGTTCTATAACTGCGTTAAAACCCAATTTATCGAGTAAGTTTGCCTTTAAAGGCGCTGGAGAGATGCGAAATGGTGCGTTTTCGGGGGTAAACACCGCACGTGGATGCGGTTCAAACGTCATCACCAGCGCCGGTACATTATTCTCATTGGCAATTTCCAGCGCCCGATCTAATACGGATTGGTGCCCACGATGCACGCCATCAAAATTGCCGATTGCAACAACACCACCGCGCAAACCCGCGCCTAAAGCTTGCCCACCTTGAAAACGATTGATTTTCAATTTCCCCGCACTCAATTATTTAATCCATTCCATCCAGTAGTTTGGACGAACACCTTCCTTTGCAAGAAACCCTGAAAGCTTGAAATCATCAATACCCCCCGGAACTTCATCGCTCCTATATTGATTGATATGGATACCATGGGCGACAAATAATAGATCTAATCCGTAATTTAATGCGCCGCGCACATCAGTTGGCATACCATCACCAATTGCGATAACGCGATCGGAACTAATATCACCTCTTACCTTTTGAGCGATCTCAAGCGCTGCTTTATACATCGGTTTATGCGGTTTACCAGCAACGAAAACTTCGCCACCCATTTGTTTATAAAGCGCAGCAATTGCGCCAGCACAAGGGATCATGCGCTCACCGCGTTCCACGATTAAATCAGGGTTTGCGCAAATAAATGGAATTCCACGCGCTACAAATGATTGCAGCATATCCATGTAATCCTCTGGCTTTTCCACTTCATCATCAAAAAAGCCGGTGCAAACAATCGATTGTGCTTGATCTTGATCAACGCGCTCCACATCTAAACCATCAAGCAGCGACAAATCACGATCCGGACCAAGAAAAAACACCTTCTTTGGTGCTTGCTTGATCAAATTTCTCGTCAATTCACCAGACGTAATAATGTCATCATAGCAATCGGACTTGATGCCCAACATATCAAGTTGTGACACCACTCCTTGCTTTCTGCGAGGAGAGTTGGTGATAAGCACCACTGTTTTTCCGGCTTCGCGCGCGCTTTTTAGTGCTTCATATGCATTTTTATAAGCCGATACGCCGTTATGAAGCACGCCCCATACATCGCTTAATATGACATCATAATTGTCATATAAACCATCAAGATTATCCAGTTTTTTAAGCAAGAGGCTGTCTCCATTATCGCAACAAAATTATTGCCATGTCTTGAAGCAAGAGAAGAATAAACTCAAGCATAAAGATTATAATTGAGCGGAAATGAACTCTCAGCAGACTTCAAATTATTTTTATCCAGGTGTTGCAGCGCTTCCCGCAAGCAATCCACCATCGATGTTAAACTCCGATCCTGTGACGTATGCAGCTTCATCACTGGCAAGATACGTTGCCATTGCTGCCACTTCATCTGGCATAGCAAAACGCTTAAGCGGTGTATCCGCAACCAGTGCATCCATATTTTTTTGCCTGTCTTCACCTTCTCCCAACATGGGCTCCCATATCGGGGTTAAAACAGCCGCTGGATGGATGGAATTACATCTGATTTTGGTTTTGATTTGTGCGCAATATAAGGCAACAGATTTGGTGTGGTTACGAATTGCAGCTTTTGAGGATGCATATGCTGCGGCGGCGGGGATCCCCACCAAGCCTGATCTGGAAGACATATTGATAATTGAGCCTTCCCCCTTGCGCTTCATCGCACCAATTGCATAGCGACACCCCAAAAAAGTACCATCTAGATTGGTTGCGTGGACCTCGCGCCAGTCCTGCAAGCTGGCATTTTCAGGGTCATGTGCTTTAAAGCCATTTTCAAAACCCGTGATGCCAGCATTATTGACAAGAACGTCTATCTCACTAAATTTTTCAGCAAAGCTATCCCAGTCCTGTTCTGATGACACATCGAGCTTTACAAAATCGCAATTCAGCTCTTGTGCAACTTTATTGCCATCATCAACATTCTTATCCGTCAACACAACGCGCGCACCCTCGGACGCAAATTGTTGCGCAATAGATTTCCCTATTCCCTGTGCGGCACCTGTTACAACGCAGATCTTATCGTTTAATCGTCTCATCTTGTTACTCTATTTTGGAATGGCTTTTATGAGCCTGATTGGATTTGTGAAATTAATAGGAAAAGATTCATTCCATTATCTTGACATTATAGTCTCCACACACTAGATCAACATCGCTTAGCACTCTCCTATGGCGAGTGCTAACAAACCAAAAATTTTGGAATATTAAGTCCACTCCAGTAATGAGAGATTAGGTTATAAAAATGGCAAATATTGATTTCCGCCCACTAGGTGACCGCGTTGTTGTACGCCGCGTTGAGTCAGAAGAAAAGACTGCTGGTGGTATTATTATCCCAGATACAGCAAAAGAAAAACCATCTGAAGGTGAAGTTGTCGCTGTAGGCGCTGGCGCACGTGACGACAAAGGTGCTCTTGTTGCGCTTGAAGTTAAAGCTGGCGACAAAGTGTTGTTCGGCAAATGGTCAGGCACAGAAGTTTCACTTGGTGGTGAAGAGCTTTTGATCATGAAAGAATCCGACATCATGGGTATCTTGGGTTAATCTCACAAGATAAACACACATCCAATTTAGTTAAATCTAGGGCCCTTCCCGAATAATTGAGGAACCGCCCCAAGGAGAAAAAACATGGCTGCTAAAGACGTAAAATTTGGCCGTTCAGCTCGCGAGAAAATGCTTAATGGCGTTGATATTCTTGCAAATGCTGTAAAAGTTACACTTGGACCAAAAGGTCGTAACGTTGTTATCGACAAATCATTTGGCGCTCCACGCATCACAAAAGATGGTGTTTCAGTTGCAAAAGAAATCGAACTTGAAGATAAGTTCGAAAACATGGGCGCACAAATGCTGCGCGAAGTTGCTTCTAAAACAAACGATGTAGCTGGTGACGGTACAACAACTGCGACTGTTCTTGGTCAAGCAATCGTTCGTGAAGGCGCAAAAGCTGTTGCTGCTGGCATGAACCCAATGGATCTTAAGCGCGGTGTAGACCTTGCTGTTTCTGAAGTTATCGCAGCACTACAAGGTGCAGCTAAGCCGATTAAAACTTCTGAAGAAGTTGCACAAGTTGGTACAATTTCTGCAAACGGCGAGAGCCAAATCGGTGAAGATATCGCTGAAGCTATGCAGAAAGTTGGCAACGAAGGCGTTATCACTGTTGAAGAAGCAAAAACTGCTGAATCAGAGCTTGAAGTTGTTGAAGGCATGCAGTTCGACCGCGGTTACTTGTCTCCATACTTTGTGACTAACACAGAGAAAATGATCGCTGAACTTGAAGATTGTTACATTCTTCTTCACGAGAAAAAATTGTCTAACCTACAAGCAATGCTTCCTGTTCTTGAAGCTGTTGTTCAGACATCAAAACCACTTCTTATCATTGCAGAAGACATCGAAGGCGAAGCTCTTGCAACGCTCGTTGTTAACAAACTACGTGGTGGTTTGAAAATTGCTGCTGTTAAAGCTCCAGGCTTTGGTGATCGTCGTAAAGCAATGCTTGAAGACATCGCTATCCTAACTGGTGGCCAAGTGATTTCTGAAGATGTTGGCATCAAGCTTGAAAACGTTACTTTGGACATGATGGGTACTGCAAAACGCGTAAACATCACTAAAGAAGCAACAACAATTGTTGACGGTGCTGGTCAAAAAGCTGAGATCGAAGGCCGTGTGGCTCAGATCAAAGCTCAGATCGAAGAAACTTCTTCTGACTACGACAAAGAAAAACTACAAGAGCGTCTTGCTAAACTAGCTGGCGGTGTTGCAGTTATCCGCGTTGGTGGTTCAACTGAGATCGAAGTTAAAGAACGTAAAGACCGCGTTGACGATGCATTGAACGCAACACGTGCTGCTGTTCAAGAAGGTATCGTTCCTGGTGGTGGTATCGCACTTCTTCGTGCTTCTGCTGCTATCACTTCAACTGGCGCAAATGCTGACCAAGATGCTGGTATCAACATCGTTCGTCGCGCACTACAAGCACCTGCTCGTCAGATCGCTGACAATGCTGGTGACGAAGCTTCAGTTGTTGTTGGTAAGGTTCTTGAGAACGACAGCGCAACACACGGCTACAATGCTCAAACTGGCGAATTTGGCGACATGATCTCAATGGGTATTGTTGATCCAGTTAAAGTTGTTCGCACAGCTCTACAAGATGCAGCATCAGTTGCTGGTCTGTTGATCACAACAGAAGCAATGATCGCTGAACTTCCACAAGACGCTGCTGCAGCTCCAGGCGGAATGCCTGACATGGGCGGCATGGGCGGTATGGGCGGCATGATGTAAATCATACCTTCCATTTCGGATATGAGAGAGAGCGGTTTTCGAACCGCTCTTTTTTTATGCGTGATGCCTGCATTGTTTCATTTTGAGACAATTTTATGAAACGTTTACCATTAACCGTAAGCTCGTATTATGCTTGATAAACCATTTTATACTAGTTATTACACTCTCAGTATTCGCCATAGTTGAAACTTACTGGCCGCGGCATGATCGCCGCACTCGATAATAGTATTTTCTAAATTCACGAAATACGCCATTCAATCTATGAATGATCGGGCTTTGAATACATGTTCCCATGTTTCAGTTCGAGAGTAGTGCCAGTGTTTAAAGTCATGTCAAGACAAGCCCGCTTCGCGGCCCAAACCTCGTTTGGAGAGGCAAAACTTAGCCGTAAACAACTGGAGCATTTTTGCCGGATTGAAGAATGGTCTGCAGATACTGATACTGGCCAAATTAAACTGGGACCCATTTCATCAAAACTTCATGGCGTTGATATGATGAATTGCGGCCTATCCAATGTCATTGCTTGTTATGAGAAAAAAGATCAAGCAAGTATTCTTCAGATTTTTGAGACGGTGACATCGGAATCTACCCCTTTCACATATAGCACAGTGCTTGAATGCGAGTTTGGACTACAACAACCCGTTTTCTGTATTGGCGAGTCAGATTTGGATGAAGATGGTGGTGGATCCATCAATGGCATCTTTATTTTTCCCTATGTGCCGCTCGACAAGATGAACAATTTTATTCAATAATATCATTATCTTAATTGATATTCTTGCAATTCACTCATTTATTTACACCATCAACTGATCCAATTAAGATCAGCTATCGTAATAATATTTGTTAGTGCGAAATAACCCGCAGTTTTTCGTACTGGCATGTAGCTCCCGCAGGGCTGCAAGGTTAGCAAATTCAGCGCCCGAACGTTGCTAACCAAAATTTTCAGTCGTGAACTGATGAGAGGCCGTCTTTTTTAAGACGGTCTTTCTTTTTGGCAAACAGAATTTGCTTATTTAAACGCAGTCGCTACTTTTTTGTATAAATCAGAACCATGTTGCGCTGATGCTTTCGCACCAACCAAACACGCCTCCGATCTTAAGATAAGACCATCTGACAAGATACGAAGGTGGTTTGCCTTAAGCGTTGATCCTGTTGTGGTGATGTCAACAATGATATCGGCTGTACCAGCTGCTGGAGCACCTTCAGTTGCGCCCAAGCTTTCAACAATACGATAAAGCTGAATGCCATGACGCGATGAGAAGAATTGCTGCGTGAGCTGCCAGTATTTGGTTGCAATGGATAATTGACGGCCGTGACGGGCGCGAAAACCCATTGCAACATCAGCCAAATCCGACATGGTTGTTACGTCATGCCAAAATTCAGGAACTGCAACGATTACATCGGCATTACCATATCCAAGCCGCGCATGAAATTCGACATGGCTATCAACATTGGCAATTGTTTCGCGCACAAGATCCTCGCCAGTCACACCAAAATCGATTGACCCTTTGGTCATTTCTTTAGCGATTTCGCTGGCTGACATGAAGGCGATTTCAATATCATCATTTTCTATAACGCGGCCATGGTAGGAACGATCGTTACCGACAGCCTCTACTGTCATTCCAGCATTTTTAAATGCTTCAAGCGTATCAGCTTTCATGCGACCTTTGGAAGGAAGTGCGACAGTAATGGTCATGATTTCACCTCAAAACGATCAAGCCACATTGAAAAGCCCACCGCAGGAATTGACGAAGCGGAACCCAATAAACCCATGAGTTTATCGTAACGACCACCTGCGGCTAATACTTGCGCATTCTCAACATTTTTAATTTCAAAAACGAGACCGGTATAATAATCAAGCGGGCGACCAAACGCCGTTTCATAAACAGTTGACGTTAAATCAAAACCCATTTGCTCAAGCGCTTTTATGCGCTTTGATAATGTTGAAAGCGAGTGGGATAAATCTATATTTGATCTTTCTGCAAAACCGGAAAGTGTTTCTACAGCGTTAGCCAATGGCACTTTAATGTCCAAAAACTCCTTGAGTTTTTCAAGATCCTGGTCACCAAGTTTGGTGTTCGACAACCGCTGCTTTTCAAGCATACGACGCGCAATATCATCAGGTGAACGGCTGGCTTTGGTTGAGTATCCGGTTTTGTCCATCACGTCGGCTAGATGCGCGGCAAGTCCTTCGTGATTATCCGCTTCTACCAAACTCTTTATCGTTTCATCAGAATAGGATTGCACTTCCGGTGCACTCAAAGTTTTAAGCATAGCGGCAAGCGCCTGCTCATCACCAAATGCGTGAATAAGCCGATCTTGCCACTCAGTTGGCAGCCCGAGTGCGGATAATACATCTGCAAAAACCGCCTGATCGCCAAGAGTGATATGAACACTTGCAGCAGATGAATTTGCAACTGATTGCGCAGCATCTTTGATCATACGCGCATCGGCTTTTGCAATATCAGGATCGCCTAGATCCTCAATACCCGCCTGATAGAACTCAGTGAGACCAACATCACGCTGGCGAAACACCTGACCAATATAACCATAGCTTTGCGGCGCTTGTTCACCTGCACTAATGTGGGCCATGCAAACAGGAATGGTAAATTCAGGGCGAAGACATAAAGCTTCACCAGCGACATTTTGCGTTAGGAAAATTCGGCGACGCAGGTCTTCACCAGCCATTTTCAAAAACGGTTCAGCGGGTTGAATGATATCGCAATCCATCATCGTAGCTGCGCAAGACTTTAAGTCCTGCTCAACCCGCTCCAGAATATTTTTCATATCTTTAGATACCATTGCTCATTCAACCTGAATTATTGAACGCTTTCGCGGTCTTTTGCTTGCGCGCGCAATATCTCACGAACTTTCTCAACCATGTCAGACACAGGTGCAGAAATCTGAGCTGGACGGCTTGCGCGCCACTCCGCGTTATCTTCAATGTCTTCCGATAAGCGCTTGCCTTCAATTAAATCCTTGATTTGAACTTCGCCATTTTCTTTTTCATCCGAACCTTGGATGATCGCAATCGGACAGGCTCGGCGATCCGCATATTTTAGCTGATTGCCAAAGTTCTTGGGATTACCCTGATAAAGCTCAACAGGGATATAAGGAAATTCATCTGCAAGTTCGGTTCGAAGCTTATGCGCAAGTTTTGCGTAATCAGACAGCATTTTCTTGTCCATTACAGTGACTAACACTGGACCAACTTCATCTGCACCGCCGAGCTTGCCGAGATTTTTAAGCGCAGTCATCAGGCGAGATACGCCAATTGAAAATCCAGTTGCTGGCACAGGTTGCCCCATAAAGCGCGAGACCAGACCATCATAACGGCCACCGCCACCGACAGACCCAAATTGGACCTTCTGACCTTTTTCATTGACGACATCAAAAAGCAATTCAGCTTCGTAAACGGGTCCTGTGTAATATTCGAGACCACGGACAACAGATGGGTCAATTTTGATCCGATCACCGTCATAGCCAGAAACTGTGACAATGTTTGCGATCATGCGCAATTCATTAAAGCCAGCTTCAAATGTGCTGTTCAGCTCAAGTGCAGAAAGCGCAGCCGTCTTAAATGTCAGTTCTTCGCCCTCATTTACCAAATCGCTCAAACTGTTTGCAGACAGAATATCGATGATGGCGTTTGCACCCTCATCTGAAAGATTTGCTCCTTCAGTGAAGTCGCCCTCACCTTCTTCACCACCATCCCAGCGACCGGCACCAAGCAATAGCTTCACGCCTTCAATGCCAAACTTATCCAGCTTATCCATCGCGCGTAATACGGTGAGACGACGTTCGGTATTTTCATCACCACCCAAACCAATCGCTTCCATCAAGCCATCGAGAATTTTGCGATTGTTGACGCGGATCACATAATCACCGCGCTTAATGCCAAGCGCTTCCATTGTGTCGGCCATCATCATGCACATTTCAGCATCTGCCTGCACACCAGGTGCACCAACGATATCAGCGTCAAATTGCATGAACTGACGGAAACGGCCCGGACCAGGCTTTTCGTTGCGGAACACCCAACCATTACGGTAGGTGCGATATGGCAGCTGAATTTCGTTGAAATTTTCTGCGACATGACGCGCAAGAGGCGCGGTTAAATCATAGCGCAATGACATCCATTGCTCATCATCATCTTGCAGCGAAAAGACGCCCGCATTTGGACGATCAGTGTCCGGTAGAAACTTACCCAATGCATCGGTATACTCAAACATTGGGGTTTCAACCGGCTCAAAACCAAAACGCTCATAAACCGACTTAATTTTACCCAGCATCTCGTCCGTGGCGCGAATATCACCGGGCGAGCGATCAGGAAAACCGCGCGGAAGGCGCGCTCTTAATTTCTGCGGTTTTTTCTTTTTCTTCTTTTCACTCATTGGGAAATCTCAAGATCGATTATCATTTGCCGGATTTGCCCGCTTGTTAGCCCATTGCGGCGGGCGCGGCAAGCTTTCAAACCCAGTTTATTGACCGCCCTTTCGCTTCAGCTTCAAAAGGATCAACTTAAATTGATCTTTAGTGCGCTATATTCCGTTCATTTAAACCCATCTTTATGTGTTAAAAGAATGAAACGGCTGGAGTTCTTTGTGCGTATCTTTCTTCTGACAACCATCACCATGATTGCTTTTGGTGCCAACTCGATTTTCGGGCGCATTGCGCTCGAGGGCGATGCAATTGATCCATCAAACTATACCTTTATCAGGCTATTGTCGGGCGCCATCATGCTGGCGATATTGGTTAGTCTTTCAAGCGGTACTGGCATAAATAACTTAAAAGGTGGCAACATCTTTTCTGCCTTTTGTCTGTTTGCCTACGCTGCCGCGTTTTCGTTCTCCTATGTGAATATTGAAACAGGCGTCGGTGCTCTCATCCTATTTGCCTGTGTTCAAGCAACAATGATTGGTTGGTCATTGTTTAAAGGAGACAGACCAAGCCTGTTTGAATGGCTTGGCATTATGATCGCTTTTGGCGCATTTGTGTGGCTGGTATCCCCTGGGATTGAAGCACCCAACCCATTGGCAGCGGCACTGATGGCATTATCTGGGATTGCTTGGGGCGCTTATTCTTTGCGCGGAAAATCCGCATCTGATCCACTTAAGGCGACCGCGGGAAACTTCATGCTGTCCGTACCGATGGGGCTAGCGTTACTGCTTCTCACACTTTCAATAAGCCAGCTCAGCACGTATGGAGTTGTACTCGCTATTACATCGGGTGCAATTACATCCGGTATGGGCTATGCCTTGTGGTATCGCGTTCTTCCTCAGCTCACGGCAACGCGCGCATCCATTGTTCAGCTCACCGTTCCAGTTGTTGCCGGCATTGGTGGGCTGTTATTTTTATCTGAACCTTTAACATTCAGATTTGTACTTGCTTCTGCACTTATTCTTGGCGGTGTTGCGATCTCAATCTTGCTGAAAGCAAAACGTGCCTAACTTTTAGCTGTGGGGCGAATGAAAGCTGCGCGCTTTTTCTCGACAACTTGGCGGTGATGACAGCCTTCAAGATGGTCATTGACCATGCCCATGGCCTGCATGAAAGCATAAACGGTCGTTGGACCAACAAAACTCCAACCGCGTTTTTTAAGATCCTTGGAGATCGCAGTTGAGCGCTCGGTCTTGCCCATAGTTCTTAAAGTTTCAAAATCGCACACTTTTGGCCGCTCGCTTTCATCCGGCTCCTGAGCCCAGAAATAAATTGCAAGTGAACCGAATTCTTCCTGCATCTCAAGTGCGCGATTAGCATTATTGATCACAGATTTTATTTTGCCGCGATGGCGAATGATGCCTGCATCCAGCACCAATTCTTCAATCTCTTTGTCACCAAATTTTGCGACAGTTGGGATATCAAATCCGGCAAACGCTTTTCGAAAATTTTCACGTTTTCTAAGAATTGTAATCCAGGACAAACCGGACTGAAAACCTTCCAAGCATATCTTCTCAAAAAGTCTCGTATCATCGGCAACAGGATGGCCCCATTCATTGTCGTGATAGTCTAGATAATCTGCCGAACTGCCAGCCCAGGCGCATCTGGTGATGCCGTCTTCACCCGTTATCAAGCCATCTTCTGCCATGAAAAACCTCCCAAATTCGGGCCAAATTTTCATAAAAACGCCCGCAAATCTTAATTTAAGATATTATTAACTAACTGGATGAACCACTTAATAACCCTGATAAAAGGTTTATGATCCATTTCAAGTCTTATCTATATCTGATTCATAAATTGGTATGAAAGCTTTCGGACAATCACAGCCAATCCCACAAAGTAGGTGGGTTTTGTTCAACGTAATGTAAAGAGTCCGTTTGATGAAAAAGTCAGTTTTATTCGCAGCTGTGGCTGCAGCAGTTGCGGTTGTTATGCCCGCATCTGCCAATGATCGATATCACACAAAACCACCCGTTATTCTAAGCCCCGATTTGGCTGCCCCATGGGTTATGCAATTAAATGGGGGGCAAACACGCGCGCATGCACCAAGAGTGCAGCAACAAGTTAAGCGTCGTTATGCAGTTGCACCAAAAAAACAGCGTAAAATTCGCCAGGCATCGGTTCGACCTGTGCAGAAAAAGAAATCCGCTACACCGCAACTTGCACCACAATTCCTGCCGCAAGTGGTGAATTATAATTCAAAAGATAAAGCGGGCACGATTATCATCGATACACAAAGCCGCTTTTTGTATCTCGTTATGGGTGATGGAAAAGCACGTCGCTATGGCGTTGGTGTAGGTAAAGCAGGCTTTGAATGGACAGGTTCTGAGCGCATTACGCAGAAAAAAGAGTGGCCATCTTGGCGCCCGCCTGCAGAAATGATTGCACGTGAAAAGAAAAAAGGACGTCACTTACCGACCTTTATGGAGGGTGGACCCCAAAACCCATTGGGTGCACGAGCGCTTTATCTTGGTTCAACGCTTTACCGCATTCACGGCACAAACCAGCCATGGACAATTGGTCAGGCCGTGTCGTCAGGCTGTATCCGCATGAGAAACCAAGATGTTGTGGATTTATACGAACGTGCGCGCGTTGGCGCAAAAGTTCGCGTTATTTAGAATAAAATCACGACAAACCCGTTATTCGTGACCCTAGAGGCAACAATCTGGGGTCACTTTATTTTTGGGGTTGATAATCAATTATCAAATTTTATTAAGATCAGTAATAAATTGATCACAGTTGATATTGCACAAATCGCAAACAATGGTATTTTCTAGGGATATTTCAATAAAGGGGAGCTCATAAACATGAGTTATATGAGAAAAGTCTATATGATGATAAGTGTTGGTCTCGCACTTATTATCGCAGCGCCAAGCGCATTTGCTTTCACGTTTAATCAAGCGCCAGTTGCAGAAGCTCAGCAGAGTGATGTTATTCTAGCTGCATCTAAAAAGCGTGTTAATCCGAAATTTAAACGCCGCAATGTTCGCATCGATACAAACCAGAAGCCTGGTACAATTATTATCGATTCTAACACAAAGTATCTTTACTTGATCACAGCAAAGAACAAAGCCATCCGTTACGGTGTAGGTGTTGGTCGCGAAGGCTTCGGTTGGAGCGGTACGGTTAAAATTGGTCGTAAAGCAGAGTGGCCTTCCTGGACGCCACCAAAAACAATGATTGCGCGCGAAGCACGTAAAGGTCGCAAGATCCCACCATTCATGAAAGGTGGCATCAACAACCCATTGGGCGCACGCGCACTTTATTTGTACCGCGGTGGTCGTGATACGATTTTCCGCATCCACGGAACAAACCAACCTTGGACAATTGGTCAGAACATGTCGTCAGGCTGTATCCGCATGGTCAATAAAGATGTTGAGCACCTCTACAAGCGTGCACCTGTTGGCACAAAGGTGATTGTCATCGGTCCAGGTCAATCAAGCAGCAAATACTACACTGTTAAAAGAGGTATCTTTGGTGCTTAATTTATAACGACCAAAGATCATAAATAAAAACCCAGTTGAATTGCTCAGCTGGGTTTTTTCTTTGTCTTATTTCAGACCTGCAGGTTTAGGTCCACCATAGGCCCAGTTGAGCAATTCAATTGTATGAATGATTGGGATATCTGTGCCCGATCCAATTTGCGTGATACACCCAATATTACCCGCCGCAATCACATCTGGTTTTGTGCGCTCAAGATTTGAAACTTTACGGGTTTTCAGTTTGTCAGCAATTTCACTTTGCATAATGTTATAGGTGCCGGCAGAACCGCAGCATAAATGACCTTCAGCAGGTTCACGCACTGTATAACCCGCTTGACGCAGCAAGTCTTTTGGATGGTTAGTAATTTTTTGCCCATGCTGCATTGAACAGGCGGAATGATAGGTCACGATCATCTCTTCATCTTGGGTAATTTTTGGCAATTCCAAGGTTGTCAAAAATTCGGTGATATCTTTTGCAAGTTCAGATACACGTTTCGCCTTATCCGCATATTCAGGATCATCACGAAGCATATGGCCGTAGTCTTTGATGGTTGTACCGCAACCTGATGCGGTGATGATGATCGCGTCCAATCCACCATTCTCGATCTCTCGCGTCCAGACGTCGACATTATTTTTCGCTGATTGATGGGCCACATGTTCGCGCCCCATGTGATGGGTTAGCGCGCCACAACAGCCCTCTCCTTCTGGCACCACAACCTCGACATCAAAACGGTTCAAGAGATCCATGGTTGCCTGGTTAATTGCCGGATTAAGCACCGGCTGGGCGCAGCCGGATAAAATAGCAATTCGCGCACGTTTGTGACCTTTTGCTACTCTAACCCCGGGCTCGGCTGAACTTGTGTCAGAGGGAATAGACTTCGGTGCTAGATCAAGCATGGCACCAAATGGTTTAAAAGCTGCCACTTGCTTAAACATACCTGCCAATGGTCGCCCAACTTGCGCAAATCTAAGTGCTAAGCGAAACCGCTTGGGATAAGGCAGAACATTGACCAGAATTGCTCGCGTGATTTTGTCCATCATTGGACGGTCATATGTTTTTTCAATATATGCGCGCGCATTGTCGATGAGATGCATATAATCAACACCCGATGGACAAGTTGTTGTGCATGCAAGACAGGACAAGCAGCGATCGAGGTGCTTTACTGTTTTTTCATCCGCCGGACGATTGTTCTCCAGCATATCCTTGATGAGATAAATGCGACCACGCGGGCTATCAAGCTCATTTCCAAGCGTGACATAGGTTGGACAGGTGGCGGTACAAAAACCGCAATGTACGCATTTTCGCAAAATCTGCTCAGATTCTGAGACCATTGGGTCTTTTAGCTGATCTGGTGAAAAAGTTGTTCTCATTATATTAAACCGCCGCTTTATTCATTGCACCGTCATTTTTAGATATTCGGGTTGGGCTGAAAATGTTTTTAGGATCAATTTGTGCTTTTATCCGAGCTGATAACGCTGCGATAGGAAGTGGTTGCGGTTCAAAAACATCGATCTCGGATCGAACGTCCTGCGGTGCGCGAATTAGCGTTGCGTGGCCACCACCTAGATCTTTAATTGCCTGCCTTATCTCAACGCCATGGTGCGATTTATCCAGCGAGATCCAAACTAAGCCACCTTGCCAATCATAAAAGGCATCGACATCTGTTGCTGCTGCCAATTTCGCAACCAGCTTATGTCCTTCAGATGGCGCTACTGAAACCTTCCAAACAATTGAATCTGTTCCCCAAAATGGTTTTACATTCGCGATATCCTGCCAAAGCGCAGCTGTTTGTTTTGTATCAATGACTGATATATCTGGGTACTCAGCCAATGCTTTAACGAGCCGTTTTTCTCTGTCATTGACGGATTCTTTTAATCCCTCCAAGCGAAGTGCCGTTAGGGATTGATTTGCAAAAACTCCATCTAAAAATGCACCACTAACCGTTTGTGGCAAATGCGCAGCTGATGACACTTCAGTCGACTGCCCCATAGCTTTTGCCATAGCCTTTGTCGCTTCTGCGTCGCTCAACCCTTTAATGAGTATAGTTTTCATTATTTCCGGGCGCGGCAAAACTTTAAACGTCACCTCGCTCATCACACCGAGCGTTCCCCATGAACCCGCAAGTAATTTGACAAGATCAAGTCCGGTGACGTTTTTCATCACCTTACCACCGCTTTTAATCAATTCACCTTTGCCATTGACAAATTTCACACCCAAAAGTGCATCGCGAGCAGCCCCAGCACTTAAACGACGCGAACCTGACATGTTGGTTGCAAATACTCCGCCCATTGTTTGCTCTTCTTGCGAACCAAGCAAATTGGAATAGTCCGCTGGCTCGAAGGCTAACATTTGATTGTTTTTGGCGAGCTCTTTCTGAACAACGGAAACCGGTGTCCCGGATTTAGCAGTCATCACCAATTCTGAGTGAATATATTCAGTAACGCCGCTCAGACTAGCCGTTGAAATCGTCGTGTTAGCCATCACAGGATTGCCAATTTCTGACTTCGTACCAGCGCCCATTACATTCATGACGGTGCCCGCTGATACACATGTTTTAACAGCATCGACCAACTCTTCAGTCGTTGTGGGTGTTATCAGGTTCTGTTCGCTCATGCGTCTTCTCTAACTTCTAATGGGAATACTTTGGATGGATTGAACAACCATTGTGGATCAAATGCTGCGCGAACAGCCATTTGCTGATCAAGATCTTCTTTCGAATACTGATGCGTCATCAAATCGCGTTTTTCTATACCAACACCATGTTCGCCGGTTAAGCAGCCACCTGCATCAACACATAAGCGTAAGATATCCATCCCGGCTTGCTCTGCTTTGATGCTTTCTTCTTCATCATTCATATTAAAAAGAATAAGCGGGTGCATATTACCGTCACCTGCATGGAAAACATTGGCAACGCGCAAACCATATTTCTCGATGATTTTGGCTGTGCCTTCTAACACAAATGCAAGCTGCGATAATGGCACTGTGCCATCCATGCACATATAGTCTGCAATGCGCCCTGTTGCCCCAAATGCAGACTTTCGCCCTTTCCAGATCAGCGCTGCCTCAAAAGCTGACTGGCTTTCTTTGACCGTCTTAACATTGTGTGTTTTGGCAACCTTAATAATCTTATTGAGCATGGCATCCATCTCAGCCTCGGATCCCTCAACTTCAACAATCAACAACGCTTCAACATCCATTGGATATCCAGCATTCGCAAACGCTTCGCAAATTTCAATTGCCGGCTTGTCCATATATTCGATCGCGACGGGTATAATCCCTGCGCCGATCACATCTCTGACGCAGCGGCCCGCATCTTCGGGTGTGTCGAAGCCAAATAAAACAGGCTTCGCGCCTTCTGGTTTTGCAAGAAGTTTAACCGTCGCTTCAGTAATAATTCCCATCTGGCCTTCTGAACCACACAGCAAACCGATTAGATCATAGCCAGGCATATCCAGCGCTTTGCCGCCTAAATCGATGATTGTGCCATCAAACATAACCATCTTCAGTCCCAAAAGATTATTGGTGGTCACACCATATTTTAAACAATGTGCACCGCCGGAGTTCATCCCGATATTGCCGCCGATCGTGCAAGCTAGCTGAGAACTTGGATCCGGCGCGTAGAAAAAACCTTCCGAATCTGTTTCCTGGGATATCGCAATATTGGTCACACCGGCTTGAACAACAGCGCAACGATTGGCTAAATCCACATCCAAGATGCGATTCATTTTAGACAGTCCAATCACAATCGCATCTTCCTGCGGGATCGCACCACCCGCAAGTGATGTGCCGGCACCACGCGGTACAATTGGAACTTCGTTTTCATGACAATATTTGACAACCTGAGCAACTTGCTCTGTCGTTTCAGGCAGTACGACTGCCAGCGGGAGCCGCCGATATGCGATAAATGCATCTGTTTCGAACGGCACAAGTTCCCGCTCATCTGTAATAAGACAATCAATTGGCAATATGTCTGCAAGACCTGCTATGATGCTCGACCGCTTTGAAATAATCTCGGCGTTAGGTTCAAGAAACTTGATCAATTCCGGCATAAAGGGCTCCACTCTATTTTGGTAAAATTTGTTTACCACTTTTTTATTGGCGATGCAATCGCAACAGTGTTTTTCATAATTGGATGGGGACAGAGGGATATAAATGATCTAAACGTCCGCATCTCGCGTATACAAGACAAAGCTCGTATTGGATAAAGTGTTATGAACAATCTTGGTGATTTAGAAGTTTTTGCGCGAATGGTATCGGCTGGCTCAATGTCAGCTGCAGGTCGCGAGTTAGGTTTATCACCGGCGGTGGTATCGAAAAGGCTACGTCGGCTTGAAGACCGACTTGGTACACGACTTATGAACCGAACAACCCGTCAGATATCGCTAACAGAAGCCGGGCAAGGTTTTTATGAGCGCGTTGTCGCTATTTTAGCAGGACTGGAAGAAGCGGAATCATTCGTTAGTCGTCGTTCAAATGTTGCCCGCGGGATCTTAAAGATTTCCGCCCCGACTTCCTTTGGGCGCATGCATGTTGCCCCGCATCTCCAACAGTTTTTCGAACAAAATCCGGGAATTCAGATCAATCTCAATCTCCACGATGACATGACTGATATTGTTGGCGAAGGGTATGACCTGGCAATTAGAATTGCGGAACTTAAAGATTCAAGTTTAGTTGCGCGGAAATTAGCGCCAGTGCGACGCATCTTGTGCGCAACGCCTGAATATCTCGATAAAAACGGCACCCCTGAAACGCTCGAAGACCTTGAAAAACATACATGTCTTCCAAATCACAACAGTGAGATTTGGCGCCTTGACGGAACAGATGGATCAATTAATTTCAAACCAACGGGCCCCATTCAAACCAATTCTAGTGAAGTGGTCCGGGAAGCTGTGCTTTCAGGTATCGGCATTGCTTATAGATCAAATTGGGATATCGGCGAAAGCTTAATGTCCGGCAATCTTAGGCAGGTTTTACCGCAATATGAGAGCTCTCGCCTTGTTGCCATCCACGCTGTATACGCAAGCAAAACCTTCCTGCCGTTAAAGGTACGCTTATTCATCGATTATTTAGCTGACCTTTACGGGAACACGCCCTATTGGGAGCAGAATATGAATGATGACAGCCAAATTAAACGTCAAATAGGCGGCCATTCATAATTCTTCGAAAATGGAATTTTGGATAATTTAATTGACCAATTGCACATTCGCTGATAATTTCCAGCGAACTGCGAGTGGTCATGACAAAAAATATATTCTCACAAATTGAACATCACAAAACAGCTGATCAGGCTGTTGTTCACATTGAAAAACTCATCTTAGAAGGCATTTTGCGTTTTGGCGACCGCTTGCCTTCAGAGCGGGACCTTGCGCAACAGCTTAATATTTCGCGCCCAGTACTGCGTAAGGCAATCAAAAGCTTAGAAGATCGTGAATTGCTGACAACAAAACCCGGTGGCGGCACCTATGTTGCAGATATTACCGGGCAGGTTTTTACAGAACCTGTGATTGGTTTGATCGGAAGACATCCCAAAGCAACAGTTGATTACCTTGAATATCGACGCGCAATGGAAGGAACAGCTGCGGAGCTTGCTGCCAAAAGAGCGACACTTGCAGATAAAGATCTGCTGTCATCAATTGGCAAAGCTATGGTCGAAGCCCATGAACAAAACGATACAGAAAAAGAAGCAACGCTTGATATTGAATTGCATAACGCCATTGGAGAATGCGCGCATAATGTTATCATGTTGCACAGTTTAAGATCTTGCTATCGGTTGCTGTCAGATGGCGTTGTGTTTAATCGCATGCTTATCTTTGATCTTCATTCAGCAGGCGATGCGTTGCTTGAACAGCATATTAAAATCATTGAGGCCATTGTTGCCAATGACCCAAAGGCAGCGCGCTTGAGCGCTGAAGCTCACATCGACTATGTGATGGATAGTTTTCGAGAAGCGCAACAATTGCGTGATCGAGAGCATATATCTGAGCTTCGATTAAAACAAAGAACAAACTAGAAGTAATAGGAGTTCAGCTTGTCTGAAAATACAAATCCAAAAGTCGGATTATTTGTAACTTGTTTGGTTGATCTTTTCCGGCCAAATGTCGGATTTTCAGCTGTAGAGTTGCTTGAAGCTGCCGGTTGCGATGTAGATGTACCACGCGCACAAACTTGTTGTGGGCAGCCCGCATATAATAGCGGTGATAAAGCCGATACCAAGGAAATTGCAAAGCAGGTGCTCGACGCATTTGAGGATTACGACTACGTGGTTGCTCCTTCAGGCTCCTGTGCTGCGATGATCAAGAAGCATTATCCAGAGGTTTTTGAAGACGATCCTGCAATGCTAGTAAAATTCAAAGCATTGTCTGAAAAAACCTATGAACTCATTAGTTTTTTAACAGACATCATGTTCATCACGCAGACCCCGGGCGAATTTGACGGATCCGTGACTTATCACGATTCCTGCTCTGGTTTGCGAGAGCTTGGGGTCAAAGAACAACCGCGTAAATTATTAAAAAATGCTGGCGTGGACATTCGCGAGATGAATGATAGCGAAGTTTGCTGCGGCTTTGGCGGCACTTTTTGCGTAAAATATTCAGATATCTCAAATGCGATGGTGTCTAAAAAAACGCAGAACATTGATGATACGGGAGCCGATATGCTGGTTGCAGGTGACATGGGCTGCTTGATGAATATGGCAGGCAAACTGAAACGTCAGGGTTCGAAAACTGAAGTTCGTCACGTTGCAGAAGTACTTGCAGGAAAACTGGATACAAAACCAATTTCTGGCAGTTAGGTCTCACTTTAATACCTCAACTACCGGATAGGGAGGAAATTATGGAACTCACTTCACATAATTTAAAATCAAATGTCAAAGACGCCTTGGGTAACGAGCAGTTGCAAAAAGCGCTTAGCAATGTGCCGAAAGGCTTTATCGACAAGCGCGCAAAAGCAGCGGCTGCGCTCGATGAATTTGAAGAATTGCGCGATAAAGGTCGAGAGATAAAAGACCACACGCTGGCTCATCTGGATTTATACCTTGAAGCATATGAGAAGAAAGTCATTGAAAATGGTGGCCACGTGCATTGGGCAAAGACAGCGGAAGACGCGCGCCGAATTGCATTAGAGATCTGTCAGAAACACAATGCAAAAACTGTTACCAAAGGTAAGTCGATGATTACCGAGGAGGTGGAGCTCAATGAGCATCTCTTGGAAAACGGTATTGAACCTGTCGAAACTGACCTTGGCGAATATATCATTCAACTACGCGATGAAAAACCAAGCCATATCATTGCGCCGGCAATTCACTTGAACCAAGGGCAGATTGAAGAAGACTTCAGACGTGTGCACACGCATCTCGATGAGGAAAGAGATATGTCGGAGCCTGAAACATTGCTTGCCGAGGCACGTGAGGTTTTGCGGAAACGTTACTTTGAGGCAGATGTTGGCTTTACAGGTGCTAATTTCCTGGTTGCTGAAACAGGTTCCTCTGTTATCGTAACCAATGAGGGAAATGGTGATTTAACACAGACACTTGGTAAAGTTCATGTGGTTATGGCATCGATTGAAAAAGTGGTTCCAACACTTGCCGACTGCTCTCAAATTCTTCGCATATTAGCGCGTTCAGCTACGGGTCAAGATATGTCTGTATATACGACATTTTCAACTGGGCCAAAGCGCGAGAAAGATCCCGATGGTCCGGGTGAATATCATGTAATTCTGCTCGATAATGGCAGAAGTGAAATGCTTGGGACGGAATTTGAGGAAATGCTTCGCTGCATCAGATGTGGCGCATGTATCAATCATTGTCCGGTATATCATTCAATTGGTGGCCATGCCTATGGCTCCATTTATCCAGGTCCTATGGGCTCTGTTTTAACTCCATCACTTGCGGGCGTTGAGAAAGCCGGTACCTTGCCAAATGCCTCTACGTTTTGCGGACGATGTGAAAGCGTATGCCCCATGCGAATACCGCTGCCCAAAATGATGCGCCATTGGCGAGAGCGAGAATTTGAACAACACCTTCAGCCCAAAGCCGCCAGATATGGCCTGGCACTATGGGCATATTTTGCTAAACGTCCGAAGCTTTATCGTGCGATGGTTTCTTTTGCGATGCCAGCCTTATCCGTTTTAGGTGGTACAAAGAAACGCATCTCGTCACTGCCTCTTGCATCAGGCTGGACCAAACATCGCGAGTTACCGGCACCGGAGGGTCGCACATTTATGCAGGCCTGGGATCAGCGCGAAGCGCTTAAACAGGAGGCACGCTAATGTCAGAAACACGCAATGCTGTCTTATCAGACATCCGCAGTACGCTTTCTAAAAAAGCACCAGATGATGCACGTGCAAAAGAAGTTGCCGAACGCCTCCGCAGTCGCCCAACGGGCATCATCCCAAAGCGCGGTCAATTAAAACAAGATGCACGTGTCGAATTATTTGCGGAGATGGCAACGAAGGTTCATTCAAGCGTTACGCGCGTAAGCAGTTATGATGAAATTCCGCAAAGCGTTAGCCAATATTTGCGCGAACATAACCTACCTGCAAATCTCATCATGGGTGCAGACCGTCGGCTGAACAAAGCTGAATGGTCGCGCGAGAAGAACTTAACCATTAAGAAAGGTCCATCTGACGGACATGATCTGGTTGGCGTTAGTCACGCAAAAGCGGGTATTGCCGAAACAGGTACTTTGTTGCTCGCGTCTGGTGCTGATAACCCGACCACGATTAACTTCCTTGCAGATCATCATATCGTTGTTATCTCAGCAAAAGATATTAAAGGGGATATGGAAAGTGCATGGTCGAGCTTGAACAAGAAAGATGGTGAAGTTGTCATGCCGCGCGCGGTAAATTTTGTGACAGGGCCTTCGCGTTCAGGGGATATTGAACAAAAATTGTTACTGGGTGCACATGGACCACGCGCATTGCAAATCATCATTGTTGGATAGATGCCTAACGTAAGTAACTGCTTATTTAAATAGCTTCGTAACTTAAGCGATGTTGTTTCGGCGGCGGGCTGTCATTCGCTCTTTATTTAAAAGAGCAGTAACGCCCACGCTCGGTATGGGCTTACAAAAGGCGTATCCTTGTAAAATATCGCAACCCATCTCATTAAGTATGCGCGCATGTTCAAGGCTTTCAACTCCTTCTGCGACCACTTCAACATTAAACGGTTTACTCAATTCAATAATATTCATAACCAATTGCCGTTGATCTTCATGCTCGACAATTGGGAAAATAAACTCGCGATCAATTTTCAACCGCTTTGGTTTAAGATATTGCAGAGACAAAATTGAAGCATGTCCTGTTCCAAAATCATCAATTTCAACTTCAAATCCTAGCTTCTTAAGATACTCAACATTTTCGATAATTTGATGCGAATGCTGATTTACATCAACCGTTTCAGTGATTTCAAAACTTAGCTGCCCCGGGGGAATATCCAGAGCTGTAATCATTGAAATAAAACTTGGATTGCCGATCGTTTTTGCGCTTAGATTCACAGCGACACTTGCGATTGTGTTCGATTTATTTAACTTCCATTGACTTAGATCTCGCATCGCTTCTTTGATCATGATTTCATCAATCTGCTGCTCTAATCCAGCCTCACACGCAGCCTCTAAGAATTCAGAAGGGGGTAGTACCCCGCGGTCCGGATGGCGCCATCTAACTAAGGCTTCTGCACTGACGATTTCATGTGTTGAAGCTGAATATTGTAATTGATAATAGGGCACAAATTCTCGATTTAGCAAACCTTGCGAGATTTCATCGAACAGCATAGTTGAGCGCAGATGAGCTGTCATCAGCTCTTCCGTAAAGCACTCATAGCCACCTCCACCACTTTTCTTCGCTTCATAAAGAGCAATGTCGGCGCGGATGAGGAAATCACTGACATCAATTTTGTTGCTGAAATTTTCGATATCAACGACATCAACCCCTATACTCGCGCTCAACTCACAAGGTCGCCCTTCAATCAACATTTTCTTTTGAATCTTTGCACTAAGATGAGCCGCCTTGAACGCCATCTCTTTCATATCTTTTACCGGAGATGACACAATAACGAATTCATCGCCGCCAATGCGCGCAACAAAGTCACCGCTTTGCTTGTGGGTATTTAAGGTTTTCGCCACAAAACGCAAAACGAAGTCTCCAGCCTTATGGCCTTGCCCGTCATTTACGCGTTTGAACTTATCTAAATCGATATGGCAGACACCGATTTTTTCATGTTTTGAACGATGCAATTCAACACGTCGACCCAACTCTTCTTTTAAATACCTGCGATTAGCCAACCCTGTAAGTGAATCATGAAGCGCATCATGTCCAATGCGATCATAGGCTTCTAAAATTTCTTCATTACGCTTGCTTAAATTATGCATCAACTGCCACATCTTTTCCTTTTGTCGAATGCTGCGATGGTAGTAACGAGAGGTGATGATATGACCGGGCCAAAAAATGAAAACAGCTTCAAGTGCCAACAGCACCATTGCCGCTATGTAGGAGTAAAAGTTAATATTGGAGGTCAACTCATTTCGCTTTGCTTCTGCATCTGCCAATTTTCGCTCATTGGTGCGATGAAGCCCTATAAGTTCGATTTCTTTTTCTCGGAAGTAAGGGGGCGAAATTCATCTAATTTTATTCGCGTTGGTGAGCTGTAAAAGCTGCGCACATTTGACAACCTTTTTAGATAATAGCTCACAAATAACGCATGCTGCATTTCGATATTGCTGCCGGTCCAATCAGCCTGTTGTTTTATGAATGTATCTGCGTATGAAAAATCCAGCTTAAGAGATTGTATAGATCTGTAATTGTCACTGTATTGTAACATTAGTGGTTTAACGGTACTGGTTGTATGATCCAAACTGCTATAAGAAATGTCTGCAAATTGTGAGAATATTTGCAAACTTAATTCTGTTTGATCAGATAAGATCTGAGATAGCTTTGCATGACGCTCAGCCGATTTTCCACTCCAAGATGAGGTAATCTGCGAGATCGTCAGTAGTATGACAATCAAAGCAAATCCTAAAACATAGCCTACCCAGAGGTTTTTAGGAGTTAATCCTAAAATCCGAACCATCTTTCGCACTAAACTAATTTTCATCATGAAATAAGCCTCAACAAACAGATATACATTGCGACGTGAATTTGAGTATAAACTTAGTATTATTAATACTTATATTTATTAATAGTAAATACTATTTATAATCGATAAGTAATTATAGTATTTATACTATATAATACGTCTTGATACCAAATATATGCGAATCTTGATTTTGCCAGAAAGATAAACGATTACTTGGCAATAGCTGTCACATGCTCGATTCAGATACGGGCATCATCACTTGGAGTAATCATATGGGCGAGCAAAATAATCCATTAATCTTCGATGGACATAACGATCTATTATTTCGTCTTTTTGAAGATGGTGGTGTCAACGTCAGCCAATTGTTTGTAGACGGGCGACCAGGTCATATCGATCTTCCAAAAGCACGGAAAGGCGGCTTTGCAGGAGGCTTTTTTGCCATTTACGTCCCCTCACCTGATGATTTGCTAGACACACTCACCCAAATGCAAAATCCACCTTATGATTTGCCTTTGCCGGGGCCAATGACGCATTTCGATGCACTGCCCATTGCCATGGAACAAGCCGCACATTTGATTACCCTTGAAAAAACGGGAACCTTAAAAATCTGCACATCGACGCACGATATTCGCACATGCCTGGATAAGGGTGTGATTGCAGCTGTTATGCATATGGAAGGTGCTGAAGCGATTGATGAGGATCTCTATGCCTTGGATGTTTTATATAAAGCGGGCTTGCGCTCCCTAGGTCCTGTCTGGTCCCGTCCAACTATTTTTGGTCATGGTGTTCCTTTTCGATATCCAAGTACTGGGGATACTGGTGACGGGTTGACCGATGCTGGGTTCAGATTGGTTAAAAGATGCGATGAATTGGGGATCATGCTTGATGTGTCTCATCTCAATGAAAAAGGGTTTTGGGACATTGCCAAAACCAGTAGCAATCCAATTGTCGCTACACATTCAAATGTACATGCGATTTGTCCTCATGCGCGAAATCTAACTGATGATCAGCTGAGCGCAATTAAAGAGAGCGGCGGCATGGTCGGCTTAAACTTCGCTGTGGCCTTTTCGCGGCCAGACGGTGCCATGAACGAAGATACTGAGCTTTCAGCATTTCTTCCGCATTTGGATTATTTAATCGAACATCTAGGTGAAGATCATGTTGGATTGGGTTCAGACTTTGATGGCGCGCATATCCCACACGAGATGAAAGATATTTCCGACCTTGGAATTCTGCGTAAAGTTATGTCAGATCACGGATATAACAATAATCTCATGAATAAGCTTTGTAACGAAAACTGGATTCGCGTTCTCGACAAGGTTTGGAAATAGTTTTCTCTCAATCCCCCTATTGAAGAAATGTTTGTCGCTGGACAAATCCCGGTTAAATGTTAGAAACGAAAGGGAAAAATAAAATAGGGAGGTTCGCATGAGCGAAGAACGTCAACAAGGTTTTGATACGCTGCAGGTACATGCAGGTGCAGAGCCAGATCCGGCAACTGGTGCACGTAACACACCAATTTATCAATCAACTGCTTTCGTCTTTAAAGATTCCGAGCATGCGGCAAATCTTTTTGCACTTAAGGAAGTTGGCTACATTTATTCTCGTTTGACCAATCCAACAATTGGCGCATTGCAAAATCGCATGGCTGCCCTTGAGGGCGGTGCGGGCGCTGTTGCTTGTTCATCAGGTCACGCAGCACAGATTATGGCTTTATTCCCGTTGATGGGACCGGGTTTAAACATTGTTGCATCAAACCGTCTTTATGGTGGTTCCGTAACACAGCTCACACGCACAATTCAGCGTTTTGGCTGGAGCACAAAATTTGTCGACATCGACGATCCAAAAGCAATTGAAGCTGCAATTGATGAAAATACACGTGCCGTTTATTGCGAAAGTATTGCAAACCCAGGCGGTCACATTGCTGATCTTCGTGCCATTGCAGATGTTGCAGACGCAGCGGGCATTCCGCTGATTGTTGATAACACAACAGCAACACCATATCTTTGTAATCCAATTGAGCACGGCGCAACGCTTGTGACGCATTCAACAACGAAATACCTCACAGGCAATGGTTCTGTTACAGGTGGCTGTGTCGTTGATAGCGGCAAATTTGATTGGTCAGCGTCTGATAAGTTCCCGTCTCTTGCGGCTCCTGAGCCTGCTTATAATGGCCTTAATTTTCATGAAGCACTTGGCCCAATGGCATTTACATTCCATTCAATAGCAATTGGCCTACGTGATCTTGGCATGACCATGAACCCACAAGGTGCACATTACACGCTCATGGGAATTGAATCATTGTCACTTCGCATGCAAAAGCATGTTGCAAATGCTGAAAAAGTTGCTGCATATCTTGAAGGTCACGATGCTGTTGAGGCGGTTACATATGCTGGCCTTAAGTCGTCACCTTACTATGACCGCATTGCAAAATATTGCCCACGCGGCGCCAGTTCACTCTTCACCGTGGCACTAAAGTCCGGCCATGACGGTTGTGTGAAATTTGTCGATAGCTTGAAGCTCTTTAGCCATGTTGCAAACTTGGGTGATGCACGTTCCTTGGTTATTCACCCAGCATCAACAACACATAGTCAATTAAGTGATGAACAAAAAACAGCAGCAGGAGCTGCACCAAACATTGTTCGTTTCTCAATTGGTATTGAAGATGCAGATGATCTGATCGCTGATTTAGAACAGGCGCTTGCCAACATCTAATACAAGATAGTTCAATTATAGATCTCTTTAAGAACCGCCTTTCGATTTCGTCAGGCGGTTTTTTATTTCGTAAAAATAAAGCTTGATCTGGTGTGCACTCCAGCCATTACTAACAATGGCAAGGAGACAGAATATGCAAATCGGTGAATTTTCAAAACATAGCGGATTAACAATTGATACGATCCGGTATTACGAAAAAATAGGCCTCATGCCATTGCCACTACGTGATGGTAGTGGTCGCCGCATTTATGGTGACGATCACTTGGTTTGGGCGGACTTTTTAGATGTCTTGAAATCTACAGGCATGGGTGTCAAAGACATGGCAAGCTATGTTGAACTTCGTGCCAATGGTACGCAATCAATCCAGGAGAGATTAGAATTGCTTAGCCAGCACCACATAAAAGTTCGCAACGAAATTGATCGCTTGCAGAAAATCGATGCTGTTTTGTCCAACAAGATTGCCACGTTTAAAGCCGTCCTGAGCGGTGAAATCGATGGCGATAGTCTAACTTGCAAAAAGGATAATACATGAGCACATCAGCACTTCAAAAAGGTCATGAAATCGCACATAAACTGAACCCAAATCTCAAAGAAATTTTAGATGACCGATATGAGGATATCATTCCCGGCTTCACCGATACACTATTTGAATTTGCCTATGGTCGGCTTTATGCACGCGATGGACTTGACTTAAAAACGCGACAACTAGCGACCATCGCAGCTTTAACCGCGCTTGGTGGGCAAACATCTCCGCAACTAAAAATCAATATTGAGCACGCGCTTGCAGCCGGAGCCACCAAACGTGAAATAAGCGAAGTAATTTTTCAAATGTCGGTTTATGGCGGCATGCCAGCTGCCATCAATGGGCTAAACGCCGCGAAAGAAGTTTTCGCTGAAAATATCGATTGAGATAAAAGCCTGACCACGTCTATTCGCCAGGCTCTTAATTAGTCTATCTTACGTTTATATTGAACCAGTACAGGACGCTGTTCTTCCATTGAAAGCGCTGCAGCATCGGCTAGCTGCTGCGCTTTTAAACCATCTTCGCCACTTGGCTGAGGAGCGTTGCCTGAATTGAGAGCTTCCACAAAGTGGATCATTTCATCGCGATAAGCGTCCGCATATCTTTCAAGGAAGAAGTTTTGGACAACGGACGAATTAAAGCCATTTTCCGTTGCGATCTGAACAGTGTTTTCATGCACATTATCAGCTCGGATCAATCCCTTTGAGCCATGAACTTCAATACGCTGATCATAACCATAAGACGCACGACGAGAGACTGTAATGGTGCAAATTTTGCCGCTTTGCGTTTTAAGTGTGGCGCTTGCAGTATCGACATCACCAGCCTCCCCGATAGCGGGATCGACCAAACATGACCCCGTTGCGTAGATCTCAATTGGATCTTCGCCTAGAAGAAAACGCGCCATATCCAAGTCATGGATCATCATATCGCGAAAAATTCCACCAGATGATTTGATATAACCAATCGGAGGTGGGGATGGATCGCGCGACATGATCGTAATCATTTCGACATCACCCACAGCACCTTTTTTGATCTGGTTTTGCATATGCGCAAAATTTGGATCAAAGCGACGGTTAAAAGCCGTCATAAACGGCACATTTGCCTGCTCTACCACTTCAAGACATTGGCGAATGCGATCGGTTGAAAGGTCAACCGGCTTCTCACAAAAAATTGCCTTACCGGCTTTTGCAGCGGCTTGAATGATATCAAAATGGGTATCCGTGGGCGTTCCAATAATGACGGCATCAACATCAGGGCTTGCGATAATCTCATCTGTGGTCATGACTTTAGCGCCATGCTCATCGGCGAGTTTTTTCGCAGCTTCCTCGAAATAATCTGATACTGCAACGGCTTGTGCCACATCTAAATGTTTGAGCGTTCTGCCATGCACTTGTCCAATCCGACCAGCGCCTAGGATACCAATTCGCAACATGATCTAAGCCTTTCTTTGAGGTGGTGCACCAAATGCGCGGATTACATATTGTGTCGCTTGCATCACTGGATCATGGGTTTCTTTTAAAATCGAAACGCGATCAAATCGGGTCTCGTCTTTGTTCACAGCTTCTCGCAATGCAGAACCAAATGCCATGCGTAATTCAGTTCCAATATTGAACTTACAAATGGATGAAGTTTTTGCAAGCAATGTGCGTTGTTCAACAGGAACACCGGAACCACCGTGGATGACAAGCGGAACATTCGTCTTTTCGTCAATTGCTTTAATGCGATCAAGATCCAAACCACTGGCTTTGTCTTGCTGCAAATGCACATTGCCAACCGAGATTGCCATCGCATCAACCCCGGTTTCTAGTGCAAATTTCGCGGCCTCCTCCGGATCCGTTCCTGCCGATGCTTCGCCATCCGCATAACCAACAAAACCGATCTCACCTTCGCATGAAATTTTAGCAGCATGTGCAAGTTCAGCAATTTTTGCTGTCTCGTCGATATTCTGATTAAGTGGCTTGCGTGATCCGTCATACATGAGGGATGTAAAACCAGAATCCAACGCAATCTGACATTCTTCAAATGTGTAACCGTGATCTAAATGCGCCACCACAGGAACACTTGCTTCTTCAGCTAGATGCCGGAACATTTTGCCCAGAACCGGCAATGGCGTATGTTCACGACACCCAGGTCCAGCCTGCAAAATGACGGGCGCATTTTCAGCTTCTGCTGCAGCCACATATGCACGCATATCTTCCCAGCCAAGGCACACCAATCCACCTACAGCGTGGCCTTGTTTCAGCGCAGGCTGCAGTACATCTTTTAACGTTACCAAGGTCATTTAAATTTTGCCACCATGTCTAAAATACCCGGGATTGTCTGTAATTGATCCGCATGTGTTGGCTGGAAATACTGCACCAATGGGCGCTGGCTCAATCCACCTAAGATCGTAAAGTAATACATTTCATAGCCTGGAAGCACGCAGCAAGGATGGTAACCTTTATCAAGGCAAATCGTTGAACCATCTACGATGTGGTATGCGTCGCCCGGCTTATTGTCTTCACGCTGCAACATTTGAACGCCTGAACCATAGTTCGGACGGAAGCGGAAGTTATATGTCTCATCGTGACGTGTTTCATCAGGCAAACGATCCGTATCATGTTTGTGTGATGGGAAACCTGACCAACCACCTTGACCAACTGTATAAAGTTCACTCACCAAAAGTCGGCCCACTTTATCAGCCTGTTTCTGACCCAAGATGTGTTTGATTTTGCGGTGTGTTTTTGTCTCGTCCGAACCATATTGCACAAGATCCAACTCATCGCTTCGTACGGCAAATGCATCTAATACTTTGTCGTATTTTGCACCCGCGATGAATATTTCAGCTTCATCGGATGTGCAGACAAATTCAGCTTTTGCTGCACTTGGTACATAAACACCTTCAGGCTCACCATCCCAAACATCAACACCACGGCCGCCTAAATCAGCTGCTTTAAATCCTTCGATATCGACGTCAATTGAACCGGTAGCAGGCACAATACATGTTTCATATCCAGGCGTTGAATATTCAAATGCATCACCCTTTTTCAACTTCACAATATTGAAATAATTGAGCGGCACAGTTTGATCGTCCACGTCGACAATAGGCTTGTTCTTGTTATCAAATGGGGCGATGTGCATGTTGTTTCCTTTACAATTCAACGGTTCTTTTCAGACCGTAAAACTCAATGATTTGGACCCGGATGGGTTTTTAAAAATTCTTCTAATTGTTCTAGGTTCGGCATAGCAGGTGCGCAACCAGGTTTACCCACCACAATTGCCGCACAAGCTGATCCACGTAAAATACTGTCATGAAGCGATAGTCCTGATGACAACGAGGACATCATGCCTGCCATGAAGCTGTCACCTGCACCTGTTGGCTTTAATGCTGTGACCGAATAAATTCCAGTTGTAATTTCATCGCCATCTGCATAGGTGATTGCACCTTTTTCACCCATTTTGTAAATGACGATTGCGACGCTTTCTTCTGACAATGATTTTGCTTTTGCAAGCCCTTTTTCAATCCCGCCTGCCATGAAGCCAAATTCTTCGTCATTACCCACAATTACATCTGATAATTCCGCAGCGCGGGACAATACATCGGAGGCAACTTCCGCCGAAGGCCACGAATATGGTCGATAATCAACATCAAAGATGATCGGCAGACCTGCTGCTTTGGCCAATTCAAATGCTTTAAATGTCGCGCTGCGCGATGGCTCTGCCGCAAACACTGTACCGGCTGTGATGAGCGCTCCAAATTTTGAATAATCCACACGCTCAACATCTTCGATGCTCATTTGAAAGTCGGCGGCACCATTGCGGTAGATCACCGATTGATGGTCTTCAACACGGCTTTCATATAGCGCTAACGAGTTGCGATACTCACCGCCTACAGAACGCACATATTCGCGCTGCACCCCATAATGGTCCAATCGATTAAGACAAAAACGGCCAACGGAATCATCGGACACACAAGTGACCAGCGATGCATTTCCGCCAAACTTGCAGATCCCAGCTGCGATATTTGCAGACGAGCCACCAAGATCGCTTTTAAAGTCCGTTGCTTCTTCTGTTTTCGTGCCAGCAGGATGAGGGAACAAGTCCATCCCTGCACGCCCGACAACAACAAAATTGTTTTTTCTGATACCAGCTATAACTTGATCGATATTCAATTGACTAGATCCCGTTTCGCTGTCTCTTACGACCATCTTCCCAATCGAGATGGGCCTGTCGAACACGGTCGCTATTGGTGATGTGAGGGGTTCCTACTTCCCACCAGGTATGACCTTCTGTTGTCCATCCTTCATACGGATCAACATTCATCACGATGACGCTTGTATTATCGGATTGCTTGGCACGTTTGAAAGCTTCGCCCAATTCTTGCGGATTTTGCACAGTTTCTGCATTTGCACCCATAGCACGGGCATGCGCTTCAAAATCAACACCCACTTGATTAGTCGCGGTTGGCGTATCCGCGATTAGATTATTAAAGCTTTCATTGCCTGTGTTGTTTTGCAGTTTGTTGATGACGGCGAAACCGCCATTATCAAGCACTAACACAATCATTTTCTTTTCAGTTAAAACAGCTGAATAAATATCTGAGTTCATCAATAGGTATGAGCCGTCGCCACAGAAGACGACTGTATCAGCGTCGGGTTCTTTTTCAGATTGGGCGATACGTGCACCCCAACCACCGGCAATTTCATACCCCATGCAAGAAAAACCAAACTCAACATCAACCGTGCCTGTATCAAGCGTGCGCCAGTTAGCTGTCACTTCTGCAGGCAAACCACCTGCTGCTGCAACAACGCGATCACGCGGATCGCAAAGTGCATTTACAGCACCGATGGCTTGGGCATAAGAGTTTGGACGATTGCTTCCATCACCTGCCTTTGGGTTCACATTATCGGCAACATATTGAACCCATTTCGCTCGTTCTTCGCGCGCGAAACTCACCCATGCATCTGGAGTTTTGTAGCTACCAAGAGCATCCCACAGTTTACCAATTCCAACCTTTGCATCACCCACAACAGGCAGAGATCTGTGTTTGCCTGCGTCATGGCGACCGGCATTGATCGAAATGATTTGCGCATCTTTGGCAAAAGCCGTCCATGAGCCAGTGGTGAAATCCTGCAGACGACAACCGATGGATAAAATCACATCAGCTTCTTGTGCAATATTATTTGCGCTATCTGAACCGGTCACACCAATTGGACCAATGTTTAGGTTGTGATCGTCAACCAAATTTGCACGGCCTGCAATTGTTTCGACCACCGGAATTTGGGTTTCTTCTGCAAATTTAGTTAGTTTTTTCACCGCACGTGAATACTGAACACCACCACCGGCAATAATAATTGGTTTCTTTGCATTTTTAAGCGCTTTGACCGCTGCTTTAATTTCGTTTTCATCAGGTGTTTGTCGGCGAATGTGATGGATTTTTTCTTCAAACATCTCAACCGGATAATCATACGTCCAGCCTTGGATATCCTGAGGCAGGCCAATAAATGCCGGTCCGCAATCGGCTGGGTCTAGCATGGTTGCAATCGCTGACGGCAATGATTGGATGATCTGCGCAGGATGAGTGATGCGATCCCAATAGCGCGAGACGGCTTTGAAAGCATCATTGACACCAAAGGTTGGATTTCCAAAGTGCTCAAGCTGTTGCAAAACAGGATCTGGAAGACGCGTTTGAAACGCGTCCCCACAGAGCAAAAGCATAGGTAAACGATTTGCATGCGCTAATGCGGCTGATGTGAGCAAGTTCGCAGTACCTGGACCCGCTGACGCCGTACAAAGCATGAAGCGCTGACGCAAATGATATTTTGCATAAGCTGCTGCTGCAAAGCCCATGCCCTGTTCATTTTGTCCGCGATATAATGGCAAAGCATCTTGATTTTCGTAAAGAGCCTCACCCAGACAGGTCACATTACCATGTCCAAATATCCCAAAGCCGCCACCACAAATGCGGGTTTTAACGCCATCAATTTCAATAAATTGATTGGTCAAATAGCGCACGATTGCCTGCGCAACTGTCAATGTCACAGTTTGATCAACTACACTCATTTTAATTCACCTTTGACGACTAATTGTCATCTTCCAACTTCTGCAAAGTGGCTTTGTCTAAAAACAATTTCCAAAATGCAACGCCGCCCATCCCCAAGAACAAGGCCGCCCAAAAATGCGAACCTTGAACGACTAATTCAACCATGCCCCAGCAAGCGCAAAACGTAACCACCGCCACGCGTCGCCACATAGGTTTGAAAAAGGGATGTGCAAAATCTAACATGTTTCAGGCTCTAAGCCGCACCTTCAAATTCTGCACCGGTTTTAACCCCAGTGATATAAGCTACAACATCCTGACCATCGGTCTCGTCTTTGTTCAGATTGGCGACAATGCGCCCTCTGCGGAACACCACGATACGATCCACCAAATCAAAAACCTGACGCATGTTGTGACTTACCAAAATAAGCGGAGCGCCCTGCTCTTTCATATTGCGGATGATATTTTCCACCTGTGCAGTTTCTTGAACACCCAGTGCCGCCGTTGGCTCATCCATAATTGTCAGTTTAGATGCAAATGTTGCTGTGCGCGCGATGGCAACACATTGGCGCTGACCACCGGACATGTTTTGAATGGAGTTTCTGATGTTTGGAATTTTCACCCCAGTTTTCACTAGACCATTCATTGTTGCTTCGCGCATCGCCTTATAATCAAGCCGACGAAATGGCCCAAGCCAATTCCACTTGGTCAATTCACGACCAAGGAATAAGTTATCAGGAACATCCAAATCATCTGCCAAAGCTAGAGTTTGGAACACAGTCTCAATACCTGCCTGACGGGCATCCAACGGACCTGTGAAGTTTACTTCTTCGCCATAGAGCGAAACGGTGCCGCTCGTGCGCTGTTCCACGCCTGTGATCTGCCGAACGAAGGTCGATTTTCCCGCACCATTGTCACCCATAATAGCGACATGTTCACCTTTTTTCATTTCGAAGTTTGCGCCAACCAAAGCATGAACACCGCCATAGTGTTTGGTTAGGTTTTCGGTTTTCAGAACAATTTCACTGCTCATCTCATATTCTCCTAACTATGCTCGATTTCGTTGTCTGTATTGGTCAAGAATGACCGCAGCTATAATGATGCTACCCATTGCCATTAACTGGTATGAGCCATCAAGCTTAATGAAGGTAAATCCAGAGCGAATGACACCAAGCACCATCGCACCGAGAACTGTACCGATGATGGAACCACGACCACCTGTCAGGCTGATCCCGCCGATCACAGCCATGGCAATCGCAAACAGCTCATAGAACTCACCCATACCAGCCTGTGCAGTCGACGCCTTGGCGCTCAAAACGATGCCAGCAAATGCAGCTAGCATAGAGGCGATCATGTAAACCATGACTTTATGGCGCTTAACATTAATACCTGACATACGCGCGGCATCTTCATTCGAACCGATCGCATAGGTATGCTTTCCATAGACTGTATATTTCATGATGATATGGAATACGACTGCCAATGCGAGGAACCAGACAACTGGCATCATTCCAGCACCTAGAAATTTATATTGTTCAGTTGGGAATGAGATTGGGTTACCAGATGACCACCAAAGAGCAATACCGCGACATATAAGGAACATACCAAGCGTTGCGATAAATGGTGGGATGCGCAAGAATGCGATAAATGTTCCGTTAATCGCGCCGATAAATGCGCCAAAAGCCAGTCCGATAACCACCGGAACTATCACAGGTAAGTCCATCGCCCAGGCTCCAAAGAGCGCTTTTGGATTTGGGTTACCATTGACCAATTCTGTTTGCCCAAAACTCATCGCGATCATCGCGGTTGCTGCAACAAGAGGCCCGGAACTCAGATCAATACCTGCGGTAATAATAACTTGGGTCACACCAAGGGCGATAATACCGATGATGGCGACCTGTAGAATAATAATTTTTAAACGTGCTTCATTGAAAATTGAATCAAATCTATCTTTGGTGTCAAAGAGAAAACTCTGATCATTCATATAAGGCAGGATCTGCCCCAACGCTTCAAAAATTACAATGATGATGATCAATGCAAAGAAGATGTTAAATTCATTTGGCCAAGACCGCTTTGACTTGTCAAAAGTTAGCCCGCCAATACCATCGCTGTTTTCAGTCATGGATAAAACTCCCCACGCTTAATGATGAAATCACGAGATGGCCCGTTAGAGCCATCCCGCACTACTTGTCTTGGAAAGACTTAGTTTTTGTTCAAGAACTCATCCATGTTCGCAGGTGTAACCAGCTTGAATGGGATGTAGACTTTTTGGTCAACTTTTTCACCAGCGACCAATTTAAGAACCGCATCGATTGAACCAGTACCTTGACCAACTGAATCCTGGAATACAGTCACGTCATAGTCGCCTGCTGACATAACAACCAAAGCGTCCTGGCTGGCATCAACGCCACCAACTTGAACATCAGCCATGTCCATGCCGGCTGCTTTCATTGCCTGGATTGCACCAATTGCCATTTCATCATTGTTTGCAAGAACAAAGTCAAATGGCTCACCTGAAGACATCCAGTTCGTCATAAGATCTTGTGCTTCATCGCGAGACCAGTTAGCTGGCTGCTCATCGATGATTGTCATGAAGTTACACATGTCCATACCAATGACGTCATGAACGTCTTTTGAACGCTGAACAGCAGCTTGGTTAGATAGCTGACCATTCATTAGGTAGCCACGTGCACCACCAGCTTTACCAGCTGCGCGAAGGTTCTTACAAACTTCAAATGCAGACAATGTACCAGATTCAATTTCGTTAGAAGCAACGAATGCCTGTGTTGGTGGCAACTCGTTCACATTGTCTGGCTCGCGGTTAACGAAGACCAATGGCACATCACCAGCAGCTTCTGTAATCGCTGCACCAGCTGATGTATCAACGATATTTACGATGATGCCGTCAACGCCGTTTGCAACAAAGTTTTTCACTTGGTCGATCTGTTTAGCAAGATCGTCAGTTGCATCTTCTTGCTGGTAAGTAAGCCCGTCAATCGTTGCGGCATACTCAACCATACCGTTACGAAGAACTGTCAACCAGTTATCGTCAAATCGTGAGAATGTAGCACCGATTTCAGCAGCCATAGATGTTGTTGTCATAAGAGCAGCAATGCCTGCTGTCATTAGAGTCTTTTTCATATTTAATTCCTCCCGTTTCGGTGACCGGCCACCGAATGAGTTTTTTACCGGTGATCCAAATTGGATCAGTGAAATCATCTTAGCAATTGGTTATGCGGCGCATTTTTCCAATTGACTGTCGATGAAATTAATTGACTTTGCGAGTTCACCCGCAATGTCGTTCGTATTTTGAACCATCGGTGAAAATGGTTCGAAAGATACAGGACCACAGAAACCCGAAGCCTGTAATTGAGATATTTGTGTTATATTTCCCAATCGATCTTGTCCTCCAACAAGGACCCGATCCTGATCCTGCATTTTGGAAAAGTCAACGTCAGTACGTTCAACTCCGGAAATGTGAACCAGCGCTGTGTGATTAGGAAAGAACTCAGTTTCACCCGCAAGCGTATGGTGAAAGGTGTCGTGAATGATTTTAAAATCGTCCTCAAAACCAAGCTCAATTAGGGTCGAGACGATTTCAGATTTAAATCTTAGAGATGCTGTTGAAAAACCTAAAGGCTCAACGAGGCCAATAAGATTATTCTTTGCGAGCAATGGTTGAAGCGCGATCAATGCCACCTTCAAGTTGGCGACGCGCGTTGCTTTATCCAAATTTGCGTTATCATTGCGTGGGATCAAGCCGATCGCCTTGGCACCCATAGCAACTGCGAGTGTGATCAGGTTTTCAGCCTCAAGCTTTTTGTCATCATCCCATTTATCGAATTGCGGAACTTCCGACAGATTGAAAATTTCAAGCTGATTGTCCTTGGCCATCTTGCCAAATTGCTTAGCTTGATCTGTGTCAAAATCAGAGCCAGTCACGTCATTTCTGAACTCAACGCCGTCACAACCAAGCGCACGCGCTAGTGCGCAAAACGCACCGGCACCATAGCTTGGCACAGCTATTTGATTGAGCCCATATGAGACCACGAAAAACTCCTCCAACAAGACGTCACGACACTTCGATGAACGACTTGTCCATAATATTGCAACCGGTTTCAAAAACTGTCAATAGGGAATCGAAAGATTATTAAAGATTCAATTTATGTGGGCTTTTCAACCCCAAAACCTCACACACAGAGTAAATGATTTTAACCAATTTTATCAGTGAATTAGCAACTCACTCATATTCTAAAACTGTAATTTTTCTAAACACAATTTGGTTCTGTTAAACCTGAGAGTCTGCTGCAAATTCATGATCAATTTTCAAAAATGAATTGCGATTTTGCACGCGTGCGCAAAAACAGAATTTGAAAATCTTCTTCAATTTTAGACGAGAAATCACAAAAAGGATTTGTAATTCTCATAATCACTGATACTGTGATGGCAACGATAAACATTTAAGCGCCTGATGCGATATTACGCTCGGCGAACAGGATATAAGTGTGACTGACCCAGTGCGTGGCGCAAAAGCCCCCTTGGGAGAAACGCGAGATGGCAGCAATACCCAGCGCTCTCATGCAAAGAGTGCACGTGGTGAGTTGCCTGCAGAATTTGAAAAACCTATTCAACATCATAATGGTGGTGGACAGGCGGCATCAAGCCCAGATTCCAAAGTTTCTTCCCAGAATGAACAGCCCAAAAAGCGAAAGCGGTGGAAGAAACGTTCGCGTCGTAAGAACGCTAACGCATCCTCACCATCGCAAACTCATCATGTGGCACCCGACCAAGCCAATACGGCAAAAACACATGACGATCGCGAGGGTCAAAATCGAACGCTCGACAAACAAAAGACATCGAAGCAACACCCTAAGCCGAACCAAAATCATAATGGCAAAAAGCGCTTTAATCGCTTAAACAAACACAATAACGCCCAGCAACAGCCATTATATGCGGCGCTTGATTTGGGCACGAACAATTGCCGGCTCTTGATTGCAAAACCAATGAAGGCTGGGCAGTTTCGTGTCGTTGATGCGTTCTCACGCATTGTTCGCTTGGGTGAAGGCCTGGCCGCAACTGGTAAGCTGTCAGATGGCGCAATGGATAGAGCGGTTGGTGCGCTTAAAATTTGCGCGTCGAAACTTGCTCGACACAATATTCGCAATTATCGATTAATCGCAACGGAAGCATGTCGCCAAGCGACCAATGGGGAAGCGTTTCTCGCACGCGTAAAAAAAGAAACTGGACTTGATCTGGAGATTATCAATCGTGAAACAGAAGCCAGACTGGCGGTTTCTGGTTGCGCATCTTTGGTTGATCGCGAAACTCAATCGGTCATTTTGTTTGATATCGGTGGAGGGTCTTCTGAGATAGCAGCAATACAGTTCGATGAGCGACGAACTCAGCGTTTGGCAAATCACATCAAATCCTGGACATCACTTCCTGTAGGTGTTGTTACGCTGTCTGAGCGTCATGGCGGCAAAGATGTAACCCAACAGGTGTTTGATGCAATGGTTGATGAGGTTGATAAACTCATTGAAACAACTGCACCACAAAACATGCTCGATTTTTCACCCAGCATTGATACTTTTCACTTGTTAGGAACCTCGGGAACGGTAACAACTCTTGCCGGTCTTCATCTGAACCTACCAAGATATGACAGACGGCGGGTTGATGGTCTTTGGCTGCAAGATGAAGACGTTGATAAAATGCTCAACCAGCTTTTATCTTGGGACATTGAAACGCGGTCTGCTAATCCTTGTATTGGGCCGGACCGTTCTGATTTGGTTTTGGCGGGATGTGCGATCATGCAATCTATTCGCAAACGTTGGCCATCGAATAAAATGCGTGTGGCGGATCGCGGACTGCGCGAAGGTTTGCTAAATGATATGATGGCAAAAGACGGCGTATGGCGCAGACGTCGCCGCAGACGTAATTCGCACAACAATCAAAGCCAAATTGACAAGTCGAATAGTTCGCAATCCAATACGCCCACGCACGTAAACTCAGGTAAGCACAATGAGTAAGAAACCTACAATCGCTACTGGCCGTAAACTTGGCCAAAAGATACGCAAAAAGAAAATGAAGGCGTCATCTCGTCGATGGCTGGAACGTCACATCAATGACCCTTATGTACAGCGCTCAAAACATGAGGGCTATCGATCACGTGCGGCGTTCAAGCTTTTAGAAATTGATGAAAAGCATAAGATCCTCAAGGGTGCAAAGCATATTATTGACTTAGGCGCGGCCCCGGGCGGTTGGGCGCAAATTGCGTCTAAAGTCACAGATTCATCTGATCTTGACCCACGCGTTGTCGCCATTGATTTCCTTGAAATGGATCAGGTACCCGGTGTTGCATTTCTTCAAATGGACTTTTTGGATGATGATGCGCCGGCAAAGCTCATGGAACTTTGTGGTGCGGCGCCAAACCTTGTTTTATCTGATATGGCAGCCCCAACGACAGGTCATAAAAGAACTGATCACTTAAGGACGCAGCATCTTTGTGAGATCGCAGCTTATTTTGCGGTTGATGTTTTAGCCAAGGGTGGGCATTTCCTGTCAAAAACGTTCCAAGGCGGCACTGAAAATGATCTTTTGCAGATGCTGAAGAAGAATTTTCAATCCGTTGTGCATGTAAAGCCTCCAGCATCGCGATCTGAGTCCGTCGAACTCTATCTATTGGCTAAGGGTTTTAAAGGCCGAAAGCCGACTGAATAATCTAAAGATGACAATTTTTTTGCATCGTCCAGAGATAATTATCAAATATATCTAATTCATGGTTTCCTTTCGTTCGCTTTAGTGTTACGAGCCCGTGTCAACTCCTTTAGAAATATGAGTGTAATGCGTTGGGTTTTTCAGCCCTTCATTCAGCTCACAAGTTAAAGATTGGACTTGACCATGGCAGAAATCTTACAAACACGAACAGGACTTCAGGCACTGACATTTGACGATGTGCTATTACAACCTGGCCACTCAACCGTCATGCCAAATCAGGTTGATGTCTCCACAAAAATCGCAAAAAACATTGATTTGAATATACCGATTCTTTCATCTGCAATGGACACGGTGACGGAAGGTCGTTTGGCAATTGCGATGGCGCAAGCTGGTGGCATTGGTATTATTCATCGCAACTTAACACCCGAAGAACAAGCAGCTGAAGCACGTGCTGTGAAGAAGTTTGAAAGTGGTATGGTTGTTAATCCGGTGACCATTGGGCCAAATGAAACCCTAGCTGATGCACATGCTTTAATGGCAGCGCATAAAATTTCAGGTATCCCGGTTGTTGAAGATCAGAAGCCCAACAAACCAGGTAAGCTGGTGGGTATATTGACCAACCGCGATGTGCGCTTTGCTTCTGACCCAAGCCAGAAGATCTTTGAACTTATGACACGTGATAACCTTGTGACGGTTCGTGAAGGTGTTGGGCAAGATGAAGCGAAAAAGCTGCTTCACCAACACAGGATTGA
Source organism: Lentilitoribacter sp. JB5-8 (assembly GCF_055693385.1). Classification (NCBI taxonomy): domain Bacteria; kingdom Pseudomonadati; phylum Pseudomonadota; class Alphaproteobacteria; order Hyphomicrobiales; family Rhizobiaceae; genus Lentilitoribacter; species Lentilitoribacter sp. JB5-8. Next base: position 1,187,656 of record NZ_CM146332.1, on the reverse strand, counting down.
AAAGCTGCTCGTGGTGGATGAAGAAAAGCGCTGCGTTGGTTTGATCACGGTGAAAGATATTGAAAAATCTCAGTTGAACCCAAATGCTTGTAAAGATGAGCAAGGCCGATTACGTGTTGGCGCCGCGACAAGTGTAGGTGACGACGGTTTTGAGCGTGCAGAACGATTGATAGATGCAGGCATTGATTTGCTGGTTGTTGATACCGCCCACGGCCATTCACAACGTGTTTTGGATGCTGTGAAGCGCATGCGCAAGATTTCAAACTCTGTCAGCATCATGGCAGGTAACGTTGCAACAGAAGACGGCACAAAGGCGCTTATTGATGCAGGTGCTGATTCCATTAAAGTTGGTATCGGCCCCGGTTCGATTTGTACAACGCGTATTGTTGCCGGTGTCGGTGTACCGCAACTATCAGCCATCATGTCAGCGGTCGCCGGTGCAAAAGATACAGGCATTCCTGTTATTGCGGATGGCGGCATCAAGTTCTCTGGCGATGTAGCAAAAGCACTTGCAGCTGGCGCGGATGCAGTGATGGTTGGCTCATTGCTTGCAGGCACTGATGAAAGCCCTGGTGAAGTTTATCTTCACCAAGGCCGCTCTTTTAAAGCTTATCGCGGCATGGGGTCAGTGGGTGCAATGGCACGCGGATCCGCGGATCGTTACTTCCAAGCTGAAGTGCGCGATACACTGAAACTTGTACCTGAAGGCATTGAAGGGCAGGTTCCTTATAAAGGACCAGTATCTGGCGTATTACACCAGCTCACAGGTGGTCTTCGCGCCGCAATGGGTTATGTCGGTGGTGCTTCACTTGAAGAATTTTCTGAAAATGCAAAATTCGTTCAAATTTCAAGCGCGGGATTGCGTGAAAGTCACGCACATGATGTGACGATCACCCGCGAAAGCCCAAATTACCCCGGCGCTGGAGTTTAAGCTAAAATAGCTACCAAGTAATATTGCTGGACGATGATACTTCAATCAAATCGTCCGGCATCAACATATTTGGCGATTGTGCTGCAAGGTGCCCTTGGGGGCCGTTTGGTGTTATGTTGTCCAAGCTTGCTATGATATGGTCATTGAGCGCTTTAGTGAGTGTAACCGGTGCTCCGGGACGTTTAATCAAACCAATATGGGTCATACCAAGCTGAGGGTAACCATCAGCTTCAGTTAAAATTCGCATACCATATTGCAATGCACATTCAGGCAATGGCGCGATCGCTAAACCAGCAAGAACTGCTGCTGCAACAACTGTTGCTGAATAACTTGCGACCAACACTCGGTGCTGGCGACCTCTTTGGTCCAACGCATCCAGCGCCACTTTTCGCCAACAACAATTATCTCGCCCAATTGCCAATGGAATAACCTCTTCTTCATGTACCATGTGGTTGAGCGATGTAACCCAATATAACGGCTCGGTTCTCACCAGTTCAGATTGATATGTTGCATTTTCATGCGTCACGAGCGCCACATCGAGTTCATTGTTGAGGATTTTGTTATGAAGCGATGGAGATGGCTCGCAAATGACATTCAATTCAATATTTGGATGCGTTTCGGTAAATTGTGCAATGATTGATGGCATAAAACGGTCCGCATAATCATCTGCTGTACCAAAGCGAATTGAGCCCTCCAATTGCTCTTCGGCGAATGCGTTGATTGTTTCATCATTTAATTTCAGCATTTTGCGCGCATAATTTAGAAGCTTCTCCCCATCATCGCTGAGCCTGTTAATGCGACCATCTTTGATGAAGATGGGTTGCCCGATGCGTTCTTCTAATCTGCGCATTTGCATAGAAACGGCTGACTGGGTTTTGAATACGCGATCTGCTGCACGCGTGAAGCTACCCGTCTCTGCAATCGCGATAAATGTTTTGAGCTGATCTAAGTCTAACGGAGCGGCCATAATTCTATCCATCAATTTATTTGATAAATAACATTAGAAATATTCGTTGGAATGATCAATAGCAATCTGCCATATATGTTTCATGCAGTAAATTTTAACCCTAACAAGATGGAGTGACACTCATGACTGCTTTGAATAAAGACCATAGTTTTTGCATTGATCAATCCATCCAGCCGGATAAAAGCATTGTTTCAATTTGGCTGAATGGCGCGATTTCAACTCTTAAAGCACTGGTTAAATCAGTGAAAAACCGACGTGCCGCGAATGAACTGCTCACGTTTAGTGATCATCAGCTCAAAGATATGGGATTAACGCATGAAGATCTGCGATTTATCCGGTCTGCTGGGTTGTTTATCGATCCTACTTCTGAGCTTGCAAGACGTTCGCATTACCGCAACCGTCAAATGAAACCCTAATCAGATGCTTTGACACTTGTCGAAGTAAGACTTGTCCCCTAGCGGGTCGCGGCCCTGTGACCTGCATTTCTGCCCGATTGTCTTCCCCAGATAATCGGGCTTTTTTGATAGTGGCGCTTATCTCTTGTTCATACCGCCGAGATATTGATCAAAAATATTATCTACATTTTTTTGATACTCGTCCTGAACTGTTCGTCCGGTATCGAACATTTTACCAAATAGTTCATCATATGGATTTGATGGTGCGGCTTCTGGCTGCTTTTGCTGAGTAGCGCCACCGAACATACCTTCCATCATCTGACCAAGTGGATTGTTTTGTGCTCCATTTTGAGAACCACCGCCCAAAAGGCCGCCAAGAATTTGCCCTAGCGGGTTGTTTTGAGCACCACTTTGCCCTCCACCCATCATCTGACCCATCAAATCACCAAGCGGATTATTACCAGCGGATTGGTTGGCACCACCGCCTTGTCCGGCACTCATCATTTGCCCCATGAGATCGCCAAAGACATTGCCGCTTCCACCGCTCATGGCTTTCATGGAATCATTGGTTTGGTTGAACATTCCGCCCATGATCGTTGTTGCAAGTATTGGTAAAAGTTGTTTGATAATATCTTGCCCAACACCCGTAGCCGCTTCAGCCTGCGCTGCAACGGCGCGGCTAACATCTTTTGAACCAAATAAATGACCCAGAATATTATTGCCATCTGCCATACCTTCAGGGGATGCAGCTTTGCTCATATCCTCAAAATATTGGGCATGATTGCCCGTCGATAAAGCCTGCATAAAATTGCCCATCGCATCTGGTGTTTGTGTGTTTCGCTTTAATCCGGTTGAGAATGCGGGCATGAGGGCTTCAACAGTTTTGTTCATTTGGTTTTCATCCAAACCAAACTGTTTTGCGATCCCCTTCATCGCTTCACCGTTTTGCGCATTATTGAGCATGTCAAATAGTGGCATCATGATAATCTCTCCCATTGCAGATTGATCTGTTTTATCCTCATGGTGATATTAGCACGGCAATTTGGCAAGTCGAGGGCAATGCCCTTAATAAGCGAACTCATCAAAAATCGGATCGACACTGTTATTCCAGCGGCCGTGATAAAGCGCGAGTTTCACCTCAGCTGGTGTGCTCCCGCGCGCCACAACTTCCTGCAGGGGCTCCAGGAAATGTGTCTCGTCATTTCCGGCAGTATTTAAAATATTGCGAGCTTTTAGGCCTGTTTTGGCAATATCGAGCGTATCGCGCGCAACATCAAGCAATGAACGACCCGCAATGTGGCTCTTCAAACCGTCACGGGGCACTTGATCGCGCAGGCCTAGAACATCTTCATAGGACCAGTCTTTTGTAAGTTCGCTAGCATCTTGCAAAGCCTGATCATCGTAGAGCAGACCCACCCAAAAAGCAGGCAGTGCGCAAATACGGCGCCATGGCCCACCATCAGCACCGCGCATTTCGATAAATTGCTTGAGACGCACATCAGGAAACACAGTTGAAAGATGGTTCGTCCAATCACCCAAAGTTGGTTCAGGATCAGGGATATCATTTTTCAATGCACCATCACGGAATTGGCGGAATGTGACATGTGTTACGTCATGATATTCGCCATTTCGCAAAATAAAGTACATGGGGACATCCAGCGCCCAATCTGTGTATTTTTCAAATGAGAAACTATCCTCAAACACACTTGGCAAAATTCCAGCACGGGCATTATCGGTATCGCGCCAAATATCACCTCGCCATGACAAAAGACCATTTGGTTTGCCATTGGTAAAAGGCGAACTTGCAAACAATGCAGTCGCCAATGATTGCAGTTTCATACTGACCTGCATTTTTTTACGCATGTCTTGCTCTGAGCTGAAATCTAAATTTACTTGTATGGTGCATGTCCGATACATCATATCCAAACCTTGCGTGCCAACCTTAGGCATATAATTGGTCATGATATCGTATCGGTTTTTCGGCATGCGCGGTGTTTCTTCCAAGGTCCATTTTGGACTGCCTCCAACACCCAAAAATTTGATGCCCATCGGATCGGCAATTTCACGCAATTGCTTCAGATGAAGATTGGATTCAGCGCATGTTTCGTGGATGGTTTCAACAGGCGCGCCAGATAATTCAAATTGCCCCCCTGGTTCCAATGAAATAGCGCCGCCGCCAGATTTTGCGGCAAGGCCGATGATATTGCCCGCATCGGTGATGGGTTCCCAATCGATCTTTTCTGCCATGCCTTTTAATAACGCAGAGATTGAGCGTTCGCCTTCATAAGGGACTGGCGAATTATCATCCTTAAAGAATGCGAATTTTTCATGCTCCGTGCCAATGCGGAAATCTTCCTTTGGCTTATTTCCAGCCTCCAGATACGCCACCATTTGCTCATAAGATGTCAGAGGTGTCTGATCCGTTGTATCACGCGCCATGTTTATTCGCCCTTTTAACTGCATAGATTTCTCTACACATATGCTCATTCAAATCAATGAACATTCACAAAAACTATCAGGTTCATTGATTGAACCTTTACGCAATATGGTGCAAGTAATTTTTTTTAAAGACCGCTCATAAAATAGTGATCTATTCCCAATCACCAATCGTCGCCTGCAAAACTGCCATGGCTGCAACTAGCGCTGTATCAGCACGGAGTATGCGGGGCCCTAGCGGAATTGGCGTTACATAGTTTAGGGATTGCAACGTCTTGCGCTCTTGAGCTGAAAAACCACCTTCAGGGCCAATGAGAACCGCATATTTATCATTAGTTTGGGCTTTTAATTGATTAAGTGGGTTATTTGTTTGAGTCCCCTCGTCGCAAAATATTATCTGCCGGGATGCATCCCAATCCGACAGAATTTCAGACAACTTCTTTGCTGGCTTGAATTCTGGAATGGATAAGACACCACATTGCTCCGCTGCTTCTAAAATATTTGCAGCCAAACGTTTTTCGTTGATTTTATGAAGCTGTGTGTGATCGGTAAAAACCGGCTGGATGGTCCCTGCCCCCATCTCAACCATTTTCTGCACCATATATTCGAGGCGGCCAACTTTTATGGGTGCAAATAAAACAACCAGGTCTGATTGTTCTGGTTGGGGCCGCGTTTGCTCTTTTAAAATTAGGACAGCTTTTTTACGTCCTTCTTGTTTCAAATTTGTCAGCCATTCACCATCTTGACCATTAAACACCAACAGCTGGCTATCATCCTTTAAGCGCAACACATTTAGCAGATAGTTGGCCTGTTCACGCTCCAGATGTATCTCAACCCCTTCTTTTAAAGGTTGCTCGATAAAAAGTCGCTGAAGGCGGAAATTAGCACGCATGGTCTGAGCATTCCTATACTGGTTAGGTATTGAGTGAACGGCGGGCCATCATATGCGCGCGGGCTTGATTTACCGCATCTACGCAAATGGGATTTTCATCTTTGTAATAGGTGACGGTAAAACTATTTTGCGACATATCGCCTTCGATTTCCAAGCGATCGAAGCCTTGCGACAAACCAGCAATTTGAAGTTTGACATCATATTGATCTGACCAAAACCATGGCAGCGGATTGTAATGTATCTCCTGCCCCAACATTGCTTGTGCTGCGACTTTGCCTTGATCAATCGCGTTTTGGACGCTCTCTAATCTGATATTGCGATCATACCGATCAGAGAAAAACGAAGCGCAATCACCCGCAGCATAAATATCAGGATCTGATGTTTGCGCCTGCGCATTTACGAAAATACCATTGTCAATTGTCAGACCTGCATCCTGTGCCAAACCGGTGACTGGCATTGCACCTACAGATAACAAAACGATATCACAGGGAACTTCTGATCCATCTTCTAAGAGGATTTTTTCAACTTTATCTGTACCTTCTATGGCTTTTGTGCCTGAGGCAATGTGGAACTTAACACCATGACCTTCATGCAATGTTTGGAAATATGCAGACATTTCCTCAGGCATGACACGCGCTAAAACCCGCGGTGCAGCTTCGATAACGGTCACCTCATTACCGCGTCCACGCAAAGAAGCTGCAACCTCTAATCCAATATAACCTGCACCAATGATACCGACCTTCATATCTGGAGTAATTGCAGCCGATAATCGCTTAACATCATCAATGTTACGCAAGGTGAATACACCTTTTAAATCCGAGCCTTCCAGTGGGATTTGCCGTGCAACGGTTCCGGTGGATATCAATAATTTATCATATTCAACGGCCTCGCCATCCGAGAGGTGAACACACTTTTCCTTGCGGTTAATAGAGGTTGCTGAAACGCCAAATTTTGTTGTCACATTATGATCAGCATAAAAATTATCAGCCTTTAAATACAACCGGTCTTCCTCAAGCTCTCCTTTTAAAAAGGCTTTTGACAATGGCGGTCTTTGATAAGGGGGCTGTGTTTCGTCACCAATGAGTACAATGTCATTTTCATATCCAGTTTGGCGAAGTGTTTCCACCGCCTTTAAGCCACATTGGCCCGCACCGATAATTACCATTGGTTTTGACATATTCTCACCTGAATAGATATTTTCTTAAACTCACAATTATTGATCTCTTGTGCGCAAATCAACCGATAAAGGCCGAGAATTCAAAACCCGTGCTTAAGATTGCAGTGACCATCAACATTCAGGTATAGGTTTGACCTTGCAATTGAGACAAAAAAATGGCCCTGCCGATGCAGAGCCATTTGATTTTATATCGTCAAATTACATTACTTGCGTGCAGATTTTTCAGGCAACAAACCTCTTGGACTGAACCTTAGTACGACCAGTAGCAACACACCCATGGTAATAAGACGCATGAAGGCCGCACTATCGAGTAGGTGAAGTCGTAAAGGATTGTCTTCAGCAAGTGGAGAAGTGATAACCTCAAGCGCCCATAATCCAACAATCGGCGCTTCTGTCCAGAAGAACCACACTAAGAAGCCACCTAATACGGCACCCCAGTTATTGCCAGAACCACCCACGATCACCATCACCCAGACCAGGAATGTGAAGCGAAGTGGCTGATAACTTGATGGGGTCAATTGTCCATCCAGTGTGGTGAGCATTGCACCTGCAATACCAATGATAATAGTACCGAGAACAAAGACCTGCAGGTGACGACCCGTCACATCTTTACCCATGGCATTGGCTGAAACTTCGTTATCACGGATAGCCCGCATCATGCGGCCCCATGGCGAATTCAACGCGCGTTGCGCTAACCAAACACAAATCAACAAGACAATTGAGAATAGCCCAGCATAGCATAATTTCACAAAGACGGATGAAAATGTAACGATATCCGCACCGAGATTTGTTGCCAAGTTTTGGAACCATTCAGACTGCTGAAGATCAATCTCATACGGCACAGGACGTGGGATACCAATGACGTTTTTAACGCCACGAGACATCCAGTCTTCGTTTTTGATGATGGCCACAATAATCTCAGAAATACCAAGTGTTGCAATCGCCAAATAGTCAGATCTGAGACCGAGTGTGATCTTTCCGATCAACCAAGCGGCGATCCCGGCAAAGGCGCCACCGACGATCCATGAGAAGACAACCGGCAATCCAAAACCGCCGAGATAACCTGTTCTTGCCGGTTCGACAGCCTCAACTGCTGCGGTTCCTGGCACAAAGAAAAATCGCGTAGTAAAATAACCCACAACAATAATGGCAACGATCAAAATAGATCGCATCTTGGAGTTGGGCAATTTTTTAAACGCAACCACAGCCAATGCAATGGTTAAAGCAGCAATGCCAAAAGACAAAGCAATTAAACCACCACCGGCTGATATAGCTTCGGGCACTGCCGGCATAGAAACCACAACCGCCGCCAATCCACCTAAGGCCGCAAAGCCCATAATCCCCGCATTAAAGAGACCAGCATAACCCCATTGGATGTTAACACCGAGCGCCATAATCGCAGAGATTAGGCAAAGGTTTAAAATGGAAAGTGACACGTTCCAACTTTGGAAGAAGCCAACCACGAGTAACATTCCTGCCATAATGGCAAAATAAATGAGGGCACGAGCATCTATCGTCATACTGATTTCCCCTTAAATAAGCCTGTTGGCATGAAGATGAGCACGATTACCAAGATCAAGAAACTCACAGCGAATTTGTAGTTGGTCGCAAAGAGTTGCAGCAAATCCGTAGGCGCCATGCCTTCGGGAAGCAAATAAGCAAAGAACTTCTTATAAGCGTAAGTCATCATAATCTCGGAGAAAGCCACAATGAACCCGCCACCGATGGCACCAAAAGGATTACCTAAACCACCTAAAATCGCAGCCGCAAAGAACGGCAATAAAAGCTGATCATAGGTAAACGGTCTAAAGCTTTTATCCAATCCATAGAGCACACCCGCAAGGGTCGCCAATGCAGCAGCTAAAATCCAGGTCACACGAACAACGCGCTCTGGATTAATGCCAGAAAGCAATGCCAGATCCTCATTATCCGAATAAGCGCGCATCGATTTGCCCGTGCGCGTTTTATTTAAGAACCAGAACAATGCGACTACAACAATAACGGCCGCGAAAAAAGCGATCCCCTGGCTTGTTTTAATTGCAAGGCCTTCATTTAAGCCTGTAAGTTCCTTAAATTCGCGTGCTCTGATGATGAAACGTTCACCATCACTAAACTGTTGATCATCTGGACCAATGATGAAACGAACAAGACCGCCCGTTACAAACATCATACCAACTGATGCAATGACCAATATAACGGGTGATGACTTGGCGTTCCGATAAAATTTGTAAACCGCTTTATCTGTCGCCAATGCAAAGATCACACACAGCACAATTGCAAATGGCAATGCCAACAAGGCTGTTGGTAAGGGACCAAAGCTAATCCCAAGAGACTGGAACCACCAGGTGATGAGCACACAGCACATAGTACCAAATGCCATGGTCGCGCCATGTGCAAAATTTGAGAATCTCAAAATCCCGTAAATGAGTGTCACACCCAGCGCACCAAGCGCGAGTTGTGAGCCATAAGCAAGAGCTGGTACCACGACAAAATTACTAAAGAGAACAAGTGCGTTTAAAATATCCATAGCCTATCCCCCCAAGAAACTTCTGCGAACATCCGGATTAGCAAGCAATGCTTCACCTGTGTCTGTAAATCTGTTTGCACCTTGCACTAAAACATAGCCCTTATCAGCGATGTTCAGCGCCTGGCGGGCATTTTGTTCAACCATCAGAATTGAAATACCTGTTTTTGCAACTTCAATAATTCGATCAAACAATTCATCCATGACAATGGGTGATACACCTGCGGTAGGTTCATCAAGCATCAAAAGTTTTGGTTGAGTCATAAGCGCTCTGCCAACGGCGACTTGTTGACGCTGACCACCGGATAATTCACCCGCTGGCTGCAAACGTTTTTCCTTCAAGATTGGGAAAAGATCGTAGATCTGTGCAACGGTTTCAAAGATATCGTCGTCGCGTAAAAATGCTCCCATTTCAAGATTTTCCTCAACAGTCATAGATGGAAACACATTGTTGGTTTGAGGAACAAATGCCATGCCTTGTGCAACGCGTGCCTGCGGGGTTAATCCTGTGATGTCTTCGCCATCTAACAAGACGCGTCCCAAACGCAAATGCAACATACCAAATACGGCTTTCATTGCGGTGGATTTGCCGGCACCATTGGGGCCAACAATTACAGTAATTTCGCCTTTTTCAGCTTTGATATCACAGTCATGTAAAATGTCTGCACCACCATAACCACCAGTCATATTTTCAGCAGATAAAAAACTCATTCTTCTGCCTCACTATCTGATTGGTTATCATGGGCTTTCGGTTTGTTTTTAAGACCAGTTCCCAGATAAGCTTCAATCACTTGCTCATTGGATTTAACCTCTTCGGCAGTTCCTTCAGCAAGAACAGCACCTTCGGCCATACAAATAACCGGATTACATAGACGCGTGATGAAATCCATATCGTGTTCAATCATGCAGAAGGTATAACCACGCTCTTTATTGAGGCGCAAAATCGCGTCGCCAATGGTATTTAAAAGCGTGCGGTTTACACCCGCACCCACCTCATCAAGAAACACAATTTTTGCGTCCACCATCATTGTGCGGCCAAGTTCAAGTAATTTCTTTTGCCCGCCTGATAGGTTGCCCGCTAGTTCGTCAGCAACGTGTGAGATTTCTAAGAACTCGATCACTTCGTCGGCTTTTTTGCGAACTGCTATTTCTTCCTCAGCCACCTTTTTGGGCGAGAACCATGCGTCCCAGATTTTCTCGCCGGATTGATTTGGTGGAACCATCATCAAATTTTCGCGGACTGTCATAGTTGAAAATTCATGGGCGATTTGGAAGGTGCGCAGCATGCCACGGTGGAACAATTCGTGCGGTGCTAATCCAGTGACGTCCTCACCATCCAATAGCACCCGACCAGCGGTGGGCTTATGTACACCGGCGATCACATTAAATAAGGTTGTCTTGCCAGCACCATTGGGGCCAATCAGACCAGTTATCGAACCTGTTTCGATCTTCAGCGACGCGTTATTAACCGCGCGAAGACCTCCGAACTGTTTCGACAGATTTTCTACAATAATCATATAAACACTTGTCAAGAATGTGATGAAGCCCAGCTGATAAACAAAGTGCTACCAACTGGGCTCCATCTAATTTAACTCGTATGGCTTAACGGTAGCCAACAGTTGAAAGAGCTTCGTCTTTGATCTCGATCTCGCGGTAGTTACCAGCAGATTCACCTGGGCCGATTAACTCAACGTTGGAAGCACCAACATAATCAATCTCACCACCATTTGCCAAAATCTCTAGCGCTTTACCAAGTTCACCTGGTAGAATTTTCTCGCCTGGTGCATTGGCAACGTCGAAGACTTTGTCTTTATATGCGGCAGGGTCTGTTGATTCAGCAGCTTGCATCGCTAGCATGATCAATGCAGCAGCATCGTATGATTCAGCAGCAAATGGGCTTGAAGCGTCAAATGCGTCACCAGCCATTTCAACAAGCTTGCCAGCGCCTGGGCTATCTGTACCTGGTGCTTGACCGAATGAACCGTTTAGGTCTGAACCTATCGCTTTTGGAAGGGCGTCACCAACCATGCCGTCCGGCAATACGAATGTATCAAATGCGCCTGTATCCAATGAACCTTGGATAATGCCTTTACCACCTTGGTCAAGGTAACCTGCAACAACAAGAACATCGCCACCTGCAGCAGCTAGAGCGCCAACTTCAGCGGCATAATCAGCTTTACCATCTTCGTGCGCTGTGTTGATTGTCACCGTACCACCAGCTGCAGTGTAAGCAGTAGCGAAGGCATCAGCCAAACCTTTACCATAGTCGTTGTTTGTATATGTCAAAGCTACAGATTTAAAACCGCGCTCCATGATAATGTCTGACATAACAACGCCTTGACGTGCATCAGATGGAGCTGTGCGGAAGAATAAGCCATTATCTTCAGCAGTTGAAAGACCTGGAGAAGTCGCAGATGGTGAAATCATGACCATGCCGTTTGGCACAGCGACATTTGTCAATGCAGCACCAGTAACACCTGAACAGTCACCGCCAACAACACCAGCAACACCTTCAGATGTTACAAGAGTTTCCATAGCAGTTGTTGCAGCAGCAGCATCCACACAAGTTGTATCTGCACGCACAGCTTCGACAGCTTTACCACCAAGCAGTTTACCGGAATCGCTGACTTCTTTGATCGCAAGTTCAGCACCTGGTGCCATGTTTGCAACCAAGCTCTCAATCGGACCAGTGAAACCTAGGAATACGCCAATTTTTACAGGGCCGTGGCCTGCACCAATAACAGGTGATGCTAACAAAGCTACAGACGCAGCAGTTGCAAGTAGTAGTTTTTTCATAAATGTCTCCCTTTGAAAAACTTTTAAGGCAGCTGGATTTTCCATGTCTACCTTCCTGAATTGAAAGCTAGCCAAGATTTTGACGTTTGACTAGTGGGATTCTTGCCAAAGGGTTAACTTTCATAAGAAAAGCTGTTTTATGGCAGGCTAATGGCCATCATTGAGAGTTAAAGTTTTTATTATTGCAAAATTTGAAAAAATTTTTTCCACCTCGACCCAATTGTGATTCAAATATGGCCCTAAAGGTCCAATTACTTTGTTACAAATTTTAGGATTATTGCAATATTATACTGATTAATATAAGTAGTCGTGAAACGTTACACAGGGATGAAATGCACCCTGTAATTTCATCAAACAAAGTATGCGGGTACGTTGTGCAATTCGATAATATTGATCTAAAAATTCTGGCAGCATTACAGCAAGATGGCGCTCATTGCGAAACCTTGCTTGCGGAACTTACAGGATTATCAACTGAGGAATTATCGAAGAGACGCAAAAAGCTTGAGGATGATGGCATCATTGAAGGATACAGCGCATTCGTTAGTCGGGCTAAAACTGGGTTTGATATCTTTGCATTTGTTCACATCAACCTAAATGACCACGAACGCTCAGCAGCTGAAAAATTTGGTCAGTTTTTAAAAAACTCACCTTATGTACTAGAAGCCCACGCCATGACAGAAGACATGGATTTTTTGGCGAAGGTTGTTGTATCGAGCCTTGAAGAATTGTCGATGGTCATTAGCGATCATTTAGAGGCGCAGGACGGTGTTAAATCAGCCCGCGCGCTCATCTCACTTGAGACGATTAAAGAAACGTCTTCGCTTCCATTCTAAAATACCCGTTTAAACCGCAGCGTTTCGAATTGCCGAAATATTCTCGCGATAATGGCCTTCACTACCACCTTTAAAAACCGCGGATCCTGCAACCAAAACATTTGCCCCAGCCTTTACCAATTTCGGGGTTGTTTTGGGTGACACGCCACCATCGATTTCAATATCAATGGGTCGATCACCGATCATGGCTTTTACGCGAGCTACCTTTTCGACCATTGCATCAATAAATGCCTGTCCGCCAAAACCTGGGTTCACGGTCATGATCAATACCAAATCAAGCCGGTCTAAGACATATTCAATCACACTTTCAGGTGTGGATGGGTTTAAGGACACGCCTGCTTTTTTACCCATGGCGCGAATTGCCTGCAAGGAACGGTCTAAATGTTTCGTCGCTTCAGCATGTACCGTAATGATATCGCATCCCGCATCCGCAAAGGCTTGCAGATATGGGTCACAAGGTTCGATCATTAAGTGACAATCAAAGATCTTGTCTGTGCGATCGCGCACGGCTTTGATGATTGGCGGGCCGAAAGTAATATTGGGAACGAAGTGCCCGTCCATGACGTCTAAGTGAATCCAGTCAGCTCCCGCTTTGACAACACTTTCAATCTCGTCACCTAATTTTGAAAAATCTGCTGAAAGAACAGACGGCGCAATTATTACATCAGAACCCATAGTGTCTCTCCCACGAAACGATCTTTAAAGGGCGGTTACGTTGTTGTTTGGGCCACGTCAAGCATATCTCCGGTTTGTCCGAAATTATTTCTTATTGCGAATTATTCGCAACAAGCTTGACGCTTGATAAAAATTAGTTCATACCTAGTTGCGAATTAATCGCAACTAGGAGATAATGCGACCATGAAGTCGATCATCATTGCAATACTCATGACCATAACCACATTCGGTGCAGCATCAGCTGACACATTGAAAGTGGTCACCACCTTTACGGTTTTTGCTGATATGGCAAAGAACGTTACGAAAGACCGGGCCGAGGTTGTTTCAATCACTCGACCAGGCGCAGAGATCCATAATTATCAACCAACACCAGGCGACATTCGCCGCGCACAAGGCGCTGACCTTATTTTGTGGAACGGATTAAACTTGGAATTATGGTTTGAAAAGTTTTTCGAAAACTTGTCCGATGTTCCAGGCATTTTACTGACTGAAGGTATTGAGCCGATGAGCATTGGCGAAGGCCCATATAATGGCAAGCCAAATCCGCATGCATGGATGTCTCCTGAAAATGGCGTGATTTATGTACAAAACATGGCAAAAGCATTTGGTAAATATGATCCTGAAAATGCTGATTTTTACAATGCAAATGCTGAAGAATATATCAAAGAACTACGCGCAATTTCGGCTCCAATCAAAGCATCGATTGATGCAATTGACGAAAACAGTCGATGGCTTGTGACCAGTGAAGGTGCGTTTAGTTACCTTGCACGCGACTTTGGATTAAAAGAACTATTTATCTGGCCAATTAATGCTGATCAGCAAGGCACTCCCCAGCAGGTTCGCAAAGTGATCGATACAGTCCGAGAATTTAATATTCCCGCGGTGTTCTCAGAAAGCACTGTTTCTGCAAACCCTGCACAAACAATCGCAAACGAAACGGATGCTATTTACGGTGGCGTTTTATATGTAGATTCGCTCAGTGAAGCTGACGGACCGGTGCCGACATATATCGACCTTTTAAAAGTTACAGTTGATACAATTGCAGAAGGTTTAGCAAAAGGTAATGAATAACCAATTCAAAGACCAACCTGGCTTAAAAGTGGAAGGTGTTACCGTTACATATCGTAACGGTAACACTGCTTTAAAGGACGCTTCATTTGAAGTTCCTAAAGGCTCCATCACTGCGCTTGTTGGAATTAACGGTAGTGGTAAGTCCACTCTTTTTAAATCCATCATGGGGTTTGTTGCCCTGTCATCAGGTCACATTAAAATCCTCGGTGAAAAGGCAAAATCGGCATTATCTCAAAACCTAGTTGCCTATGTACCCCAGAGCGAAGACGTGGATTGGAACTTTCCTGTTTTAGTAGAAGACGTGGTGATGATGGGGCGATATGGCCACATGAACTGGCTGCGTAGTCCTAAGCAAAAAGATCATGAAATGGTATCCCAAGCTTTAGACCGTGTTGGTATGCTTGAATATCGCAAACGACAGATTGGTGAATTATCTGGTGGGCAGAAAAAGCGTGTGTTCCTTGCCCGAGCCTTAGCGCAAGAAGGTCAGATTATTCTTCTCGATGAACCCTTTACCGGCGTGGATGTTAAAACCGAGGCACAGATTATATCACTGTTGCAATCGCTGCGCGATGAAGGACGTGTGTTACTGGTATCAACACATAATTTGGGTAGTGTGCCTGAATTTTGCGATCGTGCTGTGTTGATCAACAAGACCATACTTGCATCTGGCACAACGGAAGATGTGTTCACCCATGAAAACTTAGAAAAAGCATTTGGTGGTGTACTTCGGCACTTTATACTTGGCGGCGCAAATCTGCATGATGACGATGATAGTCGACAGGTCACAGTTCTAACTGATGACGAACGACCATTTGTGATTTACGGCGAAGCCTCTGAACATAATAAAAAGTCAAATGAAAGCGCTGAAGGTGAATAATGGAATATCTATTAGAACCATTCACCTATCAATATATGCTCAATGCAATTTGGATTAGTGCATTGGTTGGATTGGTTTGCGGATTTTTATCATCCTATTTGATCTTAAAAGGCTGGTCTTTGATCGGTGATGCTTTATCCCACGCCATCGTTCCGGGCGTTGCTGGCGCCTACATGCTTGGTCTTCCCTTTGCTGCCGGTGCCTTTCTTGCAGGCGGCTTGGCAGCGGCTGGCATTATGTTTTTAAATCAGCAAACCTCGTTAAAACAAGATGCGATCATCGGGATCATCTTTACGTCATTTTTTGCACTTGGTTTGTTTATGGTGTCGATTTCTCCCGCATCTATTGATGTGCAAAAAATCATTTTAGGAAACGTGCTCGCCATATCTTCATACGACACCATTCAACTGGCGCTTATTGGTGGCATAACACTCCTTGTTTTGATGTTTAAATGGAAAGACATCATGCTGGTGTTTTTTGATGAACATCAAGCCAAAGCCATCGGGATTGATCCATTTTGGATCAAGGTATTGTTCTTTACACTGCTTAGCGCTTCGACCGTTGCAGCTCTTCAAACAGTGGGCGCGTTTTTGGTGATTGCACTTGTAATCACGCCCGGCGCTACCGCGTATCTACTGACAGACCGTTTTCCAAAGCTGGTGCTGATCAGCTCACTCATTGGTGCGTTAACATGTTTTTCAGGCGCCTATTTGAGTTATTTTCTCGATGGCGCAACGGGTGGGATCATCGTGGTTCTGCAAACAGCACTATTTCTCATTGCGCTTGTATTTGCTCCCAAACACGGGATTTTGAGCCAGCGAAAAAAAGCGAAACAAAACAGTATTTCGCAAACACAAGTGGTGGATGCATGATGGAGTTAATTTCGCTATTGGCTGAGCCATTTGGCTTCTCGTTTATGCAAAAAGCATTCATCATCACGCTGATTATTTCAGTGCCGATGAGCCTTATGTCATGTCTTGTTGTGCTTAAAGGTTGGTCTTTAATGGGTGATGCTGTATCGCACGCTGTTTTGCCCGGTATTGTGTTAGCTTATATTTTTTCCATCCCGCTTGCCATTGGCGCTTTTGTTGCAGGTCTATTTTGCGCAATCGCAACGGGTTACATTAAAGATAATAGCCGTATCAAAGAAGATACCGTCCTTGGTATTGTGTTCTCGGGCATGTTTGGTTTCGGCATTGTGTTATACGTCAATATTCAAACAGATGTGCATCTGGATCATATCCTGTTTGGCAATATGTTGGGTGTGAATTGGCAGGATATATCAATCTCTGCATTTTTAGCATTCCTTTGCGGAGGATTTGTCCTAGCGAAGCGGAAAGACCTGTTACTGCATTCATTTGACAGCCAACATGCGCAGGCAATTGGCTTAGCTGTTCATATACTGCATTACGGGCTGTTAATTGCGCTTTCAACAATCATTGTGGCAAGCCTTGATGCTATTGGCATTATACTTTCCATTGCGCTTTTGGTTACACCGGGTGCAATCGCATTTTTATTAACTCGCACATTTTCAAAAATGCTCATTGTTGCATCCATTGTCACTGCGATTTCTAGCTTTTTGGGGATTTATTTCAGCTTCTATATCGATAGCGCCCCGGCACCAACAATCGTCTTATTGCTGACATTGGTGTTTATCATTGCATTTTTTATCCAGCAATTTCGTTTTAGACAGCTACGATCATCAACACCTTCTTAGAAGAAAAAATATGGCTTTTAAAATAATACAGGACGGCAGATCATATTATCTGCCGTCCTGTATTTGCCTCCCGGTCTACCAAACGTGCTGACGTTTGGCCTCACGGATTTCAATTTTTCACTTAATTTGGCAACGGTATCTTCGGTGCAGTTGGATCGACCACAAAACTTTCAGCCACTTTGATTTTACGCGTGGTCGCAACAGGTGTTGAACCATCAAGCTCAGTCGGCAATAAAACACGAGGTCCTTCTGGTACCGTCACAGCTTGACGCTTGGTCTTGATCACTTTTGCGCGTGTCTTGGTTTTCACCTTTACAGGCTTGGGTGCAATAACAGGTTGCGCAATCGAAGCAACTGGTTGTTTTGAATATCCCGCACCTTCTGCAAATCGCAGGATTTCAAGCGAAGCTGATGTCACTTCTTTGATGCGGAAACCATCCATTAACACCAATAACTGTTCGGTCGTTTTCGTTGGATGACAATATCTCACACGTACCTTGGATGCATATTTGGGCTGCAGGAAGCGTTGAAAATCAACCAAATCCTTTCGCGTGACATTTCTGACTACTTGCCATGCATAAATGCAGTTTCCATCAATTTTGGACTTGCCATATGCATAGCCATAAATTCCATGCAAATTTTCACGAGGCGTTTGATCGATACTCATTTTCATGGTCGGGAAAAAACGTTTCATTTCGCTCACGATCTGGCGTCGTGTCGGCGCTTGATAATAGTCCCGATTGCTAGATGTTTTTGCAACATCTACGATAATCTGGTTTTCCCCACCGCCATATCCATAATTAGGATAAAGCACAGTTTGGTGTACACGATTGTTACCAGATGATTGGCGAACCGATGAAATCGGGCCGGCGATACTTGGCAAATAGGCAACCGCATATAAAGGGTCAACCTCACTCGCAAGTGTCGGAGCAACAGCTTTGGTAGAGCTTGTTACAATGCTTTTGTCTGTTGTCATTGAGCATGCTGTTAATGGCAGCATCAATGCTAAAGTCAGGCTTAATTTCTTCATGAAATTAACTTCCCCTCCTGTCATCACAATTCCGTGCGACGCATGGCTATCTCGCAAATGCATATTTAATCTGCGGAAAATCGAATTCGCTTCATTCGGGTAACCAAGATGGTGGTAGGCCCACCCCCGCATAAGCGTTAGATCTCTCGGTTCATTCACCAATTTAGCGCGCGCATCTAGTGCAGCTAACGTGCGATCATATTGTTTGATATCAAATGAAGAGCGCGCTCGTTGGAAATAGATTTCCGAAAACAACTCAGTTTGTCGTTTTGTCGACAAAGGATAGGTTCGCAACAAGCTCTCCGCATCATCCGTTAATCGCGTTCTTAAAAGTGATAATGCGCGTCCGTAAACGGCGTCATCCATCACCTTGCCGCTGCCGGAGCCACGCATAGCCTGCGCGAATGAGTTTTCCGCCTCTGTCACACGCGACATGGCAAGATAACACCATCCTCTGATCAACCAAGCGTTTGCGGTTAATCCGTTGGAAGACAAGCGATCAATTTCTTGCAAACAAGATTTATAATCTTTGCGCTCGAAATGCTTAATATAGCTTGTTTTCACAGATCGCTTTGGTTTTGCAATCGCTGCAGCTTTTCGCGCTTTTGGCGGGCTGGCTTTAACGACTTCTGTCCAGATATCAGGATATATATCGACATAGTCTTGCTTTAGTTCCGCATAATCTGTTTTACGCCCAAGTCTCAGTAAGGTCAGCGCCAAGCCCTTAACCCGATCTGAATTTTCATCCCAATCAATGGCTTTTGAAAACCAAGCGTATGCTGCATCAAATTGGCGCGAATTGTAAGCATACCAACCCAATACTTCAGAATGCTCCGGAGAGCTTGTTTCCAAAATTGCTGTTGTATAGGCAAGAACAATATCTTCTGTTATCGACCCACGTTTTGGCTTTGCAAATTTTGGCGATAATACATTCATCAAGAAGATCGGATCATCAGCCAGATTTGGCAAATGCGTGCGCGCAAATTTATATGCTTTTTGATTCAGATCCTGACGGGAAAGCGATAAGTAATAACCCTTCGCATTTTGTGCATTAGGGTCAAGCTTCATCGCTTTTTCAAACAGTGGCTCGGCTAATCCCGGCTGCTCAAGCTTAAGCTGATACCAGCCTAAAAGCGATAAATCAGATGCTATATCACCTTTCATCGCGTTGTCGGTAAGTTGGCGAATATCAAAACTTGAGACCGTCGAAACATCGCTCTCGCTTGCATTGAAATCCGCAATGGATTTGCGCACAAGATCAACCTTCAGCATTTCTATACCAGGCACTTGGCTTGGCACCGTCCAAAGGCTTGTCATAACTCGTCTGATTTCAACCGCAGGAAAATCACGCACTGCTTTTTGCAATGTCACCAATAAATGTGCATCTGTTAAACGATGTTGCGGCTCACGGAAGAACAATCCTTTATAGGCGCGCACCAATGGTGCTTTTTCTTCCAAATTCGAATACGCATCGATCAATGTCCAAACCAGATCTACATCCGTTTCGATTTTGGGGTCGATTGATTGACCAACGCTGACAACGCCTATCCAATCCTCAACACGAGCTAATTCAACCATTTGAATGCGTTGCTTTTTGCGCGCTAGTTTGGTCGAAAAATCTTCTGTTGGTTTCCATTTCGGATCTTCTGTTTTTCGGCGTACGATTTCCGCGTCAATTCCAGTGAAGTCATCAATGGCGAACATATCCCACAATGGCTGTTCGTTCGGCACCAATTTTTGAGCCGTTACGTATAGATCTGCTGGTGCTGTAAACCCTGGATGAAGCACTTGCAGGCGCGCAATTTCAGCGTCCACACGCTCATGTTGTCGCTGTTTTGCATAGTAATAAAGCGCTGATAAATCCGCATCCGCAAATGCATATTGTTGGACAGGTTCTACAACCGGTTTTTTCTCAACAACTGGTGTCACTGTTGCTTGCGGCACAAGCGTGTGAGTTTCACTTCCACCCATAATTGGTGTTTGCAAATTGAGTGGTTGCCGATTGGCAAATAAGCTTTCCTGAACGATCAATTCCGTCCCATCATTTGCGGATGCAAATGAGAAAGGCAGCGTTGAAAACGCGAGCGCAAATACGGAAGCTCTTAAAGCATTTGATAGGATTTTTGTTCTCATTATTCTTCCGTTCTTACGCCAGCTTTAGGTATTGTGCGACCGAGCCAAACAGCAAAAAATGCGAAAAATGCCACGATTAGGACGATATAGACTATGAAATTATCCGAGAACCAAGCGGCAGCTAACCGCCTTAAATTACTCGGTGATTTATCGGTTAACGCATGCACTTTGTAATTTGACGGCAATTGTGCACTGATCTGTTTTGAACGCAAATCGACAGTTACATCCGACCCTTTTACCTGAGACCAAATATCCGGTTCCGCAAGAATTAACGATGCACGAACAACGTCTTCCGGGGTGTCTGCTGCAAGCCATGTTACGACAGAATTATTCTGATCATCTAAAGTCTGCACCAGATTTGCTTTGCGCCCGTCAATGTCACCAGTGACACCCTCATCAATGGTTGGCTCATATTTAAGCCAAGATTGGAAGCGATGTGATAATTCATCAAACTTTTGTTTTATCACGGCTGATGTTGAAAGCTCAGTCGCCGTTTTCTGTGTTTTATGACGAAACGCCTGCAACAAATCTTCAGGTGTCGCTTGAGTTACTTTTGGCAGTGCAATGGTTTCAACACTTGCCGTTGTGATCAAGTCTGGCAACCAATCTGCATCATGGAATTTGATGCGATAGGATACCTGCTCTGGTTCGTCACTTACGCGTGGACCCGATTGAATAAAGGCACGACGCGGCGCGATCACAAGCTTGTTTTCACGATCTGAATTGTCCGGGCGGCCCAACAAAACTTGCGCATTTAACGGCACACCCGATGCAATACTCATTTTGCTCATCATGGTGAGTGCTGCGGACAAAGTGCGACTATCAGCGTGAACAGCATAGATGTTCAATCGCTCATCATTGCGATAAGGATAGGCCGTCCCCGCAAATACTGACAAATCGGGCAACCTCGAAATGCGGGCAAGCTGCGGCACTCGAATTTCAGTGTTCTCAAGCAGAATGAAACGCGGTGCAGTCTCATCGCGTTCACTGTAAACGCATGCCTCATCGCTAGCTTTCTCTAATTCAGCCAAAATTTCAATCTGATTTCGCCCTGGTCTGAACGCACGCATTGGCAATTCAATTCGGCGATCTTCAAACACCTCACCATCGGTGTCCCGCATTGGTAAACTGGTTACAATTTGACCGTTTACGCGCACCAGTAATTGCGATTGGGGATTTAATCCTGGTGACGTTGCTGCATGCAATCCTAAATCAATTGTTGCATATTCAGCCGGATAAAAATCAGCTGGAAGCACAAGATCAAAATTCGTTCTGAACAATCGACCAGAGAATGAACGCGCGGTGTACCCGGCTTGTCCAAGAGTATAGACCCCGCCCGCATCGGCTTTGATTTCCATATGCTTCTCATGCGAAATCGCAGCATCAAGCATTGGCTTAAGTTCACCACGAATACCTGCTAGCAACTGAGCTGTTGCCTGACCAATTGACGGAGCTTTTAGCACCACAGCAACACGTCTTGCATCCTGGGTTTGAACCACTGACAAACCGTGTTTTGCATTTGCGGCAGCTGGATAATTTAGATCTGGTCGATCCATTGCTGCGAGATAAACGTCGATCCCCGGGCCAATACCCGATTTATCTGAAACTGTTACGGCTATGTCGTCTCTGCCCAAAGCCAGTGAGAGGGTTTGAACAAGAGGTAACGTCGCATTTAAATCGCCGATACCAGAGTTTTCAGGAAGAACCAAACGCAGGTCTGTTAAGCCATTTTCCGAACGACCGATCATCTTTAGTGACTTCAGGTCCGAGAATGTAAACTCGTCTTCCGTCAAAAAGCCTGAATTCATAAAGTCTATTTCGGTCCACAATTCATATGTCGCTTCTAACGAACAATCCACGCGATGGCGCTGAATTGCTTGAACCTCGACGACATTAGTACCATCAACCAACGCATTGGCTGGTATTAAGAATTTATGCGATGAAAATTCTGATGAAGACGCAATCGGAAACTTACCAACGGGATAACCATTGACCTTTATATTCAAGCTCGAAGCTTCAGGCATAACGGAAACCGCGTTTTTATACGAAATCACCAACTCGCCGATGGTGCCAGCTTTATCCATATCATGTTGGAATGTGAAACGCCCCAAAGCATCCTCACCCTCGAGTTTGAAACGCGAACGAGGTTGATCAAACGCAATTAAAGTCGGGTTTGCGACCGCATCTTCAAGCGCCAAAGCTGGCTGACGGGTGGTCATGATAAAGTTTTCCGTTTGCGTAAACGGAGACTTTGAAAGACCATTTTTTGGCGCCGCATCGTTTGAAAACAAGCTTTGCGCCATGATAGGTGAAATGGCCGTGCCCACGCTAATTGCAGTATAGGCACCAGCTATCAGCAATTTATGTTTAAGCTTCTGCACGGTTGGCTCCCATGGGTTGCGCCATCGGCATAACTTTGCCGGGAATTTGCGCATTATTCTCTTTCACCGTAATTGGCGCATCTTCAGCGGATTGAACTGGCGGTGTTTTTCCAAAACCAACCAGATAAGCAAATGCTCTGATTGTCTCGGTTACGCTGCGTTTAGCAAACACCCAAGACCCGGTCAGAATGTTCTGGCGAACCTGACGGCGATTAATTCGTTCTTGCAAGATTTCCTGATCAGAATACATCACTTCAGCAATTGCCATAAATACTTCAGGCGTGCGTACAGTATAGGCAAATCCGTAGTGGTTCTCACCTTCAACAACACTGCCGCTGCGAATGATAACAGGGAACTTTACTTGCTTGCCTGCTCGACGAACTTCAACTTCGCCTTGCCAGTTTGAATCATGTTCAATTTCAGGAACTTCATCCAGGAATTGAACACCAATACCACCGCTGGACGCATCCTTGATAAGAATTGACCAGGTTTTATCCCCTTGTCTCATCAAACCATGACGCTGAACTGGCAGACGCTGGTTGCGACGTAATTCTCTACGTTCTGCAACTACGCCAAGGGCGAGCGCAGCAATTGATAAGTTGATCGCATTCCAACCGGCAACCATTAGCAACAGATCACTCGCCACCGGCTCGGTTAACAAACGCCAGAATGAATATAGTGCAGCGCCTGACAACAGGAAGAAAATTACAAAATATGGCCGTGCCAAAGGCGAGATAAAATTGTTATCAAGTGTAACACCCTTCGCCGTCACATTAAATGTTGGTTTGCGCGGACTTCTGATCACCGATAGAATACTGCCAAATAGCATAACCGATTGAACATATTCATATAATTCAGATATCCAAGGCCAGCGCACCTTCCCGTGAAGATAGCTTTGCATTCCAAATGACGCGATAAGATATGTTAAAGCATAGGCGCAGAATTCCTGAATGTTCGCTTGATAAATCTCGAGTGAGAAAAAGATATATAAAAGCGGCGCAAACATGAAAATAAGGCGCGAGATTGGGAACAACCAAAATAGGTTAATACCGGCATAGCAAAGGCGCTGTGACATTTTCAAACCTTTTGCCAAGAACGGGCGGTTCAAGATCAAAATCTGCAACATACCCTGACACCAGCGCGCACGTTGACCGATAAACGCATCAAATGTTTCAGGTTGAAGGCCCGCAATTAACGGCTTGTTGATATAGACCGAATGCCAACCGTTTGAGTGTAGAGCAAGCGCTGTTTCGCAATCCTCGGTGATTGACTGACCAGCAAAACCACCTGTTGTATCCAATGCTGCACGACGCAAAACTGCACCTGAACCACAGAAGAATGATGCATCCCATTTATCAAGTCCGGTTTGGACGACTGAATAGAACATCTCGTTTTCAGACGGCATATGTTTAAATGTCTGAAGATTTTTCTCAAGCGGATCCGGATTTAAGAAAAAGTGCGGTGTTTGCGCCAGGAACAGTTTTGGATCATCCAAGAAATAAGTCACTGTTTCGCGCATGAATGTTCGAACTGGCGCGTGGTCAGCGTCAAATACGACCACAAGATCACCATTTGTGACCTTAAGCGCTTCATTCATGTTACCGGCTTTGGCGTGTTCATTTCGCTTACGCGTGAGATAGTTTACACCCATCGCCTCGCACAAAGCTTTTAATTGTTCATGACGACGTGTTGCAGCGATGGCTTTTTGAGGGTCTTTATCTGCACGCTTTTGTTCAGTACCACCATCATCTAAAAGCCAAATTTTAAGTTTCTCTTTTGGATAGACCATAGATTTGGCCGCAGCGAGCGTACCTGCAAGCAATTCTGGATCTTCATTATATGTTGGAACGAAAACATCGACTGTTGGCAGATCTTCGATCTTCTTTAAAGGTGGTGTTTTGCGCTTAAGCGGATCAGACAACATAAAGAAGCTGATGCCCAACATCACAAGGCAGTACATTTCGGCAATGTAAAGGATGAAGCCTGGAATAAAGTTTGCTGGCTCAGAAATACTCGGCAGCGTTTCAGTGCTGCGCCAAAAACCGTAGCGGATGGCCAAAATCGCACAGAATGTAAATGTAACTAAACGGAAGACTTTGTTGTCAGGCCTGCTCATAGCAAAAAACATCACGCCAAGAGATGCGAAGCTTAGCACCAATTGCGCCTGCAAGCTCATCGGAAGCCAAAGCAGAAAAATACCTAATACACCAGCAATGACAGCCGAAACCCATGCTAATTTCATGTGGCTGTAACCTCACAATAACACAACAAAACTCCCGCCTCATGCGGTTTGCTCCTCATGGAACGTGGCTAATATATGAGTTAAAAGGTTGCCGATTTCCTAAACACTTCATTTACTTTGGCGAATTCCAATTGCATGGTTAACTTATTGTAAATTCGCCGAGAAACCGGGCTTAATGTTGAAAAATATGATTAATTTTGAGCCAATTCGTCCAAAACATATAGGTTATGTTAACCACAATACCGGGTGATGTTTAATGTATTTGGGAGGAATTGTTAAGAAATGGTACGGTTGGGTGGATTTGAACCACCGACCTCCGGATCCACAATCCGGCGCTCTAACCAGCTGAGCTACAACCGCACAAAGTTCACTTTTACTGCGAACTTTGGTGACATACGTCTCTCGTACAAAATTTGCAAGTCTTCAATTAATTTTCTTTGAGAAAACTTTGCATAGTTACTGACTTTTTTCGATAGATACGAAAAAGGGCGAGGTAAATTACCCCGCCCTCACGCAAATTATGCACTCAAAACTTACTTGAAAGATTTAAATGACTTCTCAGCAACTTCTTTAACTGGTGCAGACACGTCTTGCGCCATTTTAGTTGAAGCTTCCTGGAATGTCTTAAGTTGTGATGTCACAACTTCTGTTTGCTCGCGTACAAAAGTAGACTGCAATTCGATCATTTCAGCGACAGATTTTACACCCATCAACTTTTCAAAATGAGAAATTGAGCTTTTAAGGTTTGTTTGTGCAACGTCAATTGCTTTCATGCCTAGCTCAGCGCCTTCTGTTTTTGCTGTATCCATTGCAGCTTCCATTGCTTTGGTCGCATCATCAGAAGCAACTTTGATTTTTTCAAAGTTCTCTTTTGCTTGCTCTAGGTTTGTTTCAGCAGCTTTGCGGTATGTTTCTGAGACCTTGTTCAGGTCAAATGCGACAACATTATCGCTTGCAGCTGGTGTTTCTACTTTTGCTTCGACTGTTTTTGTGGCTTTCTTCGCAACCATAATATGCTCCATTAATTGTGTTTAACGGTTCTGATGAGCAAAGTGCTCTCATAAACTTGCCTATTATATAGTACATCTTATTGTGCATTGCAACATTTTTGTTGCGGTGCACAAAATTAACCTTTTTTTAATAAATGACCGCCGCAAACCCCGGTATTTATGGACCTTGTGATAACAACACGATAGTAATTGGCTGAGTAACGAGTAATAAGACGTAAGAAAGTCGGTTAGGTTTTAATATGACGGACATTTTGTATCCATTTATCGATTTGGCAGTTCATGCCGCAATTCGCGACCGCTTCACCGATGGTGATGCGTTGGCAATTGTATCGACCGACTTTAATGCGATTATCTGGACAAACGGACCTGCTGCGAAACTCTTTAATCACAAAACGATCTATGACTTTATGGATGATGGTTTTATTGACAGCAAGAAAACACGCAAGAAACTCCGTGAAACGGCACAACAGCTGATCGCAAATGATGTCATTAAAAGCGCCAATTTACAAATTTTGCCGACAAAAAAAGGCAATGAATTAGATCTAACACTTGAATTGATCACGCTGCCGCAGGGTGAGCAGGCCATTTTAGTTATTGTGAATACTGATAAAGCATCGGCGCGCGGTATTTTTGATGTTGATCACATCATTTCTGGATTTGATGATGAGGAAACTTGCGTTGCCGTCCTGGGAAAACAGGGCCAGATCTTGGGTGCGACGGAACAGTTTTATGCGCTAGATGTTTCGCTGTCAGAACGCCGAGCAATGAGCGAAGATGTTTCAACGGAAGACGATCGTCTCATCAAGCGCCGTTTAAAAACTGCGAAAGGTGATTTACCTGCTGCAATTGGCCACTTATCAGAAAATCCGGACATGTATTTGTTGTTTGCAATCGACGATACTGTAGCTGACGAAACGCTGGGCAATGGTGAAATTTCTGAGGATGAAGTTGAAAACAACGACGAGTTTCACACGACTTTGAGCTCTATTGATACATCTGAAGACAGCCCCACTGTGGAAGCTGATTTGGTTGCAGACATGGAACCTGACACGGATGCCAATGAGGAGGATCCCATTGCTGCGTTTCTTCAACAGGATGAGACAGTTGATGCATCAGATGCAGGTGAACTACCCAGCGAAACCAATTTGAGAATTGTACCAACACCTGATGGGGCTTCGGTTGAGAATGAGCCATCAGAGACGACAAGCGAAGATAACCTTGAAAAAGCTCAAGAAAACTTTAAATTTGAACGTCAACAACGGGCAGTGCGTTTTGTTTGGAAAACAGATGCTGCAGGTATTTTCACTGAGATTTCACCGGAACTTGGTGAAGCAATTGGTCCAAATGCAGCTGACATATTAGGTCGCCGTTTTGCTGACGTAGCATTGGTGTTTAATCTGAACCCTAGCGAAGAAATTGTCGATCTTATACGTCGTCGCGACACCTGGTCTGGAAAAACAGTCATGTGGCCTGTTCAGGGAACTGATCTTTCTGTGCCAGTTGATCTAGCTGCGCTCCCAACTTACACGAGAGATAGGTTGTTTGATGGCTATCGTGGTTTTGGCATTGCGCGCCTTCAAGAGGCAACACCAGACCCTCAATCCATTGGCTTTGCGCTCACAAGTGGTTCTTATGACGAGACAATTGAGACAGTAGAAAACACGCCAAAGTCCATTGTTGAAGCTCAAGATTTGACCCAGAGTTCTGACACTGAAACCGAAGAAACGCCTCTTAACGACGAGGATTTGCACACTAAAACTTCAGTTGACATCAACGAAGATCCATTCCGTGGCGAAGTGCCGGCGGTTGAGCCAACTGATACACCAAAGCGTCGCTCATCTGATAAGATTGATCAGCTAGAAGAATTGCATAACGAAGCACGCGCTGAACTTACCGAGGAAGAGAAAGACGCTTTCTTGGAAATTCGAAAGCAGCTAAGCGGAATTGGTGCAAATTCAGAACATAAGAATACATATAGCGAGCAATCAGATTTCAGCGATGTCGACGACGAAATCACATCAAGCTTTATTGACCCATCTGATGAGTTGTCATCAGATGATACTGAACAGTTAGATGAACCTTTCAATGAAAGCGAAACTGCGGATTTAGCGGCGCTAGACGATCAGACTTCGAACGTTTCTGATTTGGAAGATACAGCACCCATTGCAGATGACAATAATTTAGCTTCAGATGACCAAGCAGAGCATGATGACATTGCGGTTGCAGAAGATAATGAAACTTTTGATGAAAACAACGCAACTGATGAGATTGCAAATATTACGCCCGCTTTAATCGTCTATGATAGCGAAAACTTGCTATTTGCGAACGAAACCTTTTTTGGTATCACGGGTTATGAAGATCTTGAAGAGTTGAAGGATTTAGGTGGTATCGACTTCTTACTGGGTAATGATGATAGCCAGGAATTAGACGAACTTGATGCAGATCCTATTGAAGTCGACCATGCTATTCGTACTGCAGATGGCACGACGGTCCCAGTTGATCTAAGATTGCGATCAACTGAATGGAATGATGAAAAAGTTCTCGAACTTAGCTTTACACTATCAGATGCAACGCAGGAAGAGCATTTAGCGGATTCTAAGCTGGTTGTTGATGATGAATTGGTGGAAGAAAACGAACGCCTAAAGCTCAAAATTTCTGATCTTGCATCCATTTTGGAAACAGCAACAGATGGTGTTGTGATCATTGATCGCGAGAGTAAAATTCAGTCTTTGAATGCTTCGGCGTCAGCACTGTTTGACTACAATTCAGATGATGCAATTGGCAAACCATTTGCGATGTTGTTCGCTGCTGAAAGCCAAAATTCTGTATTAGATTATGTCAATGCAATGTCAGGCCCCGGGGTAACTAGCCTTTTAAATGATGGGCGCGAAATCATTGGGCGCGTTTCAACAGGTGGCACAATGCCACTTTCCATGACGATGGGACGCCTTTCAGGTTCTGATGGTTATTGTGCTGTGTTGCGTGATATTAGTCATGCAAAAAACACAGAGGAAGAACTGCAATCGGCTAAATCGCAAGCTGAGTCGGCAAGTTCACACAAAACTGATTTCTTAGCTCGTGTTAGTCACGAGATCAGAACACCATTAAATGCGATCATTGGTTTTTCTGATTTGATCGCTCAGGAACGTTTTGGACCTGTTGGGCATCCAAGATATAATGAATACGCACATGATATCAGCAAGTCTGGACGTCATGTTTTAGATATCGTCAATGATCTCTTGGACATTTCAAAAATTGAAGCAGGTCAGCAAGATCTCGACTTTCAAGCGGTATCACTTAATGATGAGATCACTGAATCTTTGTCATTGATGCAGCAAATTGCTAACGAAAACCGCGTTATTGTGCGCTCAAGCCTGCCATCCAATGTACCATCCGTTGTTGCAGATAAGCGTTCTATCAAGCAGATTTTGCTCAACATTTTGTCAAACTCCATTCGCTTTACACCAGCTGGTGGACAGATTGTTGTTTCAAGTTCGCTTGAAGCATCTGGCAATGTTTTGTTACGCATCCGCGATAATGGGGTGGGTATGAACCGTGCAGAATTGGAACGCGCCATGCAGCCGTTTGGTCAGGTTGGCCAAGAAACTCGCCAACGTGGCGAGGGCACAGGATTAGGCCTACCGCTCACACGGGCGATGACTGAAGCCAATCGGGCTAATTTCGATATTGTTTCCGCCCCAGGTGAAGGCACATTAGTGACCATTAATTTCCCACCGCAACGCGTGCTGACTGAATAGTCAGCGTATCAAGCAAATTTAGATAAAAAAAGGGGTCCATTTCTGGACCCCGATAAATTTGACAAGCATTCATGACAGCATTTTTAAAATGCTAAGGGGAATATACGGGTTAGACCTTATAAAGCCGCTAACTTAATCATTCAAATTTGAACAAACTAGCCAAATCATTGATTTAATTAGATAATTAAACCAGTTTTGCTTCTGTTGAAGCCTTAACCTCTTCCTCAGTAACGCCATCTGCAAGCTCAACGAGCTTTAAACCGCCTTCAACAACATCGAACACACCTAAATTAGTGATGATGCGATCAACAACTCCCTGCCCTGTTAAAGGCAGCGTGCAGTTTCTAAGAAGTTTTGATTCACCTTTTTTATTGGTATGATCCATGACCACAACAACTCGGCCAACACCTGCGACGAGATCCATAGCGCCGCCCATACCCTTAATGAGCTTACCTGGGATCATCCAGTTTGCCAGATCACCATTTTCAGCAACTTCCATCGCACCCAAAATCGCCATAGCGATTTTGCCGCCTCGGATCATGCCAAAACTCTGCGCTGAATCAAAATAAGCTGTTTGCGGCAATTCAGTGATTGTCTGTTTACCGGCATTGATCAAATCTGCATCGATATTTTCTTCAGTTGGAAAAGGTCCCATTCCCAACATTCCATTTTCAGACTGAAGCGTGACTTCAATGCCTTCCGGAATATAATTCGCAACAAGCGTTGGAATACCGATACCCAAATTCACATACCAACCATCTTGTAGTTCTTTTGCTGCACGTGCAGCCATCTGATTACGATCCCACATAATAATATCCTTACTTTTAACTAGGCTGCGCTGACTGTGCGTTGTTCGATGCGTTTTTCATG
Organism: Lentilitoribacter sp. JB5-8; assembly: GCF_055693385.1. Lineage (NCBI taxonomy): Bacteria > Pseudomonadati > Pseudomonadota > Alphaproteobacteria > Hyphomicrobiales > Rhizobiaceae > Lentilitoribacter > Lentilitoribacter sp. JB5-8. The sequence goes on along the minus strand of NZ_CM146332.1, from coordinate 1,156,938 downwards.
TTCACCTTGGATAAGGCGATGCACATAGATACCCGGCAAGTGGATTGAATCAGGATCAAGTGAACCAGTTGGAACAATTTCTTCAACTTCCGCAATACAAATTTTGCCACACATCGCAGCAGGAGGATTAAAGTTACGCGCTGTTTTTCTAAAGACGAGGTTTCCAGTCTCATCAGCTTTCCATGCTTTGACAATGGAAAGATCTGCAAAAATGCCTTCTTCTAGAATGTATGTTTCACCGTTGAATTCTTTGTGCTCTTTGCCATCTGCGATAACTGTGCCGACACCGGTTTTTGTGTAAAAGCCCGGAATGCCACAGCCAGCAGAACGCATGCGCTCGGCAAGTGTTCCTTGCGGCGCAAATTCAAGCTCAAGCTCACCGGAAAGGTATTGACGCATGAATTCAGCATTTTCACCGACATAAGAAGAGATCATTTTTTTAACCTGACGGGATTCCAGCAAAATACCAAGGCCAAAACCATCAACGCCTGCGTTGTTGGACGCAAATGTTAGGTCCTTGGCACCATCTTCGCGAATGGCTTGAATTAATAATTCAGGAATACCGCAGAGCCCAAAACCTCCGGCAGCAATTGTTAAGCCATCTTGCAACAATCCATCTAATGCATCATTGGCTGTCTTATATATTTTCTTCATTCGTCTTCCTCGGTTCTCAAACAGTTCAAGACCCTAACCGTGACCAAAGATCGGCTAAAGTGTTGTGCTTGCTATCATGCATAGCGGTTTTTTTTCGTATTTCCAGTCCTAAATCGATTAATTGCAACCGTGTGCAAAATTTATTTTATATTGTTCTGAACTTTTGCCTTTTGTCATGCTAGAAAATGCGCAAATAATGAACTGCGGTTATGTATGGGGTTTTCCTTGCCAATTTGGAGCAAAAATAAACTGTTTAAACGATTAAGTTTGCTGATTGCGGGCTTAGTCGCTTTGTCGATGATGATATGGTTTGCGCTTCCCTACATGATCTCAACTGATCTAGTACGAGATCGCTTTAGAACCGAGATTTCAAATGTGGTTGGTCATCCAGTCACCTTTGAAAGTAATCCGCAGATCAATCTTTGGCCGCGTGCAAATATTGAAATCAGCAATATTACTATTGGAGATATATCAGACCCTAATTCAGATCCTCTTATGCAGGCTGATCTGTTTTCAGCAGATGTCAGTATTTTTTCTGCCATTTTAGGTGAGCCAAATTTTTCCAATTATCGCTTGGTTCGTCCTTCGGTTAATTTCGAGCTGTATCCAAATGGTAGTTCAAATTGGCTCCCATCAAAAAACATCTTGGGTGGGGAAATCCAAACGCAACAAAGCAGCTTGCTGGTTAGCACTGCAAATGTGAGCGATAAGAATATTCGCGAATTCTTAAATCTGGGAAATCTTGCAATTGAAGGCGGTAGCCTATCTGTCATCACCAATCCTGGCTCAGAACCTGAACGGATCACATCTATAAATGGGCAAGTCGTCTGGAGTGGCGACGATACCCCGTTAGATTTTAATCTTAGTGCGATACTTCGCGGGCAAGAAGTTAATCTTGATGGGCGAAACGAAAAACCGTTGTCATTTTTAGCAGGTGAGAATGTGGCCGTGAATATCAACATGAATTCCGCCATGTTCAATCTCAACTATATCGGTGATATTGAATTGGGTGAGCGAGTGTTCCTCATGGGAGATATTGTCGCTGACAGCCCATCAGTGAGGCGTGTTTTAGAATGGTCTGGCAGTGAGATCATACCGGGTGCAGCGTTAGGTGAAGTTGAAATTGAAGCGGAAGTATCCGGCTCTTTACATGCTGCGAAATTTAACGACCTTATTATTCGGATCGGTGAAAACAGAGGCCTTGGGATTTTAGATTTTACTTTGCCTGATGATGCTCCACCATTAATTAATGGCACGCTCGCTTTTAATAATCTTGATATAGGTACATTCCTTCGCGCATTTACGCCCATCCCAAAATCAAGCGATGATATTGCTGATACGATCGATACGCGCTTTTTAAAACAGGTGGGTCTGGATTTAAGATTATCAGCGCAATCGGCAAATTTTGGACCGATCGAGATGTCTAATCTGGCAGCGGGCGTTCAGGTTAACCCGGAAATTGCGACTTTTAATATTGGTGATGCTAATGCATATGATGGTCAGATTTTTGCCAAGGTTTCGATCTCAGAAAAGGGTATTGATGGTGGCGGTGAAATCTCTTTCTCCTCGCGAGGGATAAACTTTGCCGACGTGTTTGAAACGTTAAATATCAATGGACCTTTGCCGCGTGGTGTTGGAAACATTGATCTAAAACTGCGCTCAGAGACACCGCTTTGGGCTACCACTGTGTCAGATATAACGGGAAATATCGAGGTTGATATTGGTGAAGGTCTGATACCTGGACTTGATCTTGATCTTGTAAAACAACTTGCAGAAAAGCGTCAGTTTTTCACGCTTGAGGATGTTCAAGGCGGGTCATTTAATTTTGAAACATCGGTGTTGCGCGCTGAAATTGATGGCGGGGTGGCACGCATAGAAACTGCCGAAGTTAATACCAGTGATCAGATTTTGTCCCTGAGCGGAATTGTTCCATTTGCCCAGAGCAGTCTTGCGCTACTTGCAACATTAGGCAACAAATCATTTGATGCTGAAGCAACAGACAATGACGCGGCCCTGTCACCCAATTTATCGCCCCCTCCGTTATCCCTCTTTATTGGTGGTTCCTGGCCAAATCCAATTATGTCGCCTCCCATCCCGGATATGGATTTCCAGTAAAACCGTAGAAAAAACTTGCGAAATTACGTATTTGCGACAACAATTACGGCGAAACATGGTGGGATAAATGCTTCAGGTACTATCTGCAATTTTTAAAATTTGCTTGGCATCATTGATAGCTGGCGCCATTTTATCGGCGCTCAATATCTCAGCATCAGACCTTTTGTCAGATATCGGCTTAACGCCGGAAGATGTATTTGCACTTTTACAACGCGGTGCTGAATGGGCGATCCCAAATTTGGTTCTGGGCTCCATTGTGGTCATACCCATCTGGTTGGTCGCATTCCTTTTCAAGCCACCGCGTAGTTAAGTTGATACTTCGCAATTATTGAAAATCAAACGCGCTTAAACCCGTCACCATTTCATCTAACCCTAACGGCCGTGTGATTGATGGTTCTGCTCGCGAGACGCAGCCTTGGCGCTCACAAACGCGGCATGCAGGCCCAACTTCAAGCTTTTTATCTGTTGACCGATCCGCAAAATAACTAAGTTGATATGCGTGTTCGGATGCGCAACACAACATGATAGCAGTTCTGCGAACCGGATCGTTCATAGATCCTTTTAAACCGTCCACCGTCCGAGCCATCGTTACAAAATTTGCACCATCAACTAGTTCCACCTCATCTATGAAGACCTGACCTGGTAGTGAAAAGGCTGCATATATGCTGTGCTTGGGGCAACTTCCACCAAACTGCGACCTTGGATAACCCTTTGCACCCACGCGTCGCACAATGTTGCCAGCATTATCAACTTCAAGCATAAAATATGGAATGAGCGGCAAGTCCGCGCGTTGCATAGATGTCAGGCGGGTTGCCGCTTGCTCAAAAGAAACATTAAATTGAGCGCTTAACGCATCAACATCATACTCATCACGTTTCGCACTGGCATAAAACTTTCCATAAGGCATTATCATAGCCAATGCCGCATAACGAGATAGTTCATAGCGCGCTAGTCTTATCGCCTCATCGCCTTGCAGATTTAATCCTTCCAATTCTGATTGAATAGGCGTGGCAAGAGCGAGCATGGCAACTTCAATTGCAATCTCTCTCAAGCGATCTTGGGGAGATAATCGGGCTGATAGAAACAGTCTCATTGAATGTCGATCAAGCCGACGACGCAAATTCGGCATCGTTTTTACAGGCAGAATTTTAACACTGATACCATGCTTGGACTTTAACCAATCTCGCAGTGAAACCGTTGGTTCTTCAGACGATATAAACTCTTCACTAAATTTTTCAGCTGCCTCATCAATGCGGCCGTAATAATTCGGACGTTCCTCAAAAACCTGCCGCACAATATCAATAGGAAGCCTAGAGCCTGTTATCTGCGGCCCGCCCTCATTTTTCGCCAACATCGAAGACAAATCGCTTAACCGTTCTTGTTGCTCGCGATAGGCTCTATAAAGTTTGACAATTCCCGAGGCTGCATTTGGCGCTGCATCCGTGATCTCAACCAGTTCTTGATCGCCCGGCAATTCCCCGACGAGCAATGGATCAGCAAAAACTTCCTTAAGCGCGCTTAATGTTCCGGCACCTTCAACCTGCAACTCTTGCGGATCGATTTTATAAACCGAAGATAGTTTAATGATTAAAGGTACAGTTAAAGGTCGTTGATTACGCTCAATCAAATTCAAATAGGACGGCGATATATCTAGATCGGCTGCCATTGAGGTCTGGGTCAATCCTAGCGAATTGCGTATGCGCCTTACTCGCGGGCCTAAAAATACTTTTTGCTCAGCCAATTTTACCTCATTTTACAATTTTTTACTAAATACACCCATACAGAATTTTACAAAATTGACAAGTTTACAAGAACAGATTGTCAAATTTTATACAGCATTACCCTGTTTTAGGCACTATTTCGCACAAATTCCTCGCCGAAACTCCCCTTCTCTGTAAATCTAGTCACAAGCCAGCGCGGAATTGAACGTAGAGCATCAGCATTAAATTCAATCTGTGACTAAAATTTACAAATCGATGATCTTTAGGATCAAACAGTATTATTAATGGAGACCATTATGGCACCTAAGACACGCGTTAAAGAAAGAGCAGAAGAGCAATCACACTCAATGCCAGAAAATCAGCAGGCATCCATTCACCGCCTCGCAAATGATTTACATCGCCTGAACAATTCAATTATGAAGGCAGTTGATGAAGGTGTATCCGTTGAACTTATCCGTTCAGCACGCCATCACGGCGGCAATGGAAATTGGGGCGATCTTTTGGTTCCTGTTATCGTTGCTAACAACAATTAATTCTTCAATGTTCCCTTATCCAATAGCCTCGATTTTATCGGGGCTATTTTTATAGCCTGACGAAAATTGATAATTTTCTAGATTAATACTAGCATTTTTAAATCGATTAGATTATGTAACTGCTATACCAAACATGGATGAAAATTATGAGCAGTCAGATCATACCCGTAGATCCCTTTGACTATATTGTCTTTGGTGGAACAGGCGACCTCGCCGAACGCAAACTTCTTCCAGCGCTTTATCACAGACAAGCAGCAGGACAATTTTCTGAACCAACCCGCATCATTGGCGCTTCGCGGTCAGAAAAATCACAAGAAGAGTATCAAGCCTTTGCGATGGCGGCTCTTAAAGAGCATGTCAAACCAAAGGAGTTTGATCAATCCGAAGCTGATAAATTTGTCGCGCGCCTCGATTATGTTGCGCTGGATGCAAAATCTGACAAGGGCTGGGACAATCTGGTCGAAAAGCTTAAAGGCAGCGAAGACCGCGTTCGTGCGTTTTACATGGCAGTTGGCCCGTCGCTATTTGGTGATATTTCTGAGAATATTCGCCAGCATGGCTTGATCACTGATAAAACAAGGGTTGTTGTTGAAAAGCCATTGGGTCGCGACCTTGCGTCCGCTCGTGAGCTAAACGACACAATCGCAAAAGTGTTTAAAGAAGAACAAGTTTTCCGTATCGACCATTATCTCGGCAAGGAAACCGTGCAGAACCTTATGGCTCTACGTTTTGCCAACGTGCTTTATGAACCATTGTGGAATTCAGCTCACATCGACCATGTTCAGATTAACGTATCTGAATCTGTTGGGCTTGAAGGACGTGCTGGGTATTACGACAATGCCGGCGCGTTGCGTGATATGGTGCAAAACCACCTTGTGCAGCTCATGTGCCTTGTTGCCATGGAACCACCTGCATCAATGAATGCAGAAAATGTTCGCGATGAAAAGTTGAAAGTTCTGCGCTCACTTAAGAGAATTGACACAAGTAACACAGATAAGTTGACTGTACGCGGTCAATATAAAGCAGGTGCATCAGATGGTGGACCCGTATCTGGTTACCTTGATGAGTTGGGTAAACCATCAAATATTGAAACTTATGTTGCAATTAAAGCTGAGATTTCAAATTGGCGTTGGAATGGTGTGCCATTTTATCTACGTACGGGTAAACGCATGCCAAATCGCGTTTCTGAAATTGTTATCAATTTTAAACCTGTCCCACATTCAATCTTCGGTGAAGCCGATCAAGCCGTGCATGCGAACCAATTGGTTATTCGCCTACAGCCTGATGAGGCCGTGCAGCAATGGATCATGATTAAAGATCCAGGTCCTGGTGGAATGCGCTTGCGTCATGTTCCACTTGATATGAGCTTTGCTGAGAATTTTGATGTACGCCATCCAGATGCTTATGAACGTTTGTTGCTCGATGTTATTCGTAACAACCAAACACTATTTATGCGCGGTGATGAGGTGGAAGCTGCATGGGAATGGATTGATCCAATTCTTGCGGCTTGGGAACAAACTGGTCAGCTTGCACAAACCTATACAGCAGGTACATCCGGACCTAGCCAAGCTATCGGCTTAATTGAGCGCGATGGGCGCACATGGTATGACAATGACTAGTAAAGTAAATTCGCACGATTTTGAAAGCAAAGATGCGCTCGCAGCGGGTCTTGCCGATGACGTTGCAAAACGTTTGCAGAGTAAGATTGATGCAAGCGGTACTGCAAGCATTGCTGTATCAGGCGGTTCAACGCCAAAACTTTTTTCCAACACTTGTCTCAACAGGCAGTTGATTGGGAAAAGGTAACTGTCATTATGGTGGATGAGCGTTACGTTCATCCCGGTGATGATCGCTCGAATGAAAAGCTCATTCGCGAAAACTTTTTACAGGGCGATGCTGCAAAGGCAACGCTTATTAGTTTCTGGCAGGATGGTCAGGATATCACACAAGCAGAAGCCACGCTTGATGGTGGTTTAAAGGCCTATCCAAATATTGATATTACAGTTCTTGGCATGGGGTTGGATGGACATACTGCATCCTTTTTCCCTGGTGGGAACAACTTAGAAGCTGCCACAGTGATGTCATGCGAACGTGCTATCATTCAGATGGAAGCTGAGGGCGCGGGCGAACCTCGCCTGACACTTACACTACCTGTTATTGTGAATTCGTCTTATCTTGTTTTGCATATTGAAGGCGAAGGTAAACGCGCTGTTCTCGAGCAAGCATTAAACTCAGATTTGGCAGAAGCTCCGCCAATTCGCACTGTTATCGAAGCATTGAATGGCTCAATAAATTTGTATTGGGCACCATAATCTAACTTGGCAATTTGCCGATAGGAAAGAAGAGAACCATGTCCGCTGATAAGCGAATTTTGGATGTAACACATCGACTAATTGAACGCTCAAAACCAAAACGTGAACCTTATCTTGACCGCGTTAAAGCTGCGAGCTCTAAAGGTCCGCACCGCTCAAAACTTGGTTGTACAAACTTAGCACACGGATTTGCGGCCAGCAGCCCGGAAGACAAACTCAATCTCGCTGGAGGTGATACGCCTAACCTTGCGATCATCAATGCTTATAACGACATGTTGTCAGCACACCAACCATTTGAAAAATTCCCTGACATAATCAGAAATGCCGCGCGCGAAGCCGGTGGCACAGCACAAGTTGCAAGCGGTGTTCCTGCCATGTGTGACGGAGTAACCCAGGGTGAACCGGGCATGGAACTTTCGCTGTTTTCACGTGATGTGATTGCCATGGCAACAGCGGTTGGCTTGTCTCATGACATGTTTGATGCAGCCCTATATTTGGGCGTATGCGATAAAATTGTTCCCGGCCTTACAATTGCGGCGCTAACTTTTGGTCATTTGCCGGCCGTCTTTGTGCCTGCGGGTCCAATGACCAGCGGTCTTTCTAACAAAGATAAAGCACGCACACGTCAGCTTTATGCAGAGGGCAAAGTGGGTCGTGCGGAATTGCTTGAATCTGAATCGCAATCCTATCATGGACCAGGCACTTGTACATTTTACGGGACTGCGAACTCCAATCAGATGCTGATGGAAATCATGGGCTTTCATATCCCGGGTGCATCCTTTGTCAATCCGGGCACGCCACTGCGTGATGCACTCACTGCGGAAGCGACTAAGCGCGCAATTGCGATTACCGCGCAAGGCAACGAATTTACACCCGCTGGTGAAATGATCGACGAACGCTCAATCGTCAATGGCGTTATTGGTCTTCATGCGACGGGTGGGTCAACGAACCACACAATGCACCTCGTGGCGATGGCAAAAGCGGCGGGTATTCAACTGACTTGGCAGGATATTTCCGATCTGTCTGACACCATTCCGCTGCTTGCCCGCGTTTACCCAAATGGCCCTGCAGATGTTAATCACTTCGCAGCGGCTGGTGGTTTGGGTTATCTCATTGGTGAACTCTTAGACAATGGTATGCTTCATGATGACGTTCGCACTGTATGGGGTGATGGTCTGTCCGCTTATCGCGTTGAAGCGAAACTTGGTGAAAAAGGTAACATCCATCATGTTGCAGCACCAAAGGTAAGTGCAGATCCAAAGGTTATTGCCACATTAGCCGAACCATTCCGCAAAGATGGCGGGCTTAAGGTTCTTGAAGGTAATCTTGGTAAATCAGTTATCAAAGTGTCTGCCGTTAAAGCGGACAACATGGTGGTCGAAGCGCCTGCAAAGATCTTTAATGATCAATCTGAATTGCAAGCCGCGTTTAAAGCGGGTGAACTCACAGGTGATTTTGTTGCTGTGGTGCGCTTCCAAGGACCAAAAGCCAACGGTATGCCAGAACTTCACAAACTCACGCCACCTTTAGGGGTATTGCTTGACCGTGGACAAAAGGTTGCGCTTTTAACGGATGGCCGCATGTCAGGTGCATCGGGTAAAGTGCCAGCTGCAATTCACATGACACCCGAGGCAAAAGACGCTGGTAACATTTCAAGATTGCGCGATGGCGATATGATCCGCCTAGATGCAATTGAAGGCACGCTTAACGTGCTTATGGATGCAGATGAGTTTGCCGCTCGCGAAGCTGAGACTATCGATTTCTCTGCTAACCATTTTGGTATGGGCCGCGAATTGTTCGGTGCATTCCGTCAGCTTGCAGGCACTGCGGATGAAGGCGCAGGCGTTTTCTAACACGGCATATAAATTAATATTGAATTGATACTGAGCCCGACATTATTGTTGGGCTTAGCTGTTTCTAGACTGCGCCCAACTTTCAAGCTCAGCGCGTAGTCTTTGCACATCGCTTTTTAATCGCATAACTTTTTCACGATCATCATTTGACGAGCTGTTTTCACGCGCGTCAGTGACTGCATTGCTCGGTTGCGCAGTCATAGGCGCTTCAAATGGAACTGGTGCAGCTGGTGCCATTTGTTGTGGCATTTGCTGAGGTTGAACTGCGACAGGTATATGCGAATGCGCTGGATAGCCATAAGGCGCATTTGGCATAGGTTGGTTCGGCATTTGTGTGTGCGGCATTGGATAACCAGTTGGCATCGATTGCTGAGGTGCAACGAAGTTTGGAGCCATCATCACCGGATTAAACTGTGGCGGATAAACTGGATGCTGTGGTGGCATTTGCGGCGCGTTTGCACTTTGGTAATTGGGCGCAGGATGTGCAGTTTCATGCTGATAGTTTTGAACAGCTTCCACGGGCGTTGATCTCGTTTGTGGCGCCTGCGCAGCTCTCACCGCGACTTGTTCCTCAAACTCATCTTCATAATTGTGCGCACCGTGATCAGTGTTCTGGGGTGAACGAGATTGTGTCGCATGACTTTGTCTTGCCCGCGGGCTGTTACCTTTTGAATGCTGCTTCAAGCTTTCAATTGAACCCAAGATAAACGCAATTGCGAGACCCAACATGCCACCCATAATCCCGAACAAAATCACCGTGGTTTTTCGTGACGTTGTCGAAGGTTGTTGTGGTGGATCGGCTTTGGCAATGACCTGAATGACCGAAGTTTCAAGATTGCCGCGTTCTGTTGTCTCGCGCGCTCGGCGAAGCAAGCTTTCATAGATCTGACGGATCGCTTCGGCTTTGCGATCTAATTCTCGTAAACCAACATTTTCAGTAGACTGACTAGAGGCGCGCGTTTTTAGAACCGCTAGTTTTTCAGCAAGTTGATTTTCTGAATCTTGAGCACGTTGTACGTCGTTTTGTGTTGATGAGATAATGCGGGTCAACTCATTTCTAATCTCTGCAGCCACCGCATCTGCGGATGCTTTTGCCGCGATATATTGTGGGTGGCGTGGTCCCAAACCAACAGCTAATGAATCACTATTTGATTTGGCTTCGGTATATTGCTTGCGAAGCTCGGTGAGAGTTGTTGTCAAAGCAGCTTGTGGGAATGAGCCGGAAATAACGCCATCGACATCGGCATTTTTCAACTCATTGGCAAGCACAGTTTTTGCAACTTGGTCTGCGCGAACTCTTGCAAGTTCATTGCTTAGCGCAAGCATCTCTTTTTCATTAATAACGCCACCGCCAACATCGATAATGTCATTTTCAGAGCGATATTCAACAATTGCTTTTTCAGCAGCGTCCAATTTCACACGAAGCTCTTCCAGTCTCGATTCAATTGAATTGGATGTTTTGGCAAAAATTCCAGACTGCTGGTTTTTATATTCAATGAGATATTCTTCAACAATTGTGTTGGCAACCAGGGCGGATTTTTCTGCGTTATTTGTCGTTGCACCAATATAAACAAGGAATGTTTCTGGATCTCGTGCTAGCCCCATGCTCTTTTGCAAATAAGACACCGCGTTTTCAAAGGGATCATTTGACTGTGAACTTGGCGATAAGATATCTTTGATTTTTGTAAAAATACCAGTTGTGTCATCCCCGTTAAATTCCGGGTCTTGGTCCAGACGTAGTTTTTCCACAACACGCTCAAGCACACTTGCCGAACGCGCAACTTGCATTTGACTATCAACCACAGCTAATAGAACTTGAGAACTCGCTTGGTTATTACTATTGACCGTGTCTGTTACTTGAACATCTCGCGGATCAAGTATCAAACGACTATCTGCATAATATTTGTGTGGTGTCGATAATGCGACAAATACACCGATAAAGGCACCGATAAATCCAAACGCGATGACAAGCCATTTTTTAGCCCAAATGTGACGAGCGATTATGAAGAGATCCAAGAGTGGTTTGTCTGGATCAATTTCATAGGAATTTGAATATTCAATTTGATGGTCAACCGGCTTTACCTGCTGCGCGTCGTCAAATTCATCGCGCGCTTGTTTTTTATTTAGAAAACCAAACTTTTTGGAGCTTTGACGTTCCGCGGTTTTCGCAGCATGTTCTTCAGGCGCTAAAGTTTGATGTGGTACGCGTGGACGCGATGGTGCCCGGTCGGGATTGCTTTGACTGAGTTCTGCGCGACTAACTTGTGGGCGACTAACTTTTTGGCGACTGGGTTTTACTTTCGAACGGATTTTGCCATGGCTTTGCGCATTTCGGCCGACATCCTGTTGACCTCCATTCTGAGGAGAACTGGAAGCAAGATCCAATAAAGATTGCCTTTTCTGACGCATGAAATCCCAATTTAAACTAATATGTTGCCGACTAATTAAATATCGCGCAGCAAAACCGATTTGTTAATGCACAGTAAGCAGTTATGGGTAACAAAATATTAACAACGGATCAGTGTCATGCACTTTCGGGTAATTTCTCCATCATTTATCCTATTTTACACGGTAAATACCCCGTATCTTAGTAATAAATTTTATATTTCAAGCTATGCTGGATCGAAGTAAACCACCCAGAAGGCCATAAATTCTCCAATGTTTGGAAGTCTAAATATCTTAGTTCGACAAAATATCGGACGCATCCAAGATTACGCGACGTTGGTTGGTGGTTCCGTTGGCCGCCTAGTCATTTCGCTTGGCTATTTCATAGCCATTGCCAATACACTTGCAGTTAAAGACTTTGGCTTGTTTGCAACGGCTTCAGCAACCGGGATTATTCTATCTCGGCTTATTGCTTTTGGATTTGCATCACCCATGTATCGGATTGCAACATCTAAGAAACGATTGCTGGGTGTTTATACCCCTGGCCTGATTGTTGGTAGCGTTTTATCACTCCCTTTAATTGGTCTGATTGCATTGGGGTTCTATTATCTTATTTTCGACGGCGAAATGTCGTTGATGGCATTCATTTGCATTGTCGCGGCCGAAGTTATCTTTTGGCGCGCGATGGAAATTACGACCATTGTTTTAAACGGACTATATCGGTTTGCAGCAGGATCAATTTTAGTCATCATTGCAACTATAATGAAAATGCTTGGAGCAATTGCCTTTGCTTTCCTGTCAGATAGTTCAATCGAACAATGGGGCGTTTATTACATCTTTGCAAATGCTGCATCAGCTTTGATCGCCATTTTATTTTACTACCCACGTGTAAAAATGCGCTGGTGTTTAAAAGTATATCTTGCACGCTGGGTTGATTCACTTGCGGTTGCTGCGGCTGAGATTGTTTATTACGCTCAAGCCGAATTGGATAAAATTCTTGTACTGGCCATTGGCGGTCCGCAAATTGCTGGTGTTTACGCCATTCTTATGCGCCTTGTTGATATCACAGCTCTTCCTGTGCGCTCCCTGTTTATGCTGATAATTCAACAAATCATGCGCACAAAAACGACAATTCAATCTCTTAAATATCGAATTATCTTCGAAGCCGCGATTGCGTTTATTTCATTTGGTGGAATTGCCGCACTTGCGATATTCATGTGGCTGTTTCCCAACATCTTGGGAGAAAACGTCGCGCAGATATCCCCATTCTTGATTTTGGTTCTACTCGTTCCAAGTTTTAGAAATTTAACTGAATATCATTCTGAATTACTTTATGCGGTTAATCGCACTTTGCTACGTACAACCAATGCCGCCATCATTGGTTTTATGAAAGCCTGCTATCTATCATGGATATTCGCAATGTTCTCTGAAGATGAGCAATGGTTTATTATGCTCAACGTTATGTTTGGATTGTTATATCTTACTTCTCTCTTGCTCACATATCCTGCTATGCGGAGAGTGGCACCAATCCTTAAAAACTAGCATTGCCAATACACTGCTAAGACAATTATATGATATGGGCAAATCACTCAGGATGAATTTCACGAACAACTGAACGAATGTCATCCATCGGTATGCCAACAAATGACTGAATGCCAACGGCCACCTGTTCATTACTCATTTTTCTGATAAATGACTTCAAACCATCTTTGTTCGGTTCGGTGGCATTTTCATCCCATAAAACATGGCATAATGAATGACCTGTTGGCAGATGGTTTCGACCCATGCGAACTTCATCGACATACCGACCATAAATCATGCATTCAGACATTTGAGAATGCCGAACAATCGCACGCATCCAATGACATTTATTTTGTGCTTCAATGTAATCGAGCATATCGCAAACTGTTTCTCGGCGCCAAGCAATAAAAGTCGTAATGTAATCAGTCTTAGAGATTAAGGGCTCTGAAATGCCTAGTAATTGGCCAGCATTTTTTGACCATATTAAGTGCTCTTGCATATCTTCATCAAATGCATCTTCGTTGCGATAGAACCTGATCGCATCGACATCACCTAAATCATCGACATCGAAGTTTCTGACCATAACGACGTCGGAATCAAGCGTTAGCAAAATATCTTCTTTGATATAGCGTGCAACGGCTAAGCGCCGCAATTGTTGCGCATGCCATCCGCGCAATGGTCGGGAAAATGGCGTGAGCCAAACTCTGGCGTGACGTGCACTAATTGGGTCTGGGAACGACTTACACCAAAACGGAAAAATTTCGCTTTCAGCAATGATCTTTCGGTTTTCATTTTCAAGCGGACTAAACGTTTCGCGATCGATATCTGCGACCAAAAGATAATGCGTCCAATCACCCTTAAGGCGCTGATCCATGCTCTCACACAAAAAAGCACATCGCTCAAAGTCTTTATCATAGGTTGCTGTTACTACTGCTGTCGTCATCGTTTGAAAATCACTTTAAGAAGCGTCTGCGAACCACATGCCAGAGAAATAGCGGATTGCCAAGAATATACCGGCGCCAAAGTCGTTTTGGTTCGAGCGAAAGTCGATAGAGCCACTCAATACGCATTTTTCGCCAGCTTGCAGGCGCGCGAGGGACACGATGAGACACGAAGTCAAATAGCGCGCCAACTGTGAACACCAGTTTTGCATGCTCAACTGTAAGATACTCATCAACCCATTTTTCCTGTGTAGGGCTTCCCATACCCACAAGTAGAATATCTGGTTGCTCAGCTTTTAATTTAGATAGGATATTTGGAATATCTTGTTGATCAAAATAACCATCTGAAACGACGATGAAATCGTGCCAGGGTGTTGCAGATTTAAATTTTTCAGCCGCACGTTCAACCACTACTTTTTGACCGCCTACCAGTGCCACCTTCATGGGTTTTTGAAAATACACCATTAAAGCAGGTATTAAATCGGTCCCGTTTAGGTTCGCTTTAAACGTCTCTCCGGAGGAAATTTTCGTTGCCAGATCAACCCCTACTCCATCAGGGAGGACAATCGCATCTTGAATGCAATTTCGGTATTGGGGATCGCGCATCGAGATGTTCGCATTATGTGCATTGATGAAGGCAAAAATCGACTGCTCATCATCAAGCTGGTATCGCCCGGTGATGTTTTTAAAACCTTCATCCCAACTCCAATTTTCAACATCGATACCCAAGATATCAAGTTGTGGGCTTGCTTTTAATTGTTCCTGTATCACGATATTTGCAGTTCCTTTTGTGATACATCCAATGGAGATAAACCGCTTTCTAACGCAGTAAGAAGTTGGTCGAGCTGCTGACGATGGAAATCATTTCCATCAATCTTTAACTCTTCACCGGACTGGATACGATTGACCATATCTAAAAGTGCAGTAGCGAATTCTTTGCCCTCATCTGCAACCACACAATTAGTTGGCAATTGATCTATACCTCGCAGTGAACTTTTTGTGGCCACTGTGGGCAGACCCATCTCAAATGTCTCTATTGTTTTCAATTGAACCCCCGTGCCCTCGCGGCTAACCAGCGGAATGACACGGCAAGAACCTACAAATTCATGCGCGTCTTCCACCCTGCCCAAAAACGAAACATTACTGGGAGCATTGGATGGAACATTTGATATGTTCCCTGCAATTGCGATTTTTAAATCTGGTATATGTCTAACAACGTTTTCTAAAAACCAATCGAGGCCAGATCTATTGGCTGCCCAACTCCAGGAGCCGATTAAACCAAGATCATATTTGGGTTTTGTCGCTAGACTTTTTGATAAATGCTCAAAGCGTGTGACCAGAGGTAAATAAGATGATTTTTCCTCAACCTTTAAACCAATTCGATCTGCGTTTGCTAAAGTGAAGACATGATTTGCACCCTTGCATAAACCGCTTTCGAGTTTTTTCAAAAGCCTAGCTTCACGCTTGAATAAAAATGATGACACAGGATTTGAAGCATTGACCGCATTTTTATATGCAGATTGAGATTCAACATTATGTGCAAGGAACACAAATTTGTCTTTGCCAAATTGATCAATAAATGCACCAGGCAACTGAACTGAGTTTAAAAATAGCCCGTCATATGGCCGACACTTGTTCAAAGCAGCTTCAATTTCAAAAGCAGGGGTTTGAAGCATTTTTGCAACGGAGACCGGGGTAGTTGAGGTAAACGCACGCAATAGCCATTTGAGCTTCTGTATTTTTCCAACTTTGGAGTTTGTCACTTCCAATTGATCCAATACTATGGTGTCGTCTGGATAAGCGGGTTTTTCGCCGGGCGTTAAGTATCCAATGATTTTGAGCTCAACACCCAACGCTCGCAACGCATCGACAACAACACGGTTAGCGATATCGTAGCCAGATTTCGGATTTTCGACCGGTACCAATGATGTTAAAAAAACAAGCTTCATAAACTATCCTTTGACGTACTTATAACGAACAAAGGTCAAATCGGAGTTAAACGAGATGATTAAAATCGAATATAATCATCAATAATATCTTTAGATGATCGTTATATGGTCACGCGAAAGAGATATTGGGTCGTATGATGAAAATTTCAGATTTTTACCGGACAGAAGGTCTAAAAGCTGACGATGTTGAGATAGTCGTTACGCTTCCGACGTTTAAACGGCCCGATCAAGTGTTGCTTACACTCAAATCAATTGCTTCTCAGAATATCGATAAAACTTTTGCAGTCATTGTCATGGATAATCATGAGGATGCAGAAGGTGCAGCAGCATCAGCAAAATTTATGGAAGAAAACGCATTAGATGGCTTGGTGATTATCGCCCATGATCGCGGCAACTGCCATGCTTATAACGCTGGTTGGGCAACAGCGCTAAAAGAATTTCCTAATTTTAAGTGGCTTGCCGTTATTGATGATGACGAAATTGCCGATAAAAACTGGCTGTTTAATCATCTCAAAACACTTGAAAAGACAAGTTGCGATATTGTGGGCGGTCCACAATTGCAACAATTTCATGAAAGTGCAGCTGATGTATGGAAACGACATCCTGTATTTCAACCACATTACAAGGTGACAGGACCGGTTCCAATTTTATATTCGTCTGGAAATGTGGTTATTACGCGCGCTGTTCTTGAGACAATGCCTCAACCGTTTTTAGAGCCGAAATTTAATTTTATTGGCGGCGGTGATAGCGATTTTTACCGACGCTGCCAATCCAAAGGCTTTACATTTGCCTGGTGCAACGAAGCTCCCGTGCTTGAAGATGTGCCTGAACGTCGCTCCACTTTTCGCTGGGTCAATGCGAGAAGTTATCGCAATGGCGCCATCTCTGCGATTATTGAAACGCGTCTTCACAATAACAGGGCCAAAACAATCGCTAAGTCGTTTGTGCTACTAGCTGCATCGCCATTTCGATCAATGCAATCTGCGATCAAGCATCGTTCATTGATTATTGGCTTATACCATATGCAGATTGCTGTTGGGCGGCTGCTTGCTGAATTCGGTATTGTCAATGAGCAATACCGAAATCCAGAAGCGAACTAGAGTTATTAGGAATTAAAAGTAAGTATTAACTTACTCTTCACCCACACCCTCACCGCCTTCACTCATAGAATAGCGTTTCTGGCGGATGTTTGATCTGATATCAGCCTTGCCAAGATAATCTAAACGGCCAATGACGATATCGTGATAGACTTCGCGGCCCACTCGTTCGTTAAGTGCATTGCCTACAAGTAGGCGAAATTCCTCAAGATTGAAATTCGTCATATTAGGGAAATCGATAATCCGATTACCAATGAATTGGGTGATTAAAATATCGTTGAGCATTTCCTGCGCAGAAACAGGGAACACTTCCATGTCTTTTGGTTCAATTAAAAAACTAACCTGAGTTAGAAAATATCCATGCACTTGACCGCCACTGATGACAGGGACGGAAATAACATCGCTATCTACCCGCTCTAACTTGGCATAGAACGCTGCTTTATCTAATTCTTCCTGTGGGGGTGAAGGTTTGGCCATAGTGATGGCGCCATAAACGGAGCCAAGCGCGACAGCTGCAACCCAAACACCAATTATCAAGGTTTTAATCATGAGAGTTCGTAAGCGCCGTATCCACCAAACTGGTTCATTGAATAAGTTCCGTCGTCTTCAGCATCTTTATGTGCATCTTTTAACAATTCTGCAATTCCGCGAACAGCTTCCATATGTGTTTCGAGTTTGCGCTTGTTAACAGCAAGCTTTTCTTGAACTTTCATCAAAAGCGCTTGATGTTCTGGTCGAATTTGTTCTGGACGAAAACCCTTGAGCAACGTGGTCATTTCATAAAGACAACGACTTTTATATGTGCTGGAGGCTGTGATATCAAAACTTTTATCTTTGCCAATTTTTGCATTTTCCAGATCCAACAATGCTTCCAAACGCCCCAATACATTTCCAAACCTGATTTCATGTGGCTGCGTTGTTTGTGCCGCTTGTCTCATTTTTGTATTCCTTGTTTAATATCAGGGACTAATTGTCGTTTAAGCTATCAATTAAATCGCGTTGACGTGCATTGATAATATTGGCTGCTGTGCCAAGTGGGCTTGCATCAACATTGGCTTTGTCTGCGAGCATTTGATCTGCAATTCCAATACCACCGGCTTTCGCGATTGCGTCACCAATCTGTTGCGCCATCATCCCTTTCCATACATCACCAGACATGCCTTCCCCGAAGATCACGCTGGAATCGCTGGGCAACATGTGCTGCACAAATTGATGAAGCACCATGGCTTCAAACTTTTTGTGCGCATCGGTTTGACTTGGCTTATTAAATTGGCTCCGAAGATCCGATAGATCTTTGGCAAGAACTGACGAGGTTTGCGTGTTAAGTAGCTCTTTCGCAAACTCTTCACCTGCAGCTGCAATTTCGATTTTGGAAACAGATTTTGCGTTTAGTTTGGCATCTGCTTGAGCAATGCTTGATGGCTGCGCAGCATTAATGACACCCATAATCAAATCTGTATTTACCGAAACTGCCATCAAATTACCCAACTGAAATAATCGTCTTTGAAAATTATCTCATGTCAGGCTTACCAGAGGCTGGATTTTTCCCGCCACCAATTGTATCAATGAGGTCCTGAAGCCCCTCGTCTTCGGCTTCACGTGCCTCATCCATTTTAAAAGCATCCACTTTCTCTTCTAAACGATCGGCCTTCACCCGTTCTTTCATCATATTCTTTTCTTGCATTTCACGATGCAATTGCAATTGGCGTTTCTTCACATCTAAACTTGATAAACGCTTTGAATAATGGCCGGAACAAACCATGTGAATTGGGTCAAATGTGCTTAAAGCATCCAAAACGGATTCCATTGAATCTTGATTGTTCCTTTGCGCGTTGACAACATCTGCCAACTCAATTTCTGCCATTTTTTCCTTTTGACGTTGGATGTTTACTAGACGTTGCAAACGCTGGGATTTTTTCTCTGCCATCCTGTTTCACCTAACCTTGGAAAATCTGGATAAACCCATCCAGGAACAGCGTCAGATAGTTTGAGATGCCAAAATATAACAACAACAAACCACCCGCTAGGATGAAAGGGATAGAGATGAAATAGATCGGAATTTGTGGTGCAAGCTTGTTGACCATACCAATGGCTAAGTTGAAAATCAGGCCATAAACGATAAATGGACTTGCCAAGCGCAGAACAAGTAAAAATGTCTCACTCAACGTATCCGTTAACGTGACCAAAGCCATGCGCACTTCAAAGCCGGTACCTATTGGCATGAATTCATAGGAATTAACGATGGTTTGAATGATCAGATGATGAAAATCTGAAATAAACAGTAAGACAATTGCCGTTAGCGTAATAAGGTTTGTGATGGCGCCTTGCGGCTCATTCTGCAAAATTGCAGATGTTGGCGCGGCGTTAAAACCAATGGATGCTGATAGTGCTGCACCTGAAAACTGCAAGCCAAGTGTTAAATATCGAGCGATTAATCCCAGTGTTACACCGATGAATGTTTCACTTGCAATAAGGACTATATAGGCACTGTTGCTTACTCGCGTTGCTGTGTAGATCTGCTCCCACATCAGCGGAGTAATCGCAATTGCAATGGCGATGGATACAAACAAACGAATGCGCAAAGCAACGCGGGCTGTGCTTATGCCAGGCAACACCATAAAGCAGCCACCAATTCGACAGAAGGTAGCAAAGAGGGCTAGCAATGTACCCTCTGGATCGGTGATCACGACAGCGAACCTAAAATGTTGATCTCGATACCTTTAGCGATCTCAACATGCGAAAGCACTGGCAGTGTTGCAAATATACGTTCCACAATCATCCTCACATATGGGCGTGCATCTGGAGATGACACGAGCACAAATGGAATGCCTTTGTCCATATGGTTACGAATGATATCTGTGGCTTTTTCAGTAAACTCTTCCAAAAGTTTGGGATCGATATCGAACTCAACGACTTCACCTTTGGTATCGCGCTTTAATGCTTGATGGAATACTGAGTCCCAATGGCTGCCTAATCGCAGGATATTAAGCGTTCCATTTTGCGCCAAATCACCACAAAGCTGTTGCGCCATGCGAATACGTACATGCTCAACAATTTGCTCCGTCTTGCGCATATGAGGTGCAAGTTCTGCCACGGCTTCCAGAACAAGATGAAGGTTTCGAATGGACATACGCTCGGCCAGAAGTAATTTCAGAACTGCTTGCAGACCAGAGTAGGACATATGGTTTGAACAAATCTCATCAGCCAACTTTCGATATTCAGGATCAAGTCGTTCGATCAACACTTTCATGTCTTTATACGACAATAGCTGAGGTAGATTATTGCGGATAACTTCACTTAGATGGGTTAAAACCACAGATACGTTATCAATGGGCTGGAACCCCTCACGTCTTAAATCATCGGCAAAAGCCTCTGGGACAGAAACCGCTGGCATACCAAATGCTGGCTCGCGCAATTCATCCCCAGGAACCGACGGCTTGCGTCCGTTTCCAACAACGACCATTAACTCGCCAACACGTAATTTGTTTGCTGCAATCGTCGTACCGTGAATTCGAATTTGATAAGATTTTTCATCAATAGAGATATCGTCTGAAACCTTAATCTCTGGCACAACAAAGCCAAATTGTGTGGCAAATTTCTTACGCATTTTACTCACACGGAATGCAAGCTCTTCATGTGAATTTAGCAATTCGCTGGACAATTGCTTACCCAATAGCAATTCAACTTCTGCTGTTTTTAGAACCTGTTTAACTGAGTCCTGTTCAGTCTCAGTTTTTTGCGCAAGCTGACGCTGTTTTTCGGCGAGCTCTTGCTGTTCAATCACCATTCTTTGTCGTGGAATGAGCCAGCTACCAAACGCCAAAATAGACCCCAAAAGCATGAATGGAATAAATGGCAGACCTGGCATTAAGGCGAGCAAGAAAAGCAAACCTGATGCTGCAAATAGTGCACGCGGATAAAAACTAAGCTGGGTAATCACAGCGTGATCGGTTGTTCCGACCTGGCCACCGCGAGATACCAAAAGACCAGCTGCGAGCGATACAATCAGTGCCGGGATTTGCGAAACAAGACCGTCACCAACGGACAGGCGCACAAACACATCGGCCGCTTGACCAACTTCCATGTCATGGCGTGCATAACCGATAATAATGCCGCCAAATATATTGATACCGGTGATGATCAACCCGGCAATTGCATCGCCGCGCACAAATTTCGATGCACCATCCATGGAACCAAAGAATGAGCTTTCCTGCTCTAACTCTTTTCGTCTTGCTTGTGCATCTTGTTCGCTGATTAAACCTGCGGACAAATCCGCATCAATCGCCATTTGTTTACCGGGGATCGCATCAAGGGTAAATCGAGCGCCCACTTCGGCAATACGTGTTGCACCTTTGGTGATCACGATAAAATTGACGACAACAAGAATAAGAAAGACGATCACGCCGATCACAAAATCACCACCCATAACGAGTTGTGAAAATCCGCCAATTACATTTCCGGCAGCTTCTGTTCCTGAATTACCATCTGACAAAATCACCCGCGTTGTCGCGATATTGAGCGATAATCGGGTCATTGTCGCAATCAACAAAATTGTTGGAAACGATGAAAAATCCAACGGCTTTTGGATCCACAATGCCACCATCAAAATTAGAACAGAAAACGCAATTGAAAATGCAAGGCCCACATCGATTAAAAATGCTGGAATTGGTAAGAATAAAACCGACAAAATGATAATGATGCCGAGCGCAAAGCCCATATCCTTACCGAATGTAAGCTTAATTGGGGTGACTGCGACTTCGGGCTGAGCCATTTTCAATACCGTCTATTCATGGACGTTTTAGGAAAAACGCTAGTTTGCTTCTAGTTATCTTTTGAGACGGCAGCACCTAATGTACGCCACACTCAAATTCTAACTTTAAAGCCCCAAGCTTGCGCGAAGTTAGGTTCTTGATCGAAAAATTAACAATTTGTAAATGAGTCGCTTCGTTTACTTCTAACGCGGCAGCTAAAAGCCGCTTTCAATCCGCTGAAACACCAGATTGGTAAATGAAGAGATTTGCGCGCCAACGAATGGCGCTGCAACAGCAACAGTAATTAACACAGTTACGATTTTTGGCACGAATGTCAGTGTGATTTCCTGAACTTGAGTGAGTGCTTGTATAAATGCGATGATGACGCCAATACCCATGGCAACAAAGACGACCGGCCCCGCGGAGACCAAAACCGTCCATATTGCTGTTTGTACTAGGTCTAAAGCATCTGCTTCATTCATGTATCTTGGATAACCATCCCGGGGCCAACAATTATTTTAGTATCATCTTCTAATACTGCGATGGCACCATCAGACATGATTTGCACTTCTTTGACAACACCACTTGTCTCACCATCTAAAGAACTCACAGTTTTTCCAATAATTGCACTGGCCTGTGAAAGTGAGTTAGATTGCAAAAGAGCTTCTAAATTTTTATTGGTTTCAATGGTTTGTTCAACCTGTGAGAAAGTTGCCAATTGTGCAATTTGTTCACTTGAATCCATCGGTTCCGTTGGATCTTGATTTTGCATTTGTGCAATTAATAACTGCAAGAATGTATCATAATCCAACGCGGCCTTATTTTCTGCGGTCGTCGCATTAGATTGTGCGGTTGTGCTTACCGCTGAAGAAACTGCTTCTACGCCCATGGTGCTAACTCCCGACGGATTTCATCAATAGTTGTTGCTGGCATCTGTGGTGTGTTTAAAATCTTTTCTTCGATTGGATACAAACCACGAATTGCTTTAAGCGATTCAAACGCTTTACCTTGGATAACCATGCCATCGATATGCTTGAGTTCTGAACGTACTTCCTCATCATTAAAGCAGCTTAATAGCATCACGATAGATTTCCGGAACATATCCATTGATTGCTCAACACCTGCTGGATTAATCAGCATCATTTGCACAATGAAATAGAGCTGACGTAAAGGTGTGGTTGCCTCTTCAGGCTGCATGACGTGGTTTTCTAGCAAAAATGTAACGTCGTTCATGAATTCCAGGGATACTTTTCGATCTACTCTAAGCACCGCGCCATTTATAAAAATGCGCTCACCTGCTTTGAGCGATATGCGGAGTGTATTCTTCATTTTAAACCGTCCCTGATCATGGTTGTAATATCGATAATGCCCTGGAAATTGTCAGATTCCCGATGGCGTATCCGTTCGGATTCTTTAATGATCCAAATGCCTATAGAGATGAGATTTGCACGCAATTCTTCATCTAATTGATTTTCCTCAGAACCCAGGTCTTCAATCAAGCGAACCCAAACGCGATTAGTGTAATAAATCGCTTCAATCGCCTCTTGAGAATCACCGCCGAGTTTCATTGCATTGCGCAACATATCAATCGATCGATCGAGAACCTGACGTTCACGATCTTTAGATTCTGTGACGTCATCCTCTTGAACATCTGCATAAGAAAATTGATACATTACATAGCCCTTTTTATCTGCTTGCTATCTGTCATCTTCAATTACCTCAGGTAATCAATTAAATTGAGTTGCTGTAGTCGTGACGTAATTGAATAAGAAGTTTCTATCTGTGCCATAAGCGCATTTACTCGGGTCGATGCTTCATAAATATCGACCTCCTCCATCTCGCTTACATGAATTTTTGTTAAGTCAGCTTGGACTTGTAAAAGGTTATTGGCTTTCTCTAATCTCGCTTGAGAGATACCCAATGTTGTTCGATCATCATCAATACCAGAAACGCCTTGGCCGGCAGCATCAATGGCTTTGTCAACCAATACAGATTGAGCAGCTTCACCTAGTCCAATATTCATCATTTCTAATGAAATGGTCGCCGCAAATGCCACGTTTCTGAAGCCATCACCATTGGAATTAACAGAGCTTTGAACCAATTCTTCGCGCGCAATTCGGCTTGTCATATTGGTATCTGATGCAGACGACCAATTGGTTGTCCAATCGGTGCCTGTGAACATCGGCTCGATTGTATTATCCAGGAAATCTGACATCTGCGCTGCAGTTATTGTCGATGTTGATGCACTGGATTGCGTAAAACCGAAGTAAGTAGAAAATGCATTATCAAATGCTGTTTTTGCCGCGTTACCCGTTTCAAAATAATCAACCAGTGGCTTTGTATCTGTGTTGATACCTGAAAAAATATGTTCGCCATTAGCTGTTAGATTGCCGGCATCTGTAAAGGCGCGAAGGGAATCCGATATTTCGAGCACAGCAACACCACGCAACCCTTCATCGGTCGCGTCTTTGGCAATGATAAGAGTTTCCAACAAATCCTGGGCACTTTGAGACGATTGCTCCAAGGCTGCTTGAGCGGATGATAACCTGTTTTCAACAAGCGAATTCGTGTCTTGAATGGTTGAGAACTGCTCAAAATCTCGGTGTAAACGCACGGCATTTGAAGTTTGACCACCGAGCTCAACACCAATATCTGCATGGCGACCAGTCACTGTTTCCGTTTGTAATTGTTGAACCTCTGCTTGCGCCCTTTGCACGATCAAACGCATTGAGGTTTGTGTGGCGTAACTTGAAACAAAGCTAGTTTTCATAACGCTACCTCACCGCACTTAGAAGGGTTTGAAGTAGCTCGTCGACCACAGAAATAATTCGTGTTGCAGCTTTATAGGATTGTTCAAGCGACAATAATAGCGACATCTCTTCATCGATGCTCACACCGGTGGCATTCGAAAAAGTCTGCTCAATTTGCGCAGCATATGCTTCCTTGGTTTCCATCGATGCTGTCGCATCACTTCGATTTAGCTCTAACCAACCAAGACTGTCTGCTGCAAAGTTGATTAATCCTTTTGAGGTGCCAAGTAATGATGTGCCATCAAATGGAATGGGCTCATCCATTGACGTCACTAAACTGTCCAGACGTTCAGAATAACCAGCTGCCCCTTCGGTATTGTAAAGATATGCAGCACCGTTAATGCCACCATCTCGTAATAAAGTCGGGTCACCACCCAAGCTAGATAACACAGCCGGGTTTACTTCAATGCTTGACGCCATTCCGTCAACGCGCACTCCAGCCGTTGGAACTGTTCCCGACACCCAGGTGAAGAGACCCGGTAGATCTGCGCCACCACCACCAATTTGATCTTGTTCAGCAAATACTGTGACGACGCCGCGAGCGATTTCATCAAGCTGACCTTGCAGCATCGGCGCAATATCATCTCTGATCTGCAACATCGCCTGGAGTGAGCCACCAGCAGATGAATTCGCACCTGAACCTGCTTCAAGTGGAACGCCATCTACATAGATGCTATTACCTGTGGTTAAAGCATCATATGCAGGCACTGTTTCAAATGTTACCGTGCGAGGCGATTTTTCAAATAAAGTCGTGCCATCCATGGTGTATAAAACCATGTCGTTACCGCTTCTTGTAACTGGACGCACTTCAATAATTGACGAAATTTCCTTTACCAGCGTATCACGCTCATCAAGATAATTGTTTACATCGGAATTTCCGTAACTGCCTTGAATAATTTCGTCATTGATAACTTTAAAACGTGCCAGCATATCATTCAGATCTGACACATTTGCAGCAATGTCTACATCCATCTCAGCGCGCACTTGCTGTACAGCTTCCGAGGATGAACGAAGAGAAAGCGCTAGATCTTGTGCACTTGCAATTGCAGTTTCCGCAAGTGTTGGTTCACTTGGTTGAGCTGCATAAGCACTTAAATTGTCACGAAGTTGACCTGCAATAACGGCTGGAGACAATTCGTAATCATTTGTACCGAATATGGTTTTTAGCTGATCAAGTCCGGCAACCAACGTGCTTTGAGCATCTGAAGATGCAATACTTGCAATGGATTGCCGATAGAGAACGCTATCAGTTGTTCGCTGGATTGAAGCAATTTGCGATCCAGCAAGAGAATCATATTCTAGATGCGTGGATCGGCGTGCATAATTTGGGTTTTCAGCATTTGCAACATTTTGCGATACCACAGAGGTCTGTGTCGAGGTATTCGACAAAGACCGTGTTGCAGTATTGAGAGCTGACCCTAAATTCATGGGTTTAGTATCCTAGCCGATTATCGTTTAAGGTTCACAAGGACGTCCATTAGATCGGAGCCTGTTTGGAACACTTTAGAATTGGCTGTGTAGCTACGCTGACTTTCAATCATTGATGTCAGTTCTTCCGCAATGTCCACGTTAGAACCTTCAAGAGCGCCGGATTGAATTGAACCAAAGTTATTTGTGCCAGCAAAACCCGTTGTTACAACACCGGAATCAATACCTTGGGCATAAACGTTACCTGATAGTGGGCGCAAACGATCCGGGCTCGGCACGTCCGCCATAGCAATTCGGTAAACTGGGTCCAATTCACCATTTGCATAGTTTGCGTAAACTGTACCATCCTCTGAAATTTCAATTCGAGTTGCTTCATTAGGTGGCTGACCATTGACGGTACCGTTTGCAACAGAGAAATCATAAGCAAGTTCTGTCATATTGCTTAAGTCAACAGTCATAGCAGCACCATTTGGAACCGATAAACTAATCGAGTTTGCGCTGGTTCCAGCGAGTGCACCCGACGTTGCATCAAACGTCAAAGTCGTTGTAGCCAGGGGTCCTGAACTATAGGGAAATGATGTACCGGAGGTACCAGTAGATTGATCAAAAACAGCAACTTCCCAATCATTTGCACCTGTCTTTGTGTAATAGAAATCTAAAAGGACTTCCGCGCCTTTATTGTCATAAACCACAAGCGAACTTTTAGCGTCATATTCAACACTTGCGTTGGCATTTGCCGAAGGAAGGTTCGTCGTTTTCACTGTTTCGCGTGAATCAAGGTTTGCTGTGAAAACACCTTCCGTGGAAGCAACAGCTGTTAAGCCTGTTGAGTTTACGTTGACCGGAACGAGCCCATCAAAACCATTTACAACCGGTACCGGGGTACCATTGGTATAATCCGCACCGAGTAATTTGAAGCCTGCAGCATTGACCAAATATCCATCGCCATCTGCGGTAAACGAACCAGCGCGCGTTAAAAATGGTTGACCGTTTGGATCTGCGACAACAAAGAAGCCGCTTCCACTAATGGCAAGATCGGTTGAAGATGAGGTAAACTCCAAAGCTCCTTGCTCTGAAATCGCGTATCTGACATTGGGTGCCACACTACCTGAGTTATATGCGCCGGTAGTTGCGGGGAGGACGAGTGATGAAAACTCCGTCATGGCTTTTTTGTAACCGGTAGTATTGGCGTTGGCGATATTATCAGCAACTGTTCCCAATCGGCTGGCCTGCGAATTCATTCCTGCAGTACCTGTACGCATCATTCCATATAGACTCATAGCAATTCCCTCGCTTTTTACATATTTAAAACGTAGTTCAACTGCCTTGCGTGAAACTGTTTGTTTCAACAAAAAATGCGACAAAAAGAAAATGACCAGCTTATTTCTAAGCTGGTCACTGTCACTTGTTAAGATCTTGTTAACTAAGGTTAATCCGCTGTCGCCCAATCAATGCGGTATCCAAGGAAGCGTTTTGAATCAATCGGATCAAAGTCCAGGCGTTTGCGTAGTTTCTTGCGCAATTTGGAGATATGGCTCTCAACAACATTTTCTTCAACATCTTCATCAAAAATACCATAGATCGCGTTGAAGATCTGTTGCTTTGTCACACGACGGCCGCGGTTTGCAACTAGATATTCTAGAATGCGGCGCTCACGACGTGGTAGCGGGAATGGCTCGTTATTAACTTCCGTATCGCGACCATCTGAGTAAACTCGAATTGGTCCAATGTCTGTGAAGTTGTTAAGCGCTTTCAAGCGGCGTCGGATCGCTGCAGCGCGTGCCAGGATTTCTTTTGGGTGTACTGGTTTGCGTACAACATCATCAACACCACTGTCATAAAATGCAAGTGTTGCATCAAGAGAAGGTGAATCGCTAACAGCAATCACTGGGGCTGTTGTTCTGCTTCGAATTGTTTTTGGAAGGCTGAGCGTTTCGCTACCCTGACCGATTAAGAATGCTTCTACAGCATCGATGTCCCCGTCTGCTGCTGTATTTACCCATTCACCAAATTCTGAGCTATCAAAGCTTGCTGATGGAACGCCTTCACGTCCAAAAAGCGATGTATAACCATCTTTAACAAGTTGTCTGTCGTCTACCACTACAATCATTCGTCCGCCTCCGAATCGTAGGTATTAATTTCTACAATTACACGGTACGAATCTGCCTGTTTCCAAACAATTACCTTATATTAACCATAATATTTAATAGAATTTTTACTATAAACTCGCCCAAAACACTAGATATAGTATGTATATCATGCGCAAGACACAAACGGATTAGCGTAGTATTAACAAAAGGTTAACAGCCAAAAGTGACGTTAACTATTTGTTCGTATGTGTTAACGGAGACAAATCTACTAAAATTATGCCGAAATTAGGGCGTAAGATTCAACTTCTGTTACAGCATGTATTATGACTGACAGAATTCGCGAGCAGGTTTGGTCCAATTTCCGTAACCAGTTGCGACAAGATTTGAGATCACACGACAGATGTATCTTTTTTGCGCTGGGTCATTATTTGGACCGGCATGATAGCGGGCAACTGCCATTGTCCAATTTTCATGACGTCGCCTCAATCGGGCAAGAAATTTCGCCGCGTAATTGACATTATATTCAGGACGTAACATCGCTGAGAGGGATGAAAACTCTCTATGATGATAATGGTGGTTTATCTGCATACATCCAAGGTCGATTAATTTTATGTTCTTTTTTCGTGCTGAATGAAACAGCTCTACTGCGTGCGAGGTTGAACGGGCATAGACGGCTTTTCCTGCAATGTTCAATGCATAAGGATGAAGTGTTCCGTTGCGCCCTGTTTCTGTTAAACCCACAGAATACAAAATTCCGACGGGAACATTATATTTCTGAGCTGCGCGTATAATATGTTCTTCGCAAGTTTCCCTAGCCGCGCTTTGATAGACGCACGTGCTAGAGATAAACGCCGCTAGAATAAGAGTCTTCTTGAACAGTTTCTTGTCGTGCCAATTCATTAGCTGGAACCGTTGTATCGGATCCCTTTGAATTTTGGGAGCCATTGTTTCGTTCATTGCCACTTTGATTGCTCATTTGCTCCTGGTCAGTTTGAGATTGGAATGATTGACCATTTTGTGAATTGCCCTGCTGGTTTTGTCCACGATCGGAGCTTGCAAGTGTTAGATTGATTTGATCAATTCCAAACCCCTGCCCTTTAAGCGCTTTCACAATGGAAGAGCTGTCTTCACTCAACATGCGGTAAGCGTCAATATTTTCAACGCGCAATTGGACCTGCAGATTGTCGCCATTTAGCTTCATTGTTGCCGTCACAACACCAAGTTCCGCAGGGTTGAGTTGAATTTTAAGTGTATTAAGGGCTTTTGGCTGTGATGTTTGATAAACAGGCTCTGAACTTTGTGCAGCTGATGCGCTGGAGATCTGTTGTGATTTCAAAATCGCTTGTGAAATGTTATTTGCGTTTGTGGATGCATTTGAAGGCGCGATAAATGTTTTCGCCTCTAATACTTCAACACCGGCCATCTTGGTTCCTGATTTATCAACCATAGAAATGTTTGATCCAGATGCACGATCATCGTTTTGGCGAGAGCCTTGATCTTTTGTGCCATCACTCATCGCTTTTTCCGCATTCAATACGGCGCTAGGCTTCTTTCCATCTACACTTTCAGGCGTAGCGTTTTGCCCCTCTTTTCGCGGTATTACATCTTTATCCTGAACAGCGTTTGCTGCAGCTGCAGTTTTCAATGGCTCTTCGGTAGATTTAGCAACAACAGGTTGAGCGCTCTCTGAGGAAGTTTTGTCAAAACGAGCAATTTTATCATCAGTTTTCGCATCAACTTTTTTGCTTATCTGATCTACATCTTTAATCGCTGCTGTTTTATCTGGTTGAGCACCGGGTTTCGTATGCGCGAGTGCCGCGGAAGCAATTGCATCTGCATCAACTTCAGCTTCAACTGAATTTAGCTCTTCAACTTCGTCTATTTGAAGCTCAGTATCCAGTTTATCATCTTCATTTGCGGTTTCAGCCACATCCGCATTTTTCGGTTGATACGAATTGATGAGCTCCAATAGAGCAGCTTCCGCATTATGCGATGATTTTGTGCCTTTTAGATCTTCGTCTTTCGCAACAGCAACTTTTTCGTTTATCGCACCGCTTTCATTGTTATCATTTTGATTAGCAACGGTTTCTGAATTGCCTTTAGATTTCTTTTCGGGCAACTGGAATTTTGTTTCACCTTGACCGTCGGGCTTTGAATTTTTATCCATGCCACGACCAGACTTTACCGGTGTTGATACATTTGCAAGAGCTGGGCTTATACTATTCAACTGTCTTCATCCTTACTCTCTAATGCGAGCATCGCATCCACATCATCAAGTGTGGTTGTTCTGCCTTGCATATATTCTGCAAACTCTTCATCTCCGGGTAGCTCAATTTCATCGCGCACTTCTTCTGTGACACCTGTTTCAATGAGTTCCTTAAGATTAACTGATTTGAGTTCCGCAGCCTCTTCTAACTTGCGTTCCATATTGCTTTCCATGACTTGTGTGAGGCTTTTCTCGTCAGGCAAACTAATAATTTGTTCTGCAAGCAACATTGCTGCATCGTGTAAAGGTCGATCAATTGGCGCAAGGCTACGTCGGCGAATATTGGTAATATCGTCAAGCAATTGCTGTGTCTCGCCCTTTGGTAACTCATTAATGCTGGCATATAGCTTTGCCATCATGTTGTAATAAGCGTTTCTTTCTCCCTCAAAGAGATGCGCTTTTTCGTTTGCTTTAACGGCCATAACGTCATTTCCGTTGACAACACCCGTCCGCGCAATCCTTAGATAAATGGCTTTTTGCTGCTGAACTGGAAGAAATGATATCACCTCATCAACCAGCGTTTCATCAATGTTATCAAGATTTTGTACAATCATCTCAATGATCAATTGTGAAAACTGAACATTATAGGGAGACTTATTAAATCGTCGCGCATAAATGTGCGCTAGGCCCAACGCCTTGTCAAAAGCACTATGGTTGATTGAAATGAGAATTGAACGGCGAAGTGCCGCCTCTTCGATCAATGACCCAGGCGCAACAAGACGGGCTAAATCGAATAATTCGACTGCTTTCAAATCCTTCGCTGCAGCTTTCACATTAGCTGCAATCAACGCGATGTAAGGTCCGATTGCAGTATTTAAATAATCATCCACAATCTCTTCAATCGGCTTTTTCGTCGTCGGAATAAGACCATTGAGATAAGCACGCATGATACTGGTTATTTCTTCGTCAAAATAGCCATATTTATCTTGCGCCACGACAAGATCGAGCGTCTTAGGATTGCCGCCGCTCATAGCATATATTAGCGCGGCATCAACATTGCGCGGATCATCAAAATCTTCTGGCTTTGCTTCGCGGAGTTTGCGGTCCACCTGCTCAAGCAGGAACCTTTGCATTTCCATTGCTGAAAAATCACCGGCAACTACCGTATCCTGAACATATTGTAGTGATCTGACCAATGTATATAAAGGCGCCGAGCTATCAAGGTTCTGGCCTAGCGCTGGTCCCATTGGTAATAAAGTACTTACACAAATGACACCCGCTACAAGCTGTTTTTTAAAGTTCAGCATTGTTGCAAACCGTTCAATTTGTCGAATAATATCAAAATCATAAGATAACCTAGCTACCTTGCGATTGGATGAGGATCTCAATGCGTCTATTCACCTCAGAATATGGATCATCTGGCATTTTTAAACGTCGATCTGCAAACCCCGACACTTGGGTAATTCGCTCCTCAGGAATGCCGCCGCGTACAAGCATAAAATATGCACTATGCGCTCTTGCCATCGATAAACGCCAGTTATCATTTCCACCAGATGAGAATGGTCGAGAATCGGTATGACCGCGGATAGCTATTGCACCGTCACGCTCGTTTAATACCTCGCCAATTTCATCCATGAGCAAGATCATCTCGCGGCGCGGTATTGCGGAACCGACATTAAACATTCCTACATTGCGCTGATCAGTGAGCGATAACAATAATCCACCTTCGGCCGGATAAACCTCAAGGCCCTCTGCCAGCTTTCCAAGCTTGCCGCCAAGCGCTGACATGATGCGCTTTTCAAGTTGTTCGGCGTCAGACAGGCCCTCGTCTTCAACTTCAAGCTTTGCCATTTCAATGTCACTATCGTTTAGCAGCTGTTTGATAAATTCTTTGCCTTGTTCGGAAAAATCGCCTTCGCCAAGTTGCTCTTCAAATTCCTTGAGGTTCTTTTCCATTTCAGCAACTTCAGCAACCGCCATTCTCGCCAAGTCATTTTTAGCGAGAAGTTCCTCCAATTTTTGCTTTTCCTCTTCGGTTAAGCCCTCTTGTTTTGACTTTTTAGCGAGCTTTTTCAACTCTTCAGCTTCTTCACCTGATAAGCGCTTTTTCATGCCTTTTTGGCGAAGATCATCGAGTTTGAGCGTGCCTTCTTTAAAGAGTGTTGCAAGTTTAGTCGGATCGATTTGATCAACAGGGGTATCACCCGCCGGTAGTGTATTTGATGTTTTTCCTTCATCTGGTAAATTACTAATGTGCTGACCTGCGGTTTCAAAGTCATGCATTTTACCACCCTGCTCACCATCATAAGGGGACAAGCCGCTTTTATCACCGCCGGTATCGTGATCACTTAAACCAGCACCTTTTGCAACAATGTCACCCGCGCCTGCGGTTTTGCCGAAAACATCACCTGCACCCATATCAAGTTCTGAAGCACCGCTATCTTCAGCCAATTCAGTTTCTTCACCTAACTCCGGCGAACCTTCCATTGGTGTGCTTTGATTTGGGTCAGCGGTCACCTGCTTGTTCCAAAAATCTGGATCGAAAGGATCGCGATAAGCTTCACCACCTGATGCACCCGTTGCAGAACCAGAATTTTGAGCACCACCATCACCTTTTTCAGAGATATTGGATTCTTCGGCAGCTTCCATCACGATTTCCGCAAGAACAGCGTATGGATTTTCGAAGTAATCAGCCTCTGAGTTTTCAGATTCCTCACCCGCAGTTGAAGTTTCCTGATTACCATCGGACTTACCATCACCTGTTGTTTCTTCTTCACCCTCGGATTTTGACTTAGCTGAAGTCTGCTCGCCCTCCGCGGTTTCACCCGCTTTTTTCACACCTTTTTCAGATGGCTGCTGATCGGTAAGTTTGATTGGGTTAAAATAACTGGCAACAGACGCTTTAGTGTCTTCGTTCGCAGCATTTACAAGCCACATCACCAAGAAAAACGCCATCATCGCTGTCACAAAGTCAGCGTAAGCAATTTTCCAGGCACCACCGTGGTGACCACCGCCACCACCTTGGACCTTTTTAACAATAATGATTTCACCTTGCCCTTGATGGGTAGATGTTTCATCTGCCATTAGACATTATCTCCAAATATCTGACGCCACTCATTTAGCTTGGTCACCATCATTGTTTGATCAATTTCAACACTGAGTTCAGTATTTTCACTTGTGCTTACGTCAATCTTGGCAAAATCTTCGCCAAAGGTATCTTGCATTTTATCAATCAGGACTTGTGGCCCTTCAATACGAATATGTGCTGTTTCATTGTCAGCAAATGCTGAGCGAATTAAGTCCTGCAATTGCTGCACGGATTGATTGACCAATTCGCGCGAAACAATATGGGACAAAATTTGTCCAACCTCATTTGAAATCGCCTGACAATTTGCATCAATTTGGCTGGCAGCACTTTGCGCAATTTTTTGAGCCGTTGCTTCACCAAGCTGTGCTTCTAACGCTGCAATTTGTTGCGCATGTGTATTACCAAGCGCTGCTTCTGCAGCTTGATGTTGCTGCTGCAATTCGGCCATCGCCGCATTGTAACCATCCTGATAAGCTACTGATTTTATTGCATCAATATCGATTTCTGGTTCACTTTGCATTTCTATCGAATGGGATGGGGAGGTTTCGAACATCGGAACAGGCGCTAACCCATTCGGCTGACCAAAATCTTCAAGATGCTGTGCAAATGCAAAACTCATATCGTACTCACCCGCCGATTATCCATGTCAAAAATCGCTTCAACATTATCGATTCACTGACACATTTTTTTCTTCAAATTCCCGTTTATTTTAGGATTTCAAACTTGCGCGAACATGAACGTAGAACGACCGCATTGGGGGCAATCCAATGCGGTCGTTTGATCTGAGAATGCGCTGACCGGCGGCACTCCACAGAATTTTAATTTTTATATAAAAAGCGAGTGCTGTTCGGCGTTCGTTATCTGAACAACGACATAATATTTTCAGCGCTTGAGTTCGCGATCGATAGCGCTTGCACCCCGAGCTGTTGCTGGGTTTGCAGTGCTTTTAGCCGCGTCGATTCCTCATTCATGTCGGCATCCACCAGTCGCCCGATACCGATATCAATTGAATCCATCAATTTGCCAACGAAACTATCTTGCATTTCGATACGCTGATTAATCGCACCAAGGTTTGATGCTTGTTGTGTCAATTGAGAGAAAATATGGTCTACAACACTGATCATTTCATCAATATCTGAATCAGCTGTTGTGTCATTAATGGTGATTTCTGTACCGACTGCTGTTGTTACACCAGTTGAAGCTGGAATATCAATTAGAACCCAGTTTTCAGCAGCTGTACCAACTGTTCCGCTTGGCGATGCACCAAGGTATGAATTTGTTAAAACACCACGTGTTGCATCGATCGTGTCAATCAAGATCATGCTTGATACGTCAACAGATAATGTTGTTACCGACACTGTACCGTTAGAAGCTCGGTTAAAACTACCAACAACATCTTTATCCAATGCTGTTGCAGCATTTGTATTTTTCAACCAGTTCTCACCAGAGAATGAGGCTGATTCTGAGATGCTTTGCAGTTGGTTTTTAAGTTCAGTCAGCTCGTTGTTGATTTTATTTTTATCAACACCCGGCTCACGCGCCGCGACCAATTTAGCCTTAATTTCAGATACAACGTCTAGCGCAGAATTCATACCGGTATATGCGGTATCAACCTTTGCAGCACCCAACCCAAGAGCATCTTGAACTGTTGATAGTGCTTTATTATCCGAACGCATCGTTGTCGCGATGGACCAATAAGCTGAGTTATCTTTCGCAGACTCAACTTTATAACCAGATGAGATGCGTGATTGTGTTTCTTCAAGATCCATGTTGATGGATCTCATTGTTTGCAGCGCTGCCAATGCAGCGTTATTTGTCATAATACTTGTCATTTGAAGATTGCCCCTTCAATTTACTACAGACATGCCGTGAAAGGCTAAGAGAGTTACGCTTCATGCAACCGACGCTTACTAAATGCGTTCAGTACTCTGTGGTAAATTAAATATAAACAAGTATGGTTAACGTCAGGTTAACGCAAGTTTTAGACGTAAGTTATTGATATAAAGGAATAAAAAAGGTCGCGCATAAATGCGACCTGTTAAATTCTTAAAAGAGTTTATAAATGCAACAAGTGCATCATAGATCTTATCTGAACAATGACATGATACTGTCAGAAGAAGAGTTCGCAATTGATAGTGCTTGAACACCCAATTGTTGCTGGGTCTGTAGCGCTTTTAATCGCGTCGATTCTTCATTCATATCAGCATCAACTAATCGGCCAACACCTTTATCAATGGAATCCCTGAGTTGCCCGACAAAATCATCCTGCATTTCGATGCGGCTGTTAATCGCACCCAAATTGGCAGCAGCTGATGTCATTGTTTGGAGGATGTGGTCGACAACATCGATCATTTCACCAATATCTTCGTCAGATGTATTGCTGTCGATCTCGATTACAGTAGCCGTTACACCAGTCGTGGAAGAGGCATCGATCAACACCCAATTATCAGCTGTTGCAGCCCCAAGAGTAGCGCCAGGATCCGATCCAGCATAGGCTGCCGTGAGAATACCATTGGCCGCATCTTCTTTATCAACGAGAATAGTACCACCAGATCCAGTTACGTTGACCTCCAATTTCGTTAGCGAAACAGTGCCATCAGCACCACGATTAAAGCCGGCGACGATTTCTTTGTCTGCTGGTGTCTCACCCGCCTCATTCTGCAACCAGTTCTCACCTGAAAATGATGCAGATTCCGCAATACTCATCAACTGGTTCTTAAGCTCTGTCAGCTCGTTGTTGACTTTATCTTTATCAACACCGGGTTGCGCGGCTGCAACCAACTTGGCTTGAATTTCGGATACGACATCCATCGCAGATTCCATAGCTGTATAGGCCGTATCAACTTTAGCAGCTCCCAAACCTAATGCATCCTGCACTGTTCCAAGAACTTGATTGTCCGATCGCATTGTTGTTGCGATAGACCAGTAGGCTGAATTGTCTTTGGCCGTTTCAACCTTATAGCCTGATGAAATTCGCGATTGTGTTGTCTCTAGATCCTCGTTGATGGATCTCATTGTCTGCAACGCTGCAAGCGCTGCATTATTGGTCATTATACTAGTCATAAAGTGTCCCTTTCTGACTCATTGTTGAGGGACATACCGGATTTGAACACCGGCAACAGTAGGTAGCATCATGCTACTTTTCCGATAATATTTTCTCAAAAAGCCTACCATTACTTGCATTAATAAATCAGTTTATAGTTATCAAAGCCTTAAGTAAAAACATAGATTTCATAAGTAAATACTTGTTTTATACTACATGTATACAGTATTTGTCTGTATTGTTACTGAATTAATGCAGTATTTATTGTCTTTTATTTACTTAATTTGAGACAATATTTGAGAAGTTCAATAATTTTGCGAAAATCAACTCCTCATTATCAACCTCTGATCGGCAAGAAGACTATTTGGTCAAAACACGCTTCGCAGATGGATCGCCTAGTCAACGATTCAGTATCTGCATCCCTATTTTGCGACGATATGAGAAAAAGCACCCAATTATGGCCATTAATTAGGGAACAAAATGAAGATCCCGCATGCATTATTGGGGCTAAGTATTCTATATATTTCAAATTTTGGGAGATTATGTCGCCAAAGGGCGCGTTAGACAGTGAGGTGCCTCAAATGATCAAGTCAATGAGAAAACTGATCTACAAATAAAAAGCGCGCCAGATGTAAATCTGACGCGATTAAGTTTTTTAAATATAAAGAAGAAAAAACTCTTCTTATTGTTCGATGAATTATCTGAACAATGACATGATATTTTGCGAAGAAGAGTTCGCAATCGACAATGCCTGCACGCCAAGCTGTTGCTGGGTCTGTAACGCTTTTAATCGCGTCGATTCTTCATTCATATCCGCATCGACTAATCGGCCAACACCTTTATCAATGGAATCCATGAGCTTTCCAACAAAACTCTCCTGCATCTCAATTCGGCTGTTTACCGCACCAAGATTAGAAGCTGCATCTGTCATTTGAGAATAAATGTAATCAACAACACTAATCATCTCATCAATATCAGCATCGCTTGTTGTGTTATCAATACTAATGACAGTACCTGTTGCACCCGTTGTTGACGACACATCGATTAGCTTCCAGTTGTCACCAGCTGTACCGATTGCACCCCCGGGTGTTGAACCAAGATAAGAAGCTGTTAAGATACCATTTGACGCGGTTTCTTTGTCGATTAGGATCGTACCGCCAGTACCAGTTACGTTAACTGCAAGTTTAGTCAGTGAAACTGTACCATCTGCTGCGCGGTTGAAACTACCAACAATTTCTTTGTCTGATGGTGTGTCGCCAGCTTCATTCTGCAACCAGTTCTCACCAGAGAATGATGCAGATTCAGAAATACTGACAAGCTGATTTTTAAGCTCTGTGAGTTCGCTGTTGATCTTAGATTTATCAACACCAGGCTCACGAGCTGCAACCAATTTTGCTTTAATTTCTGATACAACTTCCATCGAAGAATTCATACCAGTATATGCTGTATCAACTTTCGCAGCACCCAAACCCAGCGCATCTTGTACTGTGCCAAGCGCTTTGTTGTCAGAACGCATTGTTGTTGCGATTGACCAGTAAGCTGAGTTGTCTTTAGCAGTTTCCACACGATAACCGGATGAAATACGTGATTGTGTTGTTTCAAGATCCATATTGATGGATCGCATTGTCTGCAGCGCAGCAAGCGCCGCATTATTTGTCATAATACTAGTCATTAAGTGCCCCTTTTTGACCACATACTGAGGGACATACCGGACTCAAACACCGGTAATAACAGGACAGCTTCATGCATACTTATCCGATCCCTATAAGGGATAAGCCTGTTATTACTTAGCGATTATTAAAACATGATATGGTTACTCATAACTTAATAATATCAATAACTTAAGCTTATTTAACTTTGAAAAATCGCGCCAAATATAAACCTGACGCGATTGAGTATTTTAAATATAAAGAAGAAAAAACTCTTCTTATTGTTCGATGAATTATCTGAACAATGACATGATATTTTGCGATGAAGAGTTCGCAATTGATAGTGCCTGCACCCCAAGCTGTTGCTGGGTCTGTAGCGCTTTTAATCGCGTCGATTCTTCATTCATATCTGCATCGACCAATCGCCCAACACCTTTATCAATGGAATCCATGAGCTGTCCAACAAAGCTTTCTTGCATCTCAATTCGGCTGTTAACCGCACCGAGGTTGGAAGCTGCATCTGTCATTTTTGAATAGATGTGATCTACAACTGAGATCATTTCATCAATGTTTGCATCAGATGTTGTTGCTGTTAGTTGAATTGTTTGACCAACCGCAGACGTTGCAGGCGTGCCAGAAGCTTCAATTAGCTGCCAGCTCTCAGCGGCTGTACCAGTAGCACCTGATGGTGATGCACCAACATAAGCAGCTGTTAAGATACCATTTGTCTCATTGTTGTTATCGATGAGGATCGTACCACCAGTACCTGTTACATTAACTGACAATTTAGTTAGTGAAACTGTACCATCTGCTGCACGGTTAAAACTACCAACAATTTCTTTGTCTGATGGTGTATCACCCTGCTCATTCTGCAACCAGTTCTCACCAGAGAATGATGCAGATTCTGCGATACTTACAAGCTGGTTTTTAAGCTCTGTGAGTTCGCTGTTGATCTTTGTTTTATCAACACCAGGCTCACGCGCTGCAACCAATTTTGCTTTAATTTCTGATACAACTTCCATTGAAGAATTCATACCAGTATATGCTGTATCAACTTTTGCAGCACCCAAACCAAGCGCGTCTTGAACTGTGCCAAGCGCCTTGTTGTCAGAACGCATTGTTGTTGCGATTGACCAGTAAGCTGAGTTGTCTTTAGCAGTTTCTACACGATAACCGGATGAAATACGTGATTGTGTTGTTTCAAGATCCATATTGATGGATCGCATTGTCTGCAGCGCAGCAAGCGCCGCATTATTTGTCATAATACTAGTCATTAAGTGCCCCTTTTTGACCAAATACTGAGGGACATACCGGACTCAAACACCGGTAATAACAGGACAGCTTCATGCATACTTATCCGATCCCTATAAGGGATAAGTCTGTTATTACTTAGCGATTATTAAAACATGATATGGTTACCAATTACTTAAGTTAACCATACCATCTAAGTTATTGTTAATTATAAATAAATCGCGCCAGATTTTGGTCTGACGCGATTGAGTATTTTAGATATAAAGAAGAAAAAATTCTTCTTATTGTTCGATGAATTATCTGAACAATGACATGATGTTTTGCGAAGAAGAGTTCGCAATTGATAGTGCTTGAACACCCAATTGTTGCTGGGTCTGTAGCGCTTTTAATCGCGTCGATTCTTCATTCATATCTGCATCGACCAATCGCCCAACACCTTTATCAATGGAATCCATGAGCTTTCCAACAAAACTCTCTTGCATCTCAATTCGACTGTTAACCGCACCGAGGTTGGAAGCTGCATCTGTCATCTTTGAATAGATGTGATCAACAACTGAAATCATTTGATCAATATCTGCATCAGATGTTGTTGCTGTTAGCGAGATAACTGTGGCCGCTGCTGGCGTTGATGAACTTACATCAATCAATGTCCAGTCAGTTGCTGTTGCACCTGTTGGTGTCGAAGAAGGAGAAGTTCCATTATATCCAGCTGTCAAGATACCGCGTGTTGCGTTATCTTTATCAATAAGAATTGAACCTGTTACATCTACAGTTAGTTTCGTTAGCGATACCGTACCATCTGCTGCACGGTTGAAACTACCGACGATCTCTTTGTCTGTAGCACCACCAACGTCTGTATTCTGCAACCAGTTTTCACCTGAGAATGATGCAGATTCTGAAATACTTACAAGCTGGTTTTTAAGCTCTGTGAGTTCGCTGTTGATCTTTGTTTTATCAACACCAGGCTCACGCGCTGCAACCAATTTTGCTTTAATTTCTGATACAACTTCCATTGAAGAATTCATACCAGTATATGCTGTATCAACTTTCGCAGCACCCAGACCCAGCGCGTCTTGGACTGTGCCAAGCGCCTTGTTGTCAGAACGCATTGTTGTTGCGATTGACCAGTAAGCTGAGTTGTCTTTAGCTGTTTCAACCCGATAGCCGGATGAAATACGTGATTGCGTTGTTTCAAGATCCATGTTGATGGATCGCATTGTCTGCAGCGCAGCAAGCGCCGCATTATTTGTCATAATACTAGTCATTAAGTGCCCCTTTTTGACCAAAAACTGAGGGACATACCGGACTCAAACACCGGTAATAACAGGACAGCTTCATGCATACTTATTCGATCCCTATAAAGAATAAGTCTGTTATTACTTGGTTTGCATTACACACTTTTATAGTTACCAAAGCTTTAACTGTGCAAAAATTTTGTAACTTGTCTTCAAAAAACAAAAAGCCGCAACTCATCTTGTTGCGGCTTTAAGTTGTCTTACTGTGGATTAATCCACTTAAACTCTTACTTATCTGAAGAGTGAAATCACGTTCTGTGAAGAAGAGTTCGCGATTGAAAGTGCCTGAATACCAAGCTGTTGCTGGGTTTGTAGCGCTTTAAGGCGTGTTGATTCTTCGTTCATATCCGCATCAACCAAACGGCCAACACCTTTATCGATGGAATCCATCAAGTTACCCACGAAATCGTTCTGCATTTCAATACGACTGTTGACTGCACCAAGGCTTGATGCCGCATCTGTCATTTTTGAATAGATGTGATCCACAACTGAAATCATCTCTTCAATGTCAACATCAGATGTTGTTGCTGTTAATCCAATCACAGATGCTGTTACTGTTGTACCTGTTGATGAATCGATTAGTTTCCAGTCAGCTGCTGCAGTACCTGCGGCTGTCGCATCTGGATTAGAACCAAGATAACCTGCAGTTAGAATACCATTTGCAGCCTGCTCTTTATCGATCAAGATTGTACCACCGTCACCGGTTACGTTCACATCCAATTTAGTTAGTGAAACTGTACCATCTGCTGCACGGTTAAAGCTACCAACGATCTGTTTATCAGTCGCAGTTGTTCCTTCTTCATTCTGCAACCAGTTCTCACCTGAGAATGAAGCAGATTCTGCAATACTTGCAAGTTGCTCTTTAAGAGCTGTCATCTCAGTGTTAATCTTTGTCTTATCAACACCTGGCTCACGAGCCGCAACAAGCTTAGATTTGATCTCAGAAACCACTTCCATGGCAGAGTTCATACCTGTGTAAGCTGTATCAACTTTCGCAGCACCAAGACCCAAAGCGTCTTGTACTGTTGAAAGCGCTTTGTTGTCAGAACGCATTGTTGTCGCGATTGACCAGTAAGCTGAGTTGTCTTTAGCTGATTCAACTTTATAACCAGATGAAATACGAGACTGTGTCTCTTCAAGGTTAGAGTTGATGCTTCTTAGTGTGGCCAGCGCTGCTGATGCCGAATTGTTTGTCATAATACTTGTCATAAGAGTGTCCCTTACAATACTCGTTACAAAAAAGAGGGACATACCGGACTAAATACCGGTAAAGTCGGAAAGGCATCATGCCGCTTGGAGCTGAAAAAACTCAAAACCAAGCCCGTCTTGCGCCTTTCAAATTGCACTCAGACCTTTACAAAAACCTTAATTTTCAGGGTCAAACGGCGATTGCGACCAAACATCTGCAAACACGGTTAACAATATGATTCCAACCATTCCGGAGCCGAATCTAAAGGTGATGCACACATAACAAAAGCCGCACCAAACATGTTGGCACGGCTTAATTTTTTCGATTTACCACCTCTTAATGGAGAGGTGTTCTATCGTACTTATCTAAAGAGCGAAATCACGTTCTGTGAAGAAGAGTTCGCAATTGATAGAGCTTGAATACCAAGCTGTTGCTGTGTCTGCAGTGCTTTTAATCGCGTCGATTCTTCATTCATATCAGCATCGACTAATCGACCGACACCTTTATCGATGGAATCCATCAAGTTGCCCACGAAGTCGTTCTGCATTTCAATACGACTGTTCACCGCACCAAGGCTTGATGCCGCATCTGTCATTTTTGAATAGATGTGATCCACAACTGAAATCATTTCTTCAATATCTGCATCAGATGTTGTTGCTGTCAACTCGATTGTTGCACCAACGGCTGAAGTTGCTGGTGTGCCTGAAGCTTCGATAAGCTGCCAGCTTTCACCTGCAGTACCAACCGCACCTGATGGTGAAGCACCAAGGTAACCAGCTGTTAGGATACCATTTGTT
Source organism: Lentilitoribacter sp. JB5-8 (assembly GCF_055693385.1). NCBI lineage: Bacteria > Pseudomonadati > Pseudomonadota > Alphaproteobacteria > Hyphomicrobiales > Rhizobiaceae > Lentilitoribacter > Lentilitoribacter sp. JB5-8. The sequence continues at coordinate 1,114,260 of NZ_CM146332.1, read as the reverse complement.
TCGTTGTTGTTGTCGATCAAAATTGTACCGCCAGTACCTGTGACGTTCACATCCAATTTAGTTAGTGAAACTGTACCATCTGCTGCACGGTTAAAGCTACCAACGATCTGTTTGTCACTCGCTGTATTGCCTTGCTCGTTCTGCAACCAGTTCTCACCTGAGAATGATGCAGATTCTGCAATGCTCTGAAGCTGTTCTTTAAGAGCAGTCATCTCTGTATTGATCTTTGTTTTATCAACACCTGGCTCACGAGCTGCAACCAACTTTGCTTTAATCTCTGATACAACTTCCATGGCAGAGTTCATACCAGTATATGCTGTATCAACTTTCGCAGCACCAAGACCCAAAGCGTCTTGTACTGTTGAAAGTGCTTTGTTGTCAGAACGCATTGTTGTCGCGATTGACCAGTAAGCTGAGTTGTCTTTAGCTGATTCAACTTTATAACCAGATGAAATACGAGACTGTGTCTCTTCAAGGTTAGAGTTGATGCTGCGTAGTGTGGCCAGCGCTGCTGATGCCGAATTGTTTGTCATAATACTTGTCATAAGAGTGTCCCTTACAATACTCGTTACAAAAAAGAGGGACATACCGGACTAAATACCGGTAAAGTCGGAAAGGCATCATGCCGCCTGGATTGTCATACACACAAACCAAGCCCGTCTTGCGCTTTTCAAACTGCCTTCAGATCTTTACGAAAGTCTTAATTTGCACCGACAAATGCGGCTTGAAACGGATACTTCTAGAATTAGAGTTAACAATATGACTCCAAGCATTACGGATCCGAATCTATCCTTATTGGGAGAGGTAAATTTTGTTCATTTTTGATACAAAATCGCAAAAATTAGACGAAAGATCGCACTAAACTGCCTACAAGTAGGTTCCAGCCATCGATTAACACAAAGAATAAAATCTTAAATGGAAGTGAAATAGCGGTTGGGGGCAGCATCATCATACCCATTGCCATTGTGATGGTCGCAACCACCAGATCAATGACCAAAAATGGCAATACGACGAGAAAACCAATCTCAAAACCGCGCCGTATTTCTGAAATCATAAATGCTGGCACCAGCACCCGCATATCAATCTTATCATCCGTTTGAAAGCTCTGCCCTTGTTCGCGAGCTAAATCAATAAACAGATCAATATCTTTTGGTCTCGTATTGGCGAGCATAAAATCGCGAAACGGCTCGGATATCAATTCAATAGCTTGCTCTTCATTGATCTGATTTTCAATTAATGGGTTGATCCCCTCATCCCAGGCACGATCGAAAGTTGGGGCCATAACATAAAACGTCATGAACATAGCCAATGATATTAATATCATATTTGCCGGTGCGGATGGCAGGCCAAGGCCAGTTCTTAATATTGAAAAGGCAATGATGAAACGAGGGAAACTCGTAATCATAATCAAAATGCCAGGGGCCAGAGATAGAACTGTTAAAAGTCCAAATGTTCGAACAATCCAGCTCGCAACAGAGCCTTCCAAAGGTGTTTGGAAAATACCCGGATCTACCGCTTGGGCACTCGCTGAAGTTACCAAAGCCATCATGGCTAGGATAACGAGTAGAAATCGAATCATTCGATTACAAAAGTCCTTATCAAAATATTTTCAACATTTCCTTTTGATCTGAGAATTGCACGTTCTTTTAAATCATCGCGTACATATCTAAATCCTCGAGCACCTTGCACTTGTTGCAATGAGAGTGTTCGCAGATACCCTACCATATCTTGGTGGACAAGTTCGACCATTTCGATGTTTGGTTCACCTTTAACCACAAGAGATACCTCTAATCGCACCCAACTTTCAGCTGGAAACGACAAATTTGTGGTAATTGGCTGTAATCTGATGAGGTTTGGACTTTCTTCGCCGGCAACGGGCACCTCTTCCTCTTCATCTGATTTGGGTTGAGCCTTGGCTTCCTCTTCCTCAGCTTTTGCCTGTAAATCAATCGCCGCGGGTGCCAACATGCCGCCAATCACCCAGCCGCCACCAGCTGCAATAACTGACGCAATCGCGACGCCTGCAATGGTTACAACTAAGCTGGATTTTTTCTTACCCTCTTCACCTTCACCACCTTCGTCGGCATCCATGAGCTCTTCCATCGTCAGGATCCTTTAAAACGGTGTTACGACATCGACAACTTGTTGGCCGATAGGTGGTTGTTGAACTTCGGTTAAGCGTCCACGTCCGCCATAAGAAATGCGGGCTTCAGCAATTTTCTCGTAAGCGATCATGTTATCAGGATCGATATCTTTGGGTCTTACAATACCGGCCACATTTAAGATACGAAGTTCAAAGTTTACACGAACCTCTTGCGAGCCGCTGATAATCAGATTTCCGTTATCCATAATGCCTGTGACAATTGCAGCAACACGAATATTTAGCTGTTCAGCGCGTTTTGTTGAACCGTCACCCGTGCTCGAAGCATTTGAGTCATAAGTGAGGTCTGAAGTCCCTGCGGAAATGCGTCCCAAGAGTGTGCTAACACCGCCACCTGCATTAAATCCGCTTGAATTTTTGCGCGAACGCTCAGATTCATTTTCAAAGGATGCTTTATCATTAATGGAAATGTTCACCGTTAAGATATCACCGACAGACATGGCGCGCGTATCTTGAAACAGTGCACTTTTGTGATCACTCCATAGCGAGAATTGGCTGACGCGTTTTTTCGGTTGCGTCGGATAAGCCATAACTTGCGAGGCATTTGAATATTTCATACCTGTGCCGACTGGAGACATTTCTGGCTCCCTACCCAATTCGCGGAGTTTTTGTCCACCGCAGGCGCTGAGCAAAAGAGCAACACCAATCATACTTAAACTTAGCTTCATGATTGTGTCTCTTCCAATTCGCGATCTGTTGTGCTGGCAATAATCGTTGCAAGCTTTGCGGCAACTTTCGCATCCATTTCATTGAAAATTTGACTGGAAAGGCGCGGACTTAACTTCATAATAATTGCAGCAGCAATATTTTTTTCAATGATCTCGAGCTGACTTGCAGCTGCATCTGGTTTCATCTTTTTGAAGATCTCAACCAATCCAGCTTCAGCTGTTGCAAGAAAATCATTCCGCTTATCCAGCCAGTTTTTATAATCATCGCGGTGCATTTTTAACTGCTCAATCCGCTCATCAACCTGGGCCTGAAGCTTAAACAGCTCCTCGCGTTGCAAAAGGTAACGTTTATCGCGTGCTGCATCGGCGATATTGCCACAGAACTTTCGGATGTCTTCATTGACATCAATGCTTGATGTACCATCGGTCGACATTGTTTTTGCCGTTTGCGCGTATGAACCGATAATAGGATGGGAGCTTGAAACAATAACTGCCAATGCCGAAATTTTCACAAATGCAGTAAAGTTGTTGCGGGTTACGAAAGACAAGATTTTCATTGTAGTATAAGCTCCGCTTGCAGCGCTCCGGCTGATTTCATTCCTTGTAAGATAGCGATCACGCCATCTGGCTTGACACCAATTGTATTTAGTCCAGCAACCAAAGTGCGCAGATCAGGACCTGCTAGAATAGCAACTTGCCCCTCTTCTACACCTGCTGTTATGTCGGTTAGCGGTTCAAACTCTGTCACACCTTTAGAAAACGGAAGCGGCTGGATAACCGTTGGCGTTTCTGTAACTTGCACCGTGAGCGCACCGTGGCTAACCGCAACTTTTGCAATCTTCACGTGGTGACCAATTACAATTGTTCCGGTCTTTTCATTGATAACAACACGTGCTGGCATGTCTGTTTGGACAGCTAGGCTTTCGAGCTCTGCCATGAGCCGCGCCAAGTCAGTATTGGCAGGCTTAAGAACATCAATCGCACCTGAGTCTCGCGCTGTTGCAATTGCTTGTCCAAATCTGGTTAAAGCATATTCATTGATTGTGTCAGCGACACCAACTGCAGTGGTAAAATCAGGATTTCGAAGCTGGAACACCAAACCGTTTGTAGATTTAAATTTGGCTGGGATTTCGCGTTCTATGATCGCACCGCCGGGTAAACGACCCGATGTTGTGATGCCTGTTTGCAAGGTTGCGGCATCGCCTTCAGCGTTGAAACCAGAGACAACAACTGAGCCTTGCGCAACTGCGTAAATTTCGCCATCGGCACCTGCCAGAGATGTCATCACAAGTGTGCCACCGCGCAAGGAGCTTGCGTCGCCCAATGAAGAGACTGTTGTATCAATTCGGGATCCCATTGTCGCAAACGGTGGCAAGGTGGCTGTGACCAACACGGCCGCGATGTTCTGAGATCTGGTGCGACCACCTTCTGTTGCAATGCCCAAATTTTGTAGCATCGCTCTTAGTGATGCTTCCGTATAAGGAGAATTTCGAAGACTGTCGCCTGTCCCCTGCAAACCAACGACTAGCCCGTATCCAATCAGCTGATTATCTCGTCCGGATTGAAGCGAGGCTATGTCTTTTAAACGTGCTGTTGGGCCGTTAGCGAGCGCCGGAAAAGATATACTTATTAAAACTAGGAGTGACAGAACGAGCTGAATTAAACGTTTCATTGTGTAATTACCCGCAAGGTTCCATCCTGCATCACTGTACCTGAAATGATGACGCCAGAATCTAGATTACGTGCTTTGATAAGTTCACCCAGGCCACCATTTTGAAGCGCGACACCTTGTGCGGTGATTACCATAGAGTTATTCGAGAAAATCATGGAAATATTTTTTCCACGTTCTACGACATATGCTTCACGAAGCGCACTTACAGGTATTGTGCGACCAGGAAGAAGAGTTTTCTTCGTTACAAACCCCTCAACTTGCTCAAGCACCTTGGCATAACCTGGTCTGAGATTTGGGTTTACAACATCAACTTCCTTAATCATGTCGAAGGTGATTTTTTGGCCGGGATATATAATCTGATGTGGCACAACAGCGGTAGGCTGCGCGTGAGCTGAAAGGTTAGAGATTAAGATTATCGCAAAACCAAATACCAGCAGTGCAATCGCACTAAAAAATTTATTCAAGTCAAACTTCATGTTTGCCTCCTATGGCCTCACTACCTCAGTGATTGTGTCACAGTGCTCGCCATTTCATCGGCTGCTTTGATTACTTTTGAATTCATTTCATATGCGCGTTGGGCAGAAATCATATCTGTGATCTCTTTGATCGGATCCACGTTTGAGGCTTCAAGATAACCTTGCTGGATATGCGCAAAACCCGCATCATCAGGTGTTCCTAAAGATGGCCCACCAGATGCTTCTGTTTCACGAAATAGATTATCACCTAAAGGTTCTAGTCCGGCTTCATTGATAAAGTTCGCCAACGTGATCTGACCAACTTCAGTTAATTCCACATCTGTTCCGATACGAGCGAAGACTTGACCTGATCGCGAAATGATAACTTCAGATGTATTGTCCGGGAACGTAATGCCGCCTTCAAGTTCATAACCATCAATGTTGACCATTAGGCCGTCGGCATTTGTGTTGAACGTACCAGCACGAGAATAAAGCGTTTCGCCTTGCGGGGTTTCAATCTGGAACCACCCACGGCCAATCAGAGCTAAATCAAGTTTGTTTGATGTTTGAGCCAGGCTACCTTGGATGTGCAGGTTTCGAACAGCTGATGTTTGGACACCCAAACCAATATGCGCGCCTTCTGGAACAATCGCTTGGTTTGCACTATTTGGAACACCTTGGCTGCGTTCTACCTGATATAAAAGATCAGAAAATTCAGCTCGGGAACGCTTAAAACCCGTTGTATTGATGTTAGCAATGTTATTTGCGATCACTTCTAAATTTGTTTGTTGCGCATTCATACCTGTTGCGGCAATTGACAAAGCCTTCATAACATTACTCCTAAATTTGCATTCTCGAAACTTCGAGATATGCAGTTACAATTTTATCGCGGATCGCGATTGCTGTGTTTAATGACTGCTCTGCGGTCATGAGAGCATCAACCACTTCTCGCGTATTTGCTTCACCTTGAACGGCTTTCATTGAAACGTATTCAGCCTGATTAAGCCGGCCCACAACGCCACTTGCCATGCCTGATAAAACTTCGCCAAAGCCAGGGCCCTGCACATCTTCAACTGGACGAAACCCTGCCGCGGCTGATGCAGTGCTCAAGCTTGCTAATTCGGTCTGCGCTGTCGCGTTGGGAGATGTATTAATGGCTGAAAGTGTTTGAGAAATAATATCCATCTTAAGTGTTCCTCAAAAGTCCAAGTGTGAGGGAAACAAGCTCTCGCGTTTGTTTGATCGTCTGTAAATTTGCTTCATATGAGCGGTTGGTTTCGCGCATATCTGCAAGCTCAATCAACGGATTGACGTTTGGCATTTTTACCATGCCTTTTTCATTTGCTGCCGGGTGGCTTGGGTCAAAGTTCACTGTAAAATCTGAGTTATCAACTCCCAAACGCTGAACTTTTACACGCGAAGCGCCCGTTGCATTATCAAGATAAGACGCAAAGGAAACTGTTTTCCTGCGGTAGGGATCAGCACCTGGTACATCGCCTGTGGATTGTGCATTAGCTAGGTTTTCAGAGACTATTCGCAACCGGGTTTCCTGAGCGTGCAAACCACTTGCTGCAATTTTGGATGATAAGCTTAAAGGATCCATACTTATTTCCTAACCGTTGCCATAATCATGCGATTAACAGTCTTGACGATGCTCGTATTGATTTCATATTCGCGTTTGATGCCACTGCCTTTTGAAACCTCATTGGCCAAATTGACTGTATTGCCAGACGGATGAACAGCGATCCCATTAATTTCATTACTTCGAATTGAAGCACTCAGTTTTGCGTCGGAGAAATGTCGGCTATGGGTTGCCGCCATTTTGGTTCCGGTTGCTTCCATCACTGCTTTAAAGGGCTCAACATCTTTGGCCGCATATCCAGGCGTATTCACATTCGCAATATTACCAGCCACAACAGTGTGGCGAACTGTCAGCCATTCTGCCTGCTGAGATGCGAGTTTAAATAATTGGATTGGTTGCATCAGATTATCCCATTTATCTTCCCGTTAAGGATATGGTAATAATCTTGCGTGGGACTTACCGATTTGGTCAACTTGATGCGTTTAACCCACGCAAACTTCGTGTTTAGTTTTCGACAACATCGCCATTTGATGTCACCAAAGCCCAGCCGTTGCCGCGTTCTTCCAGTGCCGCTAGCGTGCTGTTATCTGGTAAAACAGAACCGACTTTGACCATGTACATACCAGATGCATCTTCAATGAGCGCGCGCTCATTTGCTACATGTAATAGCTTAAATCTTGGCTGCCCGGGAAACGCTTGCGAACCGTCTCCTCCGGCACCGCCATCTTCCGGAATAGATGCGGTCGTAATGTCATCGGGCAACAAATCTTCATCTAATGCGTCAGGATCTCGTTTTGGAATGGCAGATGGAGACACATTAACAATTGTTCTCCCTTCCCAGTCCGGCAATTCGCGATCCTTGGTATATGCCATTCTCTTTACGCTGAAATCTTCCTGGTGCAGGAATACATACCATGGAAGAAAGGCCGCAGAACCTGCAAGGCAAACGCCCACTACGGCAAATAGAAAGTCAAAATTGATCCGTTCTCGTTTAACTTTTTTAACGACTTTTTCGTTTTCTAGCGCCTCTTGAACGACTTCATCCATCTCATCTTCGAAGTCATCATAAAACTCTGACATTAACCTGGTCTCCTGGCCTGATTATCTGGCATATTTGCCATGGCTGCAGCCTTCATCGCTTCCGCTAACTCACCAAAAGAGTCACTGCTTGGTGGGTCGGACGGTGTTTGGCGCAAATTTTCATATATAACGGGAACTTGTGTGACGGCCATATCCAAATCGGCGTCAGTGCCAGGGCGATAGCCACCAATAAGCCTTAAATCCCGTGTTTCTTCATATTTATGAATGAGTGCTTTAATCCTGTTGACCAGCATTTCCTCATCGCCTTTCCAGGCTTTTCTTGCCAATCTCGATATCGAACTTAATGGATCAACAGGTGGATACCGGCCTTCATCGGCCAGCGCTCTATCCAGCACCAGATGGCCGTCTAAAATTCCACGCGCATTATCGGCAATTGGATCATTGTGATTATCGCCGTCAATCAATATTGATACCAATGCGGTAATAGAACCCGATGCCTCACCACCTGGACCGGCGCGCTCTAACAGCCGCGGCATTGCGGTAAAGACCGATGCTGGGTATCCACGCGCGACCGGTGGTTCACCAGACGCCACACCAATTTCGCGCAATGCATGCGCATAGCGTGTTAAACTATCAACGATCAACAGAACGTTTTCACCTTTATCGCGGAAACTTTCAGCAATTGCCATTGCCGTTAAAGGAGCCATTTTGCGAAGGATTGGGCTTTCATCACTTGTTGCAACCACAACAATTGATTTTGCCATATTCTCGCCCATGGTTTCTTCAATAAATTCACGCACTTCACGGCCCCGTTCACCGACGAGAGCGATGACAGCACGATCAAAGTCAGCCGTTTTTGCAAACATGGAAAGCATGGTAGATTTACCAACGCCAGAACCTGCAAAAATCCCCATGCGCTGGCCTTGGCAAATTGGAGCAAACACATCAACCACCCGAATGCCTGTGTGAATAGCGCTGCTAATGCGAGATCTTGTCATGGAAGCAGGAGCTGAAGCCTGCAGCGGCATTTCTTTAATGCCTGATGCGAGCGCTGGGCCGCCATCGATGGGTTCTGCAAGTGCATTAATAGTACGGCCACACCAAGAAGCATCGGGTCTTATTTTAAAGCTGCCTCGTTTGAAAACCTGATCACCGATATGAGCTGGGTTTTCCGAATGTAGCGGACAGACGATAATTTCATCAGGTCCCACATGAACCACTTCTCCCGGATGCATTTCCCCATGTCTCGATAGTTCAACAAAGTCGCCCAATCCCACATGACGTGAGAGCCCAACAACTGAATATGCACCCGCTGAAATTGATTTTACCTTACCGCCAACGCGCAGAAGATTTTCTGGCGCCTTAAAGTAACGGACAGCATTTTCAATATTGGTAAGTGTTTGCGGGCTATTCATAAAAGATACTCAATTGTTAAAACTGGGTTTTGTCACCGACATCATCTTATCGACCGCCGCCAAGTGTTTGGATTGCTTCACGATATGTTTTATCGCTATCGCGCACCAATGCAGTGATGTTTTCAAATGCGCGCGAGACCTGAATAAGCTGGCTCATTTCAGTCACCGCGTTGACATTTGAATCTTCTAAATAACCTTGGTGGATGCCGATGTCCTGGCGATCGACCACAGGTTCAGGTGCATTTCTGGAGATGATACCTAATTCATTGACACGCTGATAACCTGCGGATAAGTCCGCTGTATAGAGCCCGATATTTGCGACAACGATGCCATCTTGCATCAATGCACCATCTCGCGCAGCAACCGGAATACCCGCTTCTGGATCAAGCTGGATAGGTGCGCCGCCTGCATCTAAAACCTTAAACCCATTGATGGTTTGTAACTCTCCATCCTGGGTCATGGTAAAGCGACCATCACGTGTTAGCATTTCGCCCGCAGGGCCATCAACCATTAGCCAACCATCTCCTTTTACTGCAAAATCGAATGGGTTATCGGTTGGTTTGAACTCGCCATTATGGGTCGCTAGATAGTCATTACCTTGATTTACGTAGGATGTTTTAACTTGATTTGTCCCGTCCAAAACTTCGCTAAACTTAATTTCCGTTGCGCGAAATCCGGTCGTATTTGAGTTCGCAAGGTTTCCCGCAATCGTGTCTAGTCGACGCTCAAGTGCAAGCTGCGATGAAATTGAAACATAAAGAGCTGTCTGCATCAGCGGCCGCCTAACTTGAGATTATTGAGCGAATATAAAAGGTCGGCTGAAATGCTGCCGCCGGTGCTCGATGATAGAAAATCAGCAGCCGATGTTGCTCCGCCCGTTGGATTTTCTACTTCCCATAAATTGGTAAAGCGCTCCATAAATTTTTCCATGCCTTCCGGCTCCCGAAGGTCATCAAAATCAAGTTTTTCAATGATGTTTTCAGCTTGAATATCAATGTCAGCTGTTGCGGTTTCAGCTGGAATGCTGAGCGCCGTGCGGACAACATCTGCTAGTGCATTGTCACCCAAAATAGAAAAGGCGATCGCGGTGTTTGAAGTTTGCTCATCCAAGATTTCCGGCATTTTGCGCTCGAAATATAGCGCCAACCGAACCCCTTGATTATCTTCACCAGCTTCTTCTTCCAAAGTTTGTTGAAGATATTTATCAACCGTTCCCTGTTGAGCTGCGGTAAACACAGTTGCATTATCGCCATGGGTTGCAAAATCAAATGCTTCTGCAAATTGCTTATATCTTGGATCGGTGAATTTGTTTGCGAGCGCTTCTTCGTCATCGGTGCCGCCCTCAAGCACTTTTCGCATCAGGCCCTTTGCATAAGTCATTTCCTCAAGGCCGTGTGCTCTCATGGCATAGCTGAACAAGCGATCATCTTGAAGAAATTCTTCAATCGTGCTGACCTTGCTAATATTCTCCAGATAATAATCTGTATCTCTGGACACCACATTATCTTCTGCAACGCGCTGCAGGGAGCTTTGCATGTCTCGCGCAATCAATCGATAATCAGAAAAAGTTGTCATAAGGGCCCTTCTCTCACCTGCTGCATAGGCAATGAACAAATGCCATCGCAGTTCGCATTTGCGTTATAAATTAGGTGAAAAGTCTTGCGCGAAACTGTTGGTTGTCCTGTGCGATTAATTGGATGGAATAAGCCTCACGCAAGGAAACACACATAATCATGGATAAGCAATTTTTACTTGGAAGCTTGGCATGAATATTATTATCGGATTCGTTGTTACCATCGGCTGTGTTCTTGGCGGATATATGGCTATGGGCGGCAAACTTGGGGTGCTTAACCAACCGTTCGAGCTGGTGATCATCGGCGGCGCAGGGATTGGTGGCTTCATAATGGCCAATCCTACAAAAATCATCAAAGATGCCGGTAAGGTTGTTGGTGAGGCCTTCAAATATGATGTACCGAAAGAGCGCCATTATCTCGATACGCTTGGACTTCTGTATCAACTCATGCGTGATCTTCGCACAAAGTCTCGTAACGAGATCGAAGCTCATGTTGATAATCCTGAAGAATCAGAGATTTTTCTTGCAGCTCCAACCGTTCTTGCCAACAAAGAGCTTTCTTCTTTTATCTGCGACTACATCCGTTTGATCATTATCGGAAATGCCAGACCGCACGAGATTGAAGCTTTGATGGACGAAGAAATCCACACGCTTTCTCATGATAAACTCCATTCTCACCATTCGCTTGTAACCATGGGTGACGCTTTTCCGGCGATCGGGATTGTGGCCGCGGTTTTGGGTATTATTAAAGCGATGGGCGCGATTAACGAACCACCGGATGTTCTAGGTGGTTTGATCGCGGCTGCGCTTGTGGGTACTTTCCTTGGAATTTTCTTATCATATTGTGTGATGCAACCACTTAATCACCAGGTTGAGATTGTACGCACAAAGCAGCTACGCCTCTTTACGGTGGTTAAACAGACTTTGCTTGCATATATGAATGGTTCGGTGCCACAAGTTGCACTTGAACATGGTCGTAAAACCATCTCGTCTTATGAGCGTCCATCTATCGATGCTGTCGAGCAAGAGATGATGAACCCTGGCGGCGGTGGCGCTTAGATAGATCATGGCTGATACCGAAACAACTGAAGCAGAAATTAAAGCCGATGATGTCGCATCCACCGATGCTGAAATCGATGATGCAGGACATGAAGAAGCTGCATCTGATGGTGCAGCGATAGATGAAGTTCAGTTTGATCCCAAGCTGCTGTCATTGATGGTTGGTGAGCTTGGTAGCCCACAGATTATCGAAGAAAAATGCCATCAAATTGCGTTGTCTTTAGCGCAAGTATTTATGGTTTTATTTAAAGATAATAATAGCTTACCTATAGAGGCAACAGCTGGTAACATCACACAAGGCACGCGCACTGAGCTTTTGAAAGCTATCGAGGGTGATTTTTGTTTCACAGAAGCTAAGATTGAAACCTGGTCAGATGATATTGCACTTTATTGCAATAATGATCTGATAATCTCAATTGTTGAATGTATGCTTGGTGGCGATGATCCAGAAAATATCGAAGCGGTATCGCGTTCGTTATCAACGCTCGAGATTGACTTGTCCGCAGTGTTTTTTGAAACGCTGAATGAGGCATTAAAAGCGACAATCACGCGAAACCCAATATTGGAGCAGAGCGTTGACAAACCAACGCAAAATCTACCCGATCCGGAAGCAGAAACTTATAAAGAATATCATGCGGCTTCATTTTCACTAGACTTGAAATTTGGACAATTGGAAACATCTGCTACCGTGATTGTTCCGCAATCCAAAATCATTAAAACCGACATTGACGCAGTTACCAACCGCCGCCGCAAGGCTGAAAAAAAGACGGAATGGGCTGAGAAGTTATCCAAACAAGTTTATAGCTCTGACATCATGTTGCAGGCCAATATTGGTTTAGAGCGATTAAAACTTGATGAGGTAAGCCGATTGCAGGTTGGCGATGTATTGCGCTTTGGCGAAGAAGGTGAACCGACCGTTGTTTTACAGGCAAACGGACGTGAATTGTATAATTGCGCACTAGGGAAATCAGGCAATAAATACATGGTTCGTGTTGAAAGCCCGTTCGGCGATGAAGACTGGAAAGATGGCATCTAGCCCACATCCGATCTATTTTTTTAAAAATTACCCGTCAATTTTTCCATTTGGAAAGGCCCCGACAAGCTTCAGCTGACATAAATTGGGTATGAGTACGGAAAACGCACCAGAAAACGAAACAGAAGCGAACGCTGATAATCCAGATGAGCTGGACGGCGCTATCGACGGTCTTCGGGATGTGTTGCAACAAGACGCGGAGGGCTTGGATTTGTCAAGCGCAGGAGCGGGTGACGGCGCCCTAGATATTGGTTCAGATTTTGGCGGCGACATCGGTGGTGATTTAGACGCAGGTGGTGATCTAGGCGGAGATCTGGGTTCTGATTTCGGTGGTGACTTTGATGCAGCACCAGATATGGGTTCCGATTTTGGCAGTGATTTAGGTGGCGATCTAGGTAGTGACTTAGGCTCTGACTTTGGCGGCGGCGATACACTTGGTTCCGACTTTGGCGCAGGTGGTGATTTAGGTTCTGATTTCGGCGGTGGAAGCCTGGAAAGCGCAGACCCTGGTGTTAGTGACTTCGGTAGCGGTTCTTCAGTAACCGGGGCAACTGGCAGTAATTCCCGCGCGGACCTGGTCATGGATATCCCAATTGACGTGCAAGTTGTTTTGGGCACAAGCCGGATGCAAGTTTCTGAATTAATGGATTTAAACGAAGGCGCAACGATTGGGCTACAGCGCAAAATCGGCGAACCTGTCGAGATCATGGTCAATGGTAAATTGATTGGTCGCGGCGAAATAACAGTTTTGGAAAATGACGACACGCGTTTTGGTGTTAAGATGATAGAAGTCATCGGCACTAAAGCCACAACAGGATAAGTATCGTGGATATTTATGACGATTTTGAGCATGATGCTCAAACGGGAAGTTCGAAAGAACTCTCTCCCCTGAGAAAGCCGCTGCTGTGCTTTTAGCGATGGGAAAACCTGTAGCAGGTAAATTGCTTAAATTCTTTGAGCAGGGCGAATTACAAGTCATTATTGATAAAGCGCAGAAACTGCGTCCTATTCCTCCGCAAGAGTTGGAAGAGCTCGTCACCGAGTTTGAGGAATTGTTCAGTGAAGGTACTGGCCTTATGGACAATGCCAAAGTGATGGAAAGTATTCTTGAAGAAGGTTTGACACCCGATGAAGTCGATGGACTTTTAGGTCGCCAAACAGAATTCCAAGCCATTACGCAAACGATTTGGGATGAGCTGAATGAAGCTGACCCGGACCGAGTTTACAAGTTCTTGGAAAACGAACACCCGCAGACATCTGCATATATCTTATCTATGCTGCCATCTTCATTTGCTGGCAAAACTTTGATGAAAATGCCGGAAGAGAAGCGTGTTGATATTGTTCATCGTGCTGTGAATATGAAAGACATCAACCCGCGTGTTGCTGAAATTATTGAGGGCAAAGTTCGCGAGCTTGTTGATGAAATCAACGCTGAGAAAAACGCAACTGGTTCGGTCAAAGTAGCTGACATCATGAACGAGTTGGACAAACCCGTTGTTGAATCATTATTGGGCGCATTAGAGAGCCGCAGCGCTGATACTGCAAATAAAGTTAAACCACGGATCTTCCTGTTTGATGATCTATTACTCATGTCTCAGCAATCACGCGTTACTTTATTTAATGACATTAATGGAGATGTTATCACGCTCGCATTGCGTGGCACATCGCCAGAGATGCAGGAAGCTGTGCTTTCAGCAATTGGCGCACGTCAACGCCGAATGATCGAGTCAGAACTTGGGAACGGGGATTTGGGTAAACCTGCAGAAGTTGCAGTTGCGCGCCGCTCGATCACGCAAGAAGCTATTCGTTTAGCTGGTGAAGACAAATTACGACTTCGGGAAGACAAACAAGCCGCCTAGTGTTAGTGTAATCTAACGATTCGTAATCATGCGATAAGGTTGGTCCCATGTCCGGTGATGAAGACAAAGACTCCAAAACCGAAGACCCCACCGAGAAAAAGATCCGCGATGCCTTTGACAAGGGTAACGTCCCGTTTGCCAGGGAAGTTCCAGCCTTTGCATCTGTACTAGGTGCTCTGTTATTTGTTGTGTTTTTCCTTCCCTCTAGCGTCGGTCGCGTGACATATGGATTAAAGGGAATTTTTGAAAAGCCCGAAGACTGGCGCATTATCACAGGTGAAGATGCGCTTGCCATTTTTAAACATTTATTTTGGGAAGCAAGCATCATTCTTTTGCCGGCCTTTGCAATTTTGATGACGTTTGGTCTTGCTGCTTCAATTTTTCAAAACATTCCACGCCCCGTACTTGATCGCGTTCAACCCAAATGGAACAGGTTATCCATTCCAGCAGGATTTGGGCGTATTTTCGGTAAAAAAGGCATGGTTGAATTTGCAAAAAACCTGGCCAAAGTTATGGTGATCTCGCTAATTATCGCGCTTGTTATGCGCAGTGATTTCATGGATATTTTGCAAATCATGTATGTGGATCCGGGTGCGATCACGCAAATTATTTCTGAGCATACAATCACGATTTTTATCATCGTTTTATTATCAACTGCTGTTCTGGCAATCATCGATATATTTGCAACGCGTCATTTTTGGTATGAAGACTTGCGGATGACCAAGCAGGAAATCAAGGATGAAATGAAACAATCCGATGGTGATCCGATGGTCAAAGCGCGTCAAAGATCTTTAGCGCGAGATCGCGCGCGCAAACGGATGATGGCGGATGTACCGCGTGCTACTTTGGTTGTGGCAAACCCGACCCACTATGCAGTTGCTTTAAGATATGACGCTGAAGAAACCGGCGCACCTATTGTTGTAGCCATGGGTCAAGACCTGATCGCGCTGCGCATAAGAGAAATTGCAGAAGAACATGAAATTCCTGTTTTTGAAGACCCACCACTTGCACGCTCAATGTTTGCGCAAGTCTCGCTTGGTACTTTAATTCCATCGGAGTTTTATCAGGCAGTCGCCGAACTAATTCATCGAATATATGATCAATCGCGCCGTTAGCGACCATGATTCCGGTCGTATTTTAGAGCGAAATGTAATGTTTAACCCACAAGGTTTGACTGTAAGGCTGATTGCTTTTGCCGTTTAACATCTCGTGGCTTCCTTGTTGAAAGAAGTATGTATCCAGTTATGAAGAAAACACCACACAGTCATGAACATGAAAAAATTGTTGCTCAAGCACTTGCACCAGTTGCTCGTGAATTAAGATTGATCGATATCGCAGACCTCATTGCGATGCTAAAATATGAACGTCATGCAAGTTTATCTGAATTGGTAACTTCAGCTGCTGAACTCTATTTTCTTCCGGAAACAGTGAAGTTGGGATCCGGTGGCGACTATGTCGTTGACTGGGATTATAATCCAAAAATTGTACTCGACCTCGAAATCCACCCCAATTTGGTGACAGTGTTTGTGCGGCTGACTCTTGAAAAAGACTATTGCGGCATTGAAATCAGTCACATTGAATTTCAGGAGAGCTTTATGGATTTAGAAGAAAGCGCTACTTTCCTGAGGCAAAGCTTGGAGAATGCTGCATTCTCCATGCATAAAATGCCAGAAATCCCAGAGGCTTATCGCGCTGTTTAATCCGCTTAGGTGATTAGACCAAGGCGTATTGCTTTTGCAATCGCTTGAATTCGGTTAACGCTGTCGAGTTTTGTTGTCGCAGAACTTAAATGGGCGTTGACCGTATGCACTGATAAATTCAACATCTCTGAAATTTCATCACTGGTCAAACCATTCCCAGCATGTTGCAAACATTCTGTCTCACGAACGTTGATTGAGACAGAATCAGTGCGAGCCAACATCTCTATTTTCAAAAGTTCTCGTAAAATGACAAAGACTTTGCGGTGAATATCAATCAGCATTTCGCGTGTAATCTTGATCGATGGTGAAAAATAAATCGCCATACCCGATTGTTTTCCGCCTAAGTGAACTGGAAATGCCAGTCCATTTATTGGCGCGCCATGCGCATCAATTTGCTTAGCTGGCCCCTTGCTCGTAATAAATTCCGCCGCCTGGTCATCTGCGGTCCAATAAACTGGGTTTGATGATTTGTTGATCTGAGCGGAAAGCGCGGAGCCCATGCATTCGATAACAGCATTTGCATTCTCATCACGTTCAAAACTTGAATTGCTCATAATCACTTTAAGTGGCGCAACATCATTAATCGCACGGCTGTTGACGACGATTGCAAAGCCAGCAGCATCAATTCTTTTTTGAAGTTCGACAGCTTTCGGGAAAAAATCGGCCTTGGATTTGTTGACATTTAAATTGCCCCCAATTTCCCAATGTGTTGCTGAATCAGCGGACCATGTCGTTTCCAAATCTTTCATCAGCTATGCTCCCAGAACCCTAAATCAATTGCCCACGCACAGCCTCTGCCACAGCCTCTGCGCGCGACTTCGTCGCGGTTTTGTTCATAATACTTGTTATGTAGTTATTGACCGTATTTCGCGAGATTCCAATAATGAGTGCGATTTCATCACTGGTTTTACCTTTCGCAATCCAAGACAGGCATTCCATCTCACGATCTGTGAGTTCTGCCTGATTGGTTTCAGCCGACCCAGAAACTACGAATTCTGAAATATGGTAAGAGCATGCAAGTGCTGCGTCACGTAGACGTTCTTGGGCGATTGATGTACCTGGTGCGAACAAGAACAAAATAATGAATTTTTGATCACCACAAGTTAGCGGTAATATACAAATCTGTTTGGCAAACTGTTTTGGAATTCTAAACTGTTCGCTTGCATCGAAAAAGCTCGGTTCAAATGCAGATTGTGGTGGAAGGTTTTCTATGAAATCGGATCTCTCGGATACGATGGCTTGGCCCAAATTCTTTGCTAAATCATATGGCCAATTGGAGCTAATAACAAAATTCTCAGATCCGTCGTCGCGCAGAAGCAAATAGGCGCTGCTGCTGATAAATTTACACGCAATATCGAGCCCGTCACTGATATGGTCTGAAGATGCACTGTTACAAATTTGCTCGAAAAAATCCCCGCGGGTCATCACTTCCACACCCAATTCATCAATGGTGGTCGTGTTCTCAAGCATCACAATTCACAGCTGCCCTTCGATTTTATGTTATTTAATGTCTGCCACATGACAAAATAACCATCCCCTAATTTACAGCTTAGTCACCCAGTGCTGTAATTTCGATTAAATAGTTCCCTTCCTATTACATCGCCGCCAACGGACCTACTCATTCGATAAGTATCACCAATAGAATTACTAAAATCTATAGGTATCTTTGAGTACTTTACAAATCAGATTTAAATAATAACACGATTTGAATCATTATCTAGATGATATAACTAATAAATCATTCAATTTGGTTTTATTTTTTATAAAATTACATGTAGATAAAATTTCATTTCAAGAAAAATGCAGATCGATTGAATATGAGAGCAGATCTATAAAAATTCACAAAAAAATCAAAATAGCGATGAATTATTTTTTCTTATTTTTCATAAACAGAGCAAAAAACGCGCTGAATATTCCAAAATAGATCTAAATATGAAATGAGATTTAGTCAATTAATACTAATGATTTAGTATTAAGCCGAATCACTTCAACTACAAAAGCCGCAAATCTACTGATAAGAGACTGCTACATTAGTTGTTGTATTTTGAATTTAAAACTTTTAATTGATTTTGATGACGTGAAATCTGCTACTATGCGGCATCACCTACAGCCCATTTGCGCAGTACTTTTGCAGCCCGTTCTTCACTGATTTCCACCATGGATGAAAGTCTCTTCTCAGGACCACCTTTAACGCGGCCAGTGAAACTCATACCCTCTTCAATGACAACGCCATCACCGCTGCCACCATCTTCGCCACCACCAAATTCAGCATCAGCGTCAAAGCCAAAGTCAGCGCCAAAGCCTTCCATGGATGCAGGACCACCTGGCATACCATCCATACCGCCAGCACCAGGAGAGAAGTCAGGCAATTCCAAACCATCGATATCATCAAGGCCCGCAATTGCATCGCCACCACCTGCTGCCGCGGCACCAGATGATGCACCACCACTTAAGATTGGGCGGAAACCGAACCAAACCAAAAGGAAGGCCACAGCTACAAATGCAATCGCATTGATGATGGTTCCCAATTGAGCCATCAACACTTCCATAAAGCCGCCGGTGGTTATTGAGTCGGCCAACATTTCAGTTGCAAGGAATTCCATAGTCGTCAGTTTGATTGCGTCTCCGCGCTCCGTATCCAAACCTGCTGCTGTTGCAATGACCTGCTGCAACTCAGCCAAATAATCATCAATTTGTTCCTGGGTCGCTTCAGCGCCCAACATTTCTTTTACCCGTGCATCGTTCACGACAACTGCAATTGAAAGCTTTTGAACATCATAACTATTGCGGACAGTTTGAGTTACCTTTGAGTTGATCTCATAATTGGTTTGCTCTTCTTTACGCTCTGCCAATTCGCTAGACGATGGTGAATTACCGCCCGCTTCCGGTGTTTGATCAGGTATATTCTGTTCAACGGTTGCCGGTGCATCTGATGTTGTAGAATTTGATGTTTGGTTCTCACGTGTCACACGTGTCGATCTTTCAACACGTGATTCAGGATCAAAAACTGTTTCCTGAATCTGCTGGGTATCAGTGTTGACCTTCGCCATTACACTTGAGCGGAAATTATCAATCCCAAGAAATGGCGAAAGTGCTTTATCAATATTGTTTTCAACTTCGTTCTGGATGATTTGAACAATCGACATTGAGCGATTAAGGGTGCTGTTGGAAAAATCATCACCTGACGCCAACAATTTGCCGGTGGAATCTAACACCGTCACTTCATCTACCGTTAGACCGGGCACTGATGATGCAACAAGATGTCTGATTGAATCTGCGGAACGACGAGCAACCGCATTCCCGGTTTTGACCATTACGGAAGCAGATGGTTTTTGCTCGCCACTGCGAAAGTTACCGGTGTCAGCCATTACAATGTGAACACGGGCGGCGTTAATGCCGTTAATTTTCTGAATGGTTCGCGCAATCTCACCTTCAAGTGCGCGTACGCGGGTGACTTCCTGCATAAAGCTTGTAAGGCCTAATGATCCCACTTCATCGAAAAGTTCATATCCTGCACTTGAACTATTTGGTAGCCCGCGTTCGGCGAGAATAGCGCGTGCTTGCAATGCGGTACCAGCTGCAACTTTAATGCTCGAACCGTCTGAACCGACTTCATAATCGATGCGAGCTTCTGATAATGCGATGCCGATGGAATTAATATCGTCGCTTGTAAGCCCTATATAGAGAGATTCAGCAGCGGGTTTGTTTAAAAACAGTCCTGCTGCGATAATAAGAATTACCGCGAAAGCACCGATACCGCCTAATGCAGCTAAGCGCCCTTGTCCAAGTTCAGATAGGTTATTACCAATCTGTGATAATTGATTGACCAGATTCATTCCACAACCACTAAAGAGATCACAACGAACCCCAAGTTAGTTGCTGAAACTTGCGTGAGTATGGCGCTTTGACGATCTATAGCCGCCGAGCAGACAATATAGATCTATAATCTTGTGTGATTTTGCAGCCAAATGGCTGCAATTAAACAGGAAAATGGTTTCTAAAAGAAATCGAGATCACCTGACGCTTTTTCATACGTATCGGCAGAAACCACTGTTTGCGTGTTCGAGGATAGTCGCTTTTTCAAATCAGACAACGTGATCAAATTTAGCGCTGTATTGATATCGACAAGATTATCGATACTGACGTCATTTGAAACTGCATCCACAAAATCTGCCAATCCGCGTGCCTTTTGCACTGCCAAATCGATACCTTGAAGAAGTTTCATATGTTCCATTGCATCAACGGAGCTCGCAACCTTTTCACATTCAAGCATCGGTTCAAGCCGTTCAATCAATACAGCAACATCCTGCATCTCTGCGCCGACCCGGGACAGTATTTCTGTCAGCGGTTCATGAAATTCACCGCTATTTTTTTCTAAAGCATTTGACATATACGCGTCCTCTACAAACTAGTACTCAAAATTTCGATCAAAAGAATTCAATATCATCCTTAGGTGCAGCAACCGGAGCAGCCCTTGGAATTGGTTTACGCTCACGTGCAACTGCGCGTTCAGCTTCGTTACCATTAAGGATACATTGACGTGCACGGCCACTTACTGGCCAATATTCCAACTTGCGTCCGTGATCACCGCCGACATTTGTTCCCACAATCATGATGCCTTCGTCTTCAAGAAAGGACTTGGCAAAGATTGCATTTTTCTCACCGACGTTAGAAAGACCGGGTATAGTCTTGCCACCACCGATTATCTTAGCTTCAATACGATCACGGCTTGCACCTTTTTTCAAAAGTCCATTGATCAACAACTCCATAAGGTGCACACCATAGCGTGCGACTTCGCCGCCGCCTGTTTGCCCACCATCACCGGGAAGAAGGAAATGATTCATCCCGCCAACACCGGCAACAGGATCACGCATGCAAGCAGCAACACATGAACCCAAGATAGTAGACAAAACTACTTCTGGATCGTCAGT
Organism: Lentilitoribacter sp. JB5-8; assembly: GCF_055693385.1. Lineage (NCBI taxonomy): Bacteria > Pseudomonadati > Pseudomonadota > Alphaproteobacteria > Hyphomicrobiales > Rhizobiaceae > Lentilitoribacter > Lentilitoribacter sp. JB5-8. The sequence continues at coordinate 1,093,111 of NZ_CM146332.1, read as the reverse complement.
GACCTGATACTCGCCTTGAATGACGTGAACTCGTTTACCCCGCGCGTCCATTCTCTAAAGCGCTCCAAACACTGCTTCGATAGCAGCCTTCATTTTTTCAATTGTAAATGGCTTGGCCAAAACATTGTTCGCCCCAAGCGCTGCAGCTTTTTTAACAAGCTCGCGATCACCTTGCGCTGTCAGCATAATAAATGCTGCGCGCTGCGTGGCAGGGTTTTTACGAACACCTTCCAAGAAGCCTAGGCCATCCATATTCGGCATGTTGAAATCAGAAATAACCAAATGATGTGGTTGAGTTTGCATGATTTTCAAACCTTGTGCCCCATCGGCTGCGACCGTGATATTTTTGAAACCAAGCGATTGCAACGCTTCTCCCAAAAGTAGACGGCTGGTTACCTGATCATCGACGATCAGTACTTTTATTTTTTGTGCAATAGACATTAGGCTACCCTGTCCCTTCTAACTGCAGTTAACTTATATATTTGATCTGTGATTTCTCCGATTGGATGCTGCGTTTCCACCGCCCCAATCTCGAACGCTACTTTCGGCATTCCATAAACGACACAAGATTTTTCATCTTGGCCAATTGTGCGAGCACCAGCCTCGCGCATTTCTAATAGCCCGCTAGCACCATCTCGGCCCATGCCGGTTAAAATTACACCAACCGCGTTCTTTCTTGCGATTTTCGCAACGGATCTGAACAAAACATCTACAGATGGACAATGTCCGGAGACCGGATCACCTTCCATAAGGCTAATGCGCGGCGCTGTTTGATTAACAACTTCCATCTGGCGTGTGCCACCCGGGGCAAGTAAAACCTTACCAACTTCAAGACGATCACCATCTTCCGCCTCTTTCACAACAGGTGCTGAAAGACGATCTAATCTTGCGGCAAAGCTACCAGTAAACGCTGGGGGCATATGTTGTGTGATGACCGTTGGCGGGCAATTTGCAGGGAATTTTGAAATCACCTGAATAAGCGCTTCAACACCACCGGTTGAAGAACCAATTGAAATAATCTTCCGTGCAGGGATGTAATTTTCATATCCCGGCTGCTTAGCTGGCTGACTTGGTTGAGATGCTGGGCTAGCATAAGAAGTTCGCTTCGAACGTCCCGCAGCTTTTACCACATCAGCAAGTCCCTTAAATGGGGTACTATCACCTGGGCTTGGTTTACCAATGCAATCAAATGCACCAATCTCAAGCGCAGATAATGTCGCTTGTGCACCACGATGTGTCAGCGTTGAAACCATAATAACTGGCATCGGGCGCAGGGTCATGATCTTTTCCAAGAACTCAAGGCCATTCATGTTCGGCATTTCGATATCAAGTGTGACCACATCTGGGTTTAACGACTTGATCGCGCCGCGCGCTTCCATTGCGTCACCAGCTTCACCGACAACTTGAATTTCAGGATCAGCGCTTAACACTGCCCGTAAAAGACCGCGCATTGTAGGTGAATCGTCTACCACAAGGACTTTAACTTTATTGAGCATGGCGATTTACCCCTTAAACCTAAAGGCTGTCACGCCTACATTGTCAAAGCGCGCTTTCGCAGGACCAGACAAGCGTTCTGAATGGCCGATATACAGATATCCATCCTTTAAAAGCACATCTGAATAGCGCTGCCAGATTTTTGCCTGCGTTGGATCATCAAAATAGATCACAACATTGCGGCAGAAAATAACATCAAACTTACCCTTAAATGGCCAGTTCGCGATGAGATTTAGTTCTCTAAAGGAAATAAGATCCTTAACATGATCTTTGACCTGGAATTTTCCCTGACCAAGATCATTGAAATATTCTTTACGAAACTGCTGCCCAACAGGCTCAATCGCATCAGCGGTGTAAATACCCTCACTTGCAGAGGCGACAACCTTCGGGTCGATATCGGATGCAAGCAATCTAAAATCGTATTTCGTGGCATCTGGGAACATCGACAAAATAGTCATAGCAAGCGAATAAGGTTCATGACCTAACGAGCAAGCTGATGACCAAATTCTTACCCGACCGCCTGCTTTCGCACGACTGATTAACGCAGGTAGTACATCGCTTGCAAGATGCTCAAAATGATGGCGTTCACGATAAAATTTTGTAAAGTTTGTCGTCAATTGCGACAGCATTTCACGGCGTTCTTCTGCACCGCGTTCTGAACCTACAAGTTCGCAATACTGTCTGAAGCTTGAAAGACCAATTTTTCTTAAACGCTTGGAAAGACGCGAATAAACAAGTGAAGCCTTGCTTTCATTTAAGAATATGCCAGCGTCTGCGTAAATCATATCAGCAATATCTGACAGATCACGACGCGTCAGCGGAGACTCACCAGAAACCAATTGTTCTGATGGTGAACCATTTGACATAATTGAACTCGAAATACTCATTACAAAATTTGTCCTTAAGCTGACTTTAATTCTTCAATAGCAAGACTTTGGCCTTTGGACGCTGAAACAATCATGTCGACATCCAAGATAAGCGCCACGCGCCCATCACCAAGGATTGTGGCAGCAGCGATACCTGGAACGTTAGAATAGTTTGATTCCAAACTCTTAATAACAACCTGACGCTGCCCTTGAATTGCATCAACCATAAGCGCGCGTTGACCACCGCCTTCACTTTCAACGAGAAGCGCAACACCCTCAATTGGATCAGCAGGCTCATCGCGGAAATTTAAGATTTCTCCTACGTCCACGAGCGGGCAGAATGTTTCGCGAATGGCGATCAAACGCTGTTTTGCACCAAATCCATGAATGTCTGATTTCTCCGGCTGTAGCGTTTCAACAATTGCTGTTAGTGGCACAACCAATGTTTGGTCGGCAACCGATACAACCATGCCATCAAGAACCGCCAATGTGAGTGGCAAGCTCATTGAGAAAATTGAGCCTTTACCCGGGTTGGATTGAATTGAAATACGTCCACCTAGCGATTGAATGGACTTTTTCACAACATCCATGCCGACACCACGACCTGAGATATCTGATAATTTCTCAGCTGTTGAGAAACCAGGATGGAAGATCAGGTTATCGATTTCTTCGTCAGATAGATTGCTTTCAGCGGTAATAAGGCCATTATCCATGGCTTTTTGTTTCACACGTTCGCGGTTAATACCTGCACCATCATCTTCAATCTCAATAACAATACGGCCTGAACGGTGTTTCGCAGAAAGTTTCACCATGCCTTGAGGGTCTTTACCTGCTGCTTTTCGATCTTCAGCAGATTCAAGACCATGATCCACCGAGTTGCGGATCATGTGAGTTAACGGTTCAGCAAGCTTATCGATAACGGTTTTATCAACCTCGGTATTTTCACCTTCAGTGACCAAGCGCACATTTTTCCCAACCATATCGGCGATTTCACGTACAATACGTGACATACGCTGGAAAACAGGTTTCACAGGCTGCGCACGAATTGCCATCACACTATCTTGGATTTCGCGTGTGAGTTGGTTCAACTCATCCAAACCAAGATTAATATTGTTGCCTTGACCACTAACGGTCTCTTCGCTCTCGCCAACACTTTGTGCAAGCATAGCCTGGTTAATGACAAGCTCACCAACCAAGTTGATCAGGCGATCAACACGATCCAAATCAACACGAATTTGCTGTGTCGGCGCGACCGCAGCAACTTTTGGTTTTTTAACAGGTTCTTTTGCAATAGGAGATGCAGCTTTTGCAGGCTCTTTTGCCGGTGCCGGTGCAGGTGCTGCAGCTTGTGGCGCAGCAGCAGCTGGAGCTGGTGCGGGCGTTGGTGCAGCAGGTGCCTCAGCTACCGGAGTAGGTGCAGGTGCAACTTTTTCTTCGGGCTCACCCAACATAGATAGATCAAATGGAACAGGTACCATTGGAGCTTCTTCACCATCATCATCTGAATCAGCGCGACCTGCTGTTACTTCAAGTTTACAATCCCATTCAGCAAATTCAAATACTTGGCGGATTGCATCTTCATCGCTCTCAGTTGTAAGCGTCACGCTCCATGTCAGGTACGAATCTTCCGGGTCCATACCTTCAAGATCAGGCAATGCATCAGAATTACAACGCACTTCCATCTGACCAAGTTGAGCGAGGTCTCTAAATAGTAATGCTGTGTCATTTCCTTTGGCGTACAAACCTGCATTTGGTTTGAACTCAATTGTAAATACGTTTCCATCTACAATTTCCGGAGCAGCTTCTTCAACAGTGGCTTCGTCCATGTCATCAAAAGAAAATGGAACGGGTTGGAACCCACTATCATCTGTTGGAGCAGGCTCAGCCTCTTCAGCAACCGGAGCAGGCTCTTCGGCAACTGGTGCAGGGGCAGGAGCCGCAGCTTCTGGCGCAGCTTCTCCGTCCGGCAGAGGTTGGCCATTTGCAAGTGCTTCAAGGTCTTTTGCAAGGGTTGAAGAACGCGCTGGATCAACAGTGCCACCATCTCTGGCTGCTGCGGTCAAATCTGCCAAGACATCTGCAGATTTGAGCATGACCTTCATGACGGTTTCATCTGGATCCAATTTGTTGGAGCGAACACAGTCCAGTGTTGTTTCAAATACGTGGGCAAACGCCACAAGGTCGTCTAAACCAAATGCACCTGCACCGCCTTTAATGGAATGAACTGCACGAAACACCGCGTTCACCGTTTCAGGGTCATCGTCACCATCATTCATGGCAAGAAGACCTGTTTCCAGTTCTGTCAGTTGTTCTTCACATTCTTGGAAGAAAATTTCCTTGATTTCGTTCATATCCATGAGGAAAAAGTCCTATTAGGCAGTATTTAAATTCAAATTAGGCTGTAACGCGCTCAATAGCTGACACGAGCTTTGTTGGGTCAAATGGCTTTACAATCCAACCGGTAGCACCTGCTTGACGGGCACGATTCTTTTTCTCGTCATCGCTTTCAGTCGTCAAAACTAAGATTGGAACGCTTCTATAGCGTTCGTTTTGGCGTACACCTTCAATAAAGCCGAAGCCATCGAGGCGCGGCATATTGATGTCAGTTACAATCACATCTGGGTTAGACTCTTCTAAAACCTCAAGCCCTTCCATGCCATCCTCAGCCTGCACAGTGTCAAAACCGGCATTGTTAAGTGTGACCAAAAGCATATTTCTGATCGTGCGCGAATCATCGACCGTCAGTACTTTAGTTTTCATTACGCTGTCTCCTTTGATGGCAATACTTCGCCAGATATTCCTAGTAATTTCAATGTGTTCTCAAAAGCTTCAGACATGGTGCCTAGCATCAAGCTTTTGCCATCAGCATCCCATGTCTTTTTGGCTGCGAGCAGCACCTGGACACATTGTGCGCCCGATTTTCGTACATCTGCTGCGTCGATCTCGACGTTATGCCCCTTCAGCTCAACCAATTGAGCATGCATGGCACTTACGGCATTCAAGTCCAGATTATCTGGAAGCTTAAGGATGCTTGGTGCTTCGTTCTCGTCACCCATGTTCATTCCTTTTGACGTTAAAATTACGGTTCCAGCCTTTGTGCGCCATACCTGTCGCGACAGTAGCCATCGAAAATGGTGCGAAGCTTTGCGGCTGCGAATATCGCGCCAACAAAATTTCGACGATTGAATAAGGAAGGTGCCAAATAGTGGACGATATAAACAACAATGTGTTGCTTAAATGCTGCCCCCGTTTTGCAATATCTCTCGCATTAAATAACAATGCGTATCCCCACTCGCTGCAATTTCGCTTGTAAACTGGACATAAACCAAGCCTAGGAGTGAGTGCGATCGCTAAAAAGCATTCAAAACTCAAAATCGAGACAAGACCATTTCGGCCCATTTACAAAAAGAAAAAAATCCGGATCAGAACCGGTGCGACGATAGAGCATCATGCCATTGGGTAAGAAGTTGGAAACACCAGACTTTTACGCAAATCAACGCAATTACAATTTTTATGGTTAATTCCTTGCCTGAAGGTTAACGTAATGAAATGAATTTTCACAAAATGGCACACGAAGCATGTTTTCTGGGATTTTCGGCCCCAAATTTTGTGAAAAGCCTCAGGCAAGTTTTGTAAGACATCATTGACCAAGCAATAAATTGCGTAACTTTCTAATTATAGAAAGCTGTTTTTGAGGGGTTTAAGCAATGAGTATACTCGGTATCTGTGCTGCAATCATCGCACTTAAGACTATGATGACGTTTCTAGTTGTTATGCGTATCAACACACCAGAGACACCTGAACAGCACGAACTATTCTATTAGTTTCCTACAAAATTTAAGACACGTTTACCTTAATTGGTAAGCTTAAGAGGCCATTAAAACTAATGGCCACCACCGCCTAATGCGCCAATCTTAATTGAATAATCGGCTGCGATCTCATAATCCGGATCGTCCTCTGAATCCACGACAAGTTGACCTGCGCGCTCCAGAAGTCTGTGGCAATCGCGCGATAAATGACGCAATTGAACTGACTTGCCTTCCGCTTGGTATTTCACCGCAACAGCATCGATAACTTGCAATGCGGATTGGTCAGCAACACGGCTTGATGCAAAATCAATAATCACGCGATCTGGATCATTTTTTGGATCAAATAATTCCATGAAGCCTTCTGATGATCCGAAGAATAACGGTCCGAAAATCTCATAGGTTTTTGACCCATCATGAGTAATTCGTGTTCTAGCTTCAATGCGCACCGCATTTGTCCAAGCGTATGCAAGAGCAGACACAATCACACCAACCACAACGGCAATTGCAAGGTCAGCATAGACTGTAACTGCAGTCACAAGCACGATCACCAACGCATCTGTGAGTGGGATTTTGCGGAACAAGCGCAAGCTCTGCCAAGCAAATGTGCCAATAACAACCATGAACATTACACCGACGAGTGCGGCCAACGGAATTTGTTCGATTAAACCGGACGCAAACAAAATGAACACGAGCAAGAACAAAGCTGCAGAAATACCAGATATTCTGGTACGGCCGCCAGATTTCACATTGATCATGGACTGGCCGATCATAGCACAACCACCCATACCGCCAAAGAAACCAGTGACCACATTTGATGCACCTTGCGCCATGCATTCTTGAGATGCACCGCCACGACGGTTCGTCATTTCACCGACGAGATTAAGCGTTAGAAGGCTCTCTATCAAACCAATCGCTGCCAAAATAAGTGCATATGGGAAAATGATTTGTAACGTTTCAAGAGTGAATGGAACTTGCGGGATTGCAAATTGTGGAAGACCACCCTCAATAGAAGCGAGATCCCCAACACGCGGCACGTCAATACCAAATGCAATTACCATAATTGCGACAATGGCGATACCCGCCAATGGCGCAGGAATAATGTTTGAAATTTTAGGCATGCCCCAAATGATCAACATTGTAAGACCCACAAGAGCCAGGCTTATAATGAGTGGCATTCCCGTCATCCAAACCTTAGCACCATCGGGACCTGGAACTTGGAATTGGGTAAGCTGCGCGAGGAAGATAACGATCGCCAGACCATTTACGAAACCAAGCATGACAGGATGCGGCACCAAGCGGATAAATTTACCAAGTCGGAAAATTCCAGCCAGCAGCTGCAATATTCCCATCAACACAACGGTCGCAAACAAATATTGCACGCCATGTTCAGCAACAAGCGCGACCATGACCACAGCCAACGCACCTGTGGCACCTGAAATCATGCCCGGACGACCACCGAAAACAGCTGTAATTAATCCAACCAAAAATGCGGCATATAACCCGACAAGTGGATGAACGCCTGCAACAAATGCAAATGCGACGGCCTCTGGAACAAGCGCCAATGCAACAGTTAGACCGGACAAAAGCTCGGTTTTGACTTGCATAGGTGTCAATTTGACAGCTTCTGAATCTTTGTTTGAGCCGGATTTTACACGCAGCGCAAACGCCTTAAGCGGGTTGATAGCCAAAATATCATCTCATTTTTTTGGAGGTAATTTTGACCTTGCTTTTAAATCGATTTTTTTGAATTGCAAGTCGAACACCCTTCAAAATCACGTAGATGACGACTTTTCCTTGCCAAAGAGGCTAAATATCCTGCCATCAATCGTCGCCAAACTTAAAACGATGAGCGCTAATCCCAACATTTGGTTAAGCTGAATGGTTTCATTTAGAACAAGAACGCCCAAAATAATGGCACTTGGTGGAATTAAAAATGTCACCAAAAGCAAGTTGGTCGCTCCTGCCCTTGCCAATATTTCGAAGAATAAAATGTAGGCCAAAACCGTTGATAACAAAGCCAACGCGACCAATGCTAAGATGGAATGCAAGGATGGCATGGGCAGGTTCCAGGGTTGATCAATCAGCAAGACCAAAGGCAACATGAGAAAACTCGACGCAGTGACCTGACCTGTGGCTACAGTTATTGGTTTTATCCCTAAAGTTTGAAAGCGTTTTCCAAATATGCCTGCAAAAGCATAGCTGGTGGTGGCGAGCAATATAGCTATCTGGGCAAAAATATGAATGCCCAATGCCTGTAATGCATCGATGCCGATCATAATTGCCACTCCGAAAAAGCCAATTAGAACCCCTGCTATTTTGCGACCTGTCAGTTTTTCATCGCTCGTCAAAAAATGCGCGACAATTACGGTAAAGATTGGCGTTGTGGCATTTAATATTGATGCTAAACCTGAAGAAATATGGCTTTGCCCATAGGCGATCAACGAGAATGGAATGGCGTTGTTCAACAATCCCATGATCAAAAATGCCAACAGGATCTTGGCCTGCGTGGGAAAAGCGTAGCCCATTACTTTCAAGATAAGATGCAGCGCCAATGCGGATAAAAACACACGCACTAAGACAATGGTCAAAGGTGGCACATCACTTATGGCAATGCCCACGAACAAAAATGACCCACCCCAAAGAAACGATAACGCGATCAGCATAATCCACTCTGCTTTGCCCATTGTTTTATTCATATGTTTTCCCTCTCATCACAAGAGCTATTGATAGAACAAAAGGGTGCATGTCGCATTCCGTTTCTTGCATCCTTCATTTAACCAAAAAAGCCCCTGTTATCGGTATGACAACAGGGGCTTATATCTAAAAAATTCTGCGGTTATTTTTTCAACAAATCGCGAATTTCTTCAAGCAGCTGCACATCCGCTGGAGGTGCTGCAGGCTCTGCTGGTTTTTCTTCTTCTTTTTTCTTTAAATTGTTAACTGCTTTTACAAGCATGAAGATGATCCAAGCTAGGATCACAAAATTAACCGCAACTGTGAGGAAGTTACCCCAAGCAAGAACGGCACCTTGCTCTTTCGCCGCATCAAGTGCTGTGGCTGTCACCGCATCATTGAGTGGAATGAAGTAGCTTGAAAAATCAAGACCGCCGAAAATCGCACTCACGATTGGCATAATGATATCGTCGACCAAAGATTTAACAATAAGTCCAAATGCACCACCGATAATGATACCGACAGCCATATCCATCACATTGCCCTTGGCAATGAAATCCTTAAATTCTTTTAACATGTATTTATCCCCCGAAGGTAAAAGTTGTAAAATAGACCGTCGACAAACTACAAGATTTCAAAGAAACTTCAACATGCAAGTCGAAACAGCACGTAATTATACGTGAATAAACGACGACGATAATTGTGCATTGTTGATTTAGATTAGTGTTCCAACCTTTTTTACAGCGTAGGATGGTGATACTCACACACCATGAGCAATATAATTTATAAAATTAGCCCGATGGAACTTTGGCAGAAGGCCGAGGCTCAAGGTGAGTTTACCGGTGCGCCAATTGACATCCAGGACGGATATATTCATTTTTCAACGGCAGAACAGAGTGTTGAAACCGCTGTAAAGCATTTTTCAAATCAGTCAGACCTTTATCTTATCGCAGTTGATGCAGACAAACTTGGAGACGCACTCAAATATGAAGTATCTCGTGGAAATGCACTTTTCCCGCATTTATACGCAACTCTGAAAATGGATGCAGTTCTTTGGGTTAAACCTCTTCCACTGGGTGAAGATGGTACACATATATTTCCAAATCTTGATGACAGTGCAAACTTATGAGCCGAATTTATCAAAACATACTTCGCAATGCCATTTTTAAACTGGATGCAGAAATTGCTCACGGCTTGTCCATCAAGGCTTTAAAACTTGGCACGGTTCCGAAGCCAAACTTCCATTCAGATGATCGTCTTATTAAACGCATTGCGGGACTGGAATTTAAAAATCCTGTTGGGATGGCAGCTGGCTTTGACAAAAATGCAGAGGTTCCAACAGCACTGCTAAAAATGGGTTTCGGCTTCACAGAAGTTGGTACAATCACCCCTTTAGCGCAAGCGGGGAACCCCAAACCTCGTATCTTTCGATTGCCTGAAGATCATGCGGTGATTAATCGACTTGGTTTTAACAATGAAGGCCATGAAGCGGCTCTTGAGCGTTTAGGGGCAATTACGCACCGTGCTGGCATCATCGGGGTAAATATTGGCGCAAATAAAACCAGCTCTGATATGGTTGAAGATTATGTGAAAGGCATTCGCGCATTTTATAAATTTGCTGATTATTTCACTGCAAACATTTCCTCACCCAACACGCCTGGATTACGAGATTTACAAGCGCGGGAAAGCCTTGCGCAATTGCTTTCAAGATGTATGGCAGAGCGCGATAAATTAACAGAGGCCACTCAAAAACAGATCCCATTATTCTTAAAAATTGCTCCTGATCTGACAGAAGAGGGTCTGGACGATATTGCAGCTGAGGTTTTGTCTCACAATCTAGATGGCATAATTGTTTCCAATACGACGCTTTCACGCCAAGGGTTAAAAAACCAAAGAGTAAGCTCACAAGCTGGAGGGTTGTCTGGTCGCCCTGTTTTACAACGCTCAAATATTGTTTTGGCAAAAATGCGTCAAAGATTGGGTGATGATTTTCCGATTATCGGCGTAGGTGGTATTGAAGATGCGTCATCTGCACTTGAGAAAATGAAGGCTGGTGCGGATTTGGTTCAACTTTACACAGGTATGATTTACCAAGGCCCAACAATTGCTTGCGACATTAATCATGGTCTTAGCCAATATTGTGATCAAAATCAGCTTGGACATATTGATGATATTTGCAACACCAGTGTGCGCGAATATGCAGATCAATCAATTCCGGAATAACTTTAGCTCAGAGCAACGACGACGTTGAACTTTCGACCTTCTGGGACAACTCGGAAGGAGCTAACTACTTTTCGGCTTGTTCGAGCAAAACCCTCACATGCTGCACGGATAGTATTTACCGGACCTTCATAGGATGGCAATGGATGCATGTCTGAAGACTTGACCGGTATAACATTTTTAAACGTGATATTATCGGGTGTCGGTGAGTAAAGTTGTTTAACTGCTTTTCGCAATGCAATGTTAAGAGTTAATTGCGGCAAACTACCAGGATTAAAATCGGTGACGATGATCTCACCTTCATCTGATTTTTGTATTCGCACCCAAAAGAATGGGTCCTCACTGGACACAACTTTAACTGAAAAATCATCTGATTGAACGGAAAGGCTTTTGCTTGCTGTGAGAGATTGCAACTCTTCGAAATTAACAATATTCGTTGACATAGGAACTCACAGGATACGCATTAACACTTCTTTAACTATATCGGTTTTTGCGCACAGCTCAACGCAAATCTGCCCCTTTCGGCAGATCTTTTTTTACATGGTTAATTTCAGTGGGAGGTTACACTTAGATATCTTGCGAGAGATGATATCCCTCAACCCATTTTTCAATACATTGGCGTATCACTTGCGGATCGCGTTCATCAACAGCGCTTTCAATGCACGTTACCAATTCAAGCATATTTTCTTCGCTTAAATCAGCTTCTTTTGCACGGAAGATCTGCGGATTATCTGTTGGCAATGTGCCTGGTTCGATTAGCAGCTCCTCATAGAGCTTTTCACCCGATCTTAAACCGGTGACCGAAATCTCAATATCACCATCGGGATTTTCAGCATCCTTGACTTTAAAACCCGACAATTCAATTAAACGGGTTGCCAGATCATAGATTTTAATGGGTTCGCCCATATCGAGCACAAATACTTCGCCACCTTCGGCTGACGCACTCGCCAGCAAAACCAGAGACGATGCTTCAGGGATGGTCATAAAGTATCGCGTAACATCTCTATGGGTTAGCGTGATCGGCCCACCCCTTGCGATCTGATCTTTGAACAATGGCACCACAGATCCTGATGAGCCCAACACATTTCCAAAACGCACGATTGAAAAAACCGTATTGTTTCGCTGGCTTTGTAAATACTGGATGACATGTTCTGCTAAACGTTTAGTTGCGCCCATAACATTGGTTGGATTAACAGCCTTGTCAGTTGAAATGAGCGTAAAACGTTCTACGCCATTTTCAGCCGCAGCTTCAGCTAATACTTTTGTACCCAAAACATTGTTACGAGCACCTTCAACTTCATTAAATTCAACCAAAGGCACATGTTTATACGCGGCTGCATGATATATTGATTTCACATCATATTGTTTAATCAAATCATCAATGAGCGTCCGGTCAGAGACACTCCCTAAACACGGAACAATTTGGCCTTGTGTATGATTTGGATGAACCTTCAATTCAGCTTCAATACGATAAAGGGCAAATTCAGACTGTTCTAATAAAATGATGCGACCCACCTTATTGGCGAGCAATTGCCGACAAATTTCCGATCCGATGGAGCCACCAGCACCGCTAACCAGTACAGTTTTACCCTCTATGATATCTTTGACTTCCTGGTTTTGCAGATCAATGCTGTCTCGCCCCAATACTTCATCGACCGACACCTGACGAAGCGAGCCTAACACGTTACCAGATTTGATCACATCATTAATGCTTGGAAGCTCACGGATTTTACAATCCAACTCTCCCAACATTGACAAAACCTGACGTCGTCTTGGTGCTGTTAACGATGGGATCGCGAGAAAAATCTCTTTTACCGCATCGTCTTTTACATAGTTTGCCAGACCATCCGGCGAGGAAACTCGCAACCCTTCAACCACCAAACCGTGCAAAGTGCGATTATCATCGACCAATGCAACGGGACGATACTCGCTCGATTGCTTTAGTGCCAATATGAGCTGAACGCCTGCTTGACCAGCACCGAAAATAGCTACGGGCAAACGGCTTCGACTGGAATTAAGAATGTCGCGAATTGCATAAATTGCAACCAAGCGGGAACTTAAAACCAGCATGATAAATGTCAGCATAAATATAACAGGCACCGTTCTGGGTGCTCCCAGCGACAGCAATATATTCGATATGAAACCGATAAGGCTGAGCGCAAGGATTGCGATAACAGTTTTGGTAATCGCAGAAACATCAAAACCTGACAGCTTTAACCTATGGAGCTGAAACGCATAAAATATGATCGGATATGCAATTACCAACGCACCAAGAAGCGGAATTGAACGCTCCATGAATTGCAACGGCATTAGATCATTTAATCGCATGACCAAAGCTGCATAAAGTGCAAATGGAATGAGAAACACATCTGTTACTAAAACCAATAACGCTCTTGTGAACCTTGGTAGACTATTTAAAAAATTACGCATTTATACTTTTCGTTATTACCCTCTAGCCTGAGGTAACCGAGTTGTATTTATTATGCAACTCCCAGACATAAAAGAAGGTTAAAGATAAAGTTGAATCAGGTCAAAAAAATGTCCTGAAATAATTCGTGATTGTACCAATTGAGATTTACACATCTTACATGCTAAGACCCCACATCTCTTGTGCGATTATCTAGGAATTTCAAACTGCCCATGTTATATTCACTATTTAAAAAAATATTTGATTACGGCGTGTCAATTGTCATTTTTGCAGCCTTTTGGTGGTTGTTTTTGCTGATTTCTTTGCTGGTAAAGCTTGATTCCAAAGGCCCTGCTATTCTCGCGCAAAAACGTGTTGGGTTGAATGGTGATGAATTTACCTGTTACAAATTTAGGACCATGCATATCGGTACAAAGGTCGCTGCAACACACGAAGTCAGCACCAATAACATTACGCAAATCGGCGGTTTTTTACGCAAATCAAAGCTCGATGAGTTGCCTCAAATCTGGAATATCTTAAAAAACGAGATGAGCTTTGTTGGCCCCCGTCCGTGCCTGCCCACTCAAAATGAACTTATTCTCCTTAGATCCGAAGCGGGAATTTTTGATGATTTACCCGGCATTACAGGTTGGGCGCAAGTTCAAGGTATTGATATGAGCAATCCAAAATACTTAGTCGACACAGAAATAGAATACAGAACCAAACGCTCGATTTTGTTTGATATAAAAATTCTTTTTGCAACGTTTATCGGTCGCGGTAATGGCGATAGAACGAAATAAACACCTACTTTTTCTTCTGGTGAACATTGAATTTAGCCTGTTAACAATCACTGATATTCATCGTAAGGTTCTTCTAAGTTCAAGATGGAAAGAGAATTATGCCTGTAACAGCTCAAGATGTCGCTGATAAAGCTGGGGTTTCTCGCTCGGCTGTATCGCGTGCTTTTACACCAGGCGCATCTGTATCAGCGCGTATGCGCAAAAGAGTTGAAGATGCCGCGAAAGATTTAGGTTATAGCCCAAATGTTTTGGCAAGTAGCTTAACAACACGGCGCACCAAGCTTATCGGCTTGGTTTCTGACAATTTTCAAAACCCACTTTTTTTGGAAGTGTTTGATCTGTTTTCTCGCGGCTTGCAGGAAAAGGGTTTAAGACCACTCTTGTTAAATTTATCGGGTGAGCACAATCCAGAAAATTCAGTGCATTTGCTGCGCCAATATTCCGTCGATGGAGTGATTGTTGCCTCATCAACCTTGCCACCTGGATTTGCCAAAGCGTTTTCTGATGAGGGCATTCCAATTGTTCATTCATTTGGACGCCATGCTATTTCTCCAGCTGTAACCATAGTTGGTATTGATAATGTTGAATGTGGCCGGATGGCAGCGCAAGCGTTGTTGGCGTGCGGCTATACATCCGTGGGCTTTATCGGTGGCCCGGAGCTTGCAAGTTCAACACAGGACCGTGTCACTGGTTTTCGCGAAGAAATTGCCAAACACCCGGAAGTACATGTGACCCACTCCTACGCAAACGCTTATTCGTTTAAGGCCGGGCGCGCAGAAATGCAGAGATTACTCAAGTACAAGCCTCAGCAAGCATATTTTTGCGGGGATGATGCGCTTGCTGTTGGTGCAATGAGTGCAGCCGAAGACGCAGGATTTAATGTTCCCGGTGACATTGGCTTCATCGGATTAAATGATATGGAAATAGCCAGCTGGCAGAACATCAATCTTACCACAATCAAGCAGCCAATTACGGATATCATCAACTCATCTTTACAGTTGATGTTTGAGATGCTTGAAGATCCCGATCACGAACCGCAAGCAAAAATATTTCCCTGCGAAATTATTGAACGCGGGACATTGGTCAAAAAAACCTAGTACCCAACCAGTCGATTTAATCGAAATTGCATCGACATTAAGACCTAAAAAAGCCGCATGGATTTTATTATCTACGCGGCTTTTTTGATATAATTAATTTCATTTAGCGAAACATTGGCGGTCGGGCATCGAGCCATTCCCCATCGTTTTTACCTGATTGCGCTACAGCAACCACGGCTGCCATCGAACGCAGGCCGTCTTCAGCGCGCGGATAAAGATTTGCCGCAGGGTCCATATCACGATTTTCTTTTTGCGCTTTAATTGCTTCGGCGAGATCTAGATAAATATTTGCAAATGCCAGTGGCATGCCTTCGGCATGTCCAACAGTCACGCGCGATGTACGATCCGCCTCTGGAGAAAGATTACCTTCTCCGCGTTCGATCACTTGTAAACGCTCACCCAACGGCATGTAATAAAGCTGGTTTGGCTGCTCTTGGGACCAGCGAAGGCCGCCTTTTTCGCCAAAGACCTGAATTGCCAAACCGTGCTGACGTCCAATAGCAATCGAAGATGTCCAAAGGCGACCAACGGTGCCGCCATCCATGCGGAAATTGACCATGGCATCATCTTCTAATGTCCGAACCGGAATACACGAAACGGTATCAGCAGAAAGTTTTTCCACTTCTTGGCCTGTTACAAAACTTGCCATGTGAAGCGCATGAATACCGCAGTCGGCAAATTGCGCTGATACGCCCGCTTGTGCGGGATCATAACGCCAACGGACGCGAGGATTGTCAGCATCCTCTGCATCGGCATGATGACCATGGGCAAATTCTGCATTAACAACACGAATTGCACCCAAATCACCGCGCGCGATCATCGCTTTCATGTGGCGCACAAGTGAGTAACCTGTATAGCCATAATTAACGGCGCAGATCTTACCCATTTTATTGGCTGTGCGCACAATATCTTCACCTTCTTCAACTGTCATCGTCATAGGCTTTTCGCACAAGACATTAAATCCAGCTTCTAGAAACGCTTTGGTGATTTCGTAATGCGTTGAGTTTGGTGTCGCAACTGTGACAAGATCAACGCGATCTTTACGATCTTTCTCACCTTCAAGCATTTCTTGCCAACTACCATAAGATCGATCAGCATCTAAACCCAATTTTTGACCGTAAGCGCGACCTTCTTCGGGTCGATGGTCTAGCGCACCAGCAACAAACTCGAACTCACCGTCAATCCCGGAACCTAGTCTGTGTGCTGGACCAATTTGGCTGCCTTCACCGCCGCCGATCATACCCCATTTTAGTTTTGTCATTTATGTATCCTCGCTGAAACCAATAGATGCCAAAAACTCACGATTAAAACGTGCGTCTCCCACTGGATCGTTTTCCAGTGTTGGATCGATATCCTGTTCGACCGTACACCAACCAGAGAAGTTATTATCAGTCAGTATTTTATAAACACTTGGGAAATCGACATCACCCTGTCCCAGTTTGCAGAATATATGTTGGCCGCAGGCCTCATAGAAATCTGTGCGGTTTTTAACCACATTGGCCTTCACCGCCGGATCAATGTCTTTGAAATGCATATAGGATATGCGGCTAATATATTTTTCCATAAATGCAACAGGATCAAATCCAGCATAACTATGGTGACCTGTATCAAAGCAGATCTTTAAAATACTCTCATCGACTTCGGCCAGAAGTTTTTCGAGCTCCGGCTCAAAATCCATAAAGCCGCCAGCATGTGCATGAATTCCAACAGTCAGGCCGTATTCTTCAGCACCCATCTTAGCAACATAAGCGATACGATCGCGAAATGCCGACCATTCAGCATCATCCATTTGCTCAGCTTCATTGGCACGACCTGCTGTTGGCGCCCGGCGTGGTGAAATGGAATCAATTAACACCAGATGCTCGGCACCGTGGGCTTTAAGAGCTTCGCATGTTCTACGCGATGCATCTTTAACATCATCCCATGCATTTACATCGTGGAAGGCGCGGAAAACAACACCACCGATCAACTCTAATTCGTGCGCAGCAAGTGCATCACCCAATTGCGCGGGGTCTTCTGGCATATAACCGACAGGGCCAAGCTCGATGCCATTATAACCAGCATCCTTGCAATCTTTCAGCACGTCCTGCCACGCAGGATTGCGAGGATCATCTGCAAATTCAACACCCCATGAACAGGGTGCATTGCCTATTCTTATTGTCATTTTCTAGTCTTTCAAAAAATTAAATATCGTTGATATTAAGCCACCTTTTTTCGGAGGCTGATTTAAAGGCGGCTGAGACGATTTGCATAACGTCCAACCCATCTTGAAATGTTGGCCAAATCGCTTTCTTAGTTGCAATTGCTTCTAAAAAGTCTTTGGCCTCAATAATGATCTGATCTTGATATCCGGTTCCGTGCCCTGGTCCCTGACAAAACGGCAGATAATCTGGATGTTCTGGCCCTGTAAATATCTTTTTGAAACCTTGCTGTGCAGCAGGTGCATCCATCTCATATAACCAAAGCGCATTTTGATCTTCCTGATCAAAACGAATTGCACCCTTTGTTCCGATAATTTCATAGGCGTAGCCCATTTTTCGACCCGACGCGACGCGGCTGAAATACATGTGGCCCATGACACCATTTTCAAACCGACACATCATTTGACCATGATCATCATTGGTCACGTCTTCCATATGACCCGTATCTGGATGCGGGCGTTTGGCATGCACTGTTTCAACTTCTGCAATCAATCCTGATATTGGACCAATAAGTGCTAATGCAGCATTGATCATGTGCGGGGCTAGATCGCCCATTGTACCGTTAGCGTCGCCTCTTGTACGCCAAGTTGATGGTGAATTTGGATCTGCTAGAAAATCTTCTGTGTGCTCACCTCGAAACCAGGTGATATCCCCAATAGCGCCATCTGCGATAAGTTTGCGTGCATATTGGGAGGCCGGAGTGCGGATATAGTTATAGGCGACCATGTTGGTGACATTATGCTGTTGAGCACTTTTAACCATTGCACGCGCATCTTCTAGCGAAGCTCCCATTGGCTTTTCACAAAGAACGGGCTTTCCAAGCGCAAAGGCTGCTTCAGCGATTTCACGATGAGTACTTTGCGGTGATGCGATGACAATTGCTCCCACTTGTGGGTCATTGACCAATTCACGCCAATCGGTTGTTGCGCGCGCAAACCCATAAGCCTTTCGATATCGCTCAGCAGAATCTGGTGACGTTGCGCAAACCATTTGTAAAGATGGTCGAAGCTCTGTGTTAAAAATGGCGCCAACGGACGACATTGCAACAGCATGTGCTTTGCCCATATAGCCACCACCAACGATCCCTATACCGATCGCATTACTGTTATCTGCCATCTTCTTCCTCCCTGAAACCGGGCTGCGAACTCACTCGCTTTGCACGCGGTTGCAAATTCCTATCATTAGTTTGTCCATTTGGTCAACAGAACTCTTTCACTCGACATATTTTTTCTTTATTCTTCAAAAACTAGAAGACTAAAACCTTCTTCAAGGCAATCATAAAACATCAGGAAGTTACCATGAAAAAAGACGTTGAAATCAAAGCCGTTATTTTTGATGCTTATGGTACATTATTTGACGTTTATTCTGTTGGTGCATTAGCGGAGGAATTCTTCCCCGGAAATGGACCAGCATTGGCAAATATATGGCGCGATAGACAAATAGATTATACGCGCATTCGCACATTATGTGACCAATATATTGATTTTTGGGAGATCACCCAAGATGCGCTGAGGTTTGCTTGTGCTGCTCTTAAACTCGAACTCACAAATGAGAAATTTGAAAAATTAATGCAACAATATGCACATCTTGCCGCGTTTCCAGAAAATTTGGCTGTACTTGATCAACTCAAGACCGATGGGCTTAAACTTGGTATTTTATCAAATGGCACGAAAAACATGATCGATAGCGCCGTTGAAAGCGCCAAAATGGATGGCTACTTCGATCATATTCTAACGGTTGAAGCCATTCGTAAGTTCAAAACCGTTCCAGAGGCTTATCAGCTCGGTCCAGATAGTTTTAAACTCAATGTAGATGAGATCTTATTTGTTTCTTCCAATTGCTGGGATGCCTGTGGCGCTACCTGGTTTGGCTATCAAACATTGTGGGTTAATCGAGCCGATATGCCGCTTGAAGAACTGCATATTGTTCCGGATGTAATTGGCACGTCTTTGGAAGATGTGTTTCAACTTATTGAGCGCTAAAGACCAAGTTCATTCATATCAAATTTATTTGCCGCGATAAGCAACTGATATGCGCTCCAATAAGCATCGGTCTTTACACCGATTGCATCAATCTTTGATTGAGCCAGCGCACGCTTTTGTTCAAGAAGCTGATCAAGCGAACCAACTCCCTGAGTGTAACGTTCGCGCTCAGCAGTTTCGATCTGCTTCATATATTTCACGCGTGATGCCGCCAGATCAATTTGTCTCTTACCGGCTTTATATTGGCGATATAGTGAGCGAATGGATAAGGCCACATTACGTTTTGTATCTGAAGCTTCGTATGAGGCAAGTTGTGCGCGTTGACGGCTTTCTGCAATGCTTGAAACCGTACTTAAATCGACAAGTGGCATGGATAGTTTCACACCCACTTTCCAATCTGTTGATTGTTGAGATTTTGAATAAGCGCTTATCGCTCTATCGTGCTGTGCGTAAACATTGACCTGCGGCAAATACTGACCATAAGCGGCGCGACTTGTATGACGCTGAGAGACAGCGCGATGTTGCGCGGCTTTAACCTCTGGATTGGCAACCATGGCCTGTTGAACCAGCTGTTCTTCATCATCTAAGACCAGCTTTGATACACGCATTAGCTTTGGAAGATCAGTGAATTTTCCTCCAGTTAAGCTCTCAATTTGAGCTCGTAGCTGAGATTGAGACCCTTTTGCTGCCTCATGCTGTTGTCGCATACTCGCCAAATTTGCTTGCACATATGCAACATCTGCCTGACTTGCAACACCGTGCGCTTTCCGATTTTTAACTGCCGACAATAGTTTTCTCAAACTTGAAACATTTTGCCCGAGCAGGTTCACCGTTTCCTCAGTTTGATGATACTGCAGATATGCTGACAAAACGTCTAATAGCACCTTGTTTTGCGCTGAAATTGCATCGCTCTTCGCCGCTAATTTATTCCGGCGTGCCGCACGAAGAGAGAATATACGCTGCCCACCTGTATAGATCGGCATATTTAATGCAAAACTTAGCTCTGTTTCGCGGTCAGCATTGCTTAAATTACCAAAACCGTCACTTGAACGAGATGCATCAAATGTCATGCTGATGGTGGGTGTAAATTTCGCGATCTCAGACCAAATTTTTGTATCAGAAATATGAACTTGTTTGACCGCAATTTTAATTCCATCACTGTTTGAAACAGCCTCTTTTAAGACCCCACGCAAATCACCTGCGACCTCTGCATTTAATTTAGGCTCGGATTTGGAAGCATATCTATTTGTCTTTTTGGAATGAACGTGACGACGCGTTTTGGCTTTTCTATTCACGGTCATCGGGATGGAACCGACCACTTCATTAGAAGGCGTAGCTTTTGCGGTAATTTTTGGTTCTTTCACCTTGATTTCAGCAGCTTGTGTCGCATCAACGACAATATTTACTTCGCTGGAGCCGCGTAATGCCTCCTCGGAAAACAAGGATAGTTTAGACAAAGTTTGATCGGGCGATGTTTGATCAGACAAAGCTGGATCGGACAAAACTTCATCTGATCGGGCATGAGTTGATGAAAGGAGCAGAAAAACGCAAAACAAACCCGCAACCGTCAAACGGTGCGAGAACGTTTTTACAAGATACGCCCCCTGATACAACATTACTTACTCCACAAATATGGAGCACACTTTAATGCGTTATGGTTAATAATCCTTTAGAATACGGCCCAAATCTCCGTAGCTCTTCGTTTAATAAATATCCCTACAGGAAAGTGGATTATTAGAATATATGCTTGATTTTACGTGATAAAATATAGCTTAACGACAAACCACGAAGCAACATAAATGCATTAAGGCTAAGCCAAAGACCGTGATTGCCCCAAAAATGGGTGAAACCAATGGATAACACAATAAAGCCCCCCAGTGATACAAGCATCATATTTCTCATATCCGCTGACCATGTCGCACCGATAAAAATTCCATCCATTTGAAATGCTAGGACGCCTGTAATGGAAATTAATGCTGCCCAAATATAGTACTCGCTGGCAATTGTGCGCACTGTCGGCTCGTTTGTTATTAAATTGATCAACCAAGGCCCAAGCAAAACGAATACAATCATCAAAATGCCCGCGAGCAAAAAGCCCCAATAAAGGGTCAATTTCACCGTTTTAACAAATGCAGGGCGATAATTTGCGCCAATTGCACGGCCCGCTAATTGTTCTGCAGCTGTTGCAAATCCATCGAGCAAATATCCCGAGAGCATTAAAAAATTCATCAATATCGCATTGGCGGCAAGCGTTTCATCACCGATTTGACCACCCATTCTCGTCAGCCAAGCAAATGCCCCAACAAGCGCAAAACTTCTGATCATAATATCACCGTTTAACGCCATGAGTTTTACAATAGCCGGGCGGTGAAAAATCTGCTTTTGCGGCAATTGTTGTGTACCTTTAAAGCTGCGCAAAATGATGATTAGCCCGATGGTCAAACCAAGAAATTCAGCAATAACAGTTGCTATTGCAACACCTGATAGCCCCCATTCAAGGCCCAAGCCCAGAGCAAAAGAAAGTGCGATATTGGTGCCGTTGATCAAAATTTGCAGGATGAGCCCAAGGCGCCCCTTGCCCAAGCCTAAAACATATCCCAATAGTGCGTAATTCATCAAAGCAGCTGGCGCTGAAAATATACGGATTACGAAATACTCTTTTGCGGCGGACGCAACTTGCGCACTTGCATCCATCAAAAAAAGGCCCATTGAAATAATAACAGAATGCAGCAGCAAGATTAAAATGCCAGATGCCAAACCAATGAGCATTGAACGCCAAAACACAGCTTTCTGCTCAAGCTCATCATCGCGTCCATAGGCTTGTGCGACCAATCCGGTTGTAGCTGATCTTAAAAAGTTAAAAGTGCCAAACAAAAGATCGAAAATAATGGTAGCAATTGCGAGACCGCCAATTAATGCGGCATTGGCAAACTGACCTACGACAGCCATATCGGTTATGCCCAGCAATGGCGTTGTTAAAAACGCCAATGTCATCGGCATAGCAATAGCAAATATACTTTTATGATCTACATCAAATTTGCGCGTAACTTTTGATGTTTCATTTTGTTGAGTTTGCAAATGCTGATCTTTAGTTACGGCGATAATTTAAAATGCGAAGCAACAAGAAGACAGGGACAACGATTGCTGCACCTAAGGCCAAATATTCGCCAACGCGCCCGAGAGCTGCAAATCCCTGCTCCCATATGCGAACGATAAAGTCTCGCACACCATATAAAATATCAAATGGTGACCAGTTAAAAGCTGCCATCACCACACCGACAATAAACGAAATAACCAACAATTTCAGGATGGTTCGTCCAATTGTATCACCTAAAAATCGGTTTATTTGTCCTGACATAGGCTCACTCCTTGGCATAATCTTTTAACACGGACATAATCATCTGGTAGTTGGGTTGCAAGATAAATGCGCTTTTGGATGTAAATAAGACGCTTCTTTTTCACGGAAGCTTGCATGAAATAGGCATCGCTCATAGCTTTAATCAAATTTAAAGCGATTCTTTATCAATGGCGTCTGAGCAGCATCTACTCCCCGACATATTTACCCAATGGTTTGACAGCCATGGTTGGGCGCCGCGAGATCACCAGCTGGCGCTTTTGAAAAAAGCTCAGGATGGATTTTCAAGCCTTTTGATTGCACCAACAGGCGCGGGCAAGACACTTGCGGGCTTTCTGCCATCGCTGACAGAATTATCGATGCGCGAAAAACCTAAACCAGGGATGGTGAAACCACGCTTGCATACGCTTTATGTGTCTCCTTTAAAAGCATTGGCGGTTGATATTGAACGCAATTTGACAAAACCTGTTTCTGAAATGGGATTGTCTATAAAAATTGAAACTCGTACCGGGGACACTCCCCAACATAAACGTCAAAGACAAAAGCTTGATCCGCCGGATATCCTGCTAACGACGCCTGAGCAAATTTCTCTATTGCTCGCCAATGGACAGGCGGAACTCTTTTTCAAAGATTTGAAATACATCATCTTTGATGAATTACATTCACTTGTGACATCAAAACGTGGGCATTTGTTGGCACTTGCACTTTCACGTTTAAGAAGTCATGCACCAGACCTTAAGACCATTGGATTGTCAGCTACGGTTGCCAATCCAGAAGACTTGCAAAAATGGCTAGTTGGTCAAATGAACGGTGATGAACGGGCCGAAAAAATTGTTGTTGAAGGTGGCGCGAAACCAAATATCTCAATTCTTGAGACCAAAGAACGGATCCCATGGTCTGGTCATAGCGCCAGATATGCCATGGGTGATGTGTATGACCAGATCAAAGCTCATCAAACAACACTTTTATTCGTCAACACACGCAGCCAAGCCGAGTTGTTATTTCAAGAATTATGGACCATTAACGACGATAATTTACCCATTGCTTTGCATCACGGCTCGTTGGATGCAAGCCAACGCCGCAAAGTAGAAGCGGCGATGGCGCAAAATGCTCTACGCGCAGTTGTTGCCACCTCAACACTGGATTTGGGCATTGATTGGGGAGATGTTGATTTAGTCATTCATATCGGCGCGCCCAAAGGTGCCAGCCGTTTGGCGCAACGAATTGGGCGTTCAAACCATAGAATGGACGAACCCAGCAAAGCGGTTTTAGTACCCGCAAACCGCTTTGAAGTTATGGAGTGTAAAGCAGCACTTGACGCCAATTATATCGGTGCACAGGATACTCCCCCACTTCTTGAAGGGGCAATTGATGTTTTGGCCCAACATATTTTAGGAATGGCATGTGCGAAGCCATTTTTGGAAGACGAGTTATATCGCGAGGTGATTAGTGCCGCGCCCTATAGTGGTTTTTCAAAAACACAATTTGCGCGCATTGTAGAATTTGTGGCAACAGGCGGCTACGCGCTTAAAACCTACGAACGATATGCCCGCATTCGCAAAACAAAAGACGGAACCTGGCGCATATCCAATCCGCAAATCGCTCAGCAATATAGATTAAACATTGGCACAATCATCGAAGCACCTATCTTGAATGTGCGCCTAACGAAAAGAAAATCCAATGGTTCCATCGGTCGTGGTGGACCCAAATTGGGCACTATTGAAGAATATTTTTTAGAAATGTTGTCACCGGGCGATACGTTTTTATTTAGTGGGCAAGTCCTGCGATTTGAGGGTATCCGCGAAAATGAAAGTTTAGCCTCTAAAACATTTGATGAATCGCCCAAGATCCCTTCTTACGCGGGTGGCAAATTCCCGCTATCAACATATCTTGCTGAACAAGTGCGTAAGATGCTGATAGATCCTGACAAATGGGCTTCATTTCCAGCACAAGTTCGCGAATGGCTTGAGCTGCAAAAACGGGTGTCACGTTTACCAAGTCATAATGAACTTTTGCTCGAAACATTCCCGCGAAACAAAAAACATTACATGATCATCTACCCGTTTGAAGGTCGCTTAGCGCATCAAACTCTTGGTATGTTGCTAACCAGACGACTAGAGCGCATGCATGCACGGCCGCTTGGCTTTGTAGCTACAGACTATGCGCTTGCCATTTGGGCACTTGATGATTTGGGCGAACGATTTAAAAGCGGCTTAATATCTTTAAGCGAATTATTTGATGAAGATATGCTTGGCGATGACCTAGAGGCATGGCTTGATGAATCCTGGTTGTTAAAACGCACATTTAGAAATTGTGCTGTCATCTCTGGATTGATTGAACGTCGCCACCCCGGCAAGGAAAAAACTGGGCGACAAGTTACCGTTTCGGCTGATTTAATTTACGATGTTTTACGCAGTCACGAGCCTGATCACATTCTTATGCAAGCAACGCGCGCTGATGCAGCAACAGGATTGTTGGATATTCGCAGATTAAGCGATATGCTTTTACGAATCAAAGGACGTATCATGCATCAAAAACTCGATCATATTTCACCGCTTGCTGTTCCTATCATGCTTGAAATAGGTCGCGAACCAGTTAATGGCGAAGCGCAGGAAAGCATTTTGCTAGAAGCTGCCGAAGAGTTTTTGAGCGAGGCGACGGGTCATCTTGAATGAATATAGCAAGGCCCGTTTCAAACACAAAAACGACCTTACGCTCACATTCAACCGAGCTTAACGGTGTGGATATAGTTTGTGATATCGACGGTGTTTTGTATCTGCCGCAATCACGCACATTAATTGTATCTGACCTTCACCTTGAAAAAGGGGCTGCATTTGCGCGGCGAGGATTGCTGCATCCGCCTTATGATACCTCACAAACTCTTGCCAAATTGAAACGTGCCATTGCGTATTTTGATCCCAAATCCGTGATTAGTCTTGGGGATAGTTTTCACGATCAATTGGGATCTGAACTTTTGCCAGATGCTGCCCGCGAGCAAATAAAGCAGATGCAAGCAGGGCGCGATTGGCTATGGATTTCGGGCAACCACGATCCAGACCCACATACCAGTATTGAAGGTGATTGTGCTCAAGAAACAATTTGCGAAACCTTGCTGTTACGTCATGAACCATCTGATAATGATGTTGTGGGAGAGATATCGGGCCACCTGCATCCTGCAGCTGTGATCACACGGCGGGGTAAATCTGTTCACAGGCCTTGTTTTGCAACCGATGGAAACCGCCTTATCATGCCTTCGTTTGGAGCGACAACAGGCGGGCTTTCGTTAAAGCACAAAGCATTTAAAGGTTTGTTTGATACAAAAAGGCTCTTCGCCCATGTTCTAGGCAAAGAGCAAATTTATCCAATTTCTTGGTCCAAAATGCGCGGCTAACGCGAAAGAGGCTCATCGCGCAAATGTGGCTTAAGCAAAGTTGTCCTAACCGTTGCGCTTGAGCAATTCTTGCACAAGCTTATCGGTAATTTGTCCATCTGCATCCATACCAATTGAGGCTTGGAACTCTTTAATGGCATTGGTTGTTTTCGCACCTATAATTCCGTCCGGGCGACCAGCATCAAAGCCATTGTTGTTCAAAATGCCTTGAATATTCATGATAGCTTTTTTCATATCAATTGATGCAGTGTTGGTTGCTTCACCAATCCATGAATCTGGAACTTGAACATTATTTGCGCCCACATCAAGCGGTGTTGGCTTCCAATTCGCAACCAGTGCTTTAGCAATTTCGGTATCAGCTTGTGGCAAAGCGTTGAAAACCTCATCTCTCTTAGAAGCAGCATCCGCATCACCCTGATTTGCAGCAATTGCGAACCACTTATAGCTTTCTGACAGATTGCGCTGAACACCTTCGCCGCGTGCATATAGGATCGCCATATTGACCTGGCTGTCACGGACACCACGCTCAGCAGCAGCTAAGAACCAGTTTGCAGCCTGCGTAAAGTCAGATGCATTGCCAGTGGACGCAAGTAAAACACCAAGATTGTGCATAGCATTTATATTGCCGTTATCTGCTGATGATTGATAAAGAACTCTGGCGCGATCTATATCACGATCAACTCCGGTTCCTTTTTCAAAGAAATTACCCAAACGATATTGCGCAGGGGCGAAATCTAAGTCGGACGAAAGTTTAAGCCATTTAACGGCCTCATCCAGTTTAACTTCGGTACCGCGACCTTCGGTAAAGCGTGCTGAAATTTCATAAAGAGCAATGGGATCACCATTTAATGCAGCCTGTTTTAAAGCAACTGGTGCTACAGAATCAGGTAGCCCTTGCGCGTCTGCATATGGATTTACCGGACTAGAAACCTCTGCTTGAGGTTGAAATGAACTAACTGGATCTGTAACTGCGGCTGTGTCGATCACTTCACGCACAGGTGCCAAGTCTGAAGGAAGAGCGCCTGTATCTTCACTTGCCAATTGATTCACCTCAGGAGCTGATCCATCGCTCAAAGGAAGCACCGGATCAGGAGGTGCGATCGCAGGCGGAGACTGATCAAACGATGTTGTTTCATTGACAGCTGTTTGCGCCTCATTCGCCAAAGGAATTTCCCTTGGCTCAACTGTTTCTGGCACAACCTCGACCACTTCCGGTGCCGGGGCCTGCGATGAACCACCGATAAAGTTTTTCGCCAAAGGAATGGCCATAATAGCCAACAAGATTGCACCTGCTGCCATCAAAATTGGCTTACGTACAAGCGGTCCACCAGATTGTTTAACACCACGTTTCTTCTTTTGTGGCTTTTCATCACCATCCATGGCGCTAACTTCTGCAGCTGCTGCAAGCGCAGCTTTGCGCGCTGATGCAACATAATCAGTTGGTTTTGTGGTCGCCATCTGAGGTTCAGTTTCGCTACCACGTTGTCTTTGTACATCACGCATTTTTTGCATGATAGAATTGATATCGGGTGCGCCTGAACCCGGTTCGAGTGGCTCATCTGCAAACTCACTTTCCAACTCATCTAAAGCTGAAGGTTCTGAGCGTTGCTCTGGTGTTGCAAGAAGGCTTTGTTCTTCATCGCCAGAATTACGATCACGTTTAATACGTTCTGCTAAACCCGCAAGGAGCGAACTTGCGCCGCGTGCTGGCTTTTCGGCCTTAACATCAGATTCGATTGCAGCTTCATCGCCAAGCACAGGGTCATCATAAACCTCAACACTAGGTGTGGGTTCCGCAAGCATTGCCGCGCGCGGCATTTCAGCATTGGATGGCGGTGTTTCAGATACCTGAGGTGAACTTGGCACACCAGAACGTTCCATAGCTTCCAAACGATCTGCAATCTTGAGCAAAGTATCTTGCAGAGCCCCAAACGATTTAGAGTTACGATCTTCAGATTCACGATAAAGATGTTCAAGCTGCTGCAAATCAGATGTCAGAGCCTGAATATTTGCCCCATCAACATCGCCACCAGCTTGGGCTGCATTTGGCGATCTTTGGTACGCTTCAAGCGTCGCTTCTGCTGCTTGTCGCGCTGCCTCTAACACAAACTCGTCATTGGTATTTAGATGTTCTTCCAGATTTGATAATTTATCACCAACCTGGTCAACACTCGCGCCGCTCATCAATTCCGACAATTGCGCGATTTGCTGTTGCAAACCATCGGTGTTTGCCTGCGTCACACCACCTGTCGAATTTTCCAAACGTTCTGCAATACCGGAAAGTTGATGTTCCAAGCGATCAAAGCCCGGTAAATCCGTTGGCGAAGCGCGTTCATCAAGTTTGTTCGCAATTTCAGCAAGTTGTCCGACAAGTCGCTCGATCCCAGCAGTTTCAACAGATGCAGCCCGGTTATCTAGAGCATCAACCTTATTCGCAATTTCCAATAAACGCTCATCTAATTGAGGGTTGTGAGCACTTGGTCCTCTGCTGTCCAAACTCGTCTGAAGGTTCGCAAGTCTTTGTTCCAGCTCGCTGATGCTTGTATCATTGGCTATATCATTCAAACGCGCTGACATCGCTTCCAGGCGATCAGCAACACCGTGTTCACCATTGTTAGCTAATTGTTCAATTTGATCGGCAAGCTGTGCAAGTCTTGCATCTGTTTGATTGGTAAATTCGGCAAATTGTTCATGACTCCCCCGCCTGCCGGGCGCTCCATGAGCTGGGTGATAGCCGTTGCGATTAATTCAACTTTTTCTTCCAAAGGTCGCAACGCACCATCTGATTGTGGCATGCTTGCGAGCACGTGGCGAATATCTTCTAACCGCGTGGCTAAATCAGATAATTCACCGTGAATTGCATGCGGGTTAAATCCTTGAAGTGTACGCTCAATATCACTCCATCGGTTATCAAGTCCTATCAGCGTATCTTCTTTGGCAACGGTGTCGACAAGATTGCGTAAACTATCGACTTCAAGACGTAAACTATCGAGGTCACCACCGTCGTAGCTCCCACCTTGAACCGGCGTGCGCCCAACTTCCAGTTCTTTCAAGCTTTGCGCGATAGCTTCAAGATCTGCACCAATGGATGCAGGGACATTTGCACCATTTGCATTTGAATTGAGAGCCGACATATCATTTTGAAGCTGGCCTAACTCCTTACGCAATGTCATCTGCATATCTTGTTTTAATTCAGAACGGAGCTGAGTTACAATGCTGGATAGATCATTTGAAGGTGCAGGGGCAGCAGCTCTATTCATTTTCAACTGTAAACGACCTGAATTTGAGCCACTACGTTGAGCACCCTGGCCTCGATTTTGCGGTCTAGTTTGGCGTCCTGATAAGCTTTGCTGACGGGCTCTAATTTCATCGGTCAACGAATAATCACCTGAAGCCGTTGCACCGCGTTGTGCATAATCATGTCCTGATGAATTGGCCTGACCAAGAATTTTTTCTTCTAAATCCTCAATCGTTCTACTGAGAGTATCTAGCGTCGATTCCTGTGTCATCGAATGATAGTTATTAGATCTGCTTCCGGTCATAATCTATAGCTCGTTTCACCTGTTTATGACCTCAATGCCAAGGGATTGACTTGTTTTTCATCCCACATGCCGGTTGAATTTAGACATGCAAAAACAAATCACTTGGTACGGTCACCTATGCGCAACATCATCGAAACATGGTAAACAAGCCGTTAACTATTCTTAATTTTCCTAAAAATTAACCATATTTTTCGCTGATAACGCTGATTTTTTAGATTAATGACCGAAGCTTGCGGGAAGATTTCGCCCGTAGAACTGCGGTATTGGTTATTCATATCCCAGGTTTTTGAGCAAATTCGCCAACACCAAATACGCTGGAATGCACAAATTTAGGAGAAATATGAGGAAAATAAGCCAATAGATCGGACATTTTTCCTATTTTCTTTACTCAATAAGATTTGATCGCTAATCTTAAAGTTAGCAATAGATTGTAATTTTGGAGCCGTTGGGTTGTTATCTCATTCACATATTTGGACAGCGATTGAAACGCTGGCAACACGAAACAATCTTTCACCCTCTGGTCTCGCGCGATTAGCAGGCTTGGATCCAACATCTTTTAACAAGTCAAAACGCCAAGGAGCCGACGGACGCCTGCGGTGGCCATCAACTGAATCTTTGGCGAAAATTATGCATGCAACAAACACTTCCTTCGATGATTTTGCGCGTTTGGTTAGCGATACTGAGGAGGATGAATATTCAGGGCTCCCAGCCGGTAATTTCCCAGCGCAGTCCAATGGAATCCCTTTATTAGGTTTTGCTCAGGCAGGCGCCGGTGGTTTTTTTGATGATGCGGGTTTTCCGGTGGGGCAAGGTTGGGAAGAAGTTGATTTTCCAACACAAGATGCAAAGAAAAACAGTGTTTATGCGTTGGAGGTGCAAGGGGAATCTATGATGCCTCTTTATCGTGATGGAGATGTGCTGATCATTGAACCAAATGCACAAACTCGTAAAGGTGATCGAATTGTTGTGCGCACCAAAGAAGGTGAGGTCATGGCAAAAGTTCTATCTCGAGATACCGCGCAAAGCATTGAGCTCTTGTCATTAAATCCAGAACATCCGAACCGACAATTCTCAAAGGCTGAAATTGATTGGACTGCACGTATTATCTGGGCGAGCCAATAACTTTTCAGGCAATGTTTAGATTAAATAAACTGATTTGGTCTTGAATTACGCCAATACCCGACACTAAGTGTAATCTTTAAACAAAACCGGATCTTTCCATGAATAACGAAGTTAATCTCCACGAAGGCCTTATCTACATTATGGTAACAATGTCCGCTGTCGACAGTTCGATGGATGATGCAGAATTGGAACGTATTGGTCGTCTGGTTAGCTTTCTACCAGTCTTTGAACATTTCAACGAAGATGACATCTTGCCAACAGCCCGTCGATGTAGCGTGCTATTAGCGGAACCAGATGGTTTGGCGCTTGTACTGGAAATTATAAGGGATTCCATCCCTGAACGCCTACATGACACGGCCTATTCAATTGCGGTTGAAATCGCGTCTGCTGATTATGAAGTTAAGACCGAAGAAATCCGTATGTTACAGTTGCTGCGCGATCGCCTGGATCTTGATAAACTTACCTGTGCAGCTATCGAGCGAAGTGCTATCGCACGGTATAAGCGCGCGCGAAACCGCTAGCTTAGCTGCGGCTTAACCGCCATCACGATTGTTTTATGTGATTTTGCATCGCATTTGAAATATACAAGTCTGATCACCAAACATAAGGCTTGTATCACGTGACACTTTTTGGCTTTTCAGAACCTGTTCTCCGGCTCACTGCTTTTCTTGGCATTTTGTTGGCAATGGCCATTTTTGAATTGGTGCACCCCCGATTGGAACGCGATGAAATGCGCGGTGCGTTGAAAACTCAGCGCTGGTTTACCAATCTTTCAATGGTCGTCATCTCTTCATTGTGTCTTCGTGTAATATTCCCAGCAGCAGCGGTTGGCGCAGCGTTCTGGCTTGAAGAACGCAATATTGGTCTTTTTAATATCTTAAATGTGCCAACGATTATTGGTGGATTGATTGCCTTTGTTGTGCTCGATTTTATTGTGTGGCTAGAGCATCTTGTAAGCCATAAATGGCCAATTTTGTGGCGTATTCACCGCATGCACCACGCTGATAACGGGTTTGATGTAACAACCGCATTACGTTTTCATCCTTTGGAAATCGTTCTATCCATGGCATGGAAAATTTTTATCATTGCACTATTAGGAGCCCCGGCCGTCGCCGTCCTCATTTTTGAAATCGTCTTAAACGGCATGGCAATGTTTAATCACTCCAACATCAAGCTACCGCTTGCGCTGGACCGAATTATCCGTCCAATATTGGTTACACCGGATATGCACCGCGTGCATCATTCAACTGATCACAGAGAGACAGATTCAAATTATGGGTTTAATTTTTCATTTTGGGATCGAATTTTTTCAACCTACAACGATCAGCCTAAACTTGGGCATGAAGGTATGGAAATCGGTTTGAAAGAGTTCAGAGGTCCAAAAAGTTCAAACCTTATATGGACACTCTTATTGCCCTTTAAAGGTAAAAACTGATCCTCGTTTAACTAATAAATGCCGTTTGGAAAATAGCGCAAATATAATTCAGCAAAATTGCCGTTTTTACCCAATAGAGACAATCCATAGTTTAATGTTCGCAGCAAATCAGGATTGTCTTTAGCTACGGCAACAGCCAAACCTTCTCCAAGATAATATTGCGATAAAAAAGGCCCGCCAACAAATTCGCAGCAGCCTGTTGCATCTTCACCCGATAGCCAAAACGAAAATTGCAAGCCATCACCAAATAGCAAGTTCACATCACCCGACTTTAAGGCCTTATAGAGCTCCGTTCGATCATCAAACGGTTTCACTTCAGCTTTGGGGAACCAGTCTTTTAACATGGCTTCGTGCGCAGAATTACGCGTAACACCTACTTTGATGACATCTTTTTTCTGCCAAGCGGGACCATCGGTTTTTATCTCAGTGCTAAGAGCTTTTAGGTTGATGTCTTTTGCTTTGAGCGAAATAAATCGCGCTGGGAGCTCAAGATAAGGTCGGCTGAATAAATATTGTTTGCTAGCATCTGCTGAGATTGCAAATCCAGCTATCATTGCATCTCCTTGCTTGCTCTTTATTGCTTCAGGCAGATCTTTCCATTCAATTCCTTGAATCTGACAACGGTCGATGATTTTTAATATCGAACAAATATTGCGTGCAAGATCGACGTGAAACCCCGTGAGACGACCATTTTCATCTAAAAAACTAAACGGTGGAAAATCGACTGTGGTTAAAAACCGCAAACGTTCAATATTTCGAATATCTGCGATCGGAATACGCTCTTGTGAATCGAAGTAATTCGGAATTATAGGCGCCTGAGCCATACTATAAACGGGAAATATACTTAACATTACTATCGTAATAAGTGTATTAAGTAGTGACTTCTTTAATAAACCTATATATGTATAAATCATAATCTTCTACAATTCCGTGTATATAATTAGAGTCTTGTATTACTTATGTCATCTCCCAACGGCAGCGACAACCAAAAGAAAGACAAAATCATTGATCTCTCACAGTCGAGAAGTGTGGAAAATATCAGCGATGCAGCCCGTTTAGAAATTTTCGCAAAATTGGAAATTGACGAAACCTACCTTCATCAAGCAGATGTTCTTGCAAAGCAAAATGGCACGAATATTGAGAAAGAACTGATTGCAAATCGGTTTGTGTCAGAAACAGATTATTACAAATTACTGTCTGAACATCTTGGTCTGATCTTTTTGGAGACAATACAAACAAGTAGTGTCATAGCAATGCCATCGATTGATATCTTGCTATCTCGAAATGGTCCTTTACGCATACAACTTAACGATAAAGTTCTAACAGTTGTCAGTCCCTCAATAATTGAACTCACACGTTTGGAACAGCTATTTGCCGCAAAACCCGAACTAAGGAGTAAGTTCGCAATAGCCACGCGAACAGAAATTAGGCAGGCAGTTTGGCAGTTAAACGAAAAAGACCGCGCAATCACCATTGTCCGAGAACTTTACGATAACAAACCTGAGATGAGTGCAAAGATGCTCCTGACAAATTGGCAGAGCTTTTGTCTGGGTTTCTTATGCCTGGGTGTCTGCCTACTGATCTATTTTCAACCCGGCATTATATTTTTAATACTTCATGCCGTTTTATCACTGATTTATCTGTCATTTAATTTGCTCAAACTATCTGCCGGGTTTTATTCATATATTGAAAAGGATACGCAAAACCTCCTCACACATTCTGAACACCTTCCAACCTACACAATCCTAATTGCCCTTTACAAAGAAGATCGCGTCGCAAACCAACTCATTACTGCCATGAGCCGATTGAATTGGCCCAAAAGTAAGCTTGATATAAAGCTTATCTGTGAAGCGGATGATGAAAGAACCATCAATGCGTTAAAAGACGCAGATCCCGGTCCCGAATTTGAAATTGTCAAAGTTCCCAAGTTACAACCCCGAACTAAACCCAAGGCGCTTCAATATGCACTTGTTGCGGCAAAGGGTGAATTTGTTGCAGTTTATGACGCAGAAGACCGCCCTCACCCCGAACAACTCATGGAAGCCTATCGGGAATTTGAACACTACGGTGAAGGATTAGCTTGTTTACAGGCACCGTTGGTCATGACCAATGCTGATGCAGGGTGGCTACCGGGGCTTTTTAGCTTGGAATATTCAGGCCTGTTTCGCCGCTTAATTCCGCTATTGGCATATTTTGGATTGCCCATTCCTTTGGGCGGTACATCAAATCATTTCCGTAAAACGGCATTGTTGGATGTTGGTGGATGGGATCCTTGCAATGTAACAGAAGACGCAGATTTAGGAATACGTCTTTACTGCCAAGGATATTATACCGGTGTATTAAAACGTCCAACGCTTGAAACTGCACCTACTGAAATTCGGGTATGGATCCGACAAAGAACAAGGTGGCTAAAAGGCTGGATGCAAACCTGGTTAGTATTAATGCGACATCCGTTTCAACTCCTGGCTAAGAGAGGCATTGTTGGGTTTATAGTGATGCAAATTATGATTGGCGGAATGTTGGTTGCAGCTTTAGCACACCCCTTTGCTTTCATTTTTATAGGATACACACTTTATAAAGCGCTATTTGGTGCGATGTTTGGTTCGACATTGATCGAGATAATTCTGGTTTATCTTGATATTTTCAACCTCGTTGGTGGATATATAATTTTTATTTTTGTTGGAATGAGCGCCCTCATTCCAGCGCAAAAGAAGAAGCTAAAAACCAGGTGGTTATTCCTACCACCGGTTTATTGGCTCCTCATGTCCTTTGCTGGATGGCGCGCACTCTCGCAGTTGCCGCTACATTCTCAGCTTTGGGAGAAAACACCACATGAACCTGCACGGCGTGATTTGTAAGACCCAAGTTCGTGACACACACTATCGATTTAATTTGTGGGCTAGTTCACCAAACCTGCGCGAAAATTCTGAATGTCGCGTTCCGCAAGCGCAAGCTCACCGCTTAAACGAGCGATCTCAGTCTGGTCTGTCGAGTTTTGCAAATTGAGATTAGCAATTTCTAGCTGAATAGTTGTTTGCTGTTGCGGGGTTGACGTTGCAATGAGTTTAATTTTCTCAGCGGCTTCAGACTGGCGTCTGGAAATTGCACTCTTGCGGCTATTTATGTCTGATCTAAGCCCATGAGCGCGTTTGCCAAGATTATATCCCGACAAAAACCTTGTTGATTTATCAAGTGGGCACACATTTGCGTATGATTTACCAGCCTCTCCAACCCGCAATCCGTTGGCCGGCGTACAATATCGAACCAAACCTGATTGGTAACCCTGGTTCCAGGCTGTTTGATTGGGAGTAATACCGGCTTTTGTGCAGGCTTTCACATGACGTGCAAACCTATCCTGCGGGGCGTAGCCTGCAGCACCATCACTTTCACCGATAACGGTCCAATCCGCTGCAACACATTCTTCTTTTGAAAGCGTTTGACATGCGCTTAGTGCAACTCCCATTCCGAACAGACCCGCAATGAGATACAGCTTTGGTAAGTGCTGGCGCATATTATTCCCCTCAATAAAAAACCCAGCTCTTTATTCGAGAGCTGGGTAAATAAGTCAAGAGCCCACCTTTTCGGGCCTTATTAGGCCTTTTCGAGCTAGCGTGCGCGTTTCCGCTCCGCGCTTGGCTGATATGCCAATTTGGAGTGATACGTGCAGTAAGGTGCAGATTCATCGGCATCATTGCCACAGAAGTGGAAGCCATCCATCATCGGGTCACCAACGGGCCACTTACATGTTGTTTCGCTTAGTTCAATAAGCTTGAGCTTTTTCGAAATCGGTACAACCACATCTTCAACTGGACGTGTGTCAATTTCTGCCATCGCAACAGCATCAACATCTGTTTTAATCGCTGCAGCTGCGGCTCCTCCACCACCCGAACGCGTTGGTGTTGGACGAGAAGATGTGCTAGCTGAACGCGGTGTTGTGAAACCTGTACGCTGTGTAGCTACTGTTGGACGTTTTGCACGTGGGCTGCGTGAACCACCTGACTTAGCGCGGCCAGGCAAATGGAGGCGATGAACTTTACCAATTACGGCATTACGGCTTACGCCGCCAAGCTGCGCTGCGATTTGACTCGCGCTCAAACCTTCTGCCCACAATTTCTTGAGCTGTTCGACGCGTTCATCAGTCCAACTCATATTTATCTCCGTTCCTATTTATCTTGACAGAATCCGCCACCCCTGCACTCAAACGAGCACATTTTAAAACCACTTAAAAAGTCGCTGGGTCCGTCGCATTTTTTCCAACTAGATCTAAGTTAGTGATGACAAGACTCCGTGACAAGGGGGAGAAATTGCTCTGATTCGCAAAAATCTAGTTTTCCCCAACTAAAGCGTGTTTTAGTTATTTTTTGCCAAAAATTGCATGGGTGAATAACGTATTTGTACCATTGCGAAGCAGAATTGACTTTTTGCTTTAAACTGGCGATAATAAAGAGAGCCGTCCGAACTGGGCGGTTTTTCAATTTTTACTATGACCAATCGCGCCACGGATACTGTTGGCACTCACATTGATTTTAACAGGAGAGCGACATGGCACAAGCCACGTCTTTATATTCAATTCTTCCAAACTCTGGCGC
Source organism: Lentilitoribacter sp. JB5-8 (assembly GCF_055693385.1). NCBI lineage: Bacteria > Pseudomonadati > Pseudomonadota > Alphaproteobacteria > Hyphomicrobiales > Rhizobiaceae > Lentilitoribacter > Lentilitoribacter sp. JB5-8. Next base: position 1,056,128 of record NZ_CM146332.1, on the reverse strand, counting down.
AACTTTTACATCCGGTGAAGGTGTTTGGCTTGAAACAGATCAAGGTGAAAAATATCTCGATTTTACCGCAGGAATTGCTGTGAATTCACTGGGACACTGCCACCCGCATTTGGTTGAAACTTTAAAACAGCAGTCTGAACAGCTTTGGCATATATCCAATTTATTTCAGGTAAAGGGTCAAACCACACTTGCAGACCGATTGACCGCCAATACATTTGCCGACAAAGTATTTTTTACAAATTCTGGTGTCGAAGCAATGGAATGCGCAATTAAAACTGCGCGCCATTACCATTTTGCAAACGGTGAAGAAGACCGCTTTGAAATTATTACTTTTACAGGCGCATTTCACGGACGCTCTACAGCAACCATCGCTGCCGGTGGACAGGAAAAATATATCGAGGGCTTTGGACCAAAGGCACCAGGTTTTATCCAAGTTCCTCTTAATGATTTAGATGCACTTAAAGAAGTGATCACAGACAAAACAGCGGCCTTGCTGATTGAGCCTATTCAAGGTGAAGGTGGGCTGCGTTATGTACCAACTGAATTTTTAAGAGATTTGCGCAATATCTGTGACGAAACGGGCGCTTTGCTTATCTTTGACGAAATTCAGTGCGGAGTGGGCCGAACTGGTAAATTATTTGCACACGAGTGGTCAGGGGTAACACCTGATATCATGGCGGTTGCAAAAGGTATTGGCGGAGGCTTTCCGCTGGGTGCGTGTCTTGCAACGGAAGACGCTGCGCAAAGCATGGTGCCAGGAACACATGGCACAACATTTGGCGGTAATCCTTTAGCGATGGCTGTTGGTAACGCTGTTTTGGATGTCGTGCTGGAAGATGGCTTTTTAGAAAATGTGCTGGATGTTGCATTGTTTTTAAGACAAGGGCTTGCAGAACTCACCGATACCTATCCAGATATTATCGAAGAGATCCGCGGTCAGGGTCTTATGATTGGCATAAAATGTAAAACGCCGATTGCTGAACTGCTAACTGCAATGCGGGATGAAAAATTCCTTGCAGTGCCTGCAGGAGATAATGTGGTGCGGCTTTTGCCACCGCTTACACTCACAAAAGAAGAGGCGCGCGATGGATTGTCCCGCATCAAAAATGCCCTCAAAACAATCCAGAAATAACTGCTTATTTTAGGAAAATCCTATGTCTTTAAAAGATTCACATCACCATTTTTTAGATCTTGCTGAAGTTAATAAGGGCGAACTTCGTCGCATGATTGACCATGCAAAAGCAACTAAGATCAATCTAAAGCAAGGGATTGAACACAAGCCGTTACAAGGTAAAGTTCTCGCGATGATTTTTGAAAAACCGTCGACACGCACGAGGGTTTCGTTCGACGTGGGGATGCGTCAACTTGGTGGTGAAACGCTGTTGCTTTCTGGTTCTGATATGCAGCTTGGATCATCTGAAACCGTGGCTGACACCGCGCGTGTATTATCTCGTTATGTTGACATTATCATGATCAGAACCATGGAGCATGAACGCCTTCTTGAAATGGCGGAATATGCAACAGTGCCGGTGATTAATGCGCTGACCGATGACACCCATCCTTGTCAGATCATGGCAGATGTTCAGACATATGAAGAGCACCGCGGTTCAATCGAAGGAAAAACGCTTTCTTGGGTGGGCGATGGCAATAATGTAACCCACTCCTTGATGGAGGGTGCGGCGCAATTTGGCTATTCAATGAACATCGGAACTCCTGAAGGTTCTGAACCTGATCAAAAATATGTTGAATGGGCACGCAAAAATGGTGCAACTATCAATTTGGGTCATGATGCGGAAACCACGGTTAAAGACACAGACTGCATTATCACCGATAAGTGGGTTTCAATGAACCAAGAGCATAAAGCGCGTGGGCATAATGTATTCCAACCGTTCCAGGTAAACTCAAAACTCATGGCACAGGCTAAATCTGATGCATTATTTATGCATTGTCTTCCTGCAAAGCGTGGTGAAGATGTTACAGATGAAGTGATCGACGGTCCGCAATCTGTCGTATTTGACGAAGCTGAGAATAGAATGCATGCACAAAAGGCCATCATTGAATGGTGTTTGGGTGCACTTTAAAATCAGCGATAAATTTCTAACTATTGAAATTTGTGTCCGGTGGGACCAAATGCAAAACTGCATCAATTGAAACACCCCCAATATTGAGTATTTATTATGGACGCATTTGAAACCGCGCATGACATTAAGCTTTCGGGCGACGATCACGTTGTACCTTTTCAGGTCGAAGGATTGGACGTTCGTGGAAGAGCGGTTCAGCTCGGCCCCATGTTGGACCAAATCTTAACCCGTCATACATATCCAGAACCTGTTGCACAGCTTTTGGCAGAAGCAATTGTTTTAACGGTTTTATTGGGCACATCTTTGAAGTTCGAAGGACGTTTGATCCTGCAAACAAAAGGTGATGGTCCTGTTGATTTGCTCGTTGCTGATTTCCAGGCACCTGCGTCTGTTCGTGGCTATGCTCAGTTTAATCAGGCAAAACTTGATCATGCAATTAAAGAAGGCAATGCGTTGCCGCATCAATTGCTTGGCAAAGGTGTTCTCGCGTTTACAATTGATCAAGGTGCGCATATGCAGCGCTATCAAGGGATTGTGGAGATGAAGGGCGATACGCTGTCTCAAATGGCAGAGTCCTACTTCAAACAATCTGAACAAATACCAACAAGCATTAAGCTAAGCGTCGCGGAATTAATTGCTAAGGATGAAGATGGCAAATCTGAACATCAATGGCGTGCTGGTGGACTTTTAATCCAGTTCCTGCCACATGCGAGTGATCGTATGACGCAAAACGATCTACCAGGTGGCGATCTGCCCGAAGGCGTTGAAGAAGAAACTGCGACTGAAGATGATGCCTGGACTGAAGCAAAGGTATTGGTTGAAACAGTCAGCGCCAGCGAATTAACCGATCCACAAGTTGGCAGTGAACGATTGCTATATCGTTTATTTCATGAACGTGGTGTGCGAATTTTTGATGCTGGTGAAGTACGCGATGAATGCAGTTGCTCACGCGAACATCTATTTGGCGTTTTAGCACGTATGGAAAAAGAAGAGTTGGTTGACACCTTCACCGACGGCAAGATCGAGATCGTTTGTGAATTTTGTTCTACGCAACACGTATTTACGCAATCTGAATTTGATTTATGACTTTGAACCCGGAGCCAAAGCTCCAACATTACCCAAAAATTACAAATCGTTAATTTGCAATTCTCGGTAATCAATGGGCATAATCAATTCGCATAAGCGAGTGTGAGACATGCTAGAAAAATCCAATCCCGAAAATGTGGTTGAACTTGATCAACCAAACGTCACGACTATTGCTGAAACGCCAAATTCTGACGAGGCTCCGGCTGTATCAAACCCGAGGGTCAAAGGCTCTTGGGGCCGCAGAATAATAGCTTTTTTACGTGCTAGCTTCCAGTTTTTGCTGATGATTGCCGTTTTGGCTGGTGCTTACAAATTAATGGATCAGATGGTAAATTCTCGCGAGGAACCTACCAAACGCCCATTCCGTGAAGCAACCTTTACCGTTGAGTCATTGGAAGCAGTTCAAACAGCACATCGCCCAAGCATTTTGGTCTATGGTCAAGTTGAAACAGCTAGGAATGTCGAACTTCGGCCACTTGTAAGCGGTGAAATAATTGATGTGAATGACAAGCTTACTGCCGGAATGCGGATCGAAGAAGGCGAGCTGCTCGTTTCGATCGATCCATTTAATTATGAAGGCGCGATTCGCGAAGCAAAAGCCAACTTATTGCAGGTGCAAGCAAGTGTGCGCGAGATTGATGCGCGCTTGGCGTCTGAAAATGATCAATTGATTTCAGCTCAAGATCAGCTTGAACTTGCGCGTGCTGATTTAGAACGTGCACAATCACTCGCAGCTTCGGGAACTTTGACCAACAAACAGGTTGATGACCGCGTGCTTTTGGTTTCGCAGCGCAGCCAGTCCGTTAGCCAAAGACGCAACAATATCATCATAAATGAAGCCCAAAAAGAACAGCAGCTGGCCAATATTGAGCGATTAGAGTGGAAGTTAAATGAAGCTGAACGCCAGCTAGAAAACACCAAGCTTTACGCGCCATTTGGCGGCATTGTGTCTAATGCCAATGCTGAACCTGGCCGCTCTGTTGGCAGTAATGATGTGCTGGTTTCTATCTACGACGATAGCCAATTGGAAAGCCGGTTTACACTTACCAACGCGCAATATGGACGTATGGCTACAGATAGCGACCCATTGATTGGTCGTGAAGTTGAAATCATATGGACTATTGGCACAGTGAGCTATTCTTATAAAGGTGAGATTGATCGTATTGGCGCAACAGTTGCAGCTGAACGCGGTGGCGTTGAAGTCGTGGCGCGGATTAGGCCTGAAGATCATGCAGCACAAATTCGTCCGGGCGCATTTGTTGAAATTCTCGTCCCTGATCGTGCTTATAATGATGCGATTAAAGTACCTGAAACTTCAGTGTATGATCAATCTCATGTCTTCATTATTGAAGAAGGACAGCTTGTTCGTAAAGACATTGAAATTTTAGCATTTGACGGCAGTAGCGCGATTGTTAAAGGCACTGGAGAAGGTGCGTTAAAAACAGGTGATAAAATCCTCACCACACGGCTAACAGAAGCAACTGAAGGTGCGCGAGTTCGTGCGCCCGGCGCTGCTGAACGTCGTCAGGGTAACGGTGGCCAGCGCCAAGGCAATGGTGAGCAACGCCAAAATGGTACCCAAGAAGGTGCAGGTCAGCAACAGCGTGGGGGACAAAACGCTAACGGTGAAGGACGCCGCCCCGCTGTTGGGCAAGGTGGCGAGAGACAACGCCCGAACGCCAATAACAATTCCGGAGGTTAAGTCATGAGCGATACGTCCCGAATGGAGCAAGTTCGCAGCGGTTGGGCTGGTCTAGTTAGTACCTTTATCCGACACCCCAATGCAGCCAATTTGCTGATGGTCTTGATGATCATATTTGGCGCATATGCCATTGCGAAAATCAATACTCAGTTTTTCCCAACAGTTGATCGGCCAACCATCGGTGTGATTATTCCCTGGTCTGGAGCCAGCGCGCAGGATGTAGAGGTAAATGTTTTGGCTGTGGCAGAACCTGAACTTCGGTTTATCAATGGCGTCGATAAAATGACGTCAACCGCATCTGAAGGTAATGGTGCCATCACCTTGGAATTCTCCGAGGGTACCGATATGCAACAAGCACTTGCGGATGTTGAAGCTGCAGCTAAATCAATAAGCAATCTGCCTGAAGATGCTGAAACACCAACCGTAAGTCGCTCACAATTTTTCGATGCCGTTGCACGCCTTTCTGTCGGCGGCACTGCGTCCGAGAAAACAAAACGTGATTGGGCAAAACGTATTCGCGATGATTTGATTGATCGCGGTATTGATAAGATTAATTTTACCGGATTGCGCTCACCGGAAATTGCAGTTTCTATCCCAGAACGTGAGTTACGACGCCTTTCCATGACGGTTTCGGAAGTGTCAAACATCATTACTAGCAATAGCCGCGATCTACCTTCTGGTAACGTTGAGGGTGATATTGAACGCCAATTGCGCGCGCTCGCCAATGCACGCGATACAAAATCTATCGGTAACGTTGAAGTCAAATCCTTCCCCACGGGCGAAAAAATTAAACTCAATGATATTGCCCACATTGATGAAGCATTTGATGATAGTGAAACGCAGGGCTTGAGCGGAAACCTGAGCGCAATTGAGCTTGACGTGCGCCGCGCGCCGACAGCCGATACGCTTCAAACTGCTGCGATTTTGTTTGACTATATTGAGGAAATTACACCCCAATTGCCAAGCAATATCGAATTGTCAACCTACCGCGTTTCAGCTGATGCACTCTCAGAGCGGATTCTCCTTTTGGTGAAAAATGCACTTGGTGGTTTGGTGATCGTTGTCCTGATGCTGTTTATATTCCTCAATGCCAGGATTGCGTTTTGGGTGGCTGCCGGCATTCCAATCGCGCTATTGGCAACAGTGGGCATCATGCTGTTGATCGGACAAACGATCAATATGATCACTCTCTTTGCGCTGATTATGATGCTTGGCATCATCGTAGATGACGCGATTGTCGTAGGCGAACACACCAATACACGCCTAGAGATGGGCGATGATAATATCACGGCTGCGGAAAACGGTGTGGGCATGATGATGACGCCGGTGATGGCTGCGATGCTCACCACACTTGCAGCTTTTAGCCCCATACTTTTGATCAATGACACGATTGGACAGATCATGGGTGTGCTGCCCTATGTGGTCATTGCCGTTTTGATCGCAAGCCTTGTTGAGTGTTTTTTCATTCTCCCAGGTCACTTAGCTCATTCGCTGCGAAGCAATAACAAAGCGCGGTGGTCTTATTGGCGCCAATTTTTCATCGCCTTGGTCTTTACCTTAACTGCGGCTTCAATTTTAAACCGCCTGAGTGTGACATATGGCGGGGTAGATAATACATCTCAGCTTGCGTGGATATTTGATCAATCAGTTTACGTACGCGCGGTTATTTCTGCTGTCGTCGCAATTTGTCTTGCTACGCTCATTGAGTATATTTACTTAAGACTCTTGCGCCCCGTAGTGGCCATCATGATCCTAAGTTTGATCTTTATTATCAGCTCCAACATTTTCCATCTTTCAACTGATTCATCCGTTGAAATAGTGGGAATTCGCGCATTTGTTGGCGCTCTCATTTCATTACCTCCAATGCAATATATTGTGGGTTCAATTATTGTGGCGACATTGGTTGCAGCTGTTACTGAATTGCGAATTTGGCGCACTACGCGAAATCTAACGCCGGAAGAAGTTGCTGAAATGCAGGATCAGGGCAGTTGGTTCCGCCGTAATTTCGACAAAGGCTTTGCTTGGTTCCGTGATAATCCTGTCCGTTTCTTGGTAACTCTTTCCTACAATTGGCGTTATGTGACCATTGCTGTTTCGGTTGGTTTGATAATGGTTCTAGCTGTTGGACTAATCCGCAGCGGCAAGGTGGAATTTGTTTTCTTCCCATCTCCTGAAGCTGAAAATATTACGGGGATTGTGGTCTTTAATGCTGGCCTTCCTGAAGATAAAGCTAAACAGGCAATCATTGCGTACGAAAAAACTTTGCACGAAATTGATGACAGATTAACTGATGAAAATGAAGAATTCGTCAGTGCAATCTTCACCACCTACGGCGCGTCTAACCGCAACGGCGCGGTGCAAGCGCGTATCCAGGTTCAGCTCACAGCATCTGAATTCAGGTCCGTACGCACGAATGATATCGTCAGTGCATGGCGTAGCGGCGTGCCGAACATTGCAGGTGTTACACGTTTCTCTGTCGCCCAATCGCGTGGTGGCCCTCCTGGGCGCGATGTTGAAGTTCGATTGCAAGGTGACAGCTCTGAACAGCTAAAAGCCGCAGCCAATGACGTTGCAGAACTTGTTTCAACAATTGCAGGGGTTTCCGGCGTTGAAGATAATCTTCCTTACGGAAAACCGGAATTGGTGATGGAACTCACGCCGTTTGGTTCTGCGCTTGGGTTTACAATTGATGGTGTGGGACGACAAATCCGAAACTCGTTTGAGGGTAGCATTCCATTTAGATTTGCCCGCGGTGATGATGAAGTCACTGTGCGTGTCAACGCCGTTCAGCGCGAAGATGGTATGGCCGCATTGCGTAACTTAACCATCAAGAGTAACGCAGGTGAGTTTGTTCCGTTAACGGAGATTGTAACCCTGAGCGAACGACAAGGATTTGCATCTATCAGAAGGCGTGATGGCAAAACCACCATATCTGTGTCCGGGGATATCGATGATGAAGTCTCAACCACTGACAAGGTCACGGAAACCTTGCTTGCGGGTGGAGAACTTGCCGCAATTACATCCAAACACGATGTGACATTTAGTTTTGGTGGTCGATCTGAGGAGCAGCGTAATGCATTTGCGGATCTTCAACTTGGGGCGATCATCGCTGTCGCAGTGATCTATATTATTCTTGCCTGGTTCTTCGGCAGTTATTGGAGCCCAATAGCCGTGATGTTGATCATACCATTTGGTATTGTTGGCGCTGTCTTTGGGCACTGGTTGATGGGCTTTAAACTCACCATTCTGTCCTTTATCGGCTTGCTTGGATTGTCCGGTATTCTGGTCAATGATTCTATTATTTTGGTTGCGAGACTGAACGAGCGTATCAAAAGGGGCAATGATTTTGCACAGGCTGCAATTGGTGCAAGTCTTGATCGATTGCGCGCTGTGATGCTGACATCGCTGACCACAATTGGTGGCTTGCTGCCGCTATTGTTTGAAACCAGCCGGCAAGCACAATTCTTGCTGCCGATGGCAATCACAATTGTGTTTGGTTTGGCGCTATCGACATTTCTAGTATTGTTCTTGGTGCCTGCGCTTGTCGGCGTTGGTAACGATATTCGCCGCAGCTTGGTGGCCGTATATGGGCAGATGCGTGAACGTAAAAGCCCACCTTCAAACCCATCAGCAACCCCGGCTGAATAGCCCTAAGTTAAGATCTGGAACCGATCGACATCTACCAAACCGTGGTCGGTAATTTTCAGATGCGGAATGACAGGAAGAGCTAGAAATGCCAATTGCAAAAACGGCTCTTCCAAAACAACGCCTAAAGATTTTGCAGCGTCGCGCAAAATGATCAATTGATCGCGAACCGTTTCAAATGGTTCAACGCTCATCAAACCTGCAATCGGTAATGCGACTTCAGCCAGAATTTTACCATCTTCAACAACAACAAAGCCACCTTCGAGCTCAACAAGGCGATTTGCAGCAACGGCCATATCCTCGTCATTGGCCCCCACGACAGCAATATTGTGATGATCATGGCAAACAGTCGATGCAATCGCGCCGCGCTGAAGTCCAAAGCCATTTACAAATCCTGCTGAAACATTCCCATTTTTACCGTGGCGTTCTACGATGCCGATTTTAATAAGATCTCGTTCTAGATCAGATCGATCTCCGGCTTTACCTTCAATTATTTCGCACGTTAAATGCTGGGTGATAATCTTGCCGGGCACAATGCCGATGACATGTGCTTCATTGCTATTGGTTTTGGTTTCAAATGACTTTGCCGTCAGCTTTTGCGATTGAACCGAGTTGCGCCCGATGGGTTCGATAATTTCTCGTTCTCCAAACAGCTTATCTTCTACTAATCGACCTGCGCTATAAACATGATCGATATCACAAGTTTGAAGATCATTTAAGACAACAAGGTCAGCGCGTTTGCCTGGAGCCACCAAGCCCCGATCTTTCAAACCAAAGGCCTTTGCTGCTGAAATCGATGCTGCGCGATAAATCGCCAGCGGATCGGAGCCGAGTTCAATTGCTGTTCGAATGACATAATCAAGATGGCCTTGTTCTGCGATATCAAGCGGATTTCGATCATCGGTGCAGATTGCCAAATAAGGCGAATTACGTTCAGTGATAATCGGTGCCAGCGCATGAAGATCTTTAGATACCGACCCCTCGCGCACCAATATATGCATGCCTTTGCGAAGTTTTTCTAAAGCTTCATCTGCCGTGGTCGTTTCATGATCAGTTGAAATGCCCGCTGATAGATAGCCGTTAATATCATGACCTCGTACCAAGGGTGCATGGCCATCTATATGTCGATCTGAGAATGCTTCCAATTTATCAAGGCAAGTTTCATCCTTGTTGAGAACGCCCGGATAGTTCATAAATTCCGCAAGGCCAATCACCTGAGGATGATCTGCATAAGGAATGAGATCCTTTGCAATTAACCGTGCACCGGAGGTTTCCATTTCCGTTGCTGGCACACATGATGACAACTGCACACGGATATCCATAATGGTATTTTCAGCGCATTTAAGAAAATACTCAATGCCACTAATTCCAACCACGTTTGCAATTTCATGCGGATCGCATATCACAGTTGTTACACCATAGGGCAAAACGCAACGGTCAAACTCATAAGGCGTTACCATCGAAGATTCGATATGAAGATGCGTGTCTATAAAGCCCGGAACAACCGTTTTGCCGGAAATATCAACTTCAACCTCACCGTGATATTCCTCGCAGGTGCCGACAATGATGTCGCCGCAAATCGCGATATCACCGCTTACCAATTCACCGGTTACAAGATCGTAAAACCGTCCGTTCTTTAAAACGAGATCTGCTTTTTCAACGCCTCGGCCCTGATCAATACGTTTGGCAATGGTTTGCTTATCCATGACGATATCCTATTTACACTCAAACACTCGAATCGACATTGTCGATCGCGTTGTATTGTGTGTGATATCATGTTCGCCAAAAGCTTGGCAAAAATATAACAAGCAGCGTGAACAATTCTAAACGCCCCAACAACATACCCGCAGATAAAAGCCATTTAGCTGTTGCACTTAGTTCTGAATAATTGCCTGAGGGTCCGATAATGTCTCCCAACCCTGGGCCAACATTTGCCAGCGCAGACCCAGCGCCTGATAGCGCTGTTGTCGTATCCAAACCGGTGAGTTTAAGAGCAAAGGCCAAAACCATAAATGACGTGATAAACAAAAAGAAAAACGCCATTACAGACGAAATAACATGCTTTTGGATTGGGCGCTTATTAAACATTGGTTTGAAAACACCGCTGGGATACATGACATGATTAAGGTGCATTTTCACCGCTTGGAATAGAACCTGAAACCGAAAAATCTTAATCCCGCAAGATGTTGACCCCGCGCAGCCACCGACAAACATGATCAGGAAGAAAAAGGTGACGGCTTGAGGACCCCAAGTGCCATAATCCGTTGAGGCATAACCGGTACCTGTGATGATTGAAACAACGTTAAATGCTGCATAGCGCAATGCATCTATCCCTTGGTGAGCCCCGCTGATGACAGCCATAATCATCGCCATGACAATACAAAAAGCCAAGAACACTAAAAATACGCGAACCTGAAGGTCCTGCAAAAGCGGTTTGTATCGACCCTGCAACATCTGCACATATAAGATAAACGGGATGGATCCCAAGATCATAAATATGATCGCAACGGTATCGATCGCAGCACTGTTAAAATGTCCGATGGAGCCATCTTTGGTGGAAAACCCACCGGTCGCAACAGTCGTCATTGCGTGAATAACCGCATCATCTACTGCCATGCCGGCTACGACATATAAAATTGCGCATAGGCCCGTTACCGCAATAAATACAAGGGTGATTGATGAGGAAATCTGGCGTGTTCTTGGTAGAATCTTTTCCGCCGTATCAAAGGCTTCGGCCTTAAACAGCTGCATACCACCAATTTGTAGCATCGGCAGCACGGCAATCGCCATCACAATAATTCCCAAACCACCTAACCATTGCAAAAGACCACGCCAAAACAAAATGCCTGGTGGTACACGGTCCAAACCTGTGATGACCGTAGCCCCGGTTGTTGTTAAACCGGACATGGATTCGAAAAATGCATCGGTGTAATTATCAACAACACCAGACCATAAAAACGGCAACGCGCCAAAAGCGACAAGCGCTGTCCAGGCGCAGACCGTCATCAATAATGCTTGTCGTGTTGATAAACCTTTGGGAATGCCGCGGGTGGACAAAAACATCAACAACCCGATGAGCAGCGTTATCCCCGACGAGATGACGAAGACTTGCCAATCAGGATTACCTACAGCTGCATCAACAAATGCTGGCAGCAACATGGATGCACCAAGTGTGATAACCAGAACCCCAGTTACCAATACGACTGGTCTAAAGTCGATTATGCTGTTCAATTAAGCACTCTTTTTTGGTCGGGCAAATCCAGCGAAAATGCCGGTATGGCAACGTCAAACAACGCCCCATCATCTGTTTGAAATTGATATGTTCCAAACATAATACCAGAAGGAGTGTCGAGCGGGCAACCAGAGGAATATTCATAGCTTCCATTTGGTTCAATAAATGGCTCTTCGCCAACAACACCCTTACCAGAGATTTCATCGACCAAACCATTGCCATCGGTGATATTCCAATAGCGATTAATAAGCTGAACACGCTTATCTGAATGATTGATTACCGTAATCTGATAGCCCCAAACATAACGCGAATCTTCAGGGTCAGATTGTTCTTCCAGATAAAATGGCTCAACCGCAACTTCGATCTCATGGGTTGTGGCTTTATACATCATCGCATCCACTTGATATTTTATGCATCAATTTCTTCACCAAAATCAGCACAAGCCTTATTGTATAGCTGAAAACCAAGGTCAAGCAGAAACCAAACTGTGACATCTAAATGACCAATTATAACGTAGTTTTGAGAATTGGTCATTTGCTCTTTGAGCTTTCCGCCTATAATAGAAATCGCAAAAGTTAAGGCAATAATTATGTTAGACGGTACAGCAAGACGGGTTTTGGACCCGACTCTAGACAAAATGGGCGCTTATTTGGCGACTAAAGGCGCTTCGGCGAATGCCGTTACCCTCACAGCTTTTGTTGTCGGGATGATCTCTGCTGCATTAATCGCGTTTGGTTATATGATCCCGGGCCTTGTTCTATTGCTACTAAGTCGATTAGGCGATGGTTTGGATGGCGCGGTTGCACGACATACGCAAACATCTGATTTTGGCGGGTTTTTGGATATCGTCTTAGATTTTGCGTTTTATGGCGCAATTCCGCTGGCATTTATCATTTATGATCAGGCAAATAACGCCATTGCAGGTGCCGTGTTGCTCTTTGCTTTTTACGTCAATGGCGCCAGCTTTTTGGCTTATTCAATTCTGGCTGAAAAATATCGATTGCAAACAGCCGTTCGTGGCGAAAAATCAATTTATTTCACCACAGGATTAGCGGAAGCAACCGAAACATTTGCTGCTTTTGCGATTTTTTGCCTGTTTCCAAGCTATTTTGCAGTTGTGGCATATATTTTCGCAGCGATTTGCATTTATACCGCATTTTCAAGAATTGTGTTGGCCTGGAGCGCTTTTAAGCCCACTGAATAGGCCAACACAATAATTATCGATATCTGATTAGATATTTTGCAATGCCTGATCAAGATCTTCCAAAAGATCATCAACGTCTTCGATACCCAAAGACACGCGAACTGTACCTTCTGTGATACCCAATTCGGCGCGATCTTCTTCCGCCAGATTTTTATGCGTTGTTGTTGCAGGATGGGTAATTAAGCTTTTTGAATCTCCCAAATTATTGGAGATGCTAATCACATCAAGTGCATTTTGGAACTTAAATGCTGCCTGTTGGCCGCGTTTGAGCTCAAAAGCGACGAGCGTTGAACCTGCTTTCATCTGTTTCGCAACGAGATCTGCCTGCGGGTGGTCAGCACGACCTGGATAAATCACTCTACCTACTGCGTTGTGACCAGCCAAATAGTCCGCAACCGCAGCAGCATTTTCTGTCTGCTGGTCTACACGTAGTGACAGGGTTTCCATGCCTTTCAGCATAGTCCAAGCGTTAAATGGAGACATTGATGGACCAGTATGACGGTAATAGTCGTGTAAATGCTCATCAATCCAATCTTTATCGGACAAAATCATGCCACCTAAACATCGGCCCTGACCGTCAATGTGTTTGGTCGTTGAGTAAACAACGATATGCGCGCCCAATTCCAATGGCTTTTGATAAAGCGGGGTCGCAAAAACATTATCGACCACAAGCTTTGCACCCACTTGGTTGGCGAGATTGGCAACACCTGCAATATCAATCACTTCCAAGGTTGGGTTCGTCGGGCTTTCAAGGAACATAAGTTTGGTATTTGGACGAATTGCTTTTTCCCAATTTTCCAAATTTGTACCATCAACTAACGTTGTCTCAATGCCGTATTTAGGCATAAGTTTTTCAACGACCCAGCGACATGAACCAAATAGTGCGCGGGCAGCCACGACGTGATCGCCAGCTTGCACCTGACACATAAGTGCTGCAGTGACCGCGGCCATACCAGAAGCTGTTGCACGCGCATCTTCAGCGCCTTCCAGCTCGCACATTCGCTTTTCAAACATATCTACGGTCGGGTTTGCATATCTTGAATAGATAAAGCCCTCTTCTTCACCCAAAAAGCGCGCTTGCGCAGATTCTGAGCTGTCGTAGATATAGCCTTGAGTGAGGTATAATGCTTCTGAGGTTTCACCAAATTGGGAACGCGTTGTCCCTGAATGAACCAGTTGCGTTGCGGGTCGCAGTTTTTTCTTCTCAGTCATTTTCTTTCCAACAATGAACTTTTGTCAGTCAAACTGACAATAAAAAACCGGCTTGCACACGCCAGCCGGTTCACACGTTTAGTCTTGAACGCACGACCTTTTAGCGAGTTATTTAATGTGGCTGCAAGCCGGTCGGCCAAATCACCACGGGATAAGGATCAATTATCACGTCGATAAACTTGCGTCAATTGACTTGAACTGCAAGAAATAGTCGACGAAAAATGACTTTAGACTAGGTGATGATATGACGAACGATGTTCGTGAAACCGGAATTTTATCGGATAGGCTTATTTCGCAGCTTTTCGACAGCGGTAAACTTGTAAGCACAAAAGAGCTGGATGGGGATCAAATCCAACCCGCGAGTCTTGATTTGCGGTTGGGTGCAAAAGCCTATCGTGTTCGGGCAAGTTTTCTGCCTGGCCCAAACAGCACAGTTGATGAAAAACTCCAGCGTTTAAAATTGCATGAGATCGATTTGACTGAGGGTGCAGTTTTAGAAACTGGATGCGTCTACATTGTCCCGCTTCTGGAAAGCCTGGAATTACCCCAGGAAATTTCTGCATCTGCAAATCCAAAAAGCTCAACAGGTCGTCTTGATATCTTTACTCGCGTAATGACAGATTATGGTCCGGAATTTGACAAGATTGTTGCCGGTTATAATGGACCATTATGGATGGAGGTTAGCCCGCGCACGTTCCCAATTGTTGCACGTACGGGATCACGACTTTCACAAATCAGATTTCGCAAAGGCAATTCGCTTTTAAGCTCGGATGAAGTTGCGGACCTTCATGAAAGAGAAACACTCAATGATGCTGAAAACCCGTCCATTTCCGATGGCGGCATTGGCATGTCAATTGATCTGGTTGGAACCGGTGAAGGGTCACTTGTCGGCTATCGAGGCAAACATCACACAAGCGTTGTGGATGTCGATAAGAAAGCTTCGCAAAATGTCTATGACTTTTGGGAACCACTTTACAATCGTGGCCGCCCCGAGCTCATTCTAGATCCAGATGAATTTTACATTCTCGTTTCGCAAGAAGCTGTGCACGTCCCACCATTATATGCAGCTGAAATGACCCCTTTTGATCCACTCGTTGGAGAGTTTCGTGTGCATTACGCAGGCTTCTTTGATCCTGGCTTTGGTCATTCATCTGCAGGCGGCGCTGGCAGTCGCGCAGTGCTAGAAGTGCGCAGCCACGAAGTACCGTTTATTTTAGAACATGGGCAGATTGTTGGTCGCTTGGTTTATGAGCATATGCTTGAAAAACCAAGTGCGCTTTATGGTGCGGATCTTAAGTCTAACTACCAGGCACAAGGGCTGAAACTCTCCAAGCACTTTCGATTGGAAAGCTAACCTGTGTAAGCTAACGCTTGCAAAAATGATCTAAATATGCGCTCATTTGCGTATAAGAACCCAAAGAATAAGTGATGTTATGAGCGACGAAACTAGAGAAGTTGAATTAGAAATCGGTGGGGAAACCCGCAAGTTTGACATTGATGATCCTGATCTACCGGATTGGGTTGGGGATGAAGCCTTTTCCTCAGATGATTATCCCTATGATAAGAAGCTGAAATGGAAGCACTATGAGGAAACCATTGAGGCTCTTCAGGTTGAGCTTGTGAAAGTTCAGTCTTGGCTTGGTTCCAGCGGTTCGAGAATTATCTCCGTGTTTGAAGGCCGCGATGCTGCTGGTAAAGGTGGCTCAATTAATGCTGTAAAGCAATATATGAACCATAGAACGGTGCGTACCGTTGCGCTGCCAAAACCAACAGACCGCGAACGTGGTGAATGGTATTATCAGCGTTATATTGACCATTTCCCAACCGAAGGTGAAATGGTGCTGTTCGACCGTTCTTGGTATAATCGCGCCGGCGTTGAACCAGTCATGGGATTTTGCACACCCGATCAGCACGCTAATTTCTTGGAGCAAACACCTGCATTTGAAAAAATGATTGCGGATGAGGGCATTTATTTCTTCAAATTCTGGCTGAATATCGGGCGCGAAATGCAGCTAAAGCGTTTTCATGATCGTCGTCATAATCCACTGAAGGTCTGGAAGCTTTCACCGATGGATATTGCCAGTTTGAACAAGTGGGAAGACTACACCAAAAAACGTGATTTGATGTTAGCCACAACGCATTCAGAACATGCCCCGTGGACTGTTGTCAAAACCAACGATAAGCGGCGCGCCCGCATTAATATCATCCGCCATATTCTCTCCACTCTTCCATATGATGGTAAAGATGAGGATGTGATCGGCGAAATCGATGACAAGGTATTAGGACACGGGCCAAGCTTTTTGGAGTAGAAAATATTAGGGAGGAAACATGGAAAAGATCTTACTGCCGGCACCACGCGCGTGGGTGCCAACATATCCATCTGACATTCCGGCTGAACTCCCTCCATTAGAGCACCCTTCCCTTAGCTCATTTTTTGAAAAAAGCTTAAAAGCAAATGCCAGTTTGCCTGCGCACACTTCAATGGGCAAAACCATAACTTATGGCGATTGGGACAAGGGATCTGAAAATTTTGCGGGATGGTTGCAATCCCTCGGGCTTGAACCCGGAACCCGAATAGCTGTTATGCTGCCCAATATTTTGCAATCTCCCATCGTAATTGCTGCGATTTTGCGTGCAGGATATGTGCTAACAAGCATCAACCCACTTTACACACCGCGCGAACTTAAAAACCAGCTCAATGATTCCGGTGCTGAAGCAATTATCGTGCTAGAGAATTTTGCCCATACACTGCAGCAAGTGGTTAGTGAGACAAATATCAAACATGTCTGTGTAACTTCAATGGGCGATATGTTTATCGGTGATGCTTTGGGGCTTAAAAGCCAGGTGGTGAACTTAGTGGTGCGCCGCGTTAAAAAAATGGTGCCAAAATGGTCACTGCCCGGACATGTTCCTTATCGCACAGCACTCAGCACGGGTGCAAAATCCGGGTTTAAACCACACGAAAACACACATGATGATTTAGCACTTTTACAATATACCGGCGGGACAACAGGCGTACCCAAAGCTGCGATGATCACGCATGGTAATCTGCTATCGAATATCGAACAATCTGCCATTTGGGTTGAAAGCGCGATCAAATCCAAGAAAGAGGTTGATCAAATTACCTTTCTTTGCGCTTTGCCGCTTTATCATATCTTCGCGCTTACTGTGAATTTGATGATTTCAACGCGGCTGGGTTCGCATAATTTATTGATCGCAAATCCACGCGATATTCCAGGTTTTGTCAAAGAACTTGAAAAGCATCCAGTTCATATTTTCGCCGGGTTAAACACTTTGTTTAATGCGCTGATGAACAATCCAGATTTCCGTAAACTCGATTTTTCAGAATTGTTGATCTCAGCAAGTGGCGGAATGAAAACACAAACTGCTGTCGCCAATCGATGGGAGACAATCACAGGTTCCATCATTCATGAAGCCTATGGATTGTCTGAAACATCACCTGTTGTTTGCGGGAATTTGTTTGATGATGACCATTTCAACGGCACCATCGGCATCCCTGTTTCCTCAACTATTGTTGAAGTCCGCGGTGAAGATAATAAAGAGCTTCCGTTCGGAGAGATCGGCGAGATTTGCGTCCGTGGCCCACAGGTGATGAAAGGCTATTGGAACAATCCTGAAGAAACCGAAAATGTCATGACCGAAGATGGGTATTTCAAAACAGGTGATATCGGATTAATGAGCAATGAGGGCTACATTACGCTCGTTGATCGTGTGAAGGATATGATCCTAGTTTCCGGATTTAATGTATATCCGAACGAGCTTGAAGATGTAATCGCACAGCTCGACGGAGTACAGGAATGTGCGGCCATTGGTATTCAAAATACTGATGGTCACGAGGATATTAAACTCTTTGTGGTTCGAAGTGATCCGAGGCTAACCGAAGAGCAAATCCGCGAATATTGCAAAACGCAGCTGACAAACTATAAGCGCCCAAAACATATCGTGTTTCGTGATGAGCTGCCCAAAAGCAATGTTGGGAAAGTTTTACGGCGTGCACTAAGAGAAACTTAAATCGATTTAATTTTTTTGGTTACTTAGCTGTCTAACAGTTGATTTTATCAAAATTCATCTTCATATATGGGCTGATCAAAGGAGCCCATGCCGTGAACAATCAATCTCAGAAAATACTTGAACTGCTGAAATCCAATCTAGCCGAAAGTGGTCCTCGCGATATGCGTCAGGCGTTTGCTGATGATCCCAACCGCGCTGAAACTTTCTCAGCAAAGCTCGACGATTTTTTGATGGATTATTCTAAATGTTCCATAGACGAGGCAAGCTTAGCGCAATTGCTCGAGCTTGCTCAGAGTTCTGAGGTCTTTAAAAAACGCGATGCGATGTTCGCTGGCGAGAAGATAAACATCACTGAAGATCGTGCTGTTTTGCACACCGCTTTGCGTGCGAGCCGCGATGCGGAAGTTTTGTTCGAAGGTGAGAACGTTGTCACGGATGTGCATGCCGTGCTTGATGCGATGGGTGCATTTTCAGACGGCGTGCGTTCAGGCGAGATCAAAGGTGCAACGGGTGAAAAGATCACAGACATTGTCAATATCGGGATCGGTGGTTCAGATCTTGGTCCTGTCATGGCCACAATCGCGCTGTCACCTTACCATGATGGCCCAAAGGCGCATTTTGTTTCCAATGTGGATGGTGCGCATATAGCCGACATTTTGGCGGGACTTACACCAGAAACCACTTTAATCATTGTCGCATCTAAAACCTTCACAACAATTGAAACCATGACCAACGCTGAAACAGCACGTCAGTGGATTGCAGAGGCTTTGGGGGAAGCAGCTGTCAGTGATCACTTTGCAGCTGTATCAACCGCTTTGGACAAAGTTGAAAAATTCGGCATGTCATCTGAGCGTGTATTTGGGTTTTGGGATTGGGTTGGCGGACGTTATTCGCTTTGGTCAGCGATTGGTTTGCCAATTATGATTGCAATCGGGAAAGAAAATTTCCGAGCCTTCCTTGATGGTGCGCAATCGATGGATAATCATTTCAAAACGGCAGAACCGGCACAAAATATTCCGCTATTGCTCGGCCTGTTGGGTGTTTGGCATCGCTTGGTATGTGGTTGCTCAACGCGCGCAATCTTGCCTTATGATCAACGCCTGTCCCGTTTTCCTGCTTACCTGCAGCAGCTTGATATGGAATCCAATGGTAAGGGTGTGACTGTTGACGGCGAAGCCTTAAAAACAGCATCTGGTCCTATTGTGTGGGGTGAGCCTGGAACCAATGGTCAACATGCTTTTTATCAGCTTATCCACCAAGGCACTGATGTCATTCCAGCTGAATTTATGATTGCAGCCAATGGTCATGAAACAAATCTGACGCATCAGCATGATTTGCTCGTAGCAAACTGCTTAGCGCAATCAGAAGCCCTCATGAAGGGCCGTACTTATGAGGAAGCCTTTGCACAGCTTACATCTAAAGGCATGGATGAAGAAACAGCAGCAAAGATTGCACCGCACCGCGTCTTTACCGGCAATCGCCCATCTATCACCTTTATCTATGACAAATTAACACCATTTGCACTTGGTCGCTTGATCGCGCTTTATGAGCATCGTGTATTTGTTGAAGCGCAGATTTTTGGCATTAACGCCTATGACCAATGGGGCGTTGAATTGGGCAAAGAACTCGCAACAGGATTGTTGCCCGTTGTTGAAGGCAAAGAAGATGCAAGCGGTCATGATAGTTCAACCGCTGCAATTGCCGCATACATTCAAAGCCGTAAATCTTAAGCTTAAAGCTTAAGCTTTCACATCCCAATAAACAGGGGTCATCGGGTCAAACACGGTGACTTCGCCCTCGCCGGTTGGAATAACTTTTGGAAAGCTGACCGCCTGGTCATGCTTAACCAGCGTCATTGAGCCTTCATTTGGCTGCAAACCGTAATGCTTTGGCCCGTTTAGACTTGCAAAGGCTTCCAGACGATCAAGCGCATTTTCTTCATCAAACACTTGCGCCAAACACGCCATCGTATTGGTTGCTGTGAAGATCCCGGCGCAGCCACATGGATCAATTTTATTCACGTCCAAATGAGGCGCAGAATCTGTTCCTGTGAAGAACCTTGTATCATCAGACGTTGCTGCTTTTCGTAAGGCGAGACGGTGTGTTTCGCGCTTGGCAACCGGTAGGCAATAATAATGCGGCCGAATTCCACCAGCGAGAATTGAGTTGCGATTGATCATCAAGTGATGCGTTGTAATGCTTGCACCCAATGGGCCGCTTGAAGACGTGACATAATCAACAGCATCACTGGTCGTGATGTGTTCCATTGTGACCTTTAACTCAGGCAGTTTCGTGCGAAGCGGATCTAAAACGCGGTCAATGAAGACCTTTTCGCGATCAAAGATATCGATGTCTGCATCGGTTACTTCACCATGAACACACATCACCATGCCAATTTCGGCCATGCGTTCTAGAACAGGCATGATGTTTTCAAAATTTCTGACACCATTTTCTGAGTTTGTTGTCGCACCTGCTGGATATAGTTTTGCCGCGGTCACGACCCCTGATTTAAACGCGTCTTCCAAATCATCAGGATCTGTGCCCTCGGTAAGATATAACGTCATCAACGGTTCAAAATTTGATCCTTCAGGCCGAACCGCCGTAATGCGATCTCGATAGGCTTGCGCATCTGCTTTCGTAACCACAGGAGGCACAAGATTCGGCATGATAATGGCGCGCGCAAAATGGCGAGAAGTTTCAGGCAATACCGACTTGAGCATATCACCGTCTCGTAGGTGTAAATGCCAGTCATCTGGTGTTCTGATGGTAATTGACGGCTGAGACATAAAACTTCTTTCCAATACGGTTGAACATCTAACTTGTTTAAAACGGAATAAAGGATGGCGCACAATACGTCCATGCTTTGATCATAATTTTCGTTGCTTTTATGCTGTTCATTCAAATCAATATTTCCTAACATGCACACCAAATAAGGAGTTGGTAATGGATTTAGGAATATCAGGTAAAAACGCGGTTGTTTTAGCCTCATCAAAAGGCTTGGGCCGCGCTATTGCCGAGGCACTTGCGGCAGAAGGTGCCAATGTTTTGTTGGTCGGCCGCAGCAGCGAGATACTGCAAAGTGTCGCCGCTGACATCAACAACAATTCAGAAGGCAAAGCAGATTATGTAACGGCGGATTTATCTGATCCTGCAAGTGCTGAAGTGATCGAAAAAGCTGCTCTGGAAAAGCTCGGCAAGATCGACATTTTGGTCAATAATACAGGTGGTCCACCTCCTGGTAAAATGTCAGATGCGGATGTTATGGGACTAGCCCCACATTTTAACACCATGGTTATGCGTGTGATGGACATCACAGCTCGTTTTGTACCGCATATGAAAGAGCAAGGTTGGGGCCGTGTTCTAACAGTTGCGTCTTCAGGCGTTGAACAACCTATCCCAAATTTGGGACTTTCCAACACATTGCGCGCTGCGCTTGTGGGCTGGTCGAAATCAATGTCGAACGAATTGGCTGGTGATGGTTTGACGTTTAACATGTTGCTTCCGGGCCGGATCGCAACAGATCGCACCAAACAGCTGGATGAAGCGAATGCCAAGAAAAACGACTTGCCAGTTGAGCAAGTCACCAAAAACTCGATCGCAACAATCCCTGCGGGCCGTTATGGTGATCCAAAGGAATTTGGTTCGGTCGCTGCATTTTTGTGCAGTGACAAAGCAAGCTATATCACTGGCAGCATGATCCGTTGTGATGGCGGTTCGATTAAGTCTGTATAATCGATAGCAATTAGATTGCGCGCGCAATGCTCTCTTTTATGTAGAGTGCGCGCAATTTTTTTACATGCTCACCAACAACACCACCACCAACTTCATGACCGTCAATTTTTACGACCGGGAACATGAAAGTTGTTGCTGATGAAATGAACGCTTCTTTTGCTTGGTAGGCTTCTTCCTTGGTGAACTTGCGCTCTTCAATCTTCAATCCGCTCTCGTCTGCGTATTGCAAAATTGCAGCTCGTGTAATGCCAGGCAATATCTCATTTGATGTTGGTCGCGTGATGATCACATTGTCCTTGGTGATGATGAAAGCGTTGTTGGATGTACCTTCCATAACCACACCATCTTTGACAAACCAAGCATCATCCGCACCCTGTTTCTTGGCTTCCATTTTTGCCAGTGAAGGGTAGAGCAGCTGAACAGTTTTGATATCGCAACGACCCCAGCGCAAATCATCAATTGTGATCACAGAAATCCCAGTATCGACAGCTGAATTATTGATGATAGATTTTGGTTGGCAGAAGATGACAACACTTTGCGTTAGCTCATCATTGTTAAAAGCAAAATCTCGGTCAGCCACACCGCGTGAAATCTGAAAATACAAAAAACCTTCTTGCAAATTATTGCGCGCAACAACCTGACGGTTTAGTTCTAACAATTGCTCATAATCATAATTTAACGGCATATCGAGCGCTTTGCACGAGCGTTCCAAGCGCGCAATATGTGCTGGGAAATCAATCAGCTTACCATCGATCACCGCAATGCCTTCATAAACAGCATCCGCAAATAGAAACCCTCGATCAAAAACTGAAACCGTTGCTTCGTTTTCGGGTTTATACTCTCCATTTACATAGACAATGCGCATTGTTCATCCTTTAAGGCTTGATGCCAATTAATTTTGTACCTGAAAGCGAACATCATAAAGTTCGACCGACTTGCCACCACCTGTGATGTCGCTATTGATCGCAAGATAGGGCTGCGTTTCAAAAGCACCAACATTTGTCATATCAAGATCAATCAGAACATCCGTACGACCGCCACCGAGCTGGAAACGTCGACGGCCAATTTCGATACCACTTTTCAACAAACAACGAACATATACTTGTGTCGGTTCTGTGACCGAAACTGACAACGCCAATGCAAACTTTCTCGATGCGGCAGGTGCTAGCAATCGGCCGTTTAGCGGAATAAGGGCTTCACCAAACTCTCCAGGATTTACGGAAGTAATGCGAACGCCACCGGCATCATCATCGCCAATTGTTTCAACTAAAACTTCACCTCGACCACGGGCTTTATCGGCGTCCGCTGGGCTGAACACCTCGATCCAGTCTCCCACTTGTTCTTGTGATTCATTGAGCACTTTGGGAATGAAATCATCCTGCGCAACTTGCCCTTCAGCGGTGACTTCAGCGGGCCCACCATTTCGCCATTCAACAAATAGCTCGTAATATTCGCTTTCGACCAACAACCACGCGCCACCGATCAAAAAGATAATCAAAATCACAGAAACAATTGAACCGGCAATCGTATCAATTAAACTGCGCCCCCTGCGGCGATTATCCTTTTTCTTTTCGCGTTTTTCTTTGTGTTCGCGAAGGCGCTTTGCACGCTTTTCAGCACGCAATTCAGCTTTTAATTTCTTAGTGTCTGTTTTTGTTTGAGCACCTGTAACTTCAGGTCCAACCGCTGAATTATCGTTGTTTGTTTCTGCTCGATCTGGATGCGTTGCTGCATCTGGCCAGGCGACATTGGCACTACGCGCACTGCGCTGCGCAGGCTTGATCTCGGGCGCTGATGTTAAATCTACCGTTTCGTCCGCTGGGGTCTGCACATTCGGTGCATCATTAACCGGCGCGCTTGATTGGGTTACAACAGGTGGCACATCTTTGGCAACAGGTTCGGAACGTTGTGGGGTATCCACACTTGGCGCCGTTAAATCTTGCGGAGTGCTTTGCGGTTCAACAACCGGAAAATCGACAGATGATGGGGCTCTAGGCTTTGCTCGGCTCGCCTCAACACTTGGAACATCCGGAGTGATCACAGGTTCTGGTGCAACAGAAACTTCAGGCGGTGCTGAAGGTTCAGGGGCTGGCTGTGTTACGGGCGAAGCAACAGGTACTGGCGACTGGGGATGTGTTTGTGCTGGTTCAGGCGGTGTAGGCTCTGGCACAGGAGCAGGCGCAGGATTTTGATACTCGTTTTCAAGCCGCGAAACAATTTCAATTAATTGCTCACGCCGCTTAGCGACCATCTCTGGTTGGGTTTCGATATAGGGCGCTAAACTTCTCTCAAGGATCGTCTCAGTCGCTTTATATAGCTTAATCCTCGTGGCTTCATCCGGGCTGTCTAATTTGCCCAATGTATCCCGAAGTGTTTTTTCAATGCCTTGCAATCTATGCCCTTTACGCAACGTGCGGGGTTGAACATATCTGCGATTGATACACGCCAGTGTAATATATTACAATATATCACGTGGTTTGACCCCCAGACATATTCAAATCAGGGGTGCCAAATTGCATCAATCCGACTAGTTTAATGTTCCAACGACGTTTTAAGCGCGCAATGCAACGTTTTCTGGATCGAACGGACTTTCCTCAACAATCGTTGCTTTATGAAGTTTTCCAAGAATTTTGATCTCAAGCTGGGTTCCGATGGCAGACACATCTGGTTTGACCATTGCGAGCGCTAAAGATTTGCCAATCCGATAGCCATAAGCACCGTGTGTTGCACGACCAACAAGCGTGCCATCTTTATAGATCGCTTCGTTGCCGCGTGCGTCAGCATCCGTGACATCGTGAACTTCCATTGTGACAAAGTTCCAGTTCAAACCATCCTCTTTAGCTTTCACAAGAGCATCTTTGCCAAGGAAATCATCTTTGCTCAATTTCACAAATCGGTCGAGACCAGATTCATAAGCATTATACTCAATTGAGAGTTCGCGAGGGATCAAACGGTAGCTTTTTTCAACAGCCATAGCCGTCATTGCTCTAATACCAAATGGCTTGATACCAAATTCTTCACCAGCCTCCATAACAGCATCAAAAATGGCATTTTGCTGCTCGATCGGATGGTGCAGCTCCCAACCTAATTCACCGACAAAATTCACTCGCAACGCATTTGCTGTGGCGCGACCCACGGAGATTTTCTTCCCAGTCAACCATTTGAAATCATCATTGGACAAGCTGGTGCGTGTGAGTTTAGACAATACATCGCGCGCCTTTGGTCCTGCAAGTACCAACACACCATATCTTTCAGTGATTGGCGTGAGTTGAACCGAACCATCTTCCGGCACCAATTTGCCCAGAATATCGTGATCATGCGCCTCATATGCACCAGCCGAAACCAGATAGAAATGATCCGGCTTGAATTCAAAGACTGTGAATTCTGAACGGACACCGCCATATTTGGTGAGCAAATGACAAAGCGCAACACGGCCGCGTTTTTTAGGAATAGCATTGGCAAAAATATAGTTTAACCAATCACGCGCACCTTTGCCGCTGACTTCAATCTTGGCGAAGGCGGACATGTCCAAAAGGCCGACATTTTCGTTCACGTTTTTAACTTCATTGCCGACATGCTCGAAATAGTTTGAACGGCGGAATGACCATCTTTCAACAATGCGCCCATCATCTGTTGCAGGTGCATAATTGTGATCGGTTAAAACATCAGCACCAAGGTCTAACTCTTCCTTAGGCACTTCATAGCCTTCCGGCGCAAACCAGTTGGCGCGCTCCCAACCATAGACAGACCCGAACACCGCACCGCGGTCTTTCAAGCGATCATAAATTGGCGTGGTTTTCAGCGGACGCGCTGCAAAACGTTCCTCATCTGGGTAATGCGTTGTGAAGACATTGGCATAGGCTTCTTCGTTTTTCTCACGCAAATAACCTTCTGTCGCATAAGGACCAAATCGGCGTGGGTCTACACCCATCATATCAATGGTTGGTTCACCATCGACAATCCATTCTGCCAATTGCCATCCTGCACCACCGGCAGCTGTGATCCCAAATGAATGACCTTCATTGAGCCAGAAATTTTTCAAACCAGGTGCTGGGCCAATGATCGGTGAACCATCAGGTGTATACGCAATTGCGCCATTGTAAACTTTTTTGATGCCGACTTCACCAAAAGCAGGAACGCGTTCGATTGCTGTTTCGATATGCGGCATCAAGCGGTCGATATCTTCTTGGAAAAGCTCGTATTCACTTTCATCGCTTGGTCCATCGACATAACAGCATGGTGCACCTTTTTCGTAAGGTCCAAGCAGCAAGCCACCATTTTCTTCGCGCATATACCAGGAGCTATCTGACTCACGAAGTACACCCATTTCTGGCAGACCTTGTTCTTTGCGTGCAACAATGTCTGGATGCGGTTCGGTGACAATATATTGGTGCTCAACGGGGATAACAGGGACGTCAAGGCCGACCATTGCACCTGTTTTGCGCGCAAAGTTACCTGTACACGAAACTACATGGTCGCAAGTGATGTCGCCTTTGTCGGTTTTAACAACGAACTGACCGTTATCTAATTTTTCAATCGCGGTCACAGTTGTATATCTTTGGATCGTCGCGCCCAAATCGCGCGCGCCTTTTGCCAAGGCTTGGGTCAAATCTGCCGGTTGAATATAACCATCATCAGGATGCTGGATAGCGCCAAGCAGGCCTTCCGTCTCACATAAAGGCCAGATTTCTTTCACCTGTTCAGGCGTTAGAATATTGACCGGGATGCCAAGTGTTTCAGCAACACCCGCATAATACATATACTCATCCCAGCGGTCTTTGGTTTTGGCAAGGCGAATATTGCTGACATCAGAAAAACCAACATTAACACCGGTTTCTTCCTCCAGCTCACGATAAAATTTTACGGAATATTTATGGATCTGCCCGACAGAATAGCTCATATTGAAAAGTGGCAACAAACCAGCTGCGTGCCATGTTGAACCGGAGGTGAGTTCTTTTCGTTCAATCAGAATACAATCGGACCAACCTTTTTTCGCCAGATGATAAAGCGTTGATACACCAACCACTCCCCCGCCAATAACGACGACACGTGCTTTATTTTCCATAATAACTTTCCCGACACAGTTAACGATTGCCCGATCAAACTAGCAGATCAATTTTCAATTACCAGTTAGATTTGTAACCCATAAAACGCAAAAACTCTGCGACTTACGACACAAAATATGTCGCAAATTGCAAAGTTTCTGCAAACTGTCCCGGGAGGGGGAAAGTCTATTCTTTCATGGCCCCTGGTCCGGGGATTGCACCTTCAGGACATTTGCCCAAAATGATCATGCCAAGCACTTCATCTTTGGTCACATCTTCAGTTCTTGCATAACCGACAACTTGACCATTTTTCATCACGGCGACACGATCGGCGAGATCAAATACGTCATGAATGTCATGGCTGATGAGGAAGATACCAATGCCATCTTTCTTAAGCTGCTGGATCAATTGTCCAACCTGCTCAGTTTCTTGTGGCCCAAGTGCTGCAGTTGGCTCATCCATGATTAGGATTTTTGCGTTGAACAAAATTGCTCGCGCAATTGCCACTGACTGTCGTTGACCACCAGATAGCTTGCTAACAGGCTCTTTGAAACGTTGGAAGTTCGGGTTCAAGCGACCCATTACTTTCCGCGCCTCGGCTTCCATAGCCGCATCATCTAAGGTTCCAAAATTGGTTAGAATTTCGCGACCAAGATAAAGATTTGCCGCTGCATCAACATTATCGGCCACTGCCAATGTTTGATAAATCGTCTCAATGCCATACTTTTTAGCATCGCGCGGATTATTGATCACAGCTTCTTCGCCGTTTACAAAAATCTGCCCTTCATCACGCTTATATGCACCAGACAATATTTTGATCAAAGTCGATTTACCCGCACCGTTGTGACCCAAGATCGCAACGACTTCACCAGGGAACAGATCGACGTCAGCCTTATCAACAGCTTTGATGCCTCCAAACCCGATTGAAATATCTTTCATTTCGATCAGCGGCGTTTTTGAGGGCTTGTTTGAATTTTTATCAGTCATTATCCCAACTCCCCTTACTTCGCACGACGTCGGTAGATTGTGTCAATCCAGACCGCGAAGACAAGAACTCCGCCCACGACCATCTGCTGAATGGCCGTATCAAATCCGATCAAAATCATACCTGTTTGAAGTGATTGCATGACAACAGCGCCTAAGATAGCACCGTAAATGGTTCCGATACCGCCAGCAAAGGACGTACCGCCAATCACCGCTGCGGCAATAACATATAGCTCGTCCAACGTTCCCAACGCATTTGTTGCTGAGTTAAGACGCGCACTGGCGATGATCGCAGATAATCCACAAAGCGCACCCATGAGAGCAAAGATTTTAACGGTAATCCATTTTGTTTTAATGCCCGCAAGTTCAGCTGCTTCGGGATTACCACCAATAGCAAAAACATAACGGCCAAAACGTGTGCGGCTCATGAGGAATGTCATGCCCACGCCCACCGCAATCATAATGAGAACCGGAATGGCGAAGCCATGCGAGATGAAAATTTCTTCAACCGGGGTGGAGATGTTGTTTTCGGCTGCATAGCGGCGCACGATACCCTTAGGCCATGGATAAGCGTTCACAACCCAAGCAAAACCTAAAATCGCTGTACACGCTAATGCGCCCAAGAATGTTTCTGCCCACATAGGACGTAATGGAAAATTGAACTGTTTGCGTTTTTTACGTGCTTGCCAAAAGCTAAAGAGAACAAGCGCACATGCAAGCAAAGCAATAATCCAACTGCCTGTTGAACCGATCGCACCAAATGGTCCGCCACCAAGCTTGGCAAATGTGCGATCAACGGGTGAAATTGTTTCACCGCTCGCAAGCAACCAAGCTGCGCCGCGCCAAACAAGAAGCCCACCTAAGGTTACAATAAAGGCTGGGATTGCGAGATAAGCAATAAGATAGCCATGCAAAGCACCGATAATCGTACCAATCAAAATTCCTGCAATAGCTGTGATAATCCAGATGAGAGGATGCCCCAAACCTAAAATCTCAGGCAGAATCCAAACCTGAAGGATGGCCATACACATGGCTGAAAAACCTAGAATTGAACCAACCGACAGATCGATATGCCTGGTAACGATGACCAACACCATACCACATGCCATAACGCCAATTGACGATGTTTGAACTGATAAGTTCCAAAGATTTCGCGGCGTTAGAAACGCACCAAATCCGTTTGCAAACAGTCCGTATAAATGAAAGCCCACCCAAATTAATATGAGTGCTGCAATCATGCCCAGCAAACGCACGTCTAATTCAGTTGCACGAAGGAAACGCGTAAACCCGCTTTCGTTTTCAACTTTATTGGCGCGATGCATATTGTTATTATTGCTCACCGATGACTCCAATGAAAAACATGCCAACAACCCAGTATCGATTTACACGAACCAAGTTGTGGAAAGTTCAAATTGAATTCACACCGCATGATGAGCATGCGATGTGAATATGTTTTTTATATAGATTAACAGCCAGAAACGCCAGCCATTGCACCTTCACAAGCTTTGTCTTTCGCAATCCAGCCTGCGTCGATAACAACATTTAGGTTGTCTTTTGTTACTGGGATTGGCGCTAGGAATTGTGCTGTCATTTCAACGCCATTTGCGCCACCTGACCAGCTTACTGCACCTGGAATGTCACCCATTGCTTTACCATCAGCAAGCATTGCTGCAATGTTACCAGCTGCTTTGCCGAGCTCACGCGCGTCTTTCCAAACAGATACTGTTTGTGTACCGCGAGCAACACGGTTAAGCGCAGCATGGTCACCATCTTGACCAGATACAGGCACTGTACCGGCAAGACCTTGAGCCTCTAGAGCCGCAACAACACCACCAGCTGTACCATCGTTTGATGCCACAACAGCATCAACACCATTGTCGTTAGCTGTTAGGATTTGTTCCATGTTTCTTTGAGCATTGTCCGGCTTCCAGCCATCTGTGTAAGCTTCACCAACATTGGTGATTTTGCCTGCATCCATTGCTTCTTTTAGAACTTCCATTTGACCACCGAATAGGAAGTCAGCGTTCGGATCAGCTGAAGAACCCTTGATGAAAGCATAACGACCTTCAGGCTTAGCAGCCAAAACAGCACGTGCTTGCATGCGACCAACTTCAACATTGTCGAATGTTAGGTAGAATGAGCGGGCATCTTCGATCAAGCGGTCATAACCAACAACCGGAATACCTTCGTTTGCAGCACTATCAACAGCTGGACCAATCGCGCCAGAATCTTGTGCTAGGATAATAAGTGCGTCAGCACCTTGTGCAATCAAGCTTTCAACATCAGTCAATTGCTTAGCAGCAGATGCTTGTGCATCAGCAGAGATGTATCTGTCACCATTTGCTTCGATAGCAGCTTTCATTGCAGCTTCATCAGTCTTCCAGCGCTCTTCCTGGAAGTTTGACCAGGAAACACCGATTACTTTGTCTTTAGCGACAGCAACGCCTGAAGCGACAACAGATAGAGCTGCGCCAGCGAGCAACATAGTTGCGAATTTGTTCATTTGAATTCCTCCCAAATGATAAAATGGATGATGAGACGCGAAATACTTGGCCCCTCATTTCGTCGTTTAGACCGATCGAAAATTAATTTTCTCGACAGTCGAAAAAATGTTTGCCAAATTTTTTTATGCGAGTCAACTTATTTATTTCGAGACACGAGAAAATTGACAGAATCAGATTTTGCCTCTAAATAGTGGTTCAATTATAAAGGGTTAAACTTTCGATGTTGATGAAGGCGAGCACTGAGAATTTAAGAAAGCAGAACCGAGGCTTGATTTTATCAGCCCTGCGTAGGCTTGGCTCGGTCTCTCATACTGAACTATCGCAATGGACAAGTTTAAGCTCTGCAACTGTATCGACAATTACGACCGAGCTAGAAAAAGAGGGCATTCTTTTTCGCGATGAACAAACCCCTTCCTCCGGACGTGGACGCCCGCGGGTCAAATTTCGCCAGAACCCAAATTGTGCGTTTATTGCAATTGTGCGTATCACTTCAGAAATGGTGCAGTATTCATTGGTTGATTATGCCGGTACGTTGAAAGACCGCTTTGAAGAAAAACGCCCGCCTGCCGAAACTGATATTGATACATTCTCACAACGTCTTAAACACGATATCGAACGTTTGATTGAGCGTAATGAACTGCTTCCTGAACAAATTTTGACGGTGTCGATTACTACAAAGGGGCTGGTCGCATCCGGAAAACCTGAATTGTTGTGGTCACCGGTATTTGAAGACACATCACTTGATTTTGAGAAGGTTCTAAAACCAGTTCTTCCAGCACACATACGTTTAACAAATGACACACAATTTGCTGCGCAATCAATTGCAGAAAAGCGCGCCGCACAATTTGGTGGCTTCAGCAATCGAAAGCTCGCAACGCTTTCGCTAAGTCATTCCATTGGTTTGGGCATCGCAACAGAAGAGGCAAATGGTAGGATCAGTTCCTTTGCACCACCTTTTGGGCATATGATGCACGATCCCAATGGACCATTGTGTCGTTGTGGCGCCAATGGCTGCATTGAATCCATTGCCGGATTTTATGGGATTTTGCGGACAGCATTTGAAGTTGACGACAATGTAGTCCCGGCAAAATTTATTCCGCTTAAAGAAATTGAAAATATTGCCGTTCGCGCCCGCGATGGTGATCACCAATCTGAATATGCATTTCGTCGTGCAGGTGAAGCCCTTGGTATTGGCCTTGGCCGATTGCTTACATTATTGGGACCAATGCCAATTGCCATTACCGGTCATGGAACCTTGTTTTACGATCTCATGCAGACATCTATTCTCGAAGGTATTCAAAACACTTTGCAAGTCAGACGTAATAAAATGCCGGAGGTCAGCTTTTACACAGATGAAGGTGAGCTAATTTTCAATGGCAATGTGCAATCATGTTTGAGCGATCTTGATAGCAATATTATCTCCGAACAAAACGGTACAAAGTGGAAGTTTAACTAATGCGTAATTCACTTCTTGTCATGGGCTTGGTCTGCCTAAGCGTATCAAATAGCGTTGCACAGGATGCACTGCCTTGGGATGAAAAAACCGATGCAATTGGGCGAATTGGACAAATGCCAATTGGGTTTCTTGGGCAAAAAGAACTTGATGAATTGGTACAAGCTGGTGAAGAGCTTTTTGAGGCAAAGTTTAAGAAAACTGAAGGTGCTGGTCGCCCCATGGCAACGGCTGCTATTCTTCCGACAAAAGCACGGCGGGTATCCAAAACTGCATTTGCAAGAACGTCAGGGCCTGATGCCGCATCTTGCGGCGCCTGTCATAATGAACCCCTTTTAGGTGGCGCAGGTGACTTTGTTACCAATGTGTTTGTATCCGAAGGCTTTACCAATGCTGATTTTGATTCAATCAATCCGCAGTTTTCAAACGAGCGTGGCACCAATCATCTTTTTGGCGCGGGCCTCATTGAACTTTTAGCACGCGAAATTACGACTGAGCTGCATGATATCCGCCGTGATGCATTAAAAACCGCTCGGGCAAATAAATCCGCTACACGAGTGGAATTGGCCTCAAAAGGCATTTCCTATGGCTTTATCACAGCGCAACCTGACGGCGTTTTGCAGCTCGACGAAATCGATGGGATCGACACTGACCTTGTGGTACGTCCATTTTCGCAAAAAGGCGTCATGACGTCATTGCGGCAGTTCACAGTAAATGCATCAAACCATCATCATGGTATGCAGGCAATCGAGCGATTTGGTGCGCGATGGACGGGTGAAACTGATTTTGATGAAGATGGCATGAGTGCGGAGTTAAGTTCTGCGGATGTATCTGCACTTGTTGCCTGGCAAGCTACCTTGCGCCCTCCTGTGGTCACCAAACCTGAAAACGCTGAATGGCAGAGCGCTGCGGGTAAGGGACAGCAAGTTTTTGAACAAATTGGCTGTGCGCAGTGTCATATGCCCGCCTTGCCGCTAAACTCGCTTCAATTTGATGATCCGGGTCTTTTTGATGTGGCAGGCACTTTGCAAACCTATCAGGTTGAAGCACCCGCAACATATGATCTGGCCATGCTTGATTGGGCTCAATCCCTACCCCGTAATGCTGATGGCCAAGTAATGGTGCCATTGTTTGGTGATCTCAAACGCCACACAATGACGGATGGCGAAGTCGATGCATTCGGTAATGAGTTGATGTCGCAAAGATTTGTCGACCGAAATATTTTCATCACTGCAGAACTTTGGGGTGTGGCTTCAACGGCTCCCTATGGACACCGCAACGATATGTATGATCTTGATGAAGTCATCACCGCCCATGGCGGCGACGCGCGACAATCGCGGGATGCATATCTTGCGCTTGATGAGGATATCAAACAACAGCTCATCGCATTCTTGCGTACCCTTGAAATTAAATAGGTGTTGGCATGAAAAAATACCTCAAAATAGGCTCTGCCATCGCTTTGGTTTTTTCCATTGGACTATCGAGTGCACATGCGGATGATTTTCCATTTGATGTTCCTGCAATGGTCGAACAATCTGAAATGGCTGGTATACAGCACACATATGAGGGGCCTTGGGAATACTTCGTTGGCGGTGGTGCTGCGAGCTTTGATTGCAATGGCGATCGCATGCCGGATGTATTTTTAAGCGGCGGTAAAAGTGCTGCCAAGCTCTTCATCAACACATCATCAGCGGGTGGCAATTTATCTTTTACTGAGAAAGCTCTTGAGATCGGTCGCAGCAACACAAAGATACTTGGAGCCTATCCCATCAATATTGATAATGACGGGTACACAGATTTAGTTTTGTTGCGCTTAGGTGCCAACCAGATTTTAAAAGGCGGCCCAAATTGTAGCTTCACCAAAGCCAACAAAGAGTTTGCTGTTAAAGGTGGACGTGAATGGTCGACGGGCTTTGCCGCAATTTGGGAGAGTGACAATACTCTGCCAACAATGGCAATTGGCAATTATGTTGATAGAGACGCACCCGGAACGCCATGGGGGACATGTTCGCCCAATATGCTGCTTCGACCAAATGCGGATGGCACGTATTCAGAACCTCTCGCTTTAGAACCGGGCTATTGCTCACTTTCAATCCTGTTTACCGATTGGAACAAATCTGGCGAACCTGATCTTCGCATTACCAATGACCGTCAATATTATCGTGGTGGAGAAGAACAGCTTTGGCAGATAACGCCGAATGAAGCCCCGCGTGCCTACACTCAAAATGATGGCTGGGAAACGCTACAGATCTGGGGCATGGGGATTGCTGAAACAGACCTTAATGGCGACGGCTATCCTGAATATGCACTAACATCGATGGGTGATACAAAAATCCAATCTTTGGACGAAGAGGGTGACGAAGAGAGCCCGATTTATCGTGACATTGCATTTGAAAGCGGTGCGACTGCACATCGCCCCTACACAGGCGATGATCTTAAACCATCAACCGGATGGCATTCGCAATTTGTTGATTTCAACAATGACACACATAAGGATTTGTATATTGCCAAAGGTAATGTCGAAGCGATGAGCGATTTTGCAAGTTACGATCCAGATAACATGTTGCTTGGCGGCTTGGAAAACAAATTCACCGAGAAGGGTGATGAAGCTGGCATTGCACTTAATACTGCAGGTCGTGGTGCAGTGATTGAAGATTTTAATGCTGACGGCATGTTGGATATGCTCGTCGTTAACCGCAAAACTAACGTCAATTTGTTTTTAAATGAAGGTGCTAAAACCGATTGGGGTCATCGCCCAATGGGCAACTGGATTAAAATTGAATTGGACAATGGCGCGGTGAACACCGATGCAATCGGTGCAAAAATCTCGGTTAAAACGGGTAACCTTACACAAAATAAGACTGTTCAAATTGGCGGCGGACATGCATCTGGCCAATTGGGTTTTAACCACTTTGGATTAGGCGTTGCCGAGCGCGCGACTATCCGCATACAATGGCCAAATGGCGATTGGAGCCATCCATATAAAGTATTTGCCAATAATCATGTTATCATCAAACGCGATAACCCAAGTGCAAATTACTGGTACCCTGCGGAGGATTGATGTCTGAAAATTCAAGAATGCCAAGTGCGATTTTCCCGGACTTAAAAGGCAAATCTGTTTTTATCACCGGCGGTGGTTCGGGCATTGGGGCTTTGTTAACTGAAGGTTTTTTAGCCCAGGGTGCTCATGTGAGCTTTGTGCAGCGGAGTGACGCGACGAACTTTTGTGAGGAGATGGAAGCCAAATACGGCGAACGACCGCTTTTTATAAAGTGCGATGTCATCGATATTCCTGCACTTGAGAATGCTATGGATCAGGCAAAAGAGACTTTTGGCGCAATAAGCATATTGGTCAATAATGCAGCCTCTGATGTTCGGCACAAACTCGAAACAACCAGTGTTGACGATTTTGATAAAGGCATTGATATCAATCTACGGCCGCATTTCTTTACAGCAAAACACGTAGCTAAGGATATGACCGCACTTGGTGGTGGATCGATTATCAACTTCTCATCCATCGCGCATCATTTGGGTAGTGATCAATATCCGGTTTATATTACCGCAAAAGCCGGGATTGCTGGTTTAACGCGAGCGCTTGCAGACACATTGGGTAAAGATAATATTCGTGTAAATTCAATTTTGCCCGGTTGGGTATTTACCCAACGGCAACTGGATCTTTGGGCAACCGAAGAAGGTGTTGCAAAACACCTTGAAACACAGTCCATTCCGACAAAACTCGTCTCAGAAGATATGCTTGGTATTGTATTATTCTTAGCATCAGATGCGTCTCGTATGCTCACGCGACAATCGATTGCTGTTGATGGTGGTGTTATCGGCCTAGGTTAGAATAGGACCTGGGTTAGAATACAAACCATCACAAAAAAGGGCCGATCTTTTCAGACCGGCCCATTAGGTTGGCGCCTAATATTTCTTCAAAATAGCTTACCGGTTCATCCGGTTATAAATCAGATTGTCGACAACTGATGGATCGGCAAGCGTCGATGTATCGCCCAATGCACCAAAATCATCTTCAGCTATTTTGCGCAAAATACGACGCATGATTTTACCTGAACGTGTTTTCGGCAGGCCTGGTGCCCACTGAATAAGGTCTGGTGAAGCAATTGGGCCAATTTCTTTACGAACCCAGTTGCGCAGTTCAACACGTAGATCATCTGATGGCTCTTCACCTGCATTTAATGTCACATAGCAGTAAATGCCTTGGCCTTTAACATCGTGAGGATAGCCCACAACCGCGGATTCAGAAACTTTTGGATGCGCAACAAGAGCGCTCTCGACTTCAGCCGTTCCCATACGGTGACCAGAAACATTGATCACGTCATCCACGCGACCTGTGATCCAATAATAGCCATCTGCATCGCGACGACAGCCGTCACCTGTGAAGTAGTACCCTTTATAGTCTGAGAAATAGGTCTGAACAAAACGCTCATGATCACCATAAACAGTGCGCATTTGCCCCGGCCAGCTATCCTTAATGCATAGCACGCCTTCTGCTGCGGTTTCATTGATCTCAGCACCAGTTGTTGGCTCTAACAGGACAGGCTGCACACCAAAGAATGGTGTGGTTGCCGAACCTGGTTTTGCAGCTGTTGCACCCGGCAGCGGCGTGATCATATGACCACCAGTTTCGGTTTGCCACCAAGTGTCTACAATTGGACAATTGCCTTTGCCAACCACCTCATTATACCAATTCCAAGCCTCTGGGTTGATCGGCTCACCCACAGTGCCAAGCACTTTTAATGATGAAAGATCACACTTTTCAACTGGCTCTTTACCTTGTGCCATCAACGCACGGATCGCCGTTGGTGCTGTGTAGAACTGGTTGACTTTATGTTTTTCGCACACTTGCCAGAAACGCGATGCATCGGGGTATGTTGGAACACCCTCAAACATCAATGTAACGGCGCCATTGGCAAGCGGGCCATATACGATATAGCTGTGACCAGTAACCCAACCGACATCGGCAGTACACCAGTAGATATCACCATCGTGATAATCAAACACATATTCATGCGTCATCGCAGCATAAGTTAGATATCCGCCTGATGTGTGAAGCACGCCTTTTGGCTTACCGGTTGACCCGGATGTATAAAGAATAAACAGTGGATCTTCTGCATTCATCGGCTCGACCGGGCAGTCTGCCGAAACGCTTGCGACGAGCTCACCATAATCGTGGTCACGGCCAGCTTTATTACCTGGGCCACCACCTGTACGCTTAACCACAATAGTTGTTACATCACCGGAAATTTCCAGCGCTGCATCGACGTTTTTCTTCAGCGGAATGTTTTTACCACCGCGCGGGCCTTCATCAGCTGTCACCAGCAGTTTAGCGCCGCAATCGGTCACACGACTTGCCAGAGCATCGGGTGAGAAACCGCCAAAGACGATGGAATGAACAGCACCAATACGCGCGCAAGCAAGCATTGCATATGCAGCTTCCGGGATCATTGGCATATAAAGGATTACGCGGTCACCTTTTCCAACACCCAATGACTTATAAGCATTTGCAAGGCGCGATACATGCTCATGCAATTGATTATAGGTGATGTGCTCAGAAACCGTTGGATCATCACCTTCCCAGATGATGGCAGTTTGGTCGCCCCGTGTTTCCAAATGACGGTCTACGCAGTTGGCGCATACGTTTAAAACACCATCTTCAAACCATTTGATGGAGACATTGTCATAGGCAAAGCTTGTATTTTTTACAATCGAATAGGGTTTAATCCAATCTAGCCGTTTGCCGACCTCACCCCAAAATTTATCCGGATCTGAGACAGATGATGCATACATTTCATCATATTTTGCTTTGGAAATATGTGCCGAATTTGCAAAATCATCAGCGGGTGGAAAAATTGGATCGCTCATAGCGTTCTCCCTGCACTATTGGTCATGTATCAATATTTAAAAAGCCCCACCACATTATGATGGGGCTTTGTAAGCCTCTAAATGGCTAGATATTCGTGACGAAGTTCTTCGTTATCGAGCACTTCTTTCGCTGTTCCATCAAACACAACTTTACCTGTGTCCAAGATCACAGCGCGATCGGCAAGGTTCAGCGCAGCAACAGCATTTTGCTCAACAATAATGGTTGTAATGCCTTGTTCACGGATGAGATGAAGTGTCTTTTCAATTTCTTGAACGATCACAGGCGCAAGCCCCTCATAAGGCTCATCCAACAATAGCAATTTGATATCGCGCGCCAAAGCACGACCGATTGCCAACATTTGTTGCTCACCACCAGAGAGCGTTGTACCCTCTTGTTTTGCACGCTCACCAAGTCGCGGGAATAGTTCATAAATGCGTTCGATTGACCAGCCAATTGGCTTTTCAATCTGCGCAAGTTGAAGGTTTTCTTCGACAGTGAGGCCTTGGATAATCCGACGATCTTCCGGTACAAGCCCAATGCCTGCTTGCGATGCTTCATGGGCCTTCATCAAATGAAGTGGTTGGTGATCAAGCCAAATTTCGCCATGAGTGACCATTGGATCTGCAAGTCTTGCTAAGGCACGAAGCGTTGATGTTTTACCTGCACCGTTACGACCCAAAAGCGCTAGAATTTCGCCTTCATGAACATTAAGGCTTACCCCTTGAACGATGTAGCTTTCACCGTAATAGGCTTTTATATCCCAAGCTGAAAAATAAGCTGGGGCATTTTTAGCATGATTAGCATTCATATTTTCTGACATAATATATACTCAGCTTATTTCTAATTAATGTGCACCACCCAAATAGGCTTCTTGAACCTTTGGGTGACCTTTAATGTTTTCAGGCATGTCTTCCACAATCACAGTCCCTTGCGCCAGCACTGATATTTTTTGCGCTAACGAGAATACAACATGCATATCATGCTCAATGACGACCATGGTGATATGACGCTTTTCCTGAATTTCTGCCAAGAGCGCGATAGTGTTGTTGGTATCGGCACGTGCCATACCAGCAGTCGGCTCATCCAAAAGCAACAATTTTGGATCCTGCGACAAACACATAGCCATTTCCAAACGTCGCTTATCACCACGTGACATGGATGATGCAATCATGTCGCGTTTATCGATCATGTCCACATCGATCAGCATCTGTTCGGCTTTTTCTAAGATGTCTTTCTCTTTATTCACTGCGTTAATTGCATTGAGTGAATAAGAACCATCCCGCTTTGCAAAACATGGGATCATCACATTTTCCAAGACCGAAAGATCTGAGAAAATTTCCGGCGTTTGGAACACGCGAGACACACCTGTTTGGTTAATCTCGTGTGGTTTCTTTCCCAAAAGCGACTGACCATCAAAGGTAACCGCACCTGTGTCTGGAATTAAGCGGCCAACAAAGCAGTTGAGCAATGTTGATTTACCCGCACCGTTCGGTCCGATGATCGCGTGGATCATGCCTTCTTCAACATTAAGGTTCACGTTGGTCAGAGCTTTCAAACCACCGAAGCTTTTGTTGACATTTTGGACTTCTAAAATACCCATAATGAACTCCTAAATGTTATTCAGCAGGCGCAGCTGAAGCGCTGCCTGAAGCTGAATCTGAACCATCTTTTTTGTTTTTAAACAAGCCTGCCAATTTTTGTCCGCCTTGCACCAGTCCACCTGGCAAGAAGATAACAACAAGCATGAACAAGATACCTAGTGTGAGATGCCAACCTTTACCAATGAACGGGTAAACAATGGCAACGAAGAAATCGCTGATGCCATCTGGCAAAACTGAGAACCAAGTTTCAAGAATACTCGCGTTGATTTTTGATACGATATTTTCAAAGTACTTAATGAAACCAGCACCAAGTACCGGACCAATTAAGGTACCTGCACCACCTAAGATGGTCATCAACACCACCTCACCCGAGGCTGTCCAGAACATACGTTCTGCACCTGCTTGTGTATCCATCGCAACAAGCAAACCACCTGCAAGACCGGCATACATGCCTGAGATTACAAAGGCTGCCAATGTGTACGGCTTTGATTCAATCCCTGTATAGTTCAAACGTTGCTGGTTAGATTTTACCGCACGCAACATTAGACCAAATGGCGATCTAAAAATGCGAATGGAAAGATAAAATGCAGCAACCATACAAACAGCAGCGATGTAATAGCCAACATTAAATGTGAAGATCCAGCCACCGATTACCAGCTCATAACTATCATTCATGAACATGCCAAACAGATTTGCGCGTGGTGTTACACCCTCTTCAAGAGCTGCATCTAATATACGCGGATCGCCAACTTTAGGCTGAAGACCAGTTTCACCACCGGTAATCGGTGTGAGCACTGAGTAAGCCAAAGCGTATGACATTTGCGCAAATGCAAGTGTTAGAATTGAGAAGTAAATCCCTGAACGTCTGAGCGAAATCCAGCCGACGAGCAGCGAGAAAGCACCAGCGACAATCACGGAGACCACGATTGCAGGAATAACATTAAGCGTGAGCAACTTAATCATCCAGACGCCAGCATATGAACCCACACCCAAAAAGGCTGCATGTCCGAAGCTGAGGTAACCTGTCAGACCGAACAAGATATTAAATCCGATCGCAAAGATGCCGAAGATTACTAGACGCTGCATAAGATCAGGATAACCAGCGTTAAACTGAGCCATTACAGAATTCTCTGGAAATGGATTTAGAATGAATGGCGCAAACAATGTAAGCGCAATGACAATAAGTAACAGAACTGAATCTGATTTTCTAAGTCCGAACATGATTATTCCTCCATCACGCCGGCTTTACCCATTAGACCGCGTGGTCGTGTGAGAAGCACAATGATAGCAACTAAGTAAATGATAATTTGGTTGATGCCTGGAAGCGTTTCCAAAACAACTGTCATGGAAGCGAAACTCTCCAAAATACCCAGCAAGAAGCCTGCGAGCACAGCACCGGATAATGAACCCATACCGCCAACCACAACAACCACGAAGCTTAGGACCAAGAAGTCCATGCCCATATGATAGTTCGGTGAGTTAATCGGCGTGTACATGACACCTGCAAGACCCGCAACGGCTGCTGCCAGACCAAACATGATTGTGAAGCGTTTGTCGATATTGATCCCCAAAAGGCCAACTGTTTCGCGGTCCGCCATCCCAGCGCGCACGACCATACCAAAGGTCGTGAACTGCAGGAATGCAAACACGCCACCGATGATCACCGCGGCAAATGAGAAATATACCAATCGCCAATAAGGATAGATGATTGAATTGGCTTCAAACCCGAGCATAGCACCAAAATCCAAAGACCCTTTAAAGACTTCAGGTGCTGGTGTTGGAATTGGGTTCGCGCCATAAAAATATTTGATGACTTCCTGCATCACGATTGCCAAGCCAAATGTCACAAGAATTTGGTCCGCATGTGGACGCTTATAGAAGTGTTTGATCAATCCGCGTTCCATAATGAAGCCAATCAGAACCATCACTGGTATCGCAAACAATATGGATAAGGGCACGGCCCAATCAATGATCACATTACCTGCGGCTTCACCGACGAAATCATAGATATATGGGACTTCCACTTTGAGCGGATTGCCCAAGAAATCTTTCTTAGTCGCATCGATAACAACGTGGCTAAGTGTTAAAATTTTGCTGAGCGTTACCGCACAAAACGCCCCGATCATGAAGAGCGCACCATGGGCAAAATTCACGACACCGAGTGTACCAAAGATCAATGTCAGGCCCAGAGCGATCAACGCATAAGCGGATCCTTTGTCTAAGCCATTAAGTATCTGCAGGACTATAGCTTCCATAGCATCACCTTAAAAGTAATTATCGATTTAAGTATTTTTAGTAAAAGAAAAGGGGCACAGATTGCCCCTTTTCAATTGGCGAATAATTATGCGCCTGGGTTACAGTCACCCAATGTTGCTTCTGGTCCGCCCATTTGTGCAATATTTGCATCATATGTAACTTGCTCAACAGGAGTAACTTCCACAACTTCAAGAATATCGAATTCTGATGTTGGGTTTTCTTTACCCTTCACAACCAATACATCTTTAAAGCACTGGTGATCTTCTGCGCGGTAAAGTGTTTTACCGTTACCTAGACCATCGAACTCGAAGCCTTCAAGTGCTTCAACGATACCGCATGGGTTAAATGTACCAGCACGCTCAGCAGCATCAGCATATAGCAATGTCTGACAGTATGTTGTGTGCGCAGCCTGTGATGGCGGGAAGCCATATTTTTCACCGAAGGACTTAACAAAGGCTTTTGAACCTTCGTCCTGTAGTGACCAGTGCCAGTTTGTTGAACCGAAGATGCCTTTAACGTTTTCACCAGCACCGCGAGCCATTAGGCGAGAATATAGCGGAACGATGATTTCGAAGTTCTTACCGTTAACAAGCTTGTCACGTAGACCGAACTGAACAGCGTTTGTCAGTGAGTTGATCATGTTACCACCGTAGTGGTTAAGAACAAGAACGTCAGCATCTGACTGAAGAACAGGAGCGATGTATGAAGAGAAGTCAGTTTGTGTAAGTGGTGTTTTCACCGCATTCACTGTTTCCCAACCCATGGCTTCTGTTGATTCACGAACAGCTTCTTCTGTTGTGTAACCCCAGTTATAGTCAGCTGTTAGGTGATATGCTTTACGATCTTTACCGTAAGCATTTGCAAGCACTGGAGCCAAAGCAGCACCAGACATGTATGAGTTAAAGAAGTGACGGAAGCCGTTAGCTTTCTTATCTTTACCAGTTGTATCGTTTGAGTGTGTCAAACCAGCCATGAAGATCACGCCAGCTTCCTGACATAGAGCCTGCACAGCTACAGCAACACCTGATGAAGAACCACCAGTAATCATGATCGCACCATCTTTTTCGATCATAGATTTCGCAGACGCACGTGCCGCATCAGCTTTAGTTTGAGTATCACCTGTTACATACTCAACTTTTTTGCCAAGGATACCATTACCTTTTAAAGACTTTGATGAAAATGTATTCATCATACCGCCATCGCCACCACCGTTTAGGTGCTCAACAGCTAGTTCGTAAGCGCGAAGCTCATCTGCACCTTCATCAGCGTAAGGACCTGATTGTGGAACGTTGAAGCCCAATGTTACAGTCGAACCAGTTGGCTCATTCATGTAAGCGCTGGCAGAACCTGTAAAGATTGTTGGCATAGCAAGACCGGCACCGGCAACGGCACCTGTTCTTAGTAGACCACGTCGTGTTGGTTTAATTATTGACATTAAATTCCTCCTAAAAAGACTAAGGCCAAGTCCTTCCTCCAAAGGCTTTGGCATGTCATGCGATGATTTCGCATAACCAAGAATGCGTCATTTTTGTGAAAAGATCAATAAACTATTGTGTTTAAACGATTTTTTTGTGTAAAATAGCAATATAAGATTTCTGTTTTTGTAAATTTTTTTACTAAACTTTGATATGTTACGAAAAACGTTGGGAAAAATTAAATGGTTCGCTCACTTATCGGGACTCGCATTCGAGAAAGAAGGCGCGCAAAAAAGCTTAGCCAAACCATGTTGGCAGAAAAAGCGGGCATATCCACTTCATATATGAATTTAATTGAGCACAACCATCGCGCTATTGCTGGGCGAACTTTATTGTCTATTGCGGAGAGTCTTGAAGTAGATCCTAAAGTCTTAACCGAAGGTGCTGATCATTTGATGCTGACACAATTGCAGGAGGCCGCAAATCTCATAAGTGAGAAAACGGTTGAGCTTAATCGGCTTGAAGAATTTGTAGGCAGATATCCAGGCTGGTCCAATTTATGTGCAAAGCTTTATGAGAATATTCAACAACAGGAACAACGCCTCCAAGCTTTGTCAGACAGGTTGGGGCATGATCCTTTTTCTCTGAAGCTATGCACTTAATGCTCTCCAATGTGACCGTTTTGCATTCCACATCAGATATTCTGGCAACGAGTGAAGAAATCCCAGCAGAACAGTTCAAAAGATTTATTCACAATATGAAAACCGAGAGTGAGCGGCTTTCCGATACAATTACAAACTTGCTGAGTTATTTCGATGAGACAACAAGTACGGAAACCCAATCGCCGATGCTTGCTCCTTCAAAACTCGATCAGTTTTGGGAAATGCATGATTATCACTTGCTGGAATTAGAAAAACCCGAGCTTAACCCCAAAGCGCAAATTAAAAAAATGATGGTGTCTTGGAACTTTCAAGAATCGGGTGAGCAACGGCAAGCGGAAATA
Organism: Lentilitoribacter sp. JB5-8; assembly: GCF_055693385.1. Taxonomy (NCBI): domain Bacteria; kingdom Pseudomonadati; phylum Pseudomonadota; class Alphaproteobacteria; order Hyphomicrobiales; family Rhizobiaceae; genus Lentilitoribacter; species Lentilitoribacter sp. JB5-8. The sequence goes on along the minus strand of NZ_CM146332.1, from coordinate 1,012,057 downwards.
CTTGTCGAGCGTTATGCCAATGTCGCTGACCGTCTTCCAATAGACGCTTTTGTCAATGCAGCAGTTGATTACCTTTATAATCCAATTCTTCTTGCTCAAAAATTTGACTGCGAATTGCATGATGTCTTTTTCCGTTTTTCACATCTTCCATCTGAATATGGCGGACAGAACCTTCCGCAATTTGGCTTAATTGAATGCGATGGTTCAGGAGGTGTTTTATTTCGAAAACCTCTTAAAACACTATCCTTGCCTCATAAGAGTAGTGCCTGTCCGCTCTGGCCGCTTTACCGCGCTATCAGCCAGCCGATGCATCCAGTCCGGGCGATCATTGAAACTCCCACAGGTGAAAGTTTTTTAACCGTCTCGCAAGCTTCGTGGTCGGGCATTAATGACTATACAGTGCCACCAACAGTGAAGAGCGCTATGGTATTTACATCCGACTATCAGCGGTTTTTACCCACCCATGAAAGGCGTGCATTGCCAACCATAAAAGTGGGCATGAGTTGCGAGGTTTGCCCGAGAAAAAATTGCTCCGCTCGGCGCTCAGATTCTATTCTTGATAAATAGAAGGTACGAGCTTTAAACCTTCTCGATGTTTGTGCTTATTTTTCCGCACTTGCACGTGAACGAAATAAAGCTAGTATGGCGACATCATTTCTGGGAGGGAAAGATGACAAAAACAGTTCTCTTGATTGAGGACGAGCCTCACATCGTGGAGGCTCTTTCGTTCTTGTTAAAGCGGGAAAGTTGGCAAGTCGAAATTCATAATGACGGGATCGGAGCCGTAAATAAAGTATCTGAAATCACACCCGACTTGGTGATTTTAGATGTCATGCTTCCCAATATTGGCGGCATGGAAATTCTGCATGACATTCGCCAAAATCAGAAAACAGCTCAAACGCCAGTCCTCATGTTAACGGCAAAAGGGCAACAAAAAGATAGAAAAGCTGCAGAAGATGCCGGCGCTAGTTTGTTTATGACCAAACCATTTTCAAACCAGGAGATCGTCGCCAGCATTCGTGAATTGGTGAGTTGATGGCACAACCGGACGAGCATCACTCACCAACGCTTCCCACGCCTCGTCAAGACGAGGAGCGGCCTTCAATTACACAAAAACGTAAGGATCTTGCAGCATTGCTGCCGATCTTTGGCGTGTTGTTTTTTGCAACACCGGTGATATCGACAATCACCAATGACAATCCATCTGGAATTGGCGGAACAGCTTTTTACATTTTTAGTATTTGGGCATTGCTCATTCTCGCAGCTTGCATTCTTGCGCGTTTTTTAAGCGGATCAGAACCAGACCTGGATGAGGCTGATTAATGCTATCGTTTAATCTGCTACTAACGGTTTGTTTGATCTATGTCGCAGGATTATTCTGTGTTGCCTTTCTAGCGGAGAAGAATGCCAAACGTAAAAAACTTGGGTTCTTCTCTTCCCCGCTTACCTATACACTGTCAATTTCCGTATATTGTACAGCCTGGACTTATTATGGTGCTGTGGGATCGGCGGCGCGAAATGGTCTTGAGTTCATCACCATTTATCTCGGGCCGACACTTGTATTTATCGGCTGGTGGTGGTTGCTACGAAAGCTGGTTCGCATTGGCAATACGCAGCGCATTACCTCAATTGCTGACTTAATCTCCGCGCGTTACGGCAAAAGCACAACACTTGCGGTGATCATCACTGTCTTATCGGTGATCGGCTCAACACCTTATATTGCGCTGCAGCTCCAGTCTTTGACATTGAGTTTCTCTGTATTTTCCGACGGGTTTGCAGGGCAAGATCCCGCAACCACATCATCTCTAACCGCATTATGGGCGGCAGTTGGGCTTGCTGCATTTACGATCATATTTGGTACACGCAATCTGGATTCAAATGAGCGACATCATGGCGTTGTGTCTGCCATTGCGGTCGAAGCCATCGTTAAAATTCTCGCATTGATCGCTGTCGGATTATTTGTGGTTTGGGGTGTCGCTGACGGACCCACTGATATCATGTCACGCATTCAGCCACAGATCATGCAATCACAAGATATTTTCACCCCAAGATGGGTAACCCTCATATTCCTATCCGCAACCGCTGTCATCTGTTTGCCACGCATGTTCCAGGTGATCGTAGTTGAAAATTCCGATGAAAAACATCTCAGCATGGCCTCTTGGGCGTTTCCACTTTATCTATTTTTGATGAGCCTTTTTGTGCTACCAATCGCGATTGCTGGTCTTGATATTTTACCCGCTGGTGCGAACCCAGATCTTTTTGTCTTGACCATCCCGCTTACCCAAAATCAAGATGCCTTGGCGATGCTAGCCTTCTTGGGTGGATTTTCGTCAGCCACTTCAATGGTCATTGTTGCTGCGATCGCCTTATCAACCATGGTTTCCAACCATATCGTTTTACCACTTTGGCTTTGGTTGACATTGAGCCGCAGTCCAACAAGTGAAGATGTGAGAACTTTGCTTTTAAGAAGCCGTCGCATATCTATCGCTGTCATATTAGGGCTGGGCTTTTTATATTATCAATTTACTTCCGGCACTGGTGGCTTGGCGTCTATTGGCTTGATTGCGTTTTTGGGTGTTGCTCAAATACTGCCTGCTCTGATCGGGGGATTATTCTGGCAAAGTTCTACGCGTAAAGGTGCGATCTGGGGCATCACCGCAGGCTTTATCCTTTGGGCCTATACATCGTTCCTACCTAGTTTTGAGGGTAATTTCCTTCTCAGCCAATCAGCCATTACCAATGGCATATTTGGATTTGAGTTCTTAATCCCAAGCGCATTGTTTGGCGTGACCATCGAAGATCCACTTGTGCATGCAACTGTATGGTCGCTTGGCGTAAACACCATCGTATTTATTTTAATATCAATGTTCAGTTTGCCTCGTCCGATTGAGAAAGTACAAGCAAGCCAATTCATTCATATCTTTGATCAGGCAACAACCAGTACAACACTATCTCGCCAAACAACATCTGAAGAATTGCACATCTTATCCCAACGGATTTTAGGACATGAAACGACACAAAAACTATTTAACGAGGCCGCGAGACGACAGGGCAAACTCTCAGGTCAATTGCCTGACCCAACCAATGATTTTGTAATCGACTTAGAACGTGAATTTTCCGGCTCGGTCGGTGCAGCTACAGCACATGCTATGATTGGGCAGATTGCCAGTGGTGAAGCGATTTCAGTGGAAGACCTTATCAAAGTGGCCGATGAGACCGCGCAAATTATGGAATATTCAGCGCGGCTTGAAACGCAGTCAAAAGAGATCGAACAAACCGCTGAACAATTGCGTCAAGCCAATGCTAAGCTGCGCGAACTTGGCGAGCAGAAAGATGCATTTTTAAGTCAGGTAAGTCACGAGCTGCGCACGCCAATGACTTCTATCCGGGCGTTTGCCGAGATCTTGCGAGATGAAGATCATATGGGCAAAGACCAGATATCGCATTTCTCATCCATCATTCACGACGAGAGTATACGTCTGACGTATCTGCTTGATGAAATTCTTGATCTGAGCTTCCTTGAACACGGCAAGGTTCAGCTCAAACTATCATTCACCAAGTTCGATAAAATCCTAAAACGCGCCATGAACGCGACCCAAACTTTGCGCGAACAGTCGGGCGCTGAAATTGAGATACCGGATGATTTGAAACACCTTGTTATTGAGACGGATGCGGACCGATTATCCCAGGTTCTGATCAATTTGATATCCAATGCCATAAAACATAGCGATGCTGAAAAACCGATTATCCGTTTTAATCTTGAACATTTTGAACACACAATACAAATTGAAATGACAGATAATGGCAAAGGTATTTCAGCCGAAAATGCCGAGATTATTTTCCAAAAATTTGCTAAACTTTCATCAGAACAGGGCGCTGGCAGTGCTGGTCTTGGCCTGCCCATCAGTCGTGAAATTGTACGCAATCTGGGTGGTAAACTACTCTATGTCGGCAACAATCCGGGCGCTGTGTTCAACATTATTTTACCCCATAGCATTTCGCCATTACTCGACCCTGCCGCATCAATTGAACCTGCTGATTAACCTAAAGCGCAATCATTTGACCTGATAAGGCTATACATTTGTGCAATTGCCATGTACTAGCTGGGCAAAGTTTATGAAAATCGCGCAATTCGCGATGGCTCGTTTGTCTAAGAATTATTCTTTACATCCGTAGTCTAATTCCAAAAAGGCATTTTATGTTGAAATTTGATGGCGCTCATCCAGCGCTCAGCCACGCTTTAGAAAAACGTGGCTATGAAACACTTACTCCAGTGCAAGAAGAAGTTCTCAATACCGAGCTGTTGGGACGCGATCTGCTTGTTTCTGCACAAACAGGTTCGGGTAAAACCGTTGCTTTTGGCCTTGCATTTGCACCTGATTTGTTGGGAGATGCAGAACGTTTTGATCATTCTGGCGCCCCTCTTGCGTTGATCGTTGCGCCAACACGCGAATTAGCGTTGCAGGTCCAGCGTGAACTCCAATGGCTTTATGGCTCAACCAAAGCTGTCATCACATCATGCGTGGGCGGCATGGATATGCGTAAAGAACGTCGTACTTTGGCACAAGGCGCGCATATTGTCGTTGGCACACCCGGTCGCTTACGTGATCACATTGATCGCGGATCATTACAACTTGGCGACATTAAAACAGTAGTTCTTGATGAAGCAGATGAAATGCTTGATCTGGGTTTCCGCGACGACCTTGAATATATCTTAGAAACGACACCTGAAGACCGCAGAACATTGATGTTCTCGGCGACAGTGCCGCGTTCGATCACCAATCTTGCCAAACGCTACCAGAATGATGCGTTGCGTATTTCTACAGCGTCTGAAGAAAAGCAACATGTTGATATCGAATATCGTGCTTTGATGGTGAACCATCGTGATGTTGAGAATGGCATCATTAATGTGTTGCGTTATTATGATGCGAAAAACACTATCGTGTTTTGTGCGACACGTGCTGCTGTTGCGCGCATGACATCGCGGTTTTCAAATCGTGGATTTTCTGTCGTGGCGCTATCTGGTGAATTGAGCCAGGAACAACGAAGCCACGCTTTGCAGGCAATGCGAGACGGACGCGCAAAGATTTGTATCGCAACAGATGTTGCAGCGCGCGGGATTGATCTGCCAGAGCTTGAATTGGTTATCCATGCAGATCTTCCTACAAACAAGGAAACTCTTCTTCACCGTTCCGGTCGAACAGGTCGTGCTGGGCGCAAAGGTGTGAGTGCTTTAATGGTGCCCGCAAATCTTCGTGGCCGTGCTGAGCGTTTGCTGCGCTGGGCAAATGTTGATGCAACATGGGCAAATCCTCCATCTGCGGATGATATTTTAGCGCGTGATGATGAGCGTATTTTAGCTGATCCACTTTTAAGTGATCCGATCGAAGAAACTGAAACCGCCTTTATCGAACAATTGCTTTCAACACATTCTGCTGAGCAGATTGCAGCCGCATTTGTGCGCGGACATCGGAATGCAAAATCAGCACCTGAAGAGCTGATGGAAATTTCCGTCAAACCTGCTCGCAACCAAAAAGGTCAGGGCCGCGGTGCCGATCGTGATTTTGATGCACCACCTCGCGGACCGCGCCAAACGGCTGAATTTGAGAACGGCAAATGGATTTCTTTATCAATTGGTCGCAATCAGAAAGCGGAGCCACGTTGGTTGCTACCGATGCTGTGCAAATCAAGCGGTTTAACCAAACGTAATATCGGTTCGATTAAGATCCGCAATGAAGAAACATATGTTGAAATTGCAAATGATAGTTTCGACGGATTTTTAACGTCCATCGGACCAAATCAAACTCTGGAAAAAAGCATTCGCGTTACACAAATTGACGGTGTGCCTGATTTCGATCACGAGCAACCGCCACGGGATCGAGGAAGAGGCAAACGCGACAGAGATCGCGGTGGTGATAATAGAGGTAGAGATCGTGGCGAGAGATCATCACGTGACGGCGAGAAAAAGTGGGATAAACCCAAGTTCTCAAGCGAAGAACGTCGTGAACGCCGCGAGCGCTCAGGTCAGGAAGAAGGTGGCCGTCGTCCACGCAGGGAAACCGGTAGAGATGTTCCACCAAAACGCCGTAAGGATGAAAACCGCCGAAATCGCGACAAAGCATTAGAAGAACTTGAACGTGGCTCTGGCAAGTCAGGTAATTCAAGTGGCGAACGAGATCGCAAACCTAAACGCGACCGTGGACCCAAAGAGCAGTTCGCAAATGACAGCCATTTTGTAAATGATAGTGGTGAGGCGCCTGAGCAAAAACGTTCAAAACGTCGCGATGAAGCACAATCTGATAAAAAGCCTAAAAAAGCGAAAAAGAACCGCACGGTAAAGTTTACTGGCCTTAAGAAAAAAGAAGGCCGCGGTAAAGAAGCATCTTCCGGGGGCATGTCGGGTCGAAAACGACCTCGCAGCGAATAAAATTAGAAACAAAAAGCCCGATCAAACTGACCGGGCTTTTTTTACGGCTAAAAATTGCCTCTATTCAGCGTTGACATCGACAACAACGCGGCCTTTAACTTGGCCTTTTAGGATGTCTTTTCCAAGCTTGGGAAGATCGCCCAATTTTGCTGGAACAATCATATCTTCAAGCTTATCAAGCGGCAGATCTGTCGCAACGCGCTTCCATGCTTCAACGCGATTTTCATAGGGCTGCATGACGCTATCAATGCCCAGGATATTAACACCGCGCAGCAAGAACGGGATCACAGTAGCCGGCAATGCCGCACCACCCGCCAGCCCAACTGCTGCAACCGATGCTCCATATTGCATCTGCCCTAAAACGCGGGCCATCATGTCGCCCCCCACAGCATCGATACAGCCTGCCCAGGTTTCTTTTTCCAATGGACGTTTGGTGGTTTCGTTGATCTCTTCACGCGGAACAATTTGCGTAGCGCCTAAAGATTTTAGGTAATCTGACGTTTCAGGACGTCCAGTTACACCAGCAACTTCATAACCAAGATGAGATAAAATTGCCGTTGCAACAGAACCAACGCCGCCCGCTGCACCTGTTACGAGCACAGGACCTGCGCCCTTTTTCATGCCTTGATTTTCAAGCGCCATGACCGCCAACATCGCAGTGAACCCTGCCGTTCCTACAGCCATTGCTTGGCGCGTTGTTAAACCATCGGGAAGCGGCACAAGCCAATCTGCATTCACACGCGCTTTCTGCGAATATCCACCCCAATACGCTTCGCCCACGCGCCAGCCAGTCAAAACAACTTTATCGCCGGGTTTATAGCGATCATCATCTGATGCTTCCACAGTTCCTGCAAAATCGATACCAGGCACATGCGGGTAGTTTCGAACCAAACCACCACCGGGACCAATACATAAACCATCTTTATAATTGACCGTTGAATATTCAACGGCAATTGTCACGTTACCTTCTGGTAGATCGCTCTCATTAATCGATTTTACGGACGCCGATGTTTTTCCTTCATCGTCTTTTTCTACGATGACCGCGTTAAAGCTCATGTCTCACTCCCAAATATTTTCTTGCACTGCACTATGTCATTGAATACGCAAATTGCAATCAAGAATTTTCCGCCGAGAAATTCATCCCTTGTGAAAAACGAAACATAGATCTTTTATGCGGTGAATTCTGCGCGCTTGGATTTGAAAAACGGAATGAGGATATCTTTAAAGTCTCGCACTTTGGGTGCATCTTTCATATCCGCGTGGCTCAAACTCCAAATATCAACATAAGGCTGTGGTTCGATTAATTTTACTTGCCGAAGCCCATGTGTGTGCCGTCCTAAAAATAAGGGCAGCCTGACGATCCCCAACCCTGCTTGCGCTGCGCCGATAACCGCTGACATATCGTCAAATATGTAGCGCGGATTAGGCACTGATCGCGATTGCAGCGCTTTTTCTGGTACATTGTCCCAATGTTCAAACCAAATCCAATTCAACGGTAAATCTGGATCATTCTCGATATTGGTTGCGATTTCATCCGTTGCAAAAATAGACGTGCGTTGCTCGGTCAGTCTTTGCCCAACGAGGTTTTCATCTGGCTTATTGGTAATTCGGATCGCTAGATCAGCTTCTCGCTGATTGAGATTTAACAGCTCGTTTGTGGCTTTGATTTTCACTTCCACATTTGGATGCTTCTGACTGAATTCTTTCAAAACAGGAGAGATGTAATATGCGACCAAAAGCTGCGGAGACGTAATGGTGAGCGGTCCGGACAATTCTCCTTCTAAAGAGGATGCATAACGCAGAAAGTTGTTGGAAGCATCTTCCATTTTTTCTGCTTGTTCAGCGATTTTATAAGCAAGTTCTGTAGCAGTGTAACCGCTTGGCAATTTCTCAAATAGCTCTTGGTTGAGCGCAGTTTCAGCGCGTGCAATGCGCCGTGAAATCGTGGTGTAGTTACACCCCAACTTTCTCGCGGCACCGCCGAGAGATTTCTCTCTGACGAGATGAAGAACGGCGCGATAGTCTTCCCAGTTTAGATCCATAACATGCATTATTGCATATTATATCGGCAGTTTTACGTGTTTTTGCATGTGTATTTGAATGCTAATGAATTGCACAAATCTACAAGGAGACCAAAATGATTTACGCCTATGTACACCTTAATATCGACAACCCAGACAGTCTTGCGAAATATCGCGAGGTTGCCGGGCAAGCGCTTGCCAAACATGAGGGCGCACTTGTGTCGGCCAGCAAAGATGTGGCACTGCTCGAAGGCTCAATTGAGACACCACAAATGGCAGCGCTTCTGAGCTTTCCGAACAAGGAAAAAGCGTTAGCCTGGATTAATGATGAAGAGCTAAAAGATGTGCACGCGCTTCGCCGTAATTCTGGGCAAAGCACGATACATTTAATGGCTTAATTAAGAGCGCTACAGCAGCGATCCTGTGAAGGCACCTAGTTGCCTTCACGTGCGATCAAGCATGATACAGCTGATTTCCAACTGCTATATTTTTGCTCGCGCAGATCATTTGGCATTTTAGTTTCAAAGCGCTGCTGTAACTTCCAGGAATTTGCAAATTCATCCATATCCGGCCATGTGCCGCTGCGCATTCCTGCAAGCCATGCAGCACCCAAGGCTGTGGTTTCTAGAACCGTTGGGCGATCAATCGGCGCGTTCAAAATGTCGGATAGGAACTGCATTGTCCAATCACTCGCAACCATGCCGCCATCAACGCGCAAGGTCACATCATCAAGCGCTTTGCCCCAATCGTCCTGCATGGCTTCGATAAGATCGCGTGTTTGATAACAAGCAGCTTCTAGAGCAGCTTTTGCAATCTCATTTGGCCCTGTGTTGCGCGTAAGTCCGAACATTGCGCCACGCACATCAGCCTGCCAATATGGCGCACCAAGTCCGGCGAATGCCGGCACCAATATCACATCTTGACCTTCATCAGCTTCAGCTGCAAATGCACCTGTTTGCGCCGCATTGTCGATGATCTTAATCCCATCGCGCAACCATTGTACCGCAGCACCTGCGATAAAGATTGATCCTTCAAGCGCATATGTCGTTTTACCATTGAGCTGATAAGCAACTGTTGTGAGCATGCGATTTTTGGATGGTACAGCAACTTCGCCCGTATTGAGCATCATGAAACAGCCTGTGCCATATGTTGATTTAACCATGCCGGGCTTAAAGCAGGCCTGACCGAGTGTTGCTGCATGTTGGTCGCCTGCAATGCCAAGCACTGGAATGCTTGCACCAAGTAGAGATGGATCTGTCATACCAAAATCAGCTGCAGTATCTTCCACTTCCGGCAACATTGCTTTCGGCACGTCGAAGATTTTTAAAAGCTCGTCATCCCACGCGCCATCGTGAATATTGTAGAGCAAAGTTCGGCAAGCATTTGTGGCATCGGTTTTATGCGAAGCGCCGCCCGTAAGATGCCAAAGCAAATATGTATCAACGGTTCCGAAAATTAATTCGCCTTTTTCAGCACGGGCGCGAGCACCTTCAACATTATCTAGGATCCAACGGATCTTGCTGCCAGAAAAATATGGATCAAGCAACAAGCCAGTTTTTGCAGTAACAGTTTCTTCCAGACCGTCAGCTTTAAGATTTGCGCAAAATTCAGATGTCCGACGATCTTGCCAGACAATAGCTTTATGGACAGGTTCTCCTGTTGTTTTATCCCAAATGACAACTGTCTCGCGCTGATTGGTAATCCCGATACCGGCAATTGAACCAGCGTCGATCCCAGCTTTGGCAATCGCGTTTTTTGATGTGGTCAGAACAGTTTGCCAGATCTCTTCCGGCTCGTGCTCCACCAATCCAGATGATGGAAAATGTTGAGTAAATTCCATTTGATCTGACGAAACGACATTATAGTTCTCATCAAAGATTAATGACCTTGTGGATGTGGTTCCCTGGTCAATGGATAGAATAAAACTCGACATGCTCGCTCCCTAGAAAAATTTTGCCACAGAATTATCACTACTAATTCTTTAGAACAAGAACCAATTGGCAATAATTTGCGCCATATCTTGTTCTAATTTTTCATTTCAAAAGTAATGTCAGGCAAAGATGAATTTGCGCGGATAAATTCGCCATTTGGCAGGTCAACTTCTTCAAGTTTTCGCATAATCCCCGCTTCGTCCAATCCATGATCAATCCAACGCTGACGCAATCTCTGTTCTAGTATTGGCACGGGAACGCTGACAAAAACAGATAAGTCAAAATAGGGTTTTAATTCCGACCAAGGTTTCTGATCGACGAGCACATAATTGCCCTCAACAATGATATATTCAACATCTTTGGAGATCGGGTTTGCACCGGCTCGTGCAATTTCAATCGAACGGTCAAATACGGGTGTTACCACCTCATCCTCATCTCTTGCCGCAAGCCGTTTAAGAGTGTGGGAAAATCCCAATACATCGAAGGTATGCGGCGCGCCCTTTAAGCTATGAATACCGCGCGCTTTGAGCAAAACATCGTCATAATGATACCCATCCATTGGCAAAATTTTCGCGCAATTGGGTTTAATCTCATTCATCTTATCGCAGATTGCTTCTGCGATGGTGGATTTTCCAGATGCAGGTGCACCTGCAACTGCAATGATCTTTCGTTGCGAAGCGGGTAGTTCTTTTATCACCTTGATAAGTTCATCAAGGTCAGACATCGTTTTGTGCAAATTCGTCTCTTTCAAATAATCAGTTTTGACAACCTAATTCGAAAGGACATTAGCAGCTTTTTCAAAAAAGTCAGGTGCACCAAAATTTCCTGATTTTAACGCCAAAACCAAATCCTGACCCGAAACTTTAATCGCTGGCACACCCGGATCAATCATTGGGCCAATTTCAAGTGCATCAGCGCTTAATGCCTCAACAACCGCGCCTGATGTTTCACCGCCTGCAGAAATGATTGTACCAAAACCAAATTGCGATGCCTGACTGGCGATCTCACTAAACAAACCCTCAAATACAGATGCAGCTTTTTCCAAACCGTATTTATTTTGCACTGCTTTGACCTGTTCAGGATCATCTGAGGAATAAATGAGCGGCAATGATGTTTGTTCTTTCGCCCAACTGAGAGCTTTTTCAGCATCCATATTACCCGCAATCACTTCGTCAGCATCGAGCTTTAAAAGCGCACCGCCTTTGTCACCATGGGTTTTAATTTGCCCTCGGGTTGCAATCGAACAAGACCCAGACAGGCATAAAACCCTAGCGGAGTTTTTTACCCAATCGGCTTTATTGGCTGATGTTTTGGCGAAATTTGCAGGAATACCAAGCGCAATACCAGACCCACCTGTTATCAATGGGAAGTCGCATGCAGCTTTGGCAATATCATAAAGATTATCTTCGCTTACAGCATCGCAAACCACAAGCTGCCTGCCTTCATTGGCTTCCTGCATGAGGCGCGATTTTGCCTGGCCGTCAAGAATATCAGCAAGCGGCAAATGGCCAACCTTGCGAGTTGTTTGAGGCGCAAGCACTCGGCGAATATCAGGGTCAGTCATTGGTGTGAGCGGATGATTTTGCATGCCTGATTCTGAAAGCAATGTATCATTTACGAATAAATGTCCTTGATAAATCGAGCGTCCCGCACCTGGGAATACAGGACACACGACAACCGGTTTATCAGTGCCAATCTCATCAACCAGCGCATCAATCACTTGCCCGATATTTCCCTCAGCCGTGCTGTCAAACGTTGAGCAATATTTGAACATAAACTGTTGGCAACCTTGCGCTTTTAACCAGTGATAAGCCTCAAGCGATTTTTCGATTGCTTCTTTAACCGGAACACATCGCGTTTTTAGCGCCACAATGCCCGCGTCAATATCTTTATCAGCTGGGACATTTGGAGTACCAACATATTGCACCGTGCGCATACCGCCGTCAGCCAGCATCAAACCAAGATCGGAAGAACCAGTAAAATCATCTCCAATTGCGCCAAACAGCATATCGCATCTCCAAAATTTTTATTTCGCTATATGTAATCAGATCATTCAATATAAGAAAAATTCATTAATGTATACATTAATTCTTGATTGCATAGTAATAGCGACTTATGCAAGTGATAGGTTTACAACAACAGGTGGGCGGTATGAGTGAGAACAAACTTCGCGAGCAAATATGTGAATTAGCAAAGTCGATGTTTGATCGCGGCCTAACGGGCGGCAGCACAGGAAATATTTCTGCACGCACGGAAGATGGCGGATTGTTGGTATCTCCAACTGGCACCAGTTTTGGCCGGCTGGATCCTGGTCGCCTCAGCCGGTTTAATTCAAAAGGTCGGCTGGTATCTGGAGATCAACCAACCAAAGAAATGCCGCTTCATAGTGCCTTTTACGACACGCGAAGTCAGGCAGGTGCTGTTGTCCACTTGCATTCTTGCCACTCAGTTGCCTGGTCACTTATGCCAGATGCAGATGAAGACAATTTTCTTCCGCCGCTAACACCTTACGCAATTATGAAACTTGGCAAAGTGAAACTACTTCCTTTTTACCGTCCAGGTGATCCGCAGATGGGTGAAGCAGTGCGCGGACTTGCAGGGAAAAGAACGGCCGTGATGTTGGCAAATCATGGCCCAGTAGTTGCTGGTAAAGATGTTGAAGCTGCATGCAATGCGATTGAAGAATTGGAAGATACAGCGCGGCTGGCGATTATGATGCGCGGCTATAATCCAAAAATGCTAAGCGAAGAGCAAGTCAAAGATCTTGTCACACGTTTTGACGTTGAATGGGACGACTAGTTTAATTTACATGCGATGAAAGAGAGAATTTGGTGGAGCATAGCGGGATCGAACCGCTGACCTCTTCGCTGCCAGCGAAGCGCTCTCCCAGCTGAGCTAATGCCCCATCATGCCAGTCTGGTAACCCTGGCGGGAAGCTACCGGGTCGAACCCGATAGCGATTTTTTACTAATGCCGCTTGATGCGAAGATCAAGCGAAAAACTTCTGCTTTTGCAGATTTAGCTGTCGTCACCTTCATCAGAAACAACAACGATGTCTGACAAGTCGTCATTTTCATCATCATCAGTTTCCAAGAATGTGTCATCAGATGGTGCGCCGATGTCATCATCGTCGTCGTCCAAGTCTGGAATATCCTTCACGCCAGCTGTTTCATCGTCAGCATCTTCAAGGCTTACGATTTCCACATCACCATCTTCATCCAATTCAGGTGTTGTAGGTTCAACAGCAGCTTCAGCTGTTTCTTCTTCTTTTTTCACTTCTTCAACCGGCTCATCTTCTGGTTTTTCGAAGAATGTCAGTGGATATGACTGACCCGTATATGGTGAGATGATTGGATCACGATTTAGATCATAGAATTTGCGTTCTGTTTCTGGGCAAACACGCTTTGTTCCAAGTTCAGCTTTAGCCAAGGTTATAGCCTCTTTCTTGATATGGCTGTGTAAACTCTAAAGTTACAGCCCGGACATAAATGATAGATTGCGAACCCTTAAACATCTTAGGCCGCCATTGTCAAAGAATAAGTGTCATATTTCTGCGCTTCAAGAAAAAAGCTGCATTTTTCTAAGCCCAATTGATGACATTTTACACAAACCGTGCTACCAGCCTGTGGCGAACTGACGGATGAAGCGCTCAAAAAGGAATAGATCAAAAGCGACTAATCATCCAAAAAATTTTAAAATTACAGGAGTGACCCATGTCACATTCGCCGGATTCTCATCCGAACGCGCAAGCTTGTCCCGCTTTTGCGCAGAAATCTAATTCTCTTAAAGGTACAATCCAGATCCCAGGAGATAAATCCATCTCCCATCGCTCTTTCATGTTTGGTGGTCTCGCATCAGGTGAAACTCGCGTGAAAGGTTTGCTCGAAGGCGAAGATGTGATCGCTACGGGTAAAGCTATGCAAAAAATGGGTGCCAAAATCGATAAAGTCGGTGATGAATGGATCATCCAAGGCACAGGCAATGGATGTCTGCTTGCACCTGATAGTCCGCTCGATTTCGGCAATGCTGGTACCGGATGCCGTTTGACCATGGGCCTTGTGGGTTCTTATGACTTCTCATCCACATTTATTGGTGATGCGTCATTGTCGTCGCGTCCTATGGGCCGGGTTTTGAATCCATTGCGTGAAATGGGCGTTCAGGTTGAAGCTGAAGCAGGCGATCGTCTGCCAGCTACACTTAAGGGCCCGCGCATTGCGACGCCAATTACTTATCGCGTACCTATGGCATCAGCCCAGGTCAAATCTGCCGTATTGCTAGCTGGGCTCAATACACCCGGCACCACAACTGTGATCGAAACTGTTATGACCCGTGATCACACTGAAAAAATGCTACAGGGATTTGGCGCCAATCTTGAAGTTCATACCGATGCAGATGGTGTAAGAACCATTACACTTGAAGGCCAAGGTGAGCTTAAGGGCCAAAATATCAATGTACCGGGTGATCCCTCATCTACCGCATTTCCGTTGGTTGCCGCACTGATTGCACCAGATAGTGACGTCATTATCGAGAATGTTTTGATGAACCCAACCCGCACCGGGCTTATTACCACGCTGATTGAAATGGGTGGTAACATTGAGATCCTCAACAAACGTCAAAATGGTGGGGAAGATGTTGCTGATCTGTGCGTACGTTCATCCGAACTGAAAGGCATTATTGTTCCTCCCGAACGCGCACCTTCAATGATTGATGAATATCCAATACTTGCTATGGCAGCTGCATACGCGGAAGGCGAGACGTTTATGGATGGTCTTGACGAATTGCGCGTTAAGGAAAGTGACCGCTTAAGTGCTGTTGCGACAGGGCTTAAACTCAATGGTGTTGATTGTGATGAAGGCGAGATGTCGCTGACGGTGCGCGGTCGTCCAGATGGCAAAGGCTACGGCAATCAAAGTGGTGCACGCGTTGTAACGCACCTTGATCACCGAATTGCTATGAGCTTCCTTATTCTCGGGCTTGGCAGCGAACATGCCGTTCACGTTGATGATGCCAATGTTATTCGCACCAGTTTTCCTGAATTTATGGATTTAATGACCGGCTTGGGTGCAAACATTTCATTGATTGAGGCAGCTTAATGTCATTTGTCATCGCAATTGATGGACCTGCAGCTTCTGGTAAGGGCACAATCTCGCGTCGGCTGGCGCGAGAAAACGGGTTCCATCATTTAGATACAGGTCTTACCTATCGCGCGGTGGCAAAAGCACTTCTTGATCAAAATCTTCCATTGGATGACGTCAATATTGCAGAACAAGTGGCAAAAGATCTGGATTTATCCGGTTTGGATGCAAATGTTCTTGCCGTGCACGAAATTGGCAATGCGGCATCGAAAGTTGCCGTGATGCCATCTGTGCGCAAAATATTGGTCAAAGCTCAGCAAGATTTCTCACTGAGACTGCCGGGCACCGTGTTAGACGGCCGCGATATCGGCACGGTTGTTTGCCCAAATGCAAATGTGAAAATATTCGTCACAGCAAATGCAGATGTTAGAGCTAAACGCCGCTATGATGAAGCCATTAGCAAGGGTCGGGATCTTAATTATGATGATGTGCTCTCAGACATCATTGCCCGAGATGCTCGAGATTCGCAAAGAAATGACAGCCCAATGCGTCAAGCTGACGATGCCCTCTTGCTAGATACGAGTAAAATGGATATAGAGACAGCGTTCCAAGCCGCAAAAGCTATGGTTGATGCAGCAAAGAACGCCTAAACAGGCTTAATTTACATCAGTTTTCGCTCAATCGCGTCGGACTTTGTTTAATACAATCTGGGCCTTAGCTGATTTTTTGAAACTCGAACCACGACGCCGTACGCAATTTTGCGCTTCCGCACCAAAATTTAGCTTGAGCCAAAAGTTGCGTCACTTAAGGAAAATTTATGTCAGATACCCCGATGATGGAAGACTTTGCGTCTCTCCTCGAAGAATCTTTTGCAACACAAGATGGTGTAGAAGGTACAGTTGTTAAAGGCTTGATCACTGCTATTGAGAAAGACGTTGCGATTGTTGACGTTGGTCTTAAAGTTGAAGGTCGCGTGCCTTTAAAAGAGTTTGGCGCACAAGCCAAAGACGGCTCACTCACAACTGGAGCTGAAGTTGAAGTTTATGTTGAGCGCATCGAAAATGCTCTTGGCGAAGCTGTTCTTTCACGTGAAAAAGCACGTCGCGAAGAAAGCTGGATCCGCCTTGAAGCTAAATTCGAAGCAAGCGAACGCGTTGAAGGTACTATCTTCAATCAGGTTAAAGGCGGCTTCACAGTTGACCTTGACGGCGCTGTTGCGTTCTTGCCGCGCTCACAAGTGGACATCCGTCCAATCCGTGACGTAACACCTTTGATGCACAACCCGCAGCCATTTGAAATCTTGAAAATGGACAAGCGTCGCGGCAACATCGTTGTTTCTCGTCGTACAGTACTTGAAGAGAGCCGTGCAGAACAGCGCTCTGAAATCGTACAAAACCTTGAAGAAGGTCAGGCAGTTGACGGTGTTGTTAAAAACATCACTGACTACGGTGCCTTCGTTGATCTTGGTGGTATCGATGGTCTACTTCACGTAACAGACATGGCTTGGCGTCGTGTGAACCACCCATCTGAAATCTTGACAATTGGTCAAACAATTAAAGTTCAGATCGTTCGCATCAACCAAGATACACACCGTATCTCATTGGGTATGAAGCAGCTTGAAACTGATCCTTGGGACGGTATCGATGCGAAATTCCCACTTGGCAAGAAAATCTCTGGTGCTGTTACCAACATCACAGATTACGGTGCATTCGTTGAACTAGAGCCAGGTATCGAAGGCCTAATCCACGTTTCTGAAATGTCTTGGACGAAAAAGAACGTGCACCCAGGCAAAATCTTGTCAACATCTGAAGAAGTTGACGTTGTTGTACTTGAAGTTGATCCTTCAAAACGCCGCATCTCACTTGGTCTTAAACAAACACTCGACAATCCTTGGAACGCATTTGCTGACCAATTCCCTGTTGGTGCAACTGTTGAAGGCGAAGTTAAAAACAAAACTGAGTTTGGTTTGTTTGTTGGTCTTGAAGGCGACGTTGACGGCATGGTTCACTTGTCAGATCTTGACTGGAACCGTCCTGGTGAGCAAGCTATTGAAGACTTCAACAAAGGCGACGCTGTTCAAGCTGTTGTTCTTGATGTTGATGTTGACAAAGAGCGTATCTCACTTGGTATCAAGCAATTGTCAAAAGACAACATCGGTGAAGCAACTGCTTCTGGCGAATTGCGTAAAAACGCAGTTGTGTCTGTTGAAGTTACTGACGTTCAGGATGCTGGTCTTGAAGTTAAGCTTGTCGACTTCCCAGAAGTTTCATCTTACATCCGTCGCAGCGACTTGTCTCGTGACCGTGATGAGCAGCGCCCAGAGCGTTTCTCTGTTGGTCAAACAGTTGATGCACGTGTAACAAACTTCTCTAAGAAAGATCGTAAAGTTACACTTTCAATTAAAGCTCTTGAAATCGCTGAAGAGAAACAAGCTGTTGAGCAGTTTGGTTCATCAGACTCAGGTGCTTCATTGGGTGATATTCTTGGTGCTGCTCTTAAAGGCAACGACGAATAATTCATTCAAGAAGGCATAGCCTTTAAGCTAGTTCTAGACCCGCCGGTATCACTACCGGCGGGTTTTTTTGCAAAAATCAAACGCCGGCTCATGACGGTGTACACGACATACCATTACGATTGGCATTGGATACGCAGTCTACCCGGTTGACATAACCTTCTGTAGAAGCACCCACGATATTACCATTTCGAGCAGTTCGTTTCCAACGCCATTGTGTTCGTGCGTCTTTGTAAATTACCCATTTATCCCCATTAGAGGCAGTACAAGATGTAGTCATATTAGTTCCTTTATAAACCATATATTAAAGTATAGCGATTACTATACTTGCTAAATGTATAGTTATCACTATACTTCATGTCAAGACATCAGGGAGATATCATGTCGAAAAAATTTGGAGAGAAGTTACGGCAAATAAGAACCAATAAAAACAAAACCTTAGAGGATCTTGCAGACGGCATCGGCTCCTCAAAGGCGTATGTTTGGCAGTTGGAAAACAAGAAAAATGCGAAACCATCAGCAGAATTTCTACTTAAAATAGCAAATTACTTTGATGAATCGCCCGATTATTTTATAGATGATTCTATTGAAGAACGTACTGAGTCGCATGTAGAGGAAGCATTTTTCCGAAAGTTTAAGAAGCTCTCCAAAGACGACAAAGAAAAATTTGATAGGATGATCTCTGCATTTGAACCAAAGAAAAAGTAACTTCCCGAAAAAACATGCAAATCAGTTAACAAGTTTGTGGCAGGAAGTCGGGCCAAATGAATATCCCCTTGATATTGAAATATTGATTGATCAATTATTTTCGGGAGATGATTTTGACAGCCGACTTTCTGTAGCTTTTGAAAAATTCGACTCGATAGAAGGCTGCCTTCGAAGAGTACGGGATACAAATCAATGGCTAATCGCGATAAATTCAAATATCAAAAACTCAAGAAGATTAAGGTTTACCCTTGCACATGAACTCGGGCATTTCATGTGCCATAGGAAACTTAAAAACGACTTCGAAGATAACCTTGATACATTGAGTAACTACAATTCTCATCTCGAATATGAAGCAAATGTTTTTGCATCACACTTACTAATGCCAGCGAACATAATACGCTCTAAGTTTTCAGATCTAAAGTGGGATGTAGAAAACTTAAAATATCTTGGCAACTATTTTGAATGCTCTCTACAGGCAAGTGCAATCAGGTACATCGAACTTTCGAATAAGCCAATTGCCTTCGTCGTATCACGAGATGGCATGATATGCTGGGCTTGCAAAAGTAATAACGCCCCTTATATGAAGTCTTATCGCTTTGGTGACGAAATGCCCAAGTTATTACCGCAAAGCGATCTGTCTCGTTGGACCGATAATACGGTTTCAAGCGAAACTACTTATTTCGATACTTCGGGGTCTGGATATCAATACACTTGCATAAACTTTGCATAAAACAAAACTATAAATAATCATTCTAAACCCGCCGGTATCACTATCGGCGGGTTTTTTATGCCAAATATATACCCCAGATTCCCGCAGATCATGTTTTCTCTTTGTTAACTTCATAACGGCATAGTTTTTTTTAAGACTGCATCGGATACTGGGAAATGAACTTATCATCTGAGCAAATTGTTAAGCAGCTAAAAATCTCAGATACCGACATGTCCGAGCGCGGATTTAACGCACCCAAATTACGTGAACTTCAGACAAAAACCGTTCTCGGCAATATTAATAACGGTGTCATATTTTTAGATGCAGATTTTAAAGTTCTTTACATCAATCAACGTTGTAAAGAGATCTGGGGTTATCCTGATCATCTGAACTATAATGACATCACACTATACGAGCTGATTACTTACGGAATAACGGATAGCGATTATAGCGAAACACCGCTACCTGATGACGAGCGTCATGAAATTATAACAGGGCTCATTGATGAACTTAGGGATGGCGACACAGGACCTGAAATTGTTCAACGCGGCGATAAAACACTGGTTCAAAGTTCGGTTAAACTCGATGAACACTACCTGCTAACCTTTCAAGATATCACTTTAATGCAGCGACAAGAGCAACAGTTTGAAAGCGTGCTCAACAATATCGACTACGGAATTTTATTCTTAGACAAAGATCTCAATGTGCTGCATATGAACGCGCGCTTTCTCGATATATGGGAATTCGATAAAAACATTGTCGATAAAAATTTAACATTGCGCGAGCTCATGGAATTATCGCAGGAAGAAAACGACCCGGTTGAAAACGGCTATGCTAACTTTTCCTGGGATGATGTGATTAAAGAACGCGAAACGATGGTCCGCTCTGGTAATTATGGGCCGGAAATTCTGTACCGAGAAAGCGGAAAGGTCTTTGTTCACAGCCATGTCAAAGTGGATGCAACGCATCTTTTAACATATTTTGACATCACAGATTTAAAGCAACGTGAGGCTGAACTTGAAGAGGCAAAGCACCAAGCTGAGAGTGCTGAAAAGGCAAAATCCGAATTTCTGGCGAATATGAGTCACGAGATCCGCACCCCAATGAATGGTGTGATGGGCATGGCGCAGCTATTGGCCAAGACTGAACTCAATTCCAAACAAAAGATGTTTGCCAACACAATTGTAAATTCTGGTGAAACCCTACTCACAGTTATCAATGATATTCTAGATTTTTCAAAAATTGACGCCGGACAATTAAAACTGTCAGCGGAACCATTTTCGCTAACGCAAACTGCGCACGATATTGCAACGCTTGTTTCAGCAAGCATTAAAAGCAAGGGCCTTGAAATTATACTGAGAGTCTCACCTGACCTGCCAAAGAGTTTTCTAGGTGATGCCATCCGTATTCGACAAATTATCACAAACCTAGTTGGTAACGCTGTTAAGTTTACTGACGCGGGACATGTTCTTATCGATGTCGGCACACGTATTTGTGAAAAAGATGGGTGTGCAAAAATTCATATCAGTGTTTCAGATACTGGTATTGGTATTAGTTCGGATCAAATTGAAAAGATTTTCAGCAAGTTCTCGCAAGCTGATTCATCTGCAACTAAAAAATTTGAAGGCACGGGCTTGGGACTATCCATTGCATCATCACTTGTCGAACTCATGGATGGAGAAATTGGGGTAGAAAGTGAATTAGGGGTGGGTTCAACCTTCTGGTTTGAGATTGAACTGCCGCTGATCGATCCAACAAAAACACTACAACATCTCTCTTCAGACCGCGAGAAAACACGTGTTCTCATTCTCGACGATCACCCGCTGTGTCGCCAAATTTTGCAAGAATATATGCATTGTTGGGGTATTGAGAGCGCAGCATGCGTTGACGCTGATGAAGGCATGCAAATGTTATACGCCATGCGCGAGGTTGGCATTGCGCCTGATCTGATAATAACAGACTATAAAATGTCTGGCATCAATGGTGCAAAGTTCATTCAACAGCTAAGTTGTGATCAGGACTTCAGTGACATCCCGATTATTCTGCTTGCCCAGGTAAACAAAACTGGTAATGCCGATATTGCTGAAATTTCGGAGCGCTGTGCAATTGTCAGCAAGCCATTTTGTGTTGAGACTTTAAGACCGGCGATTGAAGAACGTCTTCTTAAAGCATCTAACATACAGACCAAGCTTGCATCTTAATTTGCTCATAGGCTTAGTATGACAAATCCCGCTGACAAATATGCCAACGGGATTCAAATTTTTAGCCGTTAAGCTGTTGCCATATTTGTATCTGATTCAGGCTGCATCTCGTTTTTCAAGAGATAAAGCGATGACAGCACAATCATCAGAGTTCCAACCCACATGGCTCCCGTTGGCAAGAAACCAAAGGCTAGCCAACCCAGAACTACATTCATTGGTAATTTCAAATGATCAAATGGCTGAAGATATGCAGCATCGGCAATCGAATAGGCTTTTACCAATGAGAACTGTGCAATTGTGGTTAAAATACCTGTGATCGCAACGAGCCAAATTGCATTGGTGGTTGATACCGAAAATCCTGAATCCAGCGTGAGCACCGCATTGATCGGCGCCAATAATACCAACAGATAAAAAGTCAGTGTTTGCGGCTTTTCAAAGCGGGTTAGATATTTGGTCGTAAGGCTTGAAAGCCCCCAAAAAAATGCTGCAGCTACCGGATAAAGCGTTGCCCAGCTAAACTGATCTGACCACGGTTCAAGGATAACCATCCCACCGCAGAAACCAAAAAAGACGGCGAACCATCTTTGCACACTCACGTCTTCGCCTAAGAAAAGACGCGCACCGATGGTGACAAAAAACGGCGAGGTCATGATCAATGCAATTGCTTGCCAGATAGGAACATGGGCAAGACCCATAACCCATAATTGAACACCGACTGCTGCGAAAACAACACGCAGCACATGCCACAATGGACGCGATGTTTTACCGTCTTGAAGCTTTCTTAAAATCCATGGAAGACTGAACATTAGTGCGATCAAATACTGCCAGAAAACCACGGTTGTGGAGCTTTGCCCCATCTGCATGGTAAGTGATTGCAATAGCGTATTGATCACCGCGAAAATGGCGCCTGCAAGCACCATAAAAAACGCACCCTTAAGGGCAGCATTATTTTGAAAATTTTGTAAATTTAACTGAGTCATGAGCGTTATCCTTTCTGTTGCGCACAAGACCCAAGGCAAACAGGAAAGACCACACATGCTGACCACCAGCATATGTGTTTCACCCGCTCTCTTTCATCCGGACTATGACCGTCGGCTTTGGAATTTAACCAAATCTGCTGACCTTGCATCACCTGACACAAGCGCTCGCGGGCTTTCAAATAAATGATTACCGCCGGTGGGGAATTTCGCCCCGCCCTGAGAACGCTTGCAAATAATCACAAACATCCCAAGAACGCAAGAAGGTTATTGGCAGTGTGCCGATCTGCGGTAATCAACGCTGAATTTTAAGCAGATTTGAGCTGCTCTTTTCAAAGCCATATTTTTCATAAAACGGCGCGATGTGATCGGGGCAATAAAGTTCAAAACTTTTTACATTCGCGAGTTTCCCATGACCGGTGATCTGATCAAGCATATGTTTACCCAACCCTTGTCTCCGGTGGGTTTTTGCAATGATGACATCAAAGATAAGCGCTTTGAATGTGAAGTCGGATAAAACTCGTGCGCAGGCGATGAGTTGATCATCATCAGTGATACACCCAAACACCAGATCTGAATTATCAAATGCTGATATTACATCCTTTGCCGGACGGCCTTTGGTCCACCATTCTTTGATATAAAGCGCATATAATTGGTCATGATAATCACTGTTAAATTCATCGAGCCAATGCATCAAACAACCTAACTATGGGCGAAAATATCGCTGTCTTCCCATCCCATAAGATCAAGTTTTGCGCGCGTCGGTAGGAATTCAAAACAGGCTTTTGCAACATCTAACCGCTCTTCGCGTTCTAAATTGATTGTCATTTTATCGCGTAGCGCATGAAGGTGCAAAACATCCGATGCAGCATAGGCAAGCTGCGCATCGGTGAGCTTTTCTGCTGCCCAGTCAGATGATTGTTGTTGTTTGGATAAATCAACGCTTAACAGCTCACGGCAGACATCTTTTAAGCCGTGGCGGTCTGTGTAAGTGCGTGTGAGTTTCGAGGCAATTTTGGTGCAGAAAACTGGCGTACAAGTCACCCCAAAGGTGTAATACAAAACGGCAATATCAAATCGACCGTAGTGAAATAGTTTCGTTTTGCTTTGATCTTCAAGGAGCGCAACAAGGTTGGGCGCTTGTTTCTGACCTTTCTCGATTTGAATGATATCTGCTGTGCCGTCACCAGAAGATAATTGAACAACGCATAGTCTATCTCGCCTTGGTAACAGCCCCAAGGTTTCGGTATCGATTGCGATATCGCCCTTGTATCGCGCCGCAGCTTTTGTGGAAATATCACCCTTATGCAATCGAATATTTGTCATCAAAGTCTCGTTTTTTGCAGAATCACTTTGTAATCAGTCTAGTCCAATCACAAGCGAGTTTGAACCATTGCATTTTAATTCGATCTGCACTATGTGTCGATCATACACCGTTGGGGTGCCTTATAATTTTTCAAAGGCTGAGAGGCGTTTTTCGCTAACCCATCGAACCTGATCCGGGCAATTCCGGCGGAGGGAACGGTCATCGCTAGCTTACTTTAAAGCGCAAAGACCCCCCAATGCCGAGTTGTTTGGAAATGACAAATTGGTAGGGGAAGAAAGTGACAGCAATAGCGATGACAATTGCCGGATCCGATAGTGGCGGCGGCGCAGGTATCCAAGCGGACTTAAAAGCATTTTCTGCACTCGGGGTTTATGGCGCGAGCGTCATTACGGCCATCACCGCACAAAACACCAAAGCAGTAACTGCGGTTGAAGAAATCTCCCCCAATGTGGTTTCAGCACAAATCCAAACGGTGCTGGAAGACCTAGATGTTGATGCTATTAAAATTGGCATGCTTTCCTCACCCGACATCATTCATGCTGTCGCATCTTCGCTTGTAAATGTTGATATCCCGATTGTCCTAGATCCGGTTATGGTCGCTAAATCTGGCGATGCTTTACTGCGTGAAGAAGCGATCTCTGCACTTAAAAGCGAGTTGTTACCCCTTGCAACATTGTTAACACCCAATCTGCCAGAAGCTGGGAAGTTGCTGGGTGCAACGCAGGCAGAAAACCCAATGCAGATGGCCTTTCAAGGTAGTGATCTTCTGGCTATGGGCCCGAAAGCTATTTTGATGAAAGGTGGGCATAGCGATGACGACATCTGTACAGATTTGCTAATTGGCACGAGCGCTGAACCCATCTCATTTGAAGCACAGCGCATCGATACGAAAAACACACACGGTACGGGCTGCACGTTATCCTCATCGATTGCTGCATGTATGGCGCAAGGACTTGAGATCGAAGATGCAGTTGGCCGCGCACATCAATATTTGCAAGGGGCTATCCGCGCCAGCGACCAGATTAAAATTGGTTCAGGCCATGGGCCGGTTCATCATTTTTACGCGCTTTGGGGTTCAGATGATGACTAATGTAACCATTAAAGGTGCAGGCGTTTTGGGATTGAGTATCGCGACTGAAATTTCAGCGCGTGGTGGCAGTGTCACCATCATCGATCCCGATGGCACTCCTGGACCGCATGGTTGTTCTTGGTGGGCGGGCGGCATGCTCGCACCATTTTGCGAAGGTGAAAGTGCCGAAGAACCCGTTGTTCGTTTAGGGCAAGACGCCATTGCTTGGTGGGCAAAAAACGGTGCAGATATCACCTATAACGGTTCAATGGTCGTCGCTCAGGGACGTGATATTAAAGAGCTGGCACGGTTTGGTAGACGCACATCAAATTTTGAAGAAATTGATGCAGATAAGGTTTCAGAGCTAGAACCTGATCTAGAAGGACGCTATCGAAAGGCGCTCTATTTCCCATCCGAAGCACATCTTGCACCAAGGCAAGCGCTTGAGGCTTTGGTTTCTAATCTAGCCAATCAAGGAATTAAAATTCAGACATCTGGCGAAGCCGAGACGAACTCGACGATCATTGATTGCCGCGGCTTAGCTGCGCAAGACAAACTAACTGATCTGCGCGGGGTCAAAGGTGAGATGCTTATTTTGCATTGTCCCGATCTTGATCTCAAACGTCCTATTCGATTGCTACATCCAAGAATTCCGCTCTACATCGTTCCACGCGGTAATGGCATTTATATGCTTGGCGCAACGATGATTGAAGCCGGCGAACGCTCACGCATTACGGCCCGTTCGATGCTTGAGATGCTGACGGCTGCTTACGCATTACACCCAAGTTTTGGTGAGGCGGAAATTTTGGAAATCGGTGTCGACGCGCGTCCCGCGTTTAACGATAACTTGCCGCGCATTCGCCATGAGGGAAATACGATTTACGCCAATGGCCTTTATCGCCATGGCTATTTGTTAGCGCCGTCTGTTGCGCAACAAGTTGCAGATTATTTGTTCGATGGCACACGCCCCGAATTTGCCGACAAAGACATGCCCAACTCCAAAGATGAGGTACATCATGACCATTGTGCTTAATGGTGAGAAAGTTGAAATCAACGCGGTTTCACTCAACGAAGTGCTCAACGAGCTTGGATATAAAGATGCGAAAGTCGCAACAGCGGTGAATGAGGAATTCGTCCCTGAGACCCTGCGCAGTACCATCTCATTAAGTGATGGCGACCGCCTTGAAATTCTAGCCCCTATGCAGGGTGGATAATGTCATGAGCAAACAATTTTACGGCACCGAACTCAAAAATCCATTGATGTTAGGTACTGCGCAATATCCTTCGCCTTCGATCTTAACGGATGCTTTTAAAATGTCAGGTGCTGGGGTTGCAACCGTCTCGTTGCGCCGGGAAAGCGGCTCTGATCGTGCAGGTCAAGAATTTTGGCAGTTGATCAAAGAGCTCAATGTTCCGGTACTGCCCAACACAGCCGGGTGCTACACAGTTAAAGAAGCTGTGACCACCGCGCATATGGCGCGCGAGGTTTTTGGCACACCTTGGATTAAGCTTGAAATCATTGGGCACACCGACACACTGCAACCCGATGTTTACGGTCTTGTGGAAGGCGCTCGTATTTTAAGCGAAGAAGGCTTTCAAGTTTTCCCATACACAACCGAAGATATGGTGGTGGCCGAGCGTTTGCTTGAAGTTGGCTGCGAAGTTCTCATGCCATGGGGCGCACCAATTGGATCAGGACTTGGCCTTAACAACGAACATGGTCTTCGCATGTTGCGAGCGCATTTCCCGGATGTACCGCTTGTCGTTGATGCGGGAATTGGTCTTCCGTCACAAGCTGCGCATGCGATGGAGCTTGGCTATGACGCAATACTATTAAACACCGCCGTTGCGAAAGCGGGCGATCCGCCTTTGATGGCCAAAGCATTTGCCGATGCAATTTGCGCCGGCAAAGCAGCCTATGACGCTGATCCGATGGAGCCGCGCGATATGGCTGAACCTTCTACTCCTGTGATTGGAAAGGCATTCCTATAATGCAGCTTGATCGATTTTACCCCATCTTTGACAATACAGATTGGCTCACACGACTTTTGCCACTTGGCATCAAGTTGGTGCAGCTGCGCATTAAAGATAAGTCTGACGAAGAAACGCGTGCCGAAATCATCAAAGGCAAAGCGCTATGTGAGCGACATGGTGCGCAATTGATTGTCAATGATTATTGGCAAATTGCCATCGAAGAGAAGTGTGATTTTATCCATCTGGGTCAAGAAGATTTAGATGTCGCGGATGTCAAAGCAATCCGTGCTGCCGGGATTAAAATTGGCCTCAGCACTCATGACAATGATGAGCTTGATCGTGCGCTATCTTATGAGCCTGAATATCTCGCGCTTGGTCCTGTATACCCAACCATTCTTAAAAAGATGAAGTGGACAGAGCAAGGGCTCGACAAAGTCACCGAATGGAAGAAACTGGTTGGTGATACACCACTTGTCGCAATCGGTGGCATGAGCGTGGAACGTGCCCAAGGTGCATTTGACGCCGGTGCCGACATCGTCTCCGCAGTCACTGATATTACGTTAAACGAGGATCCAGAAGCTCGGATCAAACAATGGATCAATGCAACACGATGAGCGCAACAAGATGAATGCATCAGGTAACAGATATGCACGCCAGATGGTGCTGCCCGAAGTTGGGTTGGAAGGTCAACTCAAACTTGCTGAAGCGCATGTTTTGGTTGTCGGCGCTGGCGGCTTAGGTGTGCCAGTTCTGCAATATCTTGCTGGCGCTGGCATTGGCACAATCACAATCGTCGACCCGGATGAAGTCTCTTTGAGTAATCTGCAACGCCAGACGCTTTATGGTGAACAATATCTTGGTGCATCAAAGGCCGAAACGGCCAAGCAAATTCTGCAAAATTTGAATTCAGACATTTCGATCGAAGCGGTTCATACATCGCTTGATCCAAGCAGTGTGAAAAAACTATGTTCTGGCGTGAGCATCGTGCTCGATTGCGCCGATAGTTTTGCAGTGAGCTATATTTTATCAGATCATTGTTATGTTCAGAACATTCCTTTTATCAGCGCGTCTGCTCTTGCGCTTTCAGGTTATGTTGGTGGGTTTTGTGGTGGTGCTCCTTCGCTTCGCGCACTGTTTCCCGACTTGCCTGCGCAGGCAGGTAATTGTGCAACAGCCGGGGTCTTAGGACCTGTGGTTGGCACAATTGGCAGCCTGCAAGCGCAAATGACTTTGTCGCAGATTTTAGGGTTAGACCCCTCACCTTTGGGACAGCTTATAAGATTTGACGCGCAGACATTCCGCTTCTCAAGCTTTCGTTTTGATAAAGCACCAGAACCTAAAAATGGTGGCTTAAAGTTTATCGCAGCAAGCGAGATTAGCGACGATGATTTCGTCATTGAACTACGCGGATTAGATGAGACTTTAGAAGCGGCTCATCAAGACGCAATCAGAATTCATGTCGACGATTATCAGAACGATATTCTGGTACCAGGCGATGAAAATCAACGCGCCGTGTTCGTTTGCCGATCAGGCTTACGCGCACACCGCGCGGCCACACAATTACAAAATCAATGGGACGGGAACATCGTTCTCGTCGCCGCAGGATAACGATCTAGGAAGGATCAATTTATGAAAATCAAATCACTTGTACTAGCGGGCGCGCTCGCAATTTCATCAACCAGCTTGGCATCTGCCGCTGATAAAATGAAGCTTATGCTGGATTGGTTTATCAACCCAGATCACGGGCCAATCATAGTTGCGCAAGAAAAAGGTTACTTTGCTGACCAGGGCTTGGAAGTTGAAATCATCGCACCAGCTGATCCATCTGATCCACCAAAATTGGTTGCTGCCGGGCAGGCTGATCTTGCCGTTTCATATCAGCCTCAGCTTCATCTTCAAATTCATGAAGGTCTACCACTCATTCGCGTGGGTACTTTGGTTGCAACACCGCTTAACTGTTTGCTTGTTTTAAAAGACGGTCCGATTAAAGAAATCTCAGACCTTAAAGGCAAGAAAATTGGTTTCTCAGTATCGGGTGTTGAAGAAGCTGTTTTGGGTTCAATCTTGAACAATCACGGCGTAGAAATGTCAGATATTGAACTCGTCAATGTGAACTGGTCACTATCTCCATCATTGATGTCAAACCAAGTGGATGCCGTGATTGGTGCATACAGAAACTTCGAATTGAACCAAATGGAAATCGAAGGTGTTGAAGGTAAGTGTTTCTTCGTTGAAGAAGAAGGGCTTCCAACATATGACGAGCTGATCTATGTGGCGAAATCTGATGAGATGGACAAAGACAAAATCTCACGCTTCCTCACTGCAACTGAACTTGCGACACAATACATCGTCAATCACCCTGAAGAGTCATGGGAAATTTTCTCAGGCACTTCAGCTGAATTGCAGGACGAGCTAAATGCCAAAGCATGGGTGGATACATTGCCACGTTTTGCATTGCGTCCATTTGCATTTGACGCTGGTCGCTACTCAAAATTTGAAGCATTCTTGAACGAAAAAGGATTGATCTCTGGCATTAATCCAGTTTCAAAAATCGCAATCGACGTATCTGAATAGGTGATCTCATGAGCACTGATGTTAATTACGGTCGCGTTTTTGCATCACTTCGCACATCTTCTGAACATTGGCATGCCTATACTCGGCATGCCTTTGTTGAAGCGATGCGAGATGGAACTCTGCCTCAGGAAGCATTTTTACATTATCTAAAACAGGATTATGTGTTTCTTATTCATTTCTCGCGTGCTTGGGCATTGGCTGTTGCAAAAGCGGGAAGCCTTGATGAAATGAAAGCCTGTGCGGCAACTGTAAATGGTCTAGTCAATGGTGAAATGCAGTTTCATGTTGAGACATGCGCTAAGCTTGGCATTTCTGAAAAAGAGCTTTTAGAAACCGTCGAAGCATCTGAAAACTTAGCCTATACGCGTTATGTTTTAGAGGCTGGGTATTCGGGCGATTTCATATCACTTCTTGCAACACTTGCACCTTGTGTCTTCGGCTACGGTGAGATCGGTTTGCGTCTTAAGAAGGATAAAACATCGGATACTTATCTTGAATGGATCGACACTTATGCTGGTGAAGAATACCAGGATGTTTGTAAAGGCGTTGCAGAGCTTTTGGACAATGCGGTGATCAATCGTTTGGGTGAAGGTTTTGAAACGCTTCCGCTTTGGGAGAATGTCAAAGAACAGTTTGATATTGCAACACGCCTTGAAGTGAGCTTTTGGGAGATGGGTTTAAACCCATAATTTTCCATGAGCAAAGCACCCGACATATATTTCAAAGGTTCGGCCGAGATTGAACGCGATGGCGAAAATCGTGTTCTATTTGATGCGTTGGATTTGACCATTCGTGCCAATGAAATCACATGTCTTTTGGGTGCTTCGGGGGTCGGCAAATCGACGATCCTCCGCTTGATCGCCGGGCTTGATACCGGCGCTCGATTTACCGGTGATATAACAGCCAGTGATCAAAAAGACATCTCATCACGTATCGCCTATATGGCACAAGGTGGTGAGTTGTTCCCATGGTTGAGCGTGGTGGATAATGTGATGCTAGGCGCGAAATTGCGTGGTGAGAAAACCGACCAAGCGCGCGCGCTTAATGTGATTGATAAAGTCGGACTTTCCGCTCATATCGATAAAAAACCATCGAAATTATCGGGTGGTGAGCAGCAACGCGTTTCGCTTGCCCGCACACTCATGGAAGATCGCTCTATCGTGTTGCTGGATGAACCATTTTCTGCATTAGATGCTAAAACACGCAGCGAAATGCAAGAGCTCGCGGGCGATCTATTAAGCAATCACACTGTACTTTTGGTCACCCATGACCCGTTTGAAGCCGCACGGCTTGGGCATTCCATTCAAGTGATGACGCCGAAAGGGTTGGAACAGGTCGATGCACCTGCAGCTTCTCCCGTACGCGCAGATGATGATGATGAAACCCTTGCCTGTCAGGGACGGCTTTATCGCTTATTGAGAGGGAATGCGGCATGATCAAAATACTGAATGCTCTCGGTTCAGCACTTCTCGCAGTTTTAGTTTGGCAAGCGATTGTCACAGGCTTTTCACTACCAAAATTCATTCTACCGGGACCGCTACTCGTTGCCGAAACCATGTGGAAAAGCCGCGTTATTATTTTTGAAAATGCGCTTGTGACAATCAGCGAAGTTTTAATCGGACTTGTGTTAGGGACCATGCTTGGTGCTGCCACGGCGATCAATCTTGCTACTTCCGCATTTGCGCGAATTTATGTCCGCCCTATTTTGGTGTTCTCGCAAGCAGTTCCGGTTTTTGCCCTCGCGCCAATTTTAACCCTTTGGCTTGGCTATGGCATCTGGTCCAAGATATTTATGACCGTTTTAATTATCTATTTCCCGGTCGCGTCGGCCTTTTATGACGGTTTAACCCGCACGCCAAAAGCCTATCTCGATCTTGCCAAAGTCATGGGGGCAAATAACAAACGGCTGATGTGGCATGTGCGCATACCAGCAGCGCTACCTTCATTGGGGTCAGGTTTACGATTAGCTGCCGTATACGCACCTATTGGCGCTGTAATCGGTGAATGGGTCGGCGCATCCAAAGGATTGGGCTATCTTATGTTGCTCGCCAATGGACGCGCCAAAATCGATCTCATGTTTGCAGCACTTTTTGTGCTTGCAGCATTTACCGTATTGCTTCACGCCCTCGTCGATAAGGGTGCAAAGCGCATGATCAAACATTAGGAATACGTGACTGAATTCTAACATAATAAACTTCACCCTTGGTTATTCACCACCAGAGGTTAATTATGGTTCATTAGATTTATAGCGATATTTAAGTTTATCGGTGAATTGCTAAGCTCAGCGCTGCAAAATTATCTCAACGAACCCACGACAATTGGATTGCCATTTTCGATATTGACCCAACGTCCCGTGTGAAACGAAGCTTGACGCTTGAGATACTTATATGGTGTGTCAGTCCAAAGCTTGACCTGACTTGACAAATTATCAAGTACGTAATCGCCTTTGGATGTTCTTAGGGTTAAAACAGCATGGCCTTCACCATCTGGTTTGCGTACGACGGTGATCAATAAGTCTGACGGTGAGAAACCTTGTTCGATCAACATTTGGCGTTTTAGAAGTACATAATCTTCACAATCACCAGCTATCCCAGGATAGGACCAAACTTCTTCGCGGCCATGCAATTCCCAATCAGTCAGCGGGGCAACATTGTTATTCACAGTGCTGTTGACCTTTTGCACAACATCCCAACCATATGATGTAACACGCGGCGCATTCTTACGCTTTGAACGCACAGAACACTCATCAGAAAACTGCTTGCAGAATTCATAATGCCCAATCGGTTGTGATGTGATGGAACCCGTTATCATGGAAGCCCCGGCATGTTCAGCCACAGCAATAGTGCTTGTCCAGCCCATGAGAGCTGATACGCAAATTACAATATAAGCACCGCTCTTACGCAGCATGTCCTTATCCCTTCGTCCCCTAAACGTTAACAAAGAGTAAACGATGTTAGCTGGGAAGAGTCAATTACATGGTTACCAAATTCTTAATCATGGTTAAGATTGTGATCTAGCCTAACAACGCGTCGACAGAATCTAGAATTTTTTCAATATCCTGCTCACGAGATAAGCGATGATCGCCATCTTTAACGAGAGTGATAACAACATCTTCACTCGGCAGGTGTTCAACCAAGCGCATAGCATGTTGCCAAGGTACATCCGGGTCAGCCATGCCCTGGATGATATGAACCGGGACCCCAAGCTCTAATTTTCCTTCAAGAACAAGGTTTTGTGCCCCATCATCAAACAGGTTTTTGGTAAATACATTTGGATCAGGGCCATAGGGTGTTGGCACCTCAAAATATCCTTGGCTTTGCAAATCTGACTTTTGTTCTTCGGTTAGTTTTGGCTCATAAAGCTCTTTGGTAAAATCCGGGGCTGGCGCTAATAATAATAGAGCTTTCACCCGATCAAGCTCATCACTTTTTGTAAGCTCCTGTACCATTCGAAGTGCAATCCATCCCCCCATGGAAGAACCCACCAAAATCTGCGGACCTTTTGTATAACTTCTAAATACCGCAAGGCTCTCCTCTAGCCATCTGGAAATCGTGCCATCAATAAATGCGCCGCCTGATACACCATGCCCTGAATAATCATGGCGGGTACATGCCAAGCCCAATTCGCCGGCATGCTCATCTAACGCGATTGCTTTTGATCCATCCATGTCCGAGCGGTAACCACCTAGCCACACAAACCCGCCAGCGTCTGACTGACCCTCTTTAGCAGCGCGGTGTTTAAGCGCTATTTTCCGAGCTTCTTCATCATTTCCGACGATTATTTCCCGCAAATTACTGGTTTCATCCAAAATGCTCATTATATACCTTTTAAGTCTGGTTTCCTGCATCACGTTTTAAACGTCACGCTTCGGGCGAATTTGAAGACTAATATAATCAGATTCGACGATCACAGGAAACTATGTGCTTTTTCGCATAAACATGCTATTGACATCCCATGGTGAAACGGGACATTGCTTTTTCCTGTGGAACCAAGCCACCTTAAAATAAATTATTTGGAGATAAGTACCATTCGCAGACCATCTAGAGCCGCAGCTCCCGTTAAAGAGGGCCCACGCGCCAATGAAGAAATTCAGGCTTCCAAAGTTCAACTCATCGACGCCGAAGGCGAAAACCAAGGGGTCGTTTCTATCGAAGACGCTCTTCAAAGAGCTGCCGATGCAGGCCTTGACCTTGTAGAAATTGCTTCGAAAGGCGACGCGCCAGTTTGTAAAATTACCGATCTTGGTAAAATGAAATACCAGTCGCAAAAGAAAGCTGCTGAAGCTCGTAAAAAGCAAAAGACGATTGACGTTAAAGAAATCAAGATGCGCCCGAATATCGATAAGCATGACTACGATGTTAAAATGCGCGCAATCCATAAATTCTTTGACAATGGCGACAAAGTGAAAGTGACACTAAGGTTCCGCGGCCGGGAAATGGCCCATATGGAACTTGGTATGCAGCTTTTGCAGCGTGTTAAAGAAGAAACTTTGGATATTGCCAAGGTTGAAGCGGAGCCTAAACTCGAAGGCCGCCAAATGATGATGGTGCTTTCACCAAAATCATAAATATAGCTTTTGGTTCTTATTTAAGGTGACATTTGTGCTGACCAATGTGTTGGCACAAAAATACCTTTGTATTGAGCATTTTTCTTGCAATCTGAAAAGAATGTGCCTATACGACCCCTATCCCGTTCCGGCAGGGCATGCCGTGTTCGGGTTTTTTATGTTTTTAACAATACTGATTGCGCCAGCTAAATTTGGTGTGATCACAAAAAGAAAGATGACGAAATGCCTAAGATGAAGACAAAATCTTCTGCCAAAAAACGGTTTAAAATTACCGGTACTGGCAAAGTGAAAGCTGCTGCTGCTGGTAAGCAACACGGCATGATCAAACGTTCTAACAAATTCATTCGCGATGCACGCGGCACAATGGTTCTTTCAGATCCTGATGCTCGCATCGTTAAAAAGTTTCTTCCAAACGGCCTTTAAGCCCGCTGGTCGTTTAGAATTTAAGGAGTATATGACATGTCACGTGTAAAACGCGGTGTAACAGCCCACGCAAAACACAAAAAAGTTCTCAAAAAGGCAAAAGGCTTTTACGGCCGCCGCAAGAATACTATCCGGACAGCTAAGTCTGCCGTTGATAAATCTATGCAATATGCCTATCGCGATCGTAAAACACGTAAGCGCGATTTCCGCTCACTTTGGATCCAGCGTATCAACGCTGCTGTTCGTGAGCATGGTCTAACATATGGTCGTTTCATCGATGGTTTGAACAAAGCTGGTATCGAAGTTGACCGTAAAGTGTTGTCAGATATGGCGATCCATGAAGCAGAAGCTTTTGGTGCCCTTGTTCAAGCTGCTAAAGAAGCGCTTGCATATCTTAAAGACACAACACCAAATGCTTTTGAAAGCGCTGTAAAGTAAGCCAGCGTTTTCCTAAAACATTGAAATTTGAATAGGATCTCGCGTTGGCGGCAGCTAGCGCGAGATTTTTTGTTTTAAAGCACCGTAATTAACGCCACAAAACTTGGATAGATTACGGAAATTATATGAGAATATTCTCGCAACCGATCATGGTCGTTAAATTGAAATGACGATCAAAAAACATGGTGAGTTATGACAGATCTTGTTGAACTAGAAAAAGAACTCATGGATGCGATTGCATCATCAGAAGATGAGGCTTCCATCGAAGCTGTTCGCGTCAGCGCACTTGGTAAGAAGGGTGTCATTTCTGAGCAACTCAAAGGTTTGGGTAAAATGACGCCAGAAGAGCGTCAGGTTGCTGGTCCACAAATCAACGGTTTGAAAGTTCGTATTAACGAGCAAATTCAGACACGTAAAACGGAGCTACAGGAACTTGCAATTGCCAAACGTCTTGAAACAGAGACGCTTGATGTTACGCTGCCAGTTTTTGCAAGCCCCGCTGAACGCGGACGCATTCACCCGATCAGCCAGGTGACAGATGAAATTACCGCAATTTTTTCGGATTTGGGTTTTTCTGTTGCGGAAGGTCCTGATATCGAAACTGATTATTACAATTTCACGGCATTGAACTTCCCTGAAGGTCACCCTGCACGCGAGATGCATGATACATTTTTCTTTGAACCTGATGAGAAAGGTGAGCGCAAAGTTCTGCGCACACATACCTCGCCTGTGCAAGTTCACACAATGGAAGCGCAAGAGCCGCCAATTCGTATTGTGATCCCCGGCAAGACATATCGTCAGGATTCTGATGCAACGCACTCACCAATGTTCCACCAGCTTGAGGGATTGGTCATTGATAAGTCCGCCAATATTGCAAATTTGAAATGGACATTGGTCGAGTTTTGTAAAGCGTTCTTTGAAGTAGATAGCTTGGAAATGCGTTTCCGCCCGTCCTTCTTCCCATTTACTGAGCCAAGCCTTGAGGTGGACATTAAATGTGATCGCTCCCGCCCGGGCGAAGTGCGCTTTGGTGAGGGCAATGACTGGATGGAAATTTTGGGCTGCGGCATGACGCATCCAAATGTGATCCGCGCAGGTGGTTTAGACCCTGAGATTTATCAAGGCTTTGCATGGGGTATTGGGATTGATCGTATCGCAATGTTAAAATACGGCATGCCAGATTTGCGCCCCTTCTTTGAAGCTGATCAGCGCTGGATTGACCATTATGGTTTCCGCCCGCTGGATATGCCAACATTGTTTGGAGGTCTTTCATCATGAGTAGGTTTTCAGACGCAGCACTCTTGAAGGGCAAGTTCGCGCACATGGCTGCAGAATTGCGCCAAGGCAAACGAGAAGCACCAAAACCAGAAGAATGGCAAACAGTTGCTTGTGAAAATACGGCTGAAAAAGCTGCACAGGAAGTTGCCAAGCACATCTTCTCGTTCCAGCAATCAATTGACCCAAAAGCGGAAACGCTTGAAGTGATTGCCATGGGACCTGCGGGACCGGTTAAGGTAATTGCGCTGCATCCCGGTGAAGGCGATATCCTGCGCATTGATGGTGTGTTGATGGGTAATGGTTCACCAACCTCGACGATCCTTCACGCGTCTCAATTATCGCTATCGTTTTTGACCCAGCCTATTCAGAGCGAAGAGCCAGATGATGATGGCTTGCAAATTGGATTTGTTATTTTTGACGAGTTAGCAAACCGACAAAAAGAACGTGATGGTACTGATGCAAATAATTCTGAAGATGGAGCATCTTAGATGAAATTTACACTTTCATGGTTGAAAGACCACCTCGAGACAGACGCGTCTTTGGAGGAAATTTGTGATCGTTTGACAATGATCGGCCTTGAGCTTGAATCGCTTGATGATAAAGCTTCGCTCAAACCTTTTGTAATCGCAAAAGTGCTAAGTGCAGAACAACACCCTGATGCGGACCGCTTGCGCGTATTAAAAGTGGATACGGGTCAAGCTGAACCAGTACAGGTCGTTTGTGGCGCACCAAATGCCCGCGAAGGCCTTGTTGGTGCATTTGCAGCACCGGGCACTTATGTACCAGGCATTGATGTGACATTGAGCGTTGGTAATATTCGCGGCGTTGAAAGCTGCGGAATGATGTGTTCTGAAAAAGAACTGATGGTTTCCAATGAACATGATGGCATTATTGAAATTGATACAGATGTTGAAATTGGTACTTCATATGCGGATTGGGCTGGGTTAAGCGATCCGGTGATTGAGATTAATCTCACGCCAAACCGCCCAGATTGCACAGGCGTTTCTGGTATTGCGCGTGACTTAGCAGCTTCTGGCATGGGTGTTTTAAAAACACCTGCGGTTCCAACAATTTCAGGAAATGGCGCTTGTCCTGTTTCTGTTAAAATCGATGATCCTGTTTTCTGCCCGGGCTTTGCCTTGCGTCTTGTTAAAGGCGTGAAAAACGGCCCAAGCCCAAAATGGATGCAACAGCGATTGCTTGCCATTGGTTTGCGTCCGATCAACACACTTGTTGATATCACCAACTATGTGACCTTTGATCGTGGCCGCCCTTTGCACGTTTTCGATGCTGATAAAGTTGCAGGCAACTTACATGTTCGCGCCGCGAAAGACGGTGAAAAGATTCTCGGCCTTGATGGGAAAGAATATGAGTTTAATCCAAAGATCAACGTGATCTCCGATGATAATGGACCTGAGTCTATTGCTGGTATCATGGGTGGTGAACATTCAGGCTGTGACGAGAACACAACAAATGTGCTGATTGAAAGCGCGTTGTGGGATCCGATGATGATCGCCCGGACGGGTCGTGATATGGGCATTATCACAGATGCGCGCTATCGCTTTGAACGCGGTGTTGATCCAAATTTCATGGCATCAGGTTGTGAGCTTGCGACACAAATGGTTATGGATTTGTGCGGTGGTGAGGCATCTGAATTGTCTGTCACTGGATTTACCGAGCCCGATGTCAAACAAGTGTCTTATCCATTCAGCGAAGTCAAACGCTTAACAGGCCTTGAGGTCTCAAAAGAGCAAAGCGTTGAAATTCTGACGCGTCTTGGTTTTGAAGTGCATGGTGATGGCGATATCGTTGATGTTTCAGTGCCAGCTTGGCGTCCAGATGTGGACGGTAAAGCTGATCTTGTTGAAGAGATTATGCGCATTTACGGTGTGAATGAAATTGACCCGCAACCTTTGCCTAGCCTTGGAAGTGTCAATGGTCAAATTTTGACAACGATACAATTGCGTACGCGTGCGGCACGTCGTGCCTTAGCTGTTCGTGGTATGTCAGAAGCAGTGACCTATTCGTTCATCTCAGAAAAAGCATCGAAGCTCTTTGGTGGTGGCGCGGAGACATTGAAGGTGAGCAATCCTATTGCGGCTGATATGTCTGATATGCGTCCTTCATTGTTGCCTGGTTTGCTGTTAGCAGCACAAAGAAATGCTGACCGCGGATTTAATGACACAGCAATCTTTGAAGTGTCCGGCACCTATGAAGGAGATAACCCAGATCAGCAACGCCGTGTTGCGGCAGGTATCCGTCGCGGTACGGCTAAGATGGAAGCACAGGGCCGCCATTGGTCGGGTAACGCTGAAAATGTTGGTGTCTATGACGCTAAAGCTGATGCGCTCGCTGCGCTAGAAGCTGCTGGTGCGCCGATTAAAAATCTACAGATTGAAGCCGGTGGACCTGATTGGTATCACCCGGGTCGTTCTGGCAAGATTAAACTTGGTCCCAAAAATGTCATTGGTACTTTTGGTGAGTTTCACCCATCAACCTTAAAAGCGTTGGATGTATCAGGTGCGCTTTGCGGATTTGAAGTGTTCCTTGATGCGATCCCTGAGGGCAAACGCAAACCAACGCGCACAAAAGGTGCTCTTTCACTATCGCCTTACCAAGCTGTGCGTCGTGACTTTGCCTTTGTAGTTGATAGCGATGTGCAATCTCAAACGCTTGTCAAAGCTGCAAGTGGCGCGGATAAAAAACTGATCTCATCGGTGAATGTCTTTGACATGTTTGAAGGTCCGTCATTGGGTGAAGGCAAGAAGTCGATTGCGATTGAAGTAACGCTTCAACCAACCGAACGCACATTAACAGAAGAAGACTTCGAAGCATTGTCGTCAAAAATTATTGCCAATGTTACCAAATCAACTGGTGGAGAGCTTCGCGGCTAAGACGAGTAATAGACTATTGAAATATGGCAGCGCTAATCCTTTTTGGGGCTGCCATACACAAATTTATTATAACCAATAAATGCCCAGCAAGTTGCAATTGCTGAGGCCATGACCAACGCAAATATTGGTCTTAGGTCAGCAAACAAGAACAACAATCCTGCATAAACACCATAATTAATCAGCGCTGAACTTAACCCCACGCTACCGTAACGCACACCTTCTGAAGCGACCGAGCGTCCGCCCTTTTGAAAGGTGATATTGCGGTTAATTATCCATGTGCAACCCATTGCAGCTGCAATCGCAAAAATACGTGCGCTAAATGGATCAAGCGCGGTAAATCTTAAAAGTAAAAGAAGCACCCCGACATCTGCGGCAAACCCTACGCTACCCGCCATTAGAAAAAATATGATCTTCTTCATGCAACTTTCGGTGCTTGACCATCATCAGTTTGCTTCTCACCGGAGTTTTCCAGCAATTCCTGCGATGCTTGTTTCAATTTCCCGATATCTTTATCCTGACGATGCTCAGACTGCAAACTTTCAATGCCTAACAATCATCTTAGACCATATTGAAAAGACTATTTCGTCGGGAAAATGATACTATTGCTTCAATAGAAAATTTATGCGGCGATATTAAGAGAGTAAAGCGCGCCAGAATTATTGATGCAAAGCGAAGAGACGAAGAAGAATGACAATCTCCAGTCAAGCCTTGAATGGTTTAAAATGAACGCTATGCTAAGGACGTGATTTGCGCGTCTTAATGAATGGGAAACATTATGAAATTTTCTTCAATGTTCAAACGACTGGCCTCCACATTTTTAGTATTCATCATGTCTTTGCAATATGGATTGGCTGAAGAAAAAGCTGCCAAATATCTGTTCGGTGCTAAAAAGTTACCAACTGCTACTCCCGCAGCTTCGCATGGATTTTATACCAAGGGCTGTTTATCAGGTGGCGTTGCAATTCCCATCGACGGCCCGACATGGCAAGCGATGCGATTAGAACGCAATCGACGTTGGGGGCACCCGACCCTGATTGCTATGGTGAAAGATTTATCGATACAAACAGCGGCGCATGATGGCTGGCCGGGACTTTTAGTGGGCGATATTTCGCAACCACGCGGAGGGCCAATGCTATCAGGACATGCATCGCACCAGGTTGGACTTGATGCTGATATTTGGCTTACACCAATGCCATCACGTACACTCACACACACTGAACGTACAAATATGAGCGCGATTTCGGTTCTGAAAAAAGGTGAGCTGAAAGTTGATCAAAATATTTGGACACCAGCGCATGCAAAACTCATCATGCGCGCAGCAGCTTATAATGATGTTGAACGTCTTTTCGTGCACCCGGCAATAAAACGTGAATTGTGTGACAATTGGCAAGGGGATCGCACTAATTTGGGCAAAGTTCGCCCCTATTACGGTCATCACTACCATTTTCATATCCGCATGAAATGTCTCTCTGGATCACCTAATTGTAAACGGCAGGCTGCGGTCCCTGCTGGTGATGGATGCGGTGCACCGCTTGATTGGTGGTTTGAACCTGCGCGTTGGGCACCACCAAAACCTAAAAAACCTACAGTTAAGCCGAAGCCACGCAAACTAAAAAGCATGGCAGATTTGCCCCAATCATGTGCGGTCGTTTTAAACGGACCAACACCGAACACCGAAGCTGAAGTAACTCTAGGTAAAATGGTCTATTCACAGGTGCAGTTAAATTATACTGGCAGACCTGACTTTAAATCTATAAAAGATGTGCCATTACCGTCCGATAGTTAAAACGCCAATTAGCAAGACTGAATTTTATGACCGATAAACGAAAAATCGCATTGGTTGCGCATGACCAGAAAAAAGATGATCTGACAGACTTTGCAGTGACACACAAATCAGCGCTTGGTGTTTATGATATTATCGCAACCGGAACCACCGGAAGCCGCATCGCAGATGCGTGTCCTGAACTTTCCGT
This sequence comes from Lentilitoribacter sp. JB5-8, assembly GCF_055693385.1. Taxonomy (NCBI): domain Bacteria; kingdom Pseudomonadati; phylum Pseudomonadota; class Alphaproteobacteria; order Hyphomicrobiales; family Rhizobiaceae; genus Lentilitoribacter; species Lentilitoribacter sp. JB5-8. The sequence goes on along the minus strand of NZ_CM146332.1, from coordinate 970,979 downwards.
TACCAGAATGAAAAGTGGCCCATTAGGTGGCGATCAGCAAATCGGTGGCCTGATTGCTGATGGAAAAGTCGATATGTTGATTTTCTTTATTGACCCGCTGACCCCAATGCCGCATGACGTAGATGTGAAAGCTTTGATGCGATTGGCCGTACTATATGACATTCCTATGGCGCTCAATCGTTCCACGGCGGAAGAATTACTCGTCAGAGACAGCTAAGATTTAGGTTTAAATTTCATGTTTTCTTTTCCCATTCTTATCGGCGATATTGGTGGCACAAATTCACGTTTTGCCATCATCGAAAAACAAGATGCTGAGATGGTTCAATTTCCAAGTGTGAAAAACGCAGGTTATGCATCCATCCAGGATGTGATTGAGCAGAATGTGTTTAGTCAAACAGAATTACGCCCAAAAACACTTGTCTTGGCGATTGCAGGCCCGACTGGCAATATTGAAAAAATATCCATGACCAACTGCCCATGGGATATAGATGTTTATCAGTTGATCGCAGATTTGAATATTGATGAAGCTATTGCGATGAGTGATTTTGAAGCGCAGGCACTTGCAGCGATTTCAACCGATGTTTCCTCGCATACGCAGATCAAAGAAGGTAAATCACGGCCCACATCTGCCCGCGCTGTGCTTGGCCCGGGGACAGGGCTTGGAATGGCCGGCATGATTTATATCGAAGGCGAATGGTCCATCATTCCCGGTGAAGGTGGCTTTGTAGATATCGGCCCGAAAACACCACGCGATACTGAAATTTACAAACACGCTTTTGCACCTAACGAAAGACCTGCAGCTGAAGAATTTATCAGTGGTCGTGGCCTTATGCGCCTATACAATGCCATCGCTAAAGCAGACGGCTTGGATAAAACTGTGTCAGATCCGTCAGAAGTAACCGCAGCATATAATCAAGGCAACGATCCCGTTGCAAAAGAAACACTTGAATTATTCGTCACATATTTGGGGCGATATGCAAGTGATGCGGCATTAATCTACCTAGCGCGAGGCGGGGTTTTCCTCACCGGCGGCGTAGCGCAACGACTAGAAGATGTCTTGAAATTGCCATTCTTTAATGAACAGTTTTTGGATAAAGATCCTTATTCAGATCTTGTCGAGGAGGTGCCCGTATATCTCATGACTGAACCGTTAATTGCACTTTCGGGACTTTGTGCCTATGCAAACCATCCCGATCAATTTAGAATTACAAAACAAGGCCGATATTGGCAAAACCAAAAATAGGGTTGCTTGCAAGCAATCTGACATGATTTTTTGACAAGGGTGCCCATTTGGCTGCTGTTATTCCTCCGAAAAAGAAGACCGAGATCGTTCCCGGTCTGATGGACATGCTAAAACGCATTCTGCGTGAGAATGGTCGCGATTATGTTGGAACATATGCCATTGCCATTACGTGCATGCTGTTCATTGCAGCATCAACAGCATTTCTTGCTTGGATCATGGAAGATGTGATCAATGAGGCCTTTGTCAATCAAGATGCCGATGCAATCTGGTATATTGCTGGCGGTATTTTGAGTGCATTTTTAATTCGCGGTGTCGCCTCATATATCGAAGCAGTTTCACTCAATGTGATCGGAAATAATATCGTTGCGCGGTATCAGCAACGGCTGTTTGACCACCTCATGGCATTAAATCTGTCATTCTTTTCCGATACACGATCTGCGCAAATTGCAGCGCAAATTTCACAAAATGTGACGGGTATCAGGGATACATTAAATCTCACTGTCACCTTACTGGCGCGTGATGTAATCACACTTTTTGCGCTTGTCGTCGTCATGTTTTCAAAAGATGCTGTGTTATCAATGGTGGTGTTTTTTGTGGCGCCTCCAATTGTGATTTCCTTGCGTTATATTGCCAAGCGTCTTCGCACAGCAACGCGAGAAGCTATTGATCTAAACAGCCAGGTGCTTGGTGCCATGCAAGAGACTGTGCAAGGCATAACAATTGTTAAGTCTTTTACAATGGAAGAGCGCCTAAGCGAACGCGTAAGCCATATTATTGGAAACGCTGAACAACGCGCCAATCGCATTGCCAGACTTGCTGAACGAACTTCTCCAATTACCGAAACCATTTCTGGCTTCGCGATTTCGGCAGTGATCGTTTATGCCGCCTATCGTTCGATTTATAACAATGTGCCGCCCGGCGCATTTTTCTCGTTTATTACTGCTTTGTTGCTCGCCTATGATCCAGCACGTCGTTTAACAAAGTTGCAAATCAATTTGGAAAAAGCGGTTGTTAATGCGCGGATGATCTATGAAATTTTAGACACCAAGCCATTGCAAGGCGATAAAGAAAACGCGACCGAACTTGTCGTAGGTTCCGGTGAGATTAAGTTTAAGGATGTAAGCTTTAGCTATCCTGACAGCGAACAGGTATTAAATGGTGTGAGCTTCACGGCTCAAGCAGGGAAAACCACAGCAATTGTCGGACCATCGGGCGCTGGAAAATCAACAATTATTTCGCTTGTTCCTCGTTTTTATGATCCTTCGTCGGGAAAAATTTTAATCGACGGTATTGATATTGAAGATGTCACGAAGTCTTCGTTACGGAAGAACCTAGCCTATGTATCACAACAGCCTTGGCTGTTTGAAGGTACCATCCGCGATAATATACGTTATGGCCTTCCAGAGGCGAGTGATGCAGATATTGAAGACGCTGCAAAACTTGCTCATGCCCATGAATTCATTTTGGAGCAACCGCAGGGATATGACACACCCGTTGGCGAGAATGGCATAACATTATCGGGTGGCCAACGTCAGCGATTGTCAATTGCACGCGCACTTGTTCGAAATGCACCAATTTTAGTTTTGGATGAAGCAACATCAGCGCTGGATAATGAATCGGAAGCGGCTGTTCAACAAGCTCTTGATAAAGCTATGAAGGGACGCACTGTGTTGGTTATTGCGCACCGATTGTCCACCATTGCTAAGGCGGATAAAATTGTCGTGATGGAAGCGGGTAAAGTGGTGGAAGAAGGATCTCACTCAGAACTTTCAGGCCAATCTGATGGTGTTTATTCGCGTTTGCAAAACATCCATTCCAAGTCAAATAAAGTCGTTAGTGTAAAGGATACTGAGAATGAGTAACAATAGCTCACAGAACCTGTGTATGATTGTTGTCGCTGGCGCTTCTGGTCGAATGGGGCAAGCTATCATTCGTGTGATCAACGACATGCCTGGCGCAAAGCTGGTTGGTGCTTTGGAACGACAAGGTGCTGATACGATCGGTCAAGATGCAGGTGAAATTGCAGGCATCGGCACAAGCGGTGTCATCATTACCGACGATCAAAATACGGCTCTTAAAGGCGCAGATGCCATAATCGATTTCACAACGCCTGAAACCAGCGTTGCCTTTTCAAAAGTGGCCGCTGAGCATGGTCTCATCCATATCATTGGAACAACTGGCTGCAGCCAAGAACAAGATGCTGAAATTGCACAAGCGGGTTCTGATGGTCGGATTGTGAAATCAGGTAATATGAGCCTTGGGGTTAATCTCTTAGCTGTTTTGGTTGAACAAGCCGCTAAAGCTCTTGGTGGCGACGATTGGGATCTTGAAATTTTGGAAATGCACCATAAGCACAAAGTGGATGCTCCATCTGGCACAGCCTATTTGCTTGGAGAAGCTGCTGCTAAGGGTCGTGAAATCGATCTTCACAGAAATTCTGTGCGTTCACGTGATGGCGTGACTGGTGCGCGTGGTGACGGAACAATTGGTTTTGCAACATTGCGCGGCGGTTCTGTGGTTGGTGAACACTCGGTCATTATTGCCGGTGAAGGCGAGCAAATCACACTTAGTCATTCAGCTCTTGATCGCTCTATTTTCGCGCGTGGTGCTGTAAAAGCCGCGCTTTGGGCAAAATCACAAAATCCAGGTTATTATTCAATGCTTGATGTGCTTGGTTTATCCAAAACTTAAGCGCACGCAAAAATATAAAGGAAGTAAAATGTCAGGAACTCTCGTACTGGTTCGTCACGGACAAAGCGAATGGAACCTTAAAAATCTTTTCACAGGCTGGAAGGATCCAGATCTGACCGAAAAAGGTGTTCAAGAAGCTAAGGAAGGCGGCAAAGCGCTTAAAGACTACGGCTTGAGATATGATGTTGCATATACATCAGAACTTTCCCGTGCACAGAAAACGCTGGGCTTTATTCTCGATGAGATTGGACAAACCGATATCAATATCATTCGCGATCAAGCGCTTAATGAACGTGACTATGGCGACCTTGCAGGCTTAAACAAAGACGATGCCCGCAAGAAATGGGGTGAAGAGCAAGTGCACATTTGGCGCCGCTCATATGATGTTCCTCCTCCTGGCGGTGAAAGCTTAAAAGACACCGGCGCGCGCGTTTGGCCTTATTTCATGACTGATATTTTGCCGCGCGTTCTAAAAGGTGAAAACGTACTTGTGGCAGCTCATGGAAATTCTCTTCGTGCGCTTGTGATGATTTTGGATCGTTTGACGAAAGATGAGATCTTGTCTGTGAACCTGGCAACAGGTGTACCAATGGTTTACAAGCTCAATGCTGATTCAAGCGTAAATTCAAAAGAAGTTTTGGGTGATATGTCAAAGGCCCACTAGGGTTCTGATCTAAACGCCGTTTTCCAGCATCCCGCATTCCCAGCCAAGCATGGCGCGTTTGCGGGTAATGCCCCAATGATAACCTGTCAGCGCGCCAGATTTACCCAAAGCGCGATGACAGGGAACAACAAAAGAAATTGGATTTGCGCCAACCGCAGCCCCAACCGCTCTCGACGCTTTTGGACGTCCGATTTTATCAGCGATTGTTGAATAGGTTGTCGCTGTCCCAATTGGAATTTCTAACAGCGCTTGCCACACTTCCACCTGAAAATCTGTTCCGATTAGAACAAGCTGAATAGGTTTATCTGACTGCCATTTTTTCGGATTAAAAATCTGATCTGCATAGCACTGTGTAGCGCCCAGATCTTGAACATATTTTGCGCGTTTCCAGCGGCTGGACATATCTTCAAATGCGGATAATTCCTCACCCGGATCACAGAAGGCTAATCCCGCCATACCCCGGTCTGTTGCCATTATGAGCGCAATACCAAACGGGCATTGATGAAATCCATATTTGATTTCCAAAGCCTCGCCTCCTGTTTTAAAATCGCCTGGTGACATTGCTTCGTGAGTGACAAATAAATCATGCAAACGGCTCGGTCCTGAGAGCCCCACCTCATAGCTTGCCTCTAACAACGGTAGATTTTCTTCCGCAAGTAATCGTTTTGCATGATCAATCGTCACAGCTTGTAAAAATGCTTTGGGAGATAAGCCAGCCCAACGTGTAAACAATTTTTGAAGCTTGGTTTGCTCCAACCCTACTTCATGCGAAATCATCTCAAGACTAGGTTGGGATTGGTATTCTTTTGAGATTAATTCAATCACTTTACGAATAATTTCGTAGTCCGTGCCGTTTGGCGTGATATTCACTTGCGGTTTGACTGACATATTCATGATCGGTAGCCCTATTATTCAGCTCGGTTTACCCGCTATCAAACATGAATTTAACGTAAGTCACCACCCGATTCTTGAACCAAGTGTTGTTTTACATCGAAAAAATCAATTAGCGTCGTTTTGCTGTTGCAAGAGCACCGCCAAAGGCGCGCGCAAAACTTTCACGATCGTCAGGATTTAGGAACGAGCCTATACGCAAATCATTTCCTTCAGAGCGCAACTTCATATCTGTTATGCCGACATCTTCTTTTCGGTCGACCATAAACTTTGTCCATAATGGGTTAAACAGCTTTTCTTTTCGCCGACCTGAGGGCGAAACCTGGCTCACCTTAAGTTCAAGACGTGACACTACGATTTCTTCTCGCTCTCGCCCGGCGCGGTAGTTAAGCCAAAAAGCACCAAATATAAGAATGAGATCGACACCAAGAAACATAGCAACGGGCCATGCTTTTGCGATCATAAAGATCACAATATGCGCCAAGATCAAGGAGCCAACAATAATTGCAAAAACCGTAAATCCTTTTCGTCCCAAGGAACGATGTGGAGTTAAAAATGCTTCAAAAATCGGTTTCTCATTCATGTTGCATTGCCTTTTTTACATAATCGCAAGTATAGATATTTCATGACCAAACCAAAGACCAAAAATAAACCTGCGGCAAAGAGTGCCACCCATAAGCCAGCCACCAAGCGCAAGCCGATGCCTAGATCTCCTTATACGAAAGATGAGATCAAAGAGATGTTTCGCAGGTTTTCTATTCAACGACCTGAGCCAAAAGGTGAGCTCGAACATGTAAATCCATTTACCTTGGTGGTAGCTGTTGCGCTATCAGCGCAAGCCACAGACGCGGGGGTGAATAAAGCAACACGCGCATTATTTGCCGTTGCGGATACGCCTCAAAAAATGCTCGATCTGGGTGAAGAGAAAGTTCGAGAATATATCAAGACTATCGGGCTTTACCGCAATAAGGCGAAAAATGTTATTGCCCTCAGCCAAAAGCTGATCGATGATTTTGGCGGTGAAGTTCCCCAATCTCGTGAGGAATTGATTACTTTACCCGGTGTGGGGCGCAAAACCGCGAATGTCGTGCAGTCCATGGCCTTTGGTATCCCAACCATGGCGGTCGATACACATGTCTTTCGTATCGGGAATCGCCTGCGCTTAGCGCCGGGAAAAACACCTGATGATGTTGAAGATATATTGATGAAGCGCATTCCTGAGGAATATCTTTATCACGCGCATCACTGGCTTATTCTGCATGGTCGTTATTGTTGCAAGGCACGAAAACCTGAATGTGACAAATGCGTCATAGCAGACATATGCAAGTCAAAAGAAAAGACCTGCGACGTACCAGCTGCATTAGTTGAGTTACCTGCGCAACCTTTTTAGCGATCATCTTTATCTCAACGCATAGAGCGATCGGGCCTTGCCATGATCATTTTGTATAAATGCACCATCATGCCCGCTGCAAAAAATGGTGTTAAAAAATTCAAAAGCGGAACCGACAGGAAACCCGCAATCACAAGGCCGGCAAAGAAAACCGTCGTGCTGTGACGAGAACGTAATTTTTTCGCATCCTGCGGGCTATGATGACGTAATGCGGCGAACTCGAAATATTCGCGCCCCAACAGGTAACCATTGACGACAAAAAACGCGATGAGATTGACGCCCGGCACCAACAGTAGCAACAATGCAAATAAATTGCCCACCAAAACAATGGCTAGAAATTTAAGCGAATAGGAGATCGTTTCTCCAATTGCCATACCTCGGCCCGGAGGGTCATTTGGATAGTGTTTTTGCTCGATATCTTCCGCGATTGCATCGATAAAGAAACCAGCAATGAGCGCTGTAATGGGGGATATAAGCAATGCCAGCGCCAATGCAGAACCGATGGCTGCAAAGACGATAAACACAGTTGATAACCAAGCAAGCCAGCTCGGAAGCTCTGGAATATAGCCACCTAGGGCTGGGAACAGATATTCTGCAATGACATTTTGAAAGCCAAACCAAATCCCAATTAGAAACAGGATGGTTGCACCTAGTATTTTAAACAAAAGTGTTCGCGATCTTGGCGCAAACATGTTTTCAAAGGACGCTTTCGCCGCTTGAATGATCATAAAAAACCCCTCATTCCAAGTTAGACTGCTATGTGGGGTATTCAGATACGATCTTCAAGCTTTAGAAACTTGTACCGAGTAACTAAAAAGGGCATAAGCGGTTTTAAAGGCCTAGTTTACAGGAATAACAATGTCAAAGACAAATATGTCATCAGATCGGTTTGATGAAATCATAGATGTAAATGCGTTTCAGCGAGAGCTGGATAAGATTGCAAAAGACCATGGCGGGGAAAGTGACAAAGCCAGAATGGAAGTTCTGGCACTTTGTAAATCCGTTAATGAACAAGGCCGAAAAATAGCACACGAGATGTTACTAGAAGACGGTGGTGGTGTTGCATGCGCGAACCGAATTTCCCACTTGGAAGATCAGATCATCTCCGGATTGTTCCGATTTGTGACGCAATATGTTTATCGGGTCGAAAACCCTTCCAAAGGTGAAGAATTAGCTGTCATGGCGGTTGGCGGTTACGGTCGCGCAACGCTTGCACCCGGATCTGATATCGATCTGTTATTTATCCTTCCTTACAAGGCAAATCCTTGGACAGAACAAGTTGTTGAGTGGATTTTATATATCCTTTGGGATTTGCGCCAAAAGGTGGGGCATGCAACGCGTAACATCGATGAGTGTATTCGACTATCGCGCAATGATATGACCATTCGAACATCCATTCTTGAAGCGCGTCAGATTTGTGGATCAATTAGCCTTGGCCAGGAACTTATAGAACGCTTTAACAACGAAGTTGTAAAAAATACTGGCACAGAATTTATTTCTGCAAAGCTTGAAGAACGCGATCAACGTCACATGAAATCTGGCGATACCGCTTATCTGGTTGAACCAAACGTGAAAGAAGGCAAAGGTGGCCTTCGCGATTTGCACACATTGTTTTGGATCTCGAAATATTATTATCGGGTTGATCGCGATAAAGACTTGATAAAGTTGGGTGTGTTTTCGCGTAAAGAATATAATGGTTTGAAAAAAGCTGAAGACTTTCTGTGGGCTGTGCGCTGCCACATGCATTATGTCACGCGCAAAGCCGAAGAACGCCTATCCTTTGATATTCAGCGCGAAATCGCAACAGCACTTGATTATCATGCCCATCCCGGGCTTTCAGCTGTTGAACGATTTATGAAGCACTATTTCTTGATCGCAAAAGAAGTCAGCGATCTGACACGGATTTTCTGTGCGGCACTTGAAGCTGAAAATGCAAAACGGGCCCCACGATTTACCGATGTATTGCGCAGATTTAGTCAAACAGTTCGAAAAATACCTGGCACCCTTGATTTCCATGACGAAAGCGGCCGTATCGTCATGTCTAATCCTGATGTGTTTAGAAATGATCCGGTAAATCTCATCCGAGTTTTCTACTTTGCTGATAAACACGAGATCGATTTTCATCCAAACACACTTAAAGAGATTAAGCGCTCAATGCGTTTGATCAACTCAAAGCTACGTAATGATCCGGAAGCAAATCGACTATTTATGTCGGTGTTAACATCAAGGCGGAACCCACGTTCCAATTTACATCGCATGAATGAAGCGGGGGTGCTCGGCAAATTTATTCCTGAATTTGGCAAGATCGTCTCGATGATGCAATTTAATATGTATCATCATTTTACGGTTGACGAACATCTTATCAGATCAGTTGGTATATTAAGCAATATCGAAAAAGGCATCTTGGAAGATGAGCATCCGCTCGCTAACAAACTGCTTCCAAAAATTACCGATCGTGAAGCCCTCTATGTTGCTATCTTTATCCACGATATTGCTAAGGGTAGACCGGAAGATCACTCTATCGCGGGGGCAAAGGTTGCTGAAAAACTATGTCCTCGCCTTGGGCTTTCCAAAGCGCAAACACGCCTTGTTATGTGGCTGATTGAGGAGCATCTAACGATGTCAACTGTCGCGCAATCGCGCGACCTTAATGACAAAAAGACAATTCAAGATTTCGCAAAATGTGCGCAATCGCTCACAAGATTGCAAATGCTATTGGTTTTAACAGTGTGTGATATTTCAGCTGTTGGCCCTGGGGTCTGGAATGGCTGGAAGGGGCAATTGCTCAGAACACTGTATTACGAGACTGAGATTTTGCTCTCCAGCGGTTTCTCAGAGGCATCGCGAACATCACGTGTTGAAGTGGCTCGTAAAGAGCTTGAAGATGCATTAAGTGACTGGGAAAAAGCCGAGCGCGATCATTATCTAACGCTTCAATACGAGCCTTATTTCCTGACCGTGCCGCTTGAAGATCAGATACGTCATGCCAACATGATCCGCGAAGCCGACAGAAACGAGTTGCAACTCACTCATATGGTTCGCACCCATGCATTTCATGAGATCACAGAGATTACTATTTTAGCACCAGATCACCCTCGCCTTTTAAGCGTAGTTGCTGGGGCATGTTCAGCCGCTGGTGCCAATATTGCCGATGCGCAAGTGTTCACGACGAGCGATGGTCGCGCGCTTGATACCATTATGATCAACCGCGAATTCGACACCGATGAGGATGAGTTAAGACGCGGGGCAACGATTGGTAAACTCATTGAAGATGTCTTAGCCGGTGAAGCAAGACTACCGGATGTTATTGCCCGCAAGCGTGTTCGCCAACGCCGCAAAGCATTTGCAATTGCACCTGAAGTGACGATCAGCAACAACTTATCTGAACAGTTCTCACTCATTGAAATTGAGTGTTTGGATCGCCCTGGTGTGCTATCAGAAATCACTCAGGCGCTTGCTGAATTATCACTCAATATCGCCTCCGCTCATATCACCACATTTGGTGAAAAGGTTGTCGATACATTTTATGTTTGCGATTTGGTTGGACATAAGATTACCAGCGCGACACGACAGGCACGCATTGTTGAATATTTAAAAGATGTCCTAAAAAGCGGACAAGGCGATACAAGCTCATCCGGCATCCCAAGATATCGGACGAACTCAACTCAAGAGACGGCTTAGACGAATGGCGCTGTTTAAAAAGTTTGCAAGTGTAGGCGGAGCCACAATGGCGAGCCGCGTGCTTGGCTTTGTTCGCGAAATGCTGATTGCTGCTTTTTTGGGAACAGGGCCTGTTGCCGATGCTTTTTATGCCGCCCTACGTTTTCCAAATCTGTTTCGCCGGCTCTTTGCTGAAGGTGCCTTTAATGCTGCATTTATTCCACTATTTGCCAAACGTTTGGAAGAAAGTGAAACATCTGCAAAACAGTTTGCAGCTGAAGTTTTTTCCGTTTTAATGATCATCTTATTGGCTGTTTCAGCGCTGGCGATCGCGTTTATGCCTTGGTTGGTTGGAACCATCGTTGCACCAAAATTTGTCACCAATCCCGAAAAATTTGAGCTAACTATTTCGCTCACCCGAATTATGTTTCCCTATCTTGCCGCCATGAGCATTGTTGCGATGCTCGCTGGCATACTTAATTCATTGCGGAAATATTTTTTAGCAGCACTTGCACCGGTTCTTTTAAATGTTGTGCTTATTCTAGCGCTGTCTGCTTCGGCAGTTTTTAATCTCGAACCAAGTCAAATTGGTATTTTACTTGCCGTATCTGTAACCATCTCCGGTATATTACAGTTTGCGCTCCTACTTTGGGCAACACATAAGGAAGGTTTTGTACCAAAATGGCAAATGCCACGCCTCACTCCATCAGTTAGGCGTTTATTGTGGTTGGCATTACCTGCAGCAATCACCGGAGGAATTACACAAATCAACCTCATAGTCGGGCAAATCATCGCCTCAGCTCAAGACGGAGCGATTGCGATCATCAACTATGCTGACCGTTTAATGCAATTGCCCTTGGGGGTTATCGGAATTGCAATTGGCGTTGTGTTGCTGCCGGAATTATCACGTGCGCTTAAAGCTGATCAAAAATCAGAAGTGATGGCTTTGCAAAACAAAAGCTTAGAATTTGCCCTGCTGCTGACACTACCTGCTGCGGTTGGCTTAGGGTTGCTGGCAAAGCCAATTATCATATTATTGTTTGAAAGAGGTGCGTTTGATCGCGCCGCAACTGATGTGACATCTGCTGTTCTTGCAATCTTTGTCATCGGCCTTCCCGCTTTTGTTGTCAGCAAGGTGTTTACGCCCTCATATTACGTGCGCGAAAATATGCGCTGGCCGATGTGGTGTTCAGCAGCGAGCGTTGCAGCCAATATTATCGGAAGCTTGATGCTGTTTCCAACATATGGGGTATTGGGTATTGCGGTCGCAACAGCCATTTCCGGCTGGGTCAATGCAATCATGTTGATGGTGCCGCTAATCTATCAGAAATACTATGTTATTTCATCGGAAACATTGCGCCGCGTCATTACAATAATCGTTGCGTCTATTTTGATGGCGGGGACCTTATATATTGCCAACCTTTGGTTTTCGAATGCCTTGATTAATGCAACTTTCCTTGTGCAGTTTGTTACGCTTCTAACCGTTATCACTCTTGCAACGGTCGTATATTTTGCAATCATCCTGGCTTTCTCTGGATATTCGCTCAGTGATATAAAAGGCGCATTTAAACGTTAACGCATCGAATGCATTGCCCTTTCACCGAATTTACTTGACGCATGCCATTAAGCTCAGCATAACGCCGAGCCGAAACAACAATTATTCAGGCCCTCCACAAGTCTGACAGGAGACGATATGTCAAAATTTGAAGAACTGGTTTTTTCTGGGGTTCAGCCAACGGGTGCTCTTACCTTGGGAAATTATCTTGGTGCCATCCAGAAATTTGTCGCTTTGCAAGATAGCCACAACTGCATTTACTGTATTGTCGATTTGCATGCGATTACAGCAAATTTAGTGCATGATGATTTGCGCAATCAAACACGTTCGATCGCTGCAGCCTTTATCGCATCTGGAATTGATCCTACCAAGCACATTGTATTTAACCAATCTGCAGTGCCACAACATGCCGAACTGGCATGGGTCTTTAACTGCGTGGCGCGCATTGGCTGGATGAACCGTATGACCCAGTTCAAAGATAAAGCGGGTAAAAATCGTGATAATGCGTCTTTGGGCCTCATGGCATATCCAAGCCTTATGGCAGCGGATATTTTGCTTTATCGTGCAACGCATGTGCCGGTGGGTGATGATCAGAAACAGCATCTCGAACTTGCACGCGATATTGCGCAAAAGTTTAACATCGATTTCTCCGATCGGATTGGCGAAAGTGGTTTAGGTCTTGATGCAGTTTACGGCGACAAAGCAGTGAACGCGTTTTTCCCGATTACTGAACCATTGATTGATGGTCCTGCGCCGCGCGTTATGAGTTTGCGAGATGGGACAAAAAAGATGTCCAAATCTGATCCATCGGATTTATCGCGTATTAACATGACCGATGATGAAGAGTTGATTGTCAAGAAAATCCGTAAAGCGAAAACTGATCCTGAACCACTACCGTCAGAGATAGATGGTCTTAAAGATCGTGCGGAAGCAGATAATCTGGTTGGTATTTTTGCAGCTTTGACCAAAACGACAAAAACCGATGTTCTTTCAGAATATGGTGGCAAGGCGTTTTCTGAGTTCAAACCCGCACTTACCGAAGTCGCAATTGAGGCACTTTCTCCGATCAACGCAGAAATGCGTCGTTTGATGGCAGAGCCTGATCATATTGATGCTATTTTGAAAGATGGTTCTGAGCGTGCAGGTGTTATTGCCGAGAAAACCATGAATGGTGTCAAAGATATCATTGGGTTTCTGCGATAATTATCAGATCCTGTGACTTGAAAGATAAAGTAATTGGGATTATCTTGTTTGGAAAGATTCTAAACTAGATAATCATAAACGCATAATTTGTGCGGATGGAGAACGAAATGTTCATTCAAACTGAGACAACACCAAATCCAGCGACGCTGAAGTTCTTACCGGGTAAAGTTGTGCTCGAAACCGGTACAGCTGATTTTCCATCCATTGATAGTATCAATGGCGCGTCACCGCTTGCAGAAAAGCTATTCTCAGTCTCTGGTGTAAAAGGTGTTTTCTACGGATATGACTTTATCACAATTACCAAAGACGACAGTCTTGATTGGCAACATTTAAAACCATCTATTTTGGCAACCATCATGGAATATTTCATGGCTGGCACTCCGGTTATGACGTCAAACCAGGGTGGTGTGTCTGCAGATAGTTCTGAAGAGTTTTATGATGAAGCGGATGCAAACATCGTAACAACAATCAAAGAGCTATTAGAAACACGTGTGCGCCCAGCAGTTGCTCAAGATGGTGGCGACATCACTTTTCATGGTTATAAAGAAGGCAAAGTCTTCTTACACATGAAAGGCGCATGTGCAGGTTGCCCGTCTTCTACTGCAACTCTTAAACACGGCATTCAAAACCTTCTTCGTCACTTCATCCCAGAAGTCGAAGAAGTTGAAGCTGTTTAATTTAACATATCGTGATTATTCTTGCCGTTGATACTGCAGGGCCTATGTGTGCCGCTTGCCTTTACGACGGCGAGACTTCCGCATCCATTGCCTCAGTTTCAAAAAGTATAGGGCGCGGGCATGCTGAACATCTGCCTTCTGTTGTGGAAGATGTTTTGCATAAAGCAAATCTCACATTTCAAGATATCACTCATTTGGCCGTTACTATTGGGCCCGGATCCTTTGCCGGTATTCGTGTGGGCATCTCTTATTGTCGAGCCTTAGCATTAGCTCTGCACATTCCATCGACGGGTATAAGCAGTCTGGATGCAATGGGTTATGGGGTTAAGCAAGGCAATGAAAAAAATGTATTGGCTTTATTAGATGCGCGTCGTGGAGAGGTATATCTATCTGGGCAGTATGCATCGGAAGAGAAGCGAATTTCACCTCAAGCCATATCTTATGAGGATGCGCTTACGATGATTATGTCCGATACGTTTATCCTATGCGGAAGCGGTGTCATTCCATTGAGAGAACTTAACGATAATGTTTTTTCAGACGCTGAAATTGTCCATGAAGACGCCTTCCCCGACATTGAGATAGTTGCAAGATTGGCCGTAGATCTGATAAAAGAAGGTCGTGTCTTGGAACTGCGGCCACAATATTTGCGGCAGGCGGATGCAAAGCCAAATGTGAATTTTGCGCTTGATCGCGCCTAAAACATCTGGGATTGAATTATCGTGCCATTGGGAAAATTGTTTTCATCCAAACCGGAACTCGAAGTCTTAAAGCTGGCAAATGAACAGTCATATTCCGTTGCGGAGTTACATTCTCATCTGTTTAAGCGTGGTTGGGATGAAGCTGAATGCTCTTCGCTTTTAGCGCAAAATAGCGTTTTTGGCTTTTATGCACGCCCAATTAATCGCGAGAATGTACATGGATTTGTTTTATCGCGTGTGGTTGCTGATGAAGCTGAAATTTTGTCGATTGGCACCGATGAATCCTTGCAGAAAAAAGGCATTGGTTGGCGTTTGATGCAAGCTGCGATTGGAGAAGCAAGCCAACGTGGTGCTGAAAAAATGTTTCTTGAAGTTGACGAGAACAATATTCCGGCGGTTCATCTTTATCAGAAAATTGGTTTTCAAACCGTGGGTGAACGCAAAGCCTATTACGACAATGGTGGTGAAACTCGCAGCAATGCGCTTGTTTTAGAATTAAAGCTGCACTAAAGCATATAAATCTTTTCTTGCTTGGTAATTTGCCTCGCGAGGCAATGAACTGGAGTGAGCCGAGATGGACGCGGAAAAATCACTTGAAAACAGATGCGCAGATGCGGGTCTTCGCATGACTGAACAACGCCGCGTTATTGCGCGTGTTTTAGAGGCTTCCGAAGACCATCCCGATGCAGACGAATTGCATCGTCGCTCCGTTGAAATTGATCCCAAAATTTCGATCTCAACCGTTTATCGTACCGTGAACCTGTTTGAAGAATTAGGCATAATTGAACGTCATGATTTTCGCGATGGACGTTCACGTTATGAAAGCGTACCCGATGAACATCATGACCACCTTATTGATTTGAAATCAGGAACAATTATTGAGTTTAATTCGCCTGAAATTGAGGCTCTGCAAGAACGCATTGCCCGTGAACATGGGTTTAAGTTGGTTGACCACAGATTAGAGCTCTACGGCATTCCGCTGAAGAAGGGTTCGTAAAATGCGCGCAGCTCTCCGCATATTGTGGGTATTGGCGGTTTTGATCGTCACAACACTTGTGCTGCTGCCATTTCATCTTGTTGCGCTTGTTTACAAAGACCAGGTTTCACGCATTACACCGCGTATTTGGCACTTTATCGCGCGATGGGCGATCGGCATCAAAATCAAATATCGCGGCAAAATCTCAAAACAACGCCCGTTGATGCTGGTTGCAAACCATACTTCATGGCTCGATATTGTTACACTTGGCTCATCCGCACCAGTAGTTTTCATTGCTAAATCTGAAGTGCGCGACTGGCCCATTTTTGGTACATTGGCAAAGTTACAGCACACGATTTTCATCGACCGTAACCGCCGTCTTTCAACCGGTGATCAGGTCTCTGCCATTGCCAATCGGATGAAGAATGGCGATATCGTTGTTTTGTTCCCTGAAGGAACGACATCTGATGGAAATTTTGTTATGCCGTTTAAATCAGCGCTTTTTGGCGCTGTGCAACGCGCACAGATAGATCTACCAAATCACGAATTGATCATTCAGCCGGTATCGGTTGCCTATGTTTCGGCCCATGGTATCCCTTTAGGGCGTGGCGGTCGTGATCTGGCTGCATGGCCGGGCGATGTCGGCTTAATGCCTCATTTATATCAAGTCCTGATTGAAGGCTCTATGGGTGTCGAAATCACCTATGGAGAACCGATAATTTTTGACGACAGTATGAAACGTTCGGAAATCGCACAGATGAGCGAAAAAGCTATCCGTGACAGCCTAAACCGATCGCTTCGATAAAATTATCAGCACTGCGACTGATCAAACTATTTGCATCTCGCGTTAATAGGTTTAAATAGGCCTCATGAGCAAGATTGAACAAGATATAACCGCTGAACAGGTTGTAAATTCAACCGATAATTCAAAACCAGCTGAAGGCCAAAAAGTGTTTATCAAAACTTTTGGCTGCCAGATGAATGTTTATGACAGCGAGCGCATGAGCGATGCATTGGCAAAAGATGGCTATACGCCAACTGATACGCCCGATGACGCCGACCTTGTGCTTTTAAACACGTGCCATATTCGCGAAAAGGCCGCCGAGAAAGTTTATTCTGACTTGGGCCGATTAAATAAGATGAAGCAGAAACGCATGGAAGAAGGCGGCTCTGATATGATGGTTGCTGTTGCAGGCTGTGTGGCGCAGGCTGAGGGTGAGGAAATCATCAAGCGTTCTCCTGTTGTGAATATGGTGATAGGCCCTGCGACTTATCACCAATTACCCGATGCGCTTGGCCGTGCTCGCAAGGGTGAAAAAGTTGTCGAAACAGAATTCACTGAAGACGATAAATTTGTTCATTTGCCAAAGGCTGAAAAGAAACAAATCCGTTCGCGTGGGGTTACAGCCTTTCTCACAGTTCAGGAAGGGTGTGATAAGTTTTGCACCTTTTGTGTGGTCCCTTACACACGAGGTGCTGAAATTTCGCGCCCAGTGTCCCAACTGCTATCAGAAGCGCGTGATCTTGTAGATGCAGGTGTTCGCGAAATCACATTGCTTGGTCAAAATGTAAATGCCTGGCATGGCAAAGGCGATGACGGTCGTGAATGGGGTTTGGGTGAGTTGCTTCATCGCCTAGCAGAGATCGACGGGATTGAGCGCCTTAGATATACAACCAGTCATCCGCGTGACATGGACAGTGCTTTGATAAATGCCCACCGAGATATTGATAAGCTCATGCCTTATCTGCACTTACCAGTTCAAGCGGGTTCCGACAAAATTTTAAAAGCTATGAACCGTCGGCATACACGCGATGAATATATTAAGCTGATTGCGCGCATTCGCGAAGGCCGCCCTGATTTGGCGATTTCTGGTGATTTTATTGTTGGCTTCCCTGGTGAAACCGAAGAAGATTTTGAAGATACTCTCGATCTGATCCGCCAGGTTAAATATGCGCAGGCTTACTCGTTTAAATATTCACCACGTCCAGGCACACCCGGTGCTGATTTTAAAGATCACGTATCAGAAGATGTCAAAGCAGAACGTTTGAAACGCCTTCAGGCATTACTTTCAGAACAGCAATATGAGTTTGCTGAAACATGTGTTGGCAAGGAGATGGATATCCTTCTTGAAAAGCCTGGCCGAAAGCCTGGGCAACTCATCGGGCGTTCTCCTTGGCTGCAATCTGTAATTATTGACGCAAAAGATGCGAAAATAGGTGATACTCTAAGAGTGCGAATCACTAAAGCCGCCCCTTACAGCTTAATGGCGGATGTGATCTAAAACCGTTTTGGAGTTTATAGAATTTGACAAGTCGGCAAATGCCTTTTGAAAACAATAATGTAGAAGATGCAGGTGCATCTGATACGACACAAGTTGAACTCACCTTCGATAACAATCGTCTCGCGACCATGCTCTTTGGACAATTTGACCAACACCTTGCTTTGCTCGAGCAGAAGCTTGGTATTGATGCCCATGCACGCGGAAACAACGTTGTTTTAAATGGCCCGGCGCTAGAAACCAATCAGGCAAGGCGTGCATTGGATTCACTTTATGAGCGGTTGATGAAGGGCGAATTGATCGAAAATTCCGATGTTGATGGTGCAATCCGAATGGCGGTTGCAGCCGATGATCAGCTTTCACTGCCCACAATGGACAACAGCGCAAAGCTGGCCATGGCGCAGATCTCGACCCATAAAAAGACAATTCTAGCGCGCACACCAACGCAAGACGCATATATTCGCGCCATGGAACGAGCTGAGCTCGTGTTTGGTGTTGGTCCTGCGGGTACGGGTAAAACTTATCTTGCAGTTGCTTATGCAGCGCAGCTTTTAGAACGCGGTCAAATTGAACGTATCATCTTATCGCGTCCTGCTGTTGAAGCGGGCGAGCGGTTGGGCTTCCTACCTGGTGATATGAAAGAAAAGGTCGATCCTTACCTGCGCCCATTATATGATGCGTTATACGACATGATCCCGGGCGACAAGGTGGAACGTGCTTTGACTGCAGGGGTTATTGAAATCGCGCCGCTTGCGTTTATGCGCGGGCGTACTTTGACAAATGCTGCGGTTATTTTGGATGAAGCACAGAATACAACGCCGATGCAGATGAAAATGTTCCTCACACGATTGGGTGAAAATGCGCGTATGATCATCACTGGTGATCCTAGCCAGATTGACTTGCCGGGTGGCACAAAATCTGGTTTGATTGAAGCATTGGATGTATTGCGCGGGATTGAAGGCATTGTGACCTGCCGCTTCCGTGATGTGGATGTTGTGCGACATCATCTTGTGCAGAAAATTGTGACCGCCTACGATAAAAAGTATGTCAAAGCGGAAAATACTGCTGAAGACAAAACGCAAAAACCTGATGCCTGAACTCGCAATTGATATTGCCGTTGATGGTGAGCACTGGAGCGATATCAACGCAATAAACACATTAGCCTATGAAACATCAGCGAATGTTATGAGCTGGCTGGAAGATAAAGAACAGATAAGTTTTCCTCCATTTCCAATGGAATTATCTGTTCTTTTAACGGATGACGCATCAATCAAAGAGATTAATTCGAAATGGCGCCAGCAAGACAAAGCGACTAATGTGCTGTCTTTTCCAACTAAGGAGATTGCCGTTGGTGAGACACCTCTGCCACTTCTTGGTGACATAATTTTTGCATATGAGACGATCAAGCGGGAATCTGAAGAATTAACCAAGAGTTTTGAAGAACACTTCACTCATTTGTTTATTCATGGATTTTTGCATCTTTTAGGCTATGATCATATAAATGACACAGATGCGGAACAAATGGAGCGTATTGAGACTGGAATTTTGCTTTCAATAGGCCTATCTGACCCTTATGAGAATTAAAGTTCGACCGCCCAGCATTTTGGGCCATTAAACTGAAGAGACAATGAACGAGAAAACTGTACAAGCTGACACATTAGATTCAGCTTCTGATCTGAACGAAGATCAAAACGACGACGGCGACAGTCCGGACGGATCGATACAAAACCATACAAAACGAAAATCGAAAATTGGCATTTGGCAACGCTTGAAGCGCGCGCTTTTCCCTTCCGCTGAAGGCATGAATATTCGCGAGGACTTCAGCGAGGCACTCAAGAATGGCGACGATATAAGTTCCGGATTTTCCGCCGATGAACGCGCAATGCTCGACAATATATTGTTGATGCGCGAAGTTCGTGTTGAAGATGTTATGATACCAAGAGCAGACATTATCGCGGTTGATCGTTCTGTGTCTCTTGGTGATCTCACAACTGTCTTTGAAAATTCTGGACATTCCAGAATGCCTGTTTTCTCAGATAATCTGGATGACCCAAAAGGCATGGTGCATATTCGAGACTTGCTCGCATATTATACCAGACAAGCACGAAATGGGCGCCGCAGCACAGCTAAGTCTTCAACCAGTAAAACAACGTCAAAGCCACTGGATTTTACCAAAATCAAACTGGATAAAACCCTTCAGGACGCAAATATTATGCGTAGTGTTTTATTCGTGCCAGCATCAATGCTCGCTTCAGACTTGCTTAAACGGATGCAGGCAACGCGGACACAAATGGCGTTGGTCATTGATGAATATGGCGGAACAGACGGGCTTGTATCATTGGAAGATATCGTTGAAATTGTTGTGGGCGATATTGAAGATGAGCATGATGATATCGATGGACCACTCATTACCGAAGTTAATGAGGGAATTTGGCAAGCTGAAGCAAAAGCGAGTCTTGAGGAATTATCTGAAATCCTTGGTATTGATTTTTCAAAAAGTGAAAACACTGATGATGTTGATACAATCGGTGGTCTTGTCTTTGCAAGATTGGGCCGAGTTCCCGTGCGTGGTGAAGTGGTACGAATGGTTCAGGGCTACGAGTTTCATATCACAGATGCCGATGCGCGACGCATCAAACGCGTGCGGATTTTACGCCTTAAGGCCAATACAAGGCGCCGAATGGGGAAAGTCAGCATCGAAAGTGATGAAAAACCGGAAACAAGCAGTTAAATCTCAATTCGCTGCTTGAGTTGCTTATAGCTATAATTGTACACCAACATAGTCATTGGCGAAGCTGATTCGCACAATTGCCTGATGCACATTTTGCAACCAAGGTCAGAAAGCGCATAAATGTTGGATAAAATCTCTGGCGATATCATGCTTTCATGGGGTGTTAAACGCTTCATCATCGCTTTTCTTGCTGGTGCATTTGCAAATTTTGCGTTGCCGCCATTTGACTTTTTTGCGGTCTTATTCATTTCTTTTCCCATTTTAGTTTGGCTAATCGATGGGGCGAGCAAACAACCTGACAAGGGTTTTATTGCAGCACGTAAGCCGGCCTTTATGACGGGCTGGAGTTTTGGCTTTGGCTATTTTACCGCAGGTCTTTGGTGGCTGGGTAATGCTGTGCTCACAAGTGGTGAAGAGGCTTATTGGGCGCTCCCGCTTGCCATATTTGCTCTTCCTGCTCTCCTCGCTATATTTTACGGGCTTGCCGTGGTTCTCGCCCGCTTATTTTGGGACAATGGCATAGGGCGCATCTTTTCATTAAGCGCAAGTTTCGGCGCATTAGAATATTTAAGAGGCGCTGTATTTACTGGATTTCCATGGAATACGATTGGCTATGCTGCCATGCCGGTTCCGGTTGCCATGCAATCTTCGGAAATTCTTGGTATCTTCGGCATGAGCATCATCACAGTGTTTATCGCATCAGTACCTGCATTAATTGCCACCAAGCAAGGCTTAAAGCCTGCCATTATCGTCGCACTATTGATGATTTGTGCACATATTGGTTATGGTATCTTTACGCTTAATCAGTCGTTGCCGGAAAATTCTGGGCATATTATTCGCATCGTTCAACCCTCAATTGATCAGGAAGAGAAATGGGATGATGAAAAGCGGGCCGAAATATTTAAAACCTATCTTACGCTTTCCGCTGAGCCACCCGCTGAAGATCAAGAACAACCGTCTGTGATTATTTGGCCTGAAACTTCGGTTCCCTTTATTTTAACAAAAACCCCTGATGCGCTTTCTCAAATTGCCGATACATTAACAATCGGACAAACTCTGATTGCCGGTGCAGTGCGTTTGGAGGAAAGCGCCTCAGGTGGAGCCGACAAATATTACAACACAATTTACGTTATCAATGATGAGGGGCAGATTATTGGATCAGCGGACAAACATCATTTGGTGCCGTTTGGCGAATATTTGCCATTTGAAAGCCTATTGCGGCAGATCGGACTAAACCCGATTGCCGAAACATTTGGCGGGTTTTCAGCAGCAAGCAAACAGAGAATTTTAGAACTGGGAAGTAATTTAAAATTACTACCCCTTATCTGTTACGAGGCGATTTTCCCAAAATATGCGCAAGGCGATAACGATGAGCTAAGCGCACTTATCAATGTCACCAATGATGCCTGGTATGGCGACACGCCTGGCCCTTATCAACACTTGCGCCAAGCGCAGTTGCGATCGACAGAAACGGGCCTGCCCCTTATTCGCGCTGGAAATAATGGTATATCCGTGGTTACAGATGCAACGGGGCGTATTGTTGATGGTCTTGCACTTAATGCGATTGGAAAACTGGATGTGAACTTGCCAGGGCGCAAGGTTGTTCTGCTCAATCACAACCAACGAAACTTGGTATTTTTCATTTTGTTATTTGTCTGTTTCATGACATCATATGTATGTGGTCGACGTCTTAAAACAAAAAGTTGATACCATTCTCCATAAAAAATACTTATTTGATTATTCAATTACGATGGCGCTATAATTATATCGATATTGTATGGTATATTAGTTAGCCCCTTTGATACCTAATACGAAAATAACCTAATTCACGCAATTCAGTTTATCCCTTTTAGCCCGTTAGGAAATTATATGAAAGCGACCAAGAAACAACCTAATCCTATAGATGTGCATGTGGGAAGCCGAATTCGGTTAAGAAGAACTATGTTGAGCATGAGCCAGGAAAAACTTGGTGAAGCTTTGGGCATAACTTTTCAACAAATTCAAAAATACGAAAAAGGAACCAACCGTGTTGGCGCCAGTAGGCTGCAAAACATCTCATCGGTTTTAACTGTTCCCGTTTCATTTTTCTTTGAGGATGCACCTGGGGAGTCACCATCTGATCAGCAAGGAATGGCTGAAGCTGCGAGTTCCAACTACGTTGTAAGCTTTTTATCATCATCAGAAGGATTACAACTCAATCGTGCTTTCATAAAGATTGAAGATCCGAAAATCCGCCGGAAATTAATTGACCTCACAAAAGCACTTGCAGCAGACAGTGATATCGCTGCTGAATAGAGATACACAAAACATAATTTTATGCCCGTAATGACCTCTGTGATTGCGGGCATTTTTTATTTTAGGCTGTAAAAAGCCAAATAATGGCGTAAATCTGCAATTTTTTGTTATTTGCAGATATCAAGATATATTTATGTCCTTGTATAATCATTAAGCTTTTCGTAAAAGATTTACCAAATAATGACTTTGAATTTTGGGAGTTTGAACAGTTTGGGCTCCTGTTGAAATAACCGTAGTTGCGCGCTTGATTGTTTCAAGTCTAGAAATCTACGTAATGAGGACTCCAATGGCACGCCAGAACTATCTATTTACAAGTGAATCCGTATCAGAAGGTCATCCGGACAAAGTTTGCGATCGCATCTCTGATGAAATTGTGGACCTTGTTTATCGCGAAGCGAAGAAAACTGGTATGGATCCATACAAAGTCCGCGTTGCTTGCGAAACACTCACCACGACAAACCGTGTTGTTATTGCCGGTGAAGTTCGCGTGCCTGAAACGCTGCTAAAAAAAGACAAAGAGGGCAACATCGTTCATGATGCGGCGGGCCTTCCTGTTGTTGCAGCTGGACGTTTTAGATCAGCAGCACGTCGCGCCATCCGTGATATTGGTTATGAGCAAGATGGTTTTCACTGGAAAACGGCACGCGTTGATGTCTTGTTGCATGGTCAGTCTCCTGACATTGGTCAGGGTGTTGATAATGCAGCTGATAAGCAAGGTGAAGAAGGCGCCGGTGATCAAGGGATTATGTTCGGATATGCATGCCGCGAGACGGACGCTCTTATGCCTGCTCCTATTTATTATTCGCACAAGATTTTAGAATTGCTTGCTGCTGCGCGTAAGTCAGGTGAAGGTGATGCTAGCAAACTTGGTCCAGATGCAAAAAGCCAGGTTACTGTTCGTTATGTTGATGGCAAGCCATCTGAGGTTACGTCAATTGTTTTGTCGACACAGCATCTTGATGACAGCTGGGATTCAAAGAAAGTTCGCTCTGTATGTGAGCCATATATTCGCGAAGCACTTGGTGATTTAGCAATTGCTGATGATTGCGATTGGTACATCAACCCAACAGGTAAGTTTGTAATTGGTGGCCCGGATGGTGACGCAGGTCTTACAGGTCGTAAGATCATTGTGGATACATATGGTGGTGCAGCGCCTCACGGCGGCGGCGCTTTCTCGGGTAAAGACACGACTAAGGTTGATCGTTCTGCTGCTTATGCATCGCGCTACTTAGCTAAAAACGTAGTTGCGGCAAAACTTGCCGACAAATGTACAATTCAATTGTCCTATGCGATTGGTGTTGCTCAACCATTGTCTATCTATGTTGATTTACACGGGACTGGCAAAGTCTCTGAAGAAGTGGTTGAAGCTGCTATTCGTGAGACAATGGACTTGTCACCAACAGGTATTCGCAAACATCTTGATTTGAACAAACCTATTTATGCTCAATCTGCAGCTTATGGCCACTTCGGTCGCAAACCTGGTCGAAACGGTTCATTCTCCTGGGAGAAAACTGATTTGACCACAGCGCTTAAGCGTGCTGTGAAAGAGGCGTAATAATTTTAAACTTTCATAAGTCATGACTGATCAAAGCCACCCAGAACGCGCGACCGAAGCATTTTTCGGTCGTCGCAAAGGTAAGCACCTTAAAAGCAATCACCATGTTGCGCTTGCCGAAGTTCTTCCCAAGCTTAAACTTGACCTTTCAAAACCTGCGCCAGAGAATTTCATGGATTTATGGAATAGTTCTGGCGATAGTGTCCGCTTGGAAATTGGCTTTGGAGGTGGTGAGCACCTTTTGCATCGCGCGCGCAATCAACCCAATACATGTTTCATTGGTGTTGAACCCTTCGTGAATTCAATGGCAAAATTAGCCCGCTCTGTTTATGAAGACCCGATTGGTAATTTGCGCCTATATGATGATGATGCAACATTGGTGCTGGATTGGTTACCAGACAATTGCATTGATCACATAGATTTGCTTTACCCCGATCCATGGCCGAAACGCCGCCATTGGAAACGCAGATTTGTATCCACTGTCAATCTTGATCGATTTTCTCGCGTGTTGAAACCAGGTGGAAAGTTCTGTTTTGCATCTGACATTGATACTTACGTCAATTGGACGTTGGAGCATATCAATGCACACCCTGATTTTAGCTGGGTAGCATTAGGCCCTGATGATTGGTCACAACCTTGGGACGGATGGCCATCAACGCGCTATGAGGCAAAAGCCTTCCGCGAGGGGCGAACACCCGCCTATCTAGACTTTATCCGGCACTAGGCCTGCGCTATCAAATAACGCTGAAATCCCATTGAAAACATAGCTGTCTGATTAGAATGATGATGGCGATGCTTGTATTGTAATCGCTTGACCGCTTTGAACTTGGAAAATTGCAAGCCCGCGTTCGTTTCGACCATCTGCGAGGAAACGGAACACACCTGAAGCACCAATAAAGCCCTGACGCCGCTCAATTTCACTGCGTGTAATCTGGCGTCCCGGATTTTCGCGCAACAATCCACCTACAAGCAATACAGCATCATATCCAAGCGCTGCATTTACCGTTGGTTCGCTGCCATAGCGCTGCGAGTATCTTTGCTTGAAAACATCGAAGCGAGTTTGATCCATATCGGCAAAAATTGCGCCTTGCAGATCAGGTGCTGATAGATTTGAATTTCGCCATTGGCCGGTACCCATCAAGAGTTTTTGGGATAAATCCACCCCTGCCCGCTTTAACTGACGTGCTATCACAACTGGTGAATTGCCACCATCGGGAATGAAAATAACGTCTGCTTGCTTGGCTGCATCTACAAGTTCATTGATCGCAGCTTGCACAGAATCGTTATTATACTGATATTTTGATATGGCTAGTAATGTGCCGCCTTGCGATTGCAAAGACGTGCGCAACTTGCGTTCTACAAGTGAGCCATAAGCGCCCGATGGCACAATAGCTGCAAATGTTCGGCGTCCCTGTGAAACGGCAAAATCAATTGACTTACCAATGAGCTGATCAGGTAAGAAAGAGATCAAATATCCACCAGGTCCGGCTGCAGTTGGATCGGAGGAAAAACCAATCAATGGGCGGTTTGTTTGTGAAATCACAGATCTGGCAGAGGTCACAGAACTTGAAAAGACTGGACCAAGGACAACGGATGAACCTTCATTAATGGCTTCTTCCGTTGCGGTAATTGCGCCAGCTGGTGTGCCACCTGTATCTTTGATCACAAGTTCCATGACATTGGTGCCCAGATCTTCGATGGCAAGCTCAGCTGCATTGCGCAATTGCTTGGCAACAGCTGCACCATTACCCGGTGCTGTGCGCGGAACAAGGAATGCTATCCTAGCTGGCCCAAAACCCAGGACTTCGCCAACTGCCGAGCCGGTTTTGACAGGCAAGGTTCCCACCTGTTCAACTTGCGTTGTTGTTGTATCCTGGTTTACGCCGAAATTGGTGACCCCGGATTGGCAACTTGTTAAAACAACAGCCGTTGTGAACAACGATAATGACATCGAAATTTTGTGCTTTAGTGCACCCAAGTTTACTCGTTCCAACAGTTTGCTGAACATAGTACCGCCTAATGAAATTTATTCACCCAATACTGGCCTTCTATCGCAAGTGTTGTCCGCTGACCAGCAACGAATTGCAATCACTATTGTAATTCTGGGCAATAGTTTTAAAAAAGACACAGTTTTTTTAAAGGGTTTGGCTTCATGACTGGCAATAAATACCGCATTCACTCCGTCGAGTTTGATGCAAAGCCGATTGATCCAGGTCTTTACATTGTGGCCACGCCGATCGGGAATTTATCTGATATTACCGTGCGTTCACTCGAAGTATTAGCAAGTTGTGATGTGATTGCCTGCGAAGATACACGGACAAGCCGCAAACTGTTAGATCGATATCAGATTACCACCAGAACTGTGGCTTACCATGAGCACAATGCTGAATTTGCAAGTGGCAAAATCATTGAAGCACTTGAAGAGGGAAAAACCGTTGCGCTCATTTCAGATGCCGGCACGCCACTGATTTCTGATCCAGGTTATCGTGTGGTCAATGACACAATTGAGGCTGGACATAAGGTTATCCCCGTTCCCGGTGCTTCATCTGTTTTAACTGCGTTGATGGCGGCAGGGTTACCCACAGATAGTTTTTTTTACGCTGGGTTTTTGCCAAATAAAGAAAAAGCGCGCACGGATCGCCTCAAAGAGCTGGGTGCCATTAAAGCGACATTGATATTTTTTGAATCTCCGCATCGCATTACAGCAGCTTTAAAAAACGCTGCCTCGGTTTTAGGTGATGACCGGGCCGCCTGTATTTGCCGAGAACTTACCAAAAGCCATGAGGAATTTGCCAAGGGTAGCTTAAAAGAGCTTTACGACAACTTTGAAGCGCGCAATGTCAAAGGCGAAGTTGTGTTGGTGATTGCACCGCCGCAAGAGGAAGAAATTGATCTTGACGAAGATATCACTCCGCTTTTGACGAAACTCGCATCTGAAATGTCGACAAGTCAGGCAGCCAGCGAAGCTTCACGCATTACCGGCCGATCACGCAAAGATCTTTACCAACAACTGTTAGCGCTTAAAGGTGATAGCGATATATGAGCGACCGATCAGCAACAAAGGCCCGACGTAAAGCCAATTTAAAAGGTCATTTCGCTGAATATATTGCCGTTATATACTTGATGTTCAAAGGCTATCGCATCGCCAATTTGCGATACAAAACAAAAAGCGGGGAAATCGATATCGTTGCACGAAAGCGCGATCTTGCAATCTTTGTTGAAGTTAAAGCGCGTGCAGATGTACAAAAAGGTGTCGATGCCGTTTCCTACCAATCACAAACCAGAATTAAAAACGCCAGCGATCTATGGCTTGCTAAACAAAAGAACCCTCATCTGATTTCGCAAAGATATGACATCATTGTGATCCGCTCTTGGCAATTACCGGTGCATTTTTTAGATGCTTTTTAAACTGGTCTATTGAAATCAACATCCGTTTGACCCTATCTGGGGTGACAATAAGGAATTCACCCATGGCACACATTAAAAATGTCGCGATCCAAATGGATCATGTTTCAACAATCTCTATCGATGGCGATACGACATTTGCGCTTTCTCTGGAAGCGCAATCGCGTGGATATAATCTTTTCCATTATACACCTGATCGTTTAAGCCAACGCGATGGGAAAGTTTATGCAAGCATGGAAGCCATGACATTGCGTGATGTTGAAGGTGATCATTACACCCTTGGTGAACGCAAAAGAATGCCTTTGGAAGACATGGACGTTGTGCTCCTTCGTCAGGATCCGCCATTTGATATGAATTATATCACAAGCACGCACTTGCTTGAGCAGGTTCACCCAAAAACGCTTGTGGTCAATGACCCTGCTTGGGTTCGTAATTCTCCTGAAAAGATCTTCGTGACTGAGTTTGCTGACTTAATGCCTAAAACTCTGATCACCAAAGATGCAGAAGAAATTGCCGCCTTCAGAGAAGAAGTCGGTGATCTGATTATTAAACCGCTTTATGGAAATGGCGGCGCGGGCGTCTTTCACCTGCGTTCAGATGATAAAAACTTGTCATCACTTCTTGAGATGTTTGGCGATCTTTATCGCGAACCTTATATCGCGCAACAATATTTGCCGCAGGTTCGCGCTGGCGATAAACGAATTATCCTGATCGAAGGCGAAGCGGTTGGCGCGATTAATCGTGTGCCAGCGGAAGGTGATGCACGGTCCAACATGCATGTTGGCGGACAAGCAACCGCCATTGATTTAACCGATCGTGACAAAGATATTTGTGCCCGCATTGGTCCCGCACTTCGCGAACGCGGCTTTACTCTTGTTGGCATTGATGTGATTGGCGACTACATGACCGAAATTAATGTGACGTCTCCAACAGGTGTGCGTGAAGTGAAAAAGTTCGGCGGTGCTGATATCGCAAGCTTGTTCTGGGATGCGGTTGAAAAGCGTTTTGATCAATAACGCCATAAATTTCGTTCCATAGATGTTCTAAATACATAAGCAATTACAACCCGATACAACTTAAAGTGCGCTTATCTCGCATTTTGTTCTTATAATGTTCTTGTTAAATACAATTATATGTGCGTATATTTAAATTATATTCACGTAAATAGTGCATTGAGGACACCATGGTTTCCCACGTCAAAACAGTTGCCTTTCAAGGCATAGAAGCCTTGCCCGTTGATGTGCAGGTGATGATTGCGCCGGGTAAAATCGGCATGCAAATTGTAGGTTTGCCAGACAAGGCTGTTGCGGAGAGCCGCGAACGAGTGCAAGCAGCACTGCATGCGTCAGGTCTGGCACTTCCCGCTAAAAAGGTTACGATCAATTTAGCACCTGCCGACCTACCCAAAGAAGGTTCACATTTTGATCTGCCAATTGCATTGGGATTGATGGCCGCATTGGGTGCAATCCCGTCAGATGCTCTGCAAAATTACGTCGTGTTAGGTGAACTTGCGCTGGACGGCACCATATCCTGTGTCGCAGGGGCATTACCAGCAGCGATTGGAGCCAATGCGATGGATCGCGGATTAATCTGCCCTCATGATTGTGGTTCGGAAGCTGCTTGGGCAAGCGAAGACATGGATATTCTTGCGCCACAAAGCTTAATCGCGATTGCCAATCATTTTCGTGGAACACAAGTTTTAACGCGGCCCAAACCCACCCGACATGAAGCGGCAAAGGACATGCCTGATCTTGCCGATATAAAGGGGCAGGAGACGGCTAAACGAGCATTGGAAGTTGCAGCTGCTGGTGGGCATAACCTTTTAATGGTCGGACCGCCAGGTTCTGGGAAATCAATGCTTGCGGCAAGGCTTTCATCCATCCTTCCGTCATTATCGCCAGCTGAATTGCTAAGTGTCTCCATGGTGCATTCAATTGCAGGCCAGCTATCGGGGGGCAAGCTAACAGACCAAAGACCTTTTAGAGCGCCCCATCACTCAGCAACGATGGCCGCTATGGTTGGAGGCGGGGTCAAAGCAAGGCCTGGTGAAGTTTCCATGGCTCATAAGGGCGTGCTTTTTCTTGATGAATTTCCCGAATTTTCACCACAAGTATTGGATTCGCTTCGCCAACCGCTTGAAACATCGAGCTGTATCATTGCGCGCGCCAATCACCGTGTGAACTATCCGGCAGACATTCAACTCATCGCAGCTATGAACCCATGTCGCTGTGGCATGGCTGGTGAGCCAGGACGCACATGTGCTCGCGGCCCACGGTGTAAAACAGACTATCAAGCACGTATATCTGGGCCATTGCTCGATCGGATTGATCTTAGAATTGATGTGCCAGCGGTGACGGCAATGGATCTCATTCAACCAAAACCATCTGAAAAAAGTGACGTTGTGGCGCTCAGAGTTTTACGTGCTCGCGCCATGCAGGCCGAGCGATACCGAAATTTAGGGCACCCAGAAATAACGGTGAACTCAAGATGTCCAACGGCCCAAATTGAACACGTGGCGAAAATGGATCAGGAAGGCTCCGCATTACTAAATGAAGCGGCACAGAAAATGTTATTCTCCGCACGTGCTTATCACCGTGTGTTAAAAGTTGCGCGTACTTTGGCTGATTTAGATAATTCAATTGTGGTCAAACGCATTCATCTGGCAGAAGCAATATCTTATCGAATTGCAGGGGAACGGTTAATGGAAGGTGCTTAAAGGCGCGAGGATCAGGTCTAATTCACACCGGTGGATCCAAACCCACCTGCACCGCGATCAGTTTCATCTAGCCCATTCACTTCGTTGAGATTGGCTTGAACGACCGGAGCCACAATCATCTGCGCAATGCGCATGCCGCGGGTGATTTTAAAATCCTCGGTTCCGAGGTTGATCAAAAGCACTTTAATTTCTCCGCGATAATCGCTGTCGATGGTTCCAGGTGTGTTTAAACAAGTGATCCCGTTTTTAAACGCCAATCCGGAGCGCGGCCTAATCTGCACTTCAAACCCTTGTGGGATCTCAAATATTAACCCCGTTGGCACAAGAGCACGCTCGTTTGGCGTAAGCACTAGGGGGCTATCTTCCGAAACAGCTGATCTGATATCCATACCCGCTGAACCCTCAGTTTCATAAGAAGGTAACTCAAGCCCAACGGCGTGATCCAAGCGCTTAATATTTATCGTCGGTCCCATGTTTGATTATCCTTCCTGCACAATTCCTTCATAGATTTCTCTTTTCTTCTCTTACGTCAATTGCATCTTTACTGCCAAGGCGGTAGAAGATCGCTCAATCAACAGGATTTCATGTATTATGCCCGAAACGCTCTCAGAAGCGGTGGCACGCCGCCGAACATTTGCGATTATTTCTCACCCAGACGCTGGTAAAACCACATTGACTGAAAAGCTGCTACTTTTTGGTGGTGCTATTCAGCTTGCTGGAGAAGTGAAAGCTAAAAAAGATCGTATTCAAACGCGTTCAGACTGGATGAAAATTGAACGCGAACGCGGTATTTCTGTGGTTACATCGGTGATGACATTTGAATATGATAATCGTGTTTATAATCTGCTTGATACGCCAGGCCACGAAGACTTCGCCGATGATACCTATCGAACGCTTACCGCGGTTGATGCAGCCGTCATGGTGGTGGATGCAGCCAAGGGTATTGAGCCACGTACGCTCAAATTATTTGAAGTTTGTCGATTGCGCGATATTCCGATTATCACTTTTGTTAACAAAATGGACCGCGAAGCGCGCGATACTTTCGAAATTCTTGATGAGATTGAAGAAAAACTAGCGCTTGATACAGCCCCCATCACCTGGCCAATTGGGCAGGGCAAAACTTTCTCTGGCACTTATCATCTGGCCGAAAATCGCGTTCGCCGCAATGACAGCGAAGAAGAAACAACACCCGTGAATGGTCCAGAAGCTGATGGTGCATCTGGGCTTTTGCCAGAGCATGAGCGTGAAGCTTTTATTGAATCCTGCAGCTTGGCGATGGAGGCATGCAACCCGTTTGATCAAGAGGCGTTTTTGGCAGGGCACTTATCGCCTGTATTTTTTGGATCAGCTTTGCGTAATTTTGGCGTCCGCGATCTAATTAATGCATTGGGCAAACATGCGCCTCCCCCTCGATCACAAATTGCTGATACGCGCACGGTTGAAGCGACAGATGAAAAGATGTCTGCGTTTGTGTTTAAGATCCAAGCGAATATGGATCCAAACCACCGAGACAGAATTGCCTTCGTGCGTGTTTGTTCAGGCCGTTTAAAGCGCGGCATGAAAGCTCGACTTGCTAGAACGGCTAAACAAATGAGCTTGTCTGCGCCGCAATTTTTCTTTGCCTCCCAACGCCAATTGGCGGACACCGCTTATGCGGGCGATGTGGTTGGCATTCCAAACCATGGAACGTTGCGCATTGGTGATACTCTTACCGATGGTGAAGCGCTAGTTTTCCAAGGCGTACCGAACTTTGCGCCGGAAATTTTGCGCCGTGTGCATTTAGAAGATGCAATGAAAGCGAAAAAACTGAAAGAAGCTCTACAGCAAATGGCTGAAGAAGGCGTCGTTCAGTTGTTCATACCCGAGGACGGATCGCCTGCAATTGTTGGCGTGGTTGGCGCTTTGCAGCTTGATGTATTGAAGGAACGTTTAAAGGTTGAATATAATCTGCCGGTCAGTTTTGAAATGGCACGGTTTGCAGTATGCCGCTGGATTTCTGCTGAGAATGATAATGATCTCGATACGTTTATCACAAATCACCGTGGAGATATTGCGCGCGATTTGGATGGTGATCCGGTCTTTATGGCAAGTGATGCATTTTCGCTAAATTATGAAGCTGAACGCGCTCCCGCCATTCGGATGATTGATATTAAGGAATATCAAACGCAATAAACTTAGATAAAATCAGATTTTGAGCCTCGTAATAAGGCTAGAACAACCTTATCTGTAAAAGCATAAAATTAGAAAAACAAAGCTCGGTGGCAAACCCATATGATGCTTTGATGGCGCAGGAAAAAGGAGACTAAAAATGTCACTTCGAATTAATGATACAGCACCAGATTTTACCGCGGAAACCACACAAGGCACAATCAATTTTCACGATTGGATTGGTGATAGCTGGGCTGTGATGTTCTCGCATCCTAAAGATTTCACGCCTGTTTGCACAACTGAACTTGGCGCCATGGCAGGTGTTGCTGGTGATTTTGAAAAGCGCAATGTAAAAATCATCGGTATATCTGTTGATCCAGTTGATAGCCACGTGAAATGGAAAGCTGACATTAAAACAGCTACCGGCCATGACGTTGATTATCCATTGATCGCTGACAGCAAGCTTGAAGTTGCAAAAGCTTTCAACATGTTGCCAGCATCGGAAGGTGACAGCTCAGAAGGTCGTACACCTGCAGATAATGCAACAGTGAGAACAGTGTTTGTGATTGGTCCTGATAAGAAGATCAAGTTGATCCTGACTTACCCAATGACAACAGGCCGTAACTTCAACGAAATCTTGCGCGCTATTGATTCTATGCAGCTGACTGCAAATCATAAAGTGGCGACACCCGCCAACTGGCAGCAAGGTGAAGATGTGATCATCACACCTGCGGTTTCCAACGAAGAAGCTACCGAAAAATTCGGTGAATTTGAAACAGTTCTACCTTACCTTCGTAAGACAAAGCAGCCTAAATAAGCTGAAGAGATAAATACGAAAAGCGGCTCATAACCTGAGCCGCTTTTTTTATGTTTAAACGAAATTGCCAGATCTTAGATCGCGCATGGCCTGATGAATTTCTTCCTGTGTATTCATCACAATTGGGCCATGCCACGCCACCGGTTCTTCAATTGGTTTTCCGGAAACCAGCAAGAAGCGCATACCCTGTTCGCCTGACTGCACCGTGATCTCATCGCCTTTATCAAAGACAACAAGCGTGCGATCGCCGCTTAAATCACGCAGGTGTACTTCTTCTCCGGCAATTTCTTTTTCCACCAAAACACCAAATGGACGAGATGCATCGCGGAAGGTGCCCGAACCTGCAAAGATATAAGCAAAGGCTGATTTATAAGTATCAATCTTAAATCGTTTCTTAGTCAGCGGTGGAACGGAGATATCCAGGAAAGTTGGCTCTGCAGCCACGCCGTCAACGGGGCCAGTTTTACCCCAGAAATCGCCAATGATCACGCGTGCTGCGGTACCATCATCATCAATCACGGTTGGAATTTCTTTCGATGCTATATCCTGATAACGCGGGTCCGTCATTTTCAAACTTGAGGGTAGATTAGCCCAAAGCTGGAAGCCATGCATCTTTCCATCCGCATCACCATGAGGCATTTCTTGGTGCATAATACCGCGCCCAGCAGTCATCCACTGAACATCACCTGCACCCATTTCACCGCAATTGCCTAAGCTATCCCCGTGCTCAACAGAACCGGCAAGCACATAGGTGATTGTTTCAATTCCGCGATGGGGATGCCATGGAAATCCGTTTTGATATTTTTCCGGATCATCATTGCGAAAATCGTCGAACAACAAAAACGGATCGGCAAGTGTTGGGTCTTGAAATCCAAATGCACGATGAAGATGAACCCCTGCCCCTTCCATGGTTGGAATGGCTTGCGATTCAGATTTAATAGGTCTGACAGACATAAATGTAATCCTCACATTCTTGGGCTTATTACAAAGCCCTGATATGCAACCAATATAGACCTATTCAAGCTTGCAACAAGCAGCGGACTTTACGACAATTTGTGTCTGAAATTGCAACAATCAGAAATACTAAGTCGACAATTCACCGAGCGGAATAGCCGTTTCATCCTTTACCTCTTCCATAATGAAGGAGGCAGATACGTCAGCAAGCGGCACTTTTTTGATCAATTTTTGATATAATCTATCATAGGCCTTTACATCGCTAACGCGCGCGCGCAGGACGTAATCAATTTCACCTGACGTGCGGTAGAAGCCAACGACTTCTGGCATCGGCATAACGGTTTTGCGCAATTGTTCAAACCAATCCGTATCGTGATTTGCCGTACGTATAAAGATCAACACTGAGAGCCCGCAACCTGCCAATTCCGCATCGAGAACTGCAACGCGTGCCTTGATGATGCCGCTGGCTTCGAGCTGTTTTAAACGACGCCAACATGTGTTGCGCGGCATGCCAATACGTTCAGATAAGGCCTCAACCGATAATGAGGCATCTTTTTGCAACTCGCTCAATATTTGAGCATCATAATGATCTTTGTAACCCATATCGGGATGTATATCCCATTTTTAGGTAAAGTAAAGAGAATTTTGAGACAACAATCTGCGCAATTCCTGCCATAATGCCCTTAATAAATAAATGGAGCAACTTATGAAAACTGGCCTTAAAACACTGTTTACTGAACACCCTAATTCGGTTGATGAAAGCTATTTCGAGCATATGGCATTTGCCGGCAAGTTTTCTTTAACGCTATTTCTTGCCGCAGGCGCTGCACTCATTCACTCGATCTTGCCATTTCTGTTTGAAAAAACAGCCGGCAATATGATCAAGGACATGTATGCGCGCATTCACAATCGCTAGACGCGGCTGACGGATTAAACGCTTAGCTCCAAAAGTTTTTGCGCAACCAGTTTTGCAAGACGCATAGCAACATCTTCCTTGGATAGATCAGGCCATGCATCCACTCCTTCATGGCCGACAATCCTCACTCTGTTGCGGTCTCCACCCATAATCCCAGTTTCTGGAGACACATCATTTGCAACAATCATGTCCGCGCCTTTTTTATTAAGCTTAGCGGTCGCATTATCAATCAGGTTTTGCGTTTCCGCAGCAAAGCCCACCACAATGGAGGGCCGTTTTTTGTGATGACCAACCGTTTTTAAAATGTCCGGATTTTCCACCAGATCAAATGTTGGAACGGATTGCCCCTTTTTCTTTTTGATCTTTTCGCCTGCAGCCCCGGCGACGCGCCAGTCAGCCACAGCAGCAACCATCACAGCAATATCGCAAGGCAATAATTGCAAAGCTGTATCTAGCATCTCCTCAGCACGTTCGATCTTGATCACATCAACACCGACCGGATCAGGAATATTCACCGGTCCAGAAATGAGCTTCACGCTTGCGCCAAGATCGGCGAGCGCAGCTGCGATTGCATGGCCTTGCTTGCCGGATGATCGATTGGCGATGTAGCGCACCGGATCAATGGGTTCATGCGTGGGTCCTGACGTGACAATCGCTGTTTTACCCAAAAGCGGCTTGGGGCGATCATCCAGGATTTCGAGCATTTTTGAGATGATTGCAAATGTATCCGACAGACGGCCCTTACCTGCTTCGCCGCTTTCTGCCATTTCGCCACTTTCCGGCCCGATGAAATGAATACCATCTGCGGACAATATTTTCGCGTTTCTTTGCGTCGCTTTGTTGTGCCACATATGTGGGTTCATTGCCGGCGCAATCAGTACAGGCTTATCCGTTGCAAGCAGAACTGTAGACGCTAAATCATCAGCTCGCCCATGAGCCATTTTCGCCATTAAATTAGCAGTCGCAGGCGCAACAACAATCATATCGCATTCACGGGCCAATCTGATATGCCCAACATCTTGCTCGTCTTCTCGCGAAAACAATTCGGTATAAACATGATCAGCTGTTAAAGCGCCAACGCTGAGCGGCGTGATAAATTCCTCTGCTGATTGGGTCATGATCGGACGCACATGCGCACCACGCTCGCGCAAACGGCGGATCAAATCTAGAGATTTATAGGCAGCAATGCCTCCCGAAATAATGAGCAGTATATGTTTATCCTGGAGCACTTCTGAACTGAAAGGGCTGAGTGCCGGGACGGATGCAGCAGTCTTTTTTGAGGATGGCGTATCTGGGGCTTGATCTAAGCCCGCCAAAATCAGACGCATCTCCTCTTCCATGGAATGGCCATTTTGCGCCGCACGTTCGCGCAGGTTTTGCTTTATATCTTCATCAAGATTTCGAATTGTCAGACTAGCCATGGCTCATCATCCTATATTTGATATCATTGCAATCAAATATAGTGGCTATTTGCAATCATTGCAATCAAATCAGATTTATAGCGATATAGACCAATGTTGCTGCAATGACCCAAAGCGCGATGCGTCCGGATCTTGAATGCCTGGCTTCAGCGCGACCAATATTTTCAGCCGTCTCATCATCAAACCGCAAACCATGTTCGGTCATATGCGAAATTTCTTCCGACATTTTCTCAGTTTGCTTGGCAATTTCTGGTGCCATACGCCCTATTCTGTGAAGCGCGATGAAACCATCTTTTACATCAGTGGCAATGCGCGCTGGACCGAGATTTGTTCTAATCCAATCGCTGACAACACCTTCAGATGCCTTCCACATATTAAAATTGGGATTAAGCGTACGCGCAACACCTTCAACCACAACCATGGTTTTTTGCAGCATGACAAGTTCAGATCTTGCTTCCATATCAAAGAGCTCTGTCACTTCAAAAAGCAGCGTCAATAGCTTTGCCATTGAAATCGTCTCAGCCGACTGACCGTGGATAGGCTCACCAATTGCGCGGATGGCCTGCGCAAAGCTCGCAACATTATGTTTTGCCGGCACATAACCAGCGTCAAAATGAACTTGCGCAACACGCAGATAATCTCGCGTGATAAAGCCGAAAATGATCTCTGCCAAAAAGCGGCGTTCTTTAAAACCTAAACGTCCAACAATACCCATATCTACAGCGACAATCATGCCGTCAGGGTCTACAAATAGATTTCCCTGATGCATATCCGCATGGAAAAACCCATCACGCAATGTGTGACGCAAGAAAGATTGGATGAGCGTTTCAGCAAGCGCATTTAAATCATGACCGGCTGCCTTGATAGCTTCAACATCAGACATCTTAATGCCGTCAATCCATTCCATTGTCAGCACATCCCGGCCCGTACGCTCCCAATCAACTTTTGGCGCACGAAATCCCGGATCGTTTTCTGTATTCTCTGCAATTTCGGAGAGAGCTGCAGCCTCAAGGCGCAGATCCATTTCTATCTTGGTCGTCTGCTCCAAAGTACGCGTCACCTCAACTGGTTTTAGACGCCGCGCAGATGGAATGAACTTTTCTTGAAGCTCTGAGACCAGATAAAACACTTCCAAATCATGCTTGAAACGTTTGCGCACACCGGGACGGATTACTTTAACAGCGACTTTTTTCTCAACGCCGTTTTCATCGATCTTCGCAGGATGTACTTGCGCCACCGATGCTGCAGCAATTGGTTCATCGATCGATACATATAAATCATCAATCTTACGACCTAAAGAGCTTTCAATCGCTTCGATAGATTGAGCACGCGGGAAAGATGACATCTGATCTTGTAGCAAACCCAGATCTGCGGCGATCTCAGCGCCCACAACGTCGGGGCGTGTCGCCAAAAACTGGCCGAGCTTTACATAGGAAGGGCCGAGCCTGCCAACACCTTTGGCCAAACGATCACTGCGCCCTGCATTTTTTTCTTTCGCCTTGCAAATATGCTCGCCGAACGCCCGAGCCACTTGGCCTCCTGCCCCATTTCTTCTGTTAGGAGCTCAGAGAGGACACCTTCGCGCACGAGCACCCAACCATCCCGAACGAGACGGAAATATGTTGCAATGGATGCCATTTAGATCTTCCAGCCTGAATGCTGAGCCGCAATACCGCCGGTGTAATTTTTATAAGACACATTAGAAAAACCAGCGCGTGAGATCATCGCAGCAAAGTCGTCCTGATTTGGAAACTTTCGGATAGATTCCACCAGATATTGGTAAGGCTCCTGATCACCGGTGATGACGCCACCAAATTTTGGGATCGCATTGAATGACCAGGCGTCATAAAATTTATCTAGGATCGGCACATCGACTTCTGAAAATTCTAAAACCAACAGTCGACCACCCCGCTTTAATACGCGAAAAGCTTCGCGCAATGCTTTGTCGATGTCCGGCACATTGCGAATACCAAAGGCAATTGTATAAGCATCAAAACTGTTGTCTTCAAAAGGCAATTCTTCAGCGTTTGCTTCAACGAATTCCAAATTATTGGACAAGTTCTGTTTTTCGGCACGCTCTTCACCAACCGACAGCATCGAACCATTAATATCCAGCACAACACCATTTGCTTGATTGCTTGATGCTTTTACAATTCGAAATGCGATGTCGCCCGTGCCGCCAGCGACATCTAAAAACCTATAGTTAGGATCTTTGCGAGGATTGAGCGTTGTGATCATCGCATCTTTCCAAACGCGGTGCAGCCCACCTGACATCACATCATTCATGATATCATAGCGCTTGGCGACTTTATGAAAAACATCATTGACCAGCGTTTGTTTTTCACCTTCTTCTACGGATTGAAATCCATAGGACGTCTGCATGCCGCCATCTGTTGAAACCCGCTCTGTAGACATGAAAACCTCTTTGCTCACCAATTACTTATTTCTTGATATAGATATAGTTTATCAAAGTGAAAAGCACTATGTGACAATTGAATCTAGACCTTAAAAATTTTTATCTGCAATTTAAGCAAATAATTCAATCTAAAGTCTGATATATGTCGGCCAATTGACGGGAGAAATCATGCCTGAATTACCTGAAGTCGAAACTGTCCGACGTGGCCTTGAACCCGTCATGCACGGGGCAAAAATCATCGATGCTGATCAAAATCGACCAGATCTTCGTTTTCCCTTTAGTGAAAATTTTGTTGAACGCATCAAAAATTGCAAGATTTTGGATATTAAGCGTCGCTCAAAATACCTGATCTTTGTTCTGGATGATGAGCTGACGATTGTTTCACATCTTGGTATGTCCGGCTCTTTCAGGATCATTCAAGGTGCAGACAAAGATCAGCCAGGCGATTTCGCGCATGAGAAATCTAAAGACAGCAAACATGATCACGTGGTATTTTATCTGGATAATGACGGTCAGAGCGCCAAGGTCATATATAACGACCCGCGACGGTTTGGGTTTATGCTGCTTATCCCACTGAATGAATTGGATGAACATGCTTATTTTAAAGATATGGGACCGGAACCTACTGGCAATGGCGTGAGCGCTGAATATCTTGCCCATAAATTGAAATCTAAAAACGCGCCGATGAAATCCGTATTATTGGATCAACGCATCATTGCCGGCTTGGGCAATATTTATGTATGCGAAGCTTTGTGGCGGGCAAAGATATCGCCAAAACGTAAAGCTTCCACTTTAGTCACAAAAGCCGGCAAACCCACAGCGAAACTGACCTCGTTAACAACTCATATACATGATGTGATCGCAGACGCTATCAAGGCCGGCGGCTCCACCTTAAATGACCACATACAAACAGACGGGAAAATGGGTTATTTCCAACATCAATTTAATGCATACGGCAGAGAAGGGGCCGATTGCCAGCACCAAAAATGTAAAGGTGTAATAGAAAGGATCACCCAAAGTGGTCGATCCAGCTTTTATTGCCCAAAGTGCCAAACCTAATTCTTAAGTGTTAGGTGTGAATCATAAAAAAAATGCTTTTGCAGATTGACCTTTTTGTACTTACCCGCTATACGCCAGCGATGAATAGATGGGTTTGGACCATCAACTAATTCTTGCTTTCGTTGAGATGTCATGTGCTAAGGCACTTTAGCCTTTGCGAAAGCTTGTTTTTGAATGAGAGAATTTTATGGCTAATACAACATCTGCGAAAAAAGCAACTCGCAAAATTGCAGCTCGCACAGAAGTTAATAAATCACGTCGTACACGTGTTCGCGGTTTCATCCGTAAAGTAGAAGAAGCAATTGCTTCAGGCGATCAAAAGGCTGCAAGCGAAGCACTTCGCGCTGCACAGCCTGAATTGATGCGCGCTGCAAGCAAAGGCGTCATGCATGCCAACACAGTGTCTCGCAAGATCTCAAGACTTGCTGCACGTGTGAAAGCAGTTTCTGCTTAATCAGCAAATACAATTTGTTATTACGCTTAACCCGGCCATGTGTCGGGTTTTTTGTGTTAGAAAATTTTTGCAGCGCAACATATTTAAACACGCGTGTTTCTGATGTGATTTTCAAACTATCACCGGATCAAAAAAATACGATTCTTGCGCGTCCCAAAAAATTACCGATGATAAATTATAGCCTATGGAAGAAGTACTATAGCGATAAATGCCAAGAATAGTGTGCCAGTTTTGACCACAAATTCGATTGACAAAAAAATGTCAAAAAAACTTCACAATGGAAATTTTTGGTTAAAAAAATTAATTCCCAATGAATCCAATAAGCTAGAAAAATCTACCCATCTCCCGCGCCCAATTTAGACACGAGTCAAGGCCCAAACGTTAAAATTTCGTAAATTTTCGAGCTTGAAATTCTTGTCCCATCCTGCATAAATAGGGACAGAAATTTTG
Organism: Lentilitoribacter sp. JB5-8; assembly: GCF_055693385.1. Lineage (NCBI taxonomy): Bacteria > Pseudomonadati > Pseudomonadota > Alphaproteobacteria > Hyphomicrobiales > Rhizobiaceae > Lentilitoribacter > Lentilitoribacter sp. JB5-8. The sequence continues at coordinate 929,715 of NZ_CM146332.1, read as the reverse complement.
AGGGGAAGTTTGGCGGCGGATGATATCTAATATCTAATTGCCAATCCTTCGGGGGTTTTGATCGCGCATTATTCTGATGTGCAATTTATAGTAATGAGTATTTGTAGTATCTGGGCCACGTTGCGTCTGGTGTGTTGTTTATTGTCAAATTTTAATGGGAACTCAACGTCCCCTTTTTAAAATAATGATAAACAAATCAATCAGTTGCGGATTTGAATTGAAAATTTTAATCAAATTCGATGCATGTGGCGGCGGTTTAAAAAGGGTAACGAGGGGATAATATTGGACATGATGACCAAGCGCGATGGAAATAGCTGGCAGGAACTTAACGCTAATTTCCAAATGGAAAACAATACAGTAGCTGCTTCAGTGTCATCATTACCAGTGAGCGAAACATCCATCGAAGATGCAACCAAAAATTTTGAGCGCGTTCAAAAGCGCCTAAAAGCAAAGGTTGGCCAAGAAGTTTACACCAGCTGGTTTGGTCGATTGAAACTTCATTCCGCGTCTCGCAATGTCTATCGCCTATCCGTTCCGACAACTTTTCTTAAATCCTGGATTAACAATAAATACTTAGATGTGATCACGGAACTGTTTCAAACAGAAGATGATGCGATCATGAAAGTTGAGATCGTTGTGCGCTCTGCAACACGTATTCCAACAGCGAATATGGCATCAGATGCAGATGATGCGCCAAAGCAGCTTAAAGGCCCGTCAACTCGAATTGAAGAAACAGCAAATGCGGCCCCAAATCGCATGTTTGCTTTGGATCAAAAAAGTACGATCCAGCGCAGTGATGTATCAAATGCGAAGGTGATTGGCTCGCCTTTAGATAATCGCTTTGATTTTTCAACCTATATCGAAGGCGCATCCAACCGTGTTGCGCTCGCTGCTGCGAAAACAATCTCTGAATCTGGTATGGGTGCGATACGATTTAACCCGCTTTTCATTCACAGTAATGTTGGCTTGGGTAAAACGCATTTATTGCAATCCATTGCAGCCGCTGCGAGCCAAAACAATCCCTCAACACGGGTTGTGTATCTCACCGCTGAATACTTCATGTGGCGTTTTGCATCTGCTATTCGTGATAAGGACGCCTTGTCATTTAAAGAATCTCTTCGTGACATTGATCTTTTGATCATTGACGACATGCAGTTCCTGCAGGGCAAGTCTATTCAGAATGAGTTTTGCCATCTGCTAAACATGTTACTCGATTCCGCCAAGCAAGTTGTTGTTGCCGCAGATAGAGCACCATGGGAACTTGAATCACTTGATCCTCGTGTTCGCTCCCGCTTACAGGGTGGTGTGGCTATCGAGATTGAGGCTCCGGATTACGACATGCGTTTACGCATCTTGAAAAACCGTTTGGAAATCGCACAGCAGAGCGATCCAAACTTAGATATTCCGGAAGCGATTTTAGCACATGTCGCCAACACAATCACATCAAGCGGCCGCGAACTAGAAGGTGCATTTAACCAGCTTATGTTCCGTCGTAGCTTTGAACCGGATCTAGACATTGAGCGCGTTGATGCGTTGCTGGGACATTTGGTCAACACGGGTGAACCTAAGCGTGTTCGGATTGAGGATATTCAACGCGTTGTTTCACGCCATTTTAATGTGTCGCGTCAGGAGCTTGTTTCCAATCGCAGAACACGCGTCATCGTTAAGCCACGCCAGATAGCAATGTATCTGGCAAAAACAATGACACCGCGTTCTTTCCCGGAAATCGGTCGTCGTTTTGGTGGCCGTGATCACACAACAGTTCTTCATGCTGTTCGTAAAATTGAAGACCTTATGAACAAGGATTCAAAACTTTCGCATGAAGTTGAGTTGCTAAAGCGTCTGATCAACGAATAGAGCCTTCTTGGCCGCAAAAGCGGCCATTACTGGGGAAAGCATATCCTATATATTTTGTTTCTCTTGCATTTCACCAAGGGAATCGGCAAATTGTAAATCCGGTTGTACGATACAATCTGGAGGCAATTTTCTTGCTTCGTCCGAAATTTGGCTGACATTGGCTTCAACAATATTGGTATATGATCATGCGTGTTACTTTAGAGCGTTCAAACCTGTTAAAATCCCTCAACCACGTGCATCGCGTAGTTGAGCGTCGTAACACCATTCCGATCTTGTCAAATGTCCTGCTTCGCGCAAATGAAGCGAGCCTTGAGATGAAAGCAACTGACCTTGATTTAGAAATCACCGAGGCGACAGCTGCGATGGTTGAACAAGCGGGCGCGACAACAGTGCCTGCACATTTGCTTTATGACATTGTTCGTAAATTACCTGATGGTGCTGAAGTGCTTTTGTCCACTGATGCAGATGGTAAAACAATGACGGTTGCATCTGGCCGCTCAAACTTCTCTTTGCAATGTCTATCAGAAGCTGATTTTCCTGATCTACCTGCTGGTGCTTTCAGCAATACCTTCCGCATCGCATCTACAGACATCAAAATGCTGATCGATCGCACGCAGTTCGCGATCTCAACGGAAGAAACACGCTATTATCTCAATGGTATTTTCATTCACACAATCGACACAGAAAATGGTTTAAAACTTCGTGCGGTTGCAACGGATGGACACCGTCTGGCACGTGCAGATATTGATGCACCAAGTGGTTCAGAAGGCATGCCCGGCATCATCATTCCGCGCAAGACTGTGGGTGAGCTGCAAAAGCTTGTTGATGATCCAGATCTATCTATTACCTTTGAAGTGTCCGAGGCAAAAATTCGCCTTACAATCGGAAGCGTTGTCATGACGTCAAAACTTATCGATGGAACCTTCCCTGATTATCAGCGCGTTATTCCATCAGGTAACGATAAAAAGCTATCGCTTGATTGCGCTATTTTCTCGCAAGCTGTTGATCGCGTTTCAACCATCTCTTCTGAGCGCGGCCGTGCTGTCAAACTCGCATTGTCAGATGGTCAACTAACGTTAACTGTCAACAATCCAGATTCTGGAACTGCGACAGAAGAATTAGCCGTTGGTTATGATGATGATCCAATTGATATTGGCTTTAACGCGAAATACCTCTTGGACATTACCAATCAGCTGTCTGGTACAGATGCTGTATTCTTATTAGCTGATCCGGGTTCACCAACACTTGTTCATGATACTGCCGGTGATGATGCGCTTTATGTCCTCATGCCGATGCGCGTTTAAAGGCTTGTTTAAAAGGCGCTTTGATAAGTGACCGATAAAGTTCACATCACACAGCTTAAGCTTGATAAGTTTCGAAACTATCTCACTCTAAAACAAGATTTTAGTTTTCATCATGTGGTGTTAACGGGTGAAAACGGGTCCGGCAAAACCAATTTAATGGAAGCTGTTTCCTTGCTTACTCCTGGTCGCGGCATTCGGCGCAGTGCCTATGTCGATTTTCCTTATCGATCAACACTTGGACAAGAAGACGTATCAGAGGGCAATGGTGCATTTTCTGTATTTGCCAAAATTGAGGGTATGATTGGTGAGGTTGATATTGGTACGGGTCTAAGCATTGATGAGCCTGGATCACGGCGCATTCGTATCGATGGTGTAAATACCAAAACAAATGATGAATTGCTCGATCATGCGCGTATTTTATGGTTGACCCCAGCCATGGATGGATTGTTCACAGGAGGTGCAGGTGATCGCAGGCGCTTTTTAGACCGATTGGTTTTGGCAATTGATCCAAGCCATGGCAAGCGCTCACTATCTTATGAACGCGCTATGCGCAGCCGCAATAAATTACTGTCAGAAGGCCGATTAGATCCTGTATGGCTTGACGGTATTGAGCAACAAATGGCGGAACTTGGCATTGCGATCGCTTCTGCCCGTCATGAATTTATCAATATGCTCAGCGGGCTTGTGAATGTAAATTCTGAGGATGAGAGTTTCCCGAAAGCACTTTTGAGCCTTGATGGATTTGAGATGGGTGAAAGTGATCTACCTGCGGTAGATAAAGAGCAAAACTTCATTGAATATCTTCGTGATACCCGCTATCGCGATGCTGCTGCGGGTCGTTCGCTAAGTGGTCCGCATAAAGCAGATCTGATTGTGTTTCATGACAAGAAAAATATGCCCGCGGGAAGCTGCTCAACAGGCGAGCAAAAAGCACTGCTCATCGGTCTCATCTTAGCGCATGCGCGGCTGGTAAAAAACCTTACTGGCTATGCGCCCATCCTGTTACTGGATGAAATCGCAGCGCATTTGGATGAAAAACGGCGTGCTGCGTTGTTTGACTTAATTGATAATTTAAACTGTCAGGCCTTTATGACAGGCACTGATAGAACTATGTTCAATGCATTGGGCGATCGCGCGCAATATTTTAGTGTTTCAGATGGGCAACTTACCGCAGTTGGTTAGGCTAGTAAGATGGGTGAAAAATTAGAAGGTTCTGAAATTGAACGATATGCCCGTCATATTATTTTGCCTGAAATTGGCGGCTCCGGGCAGCAAAAGCTGAAAGCTGCAAAGGTTGCCGTTTTAGGTGCTGGTGGCTTGGGCTCTCCGGTCATTGCGTATCTAGCAGCAACCGGGGTTGGCACAATCGGCATCATCGATGATGATCATGTTTCGCTCTCTAATCTACAACGCCAAATCATCCATGATAGCGAACAAATAAATGCACCGAAAGTAAAGAGTGCAGCTCTAAGCGTGAAACGTATTAACCCAAACGTCACTGTTCACGAACATATTCTCAGACTTACCAATGAGAATGCGAAAGACCTTCTTTCCGGATATGATCTGGTTGTTGATGGCGCCGACCATTTTGCAACGCGATATGTTTTGGCGGATGCAGCTTCTGAATTAAAAATCCCAATGGTCATGGCAGCTGTCGGTCGCTTCGACGGTTCTATTACAGTCTTCAAACCTTATGAAAATGACAATCCGTCCATATATGATCTTTATCCGGATGCACCGCCCGATGGTTTACTCCCTTCCTGCGCAGAAGCTGGGATCATCGGGGCATTAACCGGTGTTATCGGCACGCTGCAAGCTATGGAAGTGATCAAGCTCATCACAGAAATTGGCGAACCGCTGATTGGCCGCCTAATGCTATATGATGGTTTATCCGCTCGATTTGATGAAATCAATTACGGCCGCGTTAAGAAAAAGTAATCTTCACCGATCCGATCTTGCGAAAACGTAATGGTACATGACTGCATTGTAACTTGAGTTCATTGTGCTTTACCAACATCCTCAAGGTGTCAAACGAACACAAGAGAGGATTGAAATTATGAATAAAACTCAAACACTTATCGTATCACTCATGGCCGGCTTAGTTGCGGCAACTTCAGTGAATGCAGCGACAATGAAACGTAATGACCCAAATCGACCAGTTGCCGCTATTGCAGCGGATCTTAATGTGACAACACAACAATTTGTTGCGTGTTTTCACAATGTCAATCCAGCACCAAAAGGAACCAAGGCATCAGGGGCTCGCGAACGCGCAAACAAAGCGATCCTGCTTCCGTGCCTTCAAGAAGCCAACCCGTCCATTACAAATGCAAAATTAGATAGTGTGATGGATAAATATCGCCCAGAAGGCCGTGTGGCTGGCAACTAATTTCTCCAACCTTACATCATAACCGACCGGATTATAAAACCCGGTCGGTTTTTTAATTTAGATTAGTTTATAACCTTGCGACACAATAAAGTGTTGTCAGTTTCAAGATCAGATCCCCAGATCAGCTCAGCATCACTAACCCAGTTGACGCGGTCATAACCATCCTTCGGGCTAACTTCGCGCTCGGAATATTCGGTTGCGTTCATCCATGATGAATCATCAAAAGATGCAGATTTCCAACCATCTGGTTCAGCTGTTTGCGTAAATGCACACTTACCTTGACCCGCAATTGGATTTGACTCTTTCTCACAGGATTTATCTGCAGGTCCATTATGTGTGACCATACATTTCCAGCTTGAATCAGTTACCGCGATCGTCTGTCCCGCACCATCTTTGAATTGCGCAATGAAACCACCATCGCCCATTTGCTGCCGGCGAGAGCCGATATATTCAAGGCCAGAGTCATTTTCTTTGAAATCTTTGACTATAAAGTTCAATACAAATGGACGCTCGGCTTCAAATGAGAAGCTTTCCGCATTAAACGAGCGTTCTGTTGTGATTGGAACTGAATCTTCGGCGACTTTTGTTTCGCCTGAATAAAATGAAAACCAGTTATCTGCCCAGACATCAACGCTGATAGTTTCAGCTTGTGCCGCACCCAAAAGGCCTGCAAAAATACATGCAGTTGAAAGAAGTTTTTTCATCGTAAAGTTATCCTGATATGTGCCACCAACATGTTCAGAATATCGCAATTGGACAACCAGCCCAAGTTAATTATTGTTTAGGTTTGTAACCTAGTCCTGACCAGGCAGCACCATATCAGGCGGTCTATGACCATCAAAAAACGTGCGGATGTTGATGATAACCGCATTGCCCATATCGATCCGGCCCTCAATTGTTGCAGAGCCCATATGCGGCATAATTGTGACTTTGCCACTTCTAGCCAACTGAACGAGTTTTTCGTTTACCGAAGGTTCATGTTCAAAAACATCCAGACCGGCACCGGCTATTTTTTCGTCCTGCAATGCACGGACCATCGCATCTTCATCAATGATCTCACCACGTGCGGTGTTAACAATGTAACTGCCTGGTTTCATCAGAGCGATACGGTCAGCTGATAGCAAATGATATGTTTCAGGCGTTGACGGACAATTGACAGATACAATGTCGACCGTCTTCAACATTTCATCAAGATCAGTCCAGTGCGTCGCTTCAAGTTGCTCATGTGTTGTGTGATCAATCTTCTGGCGATTGTGGTAATGGATATCCAGACCAAAGGCTTTTGCGCGTTTTGCAACGGCAGTGCCCACACGTCCCATGCCGATGATACCAAGTTTTTTGCCATAGATTGATCGGCCCAACATCCATGTCGGCGACCAGCCCTGCCAAGGCTCTCCGCTGGTAAGCACTTGCGCACCTTCAACAATACGGCGCGGCACTGCAAGGATAAGCGCAAGCGTCATATCAGCGGTATCTTCATCTAAAACATTCGCTGTATTGGTGACGATGATACCTTTTGACCGTGCCGCTTTGATGTCGATATTATCCACGCCATTTCCGAAATTGGTGATCAATTTCAAAGATGGGCCTGCCTGAGATATCAACTCAGCATCGATAATGTCCGATACTGTTGGCACCAAAACATCAACGTTCTTAATTGCAGCTAACAGTTCAGGTCGGCTTCGTGGTTGATCTGTAATATTTATTTCCACGTCAAAAAGTTCCATCATCCGTTTTTCAACGGGGTCTGGAAGCTTACGTGTTATATAAACTTTTGGTTTTTGCTTAGCAGCCACGATAGATCAAACCTTTTGTAAACAAATCTTTAACCAAGATGCGAGAATATTATGATCTGGAAAAACTAACGCCACTATTCTCTAACAGACCTTTGCATAATGACAACAACAACTCGCCATATAATTTCTGTTTTTTGCGTAAGTGCAATAACTTTTCTCACTTTTGGTCATATTGATAGCTACGCACAAACAACCCAAAAGGGTGCCAGTGGCTTACCAATACCGCGCTTTGTGAGTTTAAAAGCAAAACGCGTGAATATGCGTGTTGGGCCGGGACAAAGTTACAAAGTTGCTTGGTTATATACCAAGTCTTCTATCCCTATGGAAATCATTCAGGAATATGACAATTGGCGCCGTGTGCGTGATTTTGAAGGCACCGAAGGTTGGGTATTCCACTCACTATTAAGCGGTGAACGCAGTGCGGTTGCCGCCCCCTGGATGCGCGGAAAATCTCCTGTTTCATATATCAATGTGCATGCGCAAGCGACACAAAACAGCGCCATTAAAGCTAAACTAGAACCGGGCGTCATCGCCAAAATTGAACAGTGTAATGGTGAATGGTGTGAAATCAGCGTCGATAAAGTCGAAGGCTGGGCATCACAGGAAGAACTTTGGGGCGTCTACCCCAAAGAAGCGTTCAACTAATTTAATAAAACTAGGATTTAGGACGCAAACGAACAATTACGTCAACATTTGCGATTTCCATTCCTTCAGGCACTTCTGGCAAACCCAAAACATTGATATCGCTTGAATCGATATCCATAACCTCATTGCTACCTTCGACAATGTAGTGATGGTGATCTGATACGTTCGTATCAAAGTAGGTTTTATTCGAATCGACGGACAAAACGCGCAGCATGCCTGCATCTTTAAAACGATGTAGTGTGTTGTAAATTGTTGCCAAAGAACATGACAATCCGCTTGCGGAAGCATCTTCTTGCAAAAGCTCTGCTGTTAAGTGACGGTCGCCACGCTCAAAAATGAGTTCTGCGAGCGCAACGCGCTGACGTGTTGGGCGCAACCCCACTGAGCGAAGACGCGTTGCGGACAGGCAATCACATGTGGATGCGTCCTTACAATTGCCATCTTTTTCACTATTTGAAGTCATTCACTTCTAACCTAAATACAAATTTCTTATATAAGCATATAACTTTTCTGGGATTAGCATGCAATAGTTTCTATTATCCGCTACTTTCTGCCCTTTAACACTGGTTTCTGGGATCATGTTGAGTTATTCGGGTATATAATATTTAAGATTTTAATATGTTTGATCGTCTTGAAGGCAAATCGAATAAATTTAAACTTACGAAAACGTAAGTTGAAGAATATGGGAGATAGTTTTTTGACAACAGATAGGCAGTCCAGTTTCACCTATGAGGAAATTCTCACATGTAGCCATGGTGAGATGTTTGGTGAGGGTAATGCGCAACTGCCATTGCCACCAATGCTGATGGTCAATCGAATTACCAATATTTCTGAAACTGGTGGTGAGCATGATAAAGGCGTTATCCGCGCTGAGTTCGACATTCACCCAGATCTTTGGTTCTTCCCATGTCATTTTGAAGGTGACCCGGTCATGCCTGGTTGTTTGGGGCTAGATGCCCTGTGGCAATTGACAGGATTTTATCTCGGTTGGCTGGGTGAGCCTGGCAAAGGCCGCGCTATATCAACTGGAGAAGTTAAATTTACTGGTATGATCACACCTGAAACAAAGCTCGTTGAATTCGGCATAGATTTCAAGCGCGTTCTGCGGGGCCGATTGGTTCTGGGCATTGCTGACGGCTGGGTTAAAGCCGATGGCGAAACTGTATTCACCGCAAAAGATTTGCGTGTTGGTCTATTTAAAGAAAAAGCATAAATTTCTGGGTCTTACCTAAAATATACTGGTAAAGTTAAACCCAAACGGAGAGGGTAATATATGAGGCGTGTAGTTGTGACAGGAATGGGGATTATTTCCTCAATCGGCACTGGAGTTGATGAAGTACGCTCTTCATTAAAAGAAGCAAAATCAGGCATTACATTTTCAGAAAGTTTCGCAGAACATGGGTTCCGAAGCCAAGTCTGGGGTGAGCCAAACCTTGTTGATCCAACAGAACATGTTGATCGCAGAGCCATGCGGTTTTTATCACGCGCCGGCGCGTGGAGCCATTTGGCAATGAAAGAAGCTTTGGAAGATGCAGGGCTTGAAGAAAACGAAATTACAAATGAACGCACCGGTATTGTAGTGGGTTCCGGTGGTGCAGATACAAACCAGATCCTAACAGCTGCAAATATTGTTCAGGAAAAAGGTAGCCCGAAGCGAATTGGACCATTTGCTGTGCCAAAAGCCATGAGCTCAACCGCATCTGCAACACTTGCAACCTGGTTTAAAATTCATGGTGTGAACTACTCAATTTCATCTGCATGTTCGACATCTGCACACTGTATTGGTAATGCAACTGAACTTATCCAGTGGGGCAAGCAAGATATTGTGATTGCAGGTGGTCATGAAGACCTGCATTGGTCAATGTCATGTTTGTTTGATGCAATGGGTGCAATGTCTTCAAAGCACAATGATGATGCGACAAGCGCCTCTCGTGCATATGATGCAACGCGCGATGGATTTGTCATCGCAGGTGGTGCCGGTATTGTTATTTTGGAAGAACTTGAGCATGCCAAAGCACGTGGTGCAAAAATCTATGGTGAAATCGTTGGTTACGGCGCAACATCCGATGGCTACGACATGGTGGCACCTTCAGGCGAAGGCGCTGTACGTTCGATGAAAATGGCGCTCTCAACTGTTGATAGCGACGTTGATTATGTCAACACACACGGCACTTCAACAGGTGTGGGTGACATTAAAGAGATCGGTGCGATTAAAGAAGTTTTCGGTGAAAAACTACCACATATACAATCGACAAAATCGCTAACTGGTCACTCACTGGGCGCAACTGGCGTGCAGGAGGCAATCTACACATTGCTTATGATGAACGGTAACTTCATTGGCGAGAGTGCTCACATTACGGAAATTGATCCTGAATTTGCAGATGTTCCGATTGTTCGCAAACGCATCGACGACGCGAAATTTGATACTGCAATTTCAAATTCATTTGGCTTTGGCGGCACAAATGCGACACTCGCTATGCGTCGTTATAACGGTTAGGGGTCTGTTGTTATGAGCATGGTTATGAAGGGTAAACGCGGCATCGTGATGGGTGTTGCCAATGATCACTCACTAGCATGGGGCATTGCCAAAGCACTTGGTGATGCCGGTGCCGAAGTTGCATTTACCTATCAGGGTGAAGCTTTTGGAAAACGTGTTAAGCCACTCGCGGAATCGATCGGTTCTGACCTCCTCATCCCATGTGATGTGGAAGATTTAGAAACTGTTGATGCGGTGTTTAAGACTGTAGAAGAGAAATGGGGTGGGCTTGATTTCATTGTGCACGCCATCGGTTTTTCTGACCGTAGTGAGCTTAAAGGCCTTTATGCAGATACCACCCGTGATAATTTCACCAAAACCATGGTCATCTCCTGCTTTTCCTTTACGGAAGTTGCAAAACGCGCTGCAAGTCTGATGAAAGATGGCGGCTCTATGTTGACGCTGACATATGCAGGTTCAACACGTGTTATGCCAAACTACAACGTCATGGGTGTCGCAAAAGCTGCGCTTGAGGCCAGTGTGCGTTATCTTGCTGCGGATTATGGACCGCGCGGTATTCGTGTGAATGCAATCTCAGCAGGTCCCGTTAGAACACTTGCAGGCGCTGGGATTGGGGATGCACGTGCGATGTATTCCTGGCAGCAAAAGAACTCACCGCTTCGTCGTTCGATCCAGATTGAGCATGTAGGGCAGTCTGCACTTTATTTGTTATCTGACATGTCCTATGGCGTGACTGGTGAAGTACATATGGTGGATTCAGGTTATCATGTGACGTCTATGCCGACGCTTGAAACGCTCAGCGAAATGGACGAAAAATAACACACTAAACAATGCCATTTGTGGCATTGTTTTTTATCTTAAAGCAATTGTTTGCGATGTTCTGCTTGTGCTTCACGCACGGCAGATAGAGTTTGCGCGTATGTATTTGTGCTGGTGTGGATTTGAACACCTAAGGTTTTGGACTTTTGCCATGTCACTTTACCATGTAAAAAACCCATCTCCCGCGTATAAACGGAAACTTCATCTCCCGTCTTAACCTGAATATCTTTGGCCATTGTAACGCGCATTCCGTGCTCAGATAGATCTGTAATATAGGCAAAAGCTTTGCCCAATGGTGCACTGATTGCTGCAGCCATTTGCAGTCTCTGCCGACGACGCGCACGACGCCTTTTTTCTCCAATAAACATTGCCATATAAATCTATCCGATTCGATATCCTATTGTTGAAGCCTAATAATTGAGGGTAAAGATGAGGTAAAAGAACTCTCCCTCATTTTGCTTCAAATAATGTTTCAAACCCCGACCAAATCATCCGCTTTCCATCAAACGGCATCTCGTCAAACATCTCCCATCTGGGATCCGTTTCCATTTTTTTGACAGCCTCGTCATAGGTCTTTTTATCTGGCCATTCTATCCAGGAAAATACAACATTCTCACCGTCAACGGCCTTCACGGACTTTTTGAAATCTGTCACTTTACCATCGACAAGATTATCACCCCAACCTTCCATGATGCGCAGCGCACCATATTCCATAAAAATTGGCGCCGATTTAATCGAAAGCTCACGATATTCTTGTTTCTTGTCAAATGGTACAGGGATTAACATCCCTTGAATATAAGACATCAACTCACTCCTTTTTGCTAAAGTGAGCATGGATGATATCACTTTTTTTAACTCAGCACACCGGACACAATTCCTAAACGCTCACCCAACGAGACCAATCATTAATCGTACCGCGTGCGTCTTTGAGCTTACCCTCTTTAATCTCGGAAGCACCAACGTCTTCGGGATATATAAAAATCGCTCCCAGCAAAATTTCGCAAAGCGGAATATCAATGCGATTAAAAACTTCCTTTGTTCTCAATACACCGCCGCTTGACCAATAGGTTCGATATCCCGCGTCAGTCGCCATAAGCATGAGGTTCTGCACAGCTGCTGATGCGGCAGCAATATGCTCCATATTACGCTCCGTGCCCTCAAACATTACATCATCATCTTCGCACACATCTGGGGTCCAGGTGGCCAGAATAAGCGCATCGCAGGCCGCCAACATGTTTAAAATTTTTCCAGCTTCAGGTGCGCTCTGCTTTAAATCAGATAGCAAATCGCGACAGGCATTTGCATCTAACTTATACATCCGCCATGGAACTTGCGAGGTCAGGTTTTCTCGATGAATCCGCTCTGCCTGATAATGAAATGGCGCGTTGCCTGCAGCCTCCAGCCATTGATCAATCTCTTGCCTCGTTAACCCCGTTGGTTCAAGAGGCTGATCAATATCGCCTAGAACTTTGCTGGTTTGACGCTTACGCATAATTTGCGCAATTAAATTGGTATCAGTCATGTAGCGATGTATCCTATCTGAGCTGAAATTCATCAGTTCTATATTCGTCACTACTCTATATTTTCAGCCTGAGATAGACAACTCAACTCTACCAAATCAGCGAATTACAAACATGATTTAACTGCATAATCTTTAGCAAGTTATCGTTAGCGTATACTTACAAATTTCCCTTTATCGAAAACATATTGAAACTTTTTATCTCCGCAAGCCGTTGTTTCTAATGTCGATGCAATGCGCATCAATCAGAACAGATGCAAAAGGCATCAAGACAGAAAAGGAGAAATTCAATGAACATTCGTTCGAAAATTCTAACATCAATCGCGGCAATCGCTATCACCACTGGTTCAGCTTATGCAATGAACCCAGAAGTCGGTGGCGCTCCAATGTTGTCTGACAAAAACATTGTTGAGAACGCGGTAAATTCAAAAGATCACACAACTTTGGTCGCTGCTGTAAAAGCTGCTGGTCTCGTTGATACATTGATGTCAGATGGCCCATTTACTGTATTCGCGCCGATCAATGAAGGTTTTGCGGAATTGCCTGAAGGCACAGTAGAAACATTGCTAAAGCCTGAAAACAAAGATGCTTTGACAAAAGTTCTAACATCACATGTTGTTGCCGGAAAAATCTCAGCGTCTGATTTGGTTGCAAAAATCAAATCAAACGGCGGCGCTTATAACTTCAACGCCGTAAGTGGTGATGCGCTTACAGCGAAATTGGATGGCAGCAGCGTTTACATTTTTGACGAAAGCGGTGGAGCATCTAAAGTGACGATCGCTGACGTTAACCAGTCAAACGGTGTGATCCACGTGATCGATGATGTCCTACTTCCAAAATAAGACAAATCGCGAAGCTTAAATCTCCAAGGACGTTTTGCAAATCGCAGTTCGTAAGACGTCTAAGAGGCCCATCATCTTAACTGATGATGGGTTTTCACGCATATGAAGTGATTAAATTTTTAACTTAATCCTTATGCGAAACGAAGTTTTCCTTTGCTATATACCCAAAAGCCATTGATGGGGAAAAGCTTATGGAAATGCATGAAATTGGTTATGTTCATTATGCTGCGGCACTGGCAATTTCTGCGATATTTGGTTTTATCGCGCATGTGGTCCGCGGTTTTGTGAATCCATACCCAGACAAAATATCCGATAGTGCCGTTTTAAATATAACCGTTTCTGATGATTACTCACTATCAGACCATTGGTTTGGCGTTGAGTTTGATGCCTATGGTTACTACGAATTATACAGCATGAAGAACCTTAAGTTGTCGGTTTATGGCTGCATGTTTGGTTGCTTTATACTCATGGCATTTGATGCAGCAACAGGGTCTGTGATTGCTGGATTATTAGACGTCATGTTTGAAAACATATCCGCATATTTTGCGCATCGTTTTGATATTATCGAAGCAAAATATTTTTCTTAGAAGTGTTGAAATGTCTTTCAATATCGCAATAAAAAACCCCGCCAATTTGACGGGGTTTTCTTATTCAAGTCAGCGCTGATTATTCTTTTTCAGCTGGTTTTTCGCGAGGAATTTCCTCACCAGTTTCCTGGTTTACAACTTTCATTGAGAGACGGACTTTGCCGCGCTCATCAAAGCCCATAAGCTTCACGAACACTTTTTGACCTTCTTTAACAACATCAGCTGTTTTTGCAACGCGCTCTTGTGCCAATTGCGAGATGTGTACCAAACCATCACGCGGGCCGAAGAAGTTTACGAATGCGCCGAAGTCAGCAACTTTAACAACTGTACCTTCGTAGATTACGCCAACTTCAGGCTCATCAACAATTGAGTGGATCCACTTTTTAGCAGCTTCAATCTCTTTGCCAGATGATGATGCAATGCGGATTGTACCATCGTCTTCGATGTTGATTTTTGCACCAGTTTTTTCACAGATTTCGCGGATGATTTTACCACCAGCACCGATCACATCACGAATTTTATCAACTGCGATGTTCATCATTTCAATGCGTGGTGCATATTCACCAAGTTGCTCACGGCTCTCAGTTAGAGCGTTTGCCATTTCGCCTAGGATGTGAAGACGTCCGTCTTTTGCTTGGCCAAGAGCGATCTGCATGATCTCTTCAGTGATACCATCGATTTTGATATCCATTTGAAGCGATGTGATACCAGCTTCAGTACCAGCTACTTTAAAGTCCATGTCACCGAGGTGATCTTCATCACCCAAAATGTCAGATAGGACTGCAAAGTCGTCACCTTCTTTGATCAAGCCCATTGCGATACCCGCAACTGGCTTTTGAAGAGGAACGCCTGCATCCATAAGCGCCAATGATGTACCGCAAACTGTTGCCATTGATGATGAACCATTTGATTCAGTGATCTCAGACACAACGCGAATTGTGTAAGGGAACTGTTCAGCTGATGGCATCATTGGGTTGATTGCACGCCAAGCCAATTTACCGTGACCAATTTCACGACGACCCGGGGAACCGATACGGCCAGCTTCACCCACTGAATATGGAGGGAAGTTGTAATGCAGCATAAATGTTGCTTTTGTTGTGCCTGTTAGACCATCAACGAATTGCTCGTCTTCAGCTGTACCCAATGTTGCAACCACAAGTGCCTGAGTTTCACCGCGTGTAAACACAGATGAACCGTGCGTACGTGGCAAGACACCAACTTGTGAATCAATTGCGCGAACTGTTGCCAAATCACGACCATCGATACGTGTTTTTGTCTCAAGAATATCGCCGCGAACGACTTTAGCTTGAGCTGATTTAAACACAGCGCCAATTTGTTCAGGTGCATATTCTGCTTCTTCACCTTCAGCCGGCTCCAAAGCTTCTTTAACTGTTGCTTTAACAGCATCAATTGCGTTGTAACGCTCAGCTTTGTCTGAGATTTTATAAGCAGCACGAAGGCCTTCATCAGCAAGACCGATGATTTTTGCTTCAAGCTCAGAATGATCTTCTGGGATAAATTCGCGTGGCTCTTTTGCAGCAGCTTCAGCCAATTTGATGATGGCATCAATTACAGGCTGGAAACCTTTGTGACCGAACATCACAGCGCCAAGCATAACATCTTCAGGAAGTTCTTTAGCTTCTGATTCCACCATCAACACAGCGTCTTGAGTACCTGCAACCATAAGATCAAGATCAGTTTCTTCCATCTCATCAAGATGCGGGTTTAGAACATATTCGCCATTGATATAGCCAACACGTGCACCACCGATTGGGCCCATAAATGGAACGCCAGAAATTGTTAGCGCAGCAGATGCGGCAACCATAGACAATACATCTGGGTTGTTTTCCATGTCATGCTGGATAACTGTAAGAATGATCTGAGTTTCGTTTTTGTAGCCATCTGGGAACAATGGACGAATTGGACGGTCAATCAGGCGACACACCAATGTTTCGTTTTCGCTAGGACGACCTTCGCGTTTGAAAAAGCCGCCTGGGATTTTACCAGCAGCAAAAGTTTTTTCCTGGTAGTTTACAGTCAGTGGGAAAAAGTCCTGACCTGGTTTTGCGCTTTTCGCTGAAACAACAGTCGCAAGTACAACTGTTTCACCGTAAGTTGCCATAACAGCACCATCGGCCTGACGCGCAACTTTACCTGTTTCCAAAATGAGAGGGCGACCGCCCCACTCAATCTCCACTTTGTGGGAATTGAACATATTTAGTCCTTCATATCAGAATGCCCCTGCCATAACCTCGACAGTCTTGGTCATTCTTTGTCTTTGGTGTGCTCACGGGCAAGACAACAAGAAGCTTTCATCTGCAGCTTTTAATGCTCTTGGGCTAAAAGCGGCTTGTAATCCTGCCCCGTGGGCTATCCACCGGTTCAATACAATTCTCGGCCCATCCGAAAATTGATGTTTTACGTTTTAAAAACGTATCTTAAATAATGAATTGGCGCCCCAAACTGGAGCGCCAAATCTTATAACTTAGCGACGTAGGCCAAGTTCTTTAATCAAAGCTTGGTAACGAGCGTCGTCTTTCTTCTTAAGATAATCAAGAAGCGAACGGCGTGTTGAAACCAATGTCAAAAGACCACGACGTGAGTGGTTGTCTTTTTTGTGCTCTTTGAAGTGTTCAGTAAGGTTCAAAATGCGTTCTGTTAGAACAGCAACTTGTACTTCTGGTGAACCTGTATCGCCTTCTTTGGTAGCAAATTTGGCAATAAGTTCTGCCTTACGTTCAGCAGTAATCGACATCGTATATCCCTTTCTATAATTTTGAGGATTAAAGGTCGCCCTACGCCAAGATGTCGTCCAGCGCGGGCCATATAAAATAACGGGCCAAAATATGACCCGCTACAAGATGCGTATAAATGAAAACAAACAAAAAAGCTAGTGTTTTTCGCGCCGTCGAGCATTCGAAGCACTAAGCAAGTTCAACCGCCAAATTCGGCTAGGTGGCAAAAACCCGTTTAGGCTTGAACTCACCAAAGTTAATCTCACCAATAGCTAATAATTTGCCTTTATCTGTAGCAAAAACCTCATGCTCATTGATCGGCGCATTTGCCCCGGTGATTATCACAGGATTGCCATTTCGAATACGCATGGCTTGATCAGAAGACACGGCAATATGCGGCAGATCTGATAAAGCTTCTTTGGTGTCTATGAGATATTGATCTAGCTTCTCAAGCCGTTCTTCATCATTCTCAATCTGTTCTAGTGCTGTAAGCTCAGAAAGTTTTACAAGTTCACTTTCTTCAAATGGCAATACGCTGGAACGTCTTAGCTCAGACACATAGCCATAACACCCAAGTTTGCGCCCGAAATCACGTGCGAGCGAACGCACATAAGTGCCCTTGCCGCATTCAACTTCAAACCGGGTGATGTTTTTATCCTCAGCTTCGATTATTTCTAAACGGAAGATTTCAACGTCTCGTGCAGGTATATCCATTTTATCGCCAGCGCGCGCTACATCATAAGCGCGCTCGCCGTTGATCTTAATCGCTGAGAATTGCGGTGGAACCTGGCTGATCTCACCGATAAATTCTGGCAGGATCTCTCCGATCGCTGCTTTATCTGGACGCGCATCAGATTGCTGAACAACATCGCCTTCCATATCATCGGTGGTACGCTCTTCACCCCAGGTCACCGCAAACTGATAGACTTTACGTCCATCCATGATATAGGGGACGGTCTTGGTAGCTTCACCAAGTGCGATGGGCAACATACCAGAGGCAAGCGGATCTAATGTGCCAGCATGGCCCGCTTTTTGTGCTTTAAACAACCATCTGATTTTAGAAACAGCTTCGGTTGAGCCAAAGTCATACGGCTTATCTAAAACCAGCCAACCGGAAACCGGGCGACCTTTTTTCTTACGCTGGCGGCCCATTTAAGAATACTCACCGTCTTCGTCATCAATTTCAAGATCGCGCACCACTTCAGGGCGATTTAACAGCGCATCGATTTTGTTGAAATTCTCATAACTTGTATCATCACGAAAGCGGATTTCCGGCATATATTTCATATGACGCAATTCTGGTCCAAGTTTTTTACGCACAAATTTTGCGCTGCGATTTAACCCAGCAATCGTTGCGGTTTGGTCCGTCTGCGCCAATGCTTTGACATAGGCGTTTGCAATCTTAAGATCCGGAGACATACGCACCTCAGACACTGAAATAACAACACCTTCTACATCGGGATCGCGAATGTCATCACGTTGAAGAATTTTTGTTAGCGCGGCGCGAACCATCTCACCAACTTTAAGCATGCGCTGAGAGGGAGCTGAGCTTGTAGCTTTTACCATGATTTATTGCCTTTATTGAACCTTGCTCAATTTAGAAGATGCTATGTATGTAACCGCGATATTTAACAATATTCCGAGTTTCATCCGCCTGCGCATCCACAATCCAATATATTTCATCCATTATTGTGTCTGTTAGATATCGACAGCTCAGATCCAACTGACCCATTTTGCATTCAAATCCGTTTTCCTCCAGCATAGCTTTAAAATCGCCTAGATGCTGGCCGTGGTAATTTGCCGAGAATAATACATCGTCATTACCTGCTTTTGCTTTATGAAAATCTTGCAAAATTTCTGGTGCAAAGAACGACCAATATAGTTTTTCTGACAAAACACTCAGTGAGAAAACAAAGAATGGGCTCAAACAGATCAATATAATGATCGCAATAAACCCATTCTTATTTATTCGTTTGAACAAAGCTAATTAAAGCGAGCGTTCAATATGCTCAACGCGGAAACACTCAATGACATCGGCTTTGCGAATGTCTTCATAGTTTTCAAATGCCATACCACATTCTTGACCTGAATTAACTTCGCCAACTTCATCCTTAAAGCGTTTAAGCGTTTTCAATTTGCCTTCATGAATAACCACGTTATCACGCAGCAAACGTACACCTGATCCACGCTCAACCTTACCTTCAGTGACACGACAACCAGCAACCTTACCGGATTTCGAGATATTGAAGACTTCCAAGATTTCTGCGTAACCCAAGAATGTTTCACGACGCTCTGGTGACAATAGGCCAGACATTGCAGATTTCACATCATCAACCAAATCGTAAATGATGTTGTAATAGCGGATCTCAACGCCGGCAGCTTCAGCAGCATCACGCGCTTGTTTGCTCGGGCGAACGTTAAAGGCAATGATTGGCGCTTTAGAAGCTTCCGCAAGTGATACATCAGACTCGGTGATCCCACCGGCTCCTGAATGCACAACACGCGCTGCAACTTCATCTGTCGCCAATTTATCAAGCGCGCCGATAATGGCTTCAACAGAACCCTGCACATCGCCTTTGATAACGAGCGGGAATTCGCTGATACCTGATGTTTGCAATTGCATCATCATTTGCTCAAGTGAGCCTTGTGAACCGGACTGACGTGCCGCTGCTTTGTCACGCGCTAAACGCTCGCGATATTCAGCATATTCACGCGCTTTTGCTTCGTTCTCAACAACCGCAAAACGGTCACCCGCTTGTGGTGGACCATTAAGACCAAGAACCTCAACTGGAACAGCTGGGCCTGCTTCTTTAACATGATCACCATGATCATTAACAAGTGCACGCACGCGGCCCCATTGATCGCCAGCGACAATAATCTCGCCAGGATGCAATGTACCTTTGGCAACAAGTACCGTAGCAACCGAACCACGACCACGGTCGAGCTTCGCTTCAACAACTGTACCTTCGGCAGTGCGGTCAGCATTGGCTTTCAAATCAAGAACCTCTGACTGAAGCAAAATTGCTTCGAGCAGTTTATCAAGATTTGTGCCTTTAAGCGCTGACACTTCAACTTCAAGAACGTCACCACCCATGGATTCTACAAACACCTCATGCTGAAGCAATTCAGTACGGACTTTTTGCGGATCTGCAGTTGGTTTATCCATTTTATTGATTGCAACAATAATCGGAACATCCGCAGCTTTAGCGTGGTTGATCGATTCAATTGTCTGCGGCATGACGCTATCGTCAGCTGCAACCACAAGAATGGCGATATCAGTTACTTCTGCACCACGTGCACGCATTGCCGTAAAGGCGGCGTGACCAGGTGTATCGATGAAGGTGATCTTCTGACCATCCTGCTCAACCTGATAAGCACCAATATGCTGCGTGATACCACCGGCTTCACCAGATACCACATTCGCGTTGCGCAGAGCATCAAGCAAAGATGTCTTACCGTGATCAACGTGACCCATAATAGTCACAACAGGTGAGCGCGGTGTTTCTTCACCACCTTGATCATCAACGTCAAAGATACCTTCTTCAACATCGGATTCTGATACACGTTTTACAGTGTGGCCAAATTCACCTGCGATCAATTCCGCCATATCAGCATCGATCACATCGCCCGGCTTCATCATCTGTCCCTCTTTCATAAGGTATTTGATGACATCAACAGAACGCTCAGCCATACGCTGCGACAATTCCTGGATGGTAATTGTTTCTGGAAGCGTAACTTCGCGAGCAATTTTTTCGCGAACTTCTGGCTCCATTTGCGCACGTCGGATTTTTTCCTGACGACGACGATGTGCAGCAAGTGAACGAGAACGTCCGCCTGAACCATCATCATTTAGCGCAGCTGTGAGTGTTAGCTTGCCGCGACGACGATCATCCTGACCACGCGGATTACGCGTTGGTTTCGGCGCTTCCGGACGCGAAGGCTTGCCACCACGTGGTGCAGCTTTAGCAGGCGCTGCATCTGATGGACCTTCCTTACGACGTGCTGCAGGAGCTGCTTCTTCAGGTGGACGACCAGAAGATTTTTTACGTGCCAATTCCTCAGCGCGTTTTTTCTCTTCAGCTTCCTTCTGAATGCGAACATCTTCTTCAGCTTGCTTACGAGCGAGTTCTTCGGCTTCTTTTGCACGAATTTTCTCTTGCTCAGCACGTTTGATCGCATCTTCTTCAGCACGTTTGCGATCTTCAACTTCGCGAACGCGGGATCCTTCAAGTGCTTTACGGCGCGCTTCCATTTCGCTCGCAGACAAACGGTTAGCCGCTTCCTGCGCGGGCTTGCGCGGCGCAGCTTCTTTTTCCGCAACCGGGGCTTTTGCAGGCGCTGGCTTTTGCACTTCTTTACGTGGTTTTAGCGAAATCGTTGGCGCAGCTTTATCTTCATCAGGACGAGAGATACGGCGCTTACGTGTTTCCACAACCACTGATTTGGAACGTCCACGGCCCATATCTTGACGCACTGTGCCCTGCCCAACTCCTGCACCTTTCAGTGTAAGAGTTTTCTTGCCACCAGCATCATTCTTGTTATCGTCTTTACTATCGTTCATCTATTTTCCGTTCCTTTTGAGGCTATTGCCTCGAGCTGTTTCCAGCTTTTAGACTTCCGTTACACCACATCGCGAGCAATTGCACCAAAAACCCGACAGACAATGTTATTTTTCATCAAATGAGCCGAGTTAATCTCCATCAACTTGGCTTTTGTCTATATCCAGACCTCTATATGTTGCAAGAGCCGTGGCACGCTTAAGGACGTTTTCGCCCGCATTGCCGGCTAATGCTGCGCCGTGAATATAATTACCATCTCCGAAGGCCTGCGCCATTTCATCACTCGAAAACAGCCTAAATGAAGGTATGATCTCCACCTCTACCATTTTTGAGAAAAACGTGCGTGCCTGATTTATTTTGCGAACACCATCATGTGCCGCATCTGTCGCATGAAAGCTTGCCAATGCTTCACCATTGCGCACGGCATGATCAACCTTTGAACTTCCAGTAATGAATTGTCCAGCCTTGCGCGCCATGTTGATCATACCAAGGGTTGATTTTGACATCAACTCATCGACCAACTGGGACAAATTTCCAGATATTTCAATTTTAGTTTTTAAAGAGCGCGCGAATAGACCATTTTTCTGTGCTTGGTCTATATATGAGGATTGCGCGGTAACCCAACAACCCCTGCCGGGAAGTTTTTGTTTGAGATCTGGAATGAGCGCACCATCAGGCGCAAGAACAAAACGGATAAGCTGATCAGCCGCCAGCTTTTCCCGTGTAACAATACACATCCGTTCGTTCATCTGTTTCATTCCAGAGCATCACCTTAACTCTTCGAGTCAAAAACTGATTCAACGGTCACATCTTCTTCAGATGCTTCCTCACCAGCTTCTTCTTCAACGGCATTCATCGCATCAAGTTCTTCCTGCGTGATCCAACCAGCAGCAAGGCGGGCAGTCATGACCATCGCTTCTGCTTCTTCACGAGAAACTTCTTTTGCTGAGAACAAACCTTCGTAGCGTTTTGTTTCGCCATCCTGGCGCTCAGTCCAACCGATCAAGTCATCAGCTGCACAGCCTGCGAAGTCTTCCATGGTTTTGATGCCATCTTCACCAAGTGCAACCAACATTGCTGTTGTCATGCCATCAATGGTCAAAAGCTCATCGGATACGCCCAACTCATTACGTTTTGCATTGAGTTCGTTTTCGATACGGTCAAGATATTCACGTGCACGTGTTTGTAGCTCTTGAGCTGTCTCTTCATCGAAACCTTCGATAGACGTGATTTCGTCAAGCTCAACATAGCCAACTTCTTCAACCTGGCTAAAGCCTTCAGATGCGAGAACTTGTCCAACCATCTCATCAACATCAAGCGCTTTCATGAAGAGTTCTGTACGCTCGTTGAATTCTTTCTGACGACGCGCAGATTCTTCTTCTTCCGTCATGATATCAATGTCCCAACCAGTAAGCTGAGAAGCAAGACGTACATTTTGTCCGCGGCGACCAATTGCAAGGGAAAGCTGATCATCAGGCACAACAACTTCGATGCGCTCTGCATCTTCATCAAGAACAACTTTCGCAACTTCCGCTGGCTGCAATGCGTTTACGATAAATGTCGCTGGTGATTGTGACCAAGGGATAATATCGATCTTCTCGCCCTGCAATTCGCCAACAACAGCTTGCACACGAGAACCACGCATACCCACACATGCGCCAACAGGATCAATGGAGTTATCATTTGAAATTACAGCGATCTTAGCGCGCGAACCTGGGTCACGAGCAACGGAGCGAATTTCAATGATACCATCATAAATCTCTGGCACTTCCATAGTGAAGAGTTTCACCATGAATTGTGGATGTGTACGAGATAAGAAGATTTGTGGTCCGCGTTGCTCGCGGCGCACGTCATGCACGTAAGCACGCACACGATCACCATAACGAACGTTCTCGCGAGGGATCATTTCATCACGACGGATAATGCCTTCGCCACGGCCCATATCAACAATCACATTACCGTATTCAACACGCTTAACTGTGCCATTAACGATCTCACCGATGCGATCTTTATATTCTTCATACTGACGATCACGCTCAGCTTCGCGCACTTTTTGTACGATCACTTGTTTCGCAGATTGTGCAGCGATACGACCAAAATCCATTGGCGGAAGTGGATCATGAACTTCATCACCGACTTGTACGTTTGGATCACGATCTTGCGCAATCATCAAAGCAATTTCAGTTGAGTAGTCTTCAACAACTTCCACAACTTCCAAAACACGTGTGAGTTTGATCTCACCCGTTTTAGCGTCAATATCAACTTGAATGTTGGATTCTGTACCATAGCGAGAGCGCGCCGCTTTTTGGATCGCGTCGGCCATTGCTTCGATGACGATCTCACGGTCAATAGCTTTTTCACGAGCAACCGCATCTGCGATTTGTAAAAGCTCTAGCCTATTTGCACTGACTGCCATTTCCTGTCTCCATGTGATGGGGTTTTTCTAAACCCTTTATCTCAATTGCTTTGTTTGTTCTTACTCGGGTTTATTATTCTTCGTCTGCGTCATCCGCAGAATTATTTTGATTTGCCGCAGCCTGTGCTTTCTTGGCCTGCTTATCGGCCTTGAGCGCCGCATCAATTAATTCGTCTGTTAAGATCAATTTCCCTTCTGCCAATGCAGAAAATGGAATTGTTACTTCTTTGACTTCATCTGCTGCTGGGTCATCGCGGTCAATAACAAACGCTTCATCGGTTACATCTTCAATCCAGCCGCGGAAACGCTTACGGTTTTCAATGAGGACTGTGGTCTCACACTTGACCAAATGACCCTGCCAACGTCTAAAATCACCTTTACGCACCATTGGGCGATCAATACCTGGCGATGATAACTCAAGATGGTATGCGCGATCAATCGGGTCTTCGACCTCAAGCACAGGTGATATTGCACGCGAAATTGCTTCGCAGTCTTCAACGGTCATTGTGCCGTCAAAACGTTCTGCCATGATTTGCAGCGTAAAGCCGTTTTCACCAGTCGTGCGGATACGAACCAGCTGATAACCCATTGAATGGATAACTGGCTCAATAATAGCTGCAACCTGCGCTTCTAAACCTGTTTCCAGGATTAATCGCGGTTCTGGTGATGTCACTATATTATCGCTCATAAGTGCTCATATCGTTGTTTTAATTCGGTCTTAGATAACAAAAAAGAGCGGGTCCGGTGGGGCCCACTCTTGTTCGAAAGATCAAGATTTGTGTTCTACCTACAGCGATTTGCATCAAATTGCAAGTAAGATGCGTGTTAACGCTATTTTACCGGGCAGGCATACGTTGATAAAGCCAATAATATAAAATCCCTATGACAGTATAATGAAGCACACCAAATATGAGTTCGAGTAAGACATAATGTATCGCCGGCTCAATCTCAAATTTTGCTGCAACAGTAAATGCAGCATACGCGGTGATTACTGCCCCCAGTCCAAGTGATATTTTTAAAGCCGCTAACAGACTTGCTGGCGCTTTAAAAAAGCACTCAAAGAAATATGTCATGATGGCAGCATGCGTAATGATCGCAAGTAACCCATATTGAAAGATCGGCTCGGGCCTAAGAGATGCTGCACCTAACTGCGCGTAACTCTCACCGAACAATTCCAAATGCCAAATATAGGCAAGAATAAATGTGATTATAATGTAGCTGATAAAGAGTGTGGATGTGCGTTTTGTGATCATTAAAGTTCCCTCTCAATTCACTTGCATTTTAAAAGTGAATTGCTTTTAACTCATTACACTTGTTATTTGCAAGTGATTGTGAAGTTCGTTAGTGTATCAATATGAGCAAGAGAGAATCTATAAACTGGAATGGATGCCCCATTCGCTACGCCGCATCTGTCTTTGCTGATCGCTGGAATTTTGTGATCTTAAGAGATGTCTTGTTTAAAGGCCGGCGGTATTACGGGGATTTTTTAGATGCCGGTGAAGGCATATCAACCAATATATTGGCCGATCGTTTATCCAAATTTGAAGAAACTGGTATTTTAACCCGCCATCAGGATGCAAAAAAACGGTCTCGAATATACTATCTTCCTACAGAAAAGGCTTTGGAGCTTATTCCGATATTCCTCTCCATTATTGATTGGGCTGAGCGTCATGATGAACATACCGAAGTGCCCGAAGCATTTATACAAGGGTATCGTTTAGACGCTGACAAAACGATTGCCGACACCGAACAACTCATCACGCTTGCCAATGCGCAGGTGACCAATATTCAATAGGAATGAGACCATGGCATATGATGAGGAACTGGCGGACAGATTTCGCGAACAACTGGGCTTTATGGATGGTGTGAGTGAGAAAAACATGATGGGCGGCGTTTGTTTTTTATATCAAGGTCATATGGTTGGTGGCGCTTCACGAAATAAAAACACAGGCGAACGCACCTTTATGTTCCGCGTTGGCAAAGACAATGAGCACGAAGCCTGTGAGCGATATTCTGCCCAACCTTTGTCTTTTACCGGGCGCAAAATGGGTGGTCTTGTTGAAATTGAAAATGATGCTTGTGACAATGATCAGCTGAAAGGATTGGTGTCTCTGGCTTTAAGTTTTGTCACCCAATTGCCACCTAAACCTGAGAAGAAGAAATCCTTAAAACCAAAGAAATAATTCATATTGCGTGCAATCTGGGTTTCACAGTTTCGATTGACCCCAGTTGGTTTTTGGCGCACTACTTGCGATCTGAAAAACGAAAGTTGGTAAATGTCTGCAAATTTTGATCTCACCGTAGGTTCTATCGCTCAACATTTTAAAAAGATCGCAATTCCCGCTGCCATCGGCATGGTTTTCACCACGCTTTATAATGTGGTTGATGTTTTTTATGCAGGTCTTTTATCGACCGATGCGCAGGCTGGTCTTGCAATTGCCTTTCAGGTTTTCTTTGTTCTGATCGCGCTTGGTATTGGGCTTGGGTCTGCCATGGGAGCTCTTGTGGGCAACGCGCTCGGTGCAAAAGATGACAAGCTGTCAAAACATATTGCCTATCAGGGTATCAGCTATGGATTGCTGGCGTCTTTAGCTTGCGCCATTCTCGGTTTATTATTTGGCGATGATTTAATTGCGATAATTACTGAGCCAGGTGCCTACCGCGATGCAGCCAACGAATACTTCCTTGTCATGCTGCTTGCTTCGCCGGGGTTTCTTTTAACCTTTGGCGCAAACGGTATCTTGCAGGCGCAAGGTGACACGGTTTCAATGGAGCGTGCGCAAATCGCGGCATTTTTTGCTAACCTTGTGCTTAATCCGCTGTTTATTTTCGGCATCCGCGGAATTGTTGATGGGATCGGCTTTACCGGTCTTGCGCTCTCGACGGTGGTGAGCCAAACGGGTGTGATGCTTTTCATCTTATATCGTGTTTTCAAATCAGACATTATGGATGACGAAAGCACCCATAGCTTCCTGCCTGATTTACCCACTTACAAAGACATCACGTCCCAAGCACTACCCTCAAGCTTTACAATGGTTGTGATGATGTTTTCCGGGTTTGTTGTTCAGTTTTATCTTAAGGGTTTTGGTGGTGATGCGGTTGCAGCCTATGGCATTGCTCTGCGGGTTGAACAGTTGCTTTTGCTACCAGCCTTTGGTCTTACGGGCGCACTCTTACCGATTGCCGCACAGAATTTTGGTGCCAAAAAACATGATCGCGTTCGCGAAGCTTTCTTCTTTTGCTGCAAAATTGGCGTTTCGATGATGTTGATCGCATCTGTGGTTTTATGGCTTGCAGCTGAGTTTCTGATCGGGATCTTCACAGATAGTGATGAAGTACGCCGCGTTGGAGCGCAATATTTGCGCGTCGATGGGTTTATTCTCCCAGTTTATCTTGTGCTATTTGCAATCAATTCGCTCTTGCAAGCCTTTAAGAAACCCATCTGGACACTTGTGATTGGGATTTACCGGCAAGGTATTGCCGTCGCTTTATTCGTTTATATTTTCGTCAATTTCCTAAATTTCGATACATTGGGTGTTTGGCTCGGCATTGCGACGAGTGTTGTGACCGGTATGGCTGTTTCAGCAATCGTTGTTCAACTCATTGCAAAACAGCAAATTGGTGGTTTGATTGGCGCAAAACCTCAAATGCAATCTGATATAAGTTAAACTAACGGCAAAATTACTATTGCTGGAAAACATCCAGTGAAGCACGTGGCCAACTTATTGAAACGATCGCACCCGATTTGGGGTAAGGCTTGTTGCTAAATTGCATGGTTGCACCCGATCGCTCTAAAAGCGTCTTAGCAATAAACAATCCAAGACCCAGCCCGCCAGCTTTATCTAATTCAGTTCCCGTGCGCTGTTTCATGTAAGGCTCGCCGATTTGCTGAATAATGCTTTGGCTATAACCTGGTCCATCGTCAGAAATTGTAATGGTAATCGTTTCGGCATTGTAAAATGCTTTGAATTCGACGGACTTATCGGCAAAATCAACTGCATTTTCCATCAAATTACCAAGGCCGAATAATATTCCCGGATTACGTCGGCCGATCGGTTCATTTTCCGTTTCAGAGTTGATTGTATCAATAATCTCGATACCAAATTCACGATGGGGTGCGACGACTTCCTCGATTAAAGAGCTTAAGGGCAAACGTCGCATATGTGCTTCATCTTCGGCAGACAATGTGGTCAATCGCTTGAGAATGTCACGGCATCGTTCACTTTGGCTGCGCAATAATTGCACATCTTCTCGAAAAGCATCATCTTCACCCAACGCATGCTGCATTTCTTTTGCCACAACGGAAATGGTTGCAAGTGGTGTTCCTAATTCATGGGCCGCTGCCGCAGCTAATCCATCAATCGCTGATAAATGTTGCTCTCGTTGCAAAGCAAGTTCTGTTGCTGTTAGCGCGTTGGCCAGATCATTTGCTTCAGCGGATACGCGATAAGCATAAAATGCAGCGAATGCCGTGGTCGAGAGGATTGCAATCCAAACACCTATGAGGAATACTGGTGGAATATCGAGGTCCACACCATCATACCAAGGTAACGGAAACGAGAAAAAGCCAAGCAATGTGACGCAAATAAAGGTCACGATACCAAGCAATATTGTTCGTTTTGCTGGCAGCGTTCCAGCTGAAATAATCACAGGTACGCAAAACAAAACCGAAAATGGGTTTGCCAACCCCCCTGTCATAAATAAAAGGCTGGCGAGCTGTAAAATATCAAACCCAAGCACATACATAGCAGCGCGAGATGACAGACGTCTTGAAGAAGGATGTCTTGCCGTAAGATATAAATTTAGCAAGGCAGATACGGCAACCAGCGCCAGACAAAACAATATTGGAAGGTGAAAATCTAAATAAAACTCAACAAGCAATATCGACAAAGTTTGACCGGCAACTGCTAGCCAACGCAAGCGAATTAGAGTTTGCAGACGCAAAAGGCGCGATTTTACCAGCTCATTAAGCGCAAATTCTTCAGGGTCTGACATGCTAATATTCGTCTGCATTATCTACTCACGGCTTTCCACGTTTGACAAAAGGTTTAGCATTTGCCGGATCATCTGGCCAATCATGTTTTGGATATCGACTGCGCATATCAGCGCGGACATCGGACCAGGATCCTTGCCAAAATCCTGATAGATCGCGCGTAAGCTGAACTGGTCGCCCCGCAGGTGATAGGAGTTCCAGCAAAAGTGGCAACTTGCCTGACATAATCGATGGATGCGTCGTTTGCCCATATAGGTGATTAACACGCACCGACAAAAGCGCATCATCCTCTTTGTAGCTAATTTCTAGACGCTTGCCATCGGGAAAGCTAAAATGCGTTGGCACATGGGCATCAAGCTGGTTTTGTTGATCCCATGTAAGCAGGCTCTTTATTCCATCTGATAAAGATTGATGTTTCACATCATGCAGGCTGTTGATGTCTGTTTGAAATGTCCCAAACCATTGTTCAATGGTTTCCAAAAGACCGCGATCTGACATATCTGGCCAATCATCTGATTGACTATGATGGCGGCAAAACTCGGACCGATTTCGCCAATCCAAAGTTGCTTTTGAAAACGGCAATAATGACATCGCATAGCCCGGTTCAAGTTGCTTAAGCGCATTTGTAATAGCTGATACCGCGGCCTCTCCTTTTGGTTTCGGCAACGGTTTTTCAGAAAGCGTAATTGCACCAAACTTCCGAACAAGCCGCCCCTTTACACCAAGACTTTCTTTATCAAAGCGATATTCTTCTATTTCGCTGATAAGATGTTTTGGTAGCAAATCTAATCCTGAAGGATCAAACCGGGCGGCAGATAATATTCGAGGCGCCTGCGCTTTTCCCGTTAAATCTGCTACGACCAACATATCCTCTTGTGCCAGTCTTTCAGTTTCTTCCATAACCGCGCCACGTCCACCTGACATTGTGTATTGACCTATCTGACCGCGCCGTTTTGCAATTCGGTCAGGAAAGCCTATTGCTAAAATATCATCTATATCGAGATCGGATTTATCAGTCACCTCAACTTGACCATTCGCAGTGCGTGCCATGCGTTTAGCAAGATCTTGTGCCGCTTTTGCGCGTTGGCTTTTCTCAGTTTCAAAACGCTTTAACCGCTCAGATATATCCACCATATTCCCACCTAAACCTTGTTCGGTAAGAAGGATGGCAAGCTTTGCTGCAATTTCCGCATTTGCCGTTTCTGCAGCTTTCATAACCATGGCTGACAAACGGATCGGAAGCGCGAGACTACGCATAGAATGACCCAATTTTGTCAGACGTTTATGCTGGTCAATTGCGCCGAGCTTTTGCAATATATCAAAAGCTGCATCAATGGTTTTTAAAGGCGGCTTGGTGATGAGCGTTAAATCACGTGGATCGGCAATACCCCATGCTAAGCAATCAATCACAAAGCCAGAGAGATCGCTCGTCAAAATTTGCGGAGCCGAAAATTCCTCTAAAGCTGATTGCTGTTCTTTTTGCCAAAGTCGCAGGGCAATTCCCGGAGCTGTCCGACCTGCACGTCCAGCCCGCTGTGTCGTGGCTGCCTGCGACGCGCGCTGAGTTTCAAGTCGGGTAATCCCAGTGGAAACTTCAAAATAGGCCTGACGTTGCAGACCTGAATCAATCACTATTCGGACACCATCAATGGTGATCGATGTTTCTGCAATGGATGTGGCTAGCACCACTTTTCGGCGCCCATCTTCACTCGGTTGAATGGCCTTGTCCTGCGCAGATGATGTTAGTGCTCCATAAAGCGGAAAGATATCCGTATGAGCTGTTACTTTCCCCTCAAGGCGTTCAACAACGCGTTTAATTTCACCGATACCAGGAAGAAAACACAGAATTGAACCCTCTTCTTTTTTCAATGTATCAAGCACCGCTTCGACCATCACATCTTCAATCTTTGACTGCGGTTTTCGAGGCGCATATCGGATATCAACTGGATAGGATCGACCTTCGCTGATGATCGTTTTTGCATCGGGTAAGATGCGCGAGATCTCGTCAATGTCCAAGGTCGCAGACATCACAGCGATACGGAGATCTTCTCGAAAACCTGATTGCACATCGAGCGCCAGCGCCAAACCAAAATCTGCTTCCAAAGCACGTTCGTGAAATTCGTCAAAGATGACGCAAGCGATCCCATTTAGTTCGGGATCTTCCAACACCATGCGGGTAAAAACGCCTTCGGTGACGACTTCGATTTTGGTTGATTTTCCAATGCGATTATCAAGACGCATGCGATAACCGACTGTTTGCCCAAGTTCTTCACCCATCATCTGCGACATGCGCCGTGCCGCCGCACGCGCTGCCAAACGACGCGGCTCGATTAAGATGATTTTACCATCTCCAATCGAAGAGCTTTCAAGCAGATGAACTGGGACAATTGTTGTCTTACCTGCACCCGGCGGTGCCCCGATCACAACATTATTTGACGATAACAATGCGTCTGTTATTTCACCAAGAACATCGGAAATAGGGAAATGGCTAAACTCGTTTGGCATGGAGTTCAGAACCCTAGTGTGCTTCATCCCAGTTATCAGCCGCGCGCGCATCAACCTGCAATGGAACCGACATAGACAAAGCCGGCATTGCAGCATTTTCCATAATGTCTTTTACCAGTTCGATCGTTGCATCAGCTTCAGATTGAGCCGTTTCAAAGATCAATTCATCATGAACCTGTAGCAACATCTTGGCCTGTAAGTTCGCAGATAAAAGCGCGTCATCCATGCGCACCATAGCGCGTCTGATGATGTCTGCAGCTGAACCCTGAATTGGTGCGTTAATCGCCGCACGTTCATTAAATGCGCGCACTTGATGATTGGATGATTTAATATCTGGATAATTGATCCGGCGACCAAAAATTGTTTCCACATAACCTTGATCACGTGCCAAGGCTTTGGTGTTTTCCATATAGTCTTTAATGCCCGGAAAACGCTCAAAATAGGTTTTGATATAATCGCTGGCTTCAGAGCGAGAAATACCTAACTGATTGGCAAGACCAAAGCCTGAAATTCCGTAGATAATACCAAAATTGATCGCTTTTGCGTTCCGGCGAATTTCGCTCGGCATGCCCTCAACAGGAACACCAAACATTTCAGATGCGGTCATCGCATGAATATCAATGCCGTTTGCAAATGCCTGCTTGAGCGCGTCGATATCCGCAACATGGGCCAAAACCCGCAATTCAATTTGGCTGTAATCGGCAGAGATAAGCGTATTTCCGGCTTCCGGGACAAAGGCAGTTCTGATCTTACGACCTTCTGCTGTGCGGACGGGAATATTTTGCAAGTTTGGATCATTGGACGATAAACGCCCCGTCGACGTTGATGCCATCGCATAAGATGTATGAACACGCTTTGTTTGCGGATGAATATGATTTGGTAAGGCGTCTGTGTAAGTTGATTTCAACTTGCTCATCTGGCGCCAATCAACAATCTTGCGCGGTAATTCATGCCCTTCTGCAGCTAAATCTTCCAGCTTTTGAGCTGATGTCGACCATTGACCGGATTTGGTCTTTGATCCGCCTGGTAACGCCATTTTTCCAAAGAGAATTTCACCCAACTGTTTGGGTGATCCAACGTTAAAAGTTTCGCCTGCAAGTTCATAAATCTCAGCTTCAAGCCCCGCTGCGCCTTGCGCAAGTTCGCCTGAAAGACGGGAGAGAATCTGGCGATCGACTGAAATGCCGCGCGCTTCCATAGCAACCAAAACAGGCACGAGCGGCCGCTCTAAGCGTTCGTAGACAGAGACCAGTCCTTCAGCGACCAAACGCGGTTTAAGCACATGCCATAGGCGCAATGTGATATCAGCATCTTCAGCGGCATAGGTCGTTGCTTTTTCAATATCGACCATATCAAAGGTGATCGCAGATTTTCCTGTGCCAGCAACTTCTTTATACGGAATAGGTTGATGCCCAAGCCAGCGATCTGACAGCGTATCCATGCCATGATTTCCAACGCCTGCATCTAACACATAAGACAGCAACATTGTGTCATCAAAGGATTTCACATCCACGTTGAGTTGCTTAAGAACCAGCATGTCATATTTAAGATTTTGCGCGATCTTTAAAATCGACGCGTCCTCGAGCACATCTTTTAAGCGCTTGAGAGCTTCATCAAAATCAACCTGATCTTCGACCAAGCCACCACCAAGCAAATCCCCGTTTCCACTTTTATGTGTTAACGGCACGTAACAGGCTTTGACGTTTAGATCGCTATCTTTACCCTCGAAATATGCGAATGAGAAACCAACCAACTCGGCTTGCATAGCGTGCAGAGAAGTGGTTTCAGTATCAAAAGCAACAATACCTTTTTCGCGGATGGCTGCGACCCATGCATCCAATTGCGCTAAATCCCGAACGGTTTCGTAAGAACTGTGATCTATTTTCGCGTCTGCTAGTTTCGCCGCTCGTGCATTAACGAGATTTTGCGCGTTTGCGTCTAATGCTGCGCTTTCTGAAGCTTCATCATCACTATCTGTTGCACGATCAAGATCTGGTCCGCGCGCATTTTCCCATTCAATGTTAAGCTCGGCGGGTTCAATGGTGCTTGCATCACTGTCGGTGGCTTCAGCTACACGTTTGGTCAGCGTGGTTAGCTCCATCGCCTTCAGATAGCCAATAAGCTTCGGTCCATCAGGTTGCTCTAGGAACAGTCCATCCAGATCAATGTCCATCTCAACATCATCGCGTAGCTTCACCAATTCACGTGAAATTCGCGCATTATCCGCAAATTCAATTAGGTTCTCGCGACGTTTGTTTTGTTTGATCTCGCCGGCGCGCTCAAGCAGCGTATCAAGATCACCAAATTGCTCTAGAAGCTGAGCTGCTGTCTTCGGCCCAATGCCCGGCACGCCTGGGACATTATCAACCGAATCACCCGCCAAAGCCTGCAGATCGATCATCTTTTCAGGTGGCACACCCCATTTTTCGATCACTTCCGGCACACGAATATGACGATTTTTCATCGTATCATGCATAAAGACCTGCTCACCCACGAGCTGCATAAGATCCTTATCAGAAGAGATAATTGTACAATCAGCACCCGCTTCACGGCATTGGCGCGCATATGTTGCAATGATATCATCGGCCTCAAAGCCTTCTTTGTCGATGCAAGGCAGATTAAAGGCGCGCGTCGCCTGACGGATCAAACCAAATTGCGGGCGTAAGTCTTCCGGCGGCGCATCGCGATTGGCCTTATATTCAGGGTATAATTCATTGCGAAATGTCTTTGATGAGTGATCGAAAATCACCGCAAAATGCGTGGGTGTGACCCCATCATTTTCATCACGTGCGGTCGACACGAGCTTCCAAAGCATGTTGCAAAAACCAGACACCGCTCCAACTGGCAAACCATCTGATTTGCGCGTTAAGGCAGGAAGGGCATGATAAGCTCTGAAAATATAGCCAGAACCATCGACGAGGAATAAATGATCACCTTTTTTCATGTTCGATATTTAACCCGATGTGCACGCAAGGTCTATCGAAGAATAATGTTTTCAACGTCACTCTTTGAAATTATTCTTGATTGGGCATAATTCATTCAGATGTGTAGTATCCGATACACGCCAAGCCATGTGGGTAACATCACGAAAATGTTACAAATAATTAATATTGTGGCCATTGTTTCGCCGCTTTCAACACCCAAATTACATTCACCGGCGCAAACAAGCCGCTATCTAGTATAGGTTCCCCTGCCACACTAGATAGACGAGCCAAACCCTATCCCCTCCGGGCTTGGCTCTAATAATATAAGCCATCATAACCCTCCCCCTCCGGTTATGGTGGCTTTTCTTTTAGCGCAAAGCTCTTTAAACCTGCATATCTATCATTCAAGACAACCTCATTGCAGGAGCCACAAATGTCACAATTGGATGCAGCTCTATCGGCTGCCGATAATAACTTACCTTCAAGCCTTGAAACTTTGTTTGAACTAGTTCGGATACCTTCTATTTCAACCGACCCTGAGTTCAAAGCCAAATGCGACGAAGCAGCAAACTATCTATCTGATTATTTGGGAAAAGTTGGCTTTGAGGCATCTGTTCGCCCAACAACTGGCCACCCAATGGTCGTTGGGCATTACAAAGGGGCTGGTAAGGACGCGCCTCATGTTTTGTTTTATGGACATTATGATGTGCAACCGGTCGATCCGGTTGAACTTTGGGATGACGATCCATTTGACCCTCAAATCAAGGAACGCAATGGCAGCAAGGTGATTACTGGCCGCGGTACTAGCGATGATAAAGGTCAGCTCATGACGTTTGTCGAAGCTTGCCGGGCTTATAAAGAAACAAGCGGCAATCTTCCGTGCAACATCACCATTTTGTTCGAGGGTGAAGAAGAATCCGGCTCCCCAAGTTTGCATCCATTTTTAGAAGCAAATCATGATGAGCTTAAGGCGGATTTTGCGCTCGTTTGCGATACGGGCATGTGGGACAAGCAAACGCCAGCCATTTTGACAAGTCTTCGGGGATTACTCGGTGAAGAAGTAACTATTCACGCCGCTGACCGCGATCTGCATTCAGGGCTTTATGGTGGCTCTGCCGCCAATCCAATTACTATTCTATCACGCATTATTGCTGATATTCATGATGATGAAGGCCGTATCACAATTGATGGCTTTTATGAGGGAGTTGAAGAAACGCCACAACATATCAAAGATATGTGGAAGGAATTGGGGCAAACAGACCAGGAGTTTTTAGGTGAGGTTGGCTTAAGCGAAAACTTCGGTGAAAAAGGCAAATCCTTCCAGGAGTTAACTTGGGCACGGCCAACCGCTGAAATAAATGGTATTATCGGCGGCTATACAGATGATGGTTTTAAAACCGTGATCCCAGCGCAAGCCAGTGCGAAAATTTCGTTTCGACTTGTTGGCAATCAAGATGCTGACAAATTACGTGTAGCTTTTCGAAAGTTTGTAAATGATCGATTGCCAAGTGATTGCAGCGCTAGCTTTGAAGAGCACGGAGCATCCGGAGGCATTCAACTTTCATACGATTCGCCGCTGATTAAAAAAGCGATGTCTGCGCTTTCAGATGAATGGCCAAAACCTGCTGTGCTTGTTGGTGGTGGTGGGTCCATTCCAATTGTTGGTGATTTTCAAACTTTTTTGGGTATGGATTCGCTTCTCGTTGGTTTTGGTCTTAATGACGACCAGCTTCACTCTCCAAATGAAAAATATGAGCTCAATTCTTTCCATAAAGGCATTCGCTCGTGGATTCGTATTCTGGATCAGTTAGCGCAATAACAGAACCATAATGGTTAATGCCAAGCTTAACCTCCCCTTAAAAACAATCGTCTAAATTAGTGCAAATTGTAATGCGTATTGACGGTGAACTGCGAAGCTATGGCCAATAAGAAAAAAGCAAAGACACGGGTAGAGCCCAGCTTTCAGTCGAAAAATTCAGCAAAATCAACGGCTAAAAGGGGCACCAAGGCAAAATCGGCACCAAGGTCTGCTCAAAAGTCGCAAAGTAAATCAAACGCAAAATCTCGTTCTGGGGCAAAACGACGACAGTCTAAATCAGCTCGTGGGAAGTCGAAAAAGCCAAGTTTGCTGACAAGATTGATCAAAACTTCGTTTTATTGGTGTTTTGTTTTAGGTATTTGGGGTGCGATTGGCGTTGGCAGTATTTTTGCGTTTTATGGTGCAAAAATGCCAAGCGCAAAGACATGGGATGTGCCGCAACGCCCACCAAATGTTCAGATTATGTCCTATGATGGACAGGTGATCGCTAACCGCGGCATAACAGGTGGGCAGGCGCTGTTTTTGAGCGATATGTCGCCTTATATCCCACAAGCGGTTATTGCGATTGAAGATCGCCGTTTTTACAGCCATTTTGGTATTGACCCAATTGGCCTAGTCCGTGCCATGTATTCAAATCTTGTTGCAGGCCGCACTGTGCAAGGTGGTTCAACGCTTACCCAGCAGCTTGCAAAGAACCTGTTTTTATCACCTGATCGAACACTTGAACGCAAAGTGCAGGAAGTTCTGCTCGCCTTATGGCTTGAGCATAATTTCACCAAAGATCAGATCTTGGAAATGTATCTCAACCGGGTTTATTTTGGCTCCGGTGCCTATGGTGTTGAAGCCGCATCACGTCGATATTTTCAAAAGCCAGCGCGGGACGTTAATTTAGCTGAAGCCGCATTAATTGCAGGTTTGCTCAAGGCACCATCGCGTTTATCACCTGCTCGCAATCCAGATCTAGCGGAAGCACGCGGACAAGTGGTTTTAGGTGCCATGCGGCGCGCGGGATTTATTGATGATCGCGAAGCCACAACAGCGCTTACACAACCGCAAACACGCGCAAAAAGTTATTGGACAGGCTCGGAGAACTTTGCTGCTGACCGCGTCATGGACGACCTTAAAGCGTTAATCGGTGACGTGAAAGAAGACCTGATTATTGAGACAACGCTTGATTTTAATTTGCAAAAGCAAGCTGAACGCGTCTTGCGCAGTACACTTGAGGATAACAGCGCGAAGTTTAACGTTAAAGAGGGCGCGATTGTTGCCATCGATGCAGGTGGTGCAATCCAGGTGTTAATCGGTGGGCGAAACTATGCAACAAGCCAATTTGACCGGGCAAGTGAAGCGCTACGCCAACCAGGATCAGCCTTTAAACCCTTTGTCTACACGGCAGCGCTTGAACAGGGTGAAACACCTAATTCCATCCGCAATGATGCACCAGTGCGCATTGGTAAATGGACACCACAAAATTATGATGAAAAATATCGTGGTCCCGTCACTCTTGATGAAGCTTTGTCTAAATCGCTGAACACAATTGCTGCGCAACTTGTGATGCAAGTGGGGCCACGCAATGTAGCCAAAACCGCCAAACGTATGGGTATTGAAGCAAAACTTAATCCCAATGCATCCATCGCGCTTGGCACGTCTGAGGTGACTTTGCTGGAACTTACCTCCTCATATGCACCATTTATGAATGGCGGGTTTAAAGCGACCCCTCATATTATCAAACGTATCTCGACAACAGATGGTCAGTTATTATTTGAAAATGTGTTTGATCACCCGCCGCGCGTATTGGCGCCTCAAGTGGCCAATCACATGAATGATATGCTAACGAGCGTTGTAACCAATGGCACTGGGCGCAATGCACAACTGCCAAATTGGCAGGTTGCAGGTAAAACCGGGACCAGCCAATCATTCCGCGACGCGTTATTTGTTGGCTATACAGCTAATCTTACAGCTGGCGTCTGGCTTGGAAATGATGACGGAAAACCAACCAAAAAAGTGACGGGTGGTGGTTTACCCGCTAAAATCTGGCAGGCTGTGATGTCCCATGCACATGAAGGCATGTCAATCGCGGCACTTCCGCGCGTAACAGCCCCTACCCCATTGTTTAACGACCCCAGTGCAAATATTAATGAGCTGACAGAGCGATTAGCACCGCTTCCATCGTCCGAATCAACAAGTTCGATTCCCATTCCGGTTTCTCGCGAGGCTTTTGACCGTGGTGATTCTGCGTCTCAAAACCAATTATTGCCCCCCGGAGAGCTTACCGGTTCGGCACAAAATGCCAATTCAAATCGACCAAACTCCATTTTGGACGTGATATTAGGCCGCTAAGCTGCAAAAAACTAACAATCTGAGTGAAAAAGATGCGCTTTAACGCCTTGCAGTCTGGCGCAAGCCTTCTTATATAGGCCGCAGACGTCGGGGGTTACCACCGTATGCCATGGAAGGGCCTTTGACTAACAAACCCGCAAATCGCGGATAATCAGTATATTGTGTCCCGTTAGGGGCTGCTTTTGGAATGCGGAAATCGGTTCCAGCAGCTTGCTTTTAGGAGAAAGATGAAAAATGGCGAAAGTAATTGGAATTGACCTAGGAACGACAAACTCCTGCGTCGCGGTAATGGATGGCGGAGACGCTAAAGTTATCGAAAATGCGGAAGGCGCACGTACAACACCTTCCATGGTCGCATTTTCTGATGATGGCGAACGTCTTGTTGGTCAACCTGCAAAACGTCAGGCTGTTACAAATCCAACAGATACTCTGTTTGCTGTAAAACGTTTGATCGGCCGTCGCTTCGACGATGCTATGGTCAAAAAAGATAAAGACCTTGTGCCTTACGAAATCGTAAAAGGCGACAATGGCGATGCATGGGTGAAAGCATCTGGTAAAGATTATTCTCCTGCACAAGTTTCTGCGATGATCTTGCAGAAAATGAAAGAAACTGCAGAAGCTTATTTGGGCGAGAACGTTCAGCAAGCTGTGATCACAGTTCCTGCATACTTTAACGATGCACAACGTCAGGCAACAAAAGACGCTGGTAAGATTGCTGGTCTTGAAGTTCTTCGTATCATCAACGAGCCAACAGCTGCAGCGCTTGCATATGGTCTTGACAAAAAAGACGGCAAAACAATTGCTGTATACGATTTGGGTGGTGGTACATTTGATGTGTCCGTACTTGAAATCGGCGACGGCGTATTTGAAGTGAAATCAACCAATGGTGATACATTCTTGGGTGGTGAAGACTTTGATATGCGTTTGGTTGAATACCTTGCTGATGAGTTTAAAAAAGAGCAAGGCGTTGACCTTAAAGGCGACAAGCTTGCATTGCAGCGTTTAAAAGAAGCTGCTGAAAAAGCAAAAATCGAATTGTCGTCTGCATCTCAAACTGAGATCAACCTTCCATTCATCACAGCTGATGCATCTGGTCCTAAACACTTGACCATGAAAATGTCACGTTCAAAGCTTGAAAGCTTGGTTGATGATTTTGTTCAACGCACAATTGGACCATGTAAGGCCGCACTAAAAGATGCTGGTCTTTCTGCTGGTGAAATTGATGAAGTTGTTTTGGTTGGCGGCATGACACGTATGCCGAAGATCCAAGAAGTTGTGAAACAGTTCTTTGGCAAAGAGCCCCATAAGGGTGTGAACCCTGATGAAGTTGTTGCTATGGGTGCAGCTATTCAGGGCGGTGTTTTGCAAGGTGACGTGAAAGACGTTCTGCTTCTTGATGTGACACCATTGTCTTTGGGTATTGAAACTTTGGGCGGTGTCTTCACACGTTTGATTGATCGCAACACAACAATCCCAACAAAGAAAAGCCAAGTCTTCTCAACAGCTGAAGATAACCAAAATGCTGTAACTATCCGCGTATCACAAGGTGAGCGTGAGATGGCAGCAGACAATAAAAACCTTGGTCAGTTTGATCTTGTTGGTCTTCCACCTGCACCACGCGGTGTGCCACAAATTGAAGTAACATTTGATATTGATGCCAATGGTATTGTGAATGTGTCTGCAAAAGACAAAGGCACAGGCAAAGAACAGCAAATCCGTATTCAAGCGGATGGCGGCTTGTCAGATGATGATATCGAATCAATGATCAAAGAAGCTGAAAGCAATGCTGAAGCGGACAAGAAGCGTCGTGAGGCTGTTGAAGCTAAAAACAACGCTGAAAGCTTGATCGCATCTTCTGAGAAATCACTTGCTGACTATGGTGACAAAGTTTCTGAAGAAGACCGCAATGCAATTACAGATGCAATTGCGGGCTTGAAAGAGGCAATTGATACTGAAGAGCCAGATGGTGAACTCATTGGTGAGAAAACTCAGGTTCTTATGGACGCTTCCATGAAACTTGGCCAAGCCATGTACGAAGCTCAGCAAGCTGAAGAGCAAGCTGCGGCGGAAGCTGATGCTGCAGGTCATGCAGCAGCTGAAGACGATAATGTTGTTGATGCTGACTTCGAAGAAGTCAACGATAGCGACGACGACGATAAAAAATCGGCGTAATTTCAGTCAAACTCTGTTGGCGGAATTGGTCCGCCAACAGTTGACCTTACGGATATTTTGCAAATGGCAAAAGCGGACTTCTACGAACTACTAGGCGTGTCTAAAAGCGCAGATGAGAAGGAACTGAAAAGCGCCTTCCGCAAGCTTGCGATGAAATATCATCCGGATAAAAATCCCGATGATGACGAAGCTGAGAAAAAGTTCAAAGAAATAAATGAAGCCTATGAAACGCTGAAAGACCCACAAAAACGTTCAGCCTATGATCGTTTTGGTCATGCAGCGTTTGAGCAAGGTGGCCCTGGTGGCGGCGCTGGTTTTGGCGGCGGCGGTGCTGGCGGTTTCCACGATATCTTCGAGGATATTTTTGGCGACATGATGGGTGGTGGCGGTCAACGTCAACGCAGATCATCAGGTGGTCGTGAGCGTGGCGCAGACTTACGTTACAACATGGAAATTTCGCTTGAAGAAGCTTTTGAAGGCAAAACAGCGCAAATTCGTGTTCCAACATCTGTATCTTGCGATACTTGTTCAGGCTCTGGCGCAAAACCGGGTAGCTCTCCGACAACATGTACCACATGTGGCGGGATTGGTCGTGTTCGCGCAGCGCAAGGTTTCTTCTCTGTTGAACGCACATGTCCAACATGTCACGGAAACGGTCAGATGATTTCGGATCCTTGTACCAAATGTTCAGGTCAAGGTCGCGTTTCAGAAGAAAAATCACTATCTGTAAATATCCCAGCGGGTATTGAAGATGGCACACGCATTCGTGTTGCTGGTGAAGGTGAAGCTGGTCAACGTGGTGGACCAACGGGAGATCTTTATATCTTCTTGTCAGTTAGACCACATGAGTTTTTCCAACGTGAAGGCGCAGATCTTTATTGCATGGTGCCGATTTCAATGACTAAGGCTGCGCTTGGCGGCAAGTTTGAAGTCACAACCTTAGACGGATCTAAATCTCGTGTGACGGTGCCTGAGGGCACTCAATCTGGCAAAGAATTACGTATGCGCGGCAAAGGTATGCCTGTGATGCGCTCGAGCCAGAAAGGTGATTTATATATTCGTATCGCGGTTGAAACACCGCAACACCTTAGCCGCAGACAAAAAGAATTGCTGGAAGAATTCCAGGAGATCTCATCAAATGAAAATAACCCAGAATCTTCTGGCTTCTTTTCAAAGATGAAAGGCTTTTTCGATACATTGAGCGATTGATCTAGGGATATTTCACGGGTTTTTATAACTTGGACTTGTTTTTGCCCTCATTACGCGTCACTTAGTTTATCAGAAAAGACTTGAAACAAAGGTCCAGCTGTAATTACATCAACCTTGGTTGACAAAACTGCAGTTTGATTGTTTCATGGTGTAAAGGGGGACGTGCGTTGCGTTTAGGTATAACCCAGAAGCTGGTTCAACGTTTTGACGATGAAATCATTTTCTTGAAAGGGATGATTTCATCACCTGATACTGTCGGCTCTATCATTCCAACATCTCGCGTTACCGCACGCTGCATGGCAGATCAGATTGATCTCACCTCTAAATTACCAATATTAGAACTTGGGCCTGGAACGGGTGTCATCACGAAGGCAATTTTGAACCGTGGGATCGAACCTAAGGATCTTTATTGTGTTGAATATTCAGATGAATTCACGCGCCGTTTAAAAATTATGCTGCCAGATGTAAACATCATGAACGGTGATGCATTTGATCTCGATAATGTGTTGGGTGAAATGCGTGATGCGCAGTTTGATACCATCATCACATCCATGCCATTGTTAAATTTCCCGATGATGGCGCGAAAACGCCTGATCAACGACTTACTTAATCGCATGCCTGCTGGCCGTCCGATTGTACTATTTTCCTACGGTGCAACGGCGCCTGTACCCACTGATGGCGAAGATTTTGAAGTGACTTCAATCAGATGGGTTATTCGCAATGTCCCACCAGCGCGCGTTTGGGCATATACGCGCAAATCATAACATCAGCGGATTTAAACTCTTAATCAGGGCTTCGAAATGGCAAAAATATTGGTAATTCCGGGGTCTAATCGATCTGGTTCTTACAACGTCAAACTAGCGGCTGTCGCAGCAAAAGAACTTGCACTCTTAGGTGCTGATGTAACGCGGATTTCCCTCATTGATTACCCGCTGCCCCTTTATGATGATGATTTAAAATCAAGCCAAGGCATTGAAAAGAACGCGCTCAAACTCGCAGAGATGATCTCAGTGCATGATGGTATTTTCATTGCCAGCCCTGAATATAACAGCTCAATCTCTCCCCTTTTGAAAAATACCATCGACTGGATTTCTGTCATCCGCAAAAAAGACGATAAGCCCTGGACCCCACTTAAGGGCAAAATTGTTGGACTTGGTGCTGCTTCCCCCGGTAATTTGGGTGGCGTACGCGGGTTAAACCACCTGCGAGATGTTTTAGTCAGCGTTGGTTGCCAAGTTATTTCAGAGCAAACGCTTGTACCAACAGCGGGCAAGGCATTTGCTGAGGATGGTTCTTTAGTCGCGGAACGCGCGGTCAGATCCCTTGGCAATTCGTGCCAATCCCTTCATCGGGTAAGCCAAGTACTTGGTTAGATAAATTTCGCATTGTGTGATTGCAGTTTTCTAAAATTTGGTTCGTTGATTATATTGATTTGTATCTTGCGATTTGTCCGCTAGGCTGCAATAGCTTTAAACACTTGAATATTAGCTCTGAGGTAGAACATGGCACCTAATCATGATGTGAAAGATCAACTTATCATCGCACTTGATGTGCCAAGTGTGACAGATGCGGAAAAGATCGTTTCCGAAATCGGTGACAGCGGCGCCTATTACAAAATCGGCCACCAACTCGGCTTTGCCGGCGGCTTATCTTTTGCACAAGAGCTCATTCAGGATGGCAAGAAGATCTTTCTTGATATGAAATTGCTGGATATCGACAATACGGTCGCAAAAGGTGTCGAAAGTATCGCCAAAATGGGTGTTTCGATGCTGACCATCCATGCTTACCCTAAAGCCATGCGCGCAGCTGTTAAGGCGGCAGAAGGTTCAGATCTTACCCTTTTAGGTGTGACGGTTCTTACATCCATGGACGGCGAAGATTTATTGGAAGCTGGCTATGCATCATCAAATCCAGCAGATCTGGTGGAAATTCGTGCCAAACAAGCTTTTGAAGCTGGTATGGGCGGTGTCGTATGTTCAGCTCAAGAGGCAGAAATTGTACGTAAAATAATTGGCCCTGATATGGCTATCGTTACACCGGGCATCCGACCAGCGGGCGCGGATGTTGGCGACCAGAAGCGCGTGATGACACCAAAAGACGCTATGCAAGCAGGTTCATCTCATCTTGTTGTCGGGCGACCGATCACAGCAGCTAGCAACAAGAAGCAAGCGGTTGATCAAATTTTAGCGCAGATGAGCGCTTAATATATTTGGAGGAGATATCAATGTCACAAACACCTAAAGGCTATTGGATTGCGCGTGTTGATGCTTACGAGGGCAGCA
The DNA here is from genome assembly GCF_055693385.1 of Lentilitoribacter sp. JB5-8. NCBI lineage: Bacteria > Pseudomonadati > Pseudomonadota > Alphaproteobacteria > Hyphomicrobiales > Rhizobiaceae > Lentilitoribacter > Lentilitoribacter sp. JB5-8. The sequence continues at coordinate 885,509 of NZ_CM146332.1, read as the reverse complement.
CCGAACGCTACAAAGATTATGTTGCAACCGCAAAACCTGCTTTTGATGAATATGGTGCAAAATTTCTTGCAAGGGGTGGAGAAATTGATCGTGCGGAAGGTGTGAGCCGCGCACGGAATGTGATCATTGAATTTCCGTCCCTGGAAGCGGCAAAAGCTTGTTATTATTCAGAGCAATATCAGAAAGCCGCTGCGATACGTCAGGAAATTGCTGATGGAGAAATCGTGCTTGTCGAAGGCGCTGAATAAGCCTGAACATAAAATCACATAAAAGCCTTTAATTTCCTGCGTAATTCAACGCGGTAATCGTCATTTGACCTTCACCTTAATGCCAAGGTTTGCTATGGCAGGTGAATATTACGCACATTAAAGCACAAAGCCGCAAAGCTTGGAGAAATAAGATGGAAAAGAGCAATCAGCCTAAACTTGTCACCGTTTTTGGTGGATCTGGATTTTTAGGACGTCACATCGTCCGGTTGCTTGCCAAAAAGGGATTTCGTATTCGCGTAGCCTGCCGCCGACCAGATCTTGCTGGTCATCTTCAACCGCTCGGCAATGTCGGTCAAATTACCGCGATACAGGCAAACCTACGCTATCGTGATTCGGTAGAACGTGCGGTAATGGATGCTGACTATGTGATCAACTGTGTTGGCATTTTATTTGAAAGCGGACGTAATACATTTGATGCCGTTCAGGCTTTTGGTGCGAAAGCAATTGCTGAGGCAACAAAAGCACAAGGTGCGAAACTGATTCACATTTCGGCTATTGGTGCAGATAAAAACTCTCCGGCTGATTATGCGAGCACAAAAGCAATTGCTGAGGAAGCTGTTCTTAAAGCCGTCAGCGATGCTATAATTTTTCGCCCTTCTATCGTGTTTGGACCAGAAGATGGTTTCTTCAACAAATTTGCTGACATGTCTCGCTTGGCGCCAGCGCTGCCGTTAATTGGTGGTGGTAATACAAAGTTCCAACCGGTTTATGTAGCAGATGTTGCTGAAGCCGTTGTCAAAGGTGTTATGGGTGATCTTGAAGGTGGCAAAATTTATGAGCTTGGCGGACCGGAAGTTCTAAGCTTTAAACAATGCCTTGAAACAATGTTAAAAGTCATTTCGCGTTCGCGCCCTCTGGTTTATCTACCATGGGGTATCGCATCCTTAGTTGGTAGCATGGCAACGCTCGTTCCGTTTATCGATCCGCCGCTCACACCTGATCAGGTAGAATTGTTAAAAAGCGACAATGTTGTATCAGATCAGGCCAAAAAAGACGGTCGTGATTTAGCTGGAATGGGTATCACACCAACAGCAGTTGAAACTATTTTGCCAACATATTTGGTGCATTACCGCCCTTCAGGTCAGTATACCAAGGTAAATTCTTAAGCCATTTAATTAGATTTTTAACAAATATAGTAAGATCTTATTAGGCATAAATTTAGGGTTAAGAATAATTTAACAGCTAAATAATATTTAGACTTGCCAAACGATCTTGTTTGGTTCAAAAGACCGCCATACAAGAAATTTGTACTGATAGTTATCATATATCTTATGGGCAATTTGTGTTCATAAGCTCATTGGGGGTGAGTTTACAAAATGGTTAAAGTTGTCGTTCCAGCGTTCGTTTTTGCAACAGCAATTATTCTTTCCGCATCAGCATTTGCACCTCGCCACAATTCAACCGGCGAAACTGGCTGTGACCTTGGATATGGCGTTGATACTTGTATCGAACAGCGAGCGGCTTCAACAAAATAGTTTTTAAAAAAACTGCAGCCCAATCAGCCCAACAGTACCAATAAAAATGCGCCAGATCGCAAATGGTGTAAACCCGTGCTTAGAGACAAAATCCAACAGACCACGCACCACAAAAACCGCTGAAATAAAAGCGGTCACAAAGCCGACGCCAATGATTGTGAAATCGTCAGCAGATAACAAATCAAAATTCTTATAAAGATCATACACAAATGCGCCTGCCATGGTTGGCATGGCCAGGAAGAATGAAAATTCTGCAGCAGAACGCTTATCCGTGCCCATCAACAATGCGCCGGCAATTGTTGCGCCGGATCTCGATGTACCAGGCACCATTGCCAAAACCTGACAGCAGCCGATTTTAATCGCTAGAGAAATTGGAAAATCCATCACATCTGCATAACGCGGCTTAAGTGGCATTCGATCAATGACCATTAGAATAATACCGCCGATTATCAAAACAACGCAGATCAATGTTGGCGCTTCAAACAAAATCGTTTTGATAAAGCCATGCGCGAATACGCCAACGAATGCGGCTGGTAAAAATGCGAGGACGATGGCAGCAACAAAACGTCGTGCTTTTGCACTTGAAGGTAAATCGATCACAAGGTTCCAAAGACGTGCGAAATAGACACTCAATATCGCTAGGATAGCACCTAATTGAATAAGGATTTCAAATGTATTACCTGGTGATTGAAACCCGAGGAAATGACCAGCGAGGATCACGTGACCGGTTGACGAGACGGGGATGAACTCTGTTAAACCCTCTAATATGCCCAACAATACCGCGCCAACAATCGTTTGATCAGCCATTTTAATTCCTTAAAGTCCCACTTATCAAATCAGTAAATATTTTCTTCCAATAACTTGGGTTCAAACACCAATTTGTTCATTATTTAATCACTGTTGCTGCATATATCTATTGCTAGAATTGAAGTCAGTGTTAAATTGCACCATAATCTGAGAATATGACTTTTTAGATAATAAATGACGGATTTGGGGTTTGTTCCATTTATGCCTGTTTTGTACCATTACCCGCTCTCGCCTGCGTCGCGTTTCATTCGATTAAGTCTGGGTGAATATAATTTAAAGACCGAGTTGGCTGAGGAACTACCATGGGAAAAACGTAAGGATTTTCTCGCAATCAATCCAGCAGGAACGCTTCCGGTTTATCTTGATGATACAATGCGAGCATTGTGTGGCCCGCATGTCATGGCTGAATATTTAGATGAAACACATGGTATTTTGGTGCGAGACAAACGGCTGTTAGCTGAGGACCCATTTCAGCGCGCGGAAATCCGCCGTTTAATCGAGTGGTTTTTGGTTAAATTTGAGCAGGAAGTTACAAAGCCAATCTTGCAAGAACGCGTTTACAAATTGTTTGTTGCAGGCAGAGATGGTTCATCTGCACCTGATTCTAAAAAATTACGAACAGCACGTAGTAACATTCATTTGCATATGCGATATTTATCGTGGCTGGCAGGAACACGCAGCTGGTTAGCTGGTGATCGTTTAAGCTATGCCGATCTTGCGGCAGCGGCAGCAATTTCAACGCTTGATTATTTAGGTGAGATCCACTGGTCCGATGCACCCCAAGCAAAAGACTGGTACCAGCGGTTAAAATCACGTCCATGCTTCAGGCCAATTCTGTCCGATAGAATCAGCAAATTGCCACCTGTTGCGCATTACACTGATCTTGATTTTTAATTTTGAAAAGCGGGTTTATTGGCAAAAGGCAATCAAAAAGAAAAACTTAAGCAACTGCTGAAACAAGATGCAGAACGTTTGGGATTTTCAGATTTGCGTGTGACCCACGCTCGCACCGACCAATCGCTTAAATCAAACTTAGAAGATTTTGTTGCTAAACAATATCACGGCACAATGACTTGGCTACCTGAGACATTGGATCGAAGGGCGTCCCCTAATCAGCTTTGGCCGGACGCAAAATCTATCATCGTGTTGACGATGAATTACGGACCGGATGTTGATCCACTTCTAAATCTTACGACAAAAGAAAAGGCCAATATTTCAGTTTATGCGCGCAATCGAGATTATCATGACATCATAAAAGGTCGCTTGAAAGAAATCGCAGGAAGATTTGCCGCCAAATCAGGTGAGGATGTCAAAGTCTTTGTCGATACGGCACCTGTTATGGAAAAACCACTCGCACAGCAAGCTGGCATAGGTTGGCAAGGAAAACATACCAATTTGGTTAGTCGCGACCAAGGTTCTTGGTTTTTTTAGCCTCGATTTTCACCACTGCTGAATTGGACATAGACAGAGCCGAAGTGGATCATTGTGGCACATGTTCGGCATGTATTAATGCATGCCCCACAGATGCATTTCCTGCGCCGTATCAAATTGATGCCAGGCGATGTATTTCCTATCTTTCTATTGAACATAAGGGGCCGATAGAACATAGTTTAAGGCCATTAATGGGAAATCGGATTTATGGATGTGATGATTGTTTAGCTGCATGCCCATGGAACAAATTTGCCCAGGATGCCAATGAGATTAAGCTCAAAGCGCGCGATGATTTAATCGCGCCTGATATCAAACACTTCCTGAGTTTTGATGATCAAGATTTTCGAAAGTTCTTCTCTGGATCTCCCATTAAACGCATTGGTCGAGATCGCTTTATCAGAAATGTATTAATTGCCGCAGGAAATAGCGGCGATACCGAGCTAATTGAGCCTTGCAAACAGCATTTGAAAGACCCAAATGAAATCGTGCGTGGGTGTGCTGTTTGGGCAATTTCAAAGCTTGTAACTGCTTCTGAATTCGAGGTCATCGCGTCATCTGCAATTGATGATGAAAACAGTGACAGCGTATTAGAAGAGTGGCATTTCGCCCGAACAAAATAGAATGGATAGACCGTGCGTTTAATAATCTTCGGAGCTGGATTTTCCGGCCGAGCCATCGGGAAAATACTCTCAAATTCGTTCGATTTTGTGGGTGGTACAACCCGATCAGATGAAAAATTTCCGCTTTTGCGTGAGCACAGCATTACGCCTTTTATATTTTCAGGTGACGGATTTGCGCCAGAGCTCGAGAATGAATTGCGCACGGTGACCCATATTGTTCAATCAATTTCTCCAGATAAAACCGGTGATCCGATTATTCCGCTGATCGGTGAAAATTTGCGGCATCTCATGCCAAATCTTCAATGGGTTGGTTACCTTTCGACAGTCGGTGTGTACGGTAATCATGATGGCAATTGGGTCGATGAAGATACTGTATGCAAACCTGTATCGAAGCGTTCGGTTGCGCGGGTTGAAGCTGAAAACCAATGGCAGAAACTGTGCGAGCGATCAGACATTCCGCTCGCGATTTTAAGACTATCTGGGATATATGGGCCAGGACGGAACACCTTTGAAAATTATAAAAAGGGTACCGCGCGACGGTTAATTAAAAAAGATCAGGTTTTCAATCGTATATTTGTTGATGATATAGCTGGCGCGACCAAATTGCTCGTTCAAAACAATACCGCTGGTATATTCAATGTTACTGACAACGAGCCTGCACCACCCCAAGATGTTGTTGCATATGCGGCCGAGCTTTTAGGTATTGATCCGCCTGAAGAAATTGACTTTGAAACAGCTGATTTGTCTCCTATGGCGCGCTCGTTTTATGGGGAGAACAAACGTGTTTCAAATGCCAAAATTAAAGACCTTGGATATCGTTTTACACAACCCAATTACCTACAAGCATTGGATTACTTAAAAACCAACTTCTATCCCAATGGCATTTGATCTTATTGCGGCATGTGATTTAGACGCGCCAATAATTCGGCTGCATTTCGTACTTTGAGCTTTTTAAGCAGTCGTGCGCGGACATCCTCAACGGTGCGCGGAGAGATTTTCAACACATGACCGATTTCTTTACTTGTTTTTCCCGCACTTAGATGCCCGATAACCTGACGTTCACGTAGTGTGAAACTTGCTGTGTCGGCGGAATCAGAAATCAGCGCAAAACTCAAGATCATCCGCTCCAAAGGCTGGTCTTTGTTCAGCGCTTGGGCGCGGAACCGGCACCAGATTTGGGCGCCATTTTTGCATTTTACCATCCGTTCATCAGTATAAAGACCTTTTGCTTTTAAAGGTTCTAAACCTACATCGCGAATATCATCAAATTCTTGGCGGCTGCCGTAAAACATACGAAACGACTGGCCGATAATGTCTTGTTTGTCGTAACCCACCATTGTTGCAAATGTGGTATTACAACTGCGCACGATGCGCTGTTCGGTTAAAACAATGCCAATTGGCGCCATCTCAAACGCGAGTGTATCTAATTCATTCTGTGTCAAAGGGTGTTCCTGCATGTTGGGATATCTACGCGTAATTCTACGGTATTGATACCGTAGATAATATAGCGTTATATTTTTAATTCGTCGATATCTTAAAATTGAGACTTGAACTTATGACACAAGCTATTGCAGATGATTCTAAACTCCATGGTTTGATTGATAATAAGCGCGATGATCTGATTGCGTTAACGCAAGATCTCATTCGAATTCCAACGCTAAATCCACCCGGTGATTGTTATCTTGAGATATGTGAATACTTAAAGAAACGACTTGAAAATTCAGGTTTTAAAACGGAATTAATTCGCGCCAAAGATTGCCCCGGCGACAGTGATAAATATCCAAGATGGAATATTGTTGCGCGCAAAGAGGGCAAGCACACGGGTCAATGCGTACACTTTAATTCGCATACAGATGTTGTGGAAATTGGCAAAGGCTGGACCAAAGATCCCTTCGGCGCGGAAATTGAAGGTGATCTAATTTATGGTCGCGGCACATGCGATATGAAAGGCGGGCTTGCCGCTTCAATCATCGCAGCAGAAGCTTTTATTGAAGCTTATCCTGATTTTCCTGGCGCTATTGAAATTTCCGGCACGGCTGATGAAGAAACCGGTGGCTTTGGTGGAGTGGCATATCTGGCCGAGAAGGGATATTTTTCACCGTCGCGCGTCCAACATGTCATTATCCCAGAGCCGTTGAATAAAGATCGAATTTGCCTTGGCCACCGCGGTGTTTGGTGGGCGGAAATTGAAACAAAAGGCCGTATTGCGCATGGCGCGATGCCATTTTTGGGTGATTGTGCTGTTCGCCATATGGGCGCTGTACTCAACAAGATCGAAGACGAACTGATGCCAGCGCTTTATGACCGGAAAACATCAATGCCGGTTGTGCCGGAAGGCGCACGCCATTCGACGCTTAATATTAATTCACTTCATGGCGGCCAAGCGGAGCCAGAAGAAGGGTTTACTGGGTTTTTATCGTCCTGCGTACCTGATTCAGCGCGACTTGTGATTGACCGTCGTTATTTAATTGAAGAAGAGGAAGAGGAAGTTCGCGAAGAGATTATCGATCTTCTTGAACGGGTTAAGCGAGAGCGCGAAACCTTTGAATATGACATCAAAGAGCTATGGAAAGTAACGCCAACCATGGCTGATAAAGACGCACCGGTTGTACGCGCTGTCCACCAAGCAATTGGTTCCGTGTTAAAGTGCGAACCTTCATATGTCGTTTCACCTGGCACATATGATCAAAAACACATTGACCGGATTGGGAAATTAAAGGATTGCATTGCTTATGGTCCTGGCATTTTGGACCTCGCCCACCAACCAGATGAGTATATTTCCATAAAAGACATGCTGGATTCAGCTAAAGTGATGGCACAAACCGTCAAAACTTTGCTATACCCCAATCATCTTAACGAATAAGGAGATCAACATGAATTTCAATCATCTAACTTCTCATAAGATGAGAGCACTCGCTGCATCCTGTGCAGTGGCTGCATTCATGGTATCATCAACAGCACATGCAATGAACACTGATGTCACAATTGGCATGCAGTTAGAACCACCGAACCTTGACCCAACAGGCGGCGCTGCAGCAGCGATCGATGAGGTTGTTTATGCAAATGTGTTTGAGGGCTTAACTCGTTTTGGGCCAGATGGTTCAGTTAATCCTGGATTAGCGGCATCATGGGACATCTCTGAGGATGGAACTGAATATACGTTTAAACTCAATGAAGGTGTGAAGTTCCACGATGGCTCTGACATGAACGCCGATGATGTGAAATTCTCACTTGATCGTGCGCGTGCTGAAGATTCAACCAACGCACAAAAAGCATTATTTGCAGGCATTACAAGCGTGGATGTCATCGACCCGCTTACAGTTAAAGTCACATTGGATAAGCCTAACGGGTCATTCCTTTTCAATATGGCATGGGGCGATGCAGTGATTGTTGCACCTGAAACTGCTGAAAATAACGCAAGCAATCCAGTTGGAACGGGTCCATTTGCTTTCAAAAATTGGGCTAAAGGCGATGCAGTTATGCTATCGCGCAATGCTGATTATTGGGGTGAAGCGGTTAAGCTTGAAAATGTAACGTTCAAATTTATCTCCGACCCAACAGCTGCATTTGCTGCGATGATGGCAGAAGATATCGATGCGTTCCCAGTATTCCCAGCACCAGAAAACCTACCTCAATTGGGTGCAGATCCAAGATTTGAAGTTGTTGTTGGTTCAACGGAAGGTGAAACAATCCTTGCGATGAACAACAAAAAGGCTCCACTTGATAATATCAAAGTGCGTCAGGCAATTACCCATGCGATTGACCGTCAGGCAATTATCGATGGTGCAATGTTTGGCTACGGCACGCCAATCGGCACGCACTTCGCGCCACATAATCCTGATTATGTCGATCTAACGGCACAGTCTGCTTATGACCCTGAAAAAGCCAAAGCACTGCTTCAAGAAGCAGGCGTTTCTGATTTAACACTGACTTTGAAACTGCCTCCTCCATCATATGCACGTCGTGGCGGTGAAATCATCGCAGCGCAATTGCGTGAAGTTGGCATTGATACTGAGATTTCAAATCTTGAATGGGCGCAATGGCTGGAGCAAGCCTTCCGCGGCAAAGATTTTGATCTGACAATTGTTTCTCACACAGAGCCATTTGATATCGGTATTTATGCACGCGAAGATTATTATTTCCAATATGGCGATGCTGATTTTAAAGCCATCATGGATGATCTCACCGGCGAAACTGATCCTGCAAAGCGTTCTGCGCTCATTGCTGCAGCTCAGCAAAAAATCGCCGATGATGCTGTAAATGGTTACCTCTTCCAATTGGCACGCACAGGTGTTGCGAACGCAAAACTTAAAGGTTTGTGGGAAAACTCACCAACACAAGCCAATGACATGACCGGCGTTTACTGGTCTGAATAACACACATTTGAGGCGGTTTTGCTCAGCAGACCCGCCTCTTTTTATGGGCAATGATAAAGCGGGTTCATGCTAGGATATATTTCAAAACGACTGATATCTTTGTCGGCAAGTTTAATCGTTGCCAGCATTTTGATATTCATCGTTATTGAGATCATTCCCGGTGACCCTGCTGCCTTTATGTTGGGGATCAACGCAGATCCTGACGCGGTTGAAGCCCTGCGTGAACAATTGGGCCTCAACGCATCTCTCATCTCCCGCTATTTTTCCTGGGTGACAGGCTTGTTGCAGGGTGAGTTTGGAATTTCCTACACTTATCGTGTGCCGGTGAGCGAGCTGATCGCCGACCGCATTGTCATTTCATTGCCACTGACTTTCTATGCGCTTGTTCTTTCAACGCTCATTGCTTTCCCCGCAGGCATTTATGCAGCTTCTAAGCGCAACTCATTTGGTGATGTTTCTGTTATGGGGCTCACACAATTGGGTGTTGCGATCCCAAATTTCTGGTTCGCCATGCTGCTCGTCTTGGTATTTTCGATTAATCTCCGCTGGTTTTCAGCAGGTGGCTTCCCCGGTTGGGATCAAGGTTTCTTCCCAGCGATGAAAGCACTCACTCTTCCGGCAATTGCGCTTGCATTACCACAAGCATCTATTTTGGCACGCGTGATGCGATCATCCTTGCTAGACACATTAAGCGAAGACTACATCCGCACAGCGCGCGCAAAAGGTTTAAACAGACGGCAGGCATTGTGGCGCCATGCTTTGCGCAATGCATTGATCCCGGTTCTAACGATTATCGGGCTTCAGTTTTCATTTTTGCTGGCGGGCGGGATCATCATTGAAAATGTATTCTATTTGCCAGGACTTGGGCGTCTTGTTTTCCAAGGCATCACCCAGCGCGATCTCATTGTGGTTCGCAGCGTTGTTATCCTTTTGGTCTTTGCCGTCATCGCAGTGACATTCCTCGTCGATATTGCTTATGCGATCGCTGACCCTCGTTTGCGGGAGGGATCGCGATGAGTGAACAGACCATTTCACACCCCTCAACTTTGCAACTTATTCTGCGCTCAAACGGGTTCTTGATCGGTGCAGCTCTCACTGCACTTTTTGTGCTGGCGGCGCTGGTGTCCTTTATCTGGACACCTTATGACGCGACGCAAATTTCAATTGCCAACAAACTGAAAACACCATCTATGGCGCATTGGCTTGGCACCGATCATTTTGGCCGCGATATGCTATCGATGATCATGGTTGGCGCACGCGTTTCCATGGCGGTTGCTTTTGTTGCCGTCGGTGTTGGCATTCTTGCGGGTGTACCGCTTGGTCTTTATGCCGCAAGCAAACGTGGCGGCCTGATTGATGAGATCATTATGCGCGGCAATGATCTTATTTTTGCGTTTCCATCGCTGTTATTGGCGATCATGATCACAGCAGTATTTGGTCCCGGTGCGGTGAATGCGATCATCGCGATTGGGATTTTCAATATTCCGGTTTTTGCACGTTTATCACGTGGCGCGGCTTTAAGTCTGTGGCAGCGGGAATATATTCTGGCGGCGCAGGTTTGCGGCAAATCAAAAGCGCTGATCTCGCTTGAACATATCTTGCCAAACATCACCAACCTTTTGATTGTCCAAGGCACTATTCAATTCTCGCTCGGTATTTTGGCAGAAGCAGGGCTTGCCTATGTCGGGCTTGGTGCACAACCACCGCTGCCGAGCTGGGGACGTATGCTCAATGATGCGCAAACGCTTATTTCAATTGCGCCGCATTTAGCGCTTGTGCCAGGTCTGACAATTGTTCTTACCGTTTTGGGTTTAAACCTGATGGGTGATGGGTTGCGAGATTTGCTTGACCCAAAACTTCGGAGGGTTAAATCGTGACGCTCCTGAACGTTCAAAATCTAAATCTCTCAATCGGCAAAACACCAATCCTTAAAGACATCAGCTTTGACTTAGAAGCGGGTCGTATTCTGGGCATTGTGGGTGAATCTGGCTCTGGCAAGTCCATCACCGCGCTTTCGATTTTGCAATTGTTACCTAATGGCACAACATGGGATGGCGAGATTTGTTTTGATGGGCAAGATATCAAGGCCCTATCTGAAGATGATTTTTGCGATTTGCGCGGCAATGATATCTCGATGATTTTCCAAGAACCGATGACAGCGCTTAACCCTGTTAAAACCATTGGCGATCAGGTTTCTGAATCCATCCGTATTCACACAGGTAAATCGCGGGCGGAAGCTGATCAACTCGCCCGCGAAACGCTGAACCGGGTTGAACTGCCAGAAAGTGAATTTCCGCTGTCGCGTTTTCCGCATGATTTATCCGGCGGCCAGCGCCAGCGCGTAATGATTGCCATGGCAATCGCGCTGCAGCCAAAATTGCTCATTGCGGATGAGCCGACCACCGCGCTTGATGTAACAACGCAAGCTGAAATCTTGGATCTCTTGCAAAAACTCGTCAAAGAAGATGGTTTATCACTGTTGCTCATCACGCATGATCTCGCCGTTGTGGCGCAGATGGCGGATGATGTTTTGGTAATGAAAGACGGCGAGATCGTCGAACAAGGCTCATCACTTGATGTGTTTTCAAACATGCTTCACCCTTATACGCAGCAGTTATTCTCAGCTTCCAATCATGTGCCAAATCGTTTGGCTGCAGAACAAAATCCGAATGATGTTGTTTTAAGTGTCGAACATGTCTCGTGTGATTATAGATTGCCCAAGAAGCATCTCTTTTCAAAACAGCAATATTTTCGTGCCGTTAAAGACGTGTCATTTAAAATTCACCGTGGTGAGAATATCGGACTTGTTGGCGGTTCAGGCTGCGGAAAATCTACACTAAGCCGCGCCATCTTAGCGCTTAAAACTCTGGACGAAGGCAATGTGCTGATTAATGGGGAAACCTTCTCATCAAAAGGTAAAGGTCCTGAAATTTCGCAACGCGCAGCGACACAGATTGTTTTCCAAGACCCTTATTCTTCTTTCAATCCACGCCATAAAGTTGGACGACTGATCACTGAACCATTTTATACAAAACCGGATCAGCCATCAGATGAGGAAATGCAGCTTGCTGTTAAAGAAGCGCTAGAGAGTGTCGGGTTAAAAGCAGCTGATAGCGATAAATATATCCACGAATTTTCAGGTGGCCAGCGACAACGCATTGCCATTGCGCGCGCACTCATTGTCAAACCGTCGTTGATTGTTTTGGATGAAGCTGTGTCCGCGCTTGATGTTTCAATCCGTGCTCAGGTTCTTGATCTACTGGCCGAACTCAGCGACCGTTTTAATTTATCCTACTTATTTATTTCTCATGATTTATCGGTCGTGCGGTCCATTACTGACCGTGTGTTGGTAATGGACCGCGGCAAGATTGTGGAAACCGGGCCAACGCAGGATGTGTTTGAAAACCCGCAGCATGCCTATACGAAATCACTGATTAACGCCATTCCAAAACTGGATATTGACGAAATTCGCGCCAAAGAAAAGATAACTTAAATGACTGCATTTGACACAAAACTTATGAACGATCATTGCTTCATTGATGGAGATTGGGTGCCGCCAGTAAAAGGCCAGAAGATCGAACTTTTCGATCCGTCTTTCGGCACCAAACTTTGTGATATTGCTCAGGGTACATCTGAGGATATCGACCTTGCTGTTGGCGCCGCACAAAACGCGCTGGATAGCGATTGGGGACAAATGACAGCTGCCGAACGTGGGAGGTTGATATCCAAGATCGGTATGGAGATCCTTAATCGGATCGACTGGTTAGCAGAGCTCGAAGCACGCGATGTTGGAAAGCCGCTTACCCAAGCCCGAAATGATGCCATCGCATTGGCGCGCTATATGGAGTTTTATGGGGGGGCTGCGGATAAAATTCACGGCCAGACCATTCCATATATGCAGGGTTATAATGTTTACACTTTGCGCGAACCCCATGGTGTAACTGGGCACATCGTACCGTGGAATTATCCAATGCAGATCATCGGGCGATCCGTTGGTGCTGCGCTGACCATGGGCAATGCTTGTGTTTTAAAACCAGCGGAGGAAGCATGCCTGACAGCCTTGGCATTTGCCAAAATTGCTGATGAATGCGGGTTGCCAAAAGGCGCACTGAATGTCGTGCCGGGGTTTGGTCATGAAGCCGGCGCCGCGCTCACATCTCATAAAGGCGTGAACCATATTTCGTTCACGGGCTCGGTCGCAACAGGGGTGAAAGTTCAACAAGCTGCATCTGAAAATATCGTGCCTGTCACACTGGAACTGGGCGGCAAATCTCCGCAGATTGTCTTTAATGATGCGGATATTGATCGCGCATTACCATTCCTCATCAATGCTGGCATTCAAAACGCTGGCCAAACATGTTCTGCAGCGTCGCGTATTTTGGTTGAACGCGGTGTTTATGACGATGTTGTAAACCGGATGAGCGAAGCTTATCGCAAGCTAAGTGTGGGCCATGCAATGGGTGATCATTCACTTGGACCACTTGTATCAAAGCGGCAAAAAGAAATCGTCGAAGGCTTTTTAAGTGCGGCAGAAACCGGCGAACTCACGATCTCAGCGCAAGGGCATTTTACCGATAATCTTCCAGAAGACGGCGCATATGTTTTACCAACATTGTTAATAGATGTTACGCCTGATCATCCGCTTGCCAAAGATGAAATTTTTGGCCCTGTGCAGGTCATTATTCCATTTGATGGAGAAGAAGAAGCCATCGCAATTGCCAATGGCACAGATTACGGCTTGGTTGCTGGCGTTTGGACTGAAAATGGCGGGCGTCAGATGCGCATGGCAAAAGCCATCAAATCAGGTCAGATTTTCATCAATAATTATGGAGCAGGCGGTGGCGTAGAACTGCCATTTGGTGGACATGGAAAATCAGGCCATGGCCGCGAAAAAGGTTTTGAAGCGCTGTATGGGTTTTCAACACTTAAAACCGTTGCCAATTGGCACGGATAAAAACAAAGAGACAATAGCAAGAAGAGGAATTGCGATCATGCGACTTGAGGGAAAAACAGCGATTGTTACCGGTGGCGCTTCCGGTTTTGGCGCAGGTATTGTCGACAAATTTTTATCTGAAGGTGCGCGCGTCGCCATTGTTGATATCAATGGTGAAGCAGCAAGCGAATATGCCAAATTAAAGGGCAATAATGCCTTTGCTATCGAAGCTAATGTGGCTTCTGGTGACAGCGTTAAAAACATGGTCGAAACCGCAATTTCCGAATTTGGCAAGATCGATATTTTGGTCAATAACGCTGGCGTGACGCATATGCCGACACCGCTCGAAGACGTGAGTGAAGAGGATTTTGATCGTGTTTACAACGTGAACATGAAGTCGGTTTATTTGACGGCAAAACACCTCATCCCGCATATGAAAAACAACAATGCCGGGGCGATCTTAAACGTCGCATCAACCGCAGGGGTTTCCCCTCGCCCGAACCTGAACTGGTACAATTGCTCGAAAGGCTGGATGATTACAGCAACGAAAACCATGGCAATTGAATTGGCAAGTTCGGGCATACGCGTCAATGCGATTAATCCTGTTGCGGGTGAGACCCCGTTATTAAAATCCTTCATGGGTGAGGATACGCCTGACATGCGCGCCAAGTTTATTTCAACAATTCCGATTGGGCGCTTTTCAACGCCAGAAGACATGGGGAATGCCGCATGTTTTTTATGTTCTGATGAAGCATCAATGGTGACGGGTGTTGCAATGGAAGTCGATGGTGGGCGCTGCATCTAGTCATTTGACTATAAGCTTGCAACAAAGGTGATAAGGGTCTACCACCCTTGAAAGATCATTACATTTATTGAATTGGAGTGCACCATGCGAATTGGTGGCCGATTGCAAGCTGCAATCGAAGTGTTAGAAGCGATTGAACAACATCACAAGCCCGTTGCCAATGCGCTCAAAGACTGGGGCAGCTCGCACAGATTTGCAGGCTCGGGCGATCGCGGCGCCATTGGCAACATTGTTTATGATGCGCTTCGCATGAAGCTCTCACACAGTTTTATGATGGGCGATGACAGCCCCCGTGCAATTGCTTTTGCGGTGTTGTTGCGCCAATGGAATATGGATATTGAAGATCTGCGTGCGCAACTGGATGGTGATAAATTTGCGCCTGAGTTTTTGAGCGATCAGCAGATTTCCGATTTTCAAAATGCTGATTTGTCAAAAGCTGACGAAAACGTAAGAGCAGATATTCCGCTCTGGCTTTTGGAAGAGTTCAAACAAACATTTGGTGATGACTGGCTTTTAGAAGCGCAAGCGCTTACCCAGCGCCCATCTCTTGACCTTCGCGTCAATACGCTAAAGTCTACCCGCGAGAAAGTGCTCAATTCGCTTTCAAAGTCCAATCCTGAGCCAGGTGATTTGTTACCTGATAGCGTGCGTATTACGGCTGAAAACGGTCCGGATAGAATGCCAAATGTTTCTGCTGACATCCCGTTTGCAAAGGGCTGGTTTGAAATCCAGGATGAGGGTTCTCAACTTGCTGCTGCACTAACAGACGCACAAAAAGGCGAGCAGATATTAGATTATTGCGCGGGTGGTGGCGGTAAATCACTGGCACTTAGCGCTGCGATGGAAAATAGCGGTCAAATTCATACCTATGATAATGATCGCCGTCGAATGGCTCCGATGATTGAGCGATTGCGACGCGCAGGAACACGCAATGTTCAGTTGATTGAAGATGATGAGACACTCGAGCAACTCAAAAATAATTGCGATAAGGTACTGGTTGATGCGCCTTGCAGCGGAACAGGCACTTGGCGTAGACGCCCTGATACAAAATGGCGATTGTCTGAAAAGAGCCTTGGTTTGCGTTTAAATCAGCAAAAAGAAGTGATCGAAAAAGCGTCTAAATATGTCAATGTAGGCGGGCAACTTACTTACGTCACCTGTTCTGTATTACCCCAAGAAAATGATGCAATTGTTGCTGACTTCTTATCGCAGAACGCTAATTTTGAAACGGTTGATTTGACGCAAAAATGGGTTGAACTCACAGGACGTGATGTGATGCCACAATCTCATACGGGCCTTGGTATTTTATGTTCACCACGCCGAACAGGCACTGATGGATTCTTTGTTACCACACTTAAGCGTAACGCATAAAGCATTATGGGTGAGGTAAAATGTCTGACGAATTAAAGATCATTACCTCTCCCACCAAAGGCTTCGAGCTTGGGATTATACTCGGAAAAGCGGGGAAAGATGCTGTCCATAGCCATCTTGTTCACGAGCCGTTTTGGAAGCATGTTCAAAACTACGCCCAAAGCGATCTTGTGCAGCAGCTTGAAAAGAATACGGCCAAGCATTTTCCAGACATCCATGATGAGCTCAAAGGATTAGCTAAAGGTTTAGAGCTTCCATTTGAAAGTGTATTTGCTTGGAATTGCCGAGGGGACATCCTAGTTAATTCACCAGATGGATGCACGACGTTGCAAATTCCGGGCAACTCAAATGTTATCGCACATAATGAGGATGGTCTGCCCTCGCTAGATCAAAAATGCTTTTTGATCGATTGCCAAGCGCAAGCCGGGTTTATGTCCTTTTGCTATCCTGGTTCAATCCCGGGGCATAGTTTTGCCTGCACACGATCAGGACTTGCGATCACCATCAATAATATCCGGCTAACTGGCTTTACCCCGCAAATTCCGCGCATGGTTTTGGCGCGCGCCGTACTTGATTGCAAAAATCTTGATGCTGTGTGCGAGTTATTAGAACGCTGCAACTTAAGTGGTGGTTTTCATTATAGCATTGCGCAAATTGGCCGATCGGAATTGTTCAGCATCGAACATGGTGGTGGGCATTGCCACATTACTGAAATCCAAACACCAACCGGACATGCCAATCATGTTTCAACGGTTCAATGCGATAGACAACTGATCACGCAATCTTCTGAAGATCGATATGAGCGAACCCAAGAACTGCTCAAAGATCCTTCCTTAAGCCCGCTCGATATCTTGCGAGACAATTCAGGTAATGGACTACCTATTTGGCGGCGCGAAGCGGATGACCCTGATGATGAAAACACCATGGCATCAGCGATCTTTACCGTTGGCAAAGAGCAACTAACCTGGGCAATCTATTCAGGATCATCGAGGGAATTACTGCATTCCGGTGAATTTAAGAAACTTTAGTCATCCATCTTAAGCGCAGCGATAAAGGCTTCCTGCGGAATATCAACGCGACCAAACTGGCGCATCCGCTTCTTACCTTTTTTCTGCTTATCAAGCAGTTTACGCTTACGAGATGCATCACCACCATAACATTTGGCTGTCACATCTTTACGCAAGGCGCGGATGGTTTCACGCGCGATGATCTTGCCGCCAATCGCTGCTTGTACAGGGATCTGGAACATATGTTGCGGTATCAGATCTTTCAGCTTCTCACACATGGAGCGACCGCGCTTTTCAGCCGCTGATCTGTGCACCAAAATAGAGAGCGCATCGACAGGTTCTGAATTGACCAAGATCGACATCTTGACCAGATTACCATCGCGGTGATCATCAATTTTATAATCAAAACTCGCATAGCCTTTTGAGATCGACTTCAAGCGATCATAAAAATCAAACACCACTTCGTTCAATGGCAGATCGTAATTCACCATGGCGCGCGTTCCGACATAAGACAAATCGGTTTGTAATCCGCGGCGCTCCTGACAAAGCTTTAGGATTGGTCCCAGATACTCATCCGGCGTCATAATAGTTGCTTTAATCCACGGCTCGCGAATAGATGCAATATGCATCACATCTGGCATATCAGCAGGGTTATGCAATTCGATAACATCACCATCATTCATCTCAAGCTCATAAACCACAGACGGTGCTGTTGCGATGAGATCGAGATTAAATTCACGTTCCAAACGCTCTTGGATAATTTCCAAGTGCAATAGGCCCAAGAACCCACAACGGAAACCAAAGCCAAGCGCTGCAGATGATTCCATTTCAAATGAGAATGACGCATCGTTTAATCGCAGCTTACCCATGGCACTGCGTAGGTCGTCAAAGTCGGCTGCATCGATTGGGAACAATCCGCAGAACACAACAGGCTGTGCTGGTTTAAATCCTGGCAATACGTCATCTGTTGGACGTTTGTCTTCGGTGATCGTATCACCCACACGCGTATCGGCCACTTCTTTAATTGACGCTGTGATAAAGCCAATTTCACCCGGGCCTAACTCATCGACAGTCACTAGTTTCGGCGTAATAATACCAACACGATCAACCGGATATTTAGCACCTGTGCCAACTAGTCGAATGACCTGACCTTTTTTAAGCGTGCCATTAATGATGCGCACCAAAACCACAACGCCCAGATAGGTATCATACCAACTGTCAACGAGCAGCGCTTTTAACGGATCATCACGCTCGCCGCCTTCAGGTGGTGGCAGGCGGTCGACAATGGCTTCCAAAACTTCTGGAATGCCAACACCGGTTTTCGCTGAAATCATCAAAGCATCCGAAGCATCAAGGCCGATGACTTCTTCAATCTGTTCTTGAATACGCTCAGGTTCCGCCGCAGGCAAATCAACCTTATTAAGCACCGGTACAATCTCATGATCCGCATCAAGGGCTGTGTAAACATTCGCAAGCGTTTGCGCTTCCACCCCTTGCGACGCATCCACAACAAGCAATGATCCTTCGCACGCTGTTAGCGAGCGAGATACTTCATATGCAAAATCTACGTGACCGGGCGTATCGATCAGGTTTAGGACATAATCCTCACCGGCATTTGATTTATAATGCAAGCGAACGGTTTGCGCTTTAATAGTAATGCCACGCTCTTTTTCGATATCCATGCTATCGAGAACCTGTGACGACATCTCACGATCGGACAGACCTTCACAAGCTTGGATAAGTCGGTCGGCCAAAGTGGATTTACCATGGTCAATGTGAGCAACGATTGAAAAGTTGCGGATATGGGAAAGAGGTGTTTTCATGTGTTTGGATTTAAGACGGGAATTGAAAAGAAGCAAGCGGGATTTGGCTTATTTTACTGCTGTTGGCGGGCCAAAACATGATTATTTTCACTATGATCACCAAATCGTAGTCTCGGCAGGGTTTCCAACGCTGTCGCAATTGACAGACCGAAGATGATTTGCGGCATTTAACCAAGGCTGTTATAGGGCGTTAAAAAGGAGATCCCCAAGTGATCGAAATCTATATCGATGCCGATGCCTGCCCGGTTAAAGATGAAATTTACAAGGTTGCAGAACGTTATGCGCTGAAGGTGACTGTGGTCGCAAACAGCTTTCTGCGCATCCCTGACGATCCGCTTATCGAGCGCGTCATCGTCAATGATAAATTTGATGCAGCGGATGATTATATCGCTGAACGCGCGGAGGCCTCCTCGATTGTTATCACATCCGACATTTTGCTCGCAGAAAGATGCATCAAGCAATCTGCAACCGTTATTTCTCCAACTGGAAAACCATTTACTGAAAATTCGATTGGCATGGCCGTTGCGACACGTTCGATAATGGCTGATCTTCGCGCAGGTGGCGACCAGATCGGAGGCCAAGCGCCATTTTCCAAAGCGGACCGATCTCGCTTTTTATCAGCGCTCGATTTAGCGATTGTTCAATTGAAACGAAAACTAGGTATTTAAATTAAACAGGTTTTCGGCTGTGAAAATCCAAATAGAGACTTTTCAGGTTCATCGGTAAATTAGTCCATGCCGACCCGGCTCTTTCTCGCGGAACTTCCCAAAAAAGATTCTCGACAAAACACACATCAATACAGCTTTTAACCTCATCATTACCGGTGCGATATTTCATTTCGAGATAATTGAAAATCTCAAAAATTTCCGCCTCATGTTCCGTTTCTCCCATTCGGTCATTTATCACATTTGCCAGACTGTCAAACCAAACAGCCTTAACCTCGTGTTCGGTACTATCCCACATTTTCTCATGCTTGATATCAGTCGCGTTTGTTATCGTGCCATACAGCGAACGAAAATCTTTATATAAGTCCTCAACACTCATATTTATGATCCATTCCTTGGTTCAACTGCCTAATTATCAGAGGAAATTTCAACACCATTCCATTGAAATTCACCTTTAGGACCAAGCTTGGAAAATGGATTGCAGGCAACTTCCCAATAATGACCATCAAGATCGGTGAAATAACCAGAATAACCGCCCCAAAACGCCTTTTCCGCCGGTTTTATAATGTTCGCACCGCAGGTTTTTGCATGTGTAAGCGTTTGATCAACTTCTTCTTCGCTCGCAACATTATAGGCAAGGGTAAATGTTGGTGGACCTTTGCGTTCTATAGCTTGCCCTGTGTCTTCATCCAATTTATCAAGCGGATATAACGCCAATGTCATGGCTTGGAGATCAAAAGCAACAATATTGCCCTCTTCTTCAGGCGGCATTTCAGCTGCCTTCCATCCCAGAGCTTCATAAAAAGCCTTGGCCTTAGCCAAGTCCTTCACACCCAGCGTTATGATGCTTACTCTTTGATCCATGATGGGACTACCTGATTTGCTTTAGAAGTTTATTGTTTGGAAAACATGTCTGGCGAATGTTGTTCCTCGCCTGCCATTCACCAATTGAGCGTCTTGTTTTAAACCCCGGCAAACCGTCAGCACCACCGACATCATAGCCTTTTTTCTCAAGCCGCTGCTGGATGGTTCTAATATCTGATCGATACATCACTTCATTGTTCTTCCAAGGCGTTTTAAAATCGCCCATACCGAATACAATGCGGTCGGCTAAATTGCCGACAAACAGCGCGTATAAGTCAGAGTTATTATATTCCTTGATGACATAGAAATTTGGCGTGACGATAAATTCAGGCCCAGAAACCCCCGCTGGCAAGATCAACATGCCACTTTGCGGCATTTCAATTGATGGGAACGGTCGGCCACTCACACGCGTCACACCCTCTTGCACCCAAGACGAAATTGGTTTGGCACGGTCGGGGCCTTCGCGTGCACAATTGGCACGGTTTGGCAGAGTGACTTCAAAGCCCCAATCGCGATTAGTTTGCCAGCCACTTTGCAACAAATAATTGGCAATGGACGCAAGGGAATCCGCCGTTGAATTCCAGATGTCTCGTTTGCCGTCACCATCGAAATCAACCGCAAACCTTAAATAGCTCGACGGCATGAATTGTGGTTGCCCCATAGCACCTGCCCAGGAGCCTTTCATTTTCGAAGATGGTACATCACCGGATTGAATTATCTGCAAGGCAGCGATTAACTCACGTTTGAAAAAATCCTTGCGGGTGGAGAGAAAGGCTTTGGTTGATAATACATCAACCACTGAATAAGGAATGGAGGCACGCCCGTAGCCTGATTCACGTCCCCAAATTGCAAGAATAACCCCTGAAGGCACGCCATATGTTTTCTCAATTCGGGCGAGCAATTTCTGGTTTTTGATAAGAAGCTGATTGCCGACGCTTGCAAGCCCGCGTAGTCGTTTTTGGCTGAAATATTTAGACGGTGAACGAAATTCGGCCTGCGATTGTTTTTGCACCTTTGGTTTTGCACCTGGCAATACCAGATCAGGCAATTTCAAATTCAGACTGACATTGCTCATTGCGCGATTAAATGTGCGTTGTGAAACACCTGCAGCCTTTGCATCTCGCCAAAGATCATTTTTAATCCATGTAGCAAACTGCTGATTGAGCGCTATATTCGCGCTTAGCGGCACGGAAGACAAACACAAGATGGTGATCAATAAAACTAATCTTTGCATAGATTTACACTCCTGGAATTTGCCACATTATAATGAAGTCCGCGACCTCATTGCGGCAGTCAATGTGCCTTCATCAAGATAATCGAGCTCTCCGCCGACCGGCACGCCATGCGCCAATCGCGTGATCTTTACATCCATGCCTGCGAGTTGGTCGGTGATATAGTGAGCTGTTGTTTGCCCCTCAACAGTGGCATTAACTGCAATGACGAGTTCTGCAATTTTTTCATTCGCCACACGATCAACTAGCGCAGCGATTGATAAATCATCCGGACCAATACCATCAAGTGGCGAGAGCGTTCCACCCAATACATGATAGCGCACATTCATAACTTCAGCGCGTTCCAACGCCCATAAATCAGCGACATCTTCCACCACAATAATAGTGGCAGCTTCGCGTCTTGGATCGGTGCAAATTGCACAGGGGCTTGAGGTGTCAATATTGCCGCAAGTTTGACATTCGCAAACTTTATCAAAAGCTTCGCTCATGGCGCCAGCAAGCGGGCCAAGCAACTGATCTTTCTTTTTGATCATATGCAACGCAGCACGGCGTGCTGAACGGGGCCCCAAACCAGGAACCCGCGCTAGAAGTTGAATGAGTTTTTCAATTTCAGGACCTGTTACGCGCTTAGCCATAACAGGTTTTTAGGTGATTCGACGCATTAAGTCGCCAAATTTATACTTGTTTTCGAGCCTAAAATGGCAATTTCATGCCTGGAGGGATTGGTAAGCCCGCTGTGAGCTCAGCCGTTTTTTCAGCCGTCACAGCTTCGGCTTTTCCTTTTGCATCATTAAAAGCTGCAACAATTAAGTCTTCCAAAATCTCAACTTCATCTTCTTTAAAAAGTGAGGGATCAATTGAGAGGCCGAGCATAACACCCTTGCCATTAATTTTTACAGTGACCATACCGCCACCTGAGGTGCCTTCGACTTCAGTGGCAGCAATCTCTTCTTGCATGTCACTCATTTTTTCTTGCATTTCTTTGACTTTACCCATCATGCCCATAAGGTCACGCATAGTCGTCTCCTATCTTATTTGTTATTCGATGATGCTATCATCATCGTGCTCAATCATGTCTGGTGAAATATCACCATCATCTGTTTCTAAAACTGTAAATGCATCATCGTCTTTGACCGAAATGCGCACGTCTGTCACCTTCGCACCGGGGAATTTTGCCAAGATTGCAGCAACATCTTTGTCTTCTTTTGCGTCAGTGACCAGCGCTGCGCGATGCTCGTTGGCAATCTCAGATAACGTTGCACCACCTTCTTCACGGCTAAGCGCAACAATCCACTTTGCACCCGTCCACTTTTGCAATTTATTGATCAGATCACCGGGCAATTGCGGTGAACCATCATCGGTTAAATTGATCTCAAGACGGCCCGGCTCAACTTTGACCAATCTGACATGATTACGGATTTGAATTTTGGTCGCAACATCACGATTTTTATCAGCCAAGGCGACAAGGTCATCAAGCGAATTGATTTGCACTTGGGGCATTTCCGCAGGTTTTGACGGAATATGTTCAGCTTGGTTTTGTGTTATCGGATCTGTATTATCTACCGCTAGAACGGGTCTGTTTTGTTGCGCTGGCGCACCAGTTGCGAGCATTGCAGTTGTGCCGCCGCCATTGCCTTGTGCTGTTACATATTGGCTGGCCACTGCACTGGTCGATGCGCCATTACCACCACCATTTGCAGATGTAGATCCAGGGCCAGAACCGTTATTGCTCATCGGAGCTTGTGAGGATGCGTCTTGATTTTGAACAATTTTCGCTAGGTCCTCCGGCGTCGGCAAATGAGCTGAATGTCCAATTCTGATAAGCGCCATTTCAGCGGTTGCAAACGGGCGGTTTGAACCTGAAACTTCAGTAATTGCTTTGAGCAACATCTGCCATGTGCGTGATAAAATGGGGGTAGCTAGCTTTTGCGCAAATTCTGCACCACGCGTACGTTCAACTTCATTTAACGCAGCATCTTCGCGCGCATCCGGCACGTATTTCATGCGCGTTACCAAATGCGTAAAATCAGCTAAATCCGTTAGAATGACACGCGGATCAGCGCCAGCATCATATTGGCTTTTAAACTCACCTAGCGCTTCGCTAACATCACCCTTCATCAAAAGATCAAACAATGAAGCGATGCGCGTGCGGTCCGCCAATCCAAGCATGGCACGAACCGCTTCTGCTTCAACATGGCCGGACCCATGGGCAATAGCCTGATCCAAGAGCGATAGTCCATCACGCGCCGAACCTTCAGCCGCACGTGCGATCATGGATAAGGATTCCTCATCAATCGTCACGCCTTCTTTGTCGGCAATCATATTGAAATGCGAAGATAGCGCGCCAATTTCTATGCGTCTTAAATCAAAGCGTTGGCAACGCGATAATACGGTGATCGGAACTTTTCGTATTTCAGTTGTCGCAAAAATAAACTTCACATGCTCCGGCGGCTCTTCAAGTGTTTTCAGCAAACCATTAAAGGCCTGAGTTGACAGCATGTGAACCTCATCGATGATATAAACTTTATATCTTGCTGAAACAGGTCGGTAGCGAACCTGTTCAATAATTTCACGAATGTCATCAATACCAGTATGCGAAGCCGCATCCATCTCGATCACATCAACATGTCGCCCATCCATAATAGCTTGGCAATGTTCACCTAATTCAGTGATATCGATCGTTGGTTGGTCTATGCCGTCACGCTCATAATTAAGCGCTCTTGCAAGAATACGAGCCGTGGTGGTTTTGCCAACCCCACGAACACCCGTTAACATCCATGCCTGAGCAATTCGGCCTGTTGAAAACGCATTAGTCAGGGTGCGAACCATTGGTTCTTGACCAATCAGATCAGAAAAATCCTTCGGGCGATATTTCCGGGCTAAAACGCGGTATTCCTGATTATCTTCCAACGGGCGTTACCTGTGATCTTTTACTGTTTCAATATTTAAAAGCGACTTGATCTAACAATAGCAGTGCTTTGTAAAATCAATTGCAAACGGGATATTTTATTCAGCCATCCTACGGCACCAGATAACATCATTCAACTTTTTTGCATCAGACGAGACACAAGTTGAGCTGTGTAATCCACAACTGGAACAACCCTTGAATAATTTAATCGTGTTGGACCAATAATTCCAACCGCGCCTACAACCTTTTCACCCTCATCATGTAAAGGTGCAAACACTAATGATGAGCCGGATAAAGAGAATAATTTGTTCTCAGATCCAATGAAGATACGAACACCTGAACCTTCTTCAGCCAAGTTCATGAGTTCAATTAAGCTTTCTTTTTTCTCGAGATCGTCAAACAACAATCGTAAACGCTCAAGCTCATCATTTGCTGCGACGTTCTCTAACAAATTGGATCGCCCTCTTACGATAATACTTCCCTGGCGTTTATCAGATGTGTTGTCTGCCCAAACAGCTAAACCACGCTCCACCAGATCGCTTGATAGTGTATCCAATTCTCGCCGAATTAAGTTTCTTAATTTTTCAAGCTCACCGCGTACTTCAGAAAAAGTTCGGCCCGCTAGATGTGCATTTAAAAAATTGCTCGCTTCGTTGAGTTGTGAAGATGTTGTACCCGCAGGTAATTCAATCACACGATTTTCAACACGATCTCCACTGCCCACAATCACAGCCAAAGCTTTTGTCGGCTCAAGGCGAATAAATTCAATATGTTTAATTGCACTGTCGTTTTTAGCCGCGATAACAAGCCCTGCACCGCTTGATAAACCAGAGAGCATTTTACTTGCTTCCGTTAGCAAACCTTCAACTGGCTGATCATTGCTAAGTGGGACTTGTTGCTCAATCTGCTCGCGTTCTTCGGGCTGCAGATCACCAACTTGCATGAAGGCATCTACAAAGAACCGCAGGCCACTCTGGGTGGGCAAACGACCTGCGCTTACATGCGGTGAATATATAAGACCCAGTTCTTCAAGGTCACTCATCACATTACGCACAGAAGCCGGTGAAAGTGTCATGGGTAACAAACGCGATAAACTGCGTGAACCTAGCGGCTCGCCGGAACCAAGATAGGTTTCGACAATACTTTTAAAAACTTCACGCGAACGGTCATCCAACTCAGTCAATTTACTTTCGGGTTTCCCCGCTCCTTTGGCGCAAAACGCTTATGCTGATAAATATATAACTATTGCTGTACCAAGCTTCCAGAAAATTCTTTGGAATTTGCCACGCATGGAGCTTTTCCTTTGCAACCTTGTTAAACAAAAGCTAGATAAGCACAAATCAAAATCGCAGCTGAGCACAATTATCAGCATATCAATTGGAGAGTTTCATGAGACCATCAGGCAGAAAAACGGATCAAATGCGCGAGGTCTCATTCGAGCGAGGTTTTTCCAAACACGCGGAAGGCTCTTGCCTGGTAAAATTTGGCGATACGCATGTGTTGGTGACTGCAAGCCTTGAAGATCGTGTTCCACCATGGCTGCGCAATGGCGGTAAAGGCTGGGTTACAGCTGAATATGGCATGTTGCCACGTTCAACAGGCAGCCGCATGCGCCGTGAAGCAAGTTCTGGCAAACAATCGGGCCGTACTCAGGAAATCCAACGTCTTATCGGTCGTTCGCTTCGTGCGGTTGTGGATTTAGAAGCACTTGGTGAGCGCCAAATTTCAATCGACTGCGATGTTATCCAAGCAGATGGTGGCACGCGTACAGCGTCAATTACCGGTGCATGGCTTGCGTTGCGCGACTGCCTGCAATGGATGGAAGATCGCAACATGGTAAAGGTTGATCGCGTTTTAAAAGATCACGTTGCTGCGATCTCTTGCGGTATTTTTGCAGGCCAACCGGTCAGCGATCTTGATTATTTAGAAGATTCATCTGCGGAAACAGATGCCAACTTTGTTATGACGGGGCGTGGAGGCATTGTTGAAATCCAGGGAACTGCGGAAGCTGATCCATTTTCTGAAGAAGAGTTTGCACAACTTATGAGCCTTGCGAAAAACAGCATTTCTGAGCTCGTAGAACTTCAAAAAGCAGCTCTAGAATAAAGCACAGTTACAAAGGCAAAAATTCATGCGCAAATTCGAAGGCGATAAAATTGTTCTCGCCACCCATAATGCGGGAAAGCTTGAAGAGATCCGCGGTTTAATCGGGCCACTTGGTATCGATGTTGTTTCTGCTGGCGAGCTTGGCTTGCCTGAGCCACCAGAAAATGGGGTGACCTTTGAGGAAAATGCAGCAACGAAAGCCGATGCCGCCTCCATGGCTACAGGACTAGTCGCGCTTTCAGATGATTCAGGTATTGTTGTGGATGCATTAGACGGTGCGCCCGGGGTTTACACAGCGGACTGGGCTGAAAAAGAAGATGGCAGTCGCGACTTTGGCATGGCCATGCAAAAAGTTGAAGATGCGCTGTCTGAGGCAAATGCAAGAGAACCTGAGCAACGCACTGCGCGATTTGTCAGCGTTTTGTGCATGAGATGGCCCGATGGTCACCGCGAATATTTCCGCGGAGAAGCGGAAGGCCATCTTATCTGGCCACCTAGAGGAACATCTGGGTTTGGTTATGATCCGGTATTTAAACCCATCGGCTATGACGTCACCTTTGGTGAGATGACGGCAGAAGAAAAACACGGCTGGAAACCAGGTGACGCGGACGCATTATCACATCGGGCACGCGCATTTAAGTTGTTCGCTGAAACCTGCCTCAACGTCTAAGGACTACGCGTTTGTCGGCTGCCATTTATAATTTCCCAATCAACGCAGAACCCGGATTTGGGATTTATCTGCATTGGCCATTTTGTGCAGCCAAATGCCCTTATTGCGATTTTAACTCACATGTTCGGCATCAAAAGGTCGACCAGCCACGCTTTATTGAGGCGTTTAAACGCGAAATTGAACATAACCGCCAAACAACCGGACCACGAGAGGTCACATCTATTTTTATTGGTGGTGGCACGCCATCTTTGATGGACCCTGAAACTGTTGATGAGATATTACAAGCGGTCAAAGACGCATGGACCGTGCCTGATCATATTGAAATCACCATGGAAGCAAATCCATCAAGTGTGGAGGCTTCAAGATTTAAAGGCTATCGACAGGCAGGGGTTAATCGCGTGTCTATGGGTGTGCAAGCGCTCAATGATAAAGATCTGAAGTTTTTGGGTCGGTTACATAACGTCGCAGAAGCCAAGAAAGCCATTTCTCTGGCGCGTGATATTTTCCCGCGGATGTCTTTTGATCTTATCTATGCGCGCCCGCATCAAACTCCCGAAGATTGGGCTGATGAATTGCGCGAAGCGATAGATTTAGCCGCTGATCATTTATCGCTCTATCAGCTCACGATCGAAGAGGGTACGCCGTTTTTTAAGCTGCATGAAGCTGGCAAAATTCCAATGCTGGAAGATAGTCTACAAGCTGAACTTTATGAAGTGACGCAAAAGGTTTGCATAGAAAATGGTATGCCGGCATATGAGGTTTCAAACCATGCGCAACCCGGCGCAGAAAGCCAGCATAACTTAAATTATTGGCGTTACGGCGATTATGTAGGTGTTGGGCCAGGTGCGCATGGGCGCATTTCAACGGGCGGTAAGAAGTTTGCAACGGTTACAGAAAAGCACCCAGAAACCTGGTTGGAACACGTTGAACAGCACGAGCATGGCATCATAGATATTGAACAACTAACGTCTCAGGATCAGGCGGATGAGATGTTGCTTATGGGTCTAAGATTACGCGAAGGCATTGATGTTAGCCGTTGGTCTTCCCTTAGCAATCGAGAATTTGATTCCAATCGAGAGAACAATCTGATCCAATATGGTATGATTGAGCGTATTAATAATAACAGAATAAGATGCACGCCATCGGGTATGATGGTTTTGGATTCAGTCGTGGCTGATCTCGCATAGGGGTCAATTTGACGCGTTTTTTACCAAGCATTATGTTGGTATCTGATAAAAAACAAAAAAACACCTATATCTGTTAAGTCGATAATAAACTCGGATAGTACGATTATGAATGCTGAACTTGGTCCTGACCCATCCCTTCTCATCGTTGAAGACGATGGACCGTTCTTGCGCCGTATAGCGCGAGCAATGGAAAGTCGTGGTTTTGAAGTTGAAACCGCGGAAACTGTTGCAGAAGGATTGGCAAAAGCCAATGCTGCGCCACCAAAATATGCAGTTGTGGACATGCGTTTGGGTGACGGTAATGGCCTTGATGTTTTAGAAGCTATTCGCAAAAAGCGCGAAGATACAAAAATGGTTGTATTAACCGGATATGGGAATATCGCAACGGCGGTAACGGCTGTGAAACTTGGTGCCGTTGATTATCTTGCAAAACCCGCAGATGCTGATGACGTTGTTGCAGCCTTAACACGCGGACCTGATGAAAAAGCTGGACCTCCTGATAATCCAATGTCAGCGGATCGCGTACGCTGGGAGCATATTCAACGCGTTTATGAAATGTGTGACCGCAACGTTTCTGAAACGGCGCGTCGGCTCAATATGCACCGCCGGACTTTGCAGCGCATATTGGCAAAACGTGCACCGCGTTAAAGGTGCAATGCCTATTCACCATTGAATTTAATTTCTTGCAGTGTTTGGGCAAACCAAGCAACTAAAGCAGACATTACAGCACTCTTCATCATCTTCAGGAATGTGCCAAAAGCTGACACCACCATGGTCCTACCTGATCATCGTCAATTTATCCCATTGGGAATATTCAGGGCTGCCCTCATTTCTGATTTCGCCTTCATAACCATATTCAACCATTTGGATCATAGTGTTGTTTTCATCCGCGAAGATCACAGCATAGGCTTCTGTTAAATCGGCTGCAGATAACAGGCGTTTCGCTGCAAAATCCGGCCATCCAGCATGGTTGGTACCACGTGGTGCGAAAAACGGAATGCCATGGAAAGTACCGGAGAGTGGTAAATGACAATGACCATGAAATATATGAGAAATCTTGTTTTTGAATGGCTTGATGGTGTCACCAAAAAGATCAGAGTTTAGCAGCATGATCTCATCCATTGGTTTAACGTTTGTGGGAACCGGATTGTGATGCATGAAGAGCCAAACAGGTCCGTCGAGTTCTTCCAATTGCGTCTGAAGCCAGTTCGCGCGTTCTTGACAAAAGTGACCTGCATGGCTTTCTGGTCCCCATGTATCAAGCAAAATTGCGTGACCAATTGAAAGGGAAATGACGGATTGTACGAAGCCACCTTCGCCAACTAAATCAGGAAATTCCTTTAAAAAAGTTGGACGATCATCATGGTTGCCGATGCATAAGTGTACCGGCATTGGTAATGTATTGATTTCATCACGAAGGCGCTTGTAATCATCAGCATCCCCCCAATCAGATAAGTCACCTGTTATAAAAAATGCTTCAGCATCTGAATGTTGTTCCATCGCATGTGCAAGTGCTTTGGTGAAATTCAGATTTGGTGCGCGTCCACCAATTGTTTGGCCAGGTGTTGTGAGATGAATGTCTGTAAATTGCAGAAGTTTCATGTTCAATCCATTGAAGATAGTTTGCAAAAAAGGCACCCCATCTCTGGAGCGCCCTAAATTATGAAGTGAGATTTAAGAACCGGCTGGAAGCAGGTCCTGAACTTCTTCGCTTAGCTCAACTTGAAGCTCTTCCATGTCATCATATTCACCAGTGACAATGCCTTCGATAGCGTCATAAATGACTTGTGTTGCTGCAAGACCGTTATCGCCAGGGTAAGCCTGCCAGTCGCGAAGCAACGGTAATTGGCGAACAGCCGTCGCCTTTGCAGGGTTCTGGTCATAGAAATCTTTCAAGATAATTTCGTTAGCTGCCTGGTTTGGCGGCATGTAGCCTGTTGTACGCGCAACTTCCGCAGCACCTTCACCTGATGTGATGAATTTGAGCCATTTCCAAGCTGCATCGAGAACTTTTGGATCATCTGATGTTGACGTGAGCATAGCTGAATTACCACCAGCTGGAAGACCAAGTGGGCCACCTGCCGCAATTCCAGGGTATTCGTTGGTAACCAAGGTGAAATCACCCATTGAACGTTCCACAGCACCAACGGCTGACGTTGACCAATACATCATTCCAATTTCACCAGCTGAGAAGGATGCAAGCGCTGCTTTCCACTCGATGTTTTGCATTTCACAACCGCGGAAAATAGACTTCATTGTATTAAGCGCTGTTAGACCTTCCGGCTCATCAAGCTGGAAATCTGTGCCCATAACAGTTGGCTTGTCTTGGCTCCACATAAGGGCCTGTAAGAACCAGTTGCCTGTGATATTCCATCCCCAGAACATTGGGTTTTTAACACCAGCTTTTGTCAGCGCTTCACACGTTGAAATAACCTCGTCCCAAGTCTTGGGAAGCTGATCAATCTCTGTGATGCCAGCTTTGGCCATAACTTCCATGTTGTAATAGCCAACAGGCAAAGAAATGGAGAAAGGAAGACCATAAACTTCTTCGTTAAATGTACCCAAATCTAGCATCGCTTTGTGATAACCATCTTTGGTAAAATCAGCTTCTTTTGCGATGAACGGCTCAAGTGATTTTGCAATGCCTTTGTCGACAAGAATTGCCTGACGGTTTAGACCTTGCATAGTTACATCTGGCAATTCATCTGCAACAGCTTCGCGAAGAATAACATTTGATGCGTCTTCATAGCTTTCATATGTTGCGCGGAATTTAACTTCAATATTTGGATGAGCCTTATTAAATGCAGGCATGATTTTTTCATACGTCACATCGAAAAGGTGCGAATATGGATATGCAAATTCGATTGTGACTTTTTCGTCAGCCATTGCAGAACTTGCAAATAGAGCTGAACTTGCAAAAAGTGAAACTGCTATTGCAGAAAGAGTTTTTTTCATTAGATTATCTCCTGTTGCCGAGAGGTTCGATAGGTTTAGCGATCGTACGAACCTTGTTGATCCCATTTGGGATTTGGTGAAGGGCGTGCTTTAAGGCGCGCCCTATTTCATTCCTGAAAGTGTGATCCCTTCAATAAATCTGCGCTGAGCAAGAGCAAAAGCTGCAAGAAGGGGTGTTACAATGATGACTGCGGTCGCCATCATCGGTCCAAAATTATCGCCATCCGCATCGCCTTTAAATTCGCGAAGACCCAGAGGCGGTGTGAAAAGCTCCCTGTTGCCTGTAATGACAATGCGCGGCCAAAAGTAATCGTTCCAATGCGCGACAACGCTGAAGATGGCAAAAGCCATGAGTGCCGGAATTGCCGTTGGCAACATGACATTCCAAATGATTGAATATTCGCCCATGCCATCCATACGCGCCGCATCGATTAAATCATCGGGCACTGTCATAAAAAACTGCCGCATGAGGAAAATGCCAAATACTGAGATCGTCCAAGGGACAATGAGTGCTGCATAGGTGTTGGTTAGGCCAAGTTTTGCGAGCATGATGTACAGCGGGAGCGCGATGGCATGCACAGGAATAAGCAAACAAAATAGAACCAATGCAAAGACCGTCTCGCGGCCCCAGAATTTAAGTTTAGCAAGTGCATATGCGCATGGCAGCGCGATGATCACCTGAATGAAAAAGATCGATGCTGTGACGATCACACCGTTGAGCAGATATCGAACAAGTGGCGCCTTTTCAAAAGCTGTCGTGTAATTATAAATCCAAGGTGTGACCATACAATCGGCAACAGCGTTGCCAAGCTTGACGCAATAATCGTCTCGAAAAGGGATTTGTGTACCGAAAAATCCACCGGTGTTTTGCATGATCTCCGCAGGTGATTTTAGCGAATACGACACCATGACATAAAAGGGCAGGAGTACGATCAGCGCGCCCAATATCAAAACAACATGCTTGATTGTTGCCGATGTTGAAAAGCGAAAAGTGTTTTGATGATCAGACATAATGTGTCCTCCGCTCAACTAACCAGCGTTGTAAAATTGTTAGGAACATAACGAATAAAAGGAAGACCACTGTGATTGCTGCACCCACGCCCATGAGATTTTGTTGGATGCCTTTTTCATAGATCGCAAACATCATTACATAGACGGATTTTGAAGGACCACCACCTTGAGGGTAGAAGGCTTCCACCATATCAAAGACTTGAAAACTGCGGATGAAACTGATGGTGACAACAAACACAGTTGTTGGTCCGAGCATTGGCCAGGTAATCAGCTTAAATCGTTCCCAGCCGGATTTGGCACCGTCCATTTCAGCAGCGGCATAAAGCTCTCTTGGGATGCCAGTTAAGCCGGCGAGATAGAGCACCATGTTAAATCCAAAACCCTGCCACACGCCAATAAATGACACGGTCCAAATCGCGTAATCTCTGTTGGTCAGCCAAAGAGGGAATGTCTTTTCGCAACCTTGAGCGTACCAGCCCCAGTTTTCTAAAAATGTGCCGCAACCCCGTTCAAGGGTTGAATTTATGATGCCAATCGTTGGATGAAACGCAAATTCCCACACGATAGCCATCGCAATAAGTGCGGACATGACAGGAAGAAAGTAGATGGTTTTATAAAGATCCCCAAAACGCGTTAGAGAATGGATCAATAAAGCTGCGCCAAGTCCTAGGCCAACTGTTAAGGGGACGACGGTTAGGACATATCTAAATGTTGCACCGAACATTTTTTCATAAGTTGATCGAGTGAAAATCTGCTCATAGTTTTTAAATCCAACAATTTCTGCACCACTATTGCCTAGCGAGAAGCTGGTAAAGCTGATGCCAAAAGCGACAAGAATTGGCAGCAGCAAAATCAAAAACATCAGCAATAAGGCTGGACTGACAAACCAAATATGAGCACGAGAGGGTGTCATGATGCGATCTCATCCATCAGTCTGCGATGCGTTTGTAAACGTGTTCCATCTGATGCAAATGCGAGTGTGGAATTGAGATCAAGTTCGAAATGCACCAAATCATCTATTTGATGTCTTTTGCCATTTCCAACTGCTGATCTGATGACCACTGGGCGTTCTTCGTCTTTGATTTTTACATGATAAAAGAGATCTGCACCTAAGTTTTCGATGTGGTGCACAAAGCCTGATATGGATGATGGCGTTTTGTCACCGAAGGTTAAGTGTTCTGGTCTTGCACCAATGCTAATTTTTGGCTCTTGTGTGGGCGCGAAAAGATCAAGGATCAGATTATCGATACAGAGTTGCGCATAATCATTCACCGTTGCAGATAAAATATTAATCGCTGGCGAACCGATAAATTTGGCAACCTCAGCCGTAGCCGGGTTCTGATAAATGTCTTCAGGCGAACCATATTGCAAAATTTTCCCGTGCATCATGACAGCCATTCGATCAGACATTGTAAGTGCTTCGGCCTGATCGTGGGTGACATAGACAAAGGTTGCGCCCAAGCGTTGGTGAAGCTGGGTAAGTTCTGCACGCATGTGAACGCGCAAGGCGGCATCAAGATTTGATAAAGGCTCGTCCATCAAAAAAGCCAGCGGGTTTCTCACCATGGCGCGCCCCAAGGCAGCACGCTGTCGCTGGCCCCCAGACAATTGACCGGGCTTGCGATCCAACAATTCTGTTATTTTTAGAACTTTGGCGGTGCGATCAACTTGGCTGAGTAGTTCTTTATATTCCTTGCGTGCGAAAAAAGGACCGATAAATGGCAGGCGCTGAGATGTGCTCAAGTCGCGCAGTTTAAGCGGTGTCATCATATTTTGGCAGATGGTTAAATGCGGGTATAACGCATAGGATTGAAACACCATGGAAAGGTTGCGATCGGCAGCTCGTGTGGTTGTCACATTTTTCCCATCGATCAGTACTAGCCCTTCATCGGGTTGTTCAAGACCAGCAAGAATTCTTAATAGGGTGGATTTACCGCAACCAGATGGTCCAACAAGCGTGACAAACTCTTTATCTTCGATGTCGAGATCGACGCCCTTGAGGACTTCGGTTTGGCCAAATCTTTTGGCAATATTGTTGAGGCGAATGTTTGACATGATTGCTCCCATCGACTGATGGGGAGAACCTACTTAGTTCAATCAACAAATATATGACGTTATATTAGTGTCACTAATAGCGGTTAGAGTCTCAGAGTATTAAGAGGCTTTCATGCGAACGAACCCATATCAAATAACCGCATTTGCGCATGTTGCGCGAGAGGGAAGTTTTTCCGCAGCTGCAGAAAAGCTCAATGTATCTCAATCAGCTATCAGTCAGCATTTATCTAAGTTGGAACAGACATTGGGAGCCAAATTGCTCATCCGAGATCGCGATGGATTTTCGCTCACGACAACCGGGGCCGAGTTCTATGATTTGGCTGATCGGTTCGTCACGCTTGATCGATTAATCGATGAAAAGATATCTCGTTATTCGCAAATGGAACATGGGCATATTTCAGTTATTGCAAATGCCCCATTACCCGCGTTGCGGCACATAGCACTGTTTAATCAGTCTTATCCCGATGTGAATATTGATTTCACTTTGTATGATTGGACGACCGCAACATCTTTATTGCGCCAAAGAAAAGCAGACATTGCTTTTATCACAGAGCCGCCGCGTTCAAATGATTGGATCTACCATAAAGTCGCGACCGTTAAATATGTTCTTTATGTCCCTAAAGGACACCATCTTGAAAAACGAAAAAATGTTTCGCTGGCCGATTTATGGAATGAAGCACTGTTGCTACCAGAAAAAGGTTCATTGACGGAGAGAGAAGTTTCACTAGCACTGAATAAGCATAATGTTTCAATAAGACGAACGATAAAAACGACAACATTTCCGGTGATGAAGGAAGCCATCCTTCATGGTGTTGGTGTCGGGATATTTCTTGATAATAGTACAACACAAGAGCACACATTAGTCTCGGTACCGATTATGGAAATGAGTAAGACCTATGAGACGTTTGTCGTTGTTCCGGAAGACAAATATAAGCTTAGACTTATCAAAAGCTTTGTCGATGTATCTGTGGGACAATAGCAACATTCGACTAACTTTTGCAAATTGAGTACAAAATTACCAATTCAACCAAGTAATTAATATCTGCTTGGAGCCAGTCTTTGTCTAGTCAGACCCATAAGTGATGTCTGGTCAACATTCAAATTCGGAACATAAAGATCGCTTGGAATATTTCAATCTTGTGCCAGAAGGAGAATTCCGCACTCAATCACTTTTCATGAGGCAACCTTACAACCACTTGCAAGCCAATTGGTCTCCGGTTTTTAAGCTCTATGGTTCCGCCATGAGCGGTAATTATCGTTTTTACAATCGATAAGCCCAAGCCATAACCGCCTGTATTTTGATCGCGACTTTCTTCTACACGGACAAAGGGTTCAAAAATCGTTTCCAGTTTGTCCTCAGGTATACCGGGGCCATCATCAGTTATGTGAATTTCAACAGCGTCTTTTTCTTTGAAGAAATCAACAGATGCTTTGTTGGCGTAGCGAATGGCATTCTCCAATAGATTTCCAAATGCCCGGCGCAAAGCATATGGCTGCCCAACGACTTTGATACTGTCAGGGCTTTCAAAGGAGACATTTCGCTCCGTACATAATTCTTTAACAATTGAAACCAAATCAACGGTTTCAGATACCTCATGATCAAAAGTACCCTTAGAATAAGTGATCAAACTCTCAGCCATGACGGTCATTTCATCAAGTATACGAATGAAGTCCTTTGCTTCATCCTCATCCATCATTTCTGCTCTTATACGTAACGAAGTTATTGGGGTGCGTAAATCATGTCCGACGGCTGCAAGAGTGCGATTGCGTTCGGCATCAAATTTTGAAATCCGATCCTGCATTTCATTAAATGCGACCGCTATGTTTTTAAGTTCAATCGGTCCCTCTTCAGACAATCGTATGGCTCGATTGCCGCTACCTGCCGACCGTGTAGCTGCTGCTATTTTGGACAATGGACGGACTAATTGTGCTATAAAATAAAGCCCAACAAACATTATACCAATCAACGAGAGAGCCATGAGTACTATAAGGGTCTCATCGTCTGCTGCCTGAGACCTTTTAATTCTAGAAGCGACATTGACCCATTTACCATCTGAATTGAGCTTGATTGAGAATAAGCGCATTCGACGGCTGCGTTTTTCCATCCCATCCGGCGAAGCTTGATCCGCTAAAATTTCATGGTTTGGCAAAAAGGCTGTCAGTTGATTGACAAGACGTTCTGAATTTCGTGAAAGTGGCGGTTGAGCGACCACCGGAGCATCAGATAAAGCAAGTTGAAACAGCCGTGTTGTCACACCTTTTATGATGGCATTTCTGGCCGTATCGTCCATGTCTTCCATTGTTGTGATAATTGTTGATATGCGCTGATTATCGCGCTCGGCTAATACACCTAAATCCAAACGATCGCGCTCTAAATAGATGAACAACAGTGAAATGATCATTGATGCAGATACAGTGACCAATAACAGCAGAATAAATGTGCGGGCTAAGCCTGGTTGAATAAAGCGATCAAGCATCTTCATTCAAACAACCTCAACATCACAGACAAACATATATCCACCACCCCATTGCGTTACAATATACTCTGGCGATTTTGGATCGGCCTCGATCTTTTTCCGCAGTCGGCTAATGGTATTATCAATTGCTCGATCATATGCCTTTGCTTCTCGACCACTAACAATTTCAAGCAATCTTGCCCTTTCTAAAACTGTACGTGGATTATTTAAAAACACAGAAAGCAACCGGCTTTCGCCTGTGGTCAGGTGGAGTTCAGTCCCATCTTGTTTGATAATTTTATGGTGAAGCGGATCATGCATCATATCTGAGAATTTGCAGTATGTTGGTGCAATAATTTCATCCGTCTTCGGCAAGCGACGCAAGATAACTTTAATACGTGCTAATAGTTCGCGCGGGTTGAATGGCTTTGTAAGATAATCATCAGCACCAATTTCCAAACCAACAACTTTGCTAGCATCGTCCACCATCGCGGTAAGTAATATAATGGGTGGGCCTCCATTAGCAGCAATCCAACTGCAGAGCTTCAACCCATCTTCACCAGGCATCATGATATCAAGAACAATTAAATCAAACCTGATATCATTCAAATGGCTCCTGGCTTCTAAAGCATTTGCAGCTAGCGTCGTTCGAAAGCCATTTTTCTTTAGATATTGAGCCAATGGTTCTCGAATGTCGCGTGCATCGTCAACAATCAGAATATGTTGCATCTTCTGCATTACTTCGTTCTCAATTTGTCTAATTATCCGTTTTCTTATTCATAAACCCAAACAATGGAACTTGGCAGATTAATTTGTCGCAAATTGTATCAGTTTGCGAATTCACGACATTCAGCGACAAACCTTTGCTCGCAATTCACTTTGAAGAATGTCATCAAATTCTTCGTAGAATTTTGATTTCCTGTTCATAAAAAAGGATTATTCATGATGAAATACCTTGCCTTATTGGTTTTAAGTTTCGCCCCTTTTGGGACAAATGCATTTGCGTCTGAGCCAGATCTTAAAACACCAAGCCCTGTGATTTATCTTGATGATAATCTGGATGAGAACCAAAGTTTAGGTTGGTGTATCGATACAGTAGGTCGTGGTTACAATGACCAGCTCCATGCACATTCTTGCAAGCCGCAAGGTGGTGATGTGCAATTCAAATTCTTAAGTGATACATCGCAAATTCAATCAGTTGAATACCCTGAAAAATGTGTCGCGTTGATCGACGAGAGCAATGAAAAAATACCGTTTGGTCTTTCAGACTGTGATGTAGGTTCTGAAGCTCAAAAATTTATTTATCATGCTGATACACTCCAAATCACTCTCAATTCAAATGTTGAAAAATGCATGGCTGTTGGAAGTCAAAGCCGAAGTGCGGGTCCATTCATGTCGCGAGATTTAATCATTGGTAATTGTGCTGATTTACCCAAGACACACATCCAATGGAGAAGCAAAATTGATTAGTCAGAAAATTAAAGCATCTTCTAAAAAAAGATAACGCGTCGATCAGCCCTAAAGCTAATTGCAACACTCGCAAGCACGACAGCGTTAAATACCTTACCATCTTTCGCTGCGGAAGAGGCTACCGAAGAAATCAAAATTCACAAGCTAAAACTCGATGTTCAATCTGTAAACGGAAGGCCGGCATATAACGGCTTAACCCCTGGGCCGACCATCGCCGTTAATCCTGGTGAGGTGATCGATGTAGATTTTACCAACAGCTTGCCAGCACTTCATGATGATTGCACCCAAAATCCGAATAATTTTCATGGCGTAAACACCACAAATCTGCATACGCATGGGCTTCATGTGTCGCCAAATAAAGACACATCAGGTGAGTATGATGCAGATAATGTTTTTGTAAGTGTGGTTCCGGAAAATCAACTCGTTTCTTGTTCAGACGTCTGTGGTGAAAGTGTTGCCTCTACGTTTAGATGGAAAAATACGAAGTATAGGTTTGAGCTTGGTGATGACCATCCCTCCGGAACATATTGGTATCATGCTCATAAACATGGCTCCACAGCACAGCAAGTTGGCGCTGGATTGTCGGGTCCTATAATTGTTGCCGATAAGCCCGGCAGCATGCCAGAATACATTGCGAAAGCTGACGAAAAAATTCTCATGCTCATGAACCAGGGGATTGTGCTGGCTGATCCAAATGGGGGTGGCGAAGTCGATCCGGTGATCAATATGCGTCCTGGTGAAGTCCAACGCTGGCGCATAATCAATGCAATGGGGAACACGACTCAATTTGGGTTTTTGCGAACAGATCAGCCTGATTTAGAAATGTATCAAATCGCTTTTGATGGCTTCACCTTGAATAAGCGTGTCCCTATTGATTTGGACAACTTAAACGAACCTTGGCTCAATCATGCAGCGTTAGCCTCTGGCAATCGGATGGACCTAATCGTAAGAGCGCCTATCGAGCCAGCTGATAAAACTTTTGCACAATCCATCTTCAATAGGTTTTCAGATATTACAAATGGTGCAACTCTGGCACGGATGTTTGATCTTAGCATCACAGTTTCAGGCGACCCAGTAGAGAATTTATGGTCAGAAGATGATGCCTTGCCGGGATGTGGGCTTACGCCATTTGGCAGTGACCAACTGAGTAAACGACAAATCAATTTTGCGGGAAGAAATTTCATTGATAATGGCGTTTATGATGGCGAGATTAAACAGACAATGAAACTTGGAACAGAAGAAGAATGGCACATCACCAATCAGTCTGCCATTTTGCATGTGTTCCATATTCATGTGAACCCATTTTTCATCACGCATATAAATGGCGAGGAATTGCCCGATGGTGATCCGCGTAAGCGTTGGCAAGATACGATAGGCCTGCCAACTGGAAGCGGGAACGCTCCGGGATCTGTGACTTATAAAACCAGATTTGAAACTTTTAAAGGCAAGTTTGTCATTCACTGTCATGTTTTAAGGCATGAAGATTTAGGCATGATGCAAGTGGTTGAAGTTGTATAACTCTGACTATGTTTGCCTCAAAAACACCGAGCAAAAAAGGAACTACGATGAAAAACTATCTTTATGCTATAGCGTTAACGTCTGCATTTACATGGTTGCCCGCACAGGCTTCTGAAAACCCGAATGTTTTGCTTTTGATTGCAGATGATATGGGACTTGATGCATCCAAGTGTTATGAAATTGGGAATCAACAGGCACCAATGCCTAATCTTGAGAAAATGTGCGAGATGGGAATGGTGTTTGAAAATGCCTATGCTGCACCCACATGCTCTCCCACAAGAGCGACAATTATGAGTGGCCAATATGGTTATAGAACTGGTGTTGGGGCGCCAGTTGCACCCGATGGAAGCGACGAGTTGTCGGTCGATACGCCAACTCTGTTTGATGCGCTTAATAAGGTAAATTATTCGTCAAACGTGATCGGGAAGTGGCATATTACGGGGCGTCAGTCGGGTTATGACGCACCTGCACAAATGGGTGTGTCTGATTATTTCGGCCTTTATAGCGGCGGAATTCCTGATTATTTCAACTGGCCTGCGATTGAAGATGGAAATGTGGTTCAGATTGAGGGTTATTCAACAACTGTTCTAACAGATCGTGCAATTAATTGGATTGGTGAGCAGGATAAACCTTGGTTCTTATGGCTTGCTTTTAATGCACCACATTCACCTTTCCATCTGCCACCAGTTGATCTGCATAGCTTTGATGATCTTACCGATAGTGAAGACGCCGTTGCGAATAACCCGCTTCCATACTACAACGCGATGCTAGAGGCATTAGATACTGAAATTGGTCGCTTGTGGGCCTCTATAGATGAAGATGAGCGAGACAACACAATCGTTATTTTCATTGGTGATAATGGAACTCCAAATCAGATTATTGGCGACTTATATGGAGACCACAAAGCCAAAGGA
Organism: Lentilitoribacter sp. JB5-8; assembly: GCF_055693385.1. Taxonomy (NCBI): domain Bacteria; kingdom Pseudomonadati; phylum Pseudomonadota; class Alphaproteobacteria; order Hyphomicrobiales; family Rhizobiaceae; genus Lentilitoribacter; species Lentilitoribacter sp. JB5-8. The sequence goes on along the minus strand of NZ_CM146332.1, from coordinate 844,581 downwards.
ACCATTTATGACAGTGGCACACGAGTTCCAATGGTGGTAACAGGTCCTGGGATCAGACAGGGTAGAAGTGATGCATTCGTCAATACAACAGACCTAAATGCAACAATAGCAAGCCTGGCAAAAACCAGCACAGAGGCACCTGATTCCGTCGATTTCAGTTCGGTTTTATATGGTGGTGAAGGTCAGCGCGATTATGTGTATATCGAGCATTTTACACAGCGCGAGACAAAAGGCGGCGGCATCTATGGATGGTCCATGCGCAAAGGAGATTTTAAAATCATAAGCCCTGAAAACAAACCAGCTGAACTTTACAATTTGGCAAGCGATCCGCTGGAACAAACAAACCTGCTCGCCGACGGTGGATCAGCGAATTTGAACGCAATTAAAGATGAACTCATTAAAAAAGAGAAGCCTTGTTGGCCACATCGAATTAGTTTCAGCCACCTATGAACAGGGTGCAACTCATTGCATGGCAATTGGATCGTTAAAATTACCGGCCCGGTTTAAATTATGAGCGGGGTTGGATACAAAATCGGGATAAGCATACAAAAATGGAAAAGGAAAAGCTCAAGAAATTTGCAACCAAAAACTGGTTGCCATTGTCAGGATTTTTTATCTCAGCAGGTTTGGCATTGTATTTTGGTTTCACCTTCATGGCAGATGCTATCTATTTCAATGATCCACGACATAAAGATTCAGATTTACAAGGGTGGATGACCCCCCGTTATGTGACGCTATCTTATGATATTCCAATGCCATTGGTTCTTGATGCCTTGGGGTTAGATGAAAGTGCAATTGGCAAAGGGTTGCGTCTTGAAGATATCGCCGCAGAACAAAATTCCAATCTACAAGAGCTAACCGAAAACATAAGAGCTGCAGCCGAAACCTATCGGGAGAGCCAAGTTGACTGATGTCGTTTTAAATCTCATTCCGCAATATGGTTTGTATCTCGTATTCCTCGTCGTCATGCTGGCATGCTTTGGAATACCGCTCCCATCTTCTGTAGTTGTTTTAACCAGCGGCGCATTGGCGGCCGCTGGCGATTTAACGCTCTGGCAAGTAATTTTCGCCGTGGCGTTAGCTTATACAATAGGTGACCAGGCCGCGTTCTTAATAGCTCGGTTCCTTGGTCCCAGCTTGTTGATTAAGCTTAAAGACATTCAAAGCATAATGCCAACAATTGTTCGCAGTGAAGCTATGTTGGAAAAACATGGATGGCTAGCAATTTTGCTAAGCCGAACAATTGTTAGCCCAACGGGACCCTATATTGCATATGTGAGCGGTGCGGTGAGGATGAATTGGATTAAGTTTACTACGGTTGCATTACCAGCATCAATAATATGGACATTGGCATATGCCATGATCGGATATTTATTTGCAGGAAATTTACCGCAAATATCAGACCTCGTCGCAAGCATGTTAATCGTAGGCATTGCTTCAATTTCAGCCATGGCCTTTGCCGCTTGGCTTACTGTCTTATGGCGCAAATTTGAAATTGATTAACTAGTATAACGGGTATCTAGACAATTCGATTATATTTCAGTTGGGATTTAAAAGTTTCCGCTTAGGGCCAGTCACAGAAGTATTCCAATCATTACGTGATGTCTGCTTTGCCTATAAAAGCGGAAAACCTTAATCATCCGTAACCAATTGTTCTTCCGTAGTTCTAACCAAGCTCTCGAACTGCTTATTCGCTTGATTTAATGATTCAGCATAGGGCATGGTAAAATGCTTGTTCAATGCAATACTATTGCGTTAAAGTTTTGCATCCCTGCTAAGGTAAAATAGAACTGGCTGATTTGGTGCGCGCTTTCGAGCCTTCATGTAGGATAGATAACTTGGTGTTCTACTTAAAAAACGTGCCGAAAATTGTTACTGATCTTTGACTAACCCAAAAATTGCGAAAAACGTGATAGGTAATATCCGACAATGTTATATAACTGTGATTAGATTTAGCATCTGAAATCACTGGTTGGATTTGGGGAATAGTGGTGTGTTATTTTATTCATTCTGTATTTTTCATATCGCATTGGGTTTCTCCCAAATAAAAATATGCTTGCCAGCAGCATTGTTATTTATGGGGAATGGGAAATTAGTTTTGAACTATTTCGATTGAGTGGGTGAATGATGTCGAAGATACCCCCATTTTCGTCCACAATCAGTTAAGCTCGAACTTATTGAAACGTTTTTCTCGCATTCGCAATAAAAGAGCTAACCGCTATGGATCGTTCATTTTTTCGACATGCAAGTAAAATGGATGCGGTTAATGGTGGATCAATATCAATTGGTCGATATCGAATATCTTCAGAATGTGCTGCGCTTAGTGAGGCGGGGACAAAGCTGATACCCATGCCTGTTGCCACTAAATTTAATGCCGCACCCACACGTGGTGCTTCTTGGATGATATTTGACGATGAATCGCTTTTATTAAGTGCAGAGATGACACTGTCATAGATCCCAGGGCCTGCCGAACGTCGATAAAGGATTAATGGATGCTCGCTCATTTGTGCAGCTGAGATCACATCATATGCTAAAAGGGGATGGCCAACTGGCAACGCCAACACGATTTCCTCGTCTGCTAATTTATAGGTTTTGATATTATCAATATGAGAAATGTTGGTTCTAATAAATGCAGCATCGAGTTTTTGTTCAGCAACATCGCGCACAAGTTCGGCGGAGCCGTCTTCTGTAAGATTTAGTTCGATCTCGCTATTCTCCTCGCGAAAGTTTTGGATCGATAATTTTGTCGCAGGATGAAAGATCACTGAGCTGGTAAACCCAATTGTAATCGAACCCTGCTCGCCTCTCTCAATGCGTTGTGACTTAGAGATTGCGCGATCTAAATCATCAAGCAGCCGTTTCGTATCTGAGTAGAAAGACTTACCACTTTCCGTAAGTTCAACACCGCGAGGCAACCTTTTAAAAAGCTGCACACCAAGCTCTTGCTCGAGCGCTTTTATCTGTAAGCTCAGCGGCGGTTGTTGCATATCAAGCTTCTCCGCAGCCCGGGTGATATGCCCTTCCTCAGCGACGGTTTTGAAATATCTTAGATGACGAAGTTCCATAAAGCATATCCAAAATATATGATTTTTACGTATTTCATATAATATCTATAATGATAAAACTTGTCTATGATCTGCAATATAATCCTATCAAAAGGAGCTGAATGTGGCGCGAAAGATCTTGGCAAAGGAAATTAGTTCCTATCCAACGCCTATCGCTGTTTGTGACTGCCAGTTCAACTACCTTTTGGGGCAACGTCAGAAAATTGCATCAGCTCTTGCCGTTCTTGATGCTGAAACAACCGAACTTATTCAAAAAGGTCATTAGGACATAATGAAAATAGCAATTCTGGACGATTGGTTTGATACGCTTAAAAAGCTACCGTCATTTGAAAAATTAAGCGATCATCATGTGACTGTTTTTAATGATCATGTTGAAGATATCGATGTTCTGGCCGAACGTCTCTCAGACTTTGATGCGCTTGTTCTTTTTCGTGAACGTACTCAGATTACAGCGCAATTATTAGACAAGTTGCCGAACTTAAAATTAATTAGCCAGCGTAGTGTTTATCCTCATGTTGATGTGGATGCGTGTACAAAAAACAACGTGCTCTTATGCTCAAATATGCATGCGGGGACGCCTTCATTTGCAACCGTTGAACATGTATGGGCACTCATTCTTGCGAGCTATCGCCAGATACCTCAACAGGTTGTCTCTCTTAAAAGCGGAGAATGGCAAATGGGTGTGGGCCGCACGCTTCAAGGTCGAACGCTCGGGCTTTATGGCTATGGGCGGATTGCTAAAGGGGTTGAACATATCGCGCAAGCTTTTGGCATGAACGTCATGTGGTGGGGATCACAAAGCGGTCAGCAACGCCTGAAAGACGATGGGAAAAACATCGCTTCATCGCGGGAAGATTTTTTTGCAAGAGCAGACATAATTTCCGTTCATGTGCGCATGAAGCCAGAGACCAAAGGCATCATAACATCCAATGATTTTGCAAATATGCGCGATGACGCAGTTTTTATAAATACTTCGCGTGCCGGGTTAATCGAGTCTAACGCGCTTCTTGAAGCTCTTAATAATGGCCATCCTGGGTCAGCTGCAATTGATGTGTTCGATAAAGAACCAATCACTTGGAAAGATGATGCGTTGGCCTCACATCCAAATGTGATCGCAACCCCGCATATTGGTTTTGTAACCGAAGATGAATATGAGCTGCAGTTCAGCGATATTTATGATCAGATTGTTGCTTTTGCCGAAGGTGCTCCGATTAATATGATCAATCCTGAGGTATACAAAAATGAATAAGAACCCCAACACAATCGCAGATATCATCATCGTGGGTTCAGGAAATGCGGCTCTTTGCGCTGGGATTGCAGCCATAGAAAAAGGCGCGGATGTATTAATCATCGAAAAAGCGAATGAGGAGCTTGCGGGCGGAAATTCAAAATATACCGCGGGCGCGATGCGCTTTGTCTATAATTCTAATGAAGATCTCATGCCGTTATTGAAATCTCCTGAAGATACGCGTCTGCCAAATACTGATTTTGGCTCTTATACCGCGGATAAATTTCGAAGCGACCTGCTTGGGTTTAATGATGGTCGTGCATTATCAGGTGAGCAAAATATCTTAATTGATCGCTCATATGAAACCATGCTTTGGCTTGCAGAAAATGGCATTAAGTTTGAACCCATTTATGAGCGTCAATCATTTGAAAAAGACGGGCGCTTTGTCTTCTGGGGCGGGTTAACACTCGCAGCAGATGGCGAAGGGGTTGGTCTTGTCGATGCTGAGCTTGAAGTGTTTAAAAACAAAGGTGGTCGCATCCGATATAATTGTTCGGGTGTCGAACTCATCACACAAAACAACACAGTAACTGGCATCAAAGTGGAAGATGAAAATGGTTTTCAAGATGAGTTATATGCCGGTGCAGTTATTCTCGGCTCAGGCGGCTTTGAAGCAAGTTCAGAACTCCGCAAGAAATATATAGGTTCAGACTGGGATAAGGCAAAGGTTCGCGGCACCCCACACAATACCGGGCAAGGCCTTAAAATGGCGCTGGAATTGGGCGCAACAGAATATGGGTTTTTTAAGGGCTGCCACGCAACCCCGATGGATTTACATATGAAGAACTATGGAAATCTGGACATCCCGCATTTTGAACGAAAAAACTATCGCAAGATCTGCTATTTCCTCGGCATTATGCTGAACGCCAATGGTGAGCGGTTTGTTGATGAAGGGATAGATTTTCGCAATTACACCTATGCCCAATTTGGCCGAGCCATCATCGAACAACCGGGGCATTTTGCTTGGCAAATCTTCGACGCAAAAGTCGATGACTTGTTATACGGCGAATATACTTTTCATGATGCGCATTTCGTTGAGGCGGATACGCTGGATGAACTGGTCGATAAACTTGATGGCATCGAAGATAAAAACGCTGCTCGTGCAACAATTGATGAGTTTAATAACGCCGTTGATCCAAACACCTCTTTTGATCCAACGATAAAAGATGGCAAAGGCACACTTGGCCTTAAACTCGCGAAATCAAATTGGGCTCAGACTTTTGATAAGCCACCCTATAAAGCCTATCCAGTAACTTGCGGTATTACGTTCACCTATGGCGGCTTGAAGGTAAATGAAAATGGCAATGTGCTAACCAAAAAGGATGAAATCATCGATGGTTTATATGCCTGCGGTGAGCTGGTTGGTGGCGTGTTTTTCAACGGTTATCCAGGTGGATCAGGCTTAACATCGGGCGCTGTATTTGGTCGTCGCGCTGGCTATGGGGCTGCAAAGTCCATCTAACCAAAGCATGCCTGATATATCAAAATCGCACACCTACTCACATGCAAATAATGCTATGTATTTGGTGTATAGAAGGAAAGTAAAAATGAGGCAGTTAAACTTCTTTAATCAAATCAGAGCCGCTCAAAATATGACAAATGCATTTGAGCGTAACAGAAAATTTTCTTCAAAAGACCTTGAAACTTTGGGCCTCCCGTCAAAGCTTGCAGATCGTTTCCAGAAGTAAGTAATGCGCTTATTTGGGTTTCGGCAATATGATTGAGATGGTTTTACCCCTGCCATCTCCATCAGTTCGATTGACGAGATAACCGCCGTGATTTGCACTGACATCTTTGGCAATTGCCAAACCTAAACCCGATCCAGAATGTGCGCTGTCATCTGTGTAAAACGGTTGGCAATATTGGAAAAATGCTTCATCTGAAATCGGTGATCCATCATCGCTAATTTCGATGGAAATCTCATCTCCCTTTAAGACCAGCGAGATCGAAACTTTTGCTTGGCGAGGAGAATATTTTACCGCGTTATCCATCAAGTTCACTATCGCCTCGCGGATGAGAACTTTATCGCCTTTTAGCCAAATCCCCTCCTCAACATCGGTTGAAAACTCCTGATCTTTTTCAATTGCTTTTGGTGCAACTGAACGCGCCGCATCAAGCGTTAGCTCAGATAAGTCAAACGTCTCGCCGGCATCCTTTTCAATCGCGTTTGCGCGCGCATTGGTCAGCATCTGGCTCACAAGTTCACTGGTTTGATCACTTACGCTCACAACTTGCTTCAGACTTTGATTTCTAGCTTTTCCATCTTTTGCCTGAAGCGCGACTTCCGCTTGCACTTTTAACGCAGCAATTGGATTACGAAGCTGGTGAGCAGCATCACCGATAAAACGCTCCCGGTTCGCTTTTGAGCGCGCCACGCGCGCAAACAAGTCGTTCATGGATGCAACAATACCTTTTAACTCAATCGGCATTTGGCGTTTAATCGGAGTTAAATCGAGCGGCGTTCGGCTATCAATTGCTTGCTGAAGTCGTCTTAGTGGTTGAAGACCTTGGGAAACCGCAAACCAAACAATCACCCCAGCGGCAATCACCAGCGCTGCCAGACGGATAAGTGAACGGCCAAATAGGCTTAACGTTAGATCAGCGCGCTGTGTTGTTTCCTGCCAGGTGGTGATCGTTGTCCAGCCATTTAAATCGCGTCCAGATAATAGCTGACGCATTGTCGTCACACGAACCGTATTTCCTTGATAAATTCCATCATAAAATATAGGAACGCCATCTTCGAGCTGGATGTCATCGGGTAATCTAGGATATCCGCTATAGCCGGTCACAAAGGCGCCATTAGGACCCAATACGTGGTAGAAAAACTCATCGCCCAAATTTTCAGTCAGCACTTTAAGCGTTTGCTCTGCAAGTAGCGTTCCGTTGGATGCCACAACATTTTCTGAAATTGTCAGCATAGCGGCGAGCAGCGTTTTATCATGTAGATCATTTGAAATCTTTTGCGCAGAAACGAACGTTTCTATCGACACAATAATCGCTACCGCTGTGAGCGGAATGATCAACCATAATAATAATCGCCTACGTATGGATGTCATGATGTTTCCCTAAAGCAATATCCAAGTCCGCGAACGGTTTTGATACAAGAACCATAATCACCAAACTTCTTTCGCAGCCTGTGCACATAAAGTTCAACAGTGCTGTCTTCGACATCAGCCCCAGCACCATATAAATGCGTGATGATCTGTTGTTTGGAAATCACATGCCCGCGCCGATTAAGCAAAATCTCGGCAAGCGCAAATTCGCGCCGCGGCAAATCTAATTGTTCTCCATGAATGCGGATTTCGCGCGCGGTCACATCAAATTCAATTTCGCCAAAAGTTAGAACCTTGGCGATGTCTTTTTCTGATCGTCTAAGCAGCGCGCGTGCTCTTGCTTTTAGTTCTGCTAGATCAAATGGCTTGGTCATATAATCATCAGCACCTAAATCCAATCCGCCAATTTTGTCGTCGATTGTATCTTTCGCGGTTAGCATGAGAATAGGCGTTTGAATATCGCGACGCCTTAATGAACTTAAAACTTCAAGGCCCGATTTGCCCGGTAGATTGATATCTAATATGATTAGATCAACGGTTTCTTGGCTGAGAAACTGGTTTGCAGATATCCCGTCATGTAGCTCATCCACCCCATGGCCGTCGTCGCGAAAAGCACGTGCAATCCCATCCGACAAAGGCCTATTATCCTCTACAACTGCTATTCTCATGGTTGATCCAGTGCCAATTTATTAATACTTTCCCAGTTCAAAAAAATTTCATTGTGAAAGCTGAATGAAAGGTTCGCCATTTACTCCTATGTTTGTCAACATAGTATTTGGGAGAAATACACGTTGCCTGCGGTCCATCGCTTCACTGCGAAGCCGTAGAGATTAATTCTTGGGAGGAATATATGAAAACTCTAACTAAAATTGCTTTGACTGCATCCGCAGCAGCAATGGCTTTGTCTATGGCAACATCAGCAAACGCGATGGATATGTCAGGCAAAACAATCGAATGGACCATTCCATTTTCAGAAACTGGTGGCTCAGCTAAATGGGCAAACTTCTTTGCGCCGCTTTTATCTGAAGCGTTGCCAGGTGCACCAACTGTAGTTGTTAAATTTATGCCGGGCGCTGGTTCAACCAAAGGCGCAAACTGGTTCCAGCAGCAAAAAGATGGTGATGGATCGGTTATGTTCGGCTCATCAGGCTCAACACAATTCCCCTATCTTTTGGGTGATCCACGTGTGAAATATGAGTACAAAGACTGGAACCCTGTTATGGCAACAGGAACCGGTGGCGTTGCATATCTAAACGCTGAAGCTGGCGCAAAATTTGATGGTTCGGCCAATGGTCTGAAAGACATGAACTTCATCTATGGTTCACAAGGTGCAACACGTCTTGATCTTGTTCCACTTTTGGCTTGGCAAATGCTTGGCATGAATGTTGAACCAGTATTTGGCATTAAAGGTCGCGGTGATGGTCGTCTCATGTTCGAGCGTGGCGAAGCCAATATCGATTACCAAACAACATCAGGATATCTTGGTGGTTCAGCACCTTTGGTTGAAGCAGGCACTGCCGTTCCGATGATGTCTTGGGGTTCATTAGATAGCGATGGCAATATTGTTCGCGATCCAACATTCCCTGATATGCCGACATTTAAAGAAGTGTGTGAAGCAACAGACGGTTGTGAAACGTCAGGTGAAGCATGGGATGCATGGAAAGCATTCTTTGTAGCAGGCTTCCCGTCTCAGAAAATCGCGTTCCTGCCAGCAGGTACAGATCAAGCAGTTATCGATGCATTTGTAACAGCATTTGCTGCTGTCAAAGCCCGTCCTGATTTTGCTGAAATCTCAGCAAAACGTGTTGGCAAATATCCAATGTATGTGGGTGCGGAAGCTGCACAAGCACTGAGTGTGGCAACAACAGTGCCGAATTCAGCGAGAGCTTTCGTCACCAATTGGCTGAAAGACGCTTATGGCGTTGAGCTGAACTAACAGCATTGATCTTGGCTCTGTCGCTGATCGCGGCAGGGCCCTCATATCAAAAATTTATAATCCACTGGAGGCCGTAATGGACGTCTTTACTCAGGCGTTACCAGCCCTTGGCGACGCATTTGCGCTCATACTTCAACCCATCGTACTGGGATATCTCGTCCTTGGTGTGGTGATGGGTTTATGTATTGGCGTGTTCCCTGGATTAGGTGGGATCGCTGGATTATCTCTGCTTCTGCCTTTCATGTTCGGCATGGATCCAATTCTTGGTCTTGCATTGATGATCGGCATGGTCGCCGTTGTGCCCACATCCGATACATTTGCATCGGTATTAATGGGTATCCCGGGTTCGTCAGCCTCGCAGGCAACAGTGCTTGATGGGTTTCCTATGGCTAAAAAGGGTGAAGCAGCCCGCGCGCTTTCAGCTGCATTTGCGTCATCCTTATTTGGTGGGTTGATCGGGGCGTCATTTCTGACCGTTTTCATCTTGGTTGCGCGGCCGATCGTATTATCTTTCGGCCTTCCCGAAATGCTGATGATCACCATTTTGGGCCTTTCAATGGTGGCTATTCTTGCGGGTCGCGTCGCGATTAAAGGCATGGCAGCCGCAGGTCTTGGCCTTGTTGTAGGAACGATTGGTGAAGCGGATGCGGGCGGTAGTTTACGTATGGCAAGCTACAACATTCCATATTTGACCGATGGATTAAAGCTCGTAATTGTTGGTTTGGGCATCTTTGCTATTCCTGAAATTGTTTCATTGTTGCGGCAAGATCGGGCGATCTCAAAATCAGCAACTTTGGGCGCAGGTTGGCTTGAAGGCGTTAAGGACTGGTGGGCAAATATCTGGCTGTCAATTCGCTGTTCTATCATCGGTGTTGTTGTTGGTATCATCCCAGGTTTGGGTGGATCGGTCGTCGATTGGATCGCCTATGGTCATTCGGTTCAAACGACAAAAGATAAATCAAACTTCGGCAGCGGCGAGGTTCGCGGCGTTATTGGGCCAGAAAGTTCAAACAATGCCAAAGAGGGCGGCGGTTTAGTTCCAACTTTGCTATTTGGTATTCCCGGTTCAGGCTCAATGGCGATTTTCATCGGAGCAGTAGCATTATTGGGTTCTGGTTCAATTGAAGTTGGCCCTTCAATGCTAAAAGACAATCTAAACTTCACCTATTCGATTGTCTGGCTGCTTGCGCTTGCCAATGTTGTGGGAACGGTCTTATGCATTGCTTCATCCGGGATGATTGCAAAACTGACAACGATTAGATTTACGCTGCTTGCGCCATTCCTATTCATGCTAATTTCGTTTGCAGCGTTCCAATCAGGTCAAAACTTTGCTGATCTTGTAGCGCTATTTGCTATTGGTTTATTGGGTATTTTCCTGCGCCGGTTTGATTGGTCACGTCCGGCATTTCTAATTGGATTTGTACTATCAAATCCAGTTGAGAAATTTACCAATCAGGCTTTCCAAATCGCACGATTCCGTTTTCGCGAAAGCATGGAAGCTGGTCTTGAATATATCTTTAGCCCGATTGTTTTGGTGCTTTTGGTCATCACCGTTATTTCCATAGCCATTGGCATCCGTCAGGCAAAATCTATTCTTGCAGAAGGCGATGTGAAGTCAGGTTCTAAACGCGCGCCATTTATCTTCTTAAGCATTATCACAGGCTATTTCATTGTTACCTATTGGAATGCTTCGCAGATCAGCGACAGATTGATGGGAGATAAAATTATCCCAATGGTGATCTCGATCGTTGCAATTATCTGTTGTCTTGTTTTGATCGTTAGAATGATCCGGCAACCAGAAACAGATATGATTTTCGCTGACCGTGAGGCTGATGGTGAGGATGCGGAAGCTACCCACGGTTTGTGGCCAACTTTGGCATGGTTTGCGGGATTACTGGTGCTAAGCGGCTTATTGGGCTTCATCATAGCCTTGGGTATTTTCCTCTTAAGTTTCTTTAAAATTCGTGCGGGTGAAACCTGGGGTAAATCGGCGTTACTGACGGCGATCGGCATTGCGTTTATGTGCTTCATGGCATGGACGTTAAATCGTGATTTCCCTCCTGGTTTGTTGCAGGACTTTGTTGACCTGCCATGGCCACTTGGGGGAGCCTAGTCATGAAGCAGCGAGAAATTCCTTGTGTTTTAATGCGTGGCGGAACCTCAAAGGGGCCGTATTTTAATCGCAAAGATTTACCAGAAGATCTGGATCAGCTTTCAGAGGTTTTAATCGCAGCAGTGGGTGCAGGGCATTCGCTGAATATTGATGGTATTGGTGGCGGTAACGCTGTGACGACTAAAGTTGCAATGTTATCCCCTTCTGAAGACGATTGGGCGGATATTGATTATTTTTTCGCGCAAGTTTCTGTAGATGAAAAACGCGTTGATTATTCCCCAACATGCGGAAACATATTAGCAGGGGTTGGACCCGCGGCTATCGAAATGGGGTTGATGCCCATTAAGGGTGAAACAACGGCTGTAAAAATTCTAAGCACCAATACCGGTGCACGTGTTGAAGCGATTGTTGAAACACCATCTAGTAATGAAGACGCGCATGTTAACTACCAAGGCGACGCCAGCGTCAATGGTGTGCCGGGAACTGCAGCGCCAATTGTTTTGAATTTCAAAGATGTTGTTGGATCAAAAACCGGCAAATTGTTTCCAACTGGCAACGCGATGGATGTAATTGATGGCATTGAATTAACCTGCATTGATGTTGCCATGCCGATGGTGATCGGCCGCGCTTCAGATTTTGGCATAACCGGTTACGAAACACGTGAAGAATTGGATGAAAACAAAAAGCTCTTTGAGTTGATTGAGCCGCTCCGCATTAAAGCTGGGGAACTCATGGGTCTTGGTGATGTGAGTAAATCAGTTGTTCCAAAATTTGGTCTTCTGGCTCCACCTAAAGACGGTGGCGCAATTGCTGCGCGTTACTTTATGCCATGGACGGCGCATCCTGCATTTGCGGTTACAGGTTCTATCTGCACAGGTTCGTGTTTACTTGCGACCAATACCGTTGCGGAAGGTTTAGCTGTTATCCCAAATGAAAACCCTGCAAAGATAAAAATAGAACATCCAACCGGATCAATTGATGTGATATTTGATTATGATATCAACAAGCACGGGTTTGATTTGCATTCGGCAGGTCTGTTGCGCACATCTCGCAAGCTATTCGATGGCAAGGTCTGTGTCCCGGCTTATATCTAACCGCTCAGTCAATAAATCTATTAAGCGATTGAAGCCAATTGGAAAGCAATTTATAAAAGAATCGCTGACAATTTAACGATAAAAGAAAGCGGTATATGTGCCATGAGTGAGTCTAAAAAGAGAAAAATCGTATCATCAAGACATCTAGCATCGGGCAAAGCCTGGCAAGCATCGGAATTCGAATATGGAATGATCATCGCCTATAATGGCTTTAACCGCTGGATGCATAAATGCATGGCAGCTTGTGGGCATCCTGAACTTAATGGCCTTGAGATTTTGGTCGTGCATCACATCAACCATCGCGAAAGCTCCAAGCGCTTATCTGACATCTGCTTTCTCCTCAACATTGATGACACGCACACCGTCAATTACGCGATCAAAAAACTGCTCAAAGCTGATCTTGTCAAAGGTCAAAAGCAAGGCAAAGAAATGTTTTATAGCACCACGGAAAAGGGCCGAAATGTCTGTGATCGCTATCGCGAAATTCGCGAGCAATGCCTTTTGGAAAGCATTACCCGTGTTGATGGTATGGATGAAGAACTGGGCGAGATTGCCAATACGTTGCGGACTTTATCGGGCATGTATGATCAAGCATCACGGGCCGCATCTTCTCTTTAGCGACCCGTGACACATCTTGGGAGGATGAATTATCTTGCATCCATGAGTGACGGCAAAACCGTCACTATCTCAGGAAAGACGGTGATAACACCGACTGCCAACAGCAGAAGCAGGAAGAACGGAAATGCCGCCGCTGCGATTTGCAAAATGTTTTCCTTGACCAATCCCTGGATGACAAAAAGATTGAACCCAACCGGCGGGGTTATCTGAGACATCTCAACCACAATCACGAGATAAATGCCAAACCAAAGCGGATCGATGCCTGCGGCTTCAATCATCGGCATGATGATTGCCGTGGTTAAAACCACCACCGAAATGCCATCAAGGAAACAGCCAAGAATGATGAAGAACACCGTCAGTGCTGCTAGAAGCGCAATTTGCGACAGTTGAAAGGTGTCAATCCACGCTGCTAAATTTCGCGGTATTCCGGTAAAGCCCATTGAGACCGTCAAAAACCCAGCGCCAGCGAGAATAAACGCAATCATGCAGGATGTCTTGGTCGCGCCCATCAAAGCATCAATAAACATCGATTTGGACAAAGCACCATTAAACCACGCCAATACCAGCGAGAGGATAACACCCACCGCCGCTGCATCCGTTGGCGACGCAATCCCGATATAAATCGAACCAATCACACCCATGATCAACAGCAATATTGGGATCAGACGTTTGGACCCTTTTAGTTTTTCTAAGAATGTGAATGACTGCTTTTCTTCCGGGAACAAATCAGGTCGTACCAATCCATATATGCCAATAAAAATTGCAAACATTGAGACGAGCAAAAGCCCCGGCAAAACACCTGCGATGAATAATCTCGCAATCGATTGTTCAGTCGCCACGCCATAGACGATGAGGATGATCGACGGCGGAATGAGCAAACCCAAAGTCGCAGATCCCGCCAACGTACCGATAATTAACCCCATGGGATAATTGCGGCTTTGAAGTTCTGGCACAGACATTTTGCCAATGGTCGCAGCCGTCGCTGCAGATGATCCAGAGACCGCTGCAAAGATCGCACAGCCGAGAATATTGACGTGAAGCAATTTCCCCGGAACGCGACCAAGCCATGGTGCCAGGCCTTTGAACATGTGTTCCGATAGTCGCGAGCGCAAAAGGATCTCACCCATTAAAATAAACAAAGGTAAAGCCGCAAGCGCCCATGAATGACTGTGGCCCCAAAGGGTGGTTGCCATGATCGGGCCAATGGGCGCGTTGGAAAATAATAGCATGCCCAACGCACCGGTGAGTGTGAGTGCAAAACCCACCCATACACCGAGCCCGAGCAAGAAGAATAGTGTGATTAATAAACCAGCCGTCAGGACAATTTCAGACATGATATCTCCTATTCGTCCAGAACTGCATCGTCAGTTTCAAGTGGACTTAGCAGGGTGTCGATGATTGAAATTGAAAAAATCAACAAGCCTAGAAAGACGAAGAACTGAGGGATGAAAAGTGGAATTGCAATAATGCCAAATGACTGATCACCAAATTCATAGGCTTCTAATGTCAAAAGCGCCACGTAATATGTCATGTAACATGCGGTCAGCGCTGCGATTGTAAGCACCAGACGGTCGATGTAGTTTTTAACCTTCGGCGTAAATCTATCGCGCACTAAAAGAACACGGATATGGCCATCATGTTTGAACGTATAGGCCAGCGCCATAAAGGAGCTTGCCGCTAAAAAGTAACCGGAAAAATCTGCATATGAAGGAATGGTCAGCGCGACACTGGTGCCAAAAATCTTTGTGATTAAATTCGCCACAACTTGTGCTGAAACCAACAGGCAAATCGCAAAAATAAGGATCGCTGCCAGCGCGCCGGACGCATTGTATAAACCGTTGAGATGTCGTCTCATGTTTAGTCCTTTATCCAAATGGAAATTGAGCGGCTTAAGCCAAGCCGCTCAGGTTTTAAGAGAGACGAAAAGTACTATTGGTTATAGCTTTCAACGATTTTTTTAGCTTCTGGAGAAGCGCTCGCTTGCCATTCTTCAAGAAGCTGCGCACCAATCTTGGCAAGGTCAGTTTTTAAAACATCACTTGGTTCGATGATTGAAATACCATTTTCACCCAAGACTTTGGTTTTCTCTGTTGCTTCTTTCTGGCTCATTTCCCAACCGCGTTTTTCCGCAGCAGCAGCTGCATCCATCACAGCTTTTTGTGTTGCTTCATCCAGCGCATCAAACGATGCTTTGTTGATGACAACCACATTCTTTGGCACCCAGGCATTGATCGGGGAATAGTGCGTTAAAAAATCCCAAGCTTTAGTATTTGCGCCTGTTGACGGAGACGTAATCATCGCTTCAACGCGACCCGTGGTGAAAGCTTGCGGGATATCCGGCGCTTCAATTTGCGTTGGTGCAGCACCGATCAATGTCGCGAATTTTTCAAGGTTCGCATTATATGAACGGAACTTGGTTCCTTTCAAATCATCGGCTTTGGCAATCTCTTTTTGAGTATAAAGACCTTGTGGCGGCCATGGCACTGAGAATAGCGGTTTTAGCTTTTGGCGCTCAAGCAATTTTTCAACTTCAGGCTTTTGTGCAGCCCATAGTTTTTCCGCGTCTTCATAGCTAGTTGCCACAAGCGGCAATGTATCAATACCAAAAGCTGGATTTTCATTGGCCAATAGACCCATGAAGAATTCACCGATTGGCACAAGTTCCGAGCGAATGGCGTTTTTAATGTCACCATGCTTTAAAAGCGATCCGGCAGAGTGGATAGTGATATCTAGCTTGCCATCAGTTGCCGCGCGCACATCATCGGCAAATTGCTTGATATTAACGGTGTGGAATGTCTGATCAGAATATGGTGTTGGCATATCCCATTTTTCAGCTTGAGCGGCGGTAGACGCAACCATAAGACCCGCGACCAATAGAGCTCGGTTAAACAATTTTCCCATTTTATTATCTCCCTAATTTGAGGATTTGTTGAATTCTTATCTTGACAGAAAAAACTAATAACGGCATTTAATCAATAAAACAATGACAATTTATCGATAAAATGTAATTTTATGAAAATGAGGGTTTTGGACATGTCGCAAAAATGGGATTTCTGGATTGATCGCGGTGGTACATTCACAGATATTGTTGCTCGAACACCTAACGGAGAGCTTCGACCACACAAATTATTATCGGAAAATCCAGAAGCTTATAAGGATGCGGCGATCCAAGGAATTCGCGATCTTATGGAGATAGAAAAAGACGAAAAAATCCCATCCGACAAGATTGCGACCGTCAAAATGGGCACCACAGTTGCAACCAATGCCCTGCTCGAGCGCAAAGGTGATCGTGTTGTACTCATCACCAATGTTGGTTTTGCTGATGCTTTACAAATTGGCTATCAAGCGCGACCGCGATTGTTTGATCGAGAAATTAAAAAGCCCGAACTTTTATATGATTGCGTCTCAGAAGTTCCAGGCCGAATTCTCGATGATGGCACAGAAGAGGAAGCATTAGATATAGATGTTGCACGCTCGGCGCTCCAAAAGGCTTATGACGATGGAATTAGATCTGTCGCTATCGTGTTTATGCATGGATATAAACATCCAAATCACGAGATCATCGTCGCCCAGCTCGCACGTGAGATTGGTTTTGAACAGATCTCACCAAGTCATGAAGTCTCACCGCTAATCAAGTTTGTCGGTCGTGGTGACACGGCTGTGGTTGATGCTTACCTCTCACCCATTTTGCGCCGTTACATCGATCAGGTGGCGGGTGAATTGGACACCGAAAACACCGATCTGCAATTGATGTTTATGATGTCATCAGGCGGGTTAACCGCGGCCAATCTGTTTCAGGGACGAGATGCTATTTTATCAGGTCCTGCAGGCGGGATTGTCGGCGCAGTTGAAACATCAAAACTTGCAGGATTTGAAAAAATCATCGGCTTTGACATGGGCGGCACATCCACAGATGTCGCCCATTATGCCGGGGACCTTGAAAAAGATTTTGAAACTGAAGTCGCTGGTGTTCGCATGCGCGCACCCATGATGAAAATTCATACCGTCGCCGCAGGTGGCGGATCGCTATTACAATATGACGGATCAAGATACCGCGTTGGCCCTGAATCCGCAGGTGCCAACCCTGGACCTGCAAGTTATCGGCGCGGTGGACCTTTAGCTGTAACCGATGCCAATGTCATGCTTGGTAAGTTACAGCCAGATTTGTTCCCGGCCGTCTTTGGACCCAATCAGGATGAACAATTGGATAAAGATGTAGTTGCGGAAAAATTCAAAGCAATCGCGCATCAATCTGGTGCCAACTCAGCTGAAGAAGCCGCCGAAGGGTTCTTAAAAATCGCGGTTGAAAATATGGCCAATGCTGTGAAGAAAATTTCCGTTCAGCGTGGCTACGATATCACCAGATATGCGCTGACATGTTTTGGTGGCGCGGGCGGACAACATGCCTGCGCTGTTGCGGACATCTTGGGCATGAAAACGGTAATCGTGCACCAATTTGCTGGGATTTTATCCGCCTATGGTATGGGTCTTGCTGATATTAAAGCGTCACGCCAAAAATCATTTGAGAATGAACTAGATGCAGAATTTTGCACAAATCTAAATTGGACATTCGGCCAACTTCGCAAAGAAACAGCTCTAGAATTAATCGAACAAGGCGTGGCTTCAGATGAGATAAAAACTACCGCAACCACGCATGTAAAATATGCTGGAACTGACACAACACTAGAAATTCCTCTTGGTCATATCGACGAGATGAAAGCTGAGTTTGAGGATCTTCATAAGGAGCAATTTGGATTTGATATGCCAAATACCAAACTGCTCATTGAGCTTTTGGAAGTGGAATCAGCTGGTGGAAAATCAACAGATACAGAAGCCAGACAGGCAAAATCCGATAGGCAACCTGAAGCGATGCGCTCCACCAAATTCTTTTCAGGTGGTAAATGGCAGGACGCGAACATCTATAAACGCGCAGAATTACGATCAGGCCAAACCATAAAATCGCCGGCAATCATTGTGGAAGATATCGGAACCATCGTTGTCGAACCCGGTTGGGATGCTGTCATCAATGAATATGGCCACATCATATTAAACAAAGTTGCAGCGGTGCAAGACAAGCTCGATATCTCAACCCAAGCTGACCCTGTGATGTTGGAAGTTTTCAACAATCTCTTTATGTCGATTGCCGAACAAATGGGTATTCGCCTGCAAAAGACCGCTCACTCCACAAATATCAAAGAACGCCTTGATTTCTCCTGCGCTGTTTTTGATGGGGATGGCAAACTGATTGCCAATGCACCACATACGCCTGTGCATCTAGGTTCGATGGATCGCTCAGTAGAAAGTATCATTCGCGCTCATCCACATATGAAACGTGGCGATGTTTATGTCACCAATGCACCTTATAATGGCGGCACGCACTTGCCAGATATTACAGTTGTTACCCCTGTTTTCGAAGATGGCGACAAACCAACATTCTTTGTTGCGTCGCGTGGCCACCATGCCGATGTTGGCGGAATTGCACCCGGTTCAATGACCCCAAAAGCAACATCAATTGAAGATGAAGGCATTGTTTTAGACAATCTTCATCTGGTGCGATCTGGTCAATTTCTTGATAACGAAATCCGTTCGACCCTCAGCAGCGGAAAATATCCATGCCGAAATGTCGATCAAAATATCGCCGATCTAAAAGCGCAGATCGCCGCCAATGAAAAAGGTGTCGCTGAGCTTTTGTCTATGGTCGGTTCATTCGGCCTGAATGTTGTGCACGCTTATATGGGCCATGTTCGCGATTATGCAGAAGAATGCGTACGTCGCGTGATTGCTACATTAAATGACGGCGAAGCTGAAGTCTTTTTCGATCAAGGATGCAAGATCAAAGTCAAGCTCACAATCGATAAAGACACGCGCTCTGCGACGCTTGATTTTACAGGCACATCCGATCAGCAGTCTGACAATTTCAACGCGCCAGAACCCGTCACGCGTGCTGCCGTGTTGTACACATTCCGCTGCATGGTCGATGATGATATCCCTATGAATGCTGGCTGCATGAGACCGCTTAAAGTTATCTTGCCAGATAATTCCATGTTAACACCAAAATATCCTGCAGCTGTTGTGGCTGGAAATGTCGAGGTCAGCCAAGCAGTAACCGATTGTTTGTTCCAAGCTTTAGGTGCTCTTGCTGGTGCGCAAGGAACGATGAACAATTTCAACTTTGGTAATGATCAATACCAATATTATGAAACAATCTGCGGTGGCTCTGGTGCTGGTGAAGGCATTAAGGGCGCACATGCAGTGCATACCCATATGACAAATACCCGCCTCACCGATCCGGAAATTCTTGAACAGCGTTATCCTGTCGTATTAGAAACTTTCCAGATCCGCGACGGATCAGGCGGCAAGGGTCAATGGAATGGTGGTAATGGTTTAAACCGGACGCTGCGCTTCCGCCAAAAGATGGATGTCTCCTTCTTGTGTGGTCGCCGCATTGTCCCACCAGCTGGTTTAAATGGTGGCGGAAATGGCGCTCTTGGTCACAACTATCTTCGCAATATCGAAGGTCAAATTAACGAGCTAAAGGGACGCTCGCAGATCAGGGTCAATCGCGGGGAAGCGGTGATAATCCAAACCCCCGGCGGTGGCGGATATGGTGTGCCAAATATCTAGCAAAGCTATGACGTTAATAGGTTAGAACAAACGTTTGGCGCCTTAGGTAAAATATTGGTCGTTGCGGTCAATATTTAATTCAATAAGCCACATAGTGAAGCTTAAATTGGCAATCTTTATAATCATAACGCGCTCGAATTCGAGCGCGTTTTAAAATTGAATTACATTGTTATGAGTGGCGCAACTTCAACAGTTCCATCACTTTCAATGATCGGACAACCCTTGGCAATCTCAATTGCCGCGTCTTTTGTTGCAGCGGTAATAATCATATAGCCCGATAACGGATTTGCCCCGCCATCATCATTTACAATCCCATTTGCGCCAACAGTTGCATTGCCTCCAATGATGCTTCCAGGGTCCACCATTGTTTGGCCTAAACCTTCCATCCAGGTGCCCCACTTAGCCATAACTTTTTCACCTTCTGCAGGATCTTCCGGCAGCTTGCCACCGTGAAATGCGAATAAGAATTTTTCCATGTCAGTCTCCTTTTGGTTTTGACTAAAACGGAAAATTGCAGAAAACTATTTATGTTCAAGAACATTTTTTGAAGCCGTGTTATTGTGTCAAAAATAGGAGATTTTGATGCCTTACAGCCCAGAACATAGAAAAAGATCACATAAGAAGATTGTCGAAGCTGCACGAATACTTTTCAATCTACACGGCTTTGAAAAAGTCACAATTGATATGGTCATGAACAAGGCGGGATTAACCCGGGGTGGATTTTATAATCACTTTAAAAGCAAAGAAGAGCTTTATGCGGCTGCAGTGAAGAGCTTTTTAGTTGGGCAAGGTGCAGTTTGGCGACAAGAGGCAGGCATTGATCCGAGTAATTTATCGCCCAAAATGGCAGAACAAATGTTAGAAAGTTATCTGTCGCAAAAGCACATGGAAGAAACGGAAAACCAATGCCCCATGATTGCCTTGCCATCAGATGTGGCACGCACAACACCTGAGGTTCGCCAAGCCTATGAAGATTTGCTGGTATCGATGGTTTGGTTATTTGAAAATGCGCCATCGAAAAAATCTAAAGAGAACCGCAAAAATGCTTTGGCGATGGCGGCGCTTTGCGTCGGGGGAATGGTTTTGGCGCGTTCGATATCAAACCAAAATCTTGCAGAAGAACTGCGATTATCGGCGTATGATGCGGCTTGCAAGCTTTATGCTCGGGTATAAATTCCGGCTTCAGCTACATCAAAAAATGTTCTTGAACATATATAGATTACCTTTAATGAGCCTTTTGATGAAACAAATTCATATTGAATTTTGCTTTGACGAAAGGGTGTAAAATGTATGCAACTGAATTTCCTGTCACCATCACTTTTATCGCGCTCAACACAATTGCGATCGCGATAATGATTGGTTGGATTGGCATATACCGTGGTAAGATCAATGTGCTGAGAGGCGATGGCCAAGATGCAAAATTATTCAAACGATCCCGCATACACGGCAATCTCACTGAGATCGCGCCGATAATTATATTTGCTGTTGGTGTTGGCGAATATTTAGGGCTCGCAACAAATATATTATGGGGCGTTATGGTTCTATTTATCATCGGACGGATCGGCCATTACATAAGTTATGATAATAAAATAAGAGGACTATGGATGGGAATGAGTTCTTTACCAGCGGCAGCGATTGGCATTTGGTCGCTATTTCAAGTTTTTTAATATCTAATCCACCAAATGCGATTGACAATTTTCAACCGTAATCAACGTCCGCATGCGAAAAAATACGGCTGGATAAGTCGTGCTTATTCAGCCCATAAAACAGCCGAAACAAATTAGCTTTTCTTCAATTATGCAACAAAAGTTCATTAAATTTTAGTTGCCGATTAATGTGAGTGCACGCCATATTTCGTCTTCATTCAAGCCGGACCTATCGCGCAATCTGGTTGCAATAATCTTTAAACTAACCGTTCCGAAATACTGGCTAAGGTCAGCTAGAGTCCCATTTTCAATGGCGTTTTCAGCCAACGCACGCGGCACCCATGCTGCGCCGAGCCCGGCGCTCGCCAATTGTAAAACAGCCGGAGATAGCGCTGTTTCTGCAACGGTGTTAACGCGACACTTGCTTTCAAGTTTTGGTAAAACTTGTCGGTTGAATTCAATGCCTAGAAAAACATCGGCAGGATATGCGACAATATCGAGGCGACCATTGTGGAACCGCCACAAAAGATCATCCACTTTAGATCTGTCAAAAACAGGTATAAACGTATCATCTGCGACCACTATTTCTTCGGTTAAAATATTATTTTGTCGACCAGAATCTAAGAGTGTTCGATAAGTCAAAGTAATGCTGGCCTGCGCTGTTAATAGCAGCGCCTCGCATTCGTCACGATTTCCCGAGCGTAGGCGAACATGTGTTTTATCTATGTTTGAAATTCGCTTTACAAGGCTTGGTCCCAAAGATGTGGTAATCGCATGTTGTGCTGCGATGACAATATGTTTTGCCCCTTCGCGCCCTTCTACTTGTAATTGTTTGATCATATGGGTTTGCATATAGGCAAGCTGACGTAACTCATTGCTATAATTTTGAACAACATCCGAAGGCTTATTTGGCTTTGCTGTTCTATTGATCAGTTCAATACCCAAAATATTTTCTGCTGCTTGAATGCGACGCGAAAATGCAGATTGGGAAATATTCCTGGAATTTGCTGCCTCCACAATGGAGCCAGTATCCAAAATAGCAACTAAATCTTCCAGCCAGTCAAATTTCATAGGATCACCACATTATGCAAATAATGCATATTATGCGGAATATTATGCATTTGTAAAGGCTCTTAAACTGTGTTCTGCTCGGTTAACAGCATTATCACGGAGTTCTTTTTCATGCATTTTTCGCGTTTTCCTCGTGTTGCCATTGGGCATCTTCCTACAGCGCTTGAGCCAATGGATCGCTTGTCCGAAAAACTTGGCGGTCCTCGTATTTGGATTAAGCGCGATGACTGTACTGGGCTATCTACCGGGGGCAACAAGACGCGTAAGCTTGAGTTCTTAATGGCCGAAGCTCAAGACATGGGGGCCGATATTGTGATGACACAAGGTGCCACTCAGTCTAACCATGCGCGACAAACAGCAGCTTTTGCTGCACGTATTGGCATGGATTGCCATATTCTTTTAGAGGACCGGACGGCCTCAAAGGATCCAAACTACAATCATAACGGTAACGTATTTCTCGATTATCTGCACGGGGCATCTGCTGAAAAGCGCCCGGGCGGTTCAGATATGAACGCTGAGATGGAAGCTGTTGCAGACCAATATCGTGCAGCAGGTCGTAAGGTTTACACGATCCCTGGAGGTGGCTCAAATCCAACCGGTGCTTTGGGTTATGCCAATGCGGCGATGGAAATTGTACAACAGGCAAATGTTATGGGCCTGAAGATTGACCGAATTGTTCACGCAACTGGTAGCGCTGGTACGCAGGCCGGATTGGTCGTTGGTTTAAAAGCCATGAATGCCAATATACCGCTTTTGGGTATTGGTGTGAGAGCTGCCAAAGCCCAACAAGAGGAAAATGTCTACAAGCTTGCTTTGGCGACAGCTGAAAAACTTGGCTGCGCGGGTGTTGTTGAGCGCGATGATGTGAAAGCAAACACAGACTATGTCGGCGAAGGCTACGGTATCCCAACGCCGGAATGTTTGGAAGCTATTGAAATGTTCGCCCGTTACGAAGCTATCCTGCTTGATCCAGTTTATTCTGGCAAAGGCGCAGCTGGCTTGATTGATTTGGTATCCAAGGGAGAATTTTCGAGCGATAAAAATATCGTCTTTTTGCACACCGGCGGCGCGGCGGCACTATTTGGTTACACAGACACCTTTGGGTACGATAAACCTGCAATGCAGGCTGCTGAATAGAGATATATGAGCTTGCCAATGATGTCTTTTACTGGATCAGTCATTCAAAAAGCGCCGTTGCTAGAAGCAATTATAAGTCTAGTTTCTTTGGCATTTCATTTAGGAAGGTCGCATCCTAGCATTTTAACCGCGGGCAATCAGATTGGTAGGCAGAACTCTAACAATGTTCTACCGCTGAATGTGAAGGGTGCAGAATAATGTCCTCTCTCGCGACCATCGGCGTGTTAGGCGGTATGGGACCGCAAGCAACAATCCTCTTTATGCAAAAATTGTTAAAGAGTGTGGATGCAGGTGATGACCGGGATCATATCCCGCTTCTTGTCGACAATAATACCCAAGTCCCTTCTCGCATAAAAGCCATCTTGGAAGATGGCGATGAGACGCCGGGCAAAACGCTAACCTATATGGCACGCCGGCTAGAGGATGCAGGGGCAAATGCTCTGGTTATGCCCTGTAACACTGCCCATCATTATGCACACGATATTGCAGCTGCGATCGATATACCCTTCATCGACATGGTTGCACTTTCATCCGATTTTGCGAGATCCATTACGGGTATAAACGGCCGTATTGGTGTTTTGGGTTCGCCAGCACTCCATAAAGTGGCTGTTTATGAAAACCCACTCCAAAACGCAAACTTATCTGCCGTCTACAGTGATGATAACCAAGAACTATTGCGCATTATCAAGCATGTGAAAAGCAAAGGACCGTCAGCTCAAATTGGTGCAGATCTCAATCAAATTGCAAAAGCTCTCTTTGCTCAGGGTGCGGATGCATTGATGATCTGCTGTACAGAATTTTCCGTGCTTGCTGACCATATCGACATCGATGCTCCGGTTTTTGACACATTGGATGTTCTGGTAAAGGCGTCAGCCCAATTTGCCAAAAACACGAGCGACCCAATTACCCCTACCAACATACAATCGGCGTCTGGGCCAAATGCCGAATTAACGTATCAAACATAAGGCTCAAAATGAGAGGAAACAAAACATGTTGAAATCCACCAAGCGCCTTCTATGCGCAACAGCGATGGCTGCCATGACAGCCACATCCGCACAAGCTGCGGATCTTGTGCTCGGTGTTCCAAACTGGGATGCAGCTAATGCGACATCAAATATCTTAAAATTGGTAATCGAAGAAAATTTCGGCTTAGAAGTTGAGCTTCAAAACGGTACCAACCCAATCATCTTCGAAGCCATGGATGCAGGTTCTATGCATCTTCATCCAGAAGTATGGTTGCCTAACCAGCAAAACTTGCATGACAAATATGTCGGCACTCAGAAAAGTGTTGTGATGAATGAAAAACCAGTTCGCGCTGAACAAGGTATTTGCACAACAAAACACATTTCTGAAACATATAACATCACATCAATCAATGATCTGACGGATCCTGATAAAACAGCAATCTTCGATAAGGATGATGATGGTAAGCCAGAAATTTGGCTTGGTGCACCGGGTTGGGCATCAACAGTTATCGAGAAAATTCGCGCTAAATCCTATGGTTATGATCAGGTATTCGATCTGGAAGAATATGATGGCCAGGTTGCTTGGGGTGAGTTGGGCGCAGCATCTGATTCAGATACACCTTGGATTGGTCACTGCTATAAGCCAAACTTTATTTTCGTTGCATATGATTTGGTTTTCTTGGAAGAGCCAGCACATGACCCGGCTACTTGGACGATCGTTCAACCAACTGATGACCCACAATGGTTGGAAAAATCCTCAGCTTCGACAGCTTGGAACGGCGCATCTTTGCACCTACACTATGCTGCTAATATCAAGGAAAACTTCCCTGAAGTTGCTGCTATGTTGGATAATTACTCCATGCCGCCGGCAACGCTAAGTGAAGCAGGCTATGCAATGGGAATCGACGGCCAAAGTGCTGAAGACTTCGCAAAAACATGGGTAGCTGAAAATCAAGATGTCGTTTTGAGCTGGTTGGCCAACTAATACTGGATCAATCCTTTTTGCCCCGCGCTGTGGCTTATTTTAAGCCGCAGCGCAAAAACTTTTTCTAATACTATCTGAGGCTCATATGTCCGAAACTGTTGTCGAACTTTCCAATGTCTGGAAAGTATTTGGTGATCGTGCTGACGAAACGATTGCAGAAACAATTCACAGGCCCTTAAGCAAACAAGAGGCCTTAGATGAATTTGGAACCGTCATTGGTGTTCGTGATGCATCCTTTGATGTCAAACGCGGTGAGATATTCTGTATTATGGGGCTGTCTGGCTCTGGAAAATCAACGCTGGTCAGGCATGTTAATCGGCTAATTGAGCCAAGCGCTGGCTCGATACGTGTGCTTGGCAAGGATGTCGGTGCCATGAACAAAACCGAGCTGCGTGACATGCGCGCCCGTGACATTGGAATGGTCTTTCAGCACATGGCTTTAATGCCACATCGTTCCGTGCGCGAGAATGTGGCATACCCTCTTGAAATTCGTAAAATTCCGAAGTCCAAACGTTGGGCAATATCAGATTATGCCCTTGGACTGGTGGATTTAACCGGTTTTGAGGATCGTCTTCCACGTGAATTATCAGGTGGTATGCAACAGCGTGTGGGCATTGCGCGAGCGCTCGCGAGTGATCCTGAAATTCTCCTGATGGATGAGCCGTTTTCAGCGCTTGACCCTTTAATTCGTCTGCAGCTTCAAGATCAGTTCAAGGCGCTTGTGCGAGATCTCAATAAATCAACACTTTTCATTACCCATGATTTGGACGAAGCTATTCGCATTGGCCATCGTATTGCCATCATGAAAGACGGTGTAATAGTGCAGATCGGCACGCCAGAGGAAATCGTCACGCAGCCAGCCGACGATTATGTAAGAGAGTTTGTACAAGGCATTTCCCGGTTAAAACTCGTCCGTGCGCACACGATCATGGAGCCTTTAAATAAGGACTGTTTTAAAAATTTAGCCAGCGCTTTGCGGGTTGATGGGCAAAAAGATCTTGATTTTTTGATCGACATTTCAATTGGAAGCGATCAGCCACTTGTTGTGACTGAACACGGCAAAGATGTTGGATTGATTTCAAAAACCACGCTGCTGCGCGGTATTCAAGGAGGCAAGTGATGAGCAAGAATTCTCAAGCAACAGATCTGGTTCCAGATGCAACGCCTGCAGGGTCCGTTCAGGATATTGAAGTTGACCGTAAGGCGCTAGATGCATCGATCGCGGAATTTGTTGATCGCAATCCCGAATTTTATTCGCGCACATTTTATACCATTCACGATACGACAAGCGGCATTCCACGTGTCTTCAACTTTGCAGCCGCACTGTTGGGTCCACTTTGGGCCGCAGCCCGCGGTGTATGGGGGTTCTTCTGGGGTTTTCTTATTCTCGAGATCATCGCCTGGGTGCAAATTGGACGTGGTACCTGGGGTGAACTTGGTGCAAGTGATTTGGCCCAAGCTGAGCGGCAAACAGCTCGTGCAGAGCAATTCCTTGAACAAGCTCGTATTGCAAAAGAGGCTGGTGAAGATCCTACGCGTTTTGAAACATTAAGCAGCAATCTTATGCGTGCTGCGGATCGAAGTCGGGAAGCAGCTGAAGCGGCAGCGGCTGATAGTTTTGCTATATTGATGGCTGGCTTGGGATTGTTGCTAATACTGCGCCTTTTGCAAGGTGTATGGTCAAACATTGCTTATGAAAAACAGTACACAAAATGGCGTGTTTCTCCACTTTCTGTTTCCTCTGGTTTTCAGATTCAAAACATTATTTTTGGCGTTGTTTTGGTACTCATTATTATGCCTCTGACAGTCTATCGTTTCACTATTGATAATATACCAGACTGGTTGTCCGCATTTCCTGCAAATCCAGACCATTACGGAATAACTGCCCGTTGGTTAGAAGGTGCAATCGACAACGCAGCAAAGGGCGGCGCCGGTGCTTTTGATAGTGTTGTGCTCGCAGTTCGCCAAATTCTCGACACCTTATCGCTCGCACTAATTGGAACACCTTGGCCGGTTGTAATGGCTGTTATTTTTGTGTTTGCATGGCGTGCAGCGGGCTCACGGGTTGCGATATTTACAGCCGCAGCGCTCGCTTATATTGCGTTTCTGGGTTATTGGGAAATTGCAATGGAAACGGTCGCTTTAGTAGGTGCAGCCGTTGTTCTTAGCGTTATATTTGGCATTCCATTAGGAATTTGGTTTGGTAAATCTCAACGCGCTTACAAGTTTGCAGAACCTGTGCTCGACTTGATGCAAACATTACCTGCTTTTGTTTATCTCATTCCCATTATTGCATTCTTTGGTACGGGCAATCCCCCCGGTATTTTGGCGACCATTATTTTTGGCATGCCCCCGGTTATTCGACTAACCGCTCTTGGCATGCGCGGTGTGCCCGAAAGCATTAAAGAAGCGGCAATCGCGTTTGGGGCATCACGTAGCCAGTTGCTAAGAGATGTTGAAATACCACTTGCATTGCCGTCCATCATGACCGGGGTCAATCAGACAATTCTGATGTGCTTGTCTATGGTTGTAATCATTTCGCTCATTGGCGGCGGCGGATTAGGAAAAGTTATTTTAGAGGCTTTGCAATTTGCTGCCAAAGGTCCCGGCTTATTAGGCGGCTTTGCCATCTTATTCGTTGCAATGGTCATTGATCGCATCGTGCAAGGCGCATTCCGTCGAGCTGATCAACGTTAATTAAATTTGGTAATTACTTATGACAATCACATACATAAAAAAAGCAGAAATGCATGCTGAAAGCGGACAGGACGACGTTCGCGAAAGAGTGCAATCCATCCTTGACGAAATCGAAGATGGCGGCGAAAAAGTTGCGCAAAAATTTGCAAAAATTTTCGACAAATGGGATGGCCCTGCGCTGGTAACGCCTGACGAATTGTTGGCCGCAGAAAAAGCTGTACCTCAAAAGCTTAAAGATGATATCCGCTTTGCGCATGATAATATTCGTCGTTTTGCTGAAACGCAGAAAGCGACTATTAGCGATTGCGAATTAGAGGTTCAGCCCGGATTTTTTGCTGGCCAAAAACAGATACCTATGTCGGCCGCTGGATGTTATGTGCCAGGTGGCCGCTATAGCCATATTGCATCTGCGATTATGACAATCACAACGGCAAAGGTTGCAGGTGTAAAACATATAACCGCATGCTCCCCACCCAAACCAGGTGTTGGAATTCCCCCGGCAATTCTCTTTACGATGAAGCTTTGTGGTGCTGATGCTGTGCTCAATATGGGGGGCGTACAGGGCATTGCATCAATGGGATTTGGTCTTTTCGATTTGCCCAAAGCTGATATTCTCGTTGGACCGGGCAATCAGTTTGTTGCCGAAGCAAAACGCATTTTATTTGGCCGTGTTGGCATTGATATGTTTGCAGGGCCTACAGATTCAATGGTTGTTGCGGATAGCACAGCCGATCCATACCTCGTAGCATGGGACCTCGTTGGACAGGCAGAACACGGTTACAATTCTCCTGTTTGGCTAACCACCAATGATCAAGCTCTGGCGCATAAGGTTTCTGGGCTTATCCCGGAAATTATAAAACAGCTCCCAGAAACCAATGCACTCAATGCTGAGGCTGCATGGCGTGACTATGGCGAAATTATCTTGTGCGATCATGCAGAGGAAATGGCACAAATATGCGATGAATATGGTCCCGAGCACTTACACATTCAGGCAAGCGATTTGGATTGGTGGCTTGAACGCCTACAATCCTACGGTTCGCTGTTTCTTGGTGAAGAAACTACTGTTGCATTTGGTGATAAGGCAGCTGGCCCAAATCATGTATTACCGACCTCCGGTGCAGCGCGCTACACAGGTGGATTATCGGTTCATAAATATATGAAGACCGTCACATGGCAACGTGCTACGCAACAAGGTTCAAAAGCGATTGCGCAAGCTACAGCCCGTATCTCACGTTTGGAAGGCATGGAAGGCCATGCACGTACAGCGGATGTGAGGCTTGAAAAATACTTCCCAAATGAGAGTTTTGATCTCTCCGCTGCACAAGATTAAAACATTGCTAGCTGAAATTAAACATCTCGGCCGCGGGCATCGCGGCCTTACTGTTGCGACCACAATTGCGCTGTGTGCAGCATTTTTGTCGGAGCATTATCGTGCGCCGGTAATGCTCTTTGCTTTGCTGATTGGTATGGGTTTTCATTTTCTTGCCGAGGATGAACAGTGTAAAACAGGTTTGGATTTCGCATCAAAAACGCTGCTTAGATTAGGTGTTGCGTTATTGGGGTTTCGACTAAGCTTCAGCGATGTCGCGGGACAAGGTTGGGAGCCAATTGCATTGATCATAGCTTTGGTCGCAATGACAATTTTGAGCGGATTGGTGCTTGCGCCACTCTTTAAGCGCACAACCCAGTTTGGTTTGCTAACAGGTGGTGCCGTTGCAATCTGTGGTGCTTCTGCTGCCCTGGCAATTTCTGCTGCGATGCCAACAAATAAGAACCTTGAACAAAACACATTGTTCACTGTGATCGCAGTAACAGCATTATCAACCATTGCGATGGTTCTTTATCCATTATTATTTGCCATCCTCGGTTTTAATGACGCGCAAGCAGGTTTTTTAATTGGTGCAACCATCCATGATGTCGCGCAGGTTGTGGGTGCTGGTTATACAGTAAGTGATACCGCAGGAGATGTGGCAACGCTAACCAAACTGCAACGCGTCTTGTTGTTGCCGGTTGCGATTTTGTGCATCACGATTGGCTATAGAAACAAAGCGGAGGGCAAAATTCGCATACCGCTTTTTGTTATCATGTTCGGTGTTTTTGTGACCATTAATTCGTTTGGTGTCGTCCCCGCTTTCATCGTTGATATCTTGGTGGACGCCAGTCGGTGGTTGTTAATTATCGCAATTGCTGCCTTGGGTGTGAAAACTTCGCTTAAGGCAATGTTTAATCTTGGTAGCAGGCATATTGTGCTGGTGTGTATGCAAACAATATTGCTGCTTGGAGCAGCGATCATGCTGGTAAAATTTATCAATATCTAAATTGGAGATGAAAATGACTTTACACATTGTTACCGCCGAAGGTGCGCCGCCCGCAGTTGGTCCCTATAGCCATGCCGTTGTTCATGGTGGTGTTGCGTATATTTCAGGTTGCTTGGCGCTTGACGAGAAAGCAAATTTCCTAGGTGGTGATGCGGCTGCACAAGCGGCAAAAGCACTCTCAAATTTAGAACTTGTGTTAAAGGCGTCCGGCGCTGAAAAAAACAGTGTTATGAAAGTTGTTGTGTTTTTGACAGATATGGCAGATTTCCCGGCAGTTAATAGTATTTACACCGAGTTCTTTGGGGAGCATAAACCAGCACGATCCTGTGTTGCTGTTGCTCAATTACCGCTTGGGGCCACTGTTGAAATTGAAGCTATCGCAAGCGCATCAAACTCGATCTAATCAAAAGACTAAATAATTCTCCCGTTATCAAACGCACCAAAATTTTTATAAAGTAGGTGGCTCATAAACTGAAATTCAAAATTTTAGTAATACTAAAAAACTGCTTGACTTCGTTAAGTAGCTGTGAAAAATTTTAGTCATGCTAAAAAAACCTACTGTCGAAAAAGATTTGGATTTGGTGTCGTTGGGTGAAAAACTTCGTCAGCGTCGCAAAGAATTACGTCTCACATTAAGCGATGTTGCCAAGGGTGCTGGTCTGTCCGTTGGATTTATCAGTCAGGTCGAGCGCAACATCACGGCACCCTCTTTAGGCTCGCTTGCGACAATCGCTTCTGTGTTAGATTTTCCGATCAATGCGTTCTTAGAAGGCGCCACAAAAAATGAGGAAGTCACACGCAGTGTTGACCGGTCCAAATTTGGTGTGCCGGGACTTGAAGTTTCTTATGAGCGTATTTCATCCTCATTTGCTGGAAGTACAATTCATTCGGTGATTGTGCATGAACCCCCAGGGCACCGAGTAGAGCCGATCAGTCATGAAGGTGAAGAAATGTTCTTCATTTTATCAGGCGAAATTACCGTTGAAGTGGAAGGTGAGCGCTCAGTTTTGCGCACCGGGGATTCCGTTCACTTTGATTCAAGACGAACCCATTCAATATGGAATCACACTGCCGGAACCACATCAATATTGTGGTGCGGAACAATGGATATTTTTGGAGATGAAAATCCCGAGCCTATCCATAAATAAATAAAAATAAAAACGAACAAACCAACGGAGATGGAACATGAAACCTAACAGATTGATGATTGGGGTGATGCTGCTCGCCTCGACAACTCTGGCTTCGCCAGTTTTCGCGGAAACAGTTTTACGAATTGATGAAGTTGCAGTGGGTGAACTTGACCCTGCAAAAGCATCGGATTATGCGGACAGCATTTTGATGTTCAATGTTTATGATACATTGGTGCTGCCAAAACAGGGTGGCCCGGGGCATGACGGACATTTGGCCGAAAGCTGGACCAGTGATGGATCGACTTACACTTTTACGCTTCGCGACGGGATTAATTTCCAAAGCGGAAATCCACTAAACGCTGAAGATGTGGTGTTTTCACTTGAGCGCATGCAAGGTATTGGCCAAGGCTTATCATATTTGTTTGGTGGTGTGACAGCGGAAGCTGTTGACGATAAAACCGTAAAGTTCACCCTTGAAAGCCCTTATGCACCATTTGTTGCTTCGCTCGTTCGCTTGCCAATTGTGGATAAAAAATTGGTGATGGAAAATCTGGGTGATGGCGAAGGTGAAATGAAAGATTGGGGCCAAGCTTTCCTTTCCGGAAATGGCGCAGGCACTGGTGCTTACACCGTCAAATCACACAACCCGCAAGAAGAAACTGTGATGGCAAAAAATGCTGGCTATTTCATGGATATTATTGCGGCTGCACCTGATACTGTGCGACTTCGCTATGGTTTGGAAGCGGCAACAGTTCGTACACTTATCGCGCAGGGCGAACATGATATCGCCTCACAATGGCTTCCACCTGAAGTGGTTACAGCGCTGGCAAAAGATGGTGCTCAGCTTTTAACTGAAACGGGGACAGGTGCATTTTATTTTAAGATGAATACGACCAAAGCTCCGTTGGATGATGTTAATTGTCGCCTCGCTTTGTCACATGCATTTGACTACAACACCGCTGTGCAAATGATTGCGATTACCGATGATGTGTCAGCAGGTAGTCCAGCAACAGGTGCAATCCCGGTTGGGATGTTTGGTGCAAATGGCACTGAAATGGTCCAAGCGCAAAGTTTAGATAAGGCGAAAGAATATCTAGCGGCTTGTAAATATGGCGCAGCTGATATGAACATCGAAGTTAGCTGGATTGCTGAAGTTCCGCTTGAAGAAAGATTTGCACTTTTAATGCAAGCAAACTTCCAGCAACTTGGTATCAAGTCTGAGATTAAAAAATTGCCTTGGGCGCTCTTTGCCGAGCAAGTTTCAAAACCTGAAAACACACCACATATCAGTCAGCTCTTCGTGAACGCTGTTACCGGTGATCCAGATACATTGCTTTATGGCATGTACCATTCTTCAACGCCTGGTACCTGGCAGTCTCCTGAATATCTAAATGATGCACAAGTGGATGAGTATTTAGATGCAGGACGAACTGCATCTGATGATGCAGGTAGAGAAGCGGCTTATAAAAAGCTCAATGCGAGACTAATGGAAATCGCGCCAACAATTTATGGCTTTGATCGTCAGTCGGTATTTGCGGCGTCGAACCGAGTTAAAGTCCCAGCGCTTAGCGATCCTTCCAAAGCATTTGGTTTAGACGGAATGGGCTTTAGCTTCCGCTTAATGGAAATGGTTGAATAAACCAGATCCAAAGATGGTGGCCTGCTCCCGGGCCACCATCCCCTGTTTTAAGCCAATTTGGTAGTTTTATGTCTTCAATTTTACGCCTTTTATGGCACAGGCTGGTCATTTCCATTGTGGTATTGATTGGCGTTTCAATGCTGATATTCGTGATTGCCCGAATTATTCCGGGTGATCCAGCTCGTATCGCTTTGGGACCCAATGCGACCGCAGAACAGATCGCAAATTTGCGCGCTGACCTTCATCTTAATGAGTCTATTTTCGCCCAATATGGCTATTTCATTGCCGATTTGTTTCAAGGTGACTTGGGGATTTCGCTTTATACCAATCGGCCGGTCACGCTTGATATCGCGCAATTTTTGCCAGCAACGCTTGAATTGGTTTTGATAGCCGGGATTTTCATGATCCTCATTGGACTTCCGTTAGGCGTGTTATCTGCACGATTTCAAAACAAATGGCCTGATCATCTTATTCGCGTTATTTCGCTGGTGACAGTATCGGCGCCCAGCTTTGTTTGGGCTGTCATTTTCATGCTGCTCTTTGCGTTTTATCTTCCGCTTTTTCCGATCGCTGGTCGGTTATCTGATATCTATGAGATTGATCGCGTCACCGGATTTTTGTTTATCGATACTTTGATTGCAGGCAATTTGTCAGCTTTTGGTGATGCGGTTCGACACATCATTTTGCCCGCGTTGGCTTTGGCGCTTTCTGGCATTGGTCAAGCTGCGCGGCTCACCCGGGCCAACATGGTTGAAACCTACAAGAAGCCATACATTGAAATGGCGCAGGCATATGGGTTTTTCCCATCGCGAATAGCCAATCATTATGCGTTCAAACCTTCGCTTATTCCTTCACTAACAATTATTGGTCTGGATTTTGCTGCGATGTTTGGCAACGCGTTTTTGGTTGAAGCTGTCTTCGCTTGGCCAGGTTTATCGCGCTACGGCGTTGCGGTGATTTTGCGCAAAGATCTAAACGCCATCATGGGGACTGTTTTAATTATCGCATTAGCATTTGTCGTCGTGAACATTATCGTTGATCTCATCATTGCATTTCTCAACCCGCGCATTCGTTACAGCGAGAAAGCAAAATCATGATCAGAGCTTTCTACATATTAAAATCAAACCCTTTGTCCCTGATAGGCTTCATGCTTGTTTTAACGATCACGCTCTGTGCAGTTTTCGCGCCACTAATAGCACCTTTCCCAGATCATAATGGAGCAGTTGTTGATTTTCTAAACGCCAATAAAGCGCCATCTGCACAAAACTGGATGGGCACCGATCTTGTTGGTCGGGATATCTTCAGCCGGATTATCTACGCTTATCAAATAAGTCTGGTTTTGGGTGTTGTGGTGCTTGCGATATCTACGCCAATTGGCGCCGTGGTCGGACTGATCGCTGGATATAAAGGCGGTTGGATTGAAACGGTGTTAATGCGGATCACAGATGTGTTTTTGTCTGTGCCACCGTTGGTGCTCGCAATTGCGATGATGGGCGTGTTGGAACCCACTTTAACCAACGCAATGTTGGCTGTTACTGCCATGTGGTGGCCGTGGTATGCGCGACTTGTCTATAATATTGCAAGATCAGAGCGCGAAGAAGGTTATGTACTTGCAGCAGAAGTTATTGGCGCTTCGAGCAATCATATTACGTTTCGCGAAATTTTGCCCAATTGTCTTCCTGCGATCATTACCAAAATGACGCTTGATATGGGCTTTGTCATCATCATTGCATCCTCGCTTTCATTTCTTGGACTTGGTGTTCAACCGCCAACGCCAGATCTTGGCTCGATGGTGGCAGAAGGCGCGCGTTATTTGCCTGATAGTTGGTGGTTGAGCGTTTTCCCGGGACTTGCAATTTTGTTAGCTGTATTTGGGTTCAATCTCTTGGGCGACGGATTGCGTGAGATATTGGGGGTGGAAGAATAATGTCACTGCTTGATATTAAAAATCTTGAACTCTCTTTTAAAAGCTACAAAGGTTCTTCAAAGGTGCTTCACGGTATTGATTTAAACATCAATCGTGGCGAGCGCGTTGCTCTTGTTGGCGAAAGCGGATCGGGAAAATCGGTGACCGCGCGGCTAGTTTTGGGCCTGTTGCAAGAGGCGCATAATGCAACGGCTCGCGGTCAGATTTTATTCGATGGCCAGGATGTTAATTTAATGAAAAATAAGGATCGGGCCAGCTTACGCGGCACTGATATTTCGATGATTTTTCAGGATCCAACATCCTCGCTTAATCCAAGCTTTACGATCGAAACGCAGTTCTATGATGTGCTTAAACGCAGAACACCTTCGCTCACAAAAAATGAGAGTTTTGAACGCGCATTGCAATTGTTGGATGATGTTTCAATTGCTGACCCAGAACGCGTCTTAAAATCATATAATTTTCAAATGTCTGGCGGAATGAACCAACGGATCATGATCGCAATGGCGTTGGCCAATAGGCCCAAATTGCTGCTCGCAGATGAGCCGGGAACAGCGCTTGATGTAACAGTACAATCTCAAACGCTGAAGTTAATGCGCGATCTTGTTGCTGAAAATGATACCGCCGTATTACTCATCTCGCACAATCTGGGTGTGGTGCGTGAATTTGCCGATAGGCTTTATGTCATTTATCGAGGCCGGATCGTTGAAGAGGGTCACACGGTATCAATCTTTGACAATCCGCAACATGGTTATACCAAAGCTTTGTTAAACGCCATTCCGCGAATTACTGGTGGCGGTCTGCCTGAAATTGCTGAAGAAACAGATGATTATTTGGCTCCTAAAATTACACATGGAGCGATCTGATGTCATTTTTAGAGATTAGCAATTTATCGAAAAACTTCAAAACCAAACACGGCGATGTAAAGGCAGTACAGGATGTGAGTTTTGATGTCGAAAAGGGTGAATGTCTCGCTGTGGTGGGTGAATCAGGTTCAGGTAAATCGACCATTGCAAACATGATTTTGGGCATATTAGAACCCACTTCCGGCACGATGAAATTAAAGGGTGATTTGCTGCCGCAAAAGCGCACCAAAGACCATCGCCGCGCCATTCAGTTTGTACAACAGAACCCACTTTCATCGCTGAACCCAAAACGCACCATTGGTGCATCGGTAAGATTGGGTTTGGATACCTATAATATGGGTGCACCAAACGAGCGCTGTGCATTGGTTGAAAAAGCACTAAGCGACGTTGGTCTTGATGGTGAGCTCCGATCCCGTCCACCTGCTGGTTTATCAGGCGGTCAACGCCAGCGTGTGAGCATCGCCCGTGCATTGGCCTGCGAGCCCGAATTACTTGTTTTAGATGAACCAACATCTGCGCTTGATGTTTTGGTTCAAGCGCGCGTGCTTCAGCTTTTAAACAGGTTACGGGATGAGAAAAACCTGACCTATATTTTCATCACACATGATCTGGCGGTTGTGCGCAATGTGGCAGATCGGGTTGCTGTGTTTAAAGCAGGCAAACTTGTTGAGATGAATACAACTGAAAATATCTTCACCAACCCCGGAACTCAATACACGAAAGAGCTGATCAATGCTGTCCCTGTTATCGATGAAGAAGAACTCATGCTCAAAGATAAACTGGTGGTAAAACCATGACCGAATTCCACGAAATTCTATCCAAAGTCGATCAACCTATGACGGCTTTTAAAGCTCTTGAGCACTTAGTTGATCAAACCATTGGGGTGAAATTGTTCACCTTAATGGAAATAGATCATGAAAAGGGCGTTGCAAGGCGGACCTATAGTAACATGCCAGATGTCTATCCTTCATCGGGTGAAAAACCCATTCAGGATAATGCCTGGACCCAAAAAGTGCAGGTGCACCACGAGACATTTGTTGCCAACAATATTGATGAGATCGCTGAGGTCTTCGGCGATTATGAACTTATTCAATCGCTCGGATGCGAGAGCTGTTTGAACCTTCCAATTATTGTCAATGGAGAGGCGATTGGCACCTTAAACTGTCTTCACGATGCGGGCCGCTATACTCCCGAACGTGTTGCTGCAGCCGAAGAATTAAAACAAGCAGGTGCGATGACCTTTTTATTGGCCGCATCTTTGAGAAAAGGAAATTAGTATGTCAGAAAAAGTCTTACGTGCTGCCACAGATGTTGGCGGAACTTTTACTGATTTGGTTGCGTTTGAAACCTCAAAAGATGGTAGCATTGAAATCATCACATCAAAGTCCGATACAACCCCGCCTAACTTTGAACAGGGTGTTTTAAACGTCATTGAAAAGGCAGGCATCAATGTCGCCGATATCGATTTCATGGCGCATGGGACAACTGTCGTTATCAATGCGCTAACCGAACGCAAGGGTGTGAAAGTTGGGCTGATCACGACAAAAGGGTTTCGTGATACTCTTGAAATTGCCCGCGGTAATCGTCCTGATTTCTTTAATTTGCATTATGTCAAACCTGAGCCTTTTGTACCGCGTTATTTGCGTTGCGAGGTGCCGGGCCGAATGAGCTATAAAGGCGAAGAGCGAGAAGCGCTTGATTTATCTGGTCTCGCGGACATCATCGCTTTGTTTAAATCAGAAGGTGTTGAAGCAGTCGCAATTTGCTTATTGCACTCTTATGCAAACACCCATCACGAAGTTGCGCTGCTGGAGGCTGTTCAAGAGCAATGGCCGGAAGTTTCGGTTGTCGCCAGCCATCAAATCACTAGGGAATGGCGCGAATATGAACGATCTAATACAGCTGCACTTTCAGCTTATGTGCAGCCAGTTGCAGCAAAATATCTCGGCAATTTAGATAAGGGCCTAGAAGAAAAAGGCTTAAAGAAATCACCCTTTATCATGCAGTCCAATTGCGGCGTTGATAGCTTAAAGGCAACATCACGCGTGCCAATCACAATGGTGGAAAGTGGGCCAGCATCAGGTTTTTGGGGTGCCGCGGAACTCGGCAAGTTAATCGGTGAACGTGATATTCTCGCGCTTGATATTGGTGGCACCACGGCGAAATGTTCGCTGATCGAAGATGGCGAAGTGCGCATTATGACCGATTATTGGATTGAGCGGAGCCGTAAATCCGCCGGCTATCCGATTATGGTCCCAGTGGTCGATTTGGTTGAAATTGGTAATGGCGGAGGCTCCATCGCATGGGTGGATGATTATGACAAACTGCATGTCGGACCAAAATCCGCAGGCGCTCTACCAGGACCTGCTGCCTACGGAAAAGGTGGTTTTGAAGCGACAACTACAGATGCCAATTTGTGGCTTGGTCGCATAAACCGCGATTACTTCTGTGGTGGCGCGATCGATGCAGATATGACAGCAACCGAAACGGCGATTGACGCTCTGGCGCAAAAGCTCAGTGTGAGCAAGGATGAAGCCGCGCAAGGGATTGTGCGAATTGCTAATAATAATATGGTCAATGCGCTCAAACTTGTGTCGGTAAACCGAGGGCATGACACGCGTGATTTCACGTTATTAGCTTTTGGTGGAGGGGGCGCAATGCATGCGGTCGCGCTTGCACAAGAATTGCAGATGAACAAAGTTATCGTCCCAATGGCAGCTTCTGTGTTTTCCGCTTGGGGCATGATGATGTCTGATCTAAGACGCGATTATTTTGTCACCCAGTTGGTGGATTTATCGCCTGATGCTGCTGAGAAGATTGAACAGGTTTTTGCAGATACCGAAAAGGTTGCGCGCGAGACATTTAACTCGGAAGGTGTCGATCATGAAAAGGTTAGTTTCCTGCGCTATGGCAAGTTTAGATATCAAAATCAGGAGCACACAACTGAGGTTCTGATTGAAGGTGCAATTACCGCAGAGAGCCTTGAGGAAATAGCAGATAAATTCCATCAGACTTATGAGCGGGAATACTCTTATCGTCTCTCAGCCCCTGTTGAAATGGTGGGAATACATTTGGTTGCGCGTGCTGAGGTTGGCAAGCTTTCGATGAAGCCAGAGGCGCTGACCGATCGTCCTGCAAGTGAAGCTCTTAAAGGGGAGCGTGTTGTTGATTATGCGCTTGAAGGTAAACACGAAGCTCAAATTTACGACGGGGAGAAGCTAAAGCCGGGAATGAAGTTTGAAGGACCTGCGATCATTGAGGACCCAGGAACAACAATTGTCATTCACCCAGAAAATACCGTTGAAGTGGATGCATTTAAAAATATTCATATCATTTTAGGAGCTGCCTCATGAGTACAGATCCAATTACGCTAGAGATCATTCAAAACTCACTGCAAGCGGCCGCTGATGAGATGTTTGCGGCGATGAGAAAAACTGCGATGTCGTCCATCATTTATGAGGTGCTGGATATGGGGACGGGCATTACTGATGCCAAAGGCCGGATTGCATCTTCAGGGGCAGGGATCCCCGCATTTATCGGCGTGTTGGATAAATCAGTTCAATTCATTTTGTCCAAGCATGATGATATCCAACCAGGTGATGTGTTTATCACCAACGACCCTTGGTATGGTGGCGTGACGCATTTAAATGACTTGGTTTTAGCAATGCCGGTTTTTTCAAATGGTGCGCTTATCGCTTGGACTGCCAATATCGCTCATAATTCCGATGTGGGTGGAATGGCGCCTGGTTCATTATCAGGAGAAGCAACTGAAATTTTCCAAGAAGGCCTGCGATTACCAGCGGTAAAATTGATCCGCGAAGGGACAACCGATCAAGCTGTGATGGATATCATCACCTGCAACAGCCGCATGCCTGATTTCATTTTAGGCGATGTTTGGGCTGCCATTGCCAGTGTACGCGTAGGCGCAAAACGTTTGGAAGCATTGGCTGAAAAATATGGCGTTGAAACGTTCTCCACAGCAATGGAACGCTTCATGTCATTCGGTGAGCAAACAGCAAAGGCTGAACTTACAAAGCTACCAAGTGGTACGTTCGAGCTCTCAGAAGAGCAAGATGATGGCCGGATTTATAATGTCAAAGTGACAATCTCAGATGATGAGATGATCGTTGATCTAACCGATAATCCTGATCAAGATTTGGGACCAACCAATACCAGTCGCGATGGAACAGTTGTTTGTGCGCAGATGGTATTTAAATCAATTACCGATCCGCAAACACCGGCGAATGATGGATCGTTTAGACCCTTAAAAGTGCTAACCCGAGAAGGCTCCGTGTTCCATGCCAAAGAACCTGCTGCAATTGGGTTCTATTTTGAAACCGAAGTGCGCGTTTATGATCTTATTTGGCGTTGTCTGGCACCTCACATTCCTGAGCGTCTGCCAGCGGGCCATTTCTCATCAATTTGTGGCACATTTATTGGCGGTATTCATCCAGATACCGGTCGCCAATATACAATTATTGAACCACAAATTGGTGGATGGGGTGCGTGGGATGGGCGCGATGGAAACCCATGCATTTTCTCAGGTTTTCACGGGGAAACTTATAATACTCCAGCTGAAATTTCAGAGGCTAGAAATGGCTTATATATAGATTGTATGGCGCTCAACGATGCGCCAGGTGGCGAAGGTCAATTTACCGGCGGCCGTGGTCTGGTTCTTGAATATCGCATCCGAACCGAAAACGGGTTTCTAACAGCTGGATATACAAGATCAAAAATCAAACCTTGGCCATTGGAACAAGGTGAGGAAGGCTCCGGTAATTTTGTGGAAGTTGTCAAAGCTGATGGAAGCCAACAAAGCTATAGTTTTGTATCAGGATTGAGCGTAACAACAGACGATGTTATCCGCGTAATAACGTCATCTGGTGCAGGTTATGGCGATCCAAAAAAGCGCGATCGCAAGTCGGTTGAGTTGGATATAAAAAATGGTTTTGTTTCGCCCGAACGGGCAGCTGTGGTGTATTAGATAGTTTCATTAAAGTGCACCTTTGCCGGGGTAAGAATCAACATGTGCAGATAAGGATAGATACATGCAACGACTTCAAGCTTTGCAGAATAAAATGACCGAGCAAAATGTGGACTTGGTGGCAATTGGCCCAGGCATGCATTTGAAATGGTTGCTGGGCTTATCACCACATGCTGACGAGCGGGTTTTATTGGCTTGTATTACGCAAGACAAAATCGCATTTTTAATGCCTATTCTCGAAGCAGAAAGTGCGCGCCAACACACAGACCTTCCTTTTTACACTTGGTCGGATGCTCAAGGACCTTTAGCTGCGTTTGAAACGCTATTGTCGGAGCTTAACATCAAAAACGCTCACCACATTGTTTTAGACGAAGCCATGCGAGCAGATTTTGCAGGTCTTGTGCAAGACGCATTGCCAAATGCAAAACGGCAGTTTTGTGAGGCAACGATTGGCGCATTACGCTTACAAAAGAGTGAAGACGAATATCAACATTTAAAATCTAATGCGCTTATTGCTGATAAAGCAATGCAAACAGCATGGGCAAATATGAAGCCCGGGATGACCGAACTTGAAGTGGCCGCAATCATCCGGTCAAGCTTTGCGGATCAAAATGCAAGACCATTGTTTTCAATCGTTGGTGCCGGGGCAAATGGGGCCTTTCCTCATCATCAAACTGGAGATACCAAACTTAACATTGGTGATGCGGTGGTAATGGATATTGGTGCTCGAGCCCACAATTATTCAAGCGATATTACCCGTATGGCTGTCGTTGGTGAAGAACCAGAGGGTTATAGCGACGTACATTCAATTGTCGAAAGCGCTGTTCAGGCGGCGCTTGAGGCCGCAAAGCCGGGCGTTAAAGCGCATGTGGTGGATGATGCTGCACGCGGAGTGATTGAAGATGCAGGATATGGAGAATATTTCGTGCACCGCACTGGCCACGGGATGGGCATTGAAGGGCACGAACCTCCTTATTTAACATCAAGCTCTCAAACTGTTCTTGATGAGGGTATGGTGTTTTCAATCGAGCCGGGAATTTACCTTCCCAACCGATTTGGTATCCGTTTAGAAGATATCGTCATCTTACGCCATGATGGCCCAGAAATACTCTCCTCGCTTCCTCGCAAGGCAGTTGTTATTGGTGGGTGATCATTTCACATATCAAATCATAAATGCAGCAATTGATGCGGCTGCACAGGAAATGTTTGATATTTTGCGCCGTACGGCAATGAGCCCGATTATCTACGAAGTTTTGGATGTAGGAACGGGGATAACCGATGCAAAAGGCAATTTGATAAGTTCAGGTGCAGGGATCCCTTCGTTCATTGGTGTCTTGGACAAATCGGTAAAGTCAATCCTCGCCAAGTTTGAAGACAACATTTTTGCCGGAGATGTGTTCATAACCAATGACCCTAATCATGGTGGTGTTACGCATTTAAATGACATCGTCATTGCCCAACCCGTTTTCCATAATGATAAATTAATCGCGTGGGTGGCATCTATTGCGCATTGGGGCGATATTGGCGGCAAAACACCAGGTTCCATGCCTGTTGATGTAACTGATATGTTTGGTGAGGGGCTGCGTTTGCCGCTTATTAAGCTGATGGAAAATGGTCAGATCAATAGATCTGTTATGGAGATCATAACCATAAACTCGCGGTTAAGCGATTTTGTAACGGGTGATATGAGCGCGCAAATTGCAGCAGGTCAAAAGGCGCAATCATTGGTGACAGCGATTGCAGATCGTTATGGGGCGACAAGTTTTTTCTCCGCAATATCTCAGGCATTGAATGAGGGATTTGAGCGTGCATTTATAGGCCTCCAGCAATTACCAAAAGGTGTGTTTTCAATATCAGAACCGCAAGATGAAGGCGAAAACTTAACAGCGCTCATCCAGATTACCGATGATAAATTTATTATCGATCTAACCGAAAATCCGGTTCAATTGAACGCGCCTCACAATACATCACGTGATGGCGCAGTTATTGCCTGCCAGATGTTTTTTAAAGCTGTTACGGATCCTGAAAGATTTGCAAATGCAGGGTCCTTTATACCGCTTGAAGTGCGAACTAAGCCGGGTACAATTTTTCATGCAACCGGTGATGTGCCGCATGGTTATTATTTTGAAACCCGTATTCGACTGTTTGATATGCTTTGGCATTGTATGGCTCAATCCATGCCGGAGAAGCTTCCTGCAGGACATTTTGCATCGATTTTTGGAACGGTTATTGCAGGTAAGCACCCAGATACGGACAAAACATATACGATGGTAGAACCACAGATGGGTGGTTGGGGCGCAACATCAGACCGTAATGGAATGAGTGCGATGTACTCCACCAGTCATGGGGATACGTTCAATTGTCCGGTCGAAATAGCTGAAGCAAGATATGGGCTTGAGGTTTTAGAAAAGTCGCTTAACGACCAGCATGAAAGAGCGGGCCAATTTTCCGGTGGGCGCGGTGTTCAAACCATTTATCAATTGCGTGCGCCAGCAAGCATTTCTGCAGGATTCTCACATGCAAAAATCCCCGTCTGGTCACATGAGAACGCATCTATCGGAGGTCAAAATTCCCTAGAGATTGAGCATCCTGACGGCGAAAGAAACAGATTAGGTTTTGTCAGCGGCATGTTGCTAGATGAGGGGTCCAAAATTATTATCAAGACGGCAAATGGTGGCAATAGCTAATTGCTTCAAGGTCTACATAATTTCTACATATTGAAATCTTAGTTTGATCAGAAGCAAAATATGTAGTCGCAATATTTGAAAGGTTTCTCATGACGTTTCTAGCTCGTAATAGCCTTTGTCAGTGTTATGCAACAAAGATTTTACTCTTCGTTGGCGTTGTATTTATGTCGGAACCCGCACAAGCACATGAAGAACATAATCATTGTGAAGCGGTGAAAGCCTCCGTTTCAGATGCGGGCTTTGCAGATAAGGTGTCCGTTACATGTGAAAATGGTCATGCGATTATATCGTCCGATACGTATCCCGATCATGCGTTGATGACGGGAATTGTGCAAACGAATGAGCAGCTTCCGGTACCGGGCCAGTATGATGCGCCGATTCCACTGGACCCGCAATTGAGCACTCAGCCCAAAACGCGGGATTCGTCTCTGGGTGTTGCAATTAATGGTGTTCCGATCTTTGATTATACCGGTGGTGGTGAGATGTCAGAAAGCGATCTATACCATCATCAGACACAGCATGACACTTTAATCACGCAACAGCTTGATGTGTGCGGTGGACATGCAGGGCGCGGTGATGATTATCATTATCATGTGGCACCGAAATGTATGATTGCTGAGATGGAAAATGCCGGACCTGACGCGATCATTGGTTGGGCGTTTGATGGATTTCCTATTTACG
Organism: Lentilitoribacter sp. JB5-8; assembly: GCF_055693385.1. NCBI lineage: Bacteria > Pseudomonadati > Pseudomonadota > Alphaproteobacteria > Hyphomicrobiales > Rhizobiaceae > Lentilitoribacter > Lentilitoribacter sp. JB5-8. Next base: position 800,060 of record NZ_CM146332.1, on the reverse strand, counting down.
GGGATACCAATCCAGATGGCAGTGAGATCGCCAAAGGGGTGTTGGATGTCTGTAATGGGCAAGTCGATGAAACCTTCGGGTATCGTTACCACACCTCAAAAGACGCGCCTTACATCGTGCAGTGCTTGATGGGGATAATGCCAGATATCCGGGATTTACCCAGAATCCCACCTCTTGAAGTATCTGGGGGCGGGCGTGTCGAACCGGGTCGGCCGCCACGTGGAGGTGTTAAAAATCTAACATTTACGCAGAGCGCCTCGGGTGAACGAAGCATGGATTATACCTATCAAGGTGAAAATTATTACATGCGCTATAAGCCATCAGGTAAGGCAAATTGCTATAGTTTTGAAACCAAAACCGTGACAAATAACGGCGAGATTGTTTCTGCTGAATATTGCCGATAACAAAGTAGCGTGTGATTGCCTGCTACAATTTTACCTCCAAATTGCTGCGTTAAATAAAACTGATTGTCAAAAGACAAATGAGGATGCATTTATGTCTGACGCTCGTCTTCCAGTGACGGTACTTTCCGGCTTTTTAGGTGCTGGAAAAACCACTCTGTTGAATAAGGTTCTAAATAATCGAGATGGCCGCCGCGTTGCAGTTATTGTCAATGATATGTCAGAAGTTAATATTGACGCAGATCTCGTGCGTGCAGATACTGAATTGAGCAAAACAGATGAGACATTGGTGGAAATGTCTAATGGTTGCATTTATTGTACGCTGCGTGAAGACCCTGAGGAAGAAACCTAGCGAAGATACGCCGGCAAACTAATTGATTATAAATAACTTGCTTTAGGTGATGACCTGTTCGTCGGATCCAAAGAAGTAAAGGCGCTCAGGATTAAAATGCAAATAAACCTCTTCGCCCTTGATCTCGGAACCTACATCATTTGTGCGCACGACTATGGTGCCGAGTGAGCCAGCATTTATATATAAAAATGTATCCGAGCCTAAATATTCTGCAACTTCAACAATGCCGGAGCAATGCGCGCCTTTTTTGTTGCCGAGTGTAATATGTTCGGGTCGAACACCCAAGCTACTCAAATTAGAAACGTCACTATTTAAGCCATGGGCCGCGCTACCATGATCGGAAAGAATGAACTTATCACCATCAGCACGACATGGCATGACATTCATCTTAGGACTGCCGATAAACTGGGCTACAAATAAATTAGCCGGCTTTTCATAAAGTTCTCGTGGGGACCCCACCTGCATGATAAGCCCATCTTTAAGCACCACAATCTTATCCGCAAGCGTCATGGCTTCAACCTGATCATGCGTAACATAGATCATTGTGGTTTTGAGTTTGTCATGAAGTTTTGCAATTTCAAAACGCATTTGCACACGCAGCGCAGCATCTAAATTGGAAAGCGGTTCGTCAAACAAAAAGCCTTTTGGTTCGCGAACAATGGCGCGACCAATGGCAACACGTTGACGCTGTCCACCTGAAAGAGCTTTTGGTTTTCGATCTAAATATGCGCCAAGCTCTAGTATCTCGGCAGCGTGGTTCACCTTCTCTTCGATTTCTGATTTTGACGCACCCGCTGTTTTTAAGCCAAATCCGACATTCTCACGAACACTCATATGTGGATAAAGAGCGTAGGATTGAAATACCATTGAAAGTCCGCGTTCGCTTGGCACCCGGTCGGTTACATCGGTTTCATCGAGAAGAATTTTACCGCGACTTGTTTCTTCAAGACCCGCAATCATGCGCAATAAAGTGGATTTTCCGCAACCTGAAGGTCCCACAAATATAACGAACTCACCATCATTAATTTCAAGGTCAATCCCCTTGATAACTTGCAAGTTACCAAACCATTTTTCAACTGCATCTAAACGTATAGATCCCATGGTATCTCCTATGCCGCAATGGCGTTCTTATTTGGTGAAATCCATGCAAGCCACAAAGCAGCAGTCCATGAAAACTGTCGACCAATGCAACCTTCACCAGTTACGGAATTAAAGCACTCATAAAAACCAGATTGCTCAATTAAAGCAGCATAATCACTTCTGATTTTCTCAGCCATTGTTTCAAACCCATACTCTTTTAAACCCATCGAGATCATGTAATTCATCTGCGGCCACACAGGTCCGCACCAATAGCGCTGCGGTTCAAAGTCAGCAGCATCAGGATCCCAGCTCGGCATCATGAATTTAACTTTTGACTGGACCCTTTGCATATTCTCGATCGTGTCTTTCTGCTGTTGTTCAGAACCCACACCAGCATAGAAACAAAGTGCACTAGCGTTTGAAAATCCGTCGGAAAATTCACCCGTTTTAACGTCTCGTGCGCAATATGCATTTATGTTTCTATTCCAAAGATATTCTGAGCCTGCGACGCCATCATCAATCCATGTTTGGATTTCGTTGATGCACTCGGTTTTTTTGAACTGCTGTGCAAGCCACAACAAATCTCGGTCAGCCCTTAGTAATATAAAGTGGATGCAGGGGTCCGCCATTAAAAACGGTCCTTGGTTGGTTAAAACCTTCTGATCCCAGTTATGATCTCGACCAAACTTCACAATAGTCAGATATTTATCATATTGTTCTTTGCTGGGCCGCTCATTTGCATCTGCATGCACTGTGTCCATGCGAGTATAAGGTTCAAGCTCAGGGTCAACGGTCATGTTATTAAGGCCAATTTCCCAATCGGGGCAATTGTCTCTTCCTGTTTCCCAAGGGTGCACTGTTGCAACAACCGGGCAATTATCAGGCTTACGTTCTTCGTGATACCACTTGTGCCACTTGTAAAAAGCATCAAACAGCTTCTCAGCGATATCCCTATCGTATTGGCTTCCATCCTCTACCAAAGCGCGCGCAACAGATGCGGCCACTGGTGGCTGGGAAATGCCCGTTGAAAGCACTTTGCAATCGTTGCACTGCCAAGTTTCAGGGCCTGGAAAATAATCAGGATCATCACGGCGGAAAATAATGGATGGAACCATGCCATTTTCCCATTGCCCATCAAACAAAAATTCGATTTCTTGCCATGCTCTTTTGCGATCGTAAGTCGCAAGGCCGAGCGCAATAAAGGCTGAATCCCAATTCCATTGATATGGATATAGACGCGCTGTTGGGACCGTATAACCGCCACGATCATTCTCACGCAGAACTTTAACTGCGAGCTCATCCAAATTCGAACTCATTCATTTACCCCTTCACACTACCGGCGGTTAAACCGGCAACTAAGAACTTTTCAAACCATAAGAATATCGCAAGCACGGGAACCGTTGCGACCACAGCTCCGGCCATTAAATGTTGCCTTGGAACCTCAGATGAGTTTAGCGATACAACCCCGCGTGAAAGCGTAAACATGTCCAAATCATCCAAGAACATGAAGGCGAATAGGAACTCATTCCATGCGATCATGAACACATATAGCGCCACCGATGCCAACGCGGGCAATGACAATGGCATTGTAATTTTTGCAATCACACCAACGCGCGACAAACCATCCATTAGTCCAGCTTCTTCAAGTTCGCCCGGCAATCCACGGAAATATCCTTGAAGCATATACAGCGCGACTGGAATGGTCGTTGCAGGATAAACAATGAGTAATCCTGTGAGCGAATTACGCAATCCGGCTTGTGAAAATACAGCATATAACGGGATAACCAAAACAATCGCTGGAACCATATAAATCAGCAAAATTGAACGTGATAAAAGCACTTGTCCTGGGAACCTGAGCCTCGCAACCGCATATGCGCCGGGTACGGCAAATAAAAGTGTGATGATCACTGTTGCCACCGATACAAGCGCTGAGTTCCACAAAAATGTTCCAAAATGATATTGTGTGAACAGTTCAATATAAGAGCGGAACAAAAGTTCAGGCCCTTGTGCAAGATCAATTGAGAAATCGAGAGGATTAGACAGTAGCGATTGTTGACTTTTTAAACTGGTCATCACCATGACGTAAAACGGCAAGACCACAACGATTGTAAACAATACAAAAGCCAGACCCTTGAGCACTCGGATCAGCAATAGCTCCATGCGGTAGCGTTTTGCGGACCCAGACTGATAGTCATTCAAACACATTTTAATGGATACAACGACAAGCGCTGACCAAATCGCCCAAGCTATGATCTGATATACAATTCCCTCTGAAACAGACGTTCCAAATATCTGTCCACCTGTGAGAATAAAGAGCAATACAGCCACCCCGACGCCTAATATCGCAAATGGCGTTCGGGTTCGTTTCTCAATAGGAAGAAAAATGAAGGCAAGCCCAGCGATCAAACCAGCAATTAGTGCGGTGCCCGCTGGGGGTGATGCTGTAATTCCAGACACCAACATAAGCAATATGCCGATGACGATCATCCAAACAGCGCCCCAGATCGCACCAATAATGGCTGCGGAAAATGTTATTGTTCCGATCTTCATTGTCCGTCATCCTGTGGTGAAAATTTAAAGAAGATGAGTGCGAAGAAGAGCAGGACAAAGAATACAACAACTGCAACCGCTGCACCGGCTCCCAGGTTGGAGACAGCAAATGCCTGCTCATAAACATCCACGGTGAGTGTTCGGGTGCCCGCCGCACCGCCTGTTAGGAGGAAAATGTCGTCAAACTTGTTAAATGTCCAAATGAACCGCAATAGGAACAACACCGACAAGATTCCTAAAAGTTGAGGCAATGAAAGATACCAGAACTGTTGCAAAGGTGTCGCGCCATCAATCTCAGCCGCTTCATACATATCTGTTGAAATAGACTGCATGCGCGCCAGAATAAATAGGAACGATAATGGGAAATAACGCCAGGCTTCAAAAGTGATAACCGTCGTCAAAGCCATGGGAAAATTAAATTCAATACCCAAAAGTGACATCGGTATGGCGCGCTGACCTAAAAAGTTGATCGGGCCTTCGATGGCACCCATTCGAATAAGCATCGCGTTAAACGTTCCGCCCGGTCCTGCATCCAATAATAGGACCCAGGCAAACGCCACCGCAATGACCGGAGCAACATATGGGAATAAGAACAGCCCACGCAAGATGGCTCGTCCTTTAAACGCTGTGTTTAAAATTTGCGCGGCAAACAGGCCCAAAACCAAAGCACCTAATGTGCCGAATATTGTGTAATACAGAGATACTCTTAGAACCGACCAGAATTCGGAAGACGAAAAGACTTTGTCGAAGTTTTCTAAAGTGAATTCAAATGATGTCAGAATATTTTTTGACTGACCGGTTAGAACAGACTTGCTATCTCGTGGTCTTTCGCCGTTATCAATGTAGCTTTGGTCAATGCTTGCAGGGAAATCAAGATTGAAACGACCACCAGCTTCAATAGTCCCAAAGTCACAAAATAGTGCACGACCATCTAAAGTGCATCGCTCATCATTGAGCTGCAACGACAACCCTTGTGGAATAGTATCGCTGAGCGTGACCTGCGATATTGGGTCTTTTTGAGATGAATTTCGGATCCGATAGCGCATAGTAACTTCATCACCAGCTGCTTTTGGACGTGGTCTTAATTGCTCGTTTACAAGCGTTGTCGCGGCGCGCAAGTCAGCAAGTTGGACTGGCTTAAAACTGATCCAGAAATTTGCTAGTAGCGGGCCCAGCACGATGCTCAAGACAATCAAAAATGTCGGCAACAGCATGAGATAAGCTAAACGCTGCTCGCGCTTCGCCAGTGCCCCGAAGCCTTTTGGCGGGCCTTTAGATAGATTTTCAGTTGCAGACATTTTTAATTACCGTCAGTAAAAAGTGCACCGCGAGCACCAGGAAACGCTCGCGGTGCGATTGTGATTTAAAGCTCTTTATGCTTGGCAACGATTTCACTCGCTGCGGCATCTAGATCAATTTCACCATCGATATATTTACGGATGACTTGTGACATCACTCGTGCATTGACAAGTTTTGAAGCTGTTTCAAGTTGGCCATCGGCGACACCCCAGCGGTCGCCAACTGAAAGACCAGCAACAATATCGTCAATCACTGATTTTGGATAAATATTGCCAAGTGGTTCTTTGCGGTCAACGCCAACATTTAGACCAGACCACATTGCTTCGTAGTCAGTTTTGCCTTCTGCGCTGCCTTTGCGCACTGGGAATTTACCCTCAGGTGCCATGCCAAGCCAGTCGCCATAGCCTTCCGACAAAGCAAATTCTACAAATTCTTGCGCAACTTCTGTGTTCGCATCATTTGTAATGCCCAAATAGCGAACGTCAGCATAAGCTGCACCTGCATCATTACCTGGGCCAGAGAATACAGTCACAAAGCCTGTGTCTTTAGCCAAAGCTTTTGAAGTTGGATCATCGTTGATTGTAACAGGTGCGCTATCGCGCAGACCACCTAGTTCATCAAGCAAAGATGGTGACCAAATGATCATCGCAGCTTTACCGCCAAGGTAAAGTTCACGAGATTGTTTCCAGTACAAATCACCTTCAGGTGAAGCATCAGCTATCGTCTTATAGAAAGACAAAACATTTTTAAGTTTTGATGTATCTTCATTAATTGAACCATCAGCGTTAACTGGGGAATATCCAGCTGCCAGCGAGATATGCTCAATGAGCTGCATCATGTATGTTTCGTCGATCTTTGTCGCAGCAACAAACCCATACATGCTTGGCGGGTTATGTAGTTTTGCGATCGCAGCTTCAATATCCGCGAATGTTTTAGGTGGGTTTAGACCCATTTCAGCAAACTTGTCAGCACGGTAAACAACAAGCTGTGTCCAGCCATCTGTTGGTACAGAAACGATCTCTCCGTTTGATTTTGCCATGTTCACTGGACCAGAAGCAAATGAACCCATGCCAAGATTTTCAACAACTTCTGTTGCTGCACCGCTATCAAGCATGCCTGCTGATGCAAAAGGCAGCAAATGCTGAACAGTGTGGTTTAATACATCGGGCAAGTCACCCGCGCCAAAAGCAGCGGTTGCGCGCGTTGCAATATCTTTTTCAGACACCGGCACGATTTTCACGTCATGGCCTGTTTTAGCCTTAAAGTCTGCAGCAATTTTTTCCTGAGCTTCCATGCGATCAGGTTGCTCTTCCATTGTCCACATCGTGATCGTGTCAGCAAGTGACATGCTCACTGTTGATGCTGATAGCATGAGGCCAGCAGCAAGTAGTTTCAAGGATTTCATTCTTCTCTCTCCCATTTACTCATTGATTGAGTTTGATTTTCGATCCATATCGGACCGTCACTTTTCCTTCGTACCAATTCGGCACGACGAAGGACTTGATGCTTCTTCGGATCGTCGCCATCAATGATCGATAAGATCATGTCTCCCAATTGACGACCTGAATGAGCCTGTGGTTGGGCCATAGTGGTGAGCGGCGGATTGGTGTGTCTGCCAAACCGAACGCCATCATAGCCAATAACTGAAACATGTTTTCCGGGAATTAGGCCGCGTGAATGCAATGCAGCCAATGCGCCAAAGGCTTGTGTATCGGTTAAACACAACAGCGCAGTTGGTGGATTTTCAAGATCTAACAAATCATGCGCTACCCGCTCACCGCCATCATCAGTGAGCTCGGTAATTTGTACAAGATCATTATCAAGCTCAATACCATTGGTAACAATGGCTTCGCGATATCCATCCAGACGAGTTTGCGCAAAATTATGATATGTGGGTGCGCCAATAAAGCCGATGCGTTGATGTCCAAGCGCAACAAGATGATCCACCGCATCGATAAAGGCAGATTTGCTGTCTACATCATACCAAGCATATTCGCTGCTATCTAACGAGCGGCCATGCACGACAAACGGCATTTTTGCATCTTGCAGAAGTTTTATGCGGGCATCATTTTTGTGTGGGCGTGATAATACAACACCGCTTACCTTATGGCTGGATATCAAGCGTTTGATGAGATCTTCTTCATTCTCGGCAGGCGAGGCTTGCACAACATGCATGTCCCAACCTCTTCTTGCAAGTGATTCAGCCAATCCTGCAAGTAAGGACGCTACAAACGGCTCCGATATCGTATTACCATTCTCCGGCATGATATATGCGACAGCTTCGGCAATACCTGTCGCCAGACGTCGTGCTGTTGGGTTAGCTTTGTATCCCAGAGCTTGGGCTGCTTTTTGGACGCGCTCACGTGTTTTCATGCTAATGTCAGGGTAATTGTTGAGCGCGCGCGATACAGTGCCTTCGGTCAGGCCAAGATGCGCAGATAACTGCTTTAAATTTATACGCGTTGACATTTATTCACCAAAGCTACGAACTTCCGAAAGCGGTTTCGCGAGTATTTCCGAAAGCGGTTTCGAAAGCAAGGAGAAATTTGAAAACCCCCGTAATTAGTACTTCTTATCCTGAAATAGTTGTATTATATCAATTGTTTACAGCGACAAACTTTTCTTATCTAGGGCGTCGATTAATGGCAGGTTGATCACACGATACACGCATGATCACAGTATAAATACTGCGTTTTGGCGAAATTTATTCAAACCCCTTTGAACGCTAAATCACTGCGAGTGAGATGATTAATTTATGCACGATATGCGCTAGTTTAGAGTGATTATAAACTATACTATTTGACTCTACTTTCATAATACCTTACTAAAAAACTCAAGTTAACGCATTGTGCTTATGAGTGATCAAATGTTTCTGCCAAATTCCAGCAATCAAGAATGTCCTGCAAAGGGGTATCTTGAACGTCACCCGGAAGGTTTGACGGTCAATGGTTATAGAAATTGGGTTGCCGGCTACATGTTAAATACCGATGTCCATTGGTTAAAAAGCAAACAGAACTTTGTTTCGATATTGGGCAAGCATAACGGCCAAATTGCTGCAGATGCTCTTGGTGAATTTGTCTGTAATTTAGGTCATTGCGCAACATGCCCTTTAAAAAGTCATGCGCCAAATTCGGGACATCTTAATGCTGATGAATGCACGGTCTTAGGACTAATCGCATCGCTTCAACACGGGGATGATGATGCCTTGCAAGAATGCATTGATGCATTGTCCTGCCGTAATAAATGCGCACAAATTTTGGCACCTGCAGGTGAATACGCGATGATCATGAAATCGACAGGATCATTGTTGTTGCCAATTCCAGCTTCGGTATTGGCTGAAATTCACGCCAAAGACCGTTTTCCAGAACAAACACCCAATTATACAATTCATTAGAAAGGTTAAACTTATGAATTTTAAATCACCGTTGCTTGTCGCAGCCCTTATGACAAGCACATCGCTTTTCGCTTCCAATGCAGCTTTTGCGATGTCAGATGTGACAGCTGAGGCTGTCGTTGAAAACTACGCAAACATTGCTGAAGCAAAATATGCAGATTCGCTTTCAACAGCTAAAGCATTAGATGCAGCTATTGATGCGTTTTTAGCATCTCCATCTGACACAACTCTCGCTGCGGCAAAAGGCGCTTGGCTTGCCTCACGCGTACCTTATCAGCAAACGGAAGTTTATCGATTTGGCAATGCAATCGTCGATGATTGGGAAGGTAAAGTAAACGCTTGGCCACTAGATGAAGGTTTAATCGACTATGTCGATGCGTCTTACGGAACAGAAAGCGATGAGAACACACTTTACACAGCCAATGTGATTTCAAATGCAGCGATCAAAATCAATGGTGAAGACGTAAATGCATCTGCGATTACACCAGCGTTTTTGTCGGATACTTTGCATGAAGCAGCAGGCATCGAAGCAAATGTTGCAACGGGCTATCACGCAATTGAATTTTTGCTTTGGGGTCAGGATCTCAACGGCAATGACAAAGGTGCAGGCAACCGTCCAGCAACGGACTTTTCACTAACTGATTGTTCAAACGGTTCTTGCGACCGACGTCGCGAATATTTGAAAGCTGCGTCTGAACTGATGATCTCTGATCTTGAAGAAATGGCCGCAAACTGGCAATCAGGCGGCGCTGCACGAAAAGCTTTGGAAGATGCAGGAACATCCGGCAGCCTCTCTACAATTCTTACAGGCATGGGTTCATTGTCTTATGGTGAACTTGCAGGTGAGCGCATGAAGCTTGGCTTGTTGCTTGGTGATCCGGAAGAAGAACATGATTGCTTCTCAGATAACACGCATAATTCTCACCTATATGATGCAGTCGGCATTCAAAATGTTTATCTCGGCACCTATAAACGCGTAGATGGCAGCACTGTTTCAGGTGCATCGTTAATGGATTTGGTCAAGTCAAAAGATGCAGGTGTCGCAGCTGAACTTGAAGCTGATCTTGCTGCAACTGTCGATGCCATGCAAATCATGGCAAAACGTGCAGAAGCAGGTGAAGCTTACGATCAAATGATCAGTGAAGGAAACATCGAGGGCAATGCTATTGTGCAAGCAGCGATTGATGGATTAGTAAAGCAAACCAAATCTATCGAACGCGCTATTGCTGCACTTGAATTGGGTGCAATTGAGCTTGAAGGCTCTGATAGCCTTGATAATCCAAATGCTGTTTTTGAATAGTATTTAAGATAACGCGGTTCATCGCTGCGTCTAAATCCTGTAATAAGCAAGCAGCTCATCTGAAAATTTGGGCTGCTTGCTGCTTTGTTTGAGGACTTTCACGTGCAGAGAAAACTTCTAATTTCGGTGTTACTTGTTTCAACATGGGTGTTTGCGTCCCCCTCGTTGGCGAAAGACCATAACATACCAGAAATTCGAAATGATCTGATTCCCAAAGATCTCAAACGGGTTACAAAAATTACGCAGCCAACGACGGACTTTACCAAAGCCGAGCGTTTTGAAGCAATGCAAGGCGGTGCTGGTACATCACTCAAACTTGTCAACCAAGATGCTTTTTCTCAGTTCAGCGCCAACCTGACCTTTGAAGAAGAAATGGATTTTAAGCTTGGAAATGCGTTGTTCCGTAAGCTTTGGGTTTCATCTCCATCATCTACGCACGCATCCGATGGTTTGGGGCCATTGTTTAATGCACGGGCTTGCCAGTCTTGTCATATCAAAGACGGTCGTGGCCACCCACCTGAAGGCGATACGGATGCAACATCAATGTTTTTGCGGCTTGCGCGTGCTCCTGAAAATGACACGGAACGGCAGGCGCTTGCTAATTTTGTTGTACAAACTTTGCCTGATCCCAATTATGGAGGGCAGCTCCAGGATCTGGCGGTCCCGGGACTTTCAGCAGAAGGCACTATGGTGATTTCCTATAAGGAAACGCAAGTCACTCTTGATGATGGCACCATCGTGTCCTTGCGAAAACCAAGCTACAAGGTGGAAAATCTTGGATTTGGCGAATTGCACCCACTAACAACGCTTTCACCACGTGTAACACCGCAAATGATTGGCCTTGGACTAATTGAAGCCATACATCCATCGGATATTTTAGCGCTTGCTGACCCTGATGATGCAAATGAAGATGGCATATCCGGTAAGCCGCAATATCAATACAATGCAGAAAGCGGCAATTTAGAGCTTGGCCGATTTGGCTGGAAAGCACAAAATGCAACGGTTGAGGGCCAAAGCGCGGGAGCCTTTTCAGGGGATATTGGCATATCTTCACCATTGGCGCAGTCTCCTTACGGCGATTGCACTGAATTACAAGCAAAATGCCTTGCTTTACCAACAGGGATACAGCCAAGATTGGGTGATAGTGAAGCCCCAGATCCAGTATTAGATCTCGTCACATTTTATTCTGAAAATTTGGCCGTTCCTCAACGGCGAAATGTTGACGATATTAATGTTTTGCGCGGTAAAGAGTTATTTTATAATTCTGGCTGCACAGCATGCCACACACCTAAATTTGTTACCAGCAGTAAAGCTAAGAACAAAGCGCAGAAGTTTCAACTTATCTGGCCATATTCCGATTTTCTTTTGCATGACATGGGTGAAGGGTTAGCCGATAATCAGCCGGTAGGTGCTGCAACTGGCCAAGAGTGGCGGACGCCTCCACTTTGGGGCATCGGTTTAACTGAAACTGTAAGTGGGCACACTTTCTTTTTACACGATGGTCGGGCAAGAAATCTAACAGAAGCCATTTTATGGCATGGGGGCGAGGCACAGAAATCTCGAGATGCATTCGCAAGTTTTTCCGCATCCGACCGTCATTCACTCATCACATTTTTAGAAAGTTTATAATGCGTATCTTTATCGCCTTCATATTATGTGTTTTAAGTTTATCGCCTTCATTTGCGCAAGAGGATAGGACTACAGATCTTGTGCTTTCAAATGTGTTGTCAAAATATATTCAACCACGATACGCAGATTTGTATGCAAAAGCGCAAGCTTTACAAACCGCATCCGAGCAGTTGTGTGAAAGACCATCTGCAGAACACCTTAAATATGCTCAGTCATCTTATGCGAGTTTTGCAAACGCCTGGGCACGCATTGAATGGTTTCGTATTGGGCCAATCATGTCAAAAAATCGGGTTGAGCGTATTTTGTTTTATCCGGATAGAAAATCAACCGGGCTCAAACAGGTTCAGCGAGCACTTGCAAATCAAGATGTCACGGTCACTTCCGTAGAAAGTATCTCAAATAAAAGCGTTGCAGTTCAGGGTTTAGGTGCTTTGGAATTCATCTTATTTGGGACAGGTGCCGACATATTGTTGGATCAAGACGGTGCCTTTCGGTGCGCATTTGGACGATCTGTTGCGCAGAACCTAACCGATATTTCTAAAAATTTATCAGACAGTTGGTTGGACGGATCAATTGCTGCCGATTTTTGGCTCAATCCAAATAACGAGAATCCTTTATTTCGAAACGATAATGAAGCATTAAACGTATTGATTGGAGTAATGGTGCATGGTTTAGAAGCCTTACGCGATGTGCGTATTGGTGCGTTTCTCAAAGAAGAAGCAAAGCTTGATCGAGCAAAGTCCGCTCTCATGTGGCGATCAGAAAATACCCTTGCCATGGTCACAAGTGGCCTTTCTGGCCTTCAAGAACTCTTTAATAAAAGTGGCATTGAAGAGCTTCTACCGCAAGAAAGTCGCGCACTTGGCGACAGCGTTCGCTTTGAATTTTCTCAAGCTTTAAAAACCGCACAATCAATCAATGGATCGGTATTAGATCTCTTGCAAAACCCGGATGAACGACAAAGGTTAGTGTATTTGAAATTGACGATAGGTTTTGCTTTGTCTCGCATTGATAACGAGTTCTCTCAGGCGCTTGGTTTATCTGCAGGATTTTCGTTTGGAGACGGCGATTGAAACCATTGGAGATTGATAGGCGCGCATTTTTATGCGGTGCCGGTGCAAGCATTGGACTAGGTTTGATACCACATGGCGCAAATGCGAAATATGTTGATGAGGATGCGATTTTTGCAGCGGGTTTTAAGGCCAATGATGGTCATTTTGGCTTGGCACTTCTTTCCGAGGCGGGGGATATTTTATTCCGTCACAAATTGCCGGCGCGAGGCCATGGCATAGCTGCGCATGCAAATTCGCAATGGGCGATTATTTTTGCAAGACGCCCAGGAAACTTTGCACTCGCCTTTGATCCAAATAACGATAAAGAACCGCTTCTTTTTTCAACACCGGCCAACCGACATTTTTATGGGCATGGTGCCTTTTCAACCGATGGCAAATTATTGTTTGCTTCGGAAAATGAATTCGAGACGGGTGATGGTAGAATCGGTATTTATGATGTTACGAATGGTTTTCAAAGAATTGGCGAATATAATTCAGGTGGTATTGGGCCGCACGAAATTATTATACTGCCAGATGGGAAAACATTGTGTGTTGCAAATGGCGGCATTAAAACCCATCCGCAGTTTCCACGCACCAAACTAAATCTTGATACGATGCGCTCTAATATAGCGTTTGTTGATGTGTTAACCGGCACTGTCAAACGCGTTCAACACTTGCCAAAAGAATGGTCACAATTATCAATGCGTCATATGGCATCTGATAAAAATGGTAATGTGTGGATTGGCGGACAATACGAGGGCAGTGCGTTTGATCAAGCGCCTCTGATCGCTAAAATATCGCATAGTGAATATTTAAAATTCATAGATTTGCCGGCTAAGCAATTAATCGGCTTTAAAAACTATATCGGATCCGTATCAATCAATAATAAACAGGGAATTATAGCCTTTTCCTCGCCCAAAGGTGGTCAGGTTTTAGTGCTTGATGGTAAGAGTCATAAACTAGTTGGTTCTCATTTATCGCCAGGAATATGTGGGCTTGCACCATCTCTTAATAACTTTGTTAATAGTAGTGAGGATGGTCGTTTTGGCGCAACTCAGCATTCGCTTAATTGGGACAATCATATTGGATTAATCTAAGAAGAGTGTTGCGGTTTATCGCCAGCTAACAGCACCGAAGGCTGGAATAATCAATTGGCTATTTTTAAAATTAAGCCCGGCAACCAATCCCAGAAAATTAAATTCGATGCCGACATCGCCACCAATCTCAAAACCAAAATATCCGCCCAAAGTTGCAAACAAAGCGCCGTCTTTTTTGCGCCCAATCCAACGGCCATCGGCTGGAAAATCACGCCCCACAGCTGTGCTAGGAGCACTTGCTGCAAGTTCAGGGAATTGACTTAAAATATGCGCGACAAAAGTGTTTGAGTTTGGTCCGGGCCACAATGTATAATCACCTCGATCTCGCCATTTATAATTTGCAATTGCCCTTTCGAGCGCAGGGATGGCATCTATTGCCTGTTGCCCTTTAATTTCATGGCTGATGACGGGTTTGTTGGAATACCAATGTCCATCAGGATCATAGGCGTTTTTGCGCAACGGGGTGCCCCAACCAACAACATCATACCGGTCATAATATTTTGAGCCATGGGGTTTTAGGACAAGCCAGGAATGGGTCGCAAACGCTCCCTTTAGCCCACCTGTTCGCGCGGTAAATACATAAACAGCTGCTTCATTTGTTGGAGGGTTGGATGGCAAAATTCCTGCGCTCGACCATTGTGCACTACGCCAATTTGATGGGCGATCGCTGAGCGCCCAAACGCCTAAATGCACTAATGCTGGCAGGATGAAGACCACAAAAAGAACGAGTATAATTTTAAAACTCAGCCGAGCCGAGTGAGCTGCGAATTTCAACATATATTTCAACTAGCCAAAGAATGTGAATTCAATATGGCGATAAGAACATGAGTTTTGAAAGTCTATCGACGAAAGGAAATGGCGCACCCCGGAGGACAAAGTCCGAACAAGTCAAAATTGAGGGTGTAAGGTTTGAACGAAGAGAGAATGGCGCACCCGGGAAGATTCGAACTCCCGACCCCTTGATTCGTAGTCAAGTACTCTATCCAGCTGAGCTACGGGTGCTAATGACGTGATAGTTTCGAACGTCTAGCGTTCTCCTAATAGGTCATCATCGGTTTTGCAAGCATCAATTTGAAAAACTATCATTTTGTTTGAAAATTTTATCGCCGATACTGATTTTACCGTTTTTACGAAGCAGAATGTGGAATGGTAATTTCAAATCGCGTGCCTGGTGTCGACTTTTCAGCTAAGATAATATCTCCACCATGCGCCTGCACCAATTCGCGTGCAATGGCGAGTCCCAATCCGGTACCGCCTGCGCGGGTTGAGCCTTGGAATGGTTTAAACAAATGCTCTTTCGCGCGTGCTGGCATCCCAGGGCCCGTATCATCAATGGATATACATACCGCATTGTCTTTCAGCTCGGCATCAAGGCATAGCCGTTTCACAATAGCTGGATCTGCATCATAGTCTGATTTCAGCGCCTGAATGGCGTTGCGCGAAATATTATTGATAACACGGAACAATTGTTCGCTATCTGCATGCAATTCCAACTCGTCCGGTACTTTTGAGATGATTTCAATATCATCGTCTTGAACATCATTGCTGAGCACGTCTTTAATCTCAGCGGTTAACGCGGCTAATTTAATCACACGGCGCTTGGGTTCTGCTTCCTGTGCACGTCCATATCCCAAGACTTCACTTGAATAGCCAACAGCGCGGTCAATCGTTTGCAACAGTTTGGGTGCAAAACGTTTAACCATCGGGTCATCAACATTGGCCATACGGTCGGAAATAAGCTGCGCTGATGTTAAAATATTACGCATATCATGGTTGATCTTAGAAACGGCGAGACCCAAATCCGCAAGTCGTTTTTGTTGACGCAAAGTGCTGTGGAGTTGGGTTTGCATGGCAGATAAATGCTGCTCAGCTAGCCACAATTCATCGTCACCTTCTTCGGGTTTGATAATGCGGGTGGCATCCTCAGGATTATCTGAAAAGTTTTGCATCGACCAAGTAAGACGGCGGATCGGTTGCAGCATTAAGCGGTTAATTGTGAAGAATAACAGCCCTGCTGTGATCGCCGCAATAATTAATGAGATAAACAAAACATTCCGGCTATATATCAACATTGCGTGGCGCAATTGATCATCGCTGATAATAAGTTCGATCTGAAAATCGCTGCTTTCGCCCACCGAGCCTAAAACACGGATGATCCGGTCTCCACCATAAATCAGCGTTTCAAATGCATCCATAATGGCCGTTATTGGCCCGGTGCTATCAAGATCATAGCTGTCAGAAATCGATGGCGGCATTTCTTCTGATGCCACAATACGAGAGGTCCCATCCTTGCGCAGGATGATCGCCTTCGTACCCGTTGACATCAGTGTATCGCTTTGAACTTTTGCAGAAAGTTCGGTTACTTGCTGGCTTTCAAACACGATACTGGCGGCGGCTGCCGTATTTAAACGGTCTTCAAGCCATCTAAGCCGCGTATTTGCAACCGATGGGACAAAGGCCAATACTTCCGCAAGCATGACAAAAATGATCGTCAAAGTGATCAGTTTGCTTTGCAGCCCGCGCACTGGCTTGGTGCCAATCTCTTGCGCGGGTTGAATATTTTCAAGCTCTAATTTTTCATGCGACATGTTTGGTCCGAATATAATTTAGTCCAATAGGTTTGTGTACTATCAACCAAATTTCCGCAAAAATCCAATCACTGCGCGAACAAATGGTTTACTTGTAATCGGTCCGTAATGCGTCATTACCGCACGTTTGCCAATTTCTGACATCGTTGGGTAAGGAGGAATATAACCGCGCACATTTGATAGCTTCATTTTATTGGTTATGGCAAGAGCCCACATATTGATCATCTCACCAGCACCGGCGCCGGCGATTGCAACACCAACCAAACGACCTTTTTTATCAGCAACGATTTTAATTAAGCCGTCGGTTTTTCGTTCAGCCCGCGCACGGTCATTTTCAGCATATTCCCATCTCAATACAGAAATATCATCACCATATTTCTCGCGCGCTTGCGCTTCGGTCAGTCCAACATTGGCAAGTTCAGGCTCTGTGTAGGTTGCCCAAGGGATAATCTCACGATTTTCCTTCGCTGGGAGACGGAATAAGATTTGCTGAACAACTAAACCTGCATGATAACCAGCAACATGGGTGAACTGGAAACCACCAGCCACATCGCCAATTGCGTAAACGCGTTTGTTGGATGTGCGCATGTTATCGCCGACTTTAATGCCGCGGCGATCATATTCGATTTGCCCTTGTTCTAGGCCAAGCCCGTTAACATTCGCAGCTCTGCCCGTGGCAACAAGCACATGAGAGCCTTTAATGTCGCGTTGACCTTCACTTGTTTCAACGGTGACTGAAACCCCAGATTTTGCTTTCGCAAGCTTGACCACTTTTGTGTCTTCTAAGATTTCAACGCCTTCTTCGCGGATGCGCTTTAACACAACTTCCGCAAGCTCAGGGTCGTCTTTCCCAAGCGCTTTAAAGCCTTCAACAACGGTGACTTTTGAACCAAGGCGGTGATGCGCTTGCGCCATTTCCATGCCAATTGGACCGCCGCCGATGACGATCAAATGATCAGGGCGTTCGGTTTGCTCAAAAATCGTTTCGTTGATTAAGTAATCAACTTCATCAATCCCTGGAATAGGTGGAACGAAAGCAGATGAACCTGTTGCAATGACATAGCGGCGCGCTTTGATAATCGTATCACCAGCTTGAACTGTATCCGCATCGATGAATACGCCTGCCTGTTCGATGACGTTTACACCCAATGAGCGGAACCGCTCTGGTGAATCATGCGGAGCAATGCCGCCGATGACATCTTTAATATGGGCGTTTACTTCTGCAAAGTTCACATCAACTTTATCAACATGAACACCGAATTTCTTTCCATCAACGGCAGCACGAGCATGTTTACCCGCTGCGATGATGGCTTTGGATGGAACGCAACCATAGTTGAGGCAGTCGCCGCCCATTTTACCTTTTTCTAAAAGTACAACTTCGACGCCGAAGGCTGCGGCGGCTGCAGCTACTGACAAGCCACCTGAGCCGCCGCCAATAACGCAAATATCTGGAGTTAATGTTTTTGACATTTGAAATGTCCCCCTATTAATTTTGTAAAAGACGTTATCAGACGTTTATTTGTTACGAAATCTGCGAACGATTGATGGGATGGTCGCAACAGCGGCAAGGGCTGCAAATGCGATTGTGATTTCCGGTGTAACCAAGTCTGAAACAGATGCTTCCTGCCCAGATTGAGCTGCTGCCATAAGCACGCTATCAACGCCTTGTCCAAGATAAGTATATGCAAATGTACCTGGCAAAATACCGATGATTGTTGCGCCCATATATGTGCGTAGTGGAATTTTAAAGAGTGCTGGCACAATGTTCATCACAAAGAATGGGAACACAGGCGCTAAGCGCAAGATCACCATGTAGCTAAACGCGTCTTTCTGAAAACCTTCAGAGAGTTTTGCAGCAAACGGCCCAGCGCGGTCACGCAGGAAGTCACCAAATGCTGTTTGAGCGGCTTTAAACAAAATAGCAGCACCGATTGTAGCGCCGACAGCGGTTAAAACACCACCCAAGAACCAGCCGAATAAAAATCCGCCGAAAATTGTCAGGATTGAAGCTGCGGGGAAAGAGAACGCAACGGCTGCAATATATAAAAAGAAATACATTGCAGATGCCAAGATCAGGTTTTCGCTTACAAATGTCTGTAATACATCGCGTTGTTCAGCTAATGCTGAAAGTGATAGATATTCGTGCAATCCAGCTGCGTAACCTGCAGCCAATCCGGATAAAACAACAAGCACTGGCAAAAAGCGCTTCAGCATGCTTCCGTTTTTCTTTTGGGTTGCATCTGACATTATATTTTGATCCGTATCGTTTACTGTTGTGTTCAATTCCATTTTATCTCTCCAAAATGTCGGACATCGGTCCGTTGTTGATGAAGGGATAAACTTTTGTGCGATCACATACCAATGACATTCAATCGCGTTCATCAAACTATATGTGAGGAATGCTAACGTTCAACTCACACTGTTGTGAGGTCTATTAAAAAAGGGTTTCACAAGTAGGATTCATTTTAACAATGTTAGAAAATGTCTCTCCATCCGATCAATTATAAGATCATACCCGTTTGAGACGGCTTAATTATTGACAATATAAGGTTTTGATGTCTATAAGCCGCTCGTGTAGGTGTTTGACGTCCAAAAGGCCGCAGATATCGACTTTAACAACGCTCCTGTAAAAATACAGACTTTAAGAAGGGCCGCACACCGCGGTATTAAAATAAATGACAAAGCGTACTTTTCAACCATCAAAGCTTGTTCGCAAGCGTCGTCATGGTTTCCGTGCACGTCTCGCCACTAAAGGTGGACGTAAAGTTCTAGCAGCTCGCCGTTCACAAGGTCGTAAACGTCTATCTGCATAAGTTCATAAATCTTGCAGCCTGAATTGAGAGGGCTGAAGTTGATTTCACAAAATTCAATTTCCCGCGTCGAGCGTTTAACCAAGCGAGCTGAATATTTAGCTGTTCGCAATGGGAAGAAGCGGCGCGGTAAATATTTCTTGCTGGAAGTTTTAGATCGAGGTGATCAAGAAACCTATGGCGAGTTGAGACCGCCCCGGATCGGATTTACCGTCACAAAGCGGCAAGGCAATGCGGTTAAACGAAATCGTATTCGCCGGCGTTTGAAAGAAGCGGTACGGCTCAAAGCGCATGAATTTTTGATGCCCGGTCACGATTATGTCCTAATCGGTCACAATGAGCTATTGGATGCGAGCTTTAATGACATTATCTATAGCCTTGAACAGCGCTTCAAAAGTAAGAAAAACTCTGATAGAAACCCGCGGACAGGCGTAAAACATAACAATAGTGTTGCCGAGTGTAAGGATTAATAATGGAAAACAGTCGTAATTATTTTCTGGCGATCGGCCTATCAGTGCTCATTTTCGTGGTTTGGCAGATAGTTTATGTCGCGCCTCGTCTTGAAGAAGAGCAAGCGCGTCAAGCAGCTTTGATCGAACAACAAGCTGAAGCCGCAGCAAATGACAGTACGCTTCCATCAGCAACAACACCGAGCGGTGAGACGGCTCAATTACCAAATTTACAAGGTCTTCCTGCAGCGCAGACAATTGCGCGTGAAGATGCATTGGCTGAATCTGGCGGTCGTATTGAGATCGATACACCAACATTGTCTGGTTCGCTAAACCTTAAAGGCGCACGTCTAGATGATCTTGTCTTAAAGAACTATCGTGAAACAATTGATCCTGAAAGCCCGAATGTAATTCTGTTCTCGCCATCTAACGCAAATGAGGGTTACTTCTCCGAAGTTGGCTTTATTGCAACCAAAGATGCAGGACCTGTTCCGAGCGAAAGCACAGTTTGGACAGTTAAATCTGGAAATCAGCTTACGCCTGAAACACCAGTTGTCTTGAGCTATGACAATGGTAGTGGTTTGGTATTTGATCGAACGATCAGCGTTGATGACAATTATCTTTTCACAATTGATGATGCTGTTACCAATAATTCAGCTGAGCAGGTTTCACTCTCTCCTTACGGCCGTATTAAACGACTTTATAAGCCTCAAACTAGTGGCATCTACATTCTTCACGAGGGTTTAATCGGCTTCTTGGGTGAGCAAGGTCTTCAAGAGATCGATTACGGTGATGTGGAAGATGCGGACAAAGGTCTAATCGTTCCGGAAAAAACCCCAACGGGCTGGATTGGTATAACGGATAAATATTGGGCTGCAGCGCTTGTGCCTGAGCAAGGCCAGCCATTCCAATCTCGTTTTGGATATTTTGCACAAGGATCACCAAGCTATCAGACAGATTATGTTTCTGATGCTAAAGTCATTGCACCTGGTGCGACAACTAACTTTAACACACGCATTTTCTCAGGCGCCAAAACAGCACCAGAAATTGATGTATACGCAGAAGAACAAAATATTGAACAATTTGATCTGATGATCGATTGGGGTTGGTTCTACTTTATTACCAAACCGATGTTTAGCGCTCTGCACTTCTTCTTCTTACTTTTCGGAAACTTCGGTGTATCCATCTTGGTGACAACCGTTTGTGTGAAATTGATCTTCTTCCCATTGGCGAACAAGTCATACAAATCCATGGCGAACATGAAAAAGTTCAGCCACAAATGGAAGAGTTGAAAAAGCAACATGGTGATGACCGTCAAGCGCTACAAAAAGCCATGATGGAGCTTTACAAGCGTGAGAAGATTAACCCAGTGGCTGGTTGTTGGCCGGTACTTCTGCAGATCCCAGTGTTCTTTGCGCTATATAAAGTGCTTTATGTGTCCATTGAGATGCGTCACGCACCATTCTTTGGTTGGATTCAGGATTTGTCTGCGCAAGATCCAACATCAGTGTTCAACCTGTTTGGTCTCTTGCCTTACGATCCAACAGCATTACCGCTCATCGGTGGATTGCTGGCATTGGGTGTATGGCCGTTGATCATGGGTATCACAATGTTCCTACAAATGCGTATGAACCCAACGCCGCCAGATCCAACGCAGGCAATGATCTTCACTTGGATGCCAGTTGTCTTCACATTTATGTTAGCAACTTTCCCTGCCGGTCTTGTGATCTACTGGGCGTGGAACAACACATTGTCGATCCTCCAGCAAGGCGTTATCATGAAGCGTCAGGGCGTGAAGATAGAGCTCTGGGATAATCTCAAAGCGCTGTTTTCCAAAAAACCAAAAGAAGAAGCGAAATAAGCTAACGTAGCTTTGCTTTTGCAAAGGGCATGATAGGACATCGACATGGCTAAAATTGTGCCCTTTGACCGGACTTGGGAATTTGTACTTTCTGTCCCAACGATGAAGTTTCTTCCATCTGCTGGTCCACCTGAGATCGCTTTTGCCGGCCGTTCTAATGTTGGCAAATCCTCGCTTATTAATGCGCTCACAAACGTTAAAGGCTTGGCGCGAACATCCAATACACCTGGCCGCACACAACAGCTGAACTATTTCGTGCCATCAGGCTTTGAAGGTACGCAAGAAGATTTGCCGCCATTAGCGCTCGTGGATATGCCAGGTTATGGCTATGCCAAAGCGCCTAAGACCGAAGTGGAAAAATGGACAAAGCTGGTCTTTGACTATCTGCGCGGTCGTGTCACTCTAAAACGTGTTTATCTGCTGATTGATTCCCGTCACGGGATCAAAAAGAACGATGAAGAAGTCTTAAAGCTGCTTGATACAGCTGCAATGTCCTATCAAATCGTTCTAACAAAATCGGACAAGATCAAAGCCACACAGCTTGAAACGTTGATTGCGCAGGTTACCGAACAGATCAAAAAACATCCTGCCGCTTATCCAGAGATCATTGCGACATCATCTGAAAAAGGTGTCGGAATTGATGATTTGCGACGCGCAATTGTTAAAGCCATTCATAATTAGTCGTCCATTCGGGTAAAGATCCGATTGAAGGATGATATTTTTCACGTTAAGAGACGTGTCAGATATAAAGACAAACACCAATCCCAAAGCATTTTAAGGAATAAAGGTATGGCTGTTTTAAGTGATAGTGAAAATCAGGCGCGGTTTTTATCTGAAGCATTGCCATACATGCAACGTTATGAAGACCAGTCAGTTGTCATCAAATATGGTGGCAATGCGATGGGTGATGAAAGCCTGGCGCAGGCATTTGCGCGTGATGTTGCGCTTTTAAAACAGTCCGGCGTTAATCCAGTTGTTGTTCATGGCGGCGGCCCGCAAATTGGTGCAATGCTCGATCGCATGGGTATTCAATCACGTTTTGAAAATGGTCTGCGTGTGACGGATCAAAAGACCGTTGAAATTGTTGAAATGGTTCTCGCAGGTTCCATCAACAAACAGATCGTTACCATGATCAATGCCGAAGGCGAGCGCGCCATTGGTCTTTGCGGTAAAGACGGAAATCTTGTTTATGCCAAAAAAGCTGAGAAAAAGGTCGTTGATCCTGAATCCAACATTGAGCGCATTCTTGATCTAGGTTTCGTGGGTGAGATCGATGAAGTTGACCGTACGGTTTTAGATATCTTGGCGACATCAGCGACCATTCCCGTGATTGCGCCCGTGGCACCTGATCGCAATGGTCAGACCTATAACATCAACGCCGATACCTTTGCTGGCGGCATTGCCGGTGCGCTTGACGCAAAACGCTTGTTATTCCTAACGGACGTTCCCGGCGTGATGGATAAAGATGGCAATGTGATTAAAGAGCTTTCCGTATCAGAAGCCAAAGCTATGATTGCGGACGGAACCATTTCCGGAGGCATGATCCCAAAGGTTGAGACGTGTTTATTCGCGATCGAACAGGGCGTTGAAGGCGTTGTAATCGTTAATGGCAAAGTCCCGCATGCGGTTCTGTTAGAAGTCTTTACCGAGCATGGCGCAGGAACGTTGATCGTTAAATAATTACCCGGTTACTGCTTCTAACCACCAAGCACCAGCGCGATAATCCCGCTAATAATCAGCAAACATCCGATAACTTCTATGCGGTTGATTTGTTCTTTAAAGATGAACACGGATGAAATGAAGGTGAAGATCATTTCTATCTGCGCAACGGCTTTCACCATCGCAGCTTGTTGCAAGGTCATAGCCATGAACCAGCCAAAGGATGCGCTGGCCCCAACAAATCCCACCATGAGCCCTGTTTTCCAAGCTGCGCGTATACGTGCTATCTCATCTTTGTCACGCCAGTAAATCCAGATGATCATGATGATCGATTGCAAGATGATAGCGATGGATAATGTTATCGCCGCTTGGATAATAAAGTTTGGGCCATCCAAGGACAAAGACGCAGCACGATATGCAACAGCTGCAACACCAAAAATAGCGCCTGATGAAAGCCCGATTAATGCTGTGCGAGAATAGAGCGATGTAAAGATCGATTTTGGTGTGATATCAGTTCGCGCAACAGAAATTAGCATGACACCAAACATACTGATCGCAATCGCCGACAACACCGCAGATGATGCTTTTTCTGATAAAAACAAAAGGCCAAACAAAGCGGCCTGCAAAGGCTCAGTTCGTGAATAGGCTGTTCCAACGGCAAAATTGCGAAAGGAAAACATATGCACGAGCAATGCTTGCGCTATGATTTGCGAGATCGCAGCAATAACCACCCAAAAGAAAAATTCCCGATTAAGTTCAGGAAAGCTATGATCGCCCCAATACATAAAAATTGCGAGGAAAAATAGCGCGAACGGTATGCCAAACCCAAACCGAACAAAAGTTGCGCCGGATGTACCCATGACATTTTTAAGATGTTTTTGAAGACTTGAGCGAATGTTCTGCAAAAAGGCTGCAGAGATTGTAATGAGTATCCAGGTTTCCATGAGATGGCGTTAGCATGGAATGAGATATGCGTCACGTTTAAATAATTGTTCTAGCAATTGTCAATTTAGTCGTAATCAGCACTTTTCTTCAATTGCAAGTCTTATATAAGTAGCCTCATGAAACATGAAAATTTTAGCCACGTCGATCATTGGATTTTTGATCTGGACAATACCTTGTATCCGCGCCGATGCGATCTATTTGCACAAATAGATGTAAAAATGACAGATTTTGTCTCAGACTTTTTGGATTTACCGCGCGATGAGGCACGCAAGAAACAAAAAGACTATTATCGCGATCATGGCACCACCTTGCAGGGTTTGATGATCAATCATGGTATGGAGCCAAAGGCATTCTTAGATGCCGTGCATGACATTGATTATAGTCCTGTGGCCCAAAGTGATGATTTGAAAGCTGCATTGGAAGCACTACCGGGTCAAAAGCTCATTTTCACAAATGGCGACGTCCCACATGCAGAACGCACCATTGCGGCATTGGGGATCCAAGACTGTTTTGACGGTATTTTCGACATTGTTGCAGCGGATTATCTACCAAAACCCGTTGCAAAACCCTATGAGCAATTTATCGCGCAATTTGATGTGGATCCGACAAAAGCTGCGATGTTTGAAGATTTACCGCGAAATCTATTAGTGCCTAAACAAATGGGCATGAAAACAGTCTTGATCATTGATGAAGCTTATGAGGCAAACACAGACGAAAAATGGGAAGCGCATGGTCGCGATGATGAGCATATTGATCATATCGCCACAGAATTACACGAGTTCTTAAAAGCAATTCAATAAATTCTGATCAGAATGATTCAAACTTGCTTAACCAGTAGTTGGGTTTCTTTCAGACGTAGTGTAGAAATTTACGAGTTCTTTTGATCTTCAAGCTACGCTGGCTTTATTGTTTATGAGGTCACTATGCTGCAAAAAATCGTACCATTTGTATTTTTAGCCATTGCTATGTCTTTCGTGCCAAAGTTTCTAAATGAAACCTCTTATGTGAGCGACAAAAGTGATCCAAAACCCCATAATACCGCAAAAGTATCAAAGCCCGATGCGGTTGTTCCAAGCAACGCGCATTATACAACAGGCAAACGCCAAGTACGCATTAAAGCAAATGGTCACGGCCATTTTTTGGCAGATTTTAAAGCCGGTGGTCGTGCGATAAACGGCTTGATCGATACTGGTGCTACCTATGTTGCTATGAACCGGTCAACGGCGCATTCCATTGGTGTACGCGTGACTGGCAGTGATTTTAAACATAAGGCAGAAACTGCCAATGGCATTGTCAAAGCGGCGCTTAAAACAATTGACCGATTAGAGCTCGGCGCTGTTTCAGCAAAAAATGTTGAGGTGTTCATTCTCGATGATAGCGCTTTGTCTTCAACATTGATTGGAATGAGTTTCTTAAACAAATTATCGTCGTTTAAAATTGAAAACGGCCAACTCATTCTGACGCAGTAATTTTCTTCAAAATTGGCTTTCGTATAAATGCAGGGCGATCCGCAATGTCGCAAGCCGCGTTAAAACGCTTAGACAGTTCATCATACTGCTCTTCTGAATTCACATGCGCGAGCGCTATTGCCTCACCCACCTCAATCGTTGTTCCGATGGTTTTAATTTCGCTTAGGCCCACACTATAATCCAGTTGATCTGAAGGGTGGGAGCGACCACCACCCAAGGCAACGATTGCCATACCCAAATCTCGTGTTTTATAAGCGTTCACGCAGCCGCTTCTGGTGGCTTTAATCTCACGCTTTATACTTGCCTTGGGCAAATGCTGTTCAAAATTCTCAACAATATCTTTTGGCCCACCAAGTTGATGCACCATTTTGCCAAATAGTTCAGCAGCTTTGCCGTTGGATAAATTTCGTTGCGCCGTGGCTTCAGCTTTATAATAATCGCATGCTATTCCTCCCGCCATTAACATATGAGCGGTTAGCTGAATGATCACTCGGTAAAGCCTCACATCGCGGGATTGGCCTGTTAAAAATTCGATCGCGTTGATAACTTCAGTGGCATTCCCAATAGCGCTTGCCAGCGGCTCGTTCATATCAGTAACGAGCGCTGATGTGGGAAGTCCAGCACTGGTGGCAACATCAACAAGTTCTTGCGCTAGTCTTTCAGCTTCATCGGTATCCGATGTTGTTGAACCATTGCCACATTTTACATCAAGCACCAAACCCTGAACGCCGCTGGCGAGCTTCTTGGATAAGATAGACGCAACGATCAGCGGTACTGATTCAACGGTTCCTGTGATGTCGCGTATCGCATAGATTTTTTTGTCAGCGGGAGCCAGGTTAGCGGTTGCGGCGATAATTGCGCATCCCGCTTCCTTCACAACAGAGCGAAATTTTGAAATATCCGGCGTTGCGTTATAGCCGGGGATCGCTTCAAGCTTATCAAGAGTGCCACCTGTATGACCAAGACCTCTACCTGAAATCATCGGAACGTCTAGCCCACAGCTTGCAGCCAAGGGGGCAAGTATCAAAGAGACGTTATCACCTACTCCGCCAGTAGAATGTTTGTCGATAATTGGGCGTGTTGCGTCCGGCCAGTGAAGAACATCTCCTGAATCGCGCATTGCCAAGGTAAGGGCAGCTGTTTCTTCGCGCGTCATGCCATTGAGAAAGATCGCCATCGCCATCGATGCTGTCTGGCTGTCAGACATACGCTGGTCACTGACCATTGAGATAAACGCATTGATCTGCTCGCGAGATAATTCGCCCTTATCTCTTTTTATGCGGATGAGTTCTTGCGGTAGATAAGTAATCGTCCCAACGCCTTTCCCTGTTCGCTAGAGATCAGCAAACATGGTTTTTAAAATTTTGGCAAGGTTTGCACCGCCAATTGGCGCCATGTCTTTGGTTTCTTGATGGCTTAATTCGTCACCCGTCATGCCAGCTGCAAAATTTGTGATAATGGATGCAGCAGCAGCATTCATACCAAAGAACCGTGCTAAAATCACTTCTGGTACTGTGGACATGCCAACAGCATCTGCACCAAATATACGCGCCATTTTAATCTCAGCAGGCGTTTCAAAACTTGGGCCAGAAAACCACATGTAAACGCCTTGATGGAGCTCAACCTCAGCTTTATGAGCGGCTTCACGCATCCTTGTCATAATGTTTTGATCATAGGCATTACTCAAACCAACAAAACGACCATCAGTTTCTTCACCAAAAAGCGGATTGCTGCCGGAAAAATTGATATGATCCGTGATCTGCATGACAGACCCAGGTGGCATGTCTTCACGCACGGACCCGGCTGAATTTGTCAGGATCAGGTTTTCAATGCCAAGCTCATGGAACGTTTCAATGATGGGTCGCATCGCGCCCGCGTCGCCATGCTCATAATAATGCACACGCCCGGACAACATGATCAGCGGCACACCTTCAATCGTTCCCGCGACCAATTCACCCTTGTGTCCAGAAACAGCGCTTTGAGGGAAGTCTGGAAGCTCTGAAAACTCAATGTGGACCGGATCAACTAGGGATGATGTCAACGCCCCCAAACCTGAGCCAAGAATTACTGCATGTTTGGGGGCAAGTGTACCTATTTTATCTTTGATGAGATTGACAGATTTTTGGACTTCAGAACTCATGCGATTACATCCGTTGCAAAAGATAGGGGCAGTAAATCACCTAATTTTACAGTTTTCACGACACCGGTCTGATCGCATAAATGAATCTTGGTATCTGCATTGCCAAATTCTGCCAAGCGCTGTCTGCACCCGCCACAAGGGGTGCATTGATCAAGCTTTTCTGCAATCACCGCTACTTCAATGATTTGTGTTGGTCCCGCCATCACCATGTGACTGATTGCAGTTGTTTCAGCACACCAACCTTCAGGGAATGAAATGACTTCGATATTTGCTCCTTGATAGATCTCTCCGTTAGCCGCCAAGATCGCAGCACCAACGGGAAACTTAGAATAGGGTGCATGGCACGATGCCATCGCGGATTTGGCAGCGTCAAAAAGTGCGGCTCGATGATCAGCGCTCTTTGACATATGGAACGCCTCCAGCTTTTGGCGGTATCGCTTTTCCGATAAATCCTGCCAGCAAAATGACCGTTAAGATATATGGCAAGGCCTGCATGAACTGAACTGGGATCTCGCCGATAATTGGCAATTCCTTACCTTGTAAGCGAATTTCCATCGCGTTGAGCAAACCAAATAGCAAACATGCGAGCATGACATTCACGGGCTTCCATTTGGCGAAAATAAGAGCCGCCAACGCAATAAAGCCAGCGCCTGCTGTCATGTTTTTACCAAAGCCTGCTGAGATCGCCATCGAGAGATAAGCGCCAGCAAAACCGCAAAGCGCGCCACAACATAGCACTGCGCGATAGCGAAGCCAGACGACGGAAATGCCGGCTGTATCCACCGCAGCTGGGTTTTCGCCAACTGCGCGCAATCGCAAGCCAAAACGAGTTCTAAAGAGTACCCACCATGTAAATGGCACAAGCGCAAAAGCAAAATATGTCAGCGCGAAATGGCCTGATAATAGATCAGAATAGATCGGTCCTAGGATCGGAACATCGGCCATTTCTGCTGCGAACGGTAATTCAATGGCATTAAACTTCGCACCTGAACTGAGCGGCGGTGTGCGGCCACCTTGGCGGAACCAGGCTTGACCCAAAATAACGGTCGCCCCAGCGGCAACAAAGTTGATCGCGACACCAGATACAATCTGATTTCCGCGCTGTGTGATTGATGCAAATGCGTGAATGAGCGCAAACAGCATTGATACGACGACTGCACCAAATAGGCCCAAAAGAGCAGATTCGTAAAGGCTGGCAATTGCAGCGCCCGCAAATGCACCTGCAAGCATCTTACCTTCCAGACCGATATCAAATACCCCTGATCGCTCAGAATACAAACCCGCAAGGGCTGCAAAAATCAATGGTACGGATAGTCGAACAGTTGATTGCAGGACGAGAATAGTTGCTTCAAAAAATTCCATGTTACTCTCCCGCCTCTATCGCATTTGACGAACTAGATTTCTGTAAATTGGCAAAAATCATCACAATAAATGGTCTGAACATATTCTCCAGGGCACCCGCAAATAGGATAACCAAACCCTGAATGATCACGATCATATCGCGCGAAATATTGGGCATCTCAAATGAGATTTCAGCGCCACCTTGATAAAGCACACCAAACAAAATGGCAGCAGGGATGATCCCAGCTGGATGGTTGCGACCCATAAGAGCGACAGCAATCCCCACAAAACCTGCACCCGCAACAAAGTCGAGTTGCATTTGGTGCTGGTCACCCATAATCGGGTTGAGCGCCATCATGCCCGCAAGGCCACCTGAAATCATCATGGTAATAATGATCACGCGCGCTTCGTTGATCCCGGCGTATTTTGCTGCCGTGGGGCTAAAGCCTCGCGTTCGGATTTCATAACCCAAACGCGTACGCCAGATAATCGCCCAAACTACAAAGGCTGCAACGAGTGCTAAAAGAAATGACACGTTAAGTGGCGCTGCGCCTGTGCGAATACCAAAGATACCAAACAGCCAATCAAGACGTGGTAATTGACCACCCGCTTCAAATCCGCGTGTTTGCGGCGCCATGGTACCGTCTGGTTTAAACACATCCACGAGCAAATAGATCATCAAACTGGCAGCAATGAAGTTAAACATAATCGTAGTAATCACGATATGACTGCCACGTTTGGCTTGCAGATAAGCAGGGATAAACGCCCAAAGAGCGCCAAAAATTGCAGCACCAGCGATCGCTATCGGAAAGACCAAGAACCAAGGCAGAGTGGAATCAAATGCCAAACATGCGAGCGCGACGCCAATACCGCCGATATAGGCCTGTCCCTCACTACCGATATTGAACAATCCGCAGTGAATGGCGATTGCCACAGAAAGACCGGTAAAGATAAAGCTTGTGGCATAAAACAGCGTATAGCCGATGCCTTCGCCATAACCAAAGGCACCTTTGATCAAAAGACCAGCAGCTTTTAATGGGCTTTCATCAGCAAGCCAAACAACAAGGCCAGAAATGAGGAATGCCACGAGGATATTTATAACCGGCATAAGGCCATAATCGACCCATTTGGGCAGTTTTGCATATGGTGCAGCCATTATCCTGCCTCCCCGTTTTGTACTGTCGTATCGCCGTCTTCAATACCTGCCATCAAAAGACCAAATGCGCCTTCCTCGGTTTCAGGTGGGCGTTCGCCAACAATTTTACCGTCAAACATCACAAGCACTCGGTCAGCAAGTGATCTGATTTCATCAAGTTCAACTGAGATGAGAAGGATCGCTTTTCCAGCATCGCGCATTTCAATGATCCGTCGATGGATAAATTCAATCGCACCCACATCCACCCCGCGGGTTGGCTGGCCAACGATTAAGACTTCGGGATCAGTTTCAATTTCACGAGCAATCACAATCTTTTGCTGATTGCCGCCAGAGAAATTGGCGGTTTTAAGCCGATTGTTCGGCGGGCGAATATCGTATTTCTCGATTTTCTCATTTGCATCTTTGCGAATGTTTTCAATATCGAGGAACATCCCTTTGTTATATTCAGGGCGCTGGTGAATGCCCAGGATCGAATTTTCAGCCTCCTCAAATGGAAGCACGAGACCCATGTGATGACGATCTTCTGGAACATGCGCCATCCCGCGATCACGCATGTCAGAGGGATTGCTTCCGCCAGTAACGCCAATAGGTTCACCATTTAGGATGATGCGCCCAGATTCTGCGTGTTCAATACCCGTGATGCATTCCATCAGCTCGGATTGACCATTGCCTGCAACGCCAGCAATACCAACAATTTCGCCAGCACGTACTTCAAAAGATACGTCCTTGACCATCGGTACACCGCGGCCATCGCGGACATTTAAGTTTTCAACTTTAAGCACAACATCTTTTGGATCTGCTGGTCCTTTTTCAACCTGCAAAAGCACACGTCGACCCACCATCAGCTCAGCAAGTTCTTCGACATTCGTGTCTTTTGTCGTGCGTGTCGCCACCATCTCGCCACGGCGCATAACAGACACATCATCGGTAATGGCCATAATCTCACGCAGCTTGTGCGTAATTAAAATGATAGTTTTGCCCTGCTGTTTTAAAAGCTCGAGGATTTCAAACAGCTGATCAGCTTCCGCCGGTGTTAAAACACCTGTCGGTTCGTCAAGAATCAAAATATCCGCGCCCCGATACAGTGTTTTCAGAATTTCAACGCGCTGCTGCACGCCAATTGGAACATCTTCAATAATAGCATCTGGATCAACATCCAGGCCATATTCATCGCTTAAGCGTTTTAACTCGCTGCGCGCATTGGCGATGCCGGAATTGAGTAATTGCCCACCTTCAGCGCCCAAAATGATGTTTTCCAAAATTGAGAAATTTTCAACCAGCATGAAATGCTGGTGAACCATGCCGATACCTGCGGCAATCGCAGCATTTGAATCTTTGATGGTTGTCTTATTGCCATCGATAAGAATATTGCCACTGTCCGCGTGATAGAACCCATAAAGGATCGACATCAGCGTCGACTTACCTGCACCATTCTCGCCAATAATGCCGTGGATGGTTCCTTTTGAAACCTTCAGGTCAATATCTTTGTTTGCATGAACAGGACCGAAGCTCTTATTAATTTTCTGAAGCTCAATAGCAAAATTATTCATATCACGCCTATATTTTTCTTTACTCTCGACAGTTTAGAGGCTTTTGTCCAGACGGAATTTAAAAGCACCCGCGTATTCAACATCAAAGAGGTTACGTAAAGCCATGGATGAAAATCGGATTGTGAAATTAGAAGAGTTGATCGCACATCAATCGCAGCAAATCGAAGATCTGTCTGATCAGCTTGCAAAACAATGGAAAACCATCGACAAGCTATCGCGAACGCTCGAAGATTTGTCTGAACATTATGCTGACCTTGAAGAGCAAGTAGGTGCACCTGCGGCGACAAAGCCTCCCCATTATTAAACGTCCCCGGTCTTATTATGACCTTGTTATTATAAAAGGCCGCCACGAAATGAATCTGCGGCGGCCTCTTAAAACGTTCAGATATTAGTATGGGCAGTTGTTGTCAGACATATAGTCGTGAACTGTCACTTTGCCTGAAATAATGTCTGCTTTAGCAGCTTCGATAGTTGCTTCCATGTCTGCTGATACAAGTGATGCATTGTTGTCATCCATGGCATATCCAACACCACCGCTTTCAAGTCCTAGAACGCTGAAGCCGTATGAGAATTCGCCTTTATTGGCGTCCATGAATGCATTGTAAACAGCAACATCAACACGCTTAAGCATAGATGTTAGAACTGAACCGGGATGCATGCCGTTTTGGTTTGAATCCACACCGATACCCAAGATGCCTGAGTCAGCTGCAGTTTGAAGAACCGCAATGCCTGTACCACCAGCTGCTTGGAAAACAACATCAGAACCTTGGTCGACTTGAGACTTAGTGATCTCAGCACCTTTTGTTTGGTTGTTCCATGCTTCTGGTGTTGTACCTGTCATAGTTTCGATGATCTTGATGTCTGGATTTGCAGCTTTCGCACCACCAACATAACCACAAGCAAAGCTACGGATAAGCGGAATATCCATGCCACCAACGAAGCTTACTGTACCTGTTTTAGATGCAAGTGCTGCCATCATGCCAACAAGGTAGGAACCTTCATGCTGCTTGAACACAGTTGAGCGAACATTTGGCTGATCAACAACCATGTCGATGATCGCAAAATCTGTTTCAGGATAGTCAGCTGCAACTTTATCCAATGCGCCGGCCCATGAGAAACCTGCCATTACGATTGGATTGTTACCATCGCGGGCAAAGCGGCGAAGAGCTTGCTCGCGCTGAGCATCATTTGAGATTTCAAACTCACGGAAATCGACGCCAGTTTCTTCTTTAAACTTAGTTGCACCGTTAAATGCAGCTTCGTTGAAGGATTTATCGAACTTACCACCCAAATCGAAAAGGATGGCTGGTTTAACGTCTGCAGCAAGCGCTGTCGCAGACATAAGAGCTGAAGCCATAAGGCTAAGAAGCGTACGTTTCATTGACTGTACCCTATTGTTATAATTTACGTTGATCGTAACAACAGTGACCAATGCAAAATTAGCGCGTTACTACGACCTCTCCCGAACGTCGAAACGTAAGGTTGACGATATACTTGCATGACTAATTTTAAATTTCACGCGAAATCTTTGTTTTTTGTCCAAATAGTCAAAAAATTTATTTGTTTTGGAAATTAGACTGGTAAATATATCAGCTAAAGCGATCCGCATTCGGACGGTAGTGTTTGATATATCTTTCACTTATCTGGGAGACTGGCAACATGACCAATACGTCCGTTGTGTTGAAGTCTCTATCAATGACAGCTTGTGGTGCAAAAGAGGCACCTAGTCGTAAATAGCCTTTTATAAGCGGGGGCAGTGCAGCAAACACCTGTTTCGTAACGATCGCTTCTTTGGGCATGAGATCAATCTCATGCGCAATAGCTGGATTAGCCGCAACACTCCATTCGTCCGATGTTTTGGCATAATGATATAAAAATGAAAGCGCATGTGCATGTGCCGCAGGCACGCCACCAAAAAATGATGCGCATCCAAACATTACATCTATTTTATGTTGTCCGGAATAAGCCCAAATACCTTGCCACAGGAGTTCAACAGATCTGCGAGTTCGGTATTCTTTCAAAACGCAGGAGCGACCCAATTCGACAAAGCGCTTATCGCTATGTCGTTTAGTGAGCGCATTAATGTCAAACTCATTTTGCGAATAAAACCCGTTATGTTGGTCGGCAACTTGCTGGCTTAAAATTCGATAAGTGCCAATGATCTGCTCGCTTGTACCACCTACAATGCTGGTATCTAGCAATATAAAATGCTCGCAATATTGATCATATTCATCAAAATCGAGTTCGAGCGCCATAGCGGAAGGGGAAAGTGTTGCCCCCATTTCATCAACGAAAATTTTGTAACGCAGAGCCTGGGCAGCTCTTATGTCTTGTGCATCAGATGTTAGACGAACTTCAAGCGATCCAATGCGCCCCAGTATTTGCGCGGACTGAACCGCTTCTGTTTGCGATTGGCTGATTTGAAAATCTATAGGCTGGTTCACAACATTCATGAGATGCAACTCCGATTGATTTGCACCCCTTATAAACGAATTCGTGCGACAAATGCATGACAAAAGTCAGCACTTACAAACAAATATCTCAATATTGGCTGAAATTTAAAGCAGGTATTCACCACCAATAACAATTGCTGCTAACGCGAACATGAATACTGCGATCAATATTGGCTGATTTGTTTTCTCAGGCGCAGGTTCATTTTTGGGTTTTGTTTCTGCTTGCAGTCGCGATTGTAATTCATCAATTGCAATCACGTCCTTTTCAGAAATACCAAGCGCCGTGGGTTTCTCAACCAGCTCAATGTTTTCCAAACTCGCTTTCTGGGCAAGGTTAGGTGCATTTGTGGCTTCTAGTTTGGCATTTAGTTTTTCTGCAAGTTGTCTTTGCATAGTAATTGGATCAGTCATGTAGCATTGATAGCACTATCAATTATCTAAATGCTTGTTTTGATCGTTCAAATTTTATGAATTGGTGTCATTTTGGGTTGAGTTTTTGGCTTTGTAAGCCACCCAAAGCTCATCTAGGATAATTACAATAACCCCAATTGTTATAAAACAATCAGCGATATTGAAGATCGCAAATGACCAATTTTGATAATATACCATAATAAAATCAACAACATGGCCATAAAGTCCACGATCAATAATGTTTCCAATTGCACCACCAATGATCATCGCATAACCAGCACTTAACCATAAACGTTCTTTTGGCGATGATTTCCACAGCCAGATAACAATACCAACGACCACAACGGCTAACACAACCAGCGCTGTGCTTCCGTGATTAGATAGAAATGAAAATGCCACTCCCTCATTCCAAGTGCGGTACATGGCAAAAGATGGAAAAACGTGAATGACCTCGCCAAATGGCAATCGTAATTCAACCAGTAATTTCGACACCTGATCAAGGATGATGCTGAGCGATATAATCAACGCGCCTATGAAAAAGCGATTGGATCTTGGTTGTTGGTTAGTACTTTCAGATTGCAACGACATTAGTCCAGCTCCAAAAGGTGCCGGCGTGCTTCATAACTCATCAATGCTGTCGCAATTGCCAAATTCAGCGAATCTGCATCCCCAACCTGCGGGATACGCGCAAGTTGATCGCATTTTGACGCCAATTCATCGGGTAGTCCAGCTTGCTCATTACCCATAAGTAAGACTGTTGGCTTAGTTTTGTAATCAATGGTTCGGTAATCTACGCTGCCTTTTAAGTGGCTGCCGATAACAGAGACATCATGCGCATTTTGCCAGTTTAAAAACGCTTCCACATCGCATTTAGAAATTGGCATTGCAAAAACAGACCCCATTGTAGCCCGTACAGTTTCAATGGAAAACGCATCCGTTGTTGCGCCAACTAGAATAACACCTTTAATGCCGGCAGCATCTGCGGTGCGGATAATTGTGCCTAAATTACCCGGATCGCGAACACGGTCGAGCGCAATAAATGTATCGCCACTTTGGGGTTCTAACTGACTTAGTTGAGTGAACTTTTGTTTAAAGACGCCAACGACCATTTGTGGGTTATCGCGCCTTGTTATGGATGTCAGAACTTTCTCAGTGACTTCTAATACAAGTCCGGAATTAGCCACAACTTTTGCAGCAGTCTTTTGAACGATATCTTTTTGCGCAGCCGCTTTTGCATAGATTAAGATCTCAATTTCCCAACCGCGGTCAATCGCATCGATCACCAGCTTAAGCCCTTCGGCGATAAACTTGTTGCTCGCATCCCGGTTCTTCTTCTGAGTAAGGCTTTTTATATCCTTGATGATCGGGTTGGATAGGCTGGTTATTTCCTTAACAGTGCCGACTTTACGTTTTGAGAGATCGTTCATTTTGGCACCCAGCGGCTAAATAGTGAGGTTGAAAGTGCACGACCTCGCATGTCGCCTGTTTGGTCATCGCTTAACGGGCCTTCTTCCGCGCGCTCTCGAATGGTCAATTCGCCCGATTCTACAACTCCACCTGCACCGCGCATGGTTTCGCGCATTAATTCGTGAATGGAATAAAATGATGCGCGTATAGAATAGGCTGTTAGGACCAACCCAACAGCATTTGGACTTAAAATGCTTCGGCAAATATCAAGCATATTGGGAAGGTGGTCGAACAAGTGCCACACCTCGCCATTGGGGCCCCTACCAAATTTAGGTGGATCGGTAAGGATAATGTCATAGGTTTTTTCGCGTCGTTCTTCGCGCAAAATAAACTTCATCGCATCATCACAAATCCAGCGAATGGGTTTATTGCCCAATTGAGCAAGTTCTTGGTTTTCACGTGCCCAACCAATTGCTTTCTTTGATGCGTCCACATGAGTAACTTCTGCGCCATGTTGTGCCGCGATCAAGCTTGCAACACCTGTATATCCAAAAAGATTGAGCACTTTTAATGGTCGATCAGAACTTTGAATTTTCTGTGCCATCCATTGCCAATGCGCTAATTGTTCAGGGAACACGCCCACATGTCGAAAGGAAGTAAAGCGTCCATAAAAATCGGTATCAAGCAATGCCATTGGCCAGGTTTCCCCTAGGGCACCTTTAGGAAATTGCCATCGACCTAATCCATCTTCTTCGACATCCCCCGTAAACAATGCATCGGCTTTTTGCCAAAGCGATGGACTTTGTGATTTTGGCCACAGAGCTTGTGCTTCCGGGCGAATGATTAGGTAAGGGCCATATTGCTCAAGCTTTTCACCCTGGCCATTTTCATTCAGCCCGCTATCGATCAATCGATATTGCTCTGAATAACCAGCTTCCAAAATAAGCGGTATATTTTCATCGGGCCGCTGGCCTAAGCGGGCGGGTCGTTTTTGCAAGGTTTGTGCCGCAACTTGCTTCGGTTTTGGGCTCACCGAAGATTTGCCGTCGTGGTGTTTTGCTGGTTTTTTGTTTGTAGGTTTATGGCGACCCTGCGTGCTGGTAGATTTCATACCTGAAGATCTTGAAGCTACAGATTTTCCTGGATGCCGTGATTTTTGGGCCAATTTATAACCTCAATGCATACGATTATCGCGTGCCGCTAGGAATTAGTCGTCACCACTTGATTGGCGAGGCTATCAGCTTTTTCTTTTTGCCTATCAGCTTCCAAATGCCACTTTGTAGACTCTGCAGCTTCTTCGCGCGCGCGCTGACGATGTTTGCCTTGTTTGAACCAGGTAATCATTGATCCCAATACCATGCCGATCATCAGGGCAATGAATAAAAATACGAAAAACGGCGCACTAAGCGACAAAAGTTGATCAGCGGGCTCAAATGGATTGAGCGCAAGTGTCACGGATTGGCGATTAGCAATTGATAATAAAATCAAAACCAATGCAATTGGGATAAAAATGACGACTCGGATAATTTTCTTAAACATATTGCAAGACCTGATTGAGCAAAAATTCTACGTCTCGGGAAGACTTAAGATCGTCCCCGATAAATTGCAATCATCAAACAAGAATAATTGCTTTCAGGAGAACGATTTAACCTTCTGGGTTTAGGCGTTCACGCAGTTCTTTACCTGTTTTAAAAAATGGTACCCATTTTTCTTCAACAGATACAGATTCGCCTGTACGTGGATTACGGCCTGAGCGAGCAGGACGATGTTTGACAGAAAAAGCGCCAAATCCGCGAAGTTCCACACGATTACCTTCAGCAAGTGCTTTACTGATCTCATCTAAAACTGCATTGACGATATTCTCAACGTCGCGGTGGTAAAGATGCGAGTTCCGAGTTGCCAGTATTTGCACCAATTCAGACTTAATCATCTATTTCCCCTCGAAATATACCATCGTTACTAGTTTTGCTGTTGTGTTGAGTTGCCAAATTGCCAAACTGAAAGCAAGCCGTCAAGGAACAGTTTTTGGTCTTTTAGCCAATTATGGGTGATTTCGTGGTCGAAACCTAACAATTTTTGCACAATACCCTCAATTGAACCCATTAGAAATGGGGGTTGTGGGACGCGAGGTTTGCGACGCTCGATGATTTCAAGTTGGTCTGAGACGTCTTTTGTTTCCAAAAATGCACGAATCTCTTGTTCACCACCAAGCGAATCAATCAGTTTATTCTCAAGGCTTTGCCGTCCTGTAAAAATACTACCATCAGCAATTTTCAGCGTCTCGAGGCGCGTTAAGCCGCGATTTTCAGCAACAAGATCAACAAACCAATCATAACTATCGACAACCATCGAATTGATCATAGCAACGGCTTCATCGCTTGCTGGATGAAAAGGCGATGGTTCTGCTTTTAACGGTGAGGATTTAATTTCCTCGTAAGACACACCTATTTTGTCCAAAAGCTCTGATACTTGCGGGTATTGAAAGATGACCCCAATAGAACCAACGATAGATGTCTCGCCAGCAACAATGTGATCGGAAGCTGCGGCGACCATATAGCCTGCGGATGCGGCTAATGTTCTGATATCGGCCACAACAGGCTTCTTCTCAGATACGCGCTTAATGGCTTTATAAATGCGCTCTCCCCCAAAGGTAGTTCCTCCTGGAGATGAGATCGTTAAGATAAGTGCTTTTGCATAGTCATCATCGGCAATTCCATCTAAACGTGCAATAAGTTCGTCGTCATCCTGGATGACGCCTCTAATCTCAACGCGAGCGATATGGTCGCCGGAAATGATTTCTTCGTTTTGGCTTATGAATATGCTGCCGACAATTAACAGAACCACCACCATCGTAGCTATGCGCCAAAAACGGAGCTTTCGTCTTAAATTGTGCCGGTCAAAAATACTATTTTGATCCATATCTTGCATCCGTTCAGGTGTTTTGAGCTGGAATTTTATTGAAATTCAAATATAAGTCTTAATTTATGACTATGGTTTTTGAAATACAATATCTCTTCGATAAAATGGTTTATTAAAGAGTGGCTTAAAAGATAAGCGAACACCAGCTTTTTGGCGATAATATGAATCCATCCGTTACACGTGTAGAAGTGCAATATCTGAAGGCGCAAGCCAATACGCGTATCGTAAAGTTCTTGAAGTTTGGATTACCAATTTTGGGTGCGTGCATCATATTTGGCTTCATCGCAGTTTCCTATCTTAATACAGTTTTGCCGGATGGGTTAGTGATCTCAAGTTCGACAATTGAAGATGGCAAAATTGTCATGAACCAGCCGATATTGGCCGGGCAAAACGGCAAAGATCAGCCCTATCGAATGAAGGCTGATAGAGCCATTCAAGATATTGGAAATTCGAGCGTCGTGACGTTGGAAAATATTGAAGCACAATTACCAATGGGAGATGGTGCGGAAGCCATTTTAGTTGCAGAACAAGGTATATTTGATCAAACAGCGGAAACTTTGGTGTTTAACAAGCCTTTACAAGTGACAACATCTTCCGGAATGGTCGCAAAATTCCCGTCCGCAGAATATGATGTTGGTCTTGGCAATTTTGTCAGTGGTGGATCTGTTGATATCAAGTTAGATGGCGCGCAAATAAATGCAGATAAAATGGTCATGTCTAACAATGGGCAATTGGTTTCATTAGAGCAGAATGTTAAGATGACAGTTAACCCAAGTGCGATTAAACCAAAAGAGCCTGAAGAGCTTACAGAGCCAAAAGTACTTAAAGAGAAAGAGTAATCATGATGAGATTATCCGTGTTTCCAATCCTTATGACGGGTATTGTTTTGCTAGTGAGCACTTTGGGTGCAAATGCGCAACAAGCCAATAGCCGAATTAATGGCCTGGGTCTGTCTGGTGATGAGCCAATTCAGATCGAGAGCGATCGTTTGGACATTGATGACAGTTCTTCCTCTGCAGTCTTCAACGGCAATGTGAATGTTGTTCAGGGGGACACACTCTTAAAATCCGGCAAGATGGTTGTTTATTATGCTGGTGGTGGATCTGTGACTGCTGGTGCAACAGATATCGAGAAGATAGAAGTTTCAGGCAGTGTTGTCCTGCAATCTGGTGATCAGACAGCAACGGCAGATCAGGGTTTGTTCAATATGGTCGCACAAACCTTAGTCTTAACGGGTGACAAGGTTGTATTATCGCAAGGTGATAACATTTTGGTAGGCTGTAAGTTGACAGTGAAAATGCAGACGGGTGATGCGCGGATTGACAGCTGTAAGAACGAACGCGTTATTTTTCAAATTGACCCAAAATCCGCAAAACAGTAATTATAGTCTGATACTGAGCATCTTATCGAATTGAGTCTTTAAACGTGACATTAAACCATAAAGTTGCAGAACAGCCCTCCAACACAAACCGGTATGAAGGGACGTTGATCGCCCGCGGTTTGGTCAAAGCGTATAAATCACGGCGCGTTGTTGATGGTGTGTCGCTTGGTGTGCGGCGCGGAGAGGCTGTTGGACTTTTGGGCCCCAATGGTGCGGGTAAGACAACTTGTTTTTACATGATCACGGGTCTTGTGCCTGTGGATGACGGTTCCATTGAGATTGATGGTCATGACGTATCTGAAATGCCGATGTATCGCAGATCGCGTCTGGGTGTAGGATATCTGCCCCAAGAGGCATCGATTTTTCGTGGTTTATCTGTTGAAGCAAATATAATGGCTGTGTTGGAAATTATTGAACCCAACAAAAAAGCCAGATTAGAAAAACTAGACGCTTTACTGGATGAGTTTTCAATCACGCATTTGCGTAAATCACCATCTATTGCGTTGTCTGGTGGTGAACGACGCCGACTGGAAATTGCCCGCGCGTTGGCGTCCGATCCAACTTTCATGCT
This sequence comes from Lentilitoribacter sp. JB5-8, assembly GCF_055693385.1. Classification (NCBI taxonomy): domain Bacteria; kingdom Pseudomonadati; phylum Pseudomonadota; class Alphaproteobacteria; order Hyphomicrobiales; family Rhizobiaceae; genus Lentilitoribacter; species Lentilitoribacter sp. JB5-8. The sequence goes on along the minus strand of NZ_CM146332.1, from coordinate 758,796 downwards.
GCTTGATGAGCCATTTGCCGGCGTTGATCCGATTGCCGTGGCTGACATTCAAAACCTTGTACGCCATTTAACGCAGCGCGGCATTGGCGTTTTGATTACAGATCATAACGTGCGCGAAACACTAAGTTTGATTGATCGCGCCTATATAATCCATGCCGGTCAGGTTTTAACGCACGGCCGGCCGGAAGACATTATCAACAACCCAGACGTAAGACGCCTGTATTTGGGTAATGATTTCTCGCTTTAAACAAAAATTTAAGGATGAAAGTGGATTTTCAAGTTCAAACTTGACCTTTTCGCCATAATAAGCAAAATACATGCCAGTTTAGAAGTGCTGGGGTGAGGATGGGTCTTCGTGCTGATTTTTTCATCCCTCATGGTCTTTCATAAAGCGAAAGTAAGTATGGGGTCTTAAGTTTTATGTCTCTTTCAGCCAATTTACAGTTCCGTCAAAGTCAGTCTTTGACAATGACTCCACAATTGATGCAATCGATCCGTTTGCTGCAATTCACATCATTTGAATTATCCAAATTTATCGAAGATCAGGTTGAAAGTAACCCATTACTCGAGCTTAAAAACCCATCAGATGGTGGTGCACCAACAGAAGAAGAATTCACAGCTGGTCACTTAAGTGATGAGACATCCACACCCTCAGATCCAGTTGCATCCAATGACAGCGACTTAAATGAATTTGGCAAGATGGAAACGTCTATGGATGTGAACATGGATAATGTTTATCCAGATGATGAACGTCAAAAAGCTGAACCCGTCAATTTAAATCATGATCTGCAGGTTGGCGCTTCTGGCGAAATCTCAGCCAGTGGAACTGATATTGATCTTGATAGCTTTGCAGCTCGCGCGCCAGGATTACGCGAGATGATGAGCGAGCAAATAGCAATGACGTTCAAGTCAGTGACAGATCGTGCAATTGCCGCAAGTCTTGTCGATCATTTAGATGATGCAGGTTATTTGCATGTGGACTTAACGGATATTGCAGGCCGTTTAGGTTCAAGTGAAGAGCAGGTACATATTGTTCTCACGCAAGCGCAAACTTTCGATCCACCCGGCATTTTTGCGCGAAATTTGGGCGAATGTTTAAAGCTGCAGCTCGTTCGTAAAAACCGCTTAGATCCAGCAATGGATGCACTTTTGGATAATTTGGAACTGCTTGCAAAGCGTGATTTTAAATCGTTGAAGAAAATTTGCCTGGTTGATGAAGCTGACCTTTTGGAAATGATGGCAGAAATCCAAAGCCTCGATCCAAAGCCCGGAGCTTGTTTTGAGACCCAAGGTGTTCAAACAATTATTCCCGATGTCTTGGTAAAGAATACCGATATGGGTGAATGGCATATTGAGATGAACCCTCAAACATTGCCGCGTGTTCTGGTGGATCAGACCTATCATTCAACAGTGGTAAGCGGTTTGGATAAATCTCACGCTGATTACGAGTTCATGAATGAATGTCTACAATCAGCCAATTGGTTGGTGCGCAGTTTAGATCAGCGCGCCAAAACAATCGTCAAAGTCGCCAGTGAGATCGTCAAGCAGCAGACCGAGTTTTTTGCCGAAGGTGTGTCGCATTTAAAGCCTTTGAATTTAAAGTCTGTGGCTGAAGCCATCGAAATGCACGAATCAACAGTTTCACGCGTTACATCTAATAAGTATATGATGACACCACGCGGCCTCTTTGAGTTGAAATACTTTTTCACCGTTTCTATCGGTGGTAGTGAAGCGGGTGCAGATGCGCATTCTGCCGAATCTGTTCGCTTTAAAATTAAATCGATGATTGATTCTGAGCCAGCAGAGCGTGTTTTATCCGATGATGAAATCGTAAAAGTTTTGAAAAAGGATGGCGTAGATATCGCTAGACGCACCGTTGCCAAGTATCGAGAGGCATTAAATATTCCGTCCTCTGTTCAGCGCCGAAGAGAGAAAAAATTGCGTGCGCAAGGCATGAAAACAAAATTATCTGCATAGACAAAATCCGATAAATATCTGAAATATAACACTATTTTTAGGTATACATTAAATACAGATTTTTACGAATTGACAAAGTTCTCATATAGAACTAGTAGCACGCTTGATTTTATATTTTTTATCCAAATTAATTTTGGCCAGTTTCCACAACCGAAGCAAAAATGACCTATTTGCTTGGAAGGTTTCGATTATTGGCGTACAATAAGCCAGTATCAAAGTTGGAAAGGATGTTCTATGACAATACGTGTTTCGGGAAAACATATGGACATTGGTGATGCGTTTCGCACGCGCATAGAAGACCATGTATCAGATGCGGTGACCAAATATTTTGCAGGCGGGTATTCCAGCCAAGTCACTGTCGAAAAATCTGGCTCCAGATTTACATCTGATTGCAAAGTTCATCTCGATACAGGTGTCGTTTTACAGGCCACAGGTGAATCGCAAGATCCGCTGCAGTCTTTTGTTGCTGCCGCAGAACGAATTGAAAAACGTTTGCGTCGTTACAAGCGCAAACTTAAAAGTCATCAAATTAATACAAATCCTGATATATTCTCTGAAGTTGCCTACAGTGTTATGGGCACAAATGATAATGTTGAGGAAGAAGTTTCAGAAGATTACGCCCCGGCTATTGTTGCTGAGAGCACCAAACAATTAAATGTCATGTCAGTTGCTGATGCGGTTATGTCGCTGGACCTGACGGATGAGCCATTATTGATATTTAAAAATGCAGGCAATGATGCGCTTAACGTTGTTTATCGTCGTAACGATGGCAATGTTGGTTGGATTGATGCAGGGGATATCAAAAGCTAATTGGTTTAATTGACCAATCAAGAGGTACAAAAATGTCACTCGCTGATGTTATCGCGCAGAGCTCAATTCTGCACGCGCTAAAAGCAAGTTCAAAAAAACAAGTTTTACAAGAGCTTGCTGAATGCGCTGCGCAAGAAACTGGTTTGCCAGAGCGCGAAATTTTCGACGTAATTTTGCAACGTGAGCGATTGGGTTCAACCGGCGTTGGCAATGGAATTGCGATCCCGCATGGAAAATTGCAAAAACTTGATACAATTGTTGGGTTTTGCGCAAAACTGGAAGCGCCCGTTGATTTTGAAGCCCTAGATGATCAGCCAGTTGACCTGGTATTCATGCTTTTGGCACCTGAAGGCGCTGGCGCAGATCATTTAAAAGCATTGTCTCGCATTGCGCGGGTATTGCGTAATGACGACACCGTCGACAAAATCCGAGGTGCGCAATCGGATTCAGCGATTTATTCATTATTGACACAAGGTTCAGCGTCCAACGCTGCCTAAGATTTCAGATTACCAAATCAGTGTAACGTCGCAGGTGATAAATCATCTTCTGCGGCGCGAAAGAACGTGCTTGTTCTATCGTCGCTGAGGTAAATTGGTGTCCCGTCGGCTGCGAACAATGCCCACAACGCCTGACCCGGCTCAAGTTTTTGCTCCAGTGGAAAACGTTCGTTGACCTCTTCAGAACTAATTTGCCGGATATAGGCAACTTCACCCTCACCTATAAGCGCCAGATCTTCAGCTGAATTGATGTCATTTGTTAAAATTGAAAGCATATTTGCCTCCTATATCGGTGAAATTTGCCTTTCATTGGCAAAAAACACGCGTAACCCACACCCAATTAGGCGTTTGCAACCTAGTGATTCATGGTCAATTATTAGTCTGCTACAGAAATGTTAATTTTCTTTATCAACCGTTCTGGTTCAGGACGAATGAGATCTACAGAGAGCATTCCGTTTTTAAGTTCTGCTGCATCAACTTGCATACCATCTGCCAAGATAAAGACGCGTTGAAACTGTCTTGCGGCAATACCTCGATATAAAAAATCGCGCTCTTTATTATCCGTTTGACGTCCACGGATCACCAATTGGTTTTCCTCAGTTGTCACTTCCAACTCTTCTTCGCTAAACCCAGCCACAGCTAGTGTTATGCGAAGTTTTTCAGCGCGCGCACCCGCGGTTTGGCCATGTAGACGCTCAATATTATATGGGGGATAGCCCTCAGCGCCTTTTGCAACGCGTTCTAAGGTTTTTTCCATCGATTCAAAGCCCAACAATAATGGGCTGGAAAATGGTGCCATTCGTGTCATTTCGTCCTCAAAAACCAAGCAACAAATATATAGTCAGACCCAATTTGGCGTCGACTTGGGTTAGATATGGTGTCAAAATAACCTTGTTACAAGACCAAATAGGGGCAGAAAAACATCACTTTAACTTGATAACGCGTTCCTGACGTCAGAAATTGTCGGGATGGCAGGTTGCGCACCGGGCTTTAAGCATGCCAAAGATCCAGCAACAGCAGCTTGCGATAAAGCCTCTTTAAAACTGAGGTTAGCATCCAATCCTTGAGTTAAATAACCGCAAAATGTGTCGCCCGCGCCAACTGTGTCCACTGGCGTTATTTTAAGTCCTTTTGCCGAATATCTAGCACCTTGATGATAGGCAATGACCCCATCGCCACCGAGCGTGATGACAACAGAGCGATTATGTGTTTCAGCAAATTTTACCATCTCAGCATCGCGATCATCATCAGATAAAGTGCCCTTACCGATCAGCAGATCAAACTCTGTTTCATTAGCGACAACAATGTCAGCAAGGGGTGCTAGCTTAGCCGCAGCATCCGTCATTGGCGCAATGTTGAATACAGATCGCACACCTTGCTCCCGTGCAGCTTCGAGCGCTGTTTTAACGGTATCAGCATCAATTTCCATCTGTAAAAGTAAGCTATCACCTGCACTCATCTGGCTGATGATTGTGCGAGCATCGTCAGAATTGACCTTGCCATTGGCGCCTGCAACAACGGCAATCATGTTTTCGCCGTCACCGCCGACAAGAATAAGTGCAGTTCCGGTTGCTTCATCAGTTGTTTTGACATTTTCTAAATCAGCGCCGGATGATTTAAGTAGTTCAAGCGCCATGTCAGCAAAATTATCAGAACCAACAGCGCCCGCCATTTTGACCTCAGCACCAGCGCGTCGTGCAGCAAGGGCTTGATTTGCCCCTTTGCCGCCAGGGGCTGTTGCAAAATGGCTGCCAGAAACCGTTTCACCTGGTCCAGGCAAACGCTCGGTATTGGCAATTAAATCCATGTTTATTGAGCCAAGAATGCTGATCATGATAACTCCTCGATAGACAAATTACTGTTTCATCAAGGCCTTAGGTTAAGTCGACCCGATGAACCTATGGGTTTTACCACAGATAATGGCTCAGGGTCGCTGGTTTTTTCAGCTTTCTCCACATCAGGCAAACTGTCCTGAAAATCCATCGATTCAATCTTAGAACTGCGCTTGGTGATCTTATCGGTCGAGGTCAAAATCTGATCGATATCTTTTTGGCTCTGGCCAAAATGAGTTTGCAATTTCCGCACCCGATCATCCAGACGTCCGATGTCTTCCATGAGGCGAATGACCTCGCCTTGAATAAGATGGGCTTGCTCGCGCATGCGGGCATCTTTCAACACTGCTTGGATAACTTGAATAGAGAGCATCAATAAAGATGGCGATACGATAACCACACGTGCTTTATGGGCGCGTTGAACAACCCCTTCAAAATTCTCATGCACTTCTGCGAAAATAGATTCCGATGGAACAAACATAAAAGCGGTGTCCTGAGTTTCGCCGGCAATTAAATATTTATCGGAAATATCCTTGATATGTTTTTCCATATCGGTCCGGAATTGGCGTGCAGCATCGGCCGCCAGACGATCATCATCGGCTTTTTTAATCGCGTTCCAAGCTTCAAGCGGAAATTTTGCATCAATCACCAAATCAGGTGAATCATTGGGCATGGTCACCGTGCAATCGGGGCGGGTTCCATTGGATAATGTGGTTTGAAAATTATAAGCACCCATTGGCAAACCGTCTTTGATGATGGTTTCCATGCGCGCCTGACCATAAGCGCCGCGGGTCTGCTTATCCGATAAGATCGCTTGCAAGCCCACCACATTTTGCGCCAATGCCTGAATGTTGTTTTGCGCAGTATCAATCACCGCCAAACGCTCTTGCAGTTTGGACAAATTTTCATGCGTCGTCTTGGTTTGCTCAACAAGTGAGTTTCCCAGTTTCTGCGTCATGCCATCCAAACGTTGATTGATGTTTTGATTAAGTTCAGATTGGCGAGAACCAAAAAGCTCCGCCATCGTGCTCATACGACCCTGCATCTCGCTTTGCGTTTTTAAAAGCTCGTTCAATTGGGCCTGTGCGTTTTGCGCAGCTTCATCTGATTGGGCTTTTGCCAATATTCTGGAATTGGATGAACGCCACAACAAATAGACAATTAAAAATAAGAGCACAAACAAGGCAATGACAAAAGCAAATGCCACATTGCCGATGGAAAAAACCGTGTCGCCAAAGGTCAGCAAAGGGCTCGATAAGAAGTCAGTATTTATATCCATTTCCAGATGCTAACTGATTCTGGCGCATTTGTCAGATCAAAAGGTGAACATTTTTCAGCTTTCTACTCTGAGGACCACATCTTTTTATTGACCTTCCTCCGACTAGCCCTTATCTCCAGCTTTATGACTATTAAACCTATTGTACTCCTCCCTGACGCTGTGTTGCGCAAGAAATCCGAACCGATTGAGCGTTTTGACGACGAACTCGCCAAATTCGCAGCCGATATGACTGAAACCATGTATGACGCGCCTGGAATTGGCTTAGCGGCGGTACAGGTTGGCGTCTTGCGTCAGATGCTGGTTGTTGATGTGTCCAAGGATGAGGAAAACAAAAATCCGGAAGTCTTTATTAATCCGGAAATCGTGGAATCAAGCGATGAGCGCAGCGTTTATGAAGAGGGCTGCCTGTCCATTCCGGAATATTACGCAGAGGTTGAACGACCAGCTGCAATCAAGGTGAAATACTTGGATCTCTCTGGCAAAGAGAAGTTCATTGAGGCTGATGGTTTGATGGCAACATGTTTGCAGCACGAAATTGACCATCTCAATGGCGTTTTGTTCATCGATTATCTGTCTAAATTAAAGCAAAATATGGTGATAAAAAAATTCACCAAAATGGCCAAACAAAAAGCCGCTGTGCTTTAGTTTTAATATCTATTTAATTGGAGGAAGCAACCAATGCGTATTGTTTTCATGGGTACGCCGGAATTCTCCGTTGCAACGCTCCAGGCTTTAATCGATGCTGACCACGATATTGTCTGTGTATATACCCAGCCACCCCGACCTGCAGGGCGTCGTGGGTTAGAACTTAAGCCATCTCCTGTTCAGTTAAAAGCAGAAGAGCATGGGATTGAGGTTCGAATTCCAACAAGTTTAAAAAGCGAAGAAGAGCAAGCAAAGTTTGACGCATTAGAGGCCGATGTTGCGGTCGTTGTGGCTTATGGCATGCTATTGCCAAAAGCAATTTTGGAAAGCCCTAAACATGGCTGTTTTAACGGTCATGCGTCGCTTCTACCGCGCTGGCGTGGTGCTGCACCCATTCAGCGCGCGATTATGGCGGGCGATAAAGAAACTGGCATGATGATCATGCAAATGGGTGAAGGTCTGGACACAGGCCCTGTTGCACTGGTTGAAAAAGTCGCGATTACTGACACTACAACTGCAGGCATATTACATGACCAATTAATGTCTGTTAGTGGCCCACTTGCCGTTAAAGCGATGGAATTGCTGCAAGCAGGTGAACTCACGCTAACGGAGCAGTCAGAAGAGGGTGTCACCTATGCCAAAAAGATCGAGAAATCCGAAACCCGGATCGATTTCTCGCAAGCTGGTGCAAGTGTTCATAAGCACATTATGGGATTATCACCTTTCCCCGGTGCTTGGTTTGAGCTGGGGGAAGGCAAAAAGGCAGCCCGTGTGAAAGTTTTAGCTTGCGAATATGTTGATCATGTTGATGGTGATGCTGCTGGAACCGTTATGGATGATGAATTGACGATAGCGTGTGAGAATGGCGCCATCCGATTACTTAAATTGCAAAAAGCCGGATCAAAACCGATGATGGTTGATGAGTTTTTGCGTGGCAATTCCATTCCAAAAGGCACAAAACTAAGCTAAAGCGGGTCTATGCCTAAATATAAAATCACAATTGAATATGATGGAACAGGATATGCTGGTTGGCAACGACAGCCTGATGTTCCGACTATTCAAGAAGCAATTGAACAGGCGATCTTTAAGTTTTCCGGCCAAAGCGTAACGGTTTCAGGCTCAGGACGAACAGATGCAGGGGTTCATGCGCGAGGGCAAGTCGCGCATTTTTCGCTCGAAAAAGACTATTCCAATGACACGGTCGAAGGCGCGATTAATGCGCATTTGCGTGGACAAGATGATCGCGTCGCAATTTTATCCTCTGAAACGGTATCAGATGATTTTGATGCGAGATTTTCAGCCAAAAAACGGCACTACATCTATAAATTCTGGTGTCGCCGCGCGCCGTTGACATTAGAACGCAATCGCATGTGGCAGGTTTCGCATCAATTGGATGTGGCTAAAATGCATGAAGCGGCACAAAGATTGGTCGGACAACATGATTTTACCACCTTTCGATCAGTTCAATGTCAGGCAAAAAGCCCTATTCGCACAATGGATCGATTGGATGTGATTGCCTCAGATGATGGTGCCTTAGTGGAATTGCATGCATCCGCGCGTGGGTTCTTGCATAACCAAATACGATCATTTGCGGGGACTTTGCGCAAAGTTGGTGAGAACCGCTGGACCCCAGATGATGTCACACAAGCGCTAGAAGCAAAAGAGCGGAGCGCCTGTGGACCAGTTGCTCCGCCCTATGGGTTATACTTCATGCAAGTGGACTATTAGGCGTCCATTTGCTCAGCAATTTCTGGATTTAAAGCCCATTCACGTGCTTTGACAAAGTCCATTTTGCCGCTGCCAAGAATAGGAACTTTGCCAACTCTTACCTCTGCCGGGATCATTAGATCCATCGCATGTTGCTCCTTGGCAAATGCTATAAAGCTTGGTCGATCAGCATTTTCCGCTTCTGTGATCAGGATCAGGCGCTCACCTTTTTTCGCATCCGGCACTGAGACGACGACGTTTAAATCATTTGGCCATAATTCCCCGGCTAATTTTTCAACAGCCGCCAATGACACCATTTCGCCAGCAATTTTCGCAAAACGTTTTGCGCGGCCGCGGATGGTGATAAAACCTTCATCATCCATTGTGACAATATCACCAGTATCATGCCAGCCGCCTGGTGTTGGCTCTAATACGCCCGGGTTTTCGCTATGCAAATAACCCGCCATGATGTTTCCACCTTTGACGAACAGGCGGCCACCTTCTTCGATCCCAGGAACGGGTTCAATACGATATTCAATCCCTGGAATAAGGCGCCCAACCGTGCCCATGCGATTGTGCATTGGGGTGTTAAGCGCAATTACAGGCGCTGTTTCAGTCACGCCGTAACCTTCCAGGATACGTACGCCGAATTTTTCCATATAAAGCGATTGTGTTGCTGCTTTCACAGGCTCAGCACCTGAAAAACAATATCGCAATGATCTGAAATCGTAAGAATTTGCAGTTCTCGCATAGCCAGTGAGGAACGTATCAGTGCCAAACAGGATTGTTGCGTTAGATGCATAGATCAGCTCTGGCACCACGCGATAATGCAGCGGTGATGGATACATATAAACCGGAACACCTGATACCAATGGCAAGATCAAACCTGCGGTCATGCCAAAGGAATGGAATATCGGTAGTACATTAAAGAGCTTGTCAGATGGATTAAAATCAATCCGAGCTGCCGCTTGCGCAACATTGGTCAAAATATTGCGGTGTGTGAGCATAACGCCCTTTGGACGTCCTTCAGAACCTGAAGTAAACAAAATCACCGCTGCATCATCAACTTCGCGTTTGTGCAACACACGGGTTTTAGTCAAAAGTCCGCGTATTTTATCAAGTGCGGTAATGTCTTTGCGCAGATCATCGAGCCAGATAATTTTAACGTGCTTTTCAATCGCAGCCACGACATCTTCAAGCTTCGCCTGACTGATGAAAGCACGTGAAGATAAAACAGTTTTCACTTCTGCAGCCTGACACGCTGATATGATATTTGTTGCGCCACCTGAAAAGTTGATCATTGCGGGTACTTTACCAGCATACATCAATCCAAACACGGTCGCCGCTGAGCCGTTGGCATTGGGTAACATGACGCCAATATTGGTTTGATCTGGCAAGATTTGCTCAAATTTATTGGCCAAAACTTTGGCGCCCGTGAGTAATTTACCAAAGCTTAGATCACCTGTGATTGGATCCTGAACAGCAAGCTTTCGCATGCCAATTTGTTTTGCTGACTGGATCAGTTTTTCAGGAATTGATTGCGTCATATCTGTCGTTTCAAACACCAATTCAGACATGATTTCATAAAGCGCAGCGCCCGCTGCCATGCGGCGTTGTTTGCCTTTCAGGTTTTCGTCAACTTCAAGCTTACGCGGCTCCAGGATCGTAACCTTTACTTTCGGGAACAGCGAACGTTTGATCCCGTGTTTCGACAGGCGAGAGAAAAAACTCCGCTCTAACCCATCAATGCGCACAGGTAACACTTGAGCCCCTGTTTTATCAGCAACCATTGCAGCGCCATCATAAACCTTCATCAAGCTTCCTGTCACCGTAATGCGGCCTTCGGGGAAGATCACAAGCGGATTGCCGCTGCTGACCGAGTTAATCAAGGTGCGGGTTGCCATAGGCTTGGTTGGATCAAGCGGCATAAAATTGCATAGCTTTAAGAATGGCTTCACCCACCATCTTTGCGCAACTTTAGCATCAACCGCAAACATTGGGTCTTTATCCGTTAACGCCAGTGCTAAGCCACCATCTAAATAGCTTACATGATTAAGTGCGATAATTGGTGCTTTGCCGGCTTTTTCAACGTTCTCTAGCCCTTTAACTTCCATGCGGTGGAATGCGCGCAGGATAACGGAGATCAAATCACGCAAAGGATTGGTTGGAAGATAGATCAGCATCAAAACCGCAACGATGAAGTTAATCATACCAAGCGCAATCAAAAGCGTAGCAATTCCAATGCCTGCAGCCTGCAAACCAGCGATGATCGCGATACCTGTCACAATAAAGAGCGAATTTAAAACATTCACCGCAGCTACGATACGTGCACGGTTTTTAACCGGTGCCCATGCCTGCACAGCGGTGAAGGTTGGGACCACCAAAAATGCACCGGCAATCGCAAGACCAGCCAAATCAACCGCAATATGGATCGTATTATCTTTGGCAAAGAATTCACGCAGCGTATTAACGGGAGTTTGAGGTTCTAAATTCCATAAAACGAAAGAAAGATCGATTAAAAATACCGCAAGTAAGAATGTGCCAATCGGCGCGAGGATGAGGTTAATCCGGCCCGCTGACATCCAGGCAGCAAGCGCTGAGCCGATACCGATAAAGATCGCAAAGATTGCCAAATACGCGGTCACGGCAATTTCATGGCCACCCAAAATTTGCTTTACAAATGTCGGCATAAGCGACAATACAATTGCGCCGATCACCCAAAACCACGACACCATCCAAGCAGCATGGAGAATGCGGTTATCTTGTTTGAGCTCTTTCAAAAGGCGTTTGGTTGAACGCAAGATATTGCGATCAATCTTCAGCTCAGGTTCTGCAGGTCCAGTTTGCGGAATGTATCGGCTAAAAATCCAACATGAGATCGAAAAAACCATCATCATCGGACCAAAAATCCATATCCCAGCTTCGCCGTCAAAAGCGATACCAGCGACAATCGTGCCGCCTAAAATGGCTAGGAATGTTCCTGCTTCAACCCAGGCATTTGCTTTGGGAAGCGCATAGGTCTCAATGTGGTCAGGCAAAATTCCATATTTAACAGGTCCGAATAATGCAGAGACAAAACCAAAGAGGAACAAAGCTGTCATGAGGATAGGGATGGAAGAAAGTGCAATGCCGGTGACGGCAACAATAGCGGCTCCGATCTCAACAAATTTGAGCCGTTCGGCGACCTTTCCCTTGTCATATTTATCGGCAATTTCACCGCCAATGGCTGAGAAAAATAAAAATGGTAGGATTAAAACAGCACTCGCTATTGTTACCATCGATCCGGCCTGTTCAGCCGGTAATTGAAATAGAATGAGAAAAATCAGGGTGTTTTTGACCAGATTATCATTAAATGCTGATAAAAACTGGGTCCAGAACAAAGGTGCAAACCATTTTGAGGACATCAAATTATGTTTCATCACTTTAGCTTTCCGTTTAATTTGACCTGATGCAAGTAAAATCTGGGTTATCGCCTTGATCATCCGCTAATTACCTTGCAAAGGTTATAAATTCACTTTATGAACAGTGTTCAATTATCTATTAAATGAAAAATGAACACTGTTCAAGCATAAAATGAACGACGTTCAATTATTTGGTTAATGTTATGAAGCAAGATGAAAAACGTGGGTTACTCAAACAAAAGGTATTTGATGCCGCATTTAAGCGTATCGAGCAGGATGGCCTTGTTGGATTGCGCGCACGAGATATAGCAAAAGACGCGGGTTGCTCATTAGGTTCATTATATAACGCCTATCAGGATTTGGATGATCTTATTCTAAACGTGAACAGCCGTGTGCTTGAAATGCTCAAGGAAACCATTTCTAGCAATGTGGATGATGAAGAAAATGCAGAAGCAGCACTTGTGCGCTTAGCGGTAAATTATATGAACTTTGCCTATGAGAATAATAATCTTTGGTCATCGGTATTTGGTCATACGATGCAGGATAATGCACCCATTCCGGAATGGTATACCGAACAAACCAATGCGACGTTTTTAACGCTTGTCGCACCGCTATTAAAATTGCGTCCAGAATTGGATGAAGCTGAGGCTTTTATATTAGTCCGTACGCTATTTTCTGCCGTTCATGGCATCATCACGATCAATCTCCAGGAACGTTTTATTTCCATTCCCAAAGACATGCTCCAGATACAGCTTATCGAGTTCGTCCAAACTTACGCCAAAGGCTTGCAAAACAAGGCCTGAACGCAAATCCAGCTTCGCACCAGTCATAAAAATTAGTTTACAAAATTAATAAATTTGAAACTGTGTGACTGCATTATGAGTTAATCCGGGGGCTCGTTGTCGAAACTGAGACCCAAGCATGACGCTCAACGGACGGCTGATATTCCAGCATGCAAGTTTCCCATATGAAATTTTAGGTGTCTGCTTTTTCGCGTATCCAAAGATAGTAATGGTGGCAATTTAAATTAGATCCCGAGCATGCGCTTTATAAAATATAGCTCGGTAAACGAATTCAATTTTGGAGATTTCATTATGAACGAACAAACAGATGTAAAAGAATCTGGCCAAATCGAGATTATCTCGTTCCACCTCGGCGACCAGGTTTTCTGCGTCAATATCATGGCTGTTCGCGAAATTCGTGGCTGGGCACCATCGACCATGCTACCGCATTCGCCGAAACATGTATTGGGCGTAATCAACCTTCGTGGTTCCGTTATTCCTGTGATCGATATGGCGATCCGTCTTGGTCTACCACCGATCAAACCAACAGAGCGTTCTGCGATCATCGTGACAAACATCGCCGACAAGCTTGTAGGTCTTTTGGTAGAAAACGTATCAGACATGATCACTGTCAAAGAAGATAGCTTGCAGCCTGCTCCGGATGTGTTGCCAGAAGCTGAGCGTTCGCTCACACGTGCAATCATCCCAGTTGATGATCAGATGATCTGTTACCTTGAACTTGATTCACTCTTCCCAGATGTAGAAGAGTTAGCTGCTTAATATAAGCGAAAATAAAAATTTTAAAGCCCGCTTCCAGCGGGCTTTTTTATGTCTGCATGACCGACTGAAAGACCATGCTGGATAAAAATAGTCCCATAACAACGCTTGCCAATGTGATGGCAAAGGCGATCATTTTTTGATCACCAAGCACATGTTTCATCAACCTGAAATATAACCCAACAACTGTGAAATAAACGACAAAATCAATTACATCTATGAAGTCCCGCAAAGCCGGTAAGAAAAATGATAATGTATCCGGGATAAAAAACACATAAACAGCTAAAAGACTGAACCAGTTTGATGCAATAATGGCAGGTCCGATTGCCCTCTTCATGTTGACCGCAGACAGGATGATGAAGATCGCACAAGCGGATATAATCCAGCCAAGTATATCAAATGTTGCGACTTGCATGAGAAAAGCGGGCTTGCTGATCACCTGGTTATTACTTTGTTCAGCAAGTTTGCTCCAAAGTGAAGACCACATGAATAGCTGCGCCGGAAGGCACCAAATAAATGCATAAAATGAGCGGAGAATATTCGCATTTGGCAAATAAAAGCCACTGGCGTTTTCAGGTTTGTTTTGCAAAACGAGCAAGATAATTCGCAAAAAATAACCGGCCTCTGCCAAACGGGTAATTTTTGCTGGATTATTATCGGTCATGTTAGCCAAACCATTGCTTGATGAACTCTTGGTATATTTCAGCTAAGCCCTCAACATCCGAAACGGCAGCGCGTTCGTCAATCATATGCATGGTTTGACCCACAAGGCCAAATTCAATCACCGGGCAATAGTCTTTGATAAACCGCGCATCAGATGTACCGCCGGTTGTTGAGATATCAGGTGTTTTGCCAATTGCCGTAGTAACAGCTGATTGCATGGTCTGGATGAGCTTCTCATCCTTAGTCAAAAATACCGGGCTAACGCGGTTGATAAACTCGATCTCATATTCAATTGGATCAGGCTTTTGGCGAAGTGATGTATCTTCAGATGCTTCTTTTAAGCGTTTCTGCAGCTCGCCCTTAAGGCTTTCTTCGTTCCACGTATCATTAAAGCGGATATTAAACTGAAACTGCGTGGATCCTGGAATAACATTAAGTGCAGGGTTTCCTGTATCAACGCTGGTTATTTCCAAATTTGTTGGCGGGAATTCGGGTGTTCCGTCATCAAGCGTCGGGTGCAGCAACGCGCTCATTAGGGCGGTAGCACCTCTCACCGGATTATCTGCCAGATGCGGATAAGCAACATGGCCTTGCTTACCGCTCACCGTGACACGCGCTGACATTGAACCACGACGACCAATTTTGATCATATCACCAAGCTCATTGGGATTGGTTGGTTCTCCCACAATACATGCATTCCAGGCCTCACCTTTTCCGGCTGCATGTTTGAGGAGTTTATCGGTGCCATTAACCGCAGGGCCCTCTTCATCACCTGTGATCAAAAGCGATACAGATCCATCAAAATCAGGATTTTCAGCAAGGTAGCTTGAAAATGCAGCGATAAAGCAAGCAATACCGCCCTTCATATCCACAGCACCTCGGCCATAGATCTCGCCATTATCTATTTCAGCTGAAAATGGCGCATGTGTCCAACCGGCTTCATCGCCAGTTGGTACCACATCGGTATGACCGGCAAACATTAAATGAGGACCTTTATCGCCATATCTGGCGTAAAGGTTCTCAACATCAGGCTCGCCTGGTTCGCTAAAGACAATGCGCTCAACTTTAAATCCCAAAGGAGTTAAAACATCTTCCAGATATTGAAGTGCCCCTCCTTCCGCAGGCGTTACAGAAGGGCATTTTATCAATTCTTGAAGAAGCGTGACCGCATTGAGTTCAGGCATTTTAGTCTCTTAGCAGCTCGTTGATGCCAGTTTTCGAGCGTGTCTGTGCATCCACTTGTTTCACAATCACTGCGCAATATAGATTTGGCGCAGGTTGACCATTGCCCATAGTTTTATCGGACGCCAATGACCCAGCAACCACAACAGAATATGGCGGCACTTCACCATAGGTAATCTCGCCAGTTGCGCGATTTACGATTTTCGTTGATTTGCCAATGAACACACCCATGCCCAAAACAGAACCTTCGCGAACAATACAGCCTTCAACAACCTCGGAACGTGCACCAATAAAGCAATTATCTTCAATAATTGTTGGGCCAGCTTGCATTGGTTCTAAAACACCACCGATGCCAACACCGCCTGAAAGATGCACGTTTTTACCGATTTGCGCGCAAGAACCAACCGTTGCCCATGTATCAACCATTGTACCTTCGTCGACATATGCGCCCAAGTTTACAAAAGATGGCATCAAAACAACATTTGGCGCAATAAAAGCAGATTTACGCACAACAGCGTTGGGTACAGCGCGGAAACCAGCTGATTTCCAATTCTCGTCATTCCAACCTTTAAATTTGCTATCAACTTTATCCCACCAGGTTGTGCCTTGCGGTCCACCTGATTGTGGCTCCATATCCTTGATGCGGAAACCCAAGAGAACGGCTTTTTTAAGCCACTGATTTACGTGCCAATCACCATTGTCCTGACGAGCTGCCACACGGGCAGTCCCATTATCAAGTATTTCCAAAGCTTCTTCGATGGCTTCGCGTGTTTCACCTTTTGTTGAAGGTGAGATTTCATCGCGTGCTTCAAAGGCCGCTTCGATTGTTTTTTCAAGATCAGTAAGGTTCTGGCTCATGTCTTTCCTCAGATTAGCGTATCTTACGTTTTGCTTTATCGCATAAAACTTCTCGATGCAGTCCTATTGCAGCAAACCGCCATGGTCAATAATGAACAAACTATGATAGGTCCCATATATGTAAATATTCGAATCAATGGGGAATAGAATGTGGGTTAAACGTATTCGCGAAATTTGGGATCCGCTCGCAAGCAGCGGCGTTGACAAAAAACGGGCTCAAGAAGTTCCAGTAACACCACAAACACAAGCGCCTGCATATCGCTTAGCTTATGCAGATGAAGATTTTTTGTGTCGTGAGGAATTGCGTCCTGTTCGGTTACAACTAGAATTGCTCAAACCAGAAATGACATTGGGTGAATATGGTATTTGCTCAACTGTTGTCATGTTTGGTGGTGCGCGTATTCCTGAACCGGGTAAAGACCCGTGGGCCGCAAAGAACGATGTGCAGAAAGAAAATCTGACCAAGTCTTCTAAATATTATGAGGAAGCCCGTAAATTTGCGCAGCTTTGTTCAATTGCGTCCAAAGATACAGATTATTCAGAATATGTTGTGGTAACCGGGGGCGGGCCTGGTGTTATGGAAGCTGGCAATCGCGGGGCCAATGATGTGGACGCGCCGTCTATTGGTTTGAATATTGTATTGCCTCACGAGCAAGCACCTAATGAATATGTCACGCCTGATCTTTCATTGAACTTCCACTATTTTGCCATTCGTAAAATGCATTTTCTTCTGCGGGCAAAAGCAATTACGGTGTTTCCGGGTGGTTTTGGCACAATGGATGAATTGTTTGAGACACTCACGCTCATTCAAACGGGTAGAATGGAACGAGTTCCAGTCATACTCTTTGGAACAGATTTTTGGAATACGATGTTTAATTTCCAAGCACTGGCCGATTACGGCACCATCTCACCTGATGATGTTGATCTGTTTAAGATCGTTGAAACAGCAGAAGAAGCCTGGGATATCATCGAAAAACACTACGCGGACTAATCATCCCAACACGAAAAACAAAAAAAGGCCGGATGTTCCGGCCTTGATTTGGTAAAAATCGATAAAGATTAGCTTCTTTTACGTTTCACATCATCAGCATTGACAACACCATCATCATTGCGATCCATGCGTTCAAACATTTTGTCCGAATGAGCTGTAAATTCTTCTAGGCTCACAGCACCTGAATTATCGGCATCAAGACGATCAAAGCCCATGCCGCGCATATCACCACGTTTTCCGCCGCGTTTGCCCTTGCGTTTTTTGCCGTCTTTATCATCAGATTGCGCAGTTTCAGTTGTTTGATCTGCGTTTTCAGCTTTTTTCGCTTCACGCTCAGCTTTACGCATTTCTTTAATCATGTCGAATTCTTCTTGTGTCAAAGAGCTGTCAGAATTCGCGTCGACTGAAGCAAAGACTGTACCTTGATAAGCTTTAACCTCTTCAAGTGTGATGCCGCCATCTTTGTTGGTATCAAGGCGTTCAAGCATGCGTTCGATATTTGGACCGCCGCGCTTACCGCCACGTTTTCCTTTACCATCGTCTGATGCAGCAAAAGCGACTGTTGATGCGGATGCTAGGATAGTTGCTGCAGTGACAGCTGAGATAATTGATTTATACATTTTAGAATTTCCTTCGTTTTGTTTCCTGTTGCATCCTCAATTTGGAGGCAAAGACGAAGAAAAACCACTTACAATGCGTTCATCTGCATTAAGCTTTAGCAATGAAAAGACACTGCTTTATTACAGAAAAGCAATGTCTAATTTAGTTCGTTGTAATTAAGAATTTGGTAGCTTATTTCGTGCCGTAAATGCGATCACCTGCATCGCCAAGCCCTGGAATGATATAACCTTGTTCATTAAGGTGGCTGTCGATGGCTGCAGTATAAATGGGAACATCGGGATGCGCTTTTTCAAAATTCTCAATTCCTTCAGGTGCAGCGAGCAAGCAAAGGAAGCGTAAATTCTTAGCGCCACGTTCTTTCAGTTTATCAACCGCTGCGATGGATGAATTCCCCGTTGCTAGCATTGGATCAACAACGATCGTGAGACGGTCTTCCAAAAGCTCAGGCGATTTGAAGAAATACTCGATGGCTTCAAGCGTATCATGGTCGCGATATACACCAACATGCGCAACCCGTGCGGATGGTACAAGATCTAACATGCCTTCCAAAAGGCCATTTCCTGCACGCAAAATTGAGGCAAAAACCAGCTTTTTTCCTTCAAGAGTAGGTGCTTGCATTTCGACCATCGGAGTTTGAATGGTTTCAGTCGTTAGTTTCAAATCACGTGTAACTTCATAGCAAAGCAAAGTTGAAATCTCGCGCAATAATCTGCGGAATCCGCCAGTTGACGTGTCTTTCTTACGCATGATGGTAAGCTTATGCTGGACCAATGGATGATCGATAACCGTTGCTTTGCTCATTTTACTGCCTTTTGTGATAATCTCTTTGTTTAAAACTATAGCTTCATTCAGCGTTAAGTTGAGTAAGTATTTTCGTTTTTGTCTCATTATCCACAAATGCTGCTTCGATCGCATTCTTGGTGAATTGTTTCATCTGCGCATTGGAATATTCAAAGGTGTGTGCGATTTGAGCATAGTCATTGGCAAGATCAGTTGCAAAAAATGGCGGATCATCTGAGCTGATGGTTACATTAATTCCAGCATCAACGAGCTTTTTAAATGGATGCTGCGTCATGGTTTCAAATACAGATAATGATATATTTGAACATGGACAGATTTCCAAAACAATCTCTTCATCTGCAATGCGCTTTACCAAATCCGTATCTTCAATCGCGCGCACTCCATGACCAATGCGCGATGGTCTAAGATGATCAAGTGCATCTTTCACACTTTGCGATCCAACCAATTCACCTGCATGAACTGTAATGCCCAAATCAGCATCTCGTGCAATATCAAATGCGCGGGAAAAATCTGCAACGGCTCCGGACCGCTCATCACCCGCCATACCAAAACCAGTGATATAAGGATGCGGTCGGCTAGCAGCAATTTTTGCAGCCTGTTCAACTTTTTCGATACCTAAATGCCGCACACCGACGATGATCATGCGACAGACAATGCCAAATTTATCTTCAGCATCACTTATGCCGGCTGCGAGGCCATCAAAATAGGCTTGCGGTGATATGCCCGCTTCCATTGCATGATCTGGGGAGACAAAAATTTCGCTATAAACAGCACCATCTTTTGCAATACTCGCCAAATATTCATATGCAAGCTTGTGATAATCATCTTCAGTTTTAAACAGGTTGGCAACCGTATCATATGCGGTAATAAAGGATGTGAAATCATGCCATTTATAATGCGCGCCATCGATAATGCTGTCGATGTCGATCCCGTATTTGGCTGCTTGTTGTTTAGCAAGTTGAACGGGCACTGCACCTTCAATATGGCAATGGAGTTCTGCTTTTGGGATGCTGCTGGTCATAAAAAACTTGCTCCATATTGCGTGGCAGGCAGGGAAAGATGTTGTGCAACGCTTGCGCCAATATCAGAGAAGCTGGTTCGCACACCGATGTTGTTAGATGTAACATTGGGCCCATAGGCAAGAATGGGTACGCGCTCGCGTGTGTGATCGGTGCCAGCCCAACTTGGATCACAGCCATGGTCTGCGGTTATGATAACCAGATCATCTTTTTGTAAATAGGGCGACAATTCAGGTAATCTTTTGTCAAAAGCCTCTAGCGCTTTACCATAGCCTTCGATATCGCGTCGATGTCCATATAGCATGTCAAAATCAACAAAATTTGTCATGATTATACTGCCATCAGGCGCATTTTGTGCGGTATTTAGTGTCTCATCAAACAATGCCATATTCCCATTGGCCTTTTGCGCATGTGTAATGCCTTGATGCGCGTAGATGTCAGAAATCTTGCCGATGGAAAAAACCTCGCGGCCATTATCTTTTGCAATATCCAGCAAGGTCGGTTTTGGGGGTAAAACGGAATAATCTTTTCGATTTCCAGTGCGTTCAAAATCGTCTTTGTTTGTACCAATAAATGGCCGCGCAATCACACGACCAATGTTAAGGTCCATGATTTCTTTGCGGACAAAAGCGCAAAGACCATAAAGTTTCTCCAATCCGAATATTTCTTCATGGGCAGCTATTTGTAAAACTGAATCTGCTGAGGTGTAACAGATGGGTTGCCCTGATTTAATATGATTTTCGCCAAACCTGACAAGCATATCTGTTCCTGATCCGTGGCAGTTAGCTAAAATATCGTCAATCTCTAGATAGGCGCATATTTTACGCGTTAGATCATCTGGAAATGCCGGAATTTGATTTGGGAAATACCCCCAGTCAAACATGACGGGTTGCCCTGCAATTTCCCAGTGCCCCGATGGTGTGTCTTTGCCACGGGAGCGTTCATCAGAAGCACCAAAAGCAGCAATAGGGGCCTTGTTTTTCGACATTCCATGCGGGATTTGCCCGCAAGCTAATTCCGCGGCGTTGATTAAGCCTAGTTTTTGCAAATTGGGCAGGGATAGTGGATTTAAGCCCTTATTGAAATACGCTGCGATATGGCCAAGCGTATTTGCGCCTTCATCACCATAATTTGCAGCATCATTTGCACCGCCAATGCCAAAAGAATCCAAAATAAGAATAAATGCGCGCGCCAAAAGAACTCCACACGTTGATATAACAAAGCTGGAAATCTAGTGGAATATTACTGCTATGGATAGGGTTTTGAACAATTTTATCTATTAACCCTAAAGTAACCATTTCCACCGAGCAGACTGGTTTCATGATATATTGTTCGCATCATTATGTAGAGCGTATGAAATGAAACTAATCACCCAATTCCTAACAGTTCTAATTCTATCTATGTTTGTTTCTCTATCAGCAAAATCTGCTGACGCGGATGGGGAATTTGCAACGTTGAGAGTTGGTGTTTTGGATAGCCATCCAATGGCAAAACGCGCAGACTATAGAGATGCATTTATCTTTAATTATTCAAATTTGCTTGGTGTTAATGTCAAGGTTACCGGATTTAAAACGCTCGGATCACTAATTGATGCGCATGCAAGCGGTCGTATTCACTATGCAATGCATACAGCACGATCATTTGCGACAACCCAAAGCATCTGCAATTGTGTTGATGCTGTAGCGCGACCGGTATCCCAGACAGGTGCTGTCGGGTTTCGTTCTATTTTGGTTTCCAAAAAGGACCTTGATGTAAGAGGGCATACTGCAAAGGCCAATTTAAAGATTGGCTATTCTCGCAAAGAATCTGTATCGGGTTGGCTCATGCCCAACATGGCTTTATCACTCGGGCAGCTTGGACAATTCGATTTAGCGGAAATGGGTGATGTTGCCACCATGATTTCGGCCTTTGGCAATAACCAATTGCATGGCTTTTTTGGTTGGCTGCCGGTGGCGTCAACCGATGTTGAATTCACGCAGTCCGATTTGTTTAATGGCAATTTCAATGACGCGCTCAACGCGCAGTCGGATATTGATCTCTCATGGTGGTCAAATATCGTTTATTTCGGCCCACATGCTGTTCATAAAGATGTGCCAGAGCAACTCAAGCAAGACCTTACTGATTTGCTTTTGAATATGGACAGCCAACAACCAAATTTGCTGGACATTGTCGAACCTTACTATTCAGGCGGATTTACCAAGTCGAATAAGAGCGACTATGACGCTATTTCAAAGGCTCTTGCGATAAAAGCAGGAATTTCCGTACCCGAAATTGAGCTTGAATTGAGCCTTAGACCAACGATTATTAAATAAAAATCGCCGCAAACTCGTTTTGTTTGAAGTTTGCGGCGAAATTTAATTTTGTAAGCAACTTGTCTTTAGTTTAGCAGTCAGAGCAAACAATTGGCTCAGCTTCACGTTGGTGAAGATAATAAACATTGTTTAAGTTGACTGTTCTCTCAAGAATGCCATTACCGGCACCTTCAGTCTCAGGAACAAGCATCAATAAGTCATAATCTAGATCAACTGTGGTTTGGAGAAGAAATGTATCCGCGATCTCGTAGGCCGTTGGGATTTCAATCGGATCCCCGACCACATAAGGACTTGTGTTTGTTTCATCCCAAGACCATGCGATTGTTGCAGTGCCAGCTGCATCAACTTGAATACCAACAACTTCCATATTCAGCTCAGAGCTATCAAATGGGGCGATAATGCTTTGGGCTACACCCATCATTTCCTGTAAAGTCGTCTTATCTGTGCTGGTACCCTGTGTGATCAGGTCGGCTGTAATCGACGTTGCTTTGGCAACTTTTTTATCGACAGACATTGCAACAGATAATTCTAAAGCACCCACATATAAAATTAAAAGCACAGGTACGATGAGGGCAAATTCCACAGCGCCGACACCATCTTCAGATTTTGTTAACCGTGAAAACGACTTTACGAATTTATTGCCAAAAAAGTCTGATTTTTTACTTTCAACTTGGCTATCGTCGATTTTTTCGATCAAATTTATCATGGATAGTCCTCGTTTCTAAATGCGGTTGTGGACACCATTAGATAATATTCAGAACCTTCCGGGCCAGGCCTGATATTGGTGATATAAGGTCGGATCATGTCCACTGTTACTTCCCATTTATAGTAGACGCGCAACACATTGATCGACGCATTAGCACCTGGCTGATAGACAAATCCGGAAGTGTCTAATTCCGCATGTTCGTCTGCGCTGACCTTTGGGATACCCACGTCGATGTCGCTAAAGTTTGTCACGCTTTTAAGATCAATAAATAGCTTCTGGTCTGAAGTAATTTCCGGGCTGCATTCCAGTACTACACTGATTTCATTGCAAAATAACTCTCTGAACTCAGTTTCAGTTAGATCAGTTGAGCGCCCCATATTGAATGTGATTTCACCAGTTTTCAATTGACGAGACATCTTATCGACGGCATTCACAAGCATTTGTTCGCCAGCAAAAGCTACCAGCGTTTCAACTGTTGCAACGATAATCATGAAAAATGGAATGGCCAAAATGCCAAACTCGATGGCGGTACTGCCGCTTTCCGATTTTCGAATGCGCTTAATCGGTCGCTTCAACGCAATTAATCTAGGAAATTTCACCTTGTTACTCCAAATACAAACACAAGTTATTAAAGCCTAGCTTCAATAGGTTTAGTAAAAGTAACGCGAAATGTTTAAATTTTTATCATCTTCTAACGAGCAACGACGAAATTGCGTAAATTAGGGCTTTAATTCGATTGCTGTTCGCAGATTGGTGAACAAGATAGAACAGTGCGGTCGATCTGACGGAAAATCCGAACTGAATTCTCCTCGTCAACAGATACCACAATGCGTTTATCAACGACAGCTTCGCCCTCATCATTTAAAATGACAAGATTAGTACTGCCATAAGCTTTGCCGGTCAGAACCACTGTTTGTGGATCACTAACTGTAATGTCCGCGATTTCTGAATTGCCAACGATAACGCTTGAAACTGGGTTTTCAAACTTCAATATGCGCGCGTGATTCATAAAGACACGTAATAGCTCGCTTGAATGGGCCATATTTACGAATGTCGAACTAGAGAGCAGAACTAAAGCTGTGCTCAACGCGATATGTTTACAAAGTGTCAGTTTCATTTTTCGGCCATCAGCTTAAACGTTTATGTTGCATCTAAAATCCCCCTTAATGGTGAATGAAGCGTTAAAGAAAACACAAAGTTTTAAAAACATGATATTTATCAATGGGTTATGCTTGTAAAAATATCCGGCGCCGACGGGGTAAAGCGCTTCAATGGCAAGAATAATCAGTAAAAAGTCACATTAATAATACGCTAACCAAGTTTTTTAAGCAGATCGAAAACCCCTTTTTGTAGTTTGTGCTCAACCGATCAGTAAAAAGCTGGCGGGGTGCTAAATACCATATATGGAAACTAGGAGTTATATTATGAAAAATCTTTTTGCACGTTTTATGAACGACGAATCTGGTGCAACTGCTATTGAATACGGCCTAATTGCTGGTCTTATCGCTGTTGCAATCATCACTGGCGCAACATCACTTGGCGACAGCTTGGACACAATGTTCGGTGAACTTGCTACGACAATCGACGGTGTTCCAACAGCTGAAGAAGCTGGTGGTGAAGAAGGCTAATCTTAGCCACTTACCGTTTAAACCATTTACTGGTTTTGAAGGCTGCCTACCGGGCAGCCTTTTTTTGTTTGTTTGAGTAGAAATTACGATTTCTTAAATGAATGAGGCTAATCTGTTTTAAGAAACATGGAGAATGGCATGCTTGAAGCCGCAATTATCGTTATCTTCCCAATGTGTATGGCATTAGGAGCAATGACAGATCTGATATCAATGACAATTCCTAACCGCATTAGTATTTTACTTGCGGCATCGTTCTGCGTCATCGCACCTTTAACAGGAATGGATCTTTCAACATTTGGATGGCATTTGGTTGCGGGCGCATCTGTATTTGCTGGATGTTTTGCATTATTTGCAATTAACGCAATGGGTGGCGGCGATGCAAAAATTCTTGCAGCCAGCTCATTATGGTTCGGTTTTGGCGCAGAATTGGTTGGATATCTGGGTTATGTAGGGCTGTTCGGTGCGGTTCTAACAATTGTTGTGATTTTGTTGCGTGCGAATTCAAATACCTTAATGCTCACACGCCTCCCAATGCCGGTTTATGTTTATAATTCATCGGTCGGTGTTCCTTACGGCATTGCTATCGGCATTGCTGCATTAATGACGTTCCCAAAAACTGCCTTGTTTACATTTGCTATTGGCGCTTAAACGCCACCCAATCTATCCATTTTAGCTATTTTTAATGCGCACCCAAGATATCTAATGTCTTGGGTGTATGTCGTTCTGCACCGTTAAAGCCGTTATTTTGCCGGATATATAGAAAATTAACCATACTTGAGAAGCATTCGTTAACCATAAATACACCATTGCAGTGCAATTGTAGGTTAGACGCGAATGGTTTTTGAGGAATCGCAATGAAGAAAACGCGAATATTGGTCATGGTAATTGCGCTGCTGGCAGCAGGTGTAGCCGCTTGGGTTGCCACCGGTCTTGGTGGTGAGAAGCAGGTCGTACAAATTCAAAATCAGGTTATTGAAAATACTGTTCGTATCCCAACCGTTAAAGTGCTGGTCGCCAAAGAAGGGATCCCTGTTGGCGCTCGACTAAATAACGAGGTTGTCGAATGGGCGAATTGGCCGGAAGATGCAATTGTTGAAGGTTATTACAATGAAGATGCCCATCCGGACGCTATCAAAGATGTTTCCGGTATTATTGTGCGTTTGCCAATTTTCAAAGGCGAACCAATCCGCGCTGAAAAAATTGTAAGCTCCTCATCTCGTATCATGTCATCGTTGCTCCCTGCAGGTAAAAGAGCGGTTTCAACTGAGATCAGCGTTGCCACAGGTGCGGGTGGCTTTATTCTTCCAAATGATCGCGTGGATGTCATTATGGTAAGAAGGTCAGATAAAGGTGGTTTTCTCACTGAAAATGTTTTGGAAAATATTCGCATCTTAGCCATTGATCAACGCATTGAAGAGGACAAGGAAGGCAACCGAACCGCTGTTGGTTCAACGGCAACCTTGGAATTAACTCCAGAACAAACTCACATTATAGCTGTCGCGCAGCAAATGGCTGATCGCATAACGCTCGCTTTACGTTCTGTCGCAGATGTAGATACACAAGACGACGGTGGCGCAAATTATCTTGTAAACAGTGGTTCCGGGACTGATGACGTGCAAGTCATTCGTTCAGGCAAAGTCGGCACAGCCGACATTATTAGAGAATAGTTGGAGATATTAAGTGTTTAAATCATCCAAGAAACTTTGTGCTTCAGTTGCTAAACTGGCCTTATTATCTAGTTTTGCCCTCACGGGTTTCGCTTTATCCGGCCCGGATCTCGGACTAGGTTTACAAGCCTATGCCAAGAACAATTCTATTTTGAAAATCAAGAAAACAGGCCCAGGAGTTTCGCGGTCCGTAGCGTTAGGGCTTAATAAAGCCATCGTGATCGATCTACCAAAAAACGCACATGATATTTTGGTTGCAGACCCATCACTTGCTGATGCGGTTACACGTACATCTCGCCGTATTTATCTTTTTGGTAAATCTGTTGGCCAAACCAATATCTTTATTTTTGGTGCCGGCGGTGAAGAAATCATCAACATTGATCTGCGCATTGAGCGTGATGTCGCCAACTTGCAACAACAATTGGCCCGTTTCATTCCAGATTCGGATATTAATGTTGAAATCATCTCAGATAACATTGTCCTAACCGGATCTGTACGCACTCCGCAGGATGCAGCACGTGCTGCACAACTTGCAGAAATCTTCCTTAAAGGTGGTGAAGCTACAACACGGGTAACTTCACTGACTAGTGAAACAGGTGATGCAGCTATTTCGGCTGAAGATCGACAATTGTCCCAGATTGTAAATCTGCTCAATATCGATGGTGAAGATCAGGTGACACTAAAAGTCACCGTTGCTGAAGTGAGCCGTCAAATCCTTAAACAATTAGGTGTGAATTCGACAAGCACATTTGGCGGTAGCACGGTATTTAGCTCCAACAATCCTGCCAATTTGGGCAAGGCGCTTGTAAATGGAAACTTTGGCCGGATTACGGGTTCAATCGGTGGGCTGGACATTGCAAGCTACATCAATGCAATGGAACGCGCAGGTGTTATGCGTACGCTCGCTGAACCAAGCCTGACGGCAATTTCTGGCGAAGCTGCAACGTTTTACGTTGGTGGCGAGTTTAACTTAACGACAAGCCAAAACTACGATCAGGAAAACAACGCGCTCTCATATGAAAACGAGCGTATTGAATATGGCATCAGACTAAACTTTACACCTTTGGTCTTGGGACCTGGTCGAATCAGCTTAAAAATTAGAACTGAAGTTTCTGAACCTACCTTCGAAGAAGCGACAGCACTTGCAGGCGGTGGCGCATTGCCTGGCTCGACATTCATGTCGATCCGCAAACGCGAAGCTGAAACCTCTGTTGAGTTACCATCAGGTGGTTCAATTGTAATCGCTGGTTTGATTAAAGACGATATCCGCCAAGCAATGTCCGGATATCCTGGATTTTCTAAGATCCCTGTTTTGGGAACACTATTTAAAAGTCGCGATTTTGTGCGCAGTGAGAATGAGCTTGTCATTATCGCAACACCTTATCTTGTAAAGCCAGTCTCACGACAAGAGCTTTCAAGACCGGATGACAATTTCAATCCCGCAAGCGATGGTGCTGGCTTCTTCCTGGGCAAGGTGAACCGGGTTTATGGGCAAGTTGAAACCGAACTTCCAGAGGGTCGATATCATGGCTCTGTCGGATTTATTTTTAAGTAGGAGTTGGATTATGATTTTTGTTGAACAACTAGATATTCCAACACCTGAACACAGTGCTAAAAAGCGCTCGATGCCGAAATTCGTCACACCTTTTGTGTTGTGTTTGACAATGGCTCTAACGAGCTGTGCGGGTCGCGTGCAACATATTGATGTGGGCGCTGTACCTGATGATTATCGCACACGCCATCCAATTATTATTTCCGAGCAGGATAAAACTTTGGATCTTCCTGTTGGCAAATATTCGCATCGTTTAACACCTGCGACAGGTGACATTATTCAGGGCTTTGCCCAGCAATATTTGAACTCTAACGCAAGTTATATGACGATTATGCGTCCCGCTGGCTCTGGCAACGCGCATACAGCTCAAACTTATGCGCAAAAAGTGCTGAAAAAATTGTCCCACTATGGTGTTTCAAGCAAGAATGTTACCATCGTTCCATACGAAGCTGCAGCTTACGGTGATCAAGCGCCAATTCGTTTGGTTTACAGCGCAATTTCTGCCTCAACTGAGCAATGTGGAAAATGGGAAGAAGATATATTCGCCAATAGCTCGCAGAATAAACAATATTCCAACTTTGGCTGCGCAACTCAAAGCAATATCGCCAATCAAATCGCTAATCCATTAGATCTGGTTCGCCCACGAGGTCAGATGCCTGTTGATGCTGCACGTCGTGCGACAGCCATCGGAAATTACCAGACAAATGGGGCGGATCTATAGGGTGATTGATAATGTTGAAAGTTCTTGTATTGGAGGTCGTAAATGACCAGTATTGATTACGCTCAACCGAGTATGGATGATGAAAATCTCGGACCTGACGCTGTTGCGCCAAGTGGTGAAGAATTAAAAGAGCTTCGTCCGTTACCGCGCATCTCAGTGCATGCATTTTGTGAAAGTTCTAGCTTGCTGGATCTTATGGACCAATGCGCTAATGATCGTAGGCTTTTAAATGTAAATATGCGAGCTAATCAGGGCAGCATATTGGCGGCATCAAGTATGTTTTCAACATCGCCGACGCCAAATTTATTGATCATTGAAGCATCAGGTGGCCGTGGCGAATTGATGGGAGATTTGCAAAAACTGGCGGATGTTTGTGATCGCGATACCCATGTTGTGATCGTTGGCGATAACAACGACATTGGTCTTTACCGCGAGCTGATTAAAAACGGCATCGCAGAATATATGGTCAAGCCGGTTTCAATGTCTGATCTTATCGACACAATGGCATCAATCTTTGTCGATCCTGATGCTGATCCTGTCGGGAAAACGGTTGCATATTTTGGTGCAAAAGGTGGTGTTGGCTCCTCAACACTTGCCCATAATTGCGGCTGGGGCATTTCAGATTTGTTTTCATCGGGCGTTATTCTTGCAGATCTAGATCTTGCATATGGAACAGCGAACTTGAACCTTGATCGCGATCCTCTTCAAGGCACAGCAGAGGCTGTGTATTCACAAAACAGAATTGACGATGTGTTCATGGATCGTCTGCTGGAAAAATGTTCTGAACACTTGTCGCTATTGGCCGCGCCATCGATGATGGATCGAACATTTGACCTTGATGAAGATGCATATATGCCGATTTTGGATATTTTGCAGCGCTCAGCACCAATGACGGTATTTGATGTGCCTCACAGTTGGAATTCCTGGACGCTCAATCTTTTATCCGCGGTTGATGAAGTGGTTGTCGTTGCATCACCAGACTTGGCGAACCTTCGAAATGCGAAAAATATTTTCGACGTTTTAGCGCAGGCACGTCCAAATGATCCTGTTCCACATTTGATTCTTAATCAGGTTGGTATGCCGAAAAGACCTGAGATCAGCGTTTCAGATTTCTGTAATCCATTTGATGTTGATCCGTTAGCGGTGATCCCGTTTGATGCAGCTTTGTTTGGCAATGCTGCCAATAGTGGGCGCATGATCGCTGAGATGGACGCAAAATCTCCAACAGCTGAGACATTTTCACAAATTGCCCATGTGCTAACGGGTCGCTCGCAGATCAAGAAGCAAAAGGGTGGAGCATTATCTGGTTTGTTGGCGAAACTTGGTCGGTAATTTAAAGCAAATTTGCATGGTTCTGAGGCAGTTATATGTTTGGTAAACGTAGCGGTGGAAATGGCGGAAAGCCTTCATCTGGTTCAATTAATGTGATGGACCGGGCAGAAGCTGTGCCGCAATCTGGTGGTCCAGCTCAAAAGCCTTCAGTGGGGGCCGCAGATACGTCGAAAGCACCTGTTAAAAAAATTAAAGTCACGCCGCCAACAGCACCCGCGCCAAGTGTTGAGCCTGAGCGGGATGAGAATTACTACGATACAAAGTCCCAAGTGTTTTCGGCACTCATCGACACCATTGATTTGTCTCAATTGGCTAAGCTCGATGTCGAAAGTGCGCGAGAGGAAATCCGCGATATCGTTAATGATATTATCGCGATTAAAAACTTTGCTCTTTCTATTGCCGAGCAAGAAGAGCTGCTCGACGATATTTGTAACGATGTTCTAGGCTATGGACCTTTAGAGCCGCTTCTCGCGAGAGATGATATTGCTGATATCATGGTCAATGGTGCAGGCAAAACCTACATTGAGGTCAATGGTAAGGTAGAAGAATCCCGCATTCGTTTTCGTGACAACGGTCAACTGCTCTCCATCTGTCAGCGAATTGTGAGCCAGGTGGGTCGTCGTGTAGATGAATCCAGCCCAATTTGTGATGCGCGTCTGCCCGATGGTTCTCGTGTGAACGTGATTGCACCGCCTTTGGCGATTGATGGTACAGCGCTCACAATCCGTAAATTTAAAAAAGACAAGCTGACGCTCGATCAACTGGTGAATTTTGGATCCATCACCCCAGCAGGTGCAACACTGTTGCAGATCATTGGCCGCGTAAGATGTAACATTGTCATTTCCGGAGGTACAGGTTCCGGTAAAACAACTCTTCTTAATTGCTTAACCGGCTATATTGATACAGATGAACGCGTAATTACCTGCGAAGATTCCGCCGAACTTCAATTGCAGCAGCCACATGTTGTGAGGCTGGAAACCCGTCCGCCAAATATTGAAGGCGAAGGTCAAATCACAATGACCGATTTGATCAAAAACTGTCTGCGGATGAGACCTGAACGCATCATTGTGGGTGAGGTTCGTGGACCTGAAGTATTTGATTTGCTTCAAGCAATGAACACAGGTCACGATGGTTCCATGGGCACCATTCACTCCAACTCACCACGTGAGTGTTTGAGCAGAATGGAATCGATGATTGCGATGGGTGGATATTCTTTGCCGGCTAAAACAGTACGTGAAATTCTCGCCGGTTCAGTTGATGTCATCATTCAAGCAGCACGTTTGAGAGATGGTTCACGCCGTATTACACACATCACCGAAGTCACAGGTATGGAAGGTGATGTTATTGTTACGCAAGATCTTATGAAGTTTGAGATTGACGGTGAAGACGCAAACGGACGCCTTATCGGTGAACATAGATCAACAGGCATTGGTAAGCCCAATTTCTGGGATCGTGCGCGCATGTATAATGAAGAGGAACGTTTGGCATCTGCTTTGGATGAAATGGAACGCGCTTCATGATCGCTTTTCGGTTAATTTCGGAGTTTAAGACATGTTTGGTTTAGAACCCAAAGCTATTCTTCTGATCATATTGGTCGCTATTGCCGTTGGTGCATTGGCCTATACCTTATTGTTCAACAGCATCGATACTGAGCGAAAAACTGAATCGCGATTATCCAGAATGTCTTCCGGAGAGCATAATGTTGCTCAAAAGAAAGCCGCAAACGACCGCTTGAATGAAATGAGCAAGCGAAAAAAATCAGTTCAAGATTCGCTCAAAGAACTTGAAGAGAAGCAAAAGTCATCAAAAGCACCTAGCACAAAGCTAAAAGATAAGCTGGCACAGGCCGGATTATCTATCAGCGTAAAGCAATATTATATCTTCGGTGTTCTTGCCGGCATATTTATTGGCGGTGCGGCCTTTGTTGCCTCTGGTGAGCCACTCATCGCCTTTGGGGTATTTTTTGTATCTTCCTTTGGCTTGCCGGCATGGGTTTTATCCGTTATCCGAAATCGCAGGTTCAAAGCCTTTTTGAACGAATTGCCAAACGCGCTGGATGTTATGGTTCGTTCGATTAAATCTGGTTTGCCTTTAAATGATGCAGTTCGGTTGATCGCGTCAGAAGGCGCAGAACCTGTAAAAGGTGAATTCATTCGTGTGGTAGAAGCACAGCAAGTTGGTCTAAGTATACCCGAAGCCTGTGATCGTATGTTTTTGCGAGTTCCCTTGCCCGAGGTGAACTTCTTCTCAGTTGTGATTAATATTCAAGCGCAAGCGGGTGGCAATTTATCCGAAGCCTTGGGCAACTTGTCAGCGGTTCTCCGCGCACGCAAGCAAATGAAGGCTAAAGTTAAGGCTCTGTCTATGGAAGCCAAGGCGTCTGCGGCGATTATTGGTGCATTGCCATTCATTGTAACAGGTTTGGTTTATATTACCGCTCCTGATTATATCATGCTTTTGTTTACTGATCCTCGTGGTCATCTCATCATTGGTGTGTCGCTGTTGTGGATGACAATTGGTGTCTTGGTGATGCGTAAAATGATCAATTTTGATCTTTAGTGGAAAGGTAGAACGTAATGTTAGATATTATTACTGATCCGCAGGTCTTAATTCCTGTTTGTGTTGCCATAGCTGTTTTTGCAACTTGTGTGACATTGCTCATGCCATATCTTGAGCGAAATGAAACAGAAGCACGTATGAAGTCTGTTGCCCTTGAGCGTGACGAGATCAGAGCGCGGGAACGCGCGCGTATGCAGGCAGAAAACGCCAAAGCCAATCAAAAGGTCAATCTGCGAAGTGAAAATAATAAGTCGGTACGACAAATTGTTGAGCAGCTAAATCTGAAAAATGCGCTTGCCGATGAAAATACCGTCAATAATCTTCGTTCAGCAGGTTATCGCAGCCAGAACGCGCTAAACGTATTTCTGTTTGCACGCTTTTCGTTGCCGTTTTTATTCTTAGGTGTCGCCCTGTTATATGTGTTTGTTTTGGGTGGCATGCCTGAACAATCAAATGGCATTAAAATATTGACGTCGGTGGGTGCTGCTTATTTTGGCTTTTATTTGCCAAATATCTTTATCACAAACCAGGCTGGAAAACGTAAAACATCTATCCAGCAAACCTGGCCAGATGCACTTGATCTCATGCTGATTTGTGTTGAATCAGGTATTTCGATCGAACACGCGATGAAACGTGCCGCTGAAGAGATTGCAAACCAGTCTCCTGCATTGGCAGAAGAGTTTATTCTCACAACCGCTGAATTGTCTTACCTGCAAGAGCGCAAGACCGCATTTGAAAACTTAGGCAAACGTACCGGGCTTGATTCTGTACAAGCGATTTGTCAGGCGCTTATCCAGTCAGAGCGTTATGGTACACCTGTCGCGCAGGCTTTGCGGGTATTGGCGCAAGAAAGTCGTGACCTTAGAATGTCACGTGCGGAAGAAAAAGCAGCAGCCTTGCCACCAAAATTAACAGTACCAATGATCCTGTTCTTCTTGCCAGTTCTGTTTGGTGTTATTTTGGGACCTGCGGCATTCCAGGTGATGGACCGTTTCTAATCCATTGAAATAGTCGTTAAAGACCCGGACAAAGCGTTATCTCGCACTTGCGAAATTTCTCTTTATTTCGTATTGCCCATATATGAGCAATATATCTTCCCCTACCGACAGTATTTTAATCATCGATTTTGGTTCGCAAGTCACTCAGTTGATTGCAAGGCGGGTCCGAGAAACTGGTGTTTATTGTGAGATAGTACCGTTTCAATCCGCTGAAGAAGGTTTCAAACGGGTCAATCCAAAGGCAGTGATATTTTCAGGCGGGCCAGCATCTGTTCTTGAAGAAAACTCACCGCGCGCGCCGCAAATCGTCTTT
Source organism: Lentilitoribacter sp. JB5-8 (assembly GCF_055693385.1). Lineage (NCBI taxonomy): Bacteria > Pseudomonadati > Pseudomonadota > Alphaproteobacteria > Hyphomicrobiales > Rhizobiaceae > Lentilitoribacter > Lentilitoribacter sp. JB5-8. Next base: position 725,166 of record NZ_CM146332.1, on the reverse strand, counting down.
GATTCAAAATTACCGATTTTAGCAATATGTTATGGGCAGCAAACTTTGTGCACGCAACTAGGCGGCAAGGTTGAAGGCGGCCATCACCGAGAATTTGGTCGTGCTGATGTTGAAATTTTAAAATCAAGTCCATTGTTTGATGGATTTTGGGATGTTGGCTCGCAATACACTGTGTGGATGAGCCATGGTGATCGCGTTACCCAGCTTCCAGATGGGTTTGAGGTGATTGCAGTCTCTCCAAATGCACCGTTTGCTATTGCTGCTGATGAAGCGCGTAAATATTATTCAACAATGTTCCACCCCGAAGTGGTGCATACCCCTGATGGTTCAAAATTGCTCGCAAATTTTGTTCACAATATTGCTGGCCTTAAAGGCGACTGGAACATGTCCGCTTATCGTGAGCGTGCCGTTGCCGCTATTCGCGAACAGGTTGGTGATAAAAAAGTGATTTGTGCTTTGTCGGGCGGCGTGGACTCTTCCGTTGCCGCACTTCTTATTCATGAAGCCGTAGGCGCGCAGCTCACATGTATTTTGGTTGATCACGGTTTAATGCGTAAGAACGAGGCAAATGACGTTGTTGCTATGTTCAATGAGCATTATCCAGACTTAAAGTTATTGCATTGTGACGCATCCGAAACATTTATTTCAGCGCTCGAGGGCGAAGCTGATCCTGAGACAAAACGCAAAACAATTGGTCGGTTATTTATTGAATTGTTTGAAGAAGAGGCCGGCAAGTTAGGCGGTGCCGATTTCCTCGCACAAGGGACTTTATATCCGGATGTGATTGAAAGTGTGTCCTATAGTGGTGGCCCGTCTGTTACGATTAAATCACACCACAATGTGGGCGGTTTACCTGAACGCATGAATATGGATCTGGTTGAGCCGCTACGTGAATTGTTTAAAGACGAAGTGCGGGCGTTGGGTTTAGAATTGGGATTGCCACAATCCTTCATTGGTCGACATCCGTTCCCCGGTCCGGGTTTGGCAATCAGATGCCCGGGCGGTATTACACGCGATAAGCTTGAGATTTTGCGTGAAGCTGATGCGATTTATCTTGATGAGATTCGCAAAGCCGGTTTGTATGATGAAATCTGGCAAGCTTTTGCTGTTCTGCTTCCGGTCCAGACAGTTGGCGTTATGGGCGATGGCCGTACGTATGAATTTGTCTGCGCGCTACGAGCAGTGACATCTGTTGATGGCATGACAGCTGATTTCTACCCTTATGATATGGCGTTTTTGGGTAAGGCTGCGACACGCATCATCAATGAAATTCGCGGTATTAATCGCGTTGTTTATGATGTGACATCAAAACCACCAGGCACGATTGAGTGGGAATAAGAACTCGCGTTTCACCAGGTTATACCAAAAACAAGGCGCTTCATGGACAAATCAAGTACGATCGACATTCAAGATTTAGACGTGGTTGGACATAGATCGCTCCGCATCAATTCAATTGGTGCATTCAAAGTGACCTTCTCGCGCATCGCAGGTTCGAAATTCGCACCTAAATTGGTGAAGTTTATCAACAAGCGTCTTTATCGATTTGGTTTTGGCGCGGCAATCAATCGCTATGATGCGAGCCTTACATTTTTCTCATCCAAAAATGACAAGAAACTCTACTCGGATTATTCTCCTACCGATACATTTTATAATTTCGGCTCTGGTGCGTTCCATCATCCGCGTTGGCAAAACTTTGACTTTCCTGGAAACAGTGATTTCTATAAGGCCATTCAGGGCAAGGAGGGGGAAGATTTTACCGCGATTGATCTTTGTCAGGACGATCTAGAACTTAATATCCCAGATAACAGCGCAAGCCTTATTTATTGTGCCCATACGCTTGAACATCTCACCGAGGAAAAAGCGCATGTATTCTTAAAAGAATGCGCCCGTATTCTAAAGCCTGGTGGCGTTATGCGTGTTGCGGTGCCAACGACGCAAGAGAGTTTCAATTTCGCAAAAATTTTGTTCGATCAGGATGCTGTTCCGTTGGAAACAAAACATAAAGTGATGTTGTTAGCCGCTTATACTGTTTTGTGGAGCTCATCCACTTTACCAGATGATGAGACTATCAAAATTGTGCAAGAAAGTGGGTTTAGTGCGGAAGAATTTCATGCATTATGCGCCAAAAGAGGTATCTCGATAGATTTCAATCCTGAAGGACCCGAACGTCATGTGACGTTTTGGGGGCAGGAAAAACTAAAAGAAGCCTCGGTAAAAGCCGGATTTAGTGCATATATGCCTTTTTATCGCGGTCAATCACTTGCTGACCCATTTAAAAATATCGAAGTCTTCGACACCACCGAGCCGCATCTGTCCCATTACGGCGAGTTTGTTAAGTAGTTTGGAAGCCCAAATGACAATTTTTGACGATAAAAGCCCGACCTTACTGGTGATTGATGTTCAAAAAGGGTTTTTGGATGAGCTGTCATGGGGTGGTGGAAGAAACAACAAAAATGCAGAACAAATCTGCGGCGAACTTATTGTGCAATGGCGTGAGAAAAAATACCCGATAATTCATGTAAAACATGCCTCTACTAATGCAAATTCGCCATTACATCCGTCTCATACCGGGCATCAGTTTAATGATCACGCGATGCCTCTATCAGATGAATTGGTCATTGAAAAAAACGTCAATAGCGCATTCATCGGGACAAATTTAAAAGAGATTTTAGATGACCGGGATGTCTCATCAATCGTCATTATTGGTTTAACGACAGACCATTGTGTTTCAACGACCACAAGAATGGCAGGCAATTTTGGTTATCAAGTTTTCTTAGTTTCTGATGCGACCGCTACCTTTGATAAAACTGGACTTGATGGCACGGTTTATCCAGCGGACCTTATTCACGAAACGGCTTTGGCAAGCCTAAATGATGAATTTGCGACTGTTATGAGCAGTGATGAATTATTGCAAAAACTAGGCTAAATCCATGCTTGTTTTGTATCAAAAAAGAGAGCCTTGATCTTTTGATGGGGCTTTAGGTTTCCCGGTTTTCTTTAAAGGCTTAGCCGGCTTAGTATCCACTTTACTTGCAGCTGGAGGTGTTCCCGTAGAACCTTCGCCTGATGCTTTTGCGTTGATATTTCCGTCAGCAAACTGGATATTCAAAGCCTGACCGTTTGCTACATTGCCGGCTAAGGTTATGGGTTTATTGTTCTCATCTCGCACCAGTGCAAAGCCACGTTTTAGAACATTGGTATAGGCAAGAGATTGCATTATGCGATCGTGCGCTTGTAATTGCTGTGACAAACGTCCAGCGAGGCTTTTGACCGCATTATCATTGCGTGCTGAATATTGATTAATCTGAGACCGGTTTTGACCAATCCTTTTTAAGATCTGCTGCGGGACAGGTTGCAGCGTACGATCCAAACGTTCAAGACTTGTTTTCTTGCGATCACCGATGCGCTCAAAGCTCGTGCTTAAGCGCTGACCAATTTGTTGCACACGAGCATTGCGGTCGCGCAATGCTGCGAGAAGAGCAATGGGCGTTAAGCGATTAACCGCCAGATCAAAACCACGACGTTTGTTGATTGTGTTTAAATGAATAGCTTTTGACAGGTTGCTGGTTGCTTCATCTATTCGGCGTCTGGGAAGTGCTAAGAGGTTATCCAGTGAGGGTAGCCCGCGAGATAATGCGATGAAGTTTTGCCGCCTTTGATCGACATTTCGAGAACTCGCCGAACGTAAACGTGCTGATAAATTTGATACGCTTGCTTCAAGATCTGCTTTCACAGGAACAGACATTTCGGCAGCACCTGTTGGCGTTGGCGCGCGCTCATCAGCCACAAGATCAAGTAGCGTCCAATCAGTTTCGTGACCAACAGCTGAAATTAAAGGTATATCAGATTGATCCGCTGCTCTAACAACGGCTTCGTCATTAAAACCCCATAAATCCTCAAGACTGCCACCACCGCGCGCTACAATAATTAAATCAGGCTTTGTAATGTTCGATGCATCATCAAGCGCACTAAATCCGTTAATTGCAGCAGCGACTTCATCACCGCTTGTTTCCCCTTGCACACGTACAGGCCAAACGATCACATGAACCGGAAAACGATCAGATATCCGATGCAAAATATCGCGGATAACTGCACCTGTTGGAGATGTCACGACGCCAATGGTTTTGGGTAGATAAGGCAGCAACTGTTTGCGATTGGCATCAAACAGGCCTTCGGCAGCTAGTTTTTTCTTTCGTTCTTCAAGCAGCGCCATCAACGCACCTGCACCTGCAGGCTCAAGCTGTTCGATGACAATTTGATATTTTGACGAACCTGGGAAAGTTGTGATTTTCCCAGTCGCTATCATTTCCATGCCTTCTTCGGGCTTGAACTTCAGTCGATTAAAAACGCCCTTCCAAACCACGGCATCCATGCGCGCTTTTTGGTCTTTTATGGAAAAATATGCATGACCTGACGAGTGTGGACCGCGAAATCCGGATATTTCACCGCGAACGCGCACATGAGTAAATGCCGTCTCGACTGTCTTTTTAATCGAACCAGAAATCTCTGTGACGGTATATTCCGCCATATTGGATATTTGTTGCGAGCTCACAATTTGACCTCGCCTTTATATCCAAATCCGCTTTGCATTAGATATCCAAGTTTGCAACGCTAAGCGCATTGTCCTGGATGAACTCACGACGAGGTTCCACTTCATCACCCATAAGGCGAGAGAATAGATCATCAGCATTGATCGCATCGCTAATTTTCACCTGCAGCAATGAACGAACATTTGGATCAAGCGTGGTTTCCCAAAGTTGGTCTGCGTTCATCTCACCCAACCCTTTATAACGTTGGATGTCGGTCAAACCTTTGCGTCCCATGGAGAACACACTATCAAGCAGCGCCATCGGTCCGCCGATAGTTTCAACCGCAGCTTTACGCTTTAAAGTCGCCGGTTCGTCATAAACTTCCTTCAAACGCTCGTTCAATTGATGAATAGCTTGCGCATCTTGGCTGGCAAGAAGTGCTGCATCTAAAAGTGCAATTTCAGTCACACCGCGCACAACGCGTTCAAGTAACAACCCGCCAGTATCGGTCACTTTTCCGCTCCAACCGCGTTCGGTCTCATCGGAAATCATATCCATGCGTTCGGCAACCCGTGTCGCCAGTGCAGCAGCTTGCGCAGGATCAGCAAAAGTCTCCGCAGACAACGCGCCTGCAATGGCGGCTTGTTCAACTAAGGATCTATCATATCTTGAGTGAAGACCATCAAGCAGTGTGCGTAAACGCAAAGCATCATCAACAACCGAACGTAGATCCAAACCTGCACGCACTTCACCAGATGCAATTTCCAGTGCTGCCTCTTCAAGGCCAGATGTAATGAGATAATCTTCCAGTGCTGCCTGATCTTTCAAGTAGCGCGAAGACTTACCTCTAGCCACTTTATAAAGCGGCGGCTGGGCAATATACAAATGACCACGCTCAATTAACTCCGGCATTTGACGGAAGAAAAATGTCAAAAGCAATGTACGAATATGCGCACCATCAACGTCCGCATCAGTCATGATAATGATCTTGTGATAGCGAAGTTTGTCAGCGTTAAATTCGTCTTTGCCGATGCCTGTGCCAAGCGCTGTAATGAGTGTACCAATCTCTTGCGAAGATAACATCTTGTCAAAACGCGCACGTTCAACATTCAAAATCTTACCGCGTAATGGCAAAATGGCCTGATTGTCACGCGAACGACCTTGTTTTGCTGATCCACCCGCAGAATCACCCTCCACTAGGAAGACTTCAGATTTCGCTGGATCGCGTTCTGAACAATCAGCGAGCTTGCCAGGCAACGAGGCAATATCCAGAGCACCTTTGCGGCGTGTTAACTCACGTGCGCGACGGGCAGCTTCACGCGCATGGGCCGCTTCACATACTTTGCCAACAAGAATTTTCGCTTCATTCGGATGCTCTTCAAGCCACATCCCCAAAGCCTCGTTCATCTGACTTTCCACAACAGGGCGCACCTCGGACGAAACCAGCTTATCTTTGGTTTGAGAGGAGAATTTCGGATCCGGCACTTTAACGGATAGAACCGCAGTTAGGCCTTCGCGGCAATCATCACCTGTGAGCGATACCTTTTGCTTCTTGGTCAAACCTGATTGATCTGCGTATCCTGTGACCTGACGTGTTAGAGCGCCTCTAAATCCAGCCAAGTGTGTCCCACCATCACGTTGTGGGATATTGTTGGTAAAGCATAATACATTTTCGTGGTAGCTTTCATTCCACCACATCGCCACTTCAACTGTAATACCATCGCGTTCGCTGGTAATTGTAATTGGATCATCGACCAGTGGTTTTTTGGTGCGATCTAAATAACGCACAAAGGCTTCTAAGCCACCTTCGTAGTAAAGTTCGTCGCTACGAACATCGGAATGGCGGTTGTCGGTAAGCACGATACGAACACCTGAATTCAAAAATGCAAGCTCGCGCAAACGATGCTCAAGCGTTTCATACTTAAATTCGGTCATTGTGAAAGTTTCAGATGATGGCAAGAATGTTACTTCTGTACCCGAACGGCCCTCACGGTCTCCAGTTTTTACAAGAGGCGCATCTGCAACACCATGGGTGAAGCTCATTTCATGAATTTCATTGTCGCGGTGAATTTTCATTTTAAGCCAAACAGAGAGCGCATTCACCACCGAAACGCCCACACCATGGAGGCCACCTGAAACTTTATATGAGTTTTGATCAAATTTACCGCCGGCATGAAGCTGTGTCATGATCAATTCAGCAGCTGAAACGCCTTCTTCTTCGTGGATACCTGTTGGGATACCGCGCCCGTTATCTGTAACTGTGCAAGAGCCGTCAGCATTCAGCGTAACGGTCACGATATCAGCGTGACCTGCCAACGCTTCATCAATCGCGTTATCAACAACCTCATAAACCATGTGGTGCAAGCCGGAACCATCGTCTGTATCGCCGATATACATACCAGGGCGTTTGCGAACCGCATCGAGCCCTTTTAAAACTTTAATAGAATCGGCACCATATTCAGCGCCATTTTCGTCCATTGGAGTATCGTTCATTAAAACCCAAATCCCGTTTGGTTGCGTATGTATAATTAGACGTGCGAATCACGCAAAAATCATATGCTTAATCTATAATCGCAAGTGCTTTGAATGCCAAATTTGCCAGTCTATTTCGTGAGGATTTTCACGGATTTTTTCGATAATTCAGTGCCTTGGAGTATTATTGACCCAAATGTTAGACAACGTAAATGTGAATATGGACAATATGCCTGATAAAAATGTTGAATTTGTGCCCCCAGCGCCGATACCGCGTACGACAATCCCTTCGATTTTTGAGGTGATAAAGGCAACGCTATCCAATCCTCTAGAGGTTTGGGGGCAGCCTTCCTACACTTTGCCTTGGATTAAAACGAAATTTTTAAATGAGCGCATTCTCATCGCCAATGATCCCGATCTTGTGCACTATGTTTTGGTCGAAAATGCCAAAAACTACCGCATGGCAACTGTTCGTCAATTAATCTTAAGGCCGATATTGCGGGATGGATTGTTAACGGCTGAAGGTCCGGTTTGGAAGCGTTCGCGAAAGTCTGTTGCACCGGTTTTCGCACCAAGACACGCCAAAGGATTCGCTAAATTGATGCATCAGCGTGCGGTTCAATATGCGGTAAAATATGAACCCGTTGCATTGGAAAATGGCACGGTTGATATCTCAACAGACATGACCGAAATGACCTATGAAATTCTCGCAGAAACCTTGTTTTCAAATGATATCGTTTCGCAGACAGATGATTTGTCAAATGACGTTGATCGATTGCTGCATACAATGGGACGTGTTGATCCATTAGATTTAATCAAAGCACCACGATGGGTCCCACGCTTTCGACGTATGCTTGGCATTCCAATCATGCGTAAATTTCGCAAAATTGTGTCTGATACCGCTGATAAACGCCGAGACGCAATGAAAAGCGGCAAAGAAGATGTGCCGGAAGACTTTTTAACATTGCTGTTGCGACAGGAAGCTCCTGACGGACTTAAACGGTCGGAGATTGAAGATAATATCATCACGTTTATTGGGGCAGGTCATGAAACCACCGCACGTGCTTTAGGTTGGGCGCTTTATTGTGTGGCAAACTCGCCCAAGCATCGGAACTTACTGGAAGAAGAAGCTGATAAAGTTCATGAAAATAATGTTGATCCTGTTGATTGGCTTGATGAAATGCCTTGGACGCGGGCTGTTTTTGAAGAAACGATGAGGCTTTATCCCCCTGCACCTTCCATCAATAGGGCACCCCTAATTGATGATAAATGGACATCGCCAAATGGGGAAGAGGTGACAATTGAAAAGGATACCACGGTATTGGTTATGCCTTGGACATTGCACCGGCATGAGGAGTTGTGGGACGATCCAAGAGTGTTTCGACCTGAGCGGTTTATGCCCAACAACAAATCAAAAATCCATAAATTTCAATACCTTCCCTTTGGTGCAGGCCCAAGAGTGTGCATCGGTGCGACCTTTGCATTGCAAGAGGCTATTATTGTGCTTGGTGTATTGTTTCGGAAATACCAATTTGATGTCACTAAAGACACAAATCCATGGCCAGTCCAAAAACTAACCGTGCAGCCACAAGGTGGCTTGCCGATGATTGTTAGTAAACGCGACGTTTAGTAGAATAAGATTGTTTCCAAAATAGAAACAATCTTATTCTTTAAGGTCTAATTGACAAATAATTGACTCTCTTTAATAACGATAGAAAAATTCGATCATATAATAAGTGGAGCAACATATGGCCATGCAAGAACGAAACGGTCTTAAAATTCATTCCGAACTCTATGATTTTCTCGTCAATGAAGCCCTACCGGGATCGGGTGTCGATGAAGATAAGTTCTTTGAGCAGTTCTCAGCGCTTATTCATGACCTTGGACCAAAGAACAAAGAGCTTCTTGCAAAGCGTGAAGATTTACAAAGCAAAATTGATGATTGGCATCGCGAAAATGGCGCACCACACGATCTTGAAGCGTACAAAAGCTTCTTAAAAGATATCGGATATCTTGTTCCAGAAGGTGATAAGTTTTCAGTCTCTACGAGCAATGTAGATAGCGAAATTTGCGAAATCGCTGGCCCTCAGCTCGTTGTACCCATTATGAATGCGCGATTTGCCCTTAATGCTGCCAATGCCCGCTGGGGTTCATTATATGACGCACTTTACGGAACAGATGCTATCTCAGAAGATGATGGCGCTGAAAAAGGTAAAGGCTACAATCCTGTCCGCGGCGCAAAGGCCATTGCATGGGCACGAAACTTCCTTAATCAAAGTGCACCGCTCAATGGAGACTGGAACGAGATTAAAGCCTTGTCTGTGGTGGATAGCGCTTTAAGCGTTGAGTTATCAAACGGCGATCGTGTTGGCCTAAAAGATGACAGCCAATTTGCAGGTTATGCTGGTTCAGCTGAAACACCATCTAAAATTTTGCTTGTAAAAAATGGTATGCATGTCGAAATTTCCATCGATCCAAACAGCCAGATCGGAAACACCGATCCAGCTGGTATCTCAGATGTTGTGTTAGAATCCGCTCTGACATCCATCATGGATTGCGAAGATTCTATTGCTGCAGTTGATGGTGAAGATAAAACAGTTGTTTATCGCAATTGGCTCGGTTTGATGAAGGGTGATCTTGAAGAAACCCTTGAGAAAAATGGCAAAACGATTGTCAGAAAATTAAATCCAGATCGCGAATATACAAAACCTGACGGATCAGATCTTACTTTGTCAGGCCGCGTACTTATGCTGATCCGCAATGTTGGTCACCTAATGACCAATCCTGCAATTATCGATAAAGATGGCAATGAAGCACCTGAAGGCATGATGGATGCCATGATCACAGCTTTAATTGCGCTGCGCGATATTGGTCCTGATGGACGTTTTGCAAATTCCAAAAAAGGCTCAATGTATATCGTGAAGCCAAAAATGCATGGTCCGGATGAAGTTGCTTTTGCCAGTGAGATTTTCACCCGTGTCGAACAAACACTTGGTATGGCACCGAACACACTTAAAATGGGCATTATGGATGAGGAGCGCCGCACAACGGTAAACCTTAAAGAATGTATCCGTGCTGCAAAAGAACGCGTTGTATTCATTAATACAGGCTTCTTAGACCGTACAGGTGATGAAATGCACACCTCTATGGAGGCCGGTCCAATGATCCGTAAAGGGGATATGAAACAGGCCGCTTGGATTTCTGCCTATGAGAATTGGAATGTGGATATCGGTCTTGAATGCGGCCTGGCAGGTCACGCTCAAATTGGTAAAGGTATGTGGGCTATGCCAGACATGATGGCTGAAATGTTGGTGCAGAAAATTGGCCATCCAAAAGCAGGGGCAAACACGGCTTGGGTGCCTTCACCAACGGCGGCAACATTGCACGCAACGCACTATCATCAGGTTAGTGTGAAAGACGTTCAGTCAGAAATTGCATCCCGTGGGCGTGCTAATATAGACGATATTTTATCCATTCCGGTGGCACAAAATCCAAACTGGACGCCTGAAGATATTCAGAACGAACTTGATAACAACGCGCAAGGCATTTTGGGTTATGTTGTGCGCTGGGTTGACCAGGGGGTTGGTTGTTCAAAAGTGCCGGACATCAATAATATTGGTTTGATGGAAGATCGCGCCACCTTGCGTATTTCAGCCCAGCATATGGCAAATTGGTTACACCATGGTGTGGTCACCAAAGAGCAGATTGTCAGTACTTTGGAGAAAATGGCAGCTGTCGTTGATGGTCAAAATGCGGGTGACGCCAATTACACAAATATGGCTGGTAACTTTGATGGATCCATCGCATTCCAAGCAGCGCTTGAACTCGTTCTTGATGGTCGGGCCCAGCCAAGCGGATACACCGAGCCTGTTTTGCATCGCCGTCGTTTGGAGCTAAAAGCCAGCTAACAAAGCACCGCACAATAAAAAAGCCTCGGAGGATGACTTCATCTTCGAGGCTTTTTATTTCGAAACTTGTTTTTTAGCTTATTGAATAACGATAACTTTTGTACGACGTCCTGGCTTCACGCGCTGATAAAGATCGATAATATCCTGGTTAATTAAGCGAATGCACCCGGACGATGCAGCGGTGCCAATCGATTTCCACTCCGGAGTACCGTGCAACCGATATAAAGTGTCCTGCTTGGTTTCACTATCGAATAAATAAAGCGCACGCGCACCAAGTGGATTGCGAAGACCTGGCTCCATGCCCCCATCGGCATATTTGCGCAGGTGTGGCTGACGTTGGATCATTTCTTTTGGCGGTGTCCAGGTTGGCCATGGGCGTTTCCAAGCCACATAGGCTTCACCTTCCCATGCAAAGCCGGCGCGGCCAACACCAATGCCGTAACGTACTGCTTTTCCAGCGCCAAGAACGTAATAAAGGTGTCGTTGTCTAGTATTGACGATAACCGTATTTTTCGGGTGGCGCGTTTTAAATCGCACGATCTGGCGATGATATTTTGTATCTAATTTTTCGATTGGAACAGCAGGAACGCGAAAGCCCCCGTCATTTACTGAACCATATGCGTCAGAGTATATTGTTCCAACTTTGTTTTTCGCTGGTACGTTTGAAACCTTATTTGAAGTCTCACTTGAGGTTGTACACCCAACCAACAGTGCAGATGTTGAAACTAGTCCAAGCTGAAGAAATTTGCGACGCTGCATGATAATTCTTAATGTCCCCAATCGTAATTTGCCACAAAAGGCAAATCTCATGGGTATGGTTTATTTTGTATTAATAACGACTTGCAAGTCTTAAACGGATTAATAACGTGAATGTTATCATTAATTGGGCGGCTATGGCGTTTGTGCAACGCTTTGCAACTGTCCATAACACAAAAGTATTACTTTTGTGCCTTTTTGGGAGCTTTGGCTTTTGTTGGTTTCACATAAGGTCGACCAGATGCAATTTGATGCACTGCCTCTGGTGGGATAGTATTAGCAAATTTTAAGTGTGTTCCAACGTCGGTCACTTCCACCACTACAGCTGCAAGCTTAAAGGGGAAATTCTGTAGTAGCAGATATAAATCCTGACCTCGTGTTAACATAAATGGGAGTTTTAACTGCGCGCCACCTTCAGATAAGTCGACGATCATGCCCTTCATCACGCTATAACCGCGCAGTCCGTCTTTCATATAGCCAACTTTACATGGCGCATACATCTGACGACGCACATGCTCACGTTTCTCTTCGACAATTAATCGAGAAAGAAAGTTTCCCTCAGTTCCTTTGATTTGACTCTTGGACGGTTTTTGTCCAGTCATTACATATGCCCCAATACAGTGAAAATACTAGGTATAATAATGGGCCGATTCTATTAAAATTCTGTTTAATACTCTCAGGCACGGGTATGCCTTTAGTTTAAGCAGTTGAATTTTTATACTAATTATTACGCAACTGACCTGAGATTTGACCCAAAACAGCATTTGCTGCATCCAGAACATTTGAGCCAGGTCCGAAAATTTCCGCAACACCTGCATCTTTTAGCATCTGGTAGTCCTGCTCGGGGATAACGCCACCGCATACAACGATGATATCGTCGGCATCTCGATCCCTCAGCATTTGAATAAGCTCAGGGATGAGCGTTTTGTGACCAGCTGCAAGCGAAGATACACCTATCACATCGACTTTACTCGAAACTGCTTTATCGGCAATTTCCACCGGTGTTTCAAACATATCAGATAATTCAACATTAAAACCCATATCTGCAAATGCAGTTGAAATGATTTTGGCACCTCTGTCGTGACCATCCTGTCCCATTTTGGCAACGAGAATATGTGGTTGTTTATCGCGTTGAACCGTAATGTCTGAGATTTTCTGCTTAAGGTTTTCGTATTCTGGATCACCATCATAATCTGACTGGTAAACACCTGAAATAATCCGTGTCGTTGCCTTGTGACGTGAAAATGCATTTTCCATGGCATCTGAAATCTCGCCAAGCGACGCGCGCGCGCGGGCAGCTTCCACCGCAGCTTCAAGCAGATTGCCTGAACCTGATGCGGCCACTTGTTTTAGATTTTCAATGGCCGCGCCATGAGCCTTCTCATTGCGATGCGATTTCATTTTTTCAAGACGCGCGATCTGTGCTTTTCGAACCTTTGCATTATCAATATCAAGAATATCAATTGGTGCTTCATCATCCAAACGATATTTGTTTACGCCAACGATCACATCTTCGCCTTTATCAATGCGCGCCTGTCGCTTCGCGGCTGATTCTTCAATCCGCATTTTCGGCAATCCCTGCTCAACGGCTTTTGTCATTCCACCAAGCGATTCAACCTCTTCAATTAAGCGCCATGCTTCATCCGCGAGATCATTGGTGAGCGCTTCCACATAATATGAACCGCCAAGAGGATCGACCACATTTGTAATGCCAGTTTCATGCTGCAAAATTAATTGCGTATTTCTGGCAATTCGAGCGGAAAACTCTGTCGGAAGCGCAATCGCTTCATCAAAAGAATTGGTGTGGAGTGATTGGGTCCCGCCTAATGTTGCAGCCATCGCCTCAACTGTCGTGCGTACGATGTTGTTGTATGGATCCTGCTCGGTCAATGAAACGCCTGAGGTTTGGCAATGGGTACGCAGCATTTTAGAGCGATCAGCTTTCGCACCAAAATCCGTCATGATTTTCGCCCAAAGTTTTCGCGCGGCGCGAAGTTTAGACGCTTCCATGAAGATGTTCATGCCGATGCAGAAAAAGAAAGATAACCGGCCGGCAAAGGCATCGACATCAAGACCTTTTGCCATCGCAGCTCTGACATATTCCATTCCATCAGCGAGCGTATAAGCCAGCTCCTGTGCGAGCGTCGCACCCGCTTCTTGCATGTGATAGCCAGAGATAGAAATCGAATTGAATTTCGGCATTTCGCGCGCAGTGTAATCAATAATATCTGCGATAATGCGCATCGATGGTTCAGGCGGATAGATATAGGTGTTGCGCACCATAAATTCTTTCAGGATATCGTTTTGAATGGTTCCTGAAAGTTTGGCGCGATCTACCCCTTGCTCTTCACCTGCAACAATAAACATTGCCAACACTGGGATGACGGCACCATTCATTGTCATCGAAACCGACATCTCATCAAGCGGAATGCCGTCAAAGAGAATTTTCATATCTTCAACGCTGTCGATCGCAACACCGGCTTTACCCACATCACCGACAACACGTGGATGATCTGAATCATAACCTCGGTGTGTTGCAAGATCAAAAGCAACAGAAAGCCCTTTTTGGCCAGCTGCTAAGTTTTTACGATAAAATGCGTTACTTTCTTCTGCGGTTGAAAATCCGGCATATTGACGAATTGTCCAAGGACGACCCGCATACATTGTTGCCTTGATACCTCTGGTAAACGGCGCAAATCCCGGCATATCATTTTTTGCAGTTTCCGGGATATCATCACCGGTATAAACAGGTTTGACAACGATGTTCTCAGGCGTATGCCAATCCAAGGTTTCAGGGTCTTTGCCCTTCATTTCTTTGGTGGCAAGATCAAGCCAATCGCGTTTATTGCTCTCATGATCTGCCATCATTCAAACTCCATAATCACTGCGTCAACAGCGAGACTATCGCCAGTTTGCACTGGGATCTCCTTCACCTTGCCGGATTTCTCAGCTTTGAGGACATTTTCCATTTTCATCGCTTCGACGATTGCCAATGGCTGGCCTTCCTCAATGCTATCGCCAACTGAAACTTTAAGATCAATCACCAGTCCTGGCATTGGGCATAGCAGATATTTCGATGTATCTGCGGCTTCTTTGACTGGCATCAATGCTAAAAGTTCCGCCACACGAGGCGTTAGAACTTTCACGTCCAAATCAGCGCCTCTGGTGCGGATACGAAATCCGTCTGCGGTGCGATTTGTCTTCAAATAATAGTTCACACCTTGCGTGCTTTTATCTTCCGCAGAGCTGAACACCGTCAGCGTATCGCCGGGGGTATACGTGCAAAATATCTGTTGATCGGGGCCTTCATTGACGGAAATATCAAACGTGCCTTCGACCTTATCATCGCTGCGAGAAACTTGGACCGGTATCGGAGTTTCGCCGATCTGAACCACATACTCATATTCACCGTGATTGGTCGCGCCGAGATCGATACTTTGCAGTGCTTCACGACGTTCAGCTTCGACCAACATCATTGCAGCCGCACCTGATGCAATTGAATTAAGCTCGCCTTCCGTTAGCTCCACACCTTTAAAGCCTTCTGGATATTCCTCGGCAATAAAGGCGGTTGTGATATTGCCTGAGCGGAAGCGATCATGCCCCATCACCGCTGATAGGAACGGCAGGTTATGGCCGATGCCTTCAAGCTCAAACATATCAAGCGCTTCGCACATTGTTTGGATCGCATCATCGCGCGTTTCACCCCATGTGCACAACTTGGCGATCATCGGATCGTAATACATCGAGATCTCGCCGCCTTCATAAACACCGGTATCATTGCGAATGATATTACCATCACCAATGTCACCTTCAGCCGGCGGGCGGTAGCGCGTTAAACGACCAATTGATGGCAGGAATTTACGATAAGGATCTTCCGCATAAAGGCGGCTTTCCATAGCCCAGCCATTCAATTGAATATCATCTTGGGCAAGCGATAATTTTTCACCTGCAGCCACATTGATCATTTGCTCTACAAGATCAACATTCGTGATCAACTCGGTGACAGGATGCTCCACCTGCAAACGGGTATTCATTTCCAGAAAATAAAAGTTTCTGTTTTTATCAACGATAAATTCAACAGTACCAGCGCTGGTATAGCCCACAGCTTGTGCAAGCGCACAGGCTTGCTCACCCATGGCTGTACGTGTTGCTTCATCCAAAAACGGGCTAGGGGCTTCTTCGATAACTTTTTGATTGCGGCGCTGGATCGAACATTCACGCTCACCTAAATAAATGCAATTGCCATGCGTATCTGCAAGCACCTGAATTTCAATATGGCGCGGTTCTTCAACGAACTTTTCAATGAAAATACGATCATCACCAAACGAGCTTGCAGCTTCAGATTTTGAGCGTTCAAAACCTTCACGTGCTTCATCATCATTCCAAGCAATACGCATGCCTTTACCACCACCACCGGCGGAGGCTTTGATCATCACGGGATAGCCGATTTCGCTTGAAATTTTAACCGCATGTTCTGCGTCATCAATCAAACCCATATGGCCCGGCACAGTGGAAACACCTGCGTCATCGGCGATCTTTTTGGAGGTGATCTTATCCCCCATTTTTTCAATCGCACCCTGAGGTGGGCCAACAAAAACGATACCTTCTTGCTTTAAGCGCTCGGCAAATTCTGCCCGCTCAGATAAAAAGCCATATCCAGGATGCACAGCATTAGCGCCAGTTTGTTTACAAGCATCAATAATTTTATCGATGATCAAGTAACTTTCAGCCGCAGGTGCTGCACCAATATGTACAGCTTCATCTGCCATGGAGGTATGCAGCGCGTTTTTATCTGCATCGGAATAAACCGCGACGGTTGCTATTCCCATTTTCTTTGCTGATTTAAATACACGGCAGGCAATTTCGCCGCGATTGGCAACGAGGATTTTCGTGATCATCTGTAATTGTCCTCTTCAAAACTTTCTGGGAAACTTGCGCGGGCAACAGGCTCATTAATCACCAGCATGGCTTCATAATCTTGCGGATCAAAATTATCGTCGGCTGGTAGAACTTCGCGCATAAACAATGTGCCCAATCGACCGGCATCTAAATTGCCGCGCTCAAAGGGTTCATTGCCAAAGGCCTTCCATAAACAGGCAAGAAAATTGGTGTCCGCTTCGGTTAGAATTTTCTTGCGATCTGGATGCCGTTCGCGTTTTTCGATCTTCGTTGCAACAGGTGCTGCACGACGAATGGTAAACTGAAAATCAGTCCCAGGCAGACGTGATGGGAAACCGCGATGTTTAAGCATATAAGGTAGTTTAGGCATTAGTCTCTCAATCCATCAAAACATGTTATTCCATCGGTAGCGAATGCTCTTCTGAAAAATCTACCAGCCTTGATTCCCAGGATGCCTGTACCTAACTTTATCGTTACAGCGATAAAGTTAGGTTGTTCATTTCTGCCTGAGAATGACTTAATGTGTCTGACTTGATGTGGGGCCCATGTCTGGCAAAGGATGGACATATCCCTTTGCATAATTTCGCCACCAAGACCGTCTTCGGGGAGGTCATCTATTTCAAACACTAGGTCATAACCAAATCCCCAATTAGAGTGGGTCAGTATACCCGTATCCACAAGCTGATAGTTTGGTGCTTTTGCGATTGCCAAACTGCAAGTAAGACTTGATATAAATAATGCAGTCAATGAGGATCGGTAGATTAGCAGGGGTCGCTTCATTTATCTGTTTTCCCCTATAGCGGCATGTTGTCATGCTTTTTATAAGGCTCATTGGCGTCCTTATTTTTCAGCATTTCAAATGCGCGGGCTACGCGACGGCGTGTGTTGCGCGGCATGATCACTTCATCCACGAACCCGCGTTGAGCGGCGATAAATGGATTAGCAAAGCGATCCTCATATTCTTTGGTGCGCGCTGCGATTTTGTCTGGATCACCAAGCTCGGAGCGATACAAAATTTCGGTCGCGCCTTTCGCACCCATCACCGCAATTTCAGCTGTTGGCCAAGCGTAATTCACATCAGCGCGAATGTGTTTAGACGCCATCACATCATAAGCGCCGCCATAGGCTTTACGGGTAATGACGGTTACCATTGGAACGGTCGCCTGCGCATAGGCAAATAATAGTTTTGCACCATGTTTGATGATGCCACCATATTCCTGGCTGACACCCGGTAAGAAGCCCGGCACATCAACAAATGTGAGAAGCGGAATGTTAAAGGCGTTACAGAAACGGATGAAACGAGCAGCTTTTTTCGATGAATCAATATCCAAGCAACCAGCAAGCACCATCGGTTGGTTAGCGATCACGCCAATGCTTTCGCCATTAATGCGGACAAAGCCGGTCAGAATATTGCCGGCAAAATCCTTTTGCAGCTCATAGAAATTGCCTTCATCAGCAACTTTCTCAATCACCTCACGCATATCATAAGGCATATTTGGGTTTTCAGGCACCAAGGTATCAAGTGATTCTTCAGCGCGCTCAATCTCATCCGGGGTTGGAAGTGTTGGCGCATTCGCTCGGTTCGATAGAGGAAGAAAATCATAGAATTCTCTGATTTGCAGCAGCGCTTCGACATCATTGTCGAATGCGCCATCTGCGACGGAGGATTTCTTTGTATGGGTGGACGCGCCACCTAATTCTTCAGCAGTGACAATTTCATTTGTCACGGTTTTCACCACATCAGGGCCGGTCACAAACATGTAGCTTGTGTCTTTGACCATGAAGATGAAATCGGTCATGGCAGGGGAATAAACCGCGCCACCTGCGCAAGGTCCCATAATGACGGAAATTTGCGGAACAACACCAGAAGCTTGCGCATTGCGCCAAAATACTTCGGCATAACCACCAAGGGATGCCACACCTTCTTGAATACGCGCACCACCTGAATCGCAAAGGCCGATTACCGGCACGCCATTTTGCATGGCAAGATCCATGATCTTACAGATCTTCTCAGCATGGGTTTCAGATAACGATCCGCCGAAAACTGTAAAATCTTGCGCATATAGATAAACAGGGCGACCATTAATCGTACCCCAGCCTGTGACAACACCATCCCCAGGCGGTTGGCTTTCGCCCATGCCGAAATCAGTGCAACGGTGGGTTTTATACATATCGTATTCTTCAAACGAGCCTTCATCAAGAAGTACATCGATACGTTCGCGGGCTGTTAATTTGCCCTTTTTATGTTGCGCATCAATACGGCGCTGGCCACCGCCAAGCCTTGCTTCTTCACGGCGTTTTTCAAGTTCATCAAGTATATGCTGCATATCAACCCCTTTGTTAACCTACGCTTATAAAGCACTTTCCGTGAAAAATAAGACTTGAAAATGCAACATAGTCAGTTTAGCAAATATTGCATATTTAAATTTGCAAAGTTGTAAATATGCGTGGACGTAAACTATTCGTTGGCCGAAATATCAAAGCTATTCGTGAAGAGAATAAGCTGACGCAGGCAAGTTTTGCCGATCAATTGGGTATTTCAACAAGCTATCTCAATCAGATTGAAAATAATCAGCGCCATCTAACGGCAACGGTATTGCTTGCGCTTGCTGAAAAATTTGCCGTTGATATCACCACATTGTCGGAAGATGACAGTGACCGTTTGTTGGCGGACATGGCCGAAGCACTCGCCGATCCGCTATTTGGCGGGGAGGCACCGAGCGTGCAGGATCTAAAACTCGTTTCACAAAACGCGCCTGCAGTCGCCAAAGCTTTTTTATCGATGCATCAGGCACTTCGGCATGCTGGCGAACAATTAGCAGAACTGGACGACACTTTAGAACGTAGCGGCGCGCTCACTGATCCGACACCTTATGAAGAAGTGCGCGATTTCTTCCATTACTTAGATAATTATGTTCATGATCTGGATGTACTTGCCGAAAAGCTCTCAAGTAGCTTTGATCATCGTGGTCAGAAAAATTTACGTGCGTTTGCCGATCATATTGAGCGCAAACACCGTGTTCATGTGTCTTTGTCAAATGATGATGTTACCGACCGCATGATTAGGTCTTATGATGAAAGCGCCCGGATACTACGCCTTAATAGCCAGGCCAATCACGCAACAAACACGTTTCAGATCGCTCATCAAATTGCGTTGTTGGAACATAAGACGGTCATGGATGATATCATCGCTCAGGCTGAATTTAGATCAGAAGATGCGCGTGATATTTGCCGCATTGGATTGGCGAATTATTTCGCTGGTGCTGCGACGCTGCCATACGGAGCATTTTTAGAAACGGCGCGCGAATATCGCCATGACCTTGAAATGCTCGCGGATTATTTTGGAGCAAGTTTAGAGCAAGTCGCGCATCGGTTAAGCACGTTACAAAGGTCCGGCGCGAAAGGTATCCCATTCTTTTTTGCGCGCCTTGATCAAGCTGGAAACATTACCAAACGTCATAGTGCAACAAAACTTCAATTTGCCAGATTTGGTTCGGCTTGCCCGCTGTGGAATGCGCACCGCGCCTTTGAAACACCCGATCAAATATTGCGCCAACTTGCTGAAACACCCGATGGGGTGCGATATTTATGTTTATCAACCGCTGTGACAAAACGCAGTGGTGGGTTTCGCAAACCCGTGCAACGTCACGCTTTGGCGTTGGGTTGCGAGATTATTCATGCAGGTGATCTGGTTTATGCAGATGATTTGGATATCAATCGCGATACAGCCTTTGAACCCATTGGGATTTCGTGTCGTATTTGCGATCGATCAGATTGTCACCAGCGAGCTGTTCCACCGCTCAAGCGAAAATTGGAAATCGATCCGAATAAGCGTCGAACAATACCCTACGGGTTTTGATAAAAGACGTTTTAAGTCTTTTTCAGCTTCTTCCACGAATTATTTTGCGCGATCATGCGTTTAAGATATGTCACATTTGCTTCTGCTTGTTGGCTGGAAAGCTCGTTGCGTGCCACACGTTCAGCTTCTTCAAATCTGCCTTGCAGACCTATGACAAGTGCAAGGTTCTGGCGCACACGGCTATCAGCGGTGGGTTGGTTGGATGCATTGCGCAAATATGTTTCGGCCGTACGTAAATCACCAGCAAGAAGATATGACATGCCGATATTAGACAATATTGATGGCTCGTTTGGTCTACGATCCAGTGCTTCGCGATATTTACGGCGGGCTTCTACTGTTTGCCCCAATTGATCAAGAATTGCACCTTCCGCTGATAAAAGCTTCCAATCCGGCTGATCCGGTGTTTGAGCACGGCGGATAGTGGTTAACGCTTGTTCCAAATGACCTGCACTGGCAAGTGATTTACCGTAGGCTGCCAAAACAGTGCGATCCTCAGGATTATGGATAGCGGCTTGTTGCATAACCGCCAGCGATTGTTTGCTTTGCCCGTTCATTTGCAAAATAGACGCGTATTGCATAGCCGTTGCCGCATCTTTTGGGTTTTTTGAATATCGTGCGCCAACCGTATTGGCCGCAGTACCCAATTCACTTGCATTCATTTGTGATAGTGGTTTGTTAAAACTAGAGACCGAACCTGTTGTAATGCTGCCCTTAGATGCACAGCCCGTAACACCGATGGCAATCACTGAAATTGCTAACAAACGGTTTAACTTACCATACATAGATCTTGTATCTGCAAGGTTTGTCATATCGGGCTCCAATACACCATATCGGTGCTAAATCTTTGGTTTGAAGAGGAATTGCAATTAGTTTGCGTGTCCTATTCGATGCGTTATAAATAATCTGTTAACCCTAACGGATGGTTAACAACTGATTCTTGATCAGCACCTGTTTGATTTTTAGTGAGGACTTTTATGACTGCATTTTTGCTCGAAAACCGCGTATTACCTTTTTCAACGGATAATGAAGATGCAAAGCCAATTTGGGCGGTTACAATAGAGCAGTTTGAAGGGGAAGATCTGCCGCCATACGTAAAGAAGTGGGCTGTTTCGGCGGGCTTTGATGCGAAGTCGGGTAGTTTCCTGCTAATACCTGGCGAAGACGGCGAGCTCGCAGGTGCATTGCTCGGTTTAGGAGATAACCCAGACGACAATCCTTTTGTCAGTGGGAAATTGGCGAAATCTCTTCCGGAAGGGAATTGGCAATTGGCAGGTCCGAGCGCTGCTATGGAAAAATTACTTTTAGGCTTCGGCATGGGGGCTTACCAGTTCTCATATTATAAAAAGTCATCCAAGCAAAAGCCTAACCTTGTTCAGGATAGCTCAGTTGATTCTGTTGATTTACAGAGACAGCTGTCTGGCGTTTATCTCGCTCGAGACCTCATTAACATTCCAACCAATGATATGGGGCCAGAAGCGCTGGAGCGTGTATTTAGAACGCTTGCTAATCATTACCATGCTGATGTGAACGTAACTTTGGGGGATGAATTACTGGAGCAAAACTTCCCGCTCATCCACACAGTGGGAAGAGCCTCTGCAGAAGCGCCGCGTTTACTTGAAATGAAATGGGGCAAGCCTTCAGATCCGAAAATCACCTTGGTCGGTAAAGGTGTATGTTTTGACACGGGCGGGCTGAATATCAAGCCGGGTTCTGCCATGAGCCTTATGAAAAAAGACATGGGTGGTGCCGCCAATGTGTTGGCTCTGGCACTTATGATCATGGACGCCAATTTGTCGGTAAATCTTCGGGTTTTAATCCCAGCCGTTGAAAACTCAATCTCAGCAAGCGCATTCCGCCCTAGTGATATTCTCATTAGTCGAAAAGGTCTAAGCATCCAGATTGATAATACCGATGCCGAAGGCCGTTTGGTGCTCGCTGATGCTCTGGCGCTTGCATCTGAAGAAAAACCCGAACTAATGATCGATATGGCAACGTTAACGGGCGCCGCACGCGTTGCACTTGGTCCTGATTTACCACCATTTTATACAGATGATGAAACACTCGCGAGCGAGATATATAGCGCAAGTGAAAGCGAAACAGATCATGTATGGCGCATGCCACTTTATAAAGGGTATGAGGCCGATGTGACGACAAAGATCACAGATCTAACCAATGCGCCCTCTGGAGGGTTTGCCGGTTCAATCACCGCTGCATTGTTTTTGAAGCGATTTGTGGATGCAGATATTCCCTGGGTGCATTTCGATATTTATGGCTGGAATCCTAAAGAGCGTGCCCATGCTCCTGTGGGTGGAGAAGCGCAAGCCATTCGTTCGCTCTATCGTGTATTAAAAGACAGATACCCCGCGCTATAGGTGGTATTTACAAACGCGTGGCAACCATAGTATAGATAACGCATCCGAAACGAACAAAGGTTATACGGATGTCTATACAGATGCGTCCTTACCAAGCTCTCGCACTCTGGCATTCGGTGGCCAGCGAACAAGTTCGCAAAGAAGGGCCGGATTTAACCCTTCGTCAAATGGCAATCCTGCTTGAAATTTATCTGCAACCACCTCCGCACACGGTTCGTGGGTTAGCTAAGACATTGAACGTGACAAAACCCGTGATCACTCGGGCGCTTGATACTATGGGTAGTCTGGGTTTTGTAAAGCGTGTGCGTGATGAAAGAGACCGCAGAAATGTTATTATCAAGCGGACGGTGGAAGGGGCGCTTTTTGTTGAAAAGCTCGGCGATTTGATCATTGAGCAAGGACGCAATGTTGAGCGCTAAAAGGCAATAATATGAGTGACGAATTGGATAAAAGACTTCACGCCTATCGTGCTGATCTTGCGGATGCGCGTTTGGAAGGCAAGGTAAATGCTGTTCGATTTGTCAAAGGTGAACTAGGCACCATCCGTGTTCCATCTATCACCTTGCGGTCCGCGCCAGACAGAGAGTTAGGCGTTGAAACGGAAGCGTTATTTGGCGAAGAAATTTATATATATGAAAAGGCTGATGGCTGGGCTTGGATCCAATTGTTAAAAGATAGCTATGTTGGTTATGTCCCCATTGATGCAGTCGTTGAGGGATTTAAGAAAATCTCTCATATTGTCGATCATCCTCGCACTTTTTTATACCCAGAAGCTGATATGAAAAAACGCCCGTTAGCCTGTCTCTCGATGGGTTCTCGCCTTGATATCGTCGATGAAACAGAAGGCAATGGTATTCGCTTTTTATTGACCCGTGATGGTGAGGCGATTGTCGAGCGACATTGCCGCCATTTTAAAGCCTTTAGCGGGCCAGATTTTGTCAATCATGCAGGTCGTTTGCTGGAAACACCTTATCGTTGGGGCGGTGCATCTGCATTCGGAATAGATTGTTCAGGGCTGGTACAATTGACAATGTTCATGGCTGGGAACTATGTAAAACGAGATTCAGACATGCAAGCAGCATCCATTGGTGAAGTTCTTGACCCGGGTGAGGATTTCAGCGGGCTGCAACGTGGTGATTTAATCTTCTGGAAGGGACATGTAGCTATCGCAGAAGATAGCCAAACTATCATCCACGCTAACGGCTTTTCCATGAGTGTATCGCGTGAACCATTAAAACAAGCTGTTCAGCGCATTGAGCCGCTATACGGTTTGCCAACTTTATGCCGTCGCCCTTAATAACCGCGCTTTAAATCAACTAAATCAACCAATTCTTTGCCAGCTTCAAAGTTCTCAATCTGCTCAATGATTTTCGAGAGCAAGGCATCGGGATCAGAATCAGCGGCAATATGCGGTGTTACGGTCACGTTAGACATTTTCCAAAATGGATGATCTGATGCAAGCGGTTCTTTTTGAAATACATCCAAACTCGCGCCAGACATTGTGCCGGTTGTGATCGCTTCAACAATGTCATCTTCGTTTTGTAGCGCGCCACGTCCCGCATTAATCAGATATGGCGCGCCTAAAGGACCTGATGGTTTAAAATGTGAAAAGAGTTTTTTATCCAAAATATTCTCAGTTTCACGCGTATGCGGCAGCAGACAAACGACAATGTCGAGTTCATTTAGGAAGTTGGGTAGGTTTTCGCGACCAGCATAACAAGTAACATTTTCTATTTGCTTCTGCGATTGTGACCAGCCAGATAAGTCAAAACCAATATTATTAAGTTTTAAAGCTGCATCGCGTCCCAATTCACCCAAGCCCAAAATGCCAACTTTGATTTGGTTCGCCGCCGGTTGATAGCCGATATCATTCCAGTGATTATCGCGTTGATTTTGCCGATAAAACGAACCGTGACGATGATGATCAAGCACTTGCCAAATGACAAATTCGCTCATGCGGGCGGTCAAATTTCCAGAGATCGCCCGGACGATAGGAAGATCGGGGATATCTTTGTCTGATAAGATATGATCAACGCCTGCGCCTAGCGAAAATAAAACCTTCAAATTAGGCAGGCTTTTAAGTTGCCCATGCGGGTGTTTCCACAAAAATGCATATTCAACAGATGGATGCGGTTGGGTGTAAACTTCCCGATCTGGCGCGAGTGCTTTAATGCGAGAAACCCATTCGTCTTCGTTAAATGTAGTGCTGGAAAAGAGAATTGCACCCTTTGATGATTGATTACTCATTCACACTTAAATCACTTGTCGCTTTGATTTCAAAAGCGGCTGACATCAGCGCTTTTGTGTAATCGGTTTGTGGAGCATCAAATATCTGCTCAGATGGGCCGTGTTCCACGACCTTGCCGAGCTGCATCACCATCACATCATTAGCCAACGCACGGACAACTTTCAAATCGTGGCTGATGAACAAATACGCCAGATCATAGCGTTTTTGTAAATCGCGCAGGAGATCAACAACTTGCGCCTGAACGCTCATATCTAGCGCCGATGTCGGTTCGTCCAACATGACAAATTTCGGTTTAAGCACCATCGCACGCGCAATCGCGATGCGTTGTCTTTGACCACCTGAAAATTCATGCGGGTAGCGCCATCTTAAATCAGGGCTAAGTCCCACTTCTTCGAGTGCGTTGACCACTCTCTTGTCTCGTTCTTCAGTTGACAGCTGCGGTTCATGAATAGCAAGCCCTTCGCCAATGATTTGTGCGATAGACATGCGCGGGCTAAGCGAACCATAGGGGTCTTGGAATACGATTTGCATTTCGTTACGAAGCGCGCGCATTTGTTTAAACGAATAGCTATCGATATCCTTGCCAATATAGGCGATTTTACCCTGCGATGAGATCATACGCGATAGCGCCAGACCCAAAGTAGTTTTCCCCGAACCGGATTCGCCAACCACACCGAGTGTGTGTCCTGCTCGCAGAACCAAATCAATGCCATCTACCGCTTTGACGTGATCCGTTGTTTTGCGCAAAAATCCAGTTTTAATTGGGAACCAGACTTTGACATCTTTGCCTTCAAGCACAATAGGTGCACTTGGATAGCTTTTGGGTGGTGCGCCTTTGGGTTCAGCCGCCAAAAGATGCTTGGTATATTCATGCTGCGGGTTTTCAAATATCTCTTCGACCGGGCCCGTTTCAACAATTTCCCCGTTGGTCATTACGCACACACGATCAGCAATCCTACGAACAATACCTAAATCATGTGTGATGAATAACATCGACATGCCATGTTGTTTTTTAAGATCTGCTAGCAGCTCAAGAATTTGCGCTTGTACGGTCACATCTAGCGCTGTTGTCGGTTCATCGGCAATTAAAAGCTCGGGCCTGTTGGCGAGCGCCATCGCAATCATCACTCGCTGTCTCTGTCCACCGGACAATTCATGCGGATAGGCGCTAAGGCGTTGCTCAGCATTACGAATGCCAACTTGCTGAAGAAGCTTCAAAACACCGTTTTGTGCCTCCTTAGGATCTAACATCTGGTGCAGATGAAGTATTTCCGCGATTTGCCGCTCAATGGTGTGCAGCGGATTGAGCGATGTCATAGGCTCTTGGAAAATCATTGTGATGTCATTGCCACGTACCGCGCGCAATTCGCGCTCGCTGGCTTGCATCAGATCTTGTCCCTTAAATAAAATCTCGCCACTCGGATGGCTCGCTGCAGGATAGGATAATAGTTTAAGCACAGAAAGTGCCGAAACAGATTTCCCTGAACCAGATTCGCCTACTAGTGCAATGGTTTCACCTTTGTGAATATCAAATGAGACGTTTCTTGCCGCATGGGTTACGCGTCCAGATTGGGTGAAGTCCACCGATAAATTGCGGACCTGAAGTAGTTTTTCAGCGCCACTCATTTGAAGGTCTTTCTTGGATCAAATGCGTCGCGGGTGGCTTCCCCAATGAAGATCAACAACGAGAGCATCAGCGAAATGACGATAAAGGCGGTTAACCCAAGCCATGGCGCCCCCAGATTACGCTTTCCTTGTGCGATTAGTTCGCCCAATGAAGGAGAACCAGGTGGGAGGCCAAAGCCCAAAAAGTCCAACGATGTTAATGTGGTGATTGAACCTGATAAAATGAATGGCAAGAATGTGAGAGTGGCAACCATTGCATTTGGTAACAGATGCCGGAACATGATGGTGGCGTTACCCACACCAAGGGCGCGCGCAGCGTTAACATATTCAAAATTCCTTGCGCGTAGGAATTCAGCGCGCACGATGCCAACAAATGATACCCAGGAAAAGAGCAACATAATAAAGAGCAATATCCAGAACCCCGGTGGCAGCACAGCTGCGATAATCAAGAGAATGTAAAGCACCGGCATGGACGACCAGATCTCAATAAACCGTTGCATAATCAAATCAGTCCAGCCGCCAAAATATCCCTGAACAGCACCGGCTGCTATGCCAATGACAGCGGAAAAAATCGTAAGGATTAATCCAAATAGCACCGAAATTCGGAAACCATAGATCAACCGAGCCATAACGTCCCTTGCCTGATCATCAGTGCCGAGCCAGTTGAGATTGCCCCAATTACAATCAACATCTTCACCCTGATTAGGATAGGCAGAACACGCCAAACCCTCTTCCATTGACCAAAATGGCGCGGTTGGTGCGGAATGCGGAATAAACGAATTGGCTGTATCAAAAGAATAGCGAATAGGAGGCCAAATCATCCAGCCATTGGCGTTGATTTCTTCTGCGATAAATGGATCGCGATAATCGGTTTGCGCTAAAAATCCACCGAATTTTTCTTCTGGATAGTCCACCAAAACAGGGACCAATAACTCGTCTTTATATGAGGCGATAATTGGCTTGTCATTGGCAACGAATTCAGCGGCTAGGCTCAACACAAACAGAACAAGAAAAACCCAAAGCGACCAATAACCACGTCGATTGGCTTTAAAATTCTGCCATCTTCGTTGATTAATCGGCGATAAAAAAGATCGCTTCGGCATCGTGTGATCGTGGTTTTGAACTTGTGACATGTCCATCAGACATCCCTCCGTTCAAAATCGATGCGCGGGTCAACCCAAGTATAAACCAGATCAGATAACAGACCCACCAAGAGCCCCATTAGCGAGAAAATATAAAGCGTTGCAAAGACAACTGGATAATCGCGCTTTACGATGCTTTCAAAACCAAGCCGTCCCAATCCATCAAGCGAGAAAATTGTCTCAATCAGCAGTGAACCGGAGAAAAACGCTGTGATAAATGCACCTGGAAACCCCGCAATGATAATCAGCATCGCGTTGCGGAACACGTGCTTATAAAGCACTTGACGTTCAGCTAAGCCTTTGGCGCGCGCGCTGACCACATATTGCTTGCCAATTTCATCGATAAATGAGTTTTTAGTGAGCAAAGTTGTTGTCGCAAAAGCAGCCAATGAAAGCGCAATAAGCGGCAAGGCTAGATGCCAGAAGTAATCGATGATCTTCTCAAACCAATTGAGCTCGTCAAAATTTTCTGACACCAATCCTCGTAACGGGAACCAATCTAAAAATGAGCCGCCAGCAAAAACAACGATCAGCAAAATACCAAACAAGAAGCCCGGAACTGCATAGGCGACAATAATGATCCCTGACGTCCAGACATCAAAGCGCGATCCGTCGCTCACAGCTTTTTTTATCCCCAGCGGTATGGAGATGATGTAGGAGAGAATTAATATCCAGAAGCCAAGTGAGATCGAGACGGGCATTTTTTCAACGATGAGATCAATAACAGTAATGTCTCTAAAATAGCTCTCACCAAAATCAAAACGAACATAGTTCCAAAGCATAATCCCAAAGCGTTGCAGCGCGGGTTTATCAAAACCAAATTGCTTTTCAAGCTGCGCGATAAATTCAGGGTCCAAACCTTGTGCACCACGATATTTGGCAGAGAACTCGCCATCTAATCCTTCATCCGCACCCAGATTATCGCCACCACCAGTCAAACGTTCTGTTGTGGAATCGCCTTGACCAGTGAGTTCGGCGATGACCTGTTCAACCGGCCCGCCGGGTGCAAATTGCACGACAGCAAATGAAATCGCCATAATACCAAGGATGGTAGGAATAATAAGCAAAATGCGTCTGAGGATATATGCTCCCATTAGCACATAGTCCTATTTGTTTTGGACGACCTTTTATCCCCGTAACCCAAAAGGGTCAGATGTCGAATGATTATTGATTCGCTCATAAGCAATTTGGAATCTGAAAAGGCCTAGAAAGCAAGCCTAATTCGCCGATTTTGACCACCAAACATCTGGAAAACCTATAGAATAGGTAGGTAATTCCTCCGGATGGGAAAATCTATCCCAATATGCGATGCGCGATGCACGCAATGTATAAGTTGGCACGATGAAGTTGTTGGCCAATAAAACACGGTCCATGGCTTTGGTCGCAGCGATGAGTTCATCGCGATTTTCAGAAAAGATGATTTTATTTATTAGTTTGTCGATCCCAGAATCTGAAACGCCCATATAGTTTTGCGAACCATTTTGATCCACCGAGCGAGACCCCCAATAACTATGTTGTTCATTGCCTGGACGCAGGCTTTGCGCCCAGCCTGAATAAATTACATCGTAATCGCGCGATCGAATCCGATTTGTATATTGTGATTGATCAACAACACGAACACTTGCATCAATACCAATCTTTTTAAGTGCTTGGGCATAAGGAAGCGCGACTTTTTCGATAATGGGTGATCCGAGTAAAAGTTCAATTGTCAGCTGCTCGTTGGTCTCTTTGTTGATGAGTTTACCTGACTGGATCACATAACCTGCTTCCTGAAGAAGCTTCACGGCTTCGCGTAAATTGCCGCGCGATTTCTGCGGTGTACCGCCGATCGGATTGGCGTATTCCGTGGTAAAAACGCTTTCAGGAACTTCGCCGCGTAATTCTTCTAAAATTTCAAGCTCACGTCCTGTAGGTAGTCCAGATGAAGCAAGTTCTGAGCCAAAGAAATAGCTGTTGATGCGCTGATACGCTCCGAAGAATAGCGTGCGATTTTGCTCTTCAAAATCATAGGCGAGATTAAGCGCTTTACGAACTTTCATGTCTTGGAACTTTTCTCGACGTAAATTTGGCATAAAGCCAATCATCACGCCTGAGCTTCGATAAGCATTTGGCAATACTTCACGTTTGACCTTGCCGTCGTTAAATGCGGGGAAATCATATCCCGTTGCCCAGCGTTTGGCTTCATTTTCGGACCAAAAGTCAATCTCATCGGCTTTAAAGGCCTCAAACATCACATTTCGATCTGCAAAATAGTTATATTTGATTTTATCAATGTTATATCGCCCGATATTGACGTTTAGGTTCTCGCCCCAATAATTATCAACACGCTCGTAGGTGATGCTCGAACCAGGATTAACATCCGAAATGCGATAAGGACCTGAACCCAAAGGCGCTTCAAGTGTAGTTGCCGAAATATCGCGTTGTTTGCCGTCTTTACCGGTACCTTCCCACCAATGCTTTGGCATCACCATTAACTGACCAACAATTTGCGGCAATTCCTGATTGCCCACTTCGTCAAATGTAAATGTCACTTCAAGCGGGCCGGTTTTCTCCGCTTTCTCGACATGTTTGTAATAGTTTTCCCGCTGAGGATCATATTTGATGAAGCTCTCATAAGAGAAGATCACATCTTCAGGCGTAACCGGCATGCCATCGTGCCATTTGGCTTCGGGGCGTAATTTATAAGTCACCGAGGAATAATCTTCAGGGTACCAAAACTCTTCTGCAAGCAATCCATATTCAGATGAAATCTCATCCTCAGAAGTCGTTAAAAGAGTTTCAAAAAGCCATTGGCTACGTGCGACGGGGTCCAATCCTGCACCTAGATCACCTTTTGCCAAGGCGGGATTAAGTGTGTCAAAGGTAATTGATGCCGCTAAATTTAACTCACCGCCTTTTGGCGCATTTGGATTTACATAATCGAAATGGGTGAAATCTTTCGGGTATTTTAATTCGCCTACCGCGGATGCTCCATGTCGCCAGATTTTGTCTTCTGCAATTGCTATCTGTGCGCTTGTGATTAAGCTGAGAGAAATAAGAGCTGTTTTTGTCAGGCGATTGAGCATCTAAGTCTACCTTTTTATTGCGAATTTCCAGATACAGGATAAGCTGAAACCAAACAAAAAGTCACATGAATTTTTTGTCATATTGGAGGTATCGTATGGATTTGGAAAACTGGCATGGCGAAGTTTTAAACTTTTGGTTCAATGAATTAACGCCCAAGCAATGGTTCGTCTCAAGTCCAGAGGGCGATGAACTGATCAAAACTCGATTTAAGGATTGGGTTCTTAAACTTGCTGATCATCTGCCTGAAGATACAAAATCATCCGCTGATAAGTCGCTCGCCGCAATCCTATGTTTTGACCAGTTTACCCGCAATATTTTCCGAAGCCAGGCGCAAGCGTTTTCCTTTGATCATTTGGCTTTGTCGTTATCTCAGCACATCATTGAGATGGGTTGGGATAAAGAAATGGATAATCCGCACAAGCAATTTACCTATATGCCGCTTATGCATTCAGAGGATATAAATATTCAAAAACAATCGCTTGTGGTGTTTAGAGCTTTTGATGATGACATATTCAAATTTGCGCAGGATCACCACGACATTATAGAGAAATATGGACGTTACCCGCATCGCAATGAATGTCTTGGGCGTCAAAGTACGCCTGAAGAGCTTGAATATCTCAAAGATGCGCAACGGTTTGGCCAATAACAGGTTTTAGCTAGCAGTTTCAGGCAACAAAAAAACCGGCGAACAATTAAGTCGGCCGGTTTTAAAAATCGTTAAATCTGAAAATCAGATTTCAATTAACGCCTATTCTGGAAGCGCTACTGGGTTGCCAGAGAATGTACGCATGTAAGCGATTAGGTTCGCGCGATCTTTCTCTTTTTTCAATCCAGCAAAGCCCATTGCAGTTCCTTTGATATATGCTTTTGGCTTCAGGAAGAACTTGTTTAGGTTCTCATAATCCCAAGTTGTTCCACCAGCTGCGTATTCAGTCATCGCAGCTGAATAGCCAAAGCCATCTTTAGCGCCAACCGGATGGCCAACAATGTCCCAAAGACCAGGACCAACTTTGTTTGCGCCACCATCTTCAATTGTGTGACATGCAGCACATTTCTTAAATACTTTTTCACCAGCGCCAATATCAGCACTTGCCAATAGTGGTCCGATATCTGGAATAACTTCTTCTTCAGCAGCGCCACCAGCAGGTGCGCTTCCTTCCGCAACTTCGATGACAAAGCCTTCTTGCTCAGGAACATCTGAGTGGTAGAGCGCCTCTGACAAAAAACTAATTGTTAACACTACGAACACTGTGCCCAAAAAGGCGCTAGAGATCATGTTAAAATAAGAGGAATTCATACGTTTTGCTCCGCTTCCTATGCTTGTGCCCTACGATTCGGGCGGACCAATTTTCGCGGAACCTATTTGTTTTATGCGCATCTTGCAATACTGATTCGACGCTTAATGCTGAGACTTTTTGACACCTTTGCGATTTTTTATCGATTCATGGGAATTCGAACTTAGATTGGGCGCAATTCCACCGATAGAAATCGTTGACTTGGCTTTTGACGGTGTTAAAACCTCCGTAAACACACAGATCGGTATTACAAACATGGCAAATCCAACAAATCGTATTTCTTTCCAAGGTGAATTTGGTGCAAATTCTGATATGGCTTGTCGGGATATGTTTCCAGATATGGAACCATTGCCGTGTCCAACATTTGAAGATGCGTTTAATGCGCTGGTATCGGAAAAAGCCGATCTTGCGATGATCCCGATTGAAAATACGATCGCGGGGCGTGTTGCTGACATTCATCACCTCTTGCCAGAGTCTAATCTGCATATCATTGGCGAATATTTTATGCCGATCCGCTTTCAGTTAATGGTGCTGCCTGGCACAAAAAAGGAAGATATTAAGACGGTGCACAGTCATGTACATGCTATTGGTCAGTGCCGGAACATAGTGCGCGAAAACGGCTGGCGCGCAATTGTTGCTGGCGATACTGCAGGTGCCGCACGCCAGGTTTCGGAAGCTGGTGACAAATCCATGGCGGCGCTTTCACCAAGGCTGGCCGCTGATCTTTATGGTCTTGAGATCATGGAAGAGGATGTGGAAGATCACGAGAATAACATCACACGTTTTGTGGTTCTATCGCGTGAAGCCACATCTCCTAAACGCAATGATGATGATGAGATCTGGGTTACAACATTTGTGTTCAGAGTACGCAACTTGCCGGCTGCTCTATATAAATGCATGGGCGGATTTGCAACCAACGGCATCAACATGACCAAGCTTGAATCTTATCAGATTGGCGGCACATTTGTAGCAACTCAGTTTTATGCCGATATACAAGGTCATCCAGAAGATATCGCGGTAAAGCGTGCGCTATCAGAATTGGATTACTTCTCAGAATATGTAAATATTCTAGGTGTTTACAAAGGGCATCCCAGCAGAACTTAAAGAGGATAATTGCGGTTGGCTTTACCGCCAGTCGAGCCAGTCCTGCAACAAACGGTGCGCAATTGCGCCCTTGGGTGGAGATAATCTGTCCTCGCCTTCGCTATGTTGTAATCGATGTGCGACTTCTTCTCGCGAAAACCATCGACAATCATCTAGTTCTTCTGTGTCATAACTAATTTCGGTTGTCAGAGCTTCTGCAATACATCCAATCATCAACGTATGAGGCATTGGCCAAGGTTGGCTGGCGTGATAACGAACGCGGCCAATCTTAAGCCCAGATTCTTCAAGAGTTTCGCGGCGTACAGCATCTTCAATTGTTTCACCCGGTTCAACAAAACCTGCAAGCGTTGAATACATTTGCGTTGCAAAATGCGGGCTGCGGCCCATCAAGCACTGATCGCCTTTTTCATCAATGATCAGCATGATCACGACGGGATCAGTGCGCGGAAAATGCGGACGCTCGCATGATGTACATTGGCGATTATAACCACCCGCTTTTGGCATGGTTTTCGCGCCACATTTGCCGCAAAATATTGCCGAGCTAATCCAGGCATTAATGCTTGCTGCTTGCGCAAGTTGCCCCAATAAATCACCTTCAAGCAGATTGTCCGCATAAATGCTGCGCGGATTTAACATTTGCAAACCATCAGCTAGCTCGTCTTCTTCTAGACGAATTGAAACTGAAACCCTTGCATCGCCATTATCTGTCCAACCGATAATCGCAGCATTTTCAAAATCTGGTTCAAATGGCTCAATATCACTCAATGTGAGGATCGTTTGGCCATTTTTCACCAACGCATTGCCCTGCGCGAATGCAAAATAGCGCGTGTTGTCTGACTTTAGTGCCTCTTGCAATTCGCCTTCATTGCGATGTTCTGATCTTCTATCAAGCGTGTTGATGGAAAAAGCTGTCAATTGACTGGGTTCGTCATGGGGGGAAGCAGTATCGAAAATTGAAGCGGACATAAGGACCTTAGGAAAATTTAATTAGCAAGTTGGGGCAATCTATACACGTTCGCGAGATCAGAAAACACCTTTATGCTATCAACCATATAAAAATAGTCTCTTGCAATTTGCGTCACAAAAGACGATATAGACCTTGGGAGGTTGGTGGTGGACGAGCCACTCGCCAACCGGGTCAGGTCCGGAAGGAAGCAGCCCTAACGAGATCCGGCACGGGTCATCGTGCCAGCCTCCTACTTATTCTTCCGCTAATTCTCGTTTTTGATTTT
Source organism: Lentilitoribacter sp. JB5-8 (assembly GCF_055693385.1). Classification (NCBI taxonomy): domain Bacteria; kingdom Pseudomonadati; phylum Pseudomonadota; class Alphaproteobacteria; order Hyphomicrobiales; family Rhizobiaceae; genus Lentilitoribacter; species Lentilitoribacter sp. JB5-8. Next base: position 690,658 of record NZ_CM146332.1, on the reverse strand, counting down.
GTTGTCATCGCAAAACCTGCATGGCATGATCGCATTATGCCTATTGTATCGCCGCATGATTCGAACCCATTAATTGACGGACGCCAGTCAGATCGCGCCATGACCATTCGTCGTGGGGTGCAAAGATTGTTGCGTGATCACAGGTTTTCGATGTTGCCAGAGCTGACTTTGGTATCAGGCCGCAGAACCGATATCATTGCCGTTGGTGAAAAAGGTGAGATCTGGATCGTCGAGATCAAATCATCAATTGAAGATTTTCGTGTCGATAATAAATGGCCGGAATATCGTGATTTTTGCGACCGCTTATTTTTCGCAACGCTTCAAGACGTGCCTCAGGAAATTTTCCCTGAAGATTGCGGTTTTATTCTGGCCGATGGTTTTGGTGGACATGTCTTGCGTGAAGCGCCTGAACACAAATTATCAGGCGCACGTCGTAAAGCTTTGATGCTTAGATTTGCCCGCGCTGCGGCAGATCGCCTGCTGGCAGCTGAACTTGCTGCAAATCCCTAGTGAAAAAGAATTCGTTATTTCACTACGAAATTCAGCAAAGCAGACATGATCTTTAGGCTTTGTAAATTCCGCTCTTGGCCCGGAGCGGACATTACACAGATAAACAGGATTGCGCCTATCGTAGCTAAACCCGTCATGCCATAGGGTATTGGTCCGGACCATATCGGCTCTTAGCTTTCTCCAAATTGCTTTGCAGTGTCATTGAGCCAATGCCAAAACGAACGGGCAAAACCGGAATATAAATAAAGATCATACGTCGGAAGCGCATCAACTTGGTGCAGTAAAACGCTTATTTGAGCTATTTGGGTTTGTGCACAAAAACCTGGTGACGCAACGGAAGGATGCAAATCTAATCTGCAACCTCGCGATAACAGATCACGCGCATATTTTCCTGAAATTCTAATGCATACACGGCTATCACTTTGTTCTGAAACATAACCATGTTCGATAATCTCTTGCGCAATCGAACGAGAGAAATTTGGCGCTTTTTCATTCTTTGAAATTAAAATCCATTGTCTTGGTGCGATTGGTAATGCTGTAAATCGGTCCGTCTCAGCTCCCATACCAGCGCTTGTTTGAAAGTTAAGTTTCTTACATAGCTCTGCCTCGTGCTCCTTTTTTGCAAATAGCTGAATGAGTGCAGGCAACCTACGAACAGAAATAGAAATATCTGCGTTGTCATAACCAATTTTATGCGTGGATATGACTTTGTGCAAAGGATGTGAGGTTGTCAGCTCAAACATGAAGTCGCTCTCCTTTGGCATCGAAAAAGTGCGGGGAACACACCTCAACAGCAGGCGCTTCACCATAAAGTGGGTTCACGGCATAGAGTGTTTTACCCTCATGTTCATCTAATCCACCTTTGACATATGCAAGTGCAATCCAACCGTTGATTGCGGGACTATCCGCAACTGATGTGACCCAGCCAAGATCTGTTTCGCTATTGGCTCCTTGTCTGTTTTCAAACAAATGCGCACCACCTCTTAGACGGGCGTTAGCGTCTTTCAATTTTAATCCAACCATTGTCGCTCGATCTTTGGCAATCATTCCTTCGCGTTGAGACAATGTCTTACCGATGAATTCTTTTTTGCTCGACATCATTTTGCCAAGTCCCATATCAGCCGCTGTTGTGCGGCCATCAAGTTCATTTCCAGCAACATGGCCTTTTTCAATGCGTAAGACGCTAAGAGCCTCGGTCCCATAAGGAACCAAACCATGCTCTTGGCCAGCGTCCCATATAGCGTTCCACATGTTTTCACCCGATGACCACGGGACATTTACTTCAAATGCGAGTTCTCCAGAAAAACTAATGCGGAAAATTCGAGCCGTAGTGCCGAGCCAATTAAATGTTCTAACACCCATAAAGGGCAGCGCATCATTGGATATATCTAATGCGTCACCGAACGCATCGGCGAGTATTTTTCGTGCATTGGGCCCGGCAACGGCAACACCACACCATTGTTCTGTTGCTGAACAAAAATGAATATCCAACTCCGGCCATAAGACTTGTGATGCATGTTCCATATGGGCAAGCACGCGTCCCGCATTGGCCGTTGTCGTTGTCATTAGGAAATGATCATCGGATAATCGGGAAGTTGTGCCATCATCAAATACATAGCCATCTTCGCGCAGCATCACACCATATCGTGCTTTTCCGGGTGCGAGCATTTTCCATCCGTTGATATATAATCTGTTTAAAAACTCCGCTGCATCTGTCCCAAATATTTCAATTTTCCCAAGCGTAGACACATCACAAATACCAGCTGTCTCTCGAACTAGTTTTGCCTCGCGGTAAATTGTAGCCATGATGTCTTCACCAGGCTTGGGATAATATTGAGGTCGTAGCCATTGACCAGCCTCAACAAATACCGCCCCTAGTTTTTCGCCACATTCATGCAATGCGGTTCGTCGCGTTGGCTGAAACTCTAAACCCCGTTCGCGACCGGCAAATGCTCCAATTGCGACGGGCGAATATGGTGGCCTAAATCTCGTGGTACCAACTTTTTCGATGGTTTCCCCACGTGCAGCAGCCAAAAGTGCAAGACCGTTTACGTTCGAAGTTTTACCTTGATCTGTCGCCATGCCAAGTGTTGTGTAACGTTTGGTATGTTCAACCGAGATAAATCCTTCCTGAGCAGAAAGAGCAATATCCTTTGCCGTCACATCATTTTGAAAATCAACAAAAGCTTTGCCAGTACCCGGGCAACGCCAAACTGAACTTATCGTATAAGGTTCGCCTTTTTCTGTTTTGGGTGGTTTTGTTACTGCAGTCTCAAAACCAAGCAATTCTGCAACATCTAGACCCGCTTTATGGCCCTCGATCAGGCATTCAGCTAACCCAAACGATCCATGTCCTGCCCCAACAGATCGCTCTGCTCTGATGGGTTTTGCAGGGACAAAACTTTGCAAGTCATTATTCCAAATTGGCGCTGCACCAGTTTGACTTGCCAGATGAACATCAGCTGAAAAGCCACCTGAAACAGCCACGCAATCACAATCAATCTTCTCAATGAACTCACCTGAAACAGATTGCACAGATAGGCTTGAAACTTGCTGCCAACCATGTGCTTTTTGCGGAATTGCACCCCTTAAAACGCGAACGCCCATGTCTTCAAGGTGCTGCATTTTCGCAGTCATATAGGTTCGTGCATCAATAATTGCGACAATCTCAACACCGAAGTTTTTGAGAACTTCCGCGGTGCGATATGCATCATCGTTATTGGTTGAAATAACAATGCGTTTTCCAGGGAGTGCAGCATAACGCTCGGCAAAAGCACTTGCTGCGGTGGATAATACTATGCCTGGCAGATCATTGTTATCAAACACCAAAGGGCGTTCTTGCGAGCCGCATGCCAAGATGACTTGCTTGGCGCGGATGGTCCAAAGTCGTTGCCGAGGTTGGTTTTGATCTGGTTTTAAAAGATGATCACTTACACGCTCTAACGCGGCCATTACATTGTGATCATAATAACCAAACACAACCGTCCTTGGCATAAATGTTACATTTTGGTGCGTGCGCAATTCCGCCAGAGTTTTTTGACACCATGAGATCGCTGAAACCCCATCAATCTGATCAAGTTCTGACGAAACCATGCCACCAATGTCTGATTGTTCTTCTGCAATGACAACGCGAGCACCAGAACTTGCTGCAGCTTTTGCCGCTGCTAGGCCTGAAGGTCCCGCGCCAACAATCAAGATGTCACAGTGCAAGTGAGCATGTTCATATGTATCGGGATCAGGTTCTGTCGCAGCCTTTCCTAATCCTGCAGATCTGCGAATAAATTTTTCGTACAGTGGCTCCCAAAATGAAGCAGGCCACATGAAAGTTTTATAGTAGAACCCGGCGGTTAAAAACGGGCTCAAAAGTTGATTGATGCTCTGAATATCGAATTTTAAAGATGGGAAACGATTTTGCGAGCGCGCTTCTAATCCATCGAAAATTTCGATCATTGTTGCACGAGTATTGGGTTCGCGATTGGTGCCAGTACGAAGTTCAACAATGGCATTTGGTTCCTCTGAACCAGCGGATAAACAACCCCGTGGACGATGATATTTAAATGATCGCCCCATAAGCTTAACACCATTTGCAATCAATGCAGATGCAAGTGTGTCACCCTCAAAACCATAATATGTTTTGCCATCAAATTTAAACGCAATTTTCTTGTCTCGATTAAGACGCACCCCGGCTTTTGAAGTTCGAAATCTATTGCTCATTTCATATTAGCCTTCGGTAAATCAAGATCATCTTGCGGGCTACCCGTTGAGTGAATTTCGTGAGTTAGAGTATTGCGAACAACCTTGATCCATTGTCGACATCCGCCAATATGGTGCCACCATTCTGTGTGCCAACCTCTGGGATTATCACGCATATAAACGTAATTGAAAAACTCATCCTGGCTAGCATCGGGTTCGGGTCGTTTCGCACTGGCGTCGCCCTGATATTGAAATTCAGCTTCGTCACGCTTCCCACACCAGGGGCAATTAATTTGATGCATATTTACCTCCTACTGTATCCACGGATTGGGGCCTACGCCCTTTTCATCAATCATTTTACCTTCGCGGAAACGTTCAATGGTGAACTTCTCATTGAGCTTATGTGGTTGATCTTTAGCTATCGTATGGGCAAAGCACCAACCCGATGCTGGCGTTGCTTTAAACCCGCCGTAACACCAACCTCCATTGAGATAGAGATGTTCAATTCCTGTTTTGCAGATGAATGGACTGCCATCAAAACTCATATCCATAATTCCACCCCAGTGACGCAAGAGGCGAACCCGACCAATAGCGGGCATAATTGCCATTCCACCGGCCATAACGTGCTCCATCATCGGCAGATTGCCGCGTTGTGCATAGGTGTTATACCCATCAAGATCACCGCCAAAAACCAACCCGCCTTTGTCTGATTGGCTGATGTAAAAATGCCCAGCGCCGAAGGTTACAACGGTATCAAGAAACGGCTTTATGCCTTCCGATACAAACGCCTGTAACACGTGACTTTCTATGGGAAGTTTGATGCCTGCCATCTTTGCCACTTGTGACGTGTGTCCAGCCACTGCCATGCCAATTTTATTCGCTTTAATTTGACCTTTAGAGGTTTCAACGCCAACGACTTTTCCACCCTCAACAATGATGTCCTTTACTTCGCAGTTTTGGATGATATCCACGCCGCGACTATCGGCACCACGGGCATACCCCCATGCAACAGCATCATGGCGAACGGTCCCGCCACGTTTTTGTAATAGGCCGCCTTTTATTGGAAATCGGGCATTGTCAAAATCAAGAATTGGTATTTGTTGACGTAATTGTTCAGGCGACAATAATTCAGCGTCAACACCAGCTAACCGCATGGCATTCCCTCGTCGGGCAAATGCATCACGTTGCGCATCTAGTTGATCTGTTAGTCGGATCGTGTAGTTTTTGTGTTTCGATGAAGAGGAATCCTAGTATTACGGGATTCCTCTTTTTAGTTCGTGACGAACTTTCTCTGTTTAGTATGATACGCTGGAATTAGACAAAGGGAATGTAGGTTGTTACGTCGTGGATTGAGCATTTTTGGTTGGGTCATCACAGCTATTTCAGCCGCACTTGTTATAGGGCTTGTCGCTCTAATGATCTACATAGACACTGAGATGGACCTCGTATGTGGACGTGACGGTGGATATTACCACAGCGGGGAATGCAAAGACTTGGGAAGTCTTGGACAAGTGTTCATCCTTGCGATTGGGTTCTTCCTGATACTGGCAGCGATCAGGCCAGCCATTCATTTTATAACGAAGCCCAGAAGCCGTTCTGTTCCAGAATGATCAATCGGATTTATTTGTTCACCTCTTCGATTCTAATTCGATCATAATCAACGATGGAATGGCTGTTGTTTCCCAAGCGTGAACCTGATCGATAAATGCCAATTCGAAGTGTGGGCCGACCACAATCAAAGACATTCTTAAACTCAGTCTTGGGAAGGATGACTTCATCATCGAACTTAATCTCTAGGCTATGTGATCTGCCTGTTTTGTAATAAGCGTCTACACGATGCCATTCATTATCAACCGGATCATCGAACATGGGATATGTAGACCAGACAGAGTTTGATGTTTGTGTTGCAAGATTGAACCCGAAGCGTGCAGACCCACCTTGTTTCTTTTGATAGCCGCCGAGCTTGGCCATTAATGGTACACGGCTCGTTGGACAGTCTTTGATCTGGAAGAATGTTTCGCTCATTCCATTGCTGTCGAAGCCTTGAACGAAACGAACATCGAAAGATATGTGGTAAGTCTTACCCGTGTTCTTAAATACACGACCAGCCCATTCAACACGTTCCGAGAATGGTTTGCCATACTTGGCACTGTGCTTCTTATCATTATCCGTGGGACAGCCACCGATGTCACCGTCGCGAAGCTGAAAGCGCACAAACCGTCGATCACCTTCTTCTATCCACTGTGTACTGTCCTTCCGTGGGTGTTTGCAATCCCGTTTACCCGACCAGTTCCAGTCAGTGTCAGTCTGTGATGCTGCAAAAGATGATGTAATCATCGTCCCTGTCAGGACCAGAACTAGGCATAGAAGTGAAAGAATGAGTGAATGTAAGCGCAAGCTGCCTCCGATAATTGACGTAATTCAAGTCATATTGTGTTGAATATAGAATCAATATATAACGTAATATGTTATAAAACACAATATATACAACATCGAGGTATATTCAAAATTCAAGGCAAATCACATCAACATGGGGGCTATTACACAGTAGATCGAGCACCCATTCATGCCACCCAAAGCCAAGCCCAGAGTTCAGAACGCAATTGCAGCCATTCGAAAAGAACGGGGTCTCACACAGTCAGAGTTCGCGGAAAGGGTCGGTACGTCCACCACGCACGTATCTCGGATCGAAACAGGGGATTCGTCACTTACACAAAGCATGATGACCAAGATAGCCACGGCACTGGATATAGAGCCGCAGGATTTGTTTATCACCTCGCCGAACGAGGGAGAGATTAATCTGGATATTCTTCATCATGTGGTCAAACAACTCGACGAGTGGCTCGAAGACAAAGGCTTCAGAATAAGCGCGGAAGACAGGGCGGACTTCACCATTGAACTTTACCGCCTTGAAGCTGATTGCATCAAAGCCGCAGACTTATCACCTGAGGATGTCAAAGTCGCCAAGTACGAGACTTTCCTCAAACGGTCTATGAAATAAACGAATACTCAGTAATGTGATCAAATCACAGCATGATCTATTGTTCAGCCAAATTAGAGGGACTGCTTTTTTCCATTAATTTCGGCGGCCTCGTACCTAGCCCAAACGTTTGAACCATCCCAACCAGCAGGCATTTTAGAAGTTAACTTCAAATTACGGAGTTTCTGATCCTCATCCTTTGTTAGAACTCCCACTCGATATGAAGCGAGAAGAACGTTTCGAACTTTGTCAAAGGTTGGGTCATCTATCTCAATAAGCAATTGTTGCAAAACTTTGACTGGCACCACATGCTCTTTTATCAAATCAGCACTTAGTTCACCATTTAAAACGGACCGCGCACCTTCAGATATGAAATGCATCTTTTCTAAAGCATCACGATCGGTTGCCGGATTTGGATTATTAAACCAACGTGGCTTGCCATTCCGATTCAAAAAAGGCTCCCCGTTGCAATATGCAAACCATTCATCCAGAAAAGTTCGCATAGGTACTGTCGGTGGTCTATGTAGAAGATAAGTTACAATATATGAGATGTTTACTTCAGCAGGAGATAAGTGCATTTAGTATTATCCAACAACCTTTAGAATAAAAACAAATTATTAGAGACTCAACACCTTAAACTCAAAACTCTGTGAATTGAGTTCAACTGTTTGATAAAAACGAGACATCAATTTTCTCAATAGCTGTTGCTCGATGTACCAAATGATGCCCTTTACCATATCTACCTGCCACATCTGACTGAGCATGTCCCGTAATCCGATCATTAAGCTCTTTAGAAACGCTATTTTCATCAAGAACATCTGACACCTCTTCGAGAGTAATTTCTCCACTTTCCAGCTTATCCTTCATCGTTTTTGTCAATCCGGCGTTACGCACTAAATCTTTAAAAGAACCTCTGAAGGAATGAATTACCTTCTGAGGATGTACAGTTATTTGATCGATGTATCGCGAAAGTTTTTTACTAGCATCATTTTGAGCCTTACCATCCTGATCTAGTGTATAACTAAAAATACGTCCGTCTCCACCCTCTTCAAACAGCGGCACAACTTGAGAATGGATAGGTATAAGTCGGCGGGAGGATTCATTTTTCACCAAGGCATCAGTGAGGTCAATATATGTAATGCCAAACTTATGTTTAACCTGCGACCATTTCAGTAACGCAATCTCATCAAGCCTTGCACCTTTGGTCGCCAATAACGTCAGAGCGAGTCTGTCTTCTTTAAGCATGTCCAGAGCGAATATATCAGCAAGCTCTTGCCAACTAAACGGTAGCCATGACTTAGAAGAAGAACCATATTCCTTTAGATCAAGTTGTACGAATGGGTTTAGCTCAATGTATCCTTTTCGCTCTGCCCAGCCCAACATTGCTGAGATACGAGATACGTTACCTCTGATCGTTTTATTTGCTCTGCCCTGAAGCGCCATCCATTCTGCATATTTATATGCATGGACTTTCTTCACATCTTCAATTTGCAACTCTTGATTTTCATCCACCACTTTGAGAAATTCTTTGAGTTTTGATAGTTTTGTAGTGCGTTCCTTGCGTGACTCCCTATGCAACATCTCAAGATGTTCGATATACTGAGGAATTAGCCGGCTAAATTTTAATTTTGGGTCTTTGTCGAGGCCAAAATGTTTGATGGTAAAGGCGTCTGTAGTGATGCAGGTATTCGGATCGGCTGATATTTGGGTTGTAAGTCTTGCAGCGGGATCGTACAAACGCGCCCTTGCCTTCAGATGTATATCATCGATCTCTTTTTAAAATTCTTTGTAAATCTCATTTGCAATCTGAACACTTCTAGTTTCGGCAAGCTTCTTGTCAGAAGTTCCAGTTGATCGTCGCACCTGTTTGCCTTTGGAATATATCCGAAGCTCTTCCGGTTTCGTCACAACAACGAACCATTTATTACCCTTTGAAGGTATCTGTATTAGCTTCGGAGGGTAGAATGTAGTGCCCAAAGTAGTGCCCATTTTAGTTCCCTGCGACTCGCTAACCTACTGAGAACTATAGATTTCAAGGGGTTAGGGTGTCAAATGGGGTGCCAATTATGATCATGGCGGAGAGGAAGGGATTCGAACCCTCGAGACGGTTCCCCGCCTACACACTTTCCAGGCGTGCGCCTTCGACCACTCGGCCACCTCTCCGTTTCTTATTGCATCTACTGATGATAAGAAAAACTTGAAACAAAGGAAAATCTGCTTCGAATTTGCGCGCAATATAACCATGGCCAACGTTTTAGCAAGGCAAATTTCGAGCGATTGAGCAAAGTTTGGTTTCTTTTACATTGCCCTTGGGATTGCTTTGACCCGTTACAAGACTTATGTGTGACTTCTTATATTTCATAAATAATGAAAGCCTGGATCATAACATGAGATTTATATCCCGCATATTTAGCCTCATTTTTCTCGCAATCGCTATTATCGCAGCTGTTGTAGATGCTCTGGAATCCGTCGGCTCCAGCGCGCTAAAGCTAACGCCGCTCGGGCAAACTTGGGCAAGCTTTAACGCAAATTCATTAGCCGCAACTGAAACACTGATCGTTGAAAATATTGGCGGCTTCATGTGGGACCCGATTATGGCGTGGGTGCTTCTTCAACCTACTATCGCCGTATTTTTGGCGCTTTCATTTGTGTTTTATACCTTAAGCTACAAACGCAAACGACCAGAAGATCGTTTCTTAGCCAGGTAATTGATCTCAAAAAGAAGGTATGACGGATATGTTGTTTCAAGATTTATTTTCGAAAAAAACTGAAATGCCGACACCTGAGACCGCCCTGAAAGGTCGAAACGAAGCTATCGCAACCTCGGCCACGCATTTTATAAATGGACGTCCTTTGAAAGGGCCTTGGAAAGAGGGACCAGAAGGCTTGGAAATTGCTTATTTTGGTATGGGCTGTTTTTGGGGTGTTGAACGCCTTTATTGGAATATTGAGGGTGTTTATGTCACAGCATCTGGCTATGCTGGCGGTTTGACACCTAATCCGACTTATGAAGAAACTGTAACGGGTAAAACCGGCCATACTGAAATCGTAATGGTGGTTTATGACCCTGCAAAAGTTTCATATGAAAGCTTACTTAAAACCTTTTGGGAAGAGCATGATCCAACGCAAGGCATGCGCCAGGGAAATGATGTTGGAACAACGTATAGATCTGCGATCTACACAACCTCAGCTGCGCAACTTGAAAAAGCCATTGAAAGCCGCAATACGTATCAAGGCAATCTTGAAAAAGCGGGCGTCACTCACAAGATCACGACAGAGATTGAGCCGCTTGATGTATTTTATTATGGCGAGGACTATCATCAGCAATATCTTGCGAAAAATCCCGGCGGTTATTGCGGTCTCAAAGGAACTGGCGTCGCCTGCGTTGGCTAACGCCAGATCGTTGTTTTAAACCGTTGAATTATAGGCTGCGATTGCCGCCATATTCACAATATCTGAATCTTTCGCACCCATGGATGCAATCTGAACAGATTTGTTTAATCCCACCAATAATGGGCCAATCAATGTTGACCCTCCAAGCTCCTCAAGCATTTTAGTGGATATCGATGCTGAATGAATAGCCGGCATTACTAAAACATTTGCAGGTCCTGAAAGCTTGCAAAATGAGTATTGGTCGCGAAGCTCTGGGTTTAACGCGATATCTGCTGCCATTTCGCCATCAAATTCAAAGTCAACTTTGCGCTCTTCCAAAACTTTTACCGCATTGCGCATTTTAAGTGATCGTTCGCCAACCGGTTGACCAAAGGTGGAATACGACAACATTGCAACGCGCGGTGTATAGCCCATACGTTTTGCAGTTCTGGCCGCTTCTTCAGCTATGTCGGCAAGCTCCTCAGATGTTGGCATGTCCGTCACAGATGTATCGGCAACAAACACAGTGCGCCCTCTTGATAACACCAGCGACACACCCACCACACGGTGGCCGGGACGGGTATCAATACAGCGGCGCACATCATTAAGCGCAGTTGCGTAGTTTCGCGTGATCCCTGTGACCATAGCATCTGCATCACCAAGCGCGACCATGCAGCTGGCAAAATGGTTACGATCCGTATTGATGAGGCGTTGACAATCGCGCAGCAAATAACCTTCTCGCTGCAGCCTTGAATAAAGGTAATCAGTATAGGCTTCTACTCGGCGAGAGAGGCGCGCATTGACGATTTCCAAATTTTCATGTTCCAGATCAATGCCAGCAATATTAGCCGTTTGGCGAATTTGCTCTTCACGGCCCAATAACATCGCTGTACCAAGCTCCTGATTGGCATAGGAAAGCGCTGCGCGCATTACTTTTTCTTCTTCGCCTTCGGCAAAGACCACACGACGCGGATGACGGCGCACACGATCAAAAATCTGCTGCAAAGATGACGCTATTGGATCTTTGCGTGCTGATAGTTGCTTACGATATTCGCTAAAGCTTTCAATTGGCTTTTGTGCAACGCCTGAATCCATCGCAGCCTTTGCCACCGCCAAAGGCACGTCTGAAATAAGACGCGGATCAAAAGGCACTGGGATAATATAGTTTGGTCCAAATTTTGGGCGCGATCCCTTGTATGCCGCTGCCACATCATCAGGCACTTCCTGGCGTGCGAGTGCGGCCAATGCATTCACGGCAGCAATTTTCATATCATCATTAATGGTGGTTGCGCGCACATCCAATGCGCCGCGGAAGATATAAGGAAACCCAAGTACGTTATTCACCTGATTTGGATAGTCAGATCGACCGGTTGCCATAATCGCATCATCGCGCACCTCGGCCACTTCTTCCGGTGTGATCTCTGGATCAGGGTTTGCCATCGCAAAAATGATCGGCTGCGGGGCCATTGAGCGCAGCATCTCGGTGGTGAGCGCACCTTTTACCGACAGGCCTAAAAATACATCTGCACCATCCATGGCTTCAGCCAATGTGCGCTTATCCGTCTTAATTGCATGGGCTGATTTCCATTGGTTCATACCCTTGGTGCGGCCTTGATAGATTACGCCTTTGGTATCGCACAAAGTAATATTTTGCGCCGGCACGCCCATGGCTTTAATTAATTCAATACAGGCAATTGCTGCAGCGCCGGCACCGTTACAAACGATTTTGATTTCTTTCTGATCCCGGCCCGTTAGATGCAACGCATTAATCAAGCCTGCTGCTGCGATGATAGCCGTTCCATGTTGATCATCATGAAAAACCGGGATGTCCATAATTTCGCGCAATCTTTGCTCGATGATAAAACACTCTGGCGCTTTGATATCTTCAAGATTAATCCCGCCAAAGCTTGGCCCAAGAAATTTCACGCAATTGATAAATTTGTCTGCATCTTCGGTATCAATTTCCAAATCAATAGAATCAACATCAGCAAATCGCTTAAACAAAACAGATTTGCCTTCCATGACAGGCTTAGAGGCAAGCGCACCTAAATTCCCCAAGCCAAGGATCGCGGTCCCATTTGAAATAACAGCAACCATGTTTCCGCGCGATGTATAATCAAAAGCGGTTTGCGGATCTTCAGAAATTGCTTTTACGGGCACTGCAACACCCGGAGAATAGGCCAGTGAAAGATCACGTTGCGATGACATTGGTTTCGTCGGTGTTATTTCAAGCTTTCCCGGGCGACCTTGTGAATGGAAATCGAGGGCTTCTTGATCGGTGACAGCAGTTGAACCGCGGTCTGATTTATCGGTAGCGGGCATTTTTCCTCCAGAAAATGCGGCTCGCATGCACGAGCCTGTGGTAAGTAGCTACTCGCGATGTGTTTTTGGTTGTTATTTCACCGTGCACGAGTAGGGTAGTGGAGAGTTTTAGATCGTATTTTTCATTCTGGCTATGTCCGATAGGATGGAAAACTTTATTTAATCGGTTAAATTGTGACAGAGCAGAGTATCAAAGAAAAACCACAGACACTTCCCGGGTCACTTTCCAGTGCGAAAGGTCGCGCAAAAGCCACGCCGATGATGGAGCAATTCATCGAGATCAAGGCTGCCAATCCAGATTCGATTTTGTTCTACCGGATGGGTGATTTCTACGAGTTGTTTTTTGATGATGCAATTGACGCTTCGCGCGCGCTTGGGATCACTTTAACAAAACGTGGTCAGCATATGGGACAAGATATCCCTATGTGCGGGGTACCGGTTCACGCGGCAGATGACTATTTGCAAAAACTCATCGCACTTGGATTTCGTGTCTCTGTTTGCGAACAATTAGAAGATCCAGCGGAAGCCAAAAAGCGCGGTTCCAAAGCGGTCGTCAAACGTGACGTCGTGCGGTTGGTGACGCCTGGAACAATTACAGAAGAAAAACTATTAGATCCATCACAGTCCAATTACTTGATGATGGTTTCGCGCGTGAAATCCGCAGAAGGCCAACAATTTGGTTTGGCATGGGTTGATATTTCCACCGGGCACTTTCGGGTGGCCAAATCAACACAAACGCGTCTGCTTGCTGATATTATGCGGGTTGAACCCAGTGAAATCGTTGTTTCAGAAACACTGTTTCAAGATGAAGATATGCGCGGGACATTCGATATTTTGGGTCGGGCAGTTGTTCCGCAATCAGCCGTTTTATTTGACAGCACCGTGGCTGAAGATCGTATTAAACTATATTATAATTTATCGGCACTAGATGGCAGAGGAAATTTTGAACGTGCTGAACTTTCAGCGATCGCCGCCGCTATTGCCTATATTGAAAAAACACAATTGAGCGAGCGCCCTGTTCTTGAATATCCTGAATATGATGGTGCTGGTCAAAGTCTGTTTATCGACCCGGCAACACGCACCAATTTAGAACTTATTCGAACACTATCAGGCGAGAAAAAAGGTAGCTTGTTAAAAACCATCGATCGAACGGTTACAGGTGGCGGCGGACGGTTATTATCAGAGCGCTTGATGTCACCACTAACCGATCAGCATTTGATCAATACACGGTTAGATGCCGTAAGTTGGTTTATGAACGACAGTTTATTATCTGATGACGTGCAGACAGCGCTTAAATCTGTCCCGGATATGCAACGCGCATTATCACGAATTTCTCTTAACCGTGGTGGCCCCCGTGATCTTGGTACGCTAAAAGGCGGATTATTAGCGGCGCGTGAAATTGCGGATTTGTTTAAAGACAAGCTGATGCCTGAAGAAATTGATGATGCTGTAAAACATCTTCTAAAATTACCCAGCGATCTCATCAATTTATTGAAAAATTCACTCATGGATGAACTACCTTTGTTAAAACGCGATGGTGGATTTATCAAAGAGGGTTGTCATACTGAACTTGATGAATTCCGGGCTCTTCGTGATCAGTCCCGACAAATTATAGCCCAGCTGCAGCTTAAATATGCGGAAGATACCGGTGTAAAAACGCTTAAAATCAAACACAATAATGTGTTGGGATATTTCATTGAAGTAACCGCACAATATGGTAATGCGCTGACGGATAATGATGAAGCAAAAGCGCAATATATTCATCGCCAATCTTTGGCCAATGCGATGCGATTTACTACAACGGAACTGGCCGATTTGGAGAGCAAGATTGCAAATGCAGCAGGTGAAGCCCTAAAGATCGAACTGCGATTATTTGACGAATTATCCGAACGGGCAGTGCATTACGCTTCGATCATTAAAAACGCAGCTGATGCGATTTCAATCATTGATGTCGCACAAGCCAATGCTGATCTTGCGCAAGAGCAAGGCTATTGCCGACCCGTTGTTGACCAATCAACAGAGTTTAAAATAATCGCTGGACGACACCCAGTGGTCGAGCAAGCGCTACGTAAACAGTCTGCAGATCCATTTGTGGCCAATGATTGCGAATTGTCACCGCCCAATAACGAGAAGAATGCCGCAATATGGCTACTTACTGGACCTAATATGGGCGGTAAATCGACCTTTCTTCGCCAGAATGCGTTAATCGCTATCATGGCGCAAATGGGGTCTTACGTACCAGCGGGTCAAGCCCATATTGGTGTCGTGGATCGCTTGTTCTCACGTGTTGGTGCATCTGACGATCTTGCGCGTGGGCGCTCAACATTTATGGTCGAGATGGTGGAAACCGCTGCTATCCTCAATCAAGCAACAGAGAAATCTTTGGTGATTTTGGATGAAATTGGACGCGGGACATCCACATTTGATGGCTTGTCAATTGCATGGGCTGCAGTTGAGCATTTGCACGAAATCAACAAATGCCGCGGTTTATTTGCCACGCATTTCCATGAACTTACTGCGCTATCGGAAAAACTTGCTCGTCTTTCAAGCGCAACAATGAAAGTTAAAGAATGGGACGGGGATGTCGTCTTCTTACACGAAGTTGGCCCTGGAACTGCTGATCGCTCTTATGGCATTCAAGTTGCTAAGCTTGCAGGATTGCCGGAAATTGTCGTAAACCGCGCACGAGATGTATTGACCCAGCTGGAAGAAAGCGACCGCCAAAATCCAGCTCAACAATTGGTCGATGATTTGCCACTATTTTCAGCCCATGCAGATGCGAACAATCTAAATTCGGCGGCAAAAGAGAGTGAAGTTGAGAATCTTTTGCAAAACATCAATCCTGATGATATGTCCCCACGCGAAGCTCTCGAAGCTCTTTACGACTTAAAGCGCAGTTTAGCCAAGAAAGAAAACTAATATGCCATCCATCGACGTTGTATGCATTGGAAATGCTATCGTGGACATTATCGCAAAATGTGATGACAAGTTCCTCAACGATAATGAGATCATCAAAGGTGCTATGAACCTGATTGATGCAGAACGTGCTGAACTTTTATATGAGCGTATGGGACCTGCGATTGAAACATCCGGTGGCAGTGCATGTAATACCGCAGCCGGCGTTGCAGGATTTGGTGCAAAAACTGCATTATTTGCAAAAATCTCAGATGACGAACTTGGAAAGATTTTTACGCATGATATTCGCGCCATCGGTACACATTTTGAAAGCACACCGCTTGATGGTGATCCACCAACAGCCCGTTCCATGGTTTTTGTAACGCCTGATGCCGAGCGTTCGATGAACACATATTTGGGTGCTTGTGTTGAAATTGGACCTGAAGATATCGACGAGAAAATTGTTGCTGATTCCAAAGTGACATATTTTGAAGGTTATTTATGGGATCCACCACGTGCAAAAGATGCGATCCAGCTAGCCGCTAAAATCGCCCATGAAAATGGCCGCATTGTTGCTGGGTCTTTGTCTGATTCATTCTGTGTTGATCGTTATCGCAGTGAATTTTTGGAGCTTTTAAGAACTGGTACTGTCGACATGATTTTTGCCAATGAAGATGAAGCAAAATCATTATATCAAACTGATAATTTTGATGAGGCGATCAAACAGCTTGGCGAAGACTGCAAACTTGCAACCGTCACCCGTGGATCAAAAGGTTCTGTTGTTGTCTCAGGCGGTGAGATGATCGAGGTTGCGATTGATAAAGTGGACAATATCGTCGATACATCAGGCGCAGGTGATTTATATGCCGCTGGTTTCTTATACGGCTATACACAAGGCAAAGACCTTAAATCTTGCGCACAGCTTGGCAATTTTGTAGCCGGCAAAATTATCCAGCAACTCGGTCCACGTTTGCAGGTCTCTGTTGCTGACCTTGCGAAAGAAGCAGGCCTTATCAGCTAAATCTAGAGCTTCAATCACCAATTAAAAAAGCCGGGCATGCCCGGCTTTTTTTCATAAAAATTCTAATCGTTTATTCTTCGTCAGAGTTTTGCTCTGCTTCAACGATCTTTGGACCGCCTTTTGCTACACCGACCATGGCTGGACGCAAAACTCGCGATCCAATGATGTATCCATCCTGTACAACCTGAACAACTGTGTTGTTTGGTGTTTCCTTGTCTGGAACTTCAAACATCGCTTGATGAAAATTAGGATCAAATTTCTTTTGCAATACATCAAGCTTTTTAACACCGTGACGTTCCATGGCAGACAACATTGAGCGCTCGGTCATCTCAACGCCTTCTAACAAGGTTTTAAGATTTTCATCGACACTGCCATCTTCCTGTTTGGGAGCAGCATCAATTGTGCGGCGTAAATTGTCTGACACACCCAACATATCACGCGCAAAGTTAGAAACAGAAAATGTTTTCGCATCGGCGATCTCGCGTTGCGTACGCTTGCGCAAATTTTGCATATCAGCAGCAACACGCAAAACATCTTCTTTTAATGTTTCGTTTTCAATTAGGAGCTTTTCAAGCACTTCGTGATCGCTTGGCTGATCATCAATTTCACCCACGTCATAATCGACTGGGATGTCAGCAACCTTGTCTTCAGCGTTGTTCAGTGCGTCGAGAATATCATTCAGATCATTATCTACGTCTTTTTGGTCTAGATTCTCGTCGGGTTTTTCCTGGCTCATATCGCAGAAATCTCACTCTCATTACTTAATTAGGAATTCCAGAGTGCATATCGATATATTTTAGAAAAAAATCAAGAGGAAGTCTTACTATTTTAAAAAATAGCGAGTTGTTCTCAATTTAAATTAAATATTGTCTCAATAATCCACAATATTGGTCATTTTCGCACCAGTATTAACTTATTTAATGACAATAGATGCAAAAATAATGGCACACATGTTGCAATGCAAAATCAGCGTGGTAGTTTGCGTCCGTTTACGAGGGCCGAATTTAGTTCAGTTTCAAGGATAGGCGGTAAGTATATGTACTATAAACTTTATGAGATGAACCATGCAGCGATTGCACCGGTTCGCGCATTTGCCGACGCCATGCGTTTTACATACGTAAATCCTGCCAATCCACTATCAAACACGCCTATGGGCCGCGCCATGAATGCAGGCTTTGAAGTTTTCGAACGTTCTACACGCCGCTACGGCAAGCCTGATTTTGGTATTGAAACCACCGAATTAGAATCCGGCGCGGTTGCTGTTGAGGAAAATGTCGTCTGGTCTAAGCCATTTTGTGATCTTATTCATTTCAAACGGGATCTTCCGAAAAATCATAAAGCACAATCAAAAATTTTGATTGTCGCGCCGATGTCTGGTCACTATGCCACTTTGCTACGCGGCACTGTTGAAACTTTATTGCCAAATGCCGAGATTTACATCACCGACTGGACCGATGCGCGTATTGTCCCCCAATCAAGCGGTACTTTTGATCTTGATGATTACGTTGATTATCTCATTGATATGTTCAACACCTTAGGTCCTGATACACATGTGATGGCTGTTTGCCAGCCGTCTGTTCCTGTTCTTGCAGCAATTTCATTGATGGAAAGCAGAAAAGAAAAAAACATCCCGCGTTCCATGACATTGATGGGCGGACCAATTGATACACGCGTAAATCCAACTGCGGTAAATGAACTGGCTGAATCAAAACCACTATCTTGGTTCAAAGATAACGTGATCATGACTGTGCCTTGGCCGCTGAAAGGTGTCGGACGCCGTGTTTATCCTGGCTTCCTGCAATTATCAGGTTTTATGTCTATGAACCTCGACAAGCACATGGAAGCGCAGCAAGGTTTTTTCCTCAACCTTGTCAAAGGCGACGGTGAAACGGCGGAAAAACATCGTGACTTTTATGATGAATATCTTGCGGTGATGGATTTAACGGAAGAGTTTTATCTTCAAACGGTTGAAACCGTATTCATCAAACATTCGCTCCCGAAAGGCGAGATGATGCATCGCGGTGAATTGATTGATACATCAGCGATCAAAACATGCGCGCTTTTGACGGTTGAAGGTGAAAACGATGATATTTCTGGGGTTGGCCAAACAGAGGCTGCTCAGAAAATTTGCCCTAATATTCCAAAGGCCAAACGCAAACATTATGTGCAACCTAATGTTGGTCATTATGGTGTGTTTAACGGCTCAAGATTCCGCGCAGAAATTGCTCCAATGATTTTGGATTTCATCGGTAATTTGGATAAGAAAAGCGCTTAAGCTTCAAATTTCTTGGATTTCATGATTTTTGCCTAAGTAACTGAATTTCGTTCGATTTCTGATCTTTTTCAGTGTGAAACTGATTAAAATCACTGAAATTTTGTTCAATTTATCTTGAAATAACATAAAATTCTCACCACATCTTTTGCAGTAAGAGAACAATATTTGTGCTCTAAAGCTGATGAGGATTACCAAGAAATGACACAGTCTGCCTTAATTCGACCTGCATGGACGCCTGCAACGATTGCGTTAATGGTGTTGGGCTTTATGGTCTTTTGGCCATTGGGTCTTGCAATGCTTGCTTATATTTTGTGGGGCGATCGGCTAAACGAATTTAAAACCGAGGTTAATCACGCAACTGATGGTTTTTTCAAATCTTGTCGCCGTTCAACCAATAATTACTATGGTCGTTCGGGTGCGCATTGTCGCTCAGGCAATGTTGCCTTTGATGAATGGCGTGAGCAGGAGCTTGACCGCCTAGATGAAGAACGTCGTAAACTAGATGCCATGCGTGAAGAATTTGATGCACATATGCGAGACTTGCGCCGCGCTCGTGACCGCGAAGAGTTTGATGCCTTTATGAAAAGCCGCAAGCAGTCTGAAGAGAAATCGAAGAAGAAAAGTTCGGTTCCGAAGACTACCAAGTAGTTTTATTAAGTAATGTCCTTTAACGGCGCTTCACAGCGCCGTTTTTTCATGCGTGAAAGTATTTTTCGAAACAAAAGCGAATCAGATAAAATAACAATATGTTTTCATTTGCAAAAAAGAGACCAGCACCATTAGCAACCAGTCGAATGCTGGAAGTGGGTGATCGTGTCTTGCCGTTGAAAATAAAACCCAACAAACGCGCGAAACGTATTACGCTTCGTATCGATCCAGGTGGTCGCGGCCTAAGTTTAACTGTTCCGCCACATTTGGACGAAAATGAAATTTCTGAATTTCTCGACAAATATCACGGCTGGATCCTAACGAAGCTTGCCAAATTCCCGAAGGAAAGTGGTCTTAGCGAGGGAGATACCATTCCCATTCGCGGAATTGATCACATTATCGAGCGTACCGGTGAAATTCGCGGTATAACTGAAACCGTAAGCGTAGATGATAGGCATATCCTGCGAGTTTCTGGCGGTGAGGAACATTTACGGAGACGAATTTCTGATTTCTTGAAGAAGGAAGCGCGACAAGACTTAGAAAAGTTCTCAAGCTATCACGCAGAGAAACTTGGAAAACCTTACAAATCCATCACATTGCGCGATACACGCAGCCGTTGGGGTTCCTGTTCATCAGATGGTAAATTGTCCTATTCCTGGCGCATCATCATGGCGCCCTCTTATGTTTTGGACTATCTGACAGCCCATGAAGTATCGCATTTGGTTGAGATGAACCACGAACCGCAATTTTGGCAATTATGCGAAAGTTTGTGCCCACATATGCATGAAGGTAAAAAGTGGCTCAAGAAAAATGGCAGCTTATTGCACGCAATCGATTTTAACTGACAAAATGCGGCGTGATAATGCGAGCTAATTGCCGCAATTTCATCAAAACTCTCGACTCTGAGCTAAATTCATGGCACTTGCGAAACTATGACTATGTTGATCAAAACTTGCGGCTTGAAAACAGCTGATATGGTGGCCCATTCTACACAGAATGGTGCACATCAGATTGGTTTTATTTTCTTTGAGAAAAGCCCGCGGCATGTATCGCCACAAGAGGCAGCACAAGCAGCTGCTCCAGCGCGTGGAAAATCCCAAATCGTTGCCGTTAGTGTTAATGCAAGTGATGAAGATCTAGATGAAATCAATAATGTTCTTAAACCTGACATAATGCAACTGCATGGTTCTGAAACACCTGCGCGCGTTCGAGAGGTCAAGGCACGATATAACCTACCTGTCATGAAGGCATTTTCTATTCGCGATGCGGATGATCTGGAAAAGATCAAAGCTTATATCGGTGTCGCCGATCGTTTATTATTTGACGCCAAAGCACCGAAAGGTTCCGAGCTACCTGGAGGCAATGGTGTTTCCTTCGATTGGAGCTTATTAGAAAGCTTAGATGAAAGTGTTGAATATATGTTATCAGGTGGGCTAAATGCTCAAAATGTGTGTGAAGGAATAAGCAACACACATGCAATTGGAATGGATGTCTCTTCGGGGATAGAAATAAAACCGGGCGTAAAAGATAAAAAATTGATGGATGGCTTTTTTGACGCTATCAAATCATGTTCGTAATTTGGATCCTAGGAGAAACGCGTGAACCAACAATCATTACCTAACTCACTCAGGGAAGGCCCTGACGAAGATGGGCGCTTTGGCATTTATGGTGGGCGCTTTGTCGCTGAAACACTCATGCCACTTATTCTGGATTTGCAAGAGCATTGGGATTTTGCAAAAACGGATGCGTCTTTTAAACAAGAGTTGGAAGCGCTGAATACACATTATACTGGGCGTCCGAGCCCACTCTATTTTGCTGAACGGTTAACCGAAGAACTTGGTGGCGCGAAAATCTATTTCAAACGCGATGAGCTCAATCACACTGGTTCTCACAAGATCAATAACTGCCTTGGGCAGATTTTGCTCGCCAAGCGTATGGGTAAAAAACGCATTATCGCTGAAACTGGTGCTGGGCAGCACGGTGTAGCATCAGCAACCGTTGCAGCGCGTTTTGGTTTGCCTTGCGTTGTTTACATGGGTGCAACCGATGTTGAACGTCAGGCACCAAATGTATTTCGTATGAAACTATTGGGCGCAGAAGTTATTCCGGTCACTGCCGGTAATGGCACGCTCAAGGACGCGATGAACGAAGCCTTGCGCGATTGGGTGACCAATGTTGAAGATACTTATTATATCATTGGTACCGCCGCAGGCCCGCATCCTTATCCAGAAATGGTGCGTGACTTCCAATCTGTGATTGGTCAGGAAACACGCGAACAAATGATCGCACTTGAAGGTCGTGTGCCCGACATGCTTGTTGCAGCCGTCGGTGGCGGTTCGAACGCGATTGGTCTCTTCCACCCATTCCTTGATGACAAAGATATCGAAATCGTTGGCGTTGAAGCTGGTGGTAAGGGTCTTGATACAGACGAGCATTGTGCATCACTAACTGCAGGTAACCCTGGGGTCCTTCACGGCAACAGAACATATCTGCTGCAAGATAATGATGGCCAGATTGAAGAAGGTCACTCGATCTCTGCCGGTCTTGATTATCCGGGTATTGGCCCTGAACATTCATGGCTTAAAGATACCGGTCGTGTTGAATATGTGCCAATCATGGACCATGAAGCCTTGGAAGCATTCCAGCTTCTCACACGTATTGAAGGTATCATTCCGGCACTTGAGCCAAGCCATGCTTTGGCGGAAGTGATGAAACGCGCACCAAAAATGGATAAAGACAAAATCATCGTGATGAACCTATGTGGACGCGGCGATAAAGACGTCTTCACCGTGGGTAAGCATTTGGGTGTGGAGCTATAAAAATGACAGCACGTATGGATAAACGCTTTGCGGATTTAAAAGCGCAAAACCGCCCTGCACTTGTGACATATTTCATGGGTGGCGATCCTGATTTTGACAGCTCTGTTGGCATTATGAAGGCGCTTGCGCAATCAGGTGCAGATGTTATCGAACTCGGCATGCCATTTTCAGATCCAATGGCCGATGGTCCAGCTATTCAGATGGCTGCGCGCAGATCGCTAAAAGGTGGTCAAACTTTGCAGAAGACTTTGGATATTGCCAAGGAATTTCGCAAGGACGATCAAGATACGCCGATTGTTTTGATGGGTTATTATAATCCTATCTATATTTATGGCGTCGACAGGTTTTTAGATGCCGCGCTTGATGCTGGCATTGATGGCTTGATCGTTGTTGATCTGCCGCCAGAAATGGATGATGAATTGTGCATTCCAGCGCTAGACAAAGGCATCAATTTCATTCGCCTTGCAACGCCAACAACAGACGATAAACGATTGCCAACTGTGCTCAACAACACATCAGGTTTTGTTTATTATGTGTCGATGAACGGTATTACCGGATCATCACTTACTGAAACGGCAAATGTGACCGATGCGGTGAAACGCATTAAATCGCATACCGAATTGCCAATTTGTGTCGGCTTTGGTGTGAAAACTGCAGAACAAGCACAAGTGATTGGTGCGGACGCTGACGGTGTCGTCGTTGGTTCTGCGATTGTCAGCCAGATAGCAGATTCATTGGATGAAAATGGTGCGGCAACAGCTGATACAGTGACAAATGTTTCAACGCTGATTAAAGAGCTTGCACAGGGTGTTGCAAACGCACGTATTGAAAAAGTCTCATAAAAACACCAATTAAACGAGACGAAATTGGAGAATTAAGCGTGAACTGGATTACAAACTACGTCCGACCAAAAATCAGCTCTATGTTGGGTCGTCGTGATGTACCTGAAAATCTCTGGATCAAATGTCCTACGACTGGCGAAATGGTTTTTCACAAAGACCTTGAAGAGAACCACTTTGTTGTTCCAGGGTCTGAATACCACATGAAAATGAAGGCCAAAGAGCGTTTGGCCCATTTATTTGATGATGGTTACGAACAATTAGCCGACGTAACAGTTGTCCAAGATCCACTTAAGTTCAGAGACTCAAAGAAATACACCGATCGTTTGCGCGATTATCGTGCTCGAACTGATCTTGAGGATACTATTGTTTCAGGTTTAGGCCACGTCGATGGTGTTAAACTTGTTGCATGTGTACATGATTTTAATTTCATGGGCGGGTCACTTGGTATTGCTGCGGGCGAAGCCATTATTCAGGCTTTTGAACGCGCCATCGCAGAAAAATGCCCCTTGGTGATGTTCCCGGCTTCAGGTGGTGCACGCATGCAGGAAGGTATTTTGTCCTTAATGCAGCTCCCGCGCACAACGGTTGCGGTTGAAATGCTCAAAGAAGCTGGTCTTCCTTATATCGTGGTGCTTACCAACCCAACAACAGGTGGTGTATCAGCATCTTATGCGATGCTTGGTGATATCCACATTGCGGAACCAGGTGCTGAAATTGGATTTGCCGGCAAACGTGTGATTGAGCAAACGATCCGTGAGAAATTGCCTGAAGGTTTCCAAACCGCTGAATATTTAGTTGAGCATGGCATGGTGGATATGGTTGTTCATCGTCATGAATTGCCAAAAACACTCGCTCGTATTCTACGTATGTTGGCTAAAGAGCCCGCAAAGCCTGAAGAGTTTCTTGCATTACCAGATGAAAGCGAAGACGCTGTGTCAGCTGAAACAGTTGCGGATGAAGCTGTGGTGACAGATGGTGATCAGGCGACTACCGAGGTTTCTGAAAATGCGGGTGAAGACGCCAAGGCATAAATTATGAACAATCATAATCTTATGACAGCTGATCAACTTATTGATCAGCTGATGTCCTTGCACCCGAAAGGGTATGATCTGTCATTAGATCGAATTACCGGGCTTTTAGCAAAACTTGATAACCCGCAAGACAAATTGCCGCCTGTGCTGCATGTAGCAGGCACCAACGGCAAAGGGTCCTTTACCGCTTTTGCACGCGCGCTTTTGGAGGCTGAAGGTTATAAAGTCCACGTTCATACATCCCCTCATCTCGTATCCTGGCATGAGCGTTTTAGGTTAGCCCATGAGGATGGCGGCAGGCTCGTTGAAGATCATGTGCTAGCCAATGCGATTGCACGCGTTGCCGAAGCTAATGACGGCGCGGCAATTACAGTTTTTGAAATTTTATCGGTCGTTATGTTCTTGTTGTTTTCAGAGCATGAAGCTGATGTTGCCATCATTGAAGTTGGTCTGGGTGGACGTTTTGATGCGACCAATGTGATTACTTCACCTGCGGCGAGTGTTATTATGCCCGTATCACTTGATCACCAAATGTTGCTCGGCGACACGCCAGCAAAAATCGCATTTGAAAAAGCCGGCATCATTAAGCAAGGTTGTCCAACTGTGATAAGTGCACAGCCTTTTGACGATGCTTTAGATGTTATCATCGCCCAAGCTGAGAAGAACCGCAGCGCTTATTCCGTATTTGGTCAGGACTTTGCCGGATTTGAAGAACATGGCCGCTTTGTCTATCAAGATGACGCTGGATTAATGGACCTACCGAAACCTAATCTTATTGGGCAACATCAATATGCAAACGCGGCAACAGCAATCCGCGCGGTTAAGGATGCTGGGTTTACTGTCACGCAGTCTTCCGCGGAAACTGCGATGAAAAGCGTTTACTGGCCCGGTCGTATGCAGCCATTACCGAAAGGTAACTTGGTAGATATGATCTCAGGTTTGGATGCAGAGATCTATATAGATGGCGGGCATAATCCCGATGCTGCGAATATCATTGTTAATTCGATTGAACAGATGGATACGCGACCGCTATATCTCATTTCTGCGATGCTCAATACCAAAGAACCACATGACTTTTTTGAAAAATTTTCTGGTCATATCGAACATCTCATCACAATTGATGTTGTAACGTCAGATGCCGGTATTCCAGCAGCTAAATTGGCTGAGATCGCGAATGAATCAGGCTTAAAGGCGCGGGCTGATGTGGATTTGGTTAGCGCGCTAAAAACTGTGGCTGAACTTTATCACGCAACAGATCATGACAAGCCACCGCGTATTTTGATCTGCGGCTCACTCTATCTTGTTGGCGATACGTTGGCGCAAAACGGAACACCGCCGCAATAGGCACAAAAAACCCGCAATTCTCATCGCGGGTTTTATCAAGATCTATAAAAAGTGGTTTAGATGGCTTCGCCAATCCATGATGACAAACCAGTTTTTGGCAATGCGCCAACTTTGATGTCTGACACTTCACCACCTTTGAACATTGCCAAAGTTGGAATTGAACGAACACCAAACTGCGCAGCAAGGTCTGGGTTCTCATCGATATTCAGTTTAGCGATTTTGACTTTATCGCCCATTTCATTGGAGATTTCTTCCAAGCTAGGTGCGATCATTTTACATGGGCCACACCATTCTGCCCAAAAATCTACAACAACAGGTGTTGTTGATTCTAATACTTCTGACTGAAAATTGTCATTCGTGACTGTCACGGTAGCCATTTGGCGCTCCTTTAAACTTATTTCGTGGTCTATATGTGATCTATTCTAGTTCTCGTTTCAAGTGGCTCACTTTATTTTGAACTTAATTCTTGCATTGCTTTGTCTAACATATGCGCTGGAACCTCAATAATTTTGGGTGCCCGAGTATATAATAATCCAGCTTCAATTACCTTATCTGGATATAATGGCTGAAGAACAGCTCGATAAATTGCTAATTGCGCAATATATGATGGCGAAATTTCTGCAATTCCAGAAGGGGCTATATAGTTGGTTTTATAATCTACGATCAAAAGTCGATCATCCTGCACGACAAGTCGATCAATACGCCCGGAGACAATTCGCTCTTCATCTTTGACCATCAAACTTCCCATAATGGAAAACTCAGAAGCGCTTTGTGTTGTAAAAATTGGGGCAAATTTATCATCAGTCATAACATTTATGACGCTGTTGATCATCTCAGTGCGAATATCGCTGGAACTATGTGGCAATCTATTTTTAAGATAATTATCGGCACTCTCATGCCAACGCTCGTATGGCAATGTCGGTAAGACTTGCAGTAACCGATGAATAGATTTGCCATATTCGATCGCATCAATATTTCCACCCGCATCCTTTGCAAATGGAGAAGCTATAAAATGTGCACTTTCATCACCATTAATTAAAACAGATGCGCCAGATGGCACCAAAGGTCGTGGCAAATCTTCCACCTTTTCAATTGGGTGATCCAAACTATCTGGACGTTTTTTAACACCATCAGCGACGGCGATCTTTTCATCTTCAGCAGATATATTATCTATGGGCAGGTTACGGCTAAATCGCTGAATATTCCATGAAATACCGCCCATATCGTAGGTAATATCCCGTTTCATTTCCGGTTCGGCACGATCAAAACCACCTTCGACCAGCATGTGCCAAGTTGGTTTGGAAGGTTCGCGTGTTCCTCGATAACCGCATACGACTAACCGGTCCGCGGCGCGGGTCAAACCTACATATAACAAACGCCGATATTCTTCCTCAGCCATATATTCAGCGGCTTGCTTAATTTCATCCGTTTTAGAATTCTCCACCGCAGAGCCTGGCACCCAAAGCGGACATTTAGGACTATCTGAGAGATGATCCGGCGGATCCAACAACCTAATCGATGGCATATGGGATGAATGAAACGCAGCACTTCCAGGATCAACTAAAAACACAATCGGCGCTTCTAAACCTTTTGATGCATGAACCGTCATTATCCGCACAGCATCGAGACTTTGTTCCTGCTCACGTTTAATCTCAGGCTCGGTGTTTTCTAGTTGATCAAGAAATATTTGAAGGCTTGAGATGCCGTTTTGATCATGATCGAGCGCCAGCGCCAAAAACTCATCCAATACGTCAATGACTTCATGTCCCAGCCTTAACAAGAAATGCTCACGCATTCCCATGACTTCCAGCACTTGGCTGTAAAAACCATGAACCGAGGTTTGCTGCGAAAGGTCTTGGAACTTGGCAATCCGGTTATGTATTTCCATCCAAAAATTGCTCGTCTCACTCTCGATTTTGAGTTGCGACCAAACAGATAAGTCTTTTGATCGCTGCGCGCATAATTCAAATAACTGTTCTTCATTCACATTAAAGAACGCGCTTTTTAATAGTGATGCCAGCGACAAATCATCCTCTAACTGCAAAACAACACGACCCAAAGCCATAAGGTCTTGAACAGCGATATGATCGGTTAGTTTTAATCGGTCAGCTCCAGCAACTGCAATGCTTGTTGTTGATTTTATCGTGCGCATTAATGTCGGGACAAATGCATCACGCTTACGAACCAGAACTAAGATGTCGCCCGCACGTATTTTCCGAAATGCTCTCGTTTTATGATCAAGCACATCTTCTTTACCAATCCAACTATCAAGAACAGATGTAATTTGCTGGGATAAGATATTTATGGGATCACGCTCAGCAACAGCATCAAAGGGCTCTAGCCAGCTATCCATTTCCTGGCTTGGCTCTTTTGCTAAGACCGGCCACAACTCAACTTGACCCGGTGCATTTTGACGAACAGTTTCATGCAAGACATCATCTTCGGAATAGGTGAGGCCTCGTTTGGCATCGTAATCTGCAAATACCAGATCAACGAGATCCAAAACCTCAGCTGTCGATCGGAATGACACGCGCAATGATATGGATTCAAATGCTTTTTCTGCGCTCTTCGCACGCTTTTGGGTCTGTCTCCGTTCTTGATCAAATCGTTCCGGACGTGCCCCTTGAAACGAATAGATGGACTGCTTCTCATCTCCCACCGCAAACATTGATCGGTTTAGATCGCGGGCTGAGGCGCCAGCATAAAATTCGTCGGCTAAGGATTGGATTACGGCCCATTGCACAGGGCTTGTATCCTGAGCTTCATCAACCAATATATGATCGATGCCTCGATCTAATTTGTAGTGCACCCACGGTCCTGCGCCATTATTTGATAGAAGCTGCTCAGTTTTTACAATGAGATCTTCATAATCCAGCATGGCCTTACGGCGCTTTAAACCTTCATAGGTTTGAATATATTGCTCAGCAAGAATGAGCGCTTGCTCTGTAACTTTAAGACAAAGTCTTCGCTTAAGATAATCAATCTGGGCGGCAATATGCTCATTAAGAGCTTCCAGGCGCTCGGCCATGTCGGGAAGCATAATCGCAATATCTTTCGAAACCGCATATTTTAAGCTTTTGGGTTTGCCGGCTTGTGTTAAAAACCCACCACACAGAATTTCAAATTTTCGCTCACTTGATAATGCTTTTTTACATTCCATCAAACAGGTAGCAAAGTCCTTAGGAGATTTGTTCTTCCCATCTAGGGCTGCGCTGTAATAAGCCTCGATCTGATCATCCGGCATGGATGGCAATGGCCAAAAATCGCCATATGGATCTTGATCTGTTGCATTAATGTCAAGCCGACCGGCAATTTCTGATCTCAGATCATGTTTTGCATGAGAGAATGCGATAAAATCGGACAATGCATGACGCATGGATATGAATTTGCCGATTAAATCATCCAAAGCGGTTTCACCACCTTGTTCGAGTACCTGATCAACAGCAAGTGCCACCGAACTTGTTGGCTCTTTGGCAGCTTTGTTGAGCAAAATGCTACGTGCTTCATTTTGCAAATCTTCTGCTGCGGCATCATCTAAAACCTGAAAATGACCAGCGACATTTGCCTCAAGCGGAAACCGATGCAGCAATGATTCACAAAACGCGTGAATGGTTTGGATTTTTAAGCCGCCTGGTGTTTCAAGTGCAGAAGCAAACAATGTTCTGGCAAAAGCGATTTTTTTAAGGTTTGCGCCCTTGTCTTCTATTTTAGAAATTTCTTCATGCAGCACGTCATCGGTCATCTGTGACCAATTTGCCAGAATATCAAAGATACGTAGCGACATCTCAGCTGCGGCTGCTTTTGTATAAGTTAAACACAAAATTGCCGATGGTGGCGTACCATTAAGCAATAACCGCACGACGCGCTGCGATAGAACATGTGTCTTACCTGAACCGGCATTTGCAGATACCCAAGCCGAGATGCCTGGTGTTGCTGCCCGCATCTGTTTACTGGTTGTTTCGCCGATTAATTTAGTGGCTTGGGATTGCTCAACCATGTTCACCATCATCACTTGAAACATCAACCACAGACCATTCTGATACGCGTGCTAGATGGTTATAATCTCCTGTGTAATCTCGATCCATTTTAGGGATTGTTCGCGACTTAAAGCCAATTTTGTTGTCGTAAAGCTCTTGCAGCAACAACGATAATTCATCCGCCGCCTTTTGGCCCAGTTGTTCTGCCGTTAGTGGTTCTGGTTCTTTTCGTGTCGGCCGCGCTTCTACTTGATCTACAATAAGCTCGTCAGCCGGTTTTAATCGAACATATTTTAAGCTTCTTACAGAATTGGCATTGATTGTCTTAAAGCCCGACTTCATCAGAGCATAAGCCTCCAACGGCAGTTGAGGATCTAATAAACTCCGCGCTTCCTTTGCTGAGGGACTTAGGCCGGTTTTAAAATCTATAATATCGACAGTTCCATCTTTGGACACATCAATGCGATCTGCTCGCCCAGTTAACATAAATTCAGTTTCACCCGGCAGGCGACATCTTGCTGAAGCTTCGATATTTCGTGAGACCAGATTTTCACCCCGGTTAAGCTCCCAGACGACAAGCGGTTTAATTAAGCGTGAGAAACGATCTTTCCATAAAATAGAAATTTCGGCCGGTAATCCACTATTAGAAAAATGACGATCTAATATTTCGGTTAAACTCTGCTCTAATTGATCCGAAGTTTGATTTGATATCAAACGCGAGAAATCTTCCAAAACTGCATGGAAAATTGTACCCCGCATGCGCAGATCTGCTTCATTTGAAAAACTTTCAAATGGCTGTAATTTTAAAATGCGCTTGGCATAAACCGCATAGGGATCACGACGCAATGTCGATATTTCACTGAAAGAATAGCTTTTGGGTTGCGATAAAGATGGAGGTTTAGGGTCGGGCCGTTTTGCAATCTGACCTGCAGTACCTTTAATGTGTGCATTTGAAAATGATATCAGATCATTGCCCCGCGATTGGATGGCGTTGACAGTTTCATCATCTAAGACCGCACATAATCTTTGCACCCAACGAGACGCAACCGTCGGCGCGCCATTGGACTTTTTGGATCGACTGAGAACAACATTTTTTGCGCCCATACCCATCTGAAAATCGTGCGCCGCCAAACCAATACGTCGTTCGGGCGGCTCAAGTCCAATTTCCGACTTCATCGATCTTGATAAAAACGGCTCATTAGAAGACGTGCTGGGCCAGTTCCCCTCATTCAATCCTGCAAGGATAATTGTATCAACATCCTGTAATCGTGCTTCAAGAGCTCCCCAGATCATAACTTGCGGGTGGCTCCCTGTTTTTGGCTTCACCACTTGCCCACTTAGTAATGGCTCCAGCATTTGTAACCATTCTTGTCCCGTTACCTGCATTTCCGTCGGACAGGAAACAATTTCTTCCAAAAGGGACACAAGTTTTTTACCCGCTTCACTATCCCAAATCAGATAATTTTCGTCTGATGACAACGTGACTGATTCAAGCAGTTTGATTGTTTTCTTCGTCCAGTCTGAAACAGATAAAAGTGTATTAAATTCAATCGTTTGACCATCTTGCATTGTATAGAATTCGGCAAATCCATTATTTAATTTGTCGGCAAATAACTTTGCTGTTTTGATATCAATTTCATCTATATTTTGACGCCAAATCGGAGTGTGGACCTGCTGATCTAAACCGGCCATGTAGCTATTTAATGCATCTGAAATTTCATGTGGGCGAAAACTACGCGCTGCGCCCCGCAAAATCACACGCTCAATTACCGAAATCGCCTCCACACGTTGAGAGTCTTTTAATCCAAAACAGGCAAACGGATGCTTTAAAAAAGATGCAAGCACGGCATGATCAGGAATACCCAGAGCTGCATCTAACATGAGCATTAACAAAGTGCCGATTTGTGATCGTGCAAGAGAAACGCCACCTGAATCATCGGCGTTGATGCCGAATTTTTGCAACTCGATTGAAACTTTGAGTGCCAAATTTCTGTCCGGAGTGACCAGCGCCACATCTCGCTTGTTCGTCTTTGTCGATCCTTGTAAGGCCAACCGCATTGCCACAGCTATAGCAGCAGCTTCCTCACGGTCATTTCCTGCTTCTAGCAAGCTGACATTTTCAAATGCTGATATCTCTTGCTCGCGATTTATGTGCGTATTATCTGCCCAATTCGTCGTCATTGCCGAAGGCAACATTGATCTAGTTATTATTTTGCTTCGATGTTGAAGCTTACTGCTATGCGATCCCAAATGTGGTATTTGATAAATGTCAGAAACACCTAGCCCAATGCGAAATAACAATCTTGCCAAGCCAAATTGCGGATGCCCCTGGGTCACAACTGCGGTAAGTTGATCCGAAGGTGCAAACTTCTTTTGATCATCCGCATAATGAAAAATATAAGACCAATCTTGTAAGCGCATGGCTTGGTCTAAACCAGGCAACACTACAGCACCCTGCCTGAGCATTGAAACAGCTTTGATTAATCGCGCTGTTGCAGGCAAAGAACCCGTGGATCCGGCAACAATCACTGGACCATCATGACCATTGTCGATCAAATCTTTCGTCTGTCGATCTAACAATTGAACTTGATGTCGCGCATTACTTTGCCGTCTAAGTTCTTTTAAACGCTCAGGCCAGTACTGGCGAACAATCTTTAAAAATTCGAGTGTCAATTGCCACCACTCAGCGTGCTCTTGCTGATTTATCCCGTCTATTTTGCCAAGATCAATCTCTTCACTTTCGGAGGATTCTAACAACGATAATAATTCCGCCGCTAGCCATAAAGCATCCGAAGGGTTTGCAGGTGCAACCAATGGCACAGACTGCAATTGTTCACTAAATGCTTTTGGTAGCGCTTTCTTCCAGGCAAGAATAAGATCACCAAGAATAAGCATGGCTTGGACCTGTGAGATAGGATCATCCTGCGACAAATCGGCGGCAGATGCACTATCAAAGAAGCCGAGATCATCATCAACCTCACCAAGCGCTCGAATATCGGGCAATATGACAGATTGGTGCCCTATCTGGTCGGCAAATTCTGACCTTAAAGCGCGCGCAGCTCTCCGCGTTGGCACATAAATTCGACATTGCGCTAATTTGTGGGGTTGATCAGCTTCATATATAAAATCAGGCAGCAACTCACCTCGCATGAGGCTTTGCGCAAAAGTTTCAAGAAAAGGCACACCTGGCGGAATGGTGAACAGATTAGGGTTTTCCCGCGTTTGGATTGCGCTAATGTCACCCACTCGCAAAAGCTTTCATCGATCTTTCTGCATCATCTATGGCATCTACTGTGCCAACCGTGATCCAATGCCCGTCCATAACATGTCCAAATAAACGGCCCTTTTCAATCGCTTCATCAAAGCATTGATTGATAGAAAATTTGCGTTCTGAGATATGCTTGAAAATATCTGGGTTGATGATGGCAGCACCTGCATAAATAACTGATTCAGGCGTCGTTCCCCGAAACCGTTCTAGCCGACCGTTTGCATCAATATTAAAATCACTGGTTCCGTGGTGACCTGTGGTGCGCGCTAAGGGAACAACCAATAGCAAGATGTCCATTTCATCGAGATCAAAGGCCTCTGAGAGCAGCGCAACATTGTTTTTGTCTTGGGTTTGATCTTCAAGCCAAAACGTGTCGGCATTTAACAGCAAAAATGGCGCATGACCAATCTGATCCAATGCTTTGACAATACCGCCTCCGGAATCAAGCAATTCATCACGTTCATCGGAAACAAGAATTTCGAAGGATTGTTCAACCTGATCAATATAATCCAAAATTTGATCGGGAAGATAGTGGACATTGACCACCGCTTTATCAAAGTCAGCAGCTTCCAGACTATCAAAACAATATTGCAAAAGCGGTTTACCACCAACACGAACCAAAGGTTTTGGTATTGTTTCCGTCAATGGCCGCATGCGCGTGCCAAGACCTGCTGCCAATATAATCGCTGTTTTCAAAGTCGGATAGCCCTGCTGATTCGTTGCCGATACTTTGATTATAGGACCTGGTACTTCTCTAGCCAATCTCGCAATGGTTTGAGAACTGGATAATGACAAAGTCGTCGCAAATAGGTTTCTATACGAGGAATATGCTGCAGATATTGCGCTTTTCCGTCACGCTCTTTTAATCGCACAAAGATCCCAATAACCTTCGAGGCACGCTGCGTTGCGATAATGGCATAAGCGGCATTAAAACCCTCAACATCAAAATTCTTATCGTTCTGAATCCGAAT
This sequence comes from Lentilitoribacter sp. JB5-8, assembly GCF_055693385.1. Lineage (NCBI taxonomy): Bacteria > Pseudomonadati > Pseudomonadota > Alphaproteobacteria > Hyphomicrobiales > Rhizobiaceae > Lentilitoribacter > Lentilitoribacter sp. JB5-8. The sequence goes on along the minus strand of NZ_CM146332.1, from coordinate 656,690 downwards.
TGATCTATACTTTTTAAGGATATCTTGTTCTAATTCTTCGGAAACCAAAACTCGTGCGTCTTGCGCTATTGAAGCAAGATCATAGGCAGCAGGACCAATTAGAGCGTCTTGAAAATCAATCAAACCAACGCGTTCGATTCCTTGTTTATCTGATTGCCAAATTATGTTTGGCGAATGAAAATCTCGCAAGACCAGTGATAGTTCCGCATTGCGAAGCTGGTCAAAAAGCGCGCGCCAAATCGCAATGAACTCATTTTTGACTGAACTATCAGTGGGGCGACCCGTCTTAAATGGCAAATACCAATCTGGTAATAACTCAATCTCCATTTGCATGATGTCGTGATCATAATTTGAAAGGTTATGTGTATACCCACCATCAATTTTAATTGTATCTGGCAAAGGCTGATTATGTAGAAAAGCGAGCAATTCAGCCGATGCGATATATCGTTCCGGTATCGGAACATTCTGATTATCTATTGGCTTCTCATGACCTAGATCTTCAACAATTAGTATCCCATCTTCAATGGATGCATGTAAGATATTAGGGCTGGTTAACCCATAGCCGCTTAGCAAATTTGCAATTGCAACAAACGGAACAACATCTTCCGCAAGGTGGGCAATCTCTGAATAGGTCTTACCATCTTTGATAATCGGACCATCCGACTGTCTTGGCGAGTTCATTAAGATCATATCATCCGAACCCGCGTTCTTTAAACGCTCATATGTGCGTGTTGATGCATCACCCAAAAGAAAAAACCGATCGGCGTTAACAAGGTCCACATCGTTAACAAAACCACGAATTGTCATCGATCGTTTAAGGCGCTCCATAAAAGGCAAAGGACCTGAAATTTGTAATGTGCGCGCATCATCTAAGCCAGACAGCTTTATCTCAATCACCTCATTTGGGAGTTGACCATCTGCCATTTCCGGCCATTCAATGAGCGCAACACCTTGTTCTAAGACATCATCAAGACCCAGCTCAAAAATCTCTTCCGGATCACCAATTCGGTAAAGGTCAAAATGGCCCATTGTGAACCGTAATTCGTAATTTTGAACCAGTGTGAAGGTTGGGCTTGGTACTTCAAGATTGGCGTCATTTGCCACTGATCTTAAGATAGCACGAGCAAGTGTTGTTTTCCCCGCACCCAAATCACCGGACAATGTTATGCAATCGCCAACTGAAATTGCTAGCGCGAGGTCCTGTGCAAATCGTATTGTTGCACGTTCATTGTCAAGATTGATGGTTATAGTTTGATTTTTGGTAGTCAAAATGATCCTACCTTAGCCAATTTCGCGGCGCGAAGCCTCTGTTTGGTTTTCAAAATCAACGGGCAACACACATGTTACCGTTGTGCCTTCTTCTAAGACGCTATCGATCTTCACATCGCCATGATGCAATCCCACGAAGCTTTTTACAATGGAAAGGCCTAATCCCGCACCACCGCGATGACCATTTTTGCCTTTGGATTCAAATCTTGCAAAAACCTTATCAATCTCATCTTTTGGAATACCGGCACCAAAATCTTTCACCTGGAAAATGACATTGTCTTTCTCAACCATGCAATCAAGCTGAATATCAGCACCTTTTGGTGATGCATTAGCCGCATTACCTAAAAGCTTAACCAGGATTTGTTTAAGGCGTTGATAATCACCCTTTATGTGTTCTGGTGCTTTGGATAGATCAACCTTCAGGTTAAGTGAATTTTCTTTCATTCGATCAGCAACTTGCTCGCATGTTTCTGCGAACAGTTCTGAAATCTCAACTTGATCGACATCAAGTTTCATCACGCCCGCATCGACCGTCGCCAGATCTAAGATATCATTCACAATGGTAAGTAAAACAGATGAAGAAGTAGCAATATGATCGAGATATTCTGATTGGCGTTCGTTAAGCGTGCCAATTTCTGGTGTTCTCACCAGATCAGTAAAGCCCATAATATTGGTCAGCGGTGAGCGCAGTTCATATGACACATGATGCACGAAGTCATTCTTCAATGATTCAGCTTTCACCAGCGCTTCGTTTTTCTCCGTTAGCATACGCTCCGCGCGGACACTGTCGGACATATTCACAAAGGTGAGCATGGTTAAGCCGCCTGCTAACGGCACAAGCGCGAAATCAAGAATAAGTCCAGTATCAAGCTCCAGGCGACCGTCGTGATTATGTCGCGTATCATCCAGGCTTGTGATAATATCTGCAAATTGTTGCCAGCCATCGGGCTTATCGTATGATGTCTCGCATGCTCGAGCCACGGCTCTGATATGAGTTCCTTGCGGCACATCCTCTTCAGATACGGCCCATAGCGCGCGAAACGCAGGATTTACAAGCGCAAGTGTTCCATCGGAGGCAAATACGCACACACCTTCAGCCAGATTATCAATTGTCTGGCCCTGTACCTGTTGCAAACGATTATAGCGTGTTTCCAGATCAACTTTTTCAGTGAGATTTTCAAAGACCCAAATCGCGCCGCCCTGAGCATTTGCATTGGCAACCACATGCACGGTTTGCCCATCGGCGAGATACCAAAGGTGTTGGCTTGGTTCAACGGTACGATAAACGGCCAACATCTCTTCTTTCCAGTCATGCCAACCGGGTTGATCTGGTAATTTACTATCCGCACGTAAACGCTCGAAAAACGCATTATTGTCAGGTTTTGAGGCTAAGAAATCAGTTCCAAGCTCCCACAATTGTTGAAAGGCTTGATTATAAAAATGCAATTGTTGGTTTTTATCAAAAATAGCCACTGGTGTTGATAATGAATTCAGAACACTGATGTGACTTTGAAGCGTACTTTCAAGCTCACTGCGGATAGCTTCCTCCGCGCTCACATCAACTGCTAGACCGGCAGAACCAGTTGCGCTTTTTGTATCAGCAACATCAAAAAATTTGCGCGCGCCGCGAACAACCGTAGAGACTTTGTCATAAAATGGCCGTTCCGGGGTTGATTCCGCTTTGATTTTTTCCCGCGCTTGAATACCAAGTAATTCAAGATTTCGGTCAATCGCGTCCTGACGGTTTTTAGCCTCTGTAGCATGGGCAAATGCTTCATTAACCCAGACAAGCTTCCCATCAGATCCACGCATCCAAACAGGCATTTCAATGATATCCAGCAAGTTTTGGAATGTCTCAAGAGCACCCACTAAACGATCACGCTCTGACTTTAACGCTGCGCGTTCTTCTCGCACATCATTAAGCGCAACAAACCTGACAAAAGCACTGCCACCTGATACACGGCCCTGAACTTCAAGCATATCGCCGCGAACTGTTTCAACAAACTCGTCAAAACGTACTGCGTTGGACTTCAATTTTTGCAAGGCCTTGGTGAGTTTATCGGCGCATTGTAAATCGAGCCATTGGCCGAACTTTAAAAAATCATCCAAATCGACAGGCGCTGCCACGCTGTCTGGCAATCCACCTAGTGCTTCCGCCGGTCCGTTTTCGCCATCCCAAACAATCAAACGTTGATTGGAATCTGAAATAAGCGCGCTATAGCGATTTTTACCGGCCTGTGCCTCGCGAAGTTGGGCCCGAAGTTTATTATTCTCGCTTTCTATTTTTGCTCGTTCTCGGATTAACCAAACCGCTGAGATCATAGTCGCAGAGATCGCGCCAATGATCATGGAAAAGTACAGGATATCCATCGAGGAAGCGGACAAGCCGATTGCTTTAACTGGCTCCAATCCTTCAGTTGTGATTTGCTCCGTTTGCGCGATCGAGAGCGAGGTGCTGGCGAGCAATAACGACTTTACAAAGAATATTTGCTTGATGTTTTTAGCTTTTTTAACGGCATACTTTGTGAACCCTGTCTTCAGGCTCATCGTTGGATGATTGAAATGTCTGACCTTCGAGATAAAACTCGTCATGTCCTGATCCTTATCGCCGCCATTATACAAGACATCGCAGATCCGACATTGCCATCCCCTAAAATGCAAATCGAATCATCTCTTAAAATATACCCTTATTGAGAATCAGCGTGAAGAGGAAAAGGCAAAAAATAAGCCGCACCCCAAAAGTCAAGGACGCGGCCACAATATGTTGTGTATAATTGATATTAAATTAATATCTGTAGTGTTCAGGCTTAAATGGACCTTCAGTTGAAACACCGATGTAGTCCGCTTGATCCTTGCTCAACTCGCTCAAGTTGGCATTTAGCTTGGCAAGATGCAGGCGTGCAACGTGCTCATCAAGTTTCTTAGGTAGAACATAAACTTCGTTTTGATACTCTTCGCCTTTTGTATAAAGCTCAATTTGCGCCAAGACTTGGTTGGTAAATGAAGCAGACATCACAAATGATGGGTGACCTGTCGCATTACCCAAGTTCAACAGACGACCTTCTGAAAGAAGGATCATGCGGTTGCCTTTAGGGAACTCGATCATGTCGACCTGAGGCTTCACATTGTTCCATTTGAAGTTTTTAAGTTCAGCAACTTCAATTTCATTATCAAAGTGACCGATATTACCAACGATGGCCATATCTTTCATTTCACGCATATGGTCGACTTTAATGATGTCTTTGTTGCCTGTTGTTGTAATGAAGATATCAGCTGTTGAAACAACGTCTTCAAGCTGAACAACTTCAAAACCGTCCATCGCTGCTTGAAGCGCACAAATTGGATCAACTTCTGTCACTTTAACGCGTGCGCCTGCACCTGCGAGCGAAGCTGCGGATCCTTTGCCCACATCACCATAACCGCAAACAACAGCAACTTTACCAGCCATCATAACATCTGTTGCACGGCGGATACCGTCGACGAGCGACTCTTTACAGCCATATTTGTTGTCGAATTTTGATTTTGTGACTGAATCGTTCACGTTAATTGCAGGGAATGGCAACTGACCAGCTTTTTGCAATTGGTATAGACGGTTCACACCAGTGGTTGTTTCTTCAGTTACACCTTTGATGGCATCGCGTTGTTTTGCAAAGAAACCAGGACTTTGTTCCATACGCTTTTTAATTTGTGCAAACAGAACCTCTTCTTCTTCAGAACCTGGGTTTGACAGCACATCTTCACCAGCTTCCGCGCGCGCGCCCAACAAGATATACATTGTTGCATCGCCACCATCGTCCAAAATCATGTTGCAAGGCTCACCATCAGTCCATTGGAACATACGGTCTGTGTAAGTCCAGTATTCTTCCAATGTTTCACCTTTAATGGCAAAGACCGGAATGCCAGCTGCAGCAATTGCAGCAGCAGCATGATCCTGCGTTGAGAAAATGTTACAAGATACCCAACGTACTTCTGCGCCGAGTTCAACAAGTGTCTCAATCAACACAGCTGTTTGAATTGTCATATGCAATGAACCACAAATGCGAGCGCCTTTTAACGGCTGGCTTTTTGCGTATTCTTCGCGAGATGCCATTAGACCAGGCATTTCAGTTTCGGCGATATCTATTTCTGTACGGCCAAACGGCGCCTGCGAGATATCGGCAACGATATAATCATTAAATTCGCTCATAAATGTCTCCAATGAGGTCAGGGAATTAAACCAACACTAATTGATTTTGCACTTCGTTTATCATTTTGGAGAGTATCTAGCAAGAAAGATATAAAGAAATGTTTATATCCTTATAGTACTATTCACCTTCGCCGAATTTATCAGCGATCAATTTTTCAAGTTCATCGAGTACTTCGTTGGCTTGGCCACCTTCGGCGGTAACTTGTATCGAGCAGCCACAACTTGCAGCTAGCATAAGCAATTCCATAATCTCATCGCCACCAACATCCATACCGTCTTTGCTCACAGTGACCTTTGCATCAAATTGTTCAACGGTTTGAACAAATTTATGCGAAGCACGTGCATGAAGCCCACGCTTATTCGTGATCTCAAACGTCCTTTGAATTGTCATAGATTATTTTCCACTTAACAGGCTGCTGGCGACATTGATGTATTTTTTGCCAGCGTCTTGCGCCTCTTGAAGAGATTTTTGCATGTCATTGTCTTCCCGCACGCGGGCAAGTTTGATCAGCATAGGTAGATTAATACCAGCAATAACTTCAGTTTGACCGCTCTGCATAACTGAAATGGAGAGGTTTGACGGTGTTCCGCCAAACATATCGGTTAGGATAATGACGCCATTACCTTGATCTGCATCTTTAACCGCTTTGACGATATCTTCACGGCGCCGATCCATATCATCATCAGGACCAATACAAATGGTTTCAACAGCGTCTTGCTGTCCAACCACATGCTCAAGCGCATTTTTAAATTCTTCGGCTAAATTGCCATGGGTGACGAGCACCAATCCGATCATGTAGACCCCATACCGTCATAACTTCGTCATTCGAAGCTGATTTGCAGTTTTGCTATCATGTACAGGCAAGCGCCAAGTTCAAGCAAAATTTGATCGGAAGATTGAGAAAAACTCCAATTAATGATGCACTGCGCCAAAAAGTCTCGCCAAATGGGTATTTTGTATCAGTCCCTACTCTATGAGGGGCAGGCAGATTTCAAAGCAAGCGCCAGTAATTGCACCGTCTTTTTCTGAAATAGCATTTTTAACATTAATCTCGCCACCATGTGCTTCGATAATCTGACGGCTGATGGAAAGACCTAAACCAGAATTTTGGCCAAAGTCTTCACCTTCTGGTCTGTCGGTATAAAAACGTTCAAAAACGCGATTGATGTCTTCAATCTGAATACCTGGTCCATTATCTTGCACCTTGATACTTAAGGTGTCTTCGTCTTGCGATAATTGAATTTGAATATGACCCGTTTTATCAGCTACAAAACTTCTCGCATTCTCAATCAGGTTGGTAACAACTTGGCCTAGTCGTAAATCATGGCCTAAAACTTCATAACTTTGGTCTTTTGAAATTTCCTTAATATCAAGACTAATTTTGACATCTTTATTACGTCGGCTGACTTGTGAAGATATTTCAACTAAATCTTTCAGCAGCTTAGCAATATCAACAATTCGTGCATCATCTCGCGCAAGTTCAGCATCGAGACGCGAGGCGTCAGAGATATCGCTAATTAATCGATCCAACCGCTTTACATCATGTTGGATGACACCCAGCAATTTATCACGTGATTCTGTGTTTTTAACCAACGGCAACGTTTCAACAGCGCTACGCAATGAGGTCAAAGGGTTCTTCAGCTCATGGCTTACATCGGCTGCAAAACTTTCAATCGCATCAATACGATCATACAGCGCACTTGTCATATCACGTAGCGCAATTGACAGGTTTCCAATCTCATCCTGTCTTGCAGAAAAATCAGGAATTTCCTCACGTGCTTTTACACCGCGCCGCACGCGCACAGCAGCCGCAGATAATCGACGAAGCGGATTGGCAATCGTACTGGCCAGTAAAAGTGACAAAATGATTGTCACAAAAGCTGCAACACCAAATACTCGGAAAATAGCTTCGCGCTCGGCCTGAACAATTTTATCGATATCACCAGCTTGCGTTGACAAAAGCAATGCACCCAACACAGCTCTAAACCTTTGAACGGGTACAGCAACAGATACGATAAGTTCGCTATCTTCTGTCACGCGCACTACTGCGCCTCGACCACCGGTTAGTGCACTCATGACTTCTGGATAAATGGAGCCGTCCGCCTCAGGTGCTTCTCTATATATGGATAGATTGCCCGGCTGAAGTATTCCATTAAAAAACTTTGAAATCCGTTCCCAGATGGACGTATCCTCATCATCGGGTCCATCTAGATCAAACCGCAAGACTTGACCGCTTGTATATAAAAACCGTGAATCCAAAAGCAGAACTGCATCCTGATCATAAATGCGCGCACGGGTGCGCGTCGGTGAAATCACACGCCGTAATACAGGTGCAATCAATTTTGGATCAAATGGAAAAACATTGTCATCAGAAACCGTTGGCGACAGGCTCTCTCCCGCTTGCAATTCAAGCAGTTTTTGCGGATCGATGGTTATGGAATCTGTTTCAACACTCGCTGACGCAGCAATCGCACCTGAAATAATTTCACCTTGCGTTAAAAGACTTTCAACGCGCGCATCGATCAGGCCTTCACGAAATTGATTAAGGTACAAAATACCAGATACAAGAACTAATAGCGCTGCTAGATTTAAAAACAAAATCCGGCGCGTCAGACTTGAAAAGATAAAGCCGCCAAAGATCCGCCGGATAAATGTAAAAGGATGAGTGAACTTAAAACGCGGATGATCGCCAACGCGTGTTTGCGACGCGTTCATTCTGTATTGGGTCTTACCAGATTGGTTTTGAGACATCTGTTCTTCAGACTTATCATCAGACCCTGAGAATTTGGTTGTAATATCATCCAATTTAAGCACAATCTAATACTGTTTAATCGAAACAATTAGGCGCTGAACTATCACGATTCGCGAAAACGATAGCCGACACCATATAGTGTTTCGATCATATTAAACTCTTTATCGACCATTTTAAACTTTTTACGCAAGCGTTTAATGTGGCTGTCGATTGTTCGATCATCAACATAAACCTGATCATCGTAAGCTGCATCCATTAGTGAATCGCGGCTTTTGACCACGCCAATTCGTTGGGCAAGCGATAAGAGTATTAAAAACTCGGTCACAGTTAGCGTGACAACTTCACCTTTCCAAGTACAGATATGACGCTCTTGGTCCATTGAGAGATGACCGCGCTCTAGAATTTTTTGCTCTCCGCCTTCGCTCTTTTGCGCTGCGCCCGCTTCGCGGTTTGCACCACGACGAAGAATTGCTTTCACACGCTCTACCAGTAATCTTTGTGAAAATGGCTTGGTGATAAAATCATCTGCACCCATCTTAAGACCGAATAATTCATCAATCTCTTCGTCTTTGGACGTTAGAAAGATTACAGGGATATCTGATTTTTGGCGCAAACGGCGCAATAGTTCCATGCCATCCATGCGCGGCATCTTAATATCAAAAACAGCCAGCTGCGGTGGGCGGGCCAATAAGCCATCTAATGCGGATGCTCCATCGGTATAAGTTTCAACCCGATAGCCTTCCGCTTCCAAAGCAATCGATACCGAAGTTAGAATATTTTTGTCGTCGTCCACCAAAGCAATTGTCTGCATCGATATCTCCAAAATTGAATTATTTACACCCACACGCGTTTTGCATGCCGTGCCGTAATGCGGATAAAAAGAGAACAAAATGTGGCACAGGCGCAAATTAAAGTCATCAAATTAAATTTTTGCGAAAAAAAGCTGATTTTTTGCACGCGGTTGTCAATTGTTATTTTTCAGTGATTTAAAACGATTTAGATTTTTTTAATTTATTTAAAACGATTAAATTATTGTTTTTATTAATTTTTTTTAGATTATCCTTGTGTATTTTAAAAACAAATGTATGTTCCGGTGCTTAGTTTAAAGCGTCATTTGAAATTGGAAAGGCTCCTGCTATGACCCAGGAATTTGGTTTACGCAATAAAGCGTTCGGCATCGATCAATGTGGACTAACGACGAATTCGTCTGTTTATTACAACTTGACCGAAGGCGCGCTTTATGAGCAAGCCCTCCAACGCAAAGAAGCGACCCTGACTGCGCATGGCGCGTTGCGCGCGATTACCGGACAGCATACTGGTCGTTCTGCGGCAGATAAATTTACTGTTCGAGATGCAACCACTGAAGATCAAATTTGGTGGGATAATAATAAAGGTATGTCATCTGCAGCGTTTGAGCGTCTTTACGATGATATGATCTCACATGCTGAAGGTCGGGATTTATTTGTACAAGACCTGGTTGGCGGTGCTGATAGCGATAATGCGCTTCCGACGCGCGTTGTGACTGAATTTGCATGGCACTCACTCTTTATTCGAAATTTGCTTATTCGCCCAAGCCGCGAAGATCTTGAGGAGTTTGCTGCAAAGCTCACAATTATTGATCTGCCAAGTTTCCGCGCTGATCCTGAGCGTCACGAATGTCGCTCTGAAACTGTCATCGCGCTGAATGTAAGTAAAGGTATCGTTCTTATTGGCGGAACTTCATACGCTGGTGAGATGAAGAAATCAGTCTTTACAATGTTGAACTACCTTCTGCCTGGTAAAGACGTTATGCCAATGCATTGTTCAGCTAATGTGGGTCCAAATGGCGATTCAGCAGTATTCTTTGGTCTATCAGGCACAGGTAAAACAACCTTGTCAGCTGATCCAAACCGCACGCTTATTGGAGACGATGAACACGGTTGGGGTGAAGATGGTATCTTTAACTTCGAAGGTGGATGCTATGCGAAAACTATCCGTCTTTCACAGGAAGCTGAGCCGGAAATTTACGGCACAACAACCCGTTTCGGCACAGTGCTTGAAAATGTTGTCTTAAACGATAACCGTGAGCCTGATTTTGACGATGGCTCGCTTACCGAAAATACGCGCTGTGCATACCCACTGCATTTCATCCCTAATGCAAGTGAAACAGGTAAATCTGGACACCCGCTAAACATCATCATGCTAACAGCTGATGCATTTGGTATCTTACCTCCAATTGCAAAACTGACACCTGATCAAGCGATGTACCATTTCTTGTCGGGCTACACTGCAAAAGTTGCTGGTACTGAAAAAGGCGTAACCGAACCCGAAGCTACTTTCTCAACTTGCTTTGGTGCACCATTTATGCCGCGTCACCCTGCCGTTTACGGTAATCTGTTGCGCAAGCTTATTGCAGAACACGGTGTAAATTGCTGGTTGGTTAACACTGGTTGGACTGGCGGTGCATACGGTGTTGGAATTCGCATGCCAATTAAAGCCACGCGCGCACTTTTAACGGCTGCACTTGATGGCACATTAAATGATGCTGACTTCCGACCAGATACAAACTTTGGCTTCCAGGTTCCGGTTGCTGTTGAAGGTGTTGAAAGCTCTATATTGGACCCACGTTCAACTTGGGATGACAAAGAAGCTTACGATCAAATGGCGATACGTCTTGTTGATATGTTTGTTTCCAATTTTGAGAAGTTCGAAAATCATGTTGATGGCACGGTTCGTGACGCTGCCCCAGGCGTTAGACTTGCTGCAGAATAAATGACGTTAATTTCCTCCAGTTAACAAAAACCCGCTAGGCTATGTGCTTAGCGGGTTTATTAGTTTTAAATGGGCAAAATTAAGCCGCAATAAGCTCGTTAATCTTGTTTTCAAAGTTGTTCAGATCAAAATCAAACTTATCTGCACAATTGATCACAGAATAATCTTCAAGCTCTTCTTTAGATAAAGTGCTCGTATCAGATGATATCACAACAATGGGACCGTTATATCCAAACGCTCTGAGTTGCGGGACACTGTCTTTATAAGTCTCATCAAACTCTAGCTGATTATCTAAAAGGATGACATCAGGCTGCTTGTCCATCATGGACACCATTCCCTCATTAATATCCATAGCTGATTTTAACTCAATTTTTTCAGCTGTTGCGGCATAACAATTAAACAATTCGTGTTGATGTACATTGTCATCAATGAGTAATACTTTTGAACCAGGCATGACTTAGCTCCTAATTTATGTATGACTTTGTTTAATATGTCGCGCCTTGCGCGAAACTTGAGAAATTTACGATTTCTTAATACTTTGTTAACTTTTATGAAAAAAGTGTAAAAGCGCTGGGCGATTTACACCTAAAGGAATGAAAAGTGGTCGACAAACGGCTTTACATCAATGACAAAATCATGATCGAGCCGTGGGAACTTATCGAGCAGTTTATCCATTCTGCAGGACCTGGCGGCCAGAATGTCAATAAAGTTGCTACAAGCGTTCAACTTCGGTTTGATTTATTAAACTCACCATCCGTCCCGCCTCACATAAAATCCCGCGCCAAAAAAATTGCCGGGCGCCGCATCAATAAAGACGGGGTCATCGTGTTGGAAGCGAGCAAACATCGGTCACAAGAGCGAAACCGTGAAGATGCACGTAAACGGCTTGCTGAGCTGTTAAAAGAAGCGTGCAAACCACCGCCACCACCGCGGCGAAAAACAAAACCCACACGGGGGTCGATAGAACGTCGCTTAAAAGAAAAAGCCAACAGATCCGGGATTAAGAAGATGCGTAATCGCGTCGTTGATGATTAAATTATCCTCTAATTTGATGAAAACCTTTGTCAAAGTGTCTTAAAATTCCTATATCTCAACCAACCAACAGTTTTGTTGGAAAGAAACTCAATTTGGGAGCATAGAATGAGCTTTTTTGATTTTATTAAATCTGCGGGTAAAAAACTCGGAATTGGTGATGATGAAGAACCAACGGAAGAAGCAGTGAAAGAAGAACTTGCGTCGCACAAACTAGGTACAGACGACGTGAAAGTCGCCGTTAAAGGCGATACCATTGTACTAGAAGGTACAGTTGAAGACCAATCCGTGTTTGAAAAAGCTATTCTTGCTGTCGGCAACACTCTTGGTATTTCAAAAGTGGAAGCTGCCGAGCTTAAAGTTGCTGAAACACCAGCTGCGGAACCCACATTCCACACTGTGCAAAAAGGTGACAATCTATGGAAAGTCGCAGAAGCTGCATATGGCAAAGGTAAAGGCGGCAAATATACCGTCATTTTCGAAGCCAATAAGCCAATGTTGAAAGACCCTGACCTTATCTATCCAGGTCAAGTTCTTCGTATTCCGCCGCTTGATTAATTAAAACTGCCCTTGGGAAGGTAAAATCCAATGCAGGTGCTCCCCAAGGGCTTCCAACACATTCCAAATTTCCTCGATTTTTCCGCACAAAAAGCGCTGGTTGAAACCATACGTTCTGTTGTTGAACAAGCGCCGCTTTTTAGGCCCGAAATGCCCAATAATGGCAAACCATTTTCTGTCAGAATGACCAATTGCGGCCCATTGGGCTGGGTATCTGATCAAAAAAGCGGTTATCGGTATCAAAACACCCATCCAAAAACCAGTTTGCCTTGGCCTGAAATTCCGCAAGAACTTTTAACAATCTGGAATGAAACATCTGGAATTGATCAGCAACCTGAAGCCTGTTTGATCAATTTTTATGATCAATCAGCCCGCATGGGTTTGCACCAGGATAAAGATGAAGCCACTTTTGATGCGCCTGTTGTGTCCATATCCTTGGGGGATACCTGTTTATTTCGAGTTGGCCAAACAACACGCGGTGGTCAAACCAAGAGCTTTAAATTGAATTCTGGCGATATCGTTGTCCTGGGAGGCGAGTCCCGTTTAATTTATCATGGTGTTGATAAGATTTATCCTGACACATCACCGCTTTTGAAAAATGGCGGTCGGATAAATTTAACGTTAAGGCGCGTTACACCGCTTACTTAATTCAAAGTCGGCGCAGCAATACTTCTTCAATTAAATGATTATCGCCTTTTCGGAGTATCAAATCTGCACGTGGACGCGTTGGCAAGATATTCTCATAGAGATTTTTCATATTGATATTCTGCCAAAGACCCTTTGCAATCTCCAACGCTTCGTCTTCGGAGATTTCAGAATAACGATGGAAAAATGATTCCGGACTTTTAAAAGCGGTTTCCCTTAAGCGCAAAAATCGTTCGATATACCATTGCTCGATTTTTTCTTCTTCAGCATCGATATAGATTGAAAAATCAAAGAAGTCAGATACGAATGGAACCATTCGACCATGAGCCGGCAAATCTCTTACTTGAAGTACATTAATTCCCTCAAAAATAAGAATATCTGGTTTTTCGATCGTTTGATACTTACCCGGCAAAACATCGTACACCATATGAGAATATAAAGGCGCATCAACGCGTTTTTTTCCCGACTTAATATCTGATAAAAACCGCAGGACAGCACCGATATCATAGCTATCTGGAAAGCCTTTCCGGTCCATAATGCCATGTTCATTTAAATATGCATTTGAATGCAAAAACCCGTCTGTTGTGACGAGATCCACCTTTGGATGGGACGGCCAACGGCTTAACAGTTCTTTCAAAACACGTGCTGTGGTCGACTTACCCACCGCAACCGAACCAGCAATTCCGATGATAAACGGGCTTTGCGTTGCACGTTCTAAGTTAAGAAACTGACGGCGCTGTGCAAAAAGCCCCTGTGACATTTCAACATGCGCAGATAACATACGTGATAAAGACAGATAAATACGCTCGATCTCATTGAGATCCACCGGATCATTGAGAGAGCGAAGGCGTTTTACATCATCTTCTGAAAGTGTCAGTGGAGTATTGGCGCGAAATTCGGACCATCTTTCAGCACTAAACGCCCGAAACGGAGAATACTTTTCTCGACCAATGTGATCTTGGCTATCTAAGTCTTCGTTCATCATGCGGTTAATGATATCCAAAAGCGCTTATCCACTCGGTCTCGATGCTTTTTCAACAATACCTGATTGCGATGTGCGATTTTCAAGCTCTGCCATAACGTCTGAAAGCGGAATGTCTGCTATTTTTAAAACAACTAAAAGGTGGAACAAAACATCGGCTGACTCTTTAATCAGTTCACCCCGATCATTGCTCACAGCAGCTATTACAGCTTCAACAGCTTCTTCACCCAGCTTTTTTGCAGCTTTTTCCTGTCCTTTGGAGACGAGCTTTGCTGTCCAAGATTCATCCGGCGACGCATTAGCGCGCGCGCTTACTATCTTTTCAAGATCTTTGAGATCAAATTCACTCATGATCGATCTTCCCCTCGTATAATACCTTTAAGCAGCCTGCGCCTCTTCGGTCAAGTCAGCTGCAAAGTGAGGATTATCTTCTGTTAATCAAGTCGCATGGCGAGCCCAGCGTCAGCCATGTATTGTTTAGCCTCACCAATTGTATAGGTTCCAAAATGGAAAATGGAAGCTGCAAGAACCGCTGTTGCATGACCATCTCGGATACCTTCAACCAAGTGATCAAGATCACCTACACCGCCAGACGCAATGACCGGAACGGATGTTGCATCAGCAATTGCGCGTGTTAACTCAATATCATAGCCAATTTTGGATCCATCGCGATCCATTGACGTGACTAAAAGTTCACCCGCACCCAATTTAGTCATCCGAATGGCAAATTCAATGGCGTTGATACCCGTTTCATTGCGACCACCATGGGTAAAGATCTCCCAACGGTTCTCTTCGCCGGGCTTGGATGTCTTTTTCGCATCAATTGAGACCACAATGCACTGATTTCCAAATTTATCTGCTGCTTCTCCGACAAAATCGGGATTATTAACCGCTGCCGTATTGATCGACACTTTATCAGCACCCGATAGCAAAAGTTTGCGGATGTCTTTTACTTCACGTACACCGCCGCCAACTGTGAGCGGCATGAAGCAATGTTCTGCTGTTTGCGCAACAACATCGTAAATCGTCTCACGATTGCCCGAAGATGCTGTGATATCTAAGAAGCACAATTCATCCGCGCCTGCGGCATCATAGGCTTTTGCAGCTTCAACCGGATCACCTGCATCAACAAGATCAACAAAGTTGACGCCTTTTACGACGCGGCCGTCTTTTACGTCTAAACATGGAATGACACGAGATTTCAGCATGTTTTATCCTTTGTTTTTCGCATTTTTTAACACGCTAAGTGCTTCATTGGGATCAATACGACCATCATAAAGCGCACGACCAGAAATAGCGCCCTCAAGGATCTGCGCTTCATCGCTTGCCATCATGTTAATATCATCCATGGAGGCTAAACCGCCTGAAGCGATGACCGGAATGGAGACAGATTGAGCAAGATGAAGCGTTGATTCCCAATTAATGCCTTTAAGCACGCCGTCGCGATCAATATCTGTATAGATAATGGCGGATACACCCGCACCTTCAAACTCTTTTGCCAATTCGACAACGCCAAGCTCTGATGCTTCTGCCCAACCTTCAACGGCTACTTTGCCGCCTTTCGCATCGATACCAACGGCGATCTTACCTGGAAATTCTCGACAGGCTTGCTTGACCAGTTCGGGTTCGCGAACCGCAACTGTTCCCAAGATCACGCGCGCCAAACCTTTATCCAGCCAGGAAGCGATATGATCAAGATTACGAATGCCGCCACCAAGCTGCACGGGATTTTTGGTTGATGCCAAAATTTCCTCAACGGCAGCACCATTGACACTTTCACCCGCAAACGCGCCGTTAAGATCTACAACATGGAGCCAATCAAAGCCTTGCTCTTCAAAGGCTTTTGCCTGTGCACCTGGGCTATCATTATAGACAGTAGCCTGATCCATATCACCCAGTTTTAAACGCACACATTGGCCGTCTTTTAAATCAATTGCAGGAAACAGGATCATATTACACGGACCATTTTAGAAAGTTTGTTATCAGTGAAAGACCAAGTTCCTGGCTTTTCTCAGGGTGAAATTGCGTACCAATCATATTGTCTTTGGCAATAACGGCCGTCACAGTGCCGCCATATTGGACCGTGGCCAAAACATCATCGGGATTTTCAGGCACAAAATGATAGGAGTGAACGAAATAAGCGTGTTTGCCATCGGCACCTGTTTTTATACCATCAAATAATGGATGTTCACGTGTTAGATCGATTGTGTTCCAACCCATTTGCGGGATTTTAAGATTTGGATCATCGATCTTAATCTCAGCAACATCCCCTGAAACCCAATTAAGGCCATCGATGGTCTCTTTCTCTAATCCACGCGTGGACATAAGCTGCATTCCAACACAAATCCCAAAAAACGGCTTGGCTTTTTTAATTACAGCTTCATGCAAAGCGTCAACCATGCCCGGCACAGCGCCTAGGCCACGGCGACAATCTGCATATGCGCCAACACCAGGTAGGACAATACGATCAGCGGCGAGCACAGCTTCAGGTGTATCAACCAAATTAATTTCAGCTGAAATATTAGATTCACGCGCTGCGCGCTCAAATGATTTTACCGCGGACCGAAGATTGCCCGATCCATAATCAATTACAGCAACTTTCATGATTTTTCCTAATTACTGCCAAATATCATGTCTGCATGATATGCTTTATCGTAAGAGGTGATGATATTGGATGCCTGCTTTGGATCCTGACTTGGAAACGGATGTGCATCTAAATGCAATTCCATCGCCATTTGCTCATCAAATGCCATATGAATGCCCAAGACAGAAGCGCCTTGTCTTTTTAAATGCTCGATATAAAAATATCGCGCTTCCAATCCAAACGATAACGACATTGCTAGTTGAACAATGATTGATATCGCAGGGTTTTCCAATTCGGACAGCGCGCCGCCGATCACCGTAAAGGCTACAAACGATAACAAGGCATGCAACCACATTCCGCGCCATAAAAACCAAAATGGCGCAAAAAGAGCGGCAAGCCAAGAGAACTTATCGCCCACCACCATAAGTTCGCCCACGTTATTGGCAGCTTTTGAACCGAGTATTAAATACGGTTTCATTTGGTTCCTCGTTTAACCCAATGTTCCCTTGGTCGACGGGATTTTATCCGCCTGACGGGGATCAATCTCGCACGCTGTGCGCAATACGCGCGCAACGGCTTTAAAACAGGTTTCGGCAATATGGTGGTTATTTGCACCATAATAGTTTTTCACATGTAATGTCATGCCAGAGTTTTGCGCAAGAGCTTGGAAAAACTCACGTACGAGTTCTGTATCAAAGGTTCCAATTTTTGGTGCTGAAAACTCTACATTCCAAACCAAAAATGGTCGACCTGAAATATCAATGCCAGCTTTTGTCATGGTTTCATCCATCACAAGGTCCAAACTTGCATAGCGGGTAATCCCCTTGCGATCACCAAGGGCTTTCGACAAAGCCTGACCAATCGCGATACCAACATCTTCTACTGTGTGGTGATCATCAATATGCAGATCGCCGTCTGCATGTATATCCATATCAATCAAAGAATGGCGTGATAATTGATCAAGCATATGGTCGAAAAAACCAACGCCTGTTTTGATATTGTTAACGCCTGTGCCATCGATGTTCACTGAAACAGAGATATCCGTTTCATTGGTTTTACGTTCAATGGACGCTGATCTTTTTGATATATCTTGAGCCATAGGCCGCTCCAAGTGATAAAATAATATGTGCTCAATAACAGGCCAAGGCACAAATTTCCATAAGTGAGATGATGGTTTTATAAAAATTACCTTTTGATTTTCTACATTTCGCACCTACATATGGGATCAATGAATTGCTTTTATGCGCCAAATCTCAATATTGGCAGGAAGTTAGGAATATTTATGAGTGATCAAAACCCAGCCGCTGCGCCTTATGCGCCAATGCACGCAACCACAATTATCACGGTTAAAAAAGACGGTGTTTCTGTTATGGCAGGTGACGGGCAAGTGAGCCTTGGCCAGACTGTGATGAAGGGAAATGCTCGCAAAGTGCGCCGTATTGGTAAAGGCGGTAATGTGATTGCTGGTTTTGCAGGTGCAACAGCTGATGCTTTTACACTGCTTGAACGTCTTGAAGCTAAGCTTGAACAATATCCGGGTCAATTAATGCGCGCGTCTGTAGAACTCGCCAAAGATTGGCGCACGGATCGCTACTTGCGTCGCCTGGAAGCTATGATGCTGGTTGCAGATAAAGACGTTACGCTTGCGATAACCGGTAATGGTGATGTTTTAGAACCTGAACATGGCACGATGGCCATCGGTTCTGGTGGAAATTATGCCTATGCAGCGGCACGCGCTTTAATGGATACAGATATGTCCGCGGAAGAAATTGCCAGAAAGGCAATGGAAATTGCTGGTGATATTTGTGTATACACCAATCAGAATTTCGTTGTGGAAACGCTTAAAACTGAAAACTAGTTTTAGAGAAACTCTGCTTTTCACAACAAACTTAAGAATATGGAATAATAAATAAATGACCACATTTTCACCACGTGAAACCGTATCAGAACTTGATCGCTATATCATCGGGCAAAAAGATGCGAAACGCGCTGTTGCTATTGCCATGCGAAATCGCTGGCGTCGTCAACAACTGCCTGAAGATCTTCGCGACGAAGTGATGCCGAAAAATATTTTGATGATTGGACCAACTGGTGTGGGTAAAACCGAAATTTCACGCCGTTTAGCAAAATTAGCCGGCGCGCCCTTCATCAAAGTTGAAGCAACTAAATTTACCGAAGTGGGTTATGTCGGACGCGATGTTGAGCAAATCATCCGTGATCTTGTTGAAGCAGGTATTTCAATCGTCAAAGAGAAAAAACGAGCTGAAGTGAAAGCAAAAGCGCATTTAAATGCCGAAGAACGCGTGCTTGATGCACTTTGCGGCAACACAGCATCACCCAAAACACGCGATTCATTCCGCAAAAAATTGCGTGAAGGTTTGATTGACGACACCGAGATTGAGATTGAATTGTCTGACAACCAATCAGGCATGCCAAATTTTGAAATCCCAGGCATGCCCGGAGCCAATGTTGGCGTTCTAAACCTGAGCGATATGTTTGGCAAAGCTATGGGTGGCCAGACCAAAAAGGTCAAAACCACGGTGAAAGATTCTTATGAACAGTTGATCAACGATGAATCCGACAAGCTGCTTGACGATGAGCAAATCCAGCAAGAAGCCATGCGTTCGGCACAAAATGATGGAATCGTATTCATTGACGAGATCGATAAGATCGCAGCGAAAGATGGTGGAGCAGGTGTTGGTGTTTCTCGCGAAGGTGTGCAACGAGATTTGTTGCCACTTGTGGAAGGCACGACGGTCTCAACAAAATATGGACCTATAAAAACGGATCACATTTTGTTTGTGGCATCGGGCGCGTTCCATGTGGCCAAGCCATCGGACCTCTTACCTGAATTGCAGGGTCGCTTACCGATTCGCGTTGAATTACGCGCACTGGAAAAAGATGATTTCCGCCGTATTTTAACAGAAACAGAGGCCAGTTTAATCAAGCAATATGTTGCTCTGATGAAAACTGAGGAGGTAACACTTGAGTTTACCGATGATGCAATTGACGAATTAGCTGATGTTGCTGTTCATCTAAATTCAACCGTTGAAAACATCGGTGCGCGTCGTTTGCAAACGGTTATGGAGCGCGTTTTGGACGAAATTTCGTTCTCTGCACCCGATACCAGTGGCACAACTGTCACAATTGATGCAGAATATGTCCGAAAAAACGTTGGCGATCTTGCACAAGACACAGATTTGTCTAAATTCATACTATAAACAAATCATAGAAATGGGCAGACAGGAATTTGGTGAGATGCGGGGACTGATCGCTATTGGGGCAATATTTGGTCTATTGTCAGTAGACATTGCTGCTGCGGCTTCGACCCGCGTTGTGCCCAGTGGAAATCGTTATTCCAAGCAACCAAAAATACCGTCTGCATCTAGTCGTCGTACTTCTGCTAAAAAAACCTCATTTGACGCGAAGTATGAAAAGGTCAAAAAACTACTTGAGCGAGACCGAAAATTACAGCGCGGCATTAAAAAATATTCTGCCGCGTATAAAATTGATCCCATGCATATGGTTGGTGCGATCGTTGGAGAGCACACATTTAACGTTGATATTTACGATACTTTTCAATCCTATTTGGTCAAAGTAGCTGCTTATACCAATACGAAATTTGATTTTAAATATGATGGTGAAAATGTGGTGGATTTTGTCCAACGCGACGAGTTTGAAACTTGTGGCAAAGCAAACGGTTCATTTGAACTCTGGTCCTGCCGTGAAAATGTATGGAACAAGAAATTTAGCGGGAAAAAAGTCGATGGTAAAAAATATCCAAAGGGCCGTTTTAGCGCGATCTTTTTCCAACCATTTTATGCCGGTCAAACTTTTGGTCTAGGACAAATCAATCCGCTCACAGCGCTGAAATTGACTGACAAAGTTAATGCGACAACCAAGCATAAAAAGATCAAAGCGTCTGATGCGCGCGGTGTTTACGAAGCCATTATGGATCCTAATACAACGCTTACCTATATGGCCGCTTCCATTCGCGTTGCGATCGATGAATATAAGAAAGCAGGCCGGGTTGATATTTCAAAAAACCCTGGTTTAACAGCTACTTTATATAATTTGGGCAAGCCGGATGAACGTGCGCGCAAGTTCCGTCGTAGCGGACGCAAATATCCGCGCGAAAATTACTACGGCTGGTTTGTAAATGAGCATGAAAAAGAGCTGCGCAGCATCATTGCTAAGTGGTAATGCTGAACATCGCATAGATGACATTTTTAAGCGTCATCGATAATTTTCTTAATCTGGTTTAAATCGTCATCGGAAAGCTTTGCGATCTTCTTAGCTAATTGATTAGCTGTCTCTGTCGCCTGCGGTGATAATCCAGATGTATCGATACTTATTTTTGGATCGGACAAGCCTGCCAGTTTCATCAATTCTTCAGCGTCATCCCAAATAATGTTAAAATAGCCAATGATACGTTGCACGAAATGCCAGTTTGGTTTTGATCTATGTCCATGTTCCAACGCAGATAGATATGCCGGTGTTACATTTAGCGCTTGCGCCATTTGCTTTTGTGTAATCCCTCGCTCATTTCGAAGGTCTCGAATAGCTTTTCCAAAAGGTGTCATTGCTTATTCAACCATTATCTAACTACGCGGATCATGTTTTCGTCGCAAGCGGACATATAACGCCCCATCGCCACCATGATGTTGTGCTGACGAACGAAACCCGGACACCAACTCTTTAAATTCGGGGTTTTTAAACCATTCGGGTACGACCTGACGCAATATTCCGCGTCCTCCTGATGAGTTTCCTTTACCTGTGATAACCAAAACATGGCGATCACCACACAAATATGCGTCGGTTAGAAAATTATAAAGTGCCCGATGGGCAATCTGCTGTGTCATTCCATGAAGGTCAATACGCGCATCAATGGCGACGCGACCTTTAGATATTTTTTTGTGCACCGGCCGTTCAATAGGGTGTAAATCGGTCGATTTCACTTTTGATTTAGGTGTTTGCACAGGCGGTGAATAACTATCCGCCGTTGATCGAAGTCTCGCTTTTTCGGGCTTCACGCTCTTTAGCGCTTCTTCTTGTTCGCTCTCATCTTCAAATTCATCGAATTCTAACGGATCGCCATACGGAATCACGGTTTGCGTCACATGACGCCAAACCTTTTGATCATCTAAAGATAGTTTTTTTACCCGTTTAGACATTGCACTTGTTAGATCTCTTATTTTGGTAACAGTACATAAAACTTTGCTTTGTGAGAAATGCTACCGGCTGTTCGCCCTGCTTTTAAACCAGATCCGACAAAAATATCACCCCTTGAAGCACCTAAAATTGCCGATCCAGTGTCTTGCGCAATCATCAGTTTTTGAAACTGTTTTTGTGTTGATGATATATCTAGGTCTTTCGCTGAAATAAAAATAGGTAATCCAAACTGGTAAATTGACTTATCGACAGCCAGCGAGCGCTCATTGGTTAGCTGCACTTTTGCAGCGCCAACTGGCCCAAATGTTGGGTCTAACTCGTCAAGCTCTTTAAAAAAGATATAGGATTCATTTTGCCATAAAAGTTCATCCACCAATGAAGGATTTTCTTCCATCCATTGCCGAATTCTATCCATTGACATGTCACTTTGTGCAATATCACCGCGTTTAATTAGGATCTTTCCGATAGACGTGTAAGGATGACCAGATTTTGCCGCATAAGAAATGCGTTTGATATGATCCTTGGCATCTTTTAGTCTCGCTGAGCCTTGAATATGCGTAAAATAAACATCTGCTTTGTTTTTTGCGTAGGCTATTTCAAGCAAGTCTTGATCTAAATATCCCTGATCGATGTCCTGTCGTGTTGGATAACTGGAATAACCTTGCGCTGTTTTTTTCGCAAATGCATATCCCACTGATACCCCATTTGGCGGGTTTGCGGGGTCGTCAATATCAACTAAATCGATCGGTCTTTTGTAAAATGGATATTTGTATTGTTCATCTTTTTCATAACGAACATCCACTTCAGGCTCATAATAGCCTGTCACAAAGCCTGTTTCTTCAACTGAAAACGGGGAGAAATTTTGTTCAAAAAACGCGCGCGCATCGGTGTTGGAAAAATCAACATTATCCATAAGGCGCAACGCATCTGAACAAACCTGTTGGAAGTTTTTTTGATCAACTGGTAATAATTTTTCTCGATAGGATTTAACATCAAGATGAAATTTTGCTGTTTGAAGAAATGCTTTAAAAGCAAATTTATGATCATCTGTTGTCCAGCCGGGTACTTTGGAATACGGAACCGGCTGAAACTTATCCATCATAAACAGATTATTGAATTAGCCGTTATCTGGCTCTGATGCCACCAAACGCCAGTTCGGATCACGTGATTTAACATCTCGAGAGAAGGTCCAGATATCGATCACTTCGGCTATTTCTTCTAAATCGCCTTCGATTACATCTTCACCACTGTCTAAAGTAGCAGAAATAATCTGACTGACGAGACGCACCGTGACGTTTACATCGCGGCCAATAACTTCGGCTTGAACAATTTCCGCTTTATCAACACCGACGAAATCAAATCTGACTGTTTCCTTACGCGACTCGCGCTCATTAATTGCTGCAACATAGCTATCATATACATCGCGGGATAAAAGATTTTTAAGTTCTTTGCGATTACCATATGCATAAGCTGTAACAATCATTTCATAAGCCATTTTGGCACCATCTACAAATTGCTTTGGTGCAAAATTTGGATCTGCCTGGATAACATCGCGCAATTGATTATTCAGCGGCGTACCGGGTTCGGCATAGCTATCAACATTAAGATATTTATTGATTGGTTCTTCATTATCATCGCGACGTGGCAGCGTAACAACATTTGAATCTGAATCTGATTCAGGTTCTGAATACATATCATTAATTTCACGCTGATGTTGATGATGCTCTTTCTCATGTCCAGTCCGTTTACCCAAAACGCCGCGCAGCTGAATGAATACAATCACTGCGACAACAAAAAAGAACAAAGTTGTAAAATCAAAAGAACCCATCAGAATCGCCATCTAAATTATTTGTCTATACTAGCATATAGAGTGCTTATGCCGCGCATTCAAATCCATTTACCTTTAAAAATGCAAGAACATGCATTATCTATACGAAACAACGTCATTTCAGATCGTTAATTTGCATTTATTTGACCATCACTAAAGTTTAATCACATTAGAACGAACCCGCAATTATGCCCTTTTCACTCATCCCATTTCTTTTATTGGTTGTTCCTATCCTGGAAATCACCGTTTTCATACTTGTTGGAGGGCAGATAGGCGTATTTCCAACTTTAGGCATGATTTTGGTCACAGCAATTTTAGGTACATTTTTCTTACGGCAACAGGGCTTATCAATTTTGCAAAAACTGCAGGCTGAAAGTCGCTCAGGAAATATTCCAGGTCGGGAACTGGTGCATGGCGCCATGATCATGATTGCTGGTGTTTTGTTGTTAACGCCTGGTTTTGTAACTGACTCAATAGGGTTTTTGCTCTTTTTTCCCCCGTTTCGAGATTTGGCTTGGAATTTTATGAAAACACGCATCAACGTTATCAATGTTGGTGGCAACGGTTTTGGTCAGGGTCAAGGCTCACCAAGAGGTCCAAACTATCAGGGAGAACCGTTTGTGGACCTTAATGAAGATGAATATTCACGCGATCCAGAACCAAACCCCAGCACAGAACCCAATCCAGATTCGCCATGGATTGAGGGCGAAAACAAGCCGAAATAGAGTTTTTACCTTTTTTTGGTTGTAAGCCATGGTTTGAGATGCTAGCTCACCGACAAGATTTTTCAATTTATCGGCTGTCAGAGAAATCACAGCCTTCGAGGAAATAAAGGAAATTAATATGTCAGATAAAGCTGATAACAACGCTGCGGGATCAAACGGCGAAGCTTCTGCACCACCTTCTTTGAATATTCTAACGCAATATATCAAAGATCTTTCTTTTGAAAATCCAGGTGCACCTAAATCCCTTGGACCAAAAGAAAAAGCTCCTGACATCAATATCAACGTGAATGTCAACGCAAACCCAATGTCACAAACAGATTTTGATGTTGTGTTGAACCTAACAGCTGATGCTAAAAATGGCGACGAGCAGCTTTTCCATATCGAATTGGTTTATGGCGGTATCTTCCGTGTGGCAAACTTCCCACAAGAACACGTTTTACCTGTTCTATTTATTGAATGCCCACGTTTGCTATTCCCATTTGCACGTCAAATCGTTGCAGATGCTACACGCAACGGTGGCTTCCCACCATTGATGATCGACCCAATCGATTTTGCGCAAATGTTCCAACAGCGTATGGCTGAAGAGCAAGCAAAAGCTAAGGTCGAAGCACCGAAAACTAACTAATAGCGTTAGATTTTAATTTTTAGAGCCGGCTTAGATCTTTGTTGATTTAGGCCGGTTTTTTATGTTGCTGATTTAGCCCAGATCGAATCTTCACCAAGATCGGCAACCAGTTTTTCATGAGCTAACTTTTCTGCTTCGGTTATGCGCGCTGGCAATGGGTTTGCACGCTCTTTAATCCGCGCTGTTTGCACCGTAACATCTGAATTTTCTTTATCAGAATTCCCATTATTATTCACTAAACTCAACGCTGTTTGTTTACCACCAGATAGTTCGATGTAAACTTCAGCCAACAATTCCGCATCAAGCAATGCGCCGTGTTTTTCACGCTTGGAATTATCGATGCCATAGCGACGACACAAGGCATCAAGGCTGTTAGGACCCATTGGGTGTTTGCGCCGAGCGATGGCCAATGTATCTATGACATGTTCATTGCCGATTGGTAATTTATCCAATCTGGCAAGCTCTGCGTTTAAGAAGCCCATATCAAAATTTGCGTTATGCGCGACCAGTTTTGCACCTTGCACAAATTCCAGCAATTCATCTGCTATCTCTTTAAAGGCTGGTTTATCGAGCAAAAATTCATCTGTAATCCCGTGCACTTCCAATGCATCTGGATGCACTTTTTTGCCTTCTGGATTAATATAAATATGCAGAAACTTCCCTGTCGGAAACTTATTTTCAAGTTCAACACCGCCGAATTCAACTATCCGATCATCTTTGTTGCTAAGTCCGGTCGTTTCAGTATCGAAGATAATTTCACGCATATCGTACCTTTAAAGATGTGATTTGGTTTCTCAGTTTAGCCTTAAGGTCTCTAACAACGCCACAACTTGCGCTTCGGTTTTTTCAAAACTCTCCGAAGTATCCACAATATGGTCAGCTAATTTGCGTTTTTCTGCGTCCGGTATCTGTTTTTCTAAAATTGCCGCGAATTTTTCCTCGCTCATATTTTTGCGCGCTAAAACACGTTGTTTTTGAATATCTGCATCACATGTGACAACGACAATAATATCTACACGCGACTGTGCATTTGTCTCAAATAAAAGCGGTATATCCAGTAAAACCAGATCCGTTCCTTGCTTTCGATGGTAATCTATAAATTCATTTTGTTTTTGACGCACAAGCGGATGGATGATCGCTTCAAGTTTTGCAAAATTGTCTGATTTTCCGATTACTGCTTGCGATAATTTTACCCGATCAACACTGTTTGCATCTGTGGTTCCAGGAAACGCCTCTTCAATCAGAGCAACCGCTTCATTTTGATAAAGATCATGAACTATTTCATCTGCATCAATGGTGGGAACACCGTGTTTTTCAAACATTTGCGCTGTTGTGGTTTTCCCCATTCCAATTGAGCCAGTTAATCCAATGATTTTCATATCGTGATTATCCATTGAGAATCTTTTCACGCAGGATTTTCGTCACATTTGGTCGTTTGCCAAACCAATGCTCAAAACCAGGCACGGCTTGGTGTAACAACATGCCAAAACCGTCGGCAATCATTATGCCCTGCAGCTCAGCATTTTCTAAAAATTTGGTCTTTAATGGGTGGTAAACAATATCTGTTGCTATTGCGCCATCTGCCATTGCAGCAAAGTTTAAATCAGGAACAGGCGTACCATGCATTCCTAATGAAGACGTATTGACGAAAAGGTTTGCATTTTTAAGCCCATGATCAACATCATTAATCTGATATGCTGTAACACTGCGTCCAAATTCTTCAGCCAATGTTTCAGCGCGTGATAACGTACGATTATAGAGCGCGATTTCATTAAACCCAGCCTCTATTAATGCATATAAAATGGCGCGGCTTGCCCCACCTGCACCAAAAACCACAGCTTTACTTTCAATATCTTTTTTGGGGCGCCATTGCGGTACCAAATCATCCAGATTTGCGGCAAAACCATAAGCATCGGTATTGGTTCCATACAATTTGCATTCTTTGCGATAGATGGTATTCACCGCACCGATTTTTTCAGCAATGGCATCGCGTTCATCGACCAATTGAAAAGCTTCTTCTTTAAAAGGCATGGTGACATTACCGCCTTCAAAATCAGCTTCGCCTGATTTGAGCTGCGCGATAAATTCTGAAAAGCCATCTTCTGCAAGTTCGACGGCGTCATAAGATCCATCTATTTTAAGTTCGTTAAGCCAAAAGCCATGTATTAAAGGCGATTTGGACTGCTTTATGGGAAACCCGGTAACAAAAGCGTTTTTCGATGCATTTTTCATGGATTAAGTCTCAATCACTTTAAGTTCGCGGAGTTTGGCCAGCAGAGGCAACATAGGAAGACCAACTATTGTAAAGAAATCACCGTCGATTTTTTCAAATAATTGCACACCAGTTTTTTCAAGTTGATAAGCGCCCACTGAAGATAAAACATCATCGCCTGCATCTGATAACTGCCTGCCAATAAATTCAGGGCTTAAATCTCGCATCGTGAGTTCCGCAATAGAAACATGTTGCCAGATACTTTCACCATTTTTCGCAATTGAAATTCCGCTATTAAGTTCATGCGTTTTACCCGATAATTTTAGCAATGTTCGGCGGGCCGCTTCCATATCTTTGGGTTTGTGAAATAATTCATCATCTAACGACAAAGTCTGATCTGATCCGATCACATATGCATCCGGGTTTTTCTGCGACACATCAAGTGCTTTGGCGCTTGCAAGAATAAGCGCTAATTCCTTAGGCGTTGTGCCGGTACCTTTTACAGCTAGTTCGATTGCGCGTTCATCAATCTCAGCCGGTTGAGAGATGAAAGTTAGGCCTGCATTTTCCATCAAGTTACTGCGGTGAATGCTTTGAGAGGCAAGTATGATTTTGTTATTCATAGTTTAGAATACCCAAGTTTTATATCCGCTTGTGTGATTCTTCTCCCGCATCTGATTCTTTGACAGAGTCAATTTTTAACAGTTTCTTAACCACACTTTTCTTTATCACCTGTTGACCGCTTTGGATAACTTAGATTTCGAAAAAATTTTGGAAAACTCGTATGAATAAGTCGGAAGTTATACACAATTGGCATAGCTGTGAATTAAATCAGCTTTGAATTTGAAATTATCATCTGGTTTTGGGGATAAATTTATGGATTCTAGCAAGACATTGAAAAATATATTGTTTTGCAGATAGTTTTCAAATCTAGATTACAAATGTCATGCGACAAGAATGTGGATAGGCTGTTGATAGATTGTGCGTTATATATAATAACCGATCTTCACAGACTCTAATAACAATAAATAAATATACAAACATTTCTTATATATAGGCAGGGGTGGATAAGTGTCCGAAACGCGTAAATTGCTAAGAGTATTAGACGGTGAAACCGTTTTCCCACCACCCATATGGCTAATGAGACAAGCAGGACGTTATTTACCGGAATATCGTGCCACAAGAACCAAAGCTCCGAACTTTTTAGATTTGTGCTACACACCTGACTTAGCGGTTGAGGTAACTATGCAGCCCATAAGACGCTATGGATTTGATGCATCTATCTTATTTTCTGATATTTTGGTCATTCCTGATGCTTTAGATCGTAATGTAAGATTTGTAGCAGGTGAAGGTCCAAAAATGGATCCTATAGATGTGAAAGGCATTGAAGAGTTGCAAGCTGATGGATTTTTAGAGCATCTAGCACCTGTATTTGAGACAGTTCGTCGTTTACGAGCTGAATTACCTGCTGAAACAACTTTATTAGGCTTTTGCGGTGCGCCTTGGACGGTTGCGACTTATATGATTGCCGGCCATGGGACACCTGACCAAGCACCAGCACGTTTATTTGCTTATGAGCATGAAGCTTCTTTTGTAAAGCTACTCGATCTGCTCGCTGATATGTCAGCTGAATATCTTATTGCTCAAATAGATGCAGGTGCGGATGCTGTGCAAATCTTTGACTCTTGGGCTGGTGTCTTGGGTGAAACAGAGTTTGAAAAGTTTGCTATCCGGCCGGTGAAGCGAATTATTGATCTAGTTAGAGCTCAAAGACCAAATGCGAAAATCATCGCGTTTGCGAAGGGTGCTGGAATTTTATTGCGAAATTATCGGACGGCTGTCGGTTCAGACGGGATTGGCCTTGATTGGTCTGTTCCATTAAGCTTTGCCAAGGAATTGCAAAAACAAGGTGCCGTGCAAGGCAATTTAGATCCAATGCTTATGATTACTGGTGGTAAGGCGCTCGATGATGGTATTGATCGGATTATGGAAACTTTGTCAGATGGACCGCTGATCTTTAATCTTGGTCATGGGATTACCCCGCAGGCTGATCCTGAAAATGTTACCCGTTTGATTGAACGTGTTAGGAACTTTAAAAAATGAGTGAAGCTACAGCTAAATCATCGAAAAAACCTTTAATGGCAATTGCTTCCATTTTGTTTGTGGCATTTCTGGCTCTTACCTGGAAAAATGAGAACTTCTATCTCTGGATCAAGGCCCTTCATATAATTGCCGTCATTTCCTGGATGGCCGGGATGTTATATCTACCCAGATTATTTGTGTATCACGCAAGTGAAGAAGCGGGTTCTCCTGTTTCGGAAAAATTGAAGACCATGGAGTTTAAGTTACTGAAAGTTATTATAAATCCCGCAATGATGGTGACTTGGGGTGCGGGTTTATGGCTTATGTTCAGTGGTCTGGTTGATCTAGCTGGGTGGTTCTGGGTTAAGTTTATTTTGGTTTTAGCTATGTCAGGTGCACATGGTTGGTTATCTAAATCGCAAAAGCGTTTTGCAGCTGATGAAAACCAACTTTCTGAAAAGCAGTGGCGCATGGCAAATGAAATACCAACTGTATTGATGGTTGGTATCGTTGTAATGGTTATCGTCCGACCGTTTTAGTCTGAATTGAAACGTGATCAGCTAAAATATGCTAACCCCTTGCAGTTTTGAACAATAATGGCTATTTAGAAGCTATATTTATCCGCCCGAGTCCTTCGGTTTTACCTCGCGGATGCGTTCTCATTCATATTATCTGGATTTTTCATGCAAGAAATGAAGCTGCAAGAGCTTAAAAGCAAAACACCAACAGAACTTTTGGAATTCGCTGAAAGCGTTGAAGTTGAAAATGCGAGTGTAATGCGCAAACAGGAATTGATGTTTGCTATTTTGAAGAAACTCGCTGAACAAGATGTTGAAATCATTGGTCAGGGCGTTGTTGAAGTTCTTCAGGATGGTTTTGGATTTATGCGCTCAGCAAGTGCGAACTATCTTCCTGGTCCTGATGATATTTATATCTCACCATCGCAGATCCGTAAGTTTTCATTAAAAACCGGTGATACTGTTGAGGGTCCAATTCGCAGCCCAAAAGACGGCGAACGTTATTTTGCTTTGCTAAAAGTCAGCACAATTAACTTTGATGATCCTGAAAAGATCAGACACAAAGTGCATTTTGATAATCTGACACCTTTATATCCAGACGAACGCTTTAATATGGAGCTTAATGATCCGACCAATAAAGACATGTCTGGTCGTGTGATTGATCTGGTAGCACCACTTGGCAAAGGTCAGCGTGGCTTGATTGTTGCGCCGCCTCGTACGGGTAAAACAGTTCTTTTACAGAATATCGCACATTCTATCACAGCAAATCATCCTGAATGTTACCTCATTGTGCTGCTTATCGACGAGCGTCCTGAAGAAGTTACAGATATGCAGCGTTCGGTGAAGGGTGAAGTTGTGTCTTCAACTTTTGATGAACCGGCTGTTCGTCACGTGCAAGTAGCTGAAATGGTTATCGAAAAGGCGAAACGCCTTGTCGAGCATGGCCGCGATGTGGTGATCCTGCTTGATTCAATTACCAGACTTGGCCGAGCATATAACACAGTGGTTCCGTCATCAGGTAAGGTTCTAACAGGTGGTGTTGATGCCAATGCATTGCAACGCCCGAAACGTTTCTTTGGTGCAGCGCGTAATATCGAAGAAGGCGGTTCGCTCACAATCATCGCTACAGCGCTGATTGATACAGGGTCTCGTATGGACGAAGTTATCTTTGAAGAGTTTAAAGGTACTGGTAACTCAGAGATGGTTCTTGATCGTAAGGTTTCCGATAAACGTATTTATCCTTCAATGGATATCTTGAAATCAGGTACGCGGAAAGAAGATTTGCTTGTTCCAAAACAAGATCTGCAGAAAATCTTTGTATTGCGCCGTATTCTGTCTCCAATGGGAACAACCGATGCGATTGAATTCCTAATTGATAAGTTCAAACAGACGAAAAGCAACCAAGAATTCTTCGATTCTATGAATACTTAGAATGGCTTAGCTTTATTTTTATGTAAAGGCGTGTGAAATTGAATGAATTTGACACAATCTTTGCCTTATCATCTGGGTCTGTTCCTGCAGGTGTAGCGGTTATACGCATTTCGGGTTCGCAAGTTCGATTCGCTCTCGAAACGCTTGGAATTGGTGAATTGGAGCCGCGGATGGCTTCTCTTAAATCGATTCGGAAACAAAACAATCAGTTAATTGATAAGGGTTTGGTGCTATTTTTCCCAGATCCACATTCATTCACTGGAGAAGATTGCGCTGAGCTGCATATTCATGGCGGCCGGGCTGTTGTTGATTCAATTTTTGATGAATTAGGCGCGTTAGATGGATTTCGTTTTGCGGAAGCGGGCGAATTTACAAAACGCGCTTATGACAATGGAAAAATGGATCTTACAGAGACCGAGGGTTTAGCAGATCTATTATCTTCTGAAACCGAAATGCAGCGAAAACTCGCTGTTGAACAGGCAGATGGTGGTTTGCGCCGGCTCTATGAGCAATGGAACGCTCAAATATTGCGATCTCGTGCACTAATTGAGGCTGAGCTCGACTTTTCGGATGAAGAAGATATACCGGGATCTGTATCTGATCAGATTTGGAGTGATATTTCGTCATTAATCGATGAAATGAATGACCATCTTGTGAAATCTAAAATTGGTGAAATTTCTCGCTCGGGGTTTTCTATCGTTATTGCTGGCGCGCCTAACGCGGGAAAGTCGTCCTTAATGAATGCGATTGCAGGTCGAGAAGTAGCTATTGTATCAGATGAACAAGGTACGACCCGTGATATTCTGGAAGTTCGTCTTGATCTTGAAGGGTTTCTAGTTGTTTTAAAGGATACCGCGGGTCTGCGGGAGACGGAAAGTAAAGTTGAACGCGAGGGGATTAGAAAAGCTAAGAGTGAACTTGCTCAAGCTGATCTGGTGCTTTATCTGATTGAACCCGGGCGGGTGGCGAATACATATGCCAATGATTTTGTTGATGTTTCTAGTTTGATTACTATCGGCACGAAGTCTGATATTTCAGGCGCACATTGGCAGAAAGAGACGGATATTTCCCTTTCCACTCGATCTACGGCTGATGTTGATGCTTTGTTAGACCTTATCAAATCTAAATTAGCATTATCTGGTATTCGAGATGATTTGGTTGTTCCAACTCGGCGTAGGCATGTTGAGCTGTTAAAGTCTGCTGTGTCAGAGCTTGAATACGCACTTTCAAGTTCTGATTTACCCATTGAGTTAAGAAGCGAGCACTTGCGAATATCTCAACATAATTTGGGTAGAATTACAGGGCGCGTTGATGTAGAAGACCTACTCGGAGTTATTTTTAATGAGTTTTGTGTGGGTAAATGATTCACGTGAAACAATTTAGTACTTAATGAATGACTCACGTGAAACATTGAAGAAGAGTTCCACGTGAAACACAAGTATCATTATTATATTAGGTGATTTATGGGTTACGATGTGATCGTTATTGGTGGTGGACATGCAGGCTGTGAAGCTGCGTCAGCTTCAGCGCGTTTGGGTGTAAAAACTGCTTTAATCACTCACAAATTTGATACCATCGGTGTCATGTCGTGTAATCCTGCCATTGGCGGCTTAGGCAAAGGCCATCTTGTTCGTGAAATTGACGCTATGGATGGTCTGATGGGTCGTGTCACTGATGACGCAGCTATTCAATATCGGATGCTCAATCGACGTAAAGGCCCAGCTGTTCGCGGCCCCAGAACGCAAGCAGATCGTCGTCTTTATCGAGAATCAATGCAGAAAAATATCAGCCTTATCAATAATTTAGATGTTATTGAGGGTGAGGTTGATGATCTTGAATTGTCTAATGATGAAATATCAGGCGTAAAAACCAAAGACGGTCGCTCTTTTAAATGTAAAGCCGTGGTTTTGACCACTGGCACATTTTTACGCGGATTGATCCATATTGGTGATAAAAAAATACCAGCAGGGCGGATGAATGAAGCGCCGGCATTAGGGTTATCTGATAGGCTAGAAGCTTTGGGATTAAAGCTTGAGCGGCTTAAAACCGGTACACCAGCTCGGCTAGATGGAAAGACCATTGCATGGGACCAACTTGAGGAACAGGGACCAGATGAAGATCCAGTGCCATTTTCTTTCATGACCGATGGGATTAAGCAAAAACAAATTCCTTGTGGGATTACCCGCACGACCATGGCAACTCATAAGATAATTGAAGAAAATATCTCAAAATCTGCGATGTATTCAGGCCAAATCGAAGGTGTTGGACCCCGTTATTGCCCATCAATTGAGGATAAGATCGTTAAATTTGGTGATCGCGACGGTCATCAGATCTTTTTGGAGCCTGAGGGTTTGGATGATGATACGGTTTATCCAAACGGTATTTCCACGTCTTTACCGGAAGATGTGCAGGATAGTTTCATTCGTACGATCCCTGGTTTGGAGAATGTCACCATTTTGCAGCCAGGATATGCGATTGAATATGATTATGTTGATCCAAGAGAGTTGAAGCAAACTTTAGAATTAAAGAAACTACCGAATTTCTTTTTGGCAGGTCAAATTAATGGTACCACCGGGTATGAAGAAGCCGGTGCTCAAGGGCTAGTCGCTGGCCTTAACGCTGCGCGTAAGGCGGTGGGCGGTGACGAAATTGTTTTCAGTCGTAGTACATCATATATCGGTGTGATGATTGATGATTTAACAACCCATGGCGTAACAGAGCCTTATCGTATGTTTACGTCGCGCGCTGAATTTCGTCTAACTTTGCGAGCTGATAATGCTGATTTGCGTTTAACACCGTTAGGTATTGAAATCGGTTGTGTCTCAGATGAACGTCGCGCACGGTTTGAAAACTGGCAGAGAGGCATCGAAGATTGTAAAAAATCTTTCGAATCTCTTTCGCTCACACCGAATGAGGCAGAAACTTATGGATTTAAGTTGAATAAGGACGGAATTCGTCGCTCAGCGTTCAAGCTTTTGTCTTACCCTCAAATTAAATTGGACGATATTTTGAAGATTTGGCCAGAATTGACCGAATTTGATCGCAATGTTTTAGAAACAGTTGAAATTGACGCGACTTATGCAGTTTACATGGATCGTCAGAAGAATGATATTCGTATACAGCAACGCGAGGAGGGGCGATTGATCCCTGGGGACTTTGATTTTGACGTGCTTCCTGGTTTATCTAATGAACTGAAGCAGAAATTAAAGTCTAATCGTCCGAAATCTATCGCTCATGCAAATAAGATAGATGGTATGACGCCAGCTGCTATTGCATTGATTTTAACTTACTTAAAAAGACACAATGGGAAGAGCGCAACTATTGCGTCTTAACGAGTTACTTATGTCTAAAAGTTTTGAAGAGTCCGTGAATGTTTCACGTGAAACATGGGCGAGATTGCGCCAGTATGGCGATATCGTTCGAAAATGGCAAAAAACCATCAATCTTGTTTCCCCGACCACTGTGACCAATCTATGGGAGCGCCATGTTCTCGATAGTCTTCAAATATGGACATTAAACCCACGTCCCAAGGTTTGGTTAGATATGGGCAGCGGTGCTGGCTTTCCAGGTATTGTGACAGGTATTTGTTTGGCGGAACATGGCGATGGCTGGGTGCATTTGATTGAAAGCAATCAAAAGAAAGCTGCATTTTTGCGAAGCGCTATTGTTGAAACTGGGGCGAGAGCAAGTGTTCACCCGGTTCGAGTCGCAGATGCCTTTGATATTGCACCGGAAATTGAGGCAATTTCAGCCCGTGCACTGGCGTCTTTGGATGATTTGCTCGAGATGTCGGAACCTTGGTTTCATCAGAACAAAAATTTATCCACATACCTTCATAAAGGTCGGGATTATCAGTCGGAAATTGAACTTGCCCGTAGTCGGTGGGACTTTAATCTGGTAAAATATGATAGTCAGATTCAGGATGGATCAGTTGTTTTGCAAATTGATAACCTCAAGAGACTTTAGATTAGTATTTTGTGGTTTTTGATAAAAGTTGGGTGCAATGTCTCAGATTAAGAACCGGATTATTACAGTTGCCAATCAAAAGGGTGGAGTTGGTAAAACAACGACAGCAATCAATTTGGCAACGGCTTTGGCTGCGATTGGCGAGAATGTACTGATTGTGGATCTTGATCCTCAAGGCAATGCAAGTACTGGCTTGGGCATCGAGCGGGCGAATCGTGATCTATCTTCTTATGATGTACTTATGTATGAAGCTGAGCTTTCCCAAGCTTGCAAGAAAACAGCGGTGCCAAATTTAGATATCGTGCCGTCTACAATGGATTTGCTGGGTCTTGAGATGGAAATATCAAATGATAGTCAGCGAGCTTTTCGATTGAAAAAAGTGCTCAATACGCCAGATGCGAGCCAATATGATTATATATTGATAGATTGTCCGCCATCATTAAACCTTTTGACAATGAATGCGATGGCAGCAGCACATTCTGTGTTGGTTCCGCTTCAATGCGAGTTTTTTGCGCTTGAAGGTTTAAGTCAACTGCTTGAAACTGTTGGACAAGTACGTGATACCCTCAATCCGGACCTTGAAATACAGGGTATTGTTATGACGATGTATGATTCGCGTAACAAACTTGCTCACCAGGTTGTCGCTGATGTGCGAGAAAACTTGGGAGAAAAGGTTTACCACACCCTTATTCCACGAAATGTTCGTGTTTCAGAGGCGCCATCTTACGGTAAGCCAGCCATTTTGTATGATTTGGCCTGTTCAGGCAGTCAAGCTTACTTAAAATTGGCATCCGAAGTTATTCAACGAGAAAGAAGCCACAAAGCTGCATAGTTTTGCGCCATTGATAGAGATAGGTTTGTTTTATGAGTGATGAACAATCAAAAAAACGTTTAGGTCGGGGCTTGGCGGCACTAATTGGCGAGATGGATAACGTCGATAATAATAAGCCAGCAAGTGAGCCAAAAATTAATCCTGACCAAAAGGTTCCGATTGAGTTTGTCGTACGAAATGCAGAAAATCCGCGCCAAAACTTTGATCATGACGATCTGGTCGATCTAGCGCGTTCAATTCGCAAACACGGTATCGTGCAGCCAATTGTAGTGCGTAAATTGAACAATGATCGATTTGAAATTATTGCTGGTGAACGTCGTTGGCGTGCGGCTCAACAAGCTGAATTAACTGAAATTCCGGTTCTGGTTCGTGATGTTGATGATAAAACTGCGCTTGAGATTGCAATTGTTGAAAATGTTCAACGTGCTGATCTTAATCCGCTTGAAGAAGCACTTGGTTATGAGCAGTTAATGTCGCATTACGGTTATACCCAAAATGATTTGGGTGAAGTGATTGGTAAAAGCCGTTCACATGTCGCAAATAGCCTTCGCTTGTTAAAACTACCAGATAGTGTTCGCGAAATGCTGGTTGATGGGAGTTTATCAGCGGGTCATGCGCGTGCGCTGGTTTCGACATCGGATCCGCTCGCACTTGCAAAACTTATCGTCGAAAAAGGTTTATCTGTTCGCGATGCAGAACGATTAGCACAAGAAGACATCAATGGCGTTACTCAAACTTCTAAAAAAGACCCAGTGCAGAAAGATGCTGATACTCTTGCGTTGGAAAAAAGCTTAACAGATGTTCTAGGACTAAAAGTTCAGCTTGATCACAAGGGTGAAAAGGGAAAGTTGCAAATTAGTTATAAATCTTTAGAACAGCTTGATTCTATTTGTAAACTGCTTGGCGTAGCCGGTTAATTAAGGCTTTTATCTACTTAACAAACAAACGCGCATCAAAGCTTGGCGAGCAATGCTTGTTTCAAGTGTTGCGTTTCGTCGTGTCTCTAAAATTGCGTTTGATATCTTGTCCATTTCTAGCCTGAGTTTTTGGCAATTCCATTTATTTAAAGCTTTTTCAAACACGGGTTTGCGTTTGAAATGAATAAACCGACCTTGTTCGGCCATTACCTGACTTGCGCGTTTATTCTTAGTTTCAACTTCAGACCGCATCAAATCTAGCTGTTGGAGCTGAATTAGACAGGACCTTAGAATTAGGAATACTGGTGTTTTTGATGAGATAATTCGATTGAAAGAATTGTCTAACTCATTGATATTTCCAGATAAAATAGCATCGACTGTTTCATCAACAGATATAGAGGACGCATCCCCAATAGCAGCAATTACATCATCAATATGGATTTGTTCCTGACCGTGGCAGTAAAGGATGAGTTTTTGAATCTCACCGCGACTTGCCAATCGATCACCACCTAAGAATGTCAACAATAATTGGCGCGCATCTATATCTATACGCATATTTGCTTGGGTAAGCTCTTGATCTATAAGGTTTTGTAACGCTCGCCCATCATCCGCATAACAAGGAATGGCAACAGCCGGACCAGATTTTTCTACCGTTTTGCGTAAAGAGGATGATTTTTTAAGATCGCCAGCCTCAATGATGATACTAACACTGTCGCTAACGTCTTCTAAAATGCCATCCAGAGCGCTAACAAGCTTCTTGTCGTTGGCGGCATTTTTAATCCAAATCAGCCTGGAGCCTCCAAAAAGCCCGATGGACCCAGCTTCATCGGCTAAGCGTCCTGGATCAGCTGAAATTTCACCGGCGTCGAGACGAACAAGATTGAAATCATCTGTTAGATCTACGCCGGATATTTTAGAAATCTCAGATGCACGTTCTGAAACTAAACCTGTGTCTAGTCCATATATAAGAAAAACACGATAAGGCAGATCGGCCCTTTTAATAAATCCGTCAAATTCGTGAGCTTTTATCTGTCCCATAAGCGATTTGTGAGGCTATTTTCGTAATGCTGCAGAAATATCAGCGTAAATAACTTCAGCCAGCTCTCGACCAGCGCGGTTTTCTGCATCTTGCAGGGCCCGAATTTTAGAAAATTCCTGATTAGAGAGGTCATATTGCGATGTCACTTGACGCTTTGCTTTGCGAATAACTTCACCATCAGACAATCTTGTAAGCGTAAAACTTCCTGAAACAGTCATACGTCCGGCCGTGAACAAATTATCTGTGCCAGACCCAAGCACGCCCGCAGCAGATCTGCTCACATTCAAATCCAAACGATATTCTGCTGCACCTGGCTGTGCACCACCATTTAAGAACACCAATTGATTTCGTGTGACCTGTTCAATGCGCGAGTCAGCTTGTGAAATATCTAAAACTGCAATTGGGTTTGTTGATACCGAACTATAGAGCGGCTTTACCTGACAACCGGCCAAAGCCACAGGTATAACCGCCGCCAAAGCAAGCGGCTTAACGATTGATTTGATCTTTTGGATACTAAATAACAATATTCACAATCCTCTTTG
Organism: Lentilitoribacter sp. JB5-8; assembly: GCF_055693385.1. Lineage (NCBI taxonomy): Bacteria > Pseudomonadati > Pseudomonadota > Alphaproteobacteria > Hyphomicrobiales > Rhizobiaceae > Lentilitoribacter > Lentilitoribacter sp. JB5-8. The sequence continues at coordinate 618,041 of NZ_CM146332.1, read as the reverse complement.
GAACGACAATCAATTTTCGTACTGGTTGACCATTGATTTTATCGGCAACAAAATCAAGTGCCAGAACAGCTTTTTCGATTGTCTCTTTGTCCGCATCGACAGCTATGGTTAATTCACCACGCCTCTTACCATTAATTTGCACAGGGTAGGTAAACGAATTTTCTGCCACAAGATCAGGATTAAATTGAGGCCAAGCTGCATTTGCGACCATTCCTTCACAATTTAACTCACTCCAACATGCTTCCGCCAAATGTGGCATCATCGGTGCGATCAATTGAATTAGGATTTCACTCGCTTCGCGACATGCTGATTTAACAGTGTCATCCGCTTCACCCTTGGAAACTTTGGCAAGCATCGGTGAGATGGTGTTCACATATTCGTAAATACGCGCGACGGATTTATTAAACCCGAGTTTTTCAAGATCTTCGCCAACAAGTTTAAGTGTTTTGTGCGCTGCTTTTGAAACTGCATTAGCTTCCCCTTCCATAGCGGAAGCTGCTTTTACATCGCTCAGTTCCGGTGCAGCTTCAGCAATAATACGCCAAATACGTTGAACGAATTTATGCGCAGCTTCAACGCCAGCTTCCGTCCAAATTACATCACGCTCAGGTGGCGAATCTGACAACATAAAGAAACGAGCAGTATCAGCGCCGTAAGATGCAATAATATCATCTGGATCAACAACATTCTTTTTAGATTTAGACATTTTTTCAATGGAGCCAATCTCTACGGTTTCACCCGTGTCGATCATTGTTGCTGAACGAATACCATCGTTATCTTTAATGTTGATTTCAGCTGGTGTGATCCATCCATTAGGACCTTTATAAGTTTCGTGAACCACCATGCCTTGGGTGAACAGACCTTTAAAAGGTTCTTTGATATCCAAATGTCCAGCTTTTTGCATCGCTCTGGTAAAGAAGCGTGAATATAGCAAATGCAAGATCGCGTGTTCGATACCGCCGATATATTGATCAACAGGCAACCAATGGTTTGCCATATCAGGATCCGTTGGATTGTCGTTGTTTGGATCGGTAAAGCGCGCGAAATACCACGATGAATCTACAAATGTATCCATCGTATCCGTTTCACGTCTTGCATCTTTTCCGCATGACGGGCAGGCGACATGACGCCATGTTGGGTGGCGATCAAGCGGATTACCAGGTTTATCGAAATTGATATCATCTGGAAGAATGACCGGAAGATCAGCTTTAGGTACAGGAACCGCTCCGCAATCATCGCAATGAATAACCGGAATAGGACAACCCCAATAGCGTTGGCGCGAAACGCCCCAGTCACGCAGCTTGAACTGAGTTTTCAATTCAGCTTGTGGCGCACCATTAAACTCGATTTCATCTAGCTTCTTTGCAACTGTGTCAAATGCCTCTTTTGGCTTCATGCCATTTAAGAACTCGGAATTGATCATGATGCCGTCGCCGGTATAGGCCTCTTCCGTGATTTGGAAGCTTGCTGCATCGCCATCTTCTGGCATGACAACAGGTGTGACCTGCAGACCATATTTGTTGGCAAAGTCCAAATCGCGCTGGTCACCTGATGGGCAACCAAAGATCGCGCCTGTTCCGTATTCCATCAACACGAAGTTTGCGACGAAGACTTTTAGTTTCCAGTCTTTGTTAAACGGATGAACAACTTCAAAGCCTGTATCAAACCCATGCTTTTCAATCGTTTCCAATGCAGCGGCTGATGTACCAACTCGGCGACATTCTTCGCAGAATTCATGTAATTCTGGATTTGACTTGGCTGCTTCAAGCGCCAATGGATGATCAGCGGCGATTGCCATAAAGGATGCGCCAAACAAGGTATCGGGACGCGTTGTATAAACTTCCAATTCGGTGAAGCCTTCAGGGGCTGTTTGCGCATCCAACTCCCAGCGAATTTGCAAGCCTTCAGATTTGCCGATCCAGTTCTTTTGCATAAGGCGAACTTTGTCAGGCCAGTTATCTAGCGTTTCAAGAGAGTCCAATAAATCCTGCGAATAATCAGTGATGTTAAAGAACCACTGGGTCAAATCGCGTTGCTCAACAAGCGCGCCTGAACGCCAGCCACGACCATCGATCACTTGCTCATTGGCAAGCACGGTCATGTCTTCCGGATCCCAGTTTACTTTCGCGTTTTTGCGGTAAACCAAACCTTTGTCTAAGAAGTCGACAAAAAGCTGTTGTTGCTTGTGATAATATTCAACATCGCAAGTGGCAAATTCACGCGACCAATCCAATGACAAGCCCATAGATTTAAGCTGGCGACGCATGGTGTCGATATTTTCATAGGTCCAGGATTTTGGATGTGTTTTGTTTTGCATTGCAGCGTTTTCCGCTGGCATACCAAACGCATCCCAACCCATCGGGTGAAGAACATTAAAACCTTTGGCGCGACGATAACGCGCGACAACATCGCCCATAGCATAGTTGCGAACATGCCCCATATGGATGCGCCCTGACGGGTAGGGGAACATTTCCAGGACATAATATTTTTCGCGCTTGTCAGCATTATCTGTTTCATAGATTTTATGCTCGTCCCAAACCTTTTGCCAATGCGGTTCGGATTGTCGCGGATTATAACGTTCAACGGCCATTAAATTGTCCTGTAGTATCTCGTATTATTCGGCTTAGATATTGTTTCAGCGCAATTGCTGAAAATATTTTGTCGAGCAATAGCCGTGAAACTTTCCAATCGTCAACAGCTAAGCGGTTCATATTTGATAAAAGATGCGCTAAATAGCTGAATATCTATTGTCATGCCCCACGTGTAGATTTGCTAAATGTTTCACGTGAATCGCTTATGAGGTCTTAAATGTCTGTTCAGGAAAATCTGCAAACCGTTCGCCAGAACATTGATAAAGCCAAAGCGGGTGCCCTTAAACCATCTGATAGTCTTGAGCTTGTTGCAGTTTCTAAAACATATGGCGCTGAGATCATTCAAGAGGTGATTGATGAAGGTCAGCGTGTTTTCGGTGAAAACCGTGTCCAAGAAGCACAGGGCAAATGGCCAGAACTAAAATCCAAAAATGCAGGTATTGAGCTTCATCTCATAGGACCCTTGCAATCTAATAAAACAGCAGATGCGCTCGAATTATTCGACGTGATTGAAAGTGTAGACCGCGAAAAGATAGCGCGCTCCATTGCAAAAGAATCTCAAAAGATCGGCAAATGTCCGAAATTGTTTGTTCAGGTCAATACGGGGTTAGAGCCTCAAAAGGCGGGTATCGAACCAGCAAAAGCGGTTGAGTTTGTGCAATTTTGCAAAGACGAATTGTCGCTGCCTGTCATTGGTCTTATGTGTATTCCGCCAGCTGATGAAAATCCTGGGCCACATTTTGCTCTGCTGCATAAGCTTGCGCAAAAGGCTGAATTACCAGCAATCTCTATGGGAATGAGCGGTGATTATGAAACGGCAATTGCTTTTGGTGCAACACATGTGCGTGTTGGATCAGCTATTTTTGGCGCGCGCGACTATACCTAAATTCCATATCAAAGCTTGAAACCGTTCTCATTTTCGTTCAATTGTGTGCTGCAACATAAGATTAAATGAGCATGAATTGCGGGAGAGAGCATTTGACTAGTATGTATCACTCAGTTTACGAGGCGTGGAAAAAAGACCCTGAGGGCTTTTGGGCGGAAGAAAGTAAAGCCATTGATTGGTTTGAAGAGCCGACGAAAATCTTTGATGAAGACATGGGTGTCTATGGCCGTTGGTTCACCGATGGTGTGGTCAATACTTGTTACAATTGTCTCGATCGACATGTTCAAGATAACAAGGGTGATAATGTTGCGCTAATCTACGACAGCCCCGTTACCAACACAGTTAAGAAATTTACCTATAATGATTTGTTGGCCGATGTATCAGCATTCTCAGCTGCGCTAAAAGCTAAAGGTATTGGCAAGGGTGATCGCGTTATCATTTACATGCCGATGATCCCGCAAACAGTTGTCGCGGTTCTTGCATGCGCGCGCATCGGTGCGATCCACTCTGTGGTGTTTGGCGGATTTGCAGCAAATGAATTGGCAACGCGTATTGATGATTGCGAAGCAAAACTTGTTGTCTCTGCATCATGCGGTATCGAAGGCGCACGTACGATTGCGTATAAGCCTTTGCTTGATGATGCGATTGAGCTTTCCAAACATAAGCCAGAAGCGACGATCATTTATCAGCGCGAACAGCTAGCTGCAGATATGGTTGAAGGGCGCGACTTTGATTTCGATCAGGCGCTATTAGACAACAAAGGTGCTGAAGTTCCGTGCGAGCCGATGAAGGCAACCGACCCGCTTTATATCCTTTATACGTCTGGCACGACTGGTCAGCCTAAAGGTGTGGTTCGCGATAATGGTGGACACCTTGTTGCGCTAAATTGGACGATGCATAATATTTACGGCGTGAAACCTGGTGAAGTTTTCTGGGCAGCGTCTGATGTGGGTTGGGTGGTTGGCCACTCATATATTATCTACGGTCCGCTCCTATCAGGAAATCCTGGTATCCTGTTTGAAGGCAAGCCAATTGGAACACCTGATGCAGGGACGTTCTGGCGCATTATCTCAGAGCATAAAGTTAAATCGCTGTTTACAGCGCCAACCGCATTTCGCGCTATTCGGAAAGAAGATCCTAATGCAGAGTTCATCAAGAAATATGACCTCTCGCATTTTGAGGCTTTGTTCCTTGCAGGTGAGCGCGCAGACCCTGATACAATTAAATGGGCGGAAGATGTTCTAAAAGTTCCAGTGATTGATCATTGGTGGCAAACCGAAACGGGTTGGACAATTGCGGGTAACCCAATGGGTCTTGGTTTCTTGCCAGTTAAATATGGATCGCCGGCGGTTCCGATGCCAGGTTATGACGTTCAGATCGTTAATGACGAAGGTGAGCAGATTGAGGCAAATGAGCTTGGTAACATTGTTGTAAAATTGCCATTGCCACCGGGTTCTATGCCGACATTATGGAATGCGGAAGAACGCTTCATTGATGCCTATATGGCTGAATTCCCTGGCTATTATAAAACGGCGGATGCGGGCTACATCGATGAAGACGGCTATCTTTATATTATGGCTCGTACGGATGACATTATTAATGTTGCAGGCCACAGACTTTCAACGGGCGGTATCGAAGAGGCGATTGCCTCTCATGAAAGCGTTGCTGAATGCGCAGTTGTTGGTGTGACCGATAAGCTCAAGGGTCAATTGCCAATTGGATTTGTTGTCGTAAATTCAGCCGTTGAAAAATCAGCTCAGGAAGTTGAAGCAGAAATTGTCGCGCAGGTTCGATCTTTGATTGGTCCGGTTGCTGCGTTTAAATCTGTTATTCTGGTGCCGCGTTTGCCGAAAACCAGATCAGGTAAAATTCTGCGAGGCACCATGCAGAAGATCTATGATGGTCTTGAGTGGAAGATGCCAGCAACGATTGATGATCCTGCGATCTTGGATGAGATCAAATCAGCCATTGATGTTTATCGCAGCTAGGGTCTAAATTGGGTCTAACCAGACCCACTTCATTGCTAAACACACCAAAGGGAGAATACCTTGGTAAAGTCAGTTATCGTTACCGGTGCCGCACAAGGCATCGGTTTTGCTATTGCCGAGCGATTTATTAAAGATGGCGCTCAGGTCATGATCAGTGACATCAATGAGGCAAAAGTCCTTGAGGCTCAAACCAAGCTATCCCCTTTGGGAGAGGTCGAGGTCTTTGTTGGCAATATTGGTGATCGCATCGATGTGCATAATTTGATAGCTGAAACACTAAGTGCCTTTGGCAAGATTGATCTGTTGGTCAATAATGCCGGTGTTGTTAAAGCTGGCGAGTTTCTTGAAATGACCGAAGAAGATTTTGATCAGGTCATGGATATCAATATCAAGGGTATGTTCTTAGCAAGCCAAGCCGTTGCAAAGCATCTTGTCTCACGTGTGGAGCAGGGGGAGAACCCGGGCTCTATCATCAATATTTCATCTGTGAATGACACTATGGTTTTGCCTTCGCAGATCGCTTACACCGTCTCTAAAGGTGCCGTGAAACAGTTAACCCGCGTGATGGCCGTGGCTCTTGCGCCTTATGGTATTCGCGTTAATGGCATCGGACCTGGTTCGATTAAAACTGAAATGCTTGCTACTGTTCTGGCTGATAAGTCAGCTGAGAAACGAATTTTAGAACGCACACCGATGGGCCGTATTGGTGATCCATCTGAGATCGCTTCTGTTGCAGCTTTTCTGGCGTCTAAAGATGCAAGTTATATTACGGGTGAGATTATCTATACAGATGGCGGTCGGATGCCACTTGGCTATTCCATGCAGATGGATGACGATAGTTAGTATAGCACAATAGAAAAAGGCTGGTACTCTTATTGAATACCAGCCTTAAATGTTTCACGTGAATCGTGCCAGCTGATTAGCTGTTTTCTTCACCAGCTTCATCTTCATCGCCTTTAAGGGATGAGAGGCTCGCAAAGACCGAATCAGCATCGTATTCTTTGTCCATATCATTTTCAGCAGGTTCTGCAGGTGTGTTCAAATCACCAGCAAATGTTTGTGTCTGCTCAGCAGGCATTAGTGTTTCACCTTGAGCTGCAGGTTCCATTGCAGGACGGTTTTTCGCAGCTTTCTCAACTTCCATGTCCAGATCAATCTGCGAACACAAACCAAGAGATACCGGATCCATTGGTGTAAGGTTAGCTGAGTTCCAGTGTGTACGATCGCGAATTTGAGCAATTGTGTTTTTGGTTGTTCCAGCCAGACGAGAGATTTGAGCGTCTTTAAGTTCTGGGTGATTACGTACCAACCACAAAATCGCATTTGGGCGATCCTGACGTTTTGACAATGGTGTGTAACGTGGGCCTTTGCGCTTTTTCTCAGGCAAGTGAACTTTCGATGTTGAAAGCACCAATTTATGTGTTGGCGTTTCTTCACCTTTTTTAATCTCTTCACGTGTCAGCTGACCCGTTGAGATTGGATCCAAACCCTTAATGCCTTGTGAAGCTTCGCCGTCAGCAATCGCTTTAACTTCGAGCGGATGAAGCTTACAAAAAAGCGCAATCTGATCAAATGTTAGTGCCGTGTTATCAACGAGCCAAATCGCTGTTGCTTTTGGCATGAGTAGCTGCTGTGCCATAGACGAATCCTTTTCTTAAGCATCGCGCCGGTTACGCGAGCCGTGGGGTAGTTTACCACAATTTCCGGAGAATTGTTTGAGCTTATAGCTAGATTTTTAACAAAATGCAATTGTGCAGAATTAAAGAAAAGTTTTCGCTTCTTGCTACGTTAAAACTTCTAATTCATCGCTGAGCCAATAGATCAAAAATCGATGGCTCTGCCATCAATTTCCCAGTCGCCAAATCGTGAAGGATCAGCCCCGCCACGGCCACCATATTCTTTGGCTATTTCTTCGCGTTTTTCATCGGCTAACTTGCGGCGTTCTTCAGCCTCAGCCAATGCGCGTTTAGCAACATCAGACAATTCTTTTTTCACAACAACGGCTTCTTGTTCAGAAGGTTTAGCGTTTTCTTCATTGCTGTGATCTTGCTGATCGGCACTCATGGATCTGACCTTTCGTAATCCGTGTTTGTCATATTAATGTTGAAACTGACGTAATTTACTACCATCTTTACGTATATATATCATCGTCTAGATCGATCAATGGAGTAAAATTGAAATGAATATGGTCAAAACAGCAATGCTGATCGCTTTTATGACGGCACTCTTTATGGGTGTTGGTTTCATGATTGGTGGAACTGGCGGCATGATGATCGCGCTGGTGATTGCGGCTTGTATGAACCTGTTCTCCTATTGGAAATCGGATAAAATGGTGCTTTCCATGCACCGCGCTAAAGAGGTGAACCGCAAGAACGCGCCTGAATATTATGGGATTGTTGAACAATTGGCTCAACGTGCTGGATTGCCGATGCCTAAGGTTTATATCATTGATAATCCGCAACCCAATGCATTTGCCACCGGTCGCAATCCAGAAAATTCAGCTGTTGCCGCAACAACCGGACTTTTAAACGCCTTAACTCGCGAAGAAGTCGCCGGGGTTATGGCGCATGAATTGGCCCATATTCAAAATCGAGACACGTTGACGATGACGATAACGGCAACGCTTGCAGGTGCGATTTCGATGCTTGGGAATTTTGCCATGTTCTTTGGTGGCAATAGAAATAACCCACTTGGATTTATCGGCGTCTTGGCTGCGATGATTGTCGCACCATTTGCTGCGATGATCGTTCAAATGGCGATCAGCCGCACGCGTGAGTATTCAGCGGATCGTCGAGGTGCAGAAATTTGCGATAATCCGATGTGGTTGGCCTCAGCGCTGGAAAAGATTGCAGCCGCGAGCGGTCGCACAGTCAATGAGGATGCGGAACGTAATCCCGCAACAGCTCATATGTTTATTATCAATCCGCTTAATGGTCAGCGGGCTGATAATCTATTTTCAACGCACCCTGCAACAGAGAACCGAATTAAAGCACTTCGTCAGATGGAAGCAGAGTTTTCAAGCCAATATGATCAATATGAAGATGATAGATTTGACAATTCCGATCGAGACGCGCATATGCGATCTACAACGACGCCATCTACAACGACACCTTGGGAACACCAGCGTGAGCAGTATGAGAATAAGCGCCCGGAAAAGGATGTAAAACCTGAGCCCGCGCCAAAATCAACTGATCTACCCGGACCTTGGGGCCGAAAGGGCGCTAAAAAATAAGGTTCGGATTTTTTGACTGATCACCAAAGACGTTATGATAAGCCCGGGTTATCTTCGCGCCAGGCTGCAAGTAAGTTATTATCAGCTATCATTGATAAGAAAACATCTATGGATGGCTTGCTAGATTTAAAAGGTGGCAATCCCGCATATCTGGATCTTACAGATCAAGACCGTTTGTTAGTAAAAGCAATATTGCTGAGCACGTTGCGGAACTATCAGATCATTGAAAAGTTCCTGGACCATTTATTGGAAAAGCCGTTGCCATCGGGGGCTGTATCGCTTCGTCACATTTTGCGAATTGGTGCCGCACAGATTTTATATCTCGATGTTCCAGATCATTCAGCAGTAGATTTGGCGGTTGAGCAGGCCAATATCGATCCTCGTAATAGAAGATTTGCTAATCTGGTCAACGCGATCTTGCGCCGTATGGCGCGTGAGAAAGACAAAATGCTGCCAAAGCTTGGCGAAAAGACAGCAATGCTGCCAGATTGGTATGCTAAGAAATTATCAAAATCATATGGTTTTAACCGAGCGCGCGGTATGATGGCATTAATGTCCAAACCAGCACCTGTCGATATCACGGTTAAATCAGATGCAGATAAATGGGCTGAAAAACTAGGTGGAACGAAACTCACAGATTGGTCTGTGAGACTAGAAAAGCTTGAAGGACCAATTCAGTCTCTAGAAGGTTTTGAGGATGGTGAATGGTGGGTGCAGGATGCCGCGGCCTCTTTGCCAGCGCGTTTATTTGGTGATCTGAGTAATAAACGTGTGATTGACCTTTGCGCGGCACCAGGTGGGAAAACAGCTCAGCTAATTCTTGCTGGCGCTGATGTGACGGCTCTTGATCGCTCAAAAAGTCGCTTGAACCGCTTAAACGAAAATTTAGCGCGCCTTAAACTCAAAGCCGATACACAATTGTCCCGCATGGAAAAATACGAAGTTGAAGAATTATTTGATATGGCGTTGTTAGATGCGCCATGTTCATCGACAGGTACGATAAGGCGGCATCCAGACGTCGTTTGGACCAAAGACTTAGATGATATTACCTATCTTGCAGGTGTTCAAAAGGGTCTGCTTGACCATGCGATTAGTTTGATTAAGCCTGGCGGTGTGGTTGTCTTTTCAAACTGTTCTCTTGAACCTGATGAAGGCGAAGACATGATCTTACGCTATATTGAAGAAAACTTAGATAAAGTTGAGCTTGTGCCAGCTGATCGTGAAAACTGTCAGGGCTTTGAAACAGCAATTACTCAAGAAGGTTTTGTGCGCACGACACCCGACTTTTGTGTGAAAGAAGATGCTCAATTGCAGGGGGTCGACGGCTTTTTTGCTGCAATTCTTCGTAAAAAACACTAAATCATCAGATTTTTATATTCCAATCACTATTTAGGGCTATTTTAAAACATTTGGTAATTCGTTAAGCTTACCCTCTGGATGAGTTGCTGGCTTTTGAACAAGGCCAGTAATTTGGGAAATATCGGACAAAACCGATAGGGGATGGGATTGGTCGCAAAATCGACAAATGTCGGAGCGCCGTTCAGACTGTATTTTACGGAAACGTGGAAACGGTTTAATCGGCGGATTATGTTGGGATGGATGTCGCCACTTAGATTTAGTGGGGCATCGCCTGATAGGCTTATGCTTGCGCCGGTTGATCTTCGCACATCTGATGCGTTCATTGCAAAGGAAATGGCGTCAGGCCGTTATCCCTTGGCCGATAAGGTTTTTGAGATCGAGGATAAATCCCCTTTTGAAATACAGCTGCCTCACGATGAATTTTTCAACGAACTGCATGGTTTTAGATGGCTTCGACATTTGCGTGCCAGTGATGATGAGGACACAAGATTTCTGGCCCAAAGACTAGTTGCCAGCTGGATGGTTCACCATTCAAAGCGTTTAAAAGGGCCGGCGTGGGAATTGGATATCGCTTCAAAACGTTTGATATCTTGGCTATCTCATTCGCCAATTATTTTGGCTGATGCAGATCATGATTTTTATAGAAGATTTATGGCAAACATTGCGCTTCATATCAGGTTCTTACGGCGTTCAGCACCTTCTCATAGAAATCCGACCTGGCGATTACAAGCGCGTATCGCCGTTGCAATGGCGAGCCTTTGCCTACCCTCATCAAATACTTTGCTTAAATCAGCCTCCAATGCACTTGACGAGGAGTTGGATAATCAGATCTTTGCAGATGGTGGTCATGTGTCGCGAAACCCGCAAGTGGTCTTAAACATCTTAGCTGATCTGTTGCCGTTGCGCCAAACTTATATCAATCTGGGGTCAGCATTGCCATTGTCGATGCTGCCTGCAATTGACCGTATGTTTGTTGCATTGCGCTTTTTCCGTCATTCCAGTGGCGAAATAGCGCTGTTTAATGGCGCAACACATACATCAGCAAATTTTTTGATGTCTATTTTGCAAAATGATGAAACAGGTGCGCAATTGCCGGTCAACCTATCACAAAGCGGATTTACGCGCTTAGAAGCCGCTAAAAGTATTGTGCTTATGGATAATGGCTATAGTCCAAAGGGTACCGTTTCGCGCAAAGCACATGCGGGTTGTTTGTCATTTGAATTTTCAAATGGTGCCAATCGATTAATTGTCAATTCAGGTGCGCCAAGATTTCAAGTCTCACGATTTGGAGAATTTGCGCGATTAACAGCTGCACATTCAGCGCTGGTTATCGAAAACACATCCTCTTCGCGCGTGTCTGGATCGGATTATTTGGGACCTATTTTTGTGCATGGTCCCAAAGAGATTGTTTTAGAAGATCTTAGTAATGAAGATCATATGGGTATTCGTGCGTCTCATGATGGGTACCGAAATGCTTTTGGTCTTGTTCATCAAAGACAGATCAGGCTAGATCGAGATGGAAAATTGCTTTCTGGGCTCGATATTTTAGAGGCGGCAGGCGGTGCTGAACATAAGGCTTCTATTGGACGCGAAGTTGATATTCGTTTTCATATCCACCCCTCAGTTCAACTTGAACAACTTACCGATGGTTCCATTTTACTTAATACCCATGATGGAGATCGCTGGATATTTAATGCAACGGTTAAGCCGAAGATAGAGCAGGACATCTTTTTTGCTGATGTCTTAGGCACGCGCAGAAGCGAACAAATTTGTGTTTCTTTCAATTCCAGCGAACATCACCGCATAGCTTGGATCTTAAAGGCTGTTGAAGTCAGCTAGTTTTTACCCCTTTTATAAGTCCAGCTGTTTTCTTTCTGCATGTTTTCATGTTAACGGATCGCCATCACCTTCATATTTTACCGGTTCCGCCAGATTTTTGAATTTATCGGCGCTGGTACCGAACGAAATCTCAAGTAGTCTGGAATAGCGATGAGCATTCAATCCAAAAAATATCCTGCACCCGATCAAGTTAAAATTAAGCGCGCATTGTTGTCTGTTTTTGATAAAACTGGTCTTATTGATTTTGCTAAAAAACTGACCGAACAAGGTGTTGAACTTATTTCCACGGGCGGAACAGCTAAAGCCTTGAAGGATGCAGGCTTAGCGTGTTCTGATGTTTCCGATATTACTAAATTCCCGGAAGTTATGGATGGACGGGTTAAAACATTACATCCAAGTGTGCATGGCGGTCTTTTGTCCATTCGTGATGATGAAGAGCATCAACAGGCACAATCAGAACATAATATCCCAGATATCGATCTAGCCGTGATTAATCTTTATCCGTTCGAAGAGGTCCGCTTTTCAGGTGGAGATTATCCATCCATTGTTGAAAATATCGACATCGGTGGTCCTGCTATGATCCGAGCAGCATCAAAAAATCATGCTTATGTTACTATTGTGACGCATCCTGATGATTATGATCGGGTTGCAGATGCTATCAGCGAAAATGATGGCCAAACACCCTATAAATTGCGCCAGGAACTAGCAGCATTGGCATACGCACGCACAGCTTCTTATGATGCGGCGATTGCGACATGGTTTGCATCAGAACTTGGACTTGAAAATCCGCGTTATCGCGCGGTAGGTGGCACGCTAAAAGATGTTATGCGTTATGGTGAAAACCCACATCAATCTGCTGGTTTTTATGTCACGGGTGAAAAACGCCCAGGTGTTGCGACAGCTGAGCTATTGCAAGGTAAGCAATTATCTTACAACAACATCAATGATACTGATGCAGCATTTGAACTTGTCGGTGAATTTGATCCGACCCGAGTTGCGGCATGTGCAATTATCAAACATGCCAATCCTTGCGGTGTTGCAGAGGGTGATAATCTTAAAGACGCTTATGAAAAAGCATTTGCTTGCGATTCTACATCAGCGTTCGGTGGCATTGTTGCATTTAACCGCGAATTGGATGCTGAAACAGCACAAGCTGTGATTAAAATCTTTACCGAAGTTATCATCGCGCCATCTGTAAGTGATGAGGCCCGTGAGATTATATCAGCAAAGAAAAACCTAAGACTTCTTGTGACAGGCGGTTTACCTGATCCGCGTGCGGATGGCATGACAGCTAAAACTGTTGCTGGCGGCATGCTTGTTCAAAACCGCGATAATGGTTGTGTGGATGACTTAGATCTTAAGGTTGTTACCAAACGTGCGCCAAGTGAAGCTGAACTAAATGATTTAAAATTTGCATTCCGTGTTGCCAAACATGTTAAGTCAAATGCGATTGTTTATGTAAAAGATGGTGCGACAGTTGGTGTTGGCGCGGGTCAAATGAGCCGTGTTGATTCATCTCGTATCGCAGCACGAAAAGCGCAGGATGCAGCCGATGCTATCGGATCAGATAATGTTCTAACCAATGGCAGCGTTGTTGCATCTGATGCGTTTTTCCCATTTGCTGATGGCTTGATCTCAGCAGTTGAAGCTGGTGCAACCGCTGTTATTCAACCAGGTGGTTCTATGCGCGATGATGAAGTGATCGAAGCTGCTGATAAAGCAGGCATTGCAATGGTCTTTACCGGAATGCGCCACTTCCGTCATTAGTCGGCTAATTATTTCAAAATGATAAGGACGAGGCAATGTGATATTTGCCTCGCCTGTTTGTTTATCCGCGGGAAAGATCTGTGATTAATCCAGCTGCAATGGTGAGTTTTGCAACACTTGCATCGCTTGAGCTGATTAAATCATTTACCTGGCTTTGAACCTGAGCAATTCGAAGATTGTTCTCGCTTTGCCAAGCATCCACCGGGTTATCACTATCTCTAAATTTCACCAATGCAGACGTTGATAATACCCGTCGTGCCTGAGAGATTTCATCCAAGCTACGAGAAAGTGCAAGTTTATCATAAAAGTCTGAAACCACGACTTGATCCGCAGCGTTGAGTAATCGACCAATGATCAAAGCTTCTGTCACCCGGAAGAAGGCAGTAGATGCTTCATCAAGGCTCGTCTGAGTTAGTGCTGAAATCTGGTTGATCTCAGGGATCAAGGTGCGGATGTTAAGTTCTGCAATATCTTTGGCGAGCTTTTTGGGAACAGATTGTTCGATTAACTGTTCCTGCACCTGGTTGATGTGGTTTTGCATAAACTGAGGTAGGTAATGACCAAGTTTTGGGCTTAATTCCTCACATGCGCTTTGCAATCGCGGAACGGACGATGACAAATCACTATGGATGGCGTTGGTTTTAAGTGCCCACCCTGTGGTTTTAATCAACGCGTCACAGGTTTTGCCATATAATTGGTTTTGAAGCGCACCATCGATCTTATTGTCCAAGCCATCAATCGCATTGAAAATTGTATCAAAAAACAATCCATCACGGGATAAGATATAGGCTTTGACAATGTCATCTGGTGATGCGCCGGTTTTATCCTGCATCTGAACGATTGTTGCAGGTCCGCCGCGGTTTATTGCGTCATTGACGATTAGTGTTGAGATAATTTCGCGGCGCAATCGATGCGACATGATATCTTGCTCATGTGCTTTGAGCATTTTACCTGGGAAATAGCTCACCAGCGTATCTTTGAAATAGTCTTCATCTGGTAGTGAGCTATCAATAACATCGTCAAACAGCACGATCTTAGCATATGATAATAAGACACCGATCTCTGGTCTTGTAAGCGAATTGCCACTTGCCAGTCTTTCTTGCAGCGTCACATCATCAGGAAGTGTTTCCACTTGGCGATTTAATTGACCATTGCCTTCCAAAATCGTCATGAGGCGCGCAAGTTCGCCACCGGCCGTCACTCCTTGTTGTTGTACCAGTGAGATTGCAAGTGTTTGCAGGTAGTTATTGCGCAAAACCAGTTTAGACACGTCATTGGTCATGGAAGACAACAGTCTATTGCGTTTTGGCAGATCAAGACGGTCATCACGGATTGCATTTGCAAGTGCGATCTTAATATTTACTTCCACATCGGATGAATTTACCCCAGCGGAATTATCGATCGCATCAGAGTTACATCTACCGCCATTTTGTGCGTAGGAAATACGTGCGCTTTGGGTGATCCCTAAATTTGCACCTTCGCCAATTACTTTTGCACCAACTTGTTTTGCTGTCACACGAATTGGGTCATTGGCACGATCGCCAACATCCGCATCACTTTCGCTTTCATCTCGGATATAAGTGCCGATACCGCCAAACCATAAAAGGTCAACTTGTGCCTTTAAGATTGCCGTTAGGATTTGATGAGGTGACGCTATTTTTGCGTCCATACCCAATAATTTTGCGACTTCCGAGGTTAGCGTGACGGATTTTTCCTGACGAGAAATAATCATGCCGCCCTGAGACATCAGCTCTTTATTATAGGATTGCCAGGATGAGCGATCGAGTTCAAATAGGCGTTTGCGTTCAGCAAAGCTTGTTGCACAATCGGGATCTGGATCGATGAAAATATCTCGATGATCAAATGCTGCAACAAGTTTGATCTTTTCTGACAGCAACATACCATTACCAAAAACATCGCCAGACATATCGCCAACACCTGCGACCGTAAATGGCTCGTTTTGAATGTCGATATTCATCTCGCGGAAGTGTCGTTTTACAGCCTCCCAGCCACCTTTTGCGGTAATGCCCATTTTCTTATGGTCGTAACCAGCAGATCCACCGGATGCAAAGGCGTCATCAAGCCAGAAACCCTGATCCTGACTGATCGCATTGGCAGTATCTGAAAATGTTGCAGTGCCTTTGTCCGCTGCAACCACAAAATATGGATCATCGCCATCATGACGCACAGTATTTTGCGGCGGGATAACATCATCACCGCGCAAATTGTCAGTGATCGACAACATCGTGCCGATGAACAGTTTGTAAGCTTCACGACCAGCGTGGATAAAGGCTTCACGATCTCCGCCTGTTGGCAATTGTTTTGGATAAAAACCACCTTTTGATCCCACCGGAACAATCACCGCATTTTTGACCTGTTGTGCTTTTACAAGTCCCAAAACTTCCGTTCGATAATCCTCTGCTCGATCAGACCAGCGCAAACCGCCGCGGGCAACGGGGCCAAAGCGTAAGTGAACCCCTTCCACATCCGCGCCATATACAAAGATCTCGCGGAAAGGTACAGGCTCAGGTAATCCATCGAGTTCGCGTGGATTGAATTTAAATGCTAAAATAGGATTTGGCCGGCCGTTTTCCATAATTTGGAAATAGTTGCAGCGCAGAGTTCCTAAAATCGCATTGGACATGCGTGTGATAATACGGTCGTCATCAAGGCTCGGAACATTTTCAAGCGCAGAATTAATTTCTGTCAGAATATTATTTTGAACGCTGGCCCGATCTTCTTCGCTGAGTTGAGGATCAAACCTGTTTTGGAATAGTTCGAACAGATTTTTGGAAATGTCAGGATATTTCACTAAAGTTTCAGCGATATAGCGTTGCGAATATGTGATACCGGCTTGACGCAAATATCGGGCATAGGCGCGCATAACTTTTGCTTCGCGCACTGTAAGACCGCTAGAAACGACGAGATGGTTATAAAGGTCATTATCGCTTAAACCGCGCCATACATTTTTAAATGCTGCTTCAAGGCGATCGTGGTCGCGTTCAAGATCAAGATCAGTGTTTGCAGGAAGATTTAATTCCATATCGTGGATGATAACGGGTTTAGGTGTGCCGTTGTCATTTTTTACATCTACCTCGTAGGTTTGTTCGCTGATGACACCAAAGCCCAAATTTTCCAACAATGGTACGCGACGCGATAAACTAAGTGTTTCGCGCGCATGGAAAATCTTCATTGAGATGTGATCATCCAGGTTATCATCACGTTTTAAAAACGTAATGCGCATCTCATCTGTTTTGGTGCAGGCAATCAAATTTTCTAAATCCGCATAGCTTTCATCGGCGGAGAAATGTTCTTTGTAAGATTGATTGACTGTTAAACGCGCAGCGTCTAATCCAGCTAACTCGTTAAATTGATCTTCCCAGCGGGTTACGATAATTTGAACATCATGTTCGAGCTGTTTTTGGTCAAATTTTGGTGTTTTGCCGCCTGAACGACCGATGATGAAATGAACGCGCGTAATGCTTTCATTTGGGAAAGCTGGATAAAACGCTGAGACCCGGTCACCATAAACGGATTTTAAGTAATGGCCGATTTTTTCGCGGACAATCGAGTTATATTGATGACGGGGAACGTAAACTAAAATTGAGACATAACGATCAAAACGGTCGATCCGCGGCAGAACCCTTACGCGCGGTCTATCTTCCATATCATTAATCTGAACACAAAACTCGTATAGCAATTTTGTATCGATTTGAAACAGGTCATCACGTGGGTAAGATTCAAGCGTATTGAGCAGGTTTTTACCGGAATGACTGTCTTCATCAAAGCCAAATTTGGCAATAACTTTGTTGATTTTTGTGCGAAGCAACGGAATTTTTGTGACCGATGTTGCATATGCGCTGGATGTAAACAGGCCTATAATACGCAATTCACCGGTCACTTCGCCTTTAGAATTGTATCTTTTAACCCCAATGTAATCCATATATGTGCGGCGATGGACGACCGAACGCATATTGGCTTTTGTAACGATGATATGGTCTTTGCCTTCCAAGAAAGCAATGATCTCGGGCGTTGTGGTGACCTTTTCTTTGCCTAAACGCAATACAGCCAGATCTGGGTCTGAAAGAATACCTAGTCCTTTTTTACCATCATGTTTGAGTTTTGAAACTTTGGCAGTGCTTGAATAGGTGTATTCTCGCATGCCCAAAAAGGTGAAGTTCCGATCTTTCAACCATTCAAGATAAGCAATTGCTTCTTGGCGGCCTTTGTAGTCTTTCTTGCTTGGAATATTTTCAATATCGGCAATGGCTTTATCAATTGCAGATAGCATTGGGCGCCAATCACGAACGGCATTGTTGACTTGTTTAAGAACATTGGCGATGCGCGACTTAAACTCAGCGGCTTCTGATTTTGTAAACTGCGGCAAGACAATTTGAATGTGGCTAACCTGTAGTTCGTCACCTTCTTTATTATTGGCATTGCGTAGCTTTAAATTACCCTTCTCATCCCAAAGGATAATTGGATGCAGGGACATATAGATCTGGCGCCCGCCCGCAGTGACCTCCGAGATTATGGAATCATATAAAAACGGTTTGTTGACCGAAGTGATAGAGATTATAGACGTTGGTTTTCCATCAACATGGATATCGTCACTTTGGCGAATATTGACCTTGGGTGCTTTGCCTGACCAGTTATCAATTTCGGCAGCCCCAAATATGGCAATGTCGGCAAGCATTTTCGGTAAAAATAATGATATATCGTCGCTGTTTGTGGGGGCAAAAATTTCTATTGGTAAGTGGCGTTTGGCTTTTTTTGACCTGAGTGCTTTTTCAGTTTCTAAGATTAACTGTTTGAAGCTCGTGCCCGATGTCATTTTTGCAATCTCCCAATCTGCGACCGACAAATCAGAGCCTAACAAAAGATATGAAAATGGCGACCCTATTCCTCACAAACTTTGTGTTTTTTTCACTTCTTGAGGATTTTTAGTTTCGAAATGGGTATTTTTGATCAAAATGAGGTAATTTTTGCGTCAAAATTATCGAGTTAGTCTTCTTCTGACTAATTTCGAATCAAATTTTTTATTGGTATTCACTTCGGCTTCAGCGTAGATAAACTCATGATCATCCAGAACCGTTGGGAGTTTATGATGGAAGATGATGACGTATCGCGTAAAGCCAAACGAGAGCTTGAGAAATTATCTGAAGATGGCGGGTTATTAAATGCGCCTCGTTTAAAGAAGAAATCAAAAACTGTAGCCGGTCACTTCAGTGCCGATGATGTTGATGCCGATGACCCGGTTGAATTGTGGGGAACAAGAATAGCGCGCAGTTTATCATTGATTGCTTTTATTGCGCTAGCGATATGGCTTTATCTTAAATATTTCCAGAACTAGGTGGGTTAAGTGTCCGATCGCTCAGCTAATACCAATGCTCAATCTTTTCAAAATCCAGCGGCTAAAAAAGCTGTCATAGTGATTTCCAGTCATGTGGTTCGGGGATCTGTTGGCAACCGTGCTGCAGTTTTTGCGTTGGAAGCGCTTGGGTTTCCTGTTTGGGCTTTACAAACTGTTACCCTTCCCTGGCATCCTGGTCATGGTCCCTCAACTCGAATTGTTCCAGATGCTCAGCAGTTTGATGCAGTTATAGATGATCTTTGCTCAGTACCATGGCTTCATGAAGTGGGTGCGATTTTATCAGGGTATTTAGGTGAAGCGTCTCAGGCGGCCTCAATTGGGAAGCTTGTGAACGCAGTCAAAGCAAAAACAGATGATGCACTTTATGTTTGTGATCCGGTAATCGGAGATTTAGGTGGTCTTTATGTGCCGGAAGCAACAGCACATGCAATTAAAGATGAATTGTTGCCATTGGCGGATATCACAACGCCAAATCAATATGAATTGGCTTGGCTGAGTGGGCAAGAGATTTCCGATAATCAGGATATTATCGATGCATCTAAAAATTTGGGGCCAAATACCGTATTAACGACATCAGCTTTTGCAATGATGCGAAATTCGATGGCTAATTTATTGCACCATGAAAATGATAATATCCTTTCAGAGCATAGATTGTTTAATACAGCGATTAACGGTGCTGGTGATTTGACCGCAGCATTGTTGCTTGCGCGGACGCTTTCAGGTTTTGATGATGAGATGACTTTGCAGTGGGTTACGTCGAGTGTTTTTGAAATTTTAAGCCAGACAAATAAGCTTGGTCACAATGAATTGGTGCTTGAACAAGATATTTCGAGCCTTGTTCGTCCACAAGCTATGGTTCAAATGCGTAAGCTTCATGACAAAAATTAACGCTGATTTGTAGAAATATTGTGGGAGAACACGTTTTTAATTGATCTTCCTTATGGATGGAATTATTGCACTGCTCATCGCCCTAATATGGTCTAAAAGAAGTCCTAACCTTTTAGTATATGATTAGCGTTAAATAGTTTGAGGGGAAAACTTATGCGCCGCACTATTAATACAATTGTTTTAGCGAGTGCATTGAGTAGTGTTTGTATGACTGCTTTCGCACAAAATAATAAAACCGCTATTAAGCCGTGGTTTCAGGCTTTATCGCCTGTTGATCGCGAAGTTATTTCAGAATTATTGGCGGATAATGCTCAAATTGAGTTGAAAGACTTTGATATTACCCAGTCTAAGGATGAGTTTGTTGAAGCTTTGGACAATTGGGAAGAAGCAATCGAAAATGGATCTATCGCCTATAAAATTGATGAAGACGCATCAAGTGAAGAAAACATAACAACAACTGTATGTTATAAATTTCCATCAAATGAGCTGATGACTGTTGAAACTTTTGAATTCAACGACGGTATGATTGTAAAATCTATTCAGAAAACCGTCGCTGAAAATTGTGCTGATTTTTAAAAGGTAGTGCCGCCTTTATTTATCGATTTCAGCACCGATTGCGGCAATAGCTTTTTGGTAAACCCCGGCTGCATTCCAAGCTTTAATGGCGCGGAAGTTTGTTTGGCCAACTTGGTATCCGGCGCCACGTTTCCAACCTTTTCCTTTTAAAAAGTTTGCAGTTGAGGCAAGCGCATCTGCTTTTGTGCCAAGGTTTAGGCGACGATTGCCATCACCATTTGCACCATATTTTAAAACATTCGCTGGGAGAAATTGCGTTTGACCAATTTCACCATGTGCTGCACCTTTAAAGTTTGGATCCAGCCAACCCTTATCGATCAATTTTAAAAGTGCGTAGAGTTGTGTCGTGAAAAATTCGGAACGTCGGCAATCATAAGCAAGCGTCGCAACAGCTGACACGGTATGTTGATTGCCGCTAAAGCGACCAAATCCGGATTCCATACCCCAAATCGCGATTAACACGCCTGCGGGAACACCATATTTTTTCTCCAGGCGATTAAACAAAGCAGCATTGGTCTTCTTTAGTTTTTTGCCGCGCGAGATTATTGCAGGTGCGCCGCGTTTTTGCATGAACTGATTGAATGATAGCTTGAAGCTGCGCTGGTTGCGATCAAGGCTAATTGTTTTCTTCGCATAGGATGCATTTGCAAAAGCGCGATCCAACGTTCTTTTGGAAACGCCCTTCTTGGCTGCTTCCTTTTTAAATTCACCAACCCATTTTGAAAAATTGCCAGATGTATTTGAGCAACTTAACGCCAATGCCGGTGTTGAAAATGTTAATGCGGCCAAAACTGCAACTGTAATGGTAGATTTCTTCATCATCGAACGCTCCCCGCGAGGTCTAAATCTTATCGAATCAATTTGGAACGAGCATAACCTAACCTAGAAAATAAAAAAACGACACCTCCATCTGATTGATAAAAGGTGTCGTTTTGATGTAAATTCAGAATTAATTGGTTTTATGATTTTGCTTTAATCAAACCGCGATTGACCAATAGTTCGGCAATTTGCACTGTGTTCAATGCAGCACCTTTGCGCAAGTTGTCTGAGACAACCCAGATGTTTAGACCATTTTCAACGGTTGCATCTTCGCGAATACGAGAGATGTAGGTCGCATCTTCACCAGCGCATTCATATGGTGTGACATAGCCACCATCTTCATGCTTATCAACGACCAAACAACCTGGAGCTTCGCGCAGGATATCGCGCGCTTCATCGGCTGTGATTTCGTTTTCAAACTCAATGTTGACAGATTCAGCATGACCAATGAAGACCGGAACGCGAACCGCTGTGCAAGTCACTTTGATTTTCGGGTCCAGCATCTTTTTAGTTTCTGCCAGAACTTTCCATTCTTCTTTGGTATATCCATCTTCCATGAAGACATCGATATGCGGAATGGCGTTGAATGCAATGCGTTTTGTAAACACGTTGTTTTCAATCGGATCTGCAACGAATACAGCGCGGCTTTGGTTGAATAACTCGTCCATGCCGTCTTTACCTGCGCCCGATACAGACTGGTAAGTTGAAACCACAATACGTTTGATATTTGCTTTGTCGTGAAGTGGTTTTAATGCCACAACCAATTGTGCTGTCGAACAGTTTGGATTAGCGATAATGTTCTTTTTGGTAAATCCGTCGATAGCTTCCGGGTTTACTTCCGGCACAATCAAAGGAACTTCAGCATCATAACGCCAAGCAGAAGAGTTATCGATGACTACGCAACCCTGCGCACCAATTTTTGGCGACATCTTTTTAGATACAGAACCACCAGCTGACATCAAACAGATGTCTGTTGTTGAAAAGTCGTGAGCTTCAAGATTTTTTACAACAAGCGTCTTATCGCCGTAAGAAACTTCTCGGCCTACTGAACGCGAAGACGCTAGCGGGATAATTTCAGATGCGGGAAAGCCGCGCTCTTCGAGAATATTGAGCATTTCGCGCCCAACATTGCCAGTTGCACCGGCGATTGCAATTTTAAAACTCATTTTGAATGTCCTGTCTCTCTCCGCATTTTTGACCACTTTCAACGTGGCCTCATCCCCGACTACCGGGGAGAGTGCGGCAGACGAGAGGTGTTACGTTGTTTTTGTCGTCTTGATTGCCGTTTTGGCGATAGAATTTGCATATGCGAATTGCGCTGCAGACAGGTTTACACCCGCCGCATTCATCAAACTTAAATTTTGCAATTCACTAAAAATCATTACAATTCCAATTTGGATCTATCGGGGCGGTTAATGCCCCGATTTTTCCCAAGAGTCAATCTAGCTTAATGCGTTAAATGAACGATTAACCCAATAGAGCTGAATATTCAGCCAAAATTGCATCACCCATCTCGCTTGTTGAGATTTGTGTGCAGCCATCTGACATGATGTCGCCAGTACGTTTGCCAGTGTCTAGAACGTTGGCAATGGCTTTTTCAACCATGTTTGCTTCATCAACCATGTTGAACGAATAACGAAGACACATGGCAAAAGATGAGATCATCGCAATCGGGTTGGCAATGCCTTGGCCTGCAATATCAGGTGCTGAACCGTGAACTGGTTCATATAGCGCTTTGCGACTGCCAGTTTTTGCATCCGGTGCACCCAATGATGCAGATGGCAACATGCCAAGTGAACCTGTGAGCATTGCAGCGATATCAGACAACATATCACCAAACAGGTTATCACAGACAATTACGTCAAACTGTTTTGGCCAGCGAACGAGCTGCATGCCGCCTGCGTCGGCTAACATGTGGCTTAGTTCAACGTCTGAATAGTTTGCACCGTGTGTTGCAGTGACCACTTCGTTCCAAAGAACGCCGGATTTCATCACATTGCGTTTTTCCATCGAGCAAACTTTGTTTTGGCGTGTGCGTGCCATCTCAAATGCCACACCTGAAATACGCTCGATTTCGTAAGTGTCGTAAACTTGCGTATCAATGCCGCGTTTCTGGCCGTTACCAAGATCGATGATTTCTTTTGGCTCACCGAAATAAACACCACCGGTCAATTCGCGAACAATCAAAATATCCAAGCCTTCAACGACTTCAGGCTTCAAGGAAGATGAATTAGCTAGCGCTGGGTAGCAAATAGCAGGGCGAAGATTGGCGAAAAGCTCCATATCTTTACGCAAACGTAACAAACCAGCTTCAGGGCGCGCTTCATAAGGAACATCATCCCATTTTGGTCCGCCAACAGCACCAAATAGCACAGCATCAGCTGCCATAGCTTTTTCCATGTCAGCATCTGAGATAGATTCGCCATGCGCATCATAGGCGGATCCGCCAACAAGACCTTCATCTGTTTCAAAGCCTGAATTTTGCTTTTCGTTCATAAAAGCAATGAGCTTACGAACTTCGTTCATGGCTTCTGGGCCAATGCCGTCACCGGGCAGAAGGAATAGTTTGCGTGTCATGGAAAATACCTGTTCTTTTTTGATTGATTAAGTTGATTAAGAGTTTATCTGGCGTAAGGCTGTAACCTCAATTTCAACTTTCATCTCGGGTTTAATAAGGCCGGCGACTATCATCGTTGCGGCAGGTTGAATGCCTTTGAAGAAGTTTCCCAGTATCGGGAATACAATGTCTGAATATTCGGCCTTGGTGATAATGTAATTGGCTTTGATGATGTCTGAGCGTTTAAAACCTGCATCAATGATTGCTTTATCAATTGTTGCTAGGCAATTGGCGGTTTGTTTAGACACCTCATCCGGCATGACCATAGTTTTGTAGTCATACCCGGTGGTGCCAGAAACAAAGCAAAAATCACCTTGAACGACAGCACGTGAATAACCTGCTGTTTTCTCAAAATCCGATCCTGTTGAGATGAGATTTCGCATCTTAAGTCCTCAAGGTGATTGTCTTACATGAAGTTGTTGGATCAATTTTGCTTGCTTACGCCCAAGGACGCGTGTCATCCAATTTGCCTTCATATGTGTCGATTGCGGCTGCTTTTTCCAGGGTAAGGGCAATATCGTCGAGACCGTTGAGCAAACAATGCTTGCGGAATGGGTCGATATCAAATGAGATCACGCCGCCATCAGGCCCCTTGATTTCTTGATTTTCCAAATCAATTGTCATTGTTGAGTTAGAACCGCGATCAGCATCATCAAGAAGTTTTTCAAGTTCTTCAGGTGTGACAACAATCGGCAAAATGCCGTTTTTGAAGCAATTGTTATAGAAAATATCAGCGAAGCTGGTTGAGATTACGCAGCGGATACCGAAGTCGAGCAAGGCCCATGGCGCATGTTCACGTGATGAACCGCAACCAAAATTATCACCAGCAACCAAAATCTCTGCATTGCGATAGGCTGGTTTATTGAGCACAAAATCAGGTTTTTCAGAACCATCTTCGTTAAAACGAGATTCTGCAAAAAGACCAACAGAAAGGCCAGTGCGCTTGATAGTTTTAAGGTAGTCTTTTGGAATGATCATGTCCGTGTCAATGTTGATGACAGGATAAGGTGCTGCAACACCTGTGAGCGTTGTGAATTTTTCCATTATTTTCATCCATATGAAGTTTGTAGCTGCGTTTACCAAACATATGTGAGAAAAAGAAGTGTTTTTTGTAAGAAATAGCGATTTGCTGCGTTTTGATGCCGCCAAGAACCAAAGAAATAGAGCGATATGAGTGATAAAGACCTGTCTAATATTAAAATCCCGGAAGCTATCAGGCCTGTGCGGCCAAGAAGGTCGGTCTTATATGTTCCGGCAAATAATGAACGCGCTTTAGAGAAGTCGCTCACATTGTTGTCCGATGTCATTATCTATGATTTGGAAGATGCGATCTTACCCGCACAAAAGGAAAATGCGCGTGAGACTTTGCGGGCTTTTTTAAAGGAAAAGTTTCCAAACGGCATAAAAGACAGCAAGAAAGAGATCTTAATCCGGATAAATGCACTTTCAAGTGTATGGGGTAGTGAAGACCTTATGGCCGTGCGCGCCATCATGCCGTCTGGTATATTGCTGCCAAAGGTTTCAGAAGCCGATGATATTATCGAGGTCAATGATGCTTTGGTTGAAATGGATACTCCGCATGAGCTACGTCTATGGGCGATGATCGAAACCCCACGCGGTATTTTAAATGTTGCTTCGATTGCTAGATATGCCCGAACACCAGGCACAAGACTAGATTGTTTTGTTGCCGGAACGAATGATCTGGTCAAGGAAACAGGCGTGATGCCGCAAAAAGGGCGCCCATATTTGTCCAATTGGCTTAGTCAAATTGTGCTCTCGGCGCGCGCTTACGGCCTTGATGTGATCGATGGCGTTTATAATGATTTTAAAGATGCATCTGGGTTTGAGCTTGAAAGCTTAGATGGGCGCGCGATGGGTTTTGATGGCAAATCGCTTATTCATCCCAACCAGATCGACTTTGCAAATGAAGCATTTGGGATTAAAGCCGATGCTTTGAGCGAAGCGCATGAGATTATCGATGCATTCGCTGATGCTATAAACAAAGATGCGGGCGTTATCCAAGTGAATGGCAAAATGGTTGAGCGCCTTCACTTAGAAATGGCTGAGAAACTCGTTGAAAAATCGAAATTGATATCAAATTAGGGTTATTATTATGAAACTTTACCGTTTTTTGTCCGGACCGGATGATTCAAGCTTTTGCCATCGTATAACCGATGCCTTGAATAAGGGATGGACCCTTCACGGATCGCCTGTTTATACATTTAATCAGGCAGAAAATCGTATGCAATGCGGGCAAGCGGTTTGCAAAGAAGTTGAAGGTAAAACCTATTCGCCGGATATGAAGCTCGGTGAACAATAAACCTATCTTCAAGTCAACAAGATTTGTCAAACCGGGTGATGTTACATCTTATTTGCGTGTGAAAATTGCGATAGGATAATTGCTATGAACAAACGAAAAAATGCTCAACATTTGTGGGTTAATTATCATGATCGGATGGAGCGGGTCACCGATTACATCCTTCACAATCTTGATAAAGATCTGGATTTGATGGTGTTAGCAGATATTGCGTGTTTATCACCCTATCATTGGCACCGGGTATACGCTGGTATGACCGGCGAAACGATTACGCAAACTGTTAAACGGCTTCGGTTGCAGCTTGCTGGTCAACAATTGATTTCAACCGATTTGCCGATTGACGAAATTGGTAAGCGTTGCGGCTATCCAAATTTGCAATCTTTCACGCGCATTTTCGCAGACCATTTTGAAATGCCGCCGGGCGAATATCGTCATCGTGGCTATCATACGGTTTATGATGTTCCAAGTACTGAAAGAGATGCAAAAATGTATGATGTAGAGATTAAATCAATTGACCCTGTAACCCTTGCGGGCCTTCCGCATAAAGGGTCCTATATGGAAATCGGAGGTAAGTTTGAACAAGCGGTTGGGCTTTGTATTGGCCAGGGCGCGATTAAAGATATGATTGCCATGGTTGGTATTTATTACGATGATCCGGGCTCTGTTGCCGTTGATGAATTGCGGTCTTTTGCCGGCGCAGTAGTAAATGATGACCAAAGCGTTGAGGCGCCGCTTGAGATTTCGAAAATTGATGGCGGGAAATACGCTGTTTTGACCCATAAAGGTCCATATGGTGAATTGTCCAAAGCTTATACCTGGTTCTATGGGAGTTGGATCCCAGAAGCCGGGCATGAATTTGCTGATGCACCCCCATTTGAGAAATATCTTAATAGTCCAAGAGACACAGCACCTGGTGATTTGATCACTGAGATTCATGTGCCGTTGAAGAACTAGATTGGAATTAATGCAATGAGTAAATCAACAAAAAGCTGGAATGAAAAATATGACATCGCCAATGCGAAAGGTCATGAAATCAAACGCGTCAACAAGGACATGATGGGTATGAAGGCTGGTCAGTTAATGCTCATTGCTACACCTAAAATGGTGGCAGATATTATTGCCACCATCCCCGAAGGTGAGATCAAAGACACGGGATTTTTACGCGCTGAACTTGCCAAGCAATCCGAGACTGATGTGACATGCCCAGTCACTACTGGAATTTTTGTCAGAATTATCTGTGAAGCCTCAAATGAAGATTACCAAAATGGTGCTAATTTATCCGATCTTGTACCTTTCTGGCGGGTTTTGGGTGAAAAGGCTCCAATCCGCAAAAAACTGTCTTTTGATCTTGAGCCTTATTTAACGCAGCAATCGTTAGAAGCTGCTTAGGCTTTCGTCGCATTTATCTGCCCCAGAACATAAATTCCGTAGCAGGCGATCAGACATGCTAACCCTGAAAATATTGTGCGTGTCTGGTTCCAGAATTGCCATTCGTTTGAGTAATCTTTCCAGATTTCCTGCGCTTCCTGTGGTGCAAGCGGCATTTGAAGCAGCGCAAGCTGCTCATTCATCGGCACGTTGATTGTAAATGTGAGCACTGCACCACCGAATAAATAGATCATGCCTGATAACGCGAATATCAGCGCAAGTTTTTTGAGTTTTAGAGAGGCAGCAATGCCAGATGTGATGAGCAAAGCTGGCGTTGTTCCGAAAAAGATGAGGCCGAATATGGCATTTCGGACGGATGCGTTCATGCCTTGCATAGCTTGAATGGCAACTTCGCTGTCAATTTGGTCGAGCCCCCACATAGTTGAGCTGACCCAGGCATAGAAAAATCCAAATATTGCGGCGGATAAAAGCGTGGATGTGAAAGCCGTAGTTTTCAATAGATGTTTCATAATTTCCTCAAAAAGCGTAATTATATGTACGTATTTACATATCCGTAATTTAGTGTACGATAATTGTCAAGCGAGGTGATTATGCGTGAAAGTGCACAAAAAGAACGACGGCGATTAATTGAAGAAGCGGCTTATGCGCTAATTGATGAAAAAGGCTATGATAATATTTCAATGCTCGCGATTGCCAAACGTGCAAAAGCATCAAACGAAACGCTCTATCGCTGGTATGGTGATAAGAAAGGCTTATTTCAGGCGATGGTGATCCGCAATGCAGATGATGTTTATGCGAGTTTGACCCAAGACCTCGAAGCCCATCGCGATCCTATGCAAATATTAGAAGATATCAGCCTCAAACTTGTAAGGCTTGTAACAAGTGATCGTGCGATTGCGCTCAATCGTGCTGCGGCTGCGGATGCGAGCGGAGAACTTGGAATTGCCTTATCAAAGGTTGGGCGCGAACGTGTTTTGCCGCTGATCTCAAAGGTCCTTGGTCAGATCAAAGATCAGGGCACATTCGGTGATCTATCTTTAGATGAAGTTACACGTCTTTACATGAATTTGCTCATTGGAGATCTACAAATTCGGCGTGCCATTGGTGTGATGCCTGCACCAAATGAAACAGAATTGAAGACCACAACGCGAAAGGCCTTGGATCATCTTCTCAAATTTGCTTGAACTATCAACGCTAACGCCATGCGCGTGGCCGGATGAGCTTGCCGCTTTCGCGCTGTTCTTCGGTATGTGCGATCCAGCCGATCACGCGCCCAAAGCCAAACAGTGTTTGGCCGGTTTTGGGTCGCAATCCGAGGCTTTTTTCCATGGCGGCCAGTGCGAAATCAATATTAGGATATAGCCCATATGTTTTTTCAACTTCTGATACGATCTCACCCCAACCTTCTGGCAAATCAAAATATTTAAGCAATTCCTCAGCGCGCGGATCTGTTTTGGGATAAATCGGATGACCAAAACCCGGTGGGTTTTTGATGGTTTTGATAAATTCAGCCTTTTCGTCGCCGGTTTTCATCGCAGCTCGCCCCACCCACCATCTTGTCATTGAGGTCATGGACCCATGCCGTGTTCCAGAAAAACTTGCTAGCGCTGCTAAGATACAGGCTTCGGTGCTTGCATGTGCTGAGGCTGCAACACGTGCGGTGTAAGCTGAGGGATTAAGCTCGTGATCGGCGCATAAAACCAGGCAACGCCGTGCAATGTCAGCAAAATCATCATCTTGAGAGAAATATTTTGCGAGTTGAACATGAAATGGTTCGTCTGCCAGCGTTTCGATCTGGCAAATGGCTGCAAGCAGAGATTTAAGGATAAACCCGTTGCGCTCTGTTTCTTCTAGCG
This sequence comes from Lentilitoribacter sp. JB5-8, assembly GCF_055693385.1. Classification (NCBI taxonomy): domain Bacteria; kingdom Pseudomonadati; phylum Pseudomonadota; class Alphaproteobacteria; order Hyphomicrobiales; family Rhizobiaceae; genus Lentilitoribacter; species Lentilitoribacter sp. JB5-8. Next base: position 588,543 of record NZ_CM146332.1, on the reverse strand, counting down.
GATAATTCGTCGTTAAAATATGTGTCGCTGCCGCTAACATCCGCACAAAGGCATTTTTGCCCTCGATAGGGACAAATTTGAAGTCTGGATCAAATTTCAGATCAGTGTTGATTAAGAGCTTGGCGACATTTTCATAAGTTGCCTCTTTGGACATCTCTATCGCATCATACCCTCTGTAATAGAGCTTTCCCTGATCAATGTGACTAATCTCTGATCGCAGAACCGGTTCACCCCAGCTTTGGGTTGATTTTGCAATTGCCCTGCGTGATCGACCACGTTTTTTGCTCGCTAGCAGTGTTTCAACATCATGCGCGTGATAAAGACTTTTGCGTGCATCGCCTTGTTGCGCATTGGCCCGCACCTTGCCGCGGCTCACATATGCATAGAGCGTTTGGCGTGAAATATTAAGGGTTTCACACACCTCTTTGGCGCTGAGTGTAAAGACATCTTGATCTTTTTTCATGTTGATTATGTTGATCAATCTTGACGATCTGTCAAGTTACGACGATTTTTTCATCAACAGTTCAGTTTATGAAAGGTGCTCTCATGGCTCTGATGAAACCCATTTTAGATGCTTTGAATTTTGCCGATGATTGGCGACAAGGCGAAATGATTCACGTGAAAAACGCTCATGCCATGTCATCTGACGTGTTTTCGGTGACATCCCTTGCCTCCAGTTCTATTGCTGCGGCTGGTCTTGCACTCGCGCATTATGCTTTTGGCGCGCAATATCGGGGTCGAATTCATGTTGATCAGCATCTGGCCTATCGCTGGTTTTCGAGTTCTGTGCGACCAAAGGGTTGGGCGTTGTCATCGCCTTGGGATGATTTGGCGGGAGATTATCAAACCCGCGGTGGATTTATTCGTTTACATACCAATGCGCCGCATCATCGCCAGGTCGTTACAAAAGTTCTGGGTGATTTGGATCGCGCAGGGATTGCGAATAAGGTTGCAAATTATCAAGGCGATGAACTTGAAACCATGATTGTTGAAAATGGCGGTGCGGCGGCAAGGATGATGAGTTCTGACGATTGGGCAATCCATCCGCAAGGTGTGGCATTGTCTGAAGAGCCGTTAATCGCTTGGCAGCATTTTATCGGTGGTGAACTTGATCATAAACCACGTCCAGCGCGCCCATTGGAAGGTTTAAAGGTTCTTGATCTAACGCGGATCATTGCCGGGCCAGTGGCGACGCGTTTTTTGGCTCATTATGGCGCCAATGTTTTGCGCATTGACCCCAAAGGTTGGGATGAGGGCGAACATATTATTGATATGATCCCGGGGAAAAATTGCGCAACGTTAGATTTGAAGTCTTTGGAAGATCTTACGCATTTAAAAACTCTGCTTTCACAGGCCGATGTGTTTATTCATGGTTATCGCGCGGATGCACTGGAACGTCTTGGTCTTGATGGACCAAGCTTAAGAGCGCTTAATCCGTCTTTGATTGATATTGCTCACAATGCTTATGGCTGGTCAGGCCCTTGGCGCAACAGGCGCGGATTTGACAGTTTGGTGCAGATGAGTTGCGGAATAGCTGCAAAAGGCATGGAAATATCTCATGGTCCTAAACCTCGTCCTATGAGCGTGCAGGCACTTGATCATGCGACGGGCTATCTCATTGCGGCTAGTGCCTTACGTGGTTTGTCTCGATTGCGCGATTTTGGTGAAGCCTCTTCTGCGCGTTTATCCCTAGCGCGTACAGCGGAACTTTTGAAAACCACAGCACAAGATCAGTTTGGTGCTGATCCGATGACTGAGACCATTGAAGATTTTTCGCCTGATATTGAAAAAACACCTTTGGGTCCTGTTAGACGATTAAAATCGCCGCTTCATATAGATGAGATCAAACCTTTCTGGTCAAAACCTACTGGCCTCTTGCATCAATCACGCGCTGAGTTTTAAGTAGCGTTTTGATGGTTGATCTCAGGGAGTGAATGATATGGGCTTAGAATTAAGCGATGAGCGGAAAACAGATATTGCGCGTGCCTTATGTGGGTTTTTCGCAGATGAGTTTGATCATGAGTTGAGCGAATTTCAATCATCAGAAGTTGTTGATTTCATGCTTAAACACATTGGTCCCAGTCAATATAATCAAGCTATTGGGGATGCGCGAAACTTTCTGATGGAGAAGATCGAAGAGCTTGATGTCACGCTTTATGAACCTGAGATCCGCTAAGTTCGCAAAATACAGCAAGGAATTTATTCCTTAAAATATGCTTGACTCTTTTTTGATCTTCTGGAATCTATATTAGAACAAATAGTGAACATTATAAAACGGGGTGAACGTGCAATGCGACAGCATCAAATGCGCGAAAGTCTGGCGCGTGAAGATTTAAATTGTCTTCGACACAAGATAGCTAAAATTGAAAAGCGATCTACAGCTCGCTTTGATAATACCTCGTTTGCGCAATCCGTTAAGTCAGACAAAGATAATGCACAAAATCTCGTTACGCTACCAAAACAATATGAAAGTAATAGGCATAATGAGGACATTCTTAAATTTGATGACCCAGCTTTAGATACCGCTTTATCAGGTGGAATTAATCTTGGTGCGTTAACAGAACTTAGATCCCAGGAAACGCGACAAACAGGTGCGGCAAGTGCCTTTACCTGGATTTTGGCGCATCAAATGCAGAGCTTTTTAAAGCAAAAGCATAATGAAGATTTGCCGATTATCTTTATCAGCGAAACATCATCGCGTCTTGAAGGTGGGCAAATATATCCACCAGGTTTGATCTCGCTCGGCATTAACCCTGCGACATGTCTTTTTATCCAGCCGCGCTCATTACATGATGCGCTTTGGGTTGCTGAATTGACGGCTAAACAAAAATCTGTTGCGGCAACCATTTTGGAAGTGAGGGGCAATCCGCAAAGTCTTGATATGGCCGGTACGCGGCGTTTGCATTTACGCGCACAAAGTTCGGGACGTCCGTTTTTCTTATTGCGGCAAGCCGGAGAAGAAGAGGCAACAGCTGCGCGTTTGCGCATTGGTGTGCAATCCGCACCGGCAGCATTGCGGGCTCTGCCATCAAAAAGGGCGTTTTCAAACAGTCTTTCAAACCCAGCCTTTCAGATCACCTTAGAAAAAAGCAAAAACCCAGCACCGCAATCATTCATTTTGGAATGGAACAATGACAGCCACTCTTTCACCGCAAGACCCAAGGACATCTCTTCCAACCCAGTCGATTTTTATCAAGAGCAACCGCCGGATATTGGCGGTGGCATTTCCCTATCTGGCAACGGATCGGATCAAGCGGCTGAGATGGGGCGCGTCGTGGCGTTCGGATAAAACACAAAGTGAGATAGCCAAATTTGCGCCCATGGTATGTGTGGCAAAGCAAAAGGGTGCCATGCGGTTGGCAGCTCTTGATATGACTGCTCAGGCGCATAAATTGCGCGAAGGCCAAGGTGTCACCGAAGCACGGGCGATATGCCCCGACCTTGATATCATTGCCAGCGATGATGCGGCGGATTTAGCCTTTCTAAATGCGTTGGCTGATTGGGCGGATCGCTATACGCCTCTCATTGGTCTTGATGCACCCTTTGGAAAGCCGCAAGGGTTGTTCTTGGATATTACTGGCTGCGCGCATTTATTTGGCGGTGAAGCTGAGATGCTGAAAGATATTATTTCGCGGTTTGATCAAATGGGAATTTACGCCCAAGGCTCGATTGCTCCCACGCCTGGTTTAGCGTGGGGGCTTGCTCGAGAAATGGCCCGAGAATTTAGCAGTCAATATGCGCTGCATGAGCATAAAGCAGAAACTGCGATCATGAATTGGGATAATTTTGAAGCGCGATTTCGTCAGTTTCCAATGGCCGCTTTGCGTTTACCGCTTGATATGTTGTTAGCGCTTGATCGTGTTGGGCTCAAAAAAGTTAAAGATATATTATCCGCGCCGCGCAAACCCTTGATGCGCCGATTTGGTCCTTTGCTTTTAAAACGTCTTGATCAGGCTTTGGGGCAGGAAGAAGAACCGGTCTCTCCGCGTTTGCCTGTCTCTGATTTATCAGTTGAGCGGCGATTGGCTGAACCTATTGGGCGGCAGGAGGATATTGAAACTTGTATTGAGCAATTATCAAATGCGCTGCGATCGGATTTGGAAAAGCGAGGTCAGGCGGGGCAAGAATTTATGCTCATGTTGTTTCGCATGGATGGCGTTGTGCGCAAAATTATGATTGGCCTTTCTGCTCCGTCTCGCGATGCTAAACGCATAAGAGCTTTATTTTCGCAAAAGTTAGCCGCGATCTATGATGAGGCAGATGCGGGTATGGGGTTTGAAACAATCAGACTTTGCGTTTTGCAGGCTGTTTTAAAATCCGATGTTCAAGATTCATTTGTTGATGGTCGGAATGTGCAAACAAGCATGCATCAATTAGCCGACCAAATTACTGCGCGATTGGGTGAAGATAGTGTGGTCAAATCTGTGTTTCATCAGAGTTTTATCCCTGAGCGTGCTGCATCTTTTATGCCGGTGATCCGACATTTCAAATATGATGATCAGATTGCTCAAAACCAATATTGCGACCGTCCAATTCGGTTATTTTCAAACCCTGAACCTGTTACTGCAATTGCGGAAGTTCCTGAAGGGCCACCTATCCGTTTTAAATGGCGCCGCAGTCAATATCAGGTGGCGCGCGCGGAAGGACCAGAGCGTATTGGTGCTGAATGGTGGATTGATGGCGAAAGCGCGCAAACGCGCGACTATTATCGCGTTGAAGATAAATCAGGGCGTCGCTTCTGGATTTTCCGTCAGGGTCTTTATGAGCGTGAAACGCATTTGTCACAAGGCCTTTTGCCAAAGTGGTTTATGCATGGATTGTTTGCGTGAATAGCACCACCACCCCTTATGCAGAACTTGGTGTTGCGAGTAATTTTTCCTTTCTAAAAGGTGCTTCGCACCCAGAGGAATTTATTGTTCGTGCAGCTAAGCTTGGGTTAACGCATATTGGTTTGGCAGATCAAAATACGGTTGCGGGTGTGGTGCGTGCGCATATGGCGGCTAAAGAAGCTGACATTATCTACCATCCCGGATCTCGCATTGTGTTTAGCGATGGCACATCTGATATTTTAGCTTACCCAAAAAACCGTAAAGGTTGGGGCAATTTATGCCGTCTTTTAACAGTGGGGAATTTGCGATCTGAGAAGGGTGATTGTCAGCTAACGCGAGAAGATTTAGCAGATTGGTCATCTGATTTATTGATATGTGTATTGCCCTGTCCAGAAGCGCATAATGATCCCGTGCGATTGAGTGATGAGCTAACCTTTTTAAAAGAGCATTTCGATGACAGGTTATACCTAGCGCTTATCCCATATTATGATGGGCATGATACTTATCGCTTTGCCTGTTTATCTGAATTATCTATTCAGGTGTCAGCTTTTTTAATGGCGACAAATGATGTGTTTATGCATGAGCATGGTCGGCGCCCATTGCGCGATGTTTTATCATCGATTGAGCATCACCAACCCGTTTACGATATGGGATTTTTATTGGCAAAAAATGCAGAGCGCCATCTAAAACCAAATTCGGAAATGAGCCATATTTTAAAAGCTTATCCTGAAGCTATTGCGCATTCAATTCAATTTGCGGAGCAGTTAAGTTTTTCGCTTGATGAATTGAAATACCAATATCCGGATGAGAAATTTGGTAAGGGGACACCACAAGAAACTTTGACAGAACTTGCCTATCAAGGCGCTCAAGAGCGTTATCCTGACAAAGTTCCGCAAAGCATTATCGATCAGATCAAACATGAATTGGCATTGATCAAAGAGCTTGATTATGCACCTTACTTTCTGACCGTATGGGATATTGTGCGTTATGCGCGCAGCCAAAATATTCTATGTCAGGGACGCGGTTCTGCTGCAAATTCCACCGTTTGCTATTGCCTACAGATCACCGATGTGAACCCCAACAAAGTTGATCTTCTGTTTGAACGTTTTATTTCACCAGAGCGCAATGAACCACCCGATATTGATGTTGATTTTGAACATGAACGACGCGAAGAGGTTATTCAATATATCTATCGCAAATACGGTCATGACCGCGCAGGACTTGCTGCAACAGTTGTCACCTATCGTGCACGTATGGCCGCGCGCGAAGCCGGCAAAGCATTTGGTTTGTCGGATGACGCCATTTCAGGATTGTCCGGTCTTGTTTGGGGTTGGTCGTCGAAAAGTCTCACCGAGCGCGAAGCTAAAGAAGCAGGGCTTGATATCAGAGATATGACGACGCGGCGGGTGCTTGATTATGCCTCGCAGCTGATTGGTTTCCCGCGTCATTTATCACAACATGTCGGCGGTTTTGTTATTACCAAAGACCGACTTGATGAGGTGGTGCCATTGATGAATACGGCCATGGAAGGCCGGACGATGGTGGAATGGGACAAAGATGATCTGGAAGCTTTGGGCATATTAAAAATTGATATTTTGGCGCTTGGTATGCTGTCGTGTCTGGCCAAAGCATTTGATCTATTAAGGACCAAATACGGTATTCATAAAACGCTGGCGGATCTGCAAGATGAAGATCAAACAGTTTACGACATGATCTGTGCGGCGGATACAATTGGTGTTTTCCAAATTGAGAGCCGGGCGCAAATGACCATGTTGCCGCGATTAAAACCACGTGAGTTTTATGACCTTGTGATTGAGGTTGCGATTGTCAGGCCCGGTCCTATTCAGGGTGACATGGTTCACCCATATTTGCGTCGTCGGCAGGGGTTAGAGCCGGTAACTTTCCCAAAGAAAGAATTGGAAGAGGTTTTGGGTCGCACATTAGGCGTGCCACTTTTCCAAGAACAAGCGATGAAAATCGCCATTGTTGCGGCTGATTTTACCCCCGGAGAAGCGGATAAATTACGGCGCGCTATGGCAACGTTCCGCCGGGTTGGAACCATCCATACTTTTAAGATGAAGATGATTAAAGGCATGGTTAGAAATGGATATGAAGAGGAATTTGCCGAGCGATGTTTCAAGCAAATTGAAGGCTTTGGCGAATATGGATTTCCCGAAAGCCATGCTGCATCTTTTGCGTTACTGGTTTACGCGTCTTGCTGGTTTAAAGCCTATTACCCGGATATTTTTGGCGCCGCTATTTTGAACTCCCAACCCATGGGGTTTTATGCACCATCACAGCTTATTCGGGACGCGCGCGAACATGGTGTTGATATAAGGCCGATCGATATCAATTATTCCACTTGGAATTCGATCTTAGAAGAGGGTTCATTTGAGCCATCGGCCATGGCAAAACCGCGGCGATCAATGGCCAAAACCATTCGGACAGACTATGCGCTTCGTTTAGGGTTTAAGCAGATTAAAGGCTTGCGCGAAAATGATATGGATAAGATATCTGAATGTCGTGATGGTGCTGATCAGGGTCCGTATGATTCAGTGCGAGACTTGTGGTTACGCACCGGGCTTTCACCCAAAATCATAGAGCGTCTGGCAGAAGCGGATGCATTTCGATCTATTGGTCTTGATCGGCGCGAAGCGTTATGGGCTGTTAAAGCGCTTGATCCAACTGTGCTTGATGATGAAGGGTCGCTCTTTAAGAAAGACCATGCGTTAATCGATAAAGAGGCCGAACTTAATCTGCCACGCATGCGGTTAAGCGAGCAGGTTATCAATGATTATCGCTATCTAAAATTATCACTGAAAGCCCATCCGCTTTCGTTTATTCGCCATCGATTGGCGGTTAAGAATGCTGTGCTGCATGAAGACTTGCCGCAGGTGAGAAGCGGGCGGAATATTTCTGTGTCGGGTCTGGTGCTTGTGCGCCAGCGTCCGGGTTCAGCTAAGGGGGTTATCTTTTTAACGCTGGAAGATGAAACCGGTGTTGCCAATGTGATTGTCTGGCCCAAGGTTTTTGAGCGTTTTCGAAAGTTGATTTTAGGCGGTAGGCTTTTACGGGTTCATGGCAAGTTACAAAATGAATCAGGTGTTATTCACATTGTTGCTCATAAAATTGAAGACCTGACATTTGAAATGGAAAGTCTTGAAACAAACCATGATGAAGATGGTGAAAAGGATCTCGACTTTATTAGACGGCGAAACTTAAAAGGCGTCACCAGCACTGCCTTAGCACAACATCATGGCTTGCGTTCAAAGCAAGCTGGTCAGGTTATGCCAAAGGGTCGAAATTTCCATTAAGCTTAAAGGATGTCTCGCTCTTTTAGGTCTTTGGCAAATTGCTCGGGCGAAGTGAACAATAAACCGTCAATACCAAGGTCGTTCGCAGCTTTGACATTGTCCAAAGTGTCGTCGATGAAAATACAATCCTCTGGTTTGAGTTGATTGCGATCAAGCAGAAGCTGGTAAATAGCAGGATTGGGTTTGATCATTTTGTGTTCACCGGAGACGATTGTGTCAATAAAGCTGTCGCCAAGATAAGGGAACCTTTCGCACGCGATGGGCCATTTTTCATGAGAGAAATTGGTAATTGCATAAAGCGGGACATTCTTTGATTTAAGTTCGGATAATATATCAACAGTTCCAGCAATTGGACCGGGAACCGTATCAGACCAATTTTCGTTAAACACTTTGAAGGCTTCTGTATAATGCGGAAATTTGGCGCTATGTTCTTTAACACCATCTATAAAACTTAGGCCACGATCCAGCTCAAGATTCCAACTAAAGAAATCAACTTCCTCAAGGAAGGTTTCAACCGCTTCTTGATTATTAAAGTGTTTTAAGAAGAAAGGGCGCACATCCCATTGGATGAGAACCTTGCCGACGTCAAAGATAATGTTTTTCATGAAAGACCAAATAATAAAGACAAAAAGATAGGATCAACTATCACTATCATGTGTCAGATATAAAACAATTTCGAAAAAATACGTAATCACAAGTAAAATATGCTGGTAGCGCTTGAAACAATGGTATATCAATTTCGCGTCTCGACAGATCTGTAGCACAAGTTCCTATTGACAAGATGCTATGTATTTATGATGCTGCGATATATCTTGTACGGAGTTCTAGTCATGTGCCTTTACTTAAATGAACCTCATAGAAATGGGCATGCCTATATATGAGCGACGCGGACTACAGCTTAATCGCTGACAACATTCACAAAAGCTTTGGAAAATTAGATGTGCTGAAAGGCATTTCACTTCATGCCAAACTTGGTGATGTAGTGTCGATCATAGGCAGTTCGGGTTCCGGCAAAAGTACATTTTTGCGCTGTATCAATTTCTTGGAAATGCCGGATAAAGGACGCGTTGTTTTGGATGGTGAAGAGGTGATCATCCGCAAAGATAAGAACAACAAAGCGCTTGGTGTGGATGAGAAACAAATTCAAAGATTGCGCAGCCAATTGGGCATGGTGTTTCAGGGCTTTAATTTGTGGTCGCATATGACTGTTTTGCAAAACCTGATTGAAGGTCCGGTTCAAGTGCTAAAAGTGGACAAAGATGAAGCTGAAGCGCGAGCGATGGACTATTTGAGCAAAGTTGGTATCGCCGACAAAGCCAATTCATATGCCAGTCAATTGTCAGGCGGCCAACAACAACGTGTGGCGATAGCCCGTGCGCTGGCGATGGAGCCGAAAGCTTTATTGTTTGATGAGCCGACATCAGCGCTTGATCCTGAACTGGTTGGTGAAGTTCTGCATGTCATGCAGGGTTTGGCCGAGGAAGGTCGAACCATGATTGTTGTGACCCATGAAATGGGTTTTGCACGAGATGTGAGTAACAGAGTATTATTTCTTCACAAAGGGATGGTTGAAGAAGAAGGATCACCTGAAGAGGTGTTTAATAATCCGAAATCGGAGCGATGCAGAGAATTTCTGGCGAGCTCTTATTAACGGGAAAATAATAAAGGAGAAAAACATGAAATTGATTAAACTTTTGGGCGGAGTTGCACTTGCTGCGGCATTTACAACATCTGCAATGGCTGATGGCCATGCAGTTCGTTTGGGAACAGAAGGCGCTTATGCACCATATAACTTCATCAATGATGCTGGCGAAGTTGATGGTTTTGAGCGTGAAGTTGGTGATGAGCTTTGTAAGCGCGCCGAACTTGATTGCACATGGGTGACCAATGAGTGGGATAGCATTATTCCAAACCTTGTATCTGGTAACTATGATGCGATTATCGCTGGTATGTCTATCACTGCAGAACGTGATGAAGTGATTGACTTCACGCAGGAATATTTCCCACCGGATCCATCAACATATGTTGCAGCTGCTGGTGCAAGCATGGATGCGATCAAAGGCAGCGTTGCTGCACAAACAGCAACTATCCAAGCAAGCTATGTGTCTGATAGCGGTGCAACACTTGTTGAATTTTCAACACCGGATGAAGTTGTTGCAGCTGTGAAAAACGGTGAAGTTGATGCAGCACTTGCTGATGATGCTTTCTGGCAGGACATTGTGAAAGCTTCAAATGGTGAGCTTGTCTTTATCGGTGAACCAATTGCAATTGGCGGCGGTATCGGCATGGGTATTCGCGAGTCTGACACTGAATTGAAGGATAAGCTGAATGCTGCAATTGATTCCATCAAAGCTGATGGCACATTGTCGACAATGATTGCCAAATGGTTCGATGGCCGTATGGTCAAATACTAATATAACGAATTGATGGGCCGCTATTTTAGCGGCCTTTCTTCTAAAATGGCTCGCTTTTATGTTTGAATACTGCGCAGATCCTAAAATTCTAGAAGGTTTCTCCTGGTGGTCCTGTTATTTGACAACCGGAAAACACATGAATTTCTATTTCAGTTTTTTAGTGGTCTTTTCGCTTTTGGCCATTTGCGTGCCGTTTATTTTATTATTTGGATTTACCGGTGCTTTAGCGCGACGTTCGCGAATTGCACCCTTTCGCTGGTTTGGCCTTGCATACACATCAATGGTGCGCGGCATTCCAGATATCATCTTTTTCTTATTTGTTCCGATCGCGCTCGATCAAGGCATTGAATATTTACGTCACCATGCAAAATGCTCGGAATGGACTGAACCCATTCGGCAGGGAAATGATTTTGTTGTGTGTGCGGCGGCAAAAATGCCGCTTGGTCCATCCCCGCAATGGGTGCACGAAACTTACGGGTTTTTTCTTGCTGCCTTGGCTTTTTCAATTGTGTTTGGCGCATTTGCAGCCAACACTCTCCATGGTGCAATGGGCGCGGTACCCAAAAATCAGTTGGAAACAGCTGCTGCCTTCGGCATGTCGCGAAAGCAGATATTCTGGCGCATTCACTTGCCACAAATGTGGGTTTATGCGTTACCGGGTTTATCCAATCTCTGGATGATATTGATCAAGGCGACGCCGCTTTTGTTCTTGCTTGGTGTGGAAGATATTGTTTATTGGGCGCGCGAGTTAGGCGGTTCAAAAACCGAACGTTTTGATTATCCCCATGGCGACTGGCGCTTGGGTTATTTCCTCGTATTACTTGTTTTTTACTTGTTGCTGTCATGGGTCAGCGAAAAGGTTTTTGCACGGCTAAACTTTAGAGTATCAAAAGGTCAGGCCATGATTGGAGGCCAAGCATGAGTTGTGCGCAAACGATTACCGATTATGGATTACGTGCGATTGGTTTGGGTGAGCGCGCCTTGCCGCGTGCCGATATTACGCTTTGCGAACAAGTGGTGTTGATCGGTTCGGGGCTCATCTGGAATGTTTATTTTGCGGTGATCGCATTGGGCTTGGGTTTCTTTCTAGCCTCGTCTGTGGCTTTTGCCCGCAATAGTTCCAATCCTTATGTTTGGCGGCCCGCCGCGTTTTTCATTTTTGTCATTCGCGGTTCACCATTATTCATTCAATTCTTCCTTTTATATGAAGCGTTCGTTTTATTGCCAAAACTTGGCTTTGACATCAATTTGGGGTTCATCGAAATAACGATAGAAACACGCTGGCTCACACGCGCCTGGCTTGGCGCAACTATTGTGCTGTTTTTAAACACAACGGCATATACAGCGCAGATTTTCTACGGAGCATTACGATCAGTTCCCAAAGGGGAGATTGAGGCAGGCAAAGCCATTGGCATGACCAAATCGCAAATTAACAAGCGGATTATCTGGCCGACAATGCTACGTTTGTCATGGGCATCTTATACCAATGAAGCGATATTTTTGCTCCATGCCACGGCGCTGGTGTTCTTTTCGAGTTTTCCCGCTTGGCGCCAACAAGGTGACGCGCTTTATTTCGCGAGTTATTTCGCCGATAAAACGTTCAACCCGTTTGTGCCTTATCCGATTATCGCAGGTTACTTTATCGTTTTAACGCTGATTGTGATTTTCATTTTTGGGTGGTTCAACCGTCGATTAAATCGTCATATCAGCAAAAATCACTAGCAGAGTTTAAACCACTTTGCAGGTGATGCTGCCAACACCTTCGACATGACCACGCATCTCATCGCCTTTGTTGACCGGGCCAACACCGGCAGGGGTCCCTGTCATAATGATGTCGCCGGCGGTTAGTTCAAATAGGCCTGACAGATAGGAAATTGTTTCTTCAATATTCCAGATCATCTGGTTCACGTCGCCAGATTGCTTTCGCTCTCCGTTTACATCAAGCCAGATCTCACCCTTTTCAATGAGCCTGCTTTTTTCAACTGGAACCAAATCTGAGCAAGGGGCTGAATGTTCAAAAGCTTTGCCAATTTCCCAAGGGCGGCCGAGCTTTTTCATCTCGCCTTGTAAATCTCGCCGTGTCATATCAATGCCAACTGCATAACCAAAGATGCAGGATTTCGCGTCGCTTAATGAAATATCCTTGCCGCCTTGTTTGAGTGCGACTACGAGTTCGATCTCGTGATGAACATCTGAGGTCTTATCTGGATAGGGAAAATCTGCATTCCCAAGAAGAACGTTGTTTGGGTTCTTTTGGAAAAAGAACGGAGGATCGCGATCAGGATCATGACCCATCTCGCGCGCGTGATCTGCATAATTTCGACCCACACAATAAATACGCCGGATTGGAAATTTTTGATCCGATCCTTTGATAGGAATAAAGCTCTGTGGCGCGGGTTCGAAAATGTAATCCATGAATGCAGATAAGTCCTTGTTGGTAATATCTGCTGCCATAGCATCAATTCAAGATTAGGAAAACAATCAAGTCGCTGTAGGTTTAGATTTCCATCTCGCCGATGATCGCTGCCCAACCTGCACCATGCATATCGCGATCGCGCATTGAACCCTGGATCTGTGGACGTGGCAGGCTTATTTTCAATACGTTGAGCGAAGCGATTTCAAATCTTTTCAAATTGGCTTCGTCAACGTCTAGAACCTTTGCAATATCGAGATTGTTCAACTTTTCGCAAACGTCTTGATAGACTGATTTCTCGCCACAAAAAATATCAATTGTCAGCCAAAAAGGTCCTGCGTTTTTCGAACGGACCTTTTCAACCTTATCTCTAAGCCGTGCCATTTTTCACCTCAATAACATCAAGCGAAAACGCATCCATTGGATGATCGAGTTGGAGAACATGATTGAGGCCAAATTCGTAAATTGGACCAACCTCGATTTCAGCCGGTGAAAATGGAAATGCAAATGTTGGCACTTCTTCTTCTTTGGTGAGTGGGTGATGCAAGAGATAGGGATTTAAAATTTTGCCGATTTCTTTGGCGAGCTCTGACGTTTTGGCTGTGACAATCCCCATTACACCGATTTCAGAAGCATCTTTGGTGTTTTTATCAATTGCGCCAAGGGTTGCATTTTTGCCGATTAGTCGAAGTTCAATATCAAAATCAGCATCGCTTAAAGCCAAGCGATCTTTTACCTTTGACGTGCATAAATCGTGAATATCTGATGTCCATTGCTCAACATGTTCCACATAGTGACTGTCTCTAACCAACGCCATGATCATGACTTGATAACCGGTAATGCGCGAGCCTTCGAGCTTAACTGTATAGTCTTCAGACGGCACCCATTTGGCACCTTCAACCCGCACGGACTTTTGATCAATGGCCGAATAGCCTGCGTCTGTCACATCCAAATGCCCACCGGGTTCATAAAGGATAAATGGGTTTGAATTTTCATAAAGCATATGCGCTGACACTGTATGAGGTGTTGCTTTTGCGTTGTCTGCCATTGGTGTGACGGTGAAACCTTCATGATCAAAGTCAACGAGAATGACACCCGATTGTGGGTTGGTTGCGCAAAGCGCACCGCATTCGGCAATTTTGGCTCCATGCCAAGCAGCGCCGGTATGGCAATTATTTTTGATCGGCAATGCGGCGATGATGGCCGTATCGGTTGTGCGCCCAGCAATGATGATATCAGCGCCAGTGTTGAGTGCTTCGGTGATCTGTTCAACACCAGCTAGTGCCACGATGTTTTCAAACGAACTTATGTCGTTTGCGTTTAAATCTGGTGCGTGTTCGAGGGGTGAAATTTTATTGTCGGTAAAGGCGTTTTGAATTTTGTCTTTATCTTGAGATGATTTTAAAACAGCGATTTTAACGTTCTGGCCGAGTTCTTGAGCGATTTCTTTGGTAATATCAACCAGCCAATCGACAGCGCTATCTGCACCGCAAGTGCCTGCAGTTCCGATGACAAGCGGCACATTGGCTTTTGCGCGTGCCTCCATCAAACCTTTCCATTCGATCTTGGTCGAGCTTCTGGAATATTTTGAGATACCGCGCCCTAAATAAGAAGGGCCGGAATCAGTAGATCCGCCATCAATAGCGATAATATCAGGCCCTGCAGCGATCGCGCGCTGCAGGGCCTCTTTGTCATAATTCAGGCCTAGTGCACCTGATGGTACGACGACTTTTGTCATAATTTAATCCGTAACCGCCTGTGGTTTTTTCAAGATATTGCGTAGGAACATGGGTGCAATGAAACCTGCAAAGGCTGCAACCCAAAGACCAATTGCGATCCAACTTGAGAAGAGGTAAGTGGCATCGCCATCAGACAATGTCATGGCGCGACGCAATGCATCTTCCATGTTTCCGCCAAGCAGAATACCGAGGATCACAGGTACCGTTGGTACATCGAGTTTTCGTAGGAAATATCCAAGGACACCAAAGCCAATCATCAGCAACAGATCAAAATAGCTTCCAGATAGCGAGTAGATCCCGACGAAAGAAATCATCGTAACGCCTGGCAACAGAACCCATGCCGGAACCGTGAGCACTTTGACGAATATTTTCACCATTGGGACATTCATCAAGAGCAATACAATATTGGCGATGAGGAGTGATGCGATCAGACCCCAAACTACATCTGGATTTTCGCGGAAGAGTGTTGGTCCGGGTGTAATGTTGAGCGTCATAAGCAGCGCGAGCAATACGGCCGTTGTGCCTGAGCCCGGTACACCCAACGTCAACATAGGTACCAATGCACCGCCCGCTGCGGAGTTGTTACCAGCTTCAGGAGCGGCAACACCTTTTGGAACCCCGGTGCCAAATCCACCTTTTTCGCCAGCGATTGATTTTTCCGACATATAGGCCATGAAAGAGCCTAATGATGCACCTGCGCCCGGGAGCACACCCGCGATAAAGCCAACAAGTGATGCACGTAACATGGTCCATCGTGTCGCCATGATGTCTTTCCACGGAATGCGGACTTTATCTAACACAACACCAATGGCTGAACCTTTGCCGTGGCTTTCAATGAAGAAGAATACTTCTGCAATTGCGAACAAACCAACAATTGCAACAAGGAAGTCAATTCCATCAAATAGGTGCAGATTGCCCCCGGTTAAACGTGGTAAACCAGATGAGCTATCAACGCCAATCATTGCGATACCTAGACCAATACAGGCAGCGATCGCGCTTTTTGCCTGATTGTTGGATGCCATGCCACCCAAGGTACAAAAGGCCAAAAGATAAAGTGCAAAATATTCAGCTGGCCCAAACAAAAATGCGACACGCGCTAGAACTGGTGCAAGCAGCATCAAGCCAATGGTTGCCAAAAATGCACCCACAAAAGATGCAACACCTGACAGCACAAGCGCATCTCCCGCGCGGCCTGCTTTGGCCATAGGGTAACCATCTAGCGTGGTCATCAATGCCGGTTCGTCACCGGGAATGTTTAAAAGAATGGAGCTGATGCGACCACCATACATGGCGCCATAATAAACTGATGTCATAAGGACAAGCGCGGCTGTGGCGTCAAGACCCAGGGTAAATGTGATCGGTATGAGAATGGCCACACCATTTGATGGCCCTAAGCCAGGAAGTGCGCCGATAATGGTTCCCAAGAAGCAACCAATAATCGCCAACATAAGCGTATAGGGCGAGAGCGCTACTGAGAATCCAAGCGCGAGATTGGAAAGAATATCCATGCTAGTGTCCGCCTACAAATGGAATGAGAATTGTCAGTGCGTCCCAAAGACCAGCAAGCGTGGGAATCTTATATGCCACGATGTTGCCAAGTCCTAATGCGTATTTAAACAGCGCAAATAATACCAGTGCCAAGCCGATGCCGCTCAAAATTGCGTTTTTAGCGTTAGGAGAAATTTGATAGCTGATAATTCCGGCCGCGAAGATGGTTGGTAAAATAAATCCTAAAGGCGTAATCATAACAGCATAAACAGAAAGCACTGCGACCGCGATTGCCATATTTATCCATGTTTGAGATTGCGGCCATTCTGGATTGGGATCTGGCTTAAAGATCAATACCAAAGATGAGATAGCGGCAACTGCACCGATTAAGAATGGAAAAAGTTTCGGAAGAAACTGACCCGAAAACAGATTTGTCTGAATCTGAGTGGCAGCCGCGATATACGCGACTGCAGTGATCAGGGTTATCAGACCAAAAATACGGTCTGAGGCCATTACTGGATAACTCCCAATTCTTTGGACATTGCATTGATGTCAGAAACCAGACCGTCAACATAGGACTGGAAGTCGCCACCAACTTTTGTAAATGGTGCTAGACCATTTGCAGCCATAGCTTCTGCCCATTCTGGGCTGTCAGCAACTTGTTGCAATTTCCCTGCCCAATCATTGAACTGGTCATCAGAGATGCCTTTTGGCACATAAAGACCACGCCAGTTCACAGCAACAACGTCATAACCTTGTTCTTTCGCTGTTGGGATGTCCTCAAAACCAGGAACGCGCTCGTCTGTTAGAACAGCAATCACACGAATGTCGCCATTTGCAAGGAAGCTTACGATTTCAGACATGTCACCAGTCATTGCTTGTGTAAAGCCACCAACTGTTTGCGTGATCGCATCTGCACCACCATCAACACCGATATATTTGACTTTGGTGATGTCAGTGAAGCCAGCTTCTTTAAGAACCATAAGTGGTTTTAGGTGGTCAAATCCGCCAACAGCTGAACCGCCAGCAAAGGCCACAGAACCCGGATCTGCCAAAATAGCGTCTACAAGATCGTTTAAAGACTGGTATTTGCTATCAGCAGCAACTGCAATTACCCCCGGGTCAGCACCGATAGCACCAACGAAGCGAACTTGGTCAGCTGTCATACCAGCATATGCGTTTTGTGCGAGGCGTGTTGTTGTTGCAGAAGATGCAGCAACGATCAAATCTGCATCGCTTCCGCGCTCACCCACAACGTGGTTGTAAGCCAAACCACCACCGGCACCAGGCATATTGGTGACTTGAACAGGTTTATCGACAGCTTTGATGTCATACATGATCTTACCGATTTGGCGACATGTGAAATCCCAACCACCACCTGGGTTAGCTGGAGCAATACATTCAGCTGCAATTGAAGTTGTTAGCATTGCAGCACTTAGAACCGCGCCGTATGCCGCGGTTTTCATAAATTTAAGGTTCATTGTTTCCTCCCAATGATAGGCACCGCGGTTTCGCGGAGCTGACGAAGCTAAACACACAAAACTGTCATCTAGCTGACAAGACCCAAAAGAATCATTTTGAAGAAAATTGTCGGGGTCTATATGTCAGTTTCCGCGCAGGGCTGTGTTCCATTGGGAGATGAAGCGAGAGCGTTTGACCTGATCGAGATAGGCGATTAAGCCCGGCCCAATTGATATTGGTCTAAGTTGGCTTCCCATCTTTTCTCGCAGCGTTGTTGCTGTGTTGTTGCCGAATACATCTGGATGTAATGCAGGTAGTTTCACATCACTTGCCATGACAGTTTGTCCGTCTTTGGACATTAAAAAAGACAAAAGCGTCTTGCCAAGTTCTGGATTTGCAGCAGCTTGAGGAATGAGCGCAATGCGTGACATAACGATTGTGTAGTCTTCTAGCATAATGATACCCAGATCAGGATTTTGCCGCACCCAATTCTCTGCGTAAGAGCCTACAATGTTATAGCCTAAAACAAATCGACCATCTGATACGCGCTCTAAGATAGATGAAGAGTTTGAATATAGTTTGACCCCCGTTGAACCCATTGCGCTGACCAGATCCCAGATATTGCGATTATGTTCTTGATCACGGGCGAGGATCAAAAATCCAAATCCAGATCGTTCAATGTCATAGGTTGCGATTTTACCGTAGATTTTATCATCATTGTTTTTAAGCAAGGCAACAAGATCGGATCTATTTTTTGGTGGGGAAATTTCTTCAAAGCTTGGCTTGTGATAAACAAGCACCGATGGTTCATATGTTAACCCGAACGCTGAATTTCGCCATTTCGCCCAGCTTGGCCAATTCTCGGTATCTGCATTAAAACTGGTTTGTGCATATCCGTCATTGACCAATTTCACTTGAAGATCCATTGCAGAAGATAAGACCAGATCAGCGGTTTTCTCACCATTATCGGTCTCGCGAATAACGCGCTCATAAATATCAAGAGATTGTAGGTCTTCATACAAGATGGCAACGTTTGGGTTTTGTTGTTGAAATGCCGCAATCAAAGGCTTGGAGGCATCTTCATCCAAAGACGAATACACAACAAGTGTCTGAACATTGGGGCTTTCACTGACGGCTGGAAACAAGGTTTGAGCTGCTGCAGGTGAAAAAGCAAGAAGGCTCGCGATGACGAATAAAAATTTGGTTTTCAAGAAAAACCCCTTCAAAAATCAATTTTACATTCAAAAAATATGTGTTTTATTGCAAGTTCGGGAGAGAGAATGCGTATTTTAGTCGTTGAAGACAATAAAAAACTTGGACAAGGTTTAAAACACTTGCTCAATGATAGCAGTTTTGTTGCGGATCTGGTGGAGGATGGCGATGGGGCTTTATCAGCTGCAGCTGCGTTTAATTATGATCTAATTATATTAGATTTGAGCTTGCCTGATATCGATGGTTTGCAGGTTTTGAAAGAAATTCGTGCGAAAAGAAGCCTCGTTCCTGTGCTTATATTAACTGCAAGAGGCGGGCTTGATGATCGCATTAAAGGGCTTGATATAGGTGCAGACGATTATATGTCAAAGCCGTTTGAATGGAGTGAGTTAGAGGCTCGTATCCGCGCCTTGTTGCGTCGGGCGCAGGCCGTTAAAACCTCGCAGTTAGAATTTGGTCAAATCAGTCTAGATTTAAAAACTAATCAGGTATTTGCCAATGAAAAATCCATTGAGTTACCCGCTCGTGAAACCAATGTCTTGCGTGAATTGTTGATTGCAAACGGGCGAATTTTATCTAAGTCCCGCTTGATCGAAACGCTATCAAGTTTTGATGAAGACATCAGCGAAAACGCTATTGAACAATATATTTCACGTTTGAGAAAGCGTCTGGTGACATACCGGTTGACCATCAAGGCAGCGCGCGGGTTGGGCTATTACTTGCAGACGCTAGACGAATAATATGAGCGGGCAATCGAAAGCATATTCACTGCGTCAAAGGTTGTTGGTTTGGCTGCTACTACCGCTGTTAATCATTGGCCTTATTTCGTTGATTGATGCTTATAATTCCGCACGCCTTACCGCGGATGATATTTCCGACAGGGTGCTTGCAGGTTCCGCGCTTGCTATTGCTGAACGTATTTTCGTCAATGATGATGGCGATTTAGATGTCGACATCCCATATGTTGCCTTAGAGATGCTCACATCGGCAGAAGATGATCGGGTGTTTTATAAAATTGAAGGTGAAGCTGGAGATTTTATTACCGGATACAGAAATTTAGATTTGCCGCAATCTGTCGATAGTTCGGAGAGCAGTCTTAAATTTTCAGATGCAGAATTTCGAAATTTCCCAATTAGAATTGCAGTTTTGGAAGGGGCTGCATCTTCAAGTCAACATTCGCTTGGTTATCGGTTGGCGATTGCTGAAACGACCAATGCACGCAATAAAATGGCGCAGGAAATTTTAATAAGATCAGCGATCCGCCAAGGGTTTCTTATCCTAACCGCAGCAATAGCGGTTTGGTTTGCGGTGACCCGTGCGTTACGGCCGCTTTACACAGTTCGCGATGCAATAGGGCGGCGCAGCTCCGATGACTTGCGGCCAATATTACATGCAGTGCCAAACGAGATTAAAGGGTTGGTGACAACAACAAACGATCTTTTGAGCCGGATTGGCACAAGTATTTCCGCGATGCGAAATTTTACTTCCAATGCCAGTCATCAATTGCGCACACCACTTGCTGTTATGCGAACGCAGGCTGAAATTGCGCGTCGCGCAAAATCAGAAGTTGATCGGGATAAGGCGCTTACCCAGGTGGATGATGCGATTAAAGATTCTGAAAAAATGATTTCACGCCTTATGGTTTTAGCGCGCATTGATTCCGGTGAGTTGGAGAACTTGCCAGATCTTAATTGCGATATTGCTGAAACCTGTAAAATGGTTTGTGCTGATATTATTGCCCTGCAGAATATCGGCAATATCGATTTAGGTTATGAAGGTATCGATCATCTTTTAATCAAAGGTGATCCGGTATTATATCGCGAAATGCTCCGTAATTTGGTGGAAAATGCGGTAAAATATGGCGGTAATGATATTCATATCACCGTGCGGTGCCTTAATGTTGAGGGAACGTGCCACCTTGATATTGAAGATGATGGTATCGGCATGTCGGCGCAGCAAAAAATTGATTTAATGCAACGCTTTTCAAGTGGCGAATATTCGAAAAATGGATCGGGTTTGGGTTTGCCCATTGCCCGAGATATTGCTCACTTGTTTGGTGGAGTGATGGAGCTTAAGGATCGCGATATGGGATCAGGTCTCGTTGTAGCGCTTAAATTTCCGCTTTATACTGAGGCTTGATATAAGGGCTTGGTAAAATCTTTAAGGAATAAATCATGGTGAATACGGACCTTTTGAAAGCGCTGGATTTTATAAAATCTGGAAATTATCAAACGGGTGCTGATCTTGAGGCGGCCCATGCGATCTGTCAGGCTGGGGAAGGCATGGCAGAATATGATTGGGTTCATGCTTATGTTCACCGAATTGAAGGCGATAGCTTCAATGCTGATTATTGGTATAAACGTGCTGGCAAGCCGCCGTTTGATGGCAGTTTCGACGAAGAATGGCTTGAGATAAAGTCCGCTTTGACTTGATGCGCGGGTCAATCCGATTTATGGGTGAGACAAAGAAATAATCAGATGGACTTTTTGAGGAGCAAATAGATGCAGTGTGTCTTTGTGCAAATTAGATGCAAGCCCGGTACGGGGTACAAAGTGGCTGACGAAATTGTCGCTCGAGAGGTTCATTCGGAGTTATATTCGACCAGTGGTGATTATGACCTACTCGTCAAACTCTATGTCGATAAAGATGTCGATATTGGTAAATATATCAATGATAATTTGCTCGACATTGAAGGTATCGAACGCACCTTAACAACGCTGACGTTCAAGACGTTTTAATTCTAGGCATCCAACAAAATAAAGGCTTTATGTAATGGCTGATTATACTCTGGCCTTTCTCCTCGTTTTGGCTGTTGCCATGTTGTGCACGGGTGCGATTGCAGGCGTTCTGGCGGGTTTATTGGGTGTTGGTGGCGGAATTGTCATCGTGCCAGTTTTATTTATTTTATTCGATTATTTGGATATTCCAGCGCAGATCAGCATGCATGTTGCTGTTGCAACGTCGCTTGCGACTATTATTCCTACTTCGATTTCTTCGGCCAGGTCTCACCATAAAAAGGGCTCGATCGATATCGATATGTTAAAATCATGGGCACCATTGATTTTCATCGGCGCTGCGATCGGTGGGATCTTGTCTAAATATTTGGCCTCATCCAGTTTGACGCTGATTTTTGGCGTGATCGCATTGCTGGTATCCATTAATATGGCTTTACCCAAGAAGCTCGTAATTTCAGAAACTCTGCCAAAAGGTGTTTTGGGTAAGGGATTGTTACCGAGTTTTATTGGCGGGTTTTCAGCCCTTATGGGAATTGGTGGAGGGACATTGTCTGTACCGATCTTATCGGCGTTTTCATTTCCAATTCACCGGGCGGTGGGCACTGCATCTGCTTTTGGTTTGGTGATTGCAATCCCGGCCGTGATTGGATTTATTTGGTCCGGTTGGTCAGCAGATCTCCGACCACCCTATTCGTTTGGATATGTCAGCATTCCAGCGGCTGTTTTGATCTTTTCGGTAAGCGTATTTACCGCACCTTTGGGTGCAAAACTTGCTCACAGCCTTAATCCAGCCAATTTGAAAAAAGCTTTTGCGCTGTTTTTGTTCATCACGTCACTACGCATGTTGTGGGTTGGGTTGAGCTAATGAGCTCAAAGTCAAACTTAGATACGTATTAAGCGCAGTACAATTCGTAAAGCGTTTGCATAACGGCAGAGACTTCGCGTCCTTGCAGCGAATAATATATTGTTTGGCCGTCACGCCTTGTTTCAACAAGTTCCGCGTCACGTAATTTTTTTAAATGATGTGACATGCCAGGTTGCGACATGCCGACCTCTCGAGATAATTCGAGTACACTTTTTTCACCCGACAATAAGATGCACAAAATTCGCAATCGCGCGGGTTGCGATAGCATTTCCATGAGTTTGGACGCCTGTTCAAATTTGGGCTCCATTTCGGTCATGTCGAACTGCATAAAAAATCCCTTGCATATTTGTGATTGTTTATATAAAAGATGTTTTATATATTGGCAACAACAATTTTGTATTTGCGTTTTAGATTTATTATAGGTGCATATTGGATTACTCAACAGAATTTACACCATGGGCATCACTAGGCGGTGGTGTTCTCATTGGAATTTCCGCCGTATTATTGATGGCCGTTCGAGGACGAATTGCTGGTATGACCGGCATATTATCAGGCCTCATTCCTCCATTTTCATCGGACTGGTCTTGGCGTGCTGCTTTTCTCATCGGGGCTATCATTGCACCAATGGGATATATATTAGCAGGCGGTATTGTGCCATTTGCAGTTCCGGTCTCAACTACAGCGCTTGCCTTTGGTGGGTTCATTGTAGGCGTTGGGGTTTATTATGGATCCGGCTGTACATCAGGGCATGGTGTGTGCGGTATGGCGCGTTTATCTCCGCGATCCATAGCGGCAACCGTTGTTTTCATGATCGCCTGTTTCATCACCGTTTTTGTTATTCGCCACGTGCTTGGGGGTTAATGTCATGAAACTATTTATCACTTTACTTATTGGAATGATTTTCGGCTTGGGGATTGCTATTTCTGGCATGGCAAATCCAGCGAAGGTCTTAAACTTTTTCGATCTGGCTGGAACTTGGGATCCAAGTTTGATTTTTGTCATGGGTGGCGCGCTGATCACGACAGCCATTGGCTATCAAATCATCTTTAAAACGCGTACATCGCCATTATTGGATGTCGCTTATATGGTGCCATCAAGTAAGGATATCGACACGCGTCTTGTCATTGGCTCAGCCACATTTGGTGTTGGTTGGGGTATTGCGGGATTTTGCCCGGGCGGCGCAATCCCGGCAATTGGTCTTGGCTATAGCGAAACATTTATGTTCATGTTTGCTTTAATTGCTGGTATTTTTGTTGCCAGATTGCTCAACACTAAAATAACTGCACAGGCTGCTTAAACCTTGCGATAAACTATTCGTAAGTCGACGTAAAATTGACGAATTGAGGACAGATAAATGAGTTCATACCCGATTGATATCAGCATTAAGCCTGAGGTTAAGGCGTTTTTTGATGAGGCGACGAATACGATCAGCTATGTGGTGAAAGATCCCTCGTCCTCATCATGTGCGATTGTCGATTCGGTTAT
Organism: Lentilitoribacter sp. JB5-8; assembly: GCF_055693385.1. NCBI lineage: Bacteria > Pseudomonadati > Pseudomonadota > Alphaproteobacteria > Hyphomicrobiales > Rhizobiaceae > Lentilitoribacter > Lentilitoribacter sp. JB5-8. The sequence continues at coordinate 564,588 of NZ_CM146332.1, read as the reverse complement.
GGATATTGATTATGCGGCCGGGCGTATCACCTATGAACATGCCGATAGGATGATATCATATATTGAAGAAAACTCGCTGCAGCTTGAATGGATTATCGAAACCCATGTGCATGCGGATCATCTATCAGCTGCGCCTTATATTCAAAATAAATTGGGCGGCAAGGTTGGTATCGGTGATAAGATCATGGTCGTTCAGGAAACGTTCGGCAAGGTCTTTAATGAAGGCACTGAGTTTCAAAGAGACGGCTCGCAATTTGATGCTTTGTTTAAAGATGGCGATACTTACACAATAGGAAACATGCAGGCATTCACTATCTATACGCCCGGCCATACGCCGGCTTGTATGGTTCATGTCATGGGTGATGCAGCCTTTGTGGGTGATACGTTGTTTATGCCTGATGGCGGTTCCGCGCGGGCAGATTTCCCGGGCGGTGATGCTGGTGAACTTTATGATTCAATCATGAAAGTTCTGAGCCTTCCTGAAGAAACGCGGCTCTTTATGTGTCATGATTACGGTCCCAATGGTCGCGAGATTATGTGGGAAACAACTGTTGGCGATGAGAAGCGTGATAACATTCATGTCGGGAGTGGCAAAACAAAAGAAGAATTTGTGAAGTTTCGGACCGAACGAGACGCGCAATTGGCCATGCCAAAACTGATTATTCCTTCCTTGCAGGTCAACATGCGTGCTGGTGAAATCCCGCGTGATGATGATGGTGACCCCATTATCAAAGTGCCAGTTAACAAGCTTTAGCCGACAAAGCTAATTTTTATAGTTTAAAAGGCTTTGTGGTGGCATAGTCACCCAAACGGCTTTGTCTTGTCGAATAATATCTTTCTGAATGTTGTGATTTTTGATGCTTGGACTATCTAAATATCTACCCATTTTAAAATGGGGTAGAACCTATAATTCGACAAATTTTACCAATGATATGATGGCGGCGGTGATTGTGACGATCATGCTCATTCCGCAATCGTTGGCCTATGCTTTGTTGGCAGGACTGCCTGCGGAAATGGGTCTTTATGCATCGATCATTCCCATTGTTTTATACGCTATTTTTGGCACCAGTAATGCATTGGCTGTTGGGCCGGTTGCAGTCGTATCGCTTATGACCGCAGCAGCTGTTAGCCGGATTGCTGACCCTGGGTCAGCAGATTATATCATAGCGGCGATCACGCTGGCATTCTTATCCGGTGTGTTTCTGGTTTTTATGGGAATGTTCCGTTTGGGTTTTTTGGTGAATTTCTTATCGCATCCCGTGATTGCGGGCTTTATCACAGCATCAGGTACGATCATTGCTGCCAGTCAACTTAAGCACATATTTGGGATTTCAGCTGAAGGGCATAATTTCGTTGAGTTGCTGATCTCACTTGGCGACAATTTACATCAAATGAATTGGTACACATTTTCTATCGGTATTTTCGTGCTGGCTTTTTTGTTTTTGATGCGTGGTTATCTCAAACCTTATTTGGTTAAGCTCGGAGTATCGCCTAGAATTGCTGACGTGAGCGCCAAGATTGGTCCAGTCTTTGCGGTTATTGCAACGATTGTTGTCGCATGGGTTTTTGATCTGTCGCGTTATGACGTTGCGCTGGTTGGCAACGTGCCGCAAGGCTTGCCACCGCTTACTGCGCCGTCATTTTCTCTCGATCTTTGGATATCGCTCATTGGTTCTGCAATGCTGATTTCTGTGATTGGATTTGTTGAATCGATTTCCGTTGCGCAAACCCTTGCAGCAAAAAAACGTCAGCGCATTTCACCTGATCAGGAATTGGTGGGATTAGGCGCTGCCAATATCGGTGCATCTTTCTCGGGTGGATTTCCTGTGACAGGTGGATTTTCTCGATCTGTGGTGAACTTTGATGCGGGTGCAGATACCCCAGCCGCTGGTGCGTTTACAGCACTTGGATTGGCCTTTGCGTCTATTTTTCTCACGCCACTGATTTTCTTTCTTCCAAAGGCGACGCTGGCCGCAACGATTATCATCGCGGTTTTATCCTTAGTAGATTTTTCGATTTTGAAGAAAACCTGGAATTATTCAAAAGCTGATTTCATTGCCGTTTTAACAACAATTCTGATCACGCTTGTTTTGGGTATTGAAGCAGGTGTGACCGCAGGCGTGGTGATTTCTATTTTTATCCATCTTTATAAATCATCGCGCCCTCATATGGCGGTTGTGGGTCAGGTGCCCGGTTCGGAACATTACAGAAATGTGCTTCGGCATGAGGTAATCACTGATCCGCATATTCTTTCTGTACGCGTTGATGAAAGCTTATATTTTGCCAATGCGCGATTTTTAGAAGATGCGGTTTATGATTTAGTGGCGCAAAATGAAGACATCCGCCATGTCTTGCTGCAATGCTCAGCAATTAACGCAATCGATATGAGTGCATTTGAATCGATGGAAGCCTTGAATGAACGTCTAAAAGATAATGGTGTGACGTTTCATCTAACGGAAGTAAAAGGTCCGGTGATGGATCGTTTGGAGCGGACAGATTTCACATCGCACTTAACTGGAAAGATATATCTTTCGCAACATTGCGCTGTTAAAGAACTAAGACGCATGGGCGTAACTTGATATATTTATGCTCTATTATACTGTCTGATTGCAGAGGGTTTTATGGATCTTGATTTAGCATTGATCGACAAAGATGTTTGGCAGTGTTTTAAGAATGCCTGCGAAGAGCGTGATCATGATCTACGCTATTTATCGCTTGCAACTTTGTCCCATGATCAAGTGCCTGTCAGCCGCTTGCTTGTGTTGCGCGGCGTGAATGTGCAAGAACGCCAGCTAATGTTTCACACCGATATTAAAAGCGACAAATGGGCGGAACTTACTGCGCATCCCAAAGCATCCATTTTGGGATTTAGCGAACGAGCTGGTCAGCAATATCGCTTTAATGGCCACGCGGAATTGCTAGCGCCAAATTCTGATATCAATCAGATTGAATGGGATAAGTTGTCTGTATGGACCAAAAATACCTATTGTGGTGGCCCACCTGGCGAAGAAACACGGGCGCCCCAATCTGGTGAAAATGCCAAGGAAGCAATGTCGCCAACACCAGAACAATTGGTAAAAGGTCGAGCGCGATTTGGGGTGATTTTGTTTAAAGCCGACAGCTTGGATTGGTTCCAGCTTAAGCGTTCGGACAATCGAAGGGCGATCTTCTTCTATGCTGATCAAGGCGATACAAAATCGTCTAAATGGATTAACCCGTAGCGAGTCGTGAAAATCTGTATTTAGATCGCAAGTAATGTATCAATGAGTGGTGAGTTGGGAACCTTTAATCCATCGATCACATTGAAGTGGTTTTTGTCGGGTTCTTCGACGATGGTAACTTTGGCGCCTAATCCGTACCACATATTGGCTATTAGCGCATTTTGGCGCAGAAACTCTGACAGTTCTGCACCGCCCACCCACGCGACCAATGGAATATTTTGATAGGGTCTTTTAAGTGCTGGGCTTGCAGCGCTCGCGCTAATCAGATCAAGACCTAAAATCTCATTCATTTTGGTGTTTAAGAGTGGGCGCAGATCACTTAATCCCGAAATAGATACCACTTTTTGAAGGCGTAAACGCACGCTTTCTTCAAGTGGTGAACCTTCACTCATCATTTCACATACAAGATGACCACCAGCGGAATGTCCTGACAAGATAATGGGGCCTTCTATTTCTTTGGCAACCTGATTTATGGCTTGCCCGATCATTTGAGTTATCTCGTTGATGGTTACATCGGGGCATAATTCGTAGCTTGGCATACAAACCGCCCAACCTCGTTTGACCGCACCTTCGGCGAGATGTGACCAGACCGATTTACTGGTTCGGTGCCAATACCCGCCGTGAACAAAAACCACGAGTCCTTTTGGTACGCTGTCGGGCAAGAAAACATCGTAGACCATGCGTTCTGATGGGCCGTAGGACACATCCAATTTGCAGATGGTTTTGGAACGATATTCAGCCGCTTCAATTGGCAGATTAGCAACTAAATCGTCAACATTTGGCACATATCCACGATTGTCATAAGCCTGATCCCAATCAAGAATTGGAAACTGGATTTTGTGATGTGTTGACATAATTCACACTGCCTCCTTGAAGAATTCATAGTCAAATTAGCGTTGTTGACCAATTATTGGCAACAACATAGAACAAGTTACTTGTGTAAATTACAGACATGAAAAGAATTATCTCAATGGCATTGACTGATCCTGACCGCTTATTCCCGATCGAATCTTCTGCGCGAAAACTAACGCGCGAACTTTATGAGGCGATTAGTGATCTTCCCATTATTAGTCCGCATGGGCACACCGATCCCAGCTGGTTTGCACTGAACGAACATTTTATTGATCCAGCACAGCTTTTTGTCGTGCCTGATCACTATGTGTTTCGCATGCTAGTGTCGCAAGGTGTCAAATTGCCTGATCTCGGGGTGCCATATTCAGATGGCGCATCAGAAAACAAAGACCCGCGCGATATCTGGCAGCTTTTTGCTAAAAACTATCATCTGTTTCGTGGTACGCCATCGCAAATGTGGCTTGATCATTCGTTTGAGCATGTTTTTGGAATTGATGAAGTCTTGTCAGAAGATACCGCCGATCAATATTATGATCACATTGATGCAAAGCTTAAGGATGATGCTTACCGCCCAAGACAATTATTTGAGCGCTTTGGCATTGAGGCGATTGCCACAACGGAATCCGCGCTTGATGATCTTAAATGGCATCAACAAATCAATGACAGTGATTGGAATGGAAGGGTGATCACCACCTATCGACCCGATGCAACGGTGGATCCCGAGTTTGAAGGCTTTGCGGATAATGTGCGCCAATTGGGTCAACTCACCGGGCAAGATGCAACAAGCTGGCAGGGTTACTTAAAAGCGCATCAATTAAGACGCGCTTACTTTAAAGAAATCGGTGCAACAGCAACAGATCATGGTCATGTAACGGCGAGAACTGAAGATCTGCCATTGGCTGAGATTGAAGCGTTGTTTGATAAAATCATGTCGGGCAAATTTACTGCTGATGAAGCGGATTGTTTCAGAGGACATATGCTAACAGAAATGGCACGGATGAGTTTGGAAGATGGATTGGTGATGCAAATTCATGCTGGCTCTTATCGCAATCATTCTAAAACAGTTTTTCAAACACATGGTCGCGATAAAGGTTTTGATATCCCAACGTCAACAAACTATGTTACAGCACTTAAGCCGATGCTCGACGCTGTTGGCATGGAGCCTGATCTTACAATCATCATATTTACACTGGATGAAACGGTTTATAGCCGCGAATTAGCGCCACTTGCAGGTGCCTATCCGGCGCTAAAGCTGGGTCCTGCATGGTGGTTCTTTGATAGCTATGAGGGCATGAAGCGATATCGTGAAGCTGTGACTGAAACTTGCGGTTTTTATAATACGGTTGGGTTTAATGATGACACGCGGGCATTTTGTTCCATACCTGCACGTCATGATGTGGCGCGCAGGTCTGATTGTGCGTATCTCGCCGAACTTGTTTTAACTGGTCGCCTTCGCAAGGCAGACGCATTTGAACTCGCGCATGATCTAACTTATCGATTGGCCAAGGAAGCCTATCGTCTTTAGGTCTTGTTATGCTGCTTCCATACAACGCCGGCATAAAGTTGTGTGTAATACAGCTTCCAAGCGTTCATCTGAGATTGGACCTTCGCAAGACAGACAAATGCCATAGACATCATTGTCGATGCGGCTGAGTGCGGTGTCTATTGCTTTGATCTCAGTGTATTCTGCTTCAATCTGCGCTTCCATCACTTCATCACCCTCACTGGCTGTTGCGCGATCTTCGCTGTCATTTGGTTTTGGATCATCTAGGCGATCTTCATAAGTCTCGATCATGTTTGCTAATTCACGGCGACGCTTTTGAAGGCGAGATTTAAAATGTGCGATATCAACCATTGTGAGGTCCCTTCATATTTAATGTGCGGATCTTGTTAGAACCTGCACGATTATTTGATGAGAAAATCATAAAGATCAGAAAAGTCGCTGTATTTGATTCAGCTCAATGAATTTGCCGAAAATAGTCTTTATTATAAGCGTGAACTGAAGACGGATAGGACATGTCATGACACTTCATCTGATTATACACTCGCTTGTGGCAATGCTGATTACGTGGGTTGGCTTGATTGCAATCATTGTCGCCGATATGTTTTCATGGCCTTATCTCATTGGGTGTTTTCTGATAGGTATTATCATTGCAATTCCCGTTACCTATCTTGTTTCTAAGAAGATTAGCTAGTAATAAGATATTGATTTTTATATATTTTATATCCTTTACAATTCTTTACATAAACGACAAACGTCAGAAACAATGCCTTGCTAAATTCTCATCATGTTGAGACCACGGAGCAGCGGCAAACAGGAAAAAGAGCTCTCCAAATCTCGTAAATGAAATTTAAAAAGGAGCTTATTATGACGAAGGAAAATGAAACACAAAAGAACGCATTTGAAATGACACGCGGTAAAATCATCGCGCTGAGTGTTGGCGCGGTTGCCATTTTAGGATCAGCAATTGCTGTTCCAGCGATTGCGAATAGCAATGTTGCACAGCATGCAAAAATCGCGATGACCGATATGGACAGCAATGATGTTTATAAAGCGGGTTGGGGTGGCAAGAGATCAGGCTTTTCGCAAATGAGCGAAGCTGAACTTGAAAAACGTGTTACAAAAATCGCACGTCATATGTCAGTTGAAATTGATGCAACAGATGCGCAGGAAAAGCAGATCATCGAGATTGCTCTCGCAACAGCAAAAGAGATGCAGCCATTGCGTGACGAGTTTAAAGCTGCAGGATTTGAACTTGTAAACTTGCTGACATCGGACACAGTTGATCGTGCTGCGATTGAAGCGCTTCGAGCAGAACGCCTAGCGGCAGCTGATACAATTAGTAAAACGATGTTGGATGCTGTGTCCGAAGTATCAGAAATCCTAACAGTTGAACAACGTCAAGGATTGGCTGAGCGTGTTGAGCGTATGCAAAAGCGTTTTAACGACTAGTTTAACTGGTTAAAAACAGATCATTTATCTCTCTCCCAAGACTAACCAACGGGCACTCTGAAAGCGAATTATCCGCTCAAAGGGTTCCGTTGGCTGGTCATTTTATGTAACAGTCCATGTTGAATATAAATCAAAATCAAAGGCTTGATATGTCACAATCCATTCTCTTAATTGAAGATGACAACCGCTTGGCGGATATGGTCAGTGATTATCTGCAAAGCAATGGTTATCATGTGCAGATTGCTCCCAATGGCGCGAGCGGTATTCAGCTTGAAGGTGATAAGAATTTTGACGTGATCATTTTAGATCTCATGCTGCCGGATATGGATGGTTTAGATATTTGCCGGGTGATAAAAGCGCGCTCGGACATACCCATTATCATGCTCACTGCCAAAGGTGACCCTATGGATCGAGTTGTTGGATTAGAACTTGGCGCCGATGACTATATGGGTAAGCCGTTTGAGCCACGTGAACTTTTGGCCCGAATTAAAGCGGTTATGCGCCGTGGTCAAACCAAACAAACGACCCAAAACAGTTTGCAATTTGGACGTCTTGAAATTGACCCTGATGCAATGATTTGCTCACTTGATCAAAAACCATGTGAATTGACCTCTCATCAATTTACGCTTTTGCACACATTGGCTGAATCCGCTGGTCGAGTTCTTTCGCGTGATATGCTGATTGATCGTTTAAAGGGACAAGAATTTGATGCTTTTGATCGTTCGATTGACGTTCATATTTCGCGCATTCGCAACCAGATTGAAGATGATCCTAAACATCCCAAACGTATTCTAACAATACGTGGTGCGGGCTATGTGTTTGCGTTGAAGCAGGATTAAGCCATGATCAGACGCCGCCTTCATTTACAGATTTACGCAACGATTATCTTCAGTTTGATTCTCGTTGTTTTGCTGACATCCATGTTCTTTTGGATTGGTAATCGCGATGATACTGATTTTGAGTTTAAACGCGCTGCAGGTCAGCTCGCGATTAATATTTTGCCGCATGCAGATCAGCCTGTCGCACAGCAAAATAGTGCTTTGCAGGAGTTGTTTAAAGATATTGATGTGAATGTGAGCCTGTTTAACGAAGATGGTCAGCTTGTGACCTCTATTGGCGAAGCATTTGAATTTCCGTTTGATGAAGATGATAAACAAGGCATGCATCATCAGGGAACTAATCAAGGTTTTTTAGCAAAATTACCAGATGGCCGCTGGCTATTTACCGGTCGTCAAAGTGAGCGATTTTCTGACAATGGTTTTGTGAAATTGCTTTTGGTACTAAGTTCAATTGCGTTGGGCATTGGTTTGGCATCTTATCCTTTAGTCAAGCGCTTAACGCGCCGGTTGGAAAATCTCAAAACTGGTGTTGAGCAAGTGGGAATGGGTGATCTGAAAACCCGCGTGGTCGTTGAGGGCAAAGACGAGATTGCTAGCCTTGCTGAGAGTTTTAATCATGCAACGGCGCAGATCGAAAACCTTGTTGCTTCCCACAAAACACTCCTTGCCAATGCATCGCATGAATTGCGTACGCCGTTGTCTCGTATTCGCTTAGGTCTTGAAATGTATCAATCCGGCCATGAGCAAAAACGTCTTGATGCCTTGCGCTCAGATATTGAAGAACTTGATGGTTTGATTGAAGAGATCTTGTTGATGAGCCGTCTTGATAGCGCCAATTCAACGCTTGTGACCGAGGCTGTCGATTTAGAACAAATTATCGATGAGGAATGCGAGCGGTACACGGATATCAAATTAAATGGCTCTGCGCCGATGATTGATGGCAATGCCGGTTTGCTCAAGCGTGTTGTCCGAAATCTGATCGGTAATGCATTTAAACATGGCAAGCCACCCGTGATTGTCGAACTTGGTCAATCAGATAATCATGTGATGTTTATTGTTACCGATCATGGAGACGGGGTTTCTCAAGCTGATAAGCAGAAGATTTTCGAGCGCTTTTATCGCGGTGCTGATCGGCAAAATGTCGAAGGCTATGGTTTGGGTCTATCGCTGGTGAAGCAGATCATCGATGCACATAAGGGCACGATTGAGGTTGTTGATGGCAAGGGTTTTGTGATCAAGGTCACCTTGCCGATCAACCACGTTAAAGCTTAACTGCGCACCTTCTCATTTTGCGGATCATAACGGCACATGTCGGCAATTTTCGCAGGTGACAACTTATCAATATGTTGAACGATTAGCTCAGCATCCGGCTTATTATGTTCAGGGTTTATAAAGCCAAGTGCTATGTTCTCACCAGTACGATACCCCCAGGCAGCTGATGTGATTGTGCCAACAACCTTATCATTGTAAATGATTGAATCGCCGGGTTGGGCAGGTGCTTTATAATCGTCGATTGTGAGCGAAACGAATTCACGGCGTGGGCCTTGTTTCATATTCTTCTCAAGCCCCTCTTTGCCGATGAACTCCTTGTCCATTTTCACAAATCTGGCCAAATCGCTTTCCATTGGGTCAAACTCAGTAATTAAGTCCGCTTTCCAGTGACGATAACCCTTTTCCAATCGCATGCTCTCTGTTGCGTAAAGGCCGAATGGTTTCATGCCAAACTCTTGTCCTGCGTTCTGCAGGACATCAAAGGCATAGGCTAATTGTTCATTGGCAATATGAAGCTCCCATGCAAGTTCACCGGAAAATGAAACTGCCATGGCAATGGCTTCGACATGTCCGATATGAACTTTCTGACAGGAGAGCCATTTAAAACTATCTTTTGACCAGTCGGTGCGCGGGGCAGCTTTTTGCAAAACATTTCGCGATTTCGGTCCTGCCACGACAAGAATATTGTGCGTGTTTGTCAGGCTTTTGATCGTAATATCACTGTTTTCTGGCAAGTGTTCATGAAGCCAATCCCAGTCATGGTATTCAGATGCGGCAGCCGATCCATACCAAATTTTGTTGTCTTCAATATTAGCGAGCGTAGCTTCACCTTTTACATTCCCATCGTGATTGAGGAAATATGTCAAACCAACCCGGCCAACTTTTTTGGGAACGCGGCTGCACATGATTTTATCCAACCATTCGTGAGCATCCTCACCGCAGATTTCATATCGGTTAAAGCCGCATACTTCCATAATGCCGACATTATCTTGCAGGTTTTCAATTTCACTGCGCACAATATCAAATGCGTTGGTGAACTTAAATGAGTGCTTTTCAACAAAATCACCTTCTGGTTTGTAAAAAAGCGCGCGTTCCCAACCATTAACCGTTCCAAATTCAGCACCCATGTCTGCAAGCTTGGAGGTAAGTTGTGTTGTCTTGATTGGTCGCCCTGCTGGTCGATGTTCGTGCGGCATGTGGAAACGAAATTCGTTTTGATAGTCTTCAATAGATTTCAGGGCTGTATATTCTTCGGTTGCATAACGTGTAAAGCGGCGCGGATCGAGGCACCATGTGTCATAGCATGCTTCACCATGGGCGATGATCTGCGCAAGTAGCCAGCCATGCCCACCACCTTCGCCAAGACCGGCTCTGAGACCAGTAATACAATAGGCGTTTCTTTTGCCTGGGATTTTACCCACAAGCGGCAGACCATCTGGTGTATAGGTGATCGGTCCATTGACGATGGATTTAATGCCCGCGGTTTGTAAGCACGGTAGTCGTGCAAACGCGCCTTCCATCACATCAACCACACGATCTAGATCATCCGGGCATAAAGCCATTGTGAAATTTGGATCAATACCATCAAGACCCCAGGTCCGGCAGTCTTGCTCATAAAACCCGATCAGAAGACCTTTCTTTTCTGCTCTTTGATAAAAATCATCTGTAGGGCAACGAATGAGTGGTGTGCGGAATTCATCGCCAAGCGCAACGATTTCCGGGATGTCTTCGGTGAGCATATATTGATGTTCCATCGATGCGACCGGATGCTCGACGCCCATCATTTTGCCGATTTCGTTGCAGCGATAGCCGCCAGCATTGACGATCATCTCACAGGAAATGTCACCATCTTTGGTATGAACAATCCAAGTCCCGTCGTCTTTTTGCGTGAGATCTTCCACGGGGTTAAATCGATAGATCTCCGCCCCTGCATTGCGCGCACGTCGTGCCAGCGCCTGACATAATTGTGCCGGATCGATATCGCCATCAAGCGGATCCCATAATGCACCTAATAAATTGTCAGTGGTTATGAGTGGATGTCGTTTTTTACATTCTTCCGGATCGATAATTTCCCAGTCGACATCCATGCCTTTTGCGACCGATAAAAAATGCGCATAGCCATCCATGTGATCTTGTGTAGATGCGAGGCGCAATCCGCCTGTACCGTGATGATAATTGATCGGATAATCTGGATCATCCGCCATTTCTTTGTATAGATTTATCGAATGCGTCTTCAGACCGATCATTGTTTGGTTGGCACCGAAATTGGTCACTTGGGCTGCAGAATGCCAAGTTGTTCCTGATGTGAGTTCATCCCGTTCGACCATCACACAATCGGTAATACCTTCTTGCGTTAGGTGATAAAGTGTTGAACATCCGCCAATGCCACCACCAATTACGACAACTTGAGTATGTTGCTTCATGTCAATCTCCAAAATTTGTTACAAAAACTATTGAAGAGACGACCTGATAAGGTCAATTGGATTGCTCTTTATTTAGAATAACTAAATTTAAGTTTAAGGAAAATAGAATTATAAAACGCGCACTGCACCATCGGCAAAAGCCAATTCTTTCGCGACGCGTTCCAGCATAATATCCGTCAAGGTCGCTTTAAGATGATTGGTAAATGCCAAAGGTATTTCACCGAGCGTATCGCGTCTTGCATAGACCGATATCGTCCGTGCAAAATTTGGTATGGGCAAGGGTGAAGCGATAAAACAATCATCTACAGGATAGTCTTGTTTGAATGAACCAAGATAAGCCATCGCAGTGGTGATCGCCCAACCGTCAAACTGTTTAATCATTGAAAGCAAGGCATGATTTGTTGAGCATTCAAAGCCAAATTTCGGAACATTTTTTGTCCGCCTTAACTGTGCTTCGATTTGGCGTCCGATTAATTGTTCTTGCGAATACCGCATAAATGGATGCTGCATAAGCTCATCAATTGGAGCCTTGGCGAGTTTTTCAGATGCGGTCACCAGAATAAAAGGATCATGCAAGATGGTATGGGCCTCTACCCAATCTATATCACTGGTTTTGTCCGCAGCGATGATTATGTCGGCACCGCGGCTTGATAAGGTCGCATGGCTTTCATGGCTTGCGCCGCTATTGATATAAAAATTGGATTGCGGATATGTCTTTCGCAATTTGGCAAGTAGAGTTGGCAAAACTTCATTATCAAAGTCTTCAATAGCGCCAATGCGAATATCCATTTTTGGTGCATGTTTGGCGCTGGATAATTCGACTTTAGCAACAGTCACTTCGTCTAAAATTGCCCGAGCACGTGGCGCAAAAATTTCACCAGCAGCTGTTAATTGAAACCGCCTTGCTGATCGCTCAATAAGCCGGGCGTCGAGTATTTGTTCTAGATTTGAGAGTTGTAACGAAACAGATGATGGACTTGAGCCCAATCGTTTCGCTGCCTTTGAAATCGATTGCTCTTCAATTGCGGCCACAAACACTTCAACGGCTCTGAATGATAATCGTGATTTATCGTTCTTTTGCATCGGTTTTCTCAAATCTAAAAATCGAATTACTTGAACCATATTTATTGCGCTTGTCGAAACAAAGCGCAAGCGTAATAGTTTTGACCAAGGAGTAATGATGGTTGAACGCAAACTCAAACGAGCAGGTGGTCGTGCAAGCCGCGTTGCGGCACGGCAGGCACCGCAATCAGAATTTGATCCAAGCGCACCCGGTCAAATCGGTGGGCAATATCGACCCCTAAATGAGCACCAGCTCCTTCAAACCCTTAATACGGCTTATAAGATACTCGCCGAAATTGGCATGGCTGAGGTGCCACAAGTCATCGAAGACTTGGCCCTATCAAAGGGTGCTTACCTTAATGATCGCGGACGTTTATGTTTTTCCAGATCGATGATGGAAGACATTATTGTTGGCGCGGCTAAAAGCTTCATATATTGCGGTCGGGATCCAAAACACGATTTTGAGGTTGGCGGCGATAAAGTCTATTTCGGAACGGGCGGCGCAGCTGTTCAGACGCTTGATCTGCAGGAGGGGGTATACCGTCCTTCGACGCTCAATGATCTTTATGATTTTACACGGCTGATCGACACGCTCGAAAATGTCAGCTGGTTTACACGCTGCTGTGTGGCAACAGATGTGCCAGATAATTTCGATCTTGATATCAATACGGCCTATGCCTTGCTGCGCGGCACAACCAAGCCAGTTGGAACAAGTTTTACGCTTGCAAACAGCGTAGACCCCATCATTGATATGTTTGATATTGCGATGGGTGGTGAAGGTGCATTTGCAAAACGGCCATTTTGTAAAGCGCATATTTCTCCGGTGATTTCGCCTTTGCGCTATGGCGAAGATGCTGTTGATGTGACGATTGCTTGCATAAAACGTGGTGTTCCAATTAATTCGATCATCGCGGCACAATCTGGTGCCACTGCACCGGCAACGCTTGCAGGAATGCTTGCGCAAACAACCGCAGAAACACTTGCTGGTCTTGCGCTGGTGAATTTGCTTGAACCTGGTTATCCGATGATCTTTTCAAACTGGCCGTTGGTGATTGATTTGCGTACTGGTGCTTTTTGTGGTGGTGGTGGCGAGATCTCAGTTATGAATGCTGCAGCAGCACAGATTTCAAATTACCTTGGTTTGCCATCGGGTGTTGCATCTTCGATGAGTGATGCAAAATCTGTAGATGCTCAGATGGGTGCTGAAAAAGCGTTGAGCGCATTAGCTGCGGGGTTATCAGGTGCGAATATGGTTTATGAAAGCTCTGGCATGATGGCCAGTCTTTTAGGTGCTTCATTTGAGGCATTCGTGCTTGATAATGAAATGCTCAGCCATGTGCATCGCACGATACGTGGCATTGAAGTTAATGAAGAAACGCTGGGCTTTGAGGCTATCAAAGAAGCCGTTTACGGAGAGGGGCATTTTCTGGGTGGCTCTCACACGATGGATGCGATGCAACGAGATTATTACTATCCAAAAATAGCCAACCGCGATGACCCTCGCAGTTGGGCAGATAATGGACGCGTTGATGCTTGGTGTGCTGCAAAACAAAAAGCTCTATCGATTTTAGATAGCCATCACCCGGATTATCTATCGTTTGAGGCGGATCAGAAAATTCGCGAACGTTTTAATATCCTGCTTGATTAGGATGATTTAAAATCTGCTTGACCTTCCAGTCACTGTAACCCTTATAACGGGGTTAAGAAACTGGATAATTGGATATGACAGATATAAATTCCTCAGAACATACATGTGATCACCACCATCATGATGACGGCTCGGTTTCACAAACCGTTACGGATCTTTTTGAAGCAGCAACAATTGCAGTTGATGGGACTGTGAGAGACCCTGTGTGTGGCATGAGTGTTAAGCTGGGGAATAACAAACCATCGCTTAAATATAATGGTGATGAGTTTCATTTTTGTAATCCAAAATGCCACGATAAATTTGAGGTTGATCCATATTTTTATCTCTCTGGCAACAAAGCCAAACAATCTCAATCTGCTCCAAAAAACGCGATATATACTTGCCCAATGGATCCTGAAATTGTTCAGGAAGGACCAGGAACCTGCCCAATTTGTGGGATGGCGCTTGAACCGGCGGATGGAATATCTGATGGTCCCAATCATGAATTGATAGATTTCACCAGGCGATTGTGGGTGAGTTTAATCGCGGCTGTACCACTGATGATTTTAACTATGGGGCCAATGCTAGGGCTTCCAATTCGTCAATTTTTTGGGGAACAAAACTCGCTTTATTTGGAATTTTTGCTCGCAACACCTGTTGTGCTATGGGCAGCGTTTCCGTTTTTTGCACGTGGTTTGACCTCGATTAAAACATGGAACTTAAATATGTGGACCCTGATTATGATCGGGGTGGGTGCCGCTTACCTATATTCCACAATTGCAACCTTTTTCCCAAATCTGTTCCCCGATGGTTTGCAGATGCAAGGTGGGCATTTGCCGGTCTATTTTGAAGCCTCAGTGGTCATTATCGCGCTTGTTTTTGTCGGGCAAGTTTTGGAATTGCGTGCGCGTGAACGAACAGGTGATGCAATTAAAGCGCTGCTTGATTTGTCTCCTAAAACTGCGCGTCGCGTGTTAGAAAATGGCGAAGAATATGATGCACCGCTAGAGAATATCATACAAGGTGACGTGCTGCGTGTTCGTCCAGGCGAGGCCATACCGGTCGATGGTGTCATCACCGATGGACAATCAAGTATAGATGAAAGCATGATGACCGGTGAAGCTATACCAGTTGAAAAATCTATCGGTGATCATGTCACCGGCGGCACTATTAATAAAAATGGTACGATGATTATAAAGGCCATGAAAGTGGGTGATGAAACCGTTCTGGCTAAGATTGTGTCCATGGTTGCTTCAGCGCAAAGATCACGTGCACCAATTCAGGGCCTTGCCGATAAGGTTGCCTCTTATTTTGTGCCGACAGTGGTACTGGTCGCAATTATTGCGTTTGTGATCTGGCTCATCGTCGGACCGGAACCTTCGTTTGTTTTTGCAATTGTTTCAGCGGTGTCTGTTCTTATTATTGCCTGTCCATGTGCTCTGGGACTGGCTACTCCTATGTCGATTATGACGGCAACAGGGCGCGGTGCACAGGCGGGCATTTTGATAAAGGACGCTGAGGCGCTTGAACGGCTAGCAAACGTAGATGTGTTGGTCGTTGATAAAACCGGTACACTGACATTGGGTAATCCAGAGCTAAATCAGATCCTCGTTTTAAGCGAGAAGATCGATGAAGATAAAATTTTGGAATTTGCCGCTGGGTTAGAATATGCATCCGAGCACCCTTTGGCAGAATCGATTGTGAGCGCAGCGCAGGACCGCGGGATAAAACCTGCGCAAATTAACGGATTTTCCTCTGTCACAGGAAAAGGTGTGAAGGCGCAAATTAATGGCAAGGACGTAGCAATTGGGAATATGGCTATGATGCAAGCCCATGCGATCGATGTTGCGCATGTCTCAGATCAGGCCAATAAGTTGCGCGAAGGTGGGAATACTGTGATGTTTATCGCTATTGCTGGCGAGCTAGCTGGTCTTTTATCTGTCGCGGATCCGATTAAATCAAACGCACATGAGGCTGTTTCGCGTATTCAAAACCTTGGCATAAATGTCATTATGGCAACGGGTGATAACCGTGTGACAGCGGAATCTGTTGCCACAAAACTTGGCATTTCAGATATTCGTGCAGAAATATTGCCAGAGGATAAGAAAGCTCTGGTGGATGAACTACATGCCAAAGGCTTTAAGGTCGCAATGGCCGGTGATGGGATTAATGACGCACCTGCATTGGCGGCCTCTGAAGTTGGGATCGCCATGGGAACCGGTGCGGATGTTGCGGTTGAAAGCGCATCGATTACCTTGCTTTATGGAGATTTGATGGGCGTGGCTCATGCGCGAATATTATCTCAGTCAACAATTAGTAATATTAAACAGAACTTATTTTTCGCATTTGCTTATAACAGCCTTGGTGTGCCGATTGCGGCTGGGATATTATATCCAATAACAGGACTATTGCTTTCACCTATGCTGGCTGCTGCGGCAATGAGTCTATCATCTGTATCTGTTATCTCTAATGCATTGCGCTTAAGATCACTTAATCTTGATAAAGCGTTGATTGAAAAATAACGCACAATACTTGATCCTAAAGGCATTGATCACTTTATGTAATAATGAAATGACAAAGAAAATGACTGACGATATAGAACTAGGCAAAGAGGCAACTCGAGATGAAAAACTCTCGTGCCGAGAAGCTATGTTTTTAAAAGCCAAGTCTATTGGATTTTCTCAAAAAGAAATCGCTCTTTTAGAGATGATGTATCGTTGTGATGAGGATCAGGACGAGAAATGAATATTGGGCAGGCAGCCAAGCTCTCAGCTTTATCAGTGAAAACAATCCGGTATTATGAAGATATTGAATTGGTAAGACCTGAGCGCCTCGAAAATGGTTATCGAGATTATTCTGACGCTGATATTCATTGTTTGATATTTTTGCAACGTGCTCGCGGATTAGGTTTTACAATTGAAGAATGTCGTTTGTTGTTGTCTTTGTACGAAGATGATCACCGTTCAAGCCGAGATGTTAAAACGATTGCGAATGATAAATTAGCTGAAATCGATCGAAAGATTGACGAGCTTCAAGCGCTTAAAAATACGCTGAAGACTTTGGTGAAAAACTGTCACGGCGATGATAAGCCTGATTGCCCAATCATCGATAATTTGGCCGGTCAGCCCACGCAGTAGCATCGAGTTTGTACGGTTGAGAAGCAGCGCTAGCGTTTGCCACCTATCCGATACTCTTTAAAATAATCGATCATATTGAGTTGTAGATTTGCAAATAAAACATATAAATTTCTTTTTTTAGAGTATGACTATTTTTTCATAGTTTAAATTAGCTTTAGAAAATTTAAGCGATGAAAAATTACACTATGTAACATTTTTCGAAATAAAATTTCTCAAATTAAACAATAGTTTAAATGCTCAAAAATTCGATTTTGCTATTACCTACTAAAAAATTAGTTGACATAAATGAGACAATCGGTGTTTCAATATAAAGGTCAGTTTGGGCTGACTCATATTGATTGGAGGAAAGAATGCAAAAATTATTGCTATGCACGGTAGCATCAATCGGATTGTTGAGTGGAATGAACTCAGCATTCGCTGATTCTGCTGCTGCAAAAAAATGGATTGACCAGGAGTTTCAACCATCTTCGCTGTCAAAAGATCAGCAGATGTCTGAAATGGAATGGTTTATCTCCGCAGCTGAGCCTTTCAAGGGCATGGAAATTAATGTACTGTCGGAAGGTATTCCAACACACTCATACGAATCAGAAGTTCTCACGAAAGCTTTTGAAGAAATCACAGGCATCAAAGTTAATCACCAGATTCTGGGCGAAGGTGAAGTGGTGCAGGCTGTGCAAACACAAATGCAGACGAAACGTAACCTATATGATGGTTATGTGAACGATTCTGATTTGATCGGTACACACTCGCGTTTGCAATTGGCTTATAACCTAACAGATCAAATGGCAGGTGAATGGTCTGGGACGACGTCACCGACGCTTGATCTTGAAGATTTCATGGGCACACAATTTACAACTGGTCCAGACGGCAAACTTTATCAGTTGCCTGATCAGCAGTTTGCTAACCTTTATTGGTTCCGCAAAGACTGGTTCGATCGCCCTGATCTGCAAGAAGCCTTTAAAGCGAAATATGGCTATGATCTTGGTGTTCCAGTGAACTGGTCAGCTTATGAAGATATCGCTGACTTCTTCTCAAAAGACGTTAAAAACATCGATGGCGTCGATATCTATGGTCACATGGATTACGGCAAGCGTGCACCTGATTTGGGCTGGCGCATGACGGATGCTTGGCTATCAATGGCCGGTGCTGGTTCAAAAGGCGAGCCAAATGGTGTGCCGATTGATGAATGGGGCATTCGCATGGAGCAAGGTTCTTGTAACCCTGCAGGTGCATCCGTATCACGCGGTGGTGCTGCCAACGGTCCAGCTGCGGTTTATGCGATCCGTAAATGGGATGAATGGCTACGTAACTATGCGCCTCCTGGTGCTGCGAGCTTTGACTTTTATCAGTCACTACCGGCTCTAAGCCAAGGTAATGTTGCTCAGCAGATCTTCTGGTACACAGCCTTTACAGCTGACATGGTGAAGCCAAAATCTGAAGGCAATAACACTGTCGATGATGAGGGCAACCCATTATGGCGCATGGCTCCATCACCACATGGTCCTTATTGGGAAAAAGGCCAAAAAGTTGGCTACCAGGATGTGGGTTCGTGGACATTCTTAAAATCAACACCAACAGATCGTGCGCAAGCTGCATGGCTTTATGCTCAGTTCGTGACATCTAAAACTGTTGATGTGAAGAAATCACATGTTGGTCTGACGTTTATCCGTGATTCATCTGTGAACCACGAAAGCTTCACCGAACGCGCATCAAAACTTGGTGGTTTGGTAGAGTTCTATCGTTCACCAGATCGTGTGGCTTGGTCTCCAACAGGTGTTAACGTTCCTGATTATCCGAAGCTTGCTCAAATTTGGTGGCAGCAAATTGGTGACGTGAACTCAGGTGCCTTTACACCACAAGAAGCTATGGATCGTCTTGCTGAAGAAATGGACATCACTATGGCTCGTATGCAGCGCGCTGATGAAGGTGCAAATGTATACGGTGGTTGTGGTCCTCGCTTGAACGAAGAAAAAGACCCTTCTGAATGGCTGGGTAAAGGCGGCGCGAAAGCTAAGCTTGATAACGAGAAGCCACAGGGTGAGACCGTTAATTATGATGAGCTAGTCGCACGTTGGAGTGCAAACTAAGTTCCTCCCGAAGTTGGAAACATAAATTCCGACAAGAGCTAGGGCCGAAATCGGCCCTAGCAATTCCGTAAAAATTCCTGATTTCAAATTACAGAAAATGGTGCTCCATGGCGCTCGAGCTAAAAAATATAACTAAAGTCGTTCAGGGCAAGACGCATATTAAGCCGACAAATCTTAAGTTAGAATCCGGTCATTTCAATGTTTTGCTTGGCGAGACAGGCGCTGGAAAAACATCGTTGATTAAGCTCATGGCAGGATTGGATTCGGTTGCTTCTGGCAGCATAGTCATGGACGGTGTTGATATTACCGAACAATCCACACAAATGCGCCGCATTAGTCTTGTACACCAGTTCTTTGTCAATTACCCGCATATGACTGTATTTGATAATATCGCTTCACCCTTGCGTGTTGCAAAGATGCCTGCATCAGAAATTGAAGGCCGGGTAGAAGAAGCTGCTGATATTTTAAAATTGCGCCCCATGCTTCATCGCAGACCCCATGAATTATCCGGTGGTCAGCAACAACGTACAGCGCTTGCGCGTGCGATTGCTAAGGACAGCCAGGCGGTGTTTTTAGATGAGCCGCTCGCGAACCTTGATTATAAATTGCGCGAAGAATTGCGCGAGTTACTACCTGAGCTTTTTGCCGGTCGTGGTGCTGTTGTTGTTTATGCCACATCAGAACCTGAAGAAGCATTGTTGCTGGGTGGGCAAACCGCATTGATGCAGGATGGTTATGTGCGTCAATTCGGAAACACAGCCGATCTTTATAGAAATCCTGAAAGTCTGATCGCTGCGAGGGTCTTTTCTGATCCGCCGATCAACCATGCTGATGTTGTTAAAAAAGGCGACAAGATTGAAATGGGTAACGTGTCCTGGAACGCAGGCAAGACGGCTTCAAACTTAGCTGATGGTAATTACCAAGTCGCCATTCGCCCGCATCATATTTTGCCAATGAAAACCGATAAGGCCAATATCGCAATTATCGGCCAAGTTGGTGTTACGGAACTAAGTGGATCTGAAAGTTCTGCGCATTTTGTCTTTGGTGATCATGCTTGGGTTTCGCTCTCGCACGGCGTTCATCCTTATCAGGTTGGTGAAGACCACACATTTTATATGAACCCATCGGAGTGCTTATATTTCGCTCCTGATGGAAGCCGGGCTGCGTGAGGTAAGATCATGGCTAAAATTACTTTATCAAAGCTCAGACACAGCTATATGCAAAATCCCAAAGGACCTGAAGATTTTGCCCTTAAAGAGATTGATCTTGAGTGGCAAGATGGTGGTGCATATGCGCTTTTAGGACCATCTGGTTGCGGTAAATCTACACTACTCAATATTATTTCCGGACTGGTTGTTCCAACTGAAGGCAAGATCTTGTTTGGTGAGGATGATGTGACGTCTTTACCGCCGGATCAACGTAATATCGCGCAGGTTTTCCAATTCCCAGTGATCTATGACACGATGACGGTTTATGACAATCTAGCGTTTCCACTTCGCAATCGCAAAGTGGATGAAGCGACAATCGATAAGCGCGTGCGCGAGATCGCGGATATGCTTGAAGTCACAGATATGTTGGGTCGCAAAGCTGCTGGCCTCACACCGGACAACAAGCAAAAAATTTCCATGGGTCGCGGTTTGGTGCGTGATGATGTGAATGTTGTCATGTTCGATGAACCGCTCACCGTGATTGACCCGCATCTAAAATGGAAGCTGCGTAGCAAGCTTAAAGAGCTTCACCAAAAAGTTCGCCACACGATGATTTATGTTACGCACGATCAGACAGAAGCGCTGACCTTTGCCGACCAAGTTGTGGTGATGGATTTAGGTGAGGTCGTTCAGATCGGAACTCCGGTTGAACTTTTTGAACGCCCAGCGCACACATTCGTTGGTCATTTTATCGGCTCGCCCGGAATGAATGTTTTGCCGTGTGAAATGAAGGATGGCGCAGCTTTTGTAAATGGCCAGAAGGTTGATCTGGAAGGTCCATTGAAAGCTGGGATGTCTGGTAAATCTGAAATTGGTATCCGACCTGAATTTGTGTCCCTAAGCGACAAAGGTCTCGATGCTAAAGTGAAGAAAGTTTCCGATATTGGCCGCCATAGTGTTGTTGAAGCTTTAATCGGTGATCTTAGCGTGATGTCGATTATTGAAGGCGCGCTGCCAAATAAAGGCGATGATGTGAAGCTGTCATTTCAACAAAATCAAACACGGCTTTATCGAGATGGTTGGTTAGCGACCGAAATGGGAGGGGCAAGCTGATGAAAACTGAAAATCAAAAGGCTTGGTTCTTTGTCTTACCAGTTTTGCTGCTGGTGGCATTTAACGCCATCATCCCCATGATGACGGTGGTCAATTACTCTGTTCAGGAGACTTTTGGAGACAATTTGTTCTTTTGGGAAGGTCTGACCTGGTTCGAGCAATTGCTAAATTCCGAGCGATTTTACAATGCGCTGGGACGGCAATTTTTATTCACGTTCTTAATTTTAATCATCGAAGTTCCATTGGGAATTGCCATTGCGCTTGCAATGCCACGCAAAGGTTTTTGGGTACCTGTATGTCTTGTCTTGATGTCACTTCCAATGCTTATTCCTTGGAATGTTGTTGGCGCAATGTGGAATATTTTTGCGCTGCCGGATATCGGGTTGTTGGGATATACGCTCAACCATGTTTTGGGTATCAATTATGATATGACGCAGGATCCAATTGCCGCTTGGTTCACCATTATCACCATGGACGTCTGGCACTGGACATCGCTTGTTGTGTTGCTCTCATATGCCGGCTTGGTGTCAATTCCAGAAGCTTATTATCAAGCTGCAAAAATTGATGGCGCATCGAACTGGTCAGTCTTTAGATTTATTCAATTGCCTAAAATGAAGAACGTTTTAACGATCGCAATTCTACTGCGCTTTATGGATAGTTTTAACATCTATACCGAGCCTTTTGTGCTTACCGGTGGCGGGCCGGGCAACTCGACAACCTTGTTGTCTATTGATCTAGTGAAAATCGCTTTGGGTCAGTTTGATCTAGGTCCGGCCGCTGCGATGTCGCTTATCTATTTTGCAATCACACTATTGGTTTCTTGGCTGTTCTACACACTTATGAACCGAGAAGATTTAAACACTGAGGGAGAACGCTAATGCAAAAGCGATCTATCGTTCCCATCGTCTATATCCTTTTCCTAATGCTGCCAATTTACTGGCTTGTTGCGATGAGTTTTAAGACTACGAATGAAATTCTAGCTGGATTTTCACTCTTTCCTCAGACGTTTACAATCGAAGCTTATGTAACGATTTTTACGGATCCAACTTGGTATTGGGGTTACATTAATTCAATTATTTATGTGTCGCTCAATACCGTTATTTCGGTCTGTGTTGCACTACCTGCGGCCTATGCGTTCTCTCGCTATCGGTTCTTGGGTGATAAGCAATTATTCTTCTGGCTTTTAACAAACCGGATGGCACCAGCTGCGGTTTTTGCATTGCCATTCTTCCAGCTTTATTCAGCGGTTGGATTGTTTGATACCCATTTAGCTGTCGCGTTGGCACATTGTTTGTTTAATATTCCACTCGCCGTATGGATCTTAGAAGGCTTTATGGGCGGGGTGCCCAAAGAGCTTGATGAAACCGCCTATGTCGATGGTTATTCATTCCCGCATTTCTTTGTGAAGATCTTTTTGCCAACGATTAAAGCCGGTGTTGGTGTGACTGCCTTTTTCTGCTTCATGTTTTCATGGGTTGAACTGCTGCTTGCAAAAACGCTCACAGCCGTTGCTGCAAAACCGATTGCTGCGACCATGACTAAAACAGCATCGAGTGCTGGATATGAGCTTGGTTTGTTGGCGGCAGCTGGAACGCTTACAATTGTGCCTGGTGCGATCGTGATCTACTTCGTTCGAAACTATATTGCCAAAGGCTTTGCCATGGGGAGAGTGTAATTATGAGTTGGATGGCTTGGACTTGGCCCACTGCGCTAATCTTTATCGGAATTTTTTCCGCAATTATTCTGCTAACAATTATTGAAATAAAACGACCAGGTGGTGATGAACGCATGGGTGCATTGCGTATTGTCACGACCCGAGGTGATCGTTTGTTCCTGAGCATTTTGGGTACAGTATACATCTTCCTTGCGTGGTTAGGATTGGTTGGAATGCCGTTATGGATTCCATTGTTTTTGGGAATTTGTTGGTTTGTATTTTGCTTTTTAAAGGTGTGATGATAACTCATCTATTAATTTACTAGTAAGTGGCGACATATTGAGATAGAACACAAATGTTAAACAATAAATTGGTGGCGCAATATGAGAAAACGTAAGACGCATGAGCTCCTAACCGAGGTTGAATTGGAATTCATGACGTTACTTTGGGAGCTGGGTGATGCCAGTGTCCGAGACGTCCTTTCCAAAATGGATGAGGACCGGGACCTAGCTTATACTTCAGCTGCAACCATTTTAAGAATTTTGGAGCAAAAGGGGTTTGTTTCAAGCAAAAAAGACGGAAAATCATTAATTTACTCCGCAATTTTGTCAAAAAATGAGTACCAATCACGACTTTTGAAGGATGTGTCAGCCAAACTATTCGATAATACACCCGCAGCGTTGGTCGCCACACTTGTAAATGACGACCATTTAACGCAAGATGCTTTGGAGGAGTTGAGGGTGCTTCTAGGGAGGAAACTGGGGGATGATTCAGGTTGAAACACTCGTAACCAGCTATATCGATGTAAATCTACTCATGCTGGGTTCGGCCCTGATTTGGTTCTTGGGTCGCAAAATTATCAAAAATTCTGATACGGCACGCGCTTTCGCCGTACAGCTCAGTTTGGTCAAAACGCTCCTGTTGGTGACCTTTTTATTCCCGATTGTTCTTACACTTTATAGTCATTTCTTCGCATCCGCTCTACCTGTACCAGTGACGCTTTCCGAGCTTGTCTTGGCGCAGTTTTTACAAGGTAATATTGAGCTAAATGCCAGTTTCCTTGAAAGCGTTTTGACCTTTAGACAGAATATGATGACCGAATTATCCAATCCGAACCATATTTTTGTGACCATGGTTTTATATGGAGGTGCAGCAACCGCCTTTTTGATGCTGGCGCGCGCGGTCTTCACTATGTTCAAACTATCAAGAATTTTAGAGGAAGCGCATGATTGGCGCAGTTGTGGTCAATTAAAGTTGGTTTTGGCGGATAAAATTCGCATTCCGTTCTCAACGCGTACTTTGCGTTATCA
The DNA here is from genome assembly GCF_055693385.1 of Lentilitoribacter sp. JB5-8. Lineage (NCBI taxonomy): Bacteria > Pseudomonadati > Pseudomonadota > Alphaproteobacteria > Hyphomicrobiales > Rhizobiaceae > Lentilitoribacter > Lentilitoribacter sp. JB5-8. The sequence goes on along the minus strand of NZ_CM146332.1, from coordinate 539,890 downwards.
TTACGTTGTTTTACCGTCCAGCATGCTTGGGAACAGCATGGACCTTAAGGTGTCGATTGCGCATGAGTTGCAGCATCTACGTCAAAAAGATGTCGATTGGGAATTTGCATTTGCATTGCTTACACCTGTATTTTTTGGAACCCTGCTTTTCATTATTTCAAGCGCGAGATTGAAGAACTTCGCGAGTTGTCCTGTGACCAGAATGTTCTTAAACGGGGATTGTTCTCAGCTCGGGACTATTGCGAATGCCTGCTACGTGTATGTAATGGCCGTTTTAAACGTGCAAGCTTGTTCAAGGTAAGAGTTCCGGAAGTTGCTCTTATTCAAACACAAGCAGGTTTCTTTTCTGCGCGCCCGAAAAAGTTATTAGAAAATCGTTTGCTATCTGCCGTGACTGGTTGGGATACAGGATTTTCCAAGATCCGTTTGGCGCTATTGGCAATTTTGATGGTGGTGTTTGCTGGCATGTTTTCGTTCACGGTTCAAAAACCTGCTGACTGGAGCCATGATCGTTTAATGCTATCAACGATCATAAACCTTGAACGGTTGGAGAAGCGTAACCAAGGTAGCGCTAATCTTTATACAGCTTACTAAGACCAAATAAGCTTTGTACTTTTGCTTTTATTTCAGGAGTACGCTTGGCTCTGAAAGACCTTGGATATTGGTTTTAGCTGAAAAGGTTTTGCCAGCATTTTCATCTTTTGCCAAAGCTTCATCATCAAGCCCTTGCATGGCAGTTGTGACAAACAAGGTTGATGTGTCACTACCACCAAAAGCTGGGCAAGTCGTGTGCGGTGTTGGGAGCTTTATTTGACCGATGTTTTGCCCATTTCGCGTATAGCCTTCCACCATGCTTTTACCCCAAAAAGCGATCCAGATATTGCCCAATGCATCAACAACCGCACCATCAGGTGTTTTGTCGATTGAGGTAAAATCGATAAATATCTCAGCATCTGCAATTGGCCAGCCTGTTTCGAGATCTAGTTTTTGTTTGAAGACACATTTATTCATTGAATCTGCGAAATATGCGGTTTCACCATCGGGTGAAAAACATATTGCGTTGGGGATTGTGATGTTGTTGTGCAGACGGCGAACTTCACCTTTGTAAAATCTATAGATGGCACCCGCGCCCTGTTCGGCATTCTTCCCCATGGTACTGACCCAAAAACCATTTTGACGATCCGCGCGACCGTCATTGGATCGGGTGATGGAATTATCATTGTCGATATCTATGACGGTTTGTCTTGTGTTATTATCCAAAGATAAAGTTTGAAGACCGTTTTCACCACTGATGAGCACTGAAGTCTCATCAATCCATGCAACCGCAGAAACATTTTCATCAAATTCAAAGCTCTGATGATTGGAGGCGCTTTGGGCATGCAATGTGTTATTGGTGATATCAAACCAAAGTAATTCATCTCGCAATGGATGCCATAAAGGACCTTCGCCCAATTGGCATTTTATGTCCGAAAACACGTTTAGGTCAGAAGACTGAAGTGAAAAGCTATGGTCTGTATTGTTCGTCATGATATTCAACATTTTAAGAAAGCGTCATTAAGGGATAACGAGCGCGTTTTCTAATGCAATATCACTTACGAGTAAATTATATTATCAGCTTTGTGGGGAATTAGATTTCTGTAGGTGCTTCCGGATCGCTGAGATATTTTTCGGATTGTTCAAAAATGATCTCTGCGCCACTACCGAAAACACGTTGCAGAATATGAAATTCGCATGTGGCTGAAATCCGAAGTCCGAGTTCCCTGAGATGTACGCGCTGATAATAATATTGCGCCATCATTGCTCTTTGAAATGGTTCGAGCTCTAAAGCAGCATTATACATATCGATATAGCTGTCTTCTTCAGCTTCGGGATTTAAAAACTTAGAGATGTTATTCTGTTTACTTGGTAAAACCATTATTCAACACCCATCGTAAGAGTTTTTCCAACGACCTTAAAAACCGAAAGTTTCCCGAAGCTTAACAAAATTGCAACTAATTCCAGAATTTTTCCTCTATTCTTGCTGTTCGTCTGCCGTCATGCGTATAAATGTCAAATTCTGTTCCTGGATTCCAATGATCTTTGTCTACCATTCCGATTGCAACATTTGTGTTAAAATCGGGAGACCACACTGCAGCTGTGATCTGACCAACTTCGCGGTTGCCATTAATGATCGAGTGGGGGGATTGTAATGGTGTGATCGGATCACCGTGAATAGATATCGGCCGGATTTGTTTAGAGGGGCCATTTTTGGCTTCGCGCAAAAGCGCAGCTTTACCAATATAGTCGACGTTTTGTGTCAGACTGCAGAATTTTTCCAACCCACATTCAAGTGGCGTATTGTTCATATTCATATCGCCGCCATAGCTTAACAGGCCTCCTTCAACGCGCTCAATAAGATTTGGGCAACCAGCTCGAACATTAAGATCTTCACCTGCTTCAAATAATGTATCCCAGATGTAAACACCGTGTTGACTACCTTCGACATAGATCTCAAATCCACCTTGTTTGGAATATCCTGATCGGGCGACGATGAAGGATGTATTGCCGAATTTAAGGCGTTTTTTGCGGAAAAAGCGAATATCTTTGACCTCTGAACCAAAGACGCGTTCCATAAGTTCATCTGATTTCGGCCCTTGGACGGCTAATGGCGAGACATCCGGTTCAAAGACATCCACATTGAGGTTCATGCCAACAGCAAGACCTTTGACCCAAAGTAGCAAGTCGCTATCTGCAATTGAAATCCACCAGCGTGTATCACTATGTTTTAGCGCGACCGGATCATTGAGCATTTTGCCATTATCATCGACAATTGGCACATAATAACATTGGTCAGACTGCATCTTGCTTAAATCACGTGGTGTTAACACTTGCATGAGTTTCGTCGCATCTGGGCCATTGAGTTCAACCTGCCGTTCAACTGCTACATCCCATACCTGCACATGGGATTTTAAATGATGATAATCAGCTTCCATTGATACAAAAGCTGTCGGCAATAGCATCCGGTTATAAACGGAATATCCCTTCACACCAGCAGCTTCTACTCGTGGGGTAAATGGTGTGGCGCGAAGGCGTGATGATCGTGCGATGATTTGGTTCATTGTTCTAGTCCAGTGACTTTGCTGTTTCGCGAAGCTTAAACTTCTGAATTTTTCCTGTTGAGGTTTTTGGTAGTTCTGCAAAAACAATTTTCTTGGGCGTTTTAAACCCAGCTAAATGTTCTCGACAAAAGTCAATAATTTCATCTTCAGTGGCCTCAGTATCTTCCCTGAGCTCTACAAATGCGCAGGGTACTTCACCCCATTTTGGATCGGGTTTTGCAACAATCGCGGCGGCCTGAACGGATGGGTGCCTAAAGAGCACAGCCTCTACTTCAACGGACGAGATATTCTCACCACCGGAGATGATGACATCCTTTAGGCGATCTTTGATTTGAATATAGCCTTTTTCGTCAACAACAGCGCCGTCGCCTGACCAAAAATAGCCACCAACGAATGCGTCTTCTGTGGCTCTTACATCTTTGTAGTAGCCTTTCATAACAGTGTTGCCGCGAATGGCGATTTCACCTTGAGTTTGACTGTCTGATGCAACAGGTGAACCTGTAGTTCTATCGATGACGGTAACAGCATCAACCATCGGCATGGCTATACCCTGCTGGGCCTGCAGTTGTGCTTGTTTGGCATCATCAAGGTTATCCCAACTTTCTTGCCATAAACATTGAGAAATGTGCCCGTAAGTTTCCGTCAACCCATAGACTTGCATGACTTCAAGTCCCATTGATTTGGTTTTTTCTAGAACAGATGGGGGCGGAGGCGCACCAGCGGTTAGCACTTTGACCTTCGGGTCAAAAGGCTTCATGTCGTCAGATTTCGCATCAGTCAGCATCTGCAAAATAATCGGTGCTGCACCAAAATGGGTGACTGAATATTTGCCAATGGCATCGAGCAATATGTCTGCGGCCATCGTGCGGGTGAAAACTACTGTGCCGCCCAACATGGCCATAACCCAAGGGTGTCCCCAACCGTTGCAATGAAACATCGGAACGACAGAGAGGTAAATCGGGTAATGCGGTGTTTGCCATGCGGCGATGGTGCCCAATGCCATGAGATATGCGCCACGATGGTGATAGACAACACCCTTTGGTCGCCCAGATGTACCAGAGGTATAGTTGAGACAAATGGCATTCCATTCGTCATTTGGATGATCATTTTGTTTGTTAGCTTCGGTAATTGTTTCAATCACATCATTGTAGTTTTTCCCGCCAAGTGTGTTTGAACTTGGTGCATTGGGATCACTAATTTCAATTAAAGGCACGGAATACCCCATGATCTCAAACACCTTCTCCACCACGGGGATCAATTCCTGATCAACAATGAGGAGCTGCGTATCGGCGTGACCAAGAATATAGGCGATTGTTTCCGGTTCTAATCGCGTGTTGAGCGTATTTAAAACAGCACCGGAAATTGGCAGCGCAAAATGCATTTCGAGCATTTCAGGAATGTTCGGACAAAGGACGGAGACCGTGTCGCCTTTTTTAATTCCCATAGCTGCAAGTCCTTTGGCGAACCCACGTATGCGAATTGCAGTTTCTGCCCAGCTTCGTTTGATATCGCCGTAGATAACGGCGGTGCGCTGGCGGTGAAGTGTTTCAGCATGATTTAAAAATGAGACTGGGGAAAGCGGCACATAATTGGCGCTTGTTTTGTCGAATGCATCGAAATTTTTTTGCATGCCCGTTACCTCCCGATATAAACATGACTATCTTGAATTAATTCGTGACCTTTTAGTCGTTGGGTCTCACCCTTGCGGCTGATTTATTGGCAAAAGCTTCCAGCCGTGCGCGTGCTTCTGGTTGCGTGTTGACCACACCGGCGACCACAGCTTCTGCATAAGCTGCATCCATGCCAGACATATTGTTGAGGTGGCTGATGGCTGAGCAAATAGCGAAATTTGTGAGCGGCAAGTTTTGGGCAGCTTTATTGGCGAGTTCAATAGCTTTGTCGAAGCTTGAACCTTCGGTCATATATTGAGCCAAACCCAAATCAACAGCTTCCTGGCCCTGATAAACACGCCCCATGAGGATCATATCGATCATGCGAGATTTACCGATCATATCAGAGACGCGAATAGTGGCACCGCCACCTGTGAAAATGCCGCGTTGTCCTTCAGGCAATGCAAAATAAGTTGTGTCGTCGATCACTCGGATATGAGCTGCGCTTGCGAGCTCAAGGCCACCGCCAACAACAGCACCTTTTAGTGCTGCGATGATTGGAACACCACCATATTCCATTTTGTTAAAAGCTTCGTGCCAGCGCATGCAAACATGCATAAACTCGTCCGGGCTGCGATCTGCCTTCCAGTGTTCAATAAGGTCAAGACCGGCGCAAAAATGATCGCCAGCGCCAGCTAGCACCACAGCTTTAACGCCGAGCTTTGACGTGTTGGAAAAGAAATCAACCAATTCTTCGATTGATTGGACATCAAGCGCATTGCGTTTATCTGGGCGATTGAGCGTGAGGATAACAACATCATTATCCTGAGCTTCAAGTTTGAGCCTTTCATATTCTGGTAGTGGTTTCATGTCGGACATTTATGTCGCCTTTCTAAACTCAAACTCTTTTACTGCTTATGTGATTGCAAAGTCTTTGAACGCATCCGCATAGATGCTGTCAGCACCTTCAACGATGCGTGTTTTTTCCAACTCGCATTCCGCTAAAATATGTTGCGCGTAAAAACATGCGGTGGCGATTTTTTCTGCATGGAAAGCTGTGTTCTTGCCGCGTGCCATGTTTGCTTCGGCTGCTAATATCGATTTGCCGAATTGCCATCCTACAGCCAAGTTTCCTGCCAACATAAGGACCGGGACACTTCCAGAATAAACACCGTTTACATCGTCATTGGCATTTTCAATAAGCCAATTAATACTCGTCTCAAACGCCCCACGGGCTTTCTCTAAACTGTTTGCAAAGCTAACGGCCTGTGCGCTTCCAGATTTCAATTTAGTTTCTGTCTCTTTGATCTGAGCCATGATCTCTTTGGCAAGCGCGCCTTTGTCGCGCAGAATTTTCCGACCCAAGAGATCATTGGCTTGAATGGCTGTTGTGCCCTCATAAATCGGTAAGATGCGCGCGTCGCGATAGAACTGCGCTACACCAGTTTCTTCAATAAAGCCCATCCCGCCGTGGATTTGGACACCAAGTGAAGTAACTTCCAATGCACGTTCAGTACAAAAGCTTTTCACAAGTGGGACAAGAAATTCGGCCATGGGTTTTGCGGTTGCGGCTTGTTCTTCACTACCGTTTTTCGCCAGATCTAACAGGCCAGCGGTGGCAACCGACAATGCTCGGCCACCCTCAACCAGTGCCTTCATGCGCAAGAGCATGCGACGAACATCCGGGTGGTGTGCGATGGTTACTGCTTCATTTTTTGAACGATCAACCGGAGGGCTTTGTTCGCGGTCTTTGGCATATGCAAGCGCATGTTGGTAAGCACGCTCAGAAACTGCAACACCTTGAATGCCGACCAAGAATCGGGCGCTCATCATCATGATAAACATGTATTGAAGTCCGCGATTTTCCTCGCCGATCAGAAAGCCTGTGGCGTTGTCATATTCAAGTACAGCTGTTGGGCTCGCTTTAATGCCAAGCTTATGTTCAATGCTGATGCAGTTCACACCATTGCGCTCGCCGGGTGTACCATCATCCATAACGAGATATTTCGGCACAATAAAGAGACTGAGGCCTTTTGGGCCGGGAGGTGCATCAGGCGTACGCGCTAGAACCAGATGAATAATGTTTTCTGATAATTCATGTTCACCATAGGTGATGTAAATTTTGGTGCCACTGACAGCATAGGTGCCATCGTTGTTTTGCACTGCCTTGGTTCGAACCCGACCGAGGTCACTACCTGCTTGTGGTTCGGTGAGGTTCATAGTTCCTGTCCAGCGACCGGAAATGAGCTTTTCAAGATAAAGCGCTTTTTGCGCTTCAGACCCTGCGAGCATTAAGGCATCCACCGCGCCGTCTGTTAAAAGAGGACATAGTCCGAAACTTAGATCAGAGGAATTTAATATTTCGGTTGCCGCTGCACCCAATGCGCGCGGCAGGCCCATGCCACCATGAGACGTATCGTGTGGCAGACTTTGCCAACCCATTTCAACAAACTGATCATAGGCGGTTTGAAATTCATCCGGCAAGATGACCTTTTCACCGTCAAATTTGGAACCTTTGGTGTCGCCAATTGATGTGAGATCAGCAATGGTTTCAGAGCAAAAACGACCGAAGCCATCGAGAACCGCTTCAGCATCTTGGCTGGTAATATCAGAATAGGTTTCAAGCGCTGTAACATCAGCCCAAGATGATAAATGCTCAATATTGAACATGATATCTTCAATTGGCGCTTTATATGGCATGTGAAACCTCTTCAATTATTCTATAATGTCATACTATCAATGTAATGAATCAAAAATACACTCTATGTGACAAAATCCTTTTATAAAGTGACAAATTTGATTATCATCGGTGTATGAAAGTCTATCAATCTGCACGCGTTGCAACAGTATCATATCTATTTATTGATGATTGGCTGGATGCCTTAAAGGGGGTTTGTTCCAAGCAGCAGCTGGATTCTTTTCTGCAGCGAGCGGGACTTATTGACGGCGATGGTCAGCCGTTTCAACGTGTTACCCTTGACCAAATTGTTTGGCTCTATGCCATTGCTGCGATTGAAACCAGCGATGAGATGATGGGGCTTTGGTCAAGACCGGTACGGGTGCGTGCACTCCAACATCTTTTGACAGCTGTGCGTCAAGCCAAGTCATTGCCTTCAGCGCTTTATAAGTTTTCAACCTTTTGGAATTTGTTACTCGATGATTATCAGTTTGAGTTAGATAATGATGAAGATCTTTATACACTTATGCTCAAGCCAGTTGGTGAACAAGACGTGCAACGATTTGGGCATATGCTGATTTTAAAACTGGCCCATGGATTGTTATCCTGGATGGCTGGACGAGAGGTTGCTGTTAAGTCCGTTCAATTTGCGTTTGATGAACCGGAATTCGTCGAAGATTATAATGTGGTTTTCCCAACGCAGATTGATTTTGGCAACCCATATTCCGCAATCTCATTTGAACTTGCCAAACATCAACGTCCGGTTGGTCGTACGGATACAGAGTTTGTTGAATTTCTAAAACGCGCACCGCGTGACTGGATTTTTACCAATCTGCATGAGAATACGCGCACATTGCAAATTCGTGAGATATTGTATCGTTCCACTTGGGAAAATTGTAATCTGGCATATGTCGCCGATGAGTTAAACCTTGAACCCAGAACCTTAATGCGCCGATTAAAGGATGACGGTACATCATTTCAGGAAATAAAAGATGGATTGCGGCGCGACATTGCCATTCGTGAATTGCATAATGGCCATAAAACCATTGAAGAAGTTTCACAAAAAACAGGCTTCTCATCAGCTGCTAATTTTCACATTGCCTTTAAGCGCTGGACCGGAACGACACCTCGATTATTTGCCGTTTCCCAACAAACTTTGCCCAACCGTTTTAAAGTCAATTATTGACCTTTAACTGCTTTAGACATTGTTCTTTTGATGCGTTCTCTAAAGCTGCATAATGTGCAAATTCATCCAACACTTTGGCGCCGAGCTGGGTTTCAAATAATTCCTGATTGGAATTATGCACGATATTGGCAGCTTTCTTATCGCCTAAATTGGACTGAAAAATACCGGCTGCACTGACGGGCAAAAAGTCCTCATATACAATGGGACTGAACTGAATTTGACCGGTTTCAACCATGCCTTCAAACGACTGATCATTAGTTGTTCCAATGTGGTTTTCAGCAAGCTGATAGTGAAAATAGCCAAGTTCCTGTTTGCGTATTGTTGCCCAATCATCGGGAAATGCTGAGAATGTTTCCTGCAAAGTCTGAACATATTCTTGCGCATTAGAACCATCAGGTGCGGGGGTGCATTTCGCTCTTGTTTCGTTTAGCAGATGATCATAGAGCGCACGGCCTTTGGGTGTAAGCGCGATGCCGCGTTGTTCAATTTCACCAAATCGCGCGGTGTGTTTGCCATCTTTAACATCTAAAAAATCGACAGATTCTTCAAGCGCCTTAAATGATGTCTGGCGCAATAAAATTGGACATTTGCGGTTGGGCGGACCTTCGATGACAGCCTTCGGTGTAATATTGCGCGAAGGCATTAAATTTTGAACTTGATCGATATCAAGCGTGCGTGGTGTTAGGTGATTAATATGCGGGCCTTTGAACGACACGACATCGGCAATCAGACGATGTTCTTGATGCAAACGGTCATAAAGTTCCTGGGTGATACTAGCCTTTGGATGCCACTTAAATGTGATGAGAATTTCTGTGATAAATTCATCCGCATCCTTGTTATAAATACCACCTTGAGCTTCGGCCTGACCGATCATTTCGATTAGTCTATCGGTGAAGATATTTCGCGCGGCAAGAACGGCTTCAGCATCTTTTTTCAAAGCTTGATTTTCTATTAGATCTAACCGCAACAAAGACGTGAAGACGCGAAACGGGTTGATGGAAAGTGCTTCGCCCTCAATGGGTCTAAATGCAGTTGAATGAACAGGAATGCCTGCAACGCTTAAATCATAATAGCCAACGGGGAACATACCCATTTGAAAATATGCCCGGCGAATGAGCTTTAATTCGGCCTCAGTACCAAGGCGGATTGCGCCGTGTCTTTCATCTGATATGCGAGAAAGTCCATTGGTTGATTTAAGTGTTTGTGCGAGTTCTTGGTCTGCACCAAGTGTTGATGAATTTACCTCAGCAACCAAATCCATCAATGTGCCATAGGCAGGAACTTCATCTCGATACATGAGTGACATGGCTGATGAAAATTTTGCGCGTAAATCACTTGGATGAATAAATGATAACTCTGACATAGCTTTTCCCATGATTCAGTTTATTGCACGTTGACTTCGAATGATACTGAAACGGATTTTCCGTTAACTGAAAATGCCCGGTGATCGTTGCTGTTTAATGTAACAGAAATCATATGCTGTCCTTCGGGTAATTTTCCGATTGTTGCAGTATTGGAATACATGCGTTGAAGTTTTAGTCCATTCAAATAAAGATGCCCGTGTCCTTGACCGTCTTCATGGGCAAGCGGTTCTGTTTCTGGCTCAAAAAATTCAAAATTCTGAGTTGTCAGTTGAACGGACCAAGTTTCGTCGGTGTTCTGTGAAACGTTCATTTCGATGGCTGGTGGGTTTTGGTTTGCGTTTAATTCAATCGCCGCACCCATTTGATGCATGGAGTGATCCATTTGCGAGTGATCCATCTCCTTATTGTCATCACCCATGTTCATTTTGTTTGCATTTGGGTCTTGTACAACTGCTTTGATTTGTTGTGAGCCCGAATTTTTAAAGGCAACGGTAAGCGGAATAAACTCACCTGGGTGATATGTATTACCTTGAACATTGACCATGATATGTGCACCGTCAGATGAGAAGCTAGGTGATGAACCTTTTGGTATCGCAACTCCAAATTCTGAATGCGCGCCCATTATAAAGGCACTATTTTGATCCGATGCTTTTATTTCGGTAATGAAATCAGCCTCGCCGTCATTTTGCATGTTTAGATAAACTGAAAACATGGTGTCGGTCATTTTTACCGCTTTGACGTTTGAAACCAGTATTGGTGAAGTTACCGTGTTTAGCGACCAGAACAAAGCAACAGCACCGAGAATTAATATAGCGATTATCGTGAGTTTTCGGCTATTTGACATTAGTCTCGATCCGTTGTTGTAAATAAGCAGTCACTATTCTTTGGCAAATCAGTGTCAAGCTTAAGGGGATAAATGCAATGAGAGTTAGAGCATTGTTGAATGTGCTCATAATGGCATGGTTTGTGATTTTGTCGACAACAAAAATTGCCGCAGCCCATGTTTCCGAACAGGGTATTGTGCTTCTTCTTCCCACTAATATTTACATTATTAGCGGGTGTCTTGCTGTTATCTCATCCATGCTGCTTGTCACTTTTTTACCCCATGATCGGGTGTTTTCGTTCTTTAAGCCTATTCACATCTCTTGGCCGTCATTTGATGCAATTTTTCAAAATGCTCTGTTGAAAGATATTATCAGTATTTTCTCCTTGGCATTGGTTATGTTTCTGATTGTGATTGGTGCAATTGGTTCACGTGATCCTTTGGTCAATATGTTGCCCTTGTCCATTTGGACCTTTTGGTGGATCGCAATTTTCATGATGCACAGTGTCTTTGGAAATATTTGGGCATGGATTAACCCATGGAGCGGTTTATTTAATCGGCTCCTCCACAATGTTTGTTTAAATGTTTCGTTTCCAAAGGGGATTGGATGTTGGCCAGCTATAATCGTCTTTGTCGCGTTTTACGCATTTATAATTGCAGATATTGCTCCCGATGATCCGGCGCGACTATCCAATTTTGTTCTAGGCTATGTGATTTTTACCTTTATCGGCATGATTATTTTTGGTGCAAAGGCCTGGCTTCATCAGGTGGAATGCTTCACCATTTTATTCTCGCTTTTATCGCATTTGTCACCTTTAAAGATTTTACCAAATGGCAGGGGCTGGCGCATAGGATTGCCTGGCTGGCAAGCGCTGCAGGCTCGCAATATTTCTGTATCGCAAGCCTTTTTTTACTTTCAGTTTTGGGTTCTGGTAGCTTTGATGGGGTCAATGAAACCTTCTGGTGGTTGGTTCAAATTGACGTTAATCCGCTCGCATTTCCGGGGCGATCAGCAGTGGTTTGGCAGTCGACTTTCGGAATTTTGGGGGCAAATTTACTCCTATATGGTATATTTGTAGCCTGTATTTGGGCGGGTATGAAACTCACTCATCGCTTTGATTTAACCGATCAAAGCAAGGATGGACGTCGGACAAATTTTTTAGAACTTTTTACAATGTTGGCGATTTCTGTTTTGCCTATTGCTGCGGTTTATCACGCATCGCATTATCTTACGACTTTAATGGTCAATGGACAGTATTTAGTTGCCGCTTTGTCGGATCCGTTGGGCAATGGATCGAACTTTTTGGGATTGGAAAACTATCAAGTTACAACAGGTTATCTAAATGAGATATCGAGTGTGAGGCGTATTTGGCTTTCGCAGGCCAGCCTCGTTGTTTTTGGTCACATCATTGCAGTGTTAATGGCTCATTATGCAATCGCAAAACACTTTAATGCGTGGAAAGACGTAGTTATTTTTCATATTCCCATTGCCATATTTATGGCAACTTATACATGGTTTGGTCTTTGGTTATTGGCAGCTCCGAAGGGTGCTTAGCAGCTCGTTCGGTATTTGGTTTTGTAAAAAAAGGGCTGGACAATTCATTAGTATACATACAAACTGCCAGTGCAGGATTATCCATATTAGCTCCAGAGAGGAACGAAAATGACTGATAAGAAGAAGGGATCTAAACTGATCTCCCGCCGCAATACATTAAAGGGAATTGGTGCAGGTGCACTCTTGGCAACAACCGGTTTGCCAAAGATGATGGGCTACGCGCAAGCGCAAACATCAGAGCCGATCAAGATTGGTTTCCAGGTTCATAGAACCGGCATCGGCGCAGCCTATGGCCGTTGGTATGATCGTACAACACAAGCTGCTGTTAAGCGGATCAACGATATGGGTGGTATCAATGGACGTCCGGTCGAAATCGTTGCTGAGGACGATGGCACAGATCCAAAGCGCGGCGCGGAAGTGGTTGAGAAATTTGCATCACAGCACAATTGCGATATCGCGTTTGGTACATTGTTCAGTCACGTTGTTTTCGGATCCGCCCCTCGTGCGGGTGAATTAAAGCTGCCGTATTTTGTTGTGTCCGAGGGACACCATGTCGCCAGTGGTAAGCTCAACAGATATACGCTTCAGCCAGGTATCACAGATGTGAAAAGTCAGGTGCAAGCAATGGCGCCATTTGTTGGCGACAATCTGGGTAAGAAAGTCACTATGATCTATCCGGACTTTGCGTTTGGTCATGATCACCGCGATTTCTTCAGTGAAGCGATTGAACGTCAGGGCGGTAATGTTGTTGCAAAAATTGCAGTGCCACCGGCGGAAACATCATTTACAAAATACTTCCCGAAAATCCCGCGTGACACTGAAGTTGTTTATCACGTGATGGTAGGCCCAGCTGTTCTCACATTTGTGAAAGAATTGGGTGAATTCTTCGGACCAAGCCGCCCGGAAATCTTCGGCTTTATCGACAGTCTTGAAGCCGTTGATATCAACAGTCCTGGTCTTGAATTCTTGGAAGGTACATATTTCTGGGAAGGCATGCCGCGTTACGCGCAAGCCGATCAAACATCGCATGACAAGCTTTATCGTGAAGCTGTGGGCGTTGATGAAAACGGTGCTTCGACATCCGATGCTAAAGACGTCTCTACATTTGCCCATATGTTCGGTTGTTGGGAAACACTCAACATCGTTAAAGCAGGCATGGAATCTGCAGGCTATAAAGGCCCTGAAGATCGTGCCAAACTGATTGAAGCTGTGGAAGCCATGTCAGATATGCCGATGTCAGATGATCATCCGCAAGGTGCGAAGCGCTTTAACGGTAAAACTCACCAAACATTTGGATCTCAATACATTTCAAAAGTAACAGATGGAAAACTTGTGGTGTCGCATACAACATCAATTGAAGACACGTTGTATGAGGACGAAGTGGATTACACAACACAACCATTCTAATCGCAGAGCTTGAAATTTAGACTGAGAAAACAAAATGGAATTTGGGCCGCATTTAATTCTTGCCTCCCTTGAGGGTGCTGTTATTGCCGCAGTTTTGGCGATGACAGCGATGGGCCTAAGTATCGTATTTGGCATCATGCGCGTCGTGAATGTCGCGCATGGTGAATTTTTTATGTTGGGCGCAGTTATTGCTTGGTGGGTTGCCCACCTACTTGGCGGTCACTCGGCAGTTGGCTTTATCGCCGCTTTAATCTTTGCCCCGATCCTGGTTGGTGTCATTGCAGCTGTTGCAGACCGGCTTGTTTTGCAAAGGATTGATTATGATCCGGATCGCACGATCGTTGGCACAATCGGGCTTTTGTATATTATTCAGCAAGTCACACTTATGACCTTTGGTCCTGAGGCGCGTCCCGTTGAAGCACCATTTAATCAGCGCTTGGCGATCCCTTGGTTTGAGTTTGGCGAAAATGGTTTTGAGATCTATTGGCCTTGGGGTCTCTCCATCACCAGTTATAAGCTTTTCATCATCGTCGCTGCGATTGCGATTTTAACAGCACTTTGGGTTTTAATGACCAAAACTAAAATTGGTCTCATTATGCGTGCCACACAACAAGATAGCGAGATGGCGCGCGCCTTTGGTGTCCCGGTTAAACGCGTATATGCATGGGTGTTTGGATTGGGCGCAGGATTGGCCGCAATGGGCGCCGTGCTTGTGGTTCCGGTCCAGCAAGCGCATTATTTGATGGGCCATGACCCACTTCTTTTATCATTCATTGTTGTGATCATTGGTGGTTTGGGTAGCCTACCTGGGACTGTCATTGCCGCGATACTCATTGGTATGAGCGATGGGATTATCTCTGTGTTTTTCTCTCCGACGCTTGCCAAGATTTTGGCGACATTATTAGTTGCAATGGTGCTGGTCTTTAGACCTCAAGGATTGATGGGGAAAATTCGCTCATGACGGATGCCCAACGTTCAAATTGGTTACATATCGGTGTCGTTGCCGTTCTCGCTGCATCATTTTTCATCCTACCTGAATATCACTCAGGAAATTTAGCACGCATATTGGTGCTGGCCGTTTATGCAATGGGCTATAATTTATTGTTTGGGTATACGGGTCTATTAAGTTTGGGGCATGCATTGTTCTTTGCGGCGGGCATGTATGGGCTTGGTCTTGCTATGCAGTTTTTCGATTTTAATCCGATTGCTGCAATAGTTGTCGGATTGTTGCTGGCTTTAATTGTCTCTATCTGCGTCGGATTTTTAGCCCTGCGAACAACTGGTGTCGCCTTTATGATTGTGACCTTAATGTTTGCCCAGGCGGGTTACCTCACAATCTTATATTTTGGTGAATATACCCGCGGCGATGAGGGCTTTGTTATTCAGCAGGCGGACCGTATGATCGGCATGATTGATCTGACCAGCCCGATGGGACGTTTTTTTGCAGCTCTGTTGTTATTTGCAATTTGCTTTTTCATCATCGCTCATATTGTCCGATCCGGCTTTGGTTTAGCGCTTGTCGCTATCCGCGAAAATGAAGAACGCGCGACCATGCTTGGATATGATGTTATGCGATTAAAGCTTCAGGCGGTTATAATTTCAGGCGTGATGTCCGGGTCTGCAGGTGCCGCTTACGCGCTGTTATTTGGATATGCTGGCGCGACATTTGCGACGGTGCAATATTCAATCTTCCCTCTGCTTTGGGTGTTGTTGGGTGGTGCCGGGGTTACCATCGGGCCGCTGATAGGTACGATCTTCATGTTCTACTTAATTGATTATTCCAGCGCGATAACACCCGCTTATATGCTTATTGCTGGTCTTGCATTGGTGTTGCTCACTTTGTTTGCACCGCAAGGTTTAGCCGGCGAATTAAGACGGAGGTATCTACCTTGGCTTCCGTAACGATTTTAGAAACACAAGGCTTGAGCAAATCCTTTGGTGGTTTGCAGGCTAATACCGATATTAATTTCAAGCTACAGCAGGGGCTTATTACCGCGCTTATTGGACCAAATGGTGCCGGCAAAACAACTTTTGTTGGCATGTTATGTGGAAGAATTCCCGCGACATCAGGTCGGGTGTTTTTCAATGGTCAGGATATTAGCGCCTTACCCGCACATCAGCGCATTCAGCTTGGCATTGCCTATACCTTTCAAATCACTTCAATTTTCCCAGGGCTTACCGTTGCGCGTAATGTTGAATTATCGCTACGCCGTGCAAAAAAACTTAAAACAAAAGACATCGCTGACGGGGTGTCGCAGGTGCTCTCGCAAGTAAACTTGTTAGATCGTGCGGACCAAATCGCAGGCGATCTGAGCTATGGACATCAGCGCATTTTAGAAATTGCTATGGGGCTTGCCCAAAATCCTAAACTATTTATTTTGGATGAGCCAACGCAAGGCTTATCCGAATCTGAAGTTGAAGAATTTATAGCGCTTATCAAATCTCTTGCTGGTGAGACGACAATCTTACTAATCGAGCACAATATGGATGTGGTGATGAAATCTGCGGATCATATCGCTGTGCTCAATTTTGGGGAATTGCTTGCTGAGGGCTCGCCAACAGAAATTCAGCAAAATAAAGCTGTCCAAAGCGCATATTTAGGTACGTCGGAAGATGCTTGATGTAAAAGACATATATGCCGGATATGGGCAGGTTGAAGTATTGCACGGCGTGTCGCTCAGTGTTGCAGCTGGTGAAATCTTATGTGTAATGGGCCGAAATGGCGCGGGTAAAACAACGCTTTTGAAATCGATCATGGGGATTGTTCAGATTTCTGATGGCGGTATCTCGCTTGAAGATGAGCTGATCAACACGTTGCCGGGGCATGAAATACCCAAGCGTGGCATTGGATATATCCCGCAAGGGCGCCGATTGTTTCCAGAACTAACAGTGTCTGAAAATATCGAGATGGGTCTGATGGTGCGCAATGTGAGTTCAGATACCAAGGATTGGGTTTTAGATTTATTCCCAAGATTGCGCGAAAGGCTTAATCAACGTGCAGGGACTTTATCAGGTGGTGAACAACAGATGCTGGCGACTGCGCGCGCATTAGCACTTCGACCCAAAGTTTTGTTGTTGGATGAGCCTACCGAAGGCTTGCAACCCTCAATGATTGAGCAGATTAGGCAAGTCATTTTGAAAATGAAGCAAGAAGGTTTTGCCATTGTTCTCGTTGAGCAACGGATCGATGCTGTCTTGGCGCTGGCGGATCGGGTTACGATGATTGAAAATGGCAAATCGGTTGAAACCCTCACCGCAAAAGAGTTAGGTGCCTCGCCGGAGAAAATTAAACGTTATTTGGGTGTTTGATTTTCAGGCAATCTCTTGCCGCAACTTAGTTTTTTAAGATAATGTCTTGCGACGCATAACATGAGGATTGCCAAAAATGAGAGCTGCAAACGAAGCATTAATTGTAATCGATATTCAAAATGACTTTTGTCCCGGCGGTGCGCTTGCAGTAAACGAAGGCGATCAGATTGTTGCAGGCGTGAATGCGCTTATGTCAGAGTTTCAAACCATTGTTTTAACACAAGATTGGCACCCGGAAGGACACTCTTCTTTTGCGTCATCGCATGAAGGCGCTGAAATTATGTCGCTGATTGACATGCCATATGGACCACAAGTTTTATGGCCAGATCACTGTATCCAAGGATCAAATGGCGCTGAGTTTCATGCAGATCTCAATGTGGACTCCGCCCATATGATTGTTCGTAAAGGATTTAGGCCTCAGATCGACAGCTATTCGGCGTTTTTTGAAAATGACCACACGACGCCAACAGGACTTGATGGGTATCTAAAATCTCGGGGTGTTGAAAAACTATTGATGGTCGGTTTGGCGACAGATTTTTGCGTCAACTTTTCTGCAGTTGATGGCGCAAAGCTTGGTTTTGATGTGACCGTTGACCAATCATTATGCCGCGCAATTGATTTTGATGGCTCGCTTGATGCTGCGCGCATCGGCATGTCTCAAGCCGGTGTCACTTTGCTTTAGCTTATCGTTTTTACCAAGCACAAAAGTATTTCAGTTTGACAAAATAAGTTCGCCTCTTTATCGTTAGTACACAAATGATAAAGAGGTGAGGTTTGCACTACGAAACTCCGACAGATCTGGAAACCGCACTTCGGCTATATGCGGTTAAAGGCAGCAGGATTGTAGCTGGCGGAACCGATTTATATCCGTCCGCAAAGCAAGGGCATTCACCGCGTAAATTTATCGACCTTACCTCAATTCCGGAATTGTCTGGTATTAAATTATTTGGCGATCATTATCGTATTGGTGCTGCCACAACATGGTCTGATATCGTAAAGGCGGAACTTCCCGCAGGTTTTGATGCGTTAAAACAAGCGGCAAAAGAAGTGGGCAGTATTCAAATTCAAAATGCCGGCACCATAGGTGGAAACATTTGTAATGCTTCTCCAGCCGCCGATGGCGTGCCACCGCTTTTAGCATTAGATGCGCAGGTTGAGCTTATCAGTGCGGCAAATGGTATGCGAACCATGCCGTTATCGGAATTCATTTTACATGTTCGGAAAACATCACTTGCCGGCGATGAAATTTTATCAGCTGTGCTTATTCCAAAACCAGATGTCTTAGAGAAATCTGCCTTTGAAAAGCTTGGTAGTCGTCGATATCTAGTCATTTCAATTACTATGACTGCTGCAAATATCACTTGCGATGAAAACGGAGTTATCACAAGTGCCAAAATCGCAGTTGGTGCATGCTCTCCTGTTGCGCAACGTTTAACTGAGCTTGAAGCAGATATTATTGGTCAAAAGGTAGAGAATATTGAGATCACCGAGCGACATTTATCGGTGCTTTCGCCAATTGATGATGTGCGTGGAAGTTGTGAGTACCGCATGGATGTTGTCGCTCAGCAGTGTAAGCGCGCATTAGTTAGGGCGGCAATGTCATGACGAAATTTACGCTCAATGGCAATAGTGTATCTTCCGATCCCGTCCCAGGTGAGCGATTGTCAGAAATGTTGCGCGAGCGCGTTGGTGCGCGTGATGTTAAAATTGGCTGCAATGCGGGTGACTGCGGTGCATGTTCCGTTTTGGTCGATGGTGATGTAGTTTGTGCATGTCTGACGCCAGCGCATCAGATCGAAGGCAAAAGTGTTGAAACCTTGAGTGGACTTTATACCAATGAACCGATTGTCGATGATCTTGCAAATAGTTTTTTAGATCATGGTGCCGCGCAATGCGGGATCTGCACGCCGGGGATGATTGTGTCAGCAGTTGCGATGCTGCGCGAGAATTCAACACCGACCGAGGGTGAGGTTAAGGATGCGTTGGGCGGTGTTTTATGTCGGTGCACCGGTTACCGTAAAATAATCGACGCGGTTTTAAATGCTGCACCTAATTTATCCAATGGTGCAGGTCATGTTGGCAGCTCGATACGCCGACTTGACGGTCTAAAAAAAGTCTCAGGGCAAGATTTATATGGTGATGATATTGCACCAGCCGGAACGCTTGAAATTTTTGTCATACGATCACCTTACCCGCGGGCAGGTTTCGAGCTTGGTGATTTGGATGACTTTGTGCAAGACAATCCAGAAGTCTCAGCAATTATAACTGCCAATGACATTGAAGGTGAAAACGCGTTTGGGGTGATCCCACAGTTTCAGGATCAACCAGTTTTCGCGGTAAACGAAGCTCGATTTCGCGGTGAAGCAGTTGCCGCACTCGTAGCTACACCTGAATTTATCCGAGATTTTGATCCAGATGAATTTCCCATTACTTGGCAGGAAAAGGATGCCTCGCAGGATATACATAAAGCGCAACAAGATGATGCAGCTAAGCTTCATGACAAACATGAGAACAATCTTATGTGCGAAGGGTTTGTGCAGCGCGGGGATGCGCCATCAGCAATCGAAGCTTCTGAGTTTGTGGTCGAAGGGCATTTTAATTCAGGTTTTGTCGAGCACGCGTATATTGAACCTGAAGCGGGCTATGCTGAAGTTATAGATGAAAAAGTCACCATTCATGCCTGTACACAAGCGCCTGTGATGGATCAGGAAGCGTTGGAAATTATTCTGGGCAAAAGCAAAGATCAGATTAGGATTATTCCTTCGAGCGTGGGTGGCGGTTTTGGTTCAAAACTCGACATTTCTGTTCAGCCCATTCTTGCCATGGCGGCGATCAAGACTGGTAAACCTGTGCGCCTAACTTATACACGCACTGAATCTATGCAAAGTACAACAAAGCGTCACCCTTCAGATATTCATTTAAAGATCGGTGCAAATTCCGACGGTAAAATTACAGGCTTTGATTTCCTTGGTGGCTTTGATACGGGCGCTTATGCCAGTTGGGGCCCAACGGTTGCGAACCGTGTTCCTGTACATGCCTCTGGTCCATATTTGATCGAAAATTACCGCGCCAAATCGAAAGGTATTTATACCAATAATCCGCCATCGGGTGCTTTCCGTGGATTTGGTGTTCCGCAATCTGCCATTGCGCAAGAATCTCTTTTTGATGAGTTGGCTAACAAAGTTGAGATGGATGCACTTGAATTTCGTATTTTAAATGCGCTCGAAGCGGGTCAACCAACGGTTTGCGGGCAGGTTTTTAGTCAAGGGGTGGGCATCAAACAATGTTTGCAAGCGCTCAAACCCCATTGGGATAAGGAGCGCACAGCCTGCGATGAATTTAATGCAGAAAATGATGTGTTAAAACGCGGTGTCGGAGTTGCTTCAGGTTGGTATGGATGTGGCAATACCTCGCTTCCCAACCCATCAACGATCAAATCGGGTATAAGAGCAGATGGTACCATTGTGCTTCATCAAGGTGC
Organism: Lentilitoribacter sp. JB5-8; assembly: GCF_055693385.1. Classification (NCBI taxonomy): domain Bacteria; kingdom Pseudomonadati; phylum Pseudomonadota; class Alphaproteobacteria; order Hyphomicrobiales; family Rhizobiaceae; genus Lentilitoribacter; species Lentilitoribacter sp. JB5-8. Next base: position 519,380 of record NZ_CM146332.1, on the reverse strand, counting down.
AATGGATATTGGTCAGGGTGCAAACACGGTTATCAGTCAAATTTTTGCGACAGCGCTGGGTGTGCCCGTCACAAATATGCAATTGCTTGGACCAGATACAGATATTACTCCTGATGCGGGAAAAACCTCTGCTTCCCGCCAAACCTTTGTTTCAGGAAATGCTGCGCGATTGTCTGGCGAAGCGTTGCGGGCAAATATTTTGCAGCGTTTTAATGTGAGCGAGAAGAGCGAATTGGTCTTTGACGGATCGATTATTCGCGTTCGGGAAAATGGCAAAGACCATTTGCTTGATCTGAAGACTTTAGCTTCTGATGATGAGGGTTATGTATTCCGCGCTGAAGAAACTTATGATCCGCCAACAGTGCCGCTTGATGAAAATGGTCAAGGGTCGCCATATGCGCAATTTGGCTATGCGGCGCAAATGGCGATCATGGAAGTTGATACCGAACTTGGAACGGTCAAGCCGATTAAATTTATCGCAGCGCATGATGTGGGTCTTGCTATCAATCCTGTTCTTGTTGAGGGGCAGGTGCATGGTGGTATTGCGCAAGGGCTCGGTATGGCGCTTATGGAAGAGTATATTCCTGGACGGACCGAGAATTTGCATGATTATTTGATCCCAACGATTGGGGATATGCCTCCGGTTGAAACGCTTATCATTGAAGATGCAGATGCGCATGGGCCATTTGGTGCAAAAGGGTTGGGTGAACACGTTCTCGTCCCAACAGCACCCGCAATATTAAATGCCATTTATGCTGCAACAGGTGCGCGAATTACCAAGGTTCCGGCAACGCCATCACGGGTAAGAATGGCTATAAGGGCTTTGGAAAATGACTGATCGTGTAAAGCCTGAAAAAATTCGATGTGATGCGTGCCCCGTCATGTGTTACATCGCGGATGGGAAATCTGGTGCTTGCGATCGATATGCAAACCATGATGGTGAATTGGTGCGCCTTGATCCCTTAACCGTTCTACATGAAACTGAGCACAAAATTGTACCGTTCTTATCTGGCACAGATCGCGATGATTGGGATGGTGATATCGTCAAAGGTGATCGTCAATTTATTACTGCCGTCGGTGCCGGCACGACTTATCCGGATTATAAGCCAGCGCCGTTTATTGTCAGTCAGGACATAGATGGTGTTGATATGGTTACCGTTGTCACCGAAGGTATCTTTTCTTATTGCGGTGTGAAAGTGAAGATCGATACGGATCGTCATATTGGTCATGAACGCGATGTCGTTCGTGTTGATGGTGAACCCGTTGGCCATGTTATGACATCTGAATATGGTTCAAAAATGTTATCGCTTGGCGGTGTGGAACATTTGACTGGCGGTTCAAAAAAAGAAGGGCGCGTCACCTGTGATACGCTGCTAAAGCTGTGCAACCGAGACGCGGTTGAGTTGCTTATTGGTGAAGCTGATGACCAGGTAAGTGTTGTTGTTGCGGCGGGAAAACCCCCGATTATTAACGGCGTTGAAGAAAAGCTTATGCGCGTTGGTTGTGGCTCCGCCACAATTGGCATGTTTGCAAAGCAATGGCTTGATGAAGTTGATGAAGTTGTCGTGGTGGATGACCACATCACTGGCGTATTGTCCGAGCATGAGGCTGGAAAACAGCTCGATATTCCTCCAACAGGTATCAAAATGCTGGGACGTCGATCAACGCCGGGTCGTTATTTTCAAGTTGCCGAACCAGGAATTGGTTGGGGTGGTACGGATATTGAAGATCCATTGACAATTTTGGGGCCTTTTAACGCAAAACTTGCACGCGAAGGCATGACGATGCTGATGGTGTCGACAACCGGCGAACAATTTGCATATTTTGTGTTAGACAAAGATCTAAAACCTGTACCAGCTGAAATTCCTCCGAAACTTTTGAGCTCTTGCAAATTGATAGCGGAAAATTGCGAGCCATCTGTGTGTTCCGTTTTGTTTATGGGCGGAGCAGGGGGTAGTTTACGTGCGGGCGTGACCGAGAATCCAGTTCGGTTGACCAAGTCTGTTAAAAATTCACTGACCCATGTGTCTTGCGGTGGTGCTGAAGCCTATGTTTGGCCTGGTGGTGGCATTACTGTCATGGTTGATGTTTTAGACATGCCGACAAACTCATTTGGGTATGTGCCGACACCTGCACTTGTCGCACCTATTGAGTTTTCCATGCGTGCCAGTGATTATGGTGTTTTGGGTGGCTATGTTGATGAGATCAAACAAGTTGAAGACATAAACGCGCAAAAAACGCGTAAAGTCGCATTGGGTCAAAATGATCATAATCCGATGCGTGCATCAAATTATAAATGGTCGGTTAAAACAAAAGCAGATGGTTCAACATCATGATGAAGCCAAGTGCAGCAATTTTACCTTGTGGTCAAAGGCTTCATCTTCAGCATGGCCCTATTGATTTGATCATCTCTGTCGATCGTGACCAAGATAACGCGTTTAAGGCTGCAATTGAGAGGTTTGAAACCGTTCTGGAAGAACTTGCGGCGGAACTGCCTGCTTTAAGATTACCCTTATTGGATGATACTATGCGCCCAAAAGGTGATATTGCAAATCTTATGCACAAAGCAACTCGCCCTTATGCAAATGATCATTTTGTTACTCGCATGGCTTCGGTAGCAGGTGCGGTTGCTGATACAATCTTATTGGCAATGCGAAATTCAGCAAATTTTGAAAAAGCCTATGTAAATAATGGCGGAGATATCGCTCTTTATCTTCATGGTGCGCAAAGATTTATCACCTCGATGCAATCGCATAAGGGTGTCGAGCTTGGGCGAATTGATATTCATGCAGGTGACAATATTTCAGGAATAGCAACAAGCGGTCGCCATGGACGAAGTCACAGTTTGGGTGTTGCCGATAGTGTAACGGTATTAGCAGAGAGCGCAGCTCAGGCCGATGTTGCTGCTACGCTCATTGCCAATGCTGTTGATATCCCTGATCATCCTCTAGTGGCGCGAAAACCTGCGTCTGAATTGAGCCCTGATAGTGATTTGGGAGGCAAATTGGTCGTGGTTGGCTGTGAGGATTTATCGCTTCAAGACCAACATATCGCAGTTGAACAAGGTAAAGAAAAAGCAGAGGCGTTTTTGAAAGCGGGATTGATTAAAAGTGCGGCTATTTTCTTTCAGAACCAACAATGTTTAATTGGACAAAATAATCTCATAATACAAGAAAGGATGATCCAGTATGCCTGATGTCATTTTAAGAAAACTGGTCACGTCTGTTGAAGAGACTTATCACGAAGGCGGACCGATCGCTGAAACACCAATTAAGCGGGCGTCAATACTTGCGATCATCGAAAATCCGTTTTCAGGTCGGTATGAGGAAGATATTCAAGGTTTTATGGATGATCTAAAACCATTGGGGCTCGATATGTCGAAAAAGCTTGTTCAAATGCTCGGCGGTGCTGATCAAATCCAGGGCTATGGCAAAGGCGCGATCATTGGAGAAGCTGGTGAATTAGAGCATGGTGCACTTTGGCATGCGCCTGGTGGTTACGCTATGCGTGATCAATTGGCAAATTCAAATGCGATTGTTCCATCGACAAAAAAAGTAGCTGGTGTAGGCGCGCGACTTGATGTGCCGATTACCCATGTTAATGCATCTTATGTGCGCAGTCATTTTGATGCGATGGAAGTGGGATGCAACGATGCGCCACGTGCTAGTGAGATGGCGCTTGCTTTAGTGATGTCTACTGGTCCACGCGTGCATTCACGGTCCGGTGGACTTGAAGCGTCTGAGATTAAGGGAGAGGATGGATTACGATGAGCATGAAGATCAGAAAAATTGCGGTAAATGTGGAAGAAACACATCGTGAGATTGGTCGTGAAATCTCGCCTGCCACACGCAAAGCTGTTGCTGTTGCAGTGATCGAAAATCCATTTGCTGGTGTTTATCAAGAGGATCTATCTGAACTGATGGAAATGGGTGCCGCGCTTGGCGGACTTTTGGGTGATAAATGCGTTGCAGCTCTAGGTATCTCTCCTTCCGAGGCAGAAAGTTATGGCAAATCTGTAATGGTGGGCGAAAATGGCGAGCTTGAACATGCCGCAGCCATTTTACATCCAAAACTCGGTGCACCATTGCGTAAATCAGTTGAAAAAGGTGCGGCACTGGTTGCTTCCTCTAAAAAGATGGGAAGTCCGGGACAGGTGCTTGATGTGCCGCTTGGACACAAGGATGCTGCTTATGTGCGTAGTCATTTTGATGGTATTGAAGTGCGATTAAATGATGCGCCGCGCGCAAATGAATTGATGGTGGCGGTTGCGGTGACAGATAGTGGTCGCCCATTACCGCGCGTTGGTGGCCTTACACATGAAGATGCAAAAGGCGAAGATGGTTTGCGTTAATCGGTGGACGACGATTTATTGAACCAATCCGGTATTGTGTAAGTTATGTCTTTCCTTGTAAGCTTTGAATATGACTGAGAATTCGGATGGTACCTCACATCGTTATAATTTAAACAACCAAGTCGGGTATTTGCTTCGGCTTGCGCATCAACGTCATGCAGAGATATTTAAATTACACACGATAGAAAAACTAACTCCAACGCAGTTTTCTGCGCTATTACGAATCTCTCAAAAAGGCAAAGTTTCGCAAAACCACCTTGGTCGCCTCGCCGGTATGGATGTGGCGACGGTAAAAGGCGTTGTTGAACGGCTCAAGGATAAAGGGTTCGTCGAATTAAAGCCTGACCTTGAGGATAAGCGTCGGCTAGTTATATCGCTCTCGGATAAAGGTCGAGAAATCGTTGGGGGGCTTGAAGAGATTGGTGCAAAAATTACCGAAGAAACGATGTCGCCTTTAAATGATGCAGAACGCGCAACGCTTGTAAAATTGCTTCAAAAAATCTCGTAGCTACTTCCTCGGTAATTTGGGTGATGCCTTGGTATTATTCTGCTTGGATCTTGAAAAAGTGATCGGCGTACGCAATCCAGGGATACCCTCTGGATTAATTTGCAAATTTCGATGTTGTATCTGTGGGTTTTCAAGCGCTTCTGCAACAGTGTTGATCGGACCAGCTGGGACAATTGCATCTTCGAGTGCTTCCAATAAATCTAGCTTTGCCCATTTCAAACAAGCAGTTTGTATCAGCGGTGCAAGTTCAGTGCGATTTTCAACCCGTTTTGAATTGGTGAGATAGTCATCATAACTTGCAAGCTCTTCCAGTTTTAACACCTTGCACAGTGACTGGAATTGACGATCGTTGCCGCAAGCAATGATGATGTAGCCATCCGAGACCTCGAACGTTTGATAGGGCACAATGTTAGGATGCGCATTTCCCATTCTTGTGGGTGTATCGCCTGACGCTAAATAGTTCATTGCCTGATTTGCTAAAACACCGGTCATGCAATCAAGCAGCGAAATATCAATATGCTGCCCAAGTCCACTATGCATGCGTTCTGTAAGTGCTGCTTGAATGCCGATCACCCCATAAAGACCGGAAAATATATCCGCGAAAGCAACACCAATTTTTTGCGGTGATCCGTCTGGTTCCCCGGTTAAATCCATAATGCCGGACATGCCTTGAATGAGAAAATCATATCCCGCGCGATGGGCATAAGGACCGTCCTGTCCAAAGCCAGTAACGGAGCAGTAAATCAGCTTGGGATTTAGTTTATGGATTGAGTTAAAATCAAGTCCGTATTTCTCAAGTCCGCCAACTTTGAAGTTTTCAATAAGTACATCCGCTTCGGCGATAATATTAATGAGTTTATTAAGATCATCTTCATTGCTGAAGTCGATACAAATGCTATCCTTGCCACGATTTGTACCGTGGAAATATGCTGCTGATATGTCATCATCTCGTTCAATAAAAGGTGGTCCCCAGCGCCGGGTATCATCACCATTTTTGCTCTCGACTTTAAGAACTTCAGCGCCCAAATCAGCGAGTGTTTGACCTATCCATGGACCTGCCAGAATTCTGGCAAGCTCAACAACTTTGAGCCCGTCTAACGGCGTGTTCAAGTGATGATCTCCGGTAAACGCTGCGCAGGAGGCGTGTTGCGGCTACGTTCACTGCGCACAACGCCATCAATAATTGTCATGCCTACGCCTGGGAGGTTGCCAAGTTGAACGGATTCAAGCAGGTTTTTACCTGGTGCATGCTGTGCCTGATCCATCAAAACAAAATCCGCGCTTTTGCCCTTTTCAATCAAACCAACATCAAGATCTCGTTGGCGCGCTGTATTGCCGTTGGCAAAGCAAAAAGCAATTTCCGCCGGTACATTACCCAATGATGACAGCATTGCCACCATGCGCATTATACCAAGCGGTTGAACACCTGAACCTGCTGGCCCGTCAGTTCCTAAAATAACTTGATCAAGTTTATCCAATTCGCGAGCTGTGTTCAGTGTTAATAGAGCGGCGCGCTCATTGCCGTTGTGTACAATTTCCAATGCTGCTTTACAGCTTTCACATAAACAGATGATTTGATCATCAGGCAATGCGGAATGACCACCGTTGATGTGGCCGACAACATCAGTCCCGGTTTCTAAAACCATATCAGCATCAATCAAACCAGATCCGGGAATAGATGGGCCGCCCGTATGGATTGTGCTTTGAATGCCATATTTTCTTGCCCATTCCACCATTTGATGCGCGGTTTTGCCGTCTTTCACAGTGCCTAAACCCACTTCACCTAGTAATTTCACGCCAGCATCTGCGAGGTCTTTAAAATCATGTTCTTCCATACCGTGTTCAATTACAGGAGCACCTGCATGGACCTTAACTCCTGAAGGGCGGAAGTTCTCGTACCAACGTTGGGACGCAATCGCCATGGCTTTTAAGCCAACCACATCTTTAGGTCGACCAGGCATATGCACTTCGCCAGCTGAAATCATAGTTGTTACGCCGCCATGTAGAGTTGAATCAATCCAATGCAATTGTTGTTGGCGCGGGGTATAGTCGCCCACAACAGGGTGGATATGGCTATCGATTAAACCCGGTGCAAGCGTCACGCCATGTGCATCGACAAGCGTGTCTGCACCTTCAGTATCGAGGTCCTTTTCGTTCCCCCATTCTGAGATTTTTCCATCTACTGCAATTAAGCAATCACCTTCAAAGATCGGCTCTTCTATTTTTCCAGACAGTATTTGACCTATATTTTTGATAACTAGTTTCATAAGTTTTCCCTCACCGATTGATGAATTCAGCCTGGTTAGAATTCGTTTGTGTGCAAATAATTATACATGCTGTACTATTAGTCAATTGCTTGCGACATTTTCACAAACTGACATTTCTTGGCTTTACACCTTTAAGCTTAATTATTAGCATACTAACGAATATAATGCCGCTTGCGGGTCTGACTGGAGGAATGAATATGAGTAATGAATTACCGGCAAAGAGCCGCCCAGATCTTTCTAAATTTGTTTGGGATGATGCGTTTCATATGGAATCTCAGTTAGATATGGACGAGCGTATGATACGTGATAGCGCGTTTGAATATGCACAAGACAAGCTGCAAAGTCGTGTAAATGAAGCATTTGAAGAAGAGCATACAGATCCAGCAATATTTGCTGAAATGGGTGAGATGGGCCTACTCGGTATTACGATCCCAGAAAGCTATGGTGGTCTTGGTTCAAGTTATGTGAGTTATGGTTTGGTTGCGCGGGAGATTGAGCGTGTTGATAGCGGATATCGCTCAATGATGTCCGTGCAATCTAGTTTGGTCATGTATCCCATTTACGCCTATGGCACCGAAGAGCAGCGTAAAAAATATCTTCCGGGATTAGCTGCTGGTACGACAATTGGTTGCTTTGGCTTAACGGAGCCAGATGCGGGTTCTGACCCTGCAGGAATGCGCACGACAGCTAAAAAAGTTGATGGCGGTTATGTGCTTAATGGCGCGAAAATGTGGATTTCCAATTCGCCAATTGCGGACGTATTTATTATTTGGGCAAAATCTGATGCGCATGACGGTAAGATCAAAGGCTTTGTTCTGGATAAAGGTATGAAAGGTCTTTCAGCGCCGAAAATCGAAGGCAAATTATCTTTGCGTGCATCCATCACCGGTCAGATTGTCATGGATAATGTAGAAGTTGGTGAGGATGCGCTTTTACCAGATGTCGCAGGGCTAAAAGGTCCGTTTGGATGTTTAAACAGAGCACGTTATGGCATTGCATGGGGTGTTATGGGTGCTGCTGAAGCGTGTTGGTTTGCTGCTCGACAATATGGGCTTGATCGTAAGCAGTTTAATAAGCCAATTGCACAAACTCAATTGTTCCAGCTTAAGCTTGCAAATATGCAGACAGAAATTTCCCTTGGCTTGCAGGCAGCCTTACGTGTTGGTCGTTTGATGGACGAAGGAAATGCAGCGCCTGAAATGATTTCTTTGATTAAGCGAAACAATTGCGGTAAGGCGCTGGATGTCGCAAGAAACGCACGCGACATGCATGGCGGTAATGGTATCAGCATGGAGTTTCCGGTGATCCGTCATATGGTGAATTTGGAAACCGTGAATACTTACGAAGGCACGCATGATGTGCATGCACTTATTTTAGGTCGGGCGCAAACGGGTCTACAGGCGTTTGCCTGATTTTGATTAGTTCCAACTGTTCACTGACGAAAATTGGTTAGATAACATTTTTAATATACCCCGCGCTTTCAAGTGATATAAGCATAATTGGAAGAAAACGGGATTGATATTTTAAAATGCTTTCTGATCAAACGATGATTATTTCGATATTTGTGGTTCTTTTCGTTTTACTGGTTTGGGGCCGAATACGATATGATCTTGTTGCTTTTGGTGCGTTGGTGCTTGCCACTATTTTAGGCTTGGTTCCAACCGAAAGCGTTTTTTCAGGCTTTGGTCATTCCGCGGTTGCCATCATTGCTTTAGTGTTAATCGTATCACGCGGGCTTGTCGGATCTGGCGCGATTGAAAAGCTAGCGCAAAGACTCCTAGATTCAGACCGACCGCTTCCATTACATATCGCGATTATGGCGATTGTTGGCGCGGGGCTTTCTGCTGTGATCAACAACGTTGCTGCGCTCGCGCTTTTAATGCCGTTGGATATCGATACAGCTGCTAAAGCCAAACGTGCTGTGAGTTTAACATTAATGCCGCTCTCATTTGCAACCATACTTGGTGGTATGATCACGTTGATCGGCACACCGCCCAATATTGTGATTGCAGCTTATCGAGAGGACGCGATTGGCACGCCTTTTGGAATGTTCGATTTTGCACCTGTTGGCCTCACAGTTGCGATCATGGGGATTGCGTTTGTCTCGCTCATCGGGTGGCGTTTTTTACCCAAGCGAGAGGGCGCACTCGATCAAGAGCATGATTTTGCAAAGGGGCGATATATTGCCGAATTACGGGTGGGTGATAATTCTGTTGAAGAGGGGACAAAGGTGTCTGATCTTTATCCGCTTGCAGATCAGCACGATTTACATATTTTGGGTCTTGTTCGCCGCGGGAAACGATTGCCTGGCTATGCGGGGCGGCAAGAAATTCGCCCGGGTGACTTTCTCGTGGTTGAAGGTGAACCAAAAGCCATTGAAACGTTTATGGGCCAGGGAGCCTTGGAGTTTTCCGGTTCGGAGAAGCATTCGGGCAGAGTAACCTCTGGCGGTTTGACACTGAGTGAAGTCATTGTACCAGAAGATGCTCGTATTGCTGATCGAACTGCTCGCAGTATGAAATTGTTATATTCTTATTCTGTGACGCTACTGGGTGTTTCGCGCAACGGGCGAAAATTTAAAGATCGCGTGAGACTACTCACAATTCGACCTGGTGATGTTTTACTTCTTTTGGGTACAGCTGAAAGCAATGCGGCTGCGATCTCTGCTATGGGTGTTCTTCCCTTACAAGGGCGCGAGACACAAGTGGTACAACGCTCAAAAGCAGGTATTTCAATAGGGATATTCTTAGCTGCCATTGGAGCTGCAGTTTTGGGCGTGGTATCTTTGCCTGTTGCACTGTGTGTTGCAGTGATTGGAATGATCGCCATTGGTCTTGTGTCTGGGTCCGAAGTCTACGATTCCATTGAGTGGAAAGTCGTCGTGCTCCTTGCGAGCCTAATTCCACTCGCTGAAGCGTTTGAAAAATCTGGTGGTGCTGAGCTGATTGCGTCACAAATATTATCAGTCACCGATGGATTTCCAGCCTGGGTGTCCTTGCTTGTTTTGATGGTTGTGACTATGACCATGTCGGATTTCTTAAACAATGTCGCCACAACGTTGATTGCAGCGCCTATTGGTATTGGCATGGCAACGGCTACAGGGACAAATCCCGATGCATGGTTGATGACGGTAGCTGTCGCGGCATCCTGCGCGTTCTTAACGCCAATTGGTCACAAAAATAATACGATCATTTTAGGGCCTGGTGGGTATCACTTTGGTGATTATTGGAAGATGGGTTTGCTCTTGGAGCTATTGGTTATTGCGGTCGCATTTCCGATGATTTTACTGGTCTGGCCGCTTTAGGGTAAGGTGAGATTTAAACCGTTGATCTGATGCTGACTTGTTTAGTTTCTCTTTTAAATAATGCCATCATTAGGATGGTCAGAGCGGACATATAAATCACATTCATCAATCCAAATACAAACATGCTTATCATCAATGGCCAGCTGAATTTTATACAGTCTAATCCGCTATAAAACCCTGAAACGAATGTCGAGTTCTGTTGAATAACGCGTGGTTTATCTGTCGCGCGTTTGTTGAGAATACGCAGTTGTGTTACGCCCATAAAGATCAATAAAAATCCACTGACTAATGGCTGGTTTACGCTCATGCCACTATTCAGCAGCGCGTTGACTTGCAGACCCCATTGCATAACGACCATCGGAATTGAAAACAACATCCAGATGAGTACATAGCCAGCTAAATATTGTAGGAGTAAGCTATAATTACTGACAATTTTCAGGTTGTTTTGAATGCGTAACAATAATGTTGGAAGCATCATTGCGCCAATCATAATTTGCCACATTAAAAATGCACGAGAAAAGTCAGCCAATCCCCAAGCTTCGATTTTGGTGACGCAAATTGACCAAACCGAATAGCCGTACTCTCCTAGCAATTTCGATTTTTGATAAAGCCAATCGAAAACCATCATCCCGGGTCCAAAGTCTGCTGCTGATCCCTCAACAGCAAACTGAAAAGATTGGATGATGAGATATACCCAAGCTAAAAGCGAAATGCCAATTATGATATCACTGCTAGGAACCACCAGCGTATTCGTCCCCCTAAAGGGCGTCGACTTTGTGACGAGCGGATAGCTCATAGCTTTTGGGTTTTCAATTGATTTGGGCATATCTTGGAACTTTATTAATCTCCGACGATCTTGTTCCAGAAGCCGGATTTTTCTTCCGCTTCATCGGGTGTAGAATCACCACCAGTGACGGCTTTATCAAACTCTTCAAAGAAGTTTTTAGACAGCTTTTTAGATGTGCTGACAACAAGGCGACTACCAAGCTGAGCGAGCTTTCCGCCAATATCAGCCTTTGCGACATATTTAAGGAGCGTGCCGCCATCTTGTTCGATAAGTTGAACGTCAGCGCCACCTTTTGCAAAACCTGCGACGCCGCCATTGCCACTTCCGGTGAGCGAGAATGAATCCGGCGCGCCTTCATTGTTGAGTTCTACATCTCCAGAGAATTTTGCTTTTACGGGGCCGATTTTTAGAACGACTTTGGCCGTTAGCTCTGTATCACTGATCTTGGTCAGTTCTTCGCAACCCGGGATACATTGTTTTAAAATATCCGGATCGTTGAGTGATTTAAACACAACATCGCGGGGTGCATTGATAAAGATTTCGTCTTCTATTTCCATTTTTTGTCCTACTTTAAATTATATGGATTTATTGGTGATCAGCCATTGTCTGATCGGAAGGACTGATATTGATCAGCCCTTCTAAATTGTGTGAGCTCGGCAAGGATGGAGAGCGCAATTTCTTCTGGCGTAATTGCATTTATGTCCAGACCCGCTGGTGCTTTGATCGTGTCGAGATTTTCCTGTGAGATGCCATTTGCTACCAGATTACTTTTTAGCTTCTCAGCCTTTTTTCGGCTTCCAACAAAGGCGACAAATTCTGCATTTAGTGACAATGCGCTTTCCAGCGATGCTTGATCGCCACGCCCTTGTGTTGAGATGATGACATAGCGTTTATTGTTGGTATTCGTGTCATAGCTCAGACCGTCAACGAATTTATCGCCGTAATGAAACTTGTCGTGCTCAATTGTGTCCGCGCAAATGGTCGTTGCAAATCCCATGGGTTTGGCAAGTGCAGCAAGTGCAATAGCTACCGGGCTTGCCCCGAAAATAACAAGTTCAGGGCGTGGTAAAATCGCCTCAACAAAGATGTCCATTGTTCCTTTGCTTGGGCACATATTGGTGGCAAATTTTACACCATCTTTCGTGATGCCAGATTCTATTTCCTGTTCTTTTAAAAGTTCTTCGGGTTGAATGGATACCAATCGGGTTGTTCCATCTGCGATGACTTCTTTTGCTGCTTTTAAAACTGCAGCGCGGGCGCATCCACCACCAATCCAACCTTCTGATATTGAGCCATCTGCCATGATAACGGCCTTGGCACCGGTTTTTGCCGAGGTTACGGAAATTGTCCTGACAACGGTCGCCAGCGCAAAAGCCTCGCCCGAAGATTTGAGCTTTGAAACTGTGTCATGAATGTCAACTACATCGATCATTATAGTCTACCTAAATGTGGTTCGAGCGCTGAAAGATCATTGAGCGTTGTTGCGGGTGCAAATAAATCCAGATGCGGCAATGCAGCTGCCATGCCGCTTGCAACAGGTTGATAATCTTTCCAGCCTTTGAGCGGATTGAGCCATATGAGCTTGCAACCTTTTTTCTTTAAACGGGCAAGCGCATTGGAAATAACATGAGGTGGATCGGTGTCGTAACCATCAGATAATATGATGACAACGGACCGGCTGGACACAGAATGTGCCGCATATTGTTTGTTGAACATTTCAATGTTTTTACCGATCTTTGTGCCACCGCCAAAACCTTGCGCCATCATTGAGAGCTGATTGATGGAGCGAAACGAATCCGGATCACGTAATGCATCGGAAATTTTCACCAGCTGGGTGTGAAATAAATATGCGTCCGTGCGTTGATCAGCACTCACCAGCCCTTTTAAGAAAGAGAGGAATATTCTTGAATAGACCGTCATGGATCCGGACACATCGAGGATTGCCACAAGGTGGACCGGGCGATCCGGCTTGTATCTTTTTGTAAGCTTAAACGGAACGCCACCAGTTGAGATGCTTTTACGGGCAATTTTGCGTAAGTCCAGCGCTGCACCTTTAAGGGCAGAACGTCTGCGCCTAGAACGTCGATCTCTAATTGCGCGGGCAAGTTTCTCAGCAACTAGTTTTGCTTTTTCCTGATCTTCAGGTTTCATAAATTCGCGTAAATCGGCTTTGTTTATGTTGTAGATCTCAGATGCAACAAGCCTACCTTCGCCCGATTGTGAAGCTTCTTCACCGTCGTTGCTCTCATCATCGGGCAGATCCTGTTTGCCCACACCAGAGGATGTCATCCCATCATCGTTTTGGCTTAGATTGGACCAATGGCTTTTGTTTGCCGGCTTATCAGTTGGGTCATGACGCTCGATTTTTCTCGTGTGGTTGAACCAGAATGCTTTAAACAAATCATCAAATTTTGCATATTGATCAGCATCACTTGCGCAAACTGATTTCAGCGCAAGCTTCACCTCATCGGGATTGGTCATGTTAATCTCAGATAGCGTTTCAAGCGCCAAATGCGTTTCAGCAACCCCAAGCCGTAAGCCCTGACTTCTAAGATGCTCCATGAAATCCACAATCCGTTCAGATACGGTTTCCGAGCGCGTTGGAAATTTGGTTGGCAAAGGCATCTAAGCTGCCTTTCCAACAAGTTTTTGCGCGATTTCAGTTGGGATAGATGCTTGATCAGCTTGTGTTTTTAAAAGGCACACAAGCGTTGCATGCAATGACATAGGATCATCGGATAAATCATTGAGCCCAAGTCCTGCAATAGTTGCAGCCCAATCCAACATCTCCGCGACACCGGGAACTTTTTCAAGTTCCTCTTCGCGAAGCGCTTGTACAAATCCAACGATTTGAGCAGCAAGATGCGCATTTAAGTGCGGATGATGCTTGTTTAAAATCGCTAGTTCTGCAGCTTTATCGGGGTATTCAACAAATGAATAAATGCAACGTCGGCGTAGCGCGTCAGATAAATCGCGTGCTCCATTTGCCGTGAGGATCACATGTGGTCTTGAGATCGCATTAATGGTTCCCAGTTCTGGAATTGAAACCTGAAAGTCAGATAGGATTTCCAACAGGTAAGCTTCAAATTCTTCGTCCGCGCGATCAACTTCATCAATGAGCAGAACCGGTGATTGCTCTTGTGAAATTGCATCTAGCAGCGGTCGGCGTAGGAGATATTTATCTGAAAAAATCTCCTCTTCATCTGGTTCAGAATTTTCTTTGGATGCGCTGATTGCTAGGAGTTGTCTTTGGTAGTTCCACTCATAAATTGCGGAGGATGCATCTAGACCTTCATAGCATTGTAAGCGGATCAGCTTTGTGTTTTTGATTTCAGAGAGTGTTTTTGCAACTTGGGTTTTGCCAACCCCGGCTGGCCCCTCAAGCAGTAATGGGCGCCCAAGTGATAATGAGATATGCAGCGCCATCGACAACTGGTCTGTTGCCACATAGCCGCTATTGCTCAGATCTGATTTTAAATCTGTCCAACTCATGTCAGTCCCGTCTTCATTGGTGTGCATTTTTTGGTGTGCATTTTTTATTGGGGCAATCAGCTTGATACTGGCCAATTGCCCCAATCAGTTTGCTCTAGTCGTGTAGACCAAGCTTGTTTGCCGTCTGCCAAATACGCCAGTGATCATGCGGCATATTTGTGTGCTTCAAACCAAATGCACGGAATGCATCTTGCACCGCATTTGAGAAACATGGCACGCCACCAACATGCGGGCTTTCACCCACGCCTTTAGCACCAATAGGGTGATGCGGGCTTGGCGTAACCGTATAATCGGTCTCGTAGTTTGGTGTTTCCCAAGCTGTTGGCAAGAAGAAGTCCATCAAAGAACCAGTTTTCACATTACCCATTTCGTCATAGGCAATTTCCTGACCAAGTGCGACGGCAAGTGCTTCTGTTAGTCCGCCATGAACCTGACCTTCAATGATCATTGGGTTAATGCGTGTTCCGCAATCATCCAATGCATAGAAGCGACGAATATCGGTTACACCTGTGTCCACATCGATATCCATGACGCACACATATGCCCCAAATGGATATGTCATGTTTGGTGGATCATAATAGCTTACAGCTTCAAGCCCTGGCTCAACGCCCGGGATCGCTTGGTTATAAGCTGCATATGCAACCTCTTTCATCGTTTTAAAGCGCTCAGGTGCGCCCTTAACAACAAAGCGGTCAACATCCCACTCTAAATCACCATCATGCACTTCAAGCAAGTAAGCTGCAATCATCTGAGCTTTCGCTCGGATTTTGCGACCTGCCATTGCCGTTGCTGCACCAGCTACGGGTGTTGAACGTGAACCATAGGTGCCCAAACCATAAGGGGCAGTATCAGTGTCGCCTTCTTCTAACGTGATGTCATCAGCTGAGATGCCAATTTCACTTGCTAGAATTTGCGCAAAAGTTGTTGCGTGTCCTTGACCTTGTGAAATGGTGCCAAGTCTTGCAATTGCAGAACCTGTTGGGTGAATTCTGATCTCACATGAATCAAACATACCCATGCCCAAAATATCACAGTTTTTAACCGGACCAGCACCGACGATTTCTGTAAAGAAGGACAGACCAACACCCATAAGCTTGCGTGTTTCACCGCGTTTAAATGCTTCAACACGTTCAGCTTGTTCAGCGCGAAGAGCTTTGTAATCAACAGCCTCCAACGCTTTATCCCACGCAGTGTGATAGTCACCTGAATCATATTCCCAGCCGAGCGCTGCTTGATACGGGAATTGTTCTTTCTTGATGAAATTCATGCGTCTTAGATCAGCTGCATCCATATCAAGCTCAATCGCAAGAACTTCGATCATGCGTTCGATGAGATAAACAGCTTCCGTTACGCGGAATGAACAACGATATGAAACCCCGCCCGGCGCTTTGTTGGTGTAGATACCATCAACGGCCAAATAAGCTGTTGGGATATCATAAGATCCTGTACAGATATTCATAAACCCTGCTGGGAATTTTGTCGGATCTGCGCAGGCGTCAAATGCACCATGGTCAGCAAGCACATGTACATCAAGTCCTGTGATCTTACCTTCTTTCGTGGCACTGATTTTACCACGCATCCAGTAATCACGGGCAAAGGCTGTTGAGGTTAAGTTTTCAATGCGATCCTCAATCCATTTAACGGGCTTTCCAGTCACAATTGAAGCAACGATTGAACATACATAGCCAGGATACACGCCCACTTTGTTACCAAAACCACCGCCGATATCAGGTGAGATCACGCGGATATTGCTTTCTGAAATACCAGAAAGAAGGGAGGCAACAGTTCGCACAACGTGCGGTGCTTGGAATGTTCCATGCACGGTTAGTTTACCATTGACCTTGTCCATGCTCGCAACACAACCGCATGTCTCCAGCGGGCACGGATGCGTTCTGTGGTAATACATGGTTTCTTCTGCAACAACTTCAGCGTCATCAATGACTTTGCTTGTTGTTTCTTTATCGCCAGCTTCCCAAGTGAAAATGTGGTTTGGGTGACGACGTGGACCATGAGCACCTTCTTTTTGATCTGCGATATCTTCACGCAGGATCGGTGCACCCTCAATTTCTGCTTTATATGGATCAACAAGCGGTGGAAGCTCTTCATATTCAACTTCGACCAGCTCAACCGCATCCGCTGCTGCATAACGATCATTTGCAACGACAAACGCAACTTCTTGACCTTGGAAAAGAACCTTCCCATCGGCTAACACCATCTGCTTATCGCCAGCAAGTGTTGGCATCCAGTGAAGGTTTAACGGTTCAAGATCAGCGGCGGTTAAAACAGCTACAACGCCAGGAACTGCCATCGCAGCATCGGTGTTGATACCTTTTACATAGGCGTGTGGATATGGTGAGCGCACGAAATCGCCAAACAACATACCGGGCAATTTAATGTCATCAACATAATTGCCTTTTCCTTGCGTAAAGCGCGCATCTTCTACGCGCTTACGTGAGCAACCCAATCCTTTAAGAGCTTCAGAGCGTTCTTCCTTTGGAGGTGTCATCTCATTCATTGTGCTGCCTCCTTCGTAGCGTTCATTTCATTTGCTGCTGCCAAAATTGATTTCACAATGTTTTGGTAGCCAGTGCAGCGACAGATATTGCCTGCCATGCCAAATCTAACTTCATCTTCTGTCGGATTTGGATTTTCCTGTAGCAAACGATGCGCACGTGTGATCATACCAGGGGTGCAAAAACCGCATTGTAGGCCGTGATGTTCTTTGAACATTTCCTGTAGGATATGCAGCCCATCTGGATCGCCCAGACCTTCGATGGTTGTGATGTCTTTACCATTGGCTTGTGCTGCAAACACGGTACAAGATTTCACTGATTTTCCATCCATATCAATTGTGCAAGCACCGCAATGAGATGTTTCGCAACCAATATGTGGGCCTGTGATATCCAGGCGCTCACGAAGAACGTGGATAAGCAGTTCACGAGGTTCAGCAAGTGTTTCCACTTCTTCGCCGTTTACCTTCATTTTAATATGCATTTTCGACATAATAATTTTTCCTCCCGCAGCTTACTAAGCCCGTTCAATCGCGCGCTCGATGGCACGACGAATGACGATTTTCGCTGCATGTTTCTTAAATTCGATTGGTCCACGATTATCTTCACCAGGATCGCTGGCATTCACTGCCGCGACAGTTGCTGCTTCAACAACATCTGCGCTTAGGTCTGAACCTGTTAGGATCGCAACCGCTTCCTCACAATAAATCGGGGTGTCGGCTAAGTTGGTAAGCGCAATAGATGCATGGGTGCATTTGCCGCCTTCTTTGGTGATAAGAACGCCAGCCGCCGCTGTGGCATAATCGCCAATTTTGCGCTTTTGCTTTTCATAGGCATAACCACCAACAGGAGAGTTAAACGTAATTGACGTTAGGATCTCTTCTTCTTCACGCGCGGTGAAGTATGCGGCTTCATAAAAGTCGCGCGCTTTAACTGTGCGTGTGCCGTTTGGCCCGACCAATATATAATCTGCGTCCAGACACTGCATTAATCCAGGCATATCATTTCCCGGATCACCATTTGCAACATTGCCGCCAATGGTGCCCATATATCTGACTTGCGGGTCGGCGATCTGAAGCGCTGCTTCGTTTATTATTGGTGCGACCTTTGCAAGTTCTTCATGGGTGATTAATTCATGTTGCGTGGTCATTGCGCCGATTGTTACAGATTGGCATTCCAAGATAATGCCTTTCAGTTCGCTAATTTCTTGCAAATCAACGAGGTGAGACAGATCTGCCATGCGCAACTTCATCATTGGGATCAAGCTGTGACCGCCTGCGATCACGCGCGCTTCATCGCCATGCTCTGAAATTATTTTTATCGCGCCATCGATCGTGTCGGGGCGATGATATTCAAATGCTGCGGGTATCATTAGTTCCTCCATCTAAGTGATGGCTGTAAACTAATAAGAGGCTTTATAAGATTGCATCCGCTGATTTTCCAACGGCGCTGTTGCCGCACGAAATGCGAAGATTCTTCACGAAATGCGATATTGGCTTGTTAGCCGAGGTCTAATTCTTTGCGAACTTCGTTGAGTTTTGAGCGGCTTACCGGAACTTTTTCAAAAGAGCTAAATTGTGAGAAAAGTAAATAACCGTTGTCTTTTGTGCGCTCAAAGCTGCTAATATGACGTGGGTTAACGAGGTAACTTCGATGGGTTTGTAAGAACCCTTCACCCGATAATCTCTTTTTCATTTCCGAGATGTTCCAAGGGCAAAAATGCTTTTCATCTGTAGAGTATAATACAGTATAATGACCTTCAGCACGGATTGCTGCGATCTGATCTACCTTTATGAAATGGGTCTGATTGTTTTTCTCATAAGGAATTTGAACCCAGTTTTTCTCAACTTGTGTGGTTGCGGCGGGTTCTGTGATTTGCTGGCTTTGATCAGGTTCTGTATTTTCATTTGCGTTTTCTTCGCCTAGATCAACTTTCATATCTGATGGCAGAAGACTAACACTCATGAGCAAAAACGCACCGCTGATGACAAAGCTTGCAACAGCAACACCGAGCGCTAAAACTTCATTACTCAGACGTAAATCAGGAATTGACGCATTGCTGATCTCTTTAAAATCGGTTCCTGCCATTGCTACAAAATGCACCATGAAAACCGCAATTCCGAACAGGATAGTGCCGCCAATAATGTTTCTGTTCTCGCGTTCTTTATAGGCGATAAAAATCATACTTGTGCTCAAGACAATCGACGTCGCGATGGCGATGATAATTCCAAGTCCGGAATAAATTGGAGAGACGAGCTGAATTCCGTACATGCCCAAATAATGCATAGCGAGAATTCCCGAACCCACAATTATTCCTGCAATGGTTTTGGACTGCGTTGTGCGCGGCATGAAGTGCATGATTAATAATGCAATGCCAACAACTAATATAGCCACCAGAGCGGATGCAAGCGTGATCAGCGCATCGTAGAAAAACGGAACGGGCAATTTCATCCCGAGCATCGCAACGAAATGCATTGACCAAATTCCAGTGCCCATAGTGATCGCTGCCATGATCACCGCACGCTTGCGCTCAACAAGATTGAGGCTCGACGCACCTTGCATAACACTAAGCCCAGTGAAGCCCGCCATCATTGCAACAATCAATGACGCCGAGATCAACAAATGGTTATGCGACATCTCTAGCACTTGCGACTTCTCTCCCAATTCCCCCGCATGTTTATATTGAGGGTGATGGCTTATGGTCAACGTTATTCTCGATGATTGTTTTGCGTAAGATGTAAGATTTCATACAACCTATTGATTTTATTTACACTGATCCGCTGCAAAAACGTGTGGTTGGATGAAGTTATTTTTCAGTTCTCGCTACGGCAATATGCTTTCAAATACCCTTGAATTTATGCGCTTTCGTAAAATTATTTACGCCAAAATCGAAAAAATGAGGTGATTATTTTCGCCCTTAGGTGCACTGCAAAAATGTAACAAAATCAAGCGATGAACGTGTTTCGCTTTGATGTGAATTTTTTGAAATTTGGCTTCTGCGCGTACTAAGCAACAAAAATGTTAACGATAACACTTGACACATGTTACCGATAACGTGATTATGTAGCCAATGATCGATCGTTTTAAATGATGATCATCTGGAGGAAATATTAGGCGGATCAAATTCATTGACCCTGGTCGCGATGGCGATTTTCAGGGAACAGTATTTTGTTGCCTTTTTGGAGGAATAATGACTGATAAAAAACCCATAATCTCGATGCGTGGCATCGTCAAAAGATTTGGTGGCGTTGTTGCACTCAACGATGTCGATATGGATGCATATGCCGGCGAAGTTTTAGCTATCGTTGGCGATAATGGCGCCGGTAAATCCACGCTCATCAAAGTTCTCACCGGGGTATATCAGCCCACTGAAGGTGCGATCACTTTGGATGATAAACCGCTTGAAATGAACTCACACGCTGACGCGATTGATGTGGGCATTGATGCTGTATACCAAACATTGGCTTTGGCCGATCACCTTGATCCTGCCGCCAACATGTTTCTTGGTAGCGAATTAACCAAAAAAGTTCTCGGAATCACGCTTTTAGACAACAAGAAAATGCGTTCTGAAACGGAACGCGTTCTTATGGAGCGCCTTGGTGTGCGCCTACGCTCGCTGGACGCACAAACAGATAGTCTGTCTGGTGGTCAGCGTCAGGCTGTTGCGATTGCGCGCGCTGTTTACAACACCAATCTTCGCGTTCTTGTCATGGATGAGCCAACGGCAGCTTTGGGACCACAGGAAACTGCGCGGACACTTAAATTGATCAAAGCGCTAAAGGAGCAAGGCCTTGCTGTGATCCTAATTAGCCATTCACTGGACGATGTATTTGAGGTGGCTGACCGCGTCCACGTTCAGCGTCGCGGCCAAAATGTTGGCGTTGTTAAAACAGCTGAGAGTTCTACTCAAGAAGTATTGGGCATGATCGTAGGCGCAAAGGAGGACGCAGCATGAGTATCCAAGCTGCAGATGCACATAAACAACCGTTCTCGGAACGGATAGAACCCTATATGGCAATCATCGCGCCGATGGCCATGATTTTTGCAATTTTTCTTTTCATGGCAGTCGCTTCGCCGGCCCGCTTTTTCCGGCCTGACAATTTAACACTGATCCTTCAGGATGCAGCGCTTTACATGCCAATGGCCATGGCAATGACCTATGTCATTACGCTGAGAGGGATTGATCTTTCGGTCGGCTCCGTTGCGGTGCTTTCGTCCATCATCATGGCGTTTCTGGTCAAGCAATATGGCTTCTCAATCTATGTCGGAATTCCAATCGCTTTGACGATTGGCGCGTTGCTCGGCCTCATCAACGGCCTCATCATCACACGTTTTAATGTACCTGATCTTATTGGAACGTTGGCGATGGACCTCGTTTACAAAGGTCTTGCGCTATTGTTGGCAAAGGGTCTTGTTCTTGCCCGCTTCCCGGAAGTGTTGACTGAACTTGGTCGCGGGCAGACGCCATTTCTCATCCCAACACCGGCTGTTATTGGCATGTTGGTTATGGCACTTGGTTATTTCGCATTAAAGCGTACTTATTTTGGTCGCTATACCGTGGCTATCGGTTCCAGCCCTGAATCGGCAGAACTGACCGGCATCGGTGTGAACCGTCATAAATTGTATGCATACGTGCTTTGCGGTGCCTGTGCTGCGCTTGCAGGCCTGATGCTAACGGGCAAGCAAAATGCGATCCAAGCAACAATGGCTCCGTTCTTTAACCTACACGTTATTGCAGCTGTTGTTGTTGGCGGCACATCCTTGTTCGGCGGACGTGCTTCGATGATCGGTTCATTCTCCGGTGTGTTGCTTCTCGCTATGATGTTGAACGCCTTGGTAACGCTGCGCATTGAGTTTTTCTGGCAGCCTGTTGCATCCGGCTTCGTGATCATCAGTTCGGTCGCACTTTACGCCTGGATTCAGAAGAAAGACAGGGATGGTGCCATGGGTCTCTTTGCGGGTTTGAAGTCCGCCGAGGGGAGGAAAACCACGCAACTCGTTGCCATCATTATCGGTCTGTTAATCGCACTCCTTGCCATTGGCGGTATCACCGCTGGTGAGGTCACGGCGAGCGGTTAAATCAGGCCCATTAAAAGAATTGGCCGTGGGATTCCTCGGTCAGTTTCAAACATTCTCATAACTAGGGAGGAAACCAATATGAGATTATTTACGACCACAGCATTAACAGCCATGATCGCCTTTACAGGCGCAGCAATGGCCGATGGCCACTCAAAGCTTCCACTTAAGGAGCTTCCAGGTATCGCAGATCGCGATCACTGGGTGCCAGGTGAAGTGAATGCCGACGGTGCATTGGAAGCAATGCAGGCAGTTGTTGGTGCAGAAGCTGTACCATTTTCAGGTACGCAAGATAAGCCGATCCAAATCGCACTGATCTACCCTTCTTCGGATACATCGGATTTTTGGGCTCGCAACTATCTCGCTATGACAAAGCGTCTGGATCAGCTGGGCATTAAATATGAGACAACTGAGTTTGCGTCACGTCAAATCGAGCATTCATTGCAGTCAACTTACACTAATCAGGTCGTTCTTGATAAAGACATTTATGACTATGTTGTGTTCGGTCCATCTGAATTGGCCGTTCAGGCGGACAACATATCCAAACTCGCGGGAGAAGACGCGCTAACGACTTATGTCTGGGCTTTCCATACGCCGCTCAAGGATCTGGAAAACCAACCGGATGCATGGTTTGATTTCTCATCTGCAGCTGGTGCGTTGACAATGTGTGACTACATGCTTGGGCGTCTTGGTGAAGGTGTTACGATGGCCATGAACCGCGGTATCCCAGGTATTACGGAT
This sequence comes from Lentilitoribacter sp. JB5-8, assembly GCF_055693385.1. Lineage (NCBI taxonomy): Bacteria > Pseudomonadati > Pseudomonadota > Alphaproteobacteria > Hyphomicrobiales > Rhizobiaceae > Lentilitoribacter > Lentilitoribacter sp. JB5-8. The sequence continues at coordinate 496,344 of NZ_CM146332.1, read as the reverse complement.
AATCAACGTTCTGGCGATTTCAAAGCTTGCGTTGAAGAAAAAGGCAACTGGACAACTGTTTACGAACATTACGGTGAGTACCAGCGTGAAGGTGGATTTGCCGGCACATCTTTGATCCTGCAATCTTACCCTGAAGCCACAGTGATCCACAATGCGAACACAGCAATGGCTATGGGTTCTGTAGAAGCACAAGTCTCTGTTGGTAAAGAGAAAGAAGTCTTCTCTACCGGATGGGGTGGTACTGGCCTTGAGCTGGATGCGATCCGTCGTGGTGAGCTAGATGCAACGCCAATGCGTATGGGTGATGATGTTGGTGCTGCGACAGCGGAAGCCATCAAAGCCGATATGGAAGAGCGTGCAGGTGAGTTGCCGTTTGTGTTCTTGGGTCGCATTACAGTTGCTCATGATCAGATGAGTGCTGAGGAAATTGATAGTCTTGAAAAAGAAGCATTCCGCTTCTCAGGTGTTGGCGCGCTCAAGCGGTAGTCACCTCTTTTAGATAGAGGCGTCTTTTTTTCATCAATTCCCCCGCCTCTCCCAAAGGCCACGCTTAGCCCGATGCGTGGCCTTATTTTTTACCCTTACTTCTCTTAGAATAAATTCATCTATTCACGACAAGTTTCATGTCTCCATTCGGTTTCGTGGAGATGGTAGCGTACGTGGCGAGGACTTTTTATTGATGACGTCAGCAATTGATGTGTGTTGTCAGAGGTGAGTTAGTTAGAGCTGCATGTAAGCATTCGAAGTTTTGCTCTTCTTAAACAAGTGCATTACACGCTCTTCAAGTAGATATGTGAACCACGTTGCTGAAACCTGTTGCTGGATTCTGGTGGACAAAAAAAGGGCGGTTCATAAAACCGCCCTTAGGTTGATTGGAGTATGGGATTTGTGAAATCTTACTTGCCCCAGATTGTTGCATAAGCTTCACGATAAGGAGATTGCGGATCAAACTGATTGCTATCACCCATCGCTTTAAGACCTTCTTCGGTCACAAGTGCTGGTGATGTAATATAGCCTGAACATGCTTCGCCTTGAACAGCACGGTTAAGCTCATCTACCAGCTGCCAGCCTTGCAAGTTAAGTGGCTCAGCTACAGTAATTGCCTGATATTGAGCCGTACGGATGCGCTGGAAAGCAGCCTCGGATCCATCACCAGCGGAACCTGCTTTTGGTGCACCATCGCCTGAAATTCCGGCAGCTGCCAATGCAGGGCCCATAAAGTCGAAATACAAATCATTGATCGCAAGCGCGTGTGTCCATTTCGCGCCATACTTTTGTAGAAGCGATGTTGTTAAAGGACCCATACGTGCAGATGTATCGGCGATTGGTGTGTCAACATATTCCAACACAGTGCCACCCATTTTTTCGATGGTTTCCTGAATTCGGTCAGCTTTATCAATCGCGATTTGATATGTTGAATCTGTGAAGATAACAACGCCTGGTTTGCCTTCGCCATCGGCGATGGCCCATTCAGCTGCAGTTTCTGAAACAGTCATCGCATCGGTTGACACATTGGCAAAAATTCCACCTGGTGCATCACACCCAATTTTTGGACCTGAGTGCCAAGAGACCATTGGAATATTAGCTGCAGCAACAGTTTCTAACGCTGCTTGTTGTTCAACCGCATCAAAGCCATTAATCACAATTCCATCCGGCTTAAGTGCCATGGCTTGACCAAATGCAGCTGTGCGACCAGAAATAGATCCCGCGCCATCAAGCACACGAACGGTCCAACCGATTTTCTCAGCAGCTTCTGCAACACCGTTTGTGACGCCCAAGATACCACCGTTTTTAAGATCGCCGGCAAGCACCACAATTGTTTTATCTGCTGCGGCCTTCGGTCCTGTTGTTGGTCCATCCCATTTGTCCATGGCATAAGCTGCAGAGAAGCTTGTGCCTGCCATAAGAGTGCCTGCAAGCAGGACTTTCATAAATGTTCGTTTCAGCATTATTTCCTCCATAGTTGCTGATGAATTTCGTTATTTTTTGACTGCGCCTTTGCGTCTTTGCGCATAGCCAGCAATTCCGATGGCAACCAACAAGGTCGCACCGTTAAACATCGGTTCAACCCAGAATGAACCGCCAAATTGCTGAATTCCTGAAATGCCGACCGCAAGAATGGAGACGCCAATAATTGTGCCCCAGACATTCACGCGGCCTGGCTTAATGGTCGTTGATCCTAAGAAGGCACCAACGAGTGCTGGCAATAGATACTCAAGGCCAACGCTCGCCTGACCAATTCTTAGTTTTGATGCAAGAATGACACCCGCAAGTGCTGTCATGACGCCAGAAGAAATAAACGCGCCAACAACAAATTTGCGTGTTGGAATGCCGTTAAGCTCCGCAGCTTTTTGATTGGCACCAATCGCATACAAGTATCGCCCAATTGGGGTGTATTCGAGGATCAGCCAAAGCAATACTGTGATCGCGAATACATAATAAGCTGTGATCGGTAAACCGAATACGAAAGTGCTGCTTAGCGCGTAAAATCCGTCAGGTAGCGCACCGACCACTTGGCGACCACCTGTGTGCCAAAGTGCAAGTGCGTACAAAACAGTACCGGTGCCAAGCGTTGCAATAAAGGAGTCGATTTTTGCAACTTCCACCAGAATGCCGTTTAGAAAACCGACGAATGCGCCAAGCAGCAAAACGATGATGACTGTTATTGGCCATGGAAAGCCATAAAGTGTTTGCAGTGATATTGCTAAGATATGCCAAATCACAATGCCGTAACCCACGGTTAGATCAATGCGGCCCGCTGCCATGGGGATCATTGCAGCTAAACTTAAAATAGCGATGATCGCTTTATCAGATAAAATTGCCCGCAAGTTCAACATTGTGGGGAACGTATCCGGGAGCATGATTGAAAATAGAACGATGAGAAATATCGTTAGTATAAGAAGCCCGTAAACCGGAATAAAACGGACGAGCTTTTCGCCGAAGCTCAAATCTTTTAACTCAGCTTTGGTTGGCTCGAGAGCGCTGGATTCAATGGACTGCATTTTTTAACTCCTGCCCGCTTCTACGGCGGGTGAATTTTGATTGGCTTCCCCAGCGGAAGCAGCTTGGATCAGTGTTTCTGTAGAGAGGCTAACGCCAGACAATTCATCAACGATTTGTCCGCGACTAAATACAATGGCGCGGTGGCAGATCGCAGCAACCTCTTCAAAGTCGGTCGACACAACAATCACACCCATGCCTGTTGCGAGGGCTTCAAACAAAAGGGCATAAATTTCGGCTTTTGCACCTACGTCAACGCCTGCGGTCGGATCCTCGGCAATGAGCAACTTACGGCCTGTAGCGAGCCAACGCCCAACGACGACTTTTTGCTGGTTTCCACCTGATAATGCTTCAATTGCAAGCGTAGGGTCATTGGGACTGAGCCCTAGTTCTCTGCCAAGCTCATAGGAGTTTTTATCTTCTTGTCGTGGTGACATAAATGAAAATAAATTTCGCCCAATGGCTTCTGGGTTTATATAGGAGTTCTCGCGAATGGTTAAACTTGGCGCAATGGATTCCACAACGCGATCTCTTGCGACCAAACCGACCCCTGATTTCATCGCAGCGCGTGGGCTGGATAAATCTGGTGTTTGACCATTGAGTAAAATTGAGCCGGTAAAAGGACTGGACCCATAAAAGCTGCGGCCAATTTCTTCATGACCTGCACCGCGTAACCCAACTAGTCCGACAACTTCACCTTGGTTGATTTTCAAATCAAGCGGGCCGGCAATGCCTGACCTTAGATCTTTTGTTTGAATGACAGGTGCACCAAGATCAACGTCTGGCCTATCAATTTCACGGGTCTTCTTGCCAACGATTAAGTTCACTAGCTCCGGCGGGTTGGTGTGGGCAATGTCTCGCATTCCCACCATCATGCCATCGCGCAGAACGGCAACGCGGTCCGCAATTTTGAAAACTTCATCTAAGCGGTGTGAGACATAGATCATTCCGACACCTGCCTCCTTTAGCGGACGAAGCGCATTGAACAATCGTTCCACTTCGTCCGCAGGGAGGCTGGCCGTTGGTTCGTCCAACACAAGAAAATCACACTCAACGGCCAGTGCGCGTGCAATGGCAACAAGTGATTTTTCTGTACGGCTTAAATCGGAGATTCGCGTTGTCGGATCAAAATCGCAATCAACTTTTTTAAGTGCGATTTTTGCGTTTTCTTCCGCAGACTTCCAGTCGATGAACCCCATCTTTTTTGCGTATCCTTGGGACAGCGCCATATTTTCCGCAATGGTCATCCATTCGACAAGACCCAAGTCCTGGTGAATGAATGCCACAGCCTGTCGCTCATCCAATCGCGAGGGAGAGTGTGTGTAATGTATGCCATCGATCGAGACTTGGCCTTGATCAGGTTGGTGAATGCCACCAAGAACTTTAATTAGAGTAGATTTACCAGCCCCATTTTCACCTAAAAGCGCAACAATTTCACCGCGCGCGACGTGCAGTGATACTCCGCGCAGTGCGAGCGTTCCTCCAAATGACTTGACAATGTCATCGAAAAACAAGCCATCCTGTGTGGACTTCGGCATAAAACTTCCTCCCTTTCACCGATAAAATGACTCGAAATTGTTAGGTTACCGGTAACGTATCTCTATAATGTCTTGCATATGTTTAGAAAGTCAAGCAAAATGTTATCGATCACTTAAATTTGTAGACAGAAGCGGTAATGGCGAAAAAATCGAGTAAAAAAGGTGGTGCGACTCTGAGCGAAGTCGCGCAGGCAGCAGGTGTATCAAAGATGACTGCATCGCGGGTGTTGCGAAATGCCAGCGGTTTTACCGAAGAAACAAAAGCGAAGGTCATGTTGCAAGTGGAACGGCTGGGCTATGTGCCGAACCGCATTGCCGCAGCCTTTGGTTCATTTGATACATCGACTTTAATTGGTGTTTCGGTTCCTAGTTTAACAAGCGGATTGTATGGGCCTGTTCTGGACTCAATTGACCGAACTTTTTTAAAATATGGCTATCAGACGATGATTGGTGCACATGAGCGTTCACCAGAAACCGAAGAAGAATGGCTGCGTGCTATTCTCGCATGGAGACCTGCCGGTGTGATTTTAAGCGGGCGCAAACATACGCCTGCCACCATCGAGATTTTAAAAGCGCAAGCAATCCCAATTGTTGAAATGTGGAACCTCAACACCAGCCCTTTGGATATATCTGTTGGGTTTAATCATTATGATTGTGGTTATGAGATGGGTCGGTTTATGCTCTCCAAAGGCTATCGCAAGATCGCTTATATCGGTGCAAACCGGAATGAAGGCAGCACCAACCTTATCCGGCTCGATGGATTTGAAGCCGCGCTGAATGACAGCTCACTGCAATTGGTGTCAAAAGAAATACTGGTGGATCATGCGGGATTTTACCCTGGCTATTACGGTACTGAAAATGTGCTGAATAGAACCAGCGACATAGACGCAATTTATTATCAAGATGACACCATGGCGGTTGGCGGCATGTTCTATTGCCAAAAGCATGGCATTGAGATCCCAAGTGATATTGCGATTGCCGGTTGGGGCGGTATGGAGGTCACATCTGTTTTACCGCGTAAACTGACCACAACAACGGTTGCGACCGAGACGCTTGGTAAATCCGCAGCTGAGGCACTTGTGGCACGCATCCGCAACGAACCTACCAAGGATGTCAATGTTGTTGAAACACGCTTGATCCCCGGTGAGACTGTTTAGGTGTGAGACTGTATAATATTGAAGTCTGCTAGGGTTTTTGAATGCCGCTGCGATTGAGTTTGATCGCGTAAAGACTTGTTGTTGCGGTGATAAACAATTGATGTTTTGCGCGACCACCAAAACAGATATTAGAAACTGTTTCTGGGACCAATATTTTGCCCAGGAATTTACCTTCGGGGCTAATGCAGTGAACGCCGTCACCAGCTGATGTCCAGATATTGCCGTCTTCATCTAAGCGGAAACCATCCGCACAGCCTGCAGAAACCGTGTGAAAGTCTTTGCCGCCTGAAACTGCTTGATCATCTACATCATAAGATCGGATAAGGCGATTGGCATTCTCATCAAAAATCTTACCGGTATCAGCGACATAAAGTGTTTTCTCATCTTTTGAGAATGCCAAACCATTGGGACAATCAAGGTCAGTGACAACTGCATTTATCGCAGCTGTTTCTGGATCTACTCGATAGACCTGACAGGGAAGTTCTTGCTCGGATTTATGGCCTTCATAATTGGTCATAATGCCGTAATGGGGATCTGAGAACCAAATTGAACCATCAGATTTCACCACAACATCATTGGGAGAATTAAGGCGTTTACCTTCATAACTATCTGCGATCACTGTGATCGTGCCATCATGCTCTGTGCGGGTAACCCGGCGTGTGCCGTGTTCGCAGGAGACGAGACGACCTTGCAAATCGCGTGTGTGACCATTGGTGAAATTAGCCGGCTCACGATAAATGCTGATACCAGTATCCGGGCTCCAGCGCATGATGCGATTGTTCGGGATATCTGAGAACAGCAAACAATTTGCGTCACCAAACCAAACTGGACCTTCCACCCAATCAAACCCTGTGGCGAGCTGTTTTAATGGTGCATTTCCCAATACATAAGTGGAAAAGACAGGATCTGCTGCTTCAAAGAAAGACATCTATTTATCTCCGCATGTTTTTTTGATATCGATAACATATATTTCGTAAACAGCAAGTGGAATTCCCACATGAATTTTCAAACAAGCCTTTTATTAACGCACGCAGCAAGCTTATCGATGTTACAAGCTGCAGTAAACAAAGCGGAAGAAATTAACCAACCGCAATGTATTGTCATTGTCGATGCAAGTGGTGAACTTCTCGCTGAAATTCGCATGACTGGTGCCAAATTTTTGAGCCGCAAGAGCGCTATGTCGAAAGCCTTAACGGCGGCCTCTATCCGTGCACCGAGCTCAAATATTCCTGAAGCTGTCCGCCCAGCGATCGGCGCAGCCACCGGGGGGAATGTGACAGGCCTGGGTGGTGGCCTGCCGATTATTAAGGATGGTATTTGTGTTGGAGGTATTGGCATCGGCTCTGGTTCACCTGAACAAGATATAGCCGTTGCAATGGCAGCGTTGGAAGCTGTGGGCGCGGATGTCGAATTTTAAATTTGACTGAGCCTTAGGAGAATTCGATTTGCGCCTTCATGGCTTGTTTGCGGTCGCCTGCAATCTCAAAGCCGGAGATCGCATCATCCAATTTCACCGTGTGTGAAATAAGTGGTTTGACGTTGATCTGACCTTGCTGCATGAGTTTGACAGACATGGCAAATTCTTCATGGAAGCGGAATGAACCACGTAAATCCAATTCTTTGGCTGTAAGCGCCTGCATAGGGATGGACATGTCACCACCTAAACCGAGCTGCATGACAATGCCGCGTGGGCGCATAACCGATATGCCTGCTGCAAGTGCAGGTGCTGCGCCTGAACATTCAAAGAGCACATCGAAATAGCCTTTGCCTTCCTTATAAACATCAAGCTCACTCGCTTGCGTCATCATGTTAATAGTTTTATTCGCACCAACTTTAGTCGCAAATGACAGTGCCTGATCTTCAAGATCTGTCACAACAATTTCTGCAGCTCCGGCAGCACGCGCTGCCAATACGCTTAATGTGCCAATTGGACCCGAGCCAGTGATCAGAACTTTTTTACCCAGCATATCACCAGCGCGGCGAGTTGCATGTAAGCAGACTGACAAAGGCTCGGCCATCGCCGCTTCACCCGATGTTAGTCCGTCGGCTTTAACGCATTGAGATGCATCGGCAACGATCATCTCGCGGAACGCACCTTGAATATGCGGGAAAGGCATGGCTGAGCCATAAAACCTCATATTTTCGCAATGGTTTTGTTTACCTTCCAAACAATATTGGCACTTGTTGCACGGACGGGAGGGTGAAAGCGCGATGAGATCACCTACAGAAAGATCGGTTACTTCCGGGCCCACCTCTTCGATGTAGCCAGACACTTCATGACCCAAAATCATTGGCTCTTTGACTTTAATGGTGCCAAAGCCACCGTGATTATAATAGTGCAAATCCGAGCCGCAGATACCGCCGGTCGCGATGCGCACGAGGACTTCTCCAGCTTTGGGTGCCTTCACATCTGTCTCTTCAATGCGAAGGTCTTTGGCTTTGTGAATAACGATTGAACGCATAATAAATCCTATAAATTACACAACGGGTGTTGGCAGTTCTTTGCCATCGAAATGAGCTTTGAGGTTTTCAAAAACCAAATCGCCCATGGCTTCGCGTGTTTCCACTGTGCCGGACCCATGATGGGGCTGTAAGAGCACATTATCAAGCTCTAGAAAACGTGGATTAATATCCGGTTCGCCTTCGAACACATCAAGCGCAGCTGAGCCGAGTGTTTTGGCTTCAAGCGCGTCTAAGAGTGCGATTTCATCAATGTTCGATGCGCGTGAAATATTGATCACCATGCCATCGGGCCCTAAAGCATCCATAACGTCTTTATTGACGATGTGATGGGTCTGTTTGGATGCTGCAAGCGAGACAAATAGCACGTCCGAATTTTTAGCAAGTTCCACCGGGTCTGCGATAAACTTCCAGTTTTCTTTCAGCTCATGCGCTGCACGTGCGCTATAGCTGATTTCCATGTCAAAACCTTGCAGGCGTCTGGCAATCTCATAGCCGATGCGTCCAAGACCGAGCACGCCAGCGCGTTTACCATGAACGCGTCTTGTGAGCGGGAACATGCCTTTTTTAGCCCAATCGCCTCTTGACCAATCGGCCGCTTCATTGACGCGTCGCCCGAGCGCTAACATCATGGCAACCGCAAGGTCAGCAACATCTTTGGTTAAAACATCAGGGGTATTGGTGACGTGAACGCCGCGCTCTTTGGCGGCATCAATATCAACCGCATCATATCCGACGCCATAAATGCTGATGACTTCTAAGTTTGGCAAAGAATCAATCAGCGCTTTATCAGCTCCCAAGTCGCCGCGTGTGGCGATGGCTTTGATTGAATCTGCATGATCTTTTAAAAAGCCAGCCTTATCTTTTTGGTCAAAATATCGGTGAACAGTAAATGCACCTTCGAGCATCTTTTCATCCCGTTCCGAATAGGGGCCCATCTGTAAAATTTCTACTTTTGACATTCAATAATCCTAAATTGGCTTGCTTTTGATATCGATAACATTTATACACCGAACCAATACCTGTCCAGTTAAAAATTGAAAGTGAATAAATGACACACGCCCTCTTTGACCTTAAAGGAAAAACTGCATTGATTACCGGATCATCGCAGGGAATTGGCTTTGCGCTGGCAAAAGGATTAGCGGCAGCGGGCGCGGCAATTGTGCTCAATGGACGTGATGAAAGCAAGCTTGCGAAGGCGGCCGCGGAGCTTAAAACGATCGGTGCAACAGTGCATGAACTGGCCTTTGATGCGACCGACCATGAAGCGGTTAAAGCAGCTGTGGATCAGTTTGAAAAAGAGCAAGGAGCGATCGATATTTTGGTCAATAATGCTGGCATGCAGCACCGCACGCCGCTTGAAGATTTCCCAGCGGATATGTTTGAAAAGTTACTATCAACTAATATTGCGTCAGTGTTCAGTGTAGGTCAGGCTGTAGCTCGCCACATGATCGAACGTAAAGCAGGTAAAATCATTAATATCGCATCAGTGCAAACCGCATTGGCGCGACCAGGCATTGCGCCTTATACAGCAACAAAAGGTGCGGTGGGCAATTTGACAAAAGGCATGGCGACAGACTGGGCGAAATATGGCCTTCAGTGTAACGCAATAGCACCCGGATATTTCGATACTCCTCTCAATGCTGCGCTGGTTGCTGATCCAGAATTCAGCGCATGGCTTGAGAAAAGAACTCCTGCAGGGCGATGGGGAAATGTTGAAGAACTGGTTGGCGCCTGTATTTTCTTAAGCTCTGCAGGATCCAGTTTTGTAAATGGTCATACGCTTTATGTGGATGGCGGAATCACAGCAAGTCTGTAATAGTTTGATATGTCATATCAAAACAAAAGACTTTACATTGTTATGGGTGTTGCCGGTTGCGGCAAATCTACCATAGGAAATGCACTCGCTGACCAGCTTGGCGGGACTTATCTTGAAGGTGATGGTTTTCACCCTGAAAGCAATATTGCAAAGATGAGTGATGGCACGCCTTTAACCGATGAGGATCGCTGGCCGTGGTTGAAAATTATAGGTCAGGAAATGGCCAGCGCGGAAGGTATAATTTTTGCCGGATGTTCGGCGTTAAAACTTGCCTATCGTGATTTGATTGAACAAGAGGCTGGCGAACGGGTGACATTTATTCATTTGTCCGGTTCGCAAGAACTCATCGCAGATCGCATGGCCAAACGTGGTGGGCATTTTATGCCATTGAGTTTGCTGAAAAGTCAGTTTGCAACGCTTGAACCATTGATCGAGCGGGAACAGTCAATTGTGGTGGATATCAGTGGCTCAACGGATGAAATTGTTTCCGATATTATTTCGAAAATTAAAGCTCAAACATAAAGGTGTCTGACAGTGTTTAAAGTAGGATTAATCGGTGCAGGCGCTATGGGTGGCGCTATCGGAACGCGGCTATTAGAAGTTGGTTGCGCGCTTTCAGTTTTTGATTTGGATCAAGTTCGGGTTCAGGAGCTTGTCGATAAGGGTGCGAGCGCTGCTTCATCTGCCGGGAACGCAGCATCAGATGCTGATTTTGTGATCTTCAGTTTAAACGCATCGCGCATTGTCGATATTGCCGCCTTTGGCGAAGGTGGTGCAGCTTCTGGTGCAAATTCGGATACGATCTTTATTGATATGTCATCGGTTGGACCTGAAGAAACAAAAGAATTTGCCGCGAAAGCCTTAAAGCATAATATCGGTTGGGTCGATGCGCCATTATCCGGTGGTGCGCCAAAGGCTCTGATCGGTGAATTGACCTTAATGATTGGCGGTGAAGACACATATGTGTCTCGAGCAATGGAATGTTTAAAGCTGCTTGCATCTAATATGACCCATATGGGGCCGAGCGGTGCCGGACAAACCACGAAAATTATCAACCAGGTTCTGTGTGGGTTAAATTTTGTCGCTGTGGCGGAAGCTACTCAATTGGCGCTTGATGCTGGTGTTGATGCGTCGAAAATTCCTGGTGCATTGGCAGGTGGTCGTGCAGATAGTGCAATCTTGCAAGAATTTATGCCGCGTTATGCAAATAAGGACTACACACGCCAAGGCAGACTTGCCAATATGATCAAAGATCTAAAATTTGCGCAGGATTTATCAATTTCAACGAATACCTCTATGCCGATCACCGCAGCCTGTATGGAAATATATAAAATGCTGACAGCGGCCGGATTGGGCGAAGAAGATTTGCCTGTGTTGATGGAATATTTTAAAGGACCGGATAGAAACGTCCTTAAGGCGGATTAGTTTTCGCTCAACAGAGATGGAGCTTTAAATTGAGAAACAAAACAAAGCTGCCCACTATGGCTGATGTGGCGACCCTGGCTGGTGTATCCAGCATGACTGTTTCTCGTGCTCTTAAACCTGATACATCGGTGAGTAAATCGACGCGTGAGAAAATTCAAAAAGCGGCGGACGAATTAGGTTATGTTCTTGATACCAGAGCATCCGAATTCTCATCCGGTAAATCCGGTTTTGTCGCAATTACCATTCCATCCATTAACAATGGCAACTTTGCAGATACGGTCAAAGCGTTTTCAGATGGTCTGGCCGAGCAGGATTTGCAAGTTCTCTTGGGCTATACAAATTACCATGTGGATCGCGAAGAGCAGCTAGTCGAGCAGCTTTTAAAAAAGCGCCCCGAAGCGATTGTCGTCACCGGTGGGATGCATACAGATCGATGTCGGTTGCTTTTAGAAAATTCAGGTATCCCAGTAATTGAAACATGGGACGTGCCTGAAAAACCCATTGATCACGTTGTTGGGTTTTCAAACTTGCAAGCCTCTGAGTTGATGTTTGAGCATTTCATTGCGCAAGGTCACAAAAAGATCGGTTTCATTGGGGGCGATAATTCACGCGATAGCCGTGGTCGTGATCGTTATCTTGGTTTTTGCAACACGATGGAAAAGCACGGGCTTGCAAGTGAGCGTGTTTCTTTTCAGGAGTTGGCGCCATTTTCTATGGAGCCGGGTGCGAGTGGCATTCGCTCTATCATGAAAGAATGGCCAGATACAGAAGCTGTGATGTGTGTTTCGGATCTGATCGCATTTGGCGCCATTACCGAATGTCAGCGCATGGGTATGAATGTACCAAACGACGTTAAGATTGGCGGGTTCGGCGCATATGAACTCGGGCAGTTCTTAAATCCATCAATTACAACGATTGATGTGGGTGCAGCGCAAATCGGTAAATTTGCTGCTGAAAAAATAATTGAATTGCTATCCGATGATGGTGATACAAAATCCGCTAAAATTGTGAAAACGGAACCAATTTTGATCAAGCGCCAAAGCGCTTAATCAAATTTAACTAACTATAAAGATTGCAGTTAGCCGCGACCAATAAATGGCATGGTTGTCGCCATCACCGTCATGAACTGAACATTGGCGCTTAATGGTAGGTTTGACATGTGCAAAACAGAATCTGCCACATGTTGCACATCCATAACTGGCTCAGGTTTAATTGATAGATCAGCTTGTGGAACGCCGCCGCTCATTTTTGCCGTCATGTCAGATGCTGCATTACCAATATCAATTTGTCCGCAAGCAATATTATAAGGGCGCCCGTCAAGTGAGATAGAGCGCGTGAGACCAGTGATTGCATGTTTGGATGATGTGTAAGGAGCAGATCCAGGGCGCGGTAGCGACGCGGAGATCGAGCCATTATTGATAATTCGACCACCTTGCGGGTCTTGCTTGCGCATGAGATTAAATGCGCCGCGCGCCATTGTGAATGCGCCGATCAAATTGACATTGATCACCTTTATGAAATCTTCAACCGGAACATCGCCAATTGGTGCTGCGGTGACATTATTGCCTGCATTATTGAACAAAACATCCAATCTGCCGTAGTCCTTTTCGATCTTTTCGTAAAGCGCTTCAACATCGTCTGGAGATGTGACATCGCAGGCAATGGCTGAGCTTTGTTCACCAATGGCATTGCACGCATCTTCAAGTGCTGACAAGCGGCGGCCTGTTAAGATCGTTTGGTAACCATTCTCAGCCAGTGTTTTTGCGCATGCCAGTCCGATACCAGAACCTCCACCTGTGATAAGTGCAATTTTGCTCATGTTTTTCTCCCTAGTCTATTGTAGTCTTGCGACTTAATCTCATGATGACTTATAAATAGTTATCGATAACAAATATAGTGCGTTATGAAAAAATATTCATGAAATCTCTAAAAAAATACCCGTTCGATGGTCCAATAAATCCCAACTGCTGCAATCAGGACCGATGCTGGTATCGCGATATATGAGCGGTACCACGGTTTTTTGCCAAAGGTCAGGCCAAGGACAACATAAGCAATCGCTATAACACTGAGTTGGCCGATTTCTACACCGATGTTAAAGGCGATGAGGCTTGAAACAAATTGAGATGGTTGAAGGCCAACATCGCCCAAGACATATGCAAAGCCAAGACCGTGTAAAAGGCCGAATGCGAAAATGATGGCCGTTCGACGAAGACCTATTTTTCCGCCTTTAACATTTTCCAAAGCAACAAAGGCAATGGATAACGCAATGAGCGGTTCAACAACGGAAGCTGGAACTGACACCAACCCCAATGTTGCCAGGGCAAGCGTTACGGTATGGGCAAGCGTAAAAGCAGTGATTTGCAAAATGAGTGGTTTCATTTTCAGCGAAAAGAAAAACAGTCCCAAAACAAACAGGATATGATCGAGCCCTTTTGGAATAATGTGCTCAAAACCGATCACAATATAATTGAGGAAATTATCTAGCCAGTTTACCTCAACCATGCCTGAGCGCGGCATAGGATCAGAAATGCTGCCCGATGCCAGAAGCTTGGCATAACCAACTTCCCCATCATTATTGATTTGCCGAACAATAATTTCACCCAGCTCTGCATTCCAGCCAAAGGAGATATCTGAACCATCATCTGGTAAGTCAGCAGAAATCTGAAGTGTTGACGAGCGGCTTAATTCAATGTCGCCGACGTCTGGGATAATGATTTCATCAATTGTAATATCGAGAGGATTTGTTCCTGAATTAAGTAGAAATTTCGATTTGATGTCTGGCCAGACTTCGTCAAATTTTGACTTAAGGTCTTCGGGCGATAACGCGCGAAGTGTGTCATATTGCCCAGCCTCTGGTGCATCATCAGTGTTCTCAAGCTCGCTCAAATCCATCCCCGAAATCAAGGGTTCCAAAGACAATTCGAGCGTTCCGTTTACAGACTTTTCCGATATTGTGAAATTGGCAATAGCTGGCTGCAATTCATGCGAGACCGCTGGCTTGATCCAAGCTGTGCACACAGCAAGAAGAGTTGACAGTATCAAGAGGTGCGCAGTAGTGATTATACTGGCCTTGGTATCGGAGAAGTTCATGATTTATGCTCGGTTTTTAAGTCTCTTAGTGGTTTTAAACGTTACCTCGGTGACAGCGCATGAATTTTGGATCGAGCCAAAAGACTATACGATCGCCGCATCGGATATCGTCGTAGCAGATCTTCGCAATGGCCAAAATTTTAAGGGAAGTTCCTATTCTTATATTCGTGATCGTTATGAGAAGTTTGACATGTTTGTTGGACAATCTCAACTGATGATTGACGGAGATTTAGGTCAGCGCCCGGCAATATCAACGCAGATTGAAGAAGAGGGCTTGGCAATCTTGATCGTTGAATCAAAATCAAACTCGCTGTCTTATTCTGAATGGGAGAAGTTCCAAAAGTTCATCAATCACAAAGATTTTGACCTTGATAAAGAAAAGCATTTAGCACTTGGATTTCCGGAAACTGGTTTTAAAGAGATTTACCGCCGATTTGCCAAATCCTTGGTGGGCGTCGGACATGCACAAGGCATTGATCGCCAGGTAGGGCTTGAGATTGAGTTAGTGGCGTTGGCCAATCCATATCGAGATGACACATCAAATGGCATGCCAATTAAAGCTCTCTATCAAGGTGAGATATTGGTTGGTGTTCAGATCGAACTATTTGATAAGCAGCCTTCAGGAGACGTCGAGGTGACCTTGCACAGAACTGATGATCAAGGTGTTGCGCTCTTGCCGATCGAAAGTGGTCATTCTTATCTCGTTGATACCGTGCAGATTAGACAGGCTGCCCAAGGTAATGAACAAGGCGCTGTTTGGGAGACGCTATGGGCATCATTGACCTATGCGAAAGACTAGAGACTTAAATCTTATTGTCGTATATCAATGCTGCAATGAACTCATATAACCTACACTTACCGTAACTCAATACGGGTTGTTAACAGATCACTTTTCATGACCTCACTCTTAATCGAACAGATATTAAACGGACTTCAGCTTGGGGTAATGCTGTTTTTAATGGCGGCTGGCCTAACGCTGGTCTTTGGTGTGATGGGGTTAATCAATCTAGCTCATGGATCATTGTTCATGGTGGGTGCGTTCGCCGCAGCGTTTGTAGCAAACCAAACCGGCTCATATATGCTTGCATTAATTGCAAGTGCATGTGCTGCAGCATTGGCTGGGGTGTTGGTCGAACTCTTGGTAATTCGGCGGTTATATCAGCGGGATCATCTTGACCAGGTGCTTGCCACCTTCGCATTGATATTGATTTTTTCCGAAGGTACTCGGATGATTTTTGGATCATTTCCGCTTTATTTAAATATTCCAGACATGTTGTCTGGGCCAGTGTCTCTTCCTTTTGGGATTGAATACTCGCTGTTTCGGTTGGTGTTGATTGGCATTGGTTTGCTCATTGCATCTGGTCTTTATCTATTAATCACCCGTACGCGCATTGGTATTCAGATACAGGCAGGTGAATCAGATCGGGAAATGATTTCAGCGCTTGGGGTGAATATATCATTCTTATATACGCTCGTATTTGCCGTTGGTGCCGGACTAGCTGGGCTAGCAGGTGCGCTTGTGGGTACATTGCAGTCTGTAGAAGTTGGTATGGGTGAGCCTGTATTAATCACAGCATTTGTGGTGATTGTGGTTGGTGGTATTGGTTCCATTCAGGGTGCATTGGTCGGTGCGATCTTGATTGGTCTTGTGCAGACATTAGGTGCATATTTATTGCCAATATGGAGTATCGCTTTATTTGGCTCGCAAGACATTGGCGCCATATTATCCTCAATGATAATCTATATTTTAATGGCGATGGTCTTGCTCATACGACCTAAGGGTCTCATGGGAGGTGCCACATGATGATTGAACGGCACCTAACAATTGTGGTGTGGGTTGTTTTGTTGGGTTTCGCGCTTTTTGCCAATGCAATTGGTGAGACCTATTGGGTGACGCTTGCAACGCGTGCAGCAATTTTCGCGCTTGCCGGCATTGGGCTAAATCTGGCACTTGGTAATGGTGGTATGATCAGTTTTGGTCATGCAGCCTATTTTGGTATCGGTGGTTACGTTGTCGGAATTCTTGCAACACATGCGCAAAATTATATGCCAATTTATGACGGCTGGTTATTAATTGAGGGCACACAGCAAATGCTCATCACCTGGCCCTTAGCGATAGTTATTGGTGGGGTAGCTGCTTTCGTTGTTGGTTCACTTTGCCTACGTACTGATGGCGCTTATTTCATTATGATTACGCTCGCTTTTGGGCAGATGTTTTATTATTTCGCTATTTCTTGGAGTGCTTATGGCGGCGAAGATGGCATGTCTATCTATGTCCGCGGTGGGTTCCCAGGGGTTAATACCCTCGATCCTGCTTCATTCTTCTTACTAAGTTTTGCACTGCTAACAATTTGTTTGCTTGTCGTTAGAACTCTGAATAAATCGCCGTTTGGTCTGGCGCTTAATGCTGTACGTTTTTCTCCTGCACGGGTGGAAACAGTTGGTATCTCTTCGAAACGTTTAAAGCTCATCGCATTTGTAATTTCCGGTATGATCACTGCGCTCGCGGGTGCGTTATTTGCCGATCTTAATCGCTATGTTAGCCCCTCAATGTTCTCCTGGACCATTTCTGGAGAGATCATGATATTCGTCATTTTGGGCGGCGTGGCGCGTTTAATCGGCCCAGTTCTTGGCGCAATAGTATTTGTAGCATTGGAAGAAATCCTTGGCGGTTTGAGTGAGTTTTGGCACATTTATTTGGGTTTTTTATTGTTGATGATTGTGCTGTTTGCCAAAGGTGGAATTGCAGGTGTTTTGATAAAGAAAAAGGGCGTGAACAATGCCTAGCGCTGTACTAAACATCAATCATATTTCCAAGAGTTTTGGCGCTGTGCATGCAAGCCAAGATGTCTCCCTTAGTGTCAATAAGGGCGAAATTCATGCCCTAATCGGGCCAAATGGCGCAGGAAAATCAACAATCATTGGCCAAGTTGCTGGTAGTATTCGACCAGACCATGGGGCCATTGAACTTGATGGAGTGGATATGACATCCCTCGATGTTGCCCAGAGGGTGCGGCTTGGTTTGGGACGCAGTTTTCAGGTATCTGCTGTTATACCATTATATACGGTTGAAGATAATATATTGCTTGCTTTGCTTGGGCGCGAGCAACTGGGATTTAATTTGTTTTCGAATGCACATAAGAAGAGGCAATTGGTTGATGAAGTGAAAGACCATGCTCGTCGAGTGCGGTTGGAAAATCGATTGTCGATACCTGCTTCTGAACTTTCGCACGGGGAACGTCGCCGACTTGAGCTTGCAATGGCACTGGCACTTAGACCAAAAGTATTTTTGTTAGATGAACCGATGGCCGGACTTGGCAATGAAGGTGCTAGTGAGCTGACATCATTGTTGAGCGAGTTGAAACATGAGGCACCAATTCTTTTGGTTGAACATGATATGGATGCTGTTTTTGCGCTTGCTGACCGCATCAGTGTTCTAGTCTATGGTAAGTTGATTGCAACAGGAAGTGTGGAGGATATTCGCAACAAAAAAGAAGTCCGTCACGCATATCTTGGTGAAGAGGATGACCTTTAATGGCGCTTCTTAATGTTGAAAACCTCACCGCATCATATGGTGTTACACAAGCGCTCTTTGGGGTGAATTTAACTGTGCAAGAGGGTGGTGTAACTGCGCTTTTGGGACGTAATGGGGTTGGTAAATCGACGACCATTAAATCCATCTGCCGCATGCTACCTTATCGCAGCGGTTCCATCTATTTTGGGCGCAATGATCTGACACATCTGCCGACGCATGAAGCAATTAAACTTGGTATCGGTCTTGTGCCGGAAGGGCGACGTTGTTTTTCCAATCTCAATGTGGAGCAAAATTTAATGGTTGCTGCGCGTTCTGGCAGTTGGAATTTTGATCGTGTGACGAAGTTGTTTCCACGATTAGCGGAACGCAGGTTGCAAATCGCTTCAACCTTGTCAGGTGGGGAGCAGCAGATGCTTGCCATAGGGCGCGCTTTAATGACCAATCCAAAGCTATTAATTTTAGACGAAGCCACGGAAGGTTTGGCACCCATTATACGTCAGGAAATTTGGGCTGCGATTAAGACGCTAAAGTCTGGTGAAAATCTATCGATTTTAGTGGTCGATAAATCGTTGAAAGAATTATCACAGATTGCTGACCATGCTGTGGTTCTTGCACGCGGTGAGACGGTTTGGAGCGGTGGTATAGACAAGCTCTCAGATGAGATAAAAGATCGTTATCTAGGCGTATAAAATTGCCTAAATTTTCCAAATCGCATCCGGTGGGAGATGGATGGGAATTTCATCGCCAATTTGCAAATTTTCGGCTTCGTTTGGATTAACAATTGCTTCCAAATCAGATCCACCCAGTTTTAGCTTAAGTCGAGTTTGTGTACCCATATAAACGATGTTTGAAACTGAGGCTGTAAATGTATTGCCTTGCGATCCATCTTGAGAGATTTTTATATTTTCGGGGCGGATTGTTAGTGCGCCATCGCCGTTTTTTAATGCTGTTGAAACGGTAAGTTTCCCAAGCGCGCATTCAAATATTCCACCTTTTAGCGACCCTTTGATGAAATTATGGCACCCGAAAAATCGAGCAGTTGCTTCGTCAATTGGGGATTTGTAAAAAGATTGTGGTGTATCGTATTGCTTCATTTTTCCGTTTAAAATGAGCGCAATTTTATCGGCCAATACAACAGCTTCTTCTTGGTCGTGGGTGACAAATATTGTGGTGATATTCATCTCTTGCTGAAGTGAGCGAATAAGATCTCGCATCTCAAATCGTAAATGTGCATCGAGATTAGATAAAGGTTCATCCAGTAACAGAACTTGTGGTTGGATAATGAGCGCCCGAGCTAGGGCAACACGTTGTTGCTGTCCACCTGATAGCTCACTTGGCTTTCTAGTTCCGAGATCGGGAAGTTTAACCAATTCAAGCATGTCATTGACGCGGGTTTTTATTTGCTCAGGGGCAGTTTTACGCATTTTCAAACCAAAACCAATATTGTCGGCAACGCTCATATACGGAAACAGCAGATAGTTTTGAAATACCATCACCGCACCGCGGTTTTCGGGTTTGTCGTTTAAGACGGATCGCCCATCAAATGTAATGTCGCCTGAGGTTGGTTCTAAAAGGCCTGCAATCATTTTCATCGTTGTGGTTTTACCACAACCTGATGGTCCCAGAAGCGCTGTGAGTTCACCTGATGGGATTTCTAATGAAAGATCATCCAAAGCTGGTGTGTTGGAACCTTTATAAGTTTTAGAGAGGTTTTTGATTGAAACATGTGTCAAATTTGACCAAAGCCTCCAACTGCTCCACTGCGGCCAGAAAGATGTTTGGCAGTGAGTAACAAAACAATAATGCCAGGGAGAATATATATCATTCCAATGGCACCAGTGATGTCATTACGTCCAGATGTTGCAAAATTAAATAATAGCAGTGGTAACGTTATGATGCGCCCGCCCCCGATCAACAGTGTTAATATATACTGGCTCCATGACACTAAAAACGCAAATAACCCGCCAACGATAATTCCGGGCATGATTGCGGGTAATGTGACATACCAAAAAGTTTTAATTGGTGACGCACCTAAGCTGCGTGCTTGATCTTCAAATGCGGGGTCATAATTTGCAAATATGCCCGACATTACCAGCGTCATATAGGGTAATGTCGGTATTAGATGAACAAGCACAACGCCAGTGATTGTGTTGTTTAAGCCTAAGAATATAAAGATAGAGTGGATGCCAAGGATCACCGCGATGCCGGGTACAATTACCGGCGCTAAGATCATAAGTTCAACCAGTTCCTTGCCTTTAAATTTATACATCCCCAATGCGCGGCCTGCCGGTACACCTACCAAAATTGATAATGCTGTCGCAGCAAGTGAAATCCAAATTGTGACCCAAAGGCTGTCCAAAACGCCGGCTGTATCAGAGAACGTGTATTCCCAGGCATTAAGTGTCCAGCGTTTTGGTAGGAGATCTGGAAAATACCAGCCTTTTGCAAACGACCAGATTGCCAATGGGATTAGTGGGAGTACCAGCCAGGTAATCAGCACGATACCTGCTAGAACTCGTAGATTTTGAAGAGGGGTGTTTTTACTATTTCTCACGCGCGCCCCCGAATTCGTTGCCGGCAATATCTAATATATATCCAAATTAAAATTGCGCATAAAATTGCAATGATAACTGCCATTGCCATGGCTTCAGGACGTGCGGCTAAATCAACATTTGTATATTTTTGATATGCGAGCACTGGCAAAGCTGCAGGATAGTTTGCACCCAACAATGCTGGGATTTCATAAGCGCCAAATGTAAAGGCAAAGACAATGATTGATGCCGATAAAACGCCCGGAAAAATCATAGGTAATAAGACATGGCGAAAGGACTGCCATTTATTTGCGCCAAGTGAGCGAGCAACGCTTTCATAATCTTCCCCTATTGACTGCATATTGGCCAGCACGATCACGCCAATAAAGGGCACTTCCTTCCAGACATATTGCATGATGATACCGATTGCATATGGATCGAATATCAGCGCCGGAAAATCACTTGGTCGAGAAATGATTTGCCATTCAGCTGCTAGCCGCGCAAAGCTTCCTGACTGAGAGAATAAATAAAGCATACCGATCGCGCCAACCAAATGAGGGATAGTAAGATTGAGTTGGAACAAGAAGTTGACAATAAATTTTCCGGCAAAGCTTCGTCTTAGTAGAAGTGCTGCGCCAATTGCAAGGATTGACGAAATCACCGTTGAAGTGAAGGCGATATGAAATGTGAGTAAGAATGAGTGATAAAACTCAATATCAGAAAATATAGAAAAATAAGCTTTGAAATTGGGCTCTGTAAGTCCAATAATCGGCATGTAGTTAAAGCTGCGCATCAGGCCGATAATTAGCCCGCCAAAGAATAATGTGACAATGACAAGCATTGCTGGAAACAATAGTAAAATTATTTTTGAACGGTCTGACATTAAGCTGACTTTACCCCAGAAATCTCTGCGTTAACAGGCGTCTTGAATGATACACGACAGGTGATAGCTGGAGATTGATCCCGCAGCTAAGTTTAACTGCGGGAATTGTGTTTACTTATCGCCCTACATTTTCAATCCAGCCTTTTTCGATTGCTGAAATCCATGAGGCTTGAAGTTCTGGTAAAGCGTTTTTTGCAAGCTCTTCAGCTGGCGCCACTTTTGGATGACGTTCGATCTTTGCAAAGCTGGCTTTAATGTCGTCAGCAGTACGATTAATCTCAATCGCTGGCGCTGCACCCCATACATCAGGCTGGGCTTTTTCAAGCTGTGCTTTTCCTGACAAAAGGACATTCTGCAAAACAAGTGCAGCGGCTTTGTTTGGCGAATTGAACGGGATGATCGTATAATTAGTGTTGCCAATTGTTCCGTCTGTTAAACCATAGCCTTGGCTTGTTGGTGGGAATGTACCATTTTCAATTTTAATGCCGACGCCAGCTGGCTCGTAGTTAAATGTGAGTGCGATTTCTGAATTTGCATAAAGCTGCTCATGAGCTGCAATTGTTTTTGGATAGGTTTTTCCCTCGCGCCAGAGATAAGGCTCAAGATCATTGAGAATCTTCCATGTCTTGGCTGAGGCCTCATCATATTTAGCTTGGTCAAATTCACCCAAAAGGTTCTCAACGCCGCCGGCAGCATGATAAAATACATGACGGACGAAAACCGCGCCGTTAAAATCAGGTGGTGCAGGATATGTAAATTGACCCGGATTCGCTTTAACCCATTCAATTAATTCTCCAATTGAACGAGGCGGGTTTTCAACAGTTG
Source organism: Lentilitoribacter sp. JB5-8 (assembly GCF_055693385.1). Taxonomy (NCBI): domain Bacteria; kingdom Pseudomonadati; phylum Pseudomonadota; class Alphaproteobacteria; order Hyphomicrobiales; family Rhizobiaceae; genus Lentilitoribacter; species Lentilitoribacter sp. JB5-8. The sequence continues at coordinate 474,081 of NZ_CM146332.1, read as the reverse complement.
CTGTGTTGTGAGTGAATGAGAATTGTGTTTTTGACCAAGGGACTTCGCACCCATCAACGGGCACACCAAAATCATTGGCGATCGATGGGTTGTCCCAGTTCACCAGCGCATTGTTTGGTAGTAAATTAGTATAGCCACAATAGGCAAGATTACCCTGTTTCATCGTACGGAAGTTTTCACCGTTGATCCAAATCATGTCCACGGTGCCTTTATCCATCACGCCGGCTTCTTTTTCGCCGAGTACAATGTTGACCACTTCTGCAGTGTCACTAATGCCGACGCGGTTGAGTGTGATATCATATTCATCCTTTAAGATGCCGCCGATATATTCAGAAACATATTGGTTGATGCTATCGGAGCCGCCCCACATAAACCAGTTTACCTCGCCGCCTTTGGCGATGGTTTTAATTTCATCCCATGATTTGTTTAAAAGTGCCGTGCCATCGGCTGTATCAGCGTGCGAACTTACTGATGCAAGCGACACGGCAGTCGCAAACAATGTTGTTTTAATTATTTTATTCATGGTTCCTCACAATTGTGTTTTTTATTATTGCTTGAGCGGTCTGTTTACCCCAAGAAAGCTCAAGACCTCCCAATTTATAAATTCACGTGGTAACGAATAGATCGATGTTCGTCTATCATCTGTGCCATCACAATATGTTGAATTGCCGGGTACCCACCAATTTTATTGATAGGAATTATCAAAATTGGTGGTTTGAATGTAAAAAATCGAGATTTTAGCTTGTTTTAGTCGCTTATTTAACACGGCTTCGCAAAAGCCAAATAAAGAAGAAACCGCCAATCAGCCCGGTTACAATGCCAATTGGCATATCATCTGGAGACATGATTGTGCGAGAGATGATGTCAGCCCATATTAAAAATATCGCTCCTAGAAGCGCAGAAACGGGGAGAACCCGGGTGTAGCTACCGCCAACAAATAATCGAGCGATATGTGGTATCATGAGACCGACAAATCCGATTATCCCTGAAAATGCCACCATGACACCGGTAATAAGTGCGCCAACTGCAAAAACGATTAGTCTAAATCGGGTCACTGCAATTCCCAGGGTAGATGCAGTTTCATCACCAACCGTCATCGCATTTAAGTTTGCGGCATTTAACTGCAGGTATCCACCGCAAATTGATAGAATGATTAAAGGATAGATCAGCTGTTCCCATTGCGCCAATCCAAGGCCACCTAACATCCAAAATACCACTGTATGCGTCGCACGTGGATCACCCAGAAAAATAAGGATATTGGCGAGTGACATGACGATGAATGAAACCGCTACACCTGCCAAAATGAGTTTATCTGCGCTGGTTGCAGAGGCAAATCTGGAAACAGCCAGCACAAGTAAGGTTGCAATTAATGCGCCCAAAAATGCTAGTAACGGCACGGTTACCAATCCAAGGAATAAGCCGGTATGTAGCAGGGCGAGGATTGCGCCAAATGCGCTGCCTGCAGAGATCCCTAAAAGATGCGGGTCTGCGAGTTGGTTTCGCGTCACCGCTTGAAGGCTGGCGCCAACAATTGCCAGTCCAGCCCCCACAAGACATGCAAGTAATGATCTTGGCAATCTAACTTCCCAGATTATCGCTTCTCGACCTGCTGACCAATCAACCGGAATCACATCATTTACGAATTTATTGGCAACAACCCCCAAACCGTTGAGAAAGGTATAGATATTGCACCTACGCTCACCGCCACGGTAATAGACATTATGAGCGAGAGAAAACCCGCTAATAAAGCCAACCGATAAGTTTTTTTCGAATGATGATTGGTCACTATGAACTGCTACTTTGTACTATTTACGAAACGCGGTTGCGAGCGTTTTAACAGCTTTAATGTTGCGTGGGCCAGGCGTCGCCTCGACATATTCAAGCGTTACAAAGCGATCGTTTTTCACAGCATCGATGTCAGCAAAAGCTGGGTTTGACATCATGAAAGCACGCTTTTCTTCAGCTGTTACTGTTCCATAATTGACGATAACAATGATTTGCGGATTACGCTCGATAACTGCTTCCCAGCCAACAGTTGCCCAGCTTTTTTCAAAATCGTTCATGATATTGACCCCGCCAGCCGCTTCAATCAGAGCATTTGGCATTGCATAACGCCCAGCTGTAAACGGTGTTTCTTCGCCACTATCATAAATGAATACACGTGGTGCGTTTTCCAAAGGTTCAAGGCTTGCTGTATAGGCTGCCAGCTCGTCTTTATATCCCTTTACAAGCGCATTGGCTCGCTCTTCTACATCAAAAATTGCGCCAAGGTTTAGTATGTCATTGTACATATCATCCATGCTCGCTGCGTCTTTTTTTGAAATATGAATGCAGCTTTCTGTGAGCTCATATACGTTTATGCCGAATGGTTTAAGTGTCTGAGGCGTGACTTCTCCACCAACTTTCATGCCGTAATTCCAGCCAGCAAAAAGGAAGTCTGCATCGGCACCGATCAGCACTTCTTTGCTCGGATATTTTTCCGCAAGCTCAGGTAATTCTTTAACACCTTCGCGCATTTGCTCATCCAGTGTTTTCCATCCTGAAATGCCGGTGTAACCAACCATATGATCGGTTAAACCCAATACAAGCATCATTTCGGTTAGGTTCACATCGTGCGATACTGCAGCTTTTGGAATTGTGTCAAAGTGTATTTCGCGGTCGCAGCTTTGAACGGTTGTTTGGGCAAGCGCTGCAGATGTAAAAAGTGTTGCGGCAATTGTTAATGAAGTCAGTTTCATAAGGTACTATCCGATATTAATTTATGTGGAATGAGAAATGTTCAATGTTGCTCGGGGCAAGTCTTTCTCGATGCGCGTCGACCCGAAATATTTCCGATACTAATTGTTCAGTCAAAACCGTTTCTGGTGGACCAAAATCCATGGTATGGCCGTCTTTAAGTAGCAAAATAGAATCGCAATATTTTGCGGCCATATTTAAATCATGCAAGGAGACTAAAATCGTCAGATCAAGGTCCTGAATGAGTTTTAAAATTTCAAGCTGATGACGTATGTCCAGATGATTGGTAGGTTCATCCAAAATCAGAATTTGTGGCTCTTGCGCTAATGCACGTGCTACCATGACGCGTTGTCTTTCTCCGCCAGAGAGTAATCCCAAATCTCGCGTCGCAATTTTTTCCAGGCCCAATTTTGTAATAACACGATCTATTATTTCCCCGTCTTTTTTTCCGCCTGAAGACATGCCGGATTGATGCGGAGTGCGCCCCAGTGAAATGATCTCACGCACTGTTAGACCAAAAGATGAAGGATGTTCCTGGAGCACCGCAGCGATCTTTCGTGCTACTTTTCGAGGTGACATTTTCCAAATATTTTCACCGTCAATGAGAACTTCACCACTTGTTGGTTTTTGATAACGATAAACCATTCTCAAGAGCGTGGATTTACCAGCACCGTTTGGACCAACAATGCCTAATACTTTACCGGCTTTGAGTTCGAAGCTGGTGGGATGCAATAGTAGTTCACCCTCGCGGCTCGATTTCCAGCTGACATTTTTTAAAGTTATATCTGCAGCATTCATGAGTTTAGCATCTCGCAACGTTCAGACATAATCATCGCAGCGGGGCGCTGTGAAAGCGCGTTTAGATCAAAATTACCTGGTAGAGTGGTTGGACCAGACGCGGTGCCTGTTGTTTGTGAATAATGTTTTGCGTAACCGATCAGATCGTTGATATCAGATTGAGGGTGTATATCGCCGAAGATCAGTATTTCATCTTCAGAACATTGAAAACCAAGCGTACAAGCGCGCTTGCATTCGGTCATTAAAACATATCCGGACATTTCAAAATCATCACCCACGAGACGGCTGGTCGCGGCTAAGGCGGTGCTTAACCTTTGAACCAAATTAATGCCAGGAAGACAATTTTCATTCGTGTGTCTGCAGGACGTGCAAACACTTATTCTGTGGTTTTTCTGTCCCATATCGCCCTCCGCGATTGCGCGGGGTATGGTGCAGGAAGACGCATATAGACGGATAAATTCCGTAGCTCATTTTAATCTCCTGTCCGAACACCCCGTCCGGGTTGAAGTTGCATTTTATATGGCAGGTCTCCTGACTTGCGGGTCGATGCTTGCCCAATCCTTCCCGAATGTTCTTGCCATTCAGTGGTGATTTTGGGTTCGCTCTCCGCTTACAGTTGCGGGGGCAGTTACGGATTTGGCGCCTACTGGCTACTCCTCACCATATTCCCTTTTCATTCCGGTTGTGCTTTTGCCTTCCAGAAACCATATAAATTCAGTCTTGGCTCAAATCATTGATCAAGTCAATGAGCGGCCAAGCATTTTATGGATGTTATATTGGTGAAAATTGTGAGCTGAGAATACGGCTGATAAATCGCAACTTAACGACCTGCCTGTTTTATAAAATACTCCGGATTTGAATTGTCTCATAGCGAGAAAGCTTACCTACATGAACTGTAGATAAGATAATGTAACGTTATTACATAACAAATGCAATGGAAGCAAACCAAAAAAGGAAAAATGAGATAGTTTTCTTATCCTTCGGCTAAGTTCTTAAGTTTTTGTATCGCGACATCAGGGTTTTCACCAAAAGAGATGGTACCTTTGAAATGACCTTTAGCATCTACAAGAAAGATAGAGGCGGAATGGTCCATTGTATAATCATCATCATCGAGCGGGATTTTCTTCCAATAAACATGCCAGGATTTTGCAAGCCTTTCGACATCATCTGGTTTTCCGGTAATGCCGATGATCCGGTCTGTGAAGTTTTCGACATACGACTTCATAACATCAGGGCTATCGCGTTCTGGATCAATCGTGACAAAATATGACTTGATGTTTTGGCCATCGTTGCCCAATTCATCCAGCCAGGTCGAAAGTTCATAAAGTGTTGTTGGACACACTTCTGGGCAATGGGTAAAGCCGAAAAAGACCGCGATAGGGTGTCCACTAAGCGCTTGGTCTGTGATTGTATCACCATTGTGATCAATAAGCTTGAACGGCTCACCAATCTTCATTCCTGACATATATTGGTTGTCAGTTCCTTTGATCAAAAATTGATAGGACAAAAGCGCAGCCATGAAAAGAAGTAGGGTGACTATCGCCACCCAAGCTCCAGTTTTTATCGAACCAAGTGCACTCATTTTGAATGTCCGTGATGTCCGCGTTCTACCTTTTTAACGGGTAGTTCAAATTCCACAGTGCCGGCCTTTTCAAACTCAAGTGTGATTTTACGAGTTTCTCCCTCGACCATTTGTTCTGCAAGCTTCATGAACATGACATGCAAGCCACCGGATTTCAGCGTGACCTCGCCACCTGCCGGAATTTCCAAGCCACCTGCGATTTTTCGCATTTTCATGATATCGCCTTCCATTTTCATTTCGTGCACTTCAACTTTGCCGGCAAAAGCGGCCGTACCACCGATCAAGCGATCGGATTCAGCGCCGTTGTTCTGGATCATCATATATCCCGCAGACACAGGTGCATTTGGGGGCGTGGCACGGATGATTGGAGATGTAATTTTCAAATCACCCACACTGACAGTTTGCATATCGTGGGCATTATGTCCGTGATGCCCTGAATGCTCAGCTGCAGCTGTTTTGATCAAGATACCCGGTGCGGGTCTTTTTAGATCATGTGAATTTTGACCCTCTGCCGGGATTTCGCTCCATGATAATTCACTGGTTGCGCAGTTTTGTACAACTGGAATATAGAGCATTTTACCTTTGGCTAATTCGTCGGTGAAACGGGCACGAAAGATAAACTCGTCATAATGCGCGTTTTTGAGTTCGCCGCCAGACCAAATAATTTCTTTAACACCGGATGTGATTTTTCGCCCGTGGTTTTCATATTCATTTGCATAATCGCCGGTAATGGTTTCAAGTGACCAACCAGCTTTCGGCATTGGTTTTACCGAGATGATTCCTTCTGGAATTGTGATGGTAACTTTCTCGGTCGATTGCTCATCGCAGCCGTGGCCGATGCGAATGGCTAATCTTTGATAGGTATTTATGGCTGCTTCCTTTACATCAAATGTCGCATGGGCATTGGCTAAAGTAGTAAATGCTGTTGTTGCAAGCGTTGTGATAAGAGCTGCAGTACTTAGTTTTGAAATGAAAAGTTTCATAATTGTCTCCAAAGACACAGATCATTTTGTTTGATCATGTGTCCGAATAAATATTTATTTGTGTGATTAGAGCACTCTGGATCTACCCGAATTCTTCTCGGCGATCAGGAGTGAAATATTTATATCGTGAGACTAGGTGGTCCAGTTGGTGGAGCGCCTGCCAATTGGATTGTTTGCGGAAGAGAAAACTCACGGTTTGGTGCGATAACAAAGTCAATTTCTTTAATCGCACCAGCAAATTGCTGAGACCGTTCGGGAATGATAACCGCACCAGCAATTGTACAATCCGGGCAGCCTTGAGACGTGCTGCTCTTTCCATCGCCTTCTCCGCCGAAACATATGACGGGTACGGAACCATCTGGAAGTGTGTAGGCAGCAAGTTCGATATCAGAAGCGGTTGTTGATGAAATAACGGGTCGATGCGCAAGGCCAATCCAAATCATCGCGAAAATGCTGATGATGGAAATAGCGTGACATATGTGACGACGTGTATTCATCAAGTATTCCGTCTTAAGACCTTTGATGCACCATTAGCTTTTAGTTGATTGGTTGGCAACAAACCGATTTGTCGCAGTATTAAATCTTACGGGTTTGTTGGTGGGTTTGTTGGATCGTCACAAACTTGCAGATATGGCTTTTACTCCGCTATTTGTCTCATAGATCTCAACATTCACGCCGTAAGTTTCCGCTAATTTTGGTGAGTTGAAAACATCGGTGGCTGTTCCATCGTCAATGACACGCCCATCTCGCATAAGAATTAATCTGTCTGCGTATCGTGCGGCTAAATTTAAGTCGTGAAGCGCTACAAATGTAGTGATGTTTCTATCACGTGTGACTTTGCGCACAGTATGCATGATTTCAAGCTGATGTTTTAGATCAAGTGCACTGGTAGGTTCATCCAGTAAAAACACTTTTGGCTGTCGTATAAATGCCTGCGCCAGGGAAGCCATTTGCTGTTGGCCGCCGGAAAGATCACTAATATAGGATTGCGATAAATGGTCGATATTCAGTTGGGACAAAATCGCTGAAACTGCGTCGATATCATTTTGATGAACTTTCCATCCATGCATGTGTTTTTTAGCAAGCAGAACGGTTTCAAATACAGTGAGAGCTGCATTACATGAAAAGATTTGCGGGGTGAAGCATACATCTTGGCTCCATTTTGATGGCCCTATGCTTTGAAGGGTATTTTCATCAAGCAAGACACTGCCATTTGCAGGTTTTAACAACCCGGCGATGCATCGAAACAGGGTTGATTTTCCTGTCGCGTTTGGCCCGATTACAGCAATGACCTCGCCGGAACGATTTGAAGTAAGATTGATATCATGCAGTACTTTTTTGCCGGGATAATTAAATGAAAGTGATTTGATTTGAAGTTTCATTGCCAACTTTTCCTTCTAACTGAGAGAATTAGGCTGATGAAAAAGGGCACGCCAATTAATGATGTGATCATACCGATAGGGTAGACCACGCCTGGATTGATCGCCTTACTTATGATGGATGTGAGTGACATCATCAAACCACTGGATATGGCCGATAGCGGCAAGAAAAATCTCTGATCTTCACCAACGATCATGCGTGCAATGTGTGGTCCTACCAAACCAACAAATGCAATCGTTCCGACAAATGAAACAGCCGTTGCTGCTAAAAGGGAAATTATGATGAGCATCTCAATCCGCAGGCGTTTAACATTTACACCTAAGCTTGCTGCTTTATCATCGCCCATGCGCAATGCTGTAAGTGCCCAGTTTCGCGACATAAAATAGGGTATGCAAATTGCTAGCATGGCGACGCAAACAGCAATTTTTGGCCAACTAGCGCGCGACAGAGAGCCCATCATCCAAAATACAATTTGCGTGAGTTGAATTTCAGATGCTGCATATTGCATGAGAGCCAAAAGAGCATTGAAAGTGAACATTAATGCGATGCCAACAAGAACCATTGTTTCTGTTGTGACACCCCGCATACGCGTAAATGCATAGATTATAAATGAGGTTGATAATGCTACGGCAAATGCATTAGCGGTGACTAAGAATTGACCTGCAAATGGTATGAGATTTACTTGAAATACAATCGCAAGAGCTGCTCCAAACCCGGCGGCAGAATAAATTCCCAAGGTGAAAGGATCAGCCAGTGGATTGTTCAGGATTGTTTGCATTTCTGCGCCTGCACATCCGAGCATTGCACCTACCAAGATTGCCATGATGGCAATAGGTAAGCGTAAATCCCAGATGATGACATTGGTTTGAACTGATGTTTCGCTGGGTGAAATTATAGCCGTAAGCACGTCACCGATCGGCATGAAACTTGGGCCCCAGCTTACATCAATAATGAAGCTTATAATGAGTAGAAAAACAGCCAAAAGTATGAAGATTTTTCGTTTGAAAGATCGAAAAATAAATTGGGTGCTTGTATCACCCTCTAGCAATTCATCTGTTGCAAATTGAATGTTCATTTTAGATTACTTACTGCAATAAGGGCGATAAAGATTAATTTGCCGAACCAACGGAATTGTCGTTGTTTGCGGTCATGAGCAGACGTTTGAACTGTTCGCGCCATCGATAATATGTTGTGTCCGTTACACCTGCATCTTGGCAGGCTTTAAATACTCGGACTCCATTGGCACGGCTTTTTTCTATTTTTTTGACCAATGAAATGGCTTGAGCTTTTGAATATTTTTTATTGATCATAATAGGTCCTAGAAAAATGCCAGTCTGCATATAAAATCCAGACTGGCTTTGTTGCGTTGGTAGGGTGTTATTGGAGGGTAGCCCAGAACACACCGCTTGCTTGTATTGGAAGGAACTTGTCATGGAGTTCCTCAAAGGTTTCTACTGGGTCCAGATCGGTGAACTCGTCTGGGTGAAACCATTTTGCAAATGCTTGCAACGCAACAAAATGATAGGGGCTGTTGTAGAATTGGTGATAGACGGAATGGAAGCGTTTGTTTTTCACAGCATCCATTGTGGACCAACCATTACGCTCGGCAAGGCCTTGCAATCTTTCCTGAACCGCTTCGTCTGTGGCATCATAGCCAAGCAGAACAGCCGTTACTGCAGGGCGTGCAACAGACCAGTTTGCACCAGTACCGATGATAATTTCCGGCTTGTCTGCGAGAACGGCTTCAAAGCTTGCATTACCGCGAAAACCAGGAAGCTTTACAGATCCCCAATTTTGACCGCCAGCTTCATCAATTAGGCGCCCAAGATTTGCACTGCCAAATGTGCTGCAACAACTATCAGGGTTCCATCCGGCTGCGTTTTCAAGAAACACAAGTGGACGCGTATCATTGTCCAAACCATCAACAACATTGGTCACACGGCGCATTTGTTTGATATAGTAATCAACAAATTCCTGGGCGTTTTCTTCTTGGTCAAATACGCGACCAAGCAATTGTAAACTTGGAACTGTGTTCTGTGTGGGGCGCTGACGGAAGTCTACAAAGATGACTGGAATTCCAGCTTTGGCAAGATTATCTATCACCCCTGTTTCTTGTGCTTTGAGCAGGTTGCCAAGATTTAAGATTACCAAATCAGCATCTAGTGAAATCGCGCTTTCTATGCTGAAATCACCCGAATAGGGGCTGCCAAAATTCTTGATCTCTTTTTCGATGCTAGGAAATTTAGCTTTGTATTTTTCAAATGCATCTGGGTCATATTGAATTAAATCGTCTTTCCAGCCGATCACATTTTCAAAAGGGTTTTCGCGCTCAAGAACAGCGATGGAATAGATCATTCGACCCTCACCAAGGATAACGCGCTCAACACCTTTTTTAACATCAACTGTCCGTCCCGCGATATCCGTCACGGTGATGGTTTCTTGCTCCATAGCGGATGCCTCGATCACGGACATAGCCATGAAAGCCGACAGCATGAGGGGGATAACTCGACCCAGATTTGGGCGAGAAAATTTGATAATCATTGCATTCTCCAATTCGAGTTCAAGGCTCGACTTAAAACTTGAGTAAAAAACTCATATTAATAAATGCAAGTAAACAAACATGACTATTAGAGTCAAGTTTAAAATGAAAATCTTTCAAGATCAGCTGATTTTAATGTTAAAGGGATGCGTGCACGCGGAACAATTTTTTGCTCAGCGCAGTTTCAGCCATAATAGTCGTCTGATGATTATCTAACGTGGTTCTGAACCATCATAGGTTTCACCAAGTGCGTAAGGTGCATGCAAGCGTAACCGCGCGCCATTGGAAGAGATGACAGCCAAGACAACAATTGTTACGATAAATGGCATTGCTGACAAGAGTTGTGATGGGATGCCCACGCCCAACGATTGTGCAACAAGTTCACCCAATGACACCATGCCAAACAAATAAGCGCCAAGGAAAATTCGTCCTGTTTTCCAAGTGCCAAACACGACCAGTGCAACAGCAATCCATCCGCGCCCAGCAATCATACCATCCGCCCAAAGCGGTGTGTAGATGGTTGAAGCATATGCACCTGCAAAACCAGCTAACAGGCCACCAAAGGCAACACTTCCATATCTAATGAGCTTAACCTTGTAACTAAGAGCTTCAGCTGCCTTAGGGTTTTCACCAGCTGCACGAATTGCAAGACCCAGGCGAGTTTTGTTAAGGCAATAGCTAATCATAATGGCAAGAATAATTGTGAGATAAACAACAATGTTTTGTTGAAAGAACACGGGTCCCAAAAAGGGTATGTCACTTAAGATCGGAATGTTGATAGGGCCGGGCGGCGTGATGGTTAAGCTCTCGTGCTCTTTACCAATCAAAGCTGAAAGCCCTAATCCCAATATTCCAACGGCTAATCCAGTCGCCACCTGATTTGCTAAAAACGTGATGGAAACAACGGCGAAAACCAGCGACACAAGTACCCCTGCTATGCCCGCCAGAGCAAAACCTAGCAAATGGCTTCCGGTCTGATAGGTGACAACAAAACCAACAGCGGCGGCTACAGCCATCATGCCTTCCACGCCTAAATTCAGCATTCCTGATTTCTCGGCAACTAATTCACCAAGTGCTGCTAAGAGAAATACCGTCGCAGCGCTCATTGTGCCTGCAAGAAAAAACTCGATAGGTGTCATGATTATGCACCCTCCATCTGTTCTTGTTTGATCTTGTTTGGCTTAAGGCGGTAATTTACAAATGTATATGTAGCTAGATACGTTACGAGCAAAAGGCCTTGGAAGATGTGAACTGAACTAATGGGCAGATCTGCTGAGACGAGTGCTATATCACCACCAATATGAATAACCGCTAAGAAGAAAGCTGCGAAGATAATGCCGATTGGGTGGAGAGCGCCTAAATAGGCAACAATGATGGCGGAGTAACCATATCCAGATGTGATTGAACGTTGTAATTGTCCGATAGGACCTGCGACTTCACTCATGCCTGCAAGTCCTGCTGCCATGCCTGCGATCAGAAGACTTTTCCAAACCGCACCTTTTGAGCTGAAACCGGCATAAGTTGCTGCTTGTGGGGCAAGGCCACCAACAACAAGCTGAAACCCTCCGAAGCGCTTTTCCATGTAAATCCAGGCAAAAATAGTGAACAAGATTGGAATGATCAGCGACCAGTTCAACCGGTAACCAAAGACGATTGGGGGAAATAGAGCTGCATCTTGGAACATAACAGTCTGCGGGAAATTAAAGCCCATTGGATCTTTCCAGGGGCCAAGCAGAAGATAATATAAAACTTGCAGGGCAATGGACGTCAGCATCAATGTAACTAAAATCTCGTTGGCATTGTATTTGGTCTTTAAAAACGCAGCGATTGCTGCCCAGGCCATGCCGCCCAATGCGCCGAGAACGATCATTGCAGGTAATATCAATATTGAATGTGAATCAGTCAAAAATACCGGCACGGATCCAGCAGCGATGGCGCCCATTATCATCTGACCCTCAGCGCCGATATTCCAAATTTTGGCGCGAAAACCGATCGCAAGTGCTTGCGCGATTAATAATAGCGGTCCAAATTTTAGAAAAATTTCAGATATTGAATAGGCGCTTTCAAAAGGTTCGATGAAAAACGCATAAAATGTCAGGCCAACTGACTTGCCCTGCAATAGCAACATGATGCCGCTTAGAAAAACAGTGATGGCGATTGTGATGAAAGGGACGGCCAACATAACGCGTCTTGATGGCGTTACGCGCCGTTCAAATTCAAACTGCATGTTCGGTCTCCTCGCGCGTCTCACCAATCATATATTCACCAATTTCATCGGGTGTGACTTCACTTGTTGTCAGCGATGGTGAGAGCCGACCGCTGCGTAATACATAAATTCGGTCGGTGATTTCAAACAGCTCTTCTAGCTCTTCTGATATAACCAAAATCGCAACACCACTCTCTCGTAAGCTAATAAGCTTTTGGCGTATTTCGTTTGCCGCCCCCACATCAACACCCCAGGTGGGCTGTGACATAAACAGGAATTTTGGAGCTAGCATCAACTCTCGGCCAACCAGAAATTTTTGTAAGTTTCCACCAGATAATGAGTTTGCGGCAGCAGATGTGCCAGAACATTTGACCTTAAAATCGTTAATACATTTTTGAGTGAATTGGGTCACGACACTGTTTTGTATGAAGCCGTTTTTCAACATGCCATCTTTAAATGCTGTGAGCAGTGTATTTTGATTAAGGCTCATTGGTGGAACAGCACCTCTGCCTAATCTTTCTTCCGGTACAAATGAAAATCCCAAGTCCCGACGGCTAGTCACATCCTTATCGGTGACGGACTGGCCTAAAATTTCGATTGAAGATGGGGTGAGATCACGTCTTATATCTTCGCCAGAGATTATCCGGCCCAACTCTTGTTGACCATTTCCGGAAACACCGGCGATGCCAACGATCTCTCCGCCGAACACTGACAAATTGATATTTTTAAGTTCTGGCCCAAATGGATCTGAGTTTTTCACCGACAAATTTGTAATGTTTAGGACAGCATTTTCACTTTTGTTAGTGCTTTGGCGTTGTTCGATTTTTGGAATGTCTCGACCAATCATTAAAGTTGCCAATTCATGGGCGCTCTTTTTATTCGGATCAATGACACCGGTTACCTTACCATTTCGTAAAATGGTTGCGGTGTCGCAAAGCTCACGAATTTCTTCAAGCTTGTGAGAAATATATAAAATCGCAACACCATTGTCTTGGAGTTTTCGCAACGCGTCAAATAGGGAGCGCACATGCTGTGGCGGCAGAACTGAAGTTGGTTCGTCCAAAATGAGAAGTTTTAAATCTTGTAACAAGCAGCGAATGATTTCAACGCGCTGTCGTTGACCAACAGAAAGAGAGCTCACCATGGCATCGGGCTCGATCTCAAGTTGGTATTCTTGACTCACGTCTTTAATGCGTTCGATGAGCTCTTTACGTGTGCCCTTGATAGTCAGAGCTATGTTTTCAACAACGGAAAGTGTTTCAAACAAAGAAAAGTGTTGGAAAACCATGCCGATGCCGAGCTCGCGGGCAATTGATGTGTTCCAATGATCTATTTTTTCACCTTGCCAAAAAATCTCACCTGCATCAGGCGGAACAACGCCATAGGCAAGTTTCATGAGTGTTGATTTCCCGGCGCCGTTTTCACCTAGTACCGCATGAATTGAACCAGGAGATACGTCTAAATCAACCGCATCATTGGCAACCAATGAACCATATATTTTTGTAAGGCCTCGCAAAGATAATAGCGAAGATTGATCATTGTGCATTGTGGTTCGTTCCGTTCATCCGAGATTGGTGAAATGCCCCGATATTATATACCGGGGCATCTGATTATTATTTTGGTAGAGGTGAGTTTACACCTTGAACGTGCCAATCGATGCCCAAAATAGCGCCGTCTTCTAGGCGAGAACCAGCAGCGACGATTTCTTCGCCCGCTTGGTTTAGAATTGGACCATCGTAGACGTGACGTGCCCCAGATGCGATTTCAGCTTCAACGGCTTTGATCTTTGCCATCATTTCTGCGCTGATATCTGAGTTCCAGTCCTCGCTCACAACGACATCTTCTTTCATGCCAAGCCATTGGTTTTGACCATCAAAACTACCTGCCATATGTGCTTCTACGGATGCTGTGAAGAAAGGTGCCCAATCGGTTTTCACAACGCCAAGATATTTCGTTGGCGCATATTCTTTCATCGAGCTATTCAAATTAAACACATATGCACCTTCTTCTTCACCCACGGATACAACAGAAGGGGTGTCTTGCGCATTTGAGAACAAGATGTCAGCACCTTGTGCGATTAATGCCTTTGCAGATGCTTGTGCTTTCGCAGGGTCAAACCAGGAGTTAATCCAAATCACATCGACAGTAATTTCTGGATCAATTGAGCGTGCACCTAAGGTGAAACCATTAATGGTCGAAATCAATTCTGGGATCGCAAAAGCAGATACAACACCAAGTTTTTTTGTTTTGGTAAGTTCCGCAGCTGCCATGCCCATCAGATAAGCACCTTCGAAATATTTAGCTGTGAACGGTGAGAAGTTCTTTGCAGTTTTATAGCCTGATGCATGAATGAATGACATGTCAGGGTTACGCTGAGCAAGCTTCAAGCCACCATTCATATAACCAAATGAACCGAGCAATAAAAACTTGTTACCATCGCCAACCATTTTGTTCATGATGCGGTCTGCATCTGGACCTTCTTGGATGTTTTCAACGATGTTGAGGTTAACTTTATCGCCGTATTTTTCTTTAACTGTGTTAAAGCCTTCCACAAGGGCATGCGACCAACCCACATCGGCAATTGGTGATGGAAGTAATACACCGATGTCAAGCGTTTCTGCTTTCGCAGTTGCGCCAAAAGCTGCAACCGACATTGCTGCTGCAAGCGCCATTTTCTTTAAGCTGTTAAGTTTCATGTTAGGTTTCTCCTGTTTGGGTTCTTATTGTTTGTAAATTACGCGTTCTACATGTGCCGAGGCTTCAGCCACCAGCATGTCTTCATCAAGGCCAATTAATTCACCATTTCGCCACACAACTTTCCCATTGATGATGGTCAAATCAACCGAAGTTCCGATACCCAGTTTTGCGATTAGGCTTTCTGGGGCATGCCGTGCTCCGACATATTCTAGTTTGTTGATATTGATGGCGAACAGATCTGCCGCCATGCCTTCTTTTAACAAGCCGATGTCAGATCGGCCCAGGCAATCGGCTCCACCTTTTGTGGCAAAGTTTAAAAACTCTTTCGGCTGCGGTACAACAAAATCATGTTGATCAGCAACAAGTGCTTGAAGCATGTATGAGCTATGGATGCAGTGCATTAAGTTTGAATTGTCATTGGATGCAGCGCCATCTACGCCGAGGCTCACGCGTACGCCTTTTGATGCCATTTCGGCAATGGGTGTGACTTCCGCGCCAACAAGATAGACGGGTTCAGGACAGTGTGACACGCCGGTTTGTGTCGAAGCGAGTTTTTCAATCTCAGAACCGTTTAGTTCCCAACAATGAGCCAGCCAAACATCGCGCCCCAAAAAGCCAATATCTTCGCACCAGTCGACGGTTCGCATGCCTGTGCGCTCTTTGATAACTTCGCTTTCACCTTCACCCAAATGCGTGTGCAACAGCACGTTTTTATCACGAGCAAGTTTGATGCTTTCAACAAATGTCTCTTTGTAAGAATTGACCGGTTGGCAAGGCGCAACAGCGACTTGGCGCATCGAGAACTTTTCAGGATTATGGTATTTATCGATCAAGCGCTCACAGTCAGAAATGAACTCATCTGTCGTTTCGAGCATCTCATCAGGGATAGTGCTGCCTTCAGATTTTGGCAAAGTGTTGCCACCGCGTCCTGCATGAAAACGCATGCCTAACAATTCAGCTGCTTCAAACTGTCGATCAACAATGTTTTTACCAGCATGGCGCGGGAAATTATACTGGTGATCAAATGCTGTTGTACATCCGTGCTTGATCAGTTCCGCCATGGCTACAATTGAGGAGTGATAAAAACACTCTTCGTCGAGGCGAGAAAATATCGGGTAAATTAAATCCAGCCATTCAATGACGGAATATTTTGTCCAATCAAGGTGAGCATTGTTGCGCACAAAACATTGGAAGAAATGGTGATGCGTGTTGATTAATCCAGGATAGATAAAGTGTCCGGTTGCATCAATGATCTCGAGGTTATCAGGCAAATCACTGACATCAATATCGACTGCAATTTTTTCGATTTGGTTATCTTTGATAAGAAGATCACAACCTCTATGGATTTGTCCATCATGGTTGCAGGTAACAATAGCTTCGCACGATTTTAGCAAAAGGTAACTCATTTGCCAGCT
Organism: Lentilitoribacter sp. JB5-8; assembly: GCF_055693385.1. Classification (NCBI taxonomy): domain Bacteria; kingdom Pseudomonadati; phylum Pseudomonadota; class Alphaproteobacteria; order Hyphomicrobiales; family Rhizobiaceae; genus Lentilitoribacter; species Lentilitoribacter sp. JB5-8. The sequence goes on along the minus strand of NZ_CM146332.1, from coordinate 457,745 downwards.
CCTGCGGTCGAAGGTTTTTGTGCGCCGTAGTCGATTTCATGATCTTTAAGCTCATGCATTGCATAAATGCCTGGCATGGGGATAAAGCCTTCCAGCGATTTAATTGCATAAATCCAATTGCGGATTGCCGGATAATCATCGTGATCCAAGCCGATATTCGCGCCAACATCAGGGCTTAACGCGACGTAGGGAAAGCAGGCAATATCCGCGATCGTTGGTTTGTCACCTGTCAGGAATGAAAATCCGTCAAATGATTGTTCGGTCAGGTGGGCTTCAATTTTGCGCAAAGCCGCCCGTCCGCCTTTGATCATTTTGTCTTTATCAATCGGTGTTTGAAATAGTGCATGAAGACGACCTTGACCGATGGTAGCAGTTAAGTCTGATGCAAAGCCCATCCAATGCATAATCTGTGCTTGTACAGTGATCTCGTTTTCCGGCCACCAGTGATCAGGGGCGTTATAATTTTTTGCCATCCAGTAAAGCATAGCAGAGGTTTCGCTTAAAACCATGTCATCTGTTTTTAAGATGGGTAACGTGCCGGCGGGTGAAATCGCGAGCATTTCTTCAGATCGATGTTCAGCTGCTGGATAAAACTCAACGGCAATGCGGCTATACTCTATTTTTAGAATGCTGGCGAAAAGTCGAATTTTGTAACAGTTGCCCGACAGAGCATAATCATACAGGGTAAAACTCATTCCGCGGCCACCGAATTGCTCGTGTCTGTAGGTTTTTCAGCAGGGTTTAAAAGTGCCCCGTAAAGTGCGCCACGTCGCTTTAGCCAGCGTCGATATGCGATGGAGGTCAGGTCAGCACGTGTTGGAATTTCCATTTTAGGATCGAGCGGCAATTTTGTGGGAACCTGATTTTCCAATATGGATCTGTCTTGTAGGAAGATTAGTTGTTGAAACTCAATCATATCCGCCATTGTACTTTCGTCATCATAAAGTGCCATCCATGGCCAGACATCACATGTTTCCTCGTCGATCGGCTGCACGAAAATAGCAATCACATCCTGCACATCATCACGCGTTGGGCAGGTTTTGTACAAAATAGCGTTCATCGGCGAAGGTACGCGATAAACATAATCTGTAATAATGCCATCACTGGCAGATTTTGCGGCTTGTGGCTGGTAGAATTTCACCTTTGTGGCGATGACTTCGTCTTTATCATCATCGATATCAACTGAATAAGGTTCAACTTCTGTGTGTGGTTCAGAGCCCAAAATATCTGTGTGAACAAATGGGAAATGCGCGATGTCTAAAAAATTTTCAACTGCACGAAGTGGCGAGCATCTCACTCGAACAACACCGCATGGCACAAATCTGCGATCTTTTTCGTCTGCTTCGGGGACATCAAAAAGAGATTTTGGTGTTGCTGAAGGGCTGGTCCAAAGATGGTCATAGGCTTGTTTTGTGAGCCAATTTTTTCCCCATGGGTTACAATTATACGACCATCGGAATGTTTTGAGAGTTCGATATCCATCCCTAAAAGCTTGGTTTGTCGTGTTTTAGGATAAGTTGGAATGCTGGCAAGCATACCAATTGGATACCAATATTGTTTTGCTTGATCTAATGCGCTCATATCGCTGTCGCCTTGAACTGTTGTTCAGCCGCACGGCGAATAAATTCTAAAAAATGTGACATGTTTTTCTTCAAACTAGCCTGATGTTCGCCGCTTAACAAAGCGTGGATGGAGCAAGATTGGTTTGGCAGCATTTGAAAAAATAAATGTAAGATTGCTTTAGTTTCGTTAAAATGAAGCACCCAGCGATCGCTGCTTGGTTTATCGATATCGATATTGTCTAGCTCGGTGCCAAAATTTGGAAGATCCGAATTGCCAATGACATTTTGGACAACATCAATCGGGCAATTAAAACTAATAGAACGAAGTGGAGAAAGATTGTCGTCAATGGATGGTTCGGTTGCGTGACCGTCAATATTGACCCAAATTATACCACCTTTTTCGGTTGAGCTGTAAGCTTGTGCTTTGATCGTTTCAGGCGGCTCTAATTCTGGATGGGCTGGGATATATCGGCAGGTGGCTTTCTTGTCATAATGCCAGCCGTGGTAAACACATGCCAGTGCTTCGCCACGGACAAATCCGTGGGATAAACGCATGCCACGATGTGGGCAACGATTATCCCAAGCAGACAAATTGCCAGATTTGCTGCGCCAAACCACAAGGTCTTGCTCATGAACGATAGCGCGCATAACACGCCCATTCGGCAAATTCTGACTTAAACCAATAGCGACATTAGCCATTTGAAATCCTTGAAGAAAACGCAATACACATTTTGCTAATATTGCCGTTTTACTCAGCCCCAATTAATGATCGGCTGAAATTTACCCACAGATTATTGCCGCTGTCCAGCCTATTGTGCAAATAAATTCACCACGCAAATTTTTGCGCAATTTTTAGGCAAGAGCGATTATGTGTCGTTTTTTGATCTATTAGGCCGCAACGATACTCTCAACGGTTGATTCCATTGGGCCGAGGCTACAAGCTATTTCAAATGCTTCTATAAGAATTGGGTGGCCTGATGCGCAAATTTCCATAAGGGATGGGCTGGCAGATTTTACCGTCACATTCACATCTAAAACATTTGCACGATGAAGCATCCATAGCTGAAACTTCTCTGTTTCGAAATCGCCAAGCATTTTAAAGTTTTGTGTGATTACATCTTGCATAGCTGGACCCTTCTTGTGACGAAATTATCACGAACCCACTAAAAGGCAACATGATCTGCTTTGAGTTTTTGTTAAAAAGAAGGAACTCATCGCGCATAAATCAGTTTTGTCTGTGTAAAAATTATTTCTTCAGTATAGATGCCAGGTTTTGTTTTGTTTGCGGGTGGCTCTTTAAATCCAGACCTGAGTGAAGATCAACAATATGGCTTTTCATAATCTCTTCGGCTGCCTGCACATCATTCTTGGCAAAGGCGTCTAAGAGTGCGTGATGGGAATGGCTTTCGCAAGTGGTATCCAAGCGTTTCCAATAAAGAGCGATAATCAGTGATGATCTAGAAATGAGTGACCGCACAATCTTGCTAAAGACTTCATGCTCTGCGATATCGGCGATTATGACATGGAAAAACCCTGATAGCGATAGGGCTTCACCTCTGTCACCTGCGGCCATCGCCGCATGTTCGGCTTCGATATGATTGTGCAAGATCTCGATGTCTTTTGGCGTGATGATCTTAGCGGCCATGCCGGCAACACGCGGCTCAATGAGTTCGCGTGCTTCAAATACTTCCTGCGCTTCCTTCACAGACGGTTGGGCGATAAACGCTCCGCGGTTTTTCTCAATAGAAACAAGTTGGGAATGTGATAGCGCTTGTAACGCTGTTCTTACAATGGTTCGGCTGGCACCAAATAGATCCCCCACTTCATCCTCGGATAGCTTAACGCCGGGCAGTAAAGCATGTGATAAAATTGCTTTTTGCAACTCAATATAGATATCTCTTGCCTTGCCTTCGGGCAGATCGGTCAGGTTTTGGTAGTGTGAAGCTCGCGCGCCCATAGGTATCCAGATAGTAACTTGTGATAAGATTTATCCTTATGACCATAGCTAGTCCAAAGTGTCAACAATATCAATTCTATATTGTATACAATCTTTAATCATATTGTATAAATTTTAGGCATTTCTTTGTCTTTTGAGAGTCGTAAAAATAGTTATCTTTTTTAAAATTCAATAATATCAATGGCTTAGTTCAATCACCTTTCACTTGGCATAGTTCGTGCAAGATAAACACTATCGAAGTTGCAGAGGTGTTATGAGTAAAGATACTGAACTAGAATTGGTGGCACTGACCAAGCTTTACGGTGATGTAAAGGCTGTTGATAATATTGGGCTTAAAATTCCCAAGGCTAGCTATACTTGTCTGCTAGGGCCATCGGGGTGTGGCAAGTCATCAACTTTGCGGATGATCGCCGGGCATGAAATCGCAACAGAAGGCGATATCATTTTAGGCGGTAAGAATATCACAAATCTTGCACCTGCTGAACGCGGTACAGCGATGATGTTTCAAAACTATGCGCTATTTCCGCATCTCAGCGTTTTAGACAATGTCGCTTTCAGCATGAAAATCAAAAATATTGATAAGTCTGAACGACATGAAAAGGCGAAAGCTATGCTCGAATTGGTTGACATGAACCAATATGCTGAGCGCTTTCCCGAACAGCTTTCAGGGGGCAACAACAGCGCGTGGCCCTTGCACGTGCGCTGATAACTCGGCCATCCATCCTTTTACTCGACGAGCCGTTGTCTGCCCTGGATCCCTTTTTAAGGCTTAAGATGCGTGTGGAGTTGAAAAAGCTTCAGCGCAGCTTGGGCATCTCTTTTGTGCACGTTACCCATTCGCAGGATGAGGCGATGGCATTGGCTGATAATATCGTGGTGATGCATGATGGGAAAATCGAGCAAGCGGGCTCTCCCATTGATGTATTTAACAAGCCTGAAACTGAGTTTATTGCTCGTTTTATGGGTGGCCACAATGTGATCTCCCATGATGGGCAACTCAAGGCCATTCGAAGTGATAAAATTATGACTTCGAAAAAACAGAAGTCAGCAAAAGATATCGCTGCAAGTTATGTCAGCAAAATTGAAGAGATTGAATATTTGGGAACCAATGTTCAAGTCTCTGCAAAAACTGATGAGCTTGGCGAAATTTCCGTAAATTTGTCTGATCAAACGTTTTTCCAAAATCCATTCGAAATCGGGGACAGCGTCTACCTTAGTTGGAAGGCTGAGGATGTTCGCGCGTTGTCGAATTAAGTGAAGACCTGGCCTTTAGAGTTTGGGGCCAAAACTAAAACAAAAGAAGGAACTAAAATGACAACACAAAATGAAAAAAAGGGTCTTTCAAGAAGATCGCTTCTGAAGGGAACAGCAGCAACAGCCGGTGCAGCACTTGGTTCTGGGGCCATCACAGGCTTTCCAACTATTTGGGCGCAGAACATTAAGAACGTCACGCTTCGCCAGTTTGGTACTGGTGTTTCAAATCTAAATGACGTTGCAGTAAAGGTGAAGGAAGATCTTGGCTTTACGCTTGAAATGACTGCGCTTGATAGTGATAGCGTAACACAGCGCGCTGCCACTCAGCCTAAGAGCTTTGATATTGCAGACATCGAATACTGGATCTGTAAAAAGGTTTGGCCAACAGGAAATCTGCAGGCGATGGACGTGTCAAAGATCAAAAACTATGACAAGATCGCTGGGACATTTACATCCGGTAAATTAACGCCAACAAGCGAAATCGCGCAAGGTACAGCACCTCACACGGTAGGATTTACCGATAGCGTCAATGGTAAAGAGTTTGCAAAAGAACAAACAGGCTGGATGACACTTATCCCAACAATTTATAATGCTGATACACTTGGTATTCGCCCAGATTTGATCAACCGTCCAATTGATACATGGGCTGAATTGCTGAATCCAGAATTCAAAGGCAAAGCATCTATTCTTGATATTTCATCGATTGGTATCATGGATATGGCCATGGTTGTTGAAGCGCTTGGCGATTACACATATGGCGATAAAGGCAATATGACAAAAGAAGAAATTGATATGACGTTCAAGATCTTCACCGAAGCGAAAAAAGCAGGCCAATTCCGCGCATTCTGGAAATCGTTTGATGAATCGGTCAACCTTATGGCGTCTGGCGAAGTTGTCATCCAATCGATGTGGTCACCAGCGATTACTGCCGTTCGTTCAAAAGGTATTCCATGCGTTTATCAGCCGCTTAAAGAAGGCTATCGCTCATGGGGTGGTGGTCTTGGCTTGTCTGCTAACTTGTCTGGCATCGAGCTTGAAGCTGCTTACGAATACATCAACTGGTACCTATCTGGCTGGGTCGGTGGTTACCTCATGCGTCAGGGTTACTATTCAGCTGTTCCTGAAACTTCGAAGAACTTCATGTCTGAAGACGAGTGGGGCTTCTGGTACGAAGGTAAACCAGCGCAGGGCGACATTGTTAACCCACAAGGTGTTGTGATGGAAAAAGCCGGCGCTGTTCGTGATGGTGGTTCATTCATCGATCGTATGGGTGCGGTTGCATGTTGGAACTCTGTGATGGATGAGAACCAATATATGGTTCGTAAGTGGAACGAATTTATCGCTGCTTAATTCAAATCTCTGGCCTCGCGGGTTATCTCCTGCGGGGCTGGATGCCATTAATTTTCCAAGTTCGGATCAGTCCATTTATGTATAAGTTTTTAGCGCAAAGAAACAATTTAATTGGCTGGATGCTCGCATCGCCTTTAGCCATAGTTCTTGTTCTATTTCTTATTTTGCCAATCATTATGATCGTGATTGTGAGCTTTTGGGGTGCAACCGAATTTTCAATATATCCCGCATTCCAATGGGATAATTATGAATTTCTATTTTCATCATCCGTAACATATTCGGTGTTTTTCAAAACGTTCTTATACGCATTTATAACCTGGGTCATCACTTTGGTAATCGGTTTTACCGTCGCGTATTATTTAGCATTTCATATTAAGAGCCTCACGTGGCAGATCGCACTTTTCTTGTTGTGTACGATCCCGTTTTGGACGTCGAATATCATTCGCATGATATCCTGGATTCCGTTTTTAGGACGTAATGGAATTGCCAATGAAACCCTAATCCAGCTTGGTTTAATCAGTGAACCCGTTGAATGGTTATTGTTCTCGGATTTCGCCGTTATATTAGCGTTTGTGCATTTATACACATTGTTCATGGTGGTTCCGATTTTTAATACGATGATGCGGATTGATCATAGTCTTTTAGAAGCTGCCCGCGATGCTGGTGCTAGCGGTTTTCAAACCTTGGTAAATGTTATTATCCCGCTTTGTAAGCCCGGCATCATGATCGGTTCCATATTCGTCGTCACGCTGGTGATGGGCGACTTCATCACTGTTCGATTTATGAGTGGGTCCCAATCTGCAAATGTCGGGCGCTTGATTTCAAATGATGTGGGATTGCTACAATATCCATCTGCGAGCGCCACCGCTGTGGTTTTACTGCTAACTGTCTTGATCACAATTGGGATCATGTTGCGGTTTGTTAATATTCGGAAGGAGCTTTGATATGGAGCGCCGCAGCCTTTCTTTTTATGTCCTAACTTTCGTTTTCGCGCTTTTCATACTCTTTCTCTACGGCCCGACAATCACCATTGCAATTTTGTCTTTGCAGGGACCCAATGGTGGTTTGACTTTCCCGATGAACGGGATGTCATTGCATTGGTTTCATAACCTGTTTGAGCAACAAGCAGTGGGTGATATTTGGGGGTCGTTCAGACGCTCTTTTGCTCTGGGTTTTATGGTGATGGTCATCACAGTTGTCGTCTCTGTTATGGGCGGTTTGGCGTTTCGCAAAAAATTTAAAGGTTCAGGATTTGTCTTTTATCTCGTCATCACCAGCCTCATCATTCCATCCATTTTAATTTCACTTGGGGTTGGTCTCATTTTCAACCAGCTGGGATGGGATGTGCATTGGACAACATCCGGTCTGGGGTCTCAGCTCACCTGGACGCTACCCTTTGGCTTGTTGATCATGTTCGCGGTGTTTAACCGTTTTGATAAGTCCTATGAAGAAGCCGCGCGTGATCTTGGCGCTAGCCCGTGGCAAACCATTCGCTTTGTGGTTTTGCCGATTATCGGTCCTAGTCTTATTGGTGTTGCGCTGTTTGGGTTTACGCTCTCCTATGACGAGTTCGCCCGAACGCTATTAACTGCCGGATCCTATAACACATTGCCGCTTGAAATTTTTGGTATGACCACCAATGTGACAACGCCTGTCCTATATGCGCTGGGTACATTAACGACGGTCTTTTCATTTCTCATGATCGGTACTTTTTTGGGCGTTGCAGTTTATCTGCAAAGACGAAAAAAGCGACTTGGTTCGGACGCAAATAGCGGGATGGTCTAGGCGATGGATATTCTTGTGATCAATCCGAATAGCACTGCTTCTATGACCGCCTCCATTGGTAAGGCAGCAAAAGAAGCTGCTTCAAAAGATACTTTGATCACAGCAGTTAATCCAATTGATGGACCGAAATCAATTCAAGGACCTGAAGATGGTGAGGCCGCATTACCTGGCTTGTTTGATGTTTTTGAACATCAATCTGGTGGGTACGATGCCGTGATCATTGCTTGTTTTGATGATACGGGTTTGATGGATTTGCGAGCCTGCGCAAAAATGCCAGTCATTGGCATTGGCGAAGCGGGGTTTCATGTTGCCATGCTCATGGGTGCACGCTTTTCCGTTGTCACCACGCTAGATGTTTCTATCCCGATCATTGAAGACAATCTTAATAGATATGGTTTTGAGAATAGATGCGCGAAAGTTCGAGCATCAGGCATCCCAGTTTTAGATTTGGAGGCAGATGATAGCGCGGTCAAAAATACTTTGCGGGATGAAATCGCTCGAGCCTTTGACGAGGATAAGATTGATAGTGTCGTGCTGGGTTGCGCCGGGATGGCGAAGATGGCTCAGGAATTGACCCAAGAATTTGGTAAACCGGTTATCGATGGGGTGCAAGCAGCGGTTCAATTATGTGAGTTGACGCAAAATTATGCGCTAACCGATCCTTCAGCTTCTAACTTGAAAAGTGCGAGCTAATGGAATTTCGATTTTTTGAAATATATCGCGAACCTGAATATCTGTTTCTTTTGGCCGAGGGTGTTGGAACCAGCATCTATATTACAATATTAGCTGGAATTTTTGGGTTTATCCTCGCGACATTTCTTGCGTTAAGCCGTTATTGGAATGTGCCTGTAATCAAATATATATCGGCAGGATATGTGGAGTTTATTCGTAATACACCGCTAATTGTTCAAATGTTTTTTGTCGCATTTGGTTTGCCATTGTTGCTTGGTTATGAATGGCCATTTTGGGCACATGCGGTGTTTGCGCTGACACTGAACTTTTCCGGCTATTTTGCAGAAATACTACGCTCGAGTTTTCGTTCCATATCACATCATCAAAGTGAAGCCGCTGCGTCTTTGGGTTTGCCGCCGCGAACAACATTTTGGAAGGTGTTGTTTCCGCAAGCAATCGCTGTGAGTTTTCCCTCACTAAACAGTCAGTTCATTTTCCTATTTTTAACGACTGGCATCATTTCGGAAATTGGTGTGCGTGATCTCACCTATGCAGGTTTATTTATCGACAGCCGAACGTTCAGATCTTTTGAAGTCTTTATCACGCTGACATGTCTTTATATCGGTATTGCTGTCAGTTTTAAGGCAGGTCTTGCTTGGTTACATGACAAGCTCTTTCCTTGGAAGGTGCTGCGATGAAAGACATCTTTATCTCAGCCTTTGGCAAACCCTATGGGATTGTGCTTTTCCAGTTAATCGAAGCGACACAATATACGATTTATCTTTCGCTGATTGCTTTTATTGGCGGAGGCATAATGGCTTTATTGATTACACTCATGCGGATCGCGCCTGATAAACGTTTTAACAAAATAGCAATTGGTTATATCTGGCTTTTCCAATCAACCCCGCTGCTCATGCTGTTGTTTTTATTCGGGCTGGGTGCGCCAAGATTATTTAATATCGATATCGACCCGTGGTTTGCCGCAAGTTCAGCGCTCACGCTTTATGCAAGCGCTTATATTGCCGATGTTTGGCGCGGCGCCATCCAATCGCTTCCAGTGGGGCAATGGGAAGGTGGCAAGGCGCTGGGTTTTAAATTTTTCAAAATACTTCGTCTTATTATCTTCCCACAAGCCTTTAAGATCTCTATCCCGCCTACGGTTGGTTTTATGGTGCAAATCATCAAAGCCACTTCGCTAGCCTATATCATTGGATTTCACGATTTGATGGCGATTGGCAAACGTTGGGCCAACGCGCCCGTTGATGGCACAGAACCCTTTATCATCTTTCCGCTTATGGCATTAATTTACTTCGGTCTTTGCTTTCCGCTGGCGCAGCTCGCGCGCCGATTAGAAGCAAGGGCTGATCTACCTGGTCGTGTGCAACCTCCCAAACCCTAGCTGAACACAAAGGAGATACCTATGTTCAAAAAACTAAAACTACTGATTTCTGCCGCTGCATTTGTTGCTGTTGGCGTTGTTGGCCAAGCCAATGCCGAGCTTTCTGATATTTTATCCGCAGGCACAATTAAGATCGCAATTCCAGAAAACTTCCCACCTTTTGGTTCTTTAGGGGCTGAAGGTGAATATGAAGGTTATGATGTTGATGTTGCAAAGTTGATTGCGGAAGATTTAGGTGTTGAGCTTGAATTGGTGCCGGTGACGTCTAAGCAACGGATTCCGTTTTTAGAAACGGATAAAGTGGATCTTGTGATTTCATCAATGGGTGCTAACCCTTCACGTGCAAAATCAATTTGGTTCTCATCTGCCTATGCTCCGTTTTTCTCTGGTGCTTTTGCTAGCGCTGATATGGCTGTTTCATCTGTTGCTGACTTGGCTGGCAAAAAAGTTGGTTTAACAGGTGGCACGCTTGAAGATTTGGAAATCACAGATGCTGCACCTGAAGGTACGGAAATTATTCGTTTTGGTGATAACGCAGCCTCATTATCTGCATTTGTGTCCGGTCAAGTAGATGTATTAGTTACTGGAAATACTGTTGCTGCAAAACTATCTGCAGATAACCCTGATCTATCGATTGAAACGAAGTTCATCATAAAAGAATCGCCTGCATTTATCGGCCTTAAAAAAGGTGACATTGATTTGCTTCAGTGGGTAAATGTTTTCATTCTTCACAAGAAGCTCGGCGGTGATTTAAACACCATGTCTGAAAAATGGTTGGGTCAGAAACTTCCTCCGTTGCCAAGCCTATAAATTCCCCAAAAGCCCCTTGCCTTTGCCGGGGGCTTTATATCTTATATCTTCCCATGGACATTCGAGTAGCGACACCTTTAGAATTTCAAACAGCTGTTGAATGGGCAACCAATGAAGGTTGGAACCCCGGGCTTAAAGACCTTGCGGCTTTTTATAAAGCTGACCCTTCTGGTTTTCTCATTGGTGTTGTGGATGGCGAGATCATCGGTTCTATTTCTGTTGTGAAATACGGAACAGATTATGGCTTTTTAGGGTTTTATATTGTCGATCCTAAATATCGTGGCCAGGGATTAGGTCTTAAGATTTGGGATGCTGGAATGGCATATCTTAAAGGCCGAACAATTGGTTTAGATGGTGTTGTAGAACAGCAAGATAACTATAGCAAAAGTGGCTATAGATATGCATATGAGAATATTCGCTATCAAGGCGTTGTTTCCGACCAGAATTTAAGCTCATTAAATATGGCGGGTGTTGGTGTTCAGACCAGACCGTTTTTGGAAAGTGATCTTGATCAGGTCACAGAGCTCGACAAGCTTTGTTTTGGAGTTGAGCGTATACAATTTTTAAGGGCGTGGCTAAACAATGAGGCGCCAGAATATCGCCAAAGCATGGTCGCAATACAAGATGGTTCCATCACAGGATTTGGAGTAATTCGTAAGTGTGTTGACGGCTATAAGGTTGGTCCATTATTTGCACAAGACCTTCCAACTGCAAAGCAATTGCTCTGTTCACTGGTTGCTGTGGTGCCGCCATCATCTTTGATAACACTCGATGTGCCTGAGCCAAATGCACAAGCTGTTATGCTTGCCGAGGAGCTCGAGCTGGATCCGGTTTTCACAACAGCAAGAATGTATCGCGGAAATTTTCCAAACGTAAAAATTGAATATATATTTGGCATTACTACCTTTGAGCTAGGGTGATGATAACATTGAGTTAATTGTGATGATTTGATCATAATAATTGCTGAAAATTTGAGCAGCAAAACAGCTTGACACTAAATTAGTCAAACCATAGTCTCGCTATGATTTAAATAAATAGGAGCAGCTTTATGTCAAAAAACAAAAACGGTATTCACCTATCTCGTCGGACGGTGCTTGCATCCGGATTGGCGCTTGGTGCCAGTGCATTTATGCCCATGGCGCGTGCGATGGGCCCTATCAAAGTAGCTGGTATCCATGGCTCTCCAGTTGAGAACGCTTGGAACTCAGTTCTTCATAAAGCGCTACAAGATGCAGCCGCAGAAGGTGCGATTGAATATGTCTTCTCAGAGGGTGTATCCGGAACAGATTATCCACGTGCGATGAGTGAGTATGCGGAACAGGGTGCAAAGCTCATCATCGGTGAGACATTCCCGGTTGAAAAACAAGCACGTACTGTTGCTGCAGATTATCCAGAAACTGCGTTCGTCATGGGTTCAAGTGGTACATTCTCAGGCGATAATTTTGGAACATTTGGGACATGGAATTTTGATGGTGCTTACCTTGCTGGCATGTTGGCTGGTAAGATGACGAAATCAAATGTTGTTGGATCTGTTGGTGCTATCCCAATCCCTGAAGTGAATATGTTGATCAACGCGTTTGCTGCAGGTGTGAAGGCTGTTAATCCAGACGCAAAGCACCTTACAACCTTTATCGGTACATTTTTCGATCCACCAAAAGCGCGCGAAGCTGGTTTGGCGCAAATCGATGCGGGTGCTGATATCTTATTTGGCGAGCGTATCGGTACTGCCGATGCTGCCAAGGAGCGCGGGATTAAGTCTATCGGATCTTTGATCGATTACACATCACGTTACCCAGACACTGTATTTGCAAATGCATTGTGGAACTTCCGCCCAATCTTAAACGCTGCAATTGCGGACGTAACAGCAGGCAAACCTGTTGGCCGTGATTACACATCCTATGGCTTGATGAAAGAAGGTGGCAGCGACATCACTTATGTGAAGGGTGTAGCACCTGCTGATATTGAGGCTGAGATGGAAAGTGTTCGCGCGCAAATTAAAGCTGGAACGTTTGAAGTTCCGCAAAACATGGATGAACCAGCTTAAGTTCCATGCAAGCTGACGCGACTGTACTTGCGCAAGCAATTCGTAGTCATAAACTAACAGCGAGCGAGGCTATGGCAGCCTCGCTTGATAAGCTGAATGAAAATGCGCATTTAGGTTCCGTCGTTTACGCCTCTGCAGACAAAGGTATGCAAGCCGCCCACGATGTTGATCAAGCTGTCCTTGCGTCTTCGCAAAGTAATGATGCGATTTTCTGCGGCGTTCCAACTTTAGCAAAAGATTTAGGTGGCCCTTTTAAAGGGTTTGCTGTTCGCGCCGGATCGCAAATTCTTCCGATGGATGAGACTTTAGACTCAGATCTCGCAGCGCGGTTCCGAGCGACAGGATTGTGTTGTTTTGGAACCACCACAAGTCCTGAATTTGGGCTCTCACTTGCAAGCGAGCCGAGCGTTGGTCCGTTATGCAGGAACCCTTTAAACCCTGACTTATCAGCCGGTGGTTCATCCGGTGGTGCAGCATCCGCTGTTGCATCAGGAATTGTATCAATCGCACATGCAACAGATGCTGGTGGCTCAATACGTGTACCCGCTGCATGTTGCGGTCTCATCGGTTTAAAGCCAAGTCGTGGTGCTGTGCCATCAGGTCCACAGTTTACCAATCATTTGGGCGGTATCGCCAGTGAATTGGCTGTTTGTAGATCAGTGCGCGATATGTCTCAAATTTTCAATGCAATTTCTGGCAATGTAAAAGGGCCATATCCAAATCCATCGCCTCTGGAAATAAAAGATCAAAGGCTCCGGATTGGCATGCTTTTGGAGACTGGAGAGAGTTATCCCACTCACTCTGAACGACTAAATGCAGTTGAAGCGGCAGGGCGGTTCTTGGAAGCTGAAGGGCATAAAGTTGTTCCTTTAAGCTGGGTGCAAATATCGCATATGGTTGAAGAAAGTGCGCGCATTTTTGCGGCCATCATTGTTACCAATCTTGCAGAGCTTGAAAAGTCTACGGGTTGGGACTTTTCTGAATCTGAACCAATTACGCAAGCAGCCATTGAAAAAGGCAAGCATATAAGCGGTGTTGAGTTGTGGCAGCTTCTTAATCGAATGGTTTTAGTGAGCCGAGATCTTTGGCGTGTGTTTGAAGATGTTGATTGTCTTTTGACCCCAATGCTCTCAACGCCACCAAAACCGATTGGATCTTTTCCGGTCAACCATTCTGATATTGATTTACACTTTGAGCGAATGAAGGCTTTTTCACCCTTAGCGACGCTTGCAAATGTGTCGGGGTTTCCCGCATTAACAATGCCGTTTGGAGAGGATGCAAATGGGCTTCCGCTTCCAATTCAATTTTTAGCACCAATGGGCTGTGAGAAGCTACTTCTAAGTCTTGCTGCACGAATGGAAACTGAGTTACGCTGGCAACATAAATACTCTATCGCCGGATTGGATCGATGACAGAAAATGCACTTGAAATATCTGGTGTGAGCAAACGTTTTGGCGACAACCTAGCCAACGACAATATTTCGCTAACCCTTGGAAAAGGAGAGATAGTTGCTCTTCTTGGCGAAAATGGCGCTGGTAAAACCACGCTCATGAATATCCTGTTTGGTCACTATGTGCCGGATGAAGGAAAAGTCTCTGTTATGGGCGCTGAGCTGCCGCAAGGAAAACCGCGTGAAGCCATACGCGCCGGCATTGGTATGGTGCATCAACATTTTTCGCTCGCGCCAAATCTTACTGTGCTTGAAAATGTAATTACAGGCACCCAAGGCATTTGGTCTTTCGCAACTGATACAAAAACGGCTCGCAAAAAATTGCTTGAAATTTCAAAACGTTTTGGGCTTGTTGTTGATCCTGATGCGCGGTTAGGAGATTTGTCAGTTGGTGAACAACAGCGCGTTGAGATCTTAAAAGCGCTTTATAATGATGCGCAAATTTTGGTTTTGGACGAACCGACAGCGGTGCTGACAAATATTGAAGCTGAACAGATGTTCTCCACACTTAAGGATATGGCCAAACAGGGCTTATCCCTGATTTTCATTTCACATAAATTAGATGAAGTGATGGCAACAGCTGATCGTATTTTTGTTTTGCGAGGGGGTAAATCTGTTGCTGAGCGTCAGGTTGAAGATACCAGCAAATCCGAACTTGCCGAATTGATGGTCGGGCGGGAAGTGAAGAGGCCAGTGCGCGAGGCATCCAAGCCAGGAGATGTCATCTTAAATGCAAGTGGTGTATCAGTGTTGCAAGATGGCGTGGAACGCCTGAAACAGGTTGATTTTCATGTTCGTGAAGGTGAAGTGTTAGGCATTATTGGTGTGTCGGGTAATGGCCAAGCAACGCTTGCGCAATTGCTCAGTGGTACGGCAAAACGATCCGCGGGTACCATTTCATTGTTTGATGAAGATGTCGGAGATTTAACGGTTTCAGATGTCGTTGAGCTCGGCATTGGCCGAATTCCTGAGGACCGAAACCATGAAGGTGTTATTGGTGAGATGGCCATCTGGGAAAATGCTATCCTTGAGCGTCTGCCAGAGTTTTCTAAAAATGGTCTGGTTGATCGTGCCTCGGGCATGCAGTTTGCTGATGAGGTGATTGACGCATTTGATGTGCGTGGTGCGACTTCAACGAAACGCATTAGGCTGCTGTCGGGCGGTAATATGCAAAAGTTAATATTAGGCCGAAATCTTTTGAAACAGCCTCGGATTTTGTTAGCGGCTCAGCCCGCGCGTGGTCTTGATGAAGGTGCTGTAGCGGCGGTGCATGAACGGATATTAAACGCGCGAAAAGATGGAACAGGTGTAATCTTGATTTCAGAAGACCTCGATGAAGTTTTAGCATTGGCTGATCGCATTCAAGCCATTGTTGGTGGACGTTTATCACCAAGTGTGAGCGCTGAGGATGCAGATGCGCGCAAAATGGGTTTGATGATGTCTGGTGAATGGGCAGATCAGGAGGTGCGCGATGAGGTTTGAGCGGCGTGAACGCCAACCATTAATGCTAATTTTAGCAACTCCGATCATTGCGGTGATAGCGGCTCTTGCACTTTCAGGTGTCTTAATTGCACTGGCTGGTGCGCCGGTATTTGAAGCCTATTGGAATATTGTCAAAGGTGCTTTTGGTTCACGGCTTTCAACAACTGAGACCCTTACTCGAGCTATTCCGTTGATGCTGACTGGTTTGGCAGCCGCGATCGCATTTCGTGCAAAACTATGGAATATTGGTGCAGAGGGGCAGCTTTATATAGGCGCGATCACCGTTTCCGCGGTTAGCTCGCAACTTGTTGGAGGATTGCCTGCAATCATTCAAATTCCAATTTTGCTGGCTTGTGGTGCCATTGCGGGCATGATCTTACTTCTCATTCCACTTTGGTTACGATTACGGTTTTCAGTGGATGAGGTTGTTACAACGTTATTGTTAAATTTTGTGGCGATCTTATTTGTCTCGATGCTGATTGATACAGTGCTGAAAGACCCTTTGGCTTTTGGTTGGCCGCAGTCGCTCCCAGTCGCAGATGAAGCAATGTTGCCGCGGGTGTTATCTCGTTCGCGCTTACATATCGGAATATTTATCGCTATCACGCTTGCAATTGTTATCTATCTTATTCAGACGCGCACCGTATTTGGCCTGCAATCTCGTGCTGCAGGTCTTAATCCTGAAGCTGCGGTGTTTGCGGGCGTGCCATTGGGCAGAACCTTGGTATTTGTTGCAATGATATCTGGCGGTTTTGCAGGTCTTGCGGGAGCCGTAGAGGTTATGGGTGTGCAAGGCTATGTAACAACTGAGCTGTCACCTGGATTTGGATATTCCGGTATTGTTGTTGCGATGCTTGCTAACTTAAATCCAATTGGGGTGATTTTAGCAGCATTGTTTATCGCAACAATGTTTGTGGGCGCAGATGGCATGAGCCGCGTTATGGAAATCCCAACGTATATTGCAGATGTCACCGTTGCCTTGTCGCTCTTATCAATGTTGGTCGCGATATTTTTCACCCAGTATAGGATACGCAGATGAGTGAGATTATTGACATACTTTCATCAGCGGGGCTGTGGGCTGCCGTTTTGCGAATAGCAACGCCTCTCATTTTTGGAACGTTGGGTGCTTTATTGTGCGAAAGAGCTGGTGTCTTAAATTTGGGTATTGAGGGTATCATGACCTTTGGCGCCATGATTGGCTGGTTGGCGGTTTTCAACGGAGCAGATCTTTGGACCGGTATTTTAATTGCGGCCATTTCAGGCGGTGTCTTCGGTCTATTACATGCACTTTTTACCGTTACACTTGGGTTATCTCAACATGTAAGTGGATTGGGCGTAACGTTGTTTGCTTCAAGTTTCTCCTATTATATTTTCAGGCTTTTGGTGCCAGTAGCTGGTACACCGCCTACGGTTGAAGCCTTTCAGCCAATTGATATCCCCAGTCTTTCATCTCTACCGTTTATTGGGCCTGCATTTTTTACACAAACGCCACCAACATATTTAGCAATCGTTTTGGCATTTGTTCTGGCCTATATTATCTTTAAAACGCCGCTAGGCCTGGCTATTCGAATGACAGGTGAAAACCCGCATGCTGCAGAAGCACAAGGTATTAATCCCATTGTCATTCGCTATGGCTGTGTCATTTTTGGTAGCGCTTTAATGGCAATAGGTGGGGCGTTTTTAACACTATCAGCGTTCAACAGTTTCTTCCCAACAATGGTCCAGGGCAGGGGTTGGATTTGTATAGCATTGGTGGTTTTCGCATCTTGGCGACCATCGCATGCGCTTTTAGGTGCGTTGTTGTTTGCGTTTTTTGATGGTTTTCAATTCCGCTTGCAAACGGTTTTAAGCGGTGTCGTACCCTATCAGGTCTTTTTGATGATCCCTTACATTTTATCCATCACAGCACTTGCCGTCATGGCCCGGCGCGCACGCGTGCCACAAGCTCTCATGCAGCCGTTTAGACGCGGTGAACGATAAAGCCCCGTATTTTAATGAACTGGAGATAGACATGTTCGATCTTATTATCCGCAATGCCAATTTAACAACGGGTCAAACAGGATTTGATGTTGGGATAAAAGGGGGAAAGATCGCAGCGATCGAAAAAAAGATCGATGGTAAAGCCGGCCAAGAAATTGATGCGTCGGGTCGGTTGTTAAGTCCGGCATTTTGCGATCCACATTTTCATATGGATGCTACTTTGTCGCTTGGAAAACCGCGGATGAATGTTTCCGGAACATTGCTTGAGGGCATTGCACTTTGGGGAGAGCTGCGACCGATTGTGACAAAGGAAGAGCTTGTTGATCGAGCTATGAGATATTGTGATTTGGCTGTTAGCCAGGGTTTGCTCTTCATTCGCAGTCATGTTGATACCTCTGATCCAAAATTGGTCACAGCAGAGGCTATGCTTGAGGTGCGGGAACGCGTGGCACCTTACATTGATTTGCAATTGGTTGCGTTTCCTCAGGATGGATATTACCGCGCAGCCGATGGCGTGGCAGCATTAAACAAAGCACTTGATATGGGTGTTGAAATCGTCGGCGGTATTCCGCATTTTGAACGCACGATGGATCAGGGTCGCCAATCCGTTGAAGCACTTTGTCGAATTGCGGCTGATCGTGGTTTAGCGGTTGATATGCATTGTGATGAAACAGATGACCCAAACTCACGGCACGTTGAAACGCTTGCTGCTGAAACAATTCGTTTTGGATTGCAGGGGCGGGTCGCTGGATCGCACCTAACATCCATGCATTCAATGGATAATTACTATGTGTCAAAACTTATTCCACTCATGGCTGAGGCGGAAATGAATGTAATTCCTAATCCTCTTATCAATATCATGTTGCAGGGTCGACACGATACTTTTCCTAAGCGTCGTGGATTAACCCGGGTGCGTGAATTGATGGAGGCAGGTCTAAATGTTTCTCTTGGGCAGGATTGTACCATGGACCCCTGGTATTCGATGGGATCAGCTGACATGCTCGAAGTCGCGCATATGGGCATTCATGTGGCGCAGATGGGTGGTATTGAAGACAAGAAACAAATTTATAATGCCATTACGACGAATTCCGCTAAAACAATGGGGCTGGAAAATTACGGATTGGAAGTTGGCTGCAACGCTGATCTTGTTATTTTGCAGGTAAATGATGTGGTGGAAGCATTGCGGTTAAAACCGACACGCCTATATGTTCTTAAACGTGGCAAAGTTGTAAGCCAAACGCCTGCAAGAATAAGCGAGTTGTCTTTGAGTGGACGCCCGAGTGTTATCGATATGGCGCGCGACTATGTGCCTGGAAATCACTAGGCTTGCCGTCCTCTAGGTTTGATGTGTTTCTTCTATTTTACGGTTCGTGGGATCGCTTTTCCCGCCTCAGCTTTTCAAAATGTGAAAAGCTGAATAAGATGATCTGTGTTGATTATGAAAAGGGGCAAGTATTGAAGTTTACATCTATTTTAGCAGCCATGTTTGCGCTGATACTTTCTTATTCCAGTGTGTCCGCGCAATCAAAATTTGAAGCTGAATTATGTGAAGCTGCAGAAAGTGGCCAAACGATTGAATTGGTTTATGACCAAGATGCTAGCAAGGGTTGTTTGCCGCGTCTTATAGATGTTCACCAAGTCGCGATTGGCAATAATGGCAAATTATACATGCATGGTTGGCAGCATAGGGGCTGCACCAAAGGCCGTGATTATGCCTCTAAACGGATATTCAGATTTGATAAAATAAAGTCCGTTGATGTGATTGAAGGAACCTTTAGTGAAAAATCTCAATCGGTGAAAGATGCTGGTTGGAATGGTTGTATTGGATCCAATTGTTTTATTAAAGAGAATATCTGCGAATAGCATTTGGCTGTTTAAATCATGCATTGCCTAATAGGTTACATGAAGAGATTTTTATATTGCTCTCTGAGCGCGTTTTTTTGAACTTTTCCCATTGTGTTGCGTGGTAATTCTGGAACGACAATCAATTTGTTGGGTTGTTTAAAACGCGCTAATGATTTTGCTATATTCTCCTGCACGCTGTTCAGATCGATATTAGTGTTTTGTTTGGCAACCAAAATACCAATAACGGTTTCGCCGAAATCCGGATGTGGAACACCAATAACTGCGCTTTCAAGCACATTGGTTTCGTCATCAAGCAGCAATTCAATTTCTTTGGGATAGATGTTAAAACCACCTGAAATTATTAGATCCTTGTTGCGCCCAACGATGTGCAGATATCCATCATTGTCAATTTTTCCTAAATCACCAGTGATGAAAAACCCATCTGGGCGTAATTCTTCAGCGGTTTTTTCTGGCATATTCCAGTAGCCTTTAAATACATTTGGACCGCGTACTTCAATCAGCCCGATGTCTCCAGCAGGAAGCTCCTTTCCCGTTTCACTATCTGTGATTTTTAAATCCGTTCCATCAAGGGCAAAACCAACTGTGCCTGCTCGCCGCTCTCCATCATAGGGATTGGACGTATTCATATTGGTTTCAGTCATGCCGTAACGTTCGAGAATTCTGTGGCCGGTTCTAGCTTCAAACTCAATATGTGTTTCGGCAAGCAGCGGCGCGCTGCCTGACACAAACAGGCGCATATGTTGGGCCAATTGCGATGTGAAACGTTCATCACCTAGCAGTCTGGTATAAAATGTTGGGACACCCATCATGGTTGTTGCTTTGGGCAACGACGATAATATCTTGTCCAAATCAAATTTGGGTAGAAATATCATTTCATTGCCCGCTAGCAATGAGATGTTTGTCGCAACAAAAAGCCCATGCGTGTGAAAAATCGGCAATGCATGCAATAAGACATCATCGGACGTAAATTTCCAAGATTTTACTAATGTTTTTGCATTTGAAAGCAAATTCTCCTGTGTCAACATAGCGCCTTTTGAGCGCCCTGTTGTGCCGGAGGTATACAGGATTGCCGCTAAATCATCTTGTGTGCGATCAACGGTATCAAATTCTTCAAGCTCTGACTTGGCTTTTTGTATTAGTGAACCCGTACCATCAATGTTTAAGGTTTCAATGGATGAGTTTAACGATTTTGCGATGGGTGTTAATTCTGTATGGTTTTTATCATCGCAAATGACCAGACGCGCACCGCTATTTTCGATAAAGTATTCAACTTCACTGGCTGTATAACCGGTATTAAGCGGAAGAAAAATTACACCGCTTTGTGCGCATGCGGCATAAATAGCCAAGCATTGCGGGGACTTTTCAACTTGTACAGCAATCCTGTCTCCTGCTTTTATGCCAAGCTTTCGAAACGTATTTGCAAATTGTGCGCTGGTTTTTAAAAAATCGTCATGGGTTATGGTTTGCCCATCAGATAGTTCCAAAAAGACAGTGGAACTCCCATTATGTCTACCAAACAACTCATCATAAAGTGGATTTGCCATGACATGCCTCCCGACCGCTTAGGACTAAAGTTGAGTTCTATTTCCTTCTCTTTAGCGGATTGGGGCTTTTAATGGCTAGCAAATTATCACAGCAAAACAGGTTTTATCTATTAGGGTCAAGTGCTGCAGTTCTTGTCCGCCATGCACATACTTTGGTCCATGTGGTGCGCGTTTGATAGTGCTGTGTAGGGACTGATTAAAAGTATGTGATGTTACGATGTTATATCAAGTTTCTAAGATCTTATGTGTCACAGCCCGTCTACAAGTCTTTGCAACGTTTTTAAAGTATTGATTAATCAACATCTTATAGGGTGAGGGTGAGATTTGCATTGTGTAGTCTTCAAAGTCGGTTGTGAAGAAGCGTGCGGGGAATAAAATTATTGGTTAGAGCCGCGCTCAAGTTTGTTGTCTCGCAATTTGTTCTGGATACAAAGAACAAAGAGCTTGTTAAGGCACAATTTGCATTATTTTCAACACAAGTTCCGCTGATGTATACGGTATTACTTATCAATACCTGGGCGCTGGCTGTGAGCTTTTATGGTGAGGCACCTAATTGGTTATCCTTTCATATTCCCGTAGGAATTACCTTTGTTTGTGGGATCAGAATTTTAAGCTGGTTGAGATCTCGTAAGATTGCTCCGAGTTTTGAATCAGCACATAAAATGTTGATACGTACCAATATTTTATCGGGTGCTTTTACCATGATGCTGACCGCGTGGTCGTTGATGCTGTTTCCATATGGGAATAGCTTCATGCAGGGTCACATTGCATTTTTTATGGCAATCACAGGTGTGGGCGTTATCATATGTTTGCAGCAACTTCGTTCTGCAGCGCTTATCATAGCGCTGAGCGTCAATGTGCCCTTTGTTTTGTTTTTCGGCACAACAGGTATTGCGTCCTTCATAATTATTTCTGGAAACATGGTTCTAGTGACCGTGACTTTATTGATGGTCACCACGGCTCAATCACGCAATTTTGCCAATATGATTGACGCCCGGGTTGAACTTGAGGCGGTGAATAAAGAAAATGCGAAACTTGCTAATCTAGATCATTTGACCGGGCTTGCAAATCGCAGACAGTTTTTTACCCATTTGAATTTGGAATTTTCAAAGGCTGAACGACGCGGTAATCAGCTCACAGTTGGTATAATTGATCTTGATGGCTTTAAGCCGATTAATGATCTTTACGGCCATGCTATTGGTGACAGTCTCTTAACACAGGTAGGTGCGCGTCTTTCGGATCTGGCTGAGCAAAATATATCAATTGCGCGTTTGGGTGGTGATGAGTTTGCGTTGATCATCAGAAATCAGCTCAAAAATGAAGAATTGCTGGAGTTGGGGCGCGAGATTTGCACCATGTTGCGCACCCCATTTAGCTTGCAAGACACAAGCGTTCAGATCTCCGGGTCAATTGGATTTGCTGTTTATCCGGACTTGGCCGCAAGCTCTAATGAATTATATGAGCGCGCTGATTATGCTCTTTATCACGGTAAGAAAACCAATCGTGGCGATGTAGTGATATTTTGCAACTCGCACATTAAAGAAATTGAAGCCGATTCTAAAATTGAACTCATTTTGTCAGATGCAAATTTGGAGCAGGAGATTGCTGTTTTCTACCAGCCCATTGTTGATCTTGATACATCGCGAACCGTCGCATTTGAAGCGTTAGCGCGTTGGGATGGGCCAATTTTGGGTAAGGTGTCACCGGCTCAATTTATACCTATCGCTGAGAAAACCGGGCTGATAACGCGGCTCACAGAGGTGCTTCTAAATAAAGCGCTTGATGCTGCCTCTACTTGGCCAAAAGATATCAGATTATCGTTTAATCTTTCTGCAAAAGATATCTCTTCACCAACGGCTGCGATGAAGATATTTAATATTATCCGGAAATCAGACATTGATCCCAAACGAATTGATCTTGAGATCACGGAAACTGCAACGATGTTTGATTTTGAGCAAGCACAATCTTCAATTCAGCTGTTAAAGTCATTGGGTTGCGGCATTGCACTTGATGATTTTGGTACGGGTTTCTCAAGCCTTAGCCACCTGCACGCATTGCCACTTACAAAAATAAAGATCGATCGTAGTTTTGTCGCACAAATTGATCAAAAGCCGGCGAGTTACAAGATTGTCAAATCTTTGCTCGCATTGAGCCGAGATATGAATTTGCAATGTGTCATTGAGGGCGTTGAAACAGAGGATGAGCTGAATGTGATCGATAGCTGCGGTGGACAGCTTGTTCAAGGTTACTTCTTCTCAGAGCCGATGCCCGAACACAAAGTATCGCAATTTATCAAAGAAACGGTGACCCCACTCCGTGCATTGCAATAGTTGATGTTCTAAACTCATAGCCATTTGTACTTTTTTAGGTTCTGATTTTCATAGAACGTGATCGCAAAATAAAACTTGACTATTTTAATCATATTTGCTTTTAAGAATAAACATGACAAAATTAGTCAAGTTAAAATGAATTTATGAAAGCCATGTCATGACGACTAGCAATGCAACTCGATTTCTCCATAAATCAGAACGGGACATGTTAAAGGCGTTTCGTTATTTTCTGCTCGCTTTTGCCGAAGGCAGCCAATCTCATTGGGAAACTGCGATGAGCATTTCTAAGGGTGAATATGGTTTAGAAAAAGGGCGTGATATCGGCTTTGCGATGTTGCGGGTATTGCAGACTGTTCGTGTCAGTCGAGAGAACCCATTTTTGTTTATAAATCCAGGATGTGAAAAATGCGCACGAAGTCTTTTGGATTGTGAGCGCTATCTGATGGAAGCAATCATAAGCGTCTTTAAGGGACAAAACACAATGGCAAATGTCCCTCTTATGTTGCTTTGTGAAGGTGCAGATACCAAAGCAGTAAAAACGGCAATCGATAAATTGTCTGAGTTGATCAACGATGATGCAAAAACAGAGGGTGTTTTTAAGTCGATCGTTAAATCAATCAGCAAGTAGTTGATTGGGAGAAAATATAATGAAAACTCAACTCGCTAGTGTTTCTGATGATTTAATACGGCTTAAAAATTTGCCTTATGATGATTTTGAATTGGGCTTGTTGGCAGTTTTGCGTCATTTTTCAAAAAGTTATGAAATACCAGAGCAACACAATTGGCAGCACGCCTATATGATTGCAGCAGAACGTTGGGGTGAAAGAATCGGCTTGTCGACGGCTTATGCGCTGATGAAGGTTATTCAGGCTGTTTCCAGATGCCGACCAAAAGGATTACATGTGCAAGACCCATTGTGCCCAAATGCCAAGCTATATGCGACTTCGGATGAGGAGGCGTTTATCAGTATGCTGCATTATATGCGACGCGATGAAACACAAAATGCGCGAGTAGCAATACAGTCTCTTGCCTTTGGCAGAAATGATCCTGCAATCATCCATGCCGGGCTTTCTTTTGCCCATCGGTTTTCCTTGGGAAAGAGAAAACCAACCAATTCATCAAGCAAGCATATGCTTTATGTCGTGGGTTAATCCCACATAATTGGTATATATAGTCGATAGGATTTCCACCCTAAAGCTGTAACAATCAGCTCTAGGGTGCGATTTCGCGTATTTTATTGCGATATTAGCCTTGCCAGAGCGTATGAAGTGAAATATCCATGCGCGTGAGGCGTGAAGCCAACAAATTCTGGGTTTGCCCACCACCGGCCAAACTTTCAATGGCACAAATTTAGCAGGATACTCATGAGCTTATATACAGATTATTTGAACGAAATTGACGCGAGAAAAGAACAAGGACTTCATCCTAAACCAATTGAGGACAGTGCGCTTCTTGAAGAAATCATCGCTCAAATCAAAGATGTTGATCATGAGCATAGAAAAGATTCACTGGAATTTTTCATCTATAACACTTTGCCAGGCACAACAGCTGCTGCGGGTTCAAAGGCTAAATTTTTAAAAGAAATTATTCTAGGACAGGCGGAAGTTGAAGAAATTTCACAAACTTTCGCGTTTGAGCTTCTAACTCACATGAAAGGTGGCCCTTCTGTTGAAGTATTGCTTGATCTTTCTTTGGGTGATGATGCTGACATTGCTGAACAAGCCTCAGAAGTTTTAAAAACGCAGGTATTCTTGTATGACGCTGATACAAGCCGTCTTAAAGAAGCATATGATGCTGGCAATAAAGTTGCTGAAGATGTACTTAAGAGTTATGCCGCCGCTGAATTTTTCACAAAGCTTCCTGACATTGACGACGAAGTAAAAGTTGTCACATATATTGCTGCGGAAGGTGATATCTCAACGGACCTTTTGTCGCCTGGTAATCAGGCGCACTCGCGTTCTGACCGTGAATTGCACGGTAAATGTATGATTTCTGAGAGCGCTCAAAAGGAAATTCAAGCATTAAAACTTCAGCATCCTGATAAGCAAGTTATGTTGATTGCTGAAAAAGGTACGATGGGTGTGGGATCTTCTCGCATGTCTGGTGTCAACAATGTTGCACTTTGGACTGGTAGACAAGCAAGCCCATATGTTCCGTTTGTAAATATTGCGCCAATTGTTGCCGGAACTAACGGCATTTCACCAATTTTCCTTACAACTGTTGGTGTGACAGGCGGTATCGGTGTTGATCTTAAAAACTGGGTTAAGAAACTGGATGCTGATGGCAAGCCTATTTTGAACAATGATGACAGCCCTGTTTTGGAACAAAAATATTCCGTTGAAACAGGAACAGTATTGACCATCAATACAAAAGAGAAAAAACTTTATTCAGCGGATGGTGATGAAGAGCTAGTTGATATGTCAGCATCATTCACTCCGCAAAAAGTTGAGTTCATGAAAGCTGGTGGATCTTATGCAATTGTGTTTGGTAAGAAATTGCAGAGCTTTGCATGTGATGCACTTGGTGTTGAGTACAAATCAGCGTTTGCGCCTTCAAAAGAAATTTCTCATGAAGGTCAAGGCCTAACAGCGGTTGAAAAGATCTTTAATAAAAATGCGATTGGTACAACTCCAGGCGTGAAACTTCATGCTGGGTCTGATGTTCGCGTTAAAGTGAATATTGTTGGTTCGCAAGATACAACAGGCTTGATGACGTCGCAGGAACTTGAGGCGATGGCGGCAACTGTACTATCGCCAACTGTTGACGGTGCTTACCAGTCTGGTTGCCACACGGCATCTGTTTGGGATTTAAAAGCACAAGCAAATACGCCAAAACTTATGGCATTTATGCATAAATTTGGTCTTATCACTGCACGTGATCCTAAAGGTGTTTATCATTCTATGACGGATGTTATTCACAAGGTTTTAAATGACATCACTGTTGATGATTGGGCAATTATTATCGGTGGTGATTCCCATACGCGCATGTCAAAAGGTGTAGCGTTTGGTGCGGATTCTGGGACTGTTGCGTTGGCGCTGGCCACAGGTGAAGCTAATATGCCGATCCCTGAATCAGTAAAGGTGACATTTAAAGGTGAAATGGCATCACACATGGATTTCCGTGATGTTGTGCATGCAACGCAAGCACAAATGCTTCAGCAATTTGGAGATAACGTTTTCCAGGGTCGTATCATTGAAGTTCACATCGGCACTTTGCTTGCCGACCAGGCATTCACATTTACCGACTGGACTGCGGAAATGAAAGCGAAAGCTTCGATCTGTATTTCAGAAGATGACACTTTGATCCAGTCTTTGGAAATTGCGAAAAGCCGCATTAAAATCATGATCGAGAAGGGCATGGATAACGATGCTCAAATGTTACAGGGCTTGATCGATATTGCAGATAAGCGCATTAACGAGATCAAATCAGGTGAAAAACCAGCATTAACACCAGATGCGAATGCGAAGTATTTTGCCGAGGTTGTTGTTGATCTTGATGAAATTAATGAGCCTATGATTGCTGACCCTGATGTGAACAACATCGATGTCTCAAAGCGTTATACCCATGATACGATCAGACCAATCTCATTCTATAAAGCAGAAAAAGAAGTTGACCTTGGTTTTGTTGGTTCTTGTATGGTCCACAAAGGCGACGTGAAGATTGTAGCGCAGATGTTGCGTAATCTTGAGGCGAAATATGGCAAAGTTGAATTCAATGCGCCATTGGTTCTCGCCGCTCCAACTTACAACATCATTGATGAGTTAAAGGAAGAAGGCGATTGGGCCGTTCTTCAGAAATATTCGGGCTTTGAGTTTAATGATAATGCGCCTAAAGGTGAGGCGCGAACCGAATATGAAAATATTCTTTATCTTGAGCGTCCGGGCTGTAACCTTTGCATGGGTAACCAGGAAAAAGCTGCAAAAGGTGATACGGTTCTTGCAACATCTACACGTCTCTTCAAAGGTCGTGTTGTTGAAGATTCAGCGGAAAAAGCTGGTGAATCACTGCTCGCATCAACGCCTGTTGTGGTGTTGTCTGCAATTCTAGGGCGTACGCCAACGCTTGAAGAATATAAGACTGCTGTTGAGGGTATTGATCTAACGAAGTTTGCACCACCTGCGCAGAAGTCACCAGATACATTATCAGCACATTACTAAGATTATGATCATCCCGATCAAGTTTTGGTAAAGGGATGTGAATTTGATAGATTAATCATGCCTCGCTCATTATGGGCGAGGTATTTTTATGCAACGGGATGATTTGAACCGAATAGAAATTAAATGACAAAGCTTTGGTGCAATTGTTAAGTGATCTTCTTCAACATCCTTAATGTCGTGATCATCTGTCGGCTTAATCGATTTCTTCTTTTAAAGAACCGGACTAAATGCGCCAAGAATACAAAGGTTTGCAGGAAGCGGGTAATTTTGAGGAACTGCTCCCATACTTGTTGTGAAGTCTTGTCCTTCCATGCCAACAGGGATTTCGTTTTCTGCTCTTCGGTGATGCTTTCAATGTCACTTAATTCCATTAGCAGAATGAAAATGTCACGCGCCATTTGCTGATCTGTCGGATCAATGATGGCTTCTTCAAAGTCCAAAAGAAAAAGCTGGTTATCTTCATCAAGAACGATATCCCTTAGCGTTGGACGGCCGTGAGCTATGTTGTGGCTGTGGAGTTCATGTACAAGCGTAAAAAGATCGTCAATGATGCCTTGGTTGATCCGCGTATGATCAATAATGTTGAGCGGTACACCTTCGTCTAACGTGACAAAAAATCCGGTGCCTTCATATTCAATTTTTGGAGCCGCGAACCCTTTTCCATTAAGATAATGGAGTATTTTTTTCTCGTGCTGTATCCGTTCGGTGCTGCTCCAAATCGCTTTGGTGTCGAAAAAAGATAAGGCTTTATATTTTGCCAAAAAAACGGATACCCGCCGGACAAGATTGTCTTTTTCCTCACCGGACGATTTTAGCCAATATATGTGATCCATCGCTTGAAAGCGAACAGCGCCAGCGACATTCTCAGCGATCAACTTTTTACATATTTCAGCTAACATTGCAGTTTACAATTTCAATTCCGGCCAACACTTCGTCTCACATGCGATCGGTCTATTTATGTGAGAAGTTATAGTGTCACAATACTGTCACTTTCCAGGCTTGGGAAGGGGCTTTGACGGGAATGCATTATAGAAGCTGTGCGTAATATAAGCCTTGTGCTGTTTAAGAGCGCTTATGCTAGCATCGTGCTCGTCGTATCTGGCCGATAATCTAAGCCGATAAACTTTCGTTACCAAATTTATCTGATGACAATTGGTTTTGTTTTATCATCGTTTCGGTTATTTGCGCTTTCAATATATGAGGTCGCAAAGGCTTTGCCAGCTGTATTGTGCAAGGATGGCGTCTTATTAAATGCATTGGCAAAGAGCTGCCCATTGGGGCTAGTAGGATAAGTGGTATTTGTTGTAATTTGGGATCGCAGATCAGCTCTTGAATGAGTGTTGTATTTGAATTTGAATTTGGATGTGTATCTAATCCCCAAATTATGACATCCACGTTGAGGTCATTGGCCTGGGTCGTGCGTAAAAGCTCCAAGCCTTCACGTGCGTTGTCACAAACGGCACTATCGAGATGCCAGTGTTTAAGCTGCTCATCTAAAATTGCGCTGTCTAACGCATTCTCTTCGATAACAACAGCGCGCGCACCCTGGATGACACTGCTCATATCTTGTGATTGGTTTGTGTTCTCAACACTGGGTAAATCAATGTTGAACCAGAAAGTTGAACCTTCGCCTTTCTGACTGATCACGCCAACCTTACCTGCCATCAACTCAACAATTGATGACACAATTGATAAACCCAAACCTGTTCCATCATGTTTACGGGTACTTGATGTATCGACCTGCGAGAATTGTTTAAACACATCAGCGCATTGATCTTCACTTATCCCAACACCTGTATCTGTGACAGTGAACTCCAATTTCACCATTTTAGCATCGTCGGTCTTGCCGCACACATTGATATAAATATGGCCATTGTCGGTGAATTTAACCGCGTTTCCCACAAGGTTCATCAGTATCTGGCGCAACCGCCCTGAATCTCCAATCAACATGGTCGGAATTTCCGGGTTAATGCGAACATGAATATCAATGTTCTTTTCATTGGCTTTTGTTTGCAACAGTGTTGCGACATCACTCACTGTGTCGATCAAGTGGAATGGTTCGCAATCGAGTTCCATTTGCCCGGCATTTAACTTTGAAAAGTCCAGTATATCGTTGATAATGCTGACCAAAGAGCTGCCGGATTTGATAATAACATCCGTGAACATTTTTTGTTTTGAATCGAGTGTAGTAGAATTTAATAATTCAGCCATTCCAATAATGCCGTTCATAGGCGTTCTGATTTCGTGGCTCATATTTGCTAAAAATTCAGATTTGGTCTTATCTGCGATCTCCGCTTTTAATCTCATGCCATCAAGTTCTTCGATTGTGTTGGAATATTTATCGAGCACGGTGTTGAATGCGACAGAGACTTCCGCGTTATCTTCACCGTCTTTTACATCTAATCTAAAGTCTTGAAGCGCTGATGGATTCCCGTCTTTTATTGCAAACCCATCTGTAATGGCTGATCTAAGCGCATCAATACCGAGTGAAACACCATGTTCGGAACTGTTCAATCCAGCTATTTCGCTGTCTTGGCTCACCCTTAATGGCGTGAACAAACTGATGATTTTAAGAGCAATAAAGGCAATACCAAATGAGAATATAAAGTTTATCGCAGCCCCTTCAATCTGAACCATGAATTGCGCAAACCTTGATCCATTCTTCATCGCGGCAATATCGCCAACAAATGCAATCATTAAAATGCCGGCAACACCGGCTAAACCGTGCACTGCAACAACACAAAGTGGGTCATCAAGCTTCAGTTTTCGTTCGATTATGATTGAACCTACAAGCGCAACCAGACCACCGATTGTTCCGATCATGACTGCACCATCCAGTGATACGGTTGACACTCCACCTGTAATGGCAACTAGTCCACCTAGCATACCATTTATCGTCGCACTCGGTACAAATCGCTTATTGTCTTTAATAAACCCAACAAGCATGCCGGCAAGGGCGCCAAACACCGCCGCAAGAATAGTGCATAATATGACGGTGGGTAGTAACACCCCATCCAACTCAACAGCGCCCGCATTAAAGCCAATCCAGCCAATTAGCAATATAATTGCGCCAAGTAGAGCGAGCACTGAGGATGAACCATGAATATTTTGAGGTTTGCCATCATCGCTAAACTTACCGATACGAGGGCCGATGATGAGTATGGCAGCGAGTGCCACCCAAGCAGCTGTACCGTGAACAACTGAGGAGCCTGCGAAATCAATAAAGCCTTTGTCTGCCAAATAAGCTGGGTTGTTGGTTATAAGTGTATTTCCCCAAACTTGATGGGCAAATATCGGGTATATGATGCCGGCAATTATTGCTGTGAACAGCAAATAACCCAAGAAAGTCATGCGCTCAGCAACAGCTCCGGAGACAATCGTTGCTGTCGTTGCACAAAAACCAAGCTGATAAATCAGCATCACCATTATGCTGCCGTTGCTTGCCACTAAATCTAATCCACCGAACCCAAAAAAGGATGAATTGCTGGTGCCAAATGCAAGCTGATAGCCAATCAGTGAAAAAACCGCACTGCATAGAATAAAATCTGCGATGTTTTTCTGTGCGACATTGATCGCGTTTTTTGTTCGGACAGAACCAGCTTCCAACAGCAAAAATCCTGCCTGCATAAATAAAACTAGGACTGCGCATGAAAGCATCCAGATGGTTCTATCAGTGGCAAGTGCTGCTATTAATTCTCCACCTTCAACTTGCTGAGCATGGCTCAACATTGTGCTCATTAAAATGAGAACAAGTGAGATTAAAATCGAGCAGATTAAGCTTGCGCTGTATTTGAACTTGATTGGGTTTATCTTAATGCTCCACGTTGGGCCATTAGGTTAAGCTGTTATAAAAACATGCTTTTAGGTTAATATTGAACGATTAAGATAATATTACTTATAGTTGTGAATGTTGGTGATGGTCAGCTTGATACAACCAATGCATGTTGGTTAGGTTTCTCTTACATAGCAATAGCTGCAGTTGGGATGATCTTCGATTATATTATTGGCGGATCGGTCGCGTGATCACATCGTCGGGTTCTACCAAATCCTGTGTCGTTAGCCTTGCGACAATAACAGTTGTGTTGTCTTGCTTGGGCGCAGCTTTATCAGTAATGGCTTGCATTAATGCATCAACGACATCTTTGGCATATTGGCTGGCAACGTTACCAATAGTCGTTGCAATGAACTCGTTATCCAGAGTTTCAAGTCCATCACTTGCGAGGATCAGCCAGTCGTTTTCTTTTAAAGTTTGCGGTTCTTTCGTGATGTCTAATCGGGAAATTTTATCTCCGGTTAGAGCTGACAAAAGCGCATTTCGATCTGGTGATTGCTTAGCTTCTTCCCAGGTGATTTCTCCCATCGCTGCGGCTGCATCCAAACGGCTTGCCATGGAATGATCAGCATTTTTTCGCTTGATTTTGCCATCGCGCATTAAAAATAATGGTGAATCGCCTACACTGATCCAGCTATAAGCATTGCCAATTATTTCTAATGCAACAAATGTGCAACCCATGCCGGCTCGGTCTGGGTTTTCATTAACTTCGCTCGCGATCGCTCGGTTTGCGCTATCCAATAAAGGCATAAACGACACCTGCTCGGGTGCACCATTTACTGTGATTCCATTTGCAAAGGTACTCACAGCTAATTCTGATGCAACTTCCCCAGCCTCGTGACCGCCCATGCCGTCGGCAAGCAGACAAATGAGGTGATCGCATTCTGGCGAAGGATGCAGGGCATACGCATCCTCTTGATTTTTTCTAGCGCCTATTGACTGGGCGCCTGCAAAGTCAATGCGTACTTTGCTCAAACCGCATCTTCTTTCCAGCTAAAGTTCTCATCACAGAGGGGAACAAATAACAGTTTTGTATTTCCCATCTCAATAATGTCGCCACGTTTAAGGCTTTCGGGTGCAAGAACAGGACGATCATTTAAGCGGATAAGATTAGATTTTCCGCCGTGTTGAATGTAAAAGTCCCCTTGTTTGTCATCGAAAACAATATAGGCATGTGCTTCGCGAGAGATCGATGAATCTCCATAATCTAACGGGATTCGTTCGCTGTTATTACGGCCGATACTGTTCATTCCGAAATAGACCTCACGGGAGCAACCGCGGCCCGGTCCTTCCACCACAACAAGCCAGCCAGCAGTGAGTTCATACTCATCTTGGGCGTCAGAATGTGTCGGTTGAAGTGTCTGTGAGCTTGAAATTACGCGTGTGGTAACTTGTTCATCCTCTTGGATTTTATCCGCTTCATTGTGCAGTTTTGTTGCCGCTTCGTTTGCGTCTGCTGAAGGATCCCTTCTTGGTTTGATAATTCTTGTTTCGTTTTCATCACTCATTTTAATTTCTCCCTTGGCAGTGCTATTTAGCTGCCGGTCATAATTTTAATTTTCTGACACGAAGCGCAAACGGACTTCGCCAAATTCTACAACATCACCTGATTTTATCTCCGCTTTGTCTTTCTTTTCGCCATTGATATAAACTCCGTTTGTTGTGTTTAAATCATGGATTGTTGGTGTCCCTTGAGGCGATACATGAAAATGCGCGTGATGTCGGTGAACGGAATCATTACTGAGTTGAATGTCATTGTCTGAATGACGGCCAATGGATAATGATTGTGCTGTAATTTCGAACTTGGTGTCTTCACTTCCAACGACTTCAAAATAGCTGGTTGCGGTATCAACAGCGTCTACCACACGTGTTGAATCGTCATCATCCAAGGCGCTTTCGCCACTTTCATCTGTGTGAAAGTCGTCTTGATTTTCATCATCAGTTAAATCAATATAGTCAGTGTCCTCATTATTTTTGCGGAAAGCTAAAACATAAATGATGGCAAGAATAATAGCGGCTAATGCGATCAATAAGGCCCAGGCAAGAGGTTTGTTTGCTTCTGCCCACAACGCAGCTTTGCCGTCTTCACCTCCCGCAATCGCGTAAATTTTTGCAATCAATGACAAAGGCATTGGTTCCGGTTCTGCTTCTTCAACAGGTGCAGGTTCCCCAAGATCGACAGTTTGTTTTGTGGAAAATACTTGTCCACCCGCAACGGTTACAGACAGACCTGCTTCTACCATGCCAGAAAGTGCTTGGACCGGTGCTTTGATGGTTCCACCATTTTCAATGTAGCGAGGCAAACTTGATAGGAATTCAGAAGAGAATGCTTCTGCGCCGACCACGGAGGCATAGTAACCGTTTGTTTCTTCTGCAAGTCTTTCTATTTCCTGCAATGCAGGCGTTTCCGTTGCACTTTCAGCAAATCCAAGGCCAATTATTGTTACGCCATTTTCTTTTGCAGCCTTTACAACGTCATCGCGCGAATATGCGGTGTCTTCCGCTTTGCCGTCTGACATAATGATTAGTACTTTGCGTTCGGCGTCTACGTTATCCAAAATTTCGATCGCTTCCAGAGCGTTTGCAAAGTATTCCGTTGCTGCCCCATCGGCTATAATGCTTGAAAGCTTTGCTTCCATGCCGTCGTGATTTGAAGCGGGAGGCATAACAATTGTCAGATCACTGGCAAATGTTGCAACACCTATGTATCTTTTCGGTGAAATATTTCGCAATTGGCCTCTAACAAGATCAACATTTCTTGCAACAGTTTGTGCGCGACGAGGGTTTGATCGGTCGATCAGGAAAAGCCAGGCGCTCTTTTCATCTCCATCGGAAAATGATTGAAATTCAGTACCTTTTAATACTTCACCATTTGCGGTGAAGGCGAGTTCTTCTAATTGTCGTGGTTCAGTTAGACGAAAGTCACAGCTTAACGATGTGTTTTCTGATGTTTCCTGATCTTGGGTGTGGTCACACTGCATAATAAGTTCAGCAGCATTAGTAAGTGGTGAGGATGTCAAAAATCCACCAACAACCAACGCAAAAACAGACATGAGATAAGTCAATCTATGTATGCTTTTGCCACCCAAATCATATGTTAATTTAATGTTGCCCATTTCGTCCACTCTCATTCAATCTAATTCAATTTATATTGGCCTGATGGGCCAAGTCTCATAATCCAGAAATCACTGCCGCTGTTTTTTTGAACTTCGCTGCTGCCGACAACAACTGCCGTTCCATCAGAAAGTACGGTTATATCGGTGATGATATCTTGCCCGGTTCCACCTAAAACACGCTCCCAGAGCACTTCTTTAAAATCCGAGCTGTATTTGGTAATTAGTCCATCATTCTGGCCGGAATTTTTCTGCAGGGTTTGACCCGTAATGAAGACTTCATTCGACCGTGATATCGCAATTGCACTGGATTTTGTGTCCATTTTATTTGTGCTGACAATTGGCTGTATCTTATTATCTCGTGTCACTTTAGAGGCCATACTTAATTGCGCAGTTTCTGATAGTTTAATGTTACCAACTGCGAAAAATGTGCCATCATTGCTGATTTCTAAAGAACTCATTTCCCCATATGAAGGGGAGTGATCCATGATTACATTAAAGCTTGAATCCAATTTTAAGAGCCAAAATTTGCTTTTGGGTTCAGTTTCAGGTTGCGCGTTGCCAATTACTGCCAGATTGCCATTTGCAAATGAGCGAATATCTGAAAACCCATTTCTACCACCTTCACCAAATGTCTTCTCAAGTAGGAAATCACCAAAATCATTTAGCTTTACCAGCCAGCCATATTCAGCATTATTTTGAGAATCTTCTTTGGTGCCAGCCAGTGCTAAGCCGCCTTCTGGCAATTGAGTAATTGCATTAAGTTTTATACTGAAATCACGTGAAAATTCATTTTCCCAATTTAGGTTTCCATCTGAACTATAGCTGCGGATGATCCCGGTTTTTGGGCTAGAAACACCTTTGCTGGAGTGTCCAACAACAACGATTGATCCATCGTCTAAGATTGTAAGATCCTCTAAAACTTCGTCCTTTTGATCGCCAAACTCTTGTTTCCAGATTAGTTTTCCACCCCAGGAGTATTTGTAAATTACCCCTTGGGTTCCGTTATTGTTTTGATGATGGGCCTCAACAGCTACGGCAATAAACTCTTCGTTGGCCGCAACGGCGCGCCCTCTTTCTGCCGCACCATTGTCGTCAACCAAATGCGTCCACGGGTTAGATAGCGCGCGCAAAGCTTCTTCTGCGCTGTCTGCGTTTGCAGATAAGCTATATTTAGCTAAATAATCCCGATATCCTTGGCGTGTATCAAGTTGTGAAACGGTTTCCCAAGCATGTTGAGCAGCTTTTGCAAGTTGAATTTTTTCTTGTTCTTGTCGGCGTTTTTCTGCTTCAATTGCAGCGGCTTGCTCGGCCCTTTTTCGAGCTTCACGTTCCTCTGCTTCCCTTTGTGCAACAGCTTGTGCTGCCGCCGCGGCTTCTCGTCGTAATTGTTCTTGTCTTTCAGCTTCTGCTTGAACTGCAAGTCTTTCATTACGCTCTTTTTGAGCTATGGCTTCTGCCTTTTTATTCTGTTGATCGTTATACCAATAACCACCACCTAAAATGGCCGCGATCAAAAGTGCGAAAACAATAGCAAACTTACCCAAGGGAGTTTTTGAGTTTGACCCATCATTTTCCTTTGTTGGTTGATAGGTGCCGGGATTAAACAGTACAGTTTTATCATCATCCTCGATATAATCGGCCATTAAGAGTGCGCGCCACTCTGACAAGTTTTGAGGGCGCAACTTAGTTTGCGGGGTCATACCTTTTGTAACCGCTGACAAAAATGCTTCAGAATATAGATCACCGGCATATTTTTGCAGTGGCTCAAGTGGGTCGTCTTCACCATTATTAAATGCGTCCAGACGTGCCATGGCATCAACTGGTTTCTTACCAGATATAGCCCGATAAAGAGTTGCTGCAAACGCATAAATATCAGTCCAAGGGCCTTGCTTTCCTTCCGCATAATATTGCTCTGGTGCAGAATAGCCATCCTTCACAATTAAATTCATTGTGCGGCTTTGTTGGGTGAAGGTTTGTCGTGCCGCGCCAAAATCTAAAAGTACCGCATCGCCATCGCCGCGAATGAAAATATTGTCTGGCGCAATGTCCCGGTGGGCGATTTGATTTTCATGGACGACTTCAAGTGCATCTAGTAGAGGTGTGATTACCCTTTTAAGCTGCTGTTCACTCGGTTTTCCTGGGAATTCCTTCAGCCAAGTGTTGAATGGTTTGCCGTCGATGAATTCCAATACCATATAAGCAGTATTGTTCTCTTCTTTTAGGATTTGCAGAACTTGCACGATGCCGTTGTTTTTGAAAAGGGCGAGCGTTGTTGCTTCATCAACAAACTTTCCCAGCGCCCAATTGAAATCAACTTCTTCCGTGCTGCTTGTTGGTACAACAGTTGTTCCATCTCTGGATACAAAGTCTTTAGGATAACACTCTTTAATGGCAACTTTTCTATGCAATTCAGTGTCATAGGCGGCGTAGGTAATGCCGAAACCACCCTGACCGATCACAGAATCTATGCGGTAGTGCCGGAGCATTGTACCCGCTTCTAACGCATTACGATTATCCATCTGTTCCGCTTATAATTCCCCAACAACACCTAGATGAAGTTAAATTTGTAATATGTGAAAATCAAGCATTAAGTACATTATGCCTAATTTATGCAATTTTTGCTCGCACAACTTCAGCAAGTACATAAAATGAAACTAACTTTTTTATTGCACCTTGGCGAGAAACATTGCTAGATAAGAAGCGTAACTTTTTACATTTTGGGGCATGGGTTGACGGTTTCAAATTTAGCTTTGTTAAATAAAGGTAAGCCATTTCATTGGGTGGCAGTATCTGCTGTTGTTCTTCTGCTCACAATTTTGCTTGCGATCATGTTTGCTGGCAATGGTGATGTCGAGCAAGGCGTCTATCGTATCGAGACCTCAACTGGTCATGGTTCAGGCTTTAAAGTTGCCAATCCGGGATATTTGATTACCAATCATCATGTGATCGACAATGCTAGTCGAATTAGAATTCCTTTCATGAAAGATGGTGCACTTACGCGCGTTGATGCGCGAATAATTTGGTTCAATTCGGATAAAGATCTTGCGTTACTGAAAACAACTTCTCCACTTGAAGGCGCCAGTGTAAAATTAGCTTCAATCGCTGAAACGGAATTGACAAAATCTGAAGACGTCACCGCGATCGGTTTCCCTGGTGTTGCAGATGATGTCGCCAAAGCTTTAACTGAGAACGTTATTGATAATGAGCAGATGGTGAAAACCTATCTCGATCCAACCATTTCCCGCGGAACATTGCAAAGATTGGTGCCAACGGTTCAAAGGCTAACCATTCAGCATAGCGCCAATATCAATCCGGGGAATTCCGGAGGTCCATTATTTGATAATTGTGCCCGCGTTATTGGTGTTAACACTTTAGGTACGAGGTCTCGTATTTCTGGCAAAGATCTTATTAGTTCTATTCGCAATGATCGAGATCTACTATTTAATGAAACGGGTGATCTAGAATTTGCAGTTCACATTAAAGAAGTACTGTTAGCTCTTCACGAAAAAAGTATTCCGTATTCTTCTAGAAGCGGCGCTTGTCATGCTGGCTATGATCTTTTGGAGATTTCTGGATTAGGTTTGACAACCCTTGTTGCATTTTCTGGTTTTGCAATCGCGTTTTTTAGAACACGAAACTCGTTCAGCGATATCGATGTTGAAAATATTCATGTTCCACTTACAGAAATTGACCTCACTGCAGATCATGCTGATGAGGTGGTCGAAAGGCAGATCGTTTCACTCTCGGGCATAACAACGAGCGATAAATTTGAACTCTCAGATTTTGTTGAAATGGGACAAACTATGCTCAATATCGGGCGCGGATCCAACGAGGCGGATATTGTTATAAAGGACCCGTCTATATCGCGAAAACATGCGCGTATCGCTTTGGTAACGGGAGACTGGGTTTTACACGATTTGAATTCGACAAATGGTACAAAAGTGAATGGTAGAAAAGCGTCTCAAACTCATGGTGTTGTTCTTCATCATGGTGATGAAATTCAACTAGGTAATCTTGAGTTCAAGTTTGAAAACAGGAAGCTTTCATCCAAGCAAGCCGCGCAGCATTACCCAATTCGAAAATGGTTGTTATCTGGTTTTGATCAGCGGGGCCAAACACTGCAGCAATCAATTAGCAACGAGCATGCAGACTTTTCCGATGATTTTTTTGAAATTTGCCGAATTGGTCGAGATATCCGTAATGATTTTGTCATTACCGATGACGCTGTTTCGCGACATCATGCGGTAATTGGTTTTAACAACGATGGAATGCTGTGCCTAAAAGATCTGAATTCTGCAAATGGTACTTACGCGGATTCAAACCAAGTGGGCCAGGTGCCGCAATCAATTGAACGAACACGAAAAATAAAATTTGGAGACACGGAACTAAATTTATCGCAACAAATTTAGTCCTTGGTCATAGGGGAGAATTAAATGAAGAAGTTAATCGCGCGCGCGCTGTTAAGTGCAATTCTTGCAACGTCGGCATTGTCGACATCCGTGATTGTCGTTCCGGATAGCTCGCCGGCATTATCTCAGAATATTTTTAAAAAAATCGGCAAAGATTTGCGAAAGGCCAGAAAAGGAATTCGCAAAGAACTTAAGAAGGGACCGCTAAAACAAATTTTACCAGTTGTCGGGACTATTCTTATTGCAAACGGGATTGCAGATGGTTCACCGGCTGCGATTATTTTCGGGGCAGCTTTGGTTGCCGCTCCTCAAACCTTCCAAAAAGATATGGCCAAAAAATATGGTCAGGAGATGCAATATTCCGGCTGTACAAGCTGCGGTAACAAACGTGTTGTTCTCCGCCCAGGTCAAACTATCACGTCCGAACGTGAAAAAGCTATCCGGGCAGAGGTCAAAGAGGATATTAAAGATGTGCAGCGCGCTTTGGCAAAATTTGGCTATTATACAAGCCGGATTGACGGTGATTATGGTCCAGGTTCGCGCCGTGCAGCTAAAAAGTTTCAGGCAAAAATTGGTACCAGTCAAACTGGAATTTTAAATGCTGAAGAGCGTTATTTATTGTTCACACAAGCCGCTGAACTTGGATATGTGCGCGAAGCGAGAGCCTTGCAATATGATGCCAAGGTCATTCCTGCGGCTATTCAGCAGCCAAAAATGGAAAAAAAGGCGCCGGTTATTGTCACGCCGACTATTGCAGAGTTTCGTCTTGCAAAGTCCCAGTTCGACAAGTTCTCAAAAGACTTTCTACAAAGTGGAGATCAATCCGTTGTCAAAAGTGCTGAGTTACTTCCAGATGGTCGTGTTAAGCTTCAAATTGAAGATGATTTATCAAACCAATCGACAGAACTCATTGGCACAGTAGCGGGCATTGAACTTGCGCCACACCGCGTGTCTGATCTTTGGATCCGGGTAACATATGAAGATGATAAAGCTGGTGATCCGGTTAGTTTAAATACGCGAGATGATTTTGATACAATTGAAGCTGCTACCGCCTGGATGAATAAAGCTAAAAACCAACTCAATATCCTGGCAGAATTGACCGAGATAGACGTCGAACAGCCTAAAGATGAAATTCTTATTGCGGATGGACCGAAAGAGCCGGAGCAAAAGCCTATAAAAATTGCTGGTAAGGAGCCTGAAACTCCAACAATAAAAGTCCCATCGGCGCCGAAAAATGTTGAGATTGCAGAATCAAAGCCTGAGCCAAAAACTGCGGCTAAAGCGCCAAAAATTGCGACAGAATCGCCGATAAAAATTGCCCAACCGGGTGATCAACAAAAAGAGATTGCAAAGGTTGATATACCAACGAATGTGGTGGAAGAGGTTAAAATAGAAGCTGCTCCAGAACCGACGACTATCAGTGTCAGCACCCCACAAGAGGCACAGATATGTCAGCAAAATCTATTTGTGAATTTTGACTTCCCTGTTGAAGACGAAAACATCAGCCATTTTAACATCACACCTCCAGATGGTGCGATTTGGTTTGATCGTGGTGATACAACGTCAAACATTATGGGTGAATGTGTTCAAGGTACCTATAAATATGAGTATGTGAGTATTACTAAAGGTGAAACAGCAAAAGATTGGAAGGACACCAAGTTTACCGGGGAATTCCAAATTGCAAGTAATGCTGAAAGCTGCTCAATCAGTCTTGATGATCCAACCGGCTCTGCGGGCATTCGGTGTTTTCAATAGTCAACGTTGATAGCTAAATAATGCAAACGAGAAACAGAAATCAGTCTAGAACCCGGCAGCAAAATGGGAAGGCTACGAATAGAATTTCCTCAGGTAAAGATCTCGGGAAAAAGTTTTCTGACGTTCGTGCTGCAATGAAGGTGGGTGGGTTTCATAAGAATTTTGGTGCGGATGTCTTAGATTACGCAAAAACTTTATTTGAAAACCCAGGTCATGCGTTTTTTGCCTTGTTTTCCTTGATTGGCAGTTTTTGCTCCATTTATTCTGTATTTCCATTTGGTAGCAACAGTTCTCCAGATAGAGGCATGTCTATGGATTTGGGTGCATTTGTTGATGATGCCCACATTTCAATCAAATTAATAATTTTCGCCTTGATGATCGCTAGTATTTCTTGGATGACGTCTATCATTTGTGTGTTTTTAACACTGCGTGTCGATTACATTCGTTTTATGTTGGCGCGAACTTTTATAATTTTTGCCGCAATAATGACTGTATTTGCGGTGGATTTTTGTTTTGGAGTTGTTGGTGGAAAACCGTTGGATAAACAAGGGTTTTTCTTATTTGCCGTCATAGGAATTGCGATCGCTACTTTTTTAACGAAAACGAGCTTTCGTTATACGCGTAATCCCGTTTCTGAAATTGTTGCTGAACGAGCCGGGTTATTAGTGTTTTTTAATGCAGCAACGCTCGCGACAGCTCTTTTAATCTTTTTCGTGGGGCAATAAATGAATCACGAAGAATGTTGCGAATGTGCACTTGCTCGTCTGTCCGTTGCCGCATTGGCAATAGACGCATTGTTGGTATTCGTGATTGGTATAATTTTATCCGATCATCTTCCAAAAAATGTTGAAAATTTATTTGGTCTTTTAGATAGTAGTTATGGTTTTCTCGCGGCCATACTTGCCATTTTTATTGTGGTGATTGTCTATCTTTTTTTAACAGAGATTATATTGGGTGGGCTAACAATTGGTAGGCTCTGTTGTGGCCTTAAGATTAAGGATAGTACGACAAATTCACCGCCCTCTGTGCTCTACAGGTTTCGCAGATTATCTGAGATTTTGATAAAGATGGGATTTACATCTCTGCACCTTAAAAAAGTGCCTGCACACAATAAGCGGGTTAATGGTGCTTTGTGTTCGGATTGGGTTGATTTTGATATTTCCACCTTATCGCCCCAAACAAAACGTCCCCGTGAAAAAAGTACGCCTGTCTCGACTAAAGTTAAAGGCGCTTTTGTGAAAAACCTGACAGATCCTTCGTCTAGTAAGCTAGTCAACCTTCAGTCAGGTCGCCATTTTAAAACAAAAGGTATCTTTTATTTTGGACGTGATCCGGAAAGTTGTGATTTGGTGTTATCAAACGATAAATCTGTTTCAAGAACCCATTGTCGAATAGTCAAAAAAGAAGAGAAATATTTTCTAGCCGATGGAGAGAACACTTCAAAGGGATCGACTGGTGGTACTTTTTTAAATGGTACTAGGCTGAAAATTGGCGTAGGTGCTCAACTGAATAATGGCGATAGATTCAGTATTGGTGGTAGCAAGATTCAATTCATATTGAATTAAGCTGTGCTGAAATGACAAAATTGGAAATCAAGTTCTGCCGCTTATATTAGTCACCAATTGCTAAAATCATACTGATTGCTTTGATTTGGTTCGTGATTGTTTTGCGCGACGTTCGGCTTCGCACATGAATTCGAGCTTTAAGACAGGTTCTTATACGACGTTTCTTTGACAAGCGTTTTATTTCTGATAGGTAAGTTTGCACCTTTCCTTGGAAATATTTGTGGAGACTTTTCAGATGGGAACCATCGATAAAACCTCGCTCACAGAGGACATTATCAAGCACATTCAAGAGATCCACGAACAGCAGAACAATGGTGCGAAATTGCCTCAAATTTCTGATGAAACCGTGTTGCTTGAAACCGGGCTGGATTCATTAGGTTTTGCCATTCTTGTAACAAAGTTAGAAGAAACCCTTGATTATGATCCTTTTAGTCTTTCTGAGGAGGCGTTTTATCCTCAGACATTTGGTGAATTCGTTCAATTCTATTTTGAAAATCAACCCGCATGAGGCTAAGAGACCGGCTTGCTTTGCTGCCTGATGACCGTGCGCTGATTTCATCGCCCCATGGCGTATTAACGCGCGATGCAGTGATAGGTTTTCTTCCAAAAGCAGGTGAGCTCAAAGGTATCAAGATTGCGCTGAGTATTTCAGATGCTGGACAAGCACTTCAAATACTCACAGCACTCGATGGTGTAGCAGATAGCATATTGTTAATTTCTCCGTCGCTTGAAACATCGCTCAAGGTAAATTTGGCGCTTAAAGCGCAGTGTCATACAATCTTATGTGATGCACCTGCTGAGTTTGATGATATTGAGGCGTCTCCTGCGGTATTTAGCACATTGGATGCA
The DNA here is from genome assembly GCF_055693385.1 of Lentilitoribacter sp. JB5-8. Taxonomy (NCBI): domain Bacteria; kingdom Pseudomonadati; phylum Pseudomonadota; class Alphaproteobacteria; order Hyphomicrobiales; family Rhizobiaceae; genus Lentilitoribacter; species Lentilitoribacter sp. JB5-8. The sequence continues at coordinate 414,577 of NZ_CM146332.1, read as the reverse complement.
CTGGTCAGAGCGCATGATCGGGAGCATAATAGCGCTTCATGCGATACGCGCTGGATCATGACAACATCCGGGACAACGGGAGCACCAAAGCTTGTAAGCCACAGCCTGATAAGCCTTAGTCGAACATCAAATGCTAACTTTGAGCGCGGACAGAGCCAGCGCTGGGGTATGCTGTATGATTATACCCGTTTTGCCGGGATGCAGGTTTTTCTTCAGTCGGTTCTTTCCGGTGCGTTGCTTATCGCACCGAATTCCGATGCATCATTTGATGAAAAACTTAAGCGCTTGGTGAAGGAAGGTTGCACACATTTGAGCGCGACCCCAACTCTGTGGCGAAAGATTATTATGACACCGGGCAGTCAACAATTAAATTTGGTGCAAGCCACCCTGGGTGGTGAAATTGCCGACAGCCGCATTCTAAAGGGTGTGGCGTCACACTATCCAAGTGCGCGGGTCGTGCATATTTTTGCGTCAACAGAAGCAGGTGTTGGATTTTCAGTTAGTGATGGTCGGGAAGGTTTTCCTGAAAGCTACCTTGATAAGCCTCCTAAAGGCGTTGATATTCGCGTTGATGATGGCAGGTTATATCTTCGAAATGCCCATGTGATGCCTAATTATCTCGGAGAGGATACATGCTTTTCAGATGAGAATGGATGGGTTGAAACTGGTGATGCGGTTAGCGTTCGTCAGGGTCGAGTTTATTTTCTCGGCCGGGCGAGCGGGATTATTAATGTGGGTGGCGATAAGGTGCATCCTGAAGAAGTGGAACATGTCTTACTAACCCACCCGCAAATCGCTGCAGCGCGCGTATATGCAAAAAATAATCCCATTACTGGTGCGTTGGTGGCCGCCGATATAGTTCTTGTGGACAGTAATACAAATGCCGATACGATTTGCGATGAAGTTAAAGCTTACGCCGTTAAAAATCTTGAACGCCATAAAGTGCCTGTTATGCTGAAGGTCGTTTCTGAATTTAAAACAAATTCAGCTGGCAAGCTCATAAGGAAAAAGAGTTGAAAACAGTTCTTCTAACAGGTCCAGCGCGTGGCCTTGGTCTTGCGATTGCTCAAAAACTTACAGCTCAAGGGTATCGCGTTATCGGTGTTGGGCGAACAATAACGGCTGATTACGAAGCGCTGATGAAAGCTTCTGAGAATGTGCATTTCATTGCATATGACCTTAATGATCTGGATGGGATACAAAAGCTTATCTTATCGATCACCCGCGAATACGGTCCATTATATGGGCTTGTCAACAATGCAGGTATCGGCCTTGATGGTGTTATTGCGACCCAGCATTCCAGTGAGATTTCAAACGTGTTACGCATCAATCTCGAAGCTGCGATATTAATGACCAAATATGGTTGTCGATCAATGCTGATACAGCAACAAGGTCGTGTTGTTAATATATCATCGATCATCGCGTCCACCGGGTTTAGCGGTTTGGCGGTTTATGCGGCATCTAAGGCGGGACTTGAGGGTTTTACACGTTCTTTATCGCGAGAACTCGGTCGAGCAAAAATCACGGTAAACTGCGTTGCGCCTGGATATATGGAAACCGATATGACAGCAGGTCTTGATGAAGTTAAACTCAATTCGATCCGTCGTCGTGCGCCACTTGGTTTGCCTAGTGTAGAAGACGCAGCGGGCGCGGTTTTATATCTTCTTTCAGACGATGCCGCAGCCATTACAGGATCGGTCATTACCGTTGATGGTGGAAGCACTGCATGAGTAATCGGACGCAAATCCGTTTTGCGAAAAAGACTGACGAAGAACGTTTGGTGGTGTTTTTAAAAAATCACTGGCGTGCGGATCACATCTTCGTCACTCACCCTAATGTTTTGCGTTGGCAACATGAACACCCCGATGCATCCGAAACAGATTTAACATTTGTGATTGCTGAAATGCATGACGGAGATACATCACCTGAAATCATGGCTGTGCTTGGGTTTATTCCGTTTCGACGCTTTGATACGAGCGCAAGTTGGAACGGGATGGCGCTTGCTATTTGGAAAGTGCGCGAGGATGCAAAGACACCTGGTCTTGGTATTCAAATGTTGAAATTACTTCAACGTGCAAAGCCAGATATGATCTGTGCCATCGGTATTTCAAACATCGTGCGCCCTATGTATCAAGCATTGGGCTATAAACTTGGTACGTTCGACCATGTTGCGCTTTTTGCGCAAGCAGTACCTGAAGGTCAGACGGTAGCCAGTGGGGTGCCTCAAATCGCAAGAGCAGCGATTGAGGAAGATAATGGCATTACGCTGGAAGATATAACGATAGGAAGTGGATCCAAGAGGGCTGCAATAGATAAAATTGATGCATTGGCCAAGTCGGGCTTGCCGCGAAAATCCTGGACGTATCTTAAAAACCGATATTTCAAACATCCCTATTATAGCTATACTCTCAAATCGGTTATTGTGGATGGAACATTAGCTGCAGTTTTGGTTTGGCGGCGTGTTGAAACTCCATTTGGCGCATTGTTGAGAATTGTCGATGTTATTGGTGAGGCGGAATGTCTGTCACGTTGTGGCGGTGCATTGCGTGCTGAGTTGATCGCCGAAGATTGTGATTATATTGATCTTATGTCTTGGGGCGTTGACGTTGCGTTGTTGTGCAAGGGTGGCTTTGTTAATCCGCAAGATCATCAAGATTTAATCTTGCCTAATTACTTTTCACCATTTGTGAGAAAAAATATTCAAATAGAAATCGCTGTAAAAATTGCGGGTGAAACGAAGGGCGAAAAAGTTCGGCTCTACCGTGGGGATTCAGATCAGGACCGACCCGCAACGCCAGAGGATCTTTTGAATTGAGCAATGATCTTACCATTGTGATGTATCACTATGTTCGTCAGCTTGAACAAACACGTTATCCAAATATTAAAGCGCGCCGGACCGACGAATTTAAATCACAGGTGGCCTATCTTCAGAAAAACTATACACCTGTTACCATGGCAGAAGTGGTGCACTGTGTTCGAACCGGGGATCAGCTTCCACCAAAAGCAGTGCTTTTAACATTTGATGACGGATATATTGAGCACTATTCGAGTTGTTTTCCCATATTGTTCGATGCGGGGATTGAGGGATCGTTTTTCCCACCGGTGAGCTCAGTCGTAGGGGGTGAGCTTTTGGATGTGAACCGTTTGCATTTTGTTTTATCTGTCACCGAAGCATCTGCACTGGGTATGGAAATTGACAAAGCGGTTTCTGCCCATCGCGACACTTACGATCTTCATACAGTTGACACATATCGGGCAGAATGGGCCAAGCCCAACCGTTTTGATACCGCTGATACCATCTATGTCAAACGTATGCTGCAAACCGCGTTACCTGATGAATTGCGCACTAAAATCGCAAAGGATCTGTTTTCGAAATATGTCAGCGTAGACGAGACAACGTTTGCTGCAGAACTTTATATGACAGAGGCGCAATGCCGCCTCATGCAGTCATCTGGGATGTATATAGGCTCGCATGGTGAAACACATAGATGGCTCAACCGCATAAGCAAGACAGATCAGCGTCAAGAGGTTGAAGGCTCTTTGGAATTTTTGCGTAAAATCGGTAGTCCAGTCGATGATTTTTGGGTGATGTGTTTTCCATATGGCGGCTGGAATGAAAGTCTTTTATCAGTTTTGCAAGAATATAAATGCTCTTTGGGGCTTACCACCGAAGTGCGTGCTGCCAATCTATTAGAAGATGAGCCCTTAACGCTACCTCGCTATGATACAAATGATATTCCGCTTAGCTAGTAACGATATGTGGAACCAAGTTTTACGTTAAAATCTTATGACTTAGCGTCAACAACTGGTGCCAGCACACATAGCAATTCAAACATGATTGATATGCCCACCCATGCTGTTCCACCCGATGGGTCAAAAGGTGGTGACACTTCAACCAAATCCGCGCCGACCAAATTTAAACCTGCTAATTTTCGAACCAATTGCTGGGCTTGAAACGAATTAAAGCCGCCAATTTCCGGCGTTCCTGTGCCGGGTGCAAAAGCAGGGTCAATTGAATCGATATCAAAGCTGACATAAGTCTTGTTGTCGCCAACTATTTCTCGAGCCTCTGTCATGACAGATTCAACGCCCCGCTCGAAAAATTCTTCTATTTCGATAATTCTAACACCTTGATTTAGAGCCCAATCAAAATCAGAGGCATCGTATTTCACGCCACGGATACCGATTTGGATGGTCCTTTTTGGGTCTAAAAACCCATCTTCAATTGCGCGTCGGAAAGGCGTGCCATGGGTAAATTTACTGCCGCCAAAATAGCTATCATTCATGTCAGTATGGGCATCAAAATGTATCATCCCGACAGGTTTATCAGCCGCTAATGCTTTTAAGATCGGATAAGAAATGAGATGGTCACCACCTGCCGTTAACGGGGTTATTTTCTGATCCACCAACTTTTTGTAAAAGGCTGTTATCAGATCCAAACTTTCCATCACATCTATCGGATTGATAGGTGCGTCACCTAAATCCGCGCAATTTACAAGCGTAAAAGGGTTCACACCACTTACCGGATGAGTGGTTCTGATCATCGTTGAAAGATCGCGAAGCTGACGCGGTCCGTGTCTCGTGCCAGGACGATTAGTCGTGCCACCATCAAATGGCACGCCGACTATGCCGACATCGATCTCAGATGCCATATTATCATCGACGGAAAAATGTGGAAGGCGCATAAATGTGGCTGGATCCGCAAAACGTGGTGTCTTCATACCAGAAATCGGCTGAAATTTAGGGTTGTTGTTTTGCATATTATTTCCAATGTGTTGTCGGGATCATTGAATATAATAGCTATTTACAGGATACAGTAAACGCCAATTCAATGAATTTTCGTCTGAACAAAATCAACGTAAAACCTGTACGATTTGGTTCGACATCGGCCTTAGATCTTAAATACGTCTTTTTGATTTTTATGTTCGTGCGTGTTTCAGGTCTAGCGCGATTTTCGGAGCATCTGATTGAAAAAGATACTCTCTGTTATAGGCTAGAACTTCAAAGCACGGACCTTAAGGGCTCTTTATAGCAGTCTTCTTGGGAGGGCATTACCAACGGGAGGTGGGCCCATTCACAAGGAGGAACTTATGAAAAAACTTCTATTAGCATCTGTCTCAGTCGCAGCTGCAATGGCGATTAACACAGCAGCACATGCTGATGGCCATGGACCAATTAAGATTGGTGTGCTTGCCACACTTGAAGGTACTTACACAGCATTGGGCGAAGATGGTGTTCGCGGAATGAAGACAGCCCTTGGTCAAATTGGTGATCAGATGGGCGGTAAGGCCTACGAAATCATTATTCAATCAACTGATGCAAGCCCGGACAGTGCTGTTCGTGGTGCACGTAAGCTGGTTGAGCAAGATAAGGTAGATATTGTTGTCGGACCTTTATCTGGTTCTGAAGGTATCGCAATTCGCGACTATTCTAAAACTCAGCCGCAAACAACTTTTATCAACGGTATTTCAGGTGCGATGGAAACAACCTATGTGACACCATCTGACAATTTCTTCCGCTTTAATATGGATGGTGCGCAATGGTCAGCTGGCCTTGGTGAATACGTGTTCAAGGAAAAGGGCTATCAAACAGTAGCAACTGTGGGTGAAGACTATTCATTCATCTATACGCAAGTCTTTGGTTTTGCGACTGGTTTCTGCGCAGCTGGTGGTGAAATTACAGAACGTTTATGGGTGCCACTTGGAACAAAAGATTTTGGTTCAATCATTGCGTCGCTACCGGATGATGTAGATGCAATTTATTTAGGTCTTGGCGGTGGTGATGCTGTTAACTTCCTAAACCAATACCAACAAGCCGGGGGTGATGCGAACCTAATTGGTGGTTCAATCATGGTTGATGGCACTGTGTTATCTTCAAAAGGTAAAGCCAAGGAAGCCCTGATTGGCGTTCCATCTTCCGGCCCTCAGGCTGATACTTGGGATGATCCAAAATGGCAGGGTTATGTGAAAGCTTATCAGGATGCATTTGCACCGGAAGATCGGTTCCCAAGCCCATCTTTGCTTGCAACAGGTTACTATAATGCGACAAACGCTATGGCCCAGTGCTTGGGCAGCGTAAGTGGTGATTTGAGCGATGGCCATGCAGCTTTCCGTGGATGTTTGTCAACACTAGAGCTTGATGCCCCGAATGGGAAAATCACATTGGATTCAAACCGTCAGGCAATTGGTACAAACTTCGTCACAGAAGTTCAGGCACAACCTGATGGCACTTTGGCAAACAACCTTGTGAAGATTGTGCCAAATGTGAACCAAACGCTTGGTATTGATGTTGCGGCATTTGACAAAATTGGTTTGCCAAGTCGCGAAAACCCCGCTTGTTTGGCAAGCTACGAATAGTAGAAAACTCGTTAGGCGGCTCACTTGGGCCGCCTGACTTTTCTCAATTTGACTGCACAAATCGATGGCACTCATAAACTATCTTACCCGCGTACATTTTGGGGATGGTGTTCTGCAGGAAGCCATTCATGCCGAGATAGAGCGGTGTGCGTTAAAGCACCCATTTATACTTCTTGAAGATCGGGATGAGTTGTCTGAGCTTGAAGAATTTACCCTTGCAGCAATCAACAATTCCTACATTGAAAAAACAATTGCGCATGCGCCGCTTTTTCCGGAGGAAAATCGGTTAAAACGTTCTGCCGATTTGTATAAAGCTCATGGATGTGACGCAATCATTGCTGTCGGTGGCAGCCAGGTTATGCATTATGCAAAACTGGTCAGGCTTTGTATTGGAAGCGATGAAAGTATTGAGCGATTTTCTGAATTTACCGGTGGTCAGCGCCTGTTTAAAAAAAGCAATATGCCGCTTTTTATTGCCGCACCCAATTTGTTTGGTATTGCGCCTTGTATAAGCAAATATAGTCGTGTTCTGCTTAAAGATGGCAAGTATGATTCATTTGCCAGTTGCCGATTGCGGGCCGATATTGCGATTTGTGATCCGCTTTTTACACTCAAGGATACATCCAGCGATTTATCTGCGTCCGCTGCTGAAGCGCTGGTTCTGTGTTTAGAAGCATATCTCTCAAATGGTTTTAACCCGCCAGCGGAAGGAATAGCAATTGATGGTCTGCGCCGAATTATCAATCATGCAAAGCAATTGGGTAATGGTGATTGTGATTTAGATTGTCGACGCGAGTTGATGATTGCAAATCTAAATGGAGTTTTGGCTTTAGAAAAAGGACGAGGTGCTTGTTCGATCATTACCGATTTCTTGATGACGCGCGAAGGCAATAGTCTTTCAGAGGGGCAAATCAAACATGCGGTTATGAGAAAAGTGTTGAGGAATCCCAGCACGGAAATTTCTGAAAAACTGGTTGAATTAAAATCAATACTTGAGATTGATTATGACGTGGCAAGTTACTTTGAAGATCTGTTTAACACGCTTGGGATGCTCAGTAATTTTTCCAAAAATGGTCGAAATGGGGGGGCAGATTTTGAATTTCACCCGATAAGTGAAAATGCCCATGCGCATTATTATGCGCTTCCAAAAGAATATAACACACTCCTGAAAAGTTTAGGGGCGATGCAGGTGCACTAAGAGTTATCTCTTTGTTTTTAATTGATATTCTTTAATCCAATGTGTCTTACGTGTTGTGAAGTTTCAGACTAGATTTACGCAATTCATGATCTTCGAACATAACTGACAGTATTTTTCTAGGTCCAAATGTATTGACAGTTTGGCTCTTCGAAGAGAACCTTTTACTCATAAAACAATGGATACATTGGATTTATTGCCCAAATTGAGGAGAGACATTAGGGCCTAGTTCAGGATTCTGGGAGGGATAAATGAGCGAAGCAGTTGCAGTGCATCATGGTAATTTTGGCCGTGCTGCCGTTTACAATTTAGATAAACCTATTCTCTTGCATGCGCACCGGGAAGCACACCTCATTTTCAAAGTTGATGGTGGAGATGCTATCGTAAATGTGGGTGAAGCGGATCATGTCGTTAAGAAAAACAAAGCGGCGACAGTTAATCCATGGCAGCCTCATAGTTTTGGACTGACAAGCAAATGCAAATCCTGTGTCACGCTTGTTTTGTACATCAAACCAATGTGGTTCTTAGAGCATTCGAAATCAGTTGAACATGCGCTCAGCTTCGGTAAAAGCTCATTGACGCTGGATGATCGTATGATGGAATATGTCGCGCGTTTAGCAAATTTCCTCTTGTCTGACGAAAATCACGAACGATGCGATGATATGTTATATGAGGTCATGAACTTATCGTTTAACCTGAGTTGGCAAGGAAACGAGAACAACGGGTTTCTTGACCGTACACGCCGTCACTATTCCGATTTCCGTGTTCGTAGAGCTATCCGTTTGATGCAGGAAAATTTATCTGAAGAATCCAATATGGAAGACCTTGCGAGAGAATGCGGTCTTTCGCGTCCTCACTTTTTTAAGCTCTTTAAAAAACAAATGGGTCTAACACCTAATCTTTATATGAATACCTTGCGTGCGGAGCGTGCGATTGAAGAGCTGATGAAAACGGAAAAGACTGTGACGGATATCGGCAATGATCTTGGGTTTTCATCCCAAGCAAGCTTCACTCGATTTTTCACTTCCAATGTTGGAATTCCACCGAGCGATTATCGCCGTGTCGCATATGCTGGATAGAGAATAAACTTCTCCCAATGACTTGGCCGGGGCAGAAACCCCGGTCTTCTTTTATTTTGAATGTAGTAAAACTGCGCGTCGATATTTGCGTTAATACGATGATCTGTATTCAAGAAAGACTTCAAGGTACGGCACTTCCCAAATGCTTACATTAAGATCGGTGTAATTCAGTCTCGCACACTTATATTTGGGAGGATATGTGTCTAGCGAAATTCAAATTGCAGCGTATTGCACCCAAGTAAATATGCCGATGGTTGAGGGCCTACTATGAAGAGCTTCATAGCAAGAAACCCAATCTGGTCGCTTATCATATTTGTTGCACTTGCTATTCTGGTTTGGATGATATTTGGGCTTTGGCCTGAATGGCTTGTTGATACGATTGGGCGCAAGAAAATTTTCTTAAATGCCTTGTTAAATGGCATCACATTGGGCGGATTATACTTCCTTGTTGCCAGTGGGTTTACGTTGATATTTGGCCTCATGCGCAATGTAAACATGGCGCACGGTTCCTTGTTTTTGCTTGGCGGTTATGTCGGCTACCATGCTGCGTCAGCATCAGGTTATTGGCTCTTGGCGTTTCCTGTATCATTTATCGTCGTTGCTGTATTTGGCATTTTGCTGCAGGTGTTTGTCTTTCGTCGCATGGAAGGAGACGATTTGCGTCAAACCCTTGTAACTATTGGCCTTTCAATAGTTATGGCTGATCTCATGCTATGGGGTTTTGGAGGCGATTTTTTCAATATATCACCGCCCGATTGGCTTAGTGGGCCTATTCAAACCTTCTTTGTTACAGGCGTTAAGCGTTCAACGGGTGAGCTTATCTATATGAAATATCCAATTGTGCGGATCGTTATTTTTGCCGCTTCGGTAGCAATTGGACTAGCTATGTGGTTTGCGCTTAACAGAACTCAGATTGGAATGATGATCCGGGCCGGTGTTGATGATCGCGACATGCTATCTGCCACGGGTGCTCGCATCCAGCTGGTTTTTGTTGGTGTGTTCGCTTTTGGTGCAGGGCTTGCGGGCATTGCAGGCGTTGTGGCGGGCACATTCCAATCGGTTGCGCCCGGTGAAGACATCCGTTTTCTGTTGGCTTCGCTTGTTGTGGTGATTGTCGGTGGAATGGGTTCTATCCCTGGTGCTGCGCTTGGTGCGTTGCTCATCGGTTTAGCTGAGCAATTCGGATCAGTTTATTTCCCAACCTATGCTGTTGTTTTGACGTTTGTGATCATGGTTGTGGTCCTTGCATTCCGCCCTCAGGGCTTATTAGGGAAGGCTTGATCTCATGTCAGACTTTCACGACGTTAGCCCAATGAGCCGCGCATTTCCCAAGAAGGAACGCACGCTTGGCTTTTGGGCTGCCAAGGTACCAGCTTCATATTGGACATTGGGCGTTATACTGCTTTTCATGCCTCTATTTGTCAGCGATTTTTTCTTGTTTCAGATTTGGGGGTGGACATTTATTTTAGGTACCATTGCCCTCAGTCTAATGTTTTTAGCTGGTTATGGCGGCATGGTTTCGCTGGTACAAATGACGGTTGCAGGCGTTGCAGGCTATATGGTTGCAATCCTAGGCGACAGCGCGATTACTGATATTTCACAAGGTTGGCCCTGGTGGATAACCATTCCTTTGGCGCTCCTCATTGCAATGGTTTTTGGAACGCTAACTGGATGGTTGGCGGTGCGAACTGAGGGGATCTATACGATCATGATTACCTTAGCAATCGCATCGGCATTCTTTTATTTCACGCGCCAGAATTATGTCATTTTTAACGGTTTTCAGGGCTTCAATGGTATCTTTCCACCAGATTTATTCGGGGTAGATTGGCGTGGTCCAAAAGCGTTCTATTATCTCACGCTTGGTGTCGCGGCGATTGCTTATTTTGCTGTTTTTTATATATCGCGTGCACCCTTTGGCTTGGCTCTTCAGGGCGTAAGAGATAACCCGCGCCGCATGGCTGCGCTTGGTTTTAACGTCACAGCGCATCGGGTAGCAGCTTACGCTTTTGCGGCCCTGATTGCAGGTGTTGGCGGTATTTTACTAACCTGGCAATCGGCTCAAATATCACCTGGTACGGCGGGTATTGGTGCTGTTGTTGATCTGCTTGTTATTGCGATTATGGGTGGTTTACGTAGACCCATTGGGGCATTTGTGGGTGCATTTATCTATGTGCTTTTGAAAACCTTTGCGGTGGACGTTTTGGTATCATTAGGCCTAGCAGGCGAGCGCTTTAATCTATTGATTGGTCTTATATTTCTCATAATCGTTTTTGCCTCGCCTGATGGTGTTTTAGGGCTTTGGGATAAGGTGAAAGAGAGCCGGAAAAAAGATCCACTTCTCGACAGGCAAGGAGATGCATTATGAATGTAATTGTTGATCCTCATAAACAAAGCGTATCTGATCGCCTTGGTGCGACCGGGACATCCAATGCGCTTGAATTGCGCGGCGTTGGTAAAATGTTTGGTGCGCTAGCAGCTTTGTCTGATATCAACATTACGGTAAAACCTGGCGAGCGACGCGCTGTTTTGGGTTCAAACGGTGCTGGTAAAACCACATTATTTAACTGCATTACTGGTGATTTTAAACCAACCTTCGGGTCCATAAGATTTTTCGGTGAAGACATAACAGCCTTTCCCGCTCAGGAGCGGATAAGACGGGGTCTTCGTCGTACCTATCAGATCTCGCTTTTATTCACCGGGTTAAGCGTTCTAGATAACGTTTACCTTGCATGTTGCGGTGTATCGCGCGGGCGTTTTTCTTTCATCCGACCAGGCAAGAATAATGCCCTGATGGCGAGCGCAGAAGATCTTGTAAAAGTCGTGCATCTGGAAAGTGTCATGCATACCAAAGTTTCTGACCTCTCCTATGGTCAACAGCGTCAGCTAGAGATTGCAATGGCTCTTTCTGGGGCGCCACGTTTTGTGCTGTTTGATGAGCCTGCTGCTGGGCTTTCACCAACCGAACGTTCAGAGCTAATTGAAATCCTTACAGGTCTTCCTGGACATATGGGTTATGTGATTATCGAGCATGATATGGATGTTGCACTTCGCGTATCTGAATCTGTGACCATGATGCATAACGGACAGATTTTTAAAGAAGGGTCTCCCGCAGAAATTGAGCAGGATCCTGAGGTGCAAGCCCTTTATCTAGGTGGGGAGGATTCGCTCGGTCATGGCTGAAAACACCACACCAATACTTGAGATAAAGGACTTAAACGTCTTCTATGGACAGTCGCATGCCGTGCAAGGTGTAAACCTCACCCTTGGTGGCGGGGTGCTGTCTGTTGTTGGCCGAAATGGCATGGGTAAAACGACCACTTGCAAAGCGATAATGGGGCTTGAGCCAACAGCATCGGGATCTGTGAGTTTAGGTGGTCAGGTGATTACAGGATTATCACCTGCTGAGATCGCCCGTGCCGGAATTGGATATGTGCCGCAAGGACGCCGATTATGGCAGTCACTCTCAGTAGACGAGCATCTTAAATTAGTTGCTAAAAAAGGTGGTGTTTGGACACCAGAGAGAATTTATTCCGTTTTCCCAAGGCTGGCTGAGCGCAAGAATAATGGTGGTGCTCAGTTATCTGGTGGTGAGCAGCAAATGCTCGCCATCAGTCGCGCACTTTTGCTCAATCCGCGACTTTTGGTGATGGATGAACCAACGGAAGGGTTAGCACCTGTTATCGTTAATCAGGTTGCTGACATGTTGATCGAGCTTGGGCAGCAAGGCGATATTGATGTTCTTGTTATCGAGCAGAACATTGGTGTAGCTTGTGCTGTCTCGGATCAAGTTGCGATTATGGTCAATGGCAAGATTAATCGAGTTATGGATTCTGGGCTTCTGGCTGCGGACCGTGATTTACAGCAACAGCTGTTAGGCGTTGGTCGTCATGCCCATGATGAAACAGATGGTGTGGCTGCTACGCCGCAAAATGAGCCAGAAGCTAATCAAGATACATCCAATGTTACGCGCATTTATGTATCAAACCCAAAGACACCTACACGTTGGTCAAAAGATGTTCCAGCGCGCTTAATTGAAAATACGGCGCGCACGGTTTCAAACGATACTCGTTCGTCAAATGCAGGATTGGTTACACCATTAAACGCCAATACCCAAAGTGTGGGCACGCTCGTTTTTGTTGCCGGTACCATGGATACCAAAGGTGATGAACTCCGCTTTATGCGCGATGTCATCAAAGCACAAGGATTGAACGTTCAAATTGCCGATCTGTCGACAAGTGGTAAGCCGTCTGGTGCTGACATTCCACCCAATGCCATTGCTGGTTTTCATCCGCGTGGGTCTTCAGGCGTCTTCACAGGTGATCGAGGCTCTGCTGTTTCGGGTATGACAATTGCATTTGAACGCTGGGTTGCTTCGCAAACGAATATTGCGGGTATTATTTCAGCAGGCGGTTCTGGTGGCACAGCGCTGGCGACACCTGCTATGCGCACATTACCTGTTGGTGTTCCTAAGGTCATGATTTCTACTGTCGCTTCTGGCCAGGTGGAGCAATATGTCGGCCCTTCTGATATTTTAATGTTGCATTCTGTTGCGGATGTTCAAGGGATTAATTCAATCACGCGAGAGGTGCTTGCCAACGGCGCAAATGCGTTATCTGGTATGGTCAAAGCCAGATTTACCTCCGTTGCGTCTAAAGCAAAGATCCAAGATAAGCCTGCTGTTGGACTTACTATGTTTGGCGTAACCACACCTTGTGTGCAGCAGATCGTTGCGCAGATAGAAGATGGGTTTGATTGCCTTGTATTTCACGCGACAGGCGTTGGTGGCCGCTCCATGGAAAAGTTGATGGATAGTGGCATGCTAGCAGCAATTGTCGATATCACAACAACGGAAATTTGCGATCTATTAATGGGTGGCGTCTTTCCGGCCAATGAGGATCGGTTTGGCGCATCTATTCGTTCCAGGGTTCCGTATATCGGTTCGTGTGGTGCGTTGGATATGGTGAATTTTGCAGCACCAGAAACTGTTCCAGACAAATACAAAGACCGTAACCTATACGAACATAATCCGCAGATAACGCTCATGCGCACAACGCCTGAGGAAAATGAACGTATGGGTATTTGGATAGGTGAGCGGTTAAATCAGATGAGTGGTCAGGTGCGGTTTTATCTGCCTGAAGGGGGCGTCTCCATGCTCGATGCACCTGATATGGCGTTTTATGATCCTAAGGCCAATGCGGCGCTGTTTGATGCGCTTGAGCGGACTGTCGTTCAAACGAGCACGCGCCAACTTATTCGCGTGCCACATAATATCAATGATCCTGAATTTGCAGAACTTATCGTCAACCAATTTCGTTCCTTCCATGGAAATGGTCTGCGAAATGAACAGGCCAAAATAAGACATTAGATAGAAGGTTAAATAGACTATGAAATCACGTTCAGAATTAATGAAAGAGTATCGCGCCATGCGAGACCGTGGAGAGCCAATAATTGGTGGTGGCGCGGGCACTGGCCTTTCTGCAAAATGTGAGGAAGCGGGCGGTATCGATCTTATTGTGATTTACAATTCGGGTCGTTACCGAATGGCAGGTCGTGGCTCACTTGCTGGTTTAATGCCTTACGGCGATGCGAATGGCGTTGTGATGGAAATGGCCGGTGAAGTGCTTCCTGTGGTTAAAGATACTCCGGTTTTGGCAGGCGTATGCGCATCAGATCCTTTTCGTCTCATGGATAAGTTTTTAGATGAAATCAAAGCTGCGGGTTTCTCTGGTATTCAAAACTTTCCAACCGTTGGTCTGATAGATGGAAACTTCAGAGCAAATCTTGAAGAAACCGGGATGTCGTATCAGCTTGAAGTTGATGTTGTCCGGATGGCTGCTGAGAAAGATTTGCTGACAACACCTTATGTGTTCTCAACAGATGATGCGCGCGCAATGGCTGAAGCTGGCGCGGATATAATTGTTTGTCATTTGGGCCTCACAACGGGTGGCTCAATTGGTGCTGACACAGCACTTACATTGGAGCAATGCCCCGCCATAGTTGATGAATGGGCAGCGGCGGCATTGGTGGTTAATCCGGACGCGATTGTACTTGTTCATGGTGGGCCGGTCGCAATGCCAGATGATGCCGATTACGTGCTTAAAAATACTAAAAATTGTCATGGTTTTTATGGCGCATCTTCAATGGAGCGCCTGCCAACAGAAGTGGCTTTGAAGGAACAAACTGAGAAATTCAAACGGATCGGTCGTTAACCGATTTTGAATTTGGGTATTGGAGGAAGAAAAAATGACGGGTGAATTAATCGGCCAATTGGTTTTGTGGTTGATCTTGGCAGTTATCGCCATTTTCATTCTTTATTGGGTCATGAACTGGCTTTATCGCCGTTCAACAAAAGAAGTTGCTTTTGTTCGAACTGGTTTTTTAGGTGAAAAAGTGGTGATTGATGGCGGCGCATTTGTGTGGCCAATCATTCATGACATCACACCCGTCAGTATGAATACACTTCAGTTGGAAGTTATTCGTGAAAAAGAACAAGCGCTGATCACGCGAGATCGCCTTCGTGTTGATGTTGAGGCTGAGTTTTATGTTCGTGTTGAGCAAACAAAGGAATCCGTATCCATTGCAGCTGCAACGCTTGGGCGCCGAACTTTAGAACCAGAACGTATTCATTCGTTATTGTCGGGCAAATTTATTTCAGCTCTTCGTTCTGTTGCCTCCGAGATGACGATGGAAGAGATCCATGAAAATCGTGCCAATTATGTTGCTCGGGTTTTAGAGATGGCACAGGCGGGTTTGGACAAAAATGGTTTGCAGCTTGAAAGCGTTGCCATCACAGATATAGACCAAACAAATATAGAATATTTCAATCCATCAAACCGTTTTGATGCAGAAGGTTTAACCACGGTCATCGAAGCAATTGAAAATCGTAGAACGCTCCGTAACAATATTGAGCAGGATGCGATGATTAAGATCCGCTCACGTAACTTAGAAGCGGAAAAGCAGGCACTTGATATTGAGCGGGAAAGTGAAGAAGCGCGTCTTGAACAAGAGCGTGAAGTTGAGTTCCGCCGTGCTCAGCAACGGGCTGAATTGGTCAAAGAGCGCGCGCGCCAGGAATCTGAAGCGGAGCAAGCTAATATTGCTAGCCGTGAAGTCATTGAAACTGCAAAAATTGAAAATGAAAAAATGATTGCCGAGGCGCGTATTTTTTCTGAACGTGAAGTACGTCAGAAGGAAATTGAGCGTCAGCGTGTCATTGATGAAGCTGAGATCAAAACTCGCGAAGAGATTGAAAAGGCACGGATTGCGCAAGACAAGGTTTTGCAAGAAGCACGCATTAAAACCCAGCAATCTACAGAATCTGCAGACATAGCGGCAAAAGAAGCGGTTGAAAAAGCGCGTATCGCGCAGGAAGCTGTGATCAACGAGCAGCGGATTGCAAAAGATCGCAAGATCAGAGAATTGGAAATTGAGCGTCAGCAAGTGGTTGAGGAGGCCGAAATTGCTCAACAGAAATCGTTGGAAGAGGCACGCATTGCGCGAGAGAAAGAGCTTAATGCGCGACGTATTTCATCTGAGCAGGAAACGCGTTCTTTAGAGATAGAACGTCAACGTATCTTAGAAGAAGCTCAAATTTCTGCACGCCAGGCAACCGACCAAGTTCGCATTGCGCAGGAAGAAGCCATTCAACAACTTGAAATTGATCGCAATAAAGCGGTTGATGAGCATGAGATTGCTGCACGCGAAGCTGTTGAAAAGGCTCGCATTGCGCAAGAGAAGCAATTGACGTTTGAGCGCATTGCATCTCGTGAGGAAACTGAGAGCCGAGAAGTTGGTCGCCAGGCGGCGCTTGATGCGGCAAATATTGCAGCGAAAGAAGCAACTGAAGCGAAACGAATTGCGCAGGAAAAAGCAACTGCTGCCGAGCGCATTGCATTTGAAAGATCTACGCGCGAGTTGGAGATTGCACGTAATCAAGCTGTTGATGAACATGAGATCGCATCACGCGAAGCCGTTGAAGCATCTCGTATAGCGCAAGAGAAGAAACTTGCAGTTCAACGGATAGAAAGTGAAGAGGAAACCAAAGAACGTGAGGTTCGCCGCGAAAAAGCTATTCGCGAGGCAGAAATTGCTTCTGAGGAAGCAACAGAAGCTGCGCGGATTGCCAAGGACAAGAAAGTTGCTGCTGAACGAATTGCCTATGAGCAAGATCTTCGAGAACGTGAAATTGCACGCAATAAAACTGTTGAAAGCGGTGAGATTTCAGCGCGAACCGAGATCGAGAAAATGCGGATTGAAACGGATGAGACAATCACCGAAAATCGCATTTCACGTGATGAGAAAATCCGATCCCGCGAGATCAAGCGTGATGCAACTCTGGATTCAGTTAAGATTGAAGCTGATAAATCTATTGAGACAGCAAAGTTGGCAAAACAAAAAGCGGTCGATTCAGAGCGTATTACAACAGAACGAGAAATTGAAGCTGTTCAGATTGAACGTAAAAAGGCAATTGAACATCTCGAAATTGCTCGCATGCAAGCTCTTCGGGAAGCTGAAATTTCATCAAAAGAAGAAATCGAACGCGCGCAGATTGCATCTGAACGTGGTCTAGATGAGGCGCGTATTGGTCACCAAACCGAACGTCGTCGTTTAGAAATTGAACGCGAGAAAAATGTCACATCAGCTGAGATGGAAAAAGCCATTGAGCTCTATAAGATATCGCTTGATGAAAGTGCGGCTGAAGCTGAAGCTGAGAACGCAAAAGCGCGTGCAATTGAAGCTGCTGAACTTACAAAAACTGTGGGTGAAACAGAAGCTGCCAAACGTCGCAAAGCAGTTGATGTAACTCTAGCGGAAAAAGAAGCTGATGAGGCGCGCATTGCAGCTGAAGCTGAGAAAGTTCGTTCTGCCGTTGAAGCAGAAGCTCAAAAACTTATCAATGAGGCAGAAAACGTCCTTACCGATGAGGCACGTCATTCTCTCTTCAAGCGCAAAATGCTTGAGCATGTTGAAGGCATTGTGTCTGCCTCAGCCAAACCGCTTGAAAAGGTCAATGATATTAAGATCATGCAATTGGGTGGCTCAGGCACCCAAGGGCTTGATTGGGCTGATAATGGCGGTAACGGAAATGGTGGTTCAGGCGGTGGCGGTAGCCCAACCGATGAGGTTATGAACTCCGCGTTGCGTTACCGCGTGCAGGCGCCGATGGTTGATAGTCTGTTGTCAGATATCGGTATTGATGGGTCGAATATTTCAAAGTCGACCATATTCAGGGATGCGAGCGATATGTCGCGCGCAGCGAGCGAGAGCAAAAAACTTTCTTCCGGCAATAAACCAACGGAAGGGAAGAAATAATGGCGCGTGTTTATATATCAAGTTTGATCAGCGCACCAGCAGACAAGGTTTGGGAGCGCGTGCGTGATTTCAACGCACTGCCAAAGTGGCATCCGCGTATTCGAGAAAGTCGTATTGAGGAAGCTCATCCTTCGGACAAAATCGGCTGTATTCGTAACTTCCAATTGCAAAATGGCGATACCATCCGTGAGCAACTGGTTGGCATGTCAGATCATGAATATTTCTTTTCCTACACAATGCTCGAAGGTCCCATGCCGCTTTGGGATTATATCGCAACATTTCGCCTTACCCCGATAACTGATGGAGACCGGACATTTGTTGAATGGTCAGCTGAATTTGAATGTAAAGCAGAGGACGAAGAAGATCTGGTCAACGGCATTGGAACGAATGTTTTTCAAGGCGGTTTTGATGCCTTAAAGCGGCATTTCGGAGGCTAGAACCGGATGGTGCAGGTTGTTTGTAGCACAATTATAGAAAAGCCGATCGAAGATGTTTGGGCACTGCTTCGAGATTTTAACGGGCATGATCAATGGCACCCGGCAGTTGCTTCAAGTGCAATTGAACGTGCATTGCCATCTGATCTTATTGGATGTGTGCGACGGTTCAAGCTGCAGGATGGTTCTGAGTTGCGTGAACAATTACTGACTTTATCAGATGTTGAGCAGTGTTTTTCATATTGTTTGCTCGATACGCCGGTTCCGCTTTTCAATTATGTGGCCCACGTCAACCTTTATCCAGTTACCGATGGGGATCAAACCTTCTGGCAATGGAAAAGTAGGTTTTCAACGCCACAAGGCCGCGAAGATGAAATGGCAAATTTGGTCGCCAAAGATATTTACGAAGCTGGTTTTGAAGCGATTAGAACTCGGCTTGCAAGTTGAATAATGGAAGGATTTAGAACGTGATATCAGTTGAAAATTTTTCTTCCAATGGAGAAGCAAATCGCGCCCTGGGTGCTGGTAGCATATATTTCGGAGGCGGCACTTTGGTGATGCGAGCGCTAAATTATGGCGAGCAGAATTTCACCCGCATTGTGCGATCAACTGATCCCGCCTTGAAACAGATTGAGACGCGGGGTGATAAAGTTATCATCGGTGCTGGGCTGACAATGGCTGATATTTTATCTTCCGATGAATTGTCATTTCTTCACGCGCCTGCCAAAGCCGTAGGTGGTCCGGCGGTACGCAATATGGCAACGCTAGGCGGCAATTTATTTGCAGAACATCCTTATGGAGATTTGGCAACTGCGCTTTTAGCCCTTGATGGTTCTGTTCAGTTTGAGAACGGGCAGTCCAATGACCTTGAGAGCTTTTTCCCATCTCGCAATAGTATGCAGGAACTCGTCGTTGCCGTAGCAATTAAACGGCCAAATCCAAGTGAATTCCATTGGTCAAAAATCACGCGCGTCAAACCCAAAGGCGTATCGGTCATGTCCATTGCAGCTTGGTTGCCGCAGTCAGGTGGACGTTTAAATTCTCCCCGCATAGCTTTTGGTGCCATGGGTCCTACGCCGCTTCGGGCAAAAAATACTGAGCGGGCATTAGAGAATCAAAACCTGGATCAACAGAGCGTATCAAATGCGATGAGTGCTTTGTCTGGTGATTTTCAGCCTCCGGATGATCCCTTGGCGTCCGGTTGGTATCGCAGTCAGGTCGCGCCCGTTCATTTACGAAGATTATTACTCAATGAAGGAGGGCTTTAAACGCTATGAAAAAGCCTGTTCAATTTAATCTCAATGGCATGCACAAAGCGATTTTCGTCAATGGTGGTGAGAATCTTCTAACTGCTATTCGCCATGGTGTTGGCGATACTTCTCCTAAATACGGTTGCGGCCAAGGCACATGCGGAACTTGCACTGTTCTAATCGATGGCAAACCCCATCTATCATGTATAACGCTTGCGGAATCTGTTGAGGGCAAAAATATCGACACGAGCGGGGGGCTTGCAAATGGGCCTGAGCTTCATCCCTTGCAGGAGGCCTTTATGGAAGGTTTTGCTGCACAATGCGGATATTGCACCGGCGGTATGTTAATGGCTGCAAAGTCTCTTCTTGATCAGAATCCCAACCCAACGCGTGACGACGTGATTGAGGCTATATCTGGCAATATTTGTCGCTGCACGGGGTACGAGCCAATTGTCGATGCGATCATGTCCGCGGTGCAAAAAATGCGCGGTGGCTCCTATGGCGGGAGGGTTGCATAAATGTCCTCTATCGAATTCCGCAAAGAGTATTTTGCTGATGAACGCGACGACGAATTGGATGTGGTTGGCAAACCAACACAGCGTCAGGATGCACTAGGTCACGTTACTGGCCGAACGAAATATTTTGATGATCATTTGTTTGAAGGCTTGCTTCATATGCGTTGTCTTCGTTCACCCCACCATCATGCCAGAATTCGCTCGATGGATGTTTCTGCGGCGCAAAATATGCCCGGTGTCATACGTGTTGTGCGCGGCGAAGACGTGCCTGTGAACATGAACACAATGCTTGATATCATTGGCTTCGGTCGTGATGATGAGATGCTCATTCAAACCAAAAAAGTTGCCTATAAAGGTGAACCAGTCGCAGCAATCATTGCGGAAACTGAATTGCAAGCGCGTAATGCATGCAACGCCATTCGCATTGAATATGATGTGTTGCCGCATGTGCTTGATGTGGAAGAAGCGCTTACGCCTCAAGCACCTGTGGTCAATGACGAATACCCCAACAATACTTTTGATTATCATGAACTCTATGACCATCAGAAATTGCGTTTTGGTGATACGGAAGCTGCCTTTGCGCAGGCTGACCATATCGTTGAGGGCGAATATGAAATGTCGCCGATTGAGCAAGCGCCAACCGAGACTTGTGGTGCGATTGCTGCGCCTGAAACGAACAACCGCTATGTCTGTCACACCAGCACGCAAGCTCTGTTTTTCTCACTTGGAATATCTGCAAAACTACTCGCGATGAATTCAAGCGATCTGCATTTCATAGGTGGAACTGTGGGTGGTGGTTTTGGCGGCAAGGTTGATTCCTTGCATGAACCTATGGCGCTTTTAGGTGCGATTTTAACAGGTCGTCCAGTTAAGTTTACTTGGGATCGAGAAGAGGAAATGCAAGTTGGTGCTCCGCGTGGTGCCGAACGTTGGCGTATTCGTGACGGCGTTATGAATGATGGCACGATTATAGCGCGTGAGTTTACCGGTTTCTTTGATGCTGGTGCCTACACACGGCTCTCATCCTACGCGATTATTAAAGGAACAGGCCATTTGCCGGGGCCGTATTCCATCCCGAATGTGTCATCCAATGTCTATTGTGTTTACACTAATCGAACGCCTGCAACTGCGATGCGTGGGTTTGGTATCACTGCGGTGGATTTTTCAATTGAAGCACATATGGACAAGGTGGCTGAAAAGGTTGGGATGAACCCAATCGAGCTTCGTATTAAAAATGCATATCGCGATGGTGATATGAAGGCTCATCGCCGGATTGCAAAAAACACAGCTTTAATTGAATGTTGTCAGGTTGCTGCGCAAAAAGGAAATTGGGCAATAGGGCCTGAATTTGCAGCAATGTCTAGCCTTGAAGATGGCGGTGGCGAGCGCGCACAAGTGCCGCAAACGAAGATTGATCAAGAAGGTCGTATAGGTGAACGGAAAGCAGGGCGCGTTGCAGATACTGCACCATCAAAGAATGGGCAGTTATCTAGTAAGCCGTCATCGACTATTACGCCAGTTTCTGCATCTATGGCTATGGGGCAGGATGTGAAAAACATTGCTGGGAAACCGAATAAATTGGCAATGCCGGGGCAGTCGGTTGGTCCTGTACATCATGACCAGACACCGCAATCTACACCTGCCATTGGTCCAGATGGTTTGATGTCTGTACCTAATACACCAGATGGATCAAATCCAAACACTGCTTCTCAAAAAATAGCGTCTGTACCCGTTCAGCCGGTTGTTAATGCGCCTTATACACCACCGTCATCAGCAGCGCCCACAGCCGCTGATGAGAAACCCGCTTTGTCTGCTGACCCATCTAGCGCACCACCGTCATCAGCCCAAAACGAAAACGGTTCTGGTGGCTATCAGCCAAGTGAGCCGTTTACACGCGGAACGAAACGTCCTGGAGTATCCCGTTTTATTTCAGGTTCAAGGAGGCGCTAAAATGACAATTCATAAAGGCCGCGGATTTGCTTGTATTAACTACCCAATAGGTATGAATTTGGGTGGAGATCCCAGTCAGGCTTTGGTTCATTCCACGCCAGATGGAAAGTTCAAAGTCACGCTGTCGGCCATCGATTTAGGGCAGGGCATGAAATCAGTAACGCGTCAACTCGCTGCGGAGACTTTGGGTGTTCCAGTTGAGGATGTGTTCGTTGATACAGCTGATAGCGATACCGGGCCTCACGATATGGGATCCTTTGCGTCCCGTGGCACGCACCGCGTCGGTAATGCAGTTATCCAGGCATCTAAGGAAGCGCGTAATGTTATGCTTGAAGCGGCAGCTGAAGAGCTGGAGGTTAATGCGGGCGATCTTGATACTGATGGTCAGGGTAATATCCGTGTTAAAGGTGCGCCATCACGATCCATTGCTGTTTCAGACACGGCAATTGCTGCCCAATTTAAGCAAGGCCGGACGATTTCTGGCCGTGGAATTTTTCTCATTCCAATGTCAGATGTTGACCCCGATACGGGTGAGATGACACCAGTATCGTGTTTTGCCCACGCGGCGGTGGTTATTGATCTGCAGGTAGATGATGAGACCGGTGAAGTTGAAGTTCTAGAAGTAAATTCGGCCTATGAGCTTGGCCGTGCACTCAACCCAAAAATGGTGGAGCAACAACTTATTGGTGGTGCATGGATGGGCATTAGTCATGCGCTATATGAAACAACAGAACCTTATTATCCAAACCGTGATCATGGTCCCACTGATTTTAATCAATATTTGATGCCAGGTCCGGGTGAAATTGTACCTCACAATATTGCGGTGCTTGAACGTCCTGCGGAAGATGCGCCTTATGGCGGTAAAGGCCCGGGTGAGATGTGTGCCAACCCGCTTTTGCCGGGTATTGCAAATGCCGTTTATAACGCAATTGGTGTTCGCATCGATAAATTACCAATAACGCCTGAAAAAATCTTACGTGGAATAATGGCAAATGGAGGTGCTCGGCCACAAGGTTCATCGTGGCAATCTAGCCAGGGGATATCAACAACTTCGCAAAACCAAAATTATAACCAGACGTCGAGAAGTTGGTAAGCGATGGTTGTTAACAGCTCCATAGTTGGCATTGATTCACCGCAAAAATTGCGGGATGCGCTCAATGGTGCGCAATATATTGCTGATGATGAGTTGGCTACAGCAGGTTATTTGTCTTTGGCTTTGGGTAAGCCATTATTGCTTGAAGGCGAACCAGGCGTGGGTAAAACAGAAGCGGCGAAAGCCATTGCGTCTGTTCTTGGTAGGTCAGTGGTACGGCTACAATGTTTTGAAGGCATAGATGCATCCGCTGCACTTTATGAATGGAACTATCCACGCCAGATGCTAGCTATTCGCCAAGCTGGTGAGGAATATGTAAACATCTATGCAAATGAGTTTCTTCTAGAGCGTCCGCTTTTAGAAGCGTTAAATAATCCATCAGATACGGTTCTTTTGATTGATGAGATCGATCGTTCTGATCATGAATTTGAAGCTTTTTTGTTAGAGTTTTTATCAGATTTTCAAATCTCTATTCCGGAAACAGGAACTGTAAGGGCGAACTCTCGCCCTGTGGTTATGCTGACCTCCAACCGAACCCGTGAACTGCATGAAGCTTTGCGCAGGCGCTGTGTTTATCATTGGATTGATTATCCGCATCCCGATCTTGAAGCTCAGATTGTAATGGCGCGTGCAAGCTCAGTTGCTGAACATACAGCGCGTTCTGTTGTTGCAGCGGTTGGCGGCTTGCGTTCAGAAATGCTGACCAAGCCACCGGGTGTGGCTGAAACGATTGAATGGGCTGAGGCCGCGACACTACTCAATGGGCAAGGTGCAAATTGGCCAGAAGCGTTTAAGCGCTCGATCGGTGTTGCTCTTAAAGACCATGATGATTTGCAGCATGTAGCGCCTCAATTGAATTCGTTGATTGAAGGAGCCGTTGCATGAACATGTTATCTTTGCCACAAGCAGCACGACCTTTTGTCGAATTTCCTCAAATTTTACGCATGCATGGTTTTGTTGTCTCACCCGATCAAATCATATCATTTATCGAAGCTATTGGACTTTTGGGACCAAAGGATGTTTTGCAAATCCAACATGCTGGTTTGGCTATTTTTGCTGTCCCCAAAGAACGTCGTGCAGAATATGATGCACTATTTCGAGCGTATTTTATGGGTCAGACGATTGCTGCACCCGCCCAAAGCTCAGACGATGAGGAGCAAACCGACGCTTTTGAAGAGCGAGATGGTTCCATAGATGTAGAGATTGAAGAGGACGAAGACCCGCCAGGCGATCTTGCAAGCATTGGCGAGAAACTATCCATTCGTGATATTCAAACCATGTCTGATGAAGATGCGCTTAATAATTTTTCACGACGTGCGCGTCACTCTTGGCCGCAGCGAAAATCACTCCGTAGAACACCTACACGAAACGGAACGCAATTTGATATGCGCCGTTCATTGCGCGACGCAGTTAAGCGTGATGGCGAGATATTTGACCTTCGCGAAACCAAGCGCAAACAGCGGCAAAGATCTATCGTATTGTTGATCGATGTGTCTGGATCTATGAAAGATCGCTTGGATGAATCTTTGCAATTTGCTCATGCCTTGAAACAAGTTGGTGATCGCGTTGAGGTCTTTACTTTTGGTACGAGGCTTACCCGAATAACAAAGTCATTATCTGAGAAATCGCGCGAGCGAGCGCTGGAACGAGTTGGTCGGTTGGTTGCTGATATTGATGGCGGTACGCGGATTGGAGAAGCACTTGATGCGCTTTTAGCTGTCCCTCGTTATAAGGGCATTATGAGAGGCGCTGTGGTGGCGGTGCTTTCTGATGGGCTTGAACGTGGTAGCCCTGATCTGATGGTCGATTGTCTGTATCGTATGTCAAAGCTATCCTGGCGTTTGGAATGGCTAACGCCTCTTGCAAGTGATGGAAATTTTGTTCCACAGACAGAGGCCTTGGTTTTGTCTTCCCGCTATATCAATAACATTTCAGATGGAGGCTCTATTGCCTCAATCTGCGAGCATTTTCTTACACTTGGGAGAGCGGCATGATTGATGCGCATCATCATATTTGGCTTCAGAAAGATTTGCCATGGCTGCTCGGTCCAGAACAGCCACGTATTTTTGGGCCTTATGCAGATATCAAGCGGGACTATTTGATCGACGAATTCAAATCTGATCTTGCGGGAACTGGTATTGAAAAATCCGTTTATGTGCAGGCAAATTGGGCTCCTAACTGGGCAGCAGATGAAGCCGCATGGGTGCAAAAAGTTTCAGATAATGAAGGTCAGGGCTGGCCGCATGCAATCGTTGCTTATGCTGATTTCACAGTAGCTGATGTTCGCCCTCAGTTGGATAAGTTAGCCGCCTATCCACTTGTGCGCGGTATTCGTCAGCAATTTCATTGGCATGCTGAACCATCATACAGATTTGCTCCTCACGGGGGACTACCTGCAGACCCTACGGTACGCAAAAATATCGAGTATCTGGCCGAATACGGTTGGACGTTTGATTTGCAAGTTTTTGAGCAACAGATGATCGATGCTGCAGGACTAGCAGAAACTTGCCCTGATGTTGAATTTGTACTCCAGCATGCGGGGATGTTGACCGATAAAACGAAAGACAACCGCAGAAACTGGGAGCGAGGTATGAAACGCTTAGCTCAATGTCCAAACGTGAATTCGAAGGTGTCTGGTTTCGGCACATTCAACCATAAAGTCGATCAAAAATTTATCACAGACATGCTTCAGACAACGGTGGAAATATTTGGCGCGGAGCGTTGCCTTTATGGTTCAAACTTTCCGATTGAAAAGCTTTGGACGAGCTACAAGAAGCTCTTCAAAGCTTTTGAGAAAGCAGCGTCCACATTGAGCGAAGAAGATCAAAGGTCGGTGTTTAACGACACTGCTGAACGAATTTATCAATTGAAATAGTTATTTTGTACGGAGGAAATTATGGCATTAGAAATTCATGTACTTGATTATGGGGATATTGAACTGGAAACGAGTTTTTTGGTTTTAGGACACGAGTGCGGGCGGGCACGGCGCGTTCCAGTTTATGGCTTTTTAATTTTAGGTGGTGCTTACCCGGTTCTTGTTGATACAGGGTATCGCGATAACGCCATTATGGAATCGCTTGGTATGCGCGGTCTTCAATTTCATGACAATATGATTGAAAATCAACTTGCCAAACATGGTCTAAAACTTGGTGATATCCGTTACATACTGCATACGCATTTACACATTGATCACGCAGGTAAAGATGATCTCTTCCCGATGAATACAACGGTTGTGATCAATCGTCGTGAAATGGAATTCTCAGTTTCTGGCATCATGTATCCGCAGTATCCAAAACCAGATATCAAGCATTTGGTTGACCGTATTTATGAAGAGGAAGCTATGCGTTTCCTTGATTTGGAGATCACGGGCGCGGAAGAAATTATCCCCGGCGTTTGGTGCGAGGCTGCTGGTGCGCACACGGAAGGTTCGATGAATGTTATTGTTGAAACTGCAGAAGGACTAGCCTGTATTTGTGGGGACGTAATCTATGATTTCAACGACCAGATTGTGAACCATGTCTTTACAAATAATTATATGGAACCGCGCGTTACGGGTAATCATTCTGGTTCGAAACGTGAAGAAAAAGGAGCGATTAAGAAGCTTCTAACAAATTATAAGTTCCTGCTTCCGGTACATGATCGCCCTGCGAAAATAGAGAGCCAGCAGGTTGTTGCTCGTCTGGGTATGCAAGTCCCAGGACCACTGATTGAAACACTTCCCAAACGAAATTGGTTCCCGATGTAAGTCTGAAATATTGAAGCGATATCTTGGAGTTTAGTTATGGTTCATGAGGCGATAAAAACAACATTTAATAGTTTGATGAATGTTAATGCGCCAGTTGCAAAGTTGGGCACTGGATTCAGCTTCACAGAAGGGCCTATTTGGCACCCTGTGGAGCAATATTTGCTATTCTCTGATATGCCTGCGGATAAACGTAGACGCTGGGACCATTCTGGTGTTCAAGAAGTTTTACAATCCACTAATAAAGCCAATGGCATGACTTTTGACGCGGATCTGAATTTGATCATTTGTGAACATTCAACTTCGTCATTGGTTAAATTATCTCCTGATGGCAAACGCGAAGTTTTATGTTCGCATTTTGAAGGTCGGGAGCTTAATTCCCCTAATGATGTGATTGTGCGAAATGATGGCTCAATTTACTTCACGGATCCAACATATGGTCGGCTTGAATATTTTGGCGTTCCCAGAGAAACTCAGATGGGTTTTCAAGGTGTATATCGTCTGTCACCACATCATCGCCCCGGTGATGAGCCGGAACTTGTTTCTGATCGCTACACATTTACCCAGCCAAATGGATTATGTTTTTCGCCGTGTCAAAAATATATTTGGGTTAATGATACCGAACAGGCCAATATTAGGTTTTTTGAGATTGATGAGCATGGCCGCTTAATCAATGGACGCGTGTTTGCAAGCGGGATTTCGGATTATAATCTCAAGGGTCTGCCTGACGGCATGAAGTGTGATCAGGAAGGGAATATCTGGGTCACAGCACCCGGAGGGGTTTGGATTTATTCATTTCATGGAGAGCTGATTGGTAAGATCAAAGTGCCCGAGATGGTGGCTAATTTACATTGGGGTGGCTCGAACTGGAAAACGCTTTTCATGACATCTGAAACATCGCTTTATGCCGTCGAGACAAAGGTTTTACCGCGGCAGGAGCCGTTTATGCTTGCTGGTCAAAACCCACCGCCAGCGTTTCCAGATGCAATAGCACAAAAAGGGGCTGACAATTTGTCTGGTGATGGGTTGATGATTGACGCGGCACGAACGGTTCTTGTCATCCAAGACATGCAAAATGATGTGGTAATTGATGGGGGTGCATTTGCTGATAGTGGCTCGCCACAGCATGCAAGAGAGCAAAATGTCGTCGCCAATATCCAACGTTTGGCAGATGTTTGTCGCAGCAAAGGCGTGCTTGTCATTCACGTGCATTTTATTTGCGAAGTGGGGCACCCGGCGATGAAGAAAAATTCACCTTTGGTTGAGGGGGTAATTGGTGCAAATGCGCTTGTCCGCGGCACATGGGGTGGAGCGCCGGTCTCGGGACTTGAACCAAGGAATGGAGATCTTGTTGTTGAAAAAATGACGATGAGTGCTTGGGAATCGGGTCGATTGGAGAACTACATCAAGGGTGCTGGGCGAGATACGATTATTAATACAGGTGCTTGGACAAATATGTCGATTGAGCATACCGCGCGGACAGGTGCCGATAAGGGTTACTTCGTAATTACGCCAGAGGATGCCTGTTCGACCATGAATGCCGAATGGCACAATGCATCGATAAATTATGCGATGGGCAATGTGGCAAAAGTTACGAGAGTAGATGATGTGATTGGAGCACTACGCTAATGGAGATGATGAAGGGGCCCGGGATTTTTCTTGCGCAATTTGCGGGCGATCAAGCACCATTTAATTCACTTGTTGAAATCACAAAATGGGCTGCTGATCTGGGATATCGCGGTGTGCAAATTCCTTCGTGGGATAAGCGGCTATTTGATCTTGATAAAGCAGCTGACAGTCACATTTATTGTGATGAAGTTAAAGGTGTATGTGCTGATGCGGGTGTTGAGATCACGGATCTATCCACACACCTACAGGGTCAATTGATTGCGGTTCATCCCGCTTATGATGCAGGCTTTGATAGCTTTGCGCCCGAGCATTTACATGGAAACCCAAAAGAACGTCAGCGCTGGGCAGTGGATCAGTTGCTCAAAGCAGCGCGGGTCTCGCAACGTTTAGGGCTAACATCGCATGTTACATTTTCAGGCGCTTTGGCATGGCCTTTTGCTTATCCTTGGCCGCCACGGGGTGATGATGTTTTTGACCAGGCCTTTACTGAACTTGCAAAACGTTGGCGTCCAATTTTGGATGCATTTGATTCAGCAGGCGTTGATGTTTGTTATGAAATTCATCCTGGTGAAGACGTTTTTGATGGTGAAACATTTGAGCGTTTTTTAGACAAATTAGGCGGTCACAAACGTTGTATGATCAATTATGATCCCAGTCATTTCTTGTTGCAGTGTATGGATTATCTTGGGTTCATTGACGTTTATCACGAGCGCATCGGTGCCTTTCACGTCAAGGATGCTGAATTTAACCCATCGCCTTCGCAAGGGGTTTATTCTGGCTATGCGCCATGGAAACATAGGGCAGGGCGTTTTCGATCCTTGGGCGACGGGCAAGTAGATTTTAGATCGATATTCGCAAAAATGACCACGTATGATTATAAGAGTTGGGCTGTTCTTGAGTGGGAATGTGCACTTAAGCATCCAGAAGTTGGCGCGCGTGAAGGTGCTAAATTTATATCTGATCACATTATTCCACCCAGTGAACATGTCTTCGATGATTTTGCAGGTGCGGGTGTTGATAGTGACATGCGCAAAAAATGGTTGGGGCTCGAACGATGAACAGTTTTGTTGGACAGCAGCCACCGCGTAAACTTCGTCTCGGTATGGTTGGCGGTGGACAAGGCGCCTTCATTGGAGGTGTGCATAGATATGCTGCACGTTTGGACGATCAATTTGAATTCGTTGCCGGTGCACTTTCATCAACAGCTGAAAAATCGCTGGTCTCTGGGCAAGAATTGGGGTTGCAACCAGATCGCATTTATCCCGATTATAAAACGATGGCGGAGAAAGAGGTTTTGCGCGAAGATACAATTGATGTCGTGTCAATTGTAACGCCAAACCATATGCATTTTGCGGCCGCTGAAGCATTTCTGCAAAAAGGGATATCCGTCATTTGTGATAAGCCAATGACGAATACACTCATTGAAGCGCAGCGCCTTCATGATATTGCGCAGCGTTCAGGTGCTGCTTTCATTCTCACTCACAATTATTCAGGTTATCCGATGGTTCGTCAGGCGCGAGACATGGTATTATCTGGAGAACTTGGTGCCATCCGTGTTGTAAAGGCAGAATATGCCCAAGGATGGCTGTCTGAGCGGTTGGAGGAAACTGGTGCAAAACAAGCTGAGTGGCGAACTGATCCAACGCGTGCAGGAGCTGGCGGGTCTATCGGTGATATTGGAACGCATGCGTATCATTTGGCAAACTACGTCAGTGGATTGGAACCAGAGAGCCTAGCTGCTGATCTGGCCACCTTTGTGCCTGGGCGTGCACTTGACGATAATGCACATATTCTACTGCGCTATAAAGGTGGCGCGCGTGGAATGATTTGGTCAAGCCAAGTTGCGATTGGCAAAGAAAATGATCTTAGATTGCGCATCTATGGTGAAAAAGGTGCGCTCGAATGGATGCAGGAAGAGCCCAATTTACTGTGGTATACGCCGCTGAATGAGCCAATGCGTAAGTTAACGCGAAGTGGGCCATCTCTTTCGGATGCTGCCATGCGCGTGAGCCGAATTCCTGCCGGGCATCCAGAAGGATATCTTGAAGGGTTCGCGACGATTTATTTGGAAGCAGCTCGAATAATTCGTGCAATGCAAAACAAGCAGAGCCCTGAAGCTGCTGCCCACGTTCCAACGTCAGAAGATGGTGTGATGGGTGTTTCGTTTATAGAGGCTTGTGTACGCTCTCATCAACAAAACACATCCTGGGTGCGATTATAGAACCCACCTTTGAGCTAGTTTTCAATATCGAAGACTTGCACACGGGACCACAAGTGTTTGCATCGTTGTAAGAACTCCTCGTGGTGCTGCCCGATCTGATAAAGATTATGATCTTGAGTGCTGTCAAAACTAACGACGCAGCCATAATCATAACTGTTGTCGACCACATCTCGATCGGTACGAGCTGGTTCACCAATTATAAATTGGCGAACATTTGGATCTTTCATCAAGTGATTTAGACCCTGTCGAAAAGTTTCGCGATCCTGTTGCGATGAAGATTTCCAGAGCCAGAAGAAAACAGTATGAGTATGCATGAAATCTATCCTTCATTATCCCATTTGTTTTAACTTTGATGGGTAGGCTTACACCATTTCTCAGCGTCTGATTAAAGCGCTAGTCCTCTCGTCTTTTCAATTTGCCTGTGTCAGGTTCAGGGAGATTTTGACAGGAGATGTGTTGCGATGTTGAACGGTAAAAGCCTTGTTGCGGGGGAATGGATGGAGGGGACTTCAACTTTTGTAAACGAGGTTGTTGAAGGTATTCCAGATCAATTTTCATTAGGCAATTCAAAACTCGTCGATAATGCTGCAAATGCCGCGCAAGACGCGTTTCAAAGTTATGGCTTTTCAAGTCGATCCAAACGCGCTGCATTTTTAAAAACA
The DNA here is from genome assembly GCF_055693385.1 of Lentilitoribacter sp. JB5-8. NCBI lineage: Bacteria > Pseudomonadati > Pseudomonadota > Alphaproteobacteria > Hyphomicrobiales > Rhizobiaceae > Lentilitoribacter > Lentilitoribacter sp. JB5-8. Next base: position 383,139 of record NZ_CM146332.1, on the reverse strand, counting down.
ATTGCGAATGAAATAGAATCCCTTAAGGATAAAATCATTAAGCAAGGCGCAAAGGAAACGGGATATGCCCATACGCGTTTAGAAGGTGAGATGGGTCGAACATGCATGCAACTTAGATTGTTTGCAGACTACATCGAGCACGATGATTATTTAGATCTACGACATGAAACAGCTGACCCTCATAGATCGCCACTTCCCAAACCTGATTTGAAATTGGTACAGCGTCCTATTGGGCCGGTTGGCGTATTTGGCGCCTCAAATTTCCCACTCGCGTTTTCAACCGCTGGAGGGGATACTGCTGCTGCTCTTGCCGCGGGGTGCCCGGTTGTTGTCAAAGCGCATGCAGCACATGCAGGGGTTTGTGATTTGGTTGCGCAGGCGATTCTTGAAGCAATCAAACGTCATAATTTACATCCGGGAGTGTTTTCTCAAATCCAAGGTAGTGATCGTTCAATTGGAGAAGCGCTTGTGCAACATCCCCATATCAAAGCTATCGGGTTTACCGGATCAACAATTGGTGGTCGTGCATTATTTAATTTATGTGCTGCACGCCCAGAACCTATTCCGTTTTTCGGTGAGCTTGGGTCTGTTAATCCCGTTTTTATTCTGCCGCACACGCTTATTTCTAAATCTGAAGAAATTGCTGCGACATGGGTTCAATCATTAATCTTGGGTGCTGGTCAGTTTTGCACCAATCCTGGGATCGTTGTTGCGATTAAAAATTCTGATACCCAAAAGTTTATTGAAAGTGCTGTTGCAAATGTGACCATGCAAGATGAGCAGATTATGTTAACGACACAAATTGCTCGTTCATATCAGCAAGGGCAACAAAGTTTGGCTGATAATCCGCATGTCGATACGCTCTATCGAGGTCTATCTGGGGGGCGCTATGGTGCGCCGGCGATTTTTAGTACAAGTGTCAAGAATTGGCTACATGACAAAAGCCTTCAAGAGGAGGTGTTTGGCGCAACTGCACAAATTGTTTTAGCGGAAGATGAGGGTGAGGTCCTGCAATTTGCGCGTCAAATAACCGGGCAATTGACCTGCGCTATTCACCATGAATATGGCGATGCAGCGTTGGTACGTAAGTTGCTGCCAATACTGGAGCAAAAAGCTGGTCGTCTTTTGTCAAATGGGTTTCCAACGGGGGTTGAAGTGTCCCATGCGATGGTTCATGGCGGCCCCTATCCTGCGTCAACAAATTTTGGCGCGACATCTGTGGGAACGTTATCCATTCGGCGCTTTTTACGCCCTGTGTCGTACCAAAATTTCGATTGGCCAATGATTGAATATACTAAGTTGCAATAATGATTTTCTATCAGTTCATCCTACCTAAAAGATGTTGCGGATAGTTATGTGTCTGAGCCAGTATTAGAACTCTTAACGATCTGTCGTTGGTGAGCGTAAAGTCACAATCAAAACACTAATCTTGTTGCCGAGCTATGCGGAGCATTAGGCGTCGCGTGATCAGCTGAATGAAGGTAATTTGGTTGGCTGTATACTTATTGATCCGTTCTCTCAGCATAGGTGATAGGTGGCAAGGCTGGTGCTATACGATCCCCAGCGTAAGGACGAGGAGCAAGAAGCTTAGCAAGACATTGGCCTCCAATCACGTCGTATCCATTTCAGGCATGATGATATCGAGAAGAATTGCATCAAAATTGCCCTCAAATAGCATCGTTAATGCTTGAGTTCCGTTTTCCGCTACTTCTGCTTGGTGCCCGAGTGCTTGAACCGCCCTGCTGAGTTTTTTTCTATTGATTAGATTGTCGTCAACAACAAGAATATTAGCCTTGTTTCCAACACTCTCATCATACACGCGTTGATCCAACTCAAAAGCCTCCAAAGGTCCGCGAGCATACACGTATGTTTTCTTTTATTTTCAACGCGAATTCTCAGTAACTGCACCTTAGGAAAATACCTAGGTTTGTCAATCAACATCTGCTCTTGGCACCAACCCAACACCCTGCTCCAAAAAGTGCAAGGGTCAGTGACTGTGCTAGAAGTATAAGAGAATTTCGATTGGTTAGACAATAAGTCATCCAATACTCTTTAAGCTATTTGTACCAAATGATTGGGCGTATTGATATCTTTGTAAAGATAATGTTCATGCCATAATAATTGCTGAACTTGAGGAATTGTTGAAATAATTGATACAAGCTTCTGTGAAGAAGTCCACAATCTGTTTCGAAGGTCCGGATATTACACCTACCGAAAGAGACAAATTGGGTATGTTACATGAAATAGGTACACATGCGAGACGTCCATTTGCATATGTTTCATCTATAAGTGGCCGCATGTTTAGTATTGCACATCCCAAGTTTTCACCAACCATAGAACGCACCATTTCAGTTTGGGTAACGGATGCGACAATATTAAGTTTTGTTTGCTCTGTAGTTTCAAGCAATTGGCGGTAGTAATCAGATGCTGTGGGACGATTTAGAATAATTAAAGGTTCTTTTTTGACATCCTCCAGTGTCACAGATTTTCTACTTGCGAACGGGTGGGATGTTGAGCAAAGGCAATATGCAGGTGCTTGAATAAGTTCTGTGACTTTAATCTGAGGCGATGGCACGTCAGAAACAAACAAGATTGCATCATAGTTTCCGTTAAGTAATTCAGATTGTGCCTGATCATTATCACACTCATCAAGGATTACTTTTAATTGTGGATTTTTTTCTAAGATTGGCTTTAAAATCGCCGGTATAAAAGCCGGAGAAATTGGTGCGTAATAACCAATTTTCAAGAACCCGCCAAGTTGAGTATGCTTTTTGCTATTTGTCGCTAGAACCGCTTCGTAGTGTTCGAGTAACTTTTCCATACTTTGAAGAACCTCGCGACCAGCGCTAGTCGTTATGATGCCACGAGAGCGAGTCCTTGTTACCAATTTTATGCCAAATACAGATTCAGCGTGATCTATTGCACTCGCTACAGCAGAAGCAGCTACATTCAGCTCTTTAGCAGCAGCAGCTATGTTTTTATAACGCATAGCTGTGCTCACATATTTCATTGCCTTGATTGAAATACTCATAGCTCAAATTCCTTACAACTATCATTCAACTAATAAACAGATTTAATTGGTCATTTAAAACTGTTTTTCAAAGATAGGAATTTTTGTCAATGTATAGAAAACCATTCAGGGAGATTTAAATGTCTGATGCAAGCGAACAAAAACCGTCACTTCCAGGTTGGAATTATACTCCTAAAGTGCCGCTTTCAATTTCACCTTTATTTCAATGGCCATGGCGCCCACTGGCGATCATAAGGTGGATCTGGGATAGTTGGTTTTTAATCTCTGAACGCCTAATTTTGGTTGCTGTGGCATTTATCAGCTTGTTGTGGTTTCAGCCGACATTGGAAACAACACAAGAACTGGAAATTGGCTGGATTGTAGGGCTTTGGGCACGAAATATCATTTTGTTGACACTTGTGGCTGGTGGTCTTCACGTTTATTTTTACAAATGGAACGCACAGGGAAAAAACTTAAATATGACCAGCGCCCATTGATGGTGAACGGGAAACAGTTCTCGTTGGGTGGGCAAATCAGAGATAATATGTTCTGGTCTTTGGGTAGTGGTGTCACGATCTGGACAGCTTATGAAGTACTGATGTTCTGGTCGATGAGCAATGGATATGCACCTGTTCTTACATGGGCAGCCAACCCATTTTGGTTTGTCGCTTTATTTGCTTTGATACCGCTTTGGGAAAGTTTTTATTTTTATTGGATTCATCGCTTATTGCATTGGCCACCTCTTTATAAGCGTGTGCATTCTGTCCATCATCGCAACATTAATGTGGGTCCATGGTCAGGTAATTCCATGCACCCGATCGAGCAAATCATTTATTACGGCTCTGTGATGATCCACTTTTTCATACCCGCAAATCCTGTCCATATTTTGTATCATCTGCAATATATCGTGTTAACAGCCGCATCAACGCATACAGGGTTTGAAGGACTAGTGGTTAAGGATCAAAATCGCCTTAATCTTGGAACGTTTCATCATCAAATGCACCACCGCTATTTTGAGTGTAACTATGGCAGTTTGGAAGTGCCGTGGGATGCTGTGTTTGGCTCGTTTCATGATGGAACAAAAGAAGCCAATGAAAAAATGAAAGAACGTCGAATAAGGATTATGGGCAAATGAGTTCCAAGGCATTAACAGTATACGATTTAAAGGCGTTAAAAGGTGTTCAACAAATCTCTTTCGTTCAGGTTGCGCGTATTGAAGAGGCCATTGCTGCCAGCACTGCTGGTATTGATATGATTGGTACGGGTTTTCGTCCCGAAACAAGTGAGTTTGCCCGCGCTGTTCCTAATTCTCATTTTCAATATGGTTTGAAATGGGGACAACATTCCAATGAATCTGAAGCCTTAAGAGGCGCAATGGAGGCGATGGAAGCTGGTGCGCAATCTATCTATTGTGCCATGAGCCCTCAAATAATTGAAGTCCTTGCGCGTGAGGGGGTGCCGGTAATTGCACATGTCGGCTTAGTTCCTCCAAAAGCCACGTGGACCGGTGGTTTTAAAGCCGTTGGAAAGACCTACGATCAAGCCATCCAGGTTTGGACTGAGACCAAAGCATTTGAGAATGCAGGTGCATTTGCAGTTGAGATGGAAGTCGTGCCTTCGGATCTTGCCGAGCTAATCACTCAACGTACAAAGATGTTAACAATATCGCTTGGATCCGGTGCAAAATGTGATGTTCAATATTTGTTTTCTGCTGACTTGCTGGGAGAAAATACCGGACATTTTCCGCGTCATGCAAAAGCGTATCGTAACTTTGCAAAAGAACGTGAGCGTCTGCAAAACGAGCGAATAGATGCTTATCGCGAGTATATTTCGGATGTCCAGAATGGATCGTTTCCTGAGAAGAAACACCAAATATTTATGAAAAATGATGATCTTGAATTGTTTCAAAAAGCTATCGATAGCCAATCCTGACAGTTAATTTATCTAGGATAAAAAATGCCAAAAATTAAATATATTGAGCACGATGGTCGCTCAAAAATTGTCGATGTACCAGTGGGGTCCACTCTTATGGAGGGAGCTCGTCAGAACAACATTGAAGGAATTGAAGCGGAGTGTGGTGGCGCATGTGCTTGCGCAACATGTCACATTTATCTTGACGTTACTTTTCAAGAGATTGTTCCATTAATGGATCAGGCTGAACAAGATATGCTTGATTTTGCTATCGATCGCGATCCTCAACGTTCGCGCCTGTCTTGTCAGATTAAAGTAGTCGACGAAATGGATGGTATGGACATCCATCTACCTGAAACTCAAATGTAGTTTGAAAAGGACTTTAGTGTGGGTGGAGTTGTAATAGTTGGTGCAGGTCAAACAGGTTCATCCTTGGCTGGTAAACTGCGTTCTTTGGGGTACGCAGACAATATTACTTTGATTGGCGAAGAATCCGCTGAACCCTATCAACGTCCGCCACTGTCAAAAGCGTATCTGTTGGGTCAGATGCCTGTTAATCGCATGTATTTGCGAAGTTCTAAGTATTGGGATGACGGACAACTGCATATACTAGATACTATTGCATCTGAGATAGCACAGTTTTCAAATCAAATTTTAAGTGCTTTAAAAGGATTTACTAATACCTAAGCGCACATTAAATGCAGTGTTTTTAGCGCTATTATAACTCACTTCACCGCCACCAAATAACTTTGTTGTTTTATCAAGATTTTTTGCAAAATTTGCGCCAACAAATCCACGAACAACATTTTTGTCGCCACCAGTGTCAAACGTTGTCGTTGTTGTCAAAAGCGATGCAGTCGCGGTATTTTTACCCATTATAAAAGAGCCCTCTGCTCCGACATAAGGTCGAAACATAACTGTATCACCGTTTACTGTATTAAAATCTGCAATCAAATCGATCTGCGCATTGGCGAGTGCATAATGAACAGAACGCGCATTTACCGACACGTTGCTTGAAGATCCCGTTTCAGAATATTCATCAAGAAAAACACCTTTATAACCGAAGCCAACACTGGGGATGAACGTCTTGTCGCCAATGTCTGTTTCTTTGGAGAACTTTATTTCTGGCTGGATAAAATAACCATTATATTCTGCTTTAGCAGTTTCATTGCCACCAGAAATTGATCGATCTGAATTAAATTGCATCATGCCGGCCGTGATATTGTAATCAACAGCTATCTCATTTTGATGATAGCGGCCATAAACACCGCCGAATAATGAGCTGGAGTCGATAGTCTGACCATCGGTGACATTGACCGTGATTTCACCGAGGCCCGCGCCAGCATGGATACCAAATAAATTACCATCTGATGATCGCCAATCAATGCCGCCCAAAACGCCAGCGGAATAGGCTGTTGTTTCAGCAAGCGTTGAGGTTTCTTCTTGAAAGGAACCTGCACCCCACAAGGAAACCCAAGCATTACGATCAACAAAATTACTCATGACACCATAACCAAAACCATCAATGTCTTCTGGTGTTTGAACGCTTGCATTTTCAGGTGTTTGGAAAATGCTTCCCGCTTGTGCACCAACCAGCGATGATGCCGCAGAAGCCACATCAGCAACAGCATCATCAATAATATTGATGGACGATGTGTCAGCCTGAACGACTGTTTTATCAACAACTGCACCAAGGGCAGATGCAAATTTGATATTATCCGGCGTATTGGTAAATTCTAGTGTGTTACTCAAACCTACAGCAAAATTGACAGTGTCTTTGGTTCCATCCCAATCAATCTTACCTATAATGCTTGATCCGGCTTCGATGTTAATTGTGTCTGCAGCTGAATTGCCAAGGTAGATGGCTGTACCGGACGCACCTTTTGTGGATGTTATTGCACCCGAATTGGTGATCGTGGCGTTCGTCGCATCAGTAGCACGAGATATAAAAATTGGAGTCTTAGCCTGAATTGTTCCAGCATTGTTTAGGTTCTCAATACCCCCGCTATACGTTCTGATACCTAAATTGTTAGAAACAATTTCTCCGCTTTTTTCATTTGTCAAAGATTTGATTTCTGAAGACGCGTTGATACTGAAGTCTGTCGTTCCTTCAATCTTCCCTGAATTGGTTAAACTCGTAATATAGCTGCCACTACTCACACCAGTGTGACCTGAAATAGTACCAGTATTTGTTAATTGTCCAATACCCTTTGTTACCCGCACTGCGGCATAGTCAACATCCTCACCACCTGTAATAGTGCCAGCATTTTCCAAAGTAGATAAAACACCATTCACATATATGGCATATTGTGTGTCAGATACTTTTGCGTCGGCTTCGATTTTAGCGCCGGCATTATTGACGATTTTGCCTATGTTTACATCGAAATATATTCCGTGATTTGCAGTTCCAGTAATAATCCCAGAATTTACAAAATTTTCGACCACTCCGCCGTCAAATATTACACCTGTTTTTCCTGTTATAACACCCGTCGAACTATTGTTGAATGAAGTAAACGTACCTGTAGATTTATCTTGAAACCCAACAAGTCCACCGAATAGATTTCCATGATTTGTAAACGTTTTATCGGGACTAGAACCACCGTTTAAATAGTGCACTGCTTCATATTGAGTTGCGCTAATTGTTGCTCCGACTTCATTGACAAAAGTAGTCACGCCACCAAAGGCAGCTACACCAGTTATTGCGGCGCTGATTGTACCGGAATTTGAGAAAGAACCAATGGCATATGAATGGACCCCACTTCCCCCTACCGATGTTATTGAACCCGAATTTACTAAGCTGCTTAATGTAGAACCTCGGGTATCAATGCCATCGTGCTCGCGATCAGAAGATGTTGACTCAATTGTGCCATTGTTATTGATCGAAACAGTTGGCCCGGATGTGCCAGCTCCAACTGCGTCACCTGAGCCATTTGATATGCTTCCGCCAGACGTAACAATCAGATTGTCGCCATCGTTTAAAGATATGGAGACATTTGGCATATTAACAGTTACATCTCCAGCAAACACTGTTTTTGCCGATATTATAAGAGCAACCGCTGTTGATGCCTTGAGCAATATCTGTCTTTTTTTTGTTGTTATAGTCACGATACCTTCGCCCCCGAAATAAGCTTAACAAATTAATAATGTTGGATTATCGCGTGCGAACTCAGCCATCAATTGCCCGAAAGTATGAGTTAGATAAGTTTTTTAATAAAGTGATTGCCAATTGGGGATATGGTTAATAGTTTTGCGCATAAATTTCGGGGGAATTATGCAAAATTCAAAGTTAGAACAGCTGTCTTTTTGGCAACTCATATATTTTGGTGTTTTAACCACACCGTTAGCCATGGGCGGGCTGGCATTGGTGATTTACATCCCAACATTTTATGCGATTGATTTGGGGCTTGGCCTTACTGCGGTTGGCGCAATTTTTGTCTTTGGACGGGTATTTGATGTTGTGACAGACCCAATGATTGGGCATTTTAGTGATCAAACACGATCAAAACTAGGCCCTAGAATTCCATGGATGATCATTGGCGCACCATTTTTTTGCCTATCTGTATGGCTGTTGTTATCGCCTCCAAATGACATCGGATTATTTTATCTTGTTCTTGTGAGTGCTGCTTATTTTTTCTTCTATACAATTGTTGATGTTCCATACTCATCCATAGGCTTGGAAATCTCAAAAAAGGTGCATGAGAGATCACTTCTGGCGAGTTCAAAAGCGGTCTTTCAAGTCATTGGGGCGATTGCTGCAGCCTCAATTCCATTTGCTTTAGCTCTTACCATTCCTATGTCACTTGACCTCATTGCAAAAATCATCATCGTCCTTGTAATCATGGGACTTTTAGTATTTTTGCTCTTTGTCCCACGAAATCAACGTTCTGTTATAGCTCCTCGAATTGGTTTCATTGATGGATGTAAGTTTGTTCTCAAGCGCCGTGTTTTTCGATATTTGGTTAGCTCTTTTGTAGTCATTCAATCCGCGAATGCTCTGACCGCCGGCCTTATGGTTTTATATGTGACACATGTTATTGAAAAACCCGAATTGATTGGCGCATTTCTTGGGCTATTATTCCTTTCAACAGCTTTGTTTTTACCTCTATGGGTGGTTCTCTCGAAGAGATTTAACAAAAAGACATCATGGATGATATCAATCATCTTCTGCTCACTTGGCTTGGGTTTTTCCTTTTTCTTAGGTGCAGGTGACACTATTGGTTTTATGATCCTTTGCATCATTATCGGCGCAGCATTTGGGTGTGATGCAATCATGCCCACATCTATCCTTGCAGACATAGTATCTGAAACCGAAAGAGATGGAGAGAACCGTTTTGGCGGCACATTTTTAGCCATCAAAAACGCCACATCTAAACTTACATTCATTGTACCCATGGGTTTAGCATTTCCCATGCTCGAATATGTTGGATTTCAAAAAGAGCAACAAAATGATCCGGGTCAAATTTTAACGTTAATTATCTTCTTTGCAGCTATCCCAATTGCTCTTAGGTTATCAGCCCTATGGGTCATCAAAGCAACTCCAATTACGGCGGCAGAACTGACATTACACAATGGCTGAAACAACCCCATTTGATAATTATGATTTAACTGATGTTCGTGTTGAAGAAGCTCGGCTTTTAAAGGGTGGCGCATTAAGATCAGCAAACATGGTGATGTATATCGTGATCGCAACGACAATATTATTGTTGCTATCTGAACGCTGGCCAGAAGCTGTGATATGGTTTTGTGCGGCATCTACGATGATCGGTATCACAGTTCTTTACGCCCGATTTATGTGTGTTGATGGCATCAATCGGCAAAATGTTGGATCTTATCTGAGTTGGCACTTAATGCTAACATTTACAACTGGGGCTGTATGGGGCGCATTTGCTATATATACCACGGACCCAATGTCGCCGTTTCATATTCTTATTTCCAGTTTTTCAATTATCTGCATTACCTTGGGCGGTATGATGCGTGGTGCTGTCTATAGGCCAGGATATGTGGTTTTATTGGTTCCCGCACTTATTCCCTTCGGGCTTTATCTAATGTTGGAAGGTGACGCGCACGCCAAGGTCATAGGGTTTGGATATTTTATCTATTTTGCCTTTGGTTATTATATGAGCAGGCCGATGAATAGCGTGGTTCGTGACGGCGTTGTGGCACAGATTAATCGTGATGCTGCACAAAAGCTTATTGAGCATCAGCAGGAAATTAAGCGCCTGAATGAGGAGAAAATTCGGCTCATGGCATCTATAAGTCATGACATGACGCAGCCATTGATTGCTCAGCGACATTTTCTAGATTCTTTAAGTGCAAAAACCAAGACAAATGATCAAAAACAGCTACTCGCAAAGCTTGAGGACGTGCATGATAGCCAGGAGCAACTGTTGCGGCAACTTGTCGAACATAGCCAATTGGAACGTTCAGAGATTATTGTTAAAAAGGAAGTATTTGAACTCTCGTTACTCCTAGAAAAATTGGCTGACGAATTTACTAATCGAATAACGGAAAAGGCTTTTAATTTTCAAATTGAACTCACGCCTTGTGAAGTAAATACTGATCCACTTTTGGTAACCCGTATTGTGCGAAATCTATTGTCTAATGCGATGAAATACACCCCGGTGGGTGGTCATATCATGCTGACCTGCCAACTTGAGCCCGATGGCATACAAATTATGGTCGCAGACAACGGGCCAGGAATTGCCGAGCATGAACAAGAAGATATATTTAAGGAATATTTCAGACTTGAAAACCATGAAAATATTTCAGGGCTTGGTTTGGGACTTTCAATTGTACGTAAACTTGCTGAAATTTTAAATGGGTCTATTTCATTACAATCCGAAGCTGGGATAGGAACAAGATTTTACTTTAAATTGGACCAAAATATAATTGCGCAAGGCTATGAAAAAATGCGGCCTGAAGTTGCTGTTAAAACCCCTGTGGTCCTTGTTATCGGGCAAAATGAAAGGAAAGAATTTGGTGGTTGGGAAAACGTCACTTCAATTTGGCTATGGCGATGTTTTAAGATTGACAATCTGGGCGAAGTCGAAGGGCTTTTATCGACCATAAACCTCGTTCCCGATTTGATCGTCATTGACAATCTTGCTGATAAGAATTTTGACCCTAGCAGTATCAGGGATATAAAAGGGATGGCAAAAAAAGACATCCCAATCATTATATTTGATAGCGATAATGACGAAGTAAAAATCACTGATCTTAATGTAACCCACTTACCAGCTAATCATTCAGTGTCTGAATTCAAAAAATATACCGAAGAAGTTATGGCAGGTTTAAATAATACCTAGTTCCCTTGCACGCTTAACGCATGCCGTTCTTTTTTTAACACCAAATTCATTGAATATAGACTGCAAATGGGATTTCACAGTGTTCTCAGAAATCGATAATGATTGCGCAATTTCCCGATTACTCAGCCCCTCTGCAGTTAATTTTAAAACTTCGAGTTGGCGCATACCCAGAGATGGAATTTTTAATGCAGATGAATTTAAGTTTAAGGTTTCATGAGGACATTTTTGGGCAATAATTGTATTAATTGCCAAGGTGTCAAAATTAATGCTGCGCAAGCAAGTACGGATGGTTAAACTAAATTTTTCAATCCCAGCCGTTTTATGAACAAATGCTGATGCTCCCATTTTAACCAGATTTTCCTCAGATAATGAATTATCTTCGATAATTCCTGACGTGATAATTACGGGTGTTAAGTTACCATTGGCCCGTAATGCAGTTATGAGCGCGAGCCCATTCATACCTTTCATCGCCATATCAGAAATGATCAAGTCAAACTTTTGACCAGAATTTATTTTTTCAATCAAAGCCTTCGCATTCGTAAAGCTGATTGGCTGATAGGTGTTTGATATATTGCGCACCACGTCGCAAAGACCTTCGGCAAAAATCTCATGATCGTCAATGATCGCAATTTTAGTTGAGGCACTCATCATACCGACCACAATATATCGGGAACCAGAATTCTTGAATGATTTATGCTAAAAATTTCCCTCATTTTAAACCGATCATTTTATTGTATTTATAGGCCTAATTCGAGCCAGCTTGCTCGCGTGGTGATCACTAATGTTTTTTGCAATGCTCTGCAACCACACGAAAGTATGAGTGAATACACGTTTGTGTGAGTTTAAATTCGCAATTTGAACGCCGACCAACGCTATTTGCGACTTGAAGAGAACATTCAATCGGGGGATTTTGGTCGTACAGTTTCTGCTTTTGGCAAGAGCGCGACATTTCATTTGCAATCAATAAGTCTGCATTGAACGAAAAAGCACACAAGCAAGATCCGAAACCAAACAATGAAAACCAAACCACATATCGCGCTCTTAAAAAGTGCAAGGTTCAGTGACTATGCTACCGGTGTGCTAGAAATCGTGTATTTATGGGGCGTAGCCATTAGTTTGAAAACTATATTGTAGCCGCACATCTGAGCACCGTTGACTTATCCCGACCTTAAAAACGGGCTCTGTCGCAATGTTTAACTCGATAAAATTAACAAGCAAAAAGCGCTTCGTTGCTCACTTGTTAAATAGCCATGCTTATGCGCATTTTTTTAAATCAAAGTTATATATCTTGAAATTCCCGCGCCCACTATCTTTTGCCTCATAAAGAGCTTCGTCAGCGGCTTTCATCAAGCCTTCAATTGTAGACGCGTCTCTGGGCCAGAGCGAAACACCAACACTAGCACCAATCAATGCATCGCCACCCTCAAATGGAATTTTCTTACTAACACTTTCGATGATTTTTTCACTAATGAGTTTGATCTGCTCAGCATCATCAATATTTGGAAGCAACACCGTAAACTCGTCGCCACCCACGCGAGCTGCAATGCCCTTTTCTTCGACAACGCTTTTAATACGGTTAGCCGCAGTCTTTAAAACCAGATCACCAACTTGGTGACCGTAGGTATCATTTACAAATTTGAATTTGTCCAGATCTATACAAAGTGCAGCGCAACTATCATACCTATGATTATTGATGATATTCGCCAACACGGTGTCAAAATTTAATCTGTTAGGCAGAGAGGTTAGAGGATCATGTTGCGCTAAGAACCTATTATTTTCTTCACTCTTATGTAATCTTAGATGCGCATTCCCATGCATGATGCAGATCAATACCAACACTAAAGTCATAATTGCCAGTGAGCCTGATGCAACACTTATTGTGTTACTCCAAATATTGTACCAAGGTGAGTTAGTTGTCCAACTAGCAACAAGAACTGGACTCAAATCAGTCGTATGCAGATCCAGATATGATCTATCCGATGCTCCGAGTTTTGATGAATGAATTTTGAAGCCGTTCAATTCCAGTTTCTGACCAATATCATTAATCATCGCCGACGTGATCGGCTTGAAAGTCAACAACGTGGATACTTTTCCATCTGCCAGTCTAAGCTCATTGTCTGGAACAATTGCCTGGACAGCAACCATGCCCAAAACACCATTTACCTGCCTAATCCCAATTGTATGAATGGACGATTGAGAATGAACTGGGTGCGCATTCAAATGAAAGCCTGCCTCATCAGCAACACGGTTTGTGAGGTAGTTATCCTGTGCTTGCGTAATTAAATTCAAATTCTCATCTACGATAGCTTGCCCATCGGAGGCATCCTGTACAGAGTGTTGAAAAGCGAATGCGCTTGATTTATTATCGGGCGAGACAATGATGGAATACTCAACACCAAAATCTTCCCACAGCCAACTTGCAACTTTTTCCCGCATGAAACTATCATGTTGTTTGTGTTGAATAGCTTTGACCGTCTCATCCCAATGAGAAATATTTGATTGATCATGCGCCAAAATTTCCATGTGATGCTCAAGCTCACCATTGACCAAATTCTGTTCTGATATCAATCGAATATCTGATGCAACTTTGCTTGCCGTATTAAGTACAAAAAGATTACTGACCACAAATATAACAAAAATTGCGATTGATAGGCCGATTAGCGGCATTATGGCTTTTTTATATGATCCTGAATTTGTTAAACGCATCACTTTGCCCCTTTTTCAGTGGAGCAACGATAAAACAAAGAAATGAAATATCGGATAATTCTGTTGGTTAGCAAAATTTTAATAAGCTCAAAGTCTGTGTTCGTTTAAACAATGTGATGGATCAAGGAAATTTGTTTTCTGCTACATAAGCATAATACGAGCTTCGAACTTAATCTATTGTAACAATGATATATCTGGTAGGTGGATTTACCCTAAATAAGTAGAGAGGCTTTCCCTTTTTTGTTTTCATTTCAGCTTTGAATTTGATGATCGAATTGCGATCTGGCATCCATTGTGATTGCTTGGTGATTTAGCTACGTTACTTTTGGTTGTGATTCGGGTTGTGTTCCGTATATTTACGGTACGAGGGGTTGAATTGGGTATATTTACTGCAATTAAGTGCTCACGCATCGCGCTTTTGTCATCTGTTGCCGCAAGCTCTCTCCTCTTGCCCACTGCTCTTATGGCCTATGATGATACTCCACCAAACCATTTGGCAAGCGATGAAGATACTTACGTGTTTGACTCATCCAGTATGTTCGTTAATTATGCTTACCACCTCAGATATAGCGATTCATACACCCCTCCCGACGACTATGTAGACCAGCTTACGACAATTCCAGTTGTACAAGTGAACAATAATGTAGACAATACATTTAGCATCCCAATGGCGTCTTATATCGCTGCTAATGTGACGGATGATACCCTTCCGGTGCCAGTTGATATTTTCCCGCACGCTCTTGGTCCGATCGATATTACCACTGGCGGCATCATCTCCGACGACACGGTTTCAGAAAAAAGCGAAATTGATCAGAAAAATGATAGTGATCTAGCCAACATTATAGAGAACAACCCGGTTGACAATATTCGCGATTATTTTTCTAATCCTGACGATGCATCACCCACGCCAATGATCACTGTTTATAACACTGGAGCGCTGGGTGTGGAGAGTGAATGCGCCACCAGTCAGCTAGGTTGTCCATCTGAATTTACAGAACCGCTGACAGCAGGCATTCGCGCCTATTCGATCGGCAGCGATGGGGATAGTGGTAAAAATGGTGATGACTTTTTAGATAAAGACGCGGACGATGGTTACCAAGGCCGTCTGGGCGGTGATATTGTCATCGTCAATCAAGGTAACATTGATAACCAGATGGAAGCATCTGGATATGGCATCTGGGCCACCTCTCGCGGCGGGCGTGGCGGCAATGGTGGTGATAATGGTAGCCCTGGCGATGGCGGACATGGCGGCAAGGCAGGTTCTATAGCGATCTTCAATGGTACTGCTGCCAATATTCTCACATCGGGTTTTGATTCAGACGGTATTTTTGCCCAATCAATCGGCGGACGAGGCGGCAATGCTGGGGACGCTGGCACATTACACGATGGTCAGGATGGTGGTATTGGTGGTGATGGCGGTGATGTTTTTATCGAGAACATGGGGCGCATTGAAACCACAGGCAACGCAAGTGATGGTATTCATGTTGCCAGCACCGGTGGTGATGGTGGTGTTGGAAGTGGCGGAGATGGCATTGGGACCAGTGGCGGTGATGGCGGAGATGGCAACCATTCGGGTGAGATAGAGGTTTTGCACGGCGGCCACATAAAAACATCGGGTGATCATTCCGCTGGTGTTAGTGCAAGCGGTGTAGGTGGCAATGGTGGGGATGGTGGTAGTATTTCAGGGCTTGCTTTCTCCATTGGTGGTTCTGGCGGTACGGGCGGCGATGGCGGTAAAACTAATATCGATCTGACTGATGCAAGCGTTAGCACGACAGGTCATCATGCTGCAGGGATCGTCAATCAAACCATTGGTGGTGGTGGTGGCCGAGGTGGTGATGCATCATCAGTTGGTTTGGGTTTTTCAGGAGCTATTGGTGGTTCTGGCGGTGGCGGTGGTGATGGAGGCTTAAATGACTATTTTTACGTGGGAGATTCGTTCTTTACCGCTGACCCATGCCTAAACTTAGATACGCCAACCATAGAATGTGCTTCTAATGTCACGGCCCTGAGTAGTTCCCATATTACAACCCAAGGGGATCACTCGACAGGGCTTATGGCCCAATCGGTGGGCGGCGGCGGTGGGCACGGTGGCCAAGCAGCCGCTTTTTCAGGTGGATCCGAGGTCAGCGCATCATTGTCTATCGGTGGTTCAGGTGGTGATGGCGGGGATGGGCGTGCTGTCATGGTCAGTGTCGATGCGAATAGCTCGATCAGTACAGGGACAATCGATGAGGATGGCATTGGGCAAGGCCACAATTCAGCAGCAATTTTGGCGCAATCCATCGGCGGTGGCGGTGGCAGCGGCGGCAATAGTGTCGCTGTCGCTGTATCGGCAGATGAAAGTTCTGCCATTAGCATCACAGCAACCATCGGTGGGGATGGTGGAGAAGGTGGTGATGGCGGCTTGGTAGACGTTTCGAATATTGGCAGCCTTAGTACCTTTGGTACCAATTCAGCCGGTATTGTTGCACAATCGGTGGGCGGCGGCGGTGGAAGCGGTGGCTCGGCTTGGGGGCTGGCAGGTGCTGCCAGCAAAGGTATATCCACAAATGCTCAGCTCACCTTAGGAGGGAATGGCGGCAGTGGTGGCGTCGGCATGAATGTCACCACTTCCAATGAAGGTGATATTTCCACTTTTGGTGCGCAATCCACGGGTATTCTAGCGCAATCCATTGGCGGTGGCGGTGGCCATGGTGGCAACTCCACCAGTTTGGGAGCTGTATATGGTGAGCAAACAATCAATGTTGGTCTGGGGCATGGCGGTGATGGTGGTGATGGTGGATTGGCGGGCACAGTGACTTTGGATAATTCAGGTCACATCAGTACCACCGGCGCGCGCGCCCACGGTGTCGTGGGCCAGTCTGTTGGTGGAGGCGGAGGCAGTGGCGGCAG
The DNA here is from genome assembly GCF_055693385.1 of Lentilitoribacter sp. JB5-8. Lineage (NCBI taxonomy): Bacteria > Pseudomonadati > Pseudomonadota > Alphaproteobacteria > Hyphomicrobiales > Rhizobiaceae > Lentilitoribacter > Lentilitoribacter sp. JB5-8. The sequence continues at coordinate 366,312 of NZ_CM146332.1, read as the reverse complement.
CGTTCACGATTATAATTTTTCATTTGCCAATGCTGGAGATGAGGGTGACGCACGTTCGATCACTGCGGATGTTTCCCTGGGCGGGGCAGGTGGCACTGCATCCAATGGCGGGGCCGTGACTTTTAATCAGGCTGGTCAGGTGGTGACACTCGGAGACAATTCCCATGGTGTCTTGCTGCAGTCGATTGGCGGCGGTGGCGGTTCGGGCGGCAGCGTTGTATCGCTGTCCTTGTCACGTGCTCAAAGCAGTGAAGGTGGTTCTGCTACTAGTCTCACAGGAAGTTTGGCCTTGGGTGGCAGCGGCGGCGAAGGCGGTGATGGCGGTCAAGTTACGGCTACTTTAGACAATGACGCAAACATCTACACTGCGGGCCATTTGTCTTATGGTCTGATCGCCCAGTCGATTGGTGGCGGTGGTGGTGAAGGTGGCAATTCGACAGCTGTGAGTTATGGTTCTGCCAGTGTGAGCGGTGGCGATGATGATGATGGTGAAGATAGTGCTACTGACACGACAATACAATCCGGTGGCGTCTATGATTTGATACTGAGTATCGGCGGTAGCGCTGGTAGCGGAGGCAAAGCTGGTGAAGTTGATGTAGATGTAAAACGCAATGCAATTATCACAACAACGGGCAATCAATCCCATGCCATTGTAGCACAGTCTGTTGCCGGCGGTGGTGGGATTGGTGGATCGGTAAGGGAATATGACAATGCGTCGATCACCAAAGGACATTCAATTGAGTTGGGAGGTTCAGGTAGTGATGGCCAGGATGGGGGCGCTGTCTCTGTAACAAGCCTTGCCGGGAATGGAGCAATTCAGACATCAGGTGATGCGGCTTTGGGTATTTTTGCGCAGTCTGTCGGCGGGGGCGGTGGTATAGCTGGTGCCGTTTTGCCTTTCACAGTTGGCATCCCAGTGATTGACTATGATGTGTCGTTCAGCGCCAAAACCGAACTCGCTGGCAGCTCAGGGTCATCTGGTGATGGTGGAGCGGTTATGATCGATCATGATTCTGCTGTTAAAACCTTTGGTATTGGGTCTATTGGATTGTTTGCTCAGTCGGTTGGAGCTGGTGGCGGCTATGCGGCCCAAGAGACGTTTGTGAATGATCGACAGATCGATATCTTATTGGGTGGCACGCAGTCTTTAGGCAGTGCTGGTGGCACCGTTGAGATCAGTGGTGCAGGGTCAATTGAAACTCAGAGTGCTCTGTCTCATGGGATTGTCGCGCAATCGGTGGGCGCGGGCGGTGGTACCAGTCACACGCAATCGACCGGCGCTGATTTGGATATCGCTTTTGGTATTGAACTCGAGACAGACGGTCATCACCCCACCGCTGATGGTGGAGATATCACTGTGTCGGCAAGTGGAATAGTTACTACTCAGGGCGATCATGCCTTCGGTGTATTAGCCCAATCAGTTGGTGGTGGCGGCGGTTTAGTGACCCATTCACATCAATCCGATGAAACAGCCGTACAATTGTCATTAAACGCCACTGGGCGAGGTCATGGTGGGGGTATTTCGATCGGATCAGACGATATGCCTTCAGCACTTGATGTCACCACTGCCGGCGATGGCGCCCATGCCATATTCGCCCAATCAGTTGGCGGCGGGGGCGGCTTGGTGTTGCTTGATGGCGCAACTGATCTTTCTACCGAGTTCAATAGTGAACCTAATCCCAATGAAAGCGGTGGTGATATCGACATCGTGTCGGCTGGAAATCTTGTTACAAAGGGCGATTTCGCCAATGGCATTTATGGTTTCACCGGCCTTGGTGCGACAGTGCTTTATCAAACGGATACTGGCAAAGGTGTCTTGGGTGGTTCCTATATTGATGAAGATGACGTCTTGGATGTGGGCACTGTGACCATTCGCCAAATGGGTGATATCAAAACCTATGGAACCATGTCTCATGGTATTGAAGCGCAGTCGGCAAATCGGGAAACTGGTGCAAAAGGAATTGATATTATTGTCGATGGTAACATATCAGTTTTTGGTGAGCAGTCCCATGCCATCAAAACACTCAATGCCATCACAGATGGCTCTGGTCATGGTGCCCCTAAAACGAATGTGCTGACATCCGTGGTTGTTGAAAACAACGGCAAAGTGCTCGGCCACCATGAAGATAAAGATACGCCCCTCATCGATATTCATGATGCTTTGGGGGCTGCCGAATTGACCATTTCTGGCACCGTTGCCATCGATGACTATCTCGACGTCAAAAGCAACGCCATCGCAATGAACGCAGCTTCCTATGGCATCATTGATGTTGCAGCAACCGGCCATGTCTATGGCGGTATCCACGGCATATCAGCTGATAATATCGACCTGAAAAATGCGGGTAATATCTGGGGGAATGTGACAGGGATTAATGATTACACGCTGGGCAAGGAGGGCAAGCACTACCTTATGCTTAATCCTGGCAAAGGCACCGGCCAGTCGATTTCCGTTGGCACCATGGATATTGGTCAGGGCGAAGTTCGGCTTGGAATATCCTCATTTGACAAATTATCAAAGCCAATTGAAGTGCTGAGGACAAAAGAGGCGCTTGATATCGACCATGATCAATTAGTCACACCGTTAGCGGTGGCAATGAAACTTATGCAAGATGACGTGGCAAACAGCGTATCGGTCACGGATGTTGATGTTAGTTTCTTGGATGCGGGGCTGACTGGAAATGATCGTATATTGGCCGAGGCGGCTGAAAAACATGTGCAGCTTTGGCTAAATGGTGAAGTCAAGACCGGCGATGATTCTGAGGAGGACCATCTTCAGTCCATGCTTATTGAAGCTGCCAACACCTACTCGCTGGATGGCTTATCCGATGCGCTTCACATGATTGATGCAAGCAGCCACTACAGTGTTGTTAACACCCATTCAGTGGCTACATCATACATGATGGACAGTCTGCAAAGCTGCGGCGTATCGACTGGTGTTTGGGCGGTCATTGCTGAAGGCGAGTGCAATTGGTTTCGCGGTGTGAGCAATTGGCGTCGTGACACCTCCGATGCTACCGAAAGCTGGCAATTTGGCGTTGTCGGCGGAGCCCAACGTGCAATCTCTGACAGGCTACGTTTTGGCGTCGGTTTTGGCTATGAGAGAACATTTTTTGAGGCTCCGACATCAGTTAGTGATGGCCACCGTGTTCACGCTGGGGCTGTTTTAAAGTACAATAAAGACCAATGGTTGGCATCCATGTCTTTGTCCGGTGCTTATGATTGGGCTGATGGCATCCGCAACGTCAATTCTTTCTCCAATCTCGTTCAAGCTGATTCTGACCAAAGCGCACTTTCCGTGTCTGCGCGCGCACGTCTGGCGCGGGAGTTCGATCTTGGTGGTTTGTTTGTACGACCAACCATTGATTTTGATGCAGAATGGATCCATGACTTTGGCTATACCGAAACCGGTGCAGGCACGGCCAATCTACACGTGCCTGAGAATGATATCTTCCTATTTGATTTAACGCCAACCCTCCGCTTATCAACACAATTTGAGACCGATGATGGAACCGCACTGCGCCCCTATCTGCATGCTGGTGCAAGGTTTGCGCTCAATGATTACAAGCAGGCTTCATTTCTGATTGATAGCAATCTAGCATCGACCGAAATGGAATTGGAGATTGATCGCGAAGACGTGTCCGCCATCATTGGAGCTGGACTTCACATTGTCACCGAGGACAATTTCAATGTCAGATTTGATTATGAAGGCGCTTTTTCAAGTTCGACAATCAGCCACAAGGGCGGTCTTAAACTTAGTATGAATTTCTAGAGAGCCAGTTCTAGGAAATCGGGCGTGCCTGAAAGCAGTTTAGCTTGATCAAAAACTAAATCGGGAATGGCATCAATTCTAGGAGAAGGTCGGTATTTGAGAGGTTTGTGGCAAAAATCGCTTAATATTTGGCTATGCCAATTAAAATTTACACGTTTTTTGGTAAAAATTCAATTAAATCAGATAATTAAATGGAGCGGGCGAGGCGATTCGAACGCCCGACCCTAACCTTGGCAAATATGGTGATTACGTTTTTGCTCTGTGTTTTCTATTGGTTGTTTTTACTGTGCTAGGACTGTGCTAGAAAATCGATGTTGGAAAATAGAAATTAGGACTTTTCCATATGATCGTTTATCGTGCTTTGGAATTCAAACATGAACTCTTTGATCTGATCATAAGTGTTTTGGGTGCCGATTTGCTGGTCAGATTGAAGAGAAACGAGCATTTCATCTACAATACACATTGATAACAGCTCCTCCCTACTGCCCATGCATAGCATGTCATTGCCATAGTCAAAATCCAAATGACCAGTAGATTTTTCGCCAAAAGCTTGTTTCATGTTTGTGATTGTATCACTTGAAGGCATTACAAACGCCTCATTGTTGCTGATTGTGATCATGATTGGATCAAATTCAGCTCCTGACTGAGTGAAACTGGCTTCAAGAACAAATGAATTCTGCTCAAGTTCGGAAAATTCTATTTGAAGAGTTTTGTTTTGTGCAATATGCCCGGGCAAAATATCACCGATTTGCAAACTAGATCCTGGCCCAAGTGGTGTTAAAAGATCTTGAGCAGCAAGAGGTGCAGTCATAAAGCAGCCAATCGCAATTATTGTTCTAGTTGATTTAAAAATTTTCATTGTTTTTCCTTTTTGGCCAATATAACAACGCCAATTCTCGCTTCAGTCACCCATATGAGTGACTTGCCTGCTTTGACTGCTTGCTAAGCATCACCAAAAACATGGAGATGAGAAATGCGAACGTCAGCGCGATTTGCTGTGCCGTTTTTTATAGCGGCAGCACTAAATGCTTTTTCAAATGCCAATGCTCAAGATATTGGTAGTGTTGCTGATACAATAGTTGTTTTTGACGGCTCTGGGTCCATGTGGGGGCAAATTCAGGGCAAGGCAAAGATTGAGATCGCTCGTGAGACTCTCTCAAGTGTTTTGAGCGAAGTGCCTGCACAAAACCGAATTGGGATGATTGCCTATGGTCACCGGCAAAAAGGCGTTTGTGCGGACATTGAAACCGTTGTGCCTGTTGGTCCTGCCAATCAATCCGTTCCTCAGATGATTAACGTTGCCAACGCACTCTTACCCAAAGGTAAGACACCATTGTCTGACGCTGTGCGCATTGCTGCGGAAGAATTAAAATATACCGAAAATGCAGCCACTGTGATTTTGGTCACCGATGGCATTGAAACCTGTAACGCCGACCCTTGTGCGTTAGCTAATGAACTTGAAAGTGCAGGTGTTGGTTTTACCGCCCATGTGGTTGGCTTTGGATTAACGGAAGAAGAAGGCCGTCAGGTGCAATGCCTTGCCGACAATACGGGCGGGCTTTATCTGCCGGCACAAAATGCCGATGAATTGAAAGACGCTCTTCAGCAAACTGTTGAGGTGCAACCTATCCCTTATAGTGATGATGATTTTGGTCCTGAAATTGCCGCAGAGCGTAATGTTAGATTTCTATTTAGGGATGTTGAGGGCGGAGACCTGATTGGTATCCGCCAGTTGTCTGGTTATCTGGAACGTGATGATGGCACGGATATTGCCAATGAAAATTTTCAACTCAGCTATCCTGAAGCGAACGGAAATTCAGCTACTGGATTACTTGAGCCGGGCAGTTATGTTGCACGCCTTAATCGTAATGATGCGTCAGCAACAGATATCACCTATGCTTTTGATATCCCTGAAGGTGAGGGAGAATTTGTCGTTGAGGCTATTTTGGGCTCAACGGTTAAGATTAATCTGTTCATCAACCCAAAACTTGCGTGGGTGAAGGGCGATGCGTTTCCCACCGCTGTTGGCAGATCAAGACCGCGTTTTAATTTAGAGATTTTTCCTCTTAAGGGCGGTGAAACATCACAAGACCCGCTTGTTAAACTCACTGAAACATCTGATCTTTCCCTACCTTTATCGATTGGTTCTTATTTAATAAGAGGCAATATTGATAGTGGTACCTCTGTCGAGCGGGTTCTTAATTTAACGGCTGGTGGACAGACAGAGTTTGATTTTTCCTTTGATGCCACACGGGTTTTTATCGATGCACGTGAGACAAGCGGGCAACCGGTGAAACGTCAAACAACTTATTGGTATGACAAGGTGCCTTCGGGGCGTAATTATTGGGTCAGCGGTGGTGGTCGATCAGAAGATCAGCTAACGCCATTTTATCTCCCGACAGGTAGTTTCATCACCAATGTCGGTGGCGAGGGTTATGGCAAGCGTCGTAGTGAAGTAGTTGTTAATGTGCCTGGTGATTTTGAAGATCTCATTGTTGAGGTGGGCGAAAGTCTCGCTTTAGATGCGGATGATCAGGGCTATTTTAGCCAACCTGACAATAGTCCCTGTGTTGAGATTTTGAAAGTCACGCGCAATGGATGCTTGGTTGAAAAAGCTGATTTTTCAAGCCTTGATACTGATAAGCCTGCAAATGAACAGGACGATGATATAACGCCACCTGCAATTGTTTCTGATTGGGAAAAGGATTTGGATGGCCTTAGCGGTACGGCTTATGTCTTCGTAGATACTGATTTAGAGCCGCAACTGTTTGTTGTTTTCGAGAATGAAGATGGATCAGGAATGGCTGATGTTATTCTTCGCAATGAATGGTGTGGAACAGCAGATTGCGAGGAACATGTTTGGCGTGAGCCTGCAAAATTCTGGGATCTTTTGTTGGAAAACAGCTTTGTTACCAAACGAGCAGGTCTGAATGCATTTACTCTGGATGTTGCGAGCTTTGGAGATGACAAACAAGTAACCATAAGTGGTGGTGGATATCCGCGTACGCAACTCACATTTTTTGACCGTATAAAACTTGATAAACCTAAAACTCAGACTGATCCAGAACCGGTTGCTCCGGCTGATCCTGAGAAGAGATCTGGCATATCTCTTAAATTCGGAGATGCGCAAAAAAGACCACTTGTAGAAATTGTTGTGATGGACGGGCTAGACGATGTCACGATCCTTTTGGAAGATGGATGGTGCGGCCGCGAGGGCTGTTATCCCGATAGCTTCGTCGTGCCTTTGGAAAAAATCAAAAATTTGGTTCTCGAGGGCTATCGATCAGCTTCGTTTGGTGCTGGGCGTTACAGATTGGAATTTGAAACTTTTGGCGACAATAAAACCTTTTGGGTGACGGAGAATTCTAGCAGCCGTGTTCGTTTTGATCTGCTTGAAAAGCTTACGCTTGGCGGTCAAGGCTCAGATATTCCTGCCCCGACCTCGCCACAAGTTGTTCCAAGCGAAAAAACTGAAAAGGTGTCACTCACCGATAAGGTCAATAGAGTATTTGGTATATTTCGATTTGATGGCAGTGGAGCATCGATTGATGATATCACAAGTGATTTTTTACATGTGCAATCCTGCCAGCGCGCACCGATTATAATTTATCCTGATCATACGATTGCCTTTAAAAAATTTGAAGCGCCAAAGAGTGAAAATGAAAATCCGTTTAAAACGGCGGCACTTGGCAATTGTCAGGTTTCAGGTTCAACATTTGATTGTTCCATTGAAGACCTTGCGACTGGGCAAAAAGATGCAATGTCCTTCACATCAATTCTCATGGGAGACAATCACTATGACTTAACCATGGCTGACGGCAAAAAATCTATTGCTGCATCCTGCTTTCATCCCAACGGTGAGCTTGATGCAAACCAGATTATGCCCGGTGGTAAAGTCTTATATGAGCTCATGATCACGCGTGACGATGGCAACAAGATTGGGATTGGTTACGACAAAAATAACAATATCTATAAGGACGGTTTGAAATGATGCGACATTTATTAGCTTCTACTGTCTTGATGTTGTCGTGTACCTATGGGCAGGCACAAGAAGGATCAACGAAACAATATAAAATATCTGAATTGCCACGGCCCTTGGGTATCTATGCGCTCATTGAGGGGCATGAAAGTCTTGAAACAGTTGGCAATATTGGTGAGAACCTATGTTTGATGCAGCCAGTTGTTTTTCCCGGGCGCGGACAAATTTGGCTAAAGCAATTGGGCGCTCCGGTAGATGGCAATCCGTATCAATTCAAGTCTTGGATGGAATGTTCTAAGTGGGATGGTGAGCCTGAAAATTGTGTGATGCATGAGGGCGCTCCCGGTACGCCAAACCCGATAGGAGCGCAAGGAGGTATGGATTATTCCCCGATTGGGGACGGGCATTTCAAAGCCTGCTTACCCGATAGTAAGACTTGCTCATTGCTTTATGCCTGCGTGAGCCCAGATGGAGAGTTAACCGTCGACCGTCAATTAACAAATGGGACAAATGTCATTGAAGCCATTTTGGCATATCCAAATGGTGAGCCATCCGCGCCCCAATATATCGATAATGAAACAATTCAATATGGACGATAAAATGCATATTTATAAATCTATCATGCTGGCCTTTTGTCTGATCATTTCGCTCATGACATCTGCGCTTGCCAATGATTGGACTGGCGACTGGAACTCAAATTTTGGTCAGTTGCGCCTTATACAAACTGGTGAGCGCCTTTATGGAGATTATCAAAATCGAGGTGTTATTGAAGGCAAAGTCAGTGCAGATGGCTCCAAAGCGCGTGCAGTGTTTGTTTATAATGATGGCAGGTGGGGTACAATTGAATGGATTAAAACCGGCGAAAGAATAAAGGGTTCCTGGAATTGGTCTAAAGATGCGTTGGCCAATGCAAGTTCGGGCAAAGCTTGGACGGCTGCCAGAGAACGGTCTCGCACATCTGCTTTTAAATTTGCACGGCCATCTGTGGTTGTCTATCCCACAGGCGATCCAAACTTCACCGAAAAAGACGTTCAAAGATGGATCGATGCGGTTGTAGGCTCTGGAACAGGCGTTAGCCAAAACGCTCGTTCAGGTCTTAGTGCTTTATATGGTGGATATTCACTGTCCGGCCTTGGTCAGAGTTATGATATTGAAGTTGAGGTCATTCATTATGAAGGATCAAACACTGCAGGCGTTGATATTTCAGTTTATCGTGGGTCTGAACATAATTGCCCCGCGGTCATGCATGCTGAATTTTGTGAAGAGCTTATTGGCAAGTTTAATGACCGAGGATTTATCGATGTGCAAACAACCGGTACTAGAATCATAAATCGAGGCCAGATTGGTGAGACAATTGAGGCAACTTTCCGCCTGCCGGGTGACCGCAATGATCGTATTCTACGGCTGAACCGTGAAGCCACTTACTTCGGTGCATCAATTCATCACAAAGATCGCGGCTACGATTATTCTGCCTATGCAAATGGACGCCCGCATTTGTGTGTAAATGCACAATGTCAGGATGCTGTTTTTTTGGATGTCAAAAATAATCCAAACAAATATCGCGGCAATGTTGACCAAGGATATATTGTGAGAACAATCAACTTGCCAAATGATATTGAAGTTAGCCACAATCTAAATATAGATTGCTGTGCACCTATGCCTCCGCATCTTTTACCAAATGCATCCAGCATGAGCGGTAGCTTTGTAATATTAGATGAAACAAGTGAAAATTTGGGAACAATAATATTGTCGCCAGATGGCAACGATATTGCCGCCAGCGGCATGTTAAGAGTTTTTTTGAAACTGGCACAGATCATGACACAGTCTTTACTCTTGTCTCGCAAACAGATGAAGCGCTTGCATTCGATTTGGATATTTATGCAGGCCAATCAGGAGAAACAAAGTCCGGACGAATTATCTTTGAAATTGCCGGAAAAGTGTCAGCGGGTAACGCAACTGGCACCCTTATTGTTGACAATGAAATATTCCTCATCGAGCTTGTGAAACCCATAAGAGGTGTTGATCCCAAAGATGTGGGCGATGTCCCAGCTATTGGGATATATTCGGTTAAATATAGTTTCCACCAAGTGCCAGCTAACCGATCAATTAAGCTCCGACTTGAACCAAACCGCAATTCAGGTGTGAGTGGCGAAATTTCTACAAATGCAGCTGGTTTGGACATGATGGCATGTACGCCAGATATCGATTCACTCAGATTTCAAGAGGCAGACCAAAATACTCGCATCCGGCTTTTATCATCTGTTTGGTGCCAAATCACAAATTCTCAGATCGCTGGCTGGGTGCCCGGGCGATATTTATTTCCAGAATAGTGGGAGTTTCCAATGCGTTGTAAATTATTTGCAGGCTTTCTAGCCAATATTCTCTTACTTATAGTAACTAGCACGGGTTTTGCTCAAACCTATAACTACCTTCACAATGGCTCAGAAATGAAACTTTCAGTCAATGGTGATCAGGTGCAGATATTTTATCAAAAACCACGACCTGGTCTTGAAGGCGTGGGAGTGAGGCCGGGAACCTTGCTTGTAAATGGACGCATACAAGACGGATATTTTGATGGGCAGGCCCGCATCTTCAATGCAAATTGTGGTGAGGTCGATTACTATGTCTATGGGGATTTGTACCCCGGAAGAGATTTTAAACTGAAGGGCGCAGCTCCGGTCGTTTCAAATGTGAGTTGCCGGATTGTGAACAATACTTATGATGGTTCAAATGCCAATCTTAATTTTGTAAGGATTTCGAGCGGGCCAGCACCCCAGCCACCTGTGGCAAAAGGGACGTGCGTTACAGGCGTGAACAGTTTTTTAAATGTTCGCACACGACCATCGAGTGCGGCTGGAAAAGTCGGATTCCTCACTGCCAATAGCTGCGGCATTGAAAAAATTGGAAGTTGTAACAGTGGCTGGTGTTTGATCAGACAAAACAAGATAATTGGCTGGGTATCTTCCCAATATTTGAAATAGATTTATCTGGGGTCTCATCCAATTTGTGTGACGGCTCGGCTCTTAATTGCTTTGTAAAACTTCGAAAATTCTACTATCCATTATTTTGCAAACTGTTTATATGAGAACTCTTTGATGGGCTGCTAAACACTAGCAGCCCAAACCTTTTGGGGTGAAGATAATTGCACTCGTCTATCGATTTGTTATTCTCGTGCTTGTCTCCATAGTTTTTGTGTGGTTTCTTACAAAAATATCATATTGCCTAAATGCGTATTAGGTTCACAAGCTCAAATTAGAACAGATTTTCAATAAACTAGTTTACTTGCAACTTGTTTGAATAAAAAAATGGCAATAAAAATCAATGTACTATTCATCTGCGGTTCATAGGTGATAATCTAAGCTTTGCGCAAATAGGAGAATAATGTGCAAACTAAGAATGTTGTAACAAAAGATGGAATTGCATTGATGCACCGAATGTTTTTGGGTGATCAATCAGAAAAAGTTGCATTTATTACGCATTCTCAGGCCCAACATACGCTTAATTTGAAACCAACAATGCTCGGGCTTTGTGAAAAAGGCTGGACGGTTCATGGCACTGATTTAAGAGGCCATGGTTTTTCCTCTGGTCCACGGGCGCCGCTCGCCCATATGGACTTAAATTCCGGGTGGGATTTATTAGTTGACGATTTAAGGCTTGGATATGAAACCGCTTTTGCGGGAACCAGTTGGGAAGATCGTTTAGTAGTGGCTCCAAATATTGGTGCTCCGTTGACAATAGAGGTATTAAAAACCTGGACAGACCTTGCCAAACATATTGTGTTTGTAACCCCTCCTGCCAACCAGCCAGCGCTGTTAAAGCTTGGGCGCAGTTTTGCAAAAGCTAGATCGCATTTACATCCGGTTGATGCTCCGGATGAATTAATTCTCAATCAGTTATACTCTTTTTTTGGTGCAAGATTGGCTGATAGAGAACGCTTGATCGATGTTGTTTCAAGTGATCGCAAGATTACAGATATGTTGCTTGATGATGAGTTTGCATGGCCCACGCCAACCACGGGTTATTTTCATGAAATGTTTCGGGGTATTGATCAGGCGTGGAAATGGCCAGACAAGGTTTCTGTTAAAGATGGAACATCTATACTTATCTTATATGGCGGAGATGATCCGGTGACTGCAAATGGCAAATTTGTTGCCAAGATGAGAGAACATCTCATCGATATGGGCATATCTAACGTTGATGCTCACTGTGTTGAAAATGGCCGATCAGGATTGGTCATTGAAGAAGAAAGATTTGGAATTTCGACCATTATTCACCAGTGGGTCTCGGGTTGTCTTCATACCGAATTTAAAGATGATTTAGGTAACTTAACTGAAATCACATCCAATGTTTTAAATAAACTTGGATTACAAAGTTTTGATGCTGAACTCAGTGCTGATGAACTGGTTGAGCTATGTTACGATGCCATTGATAATGAAAGTCGTTGGATAGAAACCCTCTATCGGGTTGCCTATGCGATTTCGACCGACGAGTCGTTGGATGAAAAACAGCTTGAAGCAATTTTGCTTGCAATTATGCCCCATTGGGAACGTTCGTTTCAGCTTAATAAACAGGTTATGCAATCTGCTGCCCTCGGGGCGGTGCTGCAAAATGTCATTAATCGATTAAGCATCGGAATGGCAATCGTATCTGATGATATGACCATATCTTACGCCAATGATCAGTTTTTCAAAAACTTTAGTGCTATCTCTGATGGCATGGAGAATAGTGCTGATTTAGACGAGCTCTCAAATCTGCTTAAGGCGCAAATCAGTAGCCAATTTATAAGTCAATGTAAGACAAAAGCGGGCGAAGCGCTGCTGGTGCTAGATGAGACACCGGTCGGGTTTCACTTTCGGCCGCAAGCATTGAAACAAACTTCTTTGAAGCGCGGCGGTGCGTCAGGCGTCCTTATTCTTCGCCCACCCGAATCGGAAAAGAACGAAGATCATGATTTGCGCCAAGAGCTTATTCAATTTGCCTATGGTTTAACAATTAAGGAAGCGGAGGCTGCGTGTTGTATTATTGATGGTCTATCGCCTCATCAGATGGCGACGCAACTGGGAATTTCCATTAATACGGCCCGCACACATCTCAAGCGAGTTTATGAAAAAATCGGTGTCCAGGGCCAATCAGAACTTACCTCTCGCCTGTTGAAAGGGCCAATCGGTCTCTTATCAGATGGCAATTAGTTGCTAATCGGAAAATTAATATAGATTTTGTTGTAAATGGAGTGAACGGTTTCCGATATAATCCGTATAGATTACATCTGCTTGTTTTAAAGGTTTATAAAAATTGTATTCTTTGCTCTCGGCGTCTGAAAAAATTGAAAAATGTGATGATTTGGATTCAGTATGGAAGATATTTGAACAATCCATAATGGAAATGGGGTTTAAATATTTTATCTATCTGTATGCCTCTTCTCCCAAGCACGTTTTATATGCACATGCAAATTTGAATTTGCATCAAGATACTGAAAATCCGTACGACCCTTTCTTACATTATTGTTGCGAAAACTATTCTGTCACCAAAACCGGGGCTTCATATTTGCCTGACTATCCTTATTTGCCACAATCGGCAATGGAACTAATTAAAGGTGCAGAACGTCTTGGATTTAAATCTGGTTTGGGCATACCTATGCGGTTGCGCCACTCTCCCAAATTTGGTGGATTTAATCTTGGCACGGGTCTGGAAAGAGACGCATTTGAAGAAAAGCATTTGCCACAGGTTGAGAATTTGCGCTCTTTTTGCCTCGTTACCCATAGGCGTTTTGAAGAGTTGCTGGGAAATAATCTCAATTTTCGAGAGAGTAAAATACCAAAGCCAGCTTCAATTATGGATCAGCTCAGTCCACGAGAAAGCGAAGTTATCGGACAATTAGCTGTCGGTGCATCGCGCCCGGAAATTGCAAAAAACCTCGATATTTCTGAAAACACTGTTGGTACTCACATCAAAAATATTTATGCGAAGCTTAATGTTAGCTCAAACGTTGAAGCTGTGCGCCTTTATATTTCTGAAGCCGTAAAATAGTATTCTATATCACCGGATCCGGTGAGGCTCTGTCGTCAATTTATCCGTTAAATATGCTCCATTCGCAATCATGAAACCTGCATGATTGCTTTCCACGTTTTTGGGGTTTGTGATGGAATCGATTATTGCGATTGTCTTTATTTTGTTTGTATTGCCACTTGCATTGGTACTTTGGCAGGGTGCACGAAGCAAAGGACACAATTCTTTAAATACTTACCTGACAAATGATGGGTGCAATGGATATATTGCGACGATTGCGGGTGCAATTTGCGGTAATGTTGGCATAGGTAGTTTCATTGCTATTTTTTTGTTCACGAGCCAAAGCCCTGTTATAGGGTTTTCAATTGTTGGGGCCTATACTTTTGGGTTAATTATTTGTGCCATTATGGTGCCGCGGATCAAGCAAAAAGCAGAAAAGCTTGGTTCTGTGGGGCTTATCGATCTAATTTCATTGAGCCACAATAGCCAATCAAAAACAGCAATCTGGTTCCCTGTTGCTATTGTTTTCATAATAAGATCTGCAGTGCAACTTGCAGCACTTGGGTTTCTTGCCACTCAAGTTTTTGGAGGGTCGCAAACAATGATCACTCTTTTGGTTGCTGGGTTGATTGCATTATATCTTGTGATTGGCGGTTATCGCGCGGCTGTTGAAACTGACATTATCCAATCACTTGTCATTGTGGCGGTTGTTGCGCTAGCAATTATCGGACTGCCCTCACTGGAGGGGACTGGTAAACCATTTTTCAATTTTGAGCCCTATAAACCGGCAATTTTAGTTGGTATCTGGCTTTTCATACCCTTTAGTGCGGTGTTGGCGGTAGATAATTGGCAACGCATCACAATTGCGAGCTCTACCAAGGTTGCACAACGTTCATATCTTTTTGCTGCACTGGTCTGTGGCGTGATTTTTTTAACAATCGCATATGTGGGATATTGGTCGCAAAACACATCGGTTTATGAGAGCTTTGAAAGCCTGCTACCAAGCGGATATACCTGGTTGGCAAACGCGATGTTCATCGCCTGTATTATGTCATCTATCGATACGTTTATTATGCCTCTTGCGTCGGCTGTTGGGCAAAAATGGTCGATGAAGCAACTGAGGACATTGATCGTGTTTTTGGTGTTTGTCACGGCGCTTGCAGCAATCTTGATTGGTGATGTTTTAACAAATATTATTGCAGCATTTAACTCGTTGGTCGTTTTCTTGCCTGCAACATTTGGGGCGCTTTTCTTAAAAAATCTTAATCCAGCGGCTGCCACGTCTTCCATGTGGTTAGGTTTATTAGCTGCGTGCGGATTTACTCTGATAGATGAAAATATTGCAGCCCTCGTTGGCTTTTTGGTTGCAAGCGGCGTTTATGGGTTGGTGATGATTTATGCCCCTCGCGTTACCAAAACTGCTTAAGTTCAACAATCAAGCGTTATGGCATTGTTCTATCGGGCGCAGAGTCTCATTCTTACCTTGTCACCCAAATGAGTGATTTGGATGTTTTAAACATCAGTTAGCTTGAACTCCAACAAAGGAGTAGAGGCATGAAACATATTATTTTTGCTGGTTTTCTGGCTATTTCGTTTGCGACTTTTTCAACAATTGATGAAGCAGAAGCTGCAAATTGCAAAGTCAATCTAACAGTCGCTAATAAATCAAACAAACATATGGGCCTTCTTGTTCAATCAAGAACACGGGCAAACGCAACTTGGCGTAATATGGATGGCGCCTTGTGGAACAATGTCTGGAGTTTCGATCGTATTCGATCCCATGGAATTGATCCACGTGGCACGTTGCGAAGCACGGTTACTTTCACGTTGGTTGGCTGTAAAGTGAAGCGTAAGGCACGGATTGTTTATACGTGTTTGGATCAAGGTAACAGACCCTATCAGCGAGTGAGCAATCTTTGGGGCGGTGGCTTTGCTAGACCTAAAGATATTCGCGTCACCGCGCCTTGTTAGCTTGGTTCCCCAGGCGCAGGTATCATTCATGAAAAAGCTGATCGCATTTCTTCTTATATTTCTGTCTCACTTGTCGCCAATTTATGCACAAGATGAAGAACTGCATCCCGTTTGCGAGGCGGTTGCCAATGCCCCTTTGACTACTTTTAGCCAAATAGAAGTCACTAAAATCATTGATGAAGGGGAAAATCCGGACAAGTTTGCCATAATCCCAATTTTTAAGTCAAAAAGTTTTAGCGCCCCAGGTATTATAATTTCGGAACAACAAACCAATATGAGCTTTGTTGTTCCGCCTCTGCCTGCTCGTGGGGAGGAGTATGTTTTCTCGGCTGTCCAACTATCTGAGACAAGCGAACTGGAATATTTATGTAAGGATATGCCTGTTAACATACAGCGCCATACGATTAAAAAGGGTGGTTATTTAGAACTGATTGATAGTGTTGAGGGTCTGGCTTTCTCTGGCAACTCGTTGAGCAATGAGGCTGGCTTTGAGCTCTTTCCTGAAGAAATGGTGGAATATGTCAACCAACTAAACGAGGATGCTGCCGCGGATTATTATTTCGCAGATGAAAATATGCAATTTAGATTGGATGGTATTGCTGCAGCATTTTTGCATCACGGTATAGATTTGGTGGATCTAACAAAGCAGACCAAAGACCTTCATCAAGATATCCAACTCAATAAATTCATGCGTGGAGATCTAAGGTTTGATCCTAATCCGCTAAAGCCAGCCCCTTTGCAATATGCTGCTGTAACTCAGCATAGGAATGATGTGTCATCAGGCATTTATAATAGTCGACTATTTGATTCTCAATTGCCAAACCCGGAACACAAAATAATTGCGCAAAATAATGGAGCTGTTGCCAAATCATGGGCAGACATTATGTGCCCCGATAACGGGCGTGACCTCATCATATTGTCCAAAAAAGGGTCATCAGGGAATATTCACTCCCACCAAGACGTCAACAAATATTATACCGCAGCTCAAATCACTGCGCAGTTATCGGCAGGGCTTGCTGGTCTCCATTTTGCTGGAAGCAAAGGCGCAGAAGCAAGTTCTGGCGCTGTTGGCACAGCGTTCACAATGTATTCCATGAAA
The DNA here is from genome assembly GCF_055693385.1 of Lentilitoribacter sp. JB5-8. Taxonomy (NCBI): domain Bacteria; kingdom Pseudomonadati; phylum Pseudomonadota; class Alphaproteobacteria; order Hyphomicrobiales; family Rhizobiaceae; genus Lentilitoribacter; species Lentilitoribacter sp. JB5-8. Next base: position 349,488 of record NZ_CM146332.1, on the reverse strand, counting down.
CAGGATTTTTTGGGTGGGATGCTGCCAACATTGTTTGTTCGGATGGAAACCGAAAAAGAGAATTATCCCATTTATGAGGATTCAGGCGCCAATCCTGTTGTTCAGATTAAAAAGGTAACCATTACAACTAGAACCCGCGGTTGGGATGTTTCAAAAGCAGGTTGGGATTGGGCATGGAATGCAGCAAGTGTCATTAGTAAATCCCCGAGTTCAGTGATCACTGATAAGGTGATGAAAGCCGGTAAGTTTTCATCGGAAATTGAAAAGGGATTAGCTGAAGTCTTATTCAGTACCGGTGTCGGCGGTTGGGAGGGCGTGGGCTTATCAAAGCTTTATAACGGGATGGACCCAAGCGCAAAATTTCCTCCTGTCGAGTGTAAAACAGACATCACCAAATCCCCCTATTCAGAATTCATGCTCTTGGGAGGTAACAGCTTTGCATCTTTACTTGAAAAATCCGATTTGCATTTAATTGGATTAAAGGCTGGCTCCCATCCTTATTTGCTTCACCCAAGTATCGACTTAGTTCTTAATAATATTCCAAATCCTTGGCCGACCAAAGAACTTGAAATTCCAGAACTTGAAGTCGAATTTGAGGGACCTTCCGAAATCAAATACGGTGAAAGCGCGACGTATAAAATCACATTGATCAATTCAGATCCCAAGGCGGGGACACAGATTAATGCATATCATCAATCATTACTTCCAATTATGGGAGAACAATTGGATGCCAATACATATAGATTGGATACAAGCGATCTCACAAGTGATCTTGTGGGTGGTTCATGTCGTGATCGTACAGTTAGTCTCAAAGTACGTTTATCAGGAGAATTTTTAAGAGAGTCAAATTTGGACGCTCGAACCTTCACCCGAGATGTTCATCTTAAAAATGATGAATCTAATGAAAGCTGCGAAGAAGATACCGAAAAAGAATATGTTGCGGGGATTATTTTGGATCCCATTCCACGAGCTGGTCTTTTGAATGTCCCGCAAGATAAGGGTTTTTTTGTTTCTTTAACACCCAAGCCAACTATACAATTGATGGTAATATAACAGAGGCAGTTGCTGAATGGTGCTTTGAAAAAGAGCCGGGCGTAGATTATTCAATGTCTCCGACTGATTATGGTTTTGTTTTTAGTCGCCATGGTGAAAATTCGACAGATGTTGAATATGCCTATCTTGGACGGCGCTATGAGGATGTGAGAGAAAACCTGCTTACATATAATGCAACTGTACCTCCTATACCTATGCCGCCGATGAGCTTACTGCGCCAATTGGGACATGCAGAAGAAATTTATGAGAAAAACCCTGAATTGTATGAACTTATCACCGAGCGGACTGCAGTTGGGGGTCATCCATGGCAGTATGTTTTAAAGCATCGGAATATCTATTATTTCATGGATGTTTTGGACAAAGATAATGGGCTGGCTTTTGCCGGACGATTCCCCTATTGCGATAGCAATTGTCGGCGTAACGAAGAAATACCACCTGTCATTCATCCAATTGCGGAGGAACTACGAAAAAAGGGCCAAGAACAGTCAGAAGAAGAAAGCAAGAAAGAACCTGACCCCCTTTCAGGTAAAGCGGATGAGCAGGGACTTCATTCTGATGACCCGGGAAGAGAGCCTACACCGCTTAATTCAAATGGCGGCGGCTCCAGCGGCGTGAGCGGAGGCGAGATCGTGAGCGTATCTCATAAAGTGTTGGGTGATGCTGGCATGAAGCTTATATTGCGTCAGCCCAGTGCTGAACAATTATATGCAGAACTTACAATCGTTTCCAAATCCAAGACGAGTTGTTTAAATCTGGCGCGCAAGATCACCCCAATTGAGACAATATGTGACACCATGGAAGAAGGCGGCAAAAATCTATTCAATCTCACTGCGGAAGCTGACAAGCAGACCGAACATAAACTCTGGGAAAGTTCGTTTGTTGCGGCACATGATAGTTTTAAATTTGATGCGCAAATATGGTTTAATGGCAATCAAGCTCGTTTGCTTATATCACCCAATGGCGGGCGAGGCGGCAGTGTTTATCTGGCTGCCACGGCTGAAATGTATGATCGTGTAGCAAATAACTTGCCGCAGTGAGAAATTAAAAATTATTCAATATATCTGACTAGCTGTTGGCTTTTGGACAAGATAGATCGCAAATTAGCTTCGAGCACACGATGTTGGCGTTGCAAAGATGCTTTGTCTTTATTGTCGTAGTCTATGCCAATCAATCCGCGTAGAAAAAGTTGATCTTTTTTGATGTACGCTTCTACCGAATAATCTGTATGCAGCGACATCAGGCTCACCTGTGTAGCTGGCGTCAGAGATTGATAGAGTTGTTGCTCAGTACCTTTGATTAGGTTGACTTTGAACATGTCGTTGAATTCAATAGATTCTAAATCCTTATCATTTTTCAACTTGATGATTTTGATGTCGCCTGTCAGCATTGCCTCAATTTTTGTGTCGCGTTTCAAATGCAATCCTAGAACAAACATCACGGTTGCGGTTTCACTGGCGGGCATTGCTAGGTCATTAAGGTTTTGCAACGAGATATCTGCCTGGGATAGATCAGGACGCCTAAAATCTTGATCAAATCCCTCAAGTGCCAGCCAAAATGGCTTTGTTTCATGTATGCCCCAAATGCCTATGGTCGGGTTAAGGGGCGCAGCTATTGCAATGCTGGGCCACATAAATTCTTCAATGTTGTGGACTATGGCCACGGCAAAAGGATCAGCAGCCATCACGATGGGGTGTTTTTGTGTTTTTTGAGAAATATCTTTTGCAAGGTTAGCGACTTGCCAATCAGGGATTTTCGGATAGTGGGCTTTTTTTGCAGTCGCATCATCAAGCTTTGCTCTGATCTCAGCAACTCTTTCGCCATAAGTTTTAGCGCCGCGCTTAAGGTTGATTGGGATGGGTTTGAAAAAATGTCGATGCGTTGTTCCCAGAGTTAATGCGACGGCATGAAATAATAGCCCAAATCTGTCTCTAGTTTTATCTTCTGGGCTGCCATTTTCCGTTAGAGCACAATATCCACCTCCGGCAAATATCAGGACCATGCAGAAAGTTCCAACGTGGGACACCCAGTCAGGCCAGTTGTGCGTGAGGTTCAGCATATCAAGAATGACTAGAGGTATGAGGAAACAAAATCCTGCAAAAACGATAGCCAAAGCAAACTTATAACTTGGCTTCATTTTGACGGCGATGGGAACATATTCGTTCCGTTCTATCGAAGTTGAATCTCCAAATAGGTCCCATGTGGTTTGGTCGTTGTTTTCCATAAAGGCGTTTTAAACCTCAAACAAGAAACCACATCACCCATTTGAATGACGCGTTGGTATACTTTTTGAGATTAGTACGTTGCTAATATTTCAGGAGATAAATTTGAGACGGGTAAGTAAAAAGATGATGCGGTTTGGCATTCTGCTGGGGGCAGTTCTCATGATATCATCCGCATCTGCGTTTGCTAATTGTTCTTTAGAACTTTTTCCTGTGATGCAAAAAGTCAAATCCGATGATCCTTCAAGCGATCATTATGACCTCGAGTTCAAGATTAACTTAGAGACAAGTTCTGGTTATCACCTCAAAAACTTGCCTCTCATTAAGCAGGCTATTTCTCGCCAAGATATGAAGATCATCCAATTTGCGAAGATTTACGCGATAGAAGATGAGCGGTTTTGCGAGGAGGAAATCCGAGTGGAATTAAATAGTTTATGTTTCATAAAAATAACGCGGAATGGCATAAAACTGGGCATGAATACTCCTTTTAAAACCAGCTATCTACCGGCGCGAAATCAAACGTCTTTCCAGCGCAGATATGAGTTTAAGGTTGATTGTTAAAATGCATACATATGCGATGAATGACAGCTCTAGCTCAGAGGATGCAAACGGACAAAGTGGTGAATTTTGGGATCCGTTTGAAACATCTGTTTATGTGATCGACGGACCAGAACTTGAAGCATCACCAAAATTTTATATCCCGCAGGTTTTCGTCAAACTCGCGGTAATTATGCCAATCGTGGCAGTTGTCCTGTTTGTGTGTCTCTTCTTCATTGCCCGATCTCAATCGATCTGGATTTTGATAATTGGCTCTTTAATCCCAGCAGTCATTTTCTATGCAATATTGGTTCCCAAATATTCCGGTGCAAAGGAACGAAAGCAAAGATCGGTTAAGAAAAGCGCAAATAAACTTAAATTCGCGATGCGTAGCGAAATTGCGCCAGATCGTCGAGTTGCTGTTTCAAAACGCCTTTTGCCATTTTTTAAAATGAAGCTTGGCTCGGCGTTGCCAATTTCGTTGCGATATGAAGTGTGGGGTCATAGCAGAGATGGACATATTCCGCTTTGGATGGGGCTTGATTTAATTACCTCCGCCAGTTTTTTTGGTGGCCCCAAGAACCAGACCAAAGGTGTAAAAGGCAATATGGTTGGCCAGGTACTAACCTTTGTTGTCGGTTATGAATTAGCGCGCGATACAAGGGTCAGAGTTGAAATTTTTCCCGAATTTAAAACACCCTTGGGACCACTTGATATTGATATCAAAACTGAAAACACTCAGTTCAACAGTACCTATAATATCCGTTTGAGTTCTGAGGATGGACAATCGGTGGCGCAAGGCATGTCAGCACCACTGCTGCAGGTGCTTACGCCTGCTTTTCAGTCAACACTCATCGATTTGGCAGATAGATATTCAACACGGATTATCATTGATGGTCATGCGGTGTTTTTTGCAGGCAGCCACAATATTGTCAGCTCAGATCAGGATGAACTTGATGGGCTTATCGAACAAACAATTGCTTCCTTATCGGAAGCTGCAACCTCATTTAAAAGATATGCTGAATAGGAAATGTCATGTTTATGAGCATCATTATGGTAATTGCCATTACCGTTGGAATTTACATTCGTTTTTACAATAAATTGGTGGTTGCAAAAACCAAAGTCCAGGAAGGTTGGTCCGGTATCACCGTTCAGCTGAAACGCCGACACGCGCTTGTGGGGAATTTGGTAAGCACGGTCAAATCTGCAATGGATCATGAAAATGCAATTGTCGACAAAATACAAAATGCTAGAACCGAGGCGCTAAAAGCTCTCGCTCATAATGAACCAAAAGCTGTCACAGAAGCGGAAGCTGCCTTGACCAGTGCTTTAACTTCGTTTGTTGGTTACACAGAAGATAACCCGGAAATTACCGCAAATGAAAATATCAAGTTGCTTCAAACTCAACTTGAGGAAACGGAAGATCAGATCGCTGCTTCGCGTCGATTATACAACGGCAATGTACAGATTTATAATACGAAAATTCTGAGCATTCCCTCAAACTATATTGCAAATTTTCACGGGTTCAAATCAGTAGACATGTTTGATGTCAGTGCGGAAGAGAAAAAAATCATTGCTGAAGATCCGGTCGTCAATTTATAATTATGAAGACTTTATTGGAAGAGACTTAGAAGTTATTTCCGCTCATTTACCAACACACCACCCAGCTTGAGAAACAGCTCAAGCGTGTCATCATCCATCTGAGATGCGAGAAGATTAAGCTGGGCAAAGAGTGTTTGGCGATCCTGATCTAGCAGAGGATCGACACCCTCAAAGAATTCCCGCATAGGAACTTCAAGGGCTTTTGCAATATCGTTAAGCGTTGAGAAGTTGGGTGCTGTTTTGCCACGCTCCAGATTTGAGATGGCCTCAAATGTCTTATCAAAAGCTTCTGCCAGCGGCGAAGCTTTGGTTAAAGGAGATGGATATGAAACTATTGGCACTGGTCTTTTTGGGTATTTTGTTTGAAGTTACATTATCTCAGGCAAATGATGATGGAGATTATGTTCTAACCGATGAAGCACTTTTAAAACTTCATGTAGAGCTGAATGCATGTGATGCAGATGCAAAGCATTATGGTTTTCCAAATTACGGAAGATGTTCAGATTTCCAGCATATGCTTGTCTCCCATTATTCCAGCTATGATGAGTATCAGTAAGCAAGAAAGACTAATCAATAAGTTTTTCTTCTGACAGACTTATCTTAGTAGTCACTTACCCATTTAAGGTTCTTACGTCGTTCCATTGATATGAGATTTAAGTGACAGAGACACGTGCAGATTTTATAAATCTGCGCGTGTTTTTTTCCATCTAAAGTTATCCGTTTTTCCTCAAAAGATAGGTCGCTCTTTTGATCAGACGGCTTTAGATGTGATCTCTAATTCTAATCATCGTCGATCGTGTTAAATTCGTAAGAACTGACTTCGCTAGGCGACCGACCATACATTTTTTTGAACGCTGCAGAAAAACTGGTCGTATGATTGTACCCGGCTTGATAAGCAGCTTCTTTGATCGTCGCAGAGCCGTTCTCTAAATCCATACGTGCTCTTTCAAGTTTTTCCTTCGTAAGTATTTGAAAAACACTATGGCCAAATAATTCATTGAAAATGATGTTCAGTCTTCTCGGTGCAACACCAACAAGTCTTGCTAGTTCATTAAGTTCAAGCGTGATGCCTTTTCGAGCAGCATATTTAAACACACCACGTAAGACATTGGCTTCACGTTTAAGCGTATTCAGTGAAGGTGCTACATGTTCAACAGGACATATGATTGTCTTTGACCCACGTTCATATTCAATGAAATGGATATCTCTACCTGGTCCATTGATCCAATAGCTCTTTCTCCAATCCAGATATTCATAAATTCGTGGTTCACCAATTGTGTTGATTGTCTGCTTCTCAAAAAAGCCAATGAGAAACCGTTCACCAATACGTTTTGCATATTTGGCTTTGGCTAAAGCTTTGGGATCAATCCTCGCATCCACATACAGACTATCGATGTAGCCCTTACAGACCCGATCAAAGCTTGTTTTTCCTTCCAGTATCTTATGTTTGGCTTGGAACTTGGCATCAGCATATATGTCTTTGGCTTTATAATGTGCTTCAGCCAGATCATCAGTTCCAAGTGACACACGTTGTTGGCCGTGTCCGGCCAGTGAAAACCGCATCATATAATTGCGTGATCCCTTGCGCTTGGTAATCACGTAAGGAAGCTCTTCTGCTTCCACATTCTTTGCATTGAAATTCAATTGCATCTCCCACATCAGATTGAGCCATATTCAGATTGGCTAGCATGTGAGATCTCACACAAATACAAATAGTTTTTACGGGCTAAGCCAGTAGTTGAACATCAATCAAGCTGACAGCTCAAGATCCGACCCACGCTAACACTGTGCTAGCTATTCACTCAAGCTGCAGCCAGCCAAATTCAAAATCAACCAAAGAAAATCATGATCCAAAACTGGCTTAAAGAACTGCTTGTGAATTCAAAGTAGAGGTCAGTATTTTTAGAGTGACGGCAGCAGATGGCCCCTAAGAGAAATTCAGTTTGAAGGATGACAGGGGTTTTGAGTTTTCAGATAAATAGCAAAATTCAACTTGCGAATATGCGATTTGACCACATGGCTGCCACAAAGCAGGCTTTATATAAAGCATCTAAAATTCAAACGAGCGCAGCATTATGATATGGTTTCTATTTAAGTGAAAAAGCTTCCACTTATTCTTCTTCTTACTTTGGCAACTGCTTATGAGCCTTTGCGTTCTGGGTTTAATTTCGCTAGTCAATCATGTGAATATTTTCCAACTTTTGACCAATTCATAAATTCTTTCGTTAACGCGAAACACATTATTGGATATGGAATTATAAGCCTGATTGCATTATTTACTTTGCAAAATGTAGCTATTTGGCAAACTATCCTAGGAGTTTTGGTATTCTCCGTAACAATGGAAGTCCTTCAAAGTTTTTTCATTACCGGTCATTGTCGCGCTTGGGATTTAGTGCCAAATATACTAGGTGTTGGTTGGGCACTAGTCATCTTCTTACTTACCCGTCATTTTTTAAAGCAAAATAAATTTCGGCGGGATCAACATACATAACGTTTCTGCATTTGGCGCCAACCCGACAATTCACATTCAATCAAGTAGCCCACTTTGAAAACAAAGAAAACCAACCCAAACACCGCGCTCCAAAAAAGTGCAAGGGTCAGTGACTGTGTCGCTAATGTTTTACCATTTTTGGCTTCAACTCAATGAGCGTTTTAAACCGACAATTCAGTCTGGTTTGCTGATACACTTTTTCATCGCTACCACTTAATAGCAATGCCGCCTTTGATTGACCAAGCTTGGTAATCATCATCGCCAATTCCATCATATGACGTAGAGATATCAAAGCTTGCGCCATTTGAATGAACGAGCGAAAATCCTGCTTCGGTAGACGCTCGCAGCCCTTTATCCGCTGCATTTTGGTTGCTTGATAAATATTGATATGCTGTATTTTCCGATACAAAGGTCCAAATACCCTTCAAACCAACATGCGGTGACAAAACAAATTCATTATTCAAATTATGTTTTGTTGATATAGTTGGGCCGAAATTTATTATCCCTGCTTCATAGCTTAAACTCGGGATATTTGCGCCAAAACTTGTGATAAATGCGTCCGTTTCCTCGCGATAATAACTCAGACGGACTTCAGGACGAATATTGAAATATCCATGATCGAAATCACCTGTCAGAGCAGCATTTACTAACCATCTTTCTGAATCAAATTCGTCAGAAAATGTATTAAAAGGTGATGCTGTATTGTCTGCCTTGCCCCAAGATGCGCTGACATCAAAATAGAAACGATCAGTCAGTTTGGCCGTTAAATATGGGCCAAACATGTAGCCAAAACCTTCCGCATTTCCTGACCCGTTTGTTTGCTCTAAGTTTGTCCAGTCTAACTGACTGCCTAAACCAATCAGAAGATTTTTTGTGGCGAGATAATCAACACCGGAATGCAGGATTGTAAAACTACCTTCCCCGTTTGTATCAGAAAACTGGTTGTAATTGCCTTCCACCCAGAAATCATAACGTTTGATATCATCACTTTTTTCTTCATTAGCACCGTGTGCAGGGGCCAGAGCATCGAATGCATCATAAGCGCTATTTACATTGGTCGTATTAGCATAGGCCAATGCATCAGTTTGGCTCGCGGCAACCGGGTTTGCAGCCACACGCGCCTCAGGCTTTTTAGCTCGAGATTTGCGCATGCTATAAGCAAAGCTGCTTTGATTTTCGCCCAAACTTGCAGAGAATGGCAAATATCCACTTATGACGGTCAGGCCAAAACCTGATACGCTACCGTCGTTTGTATCATTGCCATTTAATCGATCAATACGCCTTGATTGGATTGGCCGGTTTTGTGTGATGAGATCACCCCGGGCTTGAATGAATGAGCCAATGAGTTCAATTGGCTTTTCAATTGCACTATCTGTTATGGTGACACGGGTAGCAGCGGTATTGCCGTTCAGTCCACTATCCTGTGCAACATCAGCGTTGACATCAATTGTGATAGCGTGCGCACCAGAGGGTGTGATTTTTGCTCGATAGTTACTAGCGTCGATGGTTACAAAATCTGATACCGATCCGTTCCCAATGGTTACGTCTCCAATCTCAAATCCTGTAACATCTTCGGAAAATTCAAAATCAGCATAAAATGTATTCACACCATCATGGCTGGAAGGTGTGTTTAATATCGAAACTGTAGGCGCAGTAAGATCTCCTCCAAAGGCGCCGCCTGCTAATTGAGCGCTGGCAATGCTGCAAATATATCTGCCATTTGCATCTGCTGCCGTTCTAGAAATTGTTGCGGTATAACGCGCTACTTGGCTATCGGGGAAGCTGAAAAAAGCCGTCACAGATGATGATGTTCCCGGAGCCAAAATTGCCTCACGTGAAGTTGTATTGTTACAATTAGGGCAATCAAGTGACGTTGGAACTGCCCCACCACCAGACTCCCTCACAAATTTAAAAACGCCAGAGCTACAGTCAGCCCAACTTGAGAAAACACGAATGCCATCAGTTGGAATCGCGACTGAAGACGTGCAGGTTGCGCTTCCTCCAGATAAATTCCGCTCGGCGAAACTGTATGCATAATTTCCAACCTGATTGGTCTGAACACTATCATTAGGGCAAGCGACTTGGGCCTGCGCGCTAAGCGAGCTGATCATTAACGATAGACCTGTGAGTGGCGCCATCGATACAGCGCAAACCAATGCCGACAGGAGCTTCTTCGTAAACATTATAACTTTCCTTTGGTTTAAATCCCTGTCGGGTTTAGGTATTTGGCTGGTGTGATGTGCGATGCTAATTGTCTCTTAGTGCGTCTTTTGACGCCTCTAATTCGACAATCATCAAATAATTGAAAGTTGAGTTCCAACTGGAGGGCACATCGGCTCATCACTGTTACGGTTGATCAGTTAGACAAAGGCGGCGAGTTGGCGTTTGTCATCCTGATTAGTTGTGTCTGGATATCTTACTAAATTCTGCAGAAACGACGTGGCCAGAGCGCTAAGGTTCCCATCATTGTGCATCGTTTGCACTTGAGGAACGTTATTATTAAGAGATTTTATTTGATAATGGGTATTTCCCATTTGTGCCCTCATTCATTGAAAATGGATTGGATTTTGACCAACTCTTTCTCAAGGAACCGACGTAAATGCGCTCTGAATTTGAAAATTGGAAGTGTTTTTTTAGAATCGATTAAGATTTTTAGATTCGGCGAGGGACTTTGCCAAATGGACTGCACGATATTCTGATGGGGAGAAACCAGTGCTTTCACGGAATGCGCGGTTGAACGGACCAAGCGAGCTAAACCCCACTTCATAAGCAACTTCTTGTACTGATGTAGCAGCCATTTCATGAGACGTCAGTTTTATCTTGGCAGCCTCTATCCTTGCATGGTTAATAAAGCTTGAAAAATTGCGATATCCTAAAGTCTGATTGATAGCTTTTCGCACTTGATGCTCTGGGGCGTTTACTTCCAGAGCCAAACCGCCAACTGTTAGTCCCTCTTTGCGCCATACACCAATATGCATAGCCGATTCAATTCGGCGCGCTAACGCCGCTTGTGTTGCCCTTATATGATCAGTGCTTGGTCCCGATTTGACGTGCTGCGTAGTTTCGCCAATCCAGTGATGTGTGTTTACTTTGAACGACCAAATCGTAAAAACGATCAGAATGATGAACGTAAAAAGAGATGATAAAAAAGGAAACAATAAAGATGAATTTCCGATCATAGGATTTAACGTCATTGCATTAAAAACAACACTAAGAAGAATAATTACGGCAACAGACGGTCGTGCACGTCGACGCCGGGACAACAAGTCTTCACGTGCCGCCCAAATGATTATGACCATTAAACTACCAAAGTGAATCACTGCAAAGAGGCGAAGGGGAAGTGCGAGCTCTCGGTAAATTGGAGCCAACATGAGACCGATACATATTATCGCTGCAGACCCCAACCAAAACGCAAATTGGTGACGATCATCGACAAATATTACAAGTATAAACCATGTGAAAAAAAGGGAGATATAGCACCTATATAACGTAAGGTTTGTACGACGTCTTCGTGTATATTAATTTCTGAGGGGGAATTGCCCCAAAGTCGACACAACACACTCACAGACATCAAGGCAAAAGCAATTTTAACTTCTTTTGGGACTGGTCCAAAGGCCAATAATGAAGCCAAAATAAAGAACCCACCCGTAGTCGCCCCCCGTACAGCGATATCAATTAAAAAGAAATCCACCTTTGCCCCCCAATACAAAGTTCCCTAGTGCTAGATTAGAAATTAATTTAAATGATTTAAGCCATTTACGATCTATCCAAACATGTAAGTCTGGAGCATCTCATAACCATATGAATTATAGTATGCAAGTGATACGTACTATTTTGAGGGATGCAACTAATGGAAACCATGATGGCAATTCATCAGAATCGACATCTAAAAATTCTAGGGAAAGGGCCATTAAATATTCGGCAACTAAGTTATAAACGTACGACCTACTGAATAGTCTTAACTGAAGATATAGCGCAAACATCGATAACATTAACCCAAGTCAGTCTTAGCTCGTTCCAACGACAAATATGTTTTTCAGGTAATCCAATTCCAGCCTAAATACCGCGCACCAAAAAAGTGCAAGGGTCAGTGACTGTGCTAGAAGTGTGCTAGATTTGAGAAACGTGTGTTGTTAAAGCATTGAAATCATTGATCTCAATTTCGCTAAAATCGCACTGTGCTAGCTATGTGCTAGCAAGTAGCCGGGTATATGGCAGTGCAGCATTTGAAATAAATTATTGATATTGTTGTGAAAATTGGAGCGGGCGAGGCGATTCGAACGCCCGACCCTAACCTTGGCAAATATGGTAATGAGCTATTTTTCTCAGTGATTTCAGTTGCTTATTTTTGCTGTGCTAGCAGTGTGCTAGGTTTTAATTAACGAGATCTAATCCCTCAAACCAATGACCGCCCAAGGGATCGATTTTGTATCCAGAAACATTTTTTGAGATGGGGACTGTAACTAATGAATGTGCAATCGTTGCCCAAGGAGCTTGTTCTTTAAAGATTTTTTGAGCTTCGTGGTAAAGCTCCATTCGTATATTTCTGTCGGTTTCAGATTTTGCTTTTTTGATTAACTTATCATATTCGTGATGGCACCAATGCGCTCTGTTCGATCCACCAACGCCATCACATCCGAGCAAAAGAGATAGGAAATTATCTGGATCACCATTGTCACCTGACCAGCCGAGTAACAACGCACCATCTCTATCTATAGAGCGTGATTTACTCAAATAAGTACCCCACTCATATGTGACAATTTCAACATCAACACCGATTCTTCTGAAATCTTCTTGGATGAGTTGGGCCATTCGCCTTGCATTGGGGTTGTATGGACGCTGCACAGGCATAGCCCATAATTTCATTGATAAGTTTTTAACTCCTTCGTTGTCTAGTTGCTGCTTCGCTAGAGTTGGATTGTATTCATCGTCTTTTATCGAAGCATTATAACCCCAAACCGAAGGGGGTATCGGGTTGATTGCGATACGGGCTGATCCTTGGAAAACGCTATCAATGATGGATTTTTTGTCAATTGCCATATTAAGAGCTTTTCTAACTTTTGGGTTATCGAAAGGCGCAACCTTCGTATTATAGGCCATAAAACCAATATTTAGTCCCTCCTGTTCCAATACCTTTAGATTAGGTTTATTTTTGAGATAACTGATGTCTGAAGGACTGGGGTATGCTGAAATATGGCATTCTCCTGCAACTAGTTTTTGAGCTCTCACCGCTGCATCACGTGTGATTGAAAAAACGAGGTTTTCAATGTTTTGTTTCGCCTTCCAGTAAAGCGGATGGGCTTGATATCTAATTGCGCTATTAAGACTGTAATTGACGAATTGGAAGGGGCCGGTGCCAATTGGATTAAAATTCAAATCATGTTTCTTATTTGAGGCTTCTATTTGAGATGCGTATTCTGCAGATAAAACTGATGCGAAGTCCATCGCAAGGTTTGCGAGCATAGAGGCTTCAGGTCTATTTAATGTGATTTTGACTTTATAGTCATCAAGTTTCTCAATTGTCTTTATGAGTGTTGGCATGGACATGCCTTGGAAAAGTTCCCAAGTGGATGCCCCAGTGTAATTGTAAAATGAATGATTTTGATTGAATTGCCTGTTGATGCTGAAAATAACATCGTCGGCATTAAAGTCTCGTGTGGGTGTAAAGTAACTCGTTTTATGAAATTTAACTCCCTTACGTAAGTTAAATATATAAGTAAGTCCGTCATCCGATATGTTCCAGCTCTGTGCTAGGCTTGGACGAATATTTGTTGTGCCTTTTTCAAATTCCACTAACCTGTTGTAGATTGTTCTTGAAGATGCATCAAAGGTTGTCGCTGATGAATAAAGCGCAGGATCGAATCCTTCGGGTGCGGCTTCGGAACAAAATATCAGAGTTTTTGCAGTAGCGAAGTTAGAGAGTATAATTAAAGCGGAAAATGCGTTAATTATGAGCTTTAAATAGGGCATTAATCTTTATCTACTTATTGAATCTCAAGAGCAGTTGTTCTCAAATTGCGGCGTTAAAAATACATCTTTGCGTCATATGATTTCTGTACTAGAATTTCATTTTCTATTTCAAAGAAGCCTCTATGAGTTTTCGTTCCAACACCAATTTGATTGTAGCGTATAGCCTGTATAACACATTCCGTCTTGTTTCTCGCGTCAAGTTTCATGCTTGCGTTTTGAACGTGTGCCACCACCGTTCGCTTGGATATGTTTATTGCCTGGGAAATTTGGCCAGACGTGTAGCCAAGTGCACACAGACTTACGACTTGGCGCTCTCTTGATGTCAGCTCTCCCTCCCTCATTTTTAGCATGTTGAATTCCCGGGCTCTAATAAATGACGCAGAAATCGCACACTTTAAAGCAGTTCTATCCGCGTAACTTATATTGTTCATTGCAATTTCTTCATGGAGATCCGGTATTTTCTCAATCGTCAGAATACACGCGCCTTGGAACTGGTATATTGGATCAATTGGTATCATCAGTATGTCTAAATTATCACGCGGCAAACCAGCAGCTTGGGCCAACCCAGATTTATTATGAAGATGTTCCTTCAAGATCAGAAAATTTTTCCAATCAACACATTTATTGATAACAATTTCATTACTGTCTGGGGTGTAATTTCTCCCAGTTTCAAAGTCCTTCCAGTCAATTTCCAAAATTAAATCATTCAATTTTTTACCCGGCATTGGTAGGCCGGTGATTATGTAATGCTGGCTATTATATAAAGAAAAACAAGTTTTCAGTGAACGCATGACATCTGTCCAACTGTTGGCGCACTCAATCTTTGATATCTCACCAATAATCGAAGTTAATTTGCAACATTGATTTTTTTTGCTCATGTCTTTCACATAGATTCTTTTAGCGTATTTTTACACTGTAATAAATTACAATATAGCTACACTTTTTCTTCAATTGAAACTTGTTGAGAAAAATTGAAGCTCCTGCAAAGTCGTCCTCTGTATGAGAAATTTGCATAATCTGTAACTAGTTACAATTGCGGGGGCCCCAACTCAAAATTAATGATGTGCGGCATACGAGGGCACCTTGTTAGTCTTGTTTTTTAATAGGAACGGTCTTTTCGACGTGGCTCGTTTATTGATGTCAATTGCAAAGCGAGTGAATTAAGCTAATGTGTACCAGCCTGGAAAATCACCAGAAACAATGTGGTCTAAATAATCAGAAACGTCAATTTCTTGGACGTGATGAAAGCAAATGTTTGTTCAATTCGAGCCTTTTGCGGGGTGTAAGCTTACTGGCGCTAACGATTGCAATTTTACCAGTTTCACCGCAGGCAAATGCGCAAGTAGTGATCGATGGTGGTAATGTATCTGCACAGGGTGCGGATGCCAATACGAATAATCCTGGTGCAACAAATGTCGGTACGCCGTATACGCCGGCAGGTGGTTTGGAAATAGGTGTGACCGGTTCTGGTACGTTGGTTTCAACCGACGGGACCATCTCTTCCTCGACCACCACAATTGGCAAAAGTGATGTCGGTATTTTGACTTTGCAAAATGAAGCAGCAGGCATGGTTGTGTTTAATGCGACTGGGAGCATCTTACTTGGTGAGAACGCTGGCGCGATTGGTACATTAACTGTTTCTGGGGCGAATACATCAATTGCAGGCTCCGGGCAGGATTTGTTTATTGGCTTTAACGGGGAAGGTGTAGCGCAAATTGATGCAGGGGCATCGGTTGTGATGGGTGGTTTAAACGTTGGTGCGAATTCTGCGACGAGCAAAGGCACACTTGTGGTGGATGGCCTGGGTACTTCTCTCGTTCTCGATGATAACTCTTCAACCATGTTCACTATTGCTGGTTCGTCAAGTAATCAAGCGCAAATGACTATTTCCAATGGTGCGCTCGTTGATAGTGGGGGTAATGGAGCCAGTACCCCGCGTGCGTTTGTGGGAAGACAAGCTGGATCGAATGCCCTTATGACTATTACTGGCTCGAGCGGTGCTACAAATTCTACTTGGGATCACAACGGTTCTTTAACGATTGGTGAGTTTGGAGTTGGCGCTATTGAACTTGAAAATAGTGGTGAATTGTTGGTTTCAAACAACTTTGAGGTTGGTGGTAACAGTGCCGGTGATGGCACATTAAATATTTCAACAGGTGGTAAGGCGACACTTGGAAGCACTGTTTATGTCGGTAATGCAGCAGGATCAACTGGTTTGATTGAAGTTGACGGAGCTGGTTCTCAGTTAAATTCAACTGGCGCTATCTTTGTGGGTGGAAGCGGAACTGGAACTATAAATGTAAAAAATGGGGCTGTCGCTTCATCTAACGGAGGGATTGTTGTTGGGCTGAGTTCTGGTTCAAATGGCACTGTCGTTGTTGATGGAGCTGGAAGTCAATTTAATTTTGTAACATCTTCAGCTTCTATTCTTGTGGGAGATGTGGGAACTGGTAGCTTGACGGTTAGTAACGGAGCTGTTGTTACTTCCGATGGAGGGCTGGATATTGCTCGGTTTTCAACATCATCTCAGGGTACAGTTACGCTAACTGGAGCTGGTGCCACCTTAACAACAAAATTATCAACTAGTACCGTCGGTAGTCCTGGATTCGATCCTGTGAGTATAGGTAGACGTGGCACTGGCATCTTGAATATTTTAGATGGCGCTGTATTCACAAGTGGTGATGGGGTAACAACAGCGTTTGCTAAGGTTGGGGTTGAAGCCAATGCATCAGGCACAGTCACTATATCTGGAACAAATTCAGCTTGGAATCATTCTGGCATTCTTGGTATTGCACGTTCAGGTACTGGCGTAGTATCTGTGAGTGATTCTGGTGCATTGGTTGCAGACGACATCAATATAGCATTTGCTGCAGGTTCAATTGGCACTTTAAATATTGGGGGAGCAGACGGCAGTGCAGCAACAAGCGCTGGCACAGTAACAGCTACGCAGATTGCTGCGGGAGCGGGAACGGCAACTTTAAACTTTAATCATACCGATACTAATTATAGTTTCGCAACAAAACTGGATGGTGATCTAACTGTAAATAATACGGCAGGAACGACGAATGTTACAGGCGATTTGTCCAGTTTCACGGGCACCATTAACGCCAATGGTGGATCGCTTTATATAAATACAACTGTTGCGAATGCAGCCGCGATCAATGTGAATGGTGGCACTTTAGGTGGTGCGGGCACTTTAAACGCTATCTCTATCGGAAATGGCGGAACACTGGCACCCGGCAATTCCATTGGGACTATTAATATCTCAGGTAATGCGTCTTTGGGGGCAGGGTCAACCTACGCTGTTGAGATTGACAGTGCCGGTAATACTGATCTGTTAAATGTTGGTGGAACATTGAGCATTGATCCAACAGCTGTTGTTAATCTTGCGCCTGAAAATGGCACTGATGATGGTTCAACTTATACAATTGGCCAGACATATACAATTGCCACGGCTAACGGTGGTGTAACTGGTACGTTTGCGTCTATTACCGATAGTTTTGCTTTTATCGATGGAGAGTTAAGCTATTCGGCGAATAACGTTATCTTGACGCTAGTCCAGGCAGCAAACTTCAACTCTGTTGCGACGACAGGGAATCAAACGAATGTTGCTAATGCAGTACAAGCTCTGGGATCAAATAATTCTGTATTCACATCGCTTGCAACTCTTACAACTGCGCAAGCACAAGCCGCATTTAATGCCTTGTCAGGTGAAATTCATGCATCTGCCAAAAGCGCATTTATCAATGATAGTCGTTACCTAAGAGATGCTTCACTATCACGTCTTGATGATAAGCAGTTTGATGGCAACCAAGCTTGGATTGATGTTTATGGCGGTCTATCAACACTTGGAAGTAATAGCAACGCGGCAGATGCTGATGTAAGTTCTGGTGGCATTATTGCAGGTTTGGAAACATCTGAAGATAACTGGCTAGGTGGTATAGCTGTCCAGCTTGGTGCCTCGGAGATTTCAATTGATAGCTCACGCGATAGTGTTGCGAAGAGTTCTGATTATGGCATTGGGGGTTATGGTGCTTTTAATGTCGAAAATATGCGGCTTGCGCTTGGTGCTTCCTATACTTCTCATTCGATAAAGACGAGCCGAAACATTGCATTTGGAAGCTTAACTGAAACAATTGCTGGTGACTATGATGCATCAACCGCTCAGCTATTTGCGAAGTTGAGCACAGAATTGGAAACTGTGTATGGCAACTTCACACCATTTGCACAAATTGCAACTATTCGGCATCAAACTGATGGGTTTACCGAGAGCGGAGGAAGTTCAGCGTTAAGTAACGCTGCAACGGACACATCGACAACGTTTACTGTTCTCGGTGTTAGCGCTCAACGTTTAACTGTTTTGGATAATGGTAAAGCTGCGAAATTTAGCGGTACGATTGGCTGGCAACATGCATTTGGAGATAGAAGTGCAAACTCTGCTACAAACTTCTCTGGTGGTCAGCAGTTCAATGTTGAGGGGGCCAGCATTTCTCAGGATGCATTGGTACTCAAGTTTGGATCCGAAGTTCAGATGAATGAAACTACAAACTTTAACTTTGATTATTCAGGTCAAATTGGATCAGGCGGCAGCCAATCTCATTCAGGTCGTGCCGGATTGTCGGTCAAGTTTTAGAGCTTATAGCTTTATCACTAATATTTTTATGAGATGGCCCTATACTATCGATGGTGTAGGGCCTTCCAGAAAAATATATATAAGAAGGTCAGAAGCAATTTGATTTATGGTTCATTGAAAACACTCCCCAAATTGGCAGTCATAAAGAAACTGTTTTTCGCGTTTATAGTTGTGGCGGTGACCATGACCATGTTCGTTTTTCCTAAAGTTATTTCTAATAGTCTGGCACAATCGACTCAAGATCGAATAAATCAGATAACGCTTCCTGGTGGTGCGACATCCTTGAATGAAACTCACGGTAATTGGACAGTTAGCTGTGGCAAAGGTCAAACGCAGATCACACTTTGTGCGATGAGTCAGCAGTTATTCAATCCTGAAAACAAGCAACGTGTAATGGCAATTGAACTGACAATGACGAAACAGTCTATTTTGAGTGGCACCATGGTCTTGCCATTTGGTATCAAGTTATCGGAAGGGATACTACTCTCAATTGATGAAGGAGATGTACAAACAAAAGTTCCATTTTCGACGTGTTTACCAATAGGGTGCCTTGCGCCATTGAGTTTTAACACAAAAATGATTGATGCTTTTAGAGCAGGTTCAATTGTTTCTATTGCATTAAAGACGATGGAAAGTACGCAGCTACAAATTGAGCTATCACTCGATGGTTTTTCAAGTGCACATAATCGGATTATTGCTCTGAAGGGATAATTGAATCTCTTTTTTGATTAAGAAAATAGACCTACATTGCTGCTGAGTTTGGCGAAATGTCGTTATATGTTAAAATGGTGACGTTTAAGTCTCCATCTCAGTGAAATGTGCAATCATGATAGGTTTCCTACTGCAGCGTTTGGGTTTGATCCTCCTCACAGTATTTGGGGCGAGTATTGCAGCATTTTTTTCATACGAGTTCTACCTGGAGATCCAGTGTTATTAATGTCAGGCGAAAGAAGTACGACGCCGACACGTTATGCAGAACTAGTTGAACAATTTGGATTTAATCGCTCATTATTCTCCCAATATTTTGATTATCTAACTTCAATAATACAAGGAGATTTTGGTTATTCGCTTGTGACCAAGGGGTCTGTCCTTGGTGAATTCATGAGTTATTTACCTGCAACGATAGAGTTGACTTTTTTTGCGTTGATCCTAGCGGTTATGTTTGGATTACCAATCGGGATCTTATCAGCAATGAGATATCAACGCTGGTTTGATAATTTATTTATGGCCATCACGTTTGTTGGCTACTCTGTGCCAGTTTTCGTATCAGGGTTATTGCTTGTTATATTGTTTGCTAGCACACTGAATTGGTTTCCAGTTTCAGGCCGAATATCCTCACTGTATTTCATACCTTGTAAAACTGGTTTTATGGTTGTTGATACTTTTATTTCTAATGAAAAAGGGGCGTTTATATCAGCTTTACACCACTTATTTTTGCCATCACTAGTTTTAAGCACGATACCTTTTACGTTGCTGGTGCGTCACACGAGGTCAGCGATACTCGAGGTAATGAAAGAGGATTATATAAGAACCGCGAGAGCTTACGGGCTGTCAGAATTTAAAATCATATTAAGACATGCTTTAAAGAATGCTATGGCTCCAATTCTAGCAACTGGTGGTTTGCAAATTGCAACCTTGCTGAGCGGAGCAATTTTAACTGAAACATTATTTTCTTGGCCAGGAATTGGTACATGGATTGTTGAATCAATTTCACGTCGTGATTACCCAGCTATTCAGGGTGGTTTGATCTTAATAATTTTGATTGTGGTGTTTGTAAATTTGATTGTTGATCTAATGTATCATGCAATTGATCCACGCATACGGTATGGCTGATAATATGTTGAAGCCTCAGCCTAGTATCAAAAAATCGCAATCGTTAGACTTTGACGAGTCAAAAAAGAACAAGTTTTTTCAAAATAGGCTTGCGGTTTTAGGATTGATTGTCGTTGTTTTTAACGTGCTTATCGCAGTTTTGGCTGATTTCGTTGCACCTCACTCGCCCGTTGAACAATTTCGTTCAGATTTCCTTACTGCTCCTGCATGGCAAAAAAATGGTGACTGGCGTTTTATATTAGGAACTGATGGATTGGGGCGAGACATACTATCTCGCCTCATATATGGTGCGAGATATTCATTCGCTATCGGTTTTTTTGCTGTCTTACTTTCTATGTTCGTTGGTACTACTGTAGGTATTGTGTCAGGATATATTGGTGGCTTTATTGATGCTATGATAATGCGTGTTACTGATTTATACCTCGCACTCCCTGGTTTGTTACTTGTACTGGTATTACTGACCATTTTTACTCCGAGCTTAGCAAGCATCACTATTGCTATAGCCGCCGCCCTTGTGCCACACTTTATCAAGATTGCGCGTGCATTGGCCATAAGAGAAAAAGTAAAAGGCTATTTTATAGCTTCTCGATCTATTGGGGCTAGCCACATAAGGTTGATGTTTTTGGTTGTATTGCCAAACTGTTTTGCTCCCCTAGTGGTGCAATCTTCGCTATCTTTTTCAGCTGCAATTATTGATATTGCAGCTATCGGATTTTTAGGAATGGGAGTTGCACCCCCTACGCCGGAGTGGGGGACTATTCTTTCAGAATCTAGAGAGTTCATTTTCATAGCACCATGGGTCATTTGGGCACCATGCAGTGTACTTATTTTAACTGTAATTGCCATAAATCTTTTGACGGATGGATTGAAAGAAGTTTTTGATCCAAAATAATTACAAAAGATATGAAAAGGAAAATATCTTCTAGCTCCAAAATAATATTTTCTATCTTTTTGGGCTTTTAGATTACAACTTGATTTGTTTATATCGCACAGACATTTATTTATGCGATACTTCTTCAATTTAACTCGTATAAAATTATGCTGTTCTGATTTCTGTTAAATTAATTATTTTATAGTGGTCGACCAAAACTGAAACTACTTTTTGTATGATTCAGAAATCACTTTTACGAATTGTAGAGTCTTGTCTCTAATTTTTGGATTATCTATTTTTACAAATGCTTGCACAAGTTGAACACCTTGCTTGCTTGCCATGAACATAAGGTAGTCTTTTTCAGCCCCTCCAATAGCTGTGTCTTCCACCAATAATTTATCGCTTGTTTTGGGGGCATCTTTAAAAAAGAAATCTATTTTGACTTGGAGTACATCTGCAATCACCTGAAGTTTACTGGCGCTTACTCGGTTTTTACCATTCTCGTATTTTTGTATTTGCTGGAAGGTAACATTTAAGGCATCACCCAGTTTTTCTTGACTGACTTTAAGCATATTTCTTCTCAGTTTGATACGCCTGCCTACATGAACATCAATTGGGTTTGGTGTTTTTAAGAAGGCTGGGTTTTTACTGACCATTTAAATAATCCGAATATTCATTTCACATACGGAGTATAGATAGGCGAATTCCATCGCCGCAAGTTGTATAAATTTACAATATTTATCAGCTGCTGTTATCATTGAATGTGGCTGGTTAGGTCCTGAAAGCTATATTTATGAGAAATATTAATTGATGAACAAGGATCCAACTTTTTTATAGTTTCGGTTTTGATTGATCCTCTTATCATAGATTTCAGTTTTCTCTGTTGAGTATCATGCTATCCCTAGAAGTTAGGAATGGCGTTATTGTTGATGAATTTGGGCGCACGACGGGCTCGAGTATATGGACTGCTGGAGATTGTGCTAATTTTCTCTTTAATGGCGAGAAAATAAGATTGGAGAGTGCTGGCAATGCGATTGCGCAGGCAAAGAATGAAGCAGAAAATATAATGCGACACAACATACCCTATGAATCAAAGATTTTGTTTTGGTCTGATCAATATGATTTGAAATTGTAAATTGAGGGTTTGAATAATAACTATGATCGCGCGTTTACACGTGTTGCAAATGACGGCACTTCAAAAAGCATTTAGTATTATCGCGGCAATAAATTATTGCCTGTCGATGCGCTTAATAATCCAAGCGCTTATGGGCATGGGAAACGTTTAATAGAGCAAGGAAAATCTATTTGCCCCGAGAAAGTGGTGGATATTAATGTAGAGCTCAAATCGTATTTAAGCTGATTGTAGCTAGGTGTGCAATTTTCCATTCTTCTCTCAAAATATTTAAACGCTATAATTGAAAGATATGAAGTTCTGGCCGGCTCTTAAGCCAAGTCCCCTGCCGTGGAAGAGCTGTATGTTAAAAAACTACTCTTGAGATATGAAGCAGTCAGCTGAAGAAAACTATACTTACTTTTTCTCATTCAATAAGACTTCACCCAATTTAAGAAACAGCTCAAGTGTCTCATCATCCATCTGTGATGCAATTAGATTAAGTTGGGTGAAAAGGGTTTGGCGATCTTGATCGAGCTGAGGGTCAATGCCTTCGAAGAACTCACGCATGGGGACTTCAAGTGCTTTAGCTATATCATTGAGTGTTGAGAAGTTGGGTGCAGTTTTACCGCGCTCAAGATTAGAGATGGCTTCAAATGTCTTATCAATAGCTTCTGCAAGCTGAGCTTGGGTAAGCCCGCGTTTGTTTCTCAGTGTTTTCACACGTAGACCGATATTTTGTTTCAATTGATCTGACATAACTTGATTTATAAAGCCGTGTAAAGTGCTTGACCATTATGTTTTAAGACGCTATCGATTTATCAATTAGATATTATAAGCCGTATATGAGGTGGAAAACCGAATTTCTGCCAACGGCGAAGCTTTGGTCAAAGGAGATTATTATGAAACTATTGGCACTGGTTGTATTGGGTATTTTGTTTGCTGTGACATTGTCCCAAGCAAATAATGACGAGATTGATTACGTTCTAACGGATGAAGCACTTAATCGGCTTCATGCTGAACTCAATGCATGTGATGCAGATGCAAAGCAGTTCGGATTTCCAAATTATCGAAGATGTTCTGATGTCCAACATATGCTCGTTTCTCATTATTCCAACTACGATGAGTATCAGCTGGCAAGGAAAGCCAATCAATAAGATTTTCTTCTGAGGTTTTATCTCAGATATCGCCAAGGCACATCTGGTTCTTACGACGTTCCATTATGTGATGCCTTGAAGTGACAGAGACACGCGCCTTCCTCATTGAGCTGCGCGTGTTTTGTTTGCTGAGGCAGGGGTTTGTCTCCCCATAAGAAGTTTTTATCG
This sequence comes from Lentilitoribacter sp. JB5-8, assembly GCF_055693385.1. Taxonomy (NCBI): domain Bacteria; kingdom Pseudomonadati; phylum Pseudomonadota; class Alphaproteobacteria; order Hyphomicrobiales; family Rhizobiaceae; genus Lentilitoribacter; species Lentilitoribacter sp. JB5-8. Next base: position 325,843 of record NZ_CM146332.1, on the reverse strand, counting down.
CTTTTCATGGTGTGCTTGCCCAAATGTTTGCCGGGCTAATTCAATCAAAGGAAAATAGAATGACATCTAAAGAACCGCATCCAGTGGACATCCGTGTTGGTGCAAACCTTAGAACCCTCAGACAGCAACGCGGATATTCACAAACGCAACTGGCGGAGGTGTTAGGGCTGACGTTTCAGCAAGTTCAAAAATACGAAAAGGGTGCTAATCGTATATCTGCCAGTAAGTTATTTGAGATTTCACAATTTTTCGAGATTGGCGTGGCCAGTTTCTTTGAAGGCTGTTGCCATCAGAAAGAAGCTTCATCAATCCTATCTTATAGCCAAGCTGCTCTGGACGTGGCAGCAGCATTGGACAAAATTGATCATCCCAAGATCAAGAAACAGATCAAACAGCTTGTTCTTGTCATATCTAAATCACAGCCATTGAGCTGATCTTTCTCCTCCTACCATGACCTTTCTTAGTTTCTTTCAAAAGAAAGGTCGCTCTTTGAATGGAACGGCTTTAGATGGTCGTGACCTCTACAGATATTCAACGATAATATGAGGTCACAATATGTCCAATCTTTCCAAACTTACACTGACAACCACAACACCTAATCAGCCACTGACACCATTAGCCCGTAAACGTATCAAGCTGATGCAGAAGCTGGATCAGCAAATAGTTGCGGCTGAAGCAGCAAGCGAAGGGCTGGAACATACAACGGACGTTAAACGCTGGGTGACCAATAAAGAAACGGGTGAGCGGGAACAGATTACGCAAAGCCGAGCTGTAAAAAAATGGTGGTGGGCCAATGCTCATGGTGCATTAATGATTACACTAAAGGATGGCAACAAGATTATTCCATTGGATGACAAACATACATCCATTGAAGTCGGCGGTATTGAGCAGCTTGCAGGAACATTAGAAACTATCCGAGCAGCAGTGATTGCAGGTGAACTTGATGCGCAGCTTGAGAAGATCATCTCAGAGCGCAAGCCATTTGGCAAAAACATGAAACCCGCCGTGCAGCCATCAGCTTCCAAATCTGCAAAGTCCAGCTAATGGGAATGGCGCTTATCTTTATCGCAAGCACGTGTGTTTTCGTGCTTGCATTTAAATCCATTGGTTTCATCACGCGTTTTATGATCTTTCATTTCAGAACCGGCAGCATGATTAGCACAAGCGCACTGGTTATCTTTGCTGCCAGCGTTTGGATCATATGGGGTTAGGTGAGTTAAGTCACAGCAACATTCAACTTACTAAAATCAAACCGCCGCTATTTACCCTAAGACCCCTATAGAAGCTGCTACATGCGTTTGGCAGCTTCTATGTATATGAATAAGCTGAAATTGGATTCAGCTATCCTCATAGCGCACCACAGCGCCATTTTCATTATCCTCAAGAACACGCACTTCCCAATCTCGATTGGGATGACGCTGGATCAATTTCAACAATAGCTTTTCTGCAAGCTGTTCCATGCTTGATGAACCCACATTATGTGTGTCACCTGGAAACACAGATTGGCAAAAACGTTTTAACTGGAAGAATTCAATCTCCCGATCTGCGTGAAGGACATTCACTCGAACAAAGAAGTGCACATTGTGTCGATGCAAATTAGCCAGAAACGACACATCATCACCGCCGCCTGTTGCCAGCTTTGGATCTTCATCAGCGCCATCCAATTGGTGGATGATTTCCCGTTGAAAGCTGATCTCAATATGTCGGTCTATATTCGCCTGTTTAAGTGCAATTATTTCACTCATCTTTATCTCCTTGGTTTGATGGAGACAGATAAATGAGCAACAAATATCGTTCAGAAAAGAAGTATTTTTTATGGAGTGAGGCTGATCATGATTGGGTTGATATCAAGCTTCAAGTTCTCTGAACTTCAATGCAAACTTGGTTCTGTTATCGACGTTCGTTTTCTTATAGATCGATTTGACATGCGTTCGGATCGTATGTGGGGACAGATCAAGCATATCTGCAATGACTTTATCGGAATGTCCTTCACACATCAGCTCTGCAATATCATATTCTTTTTCCGATATATCTGCCCATTTTTCTGAATGTTCTTTCAAGGCATGTCTAATATCACTTGGGATAAATTCCACACCATCGCAAATCAGATGAATAGCTTGAGCCAATGATTTGCCTGAGATGGATTTATGGATCCAACCCATAGCGCCGTTTCGCAGAGCATTGCGTACAAGATAGGTGTCGGACAATCCTGATATCATGGCCACCATTTGATCTGGATTGGATTGCTTGATCAACTTAAGACCCTGCAAGCCATTGATCACTGGCATATCATAATCAAGCAGGATGAGATCATATGGATGTCCATCCTTCATCTCATTTAGTGCATGTTCCACTGAATCAACTGCATGAACATCTATCTCATCATCTATTTCCTGCATAAGGTAAGCCAGTGATTGACCGATCATAATGTGATCATCGACAAATAGAACGCGTTTCATGGTGTAAAATTCTTTGGTTGATTAAAGCGTGTGTTTGAAAGTAACTTCGCGCAATGATGCATATATTTCAATATAAAAAATTTGATGCTCCTGTCTTTTTGGGTCTCGTTGTTCTTTGGCTCGCTGCTTTTAAAAGTGCCAGCCTGTTCAGTTTCCTCGGGACCTATTCCAGTCTTTGGTATTTGCCTGCGGGGATTACATTATCAATTGCAATAGCCGTTCCTTTACGATTTGTCCTAGCACCATTAATAGCAAACTGGCTGCTAGCTGTTCCATTTGTTTCTTCCCTATTGGATGTTGAATATACGAGTGTGCCTGATCATCTGTTTCATGGCACAAGGTTATTTGTCGTTTATGCAGGTGCAGGACTAATCCTGAGATTTACTTTCAGGATCCAGTTCCCTGTTTACAATCTTCCAGACCAGTTGAAAGTGATCATCGTCACTCTGATTGCGGCGGTTTTAGGCGCAACAAGTGGCGTGTCACTTCATGTGGCTATGGGTAGTTTTGATTGGGATTTAGCCAAAGATATAGTTCTGCCTTGGATGATTGGGGATGGTATCGCGGCCATCATTGTCCCGCCGCTGCTCGTTCCCATTCTTCTGTCACTATTCAAATCTCAAGAGCAAAAGACCTATTATTTTCCAACCGCCAACAAGCTGCTGATGCAAGTGGTAACTATTCTGATTGCCATGTATGTGGCGTTCGGCCTGTCTGAAGATTATCCTACTCTTCAATCACTCTGGTTTGTCGTTGTCTTGCCACCTATTGTCTTTGCAGTTCGCGGCGGCATTCCAGAAGCCGCAACCGCAATTGGAATAACAGCATTGCTGACACCCCCTGTGGCAACATTATTCGGGTTTGAAGGCGAACGCATATCATTACAGTTTCTTCTTTTGATCAGTGGTTTTGTTTGTCTCATGATTGGTGGGGCCATATCAGACCGCAACAGAGCCATTGCTGCCATTCGGCTCCATGAAGAAGAATTAGAGGCACTTGTAGCGCAACGCACGGATCAACTGCAAAAGGCCTTTCAGTTTCAAAAGCATCTCGTTCGTTCTATTGGTCATGATGTTCGCCAACCGCTTTATGCGCTCAATCATATGCTTCACGGTCTGGAAGCCGGTAATAGCCAAGAGAAACTGAAAGCCCCACTCGAACAAGCTGTGCTAATGGGCCAAACAGCTTTGAATATAACACAGCGTATTTTGGATTATGCAAAACGTGAAGCTGGTAAAGTAAAGCCCGTCAATGAGACATTCGCCATCCAATCTGTGTTTGATAAAATCGATCAGATGTTCGCGTTTGAAAGAACCAACAAAGATATCAAACTTAATATCCAAACCACGGATTTGAAATTGGTTTCTGATGAGCATCTTGTTTTAGAAGCCATAGCCAACCTAATTCAAAATTCTATTCGTCTTAGTAAGCATGAGGATGTTGTTCGGTTGAGCGCAGAACATATAGATGGAAAGATCACCATTATCGTCAATGACCAAGTAACAAGCGATGATGATCCATCAGGGGAAGCAGGATTTGGCTTGGAGATTGTCCGTCAAATAACCAAGCTGCTCAATATTGAATTTTGCTTTGATCTCAATACCGCAAAACTGCGTTTCTGAGCCCATAAAACACCGATTGAGAAAAACTTTCGGCGCCGAAAGTTTTTTTATTTTTTCGGTGCCGAAAGTTTTTTTCCTACCTCATTTGAGTGAGCCCTTTCACTCATTTGCGGTAGTGGCTCTACCTCAAAATGTATAGCCCACTCACTCATAATCGTGCGCACAAATCAAAATTAATCTGACAGGTTCTGCTTCGTCTTTAAATGAACGGAGGGGTTCTTATGCCTAAAGGATTTTGGACGACTGCTTACATAGGCATGGTCGTTCTCATTAATATTCTATTTGTTTCCATCCCAATGGTGCCAATCTTTGGCACGATGTTTCCACCTGTGATGCTGGTGGTAGGGTTTGTGTTTGTGTTTCGAGATTATTCACAAACCGAGATTGGCCATTGGGTGTTTGTCGCCATGCTGGTTGCTGGTGGCATCAGTTACATTATGGCAGCGCCCGTTGTGGCGATTGCCAGCGTCACAGCGTTCTTTATTTCTGAAGCTGTTGATTGGGCAGTCTTCACTTACACAAAGAAACCACTTGCTACACGGATACTATATTCATCCGCCCTAGCAGTCCCTGTTGATACAATTGTTTTCCTGCAGATGGTTGGACATTTAGATATGGTCAACTTTGTGCTTGTGACCTTAGCTAAAATGATTGGGGCAGTTACCTTCTGGGTTATTCTGCGCAAGAGAGCTGCCAAAGAAGGTGAGGTGGCAGCATGAGTTATATTCTTCAATGGAGCCTCATTTATATAATTTCTTTCGTTTTTGTCATTGGTATAAATGTCAGCCTACCCATGCTGAAAATCGATGAAGTAAATATATTCCCAGCAATGATGTTATACGGTGTGTTCTTGGTTCTGCGGGAATTTGGAAATCCTAAAAGTCATCCCAGTTTTGAGTCTGTAATACTTGGTGGCGCACTTTTCAGTCAGTTATTATTTGAAACTGTGCACGGCCCTATGTTGGGAGTGGTTCTTATAATAGATGAAGTGATCCTGATAAATTTGTTTCGGTTCACTAAATCAGGCTACTGGAACCATATCATAATAGCTTGTCTTGTTTGCCCGCTCATATGGACCTCCGTGTACTTTTATAATTTTGCACCATTTAGCACCACTGCTTTCATTTTTTTGATTATTGTAAATATCGTAAGTGCTTTGCTCACTGGTTCTTTGCTTCAGAGATATTATCGCAATGAAGTGGAGGCCGCCTAATGCCTACACTTTGGATATTTGATATTGAACCGCATGAGCAACGCTATACGGGGGAATGGCAGAAATATCTGCCAAAGCAGTTGGAGAGCTATCGCTTCCATAAGAATTTGAAGCATTGGCACATTGAAGTTGTCGATACTGTTTCTACAAGTGGGAACCTGCCCAAAGGTGCGTTTTTAAATTTTGCAGAAACTAATGTCTATAAATCCTATCAAGTGTCTGCCTTTGCCATCAACGTGGATAAGGGCAGGGTGAAGAAAGGCGACAGGGTTCTATTTACGGATGCCTGGCATCCTGGGGTGATTAACTGCCGCTACATGTCAGATCTACTTGATCTTGATCTCAGCATAGATGTGATGTGGCATGCAGGTAGCTACGACAAGCATGATTTGCTGGCGCAGAAGGCCTCAAACACGAGATGGAGCTACGCGTTCGAACGTTCGATCTTTGAAGCAGCTGATCAAAGTTACTTTGCAACTGAGTTCCACAAGAAGCTGTTTCTAAGAACTCTGAGGCTCAAGGATAATGGTGAAGCCAAAGTGGTTGGCTGGCCAATGGAATATTTGCCACGTCTTTTGAAAGATCGACATCAAACACACAATAAGGACCTTCTCATCTTTCCGCACAGGATGTCAGATGAGAAGCAATGGCAAGCAGTTGACATTCTGAGACCGCTTCTTGGAACTTACAAGATTGTCTTTGCACAGTCTAAACCAAGGACAAAAACAGAATATCATAATCTTTTAGGTCAAAGCCTTGTGTGCTTCTCCGCCAGCAAACAGGAAACATTGGGAATTGGAACTTATGAAGCCATGTTGTGTGGTGCGGTTCCAATTGTCCCAATGCGTTTGTCTTATGAAGAGATTTACCCTTCCTTTTGTTACCCATCTATCTGGACCAGCAGTTTAAAGAACGTCAGTAAGTTCGCACCCGCTCTTGCTGCTCACATTCTCAATGTCCAATCTGTTTATCAGCCCCAAAATATTCATCAGATGGCGTTGAAGATTGGCAAGAAATACTTCGATGGAGGAAAGCTATATGCCGAACTCTTCAGAAAGTAAGTTTCAAAGCGATGCACCGCGACCCTTTAGCGAGATGGAAACGGAAGAGGAGATGCGAGCAGCATTTGACTATTATGAGCAGCTTTATCAGGAAGATTGGAAAGTTTGGGATTATTCCAAAATGGCGGCCTTCCAAAATATTGCGCTTTATACACCTGCTTTAAGTGACGGCTATATCAATAATGTTGCAAGGCTTGCAAAGCAGCAGCAAGAAGCCATTAAAAAATGCGATCCGACATTAGACCCGTTTCATGTACTGCTGAAGGATACACCTTATTCGTTGAAGGCTGATGATCTGAAGTTCATCAATCCCAATTCAAGATTATGTTTTTATCCTTGGGTTCTGTTTAGTGGTGGACAGGGGGCTGATACACAGAGTAAAGCGGATAAAGATAATTGGGTTACGCAGACACCAAGAGATGAACGCGTTGTTGTCCTGGGTGACAGCGGGGGGTTCCAAATCCAGCAGCAGACTATTCCGTTTGAAGCTGATAGCACGCCCGAACGAATGCTGAGATGGCTCGAACGCATTGCTGATCAATCCATGATCCTGGACTTTCCAACGGGTGGTATCAGCACTGGAGCCATGGTGCCGCATGTTGAAAGGCTTATCCAGGAAGGGATTGATGTAGAAGCTGAAGCTATCAAAGCAGGTTTTTCAACTGGCTATATGGGAAGTCTTATTCGGACAAAGCAGAACAATGAATATTTTGCAGAACATCGTGTACCAGGTAAAACCAATCTTCTGAATGTGCTTCAAGGTCGGAATGAAGAAGAAAGCCATTATTGGTATCAGAATGTCAAATGCTTTCCGTTTGAGGGATGGGCCTTTGCTGGCAAACATTCAGTACAGCTATCCATGACACTCCGTCGTCTAATACAGATGCGTGATGATGGATTATTAAGGCCCAATCAATGGATTCACTTCCTGGGCGTATCCACGCTGAAAGTATCTGTGGCGCTGACAAACATCCAAAGGAAATTACGCCAACACACCGATGCCTCAAATGTTCAACTGACTTTTGATTCCAAAAGTCCCACTGATGGTGTGTCTAACGGCTATCGTGCAGTTGCGGGCTATGACTTTGCGCCGGATAGATGGAGCTTTCATACTGCACCCACAAATCTCAAAAAGTATGAAAACTCAGAACGGCCAATTAAACATCTTGCGACTGATTGGGTAGAGCAGGGCGAACATCGTGTCCTCTCTCATTCAACACTCGCCCATTTGCTTCAGCTTCAACATCTTGTTGCTACAAATAAAGACCCAGAAACTGGCAAGCGTGTCCCATCTGCTGTTCAACAGGCACTGCTTACCCACCATAATACCCAAGCCATGATCGAAGGCTTTCGTCATGCCTATCGGTATCTAGATGACAAACACGCCTCTCAAAGACCGGTGTCCATTCAGTTTCTTGATCATTATTTGGAAATGATCTTCAAACATGAAAGCCCGATGTCCATCATTGATGATCACGAAGCCAAACTCGATGCCCTCGCTCTTGAAGGAGTATTTGGAAGATGAATATGCAGACCGACATTGATCACGACCACAATCAAGATCACCGTTTTAAACAGTTCGATGCGAAGCTGGACAGGATCGAACAAGCAGTTCATTCATCTCAAAAACTGCTCAAATCTTCGAACAAAAAAATTCATGATGCTTTAAGCCTGACCCTTGAAATGGGATATGAATTTGAGAGCAATAACATCGAACATGAAGATGATTGGCAGTTGCTCAAGGATTTTCTCGTCTATCACGAAGAACGCTGGTCGTTAAAATGCGAAGGTAACATTTTCCATGGACTTGTCAGTGTTGCGTTCAATCAGATCGATGACAAAGGGTTTGATGTTCATTCCGCACCAACTCTTTCAAAATATCGAGCAGTTCTAAGATATGCGTTTGACGGCAGACTTTCCTCACAAAAGCTATGTGAATTACTCGAAGAAAAAACGCTTGATGATGTTTATCAGGAAGCGGTGTCTCAAGCTAGGTTTGATCCTCTAGACCGTTATGTGGAGGACACGAATGCTAGGTTTGACCGAGCCAGCAAAGAACTTCTGAATCAGGCAACGCTTCCATCTGCGAAGTTTACAACTGATCTTCCAAAACCTGATATCAAAACAGAATTTGCAACAGCCATTATAAAGCTCAACAGCTCTGGCTTCGATGTGGTTGGCTTTGTTGAAAATGAAACAGAAGACCAGATCAAGTCAAAGGTGATTAGTCTTGTGCCTGACGAAGCCAAATATGCCAGACAAAAACTGAAAGATAAAAATCTATATCCGCTCTATGTCTGCTGTGATCTGTTCCGGCGTTTCATTCCCAACATAGCAACAATCAATTCATGGGAGAAAGCTGCAAGCGCAGCACAACGACCAACATTGCCTGATAATCCAGATCAGCAACAGGTTGATGATTATGTTCGAGCATTAAACAGACAAAGAGATTTTGAAGATATGCGTAAAGCCAAGCTCATCGATCAGATCAAACAGGGCAATACTCCAAAAACAAACAAGTTTCTGATGCTCAACCTTCTGAACTTCAGACAGGTAAAGAACAAACTCACTGCTAGCTCGCTCACGACCCATCCAAGTACACCCTATTTGGAGTTTGAGTTTCCATTTGAGAAACAAGTACGGTTTTCCAATCGCAAATTCATGATCAAAGATATGGATGCGAGTAATTTCAGCAAAACATTCCTCGAAAGTGATTGGTCCTTGAGACGGAAAGCCAATAATATTGCAGCAATATCAACCAACCCCAAAGAACATCCGCTAATATTTACAGACTATTCTGACCTTGCAAACTGGCGCACAATTGATAGTTCATTCCAATCCATAGGGCATTACAAATTAGAAGCTAGTATTCTCGACAGCTTGAGCAAATGGAAATCAGACTTTGCAGACAGACCGCAGTTCATGCGCAAGAGCTTCCAATCTATATTTGCCCTTGAAACCCGCGACGATAAACTTGAACTCGTCTTTCCAAATGAACCAGCTGAAAGACGAACCTTGGGTACATTCATGACAACAAAACAATCCGCCGTACAGCCCAACTTCGATAAACAACGTTTCTTTGAAATGAAGCAAATCAATCAGCTCATCCAACTGGCACTAGATTATCGTATTCAGTTTGAGTTCGAGCTTCTTGAAAACCATCAATCCATTGCCGCCATAAAATTCCACATCAATGGCTTACCATTTAAAGCTTCAATCACAATGCCACTTATGATCTCAGTCAAAGGAAATCCAACCGAGATTACGAAGTAAATTAGGATAGGGAAAAGGTGAGTGTGTTTCTGCTTGGCAATCTAAAGCGGATGTATAGAAAAAGTGGACTGATGAGGAAAATGTGCCAGAAGCGGACATTGAATTTATGCGAGACGATTTTCAATAATGTGCTAATATATGCTGTTTCTACATCAAAAATGGAGATGTGAATGCGATAGCGGCTAAACTTCAACTCAACGGCGATGCTGTATTCTCCACGAGGATCATTAAAGACAGACCTTGCCTTCGTGCTGCCCTTGTTAATCACCGCACCACATCAGATGATATTCGCCAATCAATTTCTGCCATCGAAAACGCAGTTTTAAACATCACAACTTAACTTGTTTTCGGGCTACAATTTTTCCAACTTATTCTGATAGGCGTTTCCGCCTTTCCATAAATCGTGATTTTCATAATTTTCGCATCCCTTCTCAATTAAATTGTTAGAAATCTTGGGAACTTCTACCAAACAGACAATGCAGTTATTAACATTATATAGCCGCTTGATGTTCGCAAAGCGGAGCATCTGCGTTCAAGGTTAAAATAACTTTTCGCTGTATTCACGGGGTAAAAAGATAATCTGAAAATACAAAGTCTTAGCCTAAAAGCTTGGCGTTTTCTGCATCGTAAACGGAATCGGCTACAACGGTAGCCACGTAATTGTTGGTTAGGATTTGTATATCCAATTGATCGCCCACTTTTATGGCTCGTCTTTTTATCCACGCAACAGCCAGCATTTTTCCGGTGCGCCATCCCATGCCCCCTGAAGTGACATACCCCAAAAGATCGCCGTCTTTTGAAACTGGTTCTGTACCCCAGCATGGCGGTGCGTTAGCATCGATCTGTAGCGTCACCAAAGTTTTTAAAGGTGGTATCTCTCGTTCCGAATCTACTACCGCACGGCCAATATAGGATTTGCTCTTTGAGCAAAACCGATCCAACCCAGCTGCATGTGGGGTAATTTCAGTGGTCATTTCATGTCCCCAGCTGCGATAACCTTTCTCTAAGCGGAGCATTCCCATCGCACGGCCACCAAGGAGAATAAGGTCATGATCAGAACCTGCTTTCATAACGGTATCAAAGAGTGCTTTTTGGTTTAGCATGGGGCAATGTAACTCCCAGCCCAATTCGCCTGAGAATGAAACGCGCATGGCTGTGCAGCGCACGCGACCAATTTCAACTTCCCTTGATGCCATAAATGGAAAATTATCAAAGGCATCATCAGATAACACATTTAACAGCGCACGTGATTTTGGACCAGCAATACCAATTGCAGCCATTTGATCGGTTATGTTCTCAATGAAGACATTATAATCTTCTGCGTGATCATTCATCCAACGTTGATACAACGCAACACCGAGCGTCGCACCCACAAGGTAAAAACTGCCATCTCCTGAATTGGCAATTGTTACGTCTCCGACAATGCCGCCACGTTCATTAAGCAGCAATGATAAAGCCATGCGCCCAGCTTTTATTGGCACTTTGGCAGAACCAATATAGTTGAGAAATTCTTCAGCATCTGGACCTGAAACGCGAAACTTACCATATGATGACATCTCACTCAGCCCACAGCCTTTGGCCATGGCTTTGGCTTCATTGCCAACATGTTCCCACCAATTTGGTCGGTCAAAGCTAGGTTCGTCTTTTGGTTCAACGCCCTCAGGTGCATACCAAAGCGGTCGCTCCCAACCATACGCTTGCCCCATGACGGCGCCATGAGCGAGCAAATCACTATATATTGGCGTGGTTTTGAGCGGTCGTCCTGTTTCGCGTTCAATGCCCGGATATATAATCTCATATCGCAACGGCAATATTTCATGCGTGCGCTCTCGCGCAAACTCTCGAGTTGTCCAATCTCCAAAACGTGCGACATCAATGAAGTGGAGATCTAGCTCGCTCTCTCCCTCCAGTATCCATTGGCTCATCGCCAGTCCAATTCCACCCGCTTGCGCAATCCCGCCAAGGAAGCCGCAGGCAACGAAGAAACCTGGTACACCAGGCATTGGACCAATTATTGGCCTACCATCAGGAGCGAAGCTAATCGCACCGTTCACACCACGTTTAATACCACTGGTGGCAAGGTCGGGGATGCGATGGAAAATCGCGCCTAATCCATCTTCTAATCGGTCCCAGTCATCTTGAAATAACTCTTGTCCAAAATTCCATGGTGCGCGCCCTGCGCTTTGTTGCCAAGCCAAGCGGCAATCTTGTTCCCATGGTCCTAAAAGCAGGCCTTCACCCTCTTGACGCAGATAATACTGACTGTCGGTATCACGGATCATTGGCAATTCTTCGTCAAGCGCTTGTACCGATGGCATAGCTTCCGTGATGAGATACTGATGTTCCATATTTGTGATCGGTAGCCGAGTTCCAGCCATGCGCGCGACTTCATCTGCCCAAAAACCAGCGCAGTTTACGATGATTTCGCATTCGAAAACTTCTTCGCCAGCAGTTAAGCGCCAATGTCCTGATGGCAAACGTGTGATACTATCAATTTGGCAATCTCGTTTAATCTTGCCGCCATATTTTCGCGCACCTGCGGCTAATCCCATTGTGACGGAGTAGGGATCTACATATCCTTCCTCTGGGTCCCAAGCGCCGCCTTCAAGGTCAGATACATTAAGTAAAGGATATTTATTTTTAATTTCTGCGGGCGTTACCAAATCATATTCAAGACCCAGTGCACGAAATTTACCTGCCAGGTGTTTGAATTCCTCCATGCGGGCATTCGTTTGCGCTAGAAAGAAGCCACCAACGATGTGACTGCTAACTTCTTGTCCAACTTCATCTGCTAAATTATCATATAGACGTAGGGAATATGCTTGAAGCGCCGACAAGTTTGCATAAGCAGATTGTGTGTGAACGTTGCCAGCTGCATGCCATGTTGCGCCGGCGGTCAATTCACGCCGCTCAAGTAAAAGTGCATTCTTTTCACCAGCTTTAGCCAAATGATAGAGCGTTGAAACACCAACTATCCCCCCACCGATTACAATAATTCGCGCATGTGTGGTCATCTTGTTTCCTTAGGCTGTTACGCTGGACAATGTGTCAGCTGAATTGTCTTCGCAAAAACAAAGTCATCACGAAGCACACTTGATATTCATATCCAGAACCAATAATAACTAATGATGTCAATAGTTTTGAAAAATAACATTTGTTATTTTTAGGCGACATTTTGAACGGTGGAATATCATGGATAACACACTGAAAAATAAGACTATTTCGAAAATCAAAGAAAATTTGAGTTCATTAAGTCCGCGTATGAAGGTCGTTGCAAAGTATATTTTGGACAATCAAGCGGACTTTGGGCTTGATGTAATTCGCGTCACTTCGCGCAAGTCTGGTGTGAGTACATATACACTGTTTCGTATGGCGGAGCGTCTTGGTTTTGACAGTTATGAAAGCTTTAGAGAGCCGTTTCGCGATTCTCTTGTTGCGTCCGTTGGCGCTCTTGAGCGTCCGGAATGGTTGGATGAGTTGGCCACCAAAGGAGAAATCGGGCAAATCCAAGCTGACGCGACTTTAAATGCGCTGGCTGTCGTGCGCCGGACGATGGAACGTTTATCACCTGAAACTTTAGAGCAGGTGGCAGATCTTATGATTGGTACTCGTAGGGTGTATGTAATGGCTGTGCGGGCAAGCTATTCCATTGCTTATTACTTAAACTATGCCGGCCGCATGGTATTGGATACATTACAAATAATCCCCTCACATGTGAGCAGTACAATTGATGATCTAAATAGATCACAGCCAGGCGATGTTTTAATTGGTATTACCACTGCACCTTATTCGCAAGAAACTCTTGAAGCTTGTCGGTTCGCACAAAACCGGGGTGTCAAAATCGTTCTTATTACAGATTCTGAAATTGTAGCTCCCGATTTAAAGCCAGAATACACACTTATTGCGTCGGCTATGAGCACTCATTATTTCGCCAGTTATTCAGGTGTGACCGCTGTGATTGATGCCCTGCTTGCCGTGTTAATGCATAAGACTGGCGCGCAAGGACAAGCGCGAATTGATTCTTATGAAGAACTTCGTCAAGAGCACGATCGTTTTTGGGAAGGAAAAAAACATTAGTTATTAGATGACAAGGGGTTTCAAAGTGGAGCAGTCTGTGAATGAGGCATGTTGCCGAAATAATCATTCATAAAAGGGAACCAGTTCAATGAAACTTGCTTGTTACATCACAGGTGCTGCTGCTGCGATCACATTCGCCGGTAGTGCTGCCATTGCCCAGGAATCGTTTGTTACTATTGGAACAGGCGGGGTGACTGGGGTCTATTATCCAGCAGGTGGCGCCATCTGTCGTTTGGTCAACAAAGATCGAAAAACTCATGGCATCCGTTGTTCGGTGGAATCAACAGGTGGTTCAGTTTACAACACGCGTACCATACGCCAGGGTGAGTTGGATTTTGGCATGGTTCAGTCCAACGTACAAAGTGACGCAATCTCCGGTTCAGGTGATTTTAAAGATGATGCATTTGAAGGGCTTCGTGCCGTATTTGCAGTTCACCCAGAACCTTTGCATATTATGGTGCGAGCCGATGCTGGCATTGAAAAAGTAGTCGATTTCACAGATAAGCGCGTTAACATCGGAAACCCAGGATCAGGTCAACGTACTTTAGCGGAAGTATTAATTCCTGCAGCTGGTCTTAGCATGGAAGATTTAGGTATCGCATCTGAATTGAAGTCATCGGAGCAATCAGCGGCCTTGTGTGATGGAAAAATTGATGCAGCGGTTTGGGCAGCGGGTATTCCAAACGGGTCCACCATGGAAGCGACGTCCACTTGTGATATCAAATTGATGGATATGACAGACACAGGCACATTTAAAGTGCTTGATGGTAACCCTGCATATGCAGCGGCCACCATCCCCGGCGGAATCTATCCAGGCAATCCAGATGATATTGTTTCATGGGGAACGCGGGGAACCTTTGTGACATCAATCGATACACCTGAAGACATTGTTTATGCCGTGACGAAAGCTGTTTTTGATAATTTCGAAGATTTCAAAAAGTTGCACCCTGCGTTTAACAATCTGACCGAAGCGGACATGATTACTAAGGCTTTGTCTGCTGATCTGCACCCGGGCGCTCTGAAGTACTATAAAGAACGTAAGTGGATGTAACTTCCACCTTTAACAACGACACGTCCCAATTTGGGGCGTGTTTTCCGCTGGGGGGATAGGCGAACCAAAAGGGAATAATGGGCATGAGTGCAGATAGTAAAGCACCAGAAGGAGACAGCAAGGGCGAAACTGAACGCAGTTTAGCGGATATCATTGTCGAGTCTGATACAGGTGCAAGAGCACCCAAAGACAAGTTCTCGATGAATACTCTGTTCTACATCCCGCTTGTTTGGTCACTTTTCCAGTTGTGGATCGCTTCCCCGTTACCTTTTATTTTTCGTGTAGGTCTTTGGAATGATACACAAACTCGGGCCATACATCTTGGTTTTGCAGTGTTTTTGGCATTTCTTTCTTTTCCAGCATTTAAGTCCGGTCCTCGAGATAAAATACCGCTTTTGACTTGGGCTGCTGCGGCATTGGGTGCAGTCACAGCGTCATATTTATGGTGGGATTATTTAGGTGTATCTGTTCGAACAGGCCAACCAAATATAACCGATGTGACCATCGCTGGCATCGGGCTTATAATGCTGTTAGAAGCAGCTCGGCGTTCGTTAGGCTTCCCGCTTATGGGCGCAGCTTTATTCTTCTTAGCGTATGTGTTTTTCGGCGCCTGGGATGGCCTACCTGATGTTATAAGATGGAAGGGTGCCAGTTTTGAAAAGGCCATGAGCCATATGTGGCTCACCTCGGAAGGGGTGTTTGGCGTTGCGCTTGGCGTATCATCAGGGTTTGTCTTCTTATTTGTGCTTTTTGGTGCTTTATTAAATCAAGCAGGGGCGGGTAATTATTTCCTCCAACTAGCGTTTGCTGGTCTTGGTCACTTACGCGGCGGGCCAGCTAAAGCTGCAGTGATTGCTTCCGCAGCAACAGGTTTGGTTTCAGGATCTTCCATTGCAAATGTGGTGACAACAGGAACCTTTACAATCCCCTTGATGAAGAAGGTTGGGTTCTCGCCTGTTAAAGCGGGCGCGATTGAAGTGTCGTCGTCAATTAATGGCGTTTTAACACCTCCCGTCATGGGCGCCGTTGCCTTTTTGATGGCTGAATATGTTGGCGTCTCTTATATAACAGTTGTAAAAGCTGCGATCATTCCTGCGGCTATTTCCTACATCGCTCTAGTTTATATCGTCCACCTTGAGGCGTTAAAGCTTGGCATGAATGGAACTTCAACAACTCATCCGTTAAAAGTTATACTCGGTGCCACAATGATCATTGCAACATCCATAGTTGCAGCTGGTGGTTCATTATATTTCGCTGGAATTGCCGTCGATGGGCTTGAAGCAATAGTTGGCGCTTTTTCAGTCCCAATCTTAATTGTTATAATACTGATCGCCTATATTGCAGCTGTCCGATATGCGGCTTCGGTGGATGATCTTGAACCGAATGTTTCCTCTTTGGATAACTTGCCTCCTGCGCGCGAGATTTTCAAAACAGGGATTCACTATCTGCTACCTCTTTTCATTTTGATGTATATGCTAATCATCGAGCGCAAATCGCCTGGACTATCGGCATTTTGGACCACCATGGTAATGCTGTTTATACTGCTAACGCAAAAACCATTGAAGGCATATTTTCGTGGTCAGAACAGAATGCTTGCCGCGCTGAATGATGGTTTTGATGACATTTGCGAAGGGCTAGTGTCTGGAGCCCGTAACATGATCGGCTTAGCTGCTGCTATGGGTGTTGCGGGGTTGATCGTTGGGTCTGTTACGTTAACAGGTGTTGGGCAAGTCATGGCTGAATTTGTTGAGCTGTTGTCAGGTGGCAACATTATGTTGATGCTGGTCTTTGTGGCACTCATCTCAATCATTCTTGGCATGGGGCTGCCAACCACTGCGAACTATATAGTGGTATCATCACTTATGGCAGGTGTTGTTGTTGAACTAGGCGCGCAAAGTGGACTTGTTGTACCCCTCATTGCTGTGCATATGTTCGTCTTTTATTACGGCATCATGTCTGATACCACGCCACCGGTTGGCCTAGCGTTTTTTGCAGCTTCCGCGATCTCAGGTGCTGATCCCATGCGGACCGGAGTTCAAGCTTTCTTCTATTCCAGCCGAACCGCATTGTTACCGTTCCTGTTTGTGTTCAATACGGATCTCTTATTGATTGATGTTGGCCCAATACAGGCGGTCTTTGTGTTTATTATGGCGTCTGTTGCAATGCTGCTTTTTGCTGCAGGCACGATGGGGTACTTCGTCACGCGCTCAAAAATTTGGGAAAGTATCGCGTTGGTTCTAATAGCGCTGGCACTCTTCAGGCCAGGCTTCTTTTTAGATCAAATGGCGGCGGAGTTTGAGACCCGTCCAGCTGGTGAGATTTATACGCTGGCAAAGGACAGCGGAGATAACACAAATCTGCGTATAAGGCTTGTCGGTGAAAATCTTGAGGGAGACTTAATCGATGCAACATATTTGCTTCCCCTCGGCATTGCTAATCAAGATGGAACCACTCGCTTGTCACGTTCCGCAGGGATTGAGTTCCGCAATGAAGATGGCAAATACTATGTCGATAATCTGACATTTGGTGGCAGTTCAGAGCAGCTCGGTATCGATTTTGATTGGGAAGTTGCCGAAATTGAAGTTGCGGCTGACAGACCGCCAAAGGAGATATTTTATATCCCTGCGCTCATGCTTGTTGGATTAATTGCGTTTCTGCAAAACCGTCGCAGAAAACCAGAAGAATTGGAAACTGTAAATGGATAACGTTGTTCTTGCCGCAGTAGATCTGGCCCAATCAAGCTTTGATGAGCGTGTTTTGAAAACTGCAAAAGCTATGGCAGATCTTAAAGGTTTGCAGTTGGCCGTTGTGACAGTCCTGCCAGATTATGGAAACAGTTTTGTTGGTAGTTTTTTTGCGGATACCCAAAGCCATGAAATGGTTGAACAGACCCAAAAAGCGTTGCACGAATTTGTGCGCGATACAATCGGTGATGACAGTTCTGTTCAGCATGTAATTCTTATGGGAACCGCCTATCAAGAAGTACTGAAAACAGCAAATAAACTGAGTGCTAATTTAATTGTTATTGGGGCGAATAAACCAGATGTAACCGATTTTCTGATAGGGCCCAACGCGGCGCGCATTGCCCGACATGCGGTTTGCTCGGTTTATATTTGTCGTTGAAATGGGACAGCTCTTACAGCCTGACCAATGTCTAATGTCCCATGGAGGTAACGTGGACCACACAGTTAATATTGTCGATCGTATTCATCAAAAATATGCCGACTTGAGTAAGAAGATGAAGCTCACTGCTCGCTTTGTTGCAAATAACATTCTCGAGGTTGCTACACGGTCTTTGCGCTTTGTGGCCTCAGCGTGCGGTGTTTCACCTGCAACGTTTTCACGTTTTGCCAGAGAACTTGGCTACTCGAATTATGAGAAAATGCGTGAAGATGCTCGCAAAACGGTGGAGTGCATGTGCTCATCGGTAATGCAACGGTTACCTTTATCCGAAGTTAAACCGTATAATACCGAAAATGTGTTGAGGATGGATTTAGAAGTTCAATGTTCCCTTGAGAAACGTAAGATTTAAGGTTTTATTTGCCGAATGGATGAATAAGAAAAGAGACAAAACTTTTTCAATTTAGTTCCCTAAACAAAGAGATCCCTTTTGAATGGTTCTGATAATGATGAAACAAACCAATTATGGCACATCGATGGCAATCGAGGACGTCCATTCCATCAGAACCCTATGAACACACTATCATCTAAGTTAATGTAATCTCATCCCTCACTAATACCCAAATGTGCGCAACTCAAAAATCTAATGCAAGTCGGATAAGGGCCGGTTATAGAAGTATGCTAATCTGTATGTGATGTCTGCTTTGCCTGTAGAAGTGGAAGATCTCAATCATCCGTAACCAATTGTTCTTCCATAATTCTAATCAAACCCGCGAACTCCTTATGAGCTCGATTTAGTGATTCAGCGTAGGGCATGCCAAAATGCTGGTTCGCAGCAATACTATTGCATTGAAGTTTTGCATCCCGAAGTAGGTGAAATAGAACTGGCTGACTTGGTGTACGCTTGCGTGCCTTCATGCAGGATAGATAACTTTGTGCTCTACCCAAAACACGTTCCGAAAATTGTTGCTGATCTTTGACCAACCCGAACTTGCGATAAACGTAATAGGCAATATCCAACAATGCTATATAGCTTTGATTAGATTTAGCACTAAAATTACTGGTTGGATTTGGACTTGGGGAATAGTGGTGTGTTAATTTATTCAATTTGTATTCTTCATATCGCATTGGGCTTCTCCTAAATAAAAACATGCTTGCCAGCAGCATTGTTATTTATGGGGAATGGGAGATTAGTTTTGAGTTATTCGGAGTGGGTGGATGAATAACATCGAAAATAAACCAGACTTATCGCCAAAATAATTGACAAATTGCGCATTGAAATCATTGAAAGAAATATCACGTTTTTGAACAAACAGAGCAGCAACTAAAGCAGCGAAACCGCCTTGATTTTCATGCCTTCATTCACATCAATGTATCGCTGAGTGGTTCCCAGATGCTTATGGCCTGCCAGTTCCATGATGACTTTGGGTGATACACCTTTGTGAGCCAATTGGGTGATGAACCATCTGCGCCCGCTATGTGAGGAAGCATCATCAATGCCAGCCTCCAAGTATATGCGCCCAAATAACTGACACAGACTATTGGCGGAAAATGACTTTCCCTTTTGTGAAGCAATTACTGGACTGGATAGTGTTGATTGATCAAACTCAGTTCCAATTGCTTTTGAATATTTGCCGATCTCTTTCCTCAAAAGCTCATTCAAATGAACGGCTCGCGCTTCGTTGGATTTTGTATTTTCGGCTGACAAGTAAAATACGTGTTTAATTGATCCATCTGCCTCCAATATATCAGCCCAAACCAGACTTGCTATTTCTCCCACCCGCAGACCCGCATAATGGCTCAGTAATATGATCAATCTGTTTCTGTGATGATGTCTATGAGTAGAGCAAACAGCCAATACACGCTTGAGCTCACTTCTCGTTAACACACGAGCTTGTTTCATCAAATATAACCTTTTGCACTGATCTAATGCATAAAGTTATGTTTCCTTTTGAGCCAAAGAGCGACCACTTTCTGAATATCAATGATTTCAACGAATTACGCAGTAATATAATGTTTTACGGAGAACATTATATTTTCAGTTCTTGGCCCGCTGTTGCTACTTGAGCAATCGATCAACCCATTCAGGAATGATCTCACTGGCTTTGCCATAGGAACGCCTGTCAAAATCATTGTGATTAGCTGAGGGCTCAAGATTAAGCTCAATGGTTTCTGCGCCATGACGAGATGCATGTTGTACAAATTGGGCCGCTGGATAAACATTGCCACTTGTACCAATGGAAGCAAACAGATCACACTGTTCCAATAGGGAATATATCTCATTCATTTGATAAGGCATTTCTCCAAACCAAACTATGTCTGGCCTTAGGGAACCTTTTGACTCACAAGACGGACATTTAGTCTTCAATGAAAGATCATCTTGCCAAGCCATTCTGCTATTACAGCTCGTGCACCAGACTTTTCGTAACTCCCCATGCATGTGAATGAGTTTGGATGAGCCAGCTCGCTCATGTAAGTCATCAACATTCTGAGTGACGACTGTAACATCGCCTGCAAATTCCTTCTCTAAACGAGCCAATGCTTTATGAGCTGCATTGGGTTCCACATTATGAAGATTAACTCTGCGCATATTATAGAAGCGATGAACCAAAACAGGGTCTCTGGCAAAAGCTTCAGGTGTAGCCACATCTTCAATTTTATGATCTGCCCAGATACCACCACCATCGGCTTTTGTACCACGGAATGTATCAAGTCCACTTTCAGCTGATATTCCAGCGCCAGTAAGAATAACAATAGATGGGATTTCTTTGGTTTGGGTCATGGATCGCTCTGGATATGAGATTGGGTGAAATGACTATGTATGCCTATCCAATCATATCTCAACCAAGTTGAAAAATTTCTTTTTTAGTTGAAGTTGGTTCTTTGATTGAAAGTGCTTGATGAGGGATGCATCTGGCTTACGCCACATGCAAAACCAAAACATGATCTGTTTGTCTGTGCTTTGCCAAAAGCAAAACCCATCAAACAATCAGTTTTGTTTATCACTTCCAAATTATAAGAGTTTTGATCTTTTATCCTTTTAGCCAGCTTAATGAATAAGTATCTTTTACTTAATCCAATCTGAGAATGCATAAGATCATTTGACTTTGAACCATGAGAGTAAATGGAACTAAATGATTTATCTTTTTTATGATTATTCTGGCGATAATGAACTATTGCAGGTCTTGTTCCAAAAGCACTGCGTTCAACGACAACATCATGAGCTTCAACATTCTTAGCGTGGCAAAAGCATGAAGGACCATGACAAGATCGAGATTTAACGCCCAGCAAGCTAGGTCGCAAAATCTCTGACATAAACAACCTGATCATGCCAATCATAATTGTCGTATTCTTGCTCCTTCGTATTATAGCCAGTTAAGCTCCATCTTGCTGTAATCATCTGCACATCATAAGTGCCTGATGGACAAATCTTGTTCCAAATTTCCTCAGTGTTCATTTTCATATTCCAAAGATATGCATTGGCTGTTGTTCTGATTGCAAAGTGCGAATGGATATGTGACTTCACTTTCTCAACATACCCAATTCCGTCGGTTCGCTCATCAAGCGATTTCTTATGCCACTTTGGACCCAGGTATACTCTATCCAAATGACCAAAGAAGTCCTTCAGTCTTAGTTTAAATCCTGTAATCCCAATTTGTTTGTTGGCTACCAAACTCAGATATATATCTGGCTGCATATCATCGGTCATTTTCAGATATGCCAATCGTAATCTAAACGCATCAATACTATTCAACTCATACTCCTTACTCATGCCGCCAATCAGCAGCATATACTGCTCTTATTTATAACATGAGGCAGGGTTCAGAGACTAAAAAGAAACTTATGACGCGACTAAAATTGGTGCTTCTTGAGGTGTCTTTGTAAGTTTTAAAATAATGGTCTAAAACATAGAATTAATTTGACGTTTTGCAGAAATGTATACTCATTTTCTTCGAATGACGACTTGATCTATTGGGGAATTGTTTCGTACAAACGCTTACCCGATATTCGCCTTTTGAAAGATTCTATCTTTTCGCTTGGGAGATAAAAGTGGTTACTTTAAACTTATAAACCGGAAACAAAGCAAGTAGATGAGTGTCGATAATATTGTTCAAAAGATCTGGGGAATGTGTAATATCCTACGTGGTGATGGCATCGGCTATAATGAATATATGTCAGAACTCACATATCTACTGTTCCTAAAAATAGCGAAGGAGACCGGGACAGAGGTTGATCTACCAAAAGGCCGCCGATGGGATGATTTAATAGTTCTGCCCGAGGCCGGTATACTCAGTAATTATAAGATTATGCTGACCCATTTAGGAGAAGAAGCGATTGATGATAGGGTCAGGGAGATATATAGGTTTCCAACCACTGTTTTTAATCATGACGAAAATTTGAAAGCAGTTGTTGACCGCATCGATAAGCTAGACTGGCACTCATTAAAGAGTGACGCTTTTGGTGATATTTATGAAGGCTTGCTCGCTAAAAACTCTCAAGATTCTCGGGCAGGCGCAGGTCAGTATTTTACGCCCAGAGCATTGGTTGATGTCATTATTGAAGTAATCCAACCAAAATTAGGTGAGGTGATACAGGACCCTGCAACTGGTACGGGCGGTTTCTTAATATCTGCAGATAAGTTTATCCGGGAAAATAGTACAGAGAATTCATATGCAGATTTGCCTCCTCATTATGAAGGGTGTGAAATTGAGAAAAATACATACCGCCTCTGTCTGATGAATGCATTTCTTCATGGAATGGATACTAAAATTATACTCGGTGATGGGCTTACGGATGATGCTCAGGAATTGCAGGAGAAGGTGGACGTTATTATTGCCAATCCACCTTTTGGATCAAAATCTGGTAGTGTTCGTAAACAAAAGTCCAGTATTAAACACCCAAGCTCAAACAAACAACTAGACTTTCTTCAACATATTTATAATGGCTTGAAAGCTGGTGGACGAGCTGCTGTAGTTTTGCCTGACAATGTGTTGTTTGAGGAAGGCGTAGGCAAAGTTATACGTCAAGAACTTATGGATTTGTGTGATCTTCATACGATTTTACGTTTGCCAACAGGTATATTTTATGCGGCAGGAGTGAAGGCCAATGTCTTGTTTTTCAAACGTGGCCACTCAGATCAGAACAACACAAAGTATATTGGTGTGTACGACTTGAGAAGCAATATGCCTGCTTTTAATAAAGGGAATCGTCTTGAAAAAGCTGCTTTTACAGATTTCTTGACAGCAATTAGAAGCGACCGTTCAAGCGGGTATGATCTGGTGGGGAATTCCCGTTTTCGAAAGTTTACACGTGAAGAGGTCAGAAACAGGTCAGATGATTTGGATATTGGGTTGTCTGAGGAAATTATTGACGATGAATTTAATATACCTGAACCAGAGCTTATTGCAGCACAAATTATAGGGGAATTAAACACAGCCGTGGATGAGATCGAACAGTTACAAACATTGCTTTCCAATACTTCTGAAGGAGCATAAGTGGCTGAAAAAAGATGGAACATTCCTGTAAGCTGGAAGTGGTTAGAGGCTGCTGCTTTTTCTGTTATTGTTTCCGGCGGCACCCCAAGAAATTCGACGCTAAAAGAGAATTATTCCGAGAATGGTATTCCTTGGTTAACACCAGCGGATTTGTCAAACTATAAAACGGATACAATACTACGTGGAAAGCGTAACCTCTCGAAGATGGGTTATGATAACAGTTCAGCGCGTCTGGTTCCTAAAAATAGTCTACTTTTTACGTCCAGAGCACCTATCGGTTACTGTGTAGTTGCTGGAAATGAAATTTCGACGAATCAGGGCTTCAAAAGTTTTGTTCTTCCTGAGGGGATTAATCCCTATTTTCTTCGTCATTACCTTATCAGCTCTAAATCCTATGCAGAAAGTAAAGCAAGTGGTACAACCTTTCTTGAGTTGTCTGCAAAGAAAACGAGTGAACTTTCGTTTCCGATCGCTCCTTTAAATGAACAGAGGCGTATTACAGAAAAAATAGATCGCTTATTTGCCAAGATAAATAAAGCAGAAGAGGTATTGAACAACGTTCCAAGATTGTTGATTCAATTGCGGCAAACTATGCTCAGTCAGGCGTTCAGCGGAAAACTTTCCAAAAATTGGCGAGGCCATAGTCATGATAATTGGGAAATTGATGCTATCGGTAGCATTATTAACAACATCCAGTCCGGAAAAAGTTTCCGATGTGTCGAGCGTCCCCCTAAAGAAAATGAAAAAGGTATCATAAAAGTTAGTGCTGTTACCTGGGGGCGGTTTGATGAAAATGAATCAAAGACTGTAACTGACAATTCAAGATTGAATGAGACCGCTAAAATTCATCAGGGCGATTTGTTGTTTAGCCGAGCAAATACAATTGAATTGGTAGGAGCATGTCTAATTGTGTCTGATTTCAAAAAGGATCTCTATCTGAGTGATAAAATTCTCCGGCTCGAGGTACCTGACGAATACAAAATTTATTTGAAATGGTTTTTGAAATCACCTTCTGGGCGCAAACAGATAGAAGAAATGGCAACGGGTGCACAACACTCGATGAGGAATATTAGTCAATCATCGCTTAAAAAAATCACAATGCCGTTTCCGCCAAAAGAAGAAATGTTGCATATTAGTCAAGTGCTTGAAGATATGGAAGAGTTTTTGATCCATGTTTCTTCTGTTGTTAGGGAGTGCGGTCAAGAATTAACAATGCTTAAGAGGTCGATCATTTCAAAAGCTTTTCGCGGTGAGTTGGTATGGCAGGACCCAGATGATGAACCAGCAGATATGCTGATTGAACGCATAAAAGAGGAACTCGATCAGCTTAAAAAAAGCTTTAAAGCAAAGAAAAAGGTTGCTCGTACAAAAACAATTCTTAAGAGTGGTAATATGATTATTCCCGTGTTGGACGCATTAAGTAAATCTGAGCAACCGCTGTCCGCGCAGCAACTTTTTTCGATTGCTGGATATCCAAATGATGCTGATACGGAACAGATTGAACAGTTTTTTTAGATGTACGGCATGCTGTTGATAGTGGGGCGGTCAAGATTTGGCGCGAAAACAAAAAAGATTATTTTAGCTTAGGTGGATGATTACATGAAGGTTGAT
The DNA here is from genome assembly GCF_055693385.1 of Lentilitoribacter sp. JB5-8. Lineage (NCBI taxonomy): Bacteria > Pseudomonadati > Pseudomonadota > Alphaproteobacteria > Hyphomicrobiales > Rhizobiaceae > Lentilitoribacter > Lentilitoribacter sp. JB5-8. The sequence goes on along the minus strand of NZ_CM146332.1, from coordinate 300,861 downwards.
TATCTACATATCAAATCACGTTTTAAAAATTTAGAAAACATCAAAGTAGATTTTGATGAGAACGATCTGATGACGGTGGTAATTGGCGGTAATGGTTCGGGGAAATCTAATGTTTTAGAGGCTTTAGTATCCATTTTCCGCAATCTAGACCTGGGTGAATCACCTGATTTTGCCTATGAATTGAAATACAAGCTGGGAGAAGAAGAAGATACAAGATGGATAACAATTGTTGCGGATCCCTCTGGTAAAATCCCTTCCAAGCAGTACACGATTACAGTCTCTAAATTGGGTGATGACAGAGATCAGAAGGTACCTTTTTCAAAGGTAAAAAGAAGTAAAAATGGTAATAGTGAATTTTTACCCAATCATGTATTTGCATATTATTCTGGACCCAGCGATAGGCTTGAGAAATATTTCAAGAAACATCGCGCAAATTTTTATCGAAAATTATTGAACAGTGAAGTTGATTTGCAAAGTGATATTCGCCCGCTGTTTTACGCAAAACCTTTTCATAGCCAGTTTGTATTGTTGGCTTTTTTTCTTTCAGTACAAGATGATCAAGAGAAAGTCTTTCTCAGGACACATTTGGGAATAGAAAGTCTGGATTCAGTCCACTTTGTTATGAGAAAACCAAGCTGGACCCAAACAAAAAACAAAGATGAACTATTTTGGGGAGCTGAAGGTGTAGTCAGAGAATTTTTAGAGCTCTTATACCCTCATTGTTTAGCACCTATAAAAGTCACCAGAACAGAGGACGTTGGATTAACTGGTAGCGACGTTAAGAATGAATTTTTTCATCTGTTTCTTCCTAATGTTGATGTTTTGCGTGAGTTCGCGAGAGGGCTAACTCCTGACGTGTTTTTCAAAATGCTGGAGAGCACTTTGTTATCTGAGATAATTTCAGAAGTTAGTGTGAGAGTTCAGGTATCATCTAGCGATCAGCCTTTGTCGTTTCGTGAGCTGAGCGAAGGAGAGCAGCAGTTACTAACGGTACTAGGTCTTTTGAAATTTACTGGTGGCAGAGATACTCTATTCTTATTGGATGAGCCCGATACACACTTAAATCCCGCATGGACTGTTAAGTATCTAGAGTTTTTGCGCCAGTTTGTACCGCATAGAAATGCCAGTCATTTGTTGATGGTTTCGCATCACCCTTTAGCGATTGCCGAACTAGAAAAAGAACAAGTGCAAGTCATGAAGCGTTCAGAGAACGGGATCGCCGCATCGCAACCTTCTGAAAGTCCCAGAGGTATGGGAATTAACTTCTTATTACGTAGTGAAATGTTTGGTCTAAAAACTACAATAGATCAACCTACAACCAAGGATATTGAGGCAAGAAATCTTTTGGCGAGCAAACCTACCCCACTAACGTCGGAGGAGAAACAGAGACTTCGAAAATTAAATGAACGTCTTGAACCGCTTGGCTTTAACTTATCCACAGATGACCCAGACTATATGGATTATTTAACTGAGAAATATCATCCCAGAATAAGAGAATCTGGCTGATGCGATGGATTTGCAAAGAAATTGTAGAGGAAAGCTTAACTGAAGTTTGGAGGCAATCTGCTGAAAATGCGATTGAAAGGTTGAATGGAAAAAACACTCTCGAAGATAAGAAAGCTTACCTCAGAAGTAACAATGCATCGAATGTTTGGCGGACATTTTATGAAAACCTACCAGCAAGTTTTAAAAGGAAATGTTGGTATTGCGAGGCTGAGGAAATCCGCTCAGACATGCCTATCGATCATTTTCGTCCAAAGGGTAAAGTAGAAGAAAGAGTAGACCATGAGGGTTATTGGTGGTTAGCGTTTGATTGGGAAAATTACCGGTGTGCATGTACAGCCTGCAATAGCAAACGTAATTTTGAAGGAACTCAGGGCGGTAAAGGGTGTCATTTTCCCATTTTTAATGAAGAAAACCGGGCAACTTGCTGCGTTGACGATCATAACCAAGAACTTCCCGCAATTTTAGATCCTTGCGATCCAGATGATGATAGGCTGCTTTGGTTCGATAATGATGGTCATCCGGAGCCAATCACCGGAGCTAATGAAGAACAAGTTCACAAGGTTAACAATTCAACGAAGATATTTCATCTGCATGAGTCCAAAATATGCAGAAAGCGCAATGCGATTCGTCTTGAAGTACAGAGGTATGTGAAGAATTTGGAATCAACTGATCGAAACGTAGTGCGATCAGCTAAATCATCCTTAAGGCGAATGATTAGCGAGACAGAGATGCTTTCGAGAGCAGCTTTTGTTTATTTGAGTCAGCATAAACACATAGACGAGGTTGAGAATATTTTAAACCAAGGTGCTGGTGCTCTTAAATAATATTTGCCAATTTTATGTCACGTTCTCTTAACATACAAAATCCACGACGAGTGAAACGACTTCATCCTCGTCTGTGAAACCCCAGTATGCTGGATAGGTTCCATCGCCACGGCCTGAGGTGAATATAAAGAAGCTATGCTTGGTACTTGGAATGACAACTTTGACGCAGTCGACTTCAGTTCCACTTTCATGAAAGCTATTGTCGATCAGAGTCTTCCACAAATCATAATCCGGATTGTTCTTAATGAAGTCAGTAACGAAGTCGATGAAAGCATCTCTTGTTTCTTCATCGATTAGGCAGGCTTGCCCGGTGTCGACTGAAAAGCCTATAGTATTTCCCATCAAGATGGCTTCCATATCTACTGACGTATAGGCATGAATCCATTTGTCTGCTGGTTTGTTTGAGAAGGTGAGTTTTGCAAGAACGTTGGTTTGGTATTCACCCGTTGTGAAGAGTGTGAGCGGATAAGAGTCAGGTGTCACAGCTACGGTAATGTAGGCTCGAGCGTCTGATATGCAAGCGGGGTCACAGCCAACAACTAAACCACTGGGAAAATCCAAGTTGCCAATGTGATGTTCTTGGACGGTTTCCCCAGCAATTGTGACCTCATCTTTGAAACGATTGTAGTCGATGTCTGATAGGATTTTGATTGGGGTTAGTTCTTCATAAGCTGAGTTATCAGTCACTGGTTTAGTCTTCCTCTGATGTCTTGTTTTGTCTGTCAGTATTTAGCCGCTGCGTGACTACAATTTTGGCGAATTAGCAGCATGGGATGTATTGAAAAGCCTGTTACTGTTGATCAGTTATTCCTCATCATCATTGCTGAGCCGTTCCGCATGATCTTCTGAGATGACATGGGAATAGTGATATTCAATCATCGAGATGGACGTGCGCATGTTAGTGGCTAGAATATGTATGTCGATTGGCGGTGATCTTTGTAATTGCCAAGTGGCGTAGGAATGACGGAAGCAATAAGCGGAATATGCTTCACCAAACTGATTATGTTTGAGATTGGCAGCTTCTAGCAGGGCGTTGAGGGCCTTCTTCATGTCTCTTAATCGTTTACCTTGATACGAGATGAATACGGGCTCACGCATATCTGGTTCCTTATTGAATGTTCTGATGTGTAGCTGCCAGATATTATGAAAGCAGGACAGGACTGTTTTCTTTGGAACCAATCGCTGCGGCAGCTTCTTCTTGCCATAAGCCACTATGACAAGTTTAGTTTCACTGATTGGTTTGTTGAGACTTTCCTCAAAACCTTCCAGATGATCCCAATTGAGATTGAAGATCTCTTTGGTCCGCATTCCTGTTTCAACTGCGATATTGATGAACTCATAAAGCAATGCACGTTGATAAAAGAGCTGAGGGTTATGTTGTTCATCTAACATGCGCTGCATTGCCATATCATGCAGCTTGTTGAACTGCTCTTTGGTAAAATAAGGACGACGACCCTTTGATGTCTTACCGATATCAATGCTTGGGATATCCGATGTTTTGATGATGCCCTTACGAGCAGCATATTTAAATACACCACGTAAGACATTGGCTTCACGTTTTAGGGTATTCAGTGATGGTGCGACATGTTCAACGGGACATATGATTGTTTTTGATCCACGCTCATATTCAATGAAGTGGATATCTCTGCCTGGCCCATTGATCCAATAGCTCTTTCTCCAATCCAGATATTCATAAATACGTGGTTCGCTAATTGTGTTGATTGTCTGCTTCTCAAAGAAGCCAATGAGAAACCGTTCACCGATACGTTTTGCATATTTAGCTTTGGCTAAGGCTTTGGGATCAATCTTTGCATCAACAAACAGACTATCAATGTAACCCTTACAAACGCGATCAAAGCTTGTTTTGCCTTCCAATATCTTATGTTTGGCTTGGAACTTTGCATCGGCATAAATCTCTTTAGCTTTATAATGGGCTTCAGCCAGATCATCGGTCCCCAGTGCTATTCGCTGCTGGCCGTGTCCCTTCAAAGAAAACCGCATCATATAATTACGTGATCCCTTGCGTTTAGTAATCACATAGGGAAGTTCTTCTTCCTCCAAATTATTCACATTGAAATTCAATTGCATCTCCCACATCAGATTGAGCCATATTCAAATTGGCTAGCATGTGAGAATCACAACAAATACAAATAGTTTTTACTGGCTGAGCTCAAGCAAAAATGAACAAGCTGAGCAAACTCAAACTGACAGCTTAAAATCCGACTGTGCTAACTCTGTGCTAGCTATTTGACCAAGCTGTAGCCTGCCAAATTCAAAATCAACCGATGATTTGAGCTAGTTTGAAATGAGCGAAAACTGGCTTGGAGACGCGAGCTGATTTCTGATTGGTAACCTCGGGAAAGTGTTTATTTGGCAATTAAATTACACATCATTCCCACTAAGCACTTCTTCGTTTTCTGATGTATGACTGGAGAATGCAAAGGGTCACCTGCTGGGATATCCAATCCGTCTTTTAATATAAACCTTACGGAATGGGCGCCAGCCAAGCCCGCAGGAAATCTCTTAATTGGTTTATTAATTAAGTAGCCTTCAGGAGTGAACTCTAAGGCGCCTTCACTAAATAATTGGAGCAAGCCAGCCTCCTGAGGTAGTACATCGTATTCATTGGCTCCATGTTTTGACTTCACCTTTGAAACGTCGATCTTAGCTAGTCCAGCTGGGTTGAAGTTATGAAAGTCCTGCTGTATCCGCCTAAGTCTTGAATCTTTATTGGGAATAAGTTCTTTTATTAGTGGTTCACTCAATTTTCCAGATGGCAAGCTGATGGTATTAATATCATAGTGACCAACAATTTCATCGAGTTTCATTCCAGTTGATTTGGAAAGTGTTTTGAGGCCTCTCGCCATTTGTTTAGTTGATTTTGTTTTTAGGTAGCCAGGTAGGCATTCGCGACCTCCAACGAAATAGAGCTGTGTGTCAGCAAGACCTTCAACACCGATGTCATCTGAGATCACTAACTTCTTTATTCGTTCGATGGCTCCAGAAAATCGTAGAATAATGGAATGATAAAACGATCCGACAACAACAATGGGCTTTGTACCACTTTCAATATTAACATTTGCGGCAAATGTTACATTATCCGCGTCAGTAACTGTAACTGTGGATATGGATTTTCCCTCATACGCTGATACTACAACTATCTCTTCATCTTCAGTAAATTCGGGGAATGAACAACTTTTAGCTTTTTTCTTTCGTTCAGCTAAGATTTGAGGTCCAACAGCTTTCGCTTCAATCATGAACCTAGACGGATCCGGATTTTTCAGTTCTAATGCGAAAACTTGTGAAAATACCGCAATTAGCAATACTACTGATGCTAAACTTAGTTTGACGAACTTCATCCCTTTTGTTCGAAGCTCTTCTGAAGATAAAAGATGTTGCATGCTAATTATTTCATTCTATCCAGTGTTAAGTGTTCTAAAATGGTGTAGTGCATTATCATCTTGATCATCTTCGGAGACACGGTGATGGTTACTGCTTAGCTGCTCACTAAAGATACTAAAATGATGCAATACCTGTCGTAGCGGATGACAGTCTATTTTCATTATCAAACTTAAAAATGAATCTGCGTTCAACTGAATTGACAAAGCCTTCAAACCAACATGTGAACCAGCCTAAATTGCAACCATTTGCGACGGGAGATGCCACCCATTCCCACCCATCATGATGAAATTGATAATAGAGATACAAACCAGACGGGGAGTTTCGCTCATGTTCGAATTCAGCATCCCAATATTGCATAATTATTTTTACCTGTGTTGGCATCAATTTACAGGATAACATAGTTTCTAAAGCTTCATCGATCTGGTCTCCTTTTGCTTTATCCAGGTTTATCGGCTTTGCAGCCGTCGAGCCGTCTTCAAGAACAACCAAAAGTGAGTTTGTATGTACGACTTGATTGGTACAGTTATTGGAATTGACTACTTTGCTTTGGAATTCACTCGCTAGTGGTGATCCAGTTGGGAAAGGAGAAGATAGCGCTAACCCAATAACCAACAAACAATGGCGGCTGGCTTTCACTAGTATTGCGTTCATTTTTTATCTGAACTTTCATATCATTTCTCTAAATTAAAGTTCAACCATGTTTTAAATCGACTGCATATTAGCAAAAATAGTTAGTTTAATTGGAGCGTCTATTACAAATGTTTGTTCGTGTTTGATGCCGGGCAAGGTCAAAAACAAAATAGCTATCATTTGATAGAAAGTAGACGGCTCGATTCTAATTCGGATGTGGCCATAAATACCCAGTTTCAACTGTCAATTCAGAGATTTAAAACTGCCCGTAAATTAACCAAAAATGTATCGCCAATATTAAAAATTTTAGTGATTGTTTGTATGTAAGATTTACGATTTTGTGCGAGAATAGTTTTGTATAGAGATTTACGAGAGGCGCTTATGCTACCTGCAAATTTTCCAAAATGGGCAATATTTTTTACAACAATGCTGTGCGGTACATTTTCATTCGTTCTTATTGCATTACTTGGTAGCTTTTTCCCGACTATAGGCGCTCATTTCTTGAATGGTACGGATTTAGGGATGGTTTTTATGTCGATAATCATTCTTGTGCCAGTATGGTTGGTCCATCACAAAATTTTCATGCATGGAATCAACCAAAGGTTCTTTTAATCAAGCTCTCCTAACTGACGCAAACGAGCGCATGCTAAATTTTTGTAAGATATCAACCCAAACACCCCGCTCCAAAAAAGTGCAAGGGTCAGTGACTGTGCTAGAAGTGTGCTAGATTTGAGAAACGCTGTTTGTTAAAGCATTGAAATCATTGATCTCAATTTTGCTAAATCCATGCTGTGCTAGTGATGTGCTAGCAAATAGCATGGGTGATGCCGGTGATGGCTGTGAATATAAGTCTTTGATTTTATTTGGAAAATTGGAGCGGGCGAGGCGATTCGAACGCCCGACCCTAACCTTGGCAAGGTTATGCTCTACCCCTGAGCTACGCCCGCTCATCATCATATTCTGAGGTGTTATGAATATGACTGTCAGTGAAGACCTGCGCTATATGACGCAAGATGAAATGAATTGCAACAACAAAATGTCAAGAATTTCGCGGAAAATGCAGTTTTCTAATTTTGACCATTTTTAATGCGCGGTGATCCCTTATGAGCCTTACTTTTAAAGCGCCTTTTTTAGTTGATTGAGCCTGCGCATTAAGGATGTGGGTTTGCATCTCATTTAAAAACTAGTATATATGAATACATCATTGATGTTTTGATAAAATTATCCAGTTATGATGAGTTAACTTATGCCGCGACCTAAAAAGTCTGATGAAAAGACTGATCTTTCAAGTTTGTTTGAAAACGCTCAAATCGATCGTTCGCGCGCGATTGGTGATCAGGTTTATCAGTTGATGCGGCTTTTTATCATTTTGGACCGCTTAAAACCCGGTGTCCAGATTAATGAACAAGATATTGGAAAATGGTTGGGTGTCAGCCGCACGCCCATACGTGAAGCCTATCAGCGGTTGATGCGTGATGGTTTGGTTATTACGCAGCCCAAAGTTGGCTCTGTTGTTTCAACAATAGATAATGATCGGATTTTAGAAGGCATCATTATACGGCGTGCGCTTGAACGCGAAGTGGTTCGACTTATTTGTGAAAACGGTGCTGATCTGGATAAATTTTCAGCCAATATTGCGTTGCAGCAAGTGGCAATTTCGCAATCTGATCATATCGAGTTTTTCAAGCAGGACGAAGCGTTTCATCTCATGTTGGCAGAATTAGCCGGTATCCCATCTGCCTGGCGATTGGCGCAATCGGTGAAGGCGCATATTGATCGAGCACGCATTCGTATCACCAGCAATTTACCCGATCGGATGGATCAAGCTTTTGATGAGCATTTAAAGCTTATTGATGCGTTAAAGGAACGTGATGTGGAAACAGCGTCTATGCTCATTAGCAAACATATTGAAACGATCTTTATCGATATGGATAAATATACTTCCGAGAATACATCATCATGAAGCTTTTAAACCAACATTTTACTGCGCCCGAAGGTGGGGCGGCATTGAATTATGCAGCTGATGAACTGGGAACGGGTATTGTTCATTTCGGGCCTGGCGCATTTCATCGCGCGCATCAGGCCTATTATACCGATCAAGTCTTATCCAAGTTTGGTGGCGATTGGCGCATCTTGGCGGTGAGCTTAAAAAGTACCAAAACTGTTGATGATTTAAACGAGCAGGATGGACGATATTCGCTCCTAATAAAATCTAAAAATGGTGAGAACCAATTAGATATTATTGGCTCCATTGCGCGCGCAGAAGCTGCGGCGCGTTCGACTGACTATGTGTTTGAAATGCTCGCATCACCAAACACACATATATTAAGTTTGACGGTCACAGAAAAAGCATATGGGATTGATCGTATGTCTGGTGCAGTGGATCATACGCATACAGATATTGCTCATGATCTTGAAAATTTTGACAATCCAATCGGTGTTATTGGAATGATTGCAAGAGGTTTGATGTTGCGCAAGGCGGCAGGTTTGGCGCCATTTACTGTCTTGTGCTGTGATAATCTACCGAATAATGGTGATCTGGTGCGATCTGGCATTTTGGATTTTGCGCAGCAAATTGATGATGAGCTTTATCAATGGATAGCCCAACATGGATGTTTCCCTAATACCATGGTTGATCGTATAACTCCTGCTGCGACACAAGATGTGTTAGATAATGCAAGGGATATTTTGGGTGTTGAGGATAGGCTTGCTATTGAGACGGAGCCATTTACCCAATGGGTGATTGAAAATAATTTTTGCGGACCGCGTCCGATGTGGGACAAAGTTGGCGCGTTGATTGTCGATGATGTTGCGCCTTTTGAGCATATGAAACTTCGCATGCTAAATGGTGCACATTCTCTCATCGCTTATCTTGGATACACCCATAATTGCAAGTATGTGCGCGATGCGATGGCAAATCTATCTATCAGCAAATTGGTGGGTCGGCATTTTGATGCAGCGTCGCAAACTTTATCTCCGCTTGAGGGTGTGGATTTTGGCGAATATGCGGCTCAATTGACCGAACGTTTTGAAAATCCAAATATAGCGCACGAAACCTATCAAATTGCGATGGATGGAACGCAAAAGCTTCCACAACGGATTTTTGCGCCCGCCGTTGATGCGTTGCAAAACAATGCTGAGCTTGACAGCTTTGCTTTGGCGACAGCCGCCTGGATGAATTATTGTTATCTTGGTGTAAATGGATGCGATAATTTTGAGATGAAAACCTATCCGCTGCGTGATCCGCGAGAGGCAGAGATTAAGTCTGCGCTATCAGGTGTAAAGTTAGAAGCAGTCGATATTTATTCTCGGTTGAAAGCTTTCCCTGATTTCATGCCTGTTGAGCTGTTGCAAAGTCAGAATTGGCAGACGCTTGTTATATCAAATTTAAGCCAGTTACTAACCGGCGAACTCGATAAAATTGCTGCCAATGCAGGTAGTAAATAAAACCAACTATTTAAGAAATATCTGAAAGATTTATTATGAAAATTGCATGTGTAGGCGAAGCAATGATTGAATTATCTGTTGATCCATCAGGGCGAAATGCGGCGGTGGGTTATGCAGGTGACACGCTGAATACCGCGATATATTTGCGCCGTAATATGGGGGATGATCATAATGTTTATTTCACCAGCGTTTTGGGGCAAGACCAGTTTTCAGACTGGATGCTTAGTTATATCGACAATGAAGATGTAGATTGTTCAACCATTTTTAAACATGAAGACTTATTGCCTGGGATTTACTCGATTTCAAAAAATGAATTGGGTGATCGCACCTTTACATATTGGCGTGAGAATTCCGCTGCTCGTACACTTTTTAAAAATGCCGATGGCGAGATAGATTTTAACAGCCTTGCGCAGATGGATGTCGTTTATTTCAGCGCAATTACGCTTGCTATCCTGCCACAAGACGTGGTGACAGCTTTGTTTGATTGGCTTGTTGGCTATCGTGAAAATGGCGGAAAAGTTGCCTTTGATTCCAACTATCGTCCGCGGTTGTGGCCAAGCCGGGAACATGCTTTGGAGATTGTCGAAAAAGCCTGGCGTTTAACTGATATTGCAGTCCCATCCATAGATGACGAAATGGAATTATTCCAAGATAAAGACGAGAAGGCACTGATTGAAAGATTTCAGTCGTATAATATCGCTGATGTTGTTATTAAGCGCGGTGAACGTGGACCCATAGCATTGATCAATGGTGAGTTGCAAAATTATGAATTAGACTATCCTCCTGTGCAAAAGGTGGTTGATACCACTGCAGCAGGTGACAGTTTTAATGGTGGATTTTTTGCAAGTTTTCTAATTGGGCGCTCGATTGAACTATCAATGCTAGCGGGACACAACATGGCAATGAAAGTGATTGCACATCAAGGTGCGATCATTGATAAGTCACATATGTGATTATTGAAGTGAGATGGAATATTGACCGACGTTAAATCAAAGCAGGATTTGTTTGATGCGCTGGACGCATTAGAAATTGAATATAAGAATTTTGATCATGAGCCGGTCTTTACCGTTGAAGAGTCTACATCGTTGCGCGACGATATCCCAGGTGGTCACACGAAAAACCTGTTTTTAAAGGACAAAAAGAGCAATTACTTCCTGGTTACTCTGGAAGAAAATGCTGTTGTTGATTTAAAGGTCATTCACACTTTGATTGGTGCAAAAGGGCGGGTGTCTTTTGGTAAGCCCGATAAATTGATGGAATATTTGGGTGTTGCGCCTGGCTCCGTTACAGCCTTGTCGGTGATCAATGATACGCAATCAAATGTGACCATGGTTCTTGATGCGCCACTGTTGGAAAATGACATTATCAATTGTCATCCGCTTTTAAATGATGCGACAACGTCTATAGCGCGCGATGATTTGATCAAATTTGCAAAACATTTTGGTCATGACCCTTTAATTATTAAAGTTTCGCAATAAATCTATAAAATAAGTCCGCTTTAAAAATAAAGACAAGCGACGTAACGCAATTTTCCGTAATGGGATGGGAATAAATATGACTGATGATGATAATCCTTACGCTTATAATTCTGGCGCACAATATCAGGGATCTGCATCATATGGCACAAGCACTATGACAAGCGGAGCACCGGTGCCTCCAGCTGCTGCCCCTGCGGCTCCAACCCCTGGTGAACTTATTAAAGACACAACGCTTAATGAGTTTAAAATTGATGTGATTGATCAGTCAGAACATCAACCTGTTATTGTTGATTTTTGGGCACCATGGTGCGGGCCCTGTCGTCAACTCACACCTATAATTGAAAAAGCAGTTCAAGAAGCCGGTGGTGCGGTTAAGCTGGTGAAAATGGATATTGAGAAATACCCAGATATCGCCAATCAGATGGGCGTGAAATCCATCCCTGCAGTTGTTGCATTTTCTAACGGTCAACCGGTTGATGGATTTATGGGTGTGCAGCCAGAGGCCCAGATAAAAGAATTTATTGCAAAGCTTGCTGCTGCAAATCCGCAAAATGATATGCAGGAACAACTTGATCAAGTGTTAGATGCTGGTGATGCGGCGCTTGCAGAAGGTGATTTTGAACAAGCTGCGCAGGCCTATTCGATGGTTATGCAACACGATCGTGGCAACAAACGTGCTGTTGCAGGTATTGTCGATTGCATGCTGAAGACAGGCAGAGTTGATCAAGCGGCTGCACTTTTGGCGAAGTTGCCAGAGGATGATAAATCTGCACCGGAGATTTCAGGTGCGATAAAGCGTGTGGAAATGGCGCAAGAGGTCGCTAAGCTCGGCGATCCAAATGCGTTGCAAGCGCGTATAGATAATGATGAAAATGATCACGAAGCTCGTGCCGATTTAGCAAAGATTTTTGCCGCTCAAGGACAGCGTGATGAGGCGGTCGATGCATTGATTTCTATTATGCGTAAAGATCGTGAGTGGCAAGACGATGGCGCGCGCAAGATGCTTTTGGATTTCTTTGAAGCATGGGGTCCAACTGACCCTGCAAGTGCTTCCGGGCGCCGCAAGTTATCGTCGATTTTATTTTCGTAAAATAATCAGGTGACGCATATTGTGTTACCTTCGTAACAGCCTATCATGTTGTAGAGTTGTTGGTGCGAAAGGCGTAAAATATGCAAGTTGGAAATATGCACTATATAAAGGATACAGACCTTCCCAAACAGGTGAGGTTGTTCCCATTATCAGGTGCCCTACTATTACCTGGCAGCATTATGCCTTTAAATATATTTGAGCCGCGATATCTTGAATTGTTTGATGATGCACTTGCAAGTGACCGTATCGTTGCCATGGTGCAGCCAAATTTTCTCAACAAGGCCAATACACCCGTAGAAGATCTCTGTAGTGTTGGAACACTTGGCCGTATCATATCCATCGCAGAGTCTGGAGATGGACGATATCTTATCTCATTGGGTGGTGTGTGCCGTTTCCGTATCAAAGAAGAACTGAGCGTTAAGACACCTTACCGCGTTGCAAATATCACACCGTTTATGACCGATATTGAAGCGAAAGACTTCGAAATGCCTGAGGCTAAAGCGGAATTGCTCCAACATATGCGTAACTATGTTGAAGAGAATAATATTGAAGTTGATTATGAAGATATCGAACAGTTGCAAGTCTCGGATCTTGTGAATTTGCTATCGGGTTTGCTTCCTTTCGACTTGGCAGAGAAGCAGGCCCTTTTAGAAGCTGATTTTGAAGTGAGAGTTCAAACTTTAATCGCGCTCTTAGAAATGGGTTTTTCAAGCGATGCTTCTGATACCCGGCAAACAGTTCAGTAGGGTTCGTTTATGAGTGAGAAAAAGCAAAAACAACCTGATATCGACCCGCAATTGCTACAGCTGCTGGTTTGCCCGCTCACAAAAGGATCATTGTCATATGATAAGGATACATCTGAGCTGATTTCAGAAAAGGCAAAGCTTGCTTATCCAGTGCGCGATAATATTCCAATCATGCTGGTTTCTGAAGCGCGGCAATTATAAGCTTGGCGTTTTATATCATTATGCCTTTTAGCAATTTTGGTCCTGATTGTTGTTGTAGGCCTGCCGCTTGTTCAATGAAATAGTTTTTCAGCTTTGGCATGCGATCGACTAAACCCAATCCTAAATCCCTTAAATGTCGGATAGGTGCAATGTCGTTTGAGAACAATCGGTTGAGCACATCGGTCGTGACACCCATTTGTACCGTATCAAAACGCCGCCACATTTGGTAGCGTTCAAGTATACTTTTGGAGCCGAAATCCAATCCTAAACGGTCCGCGTCTACAATAGTTTCGGCCAGCGCTGCTGCGCCTTTGAAGCCTAAATTTAGGCCTTGCCCTGCAATCGGGTGAATGCCATGTGCTGCATCTCCAACGAGTGCTAAACGATTTTGTACGTAATCGCGTGCGAGTGTTAAGCCGAGCGGAAATGCTTTGCGCGAACCTTCCAATTGGATTTCACCTAGTTTGTGGCCAAAGCGCCGTTCTAGCTCCATCTCAAAGACAAGATCATCGCTTTCGACAAGCTTGTTCGCTTCTTCGGTTTTTTCCGTCCAAACCAGTGATGATCGATTACCGGTTAATGGAAGTATGGCAAATGGTCCGCTTGGCAAGAAGTGTTCTTCTGCCATGCCGTGGTGTTCCCGTTCATGGGCGACAGTTGTGACGATACCGGACTGACCATATTGCCAGCGCATGGTTTTAATACCTGCCATTTTGCGAATGCGTGAATTAACACCATCAGCTGCAATAAGCAGTTTTGCATTGATGATATCACCATTTGCCAGCGTGATAATTGCCTGGCTATCTGTTTTATTAAAATCGGTAACGGGGCTGCTTTGCAAGATTGGCACGTTTAATTCATCGGCTTTTTGACGAAGCGCGGTAACCATGGAAAGGTTAGGGGTCATATGTGCAAAAGGTCGATCTCCCTCAACTGTACCGTCAAAGTTTAAAAAAATTGGCCTAATGGGGTCGTTAACTTCGGAATCGGTGACGATCATTTTATTAATCGGTTGCGCATCAGGTAAGATGTCTTGCCAAAGGCCAAGCGCGGCCAGCATGTTTTCTGCTGCAACAGCGATTGCCGAGGCGCGCGTATCATTTTTCCATACGTCTTTAGGAGCTGCATCCACAATCATTATGTTTAAATGTGGAGAGGCTGCCTTGATCGCCACGGCTGTTGCCAGTCCGACATATCCTGCGCCAGCAACTAATATATCAACGTTTTTAAGTTTATCCGACATGGTGTCACTTTCCAAAATCTGATCGCGCAAAGGCCTGACTTATTTTGCGAAAACATATGCAGTTCCGTTTGCAATCTGGCAACACTATATCGTAAGTCTGTCAGAGTTCGAAATTAATTTGTGGGTTCAAAATGTCGCGTGACCGATCTTCAACAATGAGGAAGTTTTTAAATTGTCTGAATTTGGAAAATCACTCTGAGACTGAGTTTGTAGCACACACGCCAGATTTTGGCTGGCAGCGTATTTTCGGTGGCCAATTTATCGCGCAGGCAATCGTTGCGGCACAAAGAACAGTTCAAAAAGAGAAGCGCATTCATTCTTTGCATTGTTACTTCCTGCGCCCGGGTGATCCGGAAGTACAGGTTTTGTATAAGGTGACGAAGGTTCGCGATGGCGCCAGCTTTTCTATGCGAATTGTAGATGGTTATCAGGGTGATCGGCAGGTATTTACACTTCAATGCTCTTTCCATCGTGATGAAAGAGGGCTGTCGCATCAATCTGACATGCCAAATGTAAGCCGGCCGGAGGCGCTGGATTTACATGATAGGCTTAACCAGTCTGCTGATCAGGTCATCCGTCCATTAAAGGCTTACATAGACAAAGAGCGTCCTTTTGAGTTTAGGCCAGTTTCCGTTGAGCGTTATCTTAATGAAGGCGCGCTCGAGCCGCATCAGTCCGTTTGGTTAAAGTTAGTGAGCGATATCAAAGTTGAAGATCATGCAGAATATGATGTGGCTATGCTGGCTTACATTTCTGATGCTTTGTTAATTGATACAGCGTTGTTTCCCCATTCAACCAATATATTTGATGGCAGCATACAAGGGGCAAGTCTTGACCATGCATTATGGTTTCATCGACCTTTTAAGCTTGATGATTGGGTGCTTTATCACATGGATAGCCCAACAGCATTTGGTTCTCGCGGGCTTGCTCGCGGGCAGATTTTCTCAAAAGAAGGTGAACTTTTGATATCCGTTACGCAGGAAGGTTTGATTCGTAAACGTGCATCTGCTCGATAAATAGTCATTTTTATATTTCTGCCTATTTTTTCATCATACATTGGATGCCTAAAAAATAGGCGAATACCGTATTTTTCCTGTTGTTACAAAAATTTCCTTTAAAAACCAAATGATTAGTTAACAAATTGTGAAGTTGGCACGGCATTTGATTCTATTACGTCAGCTGCGCGGTGATGTTGCTGCGCAGGTCGTTAGATGCGGATTAATACCCGCAAGTAATCAAAGGACGGGAAACGAGATGAAAATCGTTATGGCCATTATCAAGCCGTTTAAATTGGATGAGGTGCGTGAAGCTCTTACATCAATCGGCATTCAGGGGTTAACAGTGACGGAAGTAAAAGGTTACGGACGTCAAAAAGGGCACACAGAAATCTATCGCGGCACTGAATATGCTGTGAGTTTCTTGCCAAAATTAAAAATTGAAATTGCGGTAGCAGCAGATGCTGTTGACGGCGCAATTGAAGCTATCTCATCTGCTGCCAAAACTGGCCAGATTGGTGATGGTAAAATCTTCACATATTCAATTGATCACGCAGTACGCATCCGTACTGGTGAAACAGACGCAGAAGCCCTTTAAGGCCCACAGGAGTTTATGATTATGAAATCACTTAGTAAAAAATCGCTTGTGGCGATGACATTGGCGGGGATGGCTGTGAGTTCAGTTCCTGCGCTTGCTCAAGATGCAGCGGCAAGCCCATCAGCTGAAACAGCTTATATCTTTAACACGTTGCTATTCCTTATTGGTGGCTTCCTAGTTATGTTCATGGCAGCTGGTTTTGCTATGCTGGAAGCTGGCTTGGTACGTTCTAAAAACGTTTCAATGCAGTGTTTGAAAAACATCGCTCTATATTCAATTGCCGGCATCATGTTCTGGGCAATTGGTTATAACCTTATGTATTCTGGCGTTGACGGCGGTTATGTCGGTTCAATCGGTTGGGGTTACGGCTTTGATGCTGTAGGCGCTGACGCATTGGACACAGGTTATTCAACAGCGTCTGACTGGTTCTTCCAAATGGTGTTTGTTGCAACAACTGCTTCAATCGTTTCAGGTACAGTTGCAGAACGTATTAAAGTTTGGCCTTTCCTTATCTTCACAGCAATTTTGACTGGTGTTCTTTATCCAATCACTGGTGCTTGGACATGGGGTGCAGGTTGGTTGAGCGAAGCAGGTTTCTCTGACTTTGCTGGTTCAACAATCGTACACTCTGTTGGCGGTTGGGCAGCTCTAACAGGTGCTATCATTCTTGGTGCTCGTAAAGGCAAATATGTTGACGGCCGTACAGTTCCAATGCCTGGTTCAAACATTGCGCTTGCAACATTGGGTACATTCATCCTTTGGCTCGGTTGGTTCGGCTTTAACGGTGCGTCTCAGCTAGCAATGGGTACAATCGGCGATGCTTCTGACGTTTCACGCATCTTTGCAAACACAAACCTAGCTGCTGCTGGTGGTGTTGTTGCTGCGGTTATCTTGACACAAATCATGTATAAGAAAATCGACGTAACAATGGCTCTTAACGGTGCACTTGCTGGTCTTGTTTCAATCACTGCTGAGCCTTTGGCTCCTTCAGGTGGCGCATCTATCCTAATCGGTGCTGTTGGTGGTGTTATCGTAGTATTTGCGGTTCCAATGCTCGACAAGTTCAAAATCGATGATGTTGTTGGTGCGATCCCAGTTCACCTATTTGCTGGTATCTGGGGTACTATCGTAGTTCCTGTAACTAACTCAGACGCAAACTTCGGTTCACAGATCCTTGGTATCTTTGCAATGGGTGCATTCACTGTCGTGACATCAGCTATCGTTTGGTACGCACTGAAAGTAACAATCGGTCTGCGTGCATCTGATGAAGATGAAATGATGGGTATGGATAAAGCTGAGGTTGGTATCGAAGCTTACCCAGAATTTAGTAAAGGCTAAACTCAAATCGAAAGTAGGCTTGCTGTACCTCCTCCTCCCTTTCCCAAACAGCAAGCTTACGATCAAAAGAAGAAGGGCCCGAAAACTATCGGGCCCTTTTTTTATGTCAGAAACTCAGCAAGTATGATCTTGTATATGAAGATGTGGCTTTATGATTTTGAGCGCCAATTTCCTGCTCGCCCACCCACCAAAAGCCAATAGATAAATCCACCCGCCATAGCACTCACAATATAAGCAAGCGCATCATCTTGCACTGAAGCTGAGGCGAAAGGTGAAAACAAAATGGCGATGGTGATAAGGCCGGCGCTGACTAAATAGTATAGCCAGTCTTTGATTGGTTTGAGTTCAAAGAAAATGATGATCACGAAAGTTGGTATCCAGGCCAAATTTGCAAATTGAAATGTCAGTGCACCGACAGTTAATATCAATGCCAAATAAACCTCAAAATCGTTATAGATCTCGAAATCTTGTAATGTGATCAAACCGGATAAAAATGCGAAGATTAAAGCTGCGGTTATACAGGCTATAAAATAACCGAATACAATGCCCATAAATCGAATTATCAGGCGAACCAGTTGCGTCATTTAAGATACCCTTGGGGTTTTGATTTAGGTTTCGCCGTGTCCGGCAATCATGCTTGTCATGAGTTGCGATTCCAGCGCCAAGCGTTCGCTTTTGCGCAAGCGCTCGGATTCAGATTTGAGTTGACCACATGCTGCTAGAATATCACGCCCACGCGGTGTGCGAATTGGGGAGGCATATCCAGCTTGATTGATGAAGTCCGCAAACTTTTCAATTTGTTCCCAATCGGAGCATTCATATTCTGATCCCGGCCATGGATTAAATGGTATCAGATTAATCTTTGCCGGGATATTTTTAAGCAATATCACCAGTTCTTTGGCATCTTGCAGGCTGTCATTGACACCTTTGAGCATGACATATTCAAATGTGATGCGGCGCGCATTGTTCGCGCCTTTGTAGTTTCGACAGGCGTCTAATAGTTCTTCGAGTGGGTATTTCTTATTAATTGGCACCAACACATCGCGTAAATCATTGCGTGTTGCGTGGAGCGAGATCGCCAGCATTACACCAATCTCTTCACCAGTTTTATAAATCTCTGGAACAACACCAGATGTTGAAAGAGTGACACGTCGACGTGACAACGCAATGCCATCACCGTCAATTGCAATGTGTAGGGCTTTTTTGACATTCTCGAAGTTGTAGAGAGGTTCACCCATGCCCATCATCACAATGTTGGATACTTTGCGTTCGCTTGATGGAATAATTCCGCCAGTTGGTGTGTCTTTGTTTGGGAAATCTCCCAAACGATCTCGCGCAATGAGCAGCTGCGCTAAAATTTCACCTGCGGTGAGATTTCGCACGAGCTTTTGTGTGCCTGTATGGCAGAATGTGCAAGTGAGCGTGCAGCCAACCTGGCTTGAGATACATAAAGTGCCGCGATCATCTTCGGGTATATAAACGGTTTCTACTTCAACCGGTTTACCCGCGCCACCGGATGGAAAGCGCATTAGCCACTTTCGTGTGCCATCATTTGAAATTTGTTCTTCAATAATTTCAGGTCGAGAAATATCAAAGTGTTCATCAAGTTTTTGTCTTAAGTCTTTTGAGACATTGTGCATATCAGCAAAATCAGAAACTCCGCGCACATAGAACCAGTGCCACAGCTGACTGGCGCGCATTTTGAGTTGTTTTTCTGCAATGCCAATAGATCTAAGTTCCTCAATAAGCTCAGATTTTGGAAGGCCAATAAGATGTTTTTTGCTGGTTGCACCCGCTTTTACTCGCGTATCAACTTCATTGCGGACGTCTTTATCGGTCAAGTCAATGGATATAGCCATTGTTGTCTATGCCTTTATGATTTCATGGTTGTTTGATGGGATAACATCAATTTGCGTAACCGTCACGAGTTATCTCGTACCAAATAAAAAGTCCTGCGCAGCAAAAAGGCCGGAGAACCGGCCTTATCTGATATCAGTAAATACAATTTGCAGATTAGTTACAAGTCGCGATGTTCTTCAAAGCGGCGGTAATGCCAGATAGTGAGAAGCTGTAGTCGCGGTTTTTGCCATTTCTGGATGAAACAACCTGAACTGTCGCTGAGCTGCCAGCTCTTAAGGCTGCTACAAATGCAGGGCCTTCCGCTGCATTTTCAATATGGGCAACTTTGCCACGTGAAATAAATTGATAGGATTTATCGCCAATTTGCACTTTCACTTTTGAATCCTGGCGCAATTTATAGCTCATCATAACTTGCGGTTCATACACCACATTTTGACCCACGCGTTGTGCAACCAAAAGATAGTTTTGCCCGTGCGAAAGTGTGCGGCCTTCTTCTGAAAGTGGCGCAGCTGTTTTATGTGGTGATAAAACGTAACAAACTTTTCCATTTGCTGATTGGTAAGAATAAGCACCCCAGTCAGTGAACTCTTTTATGAGCGCAGGTGTTTGTGCATTGGCGGTCATGGGGCTTGCGAATGCGCATACGGCGCCCAGTGCCAATGTAAATGTAATTTTTTTACTAAACATAGCGATGATCTCTTTCGTCAAAAACATTGTCATCCCCCTCACTTTGTATACCCTTGGCGCCTGATCAACTTTGTCGACTAAGCTGTTCTGTCGCCGTGTGCCATTTTGCAACAATTGTAGTTACCAAACCGTCAACAAGTAACAAACAATTCGATTTTTGAGATTTTTTTTGATTAACAAGTAATTTCAGCCCATTAGCCCTTTTATTATGAATGAATTTCGGCAATAGTTTGGCAGCTAAGTTCAAACCAATTGTAAAAATCGAAACTGCGGTCGATTTTGGTAGGGGCAAATAAGAATAAAAAAGGATTATTTTGAATGGGGCGTGATCAGCATGGTCACTTTGCGAAGCTGACCAATGCAGTAGCGGTTAATCGTGATCAAAAAGCATTTGCGGAACTTTTTGATTATTTTTCACCACGTATTAAATCGTATTTTATCCAGCTTGGGGCAGCGCCCGAGCAGGCAGAAGACATGTCACAGGATGTAATGTCCGCTTTGTGGCACAAAGCGCATTTGTTTGATCCGTCAAAATCATCTCTTTCAACTTGGCTATTCCGCGTTGCTAGAAATCGGAGAATTGACTTGTTGCGTCGCGATCGGTCAGCGCTGATTGATGTCAATGATCCGATTTTCGTGCCGCCTGAACCAATCTCGCCGGATGATTATGTTGAAGAAGAAGAACGTGATGAACATGTCAGACGCGCGCTCTCTTTGTTGCAAGATAAGCACGCTGATATCATTCGCATGTCTTTTTTCTTAGGTCTTTCTCATAGTCAGATTGCAGAGAAGTCCGGTTTGCCACTTGGAACGGTTAAATCTCGAATACGTGTAGCATTTCAAAAGCTTAGAGAAACATTAGAGGGGGATATTGGCCCCCTGGACGATTAGTGATCAATTCCCTTAATCTTGCCGCGGCGCGTCTTTGATATCGCTTTTAAGGTCTTTTAATGCTTGGCGTGCGGCTTCGCGTTGATCTTCGGTCATGTGCTTTTTTAACGTCGAGAGTGCCACAGTTAAAACGGCAACATCATCCCCAAAACCTATCATGGCAATAAAGTCTGGAATAAGATCTGCCGGGAGAACAAAATAGGCGAGTGCTGCCAATAAAACACCGCGTACATGCGATGGTGTATTTTTATCCATGGCGCAAAAATAGGCCGTGACGACGTCTTCTGCAAAAGGCAATTGCGCGAGTGCGTTTTTTAGCGTTGGCCAAAATTTTCGTCGTATCTTGCTCTCTTGTTTCTGTTGCTGCTCGATATCGGCAGGCGACAAAATCGCATTGATCTCGTTTTCGCTGATTGTTTTCTTACCCATGTATTAGATTTGGGGTACACTTGTGCAAAATTCAATCTATGAATTGTTACTGGCGGTTTGAAAGCGTCAATATTTGGTTCAATTCAGCGCTGAGAAGAGTTGTATGTCAGTTAAAGTAAAATCAGTTTTATTCGTTTGCATGGGCAATATTTGCCGATCTCCAATGGTCGAAGGTGTCTTTAAGTCAGCAATTGAAGATACATCTTTGGCAAAACAGATTTATGTAGATTCCGCTGGGACCGGAAGCTGGCATGAGGGAAATTTACCCGATCCGCGCGCGGTCCAAACAATGCAGCGATATGATATTGATATTACAGATCAACGATCGCGACCCATTTCTAGATATGATTCCGCAAAGTTCGATCTTATTTTGGCGATGGATCATGATAATTTGGATTTATTGATCGCGAATGCGCCGGTAGAAGAACAGCATAAAATCCATTTGTTTATGGACTACGCCTTGAGTGAAGACGTGCCAATTCCAGACCCTTATTATGGCAAGGGTGATGGATTTGATATTGTCTATCACATGTTGGTCAAGGGCTGTGATGGGCTTGTTGCAAAGCTTGAAGCCAAATGATCCTGGGCGTTGCTGTGGCTTAAAGGATAGCGTTCTTCAACAATATAAGGTCCACCACCGCGCGAATTCTTTGACGACATCACAACAAAACTGCTCACATTAAACGCTGTGGATCTAAAGTTGCTTCTGGCATCGAGATAATCACGCAATGCAAATGAATTGACATGACGCAATCTAGCGAGCGTAACGTGAGGGGTAAATTTTCGCCCATCTGGCATAATGCCAATTCGTCTGCATTGACTGTCTATGGCTGATTGCAGAGCATTAAGTGCTGGTGAAGCAATAACATTTGCATAAAGAGCTCGCGGTTTTTTCGATCCAAAAATATCAATGCCATTTAACTGTAATTCAAACTCTTGCTTGGCGACATGATCAAATGCGTCGAGCACATCATCAGCTGTTCGCTCATCTATATCGCCGATAAATCGCAGTGTTAAGTGATAGTTTTCGACATCAATCCAACGTGCGCCTTGTAACCCGCCTCGAAGCAGAGACAAGCTTTGCGCGACATCCTTCGGGATTTCCAATGCTGCAAATAACCTTGGCATGGCGGTACTCCTGATCGAATCATCTATGATGTGACCATGAGATCATGACAAGTTCAAGACCTATTGAAATAGGAACGATAACTTAGTTATTCGTCCACAGCCTGAGCTTTGAAAAACGGTTCGGCAACTGGCAGGATTTTCTCGACCATCACGGCGATGCCATCTGGATTTGGATGAATGCCATCCGCAAGATTGAGCTCAGGCACCCCTGCGACACCATCTAAAAAGAAGGGGTAGTATTCAACCTCATATTTATCGGCAAGTTCGGGATAGATAGAATTAAAAGCCTCTTCATATGCTGTGCCCATATTGGGTGGTGCGAGCATGCCCATCAAAAACACAGTGATTTCACGCTCACGTAGTCGGGCGATCATTTTGTCCAAATTCTCACGTGTTGTTTCGGCTGGCAAGCCGCGCAGCGCATCATTGGCGCCAAGTTCCAAGATCACCACATCGGTGCCATCTGGAACAGACCAATCTAAACGCGCCAATCCACCTGATGTGGTATCACCTGATACCGCAGCATTTGTCATATTAATCTCAAGCCCATTTGCGTTGAGTGCTTCAGCTAGTCTGTTGGGGAAAGCGTCTTGTCGATCAAGCTGATAACCGGCCATCAAACTGTCTCCAAAAGCGACTACTTCCAGCGGTTTGGCTGTTGCAAATGTGACCGTTGTGCAAATGAGCATCAAAAATGCTGCGAAGAAGCTGGCAAATGCCGTTGAGAGATCTTTTATTTTCATAGTCCAATACCTATTTGCAAACGTAATGAGCTTAAACAATCGTAAGATAACACATATAGGGACTAAGAGCCGTGCCGCAAACACTTATCGAACTAAAAAATGCTGATCTGACTTTGGGAAGCGAGGCATCCTCGGTTCATGTGCTTAAAAAAATGAACCTTCAATTAAATGAAGGTGAGAGCGCTGGTATTGTTGGGCCTTCCGGTTCTGGGAAATCTACCCTCCTTATGGTTCTTGCTGGATTAGAGCGACTTGATAGCGGCGAAGTTCATATTGCAGGTTCTGCTATTCATGAGATGAGCGAAGATGAAGCTGCAGCATTTCGTGGACGCAATATCGGCATTGTGTTTCAGAGTTTTCACCTCATTCCAAATATGACTGCACTTGAAAATGTTGCTGTACCACTCGAACTGGCCGGTGACAAAGATGCATTTGAAAAAGCAAAACAAGAGCTTGTTGCCGTTGGATTGGGTGAGCGATTAACCCATTACCCGTCGGAGTTATCTGGTGGTGAACAACAGCGTGTTGCGATTGCTCGTGCATTAGCTCCTTCCCCAAAGCTTTTAATTGCCGATGAGCCAACTGGTAATCTTGACGGTGATACAGGGCAGCAAATTGCCGATCTTTTGTTCCAAAAACAAAAAGAGCGCGACATGACCCTTGTTTTGGTCACACATGACCCTTCTTTGGCAGACAAATGTCAGCGCAAGATTGCTGTGCGTTCGGGTGAAATTGAGTCCTATTCTGAGGCTGCAGAGTAATGGAAAATTCATTTCAACAACTCGGTATGATCGAGAAAATCAGCCTTGCGCTGAGATTTGCAGCGCGTGAAATGCGCGGTGGCTTGAGGGGTTTTTATATCTTCTTGGCCTGTGTGGCGCTTGGCGCAGCGGCAATTTCGGGTGTGAATTCAGTTTCACGCTCCATCAATCAGTCTATTTCAGCCGAAGGGCAATCTATTTTGGGTGCCGATGTCCGATTTGAAATCGATAATAGACGCGCCAGTGATGAAGAGGTTGCTTTTGTTAAAAGCCTAGGTGATGTCACAATAGGTTCGGGTTTACGCTCAATGGCGCGTAAACCTGATGGCTCCGATCAAGCCTTGGTTGAATTGCGTTCAGTTGATGAAAGCTATCCACTTTTTGGCGAGCTCGTCACCGAACCTTCTATGCCTAAGGCTGAACTATTTGCGAAGAATGGCGATGTTTACGGTGCAATTGTCGCGCCGCTCATGCTTGAGCGTTTAAATTTAAGTGTTGGAGATGAATTGTTGCTGGGTGATGCAACGGTTCAAATTAGAGCAACGCTGATTGCTGAACCCGATGCGCTTTCTGAAGGTTTTGGCTTTGCGCCGCGCATGATGATTTCAAACGAAGGGTTGGAAAGTGCGGGCCTCATTCGCAATGGTAGCTTGGTTGAATATTCCTACCGGGTCGATTTACAGGGTGATCCAACCTTGTCAGATTTAAATGCAGTGCGAGCATTGGCGCGTGAGGAGCATCCTGATGCAGGATGGTCTGTGCGAACCAGCCGAAATGCAGCGCCTGCTTTGACCGCAAATATTGAGCGTTTCTCGCAATTTTTGACACTTGTGGGACTAACAGTGCTTGTTGTTGGTGGTGTTGGTGTTGGCAATTCCGTCCGCGCATTTTTGGATTCCAAGCGCGGGGTTATTGCAACATTTAAGTGCCTGGGCGCATCGTCCAGATTTGTGTTTGGAATTTACCTTATGCAGGTGTTTATGATCGCACTCATTGGTGTTGTGATTGGTATTGTTGTGGGCGCGGCACTCCCCTTCATCACCGCGTCACTTTTATCGGCAGCGCTTGCAATTGATATCAGCGCCTCAGTTTATCCAAGCGCCTTGTTGTTAGCCGCTATATTTGGTTTGTTGGCGGCACTTACCTTTGCAATTTTACCATTGGGTAATGCAGGTAGTGTTCCTGCTACAGCACTATTCCGTCAATGGAACCTTGGGCAATCAGGTTGGCCTAAACCGATCTATAGCATCATGGCTCTCGGGTTTGCGGTCCTTCTGGCATGGCTGGTCATCTTTACATCCGACAATGATCAAATTGCGAGTTTGTTCTTAGGTGCTGTTGCGTTTTCGTTCATCGTTTTAAGAATTGTAGCTTGGCTCGTGCAATGGATTGCAAAACGCAGCCCGCAAGTTAAGTCTACACCTTTACGCATGGCAATTGGGAATATTCACCGTCCCGGTGCGCTAACATCATCGGTTGTGATGTCTCTTGGGCTTGGGCTTACGCTTCTTGTCGCTCTTGCGTTGATTGATGGAAATCTGCGCCGTGAACTATCCGGTAATTTACCGGAGCGGGCTCCAAACTTCTTTTTCGTTGATATTCAATCAAGTGAAATTGAAGGGTTTGAGAAGTTGGTCAATGAAGTTGCTCCTGATGGAAAGCTGGTTGAAGTTCCGATGTTACGTGGCCGTATTTTAGAATTTAATGGCACTGAACTTAAAGACCTGGTGATTCCGCCTGAAGCTCGTTGGGTAACCCGTGGAGATCGCGGTGTAACTTATGCACAAAATCTGCCTGAGAACTCCGTCTTGTCTGAAGGTGAATGGTGGGCGCCAGATCATAGTGGTGAGCCATTGGTTTCTTTCTCTGCTGAAGAAGCGGGTGAGCTTGGTTTGAAAATTGGTGATACGGTAACGGTAAATGTGCTTGGTCGAACAATCACGGCACGCATTGCCAATTTTAGATTGGTTGAGTGGGAATCATTATCCATCAATTTTGTCATGGTGTTTTCACCCAATACTTTTGCCGGAGCGCCACATTCGTGGCTTGCGACATTACTTGAAAGCGAGGCGACAGCGGAACAAGAGGGTGAAATCTTAAGGGCTGTTACGCAAGCTTATCCGACAGTGACAACCGTCCGTGTGAAAGACGCGCTCGATATTGCAGAACGCTTGGTTGGTCAGATTGCTCTTGCTATTCGGGCAGCTGCTGCTGTTGCGCTTGTCGCGTCGATATTAGTGCTTGCTGGTGCGCTTGCTGCAGGGAACCAAACAAGACGACATGATTCTGTGGTTCTTAAAACGCTTGGTGCAACGCGCCGGACGCTCATTAGGGCCTTTAGTTATGAATATATGATTTTGGGCCTTTCAACAGCGGTATTTGCGCTCATTTCTGGTGCAATTGCTTCCTGGTATGTGATTAATCAGATTATGAACCTGCCTTATAGTGTGCTGCCAGATGTCGCGATTTCCACACTTCTTGCGGCTTTGATACTAACTGTAGGCATTGGTCTTGTGGGGACTTGGCGTGTTTTGGGACAAAAAGCTGCGCCAATTTTGCGTGATTTGTAAAGAATGAGGTTGCAATAGGCTTTTACTATTAACCTTGTTTGTTGTTATTATCCGTATTTATGGTAGTAAATACTTGTTGTTTTTGAAAAAACTCCCATATTATGGGTATATATAAATTCACGATGGAGATTGGCTTCATCGTTGGCTATTTTAAAAGAGGAACAAATGGCTGATATTAGAAATTCTCACATGCGTACAGCAACTGCTCGCGAGCAGGATGCGGCTCAGATTGATGAGGGCCTGCGTAGCTATATGTTGAGCGTTTACAACTATATGTCTATTGGTCTTGGTATCACTGGTCTTGCGGCATATGCGACAGCGTCATTCGCTCAATCAAACCAAGCGGTTTTCAACGCGCTTTATAACAGCCCACTAAAATGGGTTATTATGTTTGCACCATTGGGCTTTGTATTTTTCCTTGGCGCTCGCATGCATAAAATGAGTGTAGCATCTGCGCAAACAACATTCTGGGCGTTTGCCGGGATCATGGGTATTTCGATCTCATACATCTTCTTAGTGTTCACAGGTGCTTCGATTATCCAGACATTCTTCGTTACTGCTGCTTCATTTGGTGCGTTGTCACTATATGGTTACACAACTAAGAAAGACCTATCTGGTATGGGCTCATTCTTGATCATGGGTGTGTTTGGCTTGATCCTGGCGTCAATTGTCAACATCTTCCTACAATCAAGTGCGCTACAGTTTGCTGTATCTGTTCTGGGTGTTTTGATCTTTGCTGGTCTGACAGCTTATGACACGCAGCGTATTAAAGAAATGTACTATGATGGCGATGGTGCTGACACTATGAGCCGTAAGGCAATCATGGGTGCTCTTAGCCTTTACCTTAACTTCATCAACATGTTTATGTTCTTGTTGCAATTCTTGGGTAATCGCGAATAGTAATAAACTTATAAAGTTGATTTTTAAGGCGGCTTTTATGCCGCCTTTTTTATTGGGAATATAAGTATGAGTTTAGTTATTCGCGCTGCTAGCCAAACAGATCTGGACGCTATTGTAGAGATTTATAAGTATAGTGTTGAGCATGGTACTGCTACCTATGAGTTAACCGTGCCAGATTATGCTGAAATGCAACGCAGATATGAAATACTAACGTCTCAAAACTATCCTTATTTGGTTGCAGAGCAAGACGGTGAGATTTTAGGTTATGCCTATGCGGGACCATTCAGACCCCGGCCGGCATATCGATGGTCGGTTGAAGACTCCATTTATCTCTCACCTTCGGCTCAAGGAAAAGGTGTGGGCTACCAATTGCTAGTTGACCTTATTAAAGCTGCAGAGGGTAGAGGATTCCGCCAAATGATTGCAGTTATTGGTGGTGCAAGCACTGCATCCATTGCTGTGCATGCCAAAGCGGGGTTCGAGCATTCAGGTGTTATGAAGGCAACCGGTTATAAACACGGTAAATGGCTAGACACAACGATTATGCAGCTTGCGCTTGGAGAGGGGCAGGAGACTGATCCTGATCTTAATACCTATCCTGGGAACCTATATCAGGACTAAAAGATGTAGCTTGATCTGTATCAATGCTGACAAATTCTTCTCATGTATCATGATGTTATAAATGATGATGTAAGGAGAATGTCATGTTCCAGAAAGTCCTTGTTGCGTTTGATATCGCTCACCAAGAGCATGGTCTTAAAATTTTAAAACGGGGCCAAGAATTGTGTGACGAAGGCGGCGAGTTAAAAATTATCTATGTTGGTGAGGAAATCCCCAGCTATATGGATTTTGCCGTTCCTCAAGATATCATTGATGAAGGTGTTGAAGACACGCGTCAGCGGCTCAAAAAGATTGCTTCAGATAACGGTGTTCACGCAGAGGTCATTGTTAGACGCGGTCGACCTCACGTGAAAATACTAGAATATGCAGAAGAGGCCGAAATCGATTTGATTTTGACAGCTTCGCACAATCCCGGAATTCAGGATTTTCTGATTGGTTCAACAGCCGCACGTATTGTTCGTCATGCCCAATGTTCTGTTTTGGTTGATCGGGGTGGTGAGCACTAACTCTATTTATCGCTCTTAACTTTATCGAGAACTTTGAGCACTTGCGGCAGTTCGTGCCCGCGCTTTAAGACAAGACCACTGGCGTTTACAACGCTATATGCACCTTGTTTGCGGGCACGCTTAGGCTCTTTTTCAATGGTAAACATGGGCACTTCACTTGCCCGTTTGTAGATGGAGAAAACCGCACGATCTTTCATGTGGTCAATCGCGTAATCGCGCCAGATCCCGGTGCCAACATGCCGTGAATAGACTTGTAGTATGCGATCGAGCTCAGTTCGATGAAATGTAACGGGAATGGGGTCTTTTTGGCGTTTGTAAGTCGCAAGGTCGACAAGGACCTGATTGTCTTGGGCTGATTGGTTGCTACTTGCCTGATCTGACATTTATAATCCCTTATTGATGGCCTATCTTTGCGTGTGACTTTCAAAAATGCAAGATTAGTCTTCAAGATTATTCACTTCTTTTAATTGTGTTGAATTGTCTTGATGAGTAGTTTTATTGCTCATAACTGTAATATTTGAGATTAAGGATAGGTGTTGCAGTGAGTAATCGGCAGGTAGAAATAGCGGGTTGGATCTTGTTTGTGATCTCAGCTTTTGGGTTCATTATGGCAAGTATTGGAAGTTTTTGGGCTATGTTTGGCAGTGTATTCTTTCTATTAGCTTGTTTTTTGTTCCTATTTACATTTTTTCGTAAAAATTAGGCGAAATAGGGCTAATCAGCTTATTTTAACGCTGCGTTAATCTTCCTCACGACATGTTAAAATTACGTAGGGATACTTTACTGCGCGAACATCTTTTTGCCATCTTTTGGTCAAATCCTCTCCATATTTGGCGACGATCTTACATTTGTCATTTGATTAAAAATGTTCCTAAAGTCGGCCAATAGCCCCCCAGCCCACCGACTTTTTCGATGAACAGGTTCAATAATTAGATGACACCGCCATAAAGGCCGACCTCTCAAGGTCGGTCTTTTTGGTTAGGGCTAATTTGATCACTAGCCTTTATAGCTTGCAGCCCCAAGTATTGCAGAAGGCGTGCCTTCTTTGGCCATGGATTGCAGTAAGATTGCAGCGCCGCCTTCTTTGACCTTTTCCATTACCGCCATCGGCAGCTTAATTTCTTGAGCATCGCCGTACCACATGCCAATCGTTTCGATATCTCTAACTGAGTGGTGATAGGTGATTTGTCTTCCGCGGTTTTCACCGCGTTTAATATCGACCGTATTCTCGTTGTCGAAATAGACTGCCACAATGCTGGCTTTACCTTCACCTGCACCAATAGTAATGCTGATTTCATCATCTGCGGCTGATATTGATAAAGGTACAGCTAATCCGCGTTCGGAGCTTTCAAATGTCGAGACACGTGCCTTTATGCCATTGTAATTGCTGCCCACAAGGTGGTCGCGGCCATTTACAATGACTTGTGGGGTGTAAACACCTCTACGTTTTAAGGTCTTTGCATATGCATATTGTCGGTCGGTGGCTTCTTTGGTAGCAAGTGTGTCTTCCCAACCTAAATAGTTCCAGTAATCAACATGATATGAGAGCGCCAAAACTTTGCCTTCCTCGATGAGCTTACCAAGCGCTTTGTCAGCAGGCGGGCATGAGGAACACCCTTGAGATGTAAACAGCTCAACAACACCTATAGGGTTTTGAAGGTTGTCAGAGGCTTGTGACCCTGATGCCATTGTCAATGCAATGCTTGCTGCACCAAGGAGTGAGAAAAGCTGTTTTTTCATGTCTATACCAATAGTCCTACTCAAGTTATGCAGCATTTGTGCACAAATAACGCCAGTCCCCGACTAATTTAATCTATAGTCAAAACCTGTTCACGGGTAAAATCACGTTGTGGTGAGTATTTTTGTGATATCGAGTTAAAACTTAAATACTTTGGATTTTTTCGTTCAAATCTTGATTAAACCCAGTTTAGATACTAAAAACTATATTACAAAGTTTGATGCAGGTCGCGTTTGCAATATAACGATTTATAATGCAACATCGTGTTACATAATAAATTTCGACTTGTAGCTGGAAACGATGTGAGACTATAGCTTGTAACTGACTAAGAATTTACACCAAGTTGTTGTTGGTCAATAGTTGAATAACAATCAGAAGAATAAAGAAGAAAAATAATGACGACTGAGACAAATATGAAGAACAAGAAACCAAACCCAATTGATGTTTACGTAGGTGGACGCATCAAGCTACGCCGCAACATGCTTGGTCTAAGCCAAGAAAAGTTGGGTGATGCACTGGGTGTAACGTTTCAGCAAGTTCAGAAATATGAAAAAGGTACCAATCGCGTTGGTGCAAGTCGCCTTCAAGCAGTATCAAAAATTTTGCAGACACCTGTTGAATTTTTCTTTGATGGTGCCCCTGAAGTCAGTGGCAGCAGCAAAGGTGCTGAAGTCCTTAACATGGACAACTCATCGACTAAACATCTCGAATTTATCGCGACAACTGAAGGCATCAAGCTAAACCGCTCATTTGCTCGCATCAAAAATCCAAAAGTCCGCGCCAAAGCACTTGAACTCATCAAGGCAATGGCTGATGCTGACGATAATAGCTAAGCCAAGCTAAGATTGATGCTCGCTGGGAGTTTGAACGATTCCCAGCTGCTTTAGCTCATTAATTTTCATATTTTCTTTGTGCTCATAAAGAGCCATGTTGAGATAATGGACGACAGCCTCGGTACCATTTTTCTTTGCGTAGTCGAGGTTCTCTTCTAGTAGTAGCTCTAGTTTTCGATCAGTTTTTTGCATGTCATTTTTTCTATTGTCTAAAACTTGGCATTCGTACGGGCGAACCTCAGAGACTAGCTACTGACCGATACAGCTGCGCAAGATAGCTTTGGTTTGCAATTATAGTGTAATATAAATTGCTAGGCGGCTTCAAGTACATAGTCTGTAATTGAACGTTTCGGTGAAGAAACTTTGTAAAGCGGTACTTTTATGCCCAATTTCTTGCGCATTTTTTCCAATACGGGTTTGGAAACTTCAAAAGTACTGCAGCATACTGGATACTTTCCGTAGTCTGTGGAACGTCCCAATTCGTTTACCTCGATCCCGGCGCGACGATAAACACGCTTCATTTGTGGCTCATAGTTTGAAACCATCGTGTGAATACCGTGTTTAATGGCAACTTCGCATAATGCGAGTAATAGCATGCTAAATGCTTGTCCGGGTTCGATATCAGGGTGATCTTTGAGAATATGTTTTTGGTCAATGCACATCCGTGTGCCTTCCCATATTCCGGGAGCTTCAAAACTCATGAGATCCGGAAATGTGCTGCGGAACACGTCGTACAGCAGAGTAGGCCCCGTTGTTGGCATAAGACGAACAGCACCATACAGTCTTGTTTTGTCATCATTACACCAGACCAAATATACAGGATTTAACTCATCATAGTCATCTTTTTCGATGTCACCATTCACTGGTACATCCCAGTTGAGCTGATCAAAAAAGACTTTCTTTCGAAGATGATACATTTGCTGAAGCAGCGTCTCATGCTTACTATATTCATGTGCTTGAATCGCGATGAACATTTTAACCCCCATGATTCTTCTATAGGGATAATGTAATATGAATAATCGTTGTGAAATCCGTACACATGGTCTCGTACAATTGTGCGGTATGTATCAGATAACTACGGGTTGATTAAGCGAAGTTTCGTAGCTTTTGCTACAGCTTGCGCCATTGTCGAACAATTTAATTTAAACCGAGCGGTACGCATATATGTTCGTACCGTGTGTTCGGAAACATTTAAAATAATTGCGATGTCCTTGTAGTCTTTTCCCATCGCGGCCCAGTGTAATGTTTGAAGCTCTCTGCGGCTCAAGACTGGCGCGGGATCAACATCGCCATACAGCTCGTTTATCGCTTTTTTGTGAAGAACTTGGCTCAGCTCTAGCCAATCCTCTTTAAACTGTTCAACAACGGCATCCCATGCATCTTCATTTTGATTAGAATTTAGGGAAAACAGGGCCTTACGACCAACTTTATCTGTGATTGGAATGGAATAACCACCTGCGCCGAGCCCGTGAGATTGGAACTCAATCAACAATTCAATAGCGTTTTTATCAGGTTCAATCTCGGACCAGTCAAAGGGCAGTGCTCTTAGCATCCCTTCGTTGAGGACTGGGTCTATTTTGACATAGTCCTTTAACAGATAGCGAGCGACCCAATCAGATGGGTAAGTTGTACGAACAAATGGAGCATCGACATTTTGATTGATCGCAATGGTTTGAGCTAAGTGATAGGTGCAATGTCCTACAGGATAATAATCGCGAATGAGAAAAAGCGCGTTCTCAACGTCTTTGGCGTCAACGATCGCGTCAAAGGCTTTACCGCGCCGTTGGTCATTCTCATTTGCTTTATTATTCATTGCTTAGCCCCTGTAACCTTACATAGAACCTTTAGCAAAATACAATACTAACGTGCAAGTATTCTTATCTACTTATACTTGAAAGTAATCTGGTTTTATTTGGCATTTTTATTGTTATTCAAGGTGCTATTTTATCCATCATGCACATCGTCGCTGTGGCAAGCTGGATCATATAAAACAAATTATAAAAAAACCGGAGCATAGCCCCGGTTTTTAAATGTGGTTTCTATAAAATGAATTAGGCTGCGAGATCACGAAGAACGGTGTGTAAGATACCGCCGTTGTTTATGTAGTCCACCTCATCAAGCGTATCGACGCGGCAGATCAATGGTACGTTTTTCACTGTACCGTCTGCATAAGTAATTACAGCAGTTTTCTTCGAACGTGGCTTAATGTCAGTTAATCCTTCAATGGTAACTGTCTCATCTCCCTGCAGGTTTAAACTTTCCCAGGAAGTCCCTTCTTCTAAACAGAATGGAATCACACCCATGCCAACCAGATTTGAGCGGTGAATACGCTCAAAGCTCTGTGTAATGACCGCGCGAACACCAAGCAAGTTCGTTCCTTTTGCAGCCCAATCGCGTGATGAACCGTTACCATATTCAACACCGCCAAAAATCACCAAAGGACGTCCTTCAGCTTTGTAGCGCATGGCGGCCTCGAAAATTGAAACCTCTTCGGCAGATGGATAGTGAATTGTGTAACCACCTTCGCGACCGTTTGGTCCCAACATGTGATTGCGAAGTCGGATGTTTGCAAATGTGCCGCGCATCATAACTTCATGGTTTCCTCGGCGCGTTCCATATTGGTTGAAGTCTGCTACGCCCACATTGTTATCCATTAAGTATTCACCTGCAGGTGATTGTGCCTTAATGGAGCCGGCAGGGGAAATGTGGTCTGTTGTGATCTTGTCACCCAATAGACCAAGTACGCGCGCATCATGAATGTCTGATGTGCCGCCAGCTTCTTTACCCATGCCGATAAAATATGGTGGGTTTTGAACATAGGTGGAATTGTCATCCCAGGCATATGTATTGCCTTCTGGGACTTTAACATTTTTCCAATTTTCATCACCGTTAAATACATCTGCGTATTTTTCTGCAAACAGCTCACGCGTAACATATTTCATGACAAATTCCTGGATTTCAGCATTTGATGGCCAGATGTCTTTTAAGAATACATCATTACCATCTTGATCCTGACCCAAAGGCTCTTTTGTAAGATCTTTTTGCACAGTGCCTGCCAATGCATATGCTACAACGAGTGGAGGTGAAGCGAGGTAGTTTGCCTGCACATCTGGTGATACGCGACCTTCAAAATTGCGGTTCCCGGATAACACCCCTGCCGCAATTAAGCCCTTGTCATTGATGGTTTTAGAGATCGGTGGGTTGAGCGGACCTGAATTGCCAATACATGTCGTACAACCAAAACCAACCAAGTTGAAGCCGATTTGATCCAGATAATCTTGCAGGCCTGATGCTTCTAAATATTCAGCAACAACTTGTGACCCAGGTGCCAATGATGTTTTTACCCAGGGTTTTGAATCAAGGCCTTTGGCAACAGCGTTACGCGCCATTAAACCAGCTGCGATTAAGACAGATGGGTTGGACGTATTTGTGCATGATGTAATCGCTGCAATAGCAACATCACCATGACCCAGATCGTAATCTTCGCCTTCGACATCATAACGATCATTGAGTTGATTTGGTTTTTTGTATTCATCTGCAAGTGCCTTTGCAAAACCTTCTGAAATACCTTCCAAAGAAATACGGCCCTCAGGACGTTTTGGACCCGCCATTGAAGGTACAACATCGCCCAAATCGAGCTCAAGCGTATCTGTGAATACGATATCTGCACCATCATCATCACGCCACATGCCTTGGGCTTTTGAATAGGCTTCGACAAGCTCAATCCGATCTTCCTCACGACCAGAAAGCGTTAGGTAATTGATTGTCTCACCATCAACGGGGAAAAAGCCACATGTCGCACCATATTCGGGGCCCATATTGCCGATGGTTGCGCGGTCTGCAAGTGACATTGAATCAAGCCCTGCACCGAAAAACTCAACAAATTTACCAACGACGCCTTTTTTGCGAAGCATCTGTACAACGGTCAAAACGATATCGGTTGCTGTAACGCCTTCTTTGGCTTTTCCGGTGAGTTTAAACCCAACAACTTCAGGCAAAAGCATAGAAATTGGTTGGCCGAGCATTGCAGCTTCTGCTTCAATTCCGCCAACGCCCCAGCCTAAAACACCAAGGCCGTTGATCATGGTTGTGTGGCTGTCTGTACCTACGCATGTATCAGGATATGCGATGGTGACGCCGTCTTCTTCTTTAGTCCAAACGGTTTGGCCAAGATATTCAACGTTCACCTGGTGGCAGATACCTGTTCCTGGAGGCACAACGCGGAAGTTTTGAAACGCCTGTTGGCCCCATTTTAGAAAGCGGTAGCGTTCGCCATTGCGCTGATATTCAAGTTCAACATTTTGCGCAAAAGCGGTTGGTGTGCCGAATTTATCAACAATGACGGAATGGTCGATAACAAGATCAACAGGCACAAGTGGGTTGATCTTTTCTGCATCACCACCAAGGCTGACCATGGCATCGCGCATTGCAGCCAGATCTACAACTGCGGGAACGCCAGTGAAGTCTTGCATAAGCACGCGGGCAGGGCGATAAGCAATCTCATTGCCGTCTTTGCCCTTGTTATTGAGCCACGCGGCAACATTTTCGATATCTTGTTTGGTTACCGACCGCCCGTCTTCATTGCGAAGAAGGTTTTCCAGCAACACTTTCATAGAAAATGGCAGGTTGGATATGCCTTTAAGGCCATTTTCTTCTGCAATTTTTAAGTTGAAATAGGTGTATTCTTTACCAGCGGCGGTGAGTGTCGAGCGACAATTAAAGCTATCGAGAGATTTTGCCATTATAGCCCACTTTCTTTTTCTTGCCGAAACCTGGAAGTGCGCGTTAACGCTTTTAAGACAAAGCATTAAACAAAAGCGGTTACGACCCTTCCGCTATCCGCATAAGGTCTTTATAACCTTGTTCGGCATTGACTAGAATTAACGCTGGGTCGCGTGCGTTGCTGCGTGGTATATAGGTAATTTTAGCCAATTCGACTAGAGGGTGGCTGGCGATTCAATCGATTTTTTTGCTTCGCAGTGCAAAATATAGTGCCAAGAAGGTATAGGATGCGCATATTTGCTCAAAGTTTAAGCGTCAAACGTGGTGAAGATCTTATTTTCAAAGATGTCTCGTTTGAATTATTCCCGACGGAGTCTTTGACGATTTCAGGGCCTAATGGCGTTGGAAAATCGACGCTTTTACGTGCGCTTGCGGGATTGCTTCCCATAGATAGCGGTGTCTTTGAAATCAGTACTGATGGCAAAGAAGCCAGGCCAAACGCGGAATACTGCCATTATATCGGGCATAAAAATGCAATGAAGGCTGAGCTGACTGTGCTGGAAAACCTAAACTTTTGGCAACGGACAATGGCACAAGAGGATATGGTTGATGAAGATCTGATCATGTCGCCTGAAGCTGCTGTCGAACTTCTTGGGCTGTCGCACACATTAGATCTTCCCTTTGGTTTTTTATCTCAAGGTCAGCGCCGACGTATCTCATTGGCAAAGCTGTTTGTTTCTTATCGCCCGGTTTGGCTATTGGACGAACCTACTGCTGCACTGGACAAAGCTTCAAGTGATAATTTTGCGCAGATAACCAATCAATATTTGGAAAAGGGTGGCATCGTTATCGCTGCAACTCATGTTCCTTTAGGATTTAAAGAAGTCAAGCAATTGGAAATGACACCACCTCCTTTGAATGAGGATTTGTTTTAATGTCGTTGTTTTGGCGTGACATTAAGCTAGCAATGCGCAGTGGCGGCGGTGCCTTATTGGGTGTTTTGTTTTTCTTGGCTGTCATTGCTGTCGTACCTTTTGCAGTCGGACCCGATCTTAATTTTTTACAACGCATAGGACCTGCGATGCTGTGGATCGGCGCTTTGCTCTCCACGCTTCTAGGCCTTGATCGCTTGTTTCAAGCGGAACGAGATGATGGTTCGCTTGATATTTTGTTGATGCAGGAAACGCCATTTATTCTTACGGTATTTATAAAATGTGTGGCGCATTGGGTTGCGACAGGTTTACCTTTGGTATTAGCGACGCCTTTGCTTGGCTTACTTATGAATATGGACCTATTGTCCATCGGTGCTGTAAGCGCGACCTTGTTGGTAGGTTCGCCGGCAATTACATTTATTGGAGCCGTTGGTGCTGCGGTTGCTGTGACGTTGCCGCGCGGTGGATTGCTTGTTTCAATTCTTATTCTACCACTGGCAATTCCTGTATTAATATTTGGTGTGAGCGCCGCTTATGCAGCAGTTGAAGAGCCGGCACCATTCCTGCCACCGTTTTTGATTTTGTGTGCGATAACAATGTTTTTTGCGGTAATCGGCCCCGTTGCGGCTGCTGCGGCGATACGCGCGTCAACAGACTAATTGCACATCGCAGCATTAGCGTTTAAAAATACCTCATGAACCAAGTCGATCTTTCAATTCAGCGCCCGAGCGATCTCGCTAATCCAACCAAGTTTTTGCATTTGTCCGGAAAACTGTTGCCGTGGATGTGGGGTATCACACTGAGTTTATTTGCCGTGGGACTTTATATGTCTTTCACAGCACCTGAAGATTATCAGCAAGGTATCACCGTTCAGATCATGTTTACTCACGTGCCTGCCGCTTGGCTTTGTATGATGTGTTATACGGTAATGACCATATCTTCTATTGGTACATTAGTGTGGCGTCACCCTTTGGCGGATGTGGCATCACGCGCTGCTGCGCCTTTGGGTGCGGCATTCACAATAATTGCACTTATTACCGGTTCGCTATGGGGTCGACCCATGTGGGGCGCATGGTGGGTTTGGGATGCAAGATTAACATCCGTGTTCGTTCTTTTATTGATGTATTTGGGTTTGATGGCGCTCACCCGCGCGATGGATGATCCAGCAAAATCTGCAAAAACCGTTGCGATTATTACCATTGTCGGTTGGGTGAATATCCCGATCATCAAATTTTCTGTTGATTGGTGGAACACACTTCATCAGCCTGCAAGCGTTGTTCGTCTTGATGGTCCGACGATTCACCCAAGCCTGTTATATCCGCTTTTGGTTATGGCGATTGCCTTTACGATGCTGTTTTTCACCCTGCATTTTATGGCGATGCGAAATGAGATTTGGCGCAGACGCGTGCGCTCACTTCGTCGCTTAGCTGCGCGAGCCGCAGCTTAGGAGGACCAAATATGTCACATGAAATGTTTGTATTTTTATCCTATGCGGCAGCGGTTGTTGTGCTAGGTGCGGTGATAGGTTGGATTTTCCTTGATGGCAAAGCGCGCAAAGCGGAATTGGCACGATTGGAAGCAGCTGGTGTTAAGCGGCGCTCGGAACAAAACTCATAAAAGGAACAACTTTTGTCTGACAATACTGATCAAAAGCCACAAAGAAGTTTCCTTCAAAAACTGATTGTGTTCTCTCCGCTTTTAATCTTTGGTGCGCTCGCAGTGTTTTTCTATCTGCAGCTTACCTCGGGGCGCAATGCGCAGGATTTACCATCCGTCCTTATTGGCGAAAAAGCGCCATCAATTGATTTGCCTGCCCTTGAAAAATTTGACTTACCTGCGCTTAATGATGAGGCTGTTAGAGGTAAGCTCACTTTGCTCAATGTATGGGCCTCGTGGTGTGTGCCTTGCCGTCAGGAACATCCTTACTTAGTTGATCTGGCAAAGGATGAACGGTTAAACATTGTTGGTCTCAATTACAAAGATAAACCATTCAACGCAGCACAATTTTTAACTGGCCTTGGCAATCCTTATTCTGCAGTGGGAGTTGATTCCACCGGGGAAGCAACGATTGACTGGGGCGTTTATGGTGTGCCTGAAACCTTTATCATCGCACCAGATGGCACGATTATTTATAAGCATATCGGACCTATTACCGATGCCGCGCTTGCTGATAAAATCATGCCGGTTTTAGAGGCTGAGCTTGCCAAATAGTTTGGGTGATTTAACAATCATGTCATAAAACTTTTCCAATATGTTTCCATATGAACCAGAATTGTTCTATGGATTTAACAATGGAAAGCCTTATCTTTATCCGAGAAAATTTCAGGTGGTTGGTTGCCGGGTTCCTGTTGGCGTTTTTAAGCTCCTTTGGACAGACGTATTTTATCTCTATTTACGCTGGCGAACTGCAAAACGAGTTCTCGCTCACCCATGGTGAGTGGGGTGGCATCTATATGATTGGAACACTGATCTCCGCATTCACCATGTTTTTTGCTGGTGGTTTGACGGATACGTTCAGAGCTCGCACATTAAGCGTTATTGTGATGGTTTGTTTGGGACTTGCATGTTTATCGATGTCCGTGATTTCCTCGGCGTTTTTGTTAATCTTTGCCGTCTTTGCATTGCGCCTATTTGGTCAGGGAATGTCGTCGCACATTTCCATGGTCGCCATGGCTCGATGGTTTGTTGCAACACGCGGGCGAGCCTTAGCGTTTGCGTCACTTGGTTTTGCCTTTGGTCAGGCGATATTGCCATTATCTTTCGTTGCGTTGACCGAAATGATGGGATGGCGCCAGTCCTGGATAATCGCAGCAGTGATAGCTTTGTGCGCCGCACCGCTATTTTATGTTCTTTTACTGAGGGAACGCACGCCACAGGCTGTTGCTAAAGAGAACAATTCGACAGGTATGCAAGATCGACACTGGACGCGGAATGAGGTTTTAAAGCATTGGCTGTTTTGGCTCATACTGCCGGCTTATGTGGGGCCAGCGATTTTTGGGACTTCGTTCTTTTTTCACCAAGTGCATTTTGCTGAATTTAAAGGTTGGACGCATTTGCAATTTGTGTCGCTGTTTCCAGTTTTAACTGGATTATCCGTGCTCGTAACTATGACGTCTGGTTGGGTGATAGATCGGTTTAAATCAGGCCGGTTGATGCAGTTTTATGTCTTTCCCTGTGCGGTGAGTTTTGTTTTGTTTTGGTATGTTGAAAGTCTGTTAGGTGCAGCCATCGCCATCGCGATTATGGCGATCACAGCTGGGCTTCAATCAACTTTGTCTGCGGCTTTTTGGGCGGAATATTTTGGTACGCAATATTTGGGCTCGATTAAAGCAATGGCAGCTGTTGCCATGGTGCTCGGTTCAGCCATTGGTCCAGGTCTCACCGGATGGCTGATTGATATCGGAATTTCCTTTGAGGATCAGATGCTTTGGATTGCCGTCTATATGTTGATAGCAACACTGCTCAACACATTTGCTTTACGCAAAAGCCGAAACATAATTGTAGCGTAATGAGCCGAATTTAGGCCTTCACGTCGTCGGTATCTTTATCCAATGAGTGTTGCATGACAACGCGCATTTGGAACACCATAAAGATCATGCTGATTGGCATGACGCCCCAAACTTTAAACGCCACCCAGAAATCGGTTGAGAAATTACGCCAGACAATTTCATTGATCACTGCAAGGAAGAAAAAGAAGAAACCCCAGCGGATAGTGAGTTTCTTCCAGCCTTCATCGTCCAAATTAAACGCAGCATCAAAAGCGTAACGCAAAAAGGATTTACCAAAGAGATAGCCGATCAGAAGTGTTGAGCCGAAGAGCGTATTGACGATGGTTGGCTTCATCTTAATGAAGGTTTCATCTTGCAACCAAAGTGTAAGCGCACCAAAAATAAGCACAATCATGCCAGTGATGAGCGGCATGATTGGTATCGTGCGTGTGAGCACCCAAGAGACCGCAAGCGAAATGCTTGTTGCGGCCATGAAAAGTGCCGTTGCGATGAAAATCGGACCGCCGAGTTCTGCAAGGCTTGGAAATTTTTCAGCTAACCATTCACCACGGGAATTTGCAAAAAAGAACACTACAAGTGGACCAAGCTCCAGAGACATCTTTAGTACTGGATTAATCGGGGGTTTTTCACTGATTTTCGTGTCACTCATAAAGTGTTCCAATATTTGTTCAAATTACTGTTCTGCAGATATGATGAAAAGTCGTTGATTACAAGGCAAGCCTTTATCAACTCTACGTGCTGATATCGAAATTAGATTTTTTCAAAAAAATTATATTGCTCGATGATCCGATTAGAATTTAGCCCCGTATATCCCTTTAACAAATAAAGTTCCCCTCTTCTTTGTTTGTTGCTTATGTATCACCCTGCATAAGATATGTAAGCATTCCGCATGTTTTTCGACCATTCATGCGGTTCAAATCCGGTCTCCCACCGGTACTTAAAAACCGTCACTTCTTAAAGTGGCGGTTTTTCTTTTCTCAAGCCAAATTTGAACTTTATTCTTCTTGGCCACCATTGGCGAGCGCTTGTGCAAATTCATGCGCTTCAAAGGGTTCAAGATCATCCACACCTTCACCAACACCGACGAAATAAACCGGTAATTT
This sequence comes from Lentilitoribacter sp. JB5-8, assembly GCF_055693385.1. Lineage (NCBI taxonomy): Bacteria > Pseudomonadati > Pseudomonadota > Alphaproteobacteria > Hyphomicrobiales > Rhizobiaceae > Lentilitoribacter > Lentilitoribacter sp. JB5-8. The sequence continues at coordinate 259,430 of NZ_CM146332.1, read as the reverse complement.
ATGCTTAGCTGAGATGGACACCAGAATTCCGCCGCGCGCAGTGCCGTCAAGTTTGGTCATGACAAGGCCGTTTACGCCTGCCACATTGCGGAAAATCTCAACCTGACTTAACGCGTTTTGACCGGTCGTTGCATCCAATGTTTGCAAGACAGTATGCGGGGCTTCAGGATCGTGTTTACCAAGCACGCGGACGATTTTTTCAAGTTCATCCATCAGCTCTGCTTTGTTTTGCAATCGCCCGGCGGTATCGATGATTAAAACATCCGAGCCTGCTGCTTTTGCCTGCTCAAATGCATCGAATGCCAATCCGGCAGCATCTGCTCCCAGTTTGGAAGAAACAACAGGTGAATTGGTGCGTTCACCCCAGATGTGAAGTTGTTCAATCGCTGCCGCTCGGAATGTATCACCCGCGGCGAGCATTACACTTAACCCACCATCGGTAAGTTTTGCGGCTAATTTGCCGATTGTCGTAGTTTTGCCAGTCCCGTTTACGCCAACAACCAAAATCACATGTGGCTTGTGGGATAAATCCAATTCAAGCGGTATTGCGACAGGCGATAATACTTTTTCGATCTCGGTTGCCATGATGGATGTCACATCTTCAGTACTGACATCCTTGCCATAACGTGTTGATGCCAGCGTATCGGTAATACGAATAGCCGTTTCCAATCCAAGGTCAGACTGGATTAATACATCTTCCAAATCCTGCAGCGTATCTTCATCCAATTTGCGTTTGGTGAAAATTCCGGTGATCTGCTCGGACAATTGATTTGATGTACGAGACAGGCCTTTGCGCAGACGCTTAAACCAGCTGAGTTTTGGCTCTTCCGCTGGTTGCGGTGTTTCTGGTTCCGCAGGCGTTTCGATTTCGGACACGGTATCAGCGACAGCAACTTTTTTACTGGGTTGGTCGTCAGTTTTTTCCGCATTAGCATCAGTTTCCGCTTGATCTTCAACAGGCGTCGACGCAGTTTTCTCTGGCTCTGGCTCTGGCTCTGGCTCTGGCTCTGGCTCTGGCTCTGGCTCTGGCTCTGGCTCTGGCTCTGGCTCTGGCTCTGGCTCTGGCTCTGGCTCTGGCTCTGGCTCTGGCTCTGGCTCTGGCTCTGGCTCTGGCTCTGGCTCTGGCTCTGGCTCTGGCTCTGGCTCTGGCTCTGGCTCTGGCTCTGGCTCTGGCTCTGGCTCTGGCTCTGGCTCTGGCTCTGGCTCTGGCTCTGGCTCTGGCTCTGGCTCTGGCTCTTGAGCTGTTTCCGGTTCAGCTACCTCTAGCGAAGGTTTTTCTTTTAAAATTTCGGGTGCAGCTTCCGGCTCAACTTCCGGTGTAGTTTGTTCTTCAGGTTTTGGTTCGGCGGGCGCATCAGGGGTTTCGGCTTCATCAGAGCTGACGCCGATTTTTATGACCTCATGGGTCTGAATAGCTTCAGGGACATCACCTTGTTTTTCGACGACGTCGTCTGTTGTTTCTTCGACCTTTTTCTTGCCGAATGAAAACACCTTTTTGATAAAGCCCATCGCCATAAAAGACTACGCCTCGCTTAACACTTGTTTGAGATCTGCTTGTTTGACGACAGCAGATAATTGTTTGCTATTGTGGCCATTAATGCGGGCGGTGACAATCGCACCCGTTGGCAAGTTGGATAAAACTCCACCGTTTTCGTCGAATAATTCGACCATCGTGAAGTTTTCTGTGCGGCCGATACCTGATTTCTCAATCAAAATTTTCGATTGTTGAGCATTATTGGCCATTTTATCTAAATGGTTTTGATAAGCCGCTTCGCCTTTTGAGCGCAGTTTTGCAGCACGTTGTTTGATTAATCCACGATCTAGCTGAGGCATTTTAGCCGCTGGGGTACCCTCGCGCGGGCTAAATGGGAACACATGTAATAGTGATATCCCGCAAGCATCAATCAGCGAAATACTCTCTTCAAACATCTCGTCTGTTTCTGTTGGAAATCCTGCAATGATATCCGCACCAAAACTGATATCAGGGCGTAGTTCGCGGACTTTATTGCAAAACTCAATCGCATCATTGCGCAAATGACGCCGCTTCATGCGTTTTAAGATCATGTCCGCCCCATGCTGCAAAGACAAATGCAGATGCGGCATGAATTTTTCTTCGTGTGCTAACAGATCAAACAGATCCTGATCGGCTTCGATACTATCAATTGAAGACAGTCTTAGACGGTTTAAACTAGGAACTTGTTTAATGATGGCTTTAGCAAGCTGCCCCAGAGAAGGTTTGCCGGGAAGATCGGCACCATAACTTGTCGCGTCTACACCGGTAAGCACAATCTCACGATAGCCGTTGTCGCAAAGGCTTTTCACCTGATCGACAACAGCGCCCATCGGCACTGATCTCGAATTGCCGCGACCATAAGGAATAATGCAAAATGTGCAGCGGTGATCGCAGCCATTTTGAACTTGTACAAATGCGCGGGTATGGCCTTCGATTGCATCAACCATTTGCGGGGCATTTTCTTCCACCTCAAAGATATCGTTTACACGGACTTTTTCGAAATTATTGATGCCAAATTCCGGCAGCGCGCGATAGGACTGGCTTTTAAGCTTGTCATCATTGCCGATGATCAAGTCAATTTCATCCATGCTGGCAAAGCTCTCAGGCTCTGTTTGCGCTGCGCATCCTGACACGATGATGCGCGCATCTGGGTTTTCACGGCGCGCTTTGCGTATTGCCTGTTTTGCCTGACGCACAGCTTCGCCGGTCACCGCGCAGGTATTGACCAATATCGCGTTTTCCAAGCCAGCTTTATCCGCTTCTCGTTTCATCACTTGTGTTTCATAAGTGTTGAGGCGGCAGCCAAATGTGAGCGTTTTAACGTTCGAGTTTTCCGACATAAAAGCCTATATGGCGTATGTCGGGCAAAATTGCCAGTCGTGATTTAAATCCATAAAAAACTATGAGTTCATCATATGTCGCGTGTCATGCTTGATTTTACGATCTCTATCGGTTTACCCTCCGTTCAGCTACTTATCTGGGGAGAGTAATTGTGTCGAATATCAAGTTTTTGTTGGCGGGCATTATTTTAATTACGATGTCCTTCGGTCACGCTTATGCATCTCCCGAACCAACATTTACGTGCCGAGTTCCACCGGGCACTTTTTTGCAGCGCGATGGTTATTCGCTTGGTGAAAACCTATATGTGTTTGATAATTCGGTAGCGTTGGAAGGATATCAAGATCCATCGGAACAAGTGCCTTATGTCAGCGATGAAGGCGATGTGACAACTTACGCCAATAATCAATTATCGATCTATGTCTCAGCATATGGTGCGGAAATTGAGCTCAAAAGCGGGCTTTTGATCAATTGCGAATTTGCCAGCCAATCCAATGACCAACAAGCTGAGATCATCAATAGTGAAAGCTATGGTTTATCCGATGGCATAGCCTATGAAAGCATTATCCGTGAGCAGCCATCACCTAATAGTCGACGTCTGCAAAAGCTCGGTCAGTATGAAGAGATTTATATTGTTGAGAATATGGGTAACAATTACCAAGGTTTTGATTGGTTTAAGGTTGAATATAATCGCGGACGCAATGGCTTTGTTTCAGAAGCCTATGCATGGGGTGGCACAATTTGCGCAGCTGGCGGACCAATCCCGGGCATTATGCAGCAGTGTCCTTAGATTTTTTCAAAGTATTTTCATCCTCTGAAAAGTCCAGATTCATTTGCTTTGAAATTTTAACCTGTATTGTCGTTGATTTCATGCCCATGAAATAGTTTGTATCAGTTACTTTGTAATACTCACCATTTTTGTCTTTTCGCATTGTTTGGCGGCGATAGACGGACCGTAATTTTCTCAAAATAGATACCTCAAATTTGAACTATAATTCCTTTTGTAGGGAATCGAGTATAAGATGTATATCACATGGAAAATATTGTCGCATAGGTTGAAAATTACTAAAGCAGTAAATTACTCAGATTTATTCTTCGTCCCGAACCCAATCACCGGTTTCGGGGTTCAGCATTCCCGACCATTCCCATTCAGCCGGGCCTGTCATGATGACATGATTATTGTCTTTCCATTCAATTGAAAGCTCAGCGCCGCTTGGGACTTTCAGCGATACATTTCTTCCGGTGCGTTCTGTACGCGCTGCGCTTACGGCAACAGCACATGCGCCTGATCCGCAGGCCAGAGTAAGACCAGCACCACGTTCCCATGTGCGCATTTCCATTTGATCTTCACCCGTTAATTGCGCGATAGAAATATTGGCGCGTTCTGGGAAAATCGGATGGTTTTCCAATAGTGGGCCAAATTTTGCCAAGTCATATGACCAGACATCTTTATCCACCCAAAAGATCGCATGTGGGTTACCCATCGACATAACCGATGGTGAATGCAGGATAGGGTCGTCAATTGGTCCTATTTGCAATTCGATTTTGCTGGTATCGGCAAATTCTTCTTCTAAGGGGACTTTGTCCCACGCAAATTCCGGCTCGCCCATATCAACTGAGATCAGTCCGGTTGCATGCTCTTTTGCGGTCAAAATGCCTGCAAGCGTTTGAAAGGTGAAGGCATCTTTGCCTGTTTCAGCAGATAGAGCTTGCACCACACAGCGCGTGCCGTTGCCGCATGCTTGTGCTTCGGATCCATCAGAATTTAAGATCATCACATATGCATCGGTGCCATCAACACGTGGATCATGGATTGCCATGATCTGATCAAACTTAGTGGCTTCATTTTGGGCTAAATTTATCGCAGCCTGCGGCGTGACAGGCGTGAGTTTTCCGCGCATATCCACCACTAAAATCTCATTGCCAGCGCCATTCATTTTGGCGAAAGGTGTTTGCTCAGTCATGTCATTTATCCATCTAGGTCCCCAATATAGTGTCGGGTCAATGAATTTCCTAGTTCAAATAAAAAGACCATGCGCAAGACCCTAAAGCCCTGCGCATGGTCTGATAAAATTGATATATCGAATTTAGCGATATTTATTCTTTGGCTCAAAACCTGTTGGTTCTGCAGAACGCATGTTACGAACCCAAACTTCACGATTTGGATGCATACCACCACCACGAACCGCAGGAACCGCAGATGTGCGCATGCGGTGAAGCAAGCGTGTATCTGCAATACCGCAATTTGGATGCGCGCCGCCATTATCATCAACTTCTTTTTGCCATTTCGCTTTGCGCTCTGCCAAGATTTTCTCGTCTTTAAGCGGGATGCAGTCAAGCACGTTGTCATTCAGATCGATGACGATTTCATCACCATCTTCCACAAGGCCAATCGCGCCACCAATAGCTGCTTCTGGACCCACATGCCCAATCACAAGACCAACAGAACCACCAGAGAAACGACCATCTGTCATCAGCGCAACCACGATACCTTTTTCACGGCAAAGCGTTGTAATACGTGACGTTGAATCCAGCATTTCAGGCATGCCAGGCGCGCCGCTTGGGCCTTCATAACGAACAATGACAATGTCGTTGTTTTCAAAGCGATCTGGGCGTTGCTCAAGTTCATCCAAAAGTGCTTGTTCACCAGCAAATGTTTTTGCTTTGCCTTTAAAGACATTGTCTTCAAGACCACCTTCAACGCCTGCAAGTTTAAGCACGGCGCCAAAATCTGGTGACAAGTTACCACCCAAGAGACGTAAACCCCCTGTTGGTTTATATGGTTTTTCAGCTGGGTAAATCACTTTGCCATCAGCTTTCGGTGTGTTGAGGCTTTCAACCTGCTGGGCCAAGGTTTCACCAGTACATGTGAGCGTATCACCATTTAGAAGACCAGCTTCAAGCAGTTCGCGCACGATCACTTGAACACCACCTACTGCATCGATATCAACCATTGAATAACGGCCATAAGGGCGCGCATCTGTTAGAACAGGAACTTCGTGTTTTGAAAGATGGTTAAACTCATCAGGGGGCATAACATCACGCCAGAAATGCTCGAACCCTGCAGCACGTGCGATTTCAGGAATGTGCAAGATCACATTTGTTGAACCGCCCACAGCCATTGCAACAATCAAAGCATTACGCAATGAATCACGCGTTACGATATCACGTGGCAAAATTTGCTTGTCGATCAAGTTTTTCAAGTGTTGAACAAGTTCAGCTGGGAATTGCTCATAGCGGCGGCGATCATCAGATGCTGGGGCTACCATGTGCAATGGCTGCATGCCCACAACGCCGATAAATGTTTGCATTGTGTTATAAGTGAACATGCCGCCGCAGCTACCAATGCCCGGACAAGCCGCGCATGAAACTTTGAATTTGTAATCCGCATCATCATGACCCGCAACCTGATAAGCTGATACGATATCAATCGGCTCATTTGTGTCTGGGTGCGTGCCTGGATGGATTGAGCCATCTGACATGATGATGGCTGGTTGGTTATGTTCCAAAATACCAGAAAGCGTTCCGACAGGTGGTTTGTCGCAAGCAACAACAGCGATCGTGCCACCAAGACCGGTTGCGCTTAAATGCTCACATACACTGTCATTGGTCACTTCACGGCCGATGAGCGAGTAGCGCATTTCGCGCGTACCATTGCGGATGCCATCCGATGTCGCAATTGTATATTCTGGCTGTACCAGACGAAGCGCCATTTTGCCTTCTTCATCGCCAATATTGTCGAGAAGGTTTTGATGAATTGCTTCCACCTTGTCCTGCACGCCCATGTAACACTGGCTATCACCTTTTGTACCAATCACACCGACCGATGGCTTGTGGATCAGGTTAATATCAGTACCCAATTCGCGCGCGATGCCGATGGCTTGCGCATTACGACCGGGATGTGCATCAAGTGTAACAGGTTTAGATTTAGACAAGACTATACTCTTTCCAGGTTTCAATAGGGATTGTTAATCCGCGCTTTTTATTTTGTTCGAGTTGTTGTGTATCGTTTTTAAAACCAACTGCAATATTTTTTCACAAAAAAAGCCAAAAATGTAGCTTTTTTCGTCTCTCGTATTGCAAGAATATCGATGTTAGGCTGATAAAGCGCTTAAGATCGAGATGATTTACGTGAATTGCGAGAGATGGACAGTTGAAGATTTCACTTCATAAAATTACCCGAGAGAACTTTGATGCTGTCATTGGTCTTTCTCTTCGTGATGATCAAAAAGATGTTTTGCCATCAAATGTATTCTCCATTGCGGAGTCTACTCTGTCTCCGTTATTTCATCCTCGAGCGATCTGTCATGATGATAAGGTCGTTGGTTTTACAATGTACCAATTTGGCGAAATCGGTGATTTTGACGAGGATGATTGTACGATCTGGCGGTTTATGATCGATCAGCAACATCAAAATACAGGGATTGGCACAATTGCGCTGAGATTGGTGATAGAGGAAATAAAATCTTATCACCGCGCAAAACTGATCGATATTTATTATCATCCCGAAAATTTCGCGGCGAAGAAGCTCTACGCGAAATTCGGGTTTAAAGTCGTTGGTGACCGAGATGACGGGACGCTGATCGCAGAGATCACGATATAAGCTTTCATAGCGGCATTATGATTTTGGGATATCCCACACTTCGCCCGGGCGCATTGGTCTGAAACGATGGGGTTCGATAGCTTTTTCTTCTAACGCTCTGGTTAGATGTTCAACAGGTTCATGAATAGCTTCATTGGTGAGTTTGAACGTGCCGAAATGATGGCCAGCTGCATATTTGGTATTGCTAAGTTTAAAGCCTTTGACCGCTTCGGATGGGTTTTGATGTTGATGCTGCATAAACCAGCGCGGTTCATAGGCCCCGATGGGTAAGATGCTGGCGCGGAATTCACCATGCTTCTCACTTGCATTGCGATAGTTGATCCCATCATGGAATCCAGTGTCGCCAATATGATAGAGCTTGCCCGCAAGACCTTCGATGACAAAGGCGGCCCAAAGCGCCATTCGGCGATCGTTTATACCGCGCGCTGACCAGTGATGGCAGGGTTCGAAATGAAATTTGACGCTGGCAAATTCAGCAATATCACCCCAGTCACCAGTTTGGATATTCATACTTGGAATGGCTTTGTGCACAATTTTATCATTGCCCAGTGGGGTAATGACGAGCGGATCGAATTTTTGATGTAGTTGTTTAAGCGTGGCCAAATCCAAGTGGTCATAATGATTGTGCGTTAGCAAGATCACATCAATTTTGGGTAAATCTTCCATCGCAATGCCAGGAACATTGCGTCTTTTCGGACCAATGAATGAAAAAGGGCTGGTGCGAAATGACCAAACAGGATCGGTCAAAATATTGAGCCCACCGGTTTGTATCAAAAATGTTGCGTGACCGACCATTGTGAGCCGCATGGCATCTTGCGCCAAAGCAACATCCGGTTTTGCGGGGTCGAAAGGGCTTATGTGTTCGTCAGGCCATGCTTTATCGGTTTTGTCGCGAAATCGCCATTTCAATAGATCTTTGAAACTACCGGGTGGAGTGCCATTGGGATTGAAAAAATAGGTGCCGTCAAAGTGATCAGACACTGGGCCTTGGTAATAGGGGTTTTTGCTCATGCTTCTCAAATAGGGTTGGGCATAAGTGATTTCAAACTCTGGCTTCTCACATTATGTCTCATCAAAGTGCTGAAACGCGTGATTTACTTGACATATCCATGCAATTGCTGTTTAAGCCGCAACATATATCTGAAAGCTACGAGTTTTAACTCTAAGCCACCGACCGGGACCCGAAAAGGTATAAAGAGATCCCCAAGGTTCACATCCGACAGCGCGTTGCGCCCTCGGGTGCGTTTTGGCTTTGGTCATTGGTTTGATCAAAGTCTGGCTTAAATGTTGAAATTCTTGCCAAGGATGACGATTTTCTTAGTAAGATCACGAATGATTTTACGGAAAAAAGGACGATAAAGCAGATGTTTGATAATCTTCAGGACCGCTTGGGTTCCATTTTAAACGGCCTTACAGGCAGAGGTGCACTATCTGATAAAGATGTGTCGATGGCTCTGCGCGAAGTTCGTCGTGCTTTACTGGAAGCTGATGTGGCCTTGGAAGTCGTTCGAGATTTCACCGATAAAGTTCGCGAAAAGTCTGTTGGTGCTGAGATTTTAAAATCCATCAAACCTGGGCAGATGGTTGTCAAAATCGTTCATGATGAACTGGTTGAAATGCTCGGTTCAGAAGGTGTGTCGATTGATCTAAACGCACCTGCTCCTGTTGTTATTATGATGGTGGGTCTTCAAGGGTCTGGTAAGACAACCACATCTGGTAAGATCGCTGCGCGTTTAGCATCTCGTGACCGCAAAAAAGTGTTAATGGCGTCGCTTGATACACGTCGTCCGGCAGCGCAAGAACAATTGCGCCAGTTGGGTGAGCAAACTGATACCGACACATTGCCAATAATCGAGGGTCAATCACCAACAGATATTGCAGCGCGTGCCGTGCAAGCTGCAAAACTTGGTGGCCACGATGTGGTTATTCTAGATACCGCAGGCCGCACCAGCATTGATGAGCCATTAATGCAGGAAATGGCGGATATCAAAACCAAAGCTAATCCGCATGAAATTCTTCTCGTTGCCGATTCATTGACTGGTCAGGATGCGGTGAATTTAGCGCGTAATTTTGATGATCGCGTTGGTATTACAGGTCTTGTTCTAACGCGTATGGATGGTGATGGCCGTGGTGGTGCAGCTTTATCGATGCGCGCTGTCACTGGTAAGCCTATTAAGCTGATTGGTGTTGGCGAGAAGATGGATGCTCTTGAAGAGTTCCATCCAAAACGGATTGCCGACCGCATTTTAGGCATGGGCGATATTGTCTCCCTTGTTGAAAAAGCTGCGGAGACCATCGACGCTGAAAAAGCTGCAAACATGGCCAAGCGCATGAAAGCAGGAAAGTTCGATATGAACGATCTTGCTGAACAGCTTGGGCAGATGAAATCCATGGGCGGTATGGGCGGCATTATGGGCATGATGCCTGGCATGGGCAAAATGAAAAATCAGATGGCTGCTGCAGGTTTGGATGATAAAATCTTTGACCGTCAGATTGCGATTATCTCGTCCATGACGAAGAAAGAGCGCACCAATCCTGAGCTTTTGAAAAACTCCCGTAAGAAACGTATTGCTGCGGGTTCAGGCACCACAGCTGCTGACATTAATAAGCTTATTAAAATGCACCGTCAGATGGGTGATATGATGAAAGCTATGGGCGGCAAAAAAGGTGGCGGCATGATGAAGCAAGCCCTTGGCGCTATGGGTGGCAAAATGGGTATGCCTGGAATGGGCGGCGGAATGCCCGGTGGTATGGGAATGCCTGATTTATCCAATATGGATCCAAAACAAATTGAAGAATTACAAAAGCAGGCCAAAGCCGCGGGTCTTGCTGGAGGTGGTGCAGGTGGCGGATTGCCAGGCTTAGGTGGTGGTGGCCTTCCAGGTTTGCCAGGTTTACCGAAGGGTAAAAAGTAATCATGAGCCTTGCTCTTAACATACCAACTCTAGAGACCGAGCGCTTGGTTTTGCGCGGGTTTGAAGAGCGTGACCTTGATGCTCTTGCTGGACTTTGGGCAGATGAAGATGTGACGCGTTTTCTGGGCGGCAAAAAAACACGTTCAGATACATGGCGAGCTATGGCTTCAATTTTGGGCCATTGGTTTTTACGAGGCTTTGGTTTCTTTTGCGTTGAAGAGAGATCTTCTGGGCAAACAATTGGATATTGTGGCCCGTGGCGCCCTGAAGGATGGCCTGAAAATGAGATTGGATATGGTTTTTCAAAGGCTGCTCAAGGTAAAGGTTATGCAACGGAAGCTGCAAAAACATCGCTCCAATTTGCTTATCAGACTTTGGAATGGAGCACTGCGATCAGTCTCATTGACCCGCAAAATGTAGCCTCTCAAAATGTTGCTCTAAAACTGGGTGCGACGCTTGATCAAACTGGTGTGGATGTCACTGACTTTACAGCCGATATTTGGCGTCACTTGCCGAAAAACGAATTCCTAGCGAGGTACTCATGAGCGAACAGTCTCCAATGGACCAACTTTTAGAATTGCGCGCATCTATTGATAATTTTGATGCTGCACTTGTACATATTTTGGCGGAACGTTTTCGCGTTACCAAAGAAGTTGGCAAACTTAAAGCAAATCACGAATTCCCTCCTTCTGATCCGAAGAGAGAGGGTGAACAGATCGATCGGTTAAGACGTTTGGCAGAACGTTCGAACCTTGACCCCGATTTTGCTGAAAAATTTCTTGAATTCATAATCAAGGAAGTCATTCAGCACCATAAACAGGCGCGAGGGTAACCTTCGCGACAATAAATCCGATGCAATAGATTGATGCATCAAACGTCATTAGAAAAGGAAATTAAAATGGCAACTAAAATTCGTTTGGCCCGTGGCGGCTCAAAAAAGCGTCCTTACTACCACATTGTAGTAGCAGACGTGCGTTCACCACGTGATGGTCGCTTCATCGAGCAAATCGGTCACTGGAACCCAATGTTGGGCAAAGACAATGAAAACCGTGTTGGTTTGAACGAAGAGCGCGTTAAGTTCTGGCTTGAAAGCGGCGCACAGCCAACAGACCGTGTTCACCGTTTCCTAGACGAAGCTGGTCTTCTTAAGCGCGAGCCACGTAACAACCCGAACAAAGCTAAACTGGGTAAAAAAGCTCAAGAGCGTGTTGATGAAGCCGCTGCGAAAGCTGAAGAAGCTGCTGCTGAGGCTGCTGCCGCTGCTGAAGAAGCTGCTGCAGAAGAAGCCCCAGCTGAAGAAGCTGCTGCTGAATAAACAATTACATTTTGTAATTCTTCAAAGGCGGCGCGGATGTGCCGCCTTTTTTGTATCAGCAATGCGAATTTAATTTCCCTTGAGACAAAAGCGCTGTAAGAGACACTTAAAATCATTTGGGTAACGTCATTTAGGCAAAATATTATGAAGCTTGAAAATCCAATTTTGCTGGGAACGATAGGGCGAGCACAAGGCGTGCGCGGCGAAGTGCGTGTAAAATCTCACACGGATGACCCCGTTGCTTTGGGTGATTATGGCGTTTTGTTTTCCAAAGAAGGCAAGAGATTTGAAGTTTTGGACATTAGGCCGCATAAAAATGTGGTGGTTGTGCGCTTTTTGGGCGTCAATGACCGCAATGCGGCTGAGGCATTAAACGGCACAGATTTATTTGTAGAACGTGCAAACCTTTCGGACGCGGATCTTGATGAAGACGAGTATTTTTACGCTGATCTGGAAGGTTTAGAAGCGTTTGATGAATTTGGTGCTAGCTGGGGTTTCATCAAGGCTATATTTGATTTTGGTAGTGGTGATCTGATTGAGTTGCAGGCCAAGGGCGAAAAATCGGTGATCATACCGTTCACCCAAGCCGCAGTTGTTGATGTTGATATTAAGGCTGGTAAGATCATCGTTGATCCTGAAGCTGCTGGATTAATCGATGATGGTTCATCATCTGATGACGAATGGCCTGAAGAGGATGGCGATCAAAAGCCGGAAAGCTGACCATGAGCTTTAAAGCGTCCATATTAACGCTGTACCCGGATATGTTTCCCGGGCATTTGGGGCATTCTATGTCTGGGCGTGCGATTGAACGTGGTGATGTTGAAATCAATGCAATCAACATAAGGGAATTCGCTGAAGGCAAACATCGTAATGTTGATGACACCCCCTCTGGTGGTGGCGCTGGGATGGTTTTGCGTGCGGATGTTTTAGCGCGAGGTATTGATAGCTTGCCGGATGATAACCGTCCGAGATTACTTATGTCGCCGCGCGGTAAACCGCTGACCCAATCGCGTGTTCGCGAATTGGCTGATGGTGAAGGTGTTGTGATCATCTGTGGTCGTTTTGAAGGTGTTGATCAGCGGGTAATTGACGGGCGAAACTTAGAAGAGGTTTCCATCGGTGATTATATTTTATCCGGTGGTGAGCCTGCGGCTTTTATTATGCTCGATGCGATCATTCGTCTTTTGCCAGGCGTGATGGGGAATGACGAATCTGGTGAATTTGAGAGCTTTGAAAATGATCTGCTAGAGCATCCGCATTATACTCGTCCGCAGGAGTTTGAAGGCCGTGAAATCCCTGAGGTTCTGTTATCGGGTAATCACAAGAAAATTGATGAATGGCGTATGGCGCAATCTCAAGCGTTAACAACCGAACGCCGCCCTGATCTTATTAAGGCCAGAAACACGCAAAAACCTAGAAAATAGGGGTGACAAAGCCGCCAAGATGCTGTATTGACCCGCCAACTCGAAATATAAGCGAGCGCGGTCGATAAAATATGGATGATCGCAACCATTAAAGATAATGCTTGGTGAACACGCTGCTGTCCTTGGACATAATCCTGGAGCAAGATGACTTCAGGATGAGTGAAAGCGCTCTGACCACTAAAAGAATGAAAGGTTAAAGCTTATGGATATTATCCAACAGCTCGATGCTGAGCAAAAAGCAAAAATTGAAGCTAAACGTACTCTTCCAGAATTTTCACCAGGTGACACTGTTCGCGTAATGGTTCGCGTGACAGAGGGCAACCGCACACGTCTTCAGGCTTATGAAGGTGTTTGTATCGCTCGCTCTGGTGGCGGTTTGAACGAGAACTTCACAGTTCGTAAGATTTCTTATGGTGAAGGCGTTGAGCGTGTTTTCCCAATCTATTCTCCACTTGTTGAAGAAGTAATCGTTGTTCGTCGCGGTAAAGTTCGTCGTGCGAAACTATACTATCTTCGTGGTCGTCGCGGTAAATCTGCACGTATCGTGGAAAATACAGGTACACGTACTCGTAAGCTTAATGATGCTGAGCGCGCAGCTATCGCCGAAGAAAAAGCACGTATTGAGGCAGAAAAAGTGGCAGCAGCGCAAGCTCTTGCTGCAGAAAAAGCCGCTGAAGATGCTGCTGCAAAAGCAGCCGAAGAAGCAGCAGCTGCTGAAGCACCTGCTCAAGAATAGACTTTTTCGAAAATTCAAATATTTGGAAGCGCTGGCTATTTGCCGGCGCTTTTTTATTTGTTAGAAAAGTCCATGACCAATTCCCCCAAGCTCGTCTTTGATCACATTGCAATTGTCGCCCGCAATCTTGATGAAGGTGTCGACTATGTTCGTCAGCAAATAGGCATTGAGATGCCAAATGGTGGCGCGCATCCGATTATGGGAACGCATAATCGCTTGTTGTCTTTAGGTGAAACCGAGTTTTTAGAAGTGATTGCCATTGATCCAGATGCAATGTCGCCAAATAGAGCTCGTTGGTTTGATCTTGATCGATTTGATGGTGCGCCAAGAATTGGTGCCTGGTTATTGGGTACTTCAGATATTAAAGATACTTTTGATCCAGCACATGGTCAGATTATTGATATGACGCGCGGTGATCTTAAGTGGCAGATCTCCGTTCGTAAGGATGGATTGTTGTCACACGATGGCGCGTTTCCGCAAATCATTGAATGGCCTAAAATTTCGCATCCTGCTGGCCGAATGGGAAAATGTGGCTGTCGCCTGAAATCATTTGAAATTTCGCACCCTGATGCATTGCAAATCCAAGAGTTTCTCGCAGGTTCGTTGCAGGATGATCGCATTTCAGTTGTTCAAGGCAATCAGAGTTTTAAAGCCGTTTTAGAAACGCCCAATGGATTGCGAATTCTAACTTAACATAGAAGTACGGCTTTATGATATTGATGTCATTGCATCAATATTACATAATCTGACGACACAATCACACTAAAGCAAGAGATCCCAATGACCATTAAACGTCTTGATCACGTCAATATTCAAACCACACAGTTAGATGCGCTTATTGCATGGTATAGCGATATTTTGGGATTGAAATCTGGATGGCGGCCAAACTTTCCATTTGGTGGGGCATGGATGTATGCGGGTGATTATCCGGTCGTGCATTTGGTTGAAATAGATACTGATGACACAGTTGGTTCAGAAGTGAATTTGAAGCTTGAGCATTTTGCTTTTTCCGCGACAGATGAAGATGCATTTAAAGCGCTCTTGGAAGAACGCGGCATAGACTACCGCTGTGGAGAGCCACCAAAAGCGGGCATTCGTCAGTATAATGTGTTTGATCCGGACGGAAATCACATCCATATTGATTTTGAGATTTAGACCATGGCGAAAACAGATTTACCCATTCTTGAGCAGCGCCGAATTGAAGCTAATATTATCAAGCCAATTTATGATGAAATGGCTTCGCGGCTAGGTAAGGCCGAGGCTAATTCGATCTTGCAAACTGCGATCACAAAGGATTCGATGGAGCAAGCCGCCGCTTATGCTGAGAGCGAAGAGGGAGACGCCACCCTTCATAGTTTCCATGCGTTATTGCCGCAATGGAAAGCAGGTGGTGCGCTGGAAGTCGAGATGCTCAAAGAAGATGAGCATGAAGTTCATTATAATGTCACACGCTGTAAATATGCTGAGATGTATCGCGAGATGGATTTAGCGGATATTGGGCACATCTTGTCTTGTGGGCGTGATGGTACGTTTTGCACGGGCTATAATCCCAAGATCAAGCTCGATCGCACGCAGACGATTATGGAAGGCAAGAGCCATTGTGATTTTCGCTATCGCTGGGAAGATGATGGCGCTACCTAAATAGGTTCTACAGCAAACCTTTTCTAACCAATTTAATTGTCCCAACTTGGCCAGTTCACAAACGTGATTGTGTCTATTTACAAATTGTATGCAAATGTATACAATTTAAATATCTTTGATGATCTTCAAGTTTAAAACCCATGAATGACAAAATCTCCAACTCCGATCGCGCCTATCAAAAGTTATATGAGGCAATTAGATCTGGGCAGTTAGCGCCTGGTACCCGTATTAGAGAAACCGAAATAGCTGAGCTTGTTGGCCTCAGCCGTACACCGGTGCGCGATGCCATTAAACGTCTTGAAAATGATGGATTGATTGAGCATCAACCGCGCATTGGTGCTGTTGTTAAATCGCTGTCTCATCAAGAAGTTGTTGAGCTTTATGAAATGCGGGCAGTTCTGGAGCGAACGGCCGCATCCATGGCAGCCAAACATGCTTCACTAGCTGAAATTGAAGAGATGAAAGAGCTCAATTCTTCGATGCTAAAAGCCTCTGGTAATCCGCGGGAAGTTGCGCGGCTTAATGAGCTCTTTCATCGATGTATTTTTAATGCCGCACGCAATCGCTTTTTGCTCGCTTCTTTTCAATCGCTGTCTAACGCTCTGCTTGTTCTTGGTCCGACCACGCTTGAAGGTATATCTCGGATTAAGTCGGTCTGTGAAAAACATGCTTTAATCATTGATGCTATGGAAGCACGCGATGAAAAACTGGCAGCTGAGGTTGCGGGATCTCATATTGAATCATCGCTGATTTATCGTTTAAAGGCCTTGCGCGAATGAACCGGTATGTCACTTTATCCATCGCTATCATTATCTCCTTAGCCGGTGCTGTCAGCTTCTCATATTTAGGTATACCACTGCCCTTTTTGCTGGGGCCGATTTTCTTTTGTTTAATCGCTGCGATTGCGCGTGTTCCAATGTCCGGCATTAAGCCGGTATCGGATTCTATGCGGACAATTTTGGGCGTTGCCATTGGCGCTTCAATTACGCCGGAATTGTTCACCCGGCTTGATACGATGATTGGCAGCGTCGCTTTTGTCCCGCTCATGTTGATTGTCATCGGTCTTGTGGGTGTTCCTTATTTTCGTTTCGCTGGATTTGATAAGCCAACGAGTTTTTATGCGGCCATGCCTGGGGGCTTGCAGGACATGCTTGCCTTTGGCGAGGAAGCGGGCGGCGATGTGCGCGCGTTATCATTGATCCATGCGACACGAGTGTTGGTAATTGTTGCCGTGCTGCCTTTCTTTTTGCAGTTCTATCGAGATGTGGATTTGACGATCTCGCCGGGAATTTCTGCCCAGCAAACACCCCTTTCACAAATAGCAATCATGGTTTTTTGTGCGGCCTTTGGGTGGTGGGGTGCAAGGAAAATCAAGCTTTTTGGTGCCAGCATTTTGGGCCCTTTGATTGTGGCCATGACGTTGTCATTGTCCGGCGTGCTTGAGGTGAGACCACCGACTGAAGCAATTCTTTTAGCGCAGTTTTTCATCGGCCTTGGGATCGGTGTTAAATATGTCGGGATCACCATGAAAGAGATCCGGCATGATATCACCGCAGCCATTGGGTTTTGCGTGGTTCTGGCAATAATCAGTGGTATATTTATCGAAGTGATTTTGTTGCTAGGTTTGGGTACAGACATTGATACGTTGCTATCTTTCGCACCAGGCGGGCAAGCAGAAATGGCGGTGATTGCCATTGTCGCTGGCGCAGATGTTGCGCATGTTGTGGCGCATCATCTTGTACGTATTGTGATGGTCATTCTCGGCGCGCCATTATTTGCGCGCTTCACAAAATAGCTGAACTTGAGTTTAGGCAACTACAAGCTGAGAATATTCAACGCCGTCTTTGTTCATTTTTACAAACTGGCCCTCGTCGATGGTTGTCCAATTATCCATTGTGCCATCTAAAGGTTCTGACGCTAACGCGTGGCCGCCGGAAGTTAGATCACCTGAGGCATAAAGCGTTGGGCTTTTGCGGTCGCTTGAACAGCGAAATCCATAAACGTTTTCACCGTCAGAAAAGACGCAAGCTATTCGGTTGGGATCTCGGATTTTTTTACCCAAAGCATTTTGCGCATCGCGGATTTTTGCAATGGTTGTTTCAATCGCTTTTTGCGGATCGGACTGCAATCCAAATTGCAAGGCCAGCAGGAAGAACAATTCAGAATCTGTCGTGCCTTTTCGATGATTATATAAATCATCGGACAAGTCAGCCTCTAGCCCGCGACGGATATTTCCAAACTCGGCGATTTGTCCATTATGGGCAAAGGACCAGTTTTTGAATGTAAAAGGATGGCAGTTGGAGCGTGTCGTTTCGCCAACTGTTGAGGCGCGCACATGTGCTAAAAACAACCTTGATTTGATCATCCGGCATAGGCTGGTCAGATTGCCATCTGACCATGCAGGAAGAACATCACGATATAGTCCAGGATGTGTCTCGTCAGAATACCAGGCAATCCCAAATCCATCGCCGTTTACTGCAAGCTTTGCTTCATTGGCTTGCTGGCTTTGTTGGAGCAATGAATGACTGGGTAGAACTATGATCCGTTCTAGCGGAATATCTGGTCCCAGATAGGCAGTTAGTCGACACATTAAACCGTATGTCCTTTTGATGATGAGATACGATGATTATGCCATAATAATCTGGGTATTACCTCCCAAATTTTCCGCTTAATTGGAAAAGTCTGAGATGTTTACCCAGATATTTCAATTCTGTGGGATATTTATATGATTATGACTTGGGTTGTGTCGTAATATTCTCAATATCATTCTTGTGCTTCTGGTAGAATTCCGATTTGTAGAATTCATCTACTAAGCCGCTTGGGATCGTAAATGATAGAAGCTTTGTTTCGTCCTTGGCAGCCAATCTCTCGACATTATCAATCGCATTGGTGATCATGCCGCCAGCAATCGTATTATTTGTGTCAGGATCAATGAGAATGAAGGACCCTGTTGTCTTGTTATCGAGATAGGTGTCAAAGGCAATCCGAGTAGAAAAATCTAGCTGCACATTTGCAAGATCATTAAGCGCAATTTTATCAGAAGTTTCCCAAACAGCGGTGTCCAGATTGAGCGTTTCTTCAGCGGTTACAATGACATATTGTTTGCGCGTATTGGATTTTAGCCAATATTGTTTGCCGGGCTGAACCCCATGATCGGTAAGTGCAATCAGCTGAGCTTTATAAGAATATTCAAGATTGGGTTTGTCATCGTTTGAGACGATCATATCACCACGTGAAATATCGATCTGACGATCGAGCACCAGTGTCACTGCATCACCCTGAACGCCAGCATTTCTGACCAAGTCGAAGGTTACAATTTTGCTAACATTTGCCTGTTCACCAGATGGAAGCACAGTGATTGGATCACCGGGTTTAATCGATCCTGCGGCAATCGTGCCTTGATAGCCGCGAAAACTTTCATCCGGTCTTGAAATACGCTGAACGGGAAAACGAAAACCCATGGAACGTGGGTTTGATTTAGGCGCTAATTCAAGCGTTTCTAGAAGCGTTTTTCCTTCATACCAAGGCATATTTTCAGACGCCGGGAAGGCGACATTTTCACCATTGATTGCAGAGGTCGGGATAGCGGTAATGGATGTGAAGTCAAATGATTTTGCAAGCGCTGTAAATTCAGCGTTGATTTCATCAAAGCGTGCCTGATCATAATCAATCAGGTCGATTTTGTTGATGATCAAAACGACTTGCTTGATACCCATTAATGAGACGACATTGGCGTGACGGCGTGTCTGTTCCAAAATGCCCGATCGTGCATCGATGAGCAAAACAGCAAGATCTGCTGTTGACGCACCGGTCACCATATTTTTGGTATATTGAGCATGACCTGGGGTGTCCGCAACGATGAATGATCTTTTCGGCGTTGAAAAATACCGGTAAGCCACGTCAATGGTGATGCCTTGCTCTTGTTCGGCTTGTAGACCATCAAGTAGATTAGCAAATTCAAGTGAGCCATGAGCATGACCAATCTGGCCCGGTTGTTTTTCAATCGCGCCGATTTGATCGTCAAACACAGCTTTGGTGTCCCACAATAATCGACCGATTAAAGTTGACTTGCCGTCATCCACGCTGCCGCATGTGATAAAGCGCAAAGGAATAGAATTTTTCGCAGCCAGCGTTGCGGCGCTCTGTATATTTGTTTGTAATTCAGTTTCTGAAATTTTCTCAGCGACGCTCATCAGAAATATCCTTCTCTTTTTTCAGTTCCATGGAACCGGCTTTATCTTTGTCAATTGCGCGACCTTGTCGTTCAGACGTTGTCGCTGTTTGGATCTCTGCAATGACCTCGTCAATATCGGATGCTGTTGAACGTACGCCACCCGTTAACGGGAAACACCCTAGGGTTCGAAAACGGATATTTTCTTTTTGGACAACTTCGCCGGGCGCGAGTTCTAAGCGTTCATCATCAGCAAGGATGATCATGCCATCGCGTTCAACAAATTGGCGTTCTTTTGCGTAATAAAGCGGAACGATTGGAATATCCTCAGCTTTAATATATTGCCAGATATCAAGCTCGGTCCAGTTGGATAAAGGGAAGGCTCTAACGCTCTCGCCTTTGAAAATATCACCGTTATAAATCGACCAAAGTTCAGCGCGCTGATTGCGTGGGTCCCAAGTGTGATCTGATTTACGAAAGGAGTAAATCCGCTCCTTGGCGCGGGATGCTTCTTCATCGCGTCTCGCCCCGCCAAAGGCTGCATCATAACCGCCATTATCAAGTGCCGTGCGCAGGGCTTCGGTTTTCATAATATCCGTGTAACGCGGATGGTTAAACGGGGTGATATTTTCCGCAGGTCCACGCGGATTTGTGTAGGAGATGAGATCGAGGCCATAGTCCGATACAATTTGGTCTCGGAAGGCGATCATTTCGGTAAATTTCCATCCGGTGTTTACGTGCAGAAGCGGAAACGGGATGGGTCCGGGAAAAAATGCTTTGCGCGCAAGATGTAGCAGCACGGATGAGTCTTTTCCCACCGAATAGAGCATAACCGGGTTTTGAAACTCGGCTGCAACCTCTCGGAAAATATATATTGCTTCGTTCTCAAGCGCCTTTAAATGCGGATCGAGTGGCGGTTTTGTATTTGTATCAGTCATAATTTATTCGTTTGTTTCAAGAGTTTTTCTTTGATGGAGACCGCATTCGCGTGAATTGTCGTTTTCCCACCACCAACGTCCGGCGCGTTCGTCTTCGCCCGGTTTAATGGCGCGTGTACATGGTTCACACCCGATGGAGGGGAAGCCTTTGTTGTGAAGCGGGTTGATAGGAACGTTAAATTTAGCAATCAGGTCGTCCATTGTTCGCGATGATAGATCGGCGAGCGGATTGAATTTGAGAACCTGATATTTCTCAGACCATTCACAAAACGGAACATGCGAACGATTGTTGGATTGTTCGCGACGTAAACCGGTGATCCACGCGTCAGCTGGGTTTAGTATCTGTTCAAGCGGCACAAGTTTACGAATGCGGCAGCATTCATGGCGCGCTTCAACGCTTTCATAAAATCCGTTTGCGCCAAAATTGTCCTCGTAGGATTTTACATTCTTATTGTCAGGGAGATATTCGTTGATTTTGGTCTGATATCTTTGTCGCGTGGTGTTTAAAAGTTCGATCGTTTGTGGAAATAATCTTCTCGTATTGATCGCGGCGATGGAAATATTATGCGTACCAGCATCAATGAGGTGCGTAATGAGCTGGTCCTCTTTGCCTAAGCTTGTTGTAAATGTTGCATTTTTGGTAAAATTGTCAATAAATTCAATACGTTGTGATATATTTAACGCAGCGAGCTGCTGATCAAATTCAAGGGCGACCTGTTTTGAAGACATAATTTTGGCTCTATTATTGAATAATAATTGGCCCCATCATAAGTCTCATTTTTTAACTTTAAAGGTATTTTTTGCCAAAATTATTGCAAATAGAGGTATCTTATGATCGCGATATTCTCGGAAGGGGCATTCAGTTTGCGAAATATAAAATTAAACACTCAATTGCCTCTTGGGACAAAGATTGCTATGAGCACGTCATGAACTTATTAACGCAAAATCGGCAGGGAAAGATCATCTTGATTGATGATCATAAACGCTTGCCTTCTCGTTTTTTGCTCGCTGTCACCAGCGCTGGGCGAGGAAACGGTTAGGTCTGAAACTGACTTACCGTTTTTAATCGCTTTTCATATTTCAAGGACAAAAAAATGACTGATACTCCACGCACTATGTATGACAAAATCTGGGACGACCACGTGGTCGACACTCAGGATGATGGCACTTGTCTATTATATATTGACCGCCACCTCGTTCACGAAGTGACAAGCCCGCAAGCTTTTGAAGGTTTGCGTATGACGGGCCGCAAAGTACGCGCGCCTGAAAAAACACTTGCTGTTGTGGATCACAATGTTCCAACAACTGCTGACCGTTACGAAGGTATCAAAAACGAAGAGAGCCGTATACAGGTTGAAGCTTTGGCCAATAACTCATCTGAGTTTGGTGTTGAATATTTCAATGAGAGCGATGTCCGTCAGGGTATCGTACACGTTGTCGGCCCGGAGCAAGGCTTTACACTTCCTGGTACAACAATCGTATGTGGTGATAGCCACACATCAACGCATGGTGCATTTGGTGCATTGGCGCATGGTATTGGAACATCTGAAGTTGAGCACGTGCTTGCAACGCAAACATTGATCCAGAAAAAAGCTAAAAACATGCTTGTGCGTGTGGATGGTCAATTGCCTGAAGGTGTGACAGCGAAAGATATCATTCTTGCCATCATCGGCGAGATTGGCACAGCTGGTGGTACTGGCTATGTGATCGAATTTGCGGGTGAAGCGATCCGTTCACTTTCAATGGAAGGTCGTATGACCATCTGTAATATGACAATTGAAGGCGGCGCGCGCGCTGGTTTGATTGCTCCTGATGAGACAACCTACGAATATTTCAAAGACAAGCCACGTGCACCGAAAGGTGAAGACTGGGATAATGCTTTAGAATATTGGAAGAAACTCGCGTCTGACGAAGGTGCACATTACGATAAGACAATTGTTTTGGATGCTGCTAACCTGCCGCCAATCGTCTCTTGGGGATCATCACCTGAAGATGTGATCTCTGTTGAAGGTGTTGTACCAAATCCAGATGAGATTGAAGATGAGAACAAACGTGCTTCTAAATGGCGTGCGCTTCAATATATGGGTCTTGAGCCAGGTACAAAAATCACGGACATTAGCATTGATCGTGTTTTCATTGGTTCATGTACAAATGGCCGTATTGAAGACTTCCGTGCTGTTGCCAAAGTTGTTGAAGGCAAAAAAGTTGCAGAAGGTGTGAACGCTATGATCGTGCCGGGTTCTGGTTTGGTGAAAGCAATGGCTGAAAAAGAAGGTTTGGATAAGATCTTCAAGGAAGCTGGTTTTGAATGGCGTGAGCCAGGTTGTTCCATGTGCTTGGCGATGAATGATGATCGTCTAAAGCCTGAAGAGCGTTGCGCATCAACATCAAACCGTAACTTTGAAGGTCGGCAGGGCTTTAAAGGTAGAACACACCTTGTGTCACCTGCAATGGCAGCCGCTGCTGCAATTAACGGCCACTTTGTGGATGTGCGCGAGCTTTAAGCCGCTCTTAAATTTTGCATAATTATTAAAACCGGATGGGTGAGAGCCTGTCCGGTTTTTTGTGCTTGGGATTTAGACGTTATCTTTGAGAGTTTTGTAAGTTTAGTCCAGATCAGGGACTTCACCAAGCCGCACGAAAAACTCTGGTTCGCTATATTCACCCGCTTCATCGTCAACGGTTAACCGATAAGCATCAACGCCGACATGTTCGGTGCTAAACTGGTGGATACGTTCAGCCTTGCGAATAGCATCTGCTTCTGAGGGTACTTCTTTGGTATCGGTGATCACAAGCTTTGCCGGAGCTCCGCCTTTAGCGTCTTGCCAACCATAGGTTTGGATAATGTAGCGGGTTTCTTCGGCCAAGTGTCAGCTCCTTAACGCGTGTGAATTTTATGGTGCTCGCGTCTCGTTTTGATATGGCACTGGTGCTTTATAAACACAAGTGTTCTAAAATATCTTGGACGGGATATTTAGGCTTTATCTATTTATAGCTAGTGCGTTCGTTTCACCTGTAAAATCGTTGTGCCGATGATAATGACAGCGATTACAACAGATAGCCATGCCAGCATGGAATTACTGTCCCAATTATTCGCTGCAATGGCAATCACACCCCATGCAATCGCAGCGCCATACGTCCAGTGTCTGAGTTTGTATATATTGATAACCGCAAACGGTGTTGCCAACATCAATGCAATGATGGCGGCCGGCACTTCACCGATGAAACCATAACCGGCGAGGACTAAACCGATGGATACAAAGGATGCTGCCGTTAGCCAACCTGCATAAAGTGCGACAGGCCAGGACGCTGCCCATTTTGGTGTGGCGCTCCGGGCTTGATAAAGTGACATTAAAGCTGTGATGAGCATTGCCCATATCAAAATTGTTGCCCAGATGGGTGAGACGAAGGCAACGGGTAGCCAAATTGCCCCAATGGCAAGCGAGATGAATAAGTGCAAGCGACCGTTATCCCAACTCCGATCTGTCTTGCGTTTTATCAATCCATAAGCGCCGTGAAAGATGAGCGCTAAATAGAT
The DNA here is from genome assembly GCF_055693385.1 of Lentilitoribacter sp. JB5-8. Lineage (NCBI taxonomy): Bacteria > Pseudomonadati > Pseudomonadota > Alphaproteobacteria > Hyphomicrobiales > Rhizobiaceae > Lentilitoribacter > Lentilitoribacter sp. JB5-8. The sequence continues at coordinate 235,298 of NZ_CM146332.1, read as the reverse complement.
TATGCCCCAAATCGCAAATGCCCATCCGGCAGGTTGTACGGCAGGATTATTTTGTGGAACTGGATAAAGCTCTGGGTCAAAGCCTCCAAATTCTGGCAATAGAAATGGCGTAAGTGCAAATGCGATTGCAGCGATTAGGATCAAGATTGGTTTCATGGCTTTATCTTTATTTAAATAGCGATATGTCTTTATACGATCAGCCATCGGGAAAAGATGTATTTGGTTTCTGATCTTGGTTCAATGTTCTGATTAATTCAGTGTTGCCTTAAGTTTGCGGTTCATCTATTTCCCGTTACAACTAAGTCCAGTTCAATGTATCGAGGAAAAGTCATGCAAGCCACTCAGCAGCTACGTCAAAAGTTTCAATCTCAGTGGGACATCGCAACTGACCACGCTTTTTGCAAAGAACTGGCTGATGGCACCTTGCCGATTGAAAAAATGAAATGGTATTTGGCGCAGGATTATCAATTTATCGATCGCTTTGTCAGGTTGCTTGCGACAGCCATCGCGCATGCACCATGTCTTGCGGACAGTGTGCCCGCAGCGCAGTTTTTAGCTGTGATCACCGGCCCAGAAAACACATATTTCCTGCGTTCGTTTGATGCGCTAGACATGACAGAGGAAGAGCGCAATCTTGCGCCTGCTCCAGAGACAACAGCATTTCAAGATTTAATGTATGACGCACAAACATCCGGGCGTTATGAGCAGATGTTGGCTGTGCTTGTAGTTGCGGAATGGACTTATCTGTCTTGGGCAGAGCGCTATGAGAATTACAATGAAAACTTGCCGTTTTGGTTTTCCGAATGGATCGATCTTCATTGTGGTGAGGGCTTTGAGGGCGTGGTGAATTATCTACGCGATCAGCTTGATAAAGCCTGGGGCGATCTTGATGACGCACAACGCGAAAAAGCGGAAGAGATGTTTGGTAAAGCGGTTGATTGCGAAGTTGATTTTTTTAACGCGAGCTATCAGTCTCGCGCTTAACCGTCTTTTGTTTGATGATATGATCGCCAAATGATTTTGGCCATAGCGATATCAAGCGCTGCAATTCCTGTGAAATCTGCAAGTGTGATTTGATCATCAGATTTGCGCCCAAGCTTCGGGTTTGTCAGAATGTTGCCAAGCTCTAGGACCGCGGTTTGGTCGATCAAACCCCGTTTTGCTGCTTCTTCAATTTCGCCATGATCGATACATTGGGATATTGAATCTGCAACGATAACGTCGGCCAATTCTGAGACCTCGGACATCAGCTCTTGTTTACCCGGCGCATCCGCGCCAATAGCAGATATATGCGTGCCAGGAGTAATCCATTCAGCTTTAATAAAGGGCGTGCTGCTGGTTGTCGTTGTCACAATGATGTCAGCTTGTCGGCAAGCTTGTTCTAAATCCGTTACGACTGAAACATTGAGCGAATTATCCAAGCGCGATTTAAGAGACTGAGCCTTTAAAGTATCTCGACCCCAAATGCTAAATTCCAGTGTTTGATTAAACTTTGCAGCATGGGCTCTAATTTGCATCTCAGCCTGAATGCCCGTTCCCACTATCAACATTTTTTCAGATGTGGCTTTTGCTAATAGGTGTGATCCGATAGCGCCACCAATTCCTGTGCGTACATCAGTTAGATGCATTTCATCGTGCAGCATGGCCATCACTTGACCAGTTTGCGCTGATAAAACCAACAATATTCCATTGCCATTTGGTAAGTCGTTTTTACCTAGATTGGGAAATCCGGTGGCAACTTTAGTGACGAAAAATTCATCGCCTTTGACGTGACCATACTTGATATGACAATCACCACTATGATCAGGAAATGTGATGTGACCCACCGGTGGAAGATTAACCTCGCCTTTGCTCGTCGCGATATAAGCAGATGTGATCTCATCAAAAGAAAGATCAAAATCAACAAGTTGTTCAATCTCAGAGCGATTTAATAATAGCACGGTTTGGTTCCTGGTTAATTGGTGGGTATTGGCTAACAGACTTAACCATCAATTCATAGAGTTTTTCATCCTATGCATCGTGACTTTAATTGCGGCATTTTGCTGGGTTGATTGATGGTAAAGGGTGGTGATAAGAGGTTGCTACTTCATCTAAAAACGAGCGATAAATGACACAAAAACTTCCTGAAGACTGCGGCTCTATGGCAGAATTGCGTGTGGAAATTGACCAGCTTGATCGTCAGCTTATTGAATTGATCGCAAAGCGTACAACTTATATCGACCGTGCTGCTGTGCTTAAGCAAAGTGAAAAAATGCCTGCAAGAATTACCTCACGCGTTGAAGAGGTCGTTGATAACGTTAAGCAGCTTGCAAAACAAAACAATCTTGATCCGGAAATTGCCGAAACCGTTTGGCGTGATCTGATTGAATGGTCAATCGCAAAAGAAGAAAAAGTCCTCGGTAAATAGCTCTTTTAAGCCCTTTCAGCTTTTCTGATCACGAAATCCTGATGTAATCGTGATTGGCATCAAGAAAAGCTTACGATTACGCTGATCGCCAATTGATAAGTTTGCGAAAAGGCTTTCTCATGGCAATTGGCTCAAAACCTCACCTTTATGTTTTCTATTCGTTTCTTGCGTTATGCGCGATGCTGGTAACCTCAGCTCAAGCAGAAGAAGGCAAGGCTCTGCCCAAATATGTGATTGAGAAATTTGGTGAGCCGCCCGCTATTCCTGAAGGTGATTTGTCCGATGAACTTACTGCAGCTGTGAAAGTTGCCTTCCTTGATGCGATGGCTCAATCCAGCTGGGGGCCAGATCAGACAGTTGCGCTGACCGAAATCTCTCAGTCTAAAGATCCACGTCTTGTGTGGATATTAAGTGATCTGATGCGTTTCTCATCTGGGCAGCGCCTTAATATTGAGCTTTCCGCAGCTTCAACAAGCCTTTTGGGCAAAGAGATACCTTTGCAAAACCAATGGGGAATTGCGACGGATCATTTAATCGCTTGGGATATCCCTGAGCCGCCGAATTATCTTGAATATAAGCGAGCGATTTTCACAACGATTGTGCCTGGCTGGGAGCGTATCTTCGTCGAAGGTGATATTGATTGGCGTCATGTGTCCTGGGGTGGGGTTCTCATTGATAACCGCCCATATGACACCACGGATGAGCCATGTAATTGTATCCCCGCTGCGGATAATCCGGAAGTCTCAAGCGCAGAAGATGCGACATGGCTGAAAGATGACGATGTGGTCTTTGGAATTGAGGTTAATGGTGAATACCGTGCCTATCCACGCCGTATCATGGAAGTGCGCGAGATGGTCAATGATACGCTTGGTGGCCGTCATCTTGGTATTCCATATTGCACATTGTGTGGCGCAGCGCAGGCCTATTTCACTGACCAGTTGCCAGAAGGTATTGAGCGACCAGTATTGCGCACATCCGGTCTTCTTATTCGCTCGAACAAAGTGATGTATGATCTTACGACTTATTCTGTGCTCGACACGTTTAAAGGCAATGCTGTAACGGGTCCGCTTTATGAAAAAGGCATTAAGTTGAAGCAGGCAAGTGTCGTCACCTCCACATGGGGTGCATGGAAAAAAGCCCATCCTGAGACGACTGTTCTGCTTGAAAGATACGCATTGGGCAGAGACCCTGATTTTAGAAATGGACGCGATGCAAATGGCCCGATTTTCCCGGTTGGCGATGTTGATCCGCGCCTGCCAGTTCATGAAGATGTCATTGGTGTGATCACTGAGGCTGGCCAACCAATTGCCTTCCAACGTTCAAATGCTGTCGCCGCGCTTGCAAGCGGTAAAGAAATTACATTTGGCGATGTGAGGTTGGTGCTATCGGGCAGTGGCGTTAAGGCTGTTGGCAAAGACGGTGCGGATATTGGCAGTCATCAAGCGTTTTGGTTTGCATGGTCACAGTTCCATCCTGAAACTGAATTATGGGTGGGGTCATAAGCCCCATTTAAATCAGTTCGGTTGGTTGTCTTTTTTGGTGACCAGCCGGGGCCGGCAAATAGCCGCATAAACACTTCTCTGCCAGACTTTGCTGATTTGAGATCACGGTAGAGCTGCGGGAATTCGGAAAACCAAACATGGATCGGGTTTGGGGTATCAAAATCTGTGGTCAGGCCATAGCGCGGTGTTTCTTCCTCCACTTGGAATGATCCGAACATACGATCCCAGATGATTAGGATGCCACCATAGTTTTTATCCAGATATTTCGCGTCAGAACCGTGATGAACTCGGTGGTGAGATGGCGTGTTTAGCACTTTTTCTAATGGACCCAATTTGCCAATAGTTTCTGTGTGGATCCATGTTTGATAGGCAAGCACAGTGAGCGAGCCGAAGAAAATCATATCCGGCGAGAAGCCCATAATGACCATAGGTGTATGAGCAATAAGTGCCCACACGCTTTCCAGCGGGCCAAAGCGAATGCCGGTAATGATATTAAAATCACGTGATGAATGATGCACGGCGTGCTGGGTCCATAAAATACGCACCTGATGGGCAATTCGGTGTTCCCAATAATAGGTGATATCCGCAACAATGACGACCAACACAAGTGTCCACCAATTCATCGGGATAGACCAGGGTACGAGACCTTCGGCCAGAATGTAGAACAGGCCATAGGCGCTGGTCATGATAAAGATTTCAACCAACAAATATGGTATTTGAGTTGAGGTGCTGGCGAGCATCTCTAAAAAAGTGCGACCTTTTAAGTTGCCTTTAAAGAATGCTTCCGCGATTTCAATCGCAAAGATGATGGCACCTATGATGAAGAACGCATCATCTATTTGTGTGCCTAAATTTTCTAAAAGTTCTAAATTCATTTTCTACTTACTCATTGAAGCTGAAAGGCCGGATGTCAGCGTGTGCCACGCAAGATCTGCAGCTTGTTTATGTGTGGCTTCGCCATCATTGACCATTACCCATGCGGCATAGGTTAATGCTTCAAAGCTCTCGGCGATCCATTTGGATGGGATATCAGGCGAGAAGGTGCCCTCTTGCTTTGCCTTTTCAATGTCAGCAATCAGCTCTTGCCGATCTTTCTCGTAAGCCTTAGCAATTTTTGGGTTTTTATCCAAAGGTTCATTGGCCAAAAACAATTGTCGGTTTGAAAGTGGGACGATTGCTTCAAGTGCTAATCGTAGACCTTCTGTATAGCTTTGCGCATCTTTTATCGCGTCTTCGACAGCTTCGTTTAACTCGTCCATCGCGGCCCAAGCCAAAGCTTCCATAAGATCATCTTTTGATGAGAAGTAACGGTGCAAAGTTGCGCGCCCAACACCAGCGCGCTTGGCAATTTTGTCCAAGGATGCGCTGGAGTTTTTGCTGAAGACATCAAAGCCTGCTTGCAGGATAGCGTCTTTTGTATCTAGTCGAATTTTTGTCATGAGACAAATATGTCTCATTTGGTATGAGTGTCAATCAGAAAATCTCAAACGAGCTTATGCAGTGGCTGTAAGTTTTTGGTTTAGCTGAGAATTAATTGTTTATGAAAACCGTGTTAGCCGCGCAAATCTTTGGGTGAAGCCATCACAAAATGCGAAGTTATGCGCGATACTTGCGGCACTGTTCCTAAAATTTCGGAATGGAAATATTTATAAGCTGCAAGATCACGCACCTCAATGCGCAGCATATATTCAAATTCGCCAGATATGCTGTGGCATTCCACCACTTGCGGTGCAGCTTGCATGGCGCGCTCAAACTCTTGCTGATCTTTTTTAAGGTGGCGAGCGAGCCCGACGGTCACAATCACGGTGAAACCTTTACCAGTGCGTTCCCGGTCAATAACAGCGCGGTAGCTTTTAATGGTTCCGTTTTTCTCAAGTTCGTGCACGCGTCTTAAACATGCGGATGTTGAAAGACCAACCTTATCAGCTAAGTCTACGTTGGAGATGCGTCCATCGCGCTCAAGTTCCCGCAATATAATTTCGTCAAATTTATCAATATCTCTCATATATTGCGTAATAACACATATCTTACGTATTTTCGCAATAAAATTTATGTCGGTCTGCAATAAAGTATTGTTCATGAGCAATGAACTTCTTATCGGATTAGTCGGTTTTGCGTTGGTGTCAGCATTTTCACCCGGCCCTAATAATCTAATGCTACTCAGTTCTGGGATGAATTTTGGCTGGCGTAAATCTGTGCCTCATATCTTGGGGATTGCGATCGGCTTCCCAGTGATGATTTTTGGTGTTGGGCTAGGCATTACGCAGATTTTTGAAGCCTATCCGATTAGCCTTCTGGTCATGAAGGTTTTGAGCGCGGTTTATTTGATCTATCTCGCTTATAAAATCGCTTCGACGCGGCCAGCAGGTATGGATCCGGAGATCAAAAACACCCGCCCATTGACCTTTATCCAAGCCGCTGCATTCCAATGGGTTAATCCCAAAGCCTGGGCCATGGCGCTAACGGCGATTTCTGCTTACACAATTGCAAACAATATGCTGCTCAGTGTTTTCATCGTCATATTTGTATTTCTGGCGGTGGGAATGATGTCCGCAAATACGTGGACAATCATTGGCTTGAAGCTTCGCATGTTCTTAAGCAATCCGGTTGCGTTCAGAGCATTTAATATCGGTTGCGCGCTAATTTTGGTGGCAACGTTATATCCGGTCCTCACCGGCGCATTTGTATAGATGGTTTTGAGTCTAATTTTTAAGAAACTCTAGATCAGATTTCTCATAGATATGGCGACCGGTTTCAGATGGCAATTCGATCTTTTTAGCCCATGCAATGCGCACATGAGACATTTTTAAATTTGGGTTATCGGCAAGAAAATCGCGACAATATTGATTATATTGATTGTGAGGTTTGATTTTGGTTTTCTCACCTGAGGCCTTAAGGAGTTGCTCTCGTTTTTTATGCTCTTCCACAGCATCTAAAAGTGTTTTGCCAATATTGGCTTTCATCCATTCCATGAAGGCGATGTTGAATTTAAAACCTTCTCCGCAGTGCTGTTTGAAAAATCTGCGCACATTTTGGGTGTTTTTATAGCTGTCAGTAATGATGGTGTTTTCATCAAGCACTTCGCAATGCCAATCAAACTTTGATAATTGTGGTGTGCGCTTACTTTTTAGTGCGCGATCTTTTGGTGAAGATTTCTCACCTGTATCTAAAAAATGCGCAATTCTGTCCAAGATATCAAATTTGGCGCCGGTGGATTTGACCCCATAGTGCTTTGCAATCAATGTGAGATCTTCTTTACGCCAATACCAGCGCTTAAATTCTGCTGCGTCTTTGATGGAAAGCGGATCAGGGCGTTTTTCATTGTTGCTCATGGCCGAACGTTAGATCAATGGTTTGTCATTTTCAATAACTGAAACTCGGTCAGATTTTTTGTGAAGTGGATGGCGTTATCGGGTTGGGTACGTTACCGTTTAAGAAGGTTATTTAAACAAAGAAGGTGCAACCCATGGAAACGATTACCCCCTTTATCGCCTATTCATTGGCATTGGCTGTGTCTGCACTCATCCCCGGTCCAGGTGTTGCAGCTCTTATTGGGCAAGCTCTTGGTAAACGCGTTAAAGATACAATGCCATTTATCCTGGGACATATCACCGGTGATGTATTCTTTCTAACACTCGCCGTTTTGGGATTGTCTGTCGTTGCAAAGGCCTTTTCCGGCGTATTTATTGTGATTAAAATTCTTGGCGCTTTATATCTTCTTTATATTGCATATGGCCTTTGGACTTCGAAAGGCGCGTTTCAAAGCACTGAAAACGAGCAAACCAAATCAAAAAAATCCCGCATGGCCGGTGGATATTTATATGGCTTGGTTGTCACGCTCGGAAACCCGAAAACTATTATTTTTTACATGGCTTTGATCCCTAATGTATTGGACTTAAACCAGGTTGGATTTTTAGATTGGTCGATACTGGCAGTGATCACCGCGACGATATTGATGATCACATTGTTGGTTTATGCCTTTGCTGCTTCCATTGCCGCTGGCGTATTATCCTCCGCAAAAGCACTGCTTCGGCTTAATCGTGCGGTCGCGGCGATCATCGGTAGTGTTGGTGTTGTTGTTCTGGCAGAAGCTGTTGATGCTCTAAGTGATAAAATTTTAGGCAAATCGGCAACTGCTGCCCCGCAATAGCTCTGTATGAGTTATTAAATACAGAGAATTAAACAATTATTTCGATTCAAGATGAAGCTTAAACCGATTTTATTTGGTTAGGTATCTTTGCCAAAGCGATTCGAGCTGCTAAAGAACGCCGCAATGATACAATTTTGTTTCAAATCAGTGGGAACCGAAGGATCATTTACTTTTGTACATGATCACAGGGTAGATTTATTGGCTTCCACATTCGCACACATCAAAAGGGGGCTTAATTATGAGCAGTGCACCTCAAAACAGGCCGTTATCGCCGCATCTTTCCGTTTATAAGCCTATTCCAACAATGGTCATGTCCATTGCGCACCGTGTTACTGGTGCAGCATTATATGTGGGCACGATCTTGGTCGCTTGGTGGTTGATCGCAGCAGCTTCTGGTGAAGTATATTTTGATCTGGTCAATGGAATTTTCGGATCCTTTATCGGTCGCTTAATCCTCTTTGGTTACACATGGGCACTTGTGCATCACATGCTTGGCGGCATTCGTCACTTTATTTGGGATACAGGTAAAGGTTTTGACAAAGACGTTTCCACCAAAATGGCGTGGGCAACGCTAGCTGGTTCTATCATCCTGACGATCCTGATTTGGATCATCGGCTATGCGACACGGATGTAGGGAGTAAATTATGGATTATCGTACACCTTTAAGCAAAGTTCGTGGCCTTGGTTCAGCCAAAGAAGGCACTGAGCATTTTTGGCGTCAGCGTTTAACAGCACTTGCCAACGTGCCGCTTTTGATTTTCTTCATTGGATTTATCATCACATATAATGGTGCGTCTTATGCAGAAGTGACCGGTGCATTGGGCAATCCAATTGTGGCTGTATTATTTGGATTGGTGATCATTTCAGGTGTTGTACACATGAAACTTGGTATGCAGGTCATCATCGAAGATTATATCCACACAGAAAGCACGAAGATCGCGCTTCTACTTTTCAATACATTTTTCGCAATTGTAATTGGTGCCTTGTCACTCTTTGCGATCTTAAAACTCGGTTTTGGGGGTTAATTCATGGCAGCTTCAGAAAACGCGCAAGATAAGCGCGCCTATGAATATGTAGATCACGCCTATGATGTGATTGTTGTCGGTGCCGGTGGTGCTGGCCTTCGCGCAACGTTGGGCATGGCAGAACAGGGCTTTAAAACAGCCTGTATTACAAAAGTATTCCCAACTCGTTCGCACACAGTTGCCGCGCAAGGTGGTATTGCCGCGTCGCTTGTAAACATGACGCCGGATTGCTGGCAGTGGCATATGTATGACACCGTGAAAGGCTCTGACTGGCTTGGTGATGTTGATGCGATGCAGTATCTGACCATGGAAGCTCCAAAAGCTGTTTATGAACTTGAACACTACGGTGTGCCATTTTCACGAAATGAAGAAGGTAAGATTTACCAGCGCCCATTTGGCGGGCATATGCAAAACTATGGTGAAGGTCCACCCGTACAGCGCACATGTGCTGCAGCTGACCGTACTGGTCACGCGATTTTGCACACGCTTTATGGACAGTCACTTAAGAATAACGCCGAATTCTTTATCGAGTATTTCGCCCTTGATTTGATCATGGAAGATGATGGACGTTGCACAGGTGTTGTCGCTTGGAACCTTGATGATGGTAAGATCCACCGCTTCTCAGCCAAAATGGTTGTGTTGGCAACAGGTGGTTATGGCCGTGCATATTTCTCTGCAACATCAGCACATACATGTACTGGTGATGGTGGCGGCATGGTCGCACGTGCGGGTCTTCCTTTGCAGGATATGGAGTTCGTCCAATTCCACCCAACTGGCATTTACGGTTCAGGTACATTGATTACTGAAGGTGCACGCGGTGAGGGCGGTTATCTCGTCAACTCTGAAGGCGAACGTTTCATGGAACGTTATGCACCATCTGCGAAAGATTTGGCATCTCGTGATGTGGTGTCTCGTTGTATGACAATGGAAATTCGCGAAGGTCGCGGTGTTGGCAAGAACAAAGATCATATCTTCTTGCATCTTGATCACCTAGATCCTGATGTATTGGCAGAGCGTCTACCAGGTATTTCAGAATCTGCGAAGATTTTTGCTGGTGTTGATGTAACGCAAGCGCCAATTCCGGTGCTACCAACAGTTCACTATAATATGGGCGGTATTCCAACCAACTATTGGGGTGAAGTTGTAAATCCAGCACTTGGTTCTCCGGACGCTGTGTCTCCGGGTCTTATGGCTGTGGGTGAGGCGGGCTGTGCATCGGTTCACGGGGCTAATCGTTTGGGTTCAAACTCATTGATTGATTTGGTGGTCTTTGGCCGCGCAGCAGCTATTCGTGCAGCTGAAGTGATCAATAAAGATGAGCCTATTCCAAACTTGAACACGCAAGCCTGCGATAAGATCATGGATCGTTTTGATGGTCTTCGCCATGCAAAAGGTGGCACACCAACTGCTGCGCTTCGTGATAAAATGCAAGCAGCGATGCAAGACGATGCTGCGGTGTTTAGAACGCAGGAATCTCTTGAATCTGGTTGTAAGCGTTTGTCTGAGATCTGGGGTGAGATGAGTGATTTGAAAGTCACTGATACGTCAATGATCTGGAACTCTGATCTTGTTGAAACACTTGAGCTGACAAACCTCATGCCGAACGCGATTACAACTGTTTATGGTGCGGAAGCACGTAAAGAGAGCCGTGGGGCGCATGCGCGCGAAGATTATACAGAAGGCGCATTTGCTGGCCGTGATGATGAAAACTGGCGCAAGCACACATTGTCCTGGGTGAATGAAAAAGGCGATGTGACGCTTGATTATCGTCCAGTGCATACAGAGCTTATTGCCGACGGCATTGATATTGCGAAAATCGCACCGAAAGCACGGGTTTACTAAAACTGGTCGTTGGAAAATAACGACGTTAGGGAATTTGAGATATGGCTGAATTAACACTTCCAAAAAACTCAACGGTACAAACAGGTAAATCCTGGCCAAAGCCGGAAGGCGCCAAAAATGTTCGCGAATATAAGGTTTATCGCTGGTCACCTGATGATAGCGACAATCCAAGTGTTGATACATTTTATGTTGATTTAGATGATTGTGGTCCAATGGTTTTGGACGGTCTTCTTTATATTAAGAACAAGATTGATCCGACTTTGACATTCCGTCGCTCTTGCCGTGAAGGTATTTGCGGCTCATGTGCGATGAATATCGACGGTACAAACTCATTGGCTTGTACAAAGGGAATGGACGAGATCAATGGCACGGTAAAAATTTATCCTTTGCCGCACTTGCCGGTGGTTAAAGACCTTGTACCAGATTTGAATAATTTCTATGCGCAGCATCGTTCGATTGAGCCTTGGTTACAAACGGTTTCACCACAGCCAGCAACAGAGTGGAAACAAAGCCACGAAGACCGTGCGAAATTGGATGGGCTTTATGAGTGCATCTTGTGTGCTTGTTGTTCAACGTCTTGCCCAAGCTACTGGTGGAATGGCGATCGTTATTTAGGTCCTGCGGTTCTGTTGCAAGCTTATCGCTGGCTTATTGATAGTCGCGATGAAGCAACTGGTGAGCGTTTGGACAATTTGGAAGATCCGTTCCGCTTGTATCGTTGTCATACGATTATGAACTGTGCGCAAACATGTCCTAAAGGTCTAAATCCGGCGAAAGCAATTGCCGAAATCAAGAAAATGATGGTTGAACGTCGCGTGTAGCGACTAGGAAATTATTGTTTTAATTGAGATAAACTGTGGCTTTGCCGCAGTTTAGTCGAATTTTTGTTTATTTTTAACCATATTGCGGTTTTATGAGGTCTACGATAATAGACGTCATAGAGTTTCGCGTTTGAATAACGGCAATATACGGGAGTATTCACCATGCGTGTGTCATATTTAGTAACTGCAGCTGCGGTTCTTGCTGTGCTATCTGGTTGCCAACGCACAAGTTTTGGTGGTTTCCCTGGACAGCGTACGACCAATACGCAAGTCGTTCAGCCACAACCTATCTCGCCAGCACCTGTTGGCGGTGTTGAAGCAAGCCAACTGCCAGACGCGACAAGTGATCCGAACCAATTCCCAGCGGCACCAAATGCTACTGCGACAGATACAACTCAGATCGCGGCTGCTGCGCAAGACTTGACCAAAGAAGAGTTGATCGGGCGTTGGACGCTCGCAGCTGATGGGCAAACCTGCGATATTTTCTTATCTTTGACAAAGTGGACAGGCGGCTATCGTGCTGCTTCACGCGGGTGTGCGGGACAATCAGCTGTTATTTCTGCATGGGATGTGAAGGGCAAGCAGGTTGTTTTAGCTGATAGCACAGGCGCAAATGTTGCAAGCCTTTATAAAACAGCCTCTGAACGCTATAGCGGATCACTTACAAGTGGTGGCGCTGTCGGCATGAGCCGATAATTAGGTTTCATACACTAAGGTAGGGCCTTTATGCCTCAGTCGGAAATGCTAACGGTCTCAGCTTCTTATGAGCTGTTGGTCAATTCTGGAGAGGTCCAACCAGACCCTGCTCAAAAGGCAATGATAAAATCTCTTGATCAAGTGCTTGATTATGTGCGTAACCGACGAGTTGCGTCTAAATCCAACGCGCTTGGCTGGCTATTTGCCAAACGTCAAAAGAAGGATACGCCGACAAAGGGCCTCTATATTCATGGGTCGGTTGGCCGCGGCAAAACCATGCTAATGGATATGTTTTATGAGCTGGTGCCTGCAAAGCGCAAGAAACGCATTCATTTCAATGATTTTATGGCCGACGTCCATAACCGCATCCACGCTCATAGGCAGAAGTTTCAGAATGGCGAAAGTCGGGAAAAAGATCCCATTCCGCCGGTCGCTTCGCAGTTGTTTGCTGAGGCTTGGATTTTATGTTTTGACGAATTTTCGGTCACAGATATTACCGACGCGATGATTTTATCGCGACTTTTTGAACAACTTTTTTCAAAAGGTTGCATCCTTATCGCCACCTCAAATGTCGAACCTGTTAATCTTTATAAGGATGGTTTGAGCCGGGAATTGTTCCTACCATTTATCGATTTACTGGATGAACATGTCGATGTTCTAAGTCTGGATTCTCCAACCGATTATCGGATGGAAAAAACCAATCAGCTGCCTGTTTACATCTCACCACTTAATGATGAAACGCGGCTGAAAATGGATGAAGCCTGGGCTGCATTAACGGCTGGCAAGAATGTTTCAAAAGACCATAAGATTGAAAATAAAGGTCGCCAAATTGAGGTGCCTTCATCTGTAACGGGGTGTGCAAGGTTTTCATTTGATGATCTTTGCGCGAAGCCGCTTGGCGCTTCAGATTATATTGCTATTGCCGAAGAGTTCCACACCATTGTGCTGGACGATGTGCCGCAATTGGGTAATCAAAAGCGCAATGAGAGCAAGAGATTTATCACGCTGATCGATGTTCTTTACGATAAGAAAATTCGACTTTTTGTCTCAGCTGAGAAGCTTGCAGATGAACTTTATGAAGGTGAACGCGGCACGGAAGCGTTCGAGTTTGCGCGCACGGCATCGCGATTATTTGAAATGCAGAGCGCTGAATATCTGGAATCATTGGAAATTAGCTAGATTTCACCATTTTCGAAAAGTAATTTAAATCGATTTATTTTACGTTTACGTAAAAATAACACACTATAACTTATTGATAAATATGTATTAAAAAATTGACTTGCATTTATTTCAGTAGGATTCTAAGCCTTTGCGGTAACTCTTCCAGGCTTTTGGATGCAGCTGAGTTTCCCATCGCTGCAACTGAATGCGTTAAAAACTAATTCGGGCGACAAAAAATCATGACTTATTCTTATCGCCTCAGTTCTAATGGCCTTATTCAGGCGAAATAACTCGGAGACGAAGCTCAATGGCACGTAAAAAAATTGCACTCATCGGATCAGGTATGATCGGTGGTACCTTGGCACATCTTGCATCAATGAAAGAACTCGGAGATGTCGTCCTATTCGATATCGCCGATGGTATCCCGCAGGGTAAAGCGCTGGATCTTGCAGAATCTTCTCCCGTTGATGGATTTGATAGCGCTCTATCAGGTGCAAATGATTATGAAGCAATCGCTGATGCTGACGTTTGTATCGTTACTGCTGGTGTTGCACGTAAGCCTGGCATGAGCCGTGATGACCTTTTGGGTATCAACCTTAAAGTGATGGAACAAGTTGGTGCAGGTATTGCTAAATACGCGCCAAACGCATTTGTGATCTGTATCACAAACCCGCTTGATGCGATGGTATGGGCTTTGCAAAAATTCTCAGGTCTTCCAAAAAACAAAGTTGTTGGTATGGCTGGTGTGCTTGATAGTGCACGTTTCCAATACTTCCTTGCTGATGAGTTTAAAGTGTCAGTTAAAGACGTGACAGCATTTGTGCTTGGCGGCCATGGTGACACAATGGTGCCGCTTGCTCGTTACTCAACAATTGGCGGTATTCCATTGCCTGACCTTATTGATATGGGTTGGACAACAAAAGAGCGTCTTGAAGAAATTATCCAGCGTACACGTGATGGTGGTGCTGAAATCGTTGGTCTTCTAAAGTCAGGTTCGGCTTATTATGCGCCTGCGGCATCTGGCATCAAAATGGCTGAAGCTTACTTGAAAGATCAAAAACGCGTCATTCCATGTGCGGCTCACTTGTCTGGCCAATATGGCGTTAAAGATTTGTATGTTGGCGTTCCAACCATCATCGGCGCTGAAGGCGTTGAGCGCGTGGTTGAGATTGACTTGAATAAAGCCGAGCAAGCGGCATTTGATGCATCTGTGTCAGCGGTTGTTGGTCTTTGCGAAACATGTGCGGAAATCGCACCGAACCTTAAATAATCTTCCAGAAACGGGAACGAATTTATGAATATTCATGAATATCAAGCCAAGGCTTTATTAAAGTCGTTTGGCGCACCGGTTGCCCAAGGTGTGCCAATTTTATCAGCGGATGACGTTGATGCGGCGATCGAAGCTTTGCCAGGTCCACTTTATGTGGTCAAAAGCCAAATCCATGCGGGTGGACGTGGCAAAGGCAAGTTTAAAGAACTTGGCGCAGATGCAGCCGGTGGTGTGCGTTTGGCGTTTAATCCAGATGAGGTTCGCTCTCATGTGGCAGAAATGCTGGGTAATACGCTCGTTACAAAGCAAACTGGCCCAGCGGGTAAGCAAGTAAACCGTCTTTATCTAGAAGATGGTGCCGATATTGCACGCGAACTATATTGCTCGCTACTTGTTGATCGTACAGTTGGCCGCGTTGCTTTTGTTGTATCAACAGAAGGCGGCATGGATATTGAAGCTGTTGCGGAAGAAACACCTGAAAAGATCATCACAGTTGCGATTGATCCAGACACGGGTGTTACTGCTGCCGACGTTGCAAAGATCAACAATGCTCTTGAGCTTGATGGTGCTGCAGCAGAAGATGGCGCTGGTTTGTTCCCAATTCTTTATAATGCCTTTGTTGAAAAAGACATGGCGCTTCTAGAGATCAACCCATTGATCGTTATGAAAGATGGTCACTTGCGCGTTCTTGATGCGAAAGTATCATTTGATGGAAACGCAGTGTTCCGTCATGAAGATGTGCAGGAATTGCGCGATCTAACAGAAGAAGACGAAAAAGAGATCGAAGCTTCTAAATATGATCTAGCTTACGTTGCTCTTGATGGTGACATTGGCTGTATGGTCAATGGTGCTGGTCTTGCCATGGCAACCATGGATATCATTAAATTGTACGGTGCTGAACCTGCTAACTTCCTTGATGTTGGTGGTGGCGCGACAACTGAAAAAGTTACAGCTGCGTTTAAAATCATCACATCTGATCCAAATGTAAAAGGCATTTTGGTCAATATCTTCGGTGGCATCATGAAATGTGATGTGATTGCGGAAGGTGTTGTGACAGCTGTGAAAGATGTTGGTTTGAAGGTGCCGTTGGTTGTGCGCCTTGAGGGTACCAATGTTGAAGCTGGTAAGAAGATTATCAATGATTCCGATGTGGATGTGATCGCAGCGGATGATCTTGATGATGCAGCTCAGAAAATTGTTAAAGCGGTGAAGGGATAACAGATGTCTATTCTAATTAACAAAGACACCAAAGTTCTCGTTCAGGGCTTAACTGGTAAAACTGGTACATTCCACACCGAACAAGCGCTTGCTTATCACGGCACCAAAATGGTCGGTGGTATTCACCCGAAAAAAGGTGGTCAGACTTGGGAAGGTAAAGGCGGCGAGACGCTTCCAATCTTTGCAAGTGTTGCAGAAGGTAAAGCTGCAACGGGTGCGAACGCTTCTGTTGTTTACGTTCCACCAGCAGGTGCAGGCGCAGCGATCATTGAAGCTATTGACGCAGAAATCCCGCTGATCATTTGTATCACAGAAGGCATTCCGGTGTCTGACATGGTTAAAGTGAAAGCGCGTTTGGATAAATCCAATTCACGTCTTATTGGACCAAACTGCCCAGGCGTTATGACACCTGATGAATGTAAAATTGGCATTATGCCGGGCAATATCTTCAAAAAAGGTTCTGTCGGTATCTTGTCACGTTCAGGAACGCTGACTTACGAAGCTGTGTTCCAAACAACCAATGAAGGTCTTGGTCAGAGCTCTGCTGTTGGTATTGGTGGTGACCCGGTTAAGGGTACAGAATTTATCGATATGCTTGATTTGTATCTTGATGATCCTGAAACCGAGAGCATTATCATGATCGGTGAAATCGGTGGTTCAGCGGAAGAAGAAGCGTCTGAATGGCTGATCGAACAAGCTAAATTGGGCCGTAAAAAACCAATGGTTGGCTTTATTGCTGGTCGTACGGCACCTCCAGGTAGAACTATGGGTCACGCTGGTGCGGTTATTTCCGGCGGTAAAGGCGGAGCAGAAGATAAAATTGCAGCCATGGAAGCTGCAGGTATCACTGTTTCACCATCACCAGCTCAATTGGGCAAAACACTTGTAAAAGTGTTGAACGGTTAGAAAACTGAAGCTGGTAGCAATTAATGTTACCAGCTTCGCACAAAGCTCGGGGCGTTATAAGCGAGCTTGATTTAAACCAAACGGCTGAGTCGAATTCTCAGCGACAGATAGGGGACGGGGCTTTCCCGTTATAAAAAATGGCACGCCAAGAAGCCAATGAGTTTTTCCAGCAAACATCTTTCCTAGATGGGACGAATGCCGCCTATATCGAAGATATGTATGCACGTTATCTCGATAGTCCGAATTCTGTGCCTGTTGAGTGGCAATCATTTTTTGCGGAATTAGGTGATGACCCAGATAGCATTCGCAAATCTGCTCAAGGCGCATCGTGGAAAAAAGATCATTGGCCACAGCAGCCAAATGGTGAATTAGTCTCTGCCCTTGATGGCGATTGGGGCACTGTTGAAAAGCATGTCGAAGAGAAGTTAAAAGCCAAAGCGCAAAGCGCTGGTGCAGCGCCTGATCAAGCCGAAATTGAGCAAGCAGCGCGTGATAGTGTTCGCGCCATTATGATGATCCGCGCTTTTCGTATGCGTGGTCATTTGCATGCAGATCTTGACCCTCTTGGAATTGCCAAGAAAAAAGAAGCGTATGATGAACTTTCCCCTGCGTCATATGGTTTTACCCCTGAAGATAATGATCGTAAGATTTTCATCGACCACGTACTTGGTTTGGAATATGCGACAATTCCGCAGATGGTTGATATTTTGCAACGCACATATTGTTCGACAATGGGCGTTGAGTTTATGCACATCTCCAACCCCGAAGAAAAATCATGGTTGCAGCAACGCATCGAAGGTCCAGATAAAGCAATCGACTTTTCTGTAAACGGTAAGAAAGCGATTTTGCAAAAGCTGATTGAAGCTGAAGGCTTTGAGAAGTTTATTGACGTTAAATACAAAGGCACAAAGCGTTTTGGTCTAGATGGTGGTGAATCGCTCATTCCAGCGCTTGAGCAGATCATCAAACGTGGTGGTAATCTCGGCCTTAAAGAAATCGTCTTTGGCATGGCGCACCGTGGTCGCTTGAATGTGTTGAGCCAAGTGATGGCAAAACCGCATCGCGCGATTTTCCATGAATTTAAAGGTGGTTCATTTGCCCCTGATGAAGTGGAAGGTTCAGGTGATGTGAAATATCACTTGGGTGCATCATCTGACCGCGAGTTTGATGGCAATAAAGTTCACTTATCACTCACTGCGAACCCATCTCACCTTGAGATTGTTAACCCGGTGGTTATGGGTAAAGCGCGTGCAAAGCAAGACATTATCGGTAAGCCAGAAGGCGATATCGTTCCGTTGACAGAGCGTGTGAAAGTGATGCCGCTATTGCTGCACGGTGATGCAGCCTTTGCTGGTCAGGGTGTGATTGCGGAGATCCTGGGTTTATCAGGTCTACGTGGACACCGTGTTGCGGGTACTGTTCACTTCATCATCAATAACCAAATCGGCTTTACAACAAACCCAGCCTTCTCTCGCTCTTCGCCTTATCCTTCTGATGTTGCGAAAATGATTGAAGCGCCAATCTTCCACGTCAATGGAGATGATCCGGAAGCTGTGGTTTATGCGGCTAAAGTTGCAACAGAATATCGCATGAAATTCCACAAGCCTGTGGTGATCGACATGTTCTGTTACCGCAGATTTGGCCACAACGAAGGTGATGAGCCAGCGTTTACACAGCCAAAAATGTACAAAAACATTCGTGCGCACAAAACGACTGTTGAGATCTACGGTTCGCGCTTGGTTGAAGAAGGCGTTATTTCTCAAGCTGAGTTTGATGGCATGAAAGCTGACTGGCGCGCTAAACTTGAGGTCGAGTTTGAAGCTGGTCAGGCATATAAGCCAAACAAAGCGGATTGGCTTGATGGTCAGTGGTCTGGTTTGTCCACGGCTAACAATGCGGATGAACAGCGTCGCGGTAAAACTGCAGTGCCTGCTAAAACACTTCGCGAAATCGGTCAGAAGATTTCAACAATCCCAGATGGTTTTAAAGCGCATAAAACTATTGAACGCTTTATGAAAAACCGCGCCAAAATGATTGAAACCGGCGAAGGTATCGATTGGGCAATGGGTGAAGCATTGGCCTTTGGTTCTATGTGTCAGGATGGAGCACGTGTTCGTTTGTCCGGTCAGGATTGTGAGCGTGGTACGTTCTCGCAACGCCATTCAGTGCTTTATGATCAGGAAACAGAAGATCGCTATATTCCATTGAGCAATTTGTCTCCGTCGCAAGGCGAATATGAAGTGATTAACTCAATGCTGTCGGAAGAAGCGGTGCTTGGTTTTGAATATGGATATTCGCTCGCACAGCCAAATGCTTTGACTTTATGGGAAGCGCAGTTTGGTGATTTTGCCAATGGCGCGCAGGTTCTGTTTGATCAGTTCATCTCATCAGGCGAGCGCAAATGGTTGCGTATGTCTGGTCTTGTTTGCTTGCTGCCGCATGGCTACGAAGGGCAAGGACCGGAGCACTCATCTGCACGTCTTGAACGGTTCCTTCAGCTTTGTGCTGAGGACAATATGCAAGTTGCGAACTGTACAACGCCTGCAAACTATTTCCATATTTTGCGTCGTCAGCTGAACCGTGATTTCCGTAAACCACTTATTTTGATGACACCAAAATCATTGCTCCGTCATAAGCGTGCGGTGTCGAGCTTCTCAGAGCTAACAGGTGAATCAACATTCCACCGTCTGTTATGGGATGATGCTGAAGTGATTAAAGATGCACCAATTCAGCTGCAAAAAGACAGCAAGATCCGTCGCGTCGTGATGTGTTCTGGTAAGGTTTATTATGACCTTTACGAAGAGCGTGAAAAGCGTGGTCTGGATGACATTTATCTCTTGCGTCTTGAGCAGCTTTATCCGTTCCCAGCCAAAGCTTTGATCAATGAACTATCGCGCTTTGCAAATGCTGAAATGGTGTGGTGTCAGGAAGAGCCTAAGAATATGGGTGCCTGGTCATTTATCGATCCGTATTTGGAATGGGTGCTTGCGCATATCAATGCAAAATACCAACGCGTTCGCTACACGGGTCGTGCTGCAGCTGCTTCGACAGCAACAGGTTTGATGTCTCAGCATTTAGCCCAGCTTGAAGCCTTCTTAGAAGACGCACTTGGTAATTAGAATATTTGAACCTATTTGAATTTTAACGTTTAAAACAACAACGAGAGAAAACACTATGGCTACTGAAATCCGCGTTCCTACATTGGGTGAAAGTGTGAGCGAAGCCACGATTGGCACTTGGTACAAAAAAGCTGGAGATGCAGTGGCCGCAGATGAGCCCATTGTTGAACTTGAAACAGATAAGGTGACTTTGGAAGTGCCTGCACCTGCGTCAGGCGTTTTGTCTGAGATCATCGCACAAGAAGGTGACACTGTTGAAGTGGATGCGCTTTTGGGCCAGATCGCTGAAGGTGAGGGCGCAGCGCCTGCACCGGCTGCTGAAGCACCAAAAGAAGCAGCACCTGCTGCTGCCCCAGCGCCTGCGGCATCTGGATCAGATATGCCAGCTGCACCGGCTGCTGCAAAAATGATGGCTGAAAACAATATCTCATCTGATCAGGTGGATGGTTCAGGTAAACGTGGTCAGGTTCTTAAAGGTGATGTGATCAGCGCACTTGAAAAAGGTGTGTCTACACCTGCAGCTCCAGCTGCTGCACCTCGTGCAGCTTCATCTGAAGCTGATGCGCCGCGTGAAGAGCGTGTGAAAATGACACGTCTTCGTCAGACAATTGCTAAGCGTTTGAAAGATGCACAAAACACAGCTGCAATGCTGACCACTTATAACGAAGTGGACATGACAGCTGTGATGGAACTTCGTAAGAAATACAAAGAGCTGTTTGAAAAGAAACACGGTGTGAAACTTGGTTTCATGGGCTTCTTCACAAAGGCAGTTTGTCATGCGCTGAAAGAAATCCCGGCTGTGAATGCTGAGATTGATGGCACGGATCTGGTTTACAAAAACTTCTGTCACATCGGTGTTGCTGTGGGTACACCAAAAGGTCTTGTTGTGCCTGTCGTGCGTGATGCAGATGACATGTCAATTGCTGAAGTTGAGCAAGAGATTGGTCGTTTGGGTCGTGCAGCGCGCGATGGCGAACTTGGTATGGCGGACATGCAGGGCGGCACATTCACTATCTCAAATGGTGGTGTATACGGCTCACTCATGTCCTCGCCAATTTTGAATGCACCTCAGTCCGGTATCTTGGGCATGCACAAAATTCAAGAGCGTCCAATGGCAATTGGCGGGCAGGTTGTTATCCGTCCGATGATGTATTTGGCACTGTCATACGATCACCGCATTGTTGATGGTAAAGAAGCCGTGACATTCTTGGTTCGCGTTAAAGAAAGCCTTGAAGATCCAGAGCGTTTGGTTCTTGATCTCTAAGTTGATTGAGCAAAATTATGGTTCTACACAAGAAGCTAATACAACTTTCATCCGTTGCGATGATCATGCTTCTTGTGGGGCCCTCTTACGCAACGGCAATATCTTGCGAGCAAAGTAAAGCGCGGTATATTGATCCTGAATCTGACTTGGTTTTTGCCTTTGAAGAAGGGTCGGAAACCTCAGCGTTTTTGCAAGGTTTTTCCATCGGTTCAGAAAAGTCTGAGACGAAGATTGAAGGTTTTATTACGTTAGAAGGCAATCCCTTGCGCCCAATCGCTTATGCGGTTCATCAATGTCCGGATGGCGATATAACAGGGGAAGAATTGGCCAAATGCACGATCTGGCAAGGTGTGCCTTATGGTTTGTATTCCGACGGAGCTGTTGGATTATTGCCGGATGAGGGTGATCCTGCAGTCAAGCAATTGTTACTGCCAGACTTCGCCCGATCTGTTATGTCTAAACCCATCTGGAATGAGTTAAATATTGATCGCGAGCCGTTTGAAGTTTTCGATCTGTTGGATTGTGGAGCACAGTGATGGCCTGGAAAGATTTAATGAGCGCTAATATCAAGCGGCTTGAAAAGCTGAAAGCAGAAATGCCAGAAGCTTACGGTGCGTTTGAAGCAATGGGTAAAGCTGCCAAAAAACCTGGTGCTATGGATGAGAAAACCAAAGAATATATTGCTTTGGCTATGTCCATTGCGACCCAGTGCGAAAGCTGCATTGCATTTCACACCCGCTCGCTCATTCGCCTTGGTGCAACACGAGACGAGTTTTGCGAAGGGCTAGCGATGATTGGTTATATGGCTTCTGGGCCTGGGCTGACTTATGGTGCGAAAGCGCTCGAAGCTTATGATGAATTTACCGAAGGCAAATAGGATTTAACAATGGGATTTGAATTTTCATCATTTGTATTTCCTTGGCTAGAATTTACCGCGCTCTTTATTGCCTTTGGTATTAATGCCGTTGTGCCAGGACCGGATTTTGCCATGGTCTTACGTCAATCCATCGTGCATGGTCGAAAGACAGCTATCCTCACAAGTCTTGGGATCGCGTCAGCGATTTTAGTTCATGGCACTTATACCTTGCTTGGTATTGGTTTGATTGTCAGCCAATCGCTGTTGTTGTTTTCAATTTTAAAAATAGCCGGTGCGCTTTATCTATTGTATTTAGGCATTTCGACATTTCGTGCTGCGCCACCTGAAAAACCAAATTTTGACGATGTTAAACAAAGCAATCAACCAAGTGCAATTGGCGCATTCACGATTGGGTTTTTAACAAATCTTTTGAACCCAAAGGCCGTGCTCTTTTTCCTTGCTTTGTTTTCAACCATCGTCAGTGCGTCAACGGTTGTTGAGGTGAAAGCTATTTATGTTGTGACAATGAGCTTGCAACTCTTTGCTTGGTATCTGCTGGTCTCGATTTTCTTTACGACACCGAGTGTCCGTGGTGCGTTTTACAAAATCGGTAAGTGGTTTAACCGGATTACAGGTGCTGCACTTGTGATGTTGGCGGTTCGAGTCGCAACGTCGCGTCAGTAAAGATTAGGGGTGATCGATATGACTGATAATGTAGTGATTGTAACTGGTGGTAGCCGCGGGATTGGTGCTGAGGCAGCAAAGCTTGCTGGCGCACAAGGCTATACAGTGATTGTCAATTTTGTATCTAATCAATCTGCTGCGGACAAGGTGGTAGGCGAGATCGCGGGTGCAGGTGGCAAGGCCTACTCTCTTCAAGGCGATATGCAGCATGAAGATGATGTCTTAGAGCTGTTTGAATTTGCTAAATCTAAAGGCACGATCAAAGCATTGGTCAATAATGCCGGCGTTGTTGATCATGCAGCGCGTCTTGATGAAATGTCGCTTGAACGCCTCAACCGCATATTCGCGATCAACCTAACAGGTGCTTTTTTGTGTGCGCGTGAAGCCGTGAAAGCTATGTCGACCAAACATGGTGGTTCGGGCGGCTCGATTGTTAATTTAAGCTCGGCCGCAGCTAAACTGGGTGCTGGTGCGCAATATATTGATTACGCCTCCGCCAAGGGTGCGATTGATACAATGACTGTTGGTCTTGCGCGTGAAGTTGCAGAAGAAGGCATTCGTGTGAATGCGGTGCGCCCAGGTGTTATTGACACAGATATTCATGCATCCGGTGGGCAGCCCGATCGTGCGCAAGAACTCGCGTCTATTATCCCAATGAAGCGTCCGGGCGATGCCATTGAAGTTGCCAAAGCCATTATCTGGCTCATGTCAGATGATGCATCATATTCAACAGGAACGATTATCGACGTCTCTGGCGGGCGATCCATTGTCCCATAAACCCAATTATTTAGCTTAAGACTAAGGAAAAACTCATGTCTTCATATGATCTCATCGTAATCGGCACCGGACCTGGTGGCTATGTTTGCGCCATTAAGGCTGCACAATTGGGTCTAAAAACCGCGGTTGTTGAAAAACGCGCAACGCTTGGCGGGACTTGTCTCAATATCGGCTGTATTCCATCCAAAGCGCTTCTTCATGCATCAGAAGTTTTTGATCATGCTGGTCATCAATATGCAGAGCTTGGCGTCGATCTTGAAACACCAAAACTAAATCTGCCAAACATGATGAAGCATAAAGAAGCGGTTATTAAATCCAATGTGGATGGTGTCGCATTTTTGATGAAGAAAAATAAGATCGATACCTATACAGGAACAGGTTCAATCGCGGCCGCTGGCAAAGTCACAGTGACGGCGGACGACGGTTCTACACAAGATTTAGAGACAAAGAATATTGTGATTGCAACTGGTTCAGATGTTGCGGGTATTCCAGGTGTTAAGGTCGATATTGATGAGAAGGTGATTGTCTCATCAACTGGTGCGCTTGAACTTGAACAAGTGCCAAGCAAAATGGTTGTTGTTGGTGGCGGTGTCATCGGACTTGAGCTTGGTTCGGTCTGGGCGCGTCTGGGCGCCGATGTCACTGTGGTTGAATATCTTGATACGGTGCTTGGTGGCATGGATAAAGAAGTGTCCAAGCAGTTTAAGAAGATCATGGAAAAGCAGGGCATTAAGTTTGAGCTCAGCGCCAAAGTGACTGAAGTTAAGAAAGCTGATAGCGGTGCTACTGTCACCTTTGAACCTGTTAAAGGTGGGGATGCGAAATCGGTTGGTGCAGATATTGTTCTCGTTGCAACGGGTCGTAAGCCATATACAGATAATCTTGGTCTTAAAGAAGCCGGTGTTGCTATGGATGATCGTGGCCGTGTTGAGATCGATGATCACTTCCAAACATCAGTCAAAGGTATTTATGCAATTGGTGATGTGGTCCGTGGTGCGATGCTTGCGCATAAGGCTGAAGACGAAGGTGTCGCGGTTGCTGAGATTCTTTCCGGTCAAGCAGGTCATGTGAACTACGATGTTATCCCAGGTGTTGTTTATACCCAGCCTGAAGTTGCTTCTGTTGGTAAAACAGAAGAAGAGCTTAAAGCTGCTGGTATTGCCTATCGTTCGGGTAAATTCCCATTCTCAGCAAATGGCCGTGCACGTGCGATGCTCGCACCTGATGGGTTTGCGAAAGTTCTAGCGGATAAAACAACCGATCGTGTGCTTGGTGTTCATATTATCGGCTTTGGCGCAGGTGATATGATCCATGAAGCGGCAGTGTTGATGGAATTTGGTGGGTCTTCTGAAGATTTGGGACGTACATGCCATGCGCACCCGACTATGTCTGAAGCTGTAAAAGAAGCAGCGATGGCGACTTTTGCAAAACCAATTCACATGTAAGGTGAACCCATGAATTTGAATATCTATCTTTCTGGTGAAATTCACACATCTTGGCGTGAAGAAATCATGGACGGCTGTAAAGCTAAAAAACTTGATGTGAGTTTTTCTGCTCCTGTGACAGATCATGATGCGTCAGATGATTGTGGTGTTGCGATTTTGGGCGCAGAAGATCAAAAGTTTTGGCATGATCATAAGGGTGCTAAAATGAACGCGATCCGCACACGCAAAGGCATTGAAGATGCCGATGTCGTTGTCGTGCGGTTTGGTGAGAAATATAAACAATGGAATGCAGCTTTTGATGCAGGCTATGCTTCTGCGCTTGGCAAATCCATCATCGTTATTCATTCAGCTGAACATCAACATGCGCTTAAAGAAGTTGACGCTGCAGCATTAGCTGTTTGCGAAAAGGCCGATGAAGTTGTCGATATTTTACAATATGTTTTAACGAGCAAATTACCAAGCTAATTAAATCAGATGATGCGGGTGTGTTATTGCACCCGCGTGATCTCATAACCTTCTTTGCGTAGCAGTTCAATTACGCCTTCTTTGCCTGGAAGATGAAGCGCGCCAATAGCAATAAAGGCATTGCCTTTATCTAAGATTGGTTCCGCTCGCTCTGCCATCAGGTAGTTTCGCGCGAGTATAATCTTTGCTTCAAACTCACCAAAGTCTGCATCTGGATCTTCTTCTTGTCCCAGATTCTTGGCGACAGCGGTTAACGCGGGTGTAATGAGGCCAATGTCTTCTTGAAGGTATAATTGGGTCATTGTTTCATGAACGTCATTGAGCAAGTCTCCAAGTTTGAGGCTTTCAACAAGCCCCTTTACTTGGAACTCAATTGGTAGCGACCCGATCGCCGACATTTGTTCAAAGATGGTTTCCAATCCTTCAAGATTTTTGCCCTGAGATTTGGCGCGTTCAACTATGTCGAAATCTAAGATTTGCTGACCATTTGCTCTGCGCTGTTGTTCGCATTGCGGAATACTGACAAGGCTCATTACCATCCAGGGTTTTTGTCGCGCAACCAAGCTTGCTGGTATGCCCCGTTCTTTGAGCTCCGCCTCTACAAAAGCCTTGTCTTCGGCCGACATCGTGCTTGTCAGCCTCTGATCGTCGGTGAACATTGTCAGTCCAGGATTTTTGAATAACGCGGCCTGTGCCTTGCGAGGATCAAGCAGATCCAACGTCTCGATCACAACGGTGTCGGATAGATCAATAGCTTGCTTGACCTGATCGGGTAGGTTTAACACACGCGGATCTGTGACATGCATGGTGCCATAAAGCCATGACGGTTTTAGTCCATCCTTGGAAATTTTCCAAAAAAGCCCCTGACCATTTGGCGTATTTAATGCTTCCTGTTGGACGTCTTGCAAAGTTTGCTCGGATAATTGCTGAACCAGATTATTGCTAATACAGGATTTGTCCAACTCGTCAGATTGTGCTTGATCTACGGCAAACATGTTGAAAACGACAAAGCTGATTAGTGCCAGAACGTGCAACCCAATGGCGATCGTCTGATCAAGATTTTCGTTCAAAAATTTGCGCCAAGTGATGGTTTTGGTCAACATACACGTCCCTAATTTACTGTCCAGCGGGATATTAGCTCCAATTTGCCATAAAATTAGTAAACGTATTAGCGCAGAGCGCATTTATGGTTTTCAACTTGTTAATATGAAAAACCTTAATTCCCAAAACGAAAAGTTAGATTAAGCCCGCGGGTGAGCTTTGTTGTATATATCGAGCAATCTGGCTGTATCGACACCTGTATAAATTTGCGTGGTTGATAGGCTCGCATGTCCTAATAATTCCTGGATCGTTCTTAAATCCCCTCCACCTGCTAACAGATGTGTCGCAAAAGAATGCCGCAATGCATGTGGAGTTGCTGTATCTGGTAAATTCAGCGCTGAGCGTAGCTTTTTCATGTCCCGTTGAATGATCGCTGCGTGCAATTTGCCACCACGTGCGCCTCGGAACAATAATTCGGAGTTTTCCAATTGAAACGGGCACAGGTCAATGTAAGTTTCGATCGCTTCAATCGCGACTGGAAGGATAGGAACAATCCGTGATTTCCCTCCCTTGCCGTTGATGCGTAAAGCTTCAGTTTTTTTAGTAATTTCACCACGGGTTAAGTTTAATGCCTCTGAAATGCGTAGACCACATCCGTAAAGAAGTACCATAACTGCAGTATTGCGTGCAGCAAGCCAAGGTTCGTCAATCATTTGCAGGTCTTGATTGGTAACGCGAATTGCGTCTTGAGCTGTGAGCGGTTTAGGCAAAGATTTCGGTTGTTTTGGTGATCTTACAGCGCGCGCGCCTGATGCATTTGCCAAACCTTGTTTTTCTAAATATCGCAGAAATGAACGGACGCCGGCAAGTCCTCGTCCCAATGTGCGCGCACCTGCACCGTCGCGACGGCGCGATGCTAAAAATCCACGTAAATCCGCTGGGCGAATATCAGAAAGATCCTTTATGCTCGGCGGTTTTGCCAAGTGATCGGTCATAAAAACGAAGAATTGTCGCAAATCTCGCTCATAAGCTTCGACAGTTTTGTCTGATAACCGTCGCTCAGATTCTAAATTAATCAACCATTGAGACTGTTGCTTGATTACATCTTTACCGGCAATTGTGAGATATTCTGTCATGAAATCCACTATAATTTGGGTTCAACACTTTCAAATTTTACCGCAGATATGTTATTGCGCCGTTAAATATGGATGAAAAGACGTAATTTTGATTTACGTCATAGTAACTACACAATTCGCTGCAATAAGACGGCCAGATGCCCAAGATAATTCGGGTGTTTTTAGACCAAGCAGTTTTGTAGATAATGGTGCAACATGTTTAAGCGCAATGAAATGACCGCTTTTGGTGGTTTGTCTGAAGCTCTGCAACTTTTAACATATGGTAGACCAGGCCATATCGTTGATGAATTGATTGCTGAGCGCGGTAAAGGCATTATGAGCCATCCACTTTGGCCTGTTATTCGCCCCATAGCGCATACGTTTTTGCATTACCGAGAAGCTATTCAATTTGCTGATGCAACGAGCCAATTATCTGGACACGATTCTTTTGAATATATCAGTAAGATCTTAAACCTTCAGATCAACGTTTCAGGTTACGAGCGTATCCCGCGTGAAGGTGCTTTTTTGCTAGTTAGTAACCATCCAACAGGGATTGCTGACGGTATTGCGATGTTCGATATGCTTAAGGGTGTACGACCTGATATGATGTTCTTTGCCAATCGGGACGCAATTCGTGTTAATCCGCGTTTGAATGAAATTATCATACCGGTTGAATGGCGCGAGGAATATAAATCTCGCTTAAAAGCACGTGAGACGCTGCAACTAACGTCAAAGACATTTAAAGAAGATAAAGCTGGGATCTTGTTCCCATCCGGTCGCATCGCATATTGGGATAATGAAAAGGGTAAATTGGCTGAACGTGAATGGAAGCCATCAGTTTATTCCATGGCACGGAAATATAATCTTCCGATCCTGCCGGTAAACATGAGTTCACGTAATTCAGGTCTATTTTACTTTTTGTCAAAATATTCAGCTGAGTTGCGCGATATTACCGTGTTTCATGAATTGCTGAATAAGAAGAATAAGATCTTTAATTTTAAAATCGGCAATATCATCATGCCAGACCAGTTGGGCAATGATATGAATGCCGCAACGAAAGCGCTTGAGCAGCATACGGTTCACGGACTTATCGAAGATTTAGATCATGGGTTTGATCTGGGGTATCAGCCTGATCAAAGTCAAAAATACGCTTCGGCATTTTAAACCGATCAAATGAATAATAAAAAACCGGCGCTTGGGTCAAACGCCGGTTTTTTTATTTTTATTCCTAAGCAGGTTATCCGATTGATTGACCTGTTTTTGCCCAGTCTGCCATAAATGCGTCCAAGCCTTTGTCTGTCAAAGGATGCTTCACAAGCGCTTTAAGTGTTGCAGGCGGCGCAGTCACCACATCAGCACCAATTAACGCTGCGTCTTTAACGTGGTTCACTGTGCGAACTGAGGCTGCCAAGATTTCAGTTTGGAAATCATAATTGTCATAGATCTGACGGATCTCAGCAATAAGTTCCATACCGTCAAGGCTGATGTCATCCAAGCGACCGATAAATGGTGAGATAAATGTTGCGCCTGCTTTTGCTGCAAGCAGAGCTTGGTTTGCAGAAAAACACAAAGTGACATTTGTTTGGTGTCCATCGCCAGTGAGTGCTTTACATGCTTTTAAACCGTCAAGTGTCAACGGCAGTTTGATGCAGATATTGTCTGCAATCTTAGCAAGCACTTCTGCCTCTTTAAGCATTTCGCTATATTCCATGGCTGTGACTTCAGCAGACACAGGACCTTCTACAATGGAACAGATTTCTTTAGTTACTTCGATGATGTCACGACCAGATTTCATGATCAGGGAAGGGTTAGTTGTCACACCATCCAACAGACCCAGATCATTAATTTCTCTGATATCGTCTACATTGGCTGTATCGACAAAAAATTTCATAATTGAACTCCGA
Organism: Lentilitoribacter sp. JB5-8; assembly: GCF_055693385.1. Classification (NCBI taxonomy): domain Bacteria; kingdom Pseudomonadati; phylum Pseudomonadota; class Alphaproteobacteria; order Hyphomicrobiales; family Rhizobiaceae; genus Lentilitoribacter; species Lentilitoribacter sp. JB5-8. The sequence goes on along the minus strand of NZ_CM146332.1, from coordinate 205,630 downwards.
ATTTATCAAGCTGATGGTAAAAACCATCATTTTTAGTGGGCGCAGCTTTTCTTTAGACTAATCTGGGGGCAAGGTCACGTCCTAATGATGAATGATTCGCAAAACCTGCTGTTTGAAGAAGCTCAACCGCGTTCGGTTCCTGTTTTGGTGCCAATGCCGGTGGAGCGTCCCTTCACCTATGCCGTTCCTGATGGGGTGGACGTGGAGCCGGGTTCGATTGTGCAAGTACCGCTTGGTCCGCGTAAAGTTATCGGTGTGGTCTGGGACGGTGAAACAGATCAGGTTGACGCTAAAAAACTAAAATCTATCAGCGAAGTTTTTGATTGCCCCCCGCTGACCCAATCCATGCGCAAATTCATCGATTGGATCGCCAATTATACAATTTCTCCACCTGGTTTGGTTGCGCGAATGGCACTGCGTGCACCCGCTGCGTTAGAACCGGAGCCGATGATCCCCGCTTTGCGCAATACGGGACAAATGCCGGAGCGACTTACCGAAGCGCGCAAGCGCGTTTTAGAGCATAGCTCCGATGGTATGGCTTGGAGCAAATCTGGTCTTGCGCATGCTGCGGGTGTTACACCAAGTGTGATTGATGGATTGGCTAAACAAGGTGTGTTCGAGACGATCATGTTGCCCGCGCCGGCAATCGTGGCAAAGCCTGATCCAACTTATGGACGTGCTGAATTGAGCGATGAGCAAATTGCTGGTGCCGATGATCTGGTTGAAATCATTTCAGATGACGCGTTTCATTCTGTATTGCTCGATGGTGTAACAGGATCAGGTAAGACCGAAGTTTATTTTGAGGCAATTGCGAAAGTTTTAGAGCGTGGCCAGCAAGTATTGATTTTACTGCCTGAGATCGCGCTCACCGCCTCATTTTTGAAACGCTTTGAAGATCGCTTTGGTGCTCCACCCGCTGAATGGCATTCAGATGTTGCACCGAAAAACAGAGAGCGCGTGTGGCGGCAAGTTATTGATGGGCAAGTGCGCGTAGTTGCCGGTGCTAGAAGTGCATTGTTTTTGCCGTTTGAAAATTTGGGTTTAATTGTTGTCGATGAGGAGCATGACCCGGCTTATAAGCAACAGGATCGTGTTTTTTATCACGCGCGCGATATGGCGGTTGTTAGAGCGCGGCTCAACGATATTCCTGTTATTTTAGCCTCAGCAACACCATCTTTGGAAACGCATGTAAATGCTGAGCAAGGTCGTTATGAGCGTATTGTATTGTCAAAACGCTTTTCCGATGCAGCTCTGCCGGATTTATCGCTTGTTGATATGCGCAAAACGCCTCCCAAACGCGGCGGGTTTATCTCGCCAGTTTTAATCGATGCTGTGCGCAAAACACTTGAGCGCGAAGAGCAGGCGTTGATGTTTTTGAACCGACGAGGTTATGCACCTCTGACCTTATGCCGGGTGTGCGGTCATAGATTTCAATGTCCAAATTGTTCTACCTGGCTGGTGGAACACAGGTTTAGAGGCCAAATCCAATGTCACCATTGTGGCTATCATGAACCCGTGCATGAATCATGCCCGGAATGCGGAACGTTTGATCACTTGGTTGCCTGTGGTCCTGGGGTCGAACGGATTGCGGAAGAGATGGATCAACATTTCCCCGATGCAAGGGTTATCGTTTTGTCTTCAGATATGATGGGTGGCTCAAAGCGATTAAGACTTGAGTTGGATGCAATTGCCAAGGGTGAAGCTGATATCATTATTGGCACGCAATTGGTCGCAAAGGGCCATAATTTTCCGCTTATGACGTTAGTTGGGGTGGTGGACGCTGATTTAGGTTTGTCAAATGGGGATCCCCGCGCTGCAGAACGGACTTACCAATTATTGTCTCAAGTCACAGGTCGCGCCGGGCGGACGGGCCGGAAAAGTTCCGGGCTTATTCAAACGTATCAACCAGAACATCCGGTTATGCAGGCGCTAGTCTCTGGTGATGGTGAATTGTTTTATGAGCGAGAAACCATTGAAAGGGAACGCGCTAACTTGCCACCATTTGGTCGTTTGGCTTCGATTATTATATCCGCTAATAACCGTGTTGAAGCGGAAGTTCACGGTAAGGCATTGCGAAGTTCAGCTCCTTCCGGATCACCGTTTAATCTGTTAGGGCCGGCGGATGCACCTTTAGCATTGGTGCGTGGGCGTCACCGAATGAGGTTGCTCATTCATGGTCCGAAAGGTGCAGATATTCAAAAGTACATTCGTCAGATGTTTGAAGGTGGACCCAAAGAGCGCGGATCACTGAGGGTGCAAATTGATATTGATCCGCAGAGTTTTCTTTAATCTGATCTTCGTGTATTGCCGTAGTTAGAATAAACATACGCAGTTAGGGCCGCATAACATGATCGATTTTTATTTTCCCACCTCACCAGGCGAGTGGTTTGCTTTTGCTTCCGCGATCGTAACAATTGGATTTGGTGTGTTGTTGCTGGTCATGCCGCGGTTATCTTTGAAAATATTGCGGCTGAAGACATTTGATGATGTGCCGTCAGCGGTTTCAGAATCACGCGCGACAATGGCCGGCTTCTATTTGGGTGTTGGGTTTTGCTGTATTCTGCTCGCGCAACCGCTTTTATACCTCGCATTGGGCGTGAGTTGGATAATTACTGCCTGCGGGCGCATAGTTTCTATGGCGCTTGATGGGGGAAATACCAAGTACAATTGGATATCCTGGCCTATCGAAGCATTGCTGGGCATTTTGCCGACATTATACGTTTTTGGTTTGATTTAGAAATGTGTATATAAATCAATAGGATACGATTATTTTGCCCCTAGGGTGCGGCGTTTCATCTCACATTGTTTCAATTTTGGTGCCTCACGTGTGTTGCCTGTCAGAAAATCCTATGCTAGGTACCCGCAAAATATGGAAAACATGTGGGGAGAATTCTCATGTCTTTCATTAAAATCGTAAATAATTAAGCCGATATCGCTTGGAGTTCTTCCAAATTTGATATTGCTTGACCAGAACAGAGAAAATTGCCCGTGGCTGACAGTTCCAATCTCATTTCCGGTGTTGCAGAACGATATGCGTCGTCGCTGTTTGAACTTGCTCTAGAAGCAAAATCTATTGATAAAGTTGGCAAGGAGCTTGAAAGCTTCGAAGCTATGATCGAGAAAAGTGAAGATCTTAAAAGACTTATTGAAAGCCCTGTGTTTTCAGCTGAAGATCAGTTTAACGCTGTTTCAGCTTTGGCCAAAAAGGCTAAAATCTCCGGTTTGACCGGAAACTTCCTAAATGTTGTTGCGCAAAACAGACGTTTGTTTACGCTTCCTGCTATTGCGCAGGGGTATCGTGAGCTTGTCGCGCGTCATCGCGGGGAAGTGACTGCAGACGTAATCTCAGCTCATGAGTTGAATGCAACGCAGACAAAAGAATTGCAGGCTGCGCTGAAGAGCGTGACTGGCAAAACCGTAGCGGTCAAACTTACCGTTGATCCGTCGCTTCTCGGCGGTCTAATTGTTAAAATTGGTTCGCGTCAGATTGATACATCTTTGCGTACTAAACTTTCCACCCTTAAGCTCTCATTGAAAGAGGTTGGCTGATGGACATCCGTGCCGCGGAAATTTCCGCAATCCTAAAAGATCAAATTAAAAATTTCGGCAAAGAGGCAGAAGTCTCTGAAGTCGGTCAAGTATTGTCAGTGGGCGATGGTATCGCTCGTGTGTATGGACTTGATAACGTTCAGGCTGGTGAGATGGTCGAATTCCCTGGTGGTATTCGCGGCATGGCACTTAACCTTGAAGCTGACAATGTTGGTGTTGTTATCTTTGGTTCTGACCGTGACATTAAAGAAGGCGACGTTGTAAAACGTACTGGCGCTATTGTGGACGTGCCTGTTGGTCCTGAAATGCTCGGCCGTGTGGTTGATGCTTTGGGTAACCCTATTGATGGCAAAGGCCCAATCAAAGCCAAGAAGCGTGCCCGTGTGGATGTTAAAGCTCCTGGTATTATGCCTCGTAAGTCTGTGCATGAGCCAATGGCAACTGGTCTTAAATCAATTGATGCTTTGATCCCGGTTGGTCGTGGTCAGCGTGAGCTTGTTATTGGTGACCGCCAAACAGGTAAAACAGCGATCCTTCTTGATACATTCCTTAACCAGAAGCCAGCACATGATGCAGACAACGAAGCTGACAAGCTTTACTGCGTATATGTTGCGGTTGGTCAGAAGCGTTCAACTGTTGCTCAGTTCGTGAAGGTTCTAGAAGATCGCGGTGCGCTTGAATATTCAATCGTGATTGCAGCGACAGCGTCTGATCCTGCTCCGATGCAGTTCTTGGCACCATTCTCTGCTTGTACAATGGGCGAATACTTCCGTGACAATGGTCAACACGCTTTGATCGGTTACGATGATTTGTCAAAACAGGCTGTTGCCTATCGTCAAATGTCACTTCTACTTCGTCGTCCTCCGGGCCGTGAAGCTTATCCTGGTGACGTTTTCTATCTTCACTCACGTCTTCTTGAGCGTTCAGCGAAATTGAACGAAGACAATGGTTCTGGTTCTCTAACAGCTCTACCTGTTATTGAAACTCAAGCGAACGACGTGTCTGCTTATATTCCAACAAACGTGATTTCGATTACTGATGGTCAGATCTTCTTGGAAACAGAATTGTTCTACCAAGGTATCCGCCCAGCTGTGAACGTTGGTCTTTCAGTGTCACGTGTGGGTTCATCTGCTCAAATTAAAGCGATGAAACAGGTTGCTGGTTCGATTAAAGGTGAACTTGCTCAGTACCGTGAAATGGCTGCGTTTGCGCAGTTCGGTTCTGACTTGGATGCATCTACTCAGCGTTTGCTGAACCGTGGTGCGCGTTTGACAGAGCTATTGAAACAGCCTCAGTTCTCTCCGCTTAAAACGGAAGAGCAAGTTGCAGTGATCTTTGCTGGTGTGAACGGTTATCTTGATAACCTTGAAGTCAGCCAGGTTGGTGCATTTGAGCAAGGTCTTCTAAGCCACATGCGCGGCGAAGGAAAAGATGTTCTTGCTGCAATTGCTGACAAGAAAGCTGTCACCGATGAAATCAAAGAGAAGCTTGTAGCTGCGATTGATTCATTTGCGAAAACTTTTGCCTAATAGGCTAAACTAAGGACGATACGGATGCCTTCTTTAAAGGATCTGAAAAACCGGATTGCCTCAGTGAAGGCGACGCAGAAGATCACCAAAGCCATGCAAATGGTGGCGGCTGCTAAACTGCGTCGTGCACAAGAAGCTGCGGAAGCTGCGCGCCCTTACTCAGAGCGCATGGCATCTGTCATGGCAAATATTTCCGGTGCAGTAAGTGGTGATGATGCGCCACGTTTGATGGCAGGCACAGGCAAAGACGATGTTCATTTGCTTGTTGTTTGTACCGCTGAACGTGGTCTTTGCGGTGGTTTTAACACCCAGATTGCTCGATTTGCGCGTCTTCATGCGAAAGAACTACAAAGCCAGGGTAAAGAGGTGAAAATCCTTTGCGTTGGTAAAAAAGGTTTTGATCAGCTCAAGCGTGAGTTTGAAACAGCGATTATTGACCGTGTAGATTTGCGCGAAGTTAAAAACATTGGATTTGCCAATGCAGAGGATATTGCAAACCGCATTTCAACTCTGTTTAACGCTGGCGAATTTGATATTTGCACATTGTTCTACTCAGAATTTAAATCTGTGATTTCACAAGTACCGACAGCTCAGCAACTCATTCCTGCAAAAATTGAAGCGTCTGAAGAAGATGCACAAGGTTCTGATGCAGCTTATGATTATGAGCCAGATGCAAATGAGATCTTGGAAGACATTATTCCGCGTAATATCAAAGTTCAAATTCTCCGCGCATTGCTTGAAAATGTTGCTGGTGAAATGGGTGCTAAAATGAGCGCAATGGACAATGCAACGCGTAACGCGGGTGATATGATTGACAAATTGACGATGAGCTACAACCGCCAACGTCAAGCACAAATTACTAAAGAACTCATTGAGATTATCTCGGGTGCAGAAGCACTCTAAGTCGATATAAAGAGGTTAATAAACATGGCAAAAGCAGCGACGACAAAAGCGACCGCAGCAAAAAAAGCGCCAGCGAAACGTGCACCAGCTAAAAAAGCTGCAGCGACTAAGACAGCCGCAGCTGGTCAAGTTGGTAAAGTTACGCAGGTTATCGGCGCGGTGGTTGACGTATCATTTGATGGTCCACTTCCGAAAATTCTAAGTGCTCTTGAAACAGAGAACGTGGGCAACCGCCTTGTTCTTGAAGTTGCACAGCACTTGGGCGAAAACACTGTTCGTACAATTGCGATGGACTCCACAGAAGGTCTAGTTCGTGGTCAGGAAGTAACTGACACAGGCGAAGCGATTTCAGTACCAGTTGGTGATGAAACACTGGGTCGTATTTTGAACGTGATCGGTGAGCCAGTGGATGATGCTGGTCCTGTTAAAACAAAAGCTAAGCGTGCGATTCACCAAGAAGCTCCAGATTTCTCTGAGCAGTCTACAGAAGCTGAGATCCTTGTAACTGGTATTAAAGTTGTTGATTTGCTAGCGCCATATGCGCGTGGTGGTAAAATTGGCCTCTTCGGTGGTGCCGGTGTGGGTAAGACAGTTCTTATTCAGGAATTGATCAACAACATCGCGAAAGCACACGGTGGTTACTCAGTGTTTGCTGGTGTTGGTGAGCGTACTCGTGAGGGTAACGATCTTTACCACGAGATGATTGAATCAGGCGTGAACGTTGAAGGCGGTGGCGAAGGTTCTAAATGTTCTCTCGTGTTTGGTCAGATGAACGAACCTCCAGGAGCGCGTGCTCGTGTTGCTCTAACTGGTCTAACAATTGCGGAACACTTCCGTGATGAAGGTCAGGACGTGTTGTTCTTCGTTGATAACATCTTCCGCTTTACACAGGCTGGTTCTGAAATGTCAGCGCTACTTGGCCGTATCCCATCTGCTGTGGGTTATCAGCCAACATTGTCAACTGACATGGGCGCCATGCAGGAACGTATTACAACAACAACAAAAGGTTCGATTACATCAGTGCAAGCCGTTTACGTGCCTGCCGATGACTTGACCGATCCGGCGCCTGCGTCAACATTTGCTCACTTGGATGCGCAAACAGTGTTGAACCGTGCGATTTCTGAAAAAGGTATCTACCCTGCGGTGGATCCACTAGATTCAAACTCTCGTATGCTTGATCCACAAATCGTGGGTGATGAGCATTATGAAGTTGCTCGTTCTGTTCAGGAAATCCTACAGCGCTACAAGTCTTTGCAAGACATCATCGCCATCTTGGGTATGGATGAATTGTCTGAAGAAGATAAAGTGACAGTGGCACGTGCTCGTAAAGTTGAGCGCTTCTTGTCACAGCCATTCTTCGTGGCTGAAGTGTTTACTGGTTCACCTGGTCAGTTGGTTGATCTTCAGGATACAATCAACTCATTTAAGGGCTTGGTTGCTGGTGAATACGATCACCTTCCAGAGGCTGCTTTCTACATGGTTGGCGGCATTGACATGGCGATCGAAAAAGCTAAAAAATTGGCTGCTGAAGCTGCCTAAGCAATTTATGCTACGCGAAGCATTCGGCTTCGCGTAGCAGTATTTTATTGAACCTTACTCGTTTCTAATTGGACGTTTTGTCATGGCTGACACATTTACATTTGAACTCGTTTCTCCTGAAAAGCTTTTGCTATCAGCTGAAGTCAACTCAGTTGTACTTCCAGGTTCTGAGGGTGAAATGACTGTAATGGCAAATCATGCGCCAACAATGAGCACAGTTAAGCCTGGTGTTGTGACTGTTGAAGGTTCTGACGGGTCAAGCAAATATGTCGTCTTTGGCGGATTTGCTGATATCGTGCCAACTGGTTGTACACTTTTAGCTGAAGCTGCTGTTGCTGTTGACGCGCTAGAAGCTGACGAATTGGATAATCGCATCAAAGCTGCCAATGAAGCCGCAGATGCTGCAGTTGTTGATGCTGATAAAACTCGCTTGGCCGCATTTGCAGCTCAGCTTGAAGATCTTAAAGCTGCTATCTAGCTCTTTAAAAGATTATATCTTTAAATAGAAAAGCCTCCGATTTCGGAGGCTTTTTTGTTTTATGCGAATGCTTTATGGAGACGTTTAACAGCATCTTCTAGCCGTGAGCGCGGCAACCCAATATTAAAGCGCATGAAGTTTTCACCGCCCTTACCAAATGTTGTGCCGTGGCTTGCTGCGATTTCTGCGACATCCTGAATGCGTTCAGCAATATACATCGGGCTTAGCCCTGTTTCGGTGAAATCGACCCAAGAGAGGTAAGTTGCTTGCAATCCCATAGATTGCGCACCTTTAATCTCATTAATGCCTTCATCAAAAATGCGGGCATTTTCATCTATGTAGCGCATCAACGCACCAACCCAATAGGCGCCATCTGGTGAATATACAGCTTCGGTCATGTGCATGCCGAATGCGTTTGGTGAGGTACCCGTTGCTTTCATTGTTTTAGCAAAGGTAGCGCGTAGCTTCTTATCCTCAATGATTACATTACCCGTATGACAACCCGCGATATTAAAAGTCTTGGTGGGTGCAGTCATCATAACCAATCTGTCAGTGATATCTTTCTTCACTTCAGCCATTGGAATATGTAATTGCCCGGGCATTATAAGGTCGTGATGAATTTCATCAGAGACAATTTTAAGATTATGTTTGATGGCAAAATCAGCAAGTTCTTCTAGTTCTTGACGTAACCAAACGGTGCCGCCCGGATTGTGCGGTGAACATAAAATCAGCATTGTTTCCTTGCCAGTGAGGAGCTTCTCATAGGCTTCGAAATCAAATACATAACGGCCATGTTCTATCACCAAGGGGCATTCAGTTACATGACGATCTGCAGCTTCTATTACGCGTGCAAATGCGTGATATACTGGTGTGAATAAGACAACGTGATCATGCTTTTCGGTAAATGCCTGAACACATAAGGCTGTCCCGTTAACAAGACCATTGGTCGAAAAAATCCATTCTGGTTTCACATCCCAACTATGGCATTCTTTCATCCACCAGATGATAGATGATTTGTAGTCTGCGTCATCACCGAAATATCCATAAATACCATGGTCGCACATGCGCTGAATTGCATCTGTCGCACATTGTGGTGGACGAAAATCCATATCAGCGACCCACATGGCTAGACCTCGTTCAGGTGAAACGCCATAATTGGTTTCCATGGAATCCCATTTGTCAGAATGGGTTCCAACGCGATTGATTATTTCGTCAAAGTCACCAATTTGACCGCCAAATTCTTTCATCTAATGCTCCGCCCATTTTGAGAATTCTTCCACTACGTCTTCGTACAACTTTCGTTTGAACGGAACAATCAGTTTCGGTAGTTGATCCATGGGTTTCCATGCCCAATCATCAAATTCTGCCTTTTCTCCGGTCACGGGAGGGTTAACCCGTATTTCTTCTACATTTCCTACAAAGCGATATAGGAACCATTTTTGTTTCTGACCGCGAAATTTCCCTTTTAGCCCGATTCCGATAAGTTCATCAGGCAAATCATAGGTAAGCCAATTTTTTGATTCCGCGATATATTCAACGCTTTCAATGCCTGTTTCTTCATAGAGTTCTCTAAGTGATGCTGGTTGTGGATCTTCGCCTTTGTCGATCCCTCCTTGCGGCATCTGCCACTCATATGGACTATCTTTATACTCGTCCCGTTCATTGTTGGAAATTCGTTTGCCAGCCCAGACCAAACCGTCTTTGTTTAAAACCATAATGCCAACGCAGGGACGATAGGGTAAATCTTCTGCTTTCAATCTCTTAGCCATAATATCTCGTTTTATCTTGTATTTGGGTCTGCTGCGAGCGCTGACAATCCTACGATTTCGATCCCGCGCGCCTTTGCTTCATTGCTCCATTCGGCAATTGCATCGACGCTTTCAGTAAATGCTGAAGCCGTTCCTACAGCATATCCGTTGCGTCTTGCAATTCGTTCTAGATCATCGAGTTTTTGTAGAACTTGAACTTTTTGAGGAGTTGCATCCAGGGTTAAATCCGCGGCAACGAAAGGGATGCCAAGCGTGTTGGAAAATGTCTCAGCCAAAGATCGCGATGATGTGCCATCATCAAAAAACATGATGCCGCGCAGCGCAACATCTCGCATAATGGGTTCAAAAGCTTCAGGGTCTGATAAGAACCGCCCACCCATAAAGTTTCCAATACCCGTGTAATTGGTTATCCGTCCCATGGATTCATGAAGAAGATTTAAATTAGAGACTGGATCATTGGATGTGACAAGCGTACCTCTTCCCGGATTGTTGTTTGGATAATCAAATGGTTCAAAGGGAACTTGTAGAATAATTTCATGTCCATTGCGGCGCGCAGATTGCATCCAACGCTGTAAGCTGTTGCCGTTACCAGCAAAACCCAATGTGATGTCTTCAGGCAAAGTATTGATGGCATAATTTGAACCTGTTTGGCTTAAACCAAGTCCGCCGACAATAATCGCAATTCGTACACCACGGGCGCCTGACCAAGGGCGTGCATAAATATCAAAGGCCCGTTCACCGTCTTGTCCATAAACAGGTAAGCGCCCAAATTCTGTATCTTCCGTAATCTTAGGATCTGGTAAATGCGCTAAATGGGGATCTTGCCCTTTTTGATTAGGCGCATCTAATAAAACAGCCCCATCGCGATCACGGTCACTGGGCGTGATTTTTGTTATTTTAAGACCATCTGATGTCGTAACGGTTTCAATATTGCCACCGGAATTTCCAGCTTGTCGATCAATGATGCCAGGCTGGATTTGTTCCGTATTTTGAGTATCGTCCTCAGGCTCACGATTAGCTGTGCTAGATTGCGTTTCACCATTATCTTGTAGGTATGCGGTATCTTCGGAAGCTGTTATTACTTTCTCTTCAATTGGATCCTGATGGAGCGCTGTAAAACTTGCACCAGCAATGATCGCAACAACAGCAAAACCTGCCAACCATTTATATTGGTTGGCAGGCTTGTTTTTGTTCTTCGAGTTACTCTTTGACTTGCTATCTTGGCCAAGAGGTCGATTGAGATCCGATTGCATGGGCAACAGACTTAGTTTGCGTTGCTTGCCTGATCCTTTTGTGGTGGGAATGCATCATCTTCGATTTCACCACGAAGCAATTTCAACGCATGACCAAGCTGTACATCATCCTTTGGATCCGGCGGCACATAGGCGATTGAGCCTGAACCTTCTTCATCTTCTTCCTGACCTTGAATATGGCCACGAAGTTCTGATTCTCCAGATGCACGCACACGACCTTGCAATTCTTCTGGAATAGGCTGATCGACCTTGATGTCAGGTTCAATACCTTTACCCTGAATAGACGTGCCAGAAGGCGTGTAGTAGAGCGCTGTTGTTAAGCGAAGTGCACCAAATTCCTGTAGTGGAATAATGGTTTGCACTGATCCTTTACCAAATGAGCGTGTGCCTAAAACAGTTGCGCGTTTGTGATCTTGCAAGGCACCTGCAACAATTTCTGATGCTGATGCTGAGCCGCCATTGACCATGACAATAAGCGGTAAGCCGCCTGTTAGGTCCCCGGGACGCGCATTAAATCTGCGGCCTTCCTCAGGATCACGACCGCGTGTTGAAACAATCTCACCACGATCTAGGAATGCATCCGATACGCTAATGGCTTGGTCTAATAAACCGCCCGGGTTCAAGCGAAGATCAAGAACAAAGCCTTTCAGTTTATCTTCACCAATTTCGTCAGTGAGTTTTTCAATTGCTTTTTCAAGATCAGTATAGGTTTTCTCAGTGAATGAAATCACCCGCAGATAACCAATATCATCTTCGGCACGAGAGCGAACGGCACGAATTGCAATCACATCGCGAACGACTTCGATCTCGAGCGGCATATCTGCGCCTTGGCGTAGAATGGTCAACACAATTGGTGTATTCACAGGGCCGCGCATTTTATCAACGGCATCTGTCAACGAAAGCCCGCGGACCGGTTCGCCATCAATTTCTGAAATAAAATCACCTGCAAGCACTCCGGCTTTCGCAGCGGGTGTATCATCGATCGGTGTGATAACTTTAACGAGTTCATCTTCCATGGTGACCTCGATGCCAAGACCACCAAATTCACCGCGGGTTTGGGTGCGCATATCACCTGCAGCATCCGGATCAAGATAGCTCGAATGCGGGTCAAGTGATGATAGCATGCCACCGATTGCACTTTGGACAAGTTTTTTCTCATCTGGCGGGGTTACATATTCTGCACGAATACGCTCGAACACCGAGCCAAATATTGATATTTGTCGATAGGTATCAGATCCGGCAGCTACAGCGGAAAGGCTTTGTGTGTTCACAAAACTGGTCGCTGCGGCACCTACAAAAATACCTAAGGCGAGAAGTGTTATTTTACGTATCATTACTTGCCCTTCCAGAAGCGATGTTTGCCCACCAGGGGGCAGAATCAATCGGTGTTTGATCTTTTCTAAGCTCAATGTAAAGCGTTGGCTTGCCTGACGCTAGTGTTAATGCGCTATTATTGGTAAAGCTTTCGCGACCCATTGTTGCGATTGGTTCACCAGAAATAACGAATTGGCCTTGGGTTACTTTCAATTGGTCCAAACCGGCCATGACCAAATGATAGCCTTCTCCCGCATTCAAAATGATAATGTTTTCATATGTTCTAAATGGACCTGCATAGGTTACCCACCCATCAACAGGGGCCAGCACGCGATCATTTTCACCTGCTGACATTAATATACCGCGCAGAGTTTGGCCTGAATTATCTTCATCACCGAAACGTTTTTCAATCGCGCCATCGATGGGAAATTGCAATGTTGATTGCAAAGCTGCGAAGGAATATGCAGGCATTAAACGTTCTTGATTAGGTAATGCTCTCGCTTCAGCAAGTTCTTTTGCTCGTGCGAGTTGCTCAGCAGCTTTCTTTTGGCGTTCAATTTCTTCAAGGCGCGCAAGTTCTGCGGCTTCACGAATAGATTCAATTTCTGATGTCAAAGCCGCAACGACGGTCTTTAATTCAGAAGATTTGTCTTCCAACTCATTTGCGCGTTCACGTTCTTTCTCAAGCTGGGTTAAGCTTGCAATGTTCAATGCCGCTTTTTCTTTAATGAGCGCTGTTAACTCTTCCTGTTCATTAAAGCTCTCATCTAAATCTGCGGCTAATTGGGTGCGTTCGCTGGTAATATCTGTGCGGATATCTGCAAGTTCTTGCAAGTCAGTTAGCAGTTTTTCAGTCTCAGAACGAATTTCTGGCACAACGGCGCCCAGCAAAATTGCACTGCGCACTGATGATAGCGCATCTTCTGGTGAAACCAAAAGCGCTGGCGGTGGGTTGGAACCCAGCCTTTGAAGTGCAGCTAAAACCTCAGCTAAAACATTGTTCCGCTCGCGAAGTGAGCCTTTCACTAAAGCTTCGCGCTCTTCTAATTCCGAAAGTTTCGCTTCGCCGGCAACAATTCGTCCATCTAAAATGTTTTGACGTTGCTCGGCTGCACTCAATTTTGCTTCAAGCTCATCTCGGTCTTTTTTAAGAGATTGAATGTCATTTTCTAAGCGTTTTAAGGTCGACGTAATTTGTGCTGTTTCACTTTGCAGAGCATTTAATTCTGCTTCGGTTTGGGTGCGATTTTCTTCTAAAGATTTGGTAGGATCATCAGAATTTAGCGCATTGGTATCTTGCGCAAATGATAGATTTGCTGATCCCATTACCACGGTTATGCCAATGATCACTTTTAGATATCTGATAGCGTTTAAATTCATTGGGTGTGTTGATCGAACCTATTTCAATTGATTTATCGTAATATACTCAAATTATAGATTTATTGTCATCTCACAAACTTGTGTTTGCAATGGGGCATTGGAAGATAATCAAACATGGATTGTTTCCTAAATGCGATGATAAGGGTGGCCTGAGAGGATGGTAACGGCGCGATAAAGTTGTTCTGCCAACATGAAGCGCGCCATTTGATGAGGCCAGGTCATCTTCCCAAATGACAGCGTTTTATAAGCTTTTTGGCGCGATGCATCCGCATGACCATCTGCGCCACCGATCGCAAAAATTACATCTCGATCACCATTATCGCGTAAATTAGCGAGTATTTTCGCAAATTTATCGGAAGAGATTGTGTCTCCAGTTTCATCCAAGATAATTAGTTTCGCGTTGTCTGGGATTGCTTTTTCAAGCAATGCACTCTCATCGGATTTTCGCGTATTTGCATTGGACGCGCGGCTCTCGCCCACTTCGGTCATCTTGCCAAATTCAAGACCGATTGCCGGACCAGACTTTGAAAACCGATCCAAATAACGTTTGGTGAGTTCACTCTCAGGTCCAGATTTTAATTTTCCAACGGCAAAAAGATGAATGCGCATAATCGGTAGTCTTTTATACAGGTGCTGATTAAGGCGTCAAACGTCTTTTCTGGCCAATTGGCCAGTCGTTCCTGCCAGTGAAATGGAGCTGTCTTATGCTCCATCATGCCTATTGCAGATGATAAAATTCAAACACTAGAAACTAGTGCACAACCTTTTCATCTGTCTCGGGTGCCATCCACATTTTTTCAATATTATAAAAATCACGAATTTCCGGGCGGAAGATGTGAATAATAATATCACCACAATCCATCAAAACCCAATCGCCAGCATTTTGCCCCTCAATACGAGGTGAAGCAAAGCCTGCGCCTTTGATGTCTTTGATGAGTTGATCACAAATTGCGGAAACATGGCGGTTTGAACGTCCGGATGTCACAATCATATAATCGCCAATTGACGACTTTCCAGAGATATCAATTGAAATCGTATCTTCCGCTTTGGCTTCTTCCAAGCAGTTCAATACGGTCTTTAAGGTCTCCTTCACGGCATTTTCGCCAGAGTTCTGACCTGATGACAGTGCTTTATCAGCGTCTGTCTTTGTGTGTGCTGTTCTCAGCTTGATCCCTTTCTTCTATAAGAACACGCCTATATCGGGCAATGTTATAAATCGCCTCGATATTGGGATAATACGATTGAAAGCTGTTGCGAAGCAAGTCAAATCCCAATTTCAAGCAAACTAATTATTTGGACTGTTTGGCAGCATTTCGTATTGCTGTAGATGAAAGCGTAGAGCGTGGGCCATGCAAAAAAGTCCAGGCGGGCGCTTTTAAAAATGGTAGTCGCTTCGCATCTGTTTCATCAAGGCGGGCATAGGCAAATGTTTTAGCCATGCGTGATGAGAGGTAAGACAAAGTAGATCCTGGTCGATCGATCACCGCAATGGGAAATTGTCCTGCAATATATTGCCAATTTTGCCAATGATGGAAATTGGCAAGATTATCAGCGCCCATCAACCAAACAAAATTCACACCTTGATTACGGCGCTTTACAAAATCGAGCGTTTCAGCCGTAAACTGCAGATCATGCGCAGCCTCAAATGCTGTAACTTTAATCTTCGGGTCTTCGCATATCTGGCGACTAAGATTGACCCTTGTTTCTAAATCGGCCAATTCTTTATGGCTCTTTAGCGGATTTCCAGGGGTTACCATCCACCAAACCTGATCAAGTTGCAGGCGGCGAATGGCCGTTTCTGCAACCAGAACATGCCCCTCATGGGGGGGATTAAACGAGCCGCCAAAAAGCCCCACGCGCATGCCTTTATGCACGAGCGGCATTTTTAAAAAATCAGGTTTGGTAGCAGATGTGCTCAATCTAATAATTCTATTGGTTATGATGGTCGGATTTGGCCATTGCCGCGAACGCGATATTTAAATGATGTCAGTTGTTCAACACCAACCGGACCACGCGCATGCATTTTGCCAGTAGCAATACCGATTTCAGCACCCATGCCAAATTCACCACCATCTGCAAATTGCGTTGATGCATTATGCAACAAAATCGCGGAATCAATTTCATTAAAGAAATGTTCGGCAACGTTTGCATCTTCACAGATCACTGCTTCTGTATGGTTTGATGAATATTGATTGATGTGCTCAATCGCACCTGAAATTCCATCAACCGTTTTTGCAGCGATGATTTTATCCAAGTACTCTGTCGACCAGTCTTCAACCGTTGCTGGGATCACTGCATCCACTTGCGAGATAATGGCTTGTGAACCACGCACTTCGCAACCTGCATCTCTTAATGCGTTTATAAGCGTTGGAACAAAAGAGGCGTCTGCATTTTCATCGATCAACAAAGTTTCAGCTGCACCGCAAATTCCAGTGCGTCGCAATTTTGCGTTTAGAACGATTTCTTTTGCCATATCCAAACTAGCTGAAGCATCGACATAGATGTGGCACAGACCCTCAAGGTGGGCAAAAACTGGAACGCGTGCTTCAGATTGAACGCGGGCCACCAAGCCTTTGCCACCGCGCGGGATGATCACGTCAATTGCGCCGTTCAAGCCCTTGAGCATTTCGCCGACAGCTGCACGATCTGATGTTGGAACTATTTGAATAGCTTCTTTTGGCAAGTTTGCAGCTTCCAGGCCTTTGACCAAACATTTATGGATGGCGCCCGATGAATGAAAGCTATCTGAACCACCCCGCAAAACAACAGCGTTACCGGCTTTTAAGCAAAGCGCACCAGCATCCGCGGTTACATTTGGGCGGCTTTCATAGATCACGCCAATTGCACCAAGCGGCGTGCGAACGCGCTCAATGTTAAGACCATTTGGACGATCCCACTGAGCAATAACTTCTCCAATTGGGTCTTTAAGCTCAGCAATTGCACGAATACCATCAGCCATTGCGCGCACTCGGCCATCATCTAGTTTTAAGCGATCAAGCATGGCTGATGACATATTATTGGCTGCGCCTTTTTCCATATCAATGGCATTTGCGTTTAAGATATCTGCGATACTGGCTTCGATGGCTTGTGCCATTCCGATCAGAGCTGCATGTTTGCGCTCAGCACTTGCGATGGCCAATGCGGGTTTTGCTGCATTGGCGCGTGCACCAATGTCCATCATTACTTCTTCTACAGTTTGCGTTCGTTCCAATGTATCAGACATGATAAAATCCCGTTCTTTAAAACCTTATGATGCTTTTTCTTTGGTATGCATCATAACCAAATCATCCCGGTGCACCATGGCGCTTCGTCCAGCATAACCTAGTTTTTCTTCAATTTGTGATGTTTGTAGGCCCGCAATTGCTGTAGCTTCATCCGCATCATAGCGTGATATACCGCGTGCAATTTCTTCACCTGCTTGGCTGCGAATAGATATCGTATCACCTCGATAAAAATCGCCTTTAACTTTCCGCACCCCTGCGGGCAATAAGCTTTTGCCTTTTTTCAGAGCGCCAATGGCTCCATCGTCAATTGTTAGAGCGCCTGCAGGTTCAAGTTGGCCTGCAATCCAAACTGCACGTGCTGTGCGCGGGCTTCCCGATGCGTTAAACCATGATGAGCGCGCGCCATTATCAATGGAGGAAAGCGGGTTTTTGGTTTGTCCGGATGCAATGATCATTGAACAACCAGCTGTTGTTGCAATCTTTGCTGCATCGATTTTTGTCCGCATGCCACCGCGAGACAATTCAGAACCCGCATCGCCAGCCATGGCTTCAATTTCCGGTGTGATCTGCTCAATGACCTCCAAAAATTCTGCGTTTGGATCTTCATGAGGCGGGGCGGTATATAGCCCATCAATATCAGACAGTAGTACCAAAAGATCAGCACCCACCATTGTGGCAACGCGCGCGGCTAGGCGATCATTATCACCATAGCGAATTTCGCTGGTCGCAACGGTGTCATTTTCATTGATGATTGGAATAGCGCCAAGTTCGAGTAACTCGCCAATCGTTGCGCGCGCGTTTAAATATCTACGGCGCTCTTCAGTGTCGTTTAGCGTGAGTAGCACTTGTCCTGCAAAAATATCATGGTGCGATAGGCATTCGCTCCAAGCGCGTGCCAAAGCAATTTGTCCCACTGCTGCACAGGCTTGGCTTTCTTCTAGTTTGAGGCGTTTGTTGGTCGCAGATAAAACTGTGCGACCCATAGCAATGGCACCTGATGAGACAACAAGCACATCCGCGCCTTTTGCTTTCAGCGCTGCGATGTCATCACATAAAGATGCTAACCAATCGGATTTAAGACCGCTTTGGCGATCAACGAGCAAAGCGGAGCCGATTTTAATCACGATCTTTGTGTGACCATCAACGCGTTTGCGACCCCCGCTCATTACTCTGCCTCTTCACTTATATTCTGATCGATATGCTTGCGTAGATTGCGCAGCATTTCCTTCATGCCAAAACCGGCAATGGCAGAAATTTTCTCGACCTTTCGGCCAGCAGCTTCTTCAAGCGCTTGCATTTTTTCGTTGAGCGTTTCTTCGTCCAAAATGTCGGTTTGAGAGAGCGCTACAATTTCGTGCTTTTCAGCGATGCCTTTGCCATAGGCTTCAAGCTCTTTGCGCACCGTTGTATATGCCTTGCCAACATCTTCTTCCTGCGCAGATACTAAATGCAGCATCACGCGCGTGCGCTCAACATGTCCTAAAAACCTGTCGCCAATACCTGCGCCTTCATGCGCGCCTTCAATTAGGCCTGGGATATCGGCAATGATAAATTCATAACCGTCAGATGTTGCGACACCCAAATTTGGATGCAACGTTGTAAATGGATATGCGCCAATTTTTGGACGCGCACGACTAACGCTGGATAAAAACGTTGATTTGCCCGCATTTGGTAAGCCAACAAGACCGGCATCAGCAATTAGTTTTAGACGCAACCATACTGTTTTTTCTTCTGCAGGCTGTCCGGGATTTGCATTGCGTGGTGCCTGATTAGTCGCTGATTTAAAATGCGCATTACCAAAACCACCATTGCCGCCTTTAGCAATACGGAAGCGCTGACCTTCTTCGGTTAAATCGCAAATCAGTGTTTCATTATCTTCTTCAAAGATTTGTGTTCCAGCAGGTACTTTTAAAGTGACATCATCGCCCTTTGCACCGGTGCGGTTTCGTCCCATACCATGCACACCCGTTTGGGCTTTATAATGCTGTTGGAAGCGGTAATCGATCAGCGTGTTTAAACCATTGACGGCTTCAACCCAAACATGGCCGCCATTACCGCCATCGCCACCATCTGGTCCACCAAACTCGACATATTTTTCGCGGTGGAAGGAGACGCAGCCAGCACCACCTGCGCCAGACTTAATATATACTTTTGCCTGATCTAGAAATTTCATCTGTGCTGTCCGCCAATTGGTCTGCTTAAATTAAATAGTCATATAGCCTCATATTCTGAAATGATCAAAATATGAGGCTAAAATTTTCTCAACGATAGATATTGCTGAGAGGGATATAGATGCTTGCCCAAAAAGGCAAAAGATTAAAGCTTTTAAGCCGTGTCTTCTTTCACATCTGAGTTGTTATATCCCTGATATGGCGCTAAATTAATCTGATACCATTTGATATCAATTGATTTTTGATCGCCAATGTTTAAAGGCGCAGTTTCTTGCGGCTTAAAACCGTTTTTCTCAAGGACACGTTGTGATGCCAGATTATCCAACTCACAACCAGCACGTAAGATTGCAAAGCGGAACTCTGGCAATACATCGCGCACAACAACGCCGACGGTTTCGCTCGCCAAACCTTTATTCCAATGTTGTTCACCCAACCAATATCCAAATGATGGAATGATGTGGTTTGGTTTGACAGAAATACTGGTTACACCCAAAAACTCGCGGGTTAAACGATCAACAATTGCATAACTTAACAGCTCTAATGGATTACTGTTTTGTGCCCGCTCGACAAATTGTTGCGCGTCATCAACCGTAAAAGGCTGAGGTTTGAAAAGCATCCGGTCAAGAATTTTCGGATTACCAGCAAGACTAGCCATCGGCTTTACGTGCTTTTGCGCGATCGGCTCCAGCGCTATGCGTTCCTTGTGATTTTTTATTATTTCCAACATCTTAACCTCCTTTCAATTTGGTTTTCTGTTCGGTGGATTCAGGCCAGTTACGCAATGAATCCCAAATTTTACGTTCTAATCTGTAAAGTTCCACAGGCACTTGAGTATCTTGTGCCAATGAATAATTCATGCCGGTTCCAATGAATTGGAAACCACTTTTTTGCAGCACGCTGCGGGAAGCTAAATTACCAATTCTGCAGCGGCCGATAATTTCTTCGATATTGCAAATTCGAAAAGCTTTATCGACAAGTGCATGAGCAGCTTCGGTCGCATAGCCGTTGCCCCAATAGGGTTTGCCTAGCCAATATCCAATTTCCATGCGCTCGCGTCCTTGTTTCTTTTCGATCCCACAACAGCCAATAAACTCACCCGTTTCATTGAGCGTAATGGCATAGACGCAATTTCCATTTTCCAACTTGGCAATCTTATTCACAAAATCTTCCGCATCCGCACGTTTATACGGATAGGGCATTCGAGAAAGCATTGAGGCCACGGCAAAGTCATTTGCCAACGTGGAAATTGCGTCTATGTCATCACAATGCGGTTTGCGCAAAGTAAGGCGAGGGGTGTCAATTTGTGTTACAGATCCTGTAACGCTGATACTGAGCCCATCACTTTGGCTTATCCGTTCTTCATATTCATCGCTAAATTGTTCATCTGACTGACATTGCATTTTAAAGCCTCCTGTGAATGCAAAAACAAAAAGGGAAGATGATCTCTCATCTTCCCTTTAAAACATTTGGCTTATTTACAATCAGCCGGGTCGATGAGACACCGGATGATTTAGAGCGTTTCCGGTTATTCCGCTGCTTCCGCCATAGGCATTACAGACACATACGTGCGTCCGTTGGCCTTTTTGCGGAACTCTACATTACCAGCTGTTGTGGCAAAAATAGTGTGATCACGACCAAGGCCAACACCCGTACCCGGATGCCACTTAGTGCCGCGCTGACGCAGAATAATGTTGCCTGAAATTACAGCTTCGCCGCCGAATTTTTTAACGCCTAGGCGTTTTGATTCAGAATCGCGACCGTTGCGGGATGAACCACCAGCTTTTTTATGTGCCATTTTTTATCTCCTACGATCTCGTCAATTACGCTTTAGCTAGTTCAGCTGCTTGCTCAAGCCAGTTATCGCGATCGATACGGCCTTTGAAAGACAAAGCGTCATCTAGTTTTTCAATGTCATCACGTGACATTGCAGCAACTTGCGCAAATGTTGTCACGCCAAGTGCGTTTAGTTTTTTCTCAAGCACCGGACCAACACCTGAGATTTTTTTCAAATCATCAGCTGGGCCTTCAGGCGCAGTGAACAATGCTGCAGGTGCAGCGTCAGCAGCTTTAGCCGGAGCTTTTTCAGCAGCAACTTTCTTTGGAGCTTCTGCTTTTGCAGCTGGCTTCTTAGCAGCAGCTTTTTTCGAAGCTTTCGCGCCATCTGTCAAAATCTCAGCGATTTTCACTGTTGTGAAATGCTGACGGTGACCGATTGTGCGGCGTGAGTTTTGACGACGACGTTTTTTGAAAGCGATGATCTTACGACCACGGCCTTGGTCAACAACTTCAGCTGTAACCATTGCGCCATCAACAGTTGGTTTGCCGATAGTCGCAGATGCGCCTTCGCCAACCATCATAACTTCTGTGAATTCGATAATGTCACCAGCTTCGCCAGCAACACGTTCTACTTTTAGAACGTCATCAGCAGTAACGCGATATTGCTTACCACCGGTTTTAATGACTGCGAACATTTTTTTCCTTTGAGTGTTCAGTCCAGTTCTATTTGCGATTATTACCAGTAACGCACGCAAATGACCGTCTTTTTTCAGTCTTCGATCAATGATAACCTATTGTATTATAAAAGGTTATCGGTTCAGTTTTGCCGCGATAGGCTGCGAGCAAAGATAAACGGCACAAAATAAATTGCACCGCTTGGGTGTTCCGATACGCCCAATTGGCTGACAAGTCAAGGAATTTTGGTGTTTTCGCACCTTAATAAAGAAGTGCTTTGAGCACCTATGTGATGACTAACGCAATGCTGCTATGCACAATTGTTCTTGCATTCTTAGCCGGCTGCCTATACCAAGCGCAACAAGAGTTGATGAAAACTCATTTAAAAGGCCCTAAAGCAGTTGAGCTCTGTGGGCTTGCCCCAGCTCAGGCTTTTCGCGATCATGTTCATCTTTGTTGATCCTTTAATGTCTGACAGAACATTAAAATGGTTCTTGCGCTTTATTTGAAAGTTAGCGCGAGGCCGTTCTTACATGTGATGGAGAGTTCTCCATCGCAAAGGATTATGACATGGAAAACTTTAAATCATTCAATCTACCTGAATCACTTCATCATTGTTTGGACCATTTGGGATTTAACAAACCAACGCCTGTACAGCAAAAAGCCATCCCGCTTGCGCTCAAAGGTCGTGACATTTTGGGTTCAGCGCAAACTGGTACGGGTAAAACTGGCGCCTTTGGTATTCCGCTCGTTGCTAAAATGATGGCTAACCCTGATGATATGGCAGTTGTTATTACGCCAACACGAGAATTGGCAACGCAAGTGCATCAGGCTATTCAAGGATTTTTGGGTAAGAAATCAAAAATTCTAACTGCCCTTTTAATCGGTGGTGAACCGATGCCAAAACAGCTTAACCACTTACGACGTGATCCGCGCGTTATTGTTGGTACACCTGGCCGCATCAATGATCACCTAGCGCGTAAGTCATTGCGCTTGGATCGCACGAGCTTCTTGGTGCTCGATGAAACAGACCGTATGCTTGATATGGGTTTTGCCTCTCAGATTGATAAAATTATCAAACACATGCCAAAGCAACGTCAAACATTGCTGTTCTCTGCAACATTGCCGCATAACATCGTAAACTTGTCGAAATCATATATGATCAACCCAGAGCGTGTTGCGATTGGTTCGGTCACAGATCCGGCGAAAAACATCAAGCAAGAGATTGTTCATTTAACGCAAAGTGAGAAATATCCGCGTTTGCAAGATGAGCTTAATCAGCGTGAAGGCTCGATTATTGTTTTTGTTAAAAGCAAATATAATGCCGATAAAATGGCTAAACGTTTGTCCAAGGAAGGTCATGATGCGGATGCGATCCACGGTGATTTGCGTCACAACAAACGCGAACGTGTGATCAAAAGCTTCCACGCAAAACGCATTCGAATTTTGGTGGCCACTGATATTGCTGCCCGTGGTTTAGATATTCCGCATATTGAGCATGTGATCAATTTTGATCTGCCGCAATCTCCGGAAGATTATATTCACCGCATTGGCCGTACAGCACGTGCAGGCGCTGAAGGCGAGGCTTTGTGCTTCATCTCGCAAGCCGATGAAGAAAAATGGTATGCGATCTCTAAACTGATGAACCCGAACACGGATGTGCCGCGTCCGGCGCGTAAAAAAGCCGGTGGTAAAGGTGGCGCTGGAAAGCCAGGACAGGCAAAAAGCAAGGCAAAGCCGTTCAGTTTCAAGAAGCATGCACGCAATGGCAAGAAGAAAGAGGGTGGAGAAGGCGCAGCTAAATCTGGTCGTCCACAATCAACTCGCCGTCGCACCAATGCTCGTAAAGGTAGCTCTAAGCGCGCGGCATAGCAGCATTTTTTGCAATTAATCAGATACCGTAGGACTACGGATTTTCGTCCACAGTTCTACGGATTGATTTTCAAATGTTGCAATGCAATACATCACCCGTTATGAAGTTCCTGTAACTTCCAGGCTTTGAAGAACTTCAAAGCTTACCCGATCAATTTGATCCATCTGACGGAGATGTATTCGTGAAAATATCCAAAATTCTTGTAGCGAACCGGTCTGAGATTGCCATTCGTGTTTTTCGTGCGGCTAACGAGCTTGGCATTAAAACAGTGGCAATATGGGCCGAAGAGGACAAACTTGCCCTTCATAGGTTCAAAGCAGATGAATCCTATCAAATTGGCCGTGGTCCGCATTTAGATCGTGATTTAGGTCCGATCGAAAGCTATCTTTCAATTGAAGAAGTTATTCGTGTTGCAAAATTATCTGGTGCTGATGCTATTCACCCAGGTTATGGTCTTTTATCTGAGAGCCCTGAATTTGTTGACGCGTGTGATGAAGCCGGCATTACATTCATCGGTCCTCGTGGTGAAACAATGCGCCGCTTGGGCAATAAAGTTGCCGCACGTAATCTTGCTTTAGAAGTTGGTGTTCCTGTGGTTCCTGCAACGGATCCTCTGCCAGACGACATTGAAGAAGTGAAAAAGATGGCTGCTGAGATTGGCTATCCACTTATGCTTAAAGCTTCTTGGGGTGGCGGTGGCCGCGGTATGCGCGTTATCCGTTCTGAGGATGAAATAGAGCGTGAATCAACAGAAGCGCGTCGCGAAGCAATTGCAGCTTTTGGTAAAGGTGAAATTTATCTTGAAAAATTGGTTGAGCGTGCACGTCACGTTGAAAGCCAGGTTCTTGGTGATACACATGGCAATGTCGTGCATTTGTTTGAGCGGGACTGTTCTGTTCAGCGCCGCAACCAAAAAGTTGTTGAGCGCGCGCCTGCGCCTTATCTGAGCGAAGAGCAACGCCAGGAACTTGCAAACTATTCTAAAATGCTCGCAAGCGCGACGAAATATGTCGGCGCTGGTACTGTTGAATATCTTATGGACATGGATACAGGCAAATTTTACTTCATTGAGGTAAATCCACGTATTCAGGTTGAGCACACTGTGACTGAAGAAGTTACAGGCATAGACATCGTTAAAGCGCAGATCCATATCCTTGATGGCGAAGCGATTGGAACGCCTGAATCTGGTGTGCCTGCGCAGGAAGATATCAAGCTCAACGGTCATGCATTGCAGTGCCGTATTACAACGGAAGATCCTGAGCTGAATTTTATTCCAGATTATGGCCGAATTACTGCATATCGTGGTGCGACCGGTTTTGGTATTCGTCTTGATGGTGGTACCGCTTATTCAGGTGCTGTGATCACTCGTTATTATGATCCATTGCTTGAAAAAGTAACAGCTTGGGCGCCAACACCAGAGGAAGCAATTTCTCGTATGGACCGTGCATTGCGCGAGTTCCGTATTCGCGGTGTTGCAACCAACTTAACTTTCCTTGAGGCGATCATTGGCCATGAGGAATTTAAAAACAATACTTACACAACCAAGTTCATTGATACGACGCCTGCACTGTTTGAAGAAGTTAAGCGTCAGGATCGTGCAACTAAGCTTCTAACTTATATCGCAGATGTTACGGTTAATGGTCACCCTGAAACAAAGGGTCGTCCGTTACCACAAGCTGATGCGACACCGCCAATTGTGCCTTACACAACAAACGATATTGTGCCGGGTACAAAAGACAAATTGGACGAATTAGGTCCTGATAAATTTGCCAAGTGGATGCGTGTTCAAAAGCAAGCGTTGATCACAGATACAACAATGCGTGATGGTCACCAGTCATTGTTAGCCACACGTATGCGTACGCATGATATTGCAAACATTGCTGGCACGTATGCGCGCGCATTGCCGAACTTGTTCTCACTCGAGTGCTGGGGTGGTGCAACATTTGATGTGTCCATGCGCTTCTTAACTGAAGATCCATGGGAGCGTTTGTCTCTTATCCGTGAAGCTGCGCCAAACATCTTGTTGCAAATGCTTTTACGTGGTGCAAACGGCGTTGGTTACAAAAACTACCCTGATAATGTAGTGAAGCATTTCGTAAAACAAGCCGCTGAAGGCGGTATTGATCTGTTCCGTGTGTTTGACTGCCTGAACTGGGTTGAAAATATGCGCGTTTCAATGGATGCGGTGCGTGAGGAAAACAAGCTGTGTGAAGCAACGATTTGTTACACTGGTGACATCTTAAACTCAGCCCGTCCGAAATATGATTTGAAGTATTATGCTGAACTTGCCCAAGAGCTTGATAAAGCTGGTGCACATATCATTGCCGTTAAAGATATGGCTGGTTTGTTAAAACCAAATGCTGCGAAAATGTTGTTTAAAACAATTCGTGAATCAACGGATCTGCCAATTCATTTCCACACACATGATACATCGGGTATTTCAGCGGCAACTGTGCTTGCCGCGGTGGATGCAGGTGTTGATGCAGTGGATGCAGCTATGGATGCACTATCAGGTAACACATCGCAGCCTTGTCTTGGTTCAATTGTTGAAGCGCTTAAAGGTTCAGATCGTGATCCAAATCTTGATAGTGAATGGATCCGCCGTATTTCCTTCTATTGGGAAGCTGTGCGGGATCAATATGCAGCCTTTGAATCAATCAGTCAAAGTCCAGCATCTGAAGTTTACCTTCACGAAATGCCAGGCGGTCAGTTTACCAACCTTAAAGAACAAGCACGTTCGCTTGGGCTCGAAACACGTTGGCACGAAGTTGCGCAAACATATTCTGATGCCAACCAAATGTTTGGTGATATCGTAAAAGTAACACCGTCTTCGAAAGTTGTTGGCGATATGGCGTTGATGATGGTTAGCCAGGATCTGACTGTCGCGGATGTTGAAAATCCAGACAAGGATGTAGCATTCCCTGAATCAGTTGTATCAATGATGCGTGGTGATTTGGGTCAACCGCCAAAAGGTTGGCCGGAAGCATTGCAGAAAAAAGTGCTAAAAGGTGAAGATGCTTATACGGTTCGACCGGGCTCATTGCTTGAAGATGCTGATCTTGATCAAGAGCGCAAAGACATTGAGACAAAGCTAGAGCGCTCAATCAGTGAAAACGAGTTTGCATCTTATTTGATGTATCCAAAAGTGTTTACTGACTTTGCGCTTATCTCAGAAACATACGGCCCGGTTAGCACGCTTGCGACACCTGTATACTTTTACGGCCTGCCAGCGGGTGAAGAAGCCTTTGTGGAGATTGAAAAAGGTAAAACACTTGTGGTGCGCAACTTGGCTGTTGGTGAAACTGATGAGAAGGGCATGGTCACAGTGTTCTTCGAATTTAACGGTCAGCCACGCCGGATCAAAGTGATCGATCGTGCCCATGGTGCGTCTGGTTCTGCTGTTCGTTCAAAAGCTGACGTTGGTAATGATAATCATGTCGGCGCACCAATGCCGGGTGTGATTTCAACAGTTGCAGTGTCTTCTGGCCAAGAGGTTAAGTCTGGTGATGTGTTGCTATCTATTGAAGCGATGAAAATGGAAACTGCCATTCACGCTGAGAGAGACGGTGTCCTTGACGAAGTTCTCGTGAAAGTCGGCGATCAGATCGATGCAAAAGACTTGTTGGTGAGTTTTAAAGAATAGTCTTTAAAGCCAGATATACATTGATAAAGAAGCGCTGGACTTATTGGTCTGGCGTTTTTTTGTGTTTTTCAGCAAATATGCTTTTGAGTCAATATAGTCACCGACTATCGTTTTTACTTTCGAGTTGCATATTTTCTGCCAGTACCCATCCATGTAACCCGCAGCTTGAATTTATGTAATAGCCTATAATGTTATTTTCTTCGAAATAGGTAATGGCGTGTTCTTTGGTAAGCGCCCAATGCCCAGGCCAACCGTATTTTTTGCCTTCTTCAAACTTCTCCCAATTATCTTCCAAAATTGTAATCGCTTCTGTTTGCTCAACACTATAAATAATTGTTCCCAACGATAAAGAGTGATTTTCAAACAAGTATCCCGCAACATTGGAGAAAATTATATTGGTATATTCGCGAACACCATTGTTCTCAAAAGTCGTTTCAAAACGAATTTCTGATTTTTCTTCATTAACAGAATAACTAATCAATTTGTTGTCATGGATAGATATAGTCATGTTGGTTGAACCTTAAACCAAATTTGATTTTAAATTTATGTCTTATTCAGAATAGAACTTCAAACTCTCATTTATGTACCATAGATCGAACAAAGTTTGCTGCAGAGTATAATCCAACATCAGCGTTTCAGAATTTCAGGCTTCGTTTTAAAAGATCGCAAGCGTAGAACTTTACCCGTTCTCCCTGCTGACCCATAATTCCAGTACCGAAAAAGAACGTTTGCCAAGTCCCCAGGAATGGTGTTTAGCTGGCAGCCAACTTCGATTTCTTGGTTACCTCAAATGAAAAAAATTCTTGGCCCGATGCCCCCTGCACGTGCCGCAGTTTCAATTCTGTTTTTCATCAACGGTATGTTGATTGGCGCTTGGGCCCCAATGATACCGACGTTTAAAGCACGTCTTGATTTGACAGAAAGTCAGATTGGTTTGATCATTTTGGCGCTGGGTTTTGGCTCGCTCATCAGTATGCCATTTGTGGGTGCCTTTGTTGCTCGAAATGGTACGCGCTTACCCATTAAGTATCTCGCCTTCATCTGTTCATTTGGTATTCCGTGTTTGACAATCGTTCCTGAATTTTGGTCAGCCGTTGTCGTCATGTTTTTGTTTGGCGCGACATGGGCGGGCATGGATGTGGCCATGAATTCCAATGTGATTGAAGTTGAAAAACAACATCGCTTTCCCATCATGTCTTCCTGCCATGGTTTTTGGAGTGTTGGTGCATTGATAAGCGCATTGATCGGTGGGTTTACTTTGTCCTCTTTCGGCGAAATTGGGCATGGCATATTCTGGCAAGTGGTGTTTCTCGGATTGTTTTTCTATGCCGTCCCGAGACTGCAAAAGCGCGTCGGATTAACCGAAGAAGAGGAAAAGCCGAAGCTTCAGTTCCCAAGAGTTGTCTTGCCCTATTTGCTCGGCGTCGTGGCATTATTTTCTGTCGTCCCCGAAGGCATGATCATTGATTGGAGCGCGCTGTTTTTGAACACTGAGCGCGGGGTTTCCATTGCATGGGCGGGAACAGGATTTGCTGCAACGTCAACTGCTATGGCCATTATGCGTTTTTCGGGTGATCACTTACGCAAGCGATTTGGTGCTGAGCAAACTTTGAGGTTTTCTGTCGTGACGGCAATCATTGGGTTCTCGCTTATCACGCTCTCATCATCGCCCTATGTCGCTGTATTTGGATTTTTCGTGTCGGGCATTGGCTTGGCCAATTTATTTCCTATTGCCATTTCAGCCGCAGGAAATGTACCGAATATCCCGGGTGGTATTGCCGTATCAATGGTGACGACAGTTGGCTATGGCGGGATCTTATTGGCGCCGCCTTTATTTGGGTTCATTGCGCAAACTTGGAACTACACAGTGGTCTATGGGATTATGCCATTTTGCCTATTGATTGTGTTTTTCCTTGTTTGGACCGTGCGACACGCAGATACGCCTGCTGATGCCAGCACTGATGGTGACAAATAGTCACGAATTGGCAGTTTTCTTTTCCTATCAATTGACCAGCTGTTGACAATTGGTTTGCAATTTCCCACTTCTTGGGCAGCAAATCGTCGCTTGTTTTAGCTTATTTGAACAAAGGTTTCCGATGTCTGAATGTTTAGATCTAGGTCCAAAGCCACGCAGGAATTCTGTCGCGGTTAAAGTTGGTGGTGTCACGGTTGGCGGCAATGCACCAATCGTCGTCCAGTCCATGACGAATACGGATACTGCGGACATTGACGCGACAGTCGCGCAAGTTGCGGCTCTGGCAAAATCTGGTTCCGAATTGGTGCGAATTACCGTGGACCGCGATGAGAGTGCGGCGGCTGTTCCTAAAATTCGCGAACGCTTGGAGCGTTTAGGTCTTGATATACCGCTCATTGGTGATTTTCATTATATTGGTCATAAATTACTAGCCGATCATCCTGCATGCGCGGAAGCATTAGCTAAATATCGGATTAATCCGGGTAATGTTGGTTTTAAGGCCAAAAAAGACAAACAATTCTCGCAGATCATTGAGACCGCTATTGAATATGATAAACCCGTGCGCATTGGCGTAAACTGGGGTTCGCTTGATCAGGAATTGCTCACGCGGTTGATGGATGAAAACTTGAAAAACGGTTCACCTCTTACCGCTGATCAAGTTATGCATGAAGCGATCATTCAATCTGCGCTTTTATCAGCACAATTGGCAGAAGAAGTTGGCCTCGGGCGTGACAAGATTATTTTGTCTGCCAAAGTGTCTCGTGTGCAGGATCTCATTGCTGTCTACTCACAATTGGCGGCGCGTGGTGATTATGCATTGCATCTGGGCCTTACCGAAGCCGGTATGGGATCGAAAGGTATTGTCTCATCATCTGCAGCGCTTGGTATTGTGTTGCAACAAGGCATTGGTGATACCGTTCGAATTTCATTAACGCCGGAACCAGGTGGTGATCGGACGCGCGAAGTGCAGGTGGCGCAAGAGCTATTGCAAGTGATGGGCTTTCGCCAATTCTTGCCTGTGGTCGCTGCATGTCCGGGCTGTGGGCGCACAACGTCAACAGTTTTCCAAGAATTGGCGCAAAAGATTGAGGGTGATCTGCGTAAAAATATGCCTGTATGGCGTGAGAAATATCCAGGCGTTGAAAATCTTCAGGTTGCAGTGATGGGCTGTATTGTAAATGGTCCGGGCGAGTCAAAACACGCAAATATCGGAATTTCACTCCCGGGTACTGGCGAAACGCCTGCAGCGCCTGTGTTCATCAATGGTGAGAAAGCAGTCACTTTGCGTGGTGAAAATATTGCCGGGGATTTTGAAGGTTTGGTCAAGAAATATATTGAAGAGCACTATCAATAAGCAAAATGGCTAATGGATATTGCTAATGTGCGGAGCCGAATACTTTTTGTAAAAAGACCTTCAGCCAAGCTAATAATTCCTGATCATATAAAAGTCTTCCCTTAAGATGCAGCGGCCCATTTTGCGCACCGGGTAATTCGAAGCGTTCCTCGGCTTTCACGACCCATCGATGCATCATTGCAAGGGTGAGCTCTGCATGGAATTGGACTGCCCAAGCATTTTCACCATAGCGAAATGCCTGATTGGGATAATCCTTTGAACCAGCTAAATGCACAGCGCCTTCTGGAAGCTCAAATCCTTCGCGATGGAATTGGTACACCATCTCAGGCCATTCCATGAGTTCTTTGCCTGCATCGGTTGTTTCAAGCGGATACCAGCCGATCTCTACTAGCTTTTCAGGGTGAGAATAAACCTTCTTGCCCAAATGTCTGACCAGCATTTGTGCACCTAAACAAATCCCCAGAAACGGTTTATTTTCCTTAAGAGGAATGTCGAGCCAATTGATCTCGCGACCAACATATTCAAAATCATCATTGGCGCTCATGGGTCCGCCGAACATAACGGCACCATGATAGTTTGCAAGTGTCTCTGGTAATTGATCACCTAATGGTGGACGTTTGATATCGAGCTCAAATCCCATTTTGACCAAAAGCTGTCCGACACGCCCCGGTGTTGAGGTGACCTGGTGTAAAACGATGAGAATTTTTGGTTTTGAATCTGGTAGGTGATCGATCATAGACTTTAGTTACGCTCAGCCTCAATACGTTGTCTTGCCAAAACCCGCTCGCGGGCTGATACGCCCAAAAGATCGGAGATACGCCAGATCACATGGTCTTCAAGTTCATGGCGATGTCCATCTGCATAGGCCAGATCCCATAGGATTTCTACAAGATCTACTTTTTGCTGTTCATCCAACTTTACCTTAAGTACGCTGGTGAATGAATAAAGATCAACCGCATCTTTATCTGCTGCTTGCCCAGCCTGATAAAGCGCAACAGCTTCATCAACACTGATATCAAATTCTGAACTGAGAATTTCTTTCAATCGTTGAGTTTCACTCTCCGCGGTTTCACCATCCGCTTCAATTAGATGATGAAAGAGCGCAGTGGCTGCGACTTGAGGATCGTTTTTGTCAGCTTTGACACTTTGCGCATCATCTTGCGCCAAGGATTCAAAAAATTGATGCAGCCGATCAATGAGCATGTTTTCTCCAACCTAAATGTGTGGGCTGAATATGGTTGCAATATCGAATTAAAACAAGCTGAAACGGCTTTTTTTATCCGTTTCGTTCACGTTTTCATCAACGCCGGGATCATCAACTCTCAAACTTGTCACTTCTTTTACCGGTTCTTCTTCTGGCACTGTTACGTCCGCGGGAGCTTCCTGCGTCACAGGTTCAACTACTGCTGCTGTCTCGGTATCATCTTCCTTTGGCGTTTCGGTTTCTTGCGAAGATGTTTCCTCAGAAGTTTCAACGGTTTCCTCTGATGTTTCAGCATCAGGTACGATCTCAATGACGTTGTCATCATCTGTCGTAACGACGACGTCTTCTTCTACGGCTGCATGCTCAGCAGGTGCAGCTTCCGGCATTGCGGCAATGGCAGGCAGATTTGACATGGCTTCGTCAAAGCCGTTGTCTGCAACGTCGCCTTCAGCAACAGGACCCGTTAACGCTGTTAATGGTGTTTTCCATTCAAAGCTATCCAATTTGCCGGTGACAGGGGAGAAAGGTGCCCATTTGTCGCTGACATAGCCATCGGCCGTCCATTGCGGATCGCGTGGTGCTTTGACAGCGCATGAGAGCCAGTAGCGTACGCGACCTTGATCACCTGTTTCAGCTTCTTCGATGTCAGCTAGAAGCAAATACATGCTTTCACGTGGATCTAATCTCGCTGCGGCTTCAACCTTTGAACGCGCAAGTTCGAAATTGCGTGTTTCCAGCGCCATTTTTGCCACAATAAACAAAGATTCTACCTGATTGCCTCTAAGGCTTTCCAGCTTTTGAGCGCGCTTGAGCCGATCTCCTGCGGTATCGCCAACACGTGCATTAACATATGTATCAGCGATTTGTGGGTGCGGTTGCTCCTTCCACAATTTCTCAAGGATTTTTGAACCTTTGCGCAAATTTCCCTGACGGAATAATGCTTTTGCTGCAATTGTCGCAGCAGGTACTAAATCAGCTGCAAGAGAAAGTGCAGCCTGTGCATCTTTGCTGATTTCTGGTAACTCGCCATCTGAACGCGTGAGCGCACGTCCTGCCAATAAAATCGCCTTTTTACGTTTTGCATCTTCATTTGAAATAACACCGGCACTACGCTGTTTTTCCAAGCGACGAATAGCATCATCCCAGTCTGCATCCTGGGCGCAATATTCAATTGCAGCATCACTTGCCCATGAAAGATGTGGAGCCTGATCAGCCGCTTTCATCGCATATTGGCGGGCAGCTTCTCCTGCTCCCAGTCTTTTTGCTTCAAGATAAAGTCCGCGCAGACCTAAAACAGCAGTTTCGGGTTTGTCGGCCATTTTCTGCAACGAAGCGCGCGCGTCATCGTCGCGCCCGTCAATCATTGCTGTTTGAACTTCAAGCAGATTTAAAAGTGGTTCGCTTTCCTCATCCAATAGGTTTTTACTTTGTTTGGTCAACTTCTTTGCCATTGAAGCATCGCCAGCGCCTGCAGCAATTAAACCATCAGACAGGGCTTTATAACCACGATCACGTTTGCGCGTTTTAAAGAACTTGGACATGATTTCAGGGGAAGTCAAAATGACTCGAATAATCCACCATGTCAGCATCACAGCAACAATAATGGTGACAATAATGCTGACAGCCGTCATCAAGGAAAGTTCAATTTGCTGGCCTTGCCAGTTGATCAACATTTCACCCGGGCGATCTGCAAGCCAAGCAAACCCAACACCCATTGCCAGAACAATTACAATAAATATGAGACCTTTAATCATACGCTTTTACCTTAGCCTGCTGTGGCAGGACGTGCCTGCAAAAGTTGATCGGCAAGCTTTTCCGCTGTGATGCGTGCTTGCAATTGATCAGAATAATTTTGTGACACGGATTTGCTTGCATCCGATAGTTTTTGCCATTCGTCCATTGCGTCTTCAAGTTCACCTGACAACAGGCGTTGTTCCATACGTGCAACAATTGCTTCGGCGGTATCGCCTTCCACTTCTCCAACCTGACGGATTTTGACCATGTTCGCTGCGCTGTCCAGCAACCGTGCCATAATATCTGTTTCGGCATTTTCAGGTTTATCTGCGCTGATGATCTGATTAGCAATATTATCAAATTGTTGCACCAAATCTGCGCGAGACAATACACCTGTCTCTGCAATGGCCTGCAATTCAGCTAAAGCTGGGTTGTCGCCATCAAGCTGGGCATAAGCATCAAGTTCAACAGAAAATTTTCCACCGCGATCGATTGCGTTTTTCACCGTAACCGCTGCGAGTGATCTTGCAATGGGGACATCGCTTTGAGATTTCGCAAGTGCTGTTTCTGCCTCACCTAAACGAGATTGTAAGTCAGCGAGCGTTTTAGCTGTTGCATCATCTATTGATGAAGCCTGAGTGGTTGTTTCAATTAGCGCTTTCAGATTGTTGATTTCTGTCGCTTGTGCCGCACTTAATGCAACTAGATTTGCAATTTCATCCTGCAAGCCTTCAGGTAATGTTGTAACATTTTCAGAGCCTGTTGATGGCGATTGCTGCATGTTGATGATAGTTGAAGACATTTCATCAAGGCGCGAATTTATCGAACTAATGGCTTCTAACGCTCCGGTATTGTCGTTCTGAACCAATGTTTCAAGAGCATCAATACGCGCGGTTAAGGCGGTTAGGTTGCTCATCAAAGATGCGGAATCTGACGTGCTTTGTTCTGAAAAACGTGTGTCCAGAGCCGTTAGATTTTGCTCAATTCCGCTGAGCTTTTCTGAAACTTCCGCACTGATTTGAGGGGATGAATTTTGCAATGTTGGTAAAATTCCTGCCCATTGAAGGCCTGCGCCGCCGATTAACGCGACAACTGCTCCGATGATACCAGCGCTTACAGGGGATCCTGATTTTTTAGAAGCTTTTACTTTTACTTCATTTGTTTCGTCAGATTTTTGAGCCTCGGTTTCATGAGATGATTGATCATCGTTTGAACTTTTATCAGTCGAGCCTGCTGTTTCTTTCTCCAGATTCTCTTCATCAAGAGTGCTTACATCCTTTGAATCTAAGTCAATTGTCTTGCCTTCATCGGTTGGTTTGGAGTGTCGAGGTGTCTTGACCATGTTTTATCATCTCATAAAATGCCAAAGCAGGAATAACTTTGACTGGTAATTTAATATAAGTCTATCAACCAATACAGGCTAAAAGATGTGTTTCGCTCGGTTTTTCTGCAATGACAATTTGATCAGCAAAATGTCGTGGAACAGCGCCTGCTATTTCCTTGCTTAAACACCCAAACTGCATATTTGTAAACAAGTTGTGCTGGGTTTCGTCTTCAATCGCGAAGAAACGCCGCACAGCGCTTTTTGCATAAAACAGAACAATATCAATATGGCCATTGTCGAGCGTGTTTTGAAGACTCTCATCCGATATTTGATCAATCATTTCATAGGATATAATCGGTTTTATAAAAATTTCAGCCTGATTAAGTGATTGCTCGAGATCTGGCGTACGCTTTTCAAGTGTAAAATAATAAAGGGGAGTTTCTGCTGATGATTGGATTTTCCCGCTGTCATGATCAGCTATAATGTCTTTTGCTAATGACCTGCCACCACCTTCGCCGCACGTTATGTCACAAAACCCCATGCCTTGCGCAATTTCAGCGGTTCGTGCGCCGACACAATAAGTTGGCAAGTTTGATAAAGTTTTCTCGACATTTGTGCTTTCGCCTAAGCATCTAATGGCATTGGCACTTGTGAAAACAAAACCTGAAATCTTTTTCGCTTCCGGTAGTGTGATATCACTTTGACAGACGCACTTTTTCAAAGGCAGAAGAACCGGGCAATGACCGAGTGCTGAAATTTTACGTGCGGTTTCTGACGCTGCAGGTTCAGATCTTAAAACAAGTACCTGCGCCATTTGCTCTTAGCCCCAGCCGTCAAAAAATGATGTGCCGGCCTGTTCTCGAAGAGTATCGCCAGCGTTTTTACCCAGCATTTCAGCATCTTTCGATTTACCCTGGGTTTGAATATCATAAACAGTTTGGCCATCAGGTGTGAGGATCATACCTGAGAAATTGACCGCATCTCCTTCGATTGTGGCATAACCAGCTATTGGGGTGCGGCAAGAGCCATCAAGCGATCTTAAAAATGCCCGCTCACACAATAAAGCTGTATGTGTGGGTTGGTGATTTATTGGAGCTAAAAGATTGTCGATCTTTTCGTCGCCAATCCGGCTTTCGACGCAAATTGCACCTTGCCCGGGTGCGGTTAGGAACTTTGATGTGTCGAAAATTTCGGTCGCTTTGTCTTCAATCCCCAAACGTTTCATGCCTGCATAGGCAAGAAGTGTTGCATCGACTTGTCCTTCTGCAAGTTTACGCAGTCTTGTTTCAACCAATCCTCTGAAAATAGTGACGCGCAAATCAGGTCTCATGCGGCGGATAAGAGCCTGACGTCGCAATGAGGAAGATCCGATAAGTGCGTTTTCTGGAAGTTCAGAAATAGTTGGTGCTGTACCGCCGATAAATGCGTCTCTTACATCTTCCCTTGGTAGAAAGGCCGAAATATAAAGTCCGTCAGGTAGTGTGGTTGCCATATCCTTGGATGAATGTACGGCAAAATCCAGCGATCCATCATGAAGTTTTTCTTCAAGTTCGAGGGTAAAGAGACCTTTTCCGCCAATTTCTGAAAGTGCTTTATTGGTAATGCGATCACCTTTTGTGGACAAAACAACAATTTCAAACGCGTCTTGCGGCAAACCATGAGCCGCCATCAGTCGATCACGTACTTCATGTGCCTGATAGAGCGCTAAGGGGCCACCTCTTGTGCCGATTTGAAAAGGTTTTGTTTGCATCTGCGGTTTTCCATTGCTACCTGACCATATAAAAGGCTTTACGCCAAAGAATATTTGTTGGAAACCATCTATGTCGAAAAAGCCGATAAAAAACTTAGAACAATTCAAAATATTGGGAATTGAGACAAGTTGTGATGAAACGGCTGCCGCGGTCGTGACCAGACTTGGTGATGGCAATTCGTGCATTGATAGCGATATTGTTTATTCGCAAATTGACGAGCATGAGAATTTCGGTGGTGTTGTTCCAGAGCTCGCGGCGCGAGCACATGTTGAAAAACTGGATGGTTTGATTGCCCAAGCACTCGATGAAGCGGAGTGCACGCTTGATGATATTGATGCATTTGCGGCCACGTCGGGTCCTGGATTAATCGGTGGCTTGATGGTTGGGTTAATGTCAGCAAAGGCGCTGGCAATGGTAAAAAATAAACCGCTATTTGCGATTAATCATCTTGAAGGGCACGCGCTGACCGCGAGACTGACGGATCAATTGGAATTTCCATATTTACTGTTGCTGTTGTCAGGTGGTCACACGCAGCTTATCTTAATAAAAGGTGTTGGCTCTTATGAACGTTGGGGCACGACAATTGATGATGCGTTGGGGGAAGCGTTTGATAAAACAGCGAAACTGCTGAGCTTGCCTTATCCGGGTGGTCCAGCCGTTGAAAAAGCTGCGTTACAAGGTGATGAAAACCGTTTTGATTTGCCTGTGCCGATGCGCGGACACAAGAGCTTTGATTTTTCATTTTCAGGTTTGAAAACCGCTGTGCGCCAAACAGCGACAAAAATTCAACCTTTGAAAGATCAGGATGTGAATGATATTTGCGCTGGTTTTCAAAAATCCGTCGCTGCTACTTTGCGCGACAGAATTTCACGCGCTTTAAAATCATATACAGATCGTAATGATCTGCCGGTAGAACCCGCACTTGTTGTCGCAGGTGGGGTTGCCGCGAACAAGAAAATCCAAAATTTGCTACATAGCTTGTGTGATGAGCATGGTGTGAAATTCGTCGCGCCACCACATCACCTTTGTACTGATAATGCAGCCATGATTGCATGGGCTGCCGCGGAACGAATGGTTTTAGGCTTTGAGCCGGATGCGTTAGATATTGCGCCACGTTCAAGATGGCCGCTTGATGAAAGCGCAAACAGCAAAGTGGGGTCGGGAAAACGAGGAGCAAAAGCCTAATGGGCAAAAATATTGTTGTTGCTGGCGGTGGTGCATTTGGTACCGGATTGGCCATTGTAATGTCTGCAGATAATGCAAATAATATTACACTGCTTATGCGCAATGAAGACAACGCGAAACAAATGCAAACGTTAAGGGTGAACCAATCACGCTTGCCGGATGTTAAAGTGCCAGATGCACTTACGATCGCAAGTGATATTGCATGTATACAAACAGCAGATGTTTTGCTGTCCGTCGTTCCAACGGGTGCGCAAATTCATTTTGCGCAGCAGGTTGCATCAATACTTCAGGACACGACACCGTTGGTTATATGTTCAAAAGGCTTTGATAAAAGCTCTGGTGGATTAATGAGCGACCGCGTTAGCGAGATATTACCCGGCAATGAGATTGCCGTTTTATCTGGTCCTGGTTTCGCATCTGATATCGCAAAAGGTTTGCCCACTGCCATGACACTAGCTGCGCACAATTTAGAGCTGGCGCAAGATTTGTCCAACACACTTTCCCGCCAGACGTTTCGACTTTATGGCAGTGACGATCTTACTGGTGTGCAAACCGGGGGCGCATTAAAGAATGTATTGGCAATTGCATCTGGGGTCGTAATGGGTGCAGGTCTTGGGGAGAGTGCGCGCGCGTCTGTCATTGCCCGCGGGTTGGCGGAACTATCGCGGTATATATTGTTCATGGGTGGTAAAGCCGAAACAGCATCAGGCTTATCGGGACTTGGGGACTTAGTTTTAACTGCGACAAGTGAACAATCACGCAATTATCGATTTGGCATTGAGCTAGGAAAAGGTGTGGCACCTTCTGATCTCGTCGGTCCGGATAAGCCATTGGTTGAAGGTGCGAATGCAGCGATTGCAGCGAGTGAATTGAGCAATCGCGAAAATATTATCCTGCCGATTACAAATTCGGTTGCGGATATTATCCAAGGTCGGCTAGATGTAACCCAAGCAATTCAACAGCTTCTGGCGCGCCCTTTGCGCCGTGAGCAGGAATAACCGGAGTATATTATATGTATTTTGCCCTTATGTGTCATGACAAACCAGGTGCTTTGCAGGTTCGGATGGATACCCGCCCTGACCATGTCGCTTTTTTAAAAGACCTTGACGAAAAGGGTATTGTTAAGGCTGCCGGTCCTTTGCTTGATGATGATGAAAAGCCATGCGGCAGCCTGATTATTCTTGAGCTTGATAGCAAAAAAGAAGCGGAAGACATCGCATCGCAAGATCCTTATGCGCATGCAGGGTTGTTTGAAAAGGTTGATATTAAACCTTACACATGGATTTTCCACGCACCGGAGGCGTAAGTTAGATGGCATTTTGGCTTTTTAAATCGGAACCATTTAAGTGGTCTTGGGAAATGCAAAAGGCGAAAGGCGAAGCCGGCGAAGAATGGGATGGTATTCGCAACTATCAAGCACGCAACAATATGCGCTTGATGAAATTAGGTGATAAAGGCTTTTTTTATCATTCCAATGAGGGCCTTGAAGTGGTTGGTATTGTGGAAGTTTGCGCGCTCTCGCATCCAGATTCTACCACCGATGATGAGCGCTGGGATTGTGTCGATATCAAAGCCCTCTGCGATATGCCAAAACCCGTGACCTTGAAAGATGTGAAAGCCAATGAAGCCTTGGCAAACATGTCTTTGGTGACATCGATGCGTCTTTCGGTTCAGCCAGTGACAGAAGATGAATATCTTGAAGTCTGCCGCATGGGTGAGTTGGCAAACCCGCCAATGTAGCTGTGCCAAATTGGCATGAATAAATCTTAGTTATTCAATTTCATTGAAAATTGCTATAATTTACATCTTCCAAGGATGGAGGAGTAGATATGCAATTTGATGGAATAAATTATATCGCGATCATTGCGGCAACTATTGCCGCGTTTGTTATTGGAGCTGTTTATTATGGCACCATGGCTAAACAATGGATGAAGGCTGTCAAGATTCCTGAGGGCGAAGAGCCCAATATGAAGCCTAGTTTGTTTGTTATTACATTCATTTGTCAACTCGTTTTAGCCGTAATGATCGCAGGCGTCATTGGGCATTTAGGCGAAGGTCAGGTGACATTAATAAACGGATTAATCTCTGGTTTCTTTCTTTGGTTGGGTATTATTATGCCAACCATGACGATCAATCATCGCTATCAAGATTTTGGTTGGGATTTAACGATCATTGACGGCATACATTGGTTGTTGGTTGCATGCGTAATGGGCAGCGTTATTGGATGGTTTGGCGTATAGTTAAATCACTTTGACAATCGTATTTGTGCTCATTAGTGGCAATAGCCGCATCATATCTTGCCGGGAAATGGCTATGCATCCTTGTGTTGGTGGATAGCCAGGTTTGGCTACGTGAAAGAAAATGGCGCTACCGCAATGACGTTTGCGCGATGAGATATTCCAATCAAGCACAATCACAAAATCATAAAGCATATCATCTCGAATTATGGTTTCATGTGATGATAAAAAGGGAGTTTAACCGCTCGATTATAGCTTGCGTGATCGCTTTGATCACACCATCCTATTTTTGCCGACGCTGCGGTCATTGGCAGCTTTGTCCGAATATGAAAACGATGCCGATACTTATAAAATCCATATAGGCAAGCCATTGATTTTATTGGAGTTGCGCCATCTCCTTCACGCTTAAAAATAGTCCGAGCCGAGCGGCCCAACGCGCCTTTGAAAGTTAGGGAGCCAACCCTTACTAGGCACTGTGTTTTAACACCTGGTCGTTGCCGCACGATGACGCGGTTTACACCATTATGTGATCGAGATTTACTAGCAGGCTTCATAGTTTAACGTTACTGGGTTGAAAAAGGATCGAGACATGTCCCACAAATTGCCACGATTCTTGACTAAGGCCAATTGATAAAAGATTTGGTATTGGAGAATTGAAGTAACTCTTTGCCAATTCTGGTGTTCTATAATAAGTTCGCCGTAACAAAGAAAAAAGGAATTATTCATGTCTGCACGCACAATCCTACTGGTTGATGATGATGATGATTTACGTGAGACGCTCATTGAGCAACTTTCTCTTTATGAAGAATTTTTTATCATTCAGGAAAGCACGGCAACGAAGGGTGTTAAAACGGCCAGAGACAATCATCTTGATTTGTTGATTATGGATGTGGGTTTGCCGGATATGGATGGTCGCGAAGCGGTGAAGCTTCTGCGCAAAGGCGGCTTTAAAGCGCCAATCATTATGCTTACCGGTCATGATACAGATTCAGACACGATCTTAGGTTTAGAAGCCGGCGCGAATGATTATGTACCAAAGCCATTTAGATTTGCTGTATTGCTGGCGCGAATTCGCGCGCAGCTTCGCCAACATGAGCAAAGCGAAGATGCGACATTTGTTGTTGGTCCTTACACGTTTAAACCAAGTCAGAAAGTTCTGATCGATGAAGATGAAAATAAAATTCGTCTGACTGAGAAAGAAGCTTCGATCATTCGTTTCCTTTATCGCGCTGAACAGAAAGTTGTGCCGCGTAATGATATTTTGGAGAAGGTTTGGGGTTATAATTCCGGTGTAACCACGCACACGCTGGAAACGCATGTTTACCGACTGCGTCAAAAAATTGAAAAAGACCCATCCAACGCTGAAATTTTGGTGACGGAAAGCGGTGGTTATAAACTCGTTCCTTAACGAGATTATCCGTAATTAGGGGGAATTGCCTTAATGGCTTTGAATGATGACTTAAGCGTTTTGCGAGACACGCCACTCTTTTCTGAATTGCCTGTCGATGCATTAAGGCTGGTGGCATTTGGTGGCGATCATCGCAATTTAATCAAAGGTGATACGCTTTATCGTCAGGGCGATGCGGCGAGTTGTGCCTATGTTGTAGCATCAGGTGAAGTTGAAATATTATGGACCCTTGGGGAACGTGAGCCTGTTTCTCAGGGTATTCTGGGGCGTGGTGGATTGATGGGTGAAATCGCATTGATTGCACCTTCTGAACGGCAATTTACGATCAAAGCTGTAGAGACATCTGATCTGATCAAAATTGACAGAGACGTTTTTCACCGGCTTATGGCTGAATATCCGCAAATTGCTGATAAGCTTCGAGAGCGTATACAACAAAATCTTGGTGAGCTTGCGATCAAGCTCAACCAATTGGGCGAAAAATTTCGCTGATTTATAGTTTAAGATGCGCAATCATCGGCACGTGATCGGACGGTTTTTCAACGCCGCGCATATGACGTAATACGTCAACTTTTTCCAAGCTGCTTGCAAGGTCTTTTGATGACCAGATGTGATCGAGACGACGACCTTTATCTGCTTTGCTCCAATCCTTTGAGCGATAACTCCACCAGCTAAATAGCTTTTCTTCTACGGGAATATGCGCGCGCACCAGATCGTGCCAAGCACCTTTGGCTTGCACATCGTTAAGCTCATCAACTTCAATCGGTGTGTGGCTGACGACTTTTAAAAGCTGCTTATGCGACCAGACATCCGTTTCCGCAGGTGCGATATTTAAATCGCCAACAAGAACGGATGAAACTTCATCCTTGTGCTCTGCCTCAGCATGAATGGCCTTCATCTCTTCCAGAAAATCAAGTTTGTGGGCGAATTTGACATTTTTCTCGCGGTCAGGCTCATCACCACCCGCTGGCACATAAAAGTTATGAATGCGCAGATCTCTAGACCCAGTTTCTACGATAGCTGAGACGTGTCTTGCGTCACCTTTGCCGCAAAAGTCTTGGCGCTGAATGTCCTTCACCGGGGTCTTGGAGACTGTTGCTACGCCGTGATAGCCTTTTTGGCCATGGATCGCGAAATGCTGATACCCTAATTTGCGAAACCCGCCTGATGGAAACGAATCATTTTCGCATTTGATTTCCTGCAAACACAAAACATCAGGTTGATGTTCTTCTAAAAACGCTTCCACAATGGGCATGCGTAGGCGAACTGAATTGATATTCCATGTTGCGATTGTAAATGCCAAAATAAAACTCCTTGATCTGTAAGTAACAGCCCAAGGAGGTCTAAAGGATTCTGAACAGCTTTTAAAGCTTATCCGTTTTTATTTTTTCTAGCACTCTCATA
Source organism: Lentilitoribacter sp. JB5-8 (assembly GCF_055693385.1). NCBI lineage: Bacteria > Pseudomonadati > Pseudomonadota > Alphaproteobacteria > Hyphomicrobiales > Rhizobiaceae > Lentilitoribacter > Lentilitoribacter sp. JB5-8. The sequence continues at coordinate 162,981 of NZ_CM146332.1, read as the reverse complement.
AGGTACGCGGAAAACACTGCGGGCGAAGTCAACACCAGTCTCGATATTAAAAATCATTACCGTTGTATCTTTGCCTTGCGCATCTTTGATCGTCCATTGACGCAGTTCATAAGTTTTTGGATCAAACATCATCGTGATCGTTGATTTGCCAAAAACGGATTTGTTTCCCATGACAATTGTGGTCAGGTTTTCATCTTCCGTTACCGACTTTACGGTTTTTGATGACAGGTCTATTTTGTCGGATAAAAGCAACTTCAATGGCGTGGTGCGCAGTGGATAAAGGCTCCACGTTTTGAGTTTTTGGTTGCCAACAGCCAAGTTTTTGCCATCTGAAATGACGCGCACTGCTGATGGTTTTTCATAATTAAAACGTAGTTTGCCAGGGCGTGAGATAAAGAATTTTCCGGCAACCTGATTGCCATCGGGGCTTAGCTGTACAAATTCACCCATCATTGTTTTTACAGAAGCAAAGTGATCGGCAATTTTTTGCGCTGTTTCATTATTTGCGCTTGCGCTGATTGAGCTTGCAACCAACATGCTAGTTGCAATAACAGCGAGCTTAGATTGCTTTTTCACAAGCTGTGTAAAGCCGATGATCCGATTTTTTGCATTTATCATATACTTCAATTCCAGTGTGGTTAAATGATCCATCAGAAATACGAAATACTAGAAAACTGAGGCATGATTGCGACAAGGCATCTAAATGTCAAATGCCTGATTATGTTTACTCACCCATGATGTCTTTTTCGGTTGGAACGAGAATTTCACGTTTACCAGCGTGGTTTGCTGGTCCGATAACACCTTCTTCTTCCATCCGTTCAATCAGCGATGCTGCGCGGTTATACCCAATGCCCAAACGGCGCTGGATGTAAGATGTTGATGCTTTGCCATCGCGCAACACAACGGCGACAGCTTGATCATATGGGTCATCTGAATCTGCAAGGTTGCCCGTGCCTTTTGGACCGCCACCTGTGTCTTCATTTTCTTCATCATCAGCGGTAATTGCATCTAGGTATTGCGGAACGCCTTGGGTTTTCAGATGATCAACAACACCTTCAACTTCGCGATCAGACACAAACGGGCCGTGCACACGCTGGATGCGTCCACCGCCTGCCATGAAGAGCATATCACCCATACCAAGTAGTTGCTCCGCACCTTGCTCACCAAGGATTGTGCGCGAATCAATTTTTGATGTTACCTGGAAGGAAATTCGCGTTGGGAAGTTGGCTTTAATTGTACCGGTGATCACATCCACCGATGGACGCTGCGTTGCCATAATAACGTGGATACCAGCAGCACGCGCCATCTGCGCTAGTCGCTGAACAGCACCTTCAATATCTTTACCAGCGACCATCATCAAATCGGCCATCTCATCGATGATCACAACGATATATGGTAGCGGTTCGAGATCAAATTCTTCGGTCTCGTAAACCGCTTCACCCGTCTCCTTATCAAAGCCTGTTTGAACCGTACGTGTGATTGCTTCACCCTTGCGTCGTGCTTCTTCAGCGCGCTGGTTAAAGCCATCGATATTACGTACGCCCAATTTGGACATTTTCTTATAGCGATCTTCCATCTCGCGCACAGTCCATTTAAGCGCAACAACGGCCTTCTTCGGATCAGTCACCACAGGTGTTAAAAGATGCGGGATGCCATCATAGACAGATAGCTCAAGCATTTTTGGATCAATCATGATCAGGCGACATTGCGATGGATTAAAGCGATACAAAATAGATAAAATCATGGTGTTAATCGCAACGGATTTACCAGAGCCCGTGGTACCGGCAACAAGTACGTGAGGCATTTTCGCAAGGTCAGCAAAAACGGGTTCACCACCAATTGTCTTACCCAATGAGAGTGGTAACTTGCCTTTATTGGCTTCAAAATCACGGCTGGCGATCATCTCACGGAAATATACCGTTTCACGTGTTTGGTTCGGGAGTTCGATACCAATTGCGTTACGACCGGGCACCACAGCAACACGGGCTGCGATTGCACTCATAGAGCGGGCAATATCATCAGCAAGGCCAATGACGCGGGATGATTTAATCCCCGGCGCTGGCTCGAGTTCATAAAGTGTAACAACAGGACCTGGGCGTACATGGATAATTTCACCTTTTACACCAAAGTCTTCCAAAACGCCTTCCAGCATACGTGCATTTTGTTCAAGTGCTTCAGGAGATAAGGTCGCATCTTGAACGATATTTTTAGGTTCAGCCAGTAAATGGATTGATGGAAGCTCGAAATCCGATGGAGCAAGGAGCGATGCCTGCGCTTCACGAACAACACGTTTACCCGGACGCGGTGGTGGCGCAGCTTGCGCAACGCGAGGGCTTAATGCAGCCGGCTCAGGCGCGGGTTGACGCTGCGCAACACGATTTACTGCTTGATAAGGTAATTCGTTTGTATCTAGCTCTTCTTCAGAAAAAGGCGCATCAACACTTGGTGTGTTAAACTGCGGTTCTTGGCGGAAACTTGGTTCAATATGTGGTGCAGCTTGTTGGATATATTGTTGTTGGTCAAACCCACCATCGCTCTCATGCATGTCGTAAGGAGCTTCGTATTCCCATTCGTCTGATGTGTTCGACTTAAAGCCAAATAAACGACGGAGCCTTGCACGCAGTGTAAACATTGTATGCGCCAGTATTCCAAGCCATAGCGAACCTTCGCGCTCTTCATCGTCTTGCGCGTCTGCATCATCCCATGGAAGCTCTTCATTTTCCTGTTCATCAGCTATATGTGTTGTTCTTTGCACAACCCCTGACGCTTTGAGCATGAGCCAAATTGCTGGCGCTGAAAGCAATACAGCCAGCATGACCGCTAAAATGCCGCTCGGGAAATCGCCAATGATGGTTGCAGGCAACTTTAATAACATATCACCCAAGACACCGCCCAATCCCGTTGGTAAAGGCCAAGTTTCTGTGGTTGGGAAGAGGCCGAAGACCGCTGCTGTTAAAATTGCACCAAAAAACCATGCGGTCAGACGGGAGCTTTTTCTATCAAATGGCTTGCCACGCATAAGAGCAATGCCCCATGCGATGGATGGAAGAAGTGCAATAACGGAAGCTAAGCCGAAGAATTGCATCATTAAATCAGCAAATGAGGCACCCATATATCCAAATGCATTTGTCGCAACATTGGCTGTTTTGTGAGAGAAACTGGGATCCAATACGTTCCATGTCGCGAGCGAAACACTTGCGAAAACCAAGCCTAAGAAGATTGCGAAGGCACAGACGATCTGAAACTGGCGTTTAAGATAATATGGCATAATTCGCTGGCTTGAATTGCTATCATAATTACGGTTTGAGGCCGAATGTGCTGTCGTTTGCATGGTCAGAACAGGTCCAAATACGCGGGTTAAACTCAAGTGGCAAATCAATGCCAATGTTTGGCCCTATAAAGGGCGTTCGCGCAATTTTACCCGCAGTGGGTTAATGCCTCATTAACCATGGAATAAAAGTCGTAAGTGAGATTTAAGGCGATATTTATACGCCAGCTTGCTTGGTAACTACTTGTTCTGAATAAAGATTTCCTGCCATTTCAACGCCAACATATTTACGGAAATAGGCAAGGTTCAGTTTTGCAAACTCATTGATGAGGGTACGCAATGTTGGTCTGTCTTTGTACCAGTTCTCTGTTTTTACTTCTGAATTCATCACTGGGTAGGCAATAAGTTCAATGTCTGATGTTGCCGAATAGAGCTCTAAAAGGCTTCGACGCATATGATAGTTGTTCGTGACAACAATCAAAGTTTTATAGTTTTGTTGCGTGGCCCATTGGGCAATTTCTTTGCCGTTGCCAATTGTGTCTTTGGCATCTTTACCAATATCGATGCAGCAATCGAACAAAGCTTTGTCAGCGCCTGATACGCGTAAAAGCTCACTATCTGAAATGTCTGGATTAACACCTGAAATGAAAAGGCGATTAGCTTTGCCATCTTTAAGTAGATTGACAGCTTCAGTAATGCGGCTTTTGCCACCAGTTAAAACGACAATCGCATCCGATTTTTCTGAAATTTCGGGTGCTTGTAAGTTTGCAACATCTTCAGCAAAGCGCACAAAACTGCCAATACCCACGCCAATTGCTAACAATAAGACGAGTGCTATTGGGGTCCAAATCCATCCAACCCAGCTTGATTTACGCTTTTTAACCGCTTGCTCTTCATCAGATGTTTCGACCAAAACGTCTTGTTGATCTTGAGCTTGAGTGGTTGGTTCAATGTTGTGGTCATTGTTTTCCATACACATTTGTAACCTTGAAATATGGCAAAGGCCAGACCTTTTTATGCTCGTTTTTGGGTATTTGAAAGGCCCACTGTTATCAAACAGCGATTGCGTGGTTAGGCAAGGTCAGAACGCGCGGGATCAGATCTTACCAGATCAATCTCCCGGATGGTTCTTATAACGGTGATACGGGTTGTTAATGCGGTTAATATCGCAACAGTAACGATAATAATTGCAATTCCGAGATACCCAGCTGGCCCCATAGAAAAGCTACCAAATAGGGCGCTTGCCTGATCATTTAGCGCTGTTGCCATGCTCGCATCCTGCCAAATGTCAGTGACAAAAAACACCAATGCAGCCAGTCCGCCACCAATCGCACCACCGTAAAAGCCGGTTAGCAGGAAGTGTTTTTGAAATTCATTGGCTACAAATGAGGATTCAGCGCCGACAAAATGCAGCACTTCAATGATTTCGTGGTTGACCGACATAGCGCCTCGGGTCGCAAATACCACGGTTAAAGTCGTTGCAACTAACACAAGTGACAATAAACCGACACCAATGAAAACTGTGTTCTGCGCCATGCTGACAAGTCGGCCAGCCCATGTGCGGTGATCATCTAGATATGCATTTGGAATTGTGTCAGCCAGCGTTTTGCGCATGCTGGTAAAGTCGGGCGGGTTATCTTTATCAATGGTAATGATCAACAACCGTGGGACGGGTAGCTCGTCCATGTTGAAGCCTTCACCCAACCACGGTTCTAACAGTCTTGCGGTATCAGTTTTATCGACAATCTCGGCGCTTAATGTACCGGAAAATTCAAGCGCTAAACTTTTGGCATCCAAAAGTGCAAGTTCCATATCTCGCCCTTCTTCGGGTTTGATTTGGATTGTGATTTCCTCAGAAATTTGGTTTTGCCAGGTTTTAGATGTTTCCTGAATAAGCGTGACAAATCCGAGTGTTAAACATGCCAAGAATGACATGATAATCACAACGACGATGAGTGCCTTGCTCGATAGATTTGCTGGCGGCACAATCGGAGCTGGTGCCTTAAACTGCTGTTTGGCAACCTTCTTGACTTTTGCGACACTTTGTTTGGCTTTATCTATCATAAATATCGATATGCCCTTCAGATAAGATCATGTGTCGTGCTTCAACTTGCTCCATCAAATTGAGATCGTGGGTTGCGATAAGAACGGCTGTCCCAAGCCGATTAAGCTCTTTAAATAATGATAGAAGTCTTAATGCCATCGGTGGATCAACGTTACCTGTGGGCTCATCAGCTAACAGGATTTCTGGCCGATCAATAAGCGCACGCGCAATGGCGATACGTTGTTTTTCACCACCTGATAAAACTTGCGGACGCACATGAATGCGTTCTCCTAAACCAACCCATTCCAATAATTCCACTACATCAGCGCGATAAGAGCTTTCTTCCTTGCCTCTGACACGCAAGGGCAGGGCGACATTCTCATACGTGGTTAGATGATTGAGCAGTCTAAAATCCTGGAAAACGATTCCAATCCGGCGTCGTAATAAAGGTAATTCGTCCCTTGGAATATCAATCACGTCTCTGCCAAACATTGAAATATTACCGCGAGTTGGGCGCAGTGACATAAATAACAACCGCATCAATGTCGTTTTGCCCGCCCCGGACGGGCCGGTTAGAAATTGGAATGAGTGTTTAGGAATATCAAAAGTAAGGTCGCGCAGAATTTCTGGACCCATACCATATCTGACACCAACATTTTCCAATCGAATCAATTTGAAATTCCCTATTTGCTATAAGCTGCTTATAGCTTTAATTGCAGATCCCAGCCAAGTGTTTACGTATCTGCAAGAGCGCTGACTTGCGTTAAATTAGCACTAGCACAGAAGAAATTACCGATCTGTTAACCATATTCATTTACCAGTTGTTAAGCGCTATTTTTGCGCGATTAAGGTATAATTCTACATAGAGAACATTTTATGTCAGCTGATGCGCAACCTCATTCATTAAAGCAAGGCACTTCCGCAATTGGATCTGAGATTTTCTCATCCTTCGAGCGAGATATAGAAGACGCGATTTTTGAAACGATTGTTGAAGACCAAAGTCATCGTCGCGCTGAAATAAAAGAAACATACAAATCGCAAAAACCAACTTTTGGAAAACTTAATAATGATGCGCCGATGGCACCTGATGCGGTCCAAAAAGGATTGCACATTTTTTCTAAAGAGGAACGATCTCAGCAAAAATCACCTTTTGTCAGTCAACTCATTTTGTCTGTTGCAATTTGTGTCTTTACAGTAGCTGCTGTGCTGCCAATTGTTTGGATGCTAGATCGGCAGGATACAAATCAGCAAATTGCCAACGAGACAAAAACGCTTTCACCTGACGCCTCTGTTGCAACTGGTAGCGTCAAAGCCATGCCCGCCATTCCCCAGATAAACGAACCAAATACTTTAAATTCAGAAATTTTGAGCAATCCAAACTCAGATCAACATGATAAGACCTCCTCATTGCATGCGGTTGGTGAAGGTTCTGTGGTTAAAGGCTCTTCTGAAGGTTCTGTTATTTATTTCGGCTCTCAGGACTGATACAAATCGCTTAGGCGTTAATATCAGATCGAGAGTTAAATTATGGAAGTAGTGCGCGGCAAGAACATTGATGTTCTTTTTTCAGATAAAGAAATTGAAGAAAAGATTGAGCGAATAGCTTCCGAGATTGCGGCAAGTCCGAAAAATGATCTTTTGGTGGTCGCTATTTTGAAAGGTTCATTTATCTTTGCAGCAGATTTGGTTAGAGCGCTTTATCGAGCTGGGCTAGCACCTGAAGTTGAGTTCATCACCTTGTCGAGTTACGGCACTGGCACCACAGGTAAAGAAGTTAAAATCATCAAGGATATCGATAGCGATGTTACAGGTCGCGATGTTTTATTGATCGATGATATTTTAGAATCAGGCAACACACTTCGTTTCGCACGCGATCTTATGTATGAACGTGGCGCAAAAGATGTTGGTCTTGCTGTTTTGCTTGACAAAGAGTCTAAGCGTAAAGGCGAGCTTGTTGCTGATCATGTTGGTTTTGTTTGTCCGGACTATTTCGTTGTGGGATACGGGATGGATGTTGCATATGCTTTTCGTGAATTGCCATATGTCGGTATCGTCACTGGGGATGCGGAATAAATATTAATTGCCCAGTGCCGCAATGGGCAAAAATTGAGACATTGTTTACCAACCGTATTTACGGCCCGAAAAGAAATTCGTGTTTTAATAAGAACATCGAAAAGCTCGAATGAATTCGACTTGGCATCGATATAAGATGCGGATTTAGGGATGTGTGTTCAATGGCCAAAATTCTAATCACCGAAGATGAAACTGCTTTGCGTTCTTTTGTTGCGCGTGCTTTGCGCATGGATGGACATGAGACAACAGAAGCTGAAGATGGTTCAGATGGATTAGAAAAATTGGAACAGGGCGAGTTCGATCTGCTTTTATCAGATATTCGCATGCCTGTGATGGATGGTATTGCGCTTGCGGAAGAAACAGCCAAGCTTTATCCAAATACAAAAATTCTTCTCATGACTGGTTATGCTGAGCAGCGTGAGCGCGCTGATAATTTAGAGAAAATCATTGTCGATGTGGTTCCCAAGCCTTTCTCATTACCAGATATTCGCAATGCGGTCGCACAAGCATTAGCCGCTTAGATTTGTTGAACTTTTCATATTAATAAGAGCGTGCGCTATTCAGTTGGTTTTAGTAAGCGTTCGAGATAGTCTTTTTCAAATTCGAGCCTGAAATTTTCGCCAAGACGTCGGCGGATGATTTCTAATATCTCTCGCGCGCGCTGGACATTGTCTGCATCATCGAAAGCGCCATTGTCACTGCGTCCATACAGTCCTTCGCGATCGCCGCCTTGGCGCCGTCCAAGCGGGTCACGTTGGCTGCCTTGGCCTTGGCCCTGTTGGCTTTGCTGGGTGCCCTGACCTTCGCCTTGACCCTGGCCTTGGCCCTGCGCTTGCATTTGCTGCTGAAGTTGGTTGAGCATTTCTTGCGCGCCCTGGCGTAATGCTTGTAAAGCTCTCCCCTGCTGATTTCCAGCTTCACCTGTGTCGCCTTCACCCAACTCACCCTCGGCTTGTCCCATGGCTTCACCAGCTTCGCTTAAACCTTCGGTTGGTTCCAAGCCTTCCTCTTGCATCTGCTCCATAAGTTCTTGCAATTGTTCCTGTAGCGCTTGTTGCTGTTGACGTAATTGCTCGAGTGCGTCTGCAAGTTCTTCCGCAGTCATAGGCTCTTGTTGGCCATTCTGGCTCTGCTGGTTTTGTTGGTTATTTGGGCTTTGCGGGTTGTTTTGTTGGTTTTGTGAGCGTTGTTGCTCCGCTTCAGATTGACGTTGTTGCATATCAAATGTTTGATCCATCAACTGCTGCTGCTCGCGAAGGATTTGTCCTAATTCTTCCATTTGTTGTTCAATCGGACTTTGTTCGCCATTTTGCTGTTGTTGTGGCTGACGATTTGCCTGCAGATTGTTCATCATGTTTTGTAATTCTTGCAACATTTGTTGCGCTTGTTCGCGATTGCCGGAGCGAGCCATGTCTTCAATCTGATCGAGCATATCTTGCAAGTCACGTTGTTCAAGCTCGAGAGTTTCTGACTGCTGATTTTGTGCTTGTTGATTGTTGTTGTTTTGTTGAGCGAGTGCTTCCATAAACTCTTGCATGGCTTCGCGGAGCTCTTCCATTAAACGTGCAATTTCTTCGTCCGATGCACCATTTTCCAAAGCTTCGGATAGTTCGCGCTGAGCATCTCTTAATCGTTGTTCTGCTAGCGAGAGATTGCCATCTTCTAACAAAAGTGCAATTTCCCACAGTTCATCAATGGAACGTAAAAGAGCTTCATCACTATAAGCGAGTGCCAAGCCTTCACGCGCAGACTTGACCAGCAAAAAGTCGCGGATGCTTGGAATTGTTACTTCTGGGATTATGGTCAAAGCATCGTTGAGCTCAATGGCTCTAAAACGCTCATAGGCGTCAAAAGCTATGATCTGACGTTGTTCAACAATTGACTGCGCTAAAAGAGAGACGAAATTTTTGCTTGGTAATATAGTTTGCAACGGTTCGGTGCGCGTCTCTTGGCCTGCACCATCAATCGCAACGAGCGTGATATAAACCTCTTCACCAGCAAGTGGGTGGTCGGTCAGATCATAACTGGTATTTGCCAGGCCGTCTTCGCTGGAGCGACGCGGTAATTGAAGATCAATTTCGGGATCTTCATATAATTGCAACGCATGATCATCAATGCCATAAATGGATGTGATTTCCGCACGTGCTCGCAAAACGCCATAGTCATCGCTTGTTTTGTATGCGAGCTGCAAGGCACCATTTTGTGCCTGTGTCGGCTCTTCATGAAAATCAATCTCGGGCGGGTTGTCCTTAACAAGACCGAGCTCAAATGTGTGGCGATCCAAAATATTTAAAGTGCCATCTTCATCTGGAATATATTCATAACTAATAGAAGCGCTCGTACTTTCATCTGTCTGAGAAAGAGGGAGAATGGTGCCATCTTTAGCTGTAAAATTAACGTCTAATGGGTCGGCATTTTCGTTTTGATTTAAACCAACAATGCGAATGGTAACTTCACTTTTTTCGGGGATGGAAATTGCGGTTTCAAGCGCCTGTAATTGGTTCAAAAAGATCGGAGCGCGATTTGTGTAAGCCGGAGGTGTTACCCACGCGTCGATACGAACAAGATCGGTATTTTGTTGGCTAGGTGGGCGCAGATTAACTACATCGCTAATGCTGCCAGATTGTCCTGAGAACGAATATGCAAAACCTGAAACCAACAACAAAAGCACCAATACACGTAATGCATAAGGGTCTCTATCGGGGATGTCTGATTGATATTTGCCACGTTCTAAGTCAGATAGTTTTGCCCACATGCGGGCTTTGTGTTCTTTCCAAAGCGCCGACGCTGTTTCATCTTCTGATTGACTGATTGATTGAAGCTGGATTGCAATTCCTTCGTGATCAATCTTGTTATCCTGCTCTAGTCGGACATTTACATCATCTGCATTGGGCAGTTTGAAGCGCTTTAAATTTCGGAGCGAGATAATAAAGGCAATGATTAAAATCGCAGCGATAATATAACCAACCCAAAACGGGGTGATCCGAAATGCACCAAACCATGAGAGTGCAACAAACGCGCCGATGATCGTAAAGGGGACAAAAGCTGCTGACCACAACCGTTCAAAAATCATGATTGTGCGCGTAACCCAGCGATGTCTCGCTAGTTTGCCTTTGATATCAAAGGGGCGTTCGCTCATGGATCCTCACGTCGTGTTCGCTATGATTTGAAGAGCCTAACACGGTCTTGTGTCAAAAACGAGATAGATATTCTTCAATAATTTGTGTGGAAACAGAAATGATATGTCTGTATCGATTAAATGGCTGATTATGAACTAGATCATAACATAAATACTGATCAAAAATGCGAGCCCGAAATAAGGTATTATACTGATGCGAAACCAGTCGTTGGGATTAGTAAAACCTGCAAAGCTCGCTAAATTGGACGCCAGATTGATCGCAAGATGTAGAAGGATTGCTGGGATGATTGAACCTTGCGATACTTCAAAGCTAGCACCAATGATAATTGAATAGGCCATACAATGGAGGCCAAAATATTTTTGTGAAATTTCTGAAATTGGGCTTTCAACCATCCACATTGGTGTGTGCCAGATAAACCATACGACACCTATGATTATACTCGAAACGAGCCAACCAAAAGTTGGGCTCAATTCGTGTTGCATAAATCCACGCCAACCGAGTTCTTCACCGAGCGGGCCTAGAACAAGATTAAGCGCAAACATAGCGGCAAACATTTTAAAGCCGAACGTCTCGCGTTTGCCTTTGCCAAATGGCATTAAGATCGCCAAAAGTGCCAACGGAGAGATCGTCAATAACCAAATTTCAAGCGGCACATTTGAAAGGTTAAAACTGCGTGACATCAATGCTGAGAGACTGCCTTGATAGGAAGACAATAAAATAGCTGCCAGGCTTGGGGCCCAAACCATAACGAGCCAACATGGAAGACCAGTTGGGGTTTCAGGTGATTGTGCTCTCGGTAATTTTTTAACGCCAATAAAGCCAATGAGAGAAATCGCAAATGTTAATATGATAAACCATAATACCATCATTTGCGTTTACTCCTTTTATTTCAGCCAATCTGGAATGGAGTCCATTGCAATGATGTCTTGCACTTCTTGGCGCGCGCGGATGACATGATATTCAGCACCATTGACCAATACTTCTGGAATGAGCGGTCTGGTATTATAAGTGCTGGATTGGACAGCTCCGTAAGCGCCCGCGCTGCTCACAGCAATTAAATCACCAGGCTTTGGTTCTGACATTTGGCGATCAAGCGCAAGATAATCACCTGTTTCGCAAACAGGACCAACGATATCAGCCGTCATAGCGGGTGAATTTACCGCTGAAATCTCAACTGGCATGATTTCATGAAACGCATCATAGAGCGTTGGGCGAATAAGATCGTTCATCGCACCATCGACAATGACAAAGTTTTTCTCGCCGCCATCTTTGACATAGATCACTTCAGTGACCAAAATTCCGGCATTGCCGGCAATTAATCGACCAGGTTCCATGAGGACTTTACAGCCGAGGTTTTTTAGCCGTTCTTCGGCAACTTTCGCGTAGGCTGTTGGATCGGGTGGTGGGGAATTATCGTTTTTATACGGAATGCCCAAACCGCCGCCGATGTCGACGTGATCAATCTTGTGCCCCTTTGATCTGAGGTTTTCAACCAAGTCCACGACCAAAACAAAAGCATCATCAAATGGTTGCAGATCGGTGATTTGACTTCCGATATGCATATCAATCCCGTGGGCATCGATACCTTCCATTTTACTTGCACGTTCAAATACTTCCGGCGCTCGCTTATAGGATATGCCAAATTTGTTTTCTTTTTTGCCTGTTGAGATTTTGGCGTGAGTTTTTGCGTCGACATCAGGGTTTATTCTGAAAGATACTGGGGCTTTCACGCCCATTTTTAGAGCGCGTTCGTTGAGCAGCTCTAGTTCTGGTTCAGATTCGACGTTGAAGCATAGAATGCCAGCTTTTAGCGCTGCATCCATTTCATAGGCTTTTTTACCAACACCAGAAAAGACGATTTTCTTAGCGTCAATACCAGCTTGAAGCGCGCGTCGTAACTCGCCTTCGGAGACGATATCTACACCTGAGCCCAGATCCGCTAGTGTGGCGAGAATAGCCTGATTGGAATTGGCTTTCATTGCATAACAAACAAGCGAGTCTAACCCGGAAAATGCGTCTTTATAAACGTTGAAGTGACGCGCAAAGGTGGCTGTTGAATAGCAATAAAATGGCGTACCAACTTCGCGAGCGATTTCTTGAATAGAAACGCCTTCAGCGTGCAGGACGCCATTGATATAGTCAAAATGGTTCATAAGTGGCTCTTAAAACTAGTCTAGCAAAATGCCAGGTTGTTTTGGCTCTTCGGGTGCTGCAGGCTGTGCTACAGGTTCTGAGACCGATGCGGGTGCAATCAAATCTGATTTACTGCCACATGCAGACAAAACGCACATAAGAGCGGCTAGCACGATTGTTAGTCTTGAAAGCTTCATGAGCTGTGTCCTTTGTAAGGCTTAAACAAGTGAGCAACCTTTTAACGAAAAAATCGGCACAAAGCACCCCTTTTTTTGTTCGTGGTTTTATAAAAAAGGGGTGTGTGCTTTGCTTAGTTTGATAGCCAGCTTTTTGATTTCCAATATTTGATCTGTTCGCGCACATTATCAGGTGCTGTTCCACCAAAGCTTTTGCGTGATGCGACTGAGGCTTCTACCGTTAATACAGAATAGATGTCTTCGGTGATCGCACTGTTGATTTCTTGCAATTCAGAAAGCTTGATTTCGTGCAATTCAATACCCTGTTGTTCTGCAAGGGCGACAGCTGCACCTGTTGCATGATGGGCATCACGGAATGGAAGTCCAGCTTCACGCACAAGCCAATCTGCTAGATCTGTTGCCGTTGAGAAACCGGAGCCTGCAGCTTTCTGCATTGCGTCTTTATTCACATGCATATCAGCAACCATGCCTGCCATTGCAGCCAGCGCAAGTTCTAGGCTGTTTGCAGCATCAAAAACTTGCTCTTTGTCTTCCTGCATGTCTTTTGAATAAGCAAGTGGAAGCCCTTTCATTACTGTTAGAAGGCCAACCATCGCACCATTAATACGACCGGTTTTTGCGCGGACCAATTCAGCAGCATCCGGGTTTTTCTTTTGTGGCATAATCGACGAGCCGGTTGAAAACGAATCTGACAGTTTTACAAAGTTAAATTGCGGCGTTGACCAGATGACAATTTCTTCTGCAAGGCGGGACAAATGCGTTGCGCAAATTGTTGCTACAGACAAATATTCCATGGCGAAATCACGGTCCGATACGCTATCCAATGAGTTACGCGTTGGTTCTCTGAAACCCAGTGCTTTTGCTGTTTGGTGACGGTCGATTGGAAATCCTGTGCCAGCAAGTGCCGCAGCACCTAATGGGCATTCGTCCAATCGGTCGATACAATCTAATACACGAGATAAGTCGCGATAGAACATTTCAACATAAGCTAAGCAATGATGACCGAAAGTAACCGGTTGTGCTGTCTGCAAATGCGTAAAGCCCGGCATAACCGTATCAGCATGCTCTTCGGCACGGGAAACAAATGCTGAAATTAGTTGTTCTAAGAGTTTAGCTGTTTTGCCCAATTCAGCTTTTACCCAAAGGCGGAAATCAAGCGCGACTTGATCATTACGAGAGCGGGCTGTGTGCAAGCGCCCTGCCGTCGGGCCGATTAATTCGCGCAAGCGTGCTTCAATATTCATATGAATATCTTCAAGTGCACGAGAATACTCAAACTGACCACATTCGATCTCTGACAAAATTGTGTTCAACCCGTGAGTGATTTTGTCGCGATCTTCTGCCGAAATTATGCCATTATCTGCAAGCATTTGTGCATGAGCCATTGAACCTTCAATGTCTTGCGCATATAGCTTTTTATCAAATCCTATGGAAGCGTTGATCTCTTCCATAATAGCATCAGGCCCGGAGCCAAAACGGCCACCCCACATTTTGTTCGAAGATTTGTTATTTTCGTTTTCGGACATTTTTTAAAAGACCTCGGAGAATTGTATGACTGAGCAAAGTAATCGTAATCGCAGATCCAAAATTCTTGGAACCATTTTGTTGGTTGGCGGAATTAGCTTGGTTGCGGCTGGGGTATACGTGATGATGGGGGGTATGGCAATGATACAATTAATACCGCCAGCACAAAAACCGACGCTAATGTGGTGGTAAAGGCCGCTGAGATTGGAAAAAGCGCTCAGGGCGACGTTGCTGCAATGATCGCGCTAGAAGATGCTAAATTGATGCCAGAGCATCAATTTGTCGATCCGGATGGTAATGTGCAATCGCTGGATATGTTCAAAGGCAAGATCACATTGGTCAACTTATGGGCGACTTGGTGTGCGCCATGCCGTGAAGAAATGCCAGCGCTTTCAGAATTGCAAACTGCCAAAAAAGGCGCGGATTTTGAAGTGGTCACGATCAATATTGACCGCGGCGATCGCAATAAGCCGGAAGGTTTTTTAAACGAGATTGGCGTTGATAATTTGCCGCTCTATCAAGATAGCACAATGGGTATTTTTAATGCTTTGAAAAAAGAAGGCATTGCGTTTGGCCTGCCGGTCACGCTGCTTGTTGATGAAAATGGATATATCATGGCATCTATGAATGGGCCGGCCCATTGGTCAAGCCCAGATGCGCTTAATTATATTGATGCTGCGATCGCTACGAAAGAAACTAATATTAGTGCGCTTAATTAGATAGCTTTCTTAGCGCGTAGGAACTGGTGCCTCACCGCTATAATCATAAAAGCCTTTGCCTGATTTGCGGCCTAACCATCCGGCTTCAACATATTTAACCAGTAACGGGCAGGGGCGATATTTCGTATCAGCCAATCCTTCGTGCAGCACTTGCATCACCGATAGACACGTATCAAGACCAATAAAATCTGCAAGTTCAAACGGCCCCATTGGGTGGTTTGTGCCAAGCTTCATGCCTTGATCGATCGATTGAATAGACCCAACACCTTCATGAAGCGCATAAACCGCTTCGTTGATCATCGGCAGTAATATCCGGTTGACGATAAAGCCGGGGAAATCTTCTGAAACAGTTACGCTTTTACCCAAGGAAACGGCAAAATTATTGGCCGCATCAAAGGTTTCATCGCTTGTGGCGATACCTTTGATGAGTTCGACGAGTTTCATCAAAGGAACAGGATTAAAGAAGTGAATGCCGACGAATTGTTCTGGTCTGTCGGTTGAAGCCGCAAGACGGGTTACAGATAGCGACGATGTGTTTGTCGCCAATATCGCATCAGGTTTTAAGATTGGGCAGAGCGCTTCAAAGATTTTCTTTTTGATCGCTTCATTTTCTGTGGCGGCTTCAATCGCCATATCGCAATCTGATAGTGCGGTTAAATCTGCTGCTGCTGAAATGCGTGCCAATGCAGCAGTTTTATCTGCTTCGGTTAGTTTTTCTTTTGCAACCTGGCGGCTCATGTTTTTATCGATGCTGGCGAGCGCTTTGTCGATTTGATCTACTGATACATCATGGATGAGCACATTATAGCCTGATAATGCACAAACATGAGCGATACCGCTGCCCATTTGTCCTGCACCAATAATGCCAACCGTTTTGATTTCAATAGCCATGATGATGTCCACTTTTAAATTAAAGAATTCGTGCGCAATTTATATTGCGTTGCAAAAAAAGCAATCCTGCTCTTTTTGATGATAAAAAATGGCCAGCAAACGAATTTGCCGGCCATGATATTTTTCTTCGAATTTGAAACTTAGCTTAAAGCGCTTTTTCAAGTTCAGGCAGGATGTCAAAGAGGTCTGCCACAAGACCGTAATCAGCAACCTGGAAGATCGGTGCTTCTTCGTCTTTGTTAATCGCAACGATAATCTTACTGTCTTTCATACCGGCTAAGTGCTGAATAGCGCCTGAGATCCCGGCTGCAATGTAAAGATCCGGTGCAACCACTTTACCCGTTTGGCCAACTTGCCAATCGTTTGGTGCATAACCGCTATCAACCGCTGCACGAGACGCGCCAACTGCAGCACCAAGTTTATCTGCAACAGGTAGAATAACTTCTTCAAACTTCTCAGCTGAACCCAATGCACGACCACCCGAGATGATGATCTTTGCAGATGTAAGTTCAGGACGATCATTTTGAACAATCTTATCTTCAACAAATGAAGACAGACCAGAATTACCTTGACCAGCAACGGCTTCAACACTTGCAGAACCACCTTCTGCAGCATCGGCAAATGATGCTGTACGAACAGTGATCACCTTCGTTGCGTCAGATGATTTAACAGTTTGAATAGCGTTACCTGCATAAATTGGACGCTTGAAAGTATCAGCTGCAATCACATCGGTGATTTCTGAGATCTGCATTACGTCCAACAAAGCCGCGACACGTGGCATGTAGTTTTTACAAGACGCTGTTGCCGGGGCGATTACACAATCATAATCACCGGCCATTGATACGATCAAATCAGCCATTGGTTCAGCAAGTGCGTTTGCATATTCATCTGAATCAGCAAGTAGAACTTTGCCAACACCTGAGAGCTTAGCAGCTGCATCAGCAACGCCTGACGCGCCTTTGCCTGCAACAAGGATATGCACATCGCCACCAATTTCAGTGGCGGCTGTCAGTGCTTTTGCAGTTTGATCGGAAAGAGCTGAATTATCGTGTTCAGCAACAAGAAGAGTAGTCATCATTGTGCTCCTTAGATTACACCAGCTTCGTTTTTCAATTTATCGACAAGCTCGCTCACAGAGTTAAGAACAACACCTGCTTTACGTGCTTCTGGTTCTTCTGTGGTGACCACTTCCAAACGAGGGGCAATATCAACACCCGTATCAGCAACAGTTTTCTTATCAACTGGCTTCTTCTTGGCTTTCATGATGTTTGGCAAGGACGCATAACGTGGCTCATTCAAACGAAGGTCTGTAGTGACAACCATTGGCATTTTAAGAGAGACAACTTGCATGCCGCCATCAACTTCACGGGAGACTTCTGCAGTATCGCCATTGATTTTAATCTCTGAGGCATAAGTTGCCTGAGACCAACCAAGCAATGCTGCTAACATCTGGCCTGTTTGGCCAGCATCATCATCAATCGCTTGTTTACCAGCGATAACGAGATCAGCGCCTTCGCTTTCAGCAACTGATTTAAGGATTTTAGCAACAGCAAGAGGTTCAACCAATTCATCAGTTTCAATTAAAACACCGCGATCAGCGCCCATGGCCAAAGCTGTACGGATTGTTTCTTCTGATTTTGCAGGCCCGATTGAAACGGCAATCACTTCTGTTGCAGTGCCGGCTTCACGCAAACGAAGAGCTTCTTCAACAGCAATTTCATCAAATGGGTTCATTGACATCTTAACGTTTGCCAATTCTACACCAGAACCATCCGGTTTAACCCGAATCTTAACGTTGTAGTCAACAACCCGTTTCACGGGTACGAGAACCTTCATTTTTAATCCTTCTCATCAATTTTCTTAAAGCAAATTATTGCTTTACAATAACATCAATTTAATCGGCGACATCAATAGATTTATTCTATAGATATTGGGGGAATTGGGCCCAAAATTCGCCGCTTGGCAAATCAATAATCGTATAATTATAGACAAGTCAAACCAAATTCACGCCAATGGTTGGATCTGGCGGCGATTCGTCTCAATAAATGGAAATAAATTGACAAATTACGGGACGTATCCCAATGGATCGATAGATATTCTTTATCGATCGCGCAGGATGATATATTGCGCTGTTTGTTTTAAAATTTCGTTTTCGCAGTTCATATCATCGAGTGTCTTACTGGCATCTTGGGCCAAATGCTTCAATTGCTCTTTTGCCCAATCAACACCATGCAAACCAACGAGTGTCGCTTTGCCAGCATCTGCATCCTTGCCGGTGTTCTTACCCATTGTTTGTGTATCTGACGTGACATCTAGCAGATCATCGGCAAGTTGAAAGGCTTGGCCTGCGATTTGCCCGAATTTTGTCATGCGGGCGTAATCGTTCGTATCGGCGTTGCCGATAATCGCGCCAGCTTGGCAGGCAAATCTGATCAATGCTCCGGTTTTCATTTGCTGCAATGTAATTATTCCGGCTTCATCAGGCTTGTTTTTTTCTGCCGCTAAATCGAGCGCTTGTCCACCGACCATACCGCCAAGTCCAGCGGCTTGTGCAAGCTCTGAGATAAGTTTGACTTTTGCCGAGGCATCCAAAGGAGTTTCATCGGATGCGATAATATCAAATGCGAGCGTGAGTAAACCGTCTCCGGCTAAAATTGCCGTCGCTTCGTCAAAAGCAATATGAACGGTAGGCTGACCGCGGCGCAGATCATCATCGTCCATGGCTGGTAAATCATCATGGACCAGAGAGTAACAATGAATACATTCAAGTGCTGTTGCAACACGCAACGCCGCATGTTCATTGCCACCAAAAAGCCGTGCCGATTCGATTACTAAAAACGGACGCAATCGTTTGCCGCCATTGAGCGATCCATGGCGCATAGCGCGCATTAAATGTTCAGGGCGGGCAATTTCACTGCCGTGGATTTTATCAGACAAGACAGATTTCAGCTCAGCTTCAACAAGCTTTGCAGCTTCTGCCATGCGCTGCTTAAATTGATTTTGACTTTGATCAGACATGGAGCCCTATTGCCACGGCATTTTCGATTGAGCAATCTTTTCTTTAAGAAAAGTGCTTGTATTACTGGAAATTCGAGCGTTGGTGCACTAGAGCTAAGCTCGCGATCTTAACGATGCGCAAAAAAGTGTAATATCGCAAAACATTTTATTGGGGGCTGCCCTTGGCAAAGGCTGGCAAGAAAAAGCAAACGAAGTCGAAGTCAAAATTTGTGTTTCGCCAATTTATGTTGAAGTGGCTGAAGCGTATTGCGATCTTGGTGTTGATTTTATTGCTTACGCCTTATGTGCTGATTTTCGTTTACAAAATAGATGGTGTGAAACCGATTTCTACTCTCATGTTGAGTGAAACATTTACCGGCCGCTCTTATGAGCGCTCTTGGGTTGATCTAGAGGATATCGCACCCGTTGTTATTCAATCTGTAATGATGTCGGAAGATGGTCAGTTTTGCGCGCATTCAGGCGTTGATTGGGATGCGATCAACATTGTGATCGAAGAAGCGCTGGAAGGTGAAGCTTCCCGCGGTGCCAGCACGATTGCTATGCAAACTTCGAAAAACCTGTTTTTGTCTCAAACCCGCTCGGTCATTCGAAAAGGGTTGGAAATTCCCCTTGCACTCACATCGGACTATGTTTGGGGTAAAGAGCGGATGATGGAGCTATATCTCAATATTGCGCAATGGGGTCATGGAGTTTATGGGATTGAAGCTGCGGCACAAACTTATTTTGGACGTTCAGCTAGTAAATTGACCCGCAAACAGGCCGCATTGTTGGCAGTGACGCTTCCCAATCCAATCCTGCGAAATCCAGCCAAGCCTTCAAATGGTCTACGGCGGTTGGCAAATCGGGTTGAAAAGCGCGCCCGCCAGTCTGGCGCATACATCAAATGTATTTATCCTTAGATCAAATTATTTCGCTGGTGTTTTTATAAGGTGTTGCCGATATTGCATGAAATGCAATGAGGTAAATCATGTCTGATCTGAAGCTATATATTGGTAATAAAAATTATTCATCCTGGTCGTTTCGTCCATGGATTGGGTTGAAAGTATTGGGCGTCGACTTCACTGAAGAACTGATCCCATTTGATATGGCGGCGGGCAATCCGAAATTTAAAACCTTTTCGCCAACAGGCAAGGTTCCTGTCTTAATTGATGGTGATCAAACGATTTTTGAATCGCTTGCGATATTAGATCATTTATCACGTAAGTTCCCTGTCAAAGGATTTTGGCCTGAAAGTGCTAAAGCGCATAGCCACGCGATGGCAATATCGTGTGAGATGTTGGGTGGTTTTTTTGCCCTTCGCAATCAATGCCCGATGAATATGCGCCGGCCAATTGTTAAAATGGAACAAGATGAGGCCTTGGAAAAAGACGTTTCTCGTGTTGAGAAAATATGGACGGATTGTCTTACTCAGTCGAATGGACCATTTTTATTTGGTGATTTTTGCATTGCAGATGCGATGTTTGCCCCTGTTGTGAATCGTTTTGAGGTTTATAAGCTAAGCGAAAATAAAAAAGTATTGGCTTATATAGAGAGCATGAAGTCACTCGATGCCTGGCAGGAGTGGGAGAAAGCGGGAAAAGCCGAGCCTTGGATTGTTGAAGAAGACGAAGCTTAGCGGTATATTGGGCGTAATTGGTTGGTCTAAAGAGCATTGATATTCGTTTTATTGGTCAGATTGAAAAAAATCTTTCGAGATCCCACTGGTCAAACTCGCAAAGTCAATGTATAAGCCGCGCCAATTCCCAATTTTGGCATCACGTCCATTATGGCGGTATAAACTGCCTAACCTCGTGTAATGCCCGTTATAATGGAGTAGAAAATGGCTGTACCAAAGAAGAAAATTTCGCGCTCAAAGCGCGGCGCACGCCGTTCAACAGACGCGTTGAACGCGCCGTCATATGTTGAAGATAAAGATTCAGGTGAGCTTCGCCGCTCACACCACGTGGATCTTAAAACTGGCATGTATCGCGGTCGTCAAGTTTTGACACCAAAAGAAGACGCATAAGCTCTTTTTTCGATATCAATGAATTCAATCAGGCTAGCCTTACGGCTGGCCTTTTTGTATGAGATATATCAAGCAATCGATTTAACAATCATATCAAAGAGAGATAAACATGCTGGTAGCTATCCCTTTAATGATCATTCCGCTGATTTTATATAATGTTGTAATGTTGGGGCCAGGCTCCGGTATTGGCGGGTTGGAAAACCATATTTTGGAATTGCCAATGCTGTCTGGTGCGACATGGATTTTAAATGTCGGTGATCTATTTATTTTAATCGCGTTGGTGTTGTTGTTTATTGAGATCATGAAAGCTACCCGTACGGGCGCATTTTCCGTGGTCGATCATTTATTGTCGACATTTGTGTTTATCGCATTCTTGCTGGAGTTTTTATTGGTGCAAGGAGCAGCAACACAGGTGTTCTTTATTTTGATGGTCATCGCATTTATCGATGTGATTGCAGGATTTTCTGTTTCGATCAGATCCGCAGGACGGGATGTATCTATCGGTCTTTAGTCCAAATACAAAGACTTGAACAAATGTTGGGCGGTTTTTAAACCGCCCTTTTTTATCTTTATGCCTTAGCCCGCGTCAGCCACAAAGCCAGCATCTTCAATCCCTGCAATTGCTGCGGCTTCATCATTATCTGATACATCACCGGATATTCCAACAGCGCCGAGTATTTCGCCCTTTTTATTTTTGACCAATACGCCACCTGGCACAGGGACAATATTGCCGCCAGAAACACCGGACAATCCTTCAAGGAAATGCGGACGTGATGCAGCTTGTGCGTCCAACCAGCGAGAACCCACACCAACTGCAACAGCGCCATAGGCTTTGCCCTTCGCTACTTCAAAACGCATATTTGACGCGCCGTCTTGGCGTTGGAACGCTTTAACGTGACCGCCGGCATCAAGCACGACAACGGCCAACGGTTTTAAACCAAGCTCTGAACCCTTTTTTAAGGCAGATGTGATCATTTTATTCGCTTTGGAAAGACTGATTTGCATGTTTGTTACTCTTTATTCGGTTGGGATTGATGAAATTTCAGCTATAATTGATAGCGATTGTTGAAAATCGAGTATATAGACGTTCGCACCCTAAGTCATTTGTCTGTATTTGATTAACATTATTTCCAAGGGAGAAATAATATGCGCTTGTTTGACAAACCTGGTCGTTCACAGGTTTTTGCTGATAATGGTATGGTGGCAACATCGCACCCTCTTGCGTCATCAACTGCACTCAGCGTATTGCGCGAGGGAGGATCAGCTGTCGATGCTGCTCTAGCTGCTTCTTTGGTGTTAAGTGTTGTCGAGCCGCAAATGACCGGCATTGGTGGGGATTGTTTTGCGATTATTTCGGACCCTTCAAAAGGCATGCATGCCATTAATGGATCCGGTCGTTCAGCGGCAGGTGCCAACATTGAGTGGTACCAAGAAAACGGTTTTACTGAAATCTCAGATGCTTCCGCACATTCTGTAACGGTGCCTGGCGCGCTTAAAGCGTTTGATGAAATGCATCAAAAATTTGGATCGCTGGGTTGGGACAGGTTGTTCACAGATGCAATCGATATTGCTGATAAGGGGTTCTTGGTTTCACCACGTGTAGCTTTTGATTGGCAAAAAAACGTAACGCCTTTGAGTAAAGATGTTGGCGCTTCTATGCATTTGCTACATGACGGTGCTGCACCTCAAATGGGTGATCGCGTGCAGTTTACTGCATTGGCAAATAGTCTAAGATCCATCGCAAAGGACGGCATTGAGGCTTTTTATAAAGGTTCTATCGCTGCTGAGATCGCAGATACAGTTCAGTCAAAAGGTGCTTTTTTAAATGAGGATGACCTTGGTGCAGTTACCGCTGATTGGGTTGAGCCAATTTCAACCAAATATACCGGTCATCAAGTATTTGAAATTCCACCTAATGGTCAGGGCATGGTCGCACTGATCATGATGAATTTGATGGAGCTGCTGGATGTACGTTCCATGGACCATGATAGTCCGGAGCGGTACCATCATGAAATCGAGATCGGGCGCGTGGCTTATGCTGTGCGCGATGCGATGTTGGCAGATCCTGCCCATATGACTATGTCGGCTGAAGAACTAACATCGATGGATTTTGCAAAAACGCTTTATCATCAGATAAGACCGCTGAAGCGCAATCCAACGATATTATTGCCAGATTTGCCGAGTTCGGACACTGTTTACTTGTCTGTGGCTGATAAAGATGGACAAATGGTGTCGCTCATTTATTCCATCTATACTGATTTTGGTTCTTGGATTGTCACGCCCAATTCGGGGATCGTGCTTCAAAGTCGCGGGGCGTGTTTTAACACAATACCAGGACATCCAAATGCGATTGGACCATCTAAGCGTCCATTGCACACTATTATACCTGGGTTTGCGCTTAAAAATGGTAACCCCGCATTTTCATTTGGCGTTATGGGCGGTGCATACCAACCCATGGGTCAGGCCCATGTATTTTCCAACCTTGTTGATCATGGATTTGATCCACAAGCTGCACTTGATCATCCGCGCATATTCTGGGCACTTGACGGAGTGCTGGAAGCTGAAAGCGAGATATCTCGAGCCGTCATTGGCGGGCTTGAGGCTCGCGGTCATGAGATACGCCAATCCAATACACCAATTGGTGGCGGGCAGATTATTCAAAGAGATGAACGCGGTTATTATTGCGGCGGGTCTGACCCTCGCAAAGATGGCTTAGCGATCGGTTATTAAAAAACGCCATGATATTGTTTGACGAATATCACGGCGTTTAATTCATTACAGACAATTTCGATCTAGCTGAATTTATCCAGCTTGCCTTGTAGATCTTTTAATTGAGCTTTCAACTCATCAATGTCATTGGCTTCTGGTTTTTCTGCCTCTTCAGCTGCTTTTTCTCCTGTTGGTAAACCGAAGGGTGAAAACATAGACATTGCCTGCTGGAACATTTCTGTGTTGCGTTTGACCTGTTCTTCGATCATTTGCATTGGTGCTTTCATATTCGCCATCATTGGATTTGCATCCATTGATTTTGACATTTGATCGCGAAATTTCTCTTGCTGATCTGTGAGCGCTGACATGGAGTGTTCTAAATAACTTGGCACAACCATTTGCATTTGGTCGCCATAAAATGAGATCAATTGTCTCAAGAATGACACGGGTAACAAAGTATTACCGGTTTTCGCTTCTTGCTCAAAAATGATTTGTGTCAATACAGAATGGGTAATGTCTTCGCCAGATTTGGCGTCGTTAACAGTGAAGTCTTCACCTTTACGAACCATCTCAGCCAAATCTTCCAGTGTCACATAAGCACTTGTACCTGTGTTATATAAACGCCTGTTTGCGTACTTCTTGATAACTACAGACTCATTCCCGCTCATCTGACCCTCCTAAATGCAAATTACGAAATACTTTCGTAGACCCTAACGTAAAAATATCGTTCCTGCCAAGTCTATTGTGCAACGCGGTTAATTTGTGTAAGTAAATGCTGCGCTGCAGCATAAACACAGCTTGACGGACAGTGTTAGTATTCGCTTATATGATCAACAGATCTGTGTGCGAACACTTATTAAGTTTGATGGGAGCGCGAACGCACGCTGCGTTCAGGGAAAATCAGTCTGATTTATAAGGGATATATTTATGGGTAACTCCTCAATTGTAATCGCCAGCATTGCTAGAACTGCTGTTGGCTCTTTTAATGGTTCATTTGGTAAAACACCGGCACACGAATTGGGTGCTGCGGCCATCACCGGTGCTTTAGAAAAAGCTGGCCTGGAAGCGGGTGTGATTGATGAAGTTATTCTTGGACAGGTTCTAACAGCTGGCATGGGTCAAAATCCTGCGCGCCAGGCAGCGATGGCTGCAGGGGTTCCGAAAGAAGCTACAGCTTGGGGATTGAATCAGGTTTGTGGTTCTGGTCTTCGTGCGATGGCGATTGGCATGCAACAGATCATGTCAGGTGATGCTGATATCATCGCAGCTGGTGGTCAAGAATCTATGTCACTTTCAACCCATTGTGCGCATTTGCGTGCCGGTACGAAAATGGGTGATTTGAAAATGGTTGATACCATGATCAAGGACGGTTTGACCGAAGCGTTTTACGGCTACCATATGGGTAACACTGCAGAAAACGTTGCTAAGCAGTGGCAACTATCTCGCCAGGTTCAAGATGAATTTGCTGTGAACTCACAGAATAAAGCCGAAGCTGCGCAAAAAGCTGGCAAGTTTAAAGACGAAATTATTCCTTTCACAATCAAAGGCCGCAAAGGCGATACAATTGTTGAAGAAGACGAATACATCAAACACGGTGTAACAATCGATGGCGTTGCAAAACTTCGCCCTGCATTTGATAAAGAAGGTACTGTAACAGCTGCAAATGCTTCTGGTTTAAACGATGGTGCTGCTGCTGCAATTTTGATGTCTGAAGATGAAGCTAACAAGCGCGGTATTAAGCCAATGGCGCGTATTGCATCTTGGGCGACAGCTGGTGTTGATCCGCAAATCATGGGTACTGGTCCAATCCCTGCTTCACGTAAAGCACTTGAGCGTGCTGGTTGGTCTGTTGGCGATCTTGATCTTGTTGAAGCCAATGAAGCATTTGCTGCGCAAGCGTGTGCGGTGAATGTTGACATGGGTTGGGATCCTGAGATCGTGAATGTCAATGGCGGTGCGATTGCGATTGGTCACCCAATTGGTGCATCTGGTGCGCGCGTGTTAACAACACTGCTTCATGAGATGGAGCGCCGTGATGTGCATAAAGGTTTGGCAACACTATGTATCGGAGGTGGCATGGGCGTTGCGCTTTGCGTAGAGCGTTAGGCAGCCATTACATAATCGCACGGGTATAAATTGGAGGAACCTGCTAGATAGGACCTAGTTAAATTGCTAGGGGGCTTCTAGCAGGTACAAAAAAAGGGACGATTTAGACATGAGTAAAGTAGCATTGGTGACAGGTGGATCACGTGGCATTGGCGCAGCAATTTCGATTGCTTTGAAAGCTGCGGGTTACACAGTTGCAGCAAATTATGCAGGCAATGATGAAGCGGCAGCAGCATTTACCGCTGAAACAGGCATTAAGACATATAAGTGGTCAGTTGCTGACTATCAGGCCTGTGCTGACGGTATTGCAAAAGTTGAGGTAGATCTTGGTGACATCTCTGTTCTTGTCAACAATGCCGGTATTACTCGTGACGGTATGTTCCACAAAATGACTCCTGAAAAATGGAATGAAGTCATCAACACCAACCTTAATGGCGTGTTCAATATGACTCACCCAATTTGGCCGGGCATGCGTAATCGTAAATTTGGTCGCGTGATCAATATCTCTTCTATCAATGGTCAAAAAGGTCAAGCTGGTCAGGCTAACTATTCTGCAGCGAAAGCAGGTGACATTGGTTTGACACGTGCGCTTGCACAAGAAGGTGCTCGTGCTGGCATCACAGTAAATGCCATCTGCCCAGGCTATATTGGCACTGAAATGGTCAAAGCGATTGACGAAGATGTTTTGAACAAGCATATCCTTCCATTAATCCCGGTTGGCCGTTTGGGTGAGCCTGAAGAGATCGCACGTTGTGTTGTCTTCTTAGCATCTGACGATGCCGGCTTTATCACTGGCTCAACAATTTCTGCCAATGGTGGACAATACTTTACTTAAGACTTTATTAAGTTTTTGCTTAGAAAGGCGTCTCTTCGAGGCGCCTTTTTTAATGCTCTCTTAACAGAGGTTAATAGGCGCACCGTTCCGTTCTTAAAAGACCCTTAATTTTTTGATCGCTTTAGTGTTGGCTATCGTTGATTTCACCACATATAGCGGTGAACGAAACGGGAAACTTTCAATGTCAGTGATTCGTCGCTGATTCGTTCCGCCTTTGGTCCAATTCTTAACGCAGTTAAATCAAATTTAATTAAAATTTTAATGAATTATTTGGCTTCATAAATTTTCAGTTAATGCCGTTTCGTTACATCTTCCATTACATCGTCAAAGTCTTGTTTCTATTTACGTTAACCTTTTGAGATAAATAACTTTAAAAGTTAACATGGCTTTGGCGCTATTTTGTCACAATATCGCGATATTGAACTAAATGTAGCGGTGAACGAAACGAGAAACTTCCGATGTCAGTGATTCGTCGCTGATTCGTTCCACCCCTGTTCCAAAGGTTAATCTTTTCAATCGTTAACATCGATCAAAGACGCGTTTTTGGGTATGAACCTTTACGCCATTATGTTAGCAATATAGCTCGATTTTAGAGTTCTGGTGATGAATAGACATTCCGAAATTTCAGTGAGCAATTTGAAGCAAAGTGAGAGCTCTCCGCTCATCCTGTCTGGACGTGGGGTGACGGCTGTGTTGGGGCCAACCAATACCGGTAAAACCCATTATGCGCTTGAACGTATGGTCGCTCATAAATCTGGTGTCATTGGATTGCCACTCCGGTTGTTGGCGCGCGAAGTTTACCAGCGTCTTGTCTTGCGCGTCGGTGAGGGCGCGGTCGCGCTTGTCACAGGCGAGGAAAAGATCAGTCCAAAAAATGCCCGTTATACCGTATGCACAGTGGAAGCAATGCCGCGCCAAACAAGTGCTGAATTCGTGGCGATTGATGAAGTGCAACTTGCCTCTGATTTGGAGCGTGGCCATGTTTTTACAGATAGGCTGTTGCATTTAAGGGGAACCCAGGAAACGCTGTTCCTTGGGTCGGATATTATGCGAAATGTGTTATCCAAGCTTTTGCCGGGTATTCACATCATGGAGCGTCCCAGATTATCAAAGCTGGAATATGCAGGATCAAAAAAGATTTCTCGGTTAAAGCGCCGTTCTGCGGTTGTCGCGTTTTCCGCTGAAGAAGTTTATGCAGTTGCTGAATTTATCCGTCGTCAAAAAGGTGGTGCTGCCGTTGTCTTAGGTGCCTTGTCTCCGCGCACGCGCAATGCGCAGGTTGAGCTCTATCAAAACGGTGATGTTGATTACCTTGTTGCTACCGATGCCATCGGCATGGGACTTAATTTGGATGTCGAACATGTCGCTTTTGCTCAGGACCATAAATTTGATGGCTTCCAATATCGCCCGCTAAATATTGCCGAACTTGGACAAATAGCCGGGCGTGCCGGGCGACATGTTCAGGATGGTACGTTTGGGGTTACAGGACATGCAGCTCCGTTCAGCGATGAAACAATTGAACGACTTGAGGCGCATGTATTTGAACCGGTAAAAATTTTGCAATGGCGGTCTAAGCAATTTGACTTTTCCTCACTGCAAGCGCTCAAACAAAGTTTAGAGAAGGTGCCAAAGGTGGAAGGGTTGACCAAAGCGGTTCCAGCCGTTGACCAAAGGGCGCTAGAGTTTCTATCACGTGATGATGAAATTATTTCTCTGACAGAGCGCGCAGAAAATGTTGAACTTTTGTGGGATATATGCGCATTACCTGATTATAGGCGCATTGCACCGGCGCAACATGCAGAATTAATTGCGGTACTATTTAAAGACCTTGTTCATAAAGGTGCCGTGAATGAAGACTATATCGCCAGACAGATAAAATTACTGGACAAAACTGATGGAGAAATTGATACGCTTTCCGCGCGAGATCGCACAAATAAGAACATGGACTTATGTGGCAAATCATCCCGGTTGGCTTAAGAATTTTAACCATTGGCAGGAAAAAACACGAGAAATAGAGAACAATTTATCAGATGCACTTCATGAAAGGTTGACGAAACGCTTTGTAGACCGCAGGACATCTGTGCTGATGAGGCGTTTAAGAGAGAAGACGATGCTAGAAGCAGAAATTAGTGTAAATGGCGACATGTTCGTCGAAGGCCATCTTGTTGGACAACTAACAGGATTTAGATTTGTACCGGACAGCTCCGCTGAAGGTTTAGATGCCAAAGCCGTGACTGGCGCTGCGCAAAAAGCGCTTGCGATAGAGTTTGAAGCACGTGCTGCGCGATTGCATGCTTCCGGCAATAGTGATTTTGCAATTGGTAATGATGGAACTATTCGTTGGATGGGCGAACCGGTGGGTAAGCTTACATCCGGCGACAATGTTTTGCGTCCAAATGTTGTGTTGTTGGCAGACGATCAAGTTGCAGAAAATGTTCGTGAATTGGTTACCGCGCGCATCGATCGTTTTGTTAATCATCATATTACAACAATCTTAAAGCCGCTTGATGAACTTTCTCGCGCAGAAGATATTGATGGTTTGGGGCGTGGGCTTGCTTTCCAATTAGTTGAGAGCCTAGGGGTTTTGTTCCGACGCGATGTTCATGAAACGGTGAAAAGCATCGATCAAACAGCCCGTGGTGTTTTGCGTCGTTATGGTATCCGTTTTGGCGCCTATCACATCTTTATGCCTGCCTTGCTTAAACCTGCTCCTGCAGAGCTAGTAACATTATTATGGGCGATTAAAAATGATGGATTTGATAAGCCCGGTTATGGTGAGATCATCCCAGCTTTAGCTGCTGGTCGTACATCATTGCCGACCGAGCAGAGTTTTGAGCGTGAATTTTATCGTCTTGCCGGTTTCCGTTTCTTAGGTAAGCGTGCTGTTCGGATTGATATTCTTGAGCGTTTGGCAGATCTTATTCGCCCGGCGCTTAGCTGGAACCCAGGTGATGCGCCTCGCCCAGAAGCCGGCTATGATGGTAAATCCTTTATATCAACACCTGCAATGCTCTCAATTTTAGGTGCAACTGCCGAAGATATCGAAGAAATTCTGAAAGGTCTTGGTTATCGTGCAGAACCGGTAGCAGCGGATGTTGCAAAAGCGCAATTGGACGGTGTGTCATCTGATGCAGATGGTTCCGATGCTGGTCCTGTTGTTGAAGTTGTTGCTTCAAAACAAATTGCAAAAGCTGACGATGTGGCTGAAGCAACATCATCTGATACGATCAATACTGAGGCAACTCAAGAAGAAGCTTCAGTAGTTGAAGGTGATGAAGCGCCTAAGCCTGTCTTATTATGGCGTCCAATGGGCCGCAGTGATCGCAGTCGTTCACGCCCTAATCAGGGCAAAGGTGGGGCTCAAAATCCTGGAAACCGCAATCGCGGTAAAGGTGGCAAAGGCTCTTATAAAGACGGTAATAAAACACGTCATAATAAGGGTAAAAATGCGGGCGGGAATAATCGTCCACCGCGTAAGGACAAGCCACTTGATCCAGATTCACCATTTGCAAAATTAGCTGCTTTGAAGGATCAGATGAACAAGTGAGTTTAGAACCCGTTGCAAAACAACGTGTTGATAAATGGCTATTTTTTGCCAGGGTTGTCAAATCGCGAACCCTGGCAGGAAAACTTGCAGAAGCTGGAAAAGTAAGAGTTAACTCCAATAAAATCAGTTCAGCGAGTTATCAGGTTAAAGTCGAAGATGTTTTGACGATAACTTTAGAGCGAAAAATTCTGGTTTTGAAAATCCTCGCGCCGGGTGAAAAACGTGGACCCTATATTGAAGCCAAAGAGCTTTATGAGGATCTATCACCAGAACCTGTAAAGCAGGAAAAAGCGACCTTTGTACCAGCTCCCGCCCAGCGTGAACCAGGCTCCGGGCGGCCAACGAAAAAAGAGCGCCGTGAGATGGACAAGTTTCGTTCAAAGAGTTAGTTGAAGGCCGTTGGTTTTTACACTGAGTTTAACGTTTGAAATATGCGTCTATTATGCTAGCAGTTTGCGGAACATATTTCCTTGCATTGCCTAAATAAAGCATTTACCCAGATGCTTTAATGAATAAAAAATTCCGGAGTTCTAAGTGACTTATATCGTGACTGAAAATTGCATTCGCTGCAAATATATGGATTGTGTTGAAGTCTGCCCAGTTGACTGTTTCTATGAAGGTGAAAACATGTTGGTTATTCACCCTGACGAATGCATTGATTGTGGTGTTTGCGAACCTGAATGCCCGGCTGAAGCTATTTCTCCTGATACAGATTCTGGTCTTGATAAATGGCTTAAAATCAACACCGAATATGCTGAGAAGTGGCCAAATATTACAGTTGCACGTGAAGCGCCTGCTGATGCAACTGAAATGGACGGTGTTGCTGATAAGTTTAAGCAGTTCTTCTCTGAAGCTCCAGGCCAGGGCGATTAGTTCGTTACAACGAACCAATAAGGGTAATGTGATCGTTACCAATTATTATGGTAATTAACCATTTTTTAAGACCTTTGGGACTGTAAAACGCCAAGGCGTTGAATTTTGGTGTTTTTTGTGTTATTGTGCACGTCTAACAACAAGAGTTTGGCAAACGAGGCATTACATACCATGACCATTTTAAAACTATTGGCATGGTAATCTCACGATAATTTAAAATCATACTCGCGCTAGTGATCAACTGCGGACGGGTATGTTTGTTTGTACTCAGATAGTTGGCGGTCATCTTTTGCGGGCGTATCGCAAAATTATAATAAGAGTTTCTCGGAGCCAGTATTTCGGGAAATGTAGCAGGGAGTGTTTGTACACAAATGGCAACCCAAGTAAAAAAATCTTCTACGCGTCAAGGCTTTAAAGTCGGTGAATCTATTGTTTATCCAGCTCACGGTGTGGGCCAGATTTCTGCTATCGAAGAGCAGGAAGTTGCAGGATATTCACTTGAGCTTTTCGTAATTGATTTCGAAAAAGACAAGATGCGTTTGAAAGTTCCAGTGGCAAAAGCTGTTTCAATTGGTATGCGTAAGCTATCTGAAACAGATTTTGTTGAGCGTGCTTTGAAAGTTGTTCAAGGTCGTGCTCGTATTAAGCGGACAATGTGGTCTCGTCGCGCGCAGGAATATGATGCGAAAATCAATTCTGGTGATCTTATTCAGATTGCGGAAGTTGTTCGTGACCTTTATCGCGCAGAGAACCAGCCTGAGCAATCTTACTCAGAGCGTCAGCTTTATGAAGCTGCACTTGATCGCATGGCTCGTGAATTGTCAGCTGTTCAGAAAATTTCGGACACTGAAGCTATTCAGTTGATCGAAGTGAATTTGAATAAAACACCGCCTGCAAAGCGTAAGAAAGCTGAAGACGGTTCGGAAGAAGCTGCAGCTTAAATTATTTACTAGTTGAATTTAAAGAACCCGAAGCGCTCTGAAATGTTCGCTTCGGGTTTTTTGTTTGATTGTGACCAGGTTATTCTGCGACAATCTTGATCAATGAGCCTGGTTGTAAGGCAGCGCCGGGGTTCAGCGCATTTAAAATCCGTAATTGTTCTTCTTTACGAGAATTAACCTGCATGCGTGCTGCAATGGAAGCAATGCTATCACCCGGTTGAACCTGTATTACGCGTAT
This sequence comes from Lentilitoribacter sp. JB5-8, assembly GCF_055693385.1. Classification (NCBI taxonomy): domain Bacteria; kingdom Pseudomonadati; phylum Pseudomonadota; class Alphaproteobacteria; order Hyphomicrobiales; family Rhizobiaceae; genus Lentilitoribacter; species Lentilitoribacter sp. JB5-8. The sequence continues at coordinate 130,720 of NZ_CM146332.1, read as the reverse complement.
GCGCAAGGGTCGAAGGTTTTCAATCTCACCTTGGGTTAGCGCTTTAAATGTTCCAGAAATATTGCCGGCAATTAGCAATGAGCGTGCTTTGTTACGTGGAACTGCGGTTAAGAACCTATAATAGAATTCCTTATACTGGATAATGGTGACATCAAAAATCCAACGATCGGCTTTTGCGCGCGCCGTTAATGCAGGCAAGCCATTGATTGTGGTGTCTTTAATTGAAGATGCATCTAACCCTTTAATCCAACCACTTGAAATATAAGACCGCAAGGTGCTGCCATTTTCTATTTCTACAGCATCAAATTGTGTTGCAATATCATTTGGTCCATTTGCCAATACTGCATCGCTGGTATTGTCGATCTCAAAACCTTTTGGCACATCAAATCTGATCCCTAGGCCAGGGTGAAGAAATGTTTGTCCTCGCACGTAGCCATGTTGTGCGTTATCGCCAAAAGTCAGCCCATCAATATCCGTTAGGAAAGCTGTTCTATTGGTGATTTTGGCATTGGCGTTTTTAAATCTTTCAGCATGTTGTATGGCTGCCGCCCGTCTTTTGGGTGTTGAAGGGTGACTTGATAGAAAGTTTAAACCAGATGGGCTTTTGCTATTAAACGTACTGTAGGCTTCTAAAGACTTTAAAAATCTCACCGCGGCGTAAGGGTCATATCCAGCCTGCGCTAGCATGCGAATGCCGATCTCATCAGCTTGAAGTTCTTGTTGGCGAGAGAATGCTGCAAGCCTTAATTTGCTGCGCGCTAGAACACTAGAACTTGCAAGTCGCCCCGTGAGAATTTCTGAAACAACTTGTCCGGCGATTAAAGCTGCATCCTGACGTTGCTGTCGTTGAACGCCATGATTTGCAATGACATGTGCCATTTCGTGCGAAATCACCGCCGCCACTTCAGCTTCGTCATTAGCAAGGGCAAGTAAGCCGCGGGTTAAATAAAGATATCCGCCAGGCAGTGCGAAGGCATTAACATCGGGGAGTCTAAAATTGTGATGCGATAAGATTGAAGCGGATTCTCTGATACTGTTGTTAGGATTCCAACAATCCGCGCAACCATCTTGGATGTACCAAAATCTTGATATTCACCGCCGTAACTTGCTAAAATTTTGGGATGTTGGGCAGCGCCTAGTTTGGCGCGCTCATCGTTTTGTTGCACCGTGTTGACAGTTTGGGGGGTGTCAGATGGCGCAAAATCTGCTTCAAGATCGCTTGCCGTGATGCAACTTGTTAGAACCAGTCCCATACCAACCAACGCAAACCAATTCCGCATGCTCATTAATGCATTCGGTTTTGTGTATTGAATTGGGTTATGGATATTTATCTTCATCAATGGTCTAACGGATCTAGCTGATTTGAGGGCTACCGTAGCTGTATTTGCATAAAATTCCTAGCGGTAGGGCCTCGCATGCGTGAAGAATTCGATATAAAGAGCAATCATTAAAAATTGTTGATGTTATAACGCCCAAAAACTGATATCCCCACATTGTCATGCACATAGATAGCACATTCATAATCCTACTCGCTGGCGATCTTATAATTGACGATCGTGTTCGAGCTTTATGCCAATCCGGCCGCATAATTGCAGCTGATGGTGGGATCAAACACGCAGCGAGCTTAGATGTTGAACCGGAGCTATGGCTAGGTGATTTTGATTCGACCCCTGACAATTTTAAAGAACAATATAAACATGTCGAAACAATGACCTTCGGGCGACAAAAAGCAATGAGCGATGGCGCACTTGCTGTTCAAACTGTACTGGATAAGGGGGCGACTTCCATTATTTTTTTAGGTGCGTTGGGCGGTGCAAGAAACGATCATACAATTGCCGTTTTGAACCAAATGATGCAATTGCATCAAGATGGCATTGATACAATGATGACATCTGGCCTAGAGGAATGCTGGCCGCTGGAAGAGGGTGAGTTTGAGATCGAGTTACCCAAGGGTTCACTTTTTTCAATTCTACCATTTGAAGATCTAAAAGGTCTGTCTATTTCAGGTGCAGAATATCCCCTTGATAATATCAAAACCAATTTCGGTTCTACTCTTACCTTATCAAATGTTTCACACGGGCATACGAAGATTACGTTAGGTGAAGGGCGCGCTGTTTTGATCGCACGTCCTCACGATTTTTCAGGAGTTTAATGTGGCACCACCAATTTTGAAATTGGACAATATCCAACACAGTTTTGGCGGTGATGATTTACTTCATCAGGTTAATTTTCAATTGCTGCCTGGTGAACGAATTTGTCTTATTGGTCGCAATGGCTCGGGAAAATCGACGCTTTTAAAAATAGCTTCGGGGCAGTTTGAAGCTCAAGGTGGAGAGATATTTCTTCAACCTTCAACAACAGTCCGCTATCTCGAGCAAGCGCCTGATTTTGATGGCTATGCTACTGTGTCTTCCTATGTTGAAGCCGGATTAGGTCCCAGCGATGACCCCCATCGCGCAAGCTATCTTTTATCGCATTTGGGCTTAACTGGTGATGAAGACCCTAACCAACTATCCGGCGGAGAAGCGCGACGCGCTGCGCTTGCTCGCGTTCTTGCACCTGAACCTGATATTTTGATGCTGGATGAGCCGACTAACCATCTCGATTTGCCAACCATTGAATGGCTTGAAGGTGAACTTGCGCGCTCGAGAAGTGCAATGGTGTTGATTTCCCACGACCGGCGGTTTCTTGAGAATATTTCAAATGCAGTCCTGTGGTTAGATCGAGGAGAAGCAAGGCGATTAGACCAAGGATTTACAAAATTCGAAGCCTGGCGCGATAAAATTTTAGAAGAAGAAGAGCTTGAGCACCATAAGCTTGGCCGCGAGATTGTTCGGGAAGAACACTGGTTGCGGTATGGCGTTTCTGCGCGACGCAAGCGTAATCAACGACGCTTAAAAGACCTTCATAGTTTACGTGCTGAATATCGTGGTCATAAAGGTCCATTGGGGAAAATTGACGCGCCACAATTTGAAAGCCGAGAATCTGGCAAGCAGGTCATTGAAGCGAAAAATATCTCCAAATCTTATGGGATGCGCAAGATTGTTGATGATTTTTCAATTCGCATTAACCGAGGTGACTGCATTGGTTTAGTGGGTCCCAATGGTGCTGGCAAAACCACCTTATTGAAGATGCTCATTGGATCGCTTGAGCCTGATGCTGGCTCTATTAAAACCGGAACCAATTTGGATATTGCTCAGATTGATCAAAAGCGTAGTGACCTTCCGCTTGATGATACCCTTGCACATTATCTCACCGATGGTCGCGGCGAAAATTTGATAGTCCGTGGCGAACAAAAGCATGTCACTGGTTATATGAAAGAGTTTTTGTTTGCACCTGAACAGGCCCGAACTCCGATAGCCAAATTATCGGGTGGCGAACGTGCTCGGCTCATTTTAGCCCGCATTTTGGCCCGCAGTTCAAATCTCTTGGTACTTGATGAGCCTACAAATGATTTGGATATGGAAACGTTGGATTTGTTGCAGGAGATTGTTTCAAATTATCCGGGAACAGTGGTCCTTGTAAGCCACGATCGAGACTTTTTGGATCGCACAGTGAGTTCAACACTTGCACCAGCAAATCCCGATGCGCCCGATGGTAAATGGATTGAATATGCGGGCGGATATTCAGATATGTTGGCGCAACAAAAAGAAGTTGCGCAGGTTGAGAAAAAGCTGAAAAAGGCTGCTTCACCAAAAGCTAACAATGCAAAGTCATCTGCCAACAAGTCTTCGAATAAACTATCTTTTAAGCAGAAATATGCATTGGAGAATTTGCCTCTTCAAATGGAAGAAGCAGAAGGTAAGGCTGCTAAGATTGAAGATAAAATGGCCGATGGTAGCTTTTATGCAACTGACCCTGAAGGGTTTGCCAAAGCTGCCCAAGAGCTTGAAACCATTAAGCAGAATATTGCAAAGATGGAAGAGGAATGGCTTGAGTTGGAAATGTTGCGTGAAGAGCTTGAGGCGGGAGGTTAACACATATGATCCGTAGTTTTGGTCAGATAGATGGTGCAGATGTGAAAGTCGTAACGCTTTCCGGTGGTGGCCTGTCTGCTAAGGTTTTAACCTATGGCGCTGTGTTGCAGGATTTAAGGCTGGCTGGCCATGATGCACCGCTGGTGCTTGGGTTTAATCAACTCGATGATTATCTTAATTATTCACCTTATTTTGGTGCAAGTGTTGGCCGTTTTGCCAATCGTATCAATGCGGGTCAATTTCAAATTGATGGTCAGTCCTATCAAGTCGATAAAAATGAGACGAGTGGCAATCATTTACATGGCGGCCGAAATGGCATTTCAAATCAGCTTTGGAACATCGAAGATGTAGATGAAAGCTCGCTGCTGTTATCGATTGTTGATGAGGGTGAGATCACCGGATATCCAGGTAATTGTAAAATTACCTGCCAATATAGTTTGAAGCCTGATGGTGTTTTTGAAGTGGTCTATACTTGTCATTCTGATAAAGCCACACCTGCAAATATCGCACATCATAGTTATTTTAATTTGGATGGTTCCGATCAAATCTTTGATCATGAAATCATGATTGATGCACAAGCTTACTTGCCTGTTTTAGATGTTCTTATCCCAACGGGGCAGATTAAACCTGTTGAAGGGACAGATTTTGACTTTCGAACAAAGAGAGCAATTCGAACGGCAGACGGTTTTATTGAATATGATCATAATTTTTGCTTGTCGGAGGGCCAGACAAATTGTCGTCACGTTGCGACGCTCCATAGCGCAAAATCTGGTATTGAGATGCAAGTGCATACAACAGAGCCAGGGATCCAGTTTTATACAGGCTTTGGAATTTTACCGAGTAAAAATGGGTTATTAAATGTTCCCTATCAAAGTGGTGCTGGACTTTGTTTAGAAACTCAAATTTGGCCAGATGCGCCTAATCATGCTGCGTTCCCAAATGCTATTTTGCAAAAAGGACAAGAATTGGTGCAGCGGACTGAATATATTTTCGCAAAAAAATAGGCAGCCATCGATTAATCGTGACTGCCTATTCATTAGGTTAAGACGTTAATCTTGGTATTAAGGACATGCAGCGATGTAGGTACCGCCATTTCCGTCAGAATAACGACATTTTGTTGGATCGCCTGCCACACGTCCAATTAATGCACCGGCTGCTGCACCTACTGCTGCACCAACAGCTGCGCCTTTAAGGTTTCCTGTTGCCAGTGCACCTGCTGCAGCACCTGTTGCTGCACCAATTGTGGCGCCTTGTTGAGTGGACGTACAGCCCGCGAGTGCTGCAGAAATAGCGACGATTGCGATGATTTTTTTCATGATAAACCCCTTCTGGTTATAGTAAAGCTAGGGTTAAAATATGACAAAAATCAGGCTAATTCGTTAACGAGAAGTACAGCTTCTTCACGTGCTGTTACATCAATGTTGTAAATTGTTTGTATGTCGATGTCGCTGGCGCTCTGTGCTGGTACTTTTTCTAATACGCCTTCAACGATATCTGCCATTTTTAAAAAGCCGATTTTCTCGTCAATAAATGCATCCAACGCCACTTCCTTACTTGCGTTAAAGATAGCGCCACTTAGGCCGCCAGCTTTCATGGATTGACGCGCCAATCTCAATGAGGGGAATTTCTCTTCATCAGGTGCTTCAAAGTCCAATTGTGCAAGTTTTACCAAATCAAGCTTTTCGACAGGAAGGTCAATCCGGTTGGGGTAGGCAAGCGCATAACCGATGGCCGTGCGCATGTCTGGTTCACCCAATTGAGCAAGCACGGAGCCGTCGCAATAGGAAACCAATGAGTGGATGATTGACTGGGGGTGAACGACTACATCAATTTTGTCAGGATGTGTGTCAAACAGGTGCATTGCCTCAATCATTTCAAGCGCTTTGTTGAACATGGACGCGCTATCAATTGAGATTTTTGTACCCATTGACCATTTTGGGTGTGCGGCGGCACTTATGGGTGTAACATTTGCCATTTGGCTACGTGTAAAATTACGATATGGCCCACCGGATGCTGTAAGTATAATTTTATCTAGTGATGGCGCGTGTTTGCGATTGAGCACCTGAAAAATGGCGCTGTGCTCGCTGTCGACCGGGAGGAGTTTGCCTCCTCCTTTTTCAACAATGGATTTAAATAAGGTTCCCGCCGACACCAGGCATTCTTTGTTGGCAAGTGCAATATCTGCACCACGCTCTGCAGCTGCTATTGTGGGGGCTAGTCCTGCCATGCCAACAATGGCTGCCATCACCCAATCACTATCACGCCGGCCTGCTTCAATTAACGCTTCGCGCCCAGCTCCCACTTCAATATCCGTACCAGCAAGTAATTCTTTCAGTTCTGCATATTTCGTCTCATCAGCGGTGACGACAAATTTAGCGTTAAATGTTCGTGCTTGTTGGCTCAGCAATTCAACATTAGACATGCCCGTGAGTGCAATAATATCGAACGCTTCAGCACCGCCATGATGAGCAAGGACATCCAGTGTATTTCGACCGATTGATCCCGTCGCTCCGAGGATCGAAATCTTATTGGGAAGATCAAAATTTGACATCGGACGTAGAATTCTAACTCGTTATTGATTGGCATTGATACAAAACGTTAAGCAAAGGCAACGTTAGTATAGTCTCAATGGCATATAACGGTAAAAACTCCAAGCCTATATGCAGTTATAATTCAGATGCTCACCGTAACTTGATTAATCATAGCGAAGCTCGGTCGCTTTGCCACCAAATACGCGATAGGCAAAAATCGAATATCCAATGATCACAGGTAGCACAAATGCTGTTCCAAACAGTATGATCAACAAGCTTTCCGGTGCTGATGCAGCGTCAACAATCGTCATTTTTTCAGGCACGATATATGGATAAAATGAATAGGCAAGACCTGCAAATCCGAGTGTCATAATGGCAACGATGCCGATGAAGGGGAGTAAAGAAAAACGATCGGCTTCATCAGGTAGGTGTTTTAACTGCCAATAGGTGAAGACAAAAAACAATCCAGACATTAAGGGAAGTGGTGCAAGCGCAATGATCTCAGGGATCGCAAACCATTTTGCAAATATTCTATCGCTTGCCAGCGGGGTGATGATTGAAATTGCAGCCATGCCAATAAGGGTGAAAATGAGTGCCTTTTTCATCCAGTTGATTGCCATTTTTTGTAAATCATTGTCGGTCTTATAGATCAGCCAAGCTGCGCCGATGGCTGCGTAAGTTGCCGTTAAACACACGGCAACTAGCACGCCAAATGCAAAAGCTTGCCAACCTGTTTGAAGGCCCAAAATATAAATCCCAAGCATATAGCCTTGGCTAAGCGCGGTGACGAGAGAACCTGTGAAGAATACTCTGTTCCATAACCACTTTTCGCTAGCTTGCGCTTTGGCTCTGAACTCAAAGGCAACACCTCGTGCAATCAAACCAATGAGCATGATTGTTACGGGAAGATAAAGGGCCGTGAGAATTTCTCCATGGGCAGCGGGGAAGGCGACTAGCAAAATTCCGATTGCCAAAACAAGCCATGTTTCATTTGCATCCCAAAACGGGCCGATTGACGCAATCATGCGATCTCGTTCTGACTGCGGTGCAAATGGAAATAAGATACCAACACCTAGGTCAAATCCATCCAAGATGACATAAACAAGAATTGAAATGCCCATTAATCCTGCAAAGATAATTGGGAGATAGGGGTATATTGTTGTGATATCCATTTTGTTTACTCCGCAGGAAGGCTGGCTTGATTAGCAACAGCGCCGGGCATTGCGGGCTTGCCTGTTGCGCCCGGTTGAGGTCGTTCATCACCTGATTTTGCAGCTTTGACGGCTAATCTGACAACCACGAAGATGTATGCCCCTAGCAATATGACATAAGTCGCAAGATAAGTAATGAAGGTTGATAGAACCATTCCTCCCGCAATTGGACCCAAAGCATCTGCGGTTTTTAACACGCCGGTGACTAACCATGGTTGACGACCGATTTCTGTTACATACCAGCCGGCAATGGTGGCAACCCAGCCTGACAGCGCCATTGGAACAAACAGATAAGCGATGGGTTTTGGAAAGGTGTTTTTCCGCCAAAGATAATAGCTACCGATCCAAGATAAGAACAGCATCGCAAAACCGGTTCCGACCATAATCCTAAAGCCCCAGAATACAGCAGCAACAGGTGGATGAAGAACAGTTCCATCCTCTGCCACAAAGTCATTAAGGCCAGGTACGACGCCTTCTGGATCGTGTTTTAAGATTATACTGGCGCCATTGGGCACAGATAATTCAAATTTATTACTGCGTGTCTCTTCATCCGGAAGTGCAAATAATACGAGCGGAACATTGCCTCTGGTTTCCCAATTGCCTTCCATCGCGGCGACTTTTGCAGGTTGATGCTCGAGCGTGTTTAACCCATGTAAATCACCGGCGAAAATCTGCAGCGGAATTAAAATTGCACCAATTGTGACACCAGTTTTTATCGCTTTAAACATGGCAGCACTTGTGTCACCCAGCAACCATCTTAGTGCGGATAAGCCTGCTACAAGGAAGGCTGCTGTTAAACCTGATGCAATAAGCATATGTGTTAAGCGATAGGGCATTGATGGATTAAATATGATTGCAAACCAATCGGTAGCATGCGCCACACCATCTATAATTTCATGGCCTTGCGGTGTGTGCATCCATGAATTAAGCACAAGTATCCAAAACGCGCTCATAGTGGTGCCAAAGGCAACTAAAAATGTTGCGAGTGTATGGACCCGATTGGATACACGGCGAAAGCCAAACAGCATTATGCCTAAGAATACGGCTTCTAAGAAAAAGGCTGTCAGTACTTCATAAGCCAATAAGGGGCCGGCAATATTGCCAACGGTTTCCATAAAACCCGGCCAATTGGTACCGAATTGAAAGCTCATGGTAATGCCAGATACAACACCCATAGCAAAAGATAGAGCGAAAATTTTCACCCAGAAGAAATAGGCGTCCATCCAGGCGTGATCACCTGTTTTATTATATCGATACTTGAAAAACAGTAAGATCCAACCAAGCGCAATTGTGATGGTGGGGAAGAGAATGTGAAAGGTGATGTTTGCACCAAATTGCATTCTAGATAATATAAATGGGTCCATAATTCCGTACTCCGATAGCTTGCAGTATATATAATATTTCGGGCCTTGAAAATTATGTGTCAGACTGTCGCAAAATTAGAATTGTTCTAAACAAATTGTCGCATGGCGAGCACTTTCCCTTGAAAACTGGACATTAAATACAATCGATGTTCAATATTCGTCTTAAGATCAACGGAATAATTTAATGAAGATGAATGACTTTGTTTTTAACACCACTCCTTCTATTCGCCAGATGTTTGGTGGAGCTGCAAAACTTGGCGATTTGATAAGTGATCTTCAGATCGAACAGTCTCAAAAACACGTATTCTTCGTAACAGATCCAGGCATTATGTCGTTAAAACTCGCCGATCTGGCACTTGAAAGCCTATCTAACAGTGGTTTTGACGTTACATTATTTGATGACGTGTCTGCTGATCCAAGTTCTGAAAGTGTTCTAAAAGCTGCCAAGACTGCGAAAGATAAAGGCTGCAATTGTGTGGTTGGATTTGGCGGTGGTAGCTCGATGGATGTGGCGAAAATGGTGGCGCTTTTGGCAAAAACTGATCAACCACTTGATGATATGTATGGTGTTAATTTAGTCTCCGGTTCACGGCTTCCGCTTTTGTTGGTGCCAACGACAGCAGGCACTGGATCTGAAGTCACTGGCATATCAATTCTAACGACTGGCACGGCTGAGAAAAAAGGTGTTGTGTCGGCCAAAATTCTCCCAGATATTGCGTTGCTTGATGCCGAACTTACGCTTGGATTGCCATCTCATGTGACGGCCGCAACTGGGGTTGATGCAATGGTACATGCGATCGAAGCCTATACATCCAAAAGTGCAAATAATAATCCAATTTCGAAAATGCTGGCGCTTCACGCGCTTGACCTATTGGGTGCCAACATTCGTACAGCCGTGTTTGAAGGAGATGATAAAAATGCGCGTGCCAATATGTTGTTGGGATCCATGATGGCGGGGCAAGCCTTTGCTAATTCACCCGTTGCTGCGGTGCATGCGCTTGCGTATCCCGTGGGAAGTTTGTTTCATGCGCCGCATGGATTATCCAATGCGCTCGTTTTGCAAAATGTTATGCGCTTTAATGCTGAGATGTGCGCGCAGGATTATGCAGAGCTCGCCCCGCATGTTTTCCCCACTATCAACCTTGACCAATCAGCATCGTTCATTGCAGCAGAATTTATCGAACGTTTGGGCCAACTCAATGTTGAATTGGGGCTTGAAGCAGGGTTGGCACATGTGGGCATTGGTGAAAATGATATAGAAAAACTTGCAAATGATGCGATGAATCAAACGCGATTATTGGTCAATAATCCACGCAAAGTCACTTATGATGACGCCGTTAAGATTTATCGAGCTTCGCTTTGAAATGGGAAGATAAAAGCGGCCTGAAAATTTAGATCGATCTTTTTATGCAAAGCACCGAACGCAGTTGTCGGCCTATAATTTTTTAACGGATTCCCGTTCAATAATTTTTGCTTCAAAGAAATTACTGGTAATTGGTAACCCGTCTTCAAGATAATCCATTAATGATGTAACGGCACCTTCACCCATTTTACGGGCTGGGAGGTCTATAGTCGTGAGCGGTGGTGAGATGTGAACTGACCAGTCAAGGTTATCAAATCCCATGACTGATATGTCATCAGGTACAACAAGGCTTTTTTCTGAGAGCGCGGTGTAGACGCCAAGGGCCATCACATCGGATAGGCAAAGAACAGCTGAAAATTTAGTTTTATGTTGCAACATGGAATAGGTTGCTAGTTTTCCGCCTCCAACACTAAGTTCTTCCTCAAAAAATGATAATTTTATCCCCGATACAACAGCAGATTTTGCACCCTTTATTCGCAACGTTGTTCTATCGCTTAGAACTTCTGGCCCATGAACCACAGCAATATTTTGGTGCCCCATTTCACTTAGATATTGGATGGCTTTTCGTGCGAGCGCAAAGTTGTCGTAACCAATTGTGGGGACTTCACTTTCCGGTGACCAAATTGACGTGAAAACAAATTGCACACCGCGACGCGTTAACAGCTCAATCAATTCTGGATCATGGCGTCCACCTGAAAGAACAAACGCTTCGGCCCCCATTCCAAGTAGCTTTTCCGCGGCTTCTTTTTCTTGATCTTCATCAGAATTTGAGATTGCAAAGACCAGTGAATAGCCGCGTTTGGCCAATGTTTGCTCCATACCAGCAATGAATTTAGCGTAAACAGAGTGTTCGATGGTTGGAATGATTGCCGCGATTATTTTGGTTTTTTTGGTGGTCAGGGTTCGCGCTGCAGGATTGGGTACATAGTGGAGTTTTTTGGATGCTAGCAGCACCTTTTCTCGGGTTTTTGGGCTTACATTGGTCGCGCCATTCATAACACGTGAAATGGTTGCAATAGACAGTCCTGTCTCCTTTGCAACATCGCGAATACTTCCTAGTTTCTTGGTCAATGCGGGCCTCCAAAATCATACAAATATTATTTTGGGGCTTGACGCAACAAAAAAACAAATGGTTATATGTAACCGGTTTCATAGAATTTTAATCATAATGCCTCCGTGGCTGACATTATTTTAACTGCATATGTAACCGGTTACATAAACAGTCAATTTCAATGACGATTTCGTATGAAAAGGGCAGCCAATGTTAAATTTGCATGATGCAAATAACAAAAATATCTCCTTCGGGCGGAGGCGATATCAAGGTCTGAATGAGCAAAAAAGCTTAAGGCTTGATGTTCTTGCAGGTGAAGCTGGCTGTATCAAAGTTGCCGCAGGCGCGCTTTTATCCATCACCAATGTTGATGGTGGCAAAGCTGCATGGATGACTTCTTCTTTAGACAGTCAACGAGAGTTTACATGCGAGCCGTTTAAAACTCCTGAAATGAAAATGACGTCGCTCGATTGTGCTTTGTTTGATGATCGTCAGATGCGTGCGATTGCTAAGGCGAAGGATGGTGCGCTTGAAAACAGTGAAGTCATTAAGGTTTTTGATGAAGGCTCCAAACCTGGAGATGTTTTTCTGCTTAAGTTTACATCTTCCGCGTTGTTCTTTCTCATTGCTCCAATTGAAAAAGACTATATCGAAACCGGCGGCGGTGCGAGATATCATGTCGAAATCAAAGAGACTGGACAGGCATCTGAAGATTTTTATATGCCAGACCCTCTGGGTAAGATTGTGGATGAATGGCGGGTGGATGCTGGAACCGCGAAAGCCTATGAACTTAAAAAAGGCCAATTTCTGCAAATTATCGATGTTGAAGGTCAACAATGTTCTGACTTTATGGCAATGCGTGCATCAGCGCTTGATCAGGGGATAGAGCGTTATATCGATTCCACTGTAACACGCACGTGTGCACGTGGTGCCTATCCGGCCCCTGGACTTCACGACAAATTTTATGATCAAGATATTACGCCACTACTAGCTGTTCGCCGAGACACGGTCGGTCGCCATGATGCATTTGGTTTAGCTTGTAATGCATATGGATATGAGGAGCGGGGTTTTCCCGGACATATCAATTGCTCAGATAATATCAGTCACGCCTATGCGCCTTTTGGCATAAAGCCACGCAAGGGCTGGCCGGCTATCAATTTTTTCTGGAATTCTAATATCGATGCGGTGTCAAACGTCTATTCCGGAGACGAACCTTGGTCGCGACCCGGGGATTACATTGTCCTTGAAGCGCTGACGGATCTCGTTGGTGTTTCCACAGCTTGCCCAGACGATATTGACCCAACGAACGGATGGAATCCGACAGATATTCACGTTCGTATTTACGAGGAGGATAGTTCCATTACGCATTCCGTTGCTTGGCGGGCGCAGCCAGATGATGCAGAGCAGCTAACAAAGCATTCTGCATTTCACCCGCGAACATCACAATTAACAAAAAGCTTTTATGCAGCGAGAGATCTCTGGATGCCGACCCATTATGACGCCACTGGTGCAATTGAAGAATACTGGACATGTCGAAATCATGCGACATTGCAGGACATGTCTGGTCTGTTCAAATACGATATTGTTGGACCGGATGCGCTTGAATTATTGCAGCACTGTCTGACGCGCAATATTTCCAAATTATCCGTTCATCGTGGACTTTATGCCCTGATTTGCGATGAACGCGGCAGCGTGCTTGATGACGGAACTTTGTTTTGCATTGAACCAAATGTTTACAGATGGTTCTCAGGTTCAAATAATTCAGCGCTTCATCTTAGAGAGCAGGCAGAATTGTTGGGTTTGGAAGTTAAGGTCCTCAGCATTGGACACAAGATGGCAAACCTTGCATTGCAGGGGCCAAAGTCGAGAGACATTTTAAAAGATCTTGTCTTCACGCATCCATATCGACCTGATGTTGAAAGCCTAAAATGGTTCGGTTTCACAATTGCCCGCATTCATGATCGTGATGGTTCTCTGTTTATGCTGTGTCGTTCAGGTTTCACCGGTGAATTGGGTTACGAAATCTTCTGCGATGAAACCGACGCGGTTGAAATTTGGGACGCAGTTATGAAAGCTGGTGAACCTTATGGCTTAAAACCTATGGGTGGCCACGCGCTTGACATGTTGCGGATAGAAGCAGGCTTGATGATTTCTGGTGCGGAATTTGGCGGTGATGTGGACGCGATTGAATCCGGTCTTGGATTTGCGGTTGATTTCAAGAAGCCAGATTTTGTCGGCAAAGCAGCACTCGAACGCAACCAATCCGCAATCCGCAGAGAATTGGTTGGCTTGAAATTTAACAGCAATGAAGCGCCCCATCATGGCGATCCAGTCTTTCTTGGACGAGAGCAAGTGGGTGTGGTGACAAGCGCCTGCACCTCGCCGGAATTGGGGCATGCTATCGCAATGGCGCGGATTGCTGTTGAGAATTCAGAATTTGGAACAGAATTGGAAGTGGGCAAACTCGATGGGCACATGAAAAGGCTTCCCTGCGTAACAACAGGAATTCCCTTTATTGACCCGAAAAGAGAGAAGGCAAGAGCTTGAATAAAGACACTAGCGATAGAAAATCTGATGTAGTTGTTTGTAACAACGTCTGGAAGATATTTGGCGCACGTGCTTCGGAAGCCATGGAAGCCGTGAGAAAAGAAAATCTTTCTAAAGCTGAGGTGCTGGAGCGCTATGAATGTGTTGTAGGCGTCCGGGATGTATCAATAAGCGTAGGCGAAGGTGAAGTATTTTGCATTATGGGACTTTCCGGTTCCGGTAAATCCACCCTTGTGCGCCACATAAACCGGTTGATTGAGCCAACTTACGGCGAGATTTTAATCAATGGCACCAATGTAGGAAATCTTGGATCTGAAGATTTAAGAGAAATGCGCGCCAATCAGATTGGTATGGTCTTCCAAAATATGGCGCTTTTACCGCATCGTACCGTGCGCGATAACATCGCTTTCTCACTTGAACTTAGAAATGTCGATGCGTTCACGCGATCTGAAATTGCTGACAAAATGATAGGGCTTGTGAGCCTGCAAGGTTACGGCGATCGTTTACCTGCTGATTTATCAGGTGGTATGCAGCAGCGTGTTGGTTTGGCGCGTGCGATGGCAGCTGACCCCGATATTCTATTAATGGACGAACCATTTTCTGCGCTCGATCCTTTAATTAGACGTGGCCTTCAAGATGAGTTTTTGGATCTATCCAAAACGATGAAGAAGACGACATTATTCATCACGCACGATTTGGATGAGGCGATCCGAATGGGTTCGCGCATTGCCATTATGAAAGATGGTGAGATTGTACAAATCGGAACGCCTGAAAAAATCGTGACAGAGCCGGCAGATGATTATGTCGCAGATTTTGTTGCCGGAATATCGAAACTAAAACTGATTTTCGCACACACAGTTATGCAGCCGGTTGAACAATATGAGAAGGAAGTCAAAAAGCTTCCCGCATTAGATAAATGCCCGCAAGCAACGCCTGATGATGATTTGGACGCATTGGTTGGCGTATCTGTTGGGCAGGACAATCCAATCGTAATCATGTCAGATTCCAAACCCGTTGGGATCGTCACCAAAGACGCGCTTTTACGCGGAATTCAAGGTGAGGTGTAATCATGTCTCAAGATGATCTAAAACAATTCAAAGATTTCGCTGGTCAAAACAGCGATTATTATGCAGACAAATTTCTCAAAATCCAAAAATCCATTTTGCCCAAAACACATATTAACTACGCTGCTCTCCTAGGTAGTTTTGTTTGGGCAGGACTGCGCGGGAATTGGCTACTTTTCACGATTGGATTTGTGATTGACCTGGTCGCGATGGTCAATCTCGCGCTCTATTTCAAATATGCTGAAAAAGCCCGTGAATATATCGGTCAGGATGACAAGGTATATTTGTTGGATCGTTACGAAGGTTGGTCAAGCAATCATATCTTAATGGCCATTTTAACTTTCGTGTTGGGTCGAATTCTATTTGCCTGGTTTGCAGACAGATTTTATGCAAATCAATATGCGCGCTGGCGTACCGATGAAAAAACTCCGAGCAGTTTTGTGCTGTCCCGATTGGTCATTGTTGCGGTGATTTCAGCTCTTATTCTGCCGCTGACAATTTATCGTTCAACACAGTTTGTGCCCGAACAACGCGCTTGTATTAAGCAGGATCGCCTTATTGAGCAAGGTGAGCAGATTCCATTCCAAGATAGATTTAATTGTGCTGTCATGGGTGAATTCCCCACATTAATCTGGATTGATAGACCTGATACGGTCAATTATCGCAAAGATGACAGTGGAAATTATGTTGAAATCCGCACACCTGCGCGTGAAGGTGCACCACCATTTAACCTGAATAGATATATGTCTCAAAGTATTGATGACAGCATTCAATATGCAACGATCTTCTATGGTTCTGTTTTTGATCAAATAACAGCATTCTTAAATTCAATGCTAAATGCCATTGAGGCTGTCTTTGTCGGTACACCATGGCCAGTGACTATGTTGGTGCTCGTCTTTATTGCCTATAAAATGGCGGGACGACGAACGGCGATATTTGCCGTTGCATCGCTATTTTATATTGCGATGTTTGATTTCTGGCAAACGGCGATGGACACAATGTCATTGGTGGTTGCATCTACTGTGATTTGTACCATTGTGGGGCTGCCGCTGGGCATTTGGGTTGGGAAATCTGACCGAGGAAATTCCATTACCACCCCAATCCTTGATGTTATGCAGACCATTCCATCCTTTGTGTATCTCTTGCCGGCAATCGCGTTCTTTTCGATTGGCAAGCCACCGGCGATCTTAGCAACGGTGATATTTGCCATGCCGCCAATGGTGCGTTTAACAGCGCTTGGTATCAAGCACGTGCCGGAAAATACAAAGGAAGCGGCGCTGGCATTTGGCGCAAACCCAAGACAGCTCTTAACAAAAGTCGAACTGCCGCTCGCTCTGCCATCTATTATGGCAGGCATGAACCAGGTGGTGATGATGAGCCTTGCGATGGTTGTGATCGCTGCATTCATTGGTGCAGGGGGTATGGGCTTCATCGTGGTTGAAGCTTTGAACAATGCGGAAACAGGACGCGGTCTTTTGGCCGGATTTGGAATTGCACTTCTGGCGATGATGATCGACAGCGTTGTGCAGAAAGCGAATAAAATTCGTGATTAAAAAATTCAGCGCGTCAATTCAGTGGCGCGATGAACATCTATAACAAAGGAGTGTGAACATGAAACTATTAAAATCACTGGCGCTTAGTTCTGCGCTTATAGCTGGCTCCACGACTGCGGGTTTGGCTGCAGATGCAAAGGTCACAATTTCTGACTTGACGTGGACAGGCGCAAAGGCAATTGGCTTTGTAATCCAAGAAATCATAACTGGCCCAATGGGTATGGAAGCTGAAATTGTAGAGGGAATGTCTGACGGCTCGATTATTGCAGCTGGTATGGATAAAGGCGATGGTTCCATCGATGTCTATACAGATTTCTGGATGCCAAGTCGTGCTGGCCTTTGGGATAAATATATCGACGGTTCAGCAACGGTCGCCGTCAATACGCCTTATGAAGGTACACAGCGTATTTATGTGCCGTCATATATGACCGACAAACTTTCCTCTATTGAAGATATGAAGAAGCCTGAAGTTGCGCTATTATTTGATTCAGATGGAAACGGAAAAGGCGAATATTGGGCTGGCGAAATCGGTTGGAAATCGACTAAGCAATGGAAAGTCAAATTCAAAAGCTATGGTTTGGATGAACTTTGGGAAGCGGCAGATATCACTGAAGCTGCCTTTAAAGGTCAGCTAAAAGCAGCTTATGCCAAAGGCGAGCCGGCATTGTTCTATCGTTGGACACCTGAAGCTATGTTCGCGGAATATGATCTGTCTGCGGTTGAAGAGCCTGCACGCACAGAAGGTTGCGAAAAAGTTGATCTAGAGGCTGAAGATTGGTTGGAAGTGTCCACATTCTCATGTGCGAGTTCTGTCGCAAGTGTTTATGTTGCTTATTCCAAAACATTGGAAACACGTAACCCCGCTGTTGCGAAAATGTTGTCAAATATCAAGTTAGACCCTAACGCGATTAATGGTTGGATTTTGTCAATTAATGGCGATGGTCTTGACCCGCGTGATGTGGCTCAAGAATGGGTTGCAGATAATATGGATACGGTCAACGCTTGGATTAATGGCTAATACCACTTCGTTTTTAATTGAAGCTAGATTAGGGGGCGCAAGCCCCTTTTTCAATTTAAGAGCTTGTGAGACCGGACTATAAACTGTGGGCATCAGCATCATCTTCAACCAAGTGATATTTTGCTTGAAAGCTCTAAAAGTAATGTTTTTGTATCTTGTATAGTTTGGCGAACTTCAATGGCCGAGCCTGGTTTGATGCGCTCAATGTATGGGCAAGTTAAAACGCCAAAAGCGTTGCCATCGGAGCCTAAAACTGGAACTGAGATGTCAGTCACGCCAACCAATTGCCCACTTTCCTGCAAGCGGAAACCGTCCCTGACGATATCTGTAAGTTCTTTCTGTAACTCATGTTCAGTTTTCAATAAATTTAGTTTTGGTCGATCGCCCACTGCAAAGAGTTTCTCAAGGCCTAGCTGATCTTGGAAGGCTAGCAGTGTTCGACCTGAACCGGTTTCAATTAAATCAAGTTCAGCGCCGACGCGTAATCTAAATTCCCAGTTGGCTGGACCACTTGCTTGCGCAACTACAATGGCATAGCCTTTATCTGGCACGGCCAAGTGCACAGATTGCAAAGTATCATTGGAAAATCTGTCCAATAATGGTTGTGCATATGAGATTAAACGCTGCATTGGCGGGTGCGCGGAACCAAGCAAAAACAGTTTCATGCTAAGTGCATAACGATCGCCACCTGCCGACCTTGTTACATATCCACGCACCACAAGACGCTCAATCATACGATAAATTTCACTGGGACTTCTTCCCATCGTTTTGACGATTTCACTTCTTGTCATCGGGCTTGGCTGTGTCGCTAAAAGCTCTAATATATCAAGGCCTTTATCGAGTGCCGGCGCTCTGTAGCGATCTTCATTTTCTTTCTTGGTCATGGCGTCTCCCAGACCTCACTTTTGCCCTAAGATTTCATTTGTTGTCAACAACCTATTGACATCATTTTTCATATATGAATAATTAATTCATATACAAATATTGTTTGTGTATTAGGTTGGGAGGACCTATGACCATGAAGCTGGATGGGAAGACCATCTTCATAACCGCTGCAGGAAGCGGGATGGGGAAAGCAAGCGCGATTGCATGCTTGAATGAGGGCGCGTTGGTTGTTGCCACGGATAACGATTCAAATGCACTTTCCAATTTGCAGGACGAGTTCCCTGCGATCGAAACGAGAGTTTTAGACGTTCGTGATACGCATGCGATCGACGAGCTAGCTTCAGAATTTCAGTCTATCGATGGTCTATTTAACTGCGCTGGCATCGTTCATCATGGAACAATATTGGATGTCTCCAACGATGTTTGGGAATTGAACGTCGATATCAATGTCAGCTCTATGATCCGCACTTGCCGAGCATTTTTGCCGGGCATGTTAAAACGTGCAGAGACAACTGGATCAGTGTCGATCTTAAATATGGCATCGATGGCTTCATCCATAAAAGGTTTTGCAAGTAGAGCTGCCTATGGTGCAACCAAGGCTGCTGTTATTGGTCTTACGAAATCTATTGCAATTGATTTTGTCGACAAGGGCGTCCGCAGTAATGCTCTTTGTCCCGGAACGGTCGACACACCATCGCTGCGAGGTCGGATTGCGCAGGCAGATGATCCCGTTCAAGCGGAAATAGATTTCATAAAACGCCAGCCTGTTGGGCGCCTTGCAACAGTTGATGATATTACACCGCTTGTTACTTATCTCCTTTCTGATGAAAGCTGTTTTGTCACCGGTCAAGCCATGTCAATTGATGGTGGGGTGACAATCTAATGCCTGTTCAAGTTAGCTCATCAGATATGGCACCAAGAGTAGATGCGCATTGTCATTTATGGTCTCTTTCGCGTGGCGACTATCATTGGATGGACGTCAAAGATCCAGCGTTGAAAGAGATCGCTAAAGATTTTGAAATCGCTGATCTAATTGAAGCATCGCAAAGTTCTAATATCATTGACGCTGTTCTTGTTCAGGCAGCGGCGACTGAAGAAGAAACTGATTTTCTGCTCACAATCGCAGAGAGAAATCCTCAGATAAAAGGCGTTGTGGGTTGGGTGGATTTATCAAGCAATAGTGTTCTAGATACCATTAGCAGCTATGCTGAAAACCCTTATTTTAAGGGTATCCGGCCCATGCTGCAGGATATCGAAGATACTGATTGGTTGCGCGAGATTCCTGACAGAAAGGTTTGGCAGCAATTGGCGATGAAAGAGCTTCGGTTCGATGCGCTTATCAAACCGCGCCATCTAGATCTTATTTTGCAATTCTGTCATGAAAATCCAGATCTTCCAATTGTGATTGACCATTGTGCAAAACCACAATTTGCAACGGCAAGTTCAGATGAGTTGAAGCATACTTTTGAAAAGATTGCTGCCATCGGCAATCAAACCCATGCTTTTTGCAAACTCTCTGGTCTTTTGACCGAGATGGCATCTTGGCAGCGAGCGGACGCTTACGACATTTTGAAACCTCTTTTTGATCTTCTCATCGAAACATTTGGTCCAAACCGGATCATGTGGGGGTCTGATTGGCCAGTGGTGCGACTAGCGGGAGGTTATGATTGCTGGAATGAAATTACGATGAAGCTTTTAGAGGACTTGGGTCAGCCAGATCAAGACGCAGTCTTGTCCCATACAGCCCTGCAATTTTATGGATTGGATGTCTAGGCCATGAACGTACTTGTAAATATGAAAGGTATCGAGAAGCGGTTTCCTGGGGTCCATGCACTCAAGAATGTTGAGTTTAGTTTGCGTGAAGGAGAAGTGCACGCCCTAATGGGTGAAAATGGTGCCGGAAAATCGACACTGATGAAAATACTTTCGGGTGTTTATGTGCGCGATAGCGGCGAAGTGACAGTTCTCAGTCAGACTGCTGAATTTAGTGGGCCGCGCGAAGCGCAAGATGCTGGCGTGGGAATTATTCATCAAGAACTGAGCTTGATGAACGATCTGACAGTAGCGCAAAACATCTTCATTGGGCGCGAGCCACGAAACGTCCTCGGCATTTTAGATGAAAAACGCCTCAACAAAGATGCTGCTGATATTTTTGAGCGCATGAACGTATCAATGGATGTTCGCGCTGAAGTGGGCACGATGACGATTGCAAAACAGCAAATGGTCGAGATTGCTAAAGCGCTGTCTTACCGGTCGAAAATATTGATTATGGATGAACCGACAGCCGCGTTAAATGATGCGGAAATTGCTGAACTATTCCGTATCATTGAGCAGCTGCGAAACGACGGTGTGGGTGTTGTTTATATCAGTCACAAGATGGATGAGATCAAACGAATTTCAGATCGCATCACTGTTATGCGTGATGGTGAATATGTCGGTACATGCATTAGTGATGAAACATCGATTGAAACCATCATTTCGATGATGGTTGGACGGGAATTGGTTTTAGAAAAAGAACAATTCCCCGATACTTCTGATGCTGAGATTGCTCTTGAAGTTAAAAATCTATCCCGTGGGAAGGTTGTTAAAGATGTCAGTTTCTCTGTCAGAAAAGGCGAAATACTTGGTTTTGCAGGCTTGATGGGGGCAGGTAGAACTGAAGTGGCGCGTGTCATATTTGGTGCCGACAAACGAGATAGCGGCGACATTTATATCGATGGCCGTCGCGTTGATATTGATACACCAAGTGATGCGGTGAAAGCTGGGATTGGATATCTCTCTGAAGACAGGAAGCATTTTGGTCTTGTCTTGGGCATGGACATTCAAACCAATGTGGCCATACCGAGTATCAGCCGATTTGGAGGATTGGCAGGGATTTTAGATGACGCGAAAATAGCGCACACCGCCAAAGACTTTATCAAAAAACTAGATATTCGAACACCATCTGAGCGGCAGGAAGTACGCTTACTTTCTGGTGGCAATCAGCAAAAAGTTGTTATCGCCAAATGGCTGCTAAGAGATTGCGATGTTCTCATTTTCGATGAGCCAACGCGGGGCATCGATGTGGGTGCCAAAAACGAAATCTATAAGATCCTTAAGGAGCTCGCTGCGGCGGGGAAGGCTATCATCATGATTTCTTCGGAGCTGCCCGAGGTTCTAAGAATTAGCCATCGAATTGCGGTGATGTGTGAAGGCCGATTGACCGGGTTTTTACCAGCACATGCATCGCAGGAAGAGATTATGCATCTTGCGACAAAAACAATGCAATCAAATACTAAAAATCAGAAGAAGTGAGTGAAGCTGCGATATGAGTGAGATTTCAAATACATTTTTTGCGAGCTTGAAGCGAAATCAACATCGGTTGTGGGCGTTTAGTGGCTTAATCATCCTTTTGATTGGCTTTAGTCTGGCGTCACCAAACTTTTTTCAAACAACCAATCTTATCTCAATTCTCCAAGCAACGTCGGTGAACGGAGTTTTAGCAATTGCTGCGACCTTGGTCATCATAACTGCTGGGATTGATTTATCGGTTGGAACACTCATGACATTCTGTGCAGTCGTTGCGGGTGTCTTGCTGACCAATTTAGGACTGCCGATCTATATCGGTATACCTGGTGCATTGCTTGCAGGCTTTTTAAGCGGTGCATTGTCAGGTTTTTTTGTCGCTAAGCTTAAAATCCCACCGTTCATTGCAACCCTTGGCATGATGCTTGTTTATAAAGGTCTGTCGCTTGCAATTTGTGGCGGTCGTCCAATTTATTTCAATGACACAGAGGGTTTTTCAGAGATCTCAACCGGTTCAATCATTGGGTATTTTATTCCAGCAATGCCGATACCAAACGGGGTTTTGATCCTATTTCTTGTGGCGATACTTGCGTCTTTTATTTTGACACGAACCATTTTGGGTCGCTTCATTTTTGCGCTTGGCAGCAATGAAGAAGCACTGCGCTTATCCGGTATTAATATCGACCGTTGGAAGATCATTGTCTATTCGCTTGCAGGCGGCATTTGTGCTGTTGCTGGGATTTTGTTGGCATCACGCATTAATTCCGCGCAACCAGCCATTGGGCAGGGTTATGAGCTTGATGCGATTGCAGCAGTGGTGATCGGTGGAACATCTCTAAGCGGCGGTAAAGGTACCATGCTTGGAACCATCATTGGCGCCTTGATCATAAGTGTTGTCGCCAACGGCCTTCGTATTTTGTCTGTGCCGCAGGAATGGCAGATCGTGGTCACAGGATCAATCATCATTATGGCTGTATATGCCGATCAGTTGAGAAGAGGGAATTCGTAATTTGAAGCGTTCTGTAGAGCGCTTTGAACATTCTGCTTAGCTCAGTTTTTATGTCAGTTTTGACAAATCGCCGAGCAGAACCATAGCCGGGGGTCTTTGTTTTATTAGGCTCTCAAACCATGAAAAGGGAGGAACATATGTTCACGAGAAGAACGATTGTTGGATTGCTAGCAGCCACTACACTTGCTTGCAGCACGACTTTATCATTTGCTGAAGACAAGCCTTACATTGCTTTGGTTTCTAAAGGTTTTCAGCATCAGTTTTGGCAAGCCGTTAAAATTGGTGCCGAACAAGCTGCAGAAGAATTTGGTGCGGAAGTCACTTTTGAGGGGCCAGATGGAGAAGGTGCGGTTGACCGTCAGATGGACATGATTTCTGCAGCTATTTCAAAAAAGCCAACAGCTTTGGGTATTGCTGCTATTGATAGTCAGGCGACAGTTCCATTGCTAAAACGTGCCCAGAGTGATGGCATTCCCGTCATCGCATTTGATAGTGGTGTTGCAAGCGACATCCCACTGACAACAGCATCAACAGATAACTTGGCATCTGCGGCTTTAGCTGCTGATAAAATGGCTGAACTAATTGGTGGTGCGGGCAAAGTTGCCATTGTGTCATTTGACCAGACTAGTCAAACAGGTATTGAACGTCGCGATGGATTTGTTGATCAAATCAAAGCGGCTCATGGTGATGTTGAAATTGTTGCGATTGAATATGGTGGCGGAGATCATTTGAAATCTGCTGAAATTACCAAAACTTTGCTTCAAGCTTATCCTGATTTGAAGGGTATTTTTGGAACCAATGAAGGGTCAGCGATCGGTGTTGCTATTGGTAAAAAAGAGACCAATTCTGATGTTGTAGTTGTTGGTTACGATTCTGGTAAAGCACAAACAGATGCGATCCGTGACGGAACAATCGCAGGTGCAATTACACAAAACCCAGTTGGTATTGGCTATGAAGTGGTCAAAGCTGGTATTGCTGCTTCAAAAGGTGAAACACTTGATAAGCATGTTGATACAGGATTTTACTGGTATGACAAATCCAATATCGACGATCCTACAATCAAGGCCGTCTTGTACGATTAATCATAAATAATGGGTTTGGCGAAGTGCCGCCAAACCCAATACTTATCTCTTTAAACGCTGGGAAAATTAAAATGAAGCTGTTGCGATATGGAGCAACGGGCCAGGAAAAACCTGGCTTGTTAGATATGGACGGACAAGTACGAGATTTGTCCGCGCATATAGATGACATTGCCGGGAACGCGTTAAACCCACAATGCCTTAATAAACTGCGCGCGCTCGATGTCTCAGAGTTACCCATCGTCAATGGCGCGCCACAAAAGGACCTTAGATTAGGTGCTTGTGTTGGCAATATTGGAAAATTTATCTGTATTGGATTGAACTATGCCGATCATGCAGCGGAAGCCGGAATGGAAATCCCGCCAGAGCCTGTCATATTTAACAAGTGGACGTCGGCTGTTATCGGTCCTGACGATGATGTGCATATTCCAAAACATTCTTCAAAGACAGATTGGGAAGTCGAGCTTGGTGTCGTAATCGGTTCGACATGCCGCTATGTCAGCGAGCAAGATGCGCTTGCGCATGTTGCGGGATATTGTCTGATCAACGATGTATCTGAACGTGAATTTCAAATCGAACGCTCAGGTACCTGGGACAAGGGCAAAGGTTGCGACACGTTTGGGCCGACAGGTCCGTGGCTTGTCACACAAGATGAAATTGAAGACGTTGATAATCTTTCAATGTGGTGTGAGGTTGATGGAAAGCGCTATCAAAATGGCAACACATCTACAATGGTTTATAAAGTTCCGTTTTTGGTTTCTTATTGCTCTCAATTTATGAGCCTGCAACCGGGCGATATCATATCAACAGGCACTCCGCCGGGCGTTGGCATGGGGCAAAAACCTCCCGTTTATCTCAAGGGCGGTGAACTAATGAAGCTCGGTATTGATGGGCTGGGGACACAAACACAACATGTAATTGGTTGGACCTCATGACTAAAATAATAGATTTGAACACAATTGATGTGAGATTTCCCACCTCAGATTCTTTGGATGGATCTGATGCGATGAACCCGGATCCTGATTATTCAGCCGCCTATGTTATTTTAAAAACGGATGGTGATTTAGAAGGTCATGGTCTGACCTTTACAATCGGACGGGGCAATGAAATTTGCGTCGCAGCCATTGAGGCTCTTAAACCGCTTGTGATTGGTTTGGATATGGATTGGGTTGCAGAAGACATGGGGCGGTTTTGGCGCCACATTACATCTGATAGCCAGCTGCGTTGGATTGGTCCGGACAAAGGTGCTATTCATCTGGCAACGGGTGCTGTGGTGAATGCAGTTTGGGATTTGTGGGCTAAGATTGAGAAGAAACCGGTATGGCAACTCGTATGTGATATGTCACCTGAGGAGCTAGTGCGGTGCATCGATTTTAGATATTTGACGGATTGCATCACACCCGAATGGGCGCTCGAACATCTTTCCAAGCTTGCCAATGATAAACAATCGCGCATTGCTACCCTCAGGGCTGAGGGCTATCCGTGTTATACAACATCTGCCGGGTGGTTGGGCTATGATGATGATAAGCTCCGCCGATTGTGTCGCGAGGCGGTTGATGCCGGATTTAAGCATGTGAAAATGAAGGTTGGCAGAGATCTAGATGACGATATTCGCAGGCTAAAGATTGCGCGAGATGAATGCGGGCCTGATATCAATTTAATGATAGATGCCAATCAAGTTTGGGAAGTGGATGAAGCTATTGATTGGGTCAAAGAGCTTTCTTTTGTCAATCCGTGGTTTATTGAAGAGCCTACTAGTCCAGATGATATTGAAGGCCATCGTAAAATTCGTAATGCAATTAAACCGGTTCAAGTTGCCACCGGGGAGATGTGTCAAAACCGGATCGTGTTTAAGCAGTTGATCATGCGTGGTGCGATTGACGTGGTGCAAATCGATAGCTGTCGTATTGGCGGTATGAATGAGATCCTCGCTGTTATGCTTATGGCTGCGAAATATGATTTAAAGGTATGCCCACATGCTGGGGGCGTTGGACTTTGCGAATATGTGCAGCATCTTTCTATGATAGATTATTTATGCATATCTGGCACTCGCGAGGGGCGGGTCATAGAATTTGTGGATCATTTACACGAACATTTTATTGATCCTTGTGTGATTGAGAACGCAGCTTATATGCCGCCGAATTCTCCTGGATTTTCAATCGAGATGAAGGCAAACTCATTGAGCCAATATCAATTTAGAGGCAGTTAAAATGGATTTAGGATTAGAGAGCAAAGTTGTCATTGTCACAGGCGGTGCTTCAGGAATTGGCGCTGCAATTTCATCTGTATTGGCGCAGGAGGATGCTATTCCCGTTGTTCTCACACGGCGGGAACCAGATCAGGAGTTTAAGGATCGGCTTTTAGACTTAAACTCTAATGCGCAAATCATATTAACGGAACTCACCAATGATGCTGATTGCGAGAATGCTGTTTTGAAAACGGTGGAAAAATTTGGCAGCATCTACGGTTTGGTAAATAACGCAGGCGCAAATGATGCTGTTGGATTGGATGCGGGGCCTGATGCCTTTCGTCGATCCATTGAAAACAACCTAACCCATTATTACACGATGGCGCATCTGTGTTTGCCATATTTGAAACAATCGTCGGGCTCTATCGTCAATATATCTTCTAAAACAGCATTAACGGGTCAAGGCGGTACATCAGCATATTGTGCGGCCAAAGGCGCGCAACTGAGCTTAACGCGCGAATGGGCTGCAGATCTTGCAGATGATGGCATACGCGTGAATGCCGTTATACCTGCCGAAAGTATGACACCATTATATGAACGCTGTTTGGAAAGAATGGGTGAGCCCGATGTTGAGCTTCAAAAAATTCTGAACCGCATTCCCTTGGGTAACCGAATGACATTAACCGAGGAGTTGGCAAACGCAGTTGTGTTTTTATTGTCCGATCGGGCGGGTCATACAACAGGACAATGGCATTTTGTTGATGGCGGATATACCCACCTTGATCGCGCTTTGAATAAAGGTTGACATCAAACTGCGCCGAAAAATTGTAATGATTTCTGTCAGGTTTTAATGAAAATTATGGATGAATATCCATCGCCAAACGACAATCTAGTCTATTTCCTCTCGCAAACTATTTCCGGTCTACTTGTGAGAGAATTATAACACCAATAATTAGTAATAGTATAATTGGTACTATGCCGACGCGCTGACTATCAGATAAGCTGGTAACAAACGCCACTGCAATGGGTCCAGTAAAAGCAGTGCAACGACTTGCCAATTCGTAAATTCCAAATGCTTCTGTCGCTTCTTTTTCCGATATATGTCTAACCAACAGCGTTCTAGATGATGCGAGCGCGGAATTGCTAGCAGCGCCAGCTAAAGCACCCATTGTTAAATAAATAACAGCTGCTGTATCCTCTGAGGTGGTAGTGAAGATAAAAAAGATGCTGTTGGGTGTGACTGATACGACAATTACACAGCACAAGTTCAAAGCTAGAAGTGATACCAATACGATGTTTTTTGCCCCGTATCTTTGATCGAGCCGACCACCAATCCAACCGCCAATTGCGCCAAATAAGATGGCTAAAATTCCAAAAATGCCGATATATAAAACCGATAATTTTAAAACTCCCGCCGCGTATATTCCTCCAAATGCAAATAGGGAACTAATACCATTTCGATAAAAAACAACGGCTAAAAGAAATTTGAAATATGATGGTCTTTTGTGGAGATTGGAGACCGTGCGATAAAGGTTTTTAAGACCTTTTGAAACTGGGTTTTGTTCCCGCTCAATGGGTTTTGAATCAGGTATAAATAAAAATAACGGAATTACAAAAATCATGTACCAAACCGCTGCCAGTATCGGCGTTAAGCGTTCGCCTTGAAGTTCTGTCGGATCAATTCCCAATATCGGGCTCACACCCAGTAGTGTTTTCCCGCTAAAGGGATCTGCAACCATGAAACCAAGTACCAATAGAATAAGGAATAAACTGCCAGTATTTCCGATAGCGACACCGTTGCCAGACAAACGTCCCGCTACATTTAAATCCACAATTTGTGGTATCATTGCATTTGTAAAGGATGTGGCTAGTCGCACGCCAATGAATGCCGACATTAATGAGATGCAAAAAACTGGCATTGGAATATCATGAAATGGTTTGAAAAAATAAAGCGGCAATAATCCACCAACTAACAAAGTTGAAAAAGCCAAAAGCCATATCTTTCGTCGTCCCGATACATCCGCAATGGCGCCTAAAACCGGGGATAAAAGTGCGACGAAAATTCCTGCTGCACCTATCGTGAAGCCCCAAATCTCTTGACCTGATTTGGGTGATGAAGCGACGTTGGCTACAAAATATGGGCCATATATAAAGATAAGAACAAGTGTGAAAAAACCGACGGTTGCGTTGTCGAATAACATCCACGAGATATGAATTTTCTTGTTTTTCTTTGATGTCATGTCCCGGCCCCGCCCGACGAGCTGCTATTCAATAAATTTCACGTTTTGGCTTTACTTTAGCTGGTGAAATGCCAAATCGGGTTTTAAAGGCAGCGGAAAAATTGCTGACATGGTTATACCCTGCTGCATACGCGACTTCCTTTATCGTTGAGTAGCCCAATGTGAGTTCTGTTCTGGCCACATCAAGCCTTGCATTTGATAAGGTCTGAAAGACACTTTCACCGAAGACTTCTTTAAAAGCTATATTCAATCGGCGCGGCGCAATTCCCACCGCTCTTGAAAGCTCACTGAGGCTCGGTGGTGATGATAAATCGCTTAACAATATTTCCCTTGCTTGGTGTGCTACTCGCTCTTCCTTGCTATAAAGGCCAGGCAAGTCACGCAATTTCTCATCGCTTAGAAAAGAAAAATACGATGCAAACATTTGCAGTGCCAATCCTTCTAAGGCCAATTTTTGGATTTTATCTGTAAATAAATTAACACGAAGGATGTCGGACATCTGAAAATAGATGTTTGATGTCGGTAAGGGTATATGAAGGCCCGATGAAAATTCTCCACTTAGCATTGGCTTTAAAGATTTCGGCGGGTCTTGATCAAACCATTCCATCAATCGTTCAGTTGAGCAATTTAACTCAAAACAGTTCACTGTTTCACCCATTGCAATTGTAGAAATTCCACTTGATTTTTTACCCCTTCTAAATAGGGCGACGTTTGCTTCGTTGAAATTAATTGGTGCAAAACCGTTACTTTCAAAACTGCTTTTACCGCTAATATGACAATAGAGTTGAAAATCTGTTTCTGCTGGAGAAATCCCTGCAACTTCAACGCTTTCGGAGGTGCTTAGTCTGCCATGGGAAAGCAAAAAACCATCATCAAAAGCAAGACGTTCCCCGCTTAGTTTAAAACGAGGATTAATGATTTCTACCTTTTCACTTGGCGAAACTTCTATGTCTAATTCAGAGCTTGTATTGCGATCTGAAAGTGGTTTTATTCTGATAACAGCCCCCGTCACACTATTAACAGCCCCGAAACAATAATAATTATTGATACCATTTATCGCAATAAAAAAAATTAGTAATCTTATTTTTTTTGGGACCGGCAAACCATCTTAGTTTGTTATTTTTTCATAAAATAAAGTCATTTGCTCATAGCTAAATGTATAACCGATGCAAGAGAAAAGCTCTTGTATGCAAGATTTCATAAATAATCAGCATTTGATCATAAACTATTCAAAGTCCAAATATTTTTGATTTCGTTATGTATTGTGGGCTGTCTGAAATGATCGGGGTTTGCCCCAATGGCTTCAACAAAAATGCGGAACTTATAGAAAAATGGGTCATAGTAATCTTCTTTTGAATGCAATTTCGAATCTGAAGGATGCAAAATCAGCGGAGGCTGTATTTATAACACTCAAGAAAACGCTTAAGATATTTGGCTCAACACATCTTCTGGTCACTGGGATACCGATGCCGCAAAAGAAGCTCGGGCCATCAATACTTTATTGCGATTGGTTGCATAAGATCCATGGAGCGGATTTTAGACCAGAAACATCTGATCTTATCATTCAAAAAGCCATCGATTGGCCAAGCCCATTTATTCTTAGAAGACAATTTTGTCATTCATCTGGTTTAGCAATCGCTGCTGGGCTTCCTGATGAAGAACGTGATATTTTGGTCATTCCGCATATTTCGAACAGTTTCTTTCAAGGTGTTGTTGTCACAACTATCAGCCCATATCAGGGTATGATTGAAAATAAACAGCTAGTAGGGAATTGTAGGTATGATCAATCGCTTCTCAGTTGCCTTATTGAGTGTTTATTCGCAAAGCTCCGGGAGTTCGGAGCATTAAATAATACACGTGAAGGTGAGTTAACTGCGCGTGAACGTGAGGTGCTGTCACTTTCAGCATTAGGCAAAACATCAGATGAAATAGGCAAGGTCCTGAAAATTAGCGAACGCACGGTGGTTGCTCATATTCAAAATGCGTCTGCAAAATTGAACGCTGCAAATAGAACTGAGTGTGTACTTCAAGCAATCCGTTATAATCAGATTGGTCCGGGCGCAGGCCTTGGCTTCTATCAAATCGAAACAGAGGTATATAAAATTTAAAATGACTCTTGCTGTCTTAGGTTTTTTTCTATTTCTGTTTTGTATTGTTGGTTTTGCGTCACTTCGCAAAAGTGAGAATACCGTCACAGATTATTTCACTGCACAAAGATCAGTTTCTCCAGCGCTTGTCGCTCTATCGGCTATAGCGACAAACCATAGTGGTTTCATGTTTATCGGGCAGGTTGGGTTTATTTTTGAATTTGGACTTCAGGCAATTTGGATCACAATCGGTTGGAAGATAGGAGATTTCTGTTCCTTCTTTTTCGTTCATAGAAAATTCAGGGAGCAAGCTGAACGACGTGCAGCCAATAGTTATATTGATCTAATTAGCAATTGGAATGGGCGTCCATTTATCATTTTTGCAAGAATAGCTTCTGTGGTTTCGTTATTGTTTTTGTGTACTTACGCGGCGGCGCAATTTAACGCAGGTAGTAAAGCTTTGTATGCAATGTTTGATATCAACTATTCTGTCGGGGCATTCATTAGCGCAGCAGTGTTACTGTTGTATTGTCTTAAAGGTGGTATGCGAGCATCAATATGGACGGATTCATTTCAGGCCGTTCTGATTATCATAACGCTCAGCGTGATGCTGTTTTTTGCTATCGACTATGTTGGTGGCGTACATGCGTTTGTTGGAAAAGTTTCCATCATCCCTAATGGTTATGCAAATGTGTTTCCTAATACAGAATTTTTAGATAAATATACGGGCGCTGTTTTCTTTATTGTTGGTTGGATTTTTGGGGGGCTTGGGACCATCGGCCAACCGCACATAATGAGCCGTTTTCTGACACTTAATGACGAACGTAAAATGTGGCTCACGCGTTCCTATTATTATGTGATGTCAATCAGTATTTCTTGTTTGATCATTCCACTCGCACTCAGCACGCGTGTTATATTGGGCGATAATATTTCATTCGATAAAGAACTTGCTCTTCTTATGCTCGCTCAAGAGCTGTTGCCTGATATCCTGTTAGGAACATTTTTAGCAGGTATTTTTGCTGCAACGCTCTCAACCGCTGACTCGCAAATTTTGGCGTGCACATCCTGTATTGCTCACATCCTGCCAAAACAGGGCCAAGACTTGAAAAATATACGCGTGTTTATAATCGTAATTACGATTATTACGTTGCTTCTTGCACTGCTACAGATCGAAAATGTTTTCAATTTAGTTCTGTTGTCTTGGTCGGCATTGGCCAGTGGATTTGCGCCTTTATTGATTGTCTATCTTCTCAAAAATAATCCAAAACAATCAACTGCAATAATCATGTTTTTAGTTGGTATTGCCGCCAGTATTTCCTGGAGTTTTTCGCAATATAGCAGCATCATTTATTCAACAGCTATCGGGATGATTTCTGGCTTTGTTGTTTTCTTGATATTAGAAAAAATTGTTTTCAAAGCGAATAGTCGCGCATCATTCATTGATTAAATCTAAAGCGAAAGCTTATGGGTTTTGTGCCAAGTTTTATGATTTATGAAACTATTGTTATGAGCAATCTCATAACGTAGCGCAATGCTCATCCATTTAGACAATAATTTGCCTATTTTAACGCCCATAACAGATGTTTTAAAGCGTCAGTGTCAATTTATCTCCTGTATTGTAATAAGTTACTAGTAAGTTAGGCGAATTGTTTAATTCCCGATCCGGACTACATTCTCATCAAAAGTGGTCGATTCAATCGAGGATTAAAAAGTTATGTTTAAGACACTCAAAAGCGCGTTGTTAACCGGAACAATGTTCGTTTCTGCAACAGGTTTGGCAACAATATTAAATGGTGGTTTTGTAACACCTGCGCATGCGATCGATGTTGATGCAAATCTTGTAATTGATAACAACAGCAACAGTTCTAACGTCACAGCAATTACAGCCAACGTATCCTCGAACACAAGTATAACTGGAGACGCGACGACTACCGGGTTGGATGTGGGTAACACCACAGGCGGCCTTGTTATTGTGCAAAACGGCGCGGAGCTGACAAATACCACAGCCGCAATTAATTTGGGTAATAGTAGCTCTGCTGGTGGCCAATTAATAGCGATTGGCAAAAACGGAAATAACGATAACGCAACTATCAATAATGATCAGGAACTCAATATTGGTGTGGCTGGTCCCGGAACCGTTTCAATATTTAGTGGTGCAGAATTTAACCAAACCAACAATGCTGTAAATCTGGGTGCGACTGCTAATGCAACCGGCACAATTATTGTCGACGGTACAAGCACGAACCAGGCAACATTCACGACCAATGCTTCTGTTATGGTTGGTGCGACAGGAACGGGTATTATTGATGTAGATGCCTATGGTAGTTTTGAGGTCACTGGTTCTGGTCTTTTAATTGTCGGGGCGCCGAGTGGTACGGGTACGGTTGATGTGGATGGTACGGGTGCTACACTCGAAACACACTCCAACCTTTCCGTTGGTGCTAATGGTGGAACGGGTACTTTGAATATCAAAAATGGGGCTGTGGCAACAACGGCTGGAGTGATTATCGGTGATACCCAAAATTCTAACGGAACATTGCTTGTTGATGGTGGTAGCTTAAATACCAATGTCAACGGTGGTACCCATGGCCTGACTATTGGCAGCAACGCAACGTCTACCGCGACTGCCACTGTGATGAACTCCAGTTCTGTTGCGGTGTCAGGTTCATTAAGCGTTGCTACATCCAGCACATCAGCCACGTTGAATATTAACAATAGCTCGGTAACGGTACAGAACGGTTTCACGGTTGGCAATAATACCGGGGCTAACGGGACAGTGACAGTGGCAGGTGGAGGTACCTTGTCGACAAATATAAGCACTGGGACTACCACCCTTGGAGGAAGTCAGGGTTCGACTGGTACTGTATTCGTGGATGGGGCAGGCTCAACATGGGATGCCAACGGAAAAACGGTTTATGTTGGTAGCGCTGGCGATGGTACTATTACAGTCAGTAACGGTGGTGCCCTTCAAAATGTTGGTACTTTGACGCTTGCTGCCGTTGCGAATAGCACGGGTACATTAAATATCGGTGCTGATAGTGGTTCGGCTGCTGCGGCGGCGGGTACTGTGTCAGCTAGTGGTATTAGCGGTGGATCAGGTGATGGAACGATCCAGTTTAATCACACCGACACAAATTACGATTTTTCATCGAGTATTTTTGGTGATATTGATATCGTTCACAACGCCGGTGATACTAATTTGACGAGTATTGTCCAAAGTGGTTACACTGGTCGTATAATTGTAAATGGTGGTACTTTGAGGCTCAATCCGAGCTTCAGTACAATTGCAAATGCTGCATCAATTATTGCTCAAAATGGCGGTATCATCGGTGGTGCAGGTACGATCAATAGACTGACTGCGCAAAATGGCGGCATCATTGCGCCTGGTAACTCTATTGGTACATTAACTGTAACAGGTAATGTTTCATTTGGCGCTAATTCAATCTATCAGGTTGAAGTCGATGATGCAGGCAACAGCGATCTGCTAGATGTGGGTGGCACTCTGACCATTGATCCAACCGCAACCGTAACAGTGTCTCCAGAAAATGGTACGGATGATGGCTCTACATATACAGATGGTCAGGTGTATACAATCGCTACGGCAACGGGTGGGGTGACCGGTACATTTGCTTCTGTGAGCGAAAATTTCGCATTTTTGAGTGCAACACTGGGCTACACAGCCAATTCTGTGACGGTCACTCTTAGCCAAGCGGCAAGTTTTAATACAGTGGCAACAACATCTAACCAGACAAACATCGCAAATGCGGTTGAGGCGTTGGGCAATTCCAACGAAATCTATTCTGCGCTCTTAGGTCTTTCCGCATCGCAGGCTCAAACTGCTTTCGATTCACTTTCCGGTGAAGTCCATTCATCTATAAAAAGCGCCTTAATCAATGATAGTCGTTATTTGCGTCAGGCCTCTCTTGAGCGCACTGATCTCGATTTGGCAGAAGGAAACTATGCCTGGGGACAGGCTTATGGTGGTTTTCAAACTCTTGGAAGCAACAGCAACGCGGCAGATACAGATGTAGCCTCTGGTGGGCTTATTGCAGGTCTTGATAGCGTGCAAGATGATTGGCAGGCGGGTATTGCGATCCAGATTGGCCGTTCGAATATTTCGGTTGGCAATGGTAGGTCAAGCGATGCTGATAGCTCAGATTACGGCATTGGTGCCTATGGCGCGGTAAACCTTGATCAGTCAAGATTGGCATTTGGTGCGTCATTCATTTCTCATGACATTGAGACAACAAGAAACATTTCCGTTGGGTCGCTATCACAGACGCTAACGGGTGATTATAGTGCTGACACCACGCAAATTTTTGCAAAGTGGAGTACAGAGCTAACGACAGATGCGGGTATCTATACGCCGTTTGCTCAAATCGCCCATGTTAGTCATCATTCTGATGGATTTTCAGAAACCGGAGGAAGTGCAGCACTTTCAAGCGCGGGTGCTTCAACCGATACCACGTATACTGTGCTTGGGGTGAGCGCGGATCGTGATATCACATTAGACAATGGTGCTGCTGCAAAACTCCACGGTAAGATTGGTTGGCAGCATGCATTTAATACAAGTGCAATGACGGCATTGTCTTTTGCGGGTGGTAATTCATTTGGTGTTGAAGGTTCTTCAATTGCTGAAAATGCTTTGGTGCTAGATGCAGGTATGGATGTTAATGTGAGCGATACGACAGTCCTAGACTTCAAATATTCAGGTCAAATTGGTTCTGGTGGAAGTCATGCTCATTCGTTCAGCGCTGGTTTAAGTGTGAAATTTTAAGTCGAAAATCGTTAGAGGGATATCCTGTGTTTTTAAGAATGATTTCGATTTTTACATCAACTTTGCTCAGGAGAGGCAGAAAACTAAGAGGTATTTTAGCTCTTGTATTCCTCGCAGTCCCCTGCGTTACTCCGATTGAAGCTTTAGCGCAAAATAATAAGACGTTGCCGGGTGGGGCAACGTCTTTGAAAGAAGCACATAGTGATTGGGAAGTTGTCTGCCAATCAGGTCAATCGGACCAGATACTTTGTGCCATGTCACAGCAGGTATTTAACAGTCAAACAAAACAACGTTTGATTGGATTAGAATTTAGCCCAAAAGGTGATGGAATTATTGAGGGGCTTATTGTGCTGCCGTTTGGACTAAAATTACTCGACGGCGTAGAACTCTCGTTGGACGATAATTCCAAGTTTATGAGGCTTGATTTTTCGACATGTGTGCCTGGTGGGTGCATTGTTCCAATCAGGCTCGCACAACAATCTGTCAATGCCTTCAAGCTAAGCGGCGAATTGGTGATTTCTGCCTTAAGAGATGGCGGTGAACCAATTGAATTCAAAATATCGCTCAAAGGATTTACAAGCGCACATAACAGACTAACCAGCTTAATGTGAGCTATTTAACCTGTTGCTCATTGTAAATTTTCGCCATGTATAGACGATGCATGGTGGATGGCTGAAACCCAGATTTGATTGAGCGTTGGCACCATGGGCCAAAAGCTGTATGTCGATTTTAAAAAAATTGACCTCTCCATTCGCGCTCTTAGCGGTCGTATCTTTTTCAATAAATGAGCATGGTGTTCCTGGTAGTATTCGGACTTGCGACACCAGGATTTTGAATGATGAGTTTGTTTGTCCAAAAAGTACCGATTACAAATTCAATAATTTGAGTTCTGTTCTGCGCTATTGCCCCTATCAGGCAGACGAAGGGTAGTGGCAAGCTACTTTTTGGCCGCGTATGTGCTCAACTAGCTCGGGTCTTTCAACAGAGCAAAGATCCGTTGCAATTGGGCATCTGGTGTGGAATGGGCAGCCAGTTGGTGGATTTATTGGGCTCGGCACATCGCCCGTCAAGATCAAGCGTTCGCGATGCACAAATGGATCAGGTATTGGAACAGCGGATAACAGAGCTTTTGTATACGGATGAGAAGGTGATGCAAAAAGGATATCGCGATCCGCAATCTCCATGATCCTGCCCAGATACATCACAGCAACTCGGTCGCTCAGATGTTCGACGACAGCGAGATCGTGCGAGATGAAAAGGATTGCAAGACCGAGGTCGCTTTGCAGTTGCATCAATAGATTAATGATCTGAGCCTGTACCGAAACATCGAGCGCTGAAACCGCTTCGTCGCAGATGATGATGTCAGGATTAGATGCGAGGGCGCGCGCAATACATAGCCGCTGGCGTTGGCCACCGGAAAATTGGTGCGGCATCCGGTCCATCACATCTGGCGAGAGCCCGACAGTTTCTAACAATTCCGCAACGCGTTCCTTGCGTTCGGTACGGTTTCCCACGATTTGGTGGCTGCGTAAGGGTTCTGACACTAAGGCTTCAACGTTCATACGAGGATTGAGACTTGAAAAAGGGTCTTGGAACACAATGTTGAGACGCCGGCGGAATGGCGCCAACTTGGCTTCAGGCAGTGTGTCTATACGCTGTCCATCCAGCGTCAACTCGCCCGATGTCAAATCAAGCAATCGCGCAACGCAACGTCCAACCGTCGATTTGCCACATCCTGATTCACCGACCAGCGACAGCGTCTCTCCGGCCCTTATTTCGAAGCTGACACCATCTACCGCTTTGACATGATTGACGGCTCGCCCAAGTAGTCCGCCAGATATTGAAAAGTACTTCTTGATATCAAGTGCACTGATCAACGGTACGAGGTCTTTTTCAGGTTCAGTCATTCGTCTGCTCCAACTGGAGTGTTGGCAAAGTGGCAAGCTACAATATGGTCAGTAGCCTTGACCTCAAGCGCTGGGTTGATCCGCCTGCAGACATCCTGAGCATGCGGGCATCGTGGTGCAAAGACGCAACCAACTATTGGTTTGGTTAGATCCGGAACACGACCAGGTATCTCTGCTAGTTTGCCCGCTCTGCGATTGCGGACCTGACCAAGTTTGGGCACAGCATTTAAGAGCCCCTGTGTGTAGGGATGCAGCGGACTGGCGAAAAGGTCAGCAACACTTGCTTCTTCGACCTTCCTTCCAGCGTACATAACCAACACGCGTTCTGCGAATTCGGCCACTACTCCAAGGTCATGGGTGATCAGTAGGATTGCGGTGCCGGTCTTCTTTCGCAGATCGCGCAATAATTCCATAATCTGCGCCTGGATGGTAACATCTAACGCAGTTGTTGGCTCATCTGCGATCAACAGCGCAGGATCGCAAGCAAGCGCCATGGCTATCATTGCGCGTTGGCGCATGCCACCTGATAACTGGTGTGGATATTCGTCCACCCTGATCTGGGGTGAGGGTATGCCAACAAGGGTCAACATCTCAATGGCGCGTTCGCGGGATGCCCGCGCATTCGCACCAGTATGCAATCGCACCGCTTCGCCGATCTGCTTTCCGATGGTAAAAACCGGATTGAGTGAAGACATCGGTTCTTGAAAAATCATGCTAATCTCACCGCCTCTAAGGCGGCGCATTTCTCGTTCTGAATATCGTGATAAATCAGCATCGCGATATATGATCTTTCCTGCGATTTTGCCCGGTGGCGTCGGTAGAAGGCTTAATACGGACAATGACGTTACCGATTTGCCACAACCGGATTCGCCCACGATCGCAAGCGCATCCCCTTTGTCGATTGAAAAAGACAGGCCGTCCACCGCGCGGTTCACTCCGCTGTCGGTTCGAAAATGGATCTGAAGATCTGAAATATCAAGCAGGGGCATAGTTAAACCTGTTTCGCAAGACGTGGGTCGACCGCGTCGCGCAACCCGTCGCCAAGCAGGTTGACTGCAAGCACTGTGATCGAAAGAAAGATTGCAGGAAAGAAAACAATGTTTGGCTTGACTTGCCAAAGTGCGCGACCTTCGGCCATGATATTTCCCCAGGAAGGGATCGAACTGGGTAATCCGGCGCCGATGAAGGATAGGATTGCCTCAGTAATCATTGCTGAGGCGCAAATATATGTCGCCTGCACCGTGATTGGCGCGAGGGTATTGGGTAAGATATGTTGCCTGATAATGCTAAACTTGGAGGTGCCGCAGGCCACCGCTGCTTCAACATAGGCCATTTCGCGCACCGTCAAAACAGCCGAGCGGGTTAGCCGTGCAACGCGCGGTATCTCAGCCAAGGTGATCGCAAGGATGACATTGAAAATCGATCCGCCGCGCAAAAGTGTCATGAGGGCAATTGCCAAGAGAATGGAGGGGATTGACATCATTCCATCCATAATTCGCATAATAATCCCGTCTGCCAAACGTGTGAAACCGGCCGCGAGTCCGATGGCCATACCAACCACCGAGGCCAGAATTGCAACGCCTAGGCCAACTATCAGCGAAACTTGCGCGCCGTAGATGCTGCGCGAAAATATATCACGCCCCAGCATGTCGGTTCCGAAATAGGCTTCGGATGATACGGGCTGAACGCGTTGTGCTGGGTTGAGCGCAGCGGGGTCTGCGGTGGCAATCCAAGGGGCAAAAACAGCCATCATGATAACCGCTACCAATAGAGCACCACCTAACCACATTGTGGGCTGCCGCTGGAGGCTTCGTACTATGCCCGAGCTCGTCGATGGTGCGTTCAAAATCGCTGGCATCTCGCGGGCAGCGTGGAATTTCGTTGAAGTGTCAGGTTTTTGGGTCAATATCTGATCCTCGGGTCAATGACGGTGTAGCTAAGGTCGATCAGCAGGTTGATTAGAACGTAAACGAAGCTGAAGATTAGGATCACTGCTTGTATAATCGGGTAGTCACGACGTAAGATCGAATCCACAATAAGTCGCCCCAGACCAGGCAGAGCAAACACGCTTTCGATCACAACGGCACCACTTATCACAAGCGTAATACCGATCCCGATAACTGTTACAATTGGCACCGATGCATTGCGTAACGCGTGGATGAATAAAACAGCCCGTTCGGGCGTCCCTTTACCTCGGGCAGTCCGGATATAGTCCTGTTGTAGAACCTCCAACATTGTAGCACGTGTAATACGAGCGATGATCGCGATATAGAATGTTGCCAGTGTGAAAGCTGGCAGAATAAGATTAAGCAACCAGGGCCATACGCCGTCGCTAAATGGTGTGTATCCCTGTACGGGAAACCAACCAAGTTGCAGTGCAAATACCCAGGCCAAGACGTATCCGATCACGAAAACCGGAACAGAAAATCCCAATACTGCAAACAGCATGATCACGCGATCAGTGATGCTCCCATGTTTCCATGCAGCTAGTACACCCAGTGGGATTGCGATCAGTATTGCGATCAACATGGTAACAAACATGAGCGACAATGTAGGCTCTACACGCTGTAGTATCATGGTAGAAACTGGCAACTGGGTGAAAATGGATGTCCCGAAGTCGCCTTTTAAAACGCCTGCCGACCATTCGAAGAACCGCACAGGAAAACTCCGGTCCAATCCTAGTTCGGTCCTGATCTGCTCAATCTCAGCCTGTGTTGCCTGATCACCCGCCAAGATTGCTGCCGGGTCACCAGGAGTGATGTAGAGCAAGCTAAAGACGAAGAGCATCACAAATGCCACCACAGGAATAGTGGCGAGGATGCGTCGTATGATATAGCGGGTCATATGATGCGTTCAACTTTCATGCGTTTTGCGAAAGATCTGCTACTCCTATTGTAGCAGATCATCGCACTTTTTCGCTAGATCACCCGCGCTGGATGTTCCAGAACATTTCCACTGACCCCTGAAGTACACCCTGAAGATCCGCGCGAACTGCACCGGAGCTATATGACAAGCCCAACGGTAGAGTGGGTACTTGATCCAGCGCGCGCTTTTGGACGTCGAGATAAATCGCGGCCGCATCGGCTTCATCTGAGGCGCCCAGCCAGTCGACGACCAATTGTTCCATTTCTGCATCCTCATACCAACCCCACCAGCCGCTCTCGCCCAGACCACGGGTTGTCGCATTTGTTGCCGGGTTATTGATGGATATGGCAGGCCAATTTGTTGCTGCAATATTCCAGCCACCATTTTCTACCGTTTCTTTAGACACGCGCCGTTGAACTACCGTGCCCCAGTCGGTTTCCACTAAATCAACATTGAAGCCAATTTTTGCGAGCAAGTCGGCGATAAGCAGGCCGTGAGGGTGGATGGTAGCAATGTCGGTCGGGTTTAAGATCACAACCGGTTCACCCTGGTAGCCCGCGTCCATGACTGCCTTTTTCGCAGCCTCTATGTCGAGTGATCCAAGAATACCTTCTCCAACCTGTTCTACTCCAGGTGTTCCGCATGGGAAGAGTGCTAAACATTCCTCTCGATCCTCGGGATTAGTCGCCACTGATTGCAAGAATGGCACTTGATCCACAGCTTTAAGAACTGCGCGGCGCAGCTCAACATTATTGAACGGCGCAATCAAATGGTTAAAGCGGACAACGTGAAGCAGTCCGAATGGATCGGTTCTATGCAAATTGACATCCGGGTGGGCTGCAAGAACGGGCTGCAAGTCGGGCAAGACTGTACCCAGCCAATCAACTTCTCCTGCCTGGATAGCCGCCAGCGCTGTTGCTGCGTCTGGGATGATTTGCCATTCAAGCCGATCAAAATTGACTCGTTTGCCACCCGAGGTCCAATTGGCCGGTTCGTTGCGTGGGATATAGTCCGCAAATTTTTCATAAACGACACGGTCACCTGAGACATATTCATCAGCAATAAACTTGAACGGACCGGAGCCTACCATTTCGGTGATCTGCGTCTGCGGATCGGTCTGTGCCAAACGCTCAGGCATCATCATTGCTGGGCGAGAGTGCGGTTTACCGATTGCATGAAGTAAAGGACCAAAAGGTTTGGTAAGTTTGATGACAATCGTTTTGTCATCAGCATAACCGAACGAGTCAGTTACTGCATTCAAAGCCTGGCCGAATGGATCGCGTTGTGCCCAGCGGGAGAGGCTGGCAGCGCAGTCTTGTGCCCTTACTGGTTCACCATCGTGGAATGTCAATCCGTCACGCAAAGTAATACGCCATTCAAGTCCATCATCAGAAACCGTATGGCCTTCGGCCATCTGCGGTTTAGGGCTTTGTTGTGCGTCTACGCCATAGAGTGTGTCAAACACGCAATACCCGTGGGTGACCGACACCGCGGCGGGTGTGAATATCGGGTCCAGCACTGTTAGATTACCGGAGGGGACATATTTTAATACCGAACTGCTGCCCGATTGACCCAAGGCGGGGATGGACAGAAGCGGAGAAGCTGCTGCTGCCCCTAATATTGTACGACGTTTAATCATTTTTCTTCATCCTATTTTATTTGCATTTGTCTTGGTCTGCTTTTGTAAATTTGCTGAACTTTCTTAAAGTTTGTCAGGAGGATCTTGATGATCTTGCGGCCAGAAAGGTTCTCTGCGGTTCTGCCATGTCACATCCTGAAGACGTAGTGGCGTACTGCCGGGCCCATGAATGGCGATGTAATCGACATCGTCCGCGAGCAGTTTGCGAAAGTTCATCAGGTTCTTGCATGACACAAGGCGACACTGTTTGATGTCGACACCGCAGGCTGCGTAATGTTCATCCATGTGCTCGTAGGCTGCATGGCTCGCACAAAGGAGCCGAAGTCCGCCGACGCGAAGAACAGCTGTAGGACCGAGTGTGTTTTCCAAATTTGCCGCCGGTCCACCTGAATACACAAATCGACCATCGTGCAAACTCTCGACAGTTGCTGTCACCGAAACTGGTGGATGCCAACGAGAATCGAGCCATGCACCGACCTGAAACTCTGCTTCGGCTCCTATTCCCAGCTCGAATGCGCGGGCAGCACAATTCGGGTCATAGATACAAAGCGCAGAGGATACATGCAATGCGTGTTTGATGATTGCTGCAAGTAAGCGAGGGCAATCACCGGCTGAGCCACCTCCGATACTGTCTGGAGTGTCAACCAGAAGCGTCGTACGCGCGTCGCCAACAAGCGCTGCACAAACCGCCTCATTGGCAGTCATCGACGGGAGCTCAAATTCGTGTCGGATCGCCCACATCGCATCCAAGATTTCCTGCGCAACCATTTCGGCCCCTTCAGGGTCGGCATTTGTGACGGCCAGGCCGGTTATTCCGACATCTTCCATGTCGAGCCAAGGTTGAACGGGGAAGTAACTGACGCTTAAAGCCTTGTTATCGATTTCGGCCTTGCGAGCTTGCTGTGCAACACCTGCCATGGGCGCTCCTTCAAGTGTCGAACCTCCGAGAACAGGAAAGATGGCATTGTACTTCTTTATCCTTGTGACGGGTTTTATTTCTCCGTTTACCGCAGCTACTAGCAGGCGTGCGGCCCTTATCCCTGTCTCATAGGCATCTATATGTGGATAGGTTTCATAGCCTACAATAATGTCGGCATGTTCTACCATTCGGTTTGAAACATGTGCGTGTAAATCAAGACTAATGGCGATTGGCAGATCCGGGCCAACGATTGAACGCAAGCGCGCAAGGATCGCACCTTCTGGGTCTGTTTCTTCAGTGCAGATCATTGCCCCATGAAGCGCAAAATATATCCCATCAAGAGGCATTGCATCTTGGACGCTCTCCTCGATTTGCAAGAGCAGCTCCTGAAAGAAGCGTTCGTCTACCTGACCACCGGCGCTGCCTTTTGCAGCGACAATCGGGACGACTTGCATTGATGCATCTAAAATGGTTTCAATTCCACCGGAAAGCGCAGTTTTCTTGCCCTCAACAAATTGCAAGACGTTGTCTTTGAAAACAAGCCCTTTGCGTTCAAAGTCTTCGCGCTGATCCACTCTCAGAGAAAGACTATTTCCTTCATATTCGAAGCTCGCAACAGCTATACGCACACAACTCTCCTTAACTAACCTTATGGCCTATGAGATCAAAGATTCCCTGATCCGGGATAAATTATCAATGTAATATTACCGGTAACTATTTAGCTAGTATTACCGGTAACTATTATGCAAGTATTACCGGTAACAATGATTGAGTCAATACTGGAATTACGTTAAAGTCTGTTGTCAAATATGACTGAGAATTCTAGATGTGTGCACTTTGATGGTATCCCAATGACAAAAAACAAGCCTTATCGACGTCCTAAGCCACGCCAATCCATGGTGAATATGCGTGATGTGGCGAGGATGGCGGGTGTGTCTACCCAAACTGTTTCGCGCTACTTTAAAGAGCCTGAAACCTTGAGCGATAGTAATCGTATTCGTATCGCCGAAGTCGTTGAAGAAACAGGATATTTTCCAAACCCAGCTGCGAGCAGCTTGTCGGCTAATAGAACGAAGCTTGTGGCTGTTGTTGTGCCAACTGTGGACCATTCTATTTTTTCAGAAGTCGTGGCGGGCCTCGCTTCAGAACTTGAGGCTAATAATCACGAGCTACTTATTGCCCACAATGATTACTCACTTGATAAAGAGGAAAAACTCGTCGAACGGTTTTTAATGTATAAAGTTGCGGGAATTGTCCTGGTGGGTCAGTTGCACAACGACCGTACGCGAAAATTATTGCAAGCCTCAAATACACCGACCGTCGAGCTTTTAGAATGTGCTCAAGCACCAATCGATAGTGTGATCGGCTATTCGAATTTTACAATGGCGGAGGAACTGACCCGGCAGCTAATTTCCCTCGGCCGCCGCCGAATTGGTTTCATATCAGCGATGCCTGACGGCAATGATCGTGTTCAGTTGCGCCGGGAAGGTTACTTAGCAGCCCTGCGAACGGCAAACATAATGATCGACGAAAGCCTAATTGCCCATGCGCCATTCAAGATTGAAAATGGCGCTTTGGCGTTCGAGCGGATGTTTAATGAAAATCAAGATTTGGATGCTGTTGTATCGAATGACATTCATGGTGTTGGTGTGCAGCTGCAATGCGCGCGTATGGGGCTGTCAGTACCGGATGATATTGCGATCACCGGGTC
Organism: Lentilitoribacter sp. JB5-8; assembly: GCF_055693385.1. Lineage (NCBI taxonomy): Bacteria > Pseudomonadati > Pseudomonadota > Alphaproteobacteria > Hyphomicrobiales > Rhizobiaceae > Lentilitoribacter > Lentilitoribacter sp. JB5-8. The sequence continues at coordinate 86,450 of NZ_CM146332.1, read as the reverse complement.
TGATGATCTCGAGATTTCATCTATCCTTGATAAGCGATTGACAACAGTTTGCATAGATAGTCATAAAATGGGGGCTATGGCCGCAAGAAGACTGCTTGAACGTGGCTTCAGTTTGAAGAAAAAAGATACCGTCATTGATATCGGCTACGAAATCCTCTGGCGTGATACAACGCCTTGAAAAGATGGTAGATCATACCTTTGCGCATCCGAACATTTTCTTCATAAGCAGTTGGTATTGAACTGTAGCAATAAAATTGGTGATCCCGGCAGGATTTGAACCTGCGACACCAGGATTAGGAATCCTGTGCTCTATCCCCTGAGCTACGGGACCAGATGATTGCATTCGCACTCAATCAGATATTATGTTACCCCATAATAATATTTGCGACACAATACAATCGCTCAAAGCACATATAACGATGTTATCAATATGACTTCAGAATTAGATTTAGGTTTGCCGCTTGAATATCAGCTCATGCCTGATTGGTTTGACGCACATAATGTTAAAGCAGATACCGAAGACAAAAATGCGAGCCTTCGAGAAATCCTATCGGCCCATAATGTATTATCTGTGCTTGATATGACCTGCGGAACAGGTAGTCAGGTGTTTCATTTAACCAAACATGGTTTTGATGTAACAGGTTCTGATTTTAGCCCAAAGCTTCTTGATATTGCGCGTGAAAAATCCAAAGCTTTGGGAAGAAATATCTCGTTTATTGATGGAGATATGCGTAATATTCAAGTTGGGCAATTTGATGCGGTGATTACCATGTTTAATGCGATTGGGCATGTGTCTAAACTTGATTTTTGCAAAACTATTGAGAATGCGCGAAGTAATCTTAATCAAGATGGATTATATGTTTTTGATATCTTCAACTTGCAAGCAATGAACAATGACGCCATTAAGTCGCTTGAAGTGGTCCAAGAAAAAGAAGCCGGTGGTGCGCGTTTTCATCAACATCAAATTTCAAAGATTGATCATGAAAATGGTTTGATGGTTTCAACTGACTATTATGACATTTATTGGCATGATGGACGACGAGAGCAGCGGCAAAATACCTTTACGCTGCAAATCTATACTGCTGATGAATTGAGGGATCTTTTGCAGCAGAATGGCTTTGACATCGTCGATCAAACGGCGCTGGATGGATCGAAATTCATCAAGGACCAATCTTTAGAGATTTTAACGGTCGCGAAAAAGTTAAGCTGATTGCGGATGGAAGGAAGAGCCACGTGTCTATGCCAACACGCGCTCTGCCAATTTGACCCAATAAGACACGCCATATGGTATGGCTTCATCATTAAAGTCGTAAGCTGCATTGTGCAGCGCTGGGGTGTCACCATTTCCAACCATGATGTAGGTGCCGGGTCGTTGTTCGAGCATGTAGGAAAAGTCTTCGGCTCCCATGTTGGGATTTGCTTTTCGATCAACTTTGTCCGCGCCTGCGATTTCAGACGCAACATCTGCCGCTAAAGCTGTTTGATCATCATGATTAACTGTCACTGGATAGTTGCGCTTATAATGAACTTCCGCTGACATATCGTATGTTGCAGCAATATTTTCAGCAATGCCTTTAAGGCGGGTTTCTGCTAAATCGCGTAGCTCGTTTTTAAGCGTTCGAATGGTGCCAGATATCACGGCTTGTTCTGGTAGGACATTCATTGCAGTTCCCGCATGAAATTTGGTGACAGATATCACAAGGCTTTCAATCGGGTTGGTGTTGCGCGCAGCAACTGTTTGTAATGCCGTGACCACATTTGCGCCAGCAACAATTGTATCTGTAGCGGTATGGGGGTAGGCGGCATGGCCACCTCTGCCCGTTAATGTGATGACAAATTCGTCGGTGGAGGCCCAAATTGCACCGTCACAAATTGCAAATTCGCCAATGGGAATGCCGGGCATATTATGCATGGCGTAAACTTCATCAATCGAGGCTTTTTCTAACATGCCATCATCAAGCATGGCTTTTGCGCCTGCGCCACCTTCTTCTGCCGGTTGGAAGATTAGCGCAATATTGCCTTTAAAGTTTCGCGTTTGTGCAAAATGTTTGGCTGCGCCTAAAAGCATGGATGTGTGTCCATCATGACCGCATGCATGCATTTTGCCTTTTGTTTTTGATGCCCAAGGTTTGCCAGAAATTTCCTCAATCGGCAACGCGTCCATATCCGCGCGAAGACCCACGGTTTTACCATCACCTAAATTTCCTTTGATAATGCCAACCAGACCGGTTTTTCCAAGGCCCGGGATAATTTCGTCGACGCCAAATTCTTCCAGTTTCTTTTTTACAAACTCTGCAGTTTCAAAAACATCATATTGAAGCTCGGGCTTTTGGTGCAATTCTCGGCGCCATTCTGTGATTTCAGGATGCATTTCATTCAGGCTATTTAGGATGGGCATGTCGTCACCTTGATAGATTTCATCGATTTGTTGAGAATTGTATTAAATTTGAGTTGAGCGCAATGCTCTTTTTGCCTATTTGTTTATATAGTCAAACCTTATCAAGGGCTACGGGGACAAAATGAGTGATATTTTAAATAAGCGATTGAGTTCGAAACTTGTTGTTCTACTGAGTTTTGCGTTTCTGAGTTTGTTAAATCCTGCAAAGGCTGCTGGCCCTTATATTGCGGTAGATGTAAAATCCGGTCGTGTGGTTCAACACAGTCAAGCGTTTCAAAAATGGTATCCCGCATCTTTGACCAAACTTATGACCGCTTATGTTGTTTTTCGCGAAATTAAAAACCGTAAGCTGAGTTTTGATTCAATGGTAACGATGAGCACATATGCTGCGTCAAAACCAGCCAGTAAAATGTATTTCAAACCTGGGACGGAATTTACGATAGATTCGGCTTTGAAATACCTTTTGGTTAAATCTGCTAATGACGTTGCAGTTGCCATTGGTGAGCGTGTGGCGGGTTCCGAAGCAAATTTTGTTGCGATGATGAACCGTGAAGCGAAACGTTTGGGTATGAACAACACGCGATTTGTAAATCCCAATGGCTTGCCGGGTAATGGGCAGTATACAAACGCGTATGACATGGCCGTGTTGGGCGTTGCTCTTAAAAAGGAGTTTCCCCGATATAAGGGCTATTTTGGTCTAGGTGGCATCTCTACCGGTAAGAAAACTTATCCAAATTATAACCTCTTGCTTGGTCGTTTTTCCGGTGCTGACGGTATGAAAACAGGCTATATTTGTGCATCTGGTTTTAACCTAGTAAGTTCTGCAACTCGCGGGAGCAAATCCATTGTTGCTGTTGTACTGGGTGCTAAAAGCCAAGAAGAGCGTGCCGGACTGGCGGCTAATCTGTTGCAGGCCGGGTTTTCTGGAAAGCGGTCAGGAGGGCGACTCTCAAGTATGAAGCCTTATGGACAAACTCGAAATCAGCTTGCAAACATCCGCAATCAAATTTGTACAAAAGAAGCCCGTGCTGCGCGCCTTGACGGTCGTGATCTTGAAGTTAAGATCCGCGAAGCATCGCCTCATATCAAAGCACTGAGAATTGCTCCGAAGATTGCTTCGGCTCCTTACCGCAATCCTCGTCCTGCGACGAAGCTCTCAAACTTGAAAAATGTTCCTATTCCAGCACCAACATTGCAGCGTTAAATCGTCACGCTTTGGTCAGGCGTGTCTTGATTAGCGCAAGGAAAAGAATTGTTCCAAAGGCAACAGCAAGCGCAATCAATAAGTGTTGATTGAGGGTTATGTCTCCATATAAATACTTGTTGGAAAAGTAAAAGCCGACGATGAATTGCACATTCATAATCGCCATTGTTCCCCATATGCCAAAACCATGCCGGTGCATGATCAGATCCATGGAATAGCTTAAAAAGAAGCTCAGTATGAGCATAAGGGATATTCCTGTCAGGTCTAACCCGGTCATTATTTGTGAAAACATTTGGCCGTCCTTTCAGCGGCCCCCCGAGCTTAAGAGATAACATATCCATATAACGGGTGCATTGAGGTTTTGAATATGGCGTGAAAAGAGTGTTGAGAAGAAATATAAAATTTTATGTAACCTAAGCTTTTTGCTAAGTTGGCTGTGATCAAATTTTGGGCTTTCAATTTACATAATTCAATTGTACCAAAACCAAACTGAAAGAACGCTCATCACGTATAAGCAATAAAGTTAAGGGTTATAAATGGCTTCATTCACCTATGTTTTGGCAATCATCTTCATGATTGCAGTCGCTTTCGTTCTTGTTCGTGGACTATTGGTCATGCTCAAGGGCGGTGATGGGAATTTATCGAATAAACTCATGCGGATGAGATTGTTTTTACAGTTTATTGCGATTGCATTGATCGTGATTACACTTTGGCTCACCGGTGGAGGGCGCTAGTCATGGTCACCTTGAACAAAATTTACACCAAAACCGGTGACGACGGCACAACAGCACTTGTTGGCGGGGAACGCCGTGTGAAACATGATCTGCGGATCGAAGCATATGGAACCGTTGATGAGTTGAACTCTTTCATTGGTGCTGCTCGCCTTCATTTAGATGCAGGCAGCGAAGTGGAAGTTATGTTGGGTCTCATTCAAAACGATTGTTTTGACTTGGGTGCAGATCTGGCGACAGCGCAGGCAGATAGTGAATTGGACTATGAACCTTTGCGTATTACTGAAGGGCAGGTGTTACGCCTTGAAGGCGATATTGATAGGTTAAATGCCGATCTTTCGCCGTTGAAGTCATTCATATTGCCCGGTGGATCTGCAAGCGCAACGCATCTTCATTTGGCGCGTACAATTGCGCGGCGCGCAGAACGCATCATCTCCCATTTGTCTGAAAACCCAGACGAGACCATTAACAAGAACGCGCTTAAATATGTAAATCGGTTGTCTGACTTTTTGTTTGTAGCTGCTAGATGGTGCAACAATAAGGGTGCTGACGATGTTTTGTGGGTTCCAGGCAAAAACCGATAATCGCGGTTTTACAACGATAAATCGCTTCAATAATCAAATTTGATGGTTTACTGTGCCCTTAAGAGACGCAGGAAACACGTGAATGTTCATACCTTTATATGATCAGAATGATTTGGAGCACATTCGTTTCCAATGGGTCACGCTCATACTTATCATCTTAAATGTTGGCATGTGGGTTGTTATGTGGCTTTCGGGTGAGCGTAGTGATTTCAGCGAGCAGATCGTCTTGGGCTATGGTTACATCCCTTCAGTCGCTTTTGATATTAAGGAACTATCGCCTGATCTGGCAATTTTTCCACCATGGTTTACGTCTATTAGCTATTCGTTCGTTCATGGTGGATTTATTCACTTGGCCGGTAACATGGCGTTTTTGTGGATTTTCAGTGATAATGTTGAAGACGCTCTAGGGCATTTTAGGTTTTTAATATTTTATCTCTTGTGCGCAGCAGCTGGCGCCCTTGCACATGGCCTTTTGGATCCAAGTTCGGATAGCCCGCTCATCGGTGCATCCGGCGCAGCGTCTGGCATGGTTTCCGCTTATTTGTTGCTTCATCCCCGTGTTCGGATATGGATTTTGGCATTTGGCCGTATTCCGCTTCCTCTCCCGAGCTATTTGGCGTTAACTTTATGGATCCTCTTTCAGTTCTTTATGTTGATTTATGATGCCGATGGGCAGGTTGCATGGGGTGGTCATGTGGGCGGTATTATCGCCGGAGCCATTCTTATTGTGCTGATGAAGCGCAAAGGTGTGCGATTATTTGCAAAAGTGACGCCTGCCACCGAGTAGTGTTTAATTTTCGGCAAAGCCTAAGCTGGTGGGTAAAAATTTTCAAAAAAACACCAATTCTTACTGGCAAGAACACGTTTTCTTGGAATTATAAATAACAGATCATTAATAAAAAACACCTAAACTCTTCCTGAAATTTTCGGTTTTAGGTGTGTTTTATGGCCAAGCCAGTTGATGATGATGCTCTAAGAAGTGCACGCAAATCCATGATGTGGTTGCGGGTAAGCTATGTTGCTGCGCTCATCATTATGGGATTTATGAGCTATCAAGTTTATATTGAACAAAAAGCAAACGAAACGCGCATCCAAAGCATGATTGCTTTGTCCAATCAGTTCAGCAAAATCAGCACTGGCTTTAATGATGCTGCAAAACGTGCCCGCATCTTAACCCGGGTCTTTTCTCCCGATGCTGTTGATACTCGTATCGAGGGATTTACTTCGGAAGAGCAAGAAGAGTTCTACAAAACTGCGGAACCCGAGAAGAAGATTCAGGTTGCACGCCGGATACAGTTAGCTGATTTAGGAATATTGTTTGAGCAAGTTAAGGTTTTAGAACGGCTTTGGAAAAAGGCGCCTACTGAATTTCGAGCAGAATTCGCGCGCGAAAAGATTTTTAAAGATTCAGATAATCCGTTTGAAGTTGTAAAGCAGTCAACGGATAGTAAGTATTTGCGTTCAGCAAAATCTGAAGCAAATATGCATCTTGCTGCTGAAATGTTTGTCGACCGATTTGATGATTTTTTAAAGTCGCGCATTAATGACACACAAAGTTTCTTAAAAGAATATTTGGCTGGATTTGTTGAACTGCAATCCCAGACACAAAAAGAAGTCCTAATCATGAGCATTCTGACGTTGATTGGCTTGGCTCTTTTTGTGTTCTTACCAGTTGATATTATTCTCAGGCGCTTATTCTCTAAGCTTAATGCGAAAACTCAAGAGGCAAACAAAGCACTAGAGAAAGCTCAGGCTGCTGATAAAGCGAAATCTGAATTTTTGGCCACAATGAGCCATGAAATTCGCACACCGATGAATGGTGTTTTGGGAATGGCAGAATTGCTGTCAAAGACGGAATTGGATACACGGCAGAAGACCTTTGCAGATGTGATTATCAAATCCGGTAATGCGCTTTTGACCATTATCAATGATATCTTGGATTTCTCAAAAATCGAAGCCGCTCAGCTCAAACTAATTGATGCACCATTTAATTTAGTTGAATCCATTGAAGATGTCGGCGCTTTGATGAGCTCGCGTGCTGCGGAAAAAAATATCGAGCTTATTTTAGGTATTGATCCAAATACGCCTGAAATGGTGATGGGTGACTGTGGTCGATTACGTCAGGTGCTCACCAATTTAATTGGTAACGCTGTTAAATTTACGGAAGTGGGCCATGTTCTTGTGCGCACAACTTGTAAAATCCATGATGATAACAGTGGCAATCAAATTGCCAGTATCAAAATTGAAATTGAAGATACAGGAATAGGAATTCCAGAAGATCGCATTAGTCATGTATTTGAGAAGTTTAGCCAAGTTGATGGTTCGACAACTCGTAAACATGAGGGCACAGGTCTTGGCCTTGCGATCTCAGCGCGTCTTGTATCGCTTATGGGTGGTCAAATCCGGGTTTCAAGTCGTCTAAACTATGGCTCCAATTTTAATTTCACCATTGATCTGCCAATAGAATCGGCCAAAGAAATTGAATATTCTAATAATGGCGAAAATATCGCTAACGCAAGAATCTTGGTTATTGATGATAATGAAATCAACCGGACAATTCTTACCGAACAACTTACGGGCTGGGGACATGAATGTGTCGCGGTTGAATCAGGACCTATCGGGATTAAGTTCTTAGAATATGCTCAAGCTCAGCATCAGGCTCCGGTTGATCTTGTAGTTCTCGATTTCCATATGCCGGATATGAATGGCGCGGATGTCGTTAAAGCGGTTCGCGCAACTAATGAGATTGCTGATACACCGATTTTGATTTTATCATCCGTCGATCAAGCGCATGAGTTGGAACAGTTATCTGATGCGAATATTGAGGGGCATGTGTCTAAACCTGCACGCAGCAAACTGCTTAAATCGACCATCGATTCTATTCTCTCTAAGCGTCAGAGGTCACAAAGCCATCCTTTAGAGCAGCCTGAGCCGGAAATGGCTGCTGCAAGCAAAGAAACGCCCGCCGATCCACAAAACATTGAGTTGCAGCACTCCGAACCCATTGTGGACGCTGCAGAGTGCATTGCTGAAGAAGTTGAACACGTATCAGCATCAGTTGAAGAGCAACCTAGTCTGACTGTTCTTGTTGCTGAAGACAATCCTGTTAATCAGATTGTGTTCTCCGAAGCGCTTAAACAGATTGATCTTGATTTTGAAATTGCCAATGATGGGCGAGAAGCTGTTACACTTTGGCGCAAAAGGGCGCCTAAAGTCATTGTTATGGATGTATCTATGCCGCATATGAATGGGCATGAGGCAACGCGGGAAATTCGCCGCATCGAAGAAGCTGAAGGTTTACACCACACTCCGATCATAGCCGTTACAGCGCATGCGATGAAAACGGATGAGCAAAATTGCCGTGATGCTGGTATGGATGATTATATGACCAAGCCAATCTCGCCTGAGATGCTCAACTCAAAGATTTCAAATTGGCTGGATGGACAATCTGCAGGCTCTTCAACTGCAAAACGCGCGTAATTTTGTATGTAAACCATATTTTTTAATTGCTCTTGCTGTCCGTATAGGAAATCACTACATAGCTATAAGACATAACTTGGACTTGCTTTGTTTGTATGTCGTATTCGAGTGCGATTAAAGCAAACAAAAAACGGAGATTTAAATGATTGCGGTTTTTGCGACACTGGATGCGATTTTAGGATTCTACACTTGGATCGTCATTGGTAGTGTTATTTTTTCATGGTTATACGCTTTTAATGTGGTGAATTCTGGTAATCAGTTTGTCGGCATGATTGGCGAGTTTTTGTTTAAATTAACTGAGCCGGTTTTGCGCCCAATCCGTAACATTCTACCAAATCTTGGTGGCCTTGATTTGTCACCGATCGCGCTTTTGTTTGGTATTTATTTCCTGCGTATTTTCTTGGCGACTTCTATTCGACCAATGTTCATGTAATAAACTCGAAATTAGACAATAAAAAAGCGGCTTTGACAGCCGCTTTTTTTGTTTAAAGTAATCTTTTATCTTAAGCTTTAGCACGCTCAATCGCAGAAACGATAAGCTCACGTGCGCGATCAGAATTTTGCCAATCGCCAATCTTAACCCATTTGCCAGGTTCTAAATCTTTATAGTGTTCGAAGAAGTGTTCGATCTGCTGCAATGTGATTTCTGGCATATCTGAAATGTCATTTACATTGTCATAGCGTTTTGTAAGTTCTGTTGAAGGCACAGCGATGATTTTCTCATCTTCACCTGAATTGTCTTCCATCACGAGAACGCCGACAGGACGAACATTGATGACGCAGCCTGGGATCAATGGACGTGTGTTACAAACCAATACATCAATTGGATCGCCATCGTCTGAAAGCGTATGTGGGACAAAACCGTAATTGCCCGGATATGTCATTGGTGTGTACAAAAAGCGGTCGACAACCAGTGTGCCAGAATCTTTGTCCAATTCGTATTTGATTGGATGGCCTCCAACAGGGACTTCGATAATTACGTTGATGTCTTCTGGTGGATTGTTACCAATTTTAATCGCGTCGATGCGCATAAAGCTGCTCCAATATAATTCTTGTATTTTTAGATCGTTTCATTGCTAGACAAAGCAAGTCAGTGACCATCACATACGAGATGTTGTTTAAATAAGTTTGAACGGTTTATTGCGCTGCAAAATAAATTTGTAAAGGTTGAAAGCACGCGAGAGTGCGATTTTGTTCCAATACCTGCAATTAATTACTGGATGAAGCTGTTTGATAGGGTGTATTACGACCAGGCGTATGCGATTTTACCAAAACGTTTGCCGTCGAAAGTCTCGTGACCGGAAGCAACTTTTTGTCCGCCCATGGCTTTGTAAAACTGTTTTGCACCTGTGTTGTCATCAAGGCTCCAGACGACGCAGCCTTGGTGCCCCAAACTGTTAAGGAAACGACGAGATTCAGTGAAAAGTTTCTGACCTAAGCCAACACCTTGAAATTCTGGTCTGAGATAAAGCTCATAGATTTCGCCTTGTTGGCTGAGCTCTTTGACGCGATTAACACCCAGTGTTGTGTAACCAGCAATGACATTGCCCACATCAAGCACCAAAACATTTGCTGAGCCTTTGATTGCGCGTTCCCACCAATTGGCATTACGTCGTTCAAACATTTCTCGCAGTGATTTATGTGGAAGCAAACCGTTATACGCACCTTCCCACGACAAGCGATGGGTCTGAGCAACCTGCCAAGTGTCTTCGGGTTCTGCCGGTCGTATGTCTATCGTCAAAGCATCCATGAGGCTTAGTAAAAGACATTTTTAACCATTTATAAAGGATTTTTTTAAATTAAAAAAACCGCCCACAGTTTCATAACTGAAGGCGGTTTGGAAATTTTATGAAAAACGCTACTTAAGAAGCACGAGCTTTCTCAAAACGCTTGCGCTCATGGGTGTCCAAATAGAGCTTGCGAAGGCGAATATTTTTTGGTGTTACTTCCATTAATTCATCGTCTTGGATCCATGACAAGGCACGCTCAAGAGTCATCTTAATTGGTGTTGTCAGCTTAACCGCTTCATCCTTACCGGATGCGCGCATGTTTGTGAGCTTTTTACCTTTTAGAATGTTGACTTCAAGATCGTTTGGACGATTGTGGATGCCCACGATCATGCCCGCGTAAACTTTCTCACCAGAACCAATGATAAATGGACCACGATCTTCAAGGTTGAACATTGCATATGCAACAGATTCACCTTGTTCTTGTGAGATTAGAACGCCGTTATTACGTCCGCCAATTGGGCCTTTGTAAGGCTCATAAGCGTGGAACAAACGGTTCATGATTGCTGTACCGCGTGTATCGGTCATAAGCTCAGACTGGTAGCCAATCAGGCCACGCGTTGGCGCATGGAAGACAAGACGCTGACGTGTGCCACCTGATGAACGAAGCTCGATCATGTCACCTTTGCGCTCAGACATTTTCTGAACGATGACGCCTGAATATTCTTCATCCACATCGATGACGACTTCTTCAATCGGCTCAAGTTTTTCGCCGTTTTCTTCTTTCATCACAACGCGTGGGCGAGATACGGCGATCTCAAAACCTTCGCGGCGCATCGTTTCGATCAAAACGGCAAGCTGCAATTCGCCGCGACCAGAAACATAAAATGAATCTTTGTCATCAGCTTCTTCAATTTTCAGCGCAACATTGCCTTCGGCTTCTTTAAAGAGACGATCACGGATAACACGAGATGTTACTTTATCGCCTTCAGTACCAGCAAGTGGTGAATCGTTGACGATAAACGACATGGTCACTGTTGGTGGATCAATTGGCTGTGCAACCATTGGTGTGTTGATCGATGGATCGCAGAATGTATCAGCAACAGTGCCTTTTGAAAGACCTGCGATTGCGACAATGTCACCCGCGTGGGCTTCATCTAGTGTCACACGCTCCATGCCGCGGAAGGCAAGGATTTTAGAGATACGGCCAGTTTCAAGTGTTTTGCCATCAGCATGCAAAACTTTAACTGGTTGGTTTGGTTTGATCGAGCCTGAATTGATGCGACCTGTGATAATACGACCAAGAAAGTTGTTGGCTTCCAAGATTGTGCCGATCATTGAGAAAGGACCTTCTTCAACAACAGGTTCTGCAACATGTTCAGAGATCAATTTGAACATTGGTTGAAGACCTTCAGATTGATCGCCATCAAGCTCTGAGTTCATCCAGCCGGAACGGCCTGAACCGTACAAAATTGGGAAATCAAGTTGCTCATCTGTCGCATCCAAGCTGGCGAACAAATCAAACACTTCATCGACAACTTCTTCTGCACGAGCATCAGAACGGTCAACTTTGTTGATGGCAACAATTGGCTTTAGGCCAACCTTAAGTGCTTTACCCACAACGAATTTTGTTTGCGGCATTGGGCCTTCGGCTGCATCTACCAAAACGATAGCACCGTCCACCATGTTCAAAATACGTTCAACTTCACCACCAAAATCGGCGTGGCCTGGGGTATCAACGATGTTGATGCGAAGGCCTTCCCACTCAATAGATGTTGCTTTGGCTAGAATTGTAATGCCGCGCTCGCGTTCCAGATCGTTGGAATCCATCATGCGTTCTTCGGTTGCTTGATTGTCGCGGAATGTAGATGATTGTTTCATCATCTCGTCAACAAGAGTTGTTTTGCCATGGTCAACATGGGCAATGATCGCAATGTTGCGCAGTGTCATTTTCGTATCGCCTTTTAGGGAGGATTGGCTATATATGGTTAAATTTATTGGCGTCGGCGGGAATTATTCCCATGCAGCAACGCCTCTTGGGCGCTCGATACACGGTTTTTGCCAAAAACAAAAGACCTAAAACGCCGGAATGGTTACCGGCGTAGACTATTACCCCAAATTATAAACGTTTTTTGATGCTATCAGACTAGCAATAGTCTTCTGGGCCGATCTTTTGTTCGTCTGAATATCGGCTGCCATGGGCAAAGCCGACTGGAAGGATTTCCTCAATCTCGGCCAATTCATTTTGTGATAAATTGATTTCAGCGCCTTGTGCACATTCTAACAAATGTTCGACCGTTCTGGTGCCCGGAATAGGTATCGCACCTTCATCCATAGCCAGGGTCCAAGCGATCGCTAAACCTGCTGTACTGACATTTTTATCCGCAGCATAGGCTCTGAAACGATCTATCTTCTTCTGATTGGCAGAAAAATTAGGCTCCATAAAGCGCGGGTTGGTATTCATAAAGCGGTTATAGTCATAAGCACTGACATCAAAACTTGCAGCATGGTCTGTTAATATGCCTCGACCAACAGGTGAGAACGGCACAAATGTTGTTCCCAAACGTTTGCAGGCTTGAATGAGGCCAAGTTCCGGCTGACGTGTCCAAAGTGAATATTCATTTTGAACCGCAGCAACTGGATGAATTGCGCTGGCGCGCTCAAGGGTCGCTGGAGAAATTTCAGACAGGCCGATTGCGCCGATTTTTCCCTGCTCAATGAATTTGACCAGAGTTTCCATAACATCTTCGATGGGAATTCTCTGATCGCGACGATGGATATAATAAAGATCTACGTGATCAACGCCCAATCGCTTTAATGAACCTTCAAGACACTCGGTTAGATATTCTTTTGAATTATCAAAGCTTCTTGGCGGGGTGGTGTTAATCCCGCCCTTCGTTGCGATGGTGAATTTCTTATCGGGATTATCTTTTAAGAACTCTCCAATGATGTTTTCTGAAATGCCTTCACCATAGATTTTTGCGGTGTCGAGATGTGTCATGCCGATCTCATGCGCTTTTGCAAGCGTTGCATGAGCGGTTTTCACATCACATTCACCGTAAAAGCCTGCAATTGACATACAGCCTAAACCGATGGCCCCGACCATGGGGCCATTTTGTCCTAATTGACGCTGTTTCATTATTTCCCCCAATAAATTGCTTTACGCAGTTTCAAGCCCGCGTTTTTTGATCATTGCTTCAGGTGTTGGCATTCTACCGCGGAACTTCTCATAAAGGACTTCCGGTTTTTCAGAGCCACCTTTGGAATAGATGTGGTCATGCAGTAGTTTTGCAAGCTCCGGGTTAAACGGATTGTCTGTTTCTTCAAACGCGGCAAACGCATCTGAATCCAAAACTTCTGACCACATGTAAGAATAATAGCCTGCCGCATATCCTTCACTTGAGAATACATGCAAGAAATGCGGTGCGCGATGATACATTGAAACCGCATGTGGCATTTGAAGTGTTTCCAAGAGCTCTTCCTGGAATTTTAGCGGGTCTTCAACCTCATCAGCTGTGTGGAAAGCGATATCGACGAACGAACTGGCACAATAACCAAGTGTCTCATAACCATTATTGAAAGTCTGAGACTTGATCAGTTTTTCAACGAGTTCAGCTGGGATTGCTTCGCCGGTTTTATAATGTGTGGCGTGTTTCTTTAAAATCTCTGGCACCGTTAACCAGTGTTCGTAAAGTTGCGATGGGAGTTCGACAAAATCACGCGATACAGATGTGCCCGAGACACTTGGATAGGTAACGTCAGATAAGATGCCGTGTAACGCATGACCAAACTCGTGGAACAGAGTGCGCGCATCATCGGCTGAAAGGAGCGCAGGCTCACCCTCTGCTGGTTTAGCAAAATTCATGATGTTGTAGATGAACGGCATTTTACCGTCTTTGCCATCAATTGTCTTGAGCTTGTGCTGGCCTTGATAAGCACTCATCCAAGCGCCAGAGCGTTTGGAAGGCCGGGCAAAATAGTCAGCAATAAAGATCGCCTTTGTCTTGCCGTTTGGATCAAAGACTTCAAACACCTTCGCATCTGGATGATGTGGTGTGATGTCTTCGCGCTGTTTGAAGGTGAGACCAAACAAGCGGTTTGCAACGTCAAAGCTTGCATCGATAATTTGGTCGAGCTGGAAGTATGGCTTGATTTCAGCTTCTGAGAAATTGAATTTTTTCTCACGCAATTTCTCGGAATAAAAACGCCAATCCCAAGGTTCGATGATATCGTTATGACCCATCTCCTGTGCAAGCGCGAGAAGTTCAGCTTCTTCTTCTTTGGCGCGTTCTAATGCGCGCGGCCAAACATCATGCAGCAGCTTATTCACGTTGTCCGCAGATTTTGCCATGGTGTTTTCAAGGCGTACTTCAGCAAAGTTATTATAGCCAAGCAGTTTGGCTTTCTCTTTGCGGAGCTTTAAAATGTTTTTAATGTTCTCTACGTTATCGGTCTCACCACCGCGGGAGCCACGAGAAACCCCAGCGCGATATGCTTTTTCACGCAAATCACGTCGCGTACTAAACTGCATGAATGGCGCTAAAACAGGACGTGACAGAGTGAGAAGATATCCATCATCATCCAAACCGCGCTCTTTGGCTTGCGCTTTGAGTGTGTCGAGCAAAAAGTCTGGTAAGCCGGCAATTTCTTCGTCTTTTGTGAGATGCAAAGTCCAATCATTGCTGTCAGCGAGGACGTTTTGGCCAAAATTTGTATAAAGCACTGCAAGTTCTGAGGTGATTTCCGCGAGGCGTTTTTTATCATCATCTTCTAGCTTGGCACCGTTTTTGACATAGCCACGCCAGTATTTTTCCAACACTTCAAATTCTTCGGTCGAGAGATCAAGTTCTTCGCGTTTTTGATATAGTGCATCAATTCGGGCGAAAGCTTCCGGGTTCATCGACATTTCAGAATGGTGTGCCGCAAGTTTTGGTGCGATTTCTCGTTCGATTTCTTTGATGCGATCATCGGTGTCATTGCCAGCACGTGAATAAAATAGGCTTGCAACTTTCCCAAGTCCTGAATCCATCACTTCAAACGCGACTATTGTGTTTTCATAAGTCGGTTCGTCTGGATTGTTAGCGATTTCCAAAGTCTGCTCTTTATCCCGCTTTAATGTCACATCAAATGCGGTTCTGAAATCAGCATCTTGAAGCGCCTCAAATTGCGGCAGATCGAAAGGTCCATTCCAGTTGGTTAGGTTTGAAATATCGGTTTGGGTAGAATTGTCAGACAAGATATGTTCCTATTGTGGTCAAAACGTATCTTATCCATATAGGTCTTTAAGCGCTTTTCAAAAAGATCTTTTTCGATCATTTATTTTTTATCGCTTGGTGATGCCTCAGTGATGCCTCGGTGATGTATGCGTGAGCAATCATTAGGTGGTTCTCTCTTATTCATTAAAAAACCCCACCGGTTAGTGAACCGATGGGGTAATTTAATTTGCCATTTGGCAATCCACTTTTAATAACGCAATAAAAAAGCGGGAGCAAAGCTCCCGCCTTTTCAATTTAACCAAACCTGGAAAGCAACAAAACTATCGATGCCAACGTGGGGTGTAAATACACGCCACAGTCCAGTCGGTAACTTTGACAGTTACCCGTTTGGTTGGCTTCGAGAGATAGAAAAGCTGTCATAGCTATTCCTCCATTTCTCGCGCACAGACCCTTTTTGTAGTCGATGAATGTGCGTTAGGCCAACGGTGAGGGTTTTTTATCGCATAGTCTGAGTGGTGGTCCCTCAACACGCTTCGACTATTTCTTATCATTTCTCATATGGTGCCGAGGGTGATGTTATTCAATACCTGAGAGGTTTTTTATTTGAGATCACGCGCTGCAAGTGTGCGCAAACGCAATGCATTGAGCTTAATAAAGCCAGCTGCATCTTTTTGATCATAAGCGCCGTGATCATCTTCAAATGTTACTAGCTCATCGTTGTAAAGCGATTTTGCTGATTCACGACCGATGACAATGACATTGCCTTTATAAAGTTTGAGGCGCACAACACCTTCAACATCTCTTTGTGAGTGGTCGATTGCGGCCTGAAGCATTTCGCGCTCTGGTGAGAACCAGAAACCGTTATAGATCAGCTCTGCATAGCGTGGCATCAATTCGTCTTTGAGATGCGCAGCACCACGATCAAGCGTGATGGATTCCATGGCGCGGTGTGCCGTTAGCAAGATTGTGCCACCTGGTGTTTCATAAACACCGCGAGATTTCATACCGACAAAACGGTTCTCAACAAGATCAAGACGACCTATACCATTGTCGCGACCAAGATCATTGAGCTTTTGGAACAATGTCGCTGCTGACATTTTCTCGCCATTTAATGCAACCGCATCACCTTTTGAGAACTCGATCTCGACGATCGTCGCTTCATCAGGTGCATCTTCAGGAGAAACCGTGCGCTGGTACACGTAACCTGGTGCCTCTTCAGCCGGGTCTTCAAGCACTTTACCTTCAGATGAAGAGTGCAACATGTTTGCATCCACTGAGAAAGGCGCTTCGCCGCGCTTGTCTTTTGGAATTGGAATTTGGTGTGCTTCGGCGAATTCAATTAACTCGGTGCGTGATTTGATTGTCCAGTCACGCCAAGGTGCGATCACTTTAATATCTGGGTTCAGCGCATAAGCTGCAAGTTCAAAACGAACCTGATCGTTACCTTTACCAGTTGCGCCATGCGCAATTGCATCAGCGCCTGTTTCGCGCGCAATTTCTACCAAGCGCTTTGAAATGAGCGGACGCGCGATGGAAGTACCAAGGAGATAAACACCTTCATAAACTGCGTTGGCTCGGAACATAGGAAAGACGTAATTTGAGATGAACTCTTCGCGAAGATCTTCGATATAGATGTTTTCATCTGATAGGCCCATCAGCTCTGCTTTTTTGCGAGCAGGTTCCAGCTCGTCACCTTGACCTAAATCCGCCGTGAAAGTCACAACTTCTGCGCCAAGTTCTTTTTGAAGCCATTTAAGAATGATGGAAGTGTCTAATCCGCCTGAATAGGCCAATACGACCTTTTTCACGTCTTTATTCGTCGTCATCTAATTTTATTCCTGAATAGTAATTTAAGGGTTCAGACCCTGATAATCATGGCTATACAAGAAATATTTCGTGTTGGCGACTCCCAATTATTCGATAATTGACCGATTAGGATGAAAACGTTAGGTAAGCTCATGAGCTTTATTCCAGATAGTTTAACCTTAATCGCATTTTGCACCGCTTCTATCGTTCTAGCGATCACACCAGGGCCCGATATGACCTTGATGATTTCGCGCTCCTTAAGCGACGGTGTGAAAGCTGGTTTGATGATTGTGGCTGGCACCACAACAGGTATTTTGGTCCATACCTGTTTGGTCGCATTTGGATTGTCGGCTTTGGTTGTTGCGTCTCCGACAGCATTCTGGATTTTGAAAGTCGCAGGTGCTGGTTATTTGTTGTGGCTCGCCATTCAAGCGTTGCGCGGCAGCTCAAGTTTTTCTGTTGAACGTAAGCAATCGAGTGGGAAAAGCTTATTTAAATTTTGGTTCAATGGGTTTGGGGTAAATTTGCTCAATCCAAAAATCATCATATTCTTTATGACTTTTCTGCCGCAATTTGTGCGCGCTGACGATCCAAACTTTACCGCGCGGTTATTATTTTTGGGCTTCTTGTTTGCGGTTGTGGCGCTGCCCATTGTCATTGGAACGGTGATTGCCGCGGATAGAATTTCCACATGGCTCAAAAATAATCCAAAATATTTGCGGTGGTTGGATTATGGGTTTGCTAGCGTTTTTTCCATGTTTGCTGTGCGAATTTTGTTTACGCAAGGCAAGTAGTCACGCCGAGCCTTATGCCGCTAAAGCTTGACGCATATGATCGACAATCGCATCCATGCATATGCGAATTCGGTCAATATGAGCATAGTCCTCATGCACTGTAAGCCAGAAGCTGCGCTGCACAGACACTTCATCTTTGAGCACCGGAATTAGTTCGGTATGATTGCGCGCCATGAAATCATGTACAATGCCAATCCCAGCTCCTTTTAAGATGGCATAAAGCTGTACATGGACACTCGTACTTGTTAGCTGGAGTTCAAACTCCGAACCAAAGAGTGGCATGTAATCTAATTCTTTGTCATGTAATAGTTCAGGTACGTAGCCGACACCACGATGGTTGGCTAAGTCTTCTTTGGTTGTGATAGGTGGCGCATTATCAAGATAAGATTTTGTGCCATATAAATGCAAAGTGTAATCGGTGATTTTGCGCTGTTTTGTTCGGCCAGAACGTGGAGGTGAAACGGTGATTGCGAAATCCACTTCGCGTTTTGATAACGAGAATTGCTGTGGCATTGCAATCAATTGAATTTGCAGTTTTGGATAATTTTGGCAGATAGTTTTCGCTACATCGGATAAAACGTAGGCTGCTACACCATCAGGAACGCCGATCCGTACGGTTCCAGAGAGTTTTTTGTCATAATTGACAAGTGCGGCTTCTGCTTTCAGGGTTGCTTGCTCCATTTGTTCAGCAATGGGTAGCAGCTCTAAACCCTCAGGCGTAAGAGAGTAACCTTGCGGAGAGCTATCAAATAGTTTGGATTGAAGCTCTAACTCTAAGGATTTGATGCGTCTTGATACGGTTGCGTGATCAACATTCATCGCGCGTCCCGCTCCGCTCAATTGGCCACCCCGCGCTACGGCCAAGAAAAATCTATAATCATCCCAGTTCATAAATGCCTGCCTGTAGAGTTTTTCATTCATGTATTTTTGCACAATGATAGTGAGAATTGAAGCTCTTTTCTGTCCCAAGAGAATTCGATAAGCTTCATGCCAACCAATGGAGGATTTTATGAAAACATATGGACATTATATTGGCGGCGAGAAAGTTGCTGGCAAATCCGGTCGTGAAGCTGACGTTTTTAAGCCCATGACAGGTGAAGTGCAGGCCAAAGTTGCGCTTGCTACAAAGGATGAATTAGATCAGGCTGTCGCTGTTGCAAAAGCTGCGCAGCCTGCTTGGGCCGCGGTGAACCCGCAGCGTCGCGCTCGCGTGTTGATGAAGTTTTTGGAGCTCGTGCATAAAGAATATGATGAGCTTGCGCTTTTGCTTGCGGAAGAGCACGGCAAAACAGTTCCAGATGCGAAGGGTGATATCCAGCGTGGTCTGGAAGTTGTTGAATTTTGCATCGGCATTCCGCATTTGCTGAAAAGCGAATTTACTGAAGGTGCAGGTCCTGGCATTGACTTGCATTCCGTGCGTCAGCCATTGGGTGTTGTTGCAGGTATCACGCCATTTAACTTCCCGGCGATGATCCCATTATGGAAAGCTGCGCCTGCGATTGCATGCGGTAATGCTTTTGTTTTGAAACCATCTGAGCGTGATCCGGGCGTGCCTATGCGCATTGCCGAATTATTTAAAGAAGCTGGTCTTCCAGATGGCATTTTCAACGTCGTTAATGGCGATAAAGAATCAGTGGATGCGATTTTGGATCATCCAGATATCATGGCCGTTGGCTTTGTGGGTTCAACACCAATTGCGGAATATATCTATGGTCGCGGCTGCACAAACGGAAAACGCGTTCAGTGTTTCGGTGGTGCGAAAAACCACATGATTATCATGCCGGATGCGGATCTTGATCAAGCAACTGACGCGCTAATCGGCGCTGGTTATGGTTCTGCTGGTGAACGCTGCATGGCAATTTCAGTTGCTGTTCCGGTTGGTGAAGAAACAGCCAATCGTTTGATGGACAAATTGGTGCCACGTGTTGAAGCGCTTAAGATTGGACCTTCAACAGATCCTGATGCAGATTATGGTCCAGTTGTGACATCTGAAGCACTCGCACGCATTAAGAACTACGTTGAAATTGGTATCAATGAAGGCGCGGACCTTGCTGTTGATGGCCGCGATTTCAAAATGCAGGGCTATGAAGATGGCTTCTACATGGGTGGCTGCTTGTTTGATAATGTAACCAAAGATATGCGCATCTATAAAGAAGAAATTTTTGGTCCGGTTTTGTCAGTTGTTCGTGCTCAGAATTATGAAGAAGCGCTTGGTCTTGCTAATGATCACGAATATGGTAATGGCGTTGCGATCTACACACGTGATGGCGACACAGCACGTGACTTCACTTCACGTGTACAAGTGGGCATGGTTGGCGTAAACGTTCCTATTCCTGTGCCATTGGCGTATCACACATTTGGTGGTTGGAAGCGTTCGTCATTTGGTGATTTGAACCAACATGGTCCAGACGCAATTCGTTTTTATACAAAGACAAAGACGATTACGACGCGTTGGCCTTCTGGTACGAGAGAAGGTGCAGACTTCTCCATTCCAACAATGGACTAAGAAAAAACAGGTGGCAGGCTCTTTGGTCTGCCATTTTTTTCGTCGATACCGCTCATAAATTTGGAGGAAGTTATGGCAAAAATTGGATTTGTCGGCTTGGGAAATATGGGATTTCCTATGGCAATCAACTTGAAAAATGCTGGTCATGATGTCACTGGGTTTGATGTCAGTGAAGCAGCGCGACAAGCAGCACAATCAGAAGGCATGAATAGTTCTGATAAATTGGAAAACGTTTCCGAAGGTGCGGACATCGTCATTACCATGTTGCCAAATGGTGAAATTTCCAAGACTGTTGCATCTCAGCTTTTACCATCCATGCCGGAGGGAAGCTTGCTCATTGATTGTTCGACGATTGATGTTGCTTCAGCGAAGACTGTGCATGAAATGGCGTCTAATGCTGGTAAGCTTTGTTTGGATGCACCGGTGTCAGGTGGTGTTGGTGGTGCAAGTGCTGGAACGTTGACTTTCATGGTTGGTGGTTCTGAACAAGCATTTGCAGATGGTTCAAACGTTTTAGATATTATGGGGCAAAAGGCTGTTCACTGTGGTGACGGTGGTGCGGGACAATCGGCGAAGATTTGTAACAATATGCTTCTCGCGATCTCGATGATTGGTACATGTGAAGCATTTGCAATGGCTGAGAAGCTTGGTCTTGATCAGGATAAACTCTTTGATGTTGTCTCAACATCTTCCGGGTCATGTTGGTCCGTGAACACATATTGCCCCGTTCCGAATGTCGGGCCAAAAAGTCCATCGGATAATAATTATCAGCCAGGATTTGCCGCGAGCCTGATGAATAAGGACCTTAATCTTGCGATGGAAGCTGCAAGTGATGCAAATGCGAAAACGCCACTTGGCGCACATGCCGCAGCGCTCTATAAGGCAATGGTCGAAAATGGTCATGGTGATTTGGATTTTTCTGCCATGATCAACATTCTAGACGAGATGAAATAAGTCTACATTTTTGGAGATAGATATGAGTGATACAGTTCTTTTGGAAAAACATGATCGCGTTGCAGTTTTAACGCTTAATAGACCCAAAGCGCTGAATGCACTTAATGCCGAGCTGTTATCAACGCTTGATAGTCATTTATCTCAATTGAAAGATGATCCTGATATTGGCTGCATCGTTTTAACAGGTTCAGAAAAGGCTTTTGCTGCTGGTGCTGATATTAAAGAGATGGCGGATAATTCGTATATCGATATGTTAATGCGCGATCACTTTGGCGTTCTAAAGTCTTTAAATGAATGCCGGATCCCGATCATTGCCGCTGTATCTGGTTATGCGCTTGGTGGTGGTTGTGAAGTGGCTATGATGTGCGACATGATTTTTGCATCTGATACTGCACAATTTGGTCAGCCAGAAATCAAGCTTGGTGTTATCCCTGGTATGGGTGGATCACAACGTATGACCCGTGCAATTGGAAAATCAAAAGCAATGGACATGGTTTTAACCGGCCGGATGATGGGTGCTGAAGAAGCCGAACGCTCTGGACTTGTTGCGCGAATTATTCCGGTTGATGAATTGATTGATGAAACGCTTAAGACAGCCAAACAGATTTCAAATTTCTCTCGTCCATCAATTTATGCAGCGAAGGAGTCCGTCAATCGTGCATTTGAAACGACGCTTGCCGAAGGTCTGCATTACGAACAACGTGTGTTCTATCCGTTATTTGCAACGGAAGATCAAAAAGAGGGTATGACTGCGTTCACTGAAAAGCGCAAAGCAGAGTTCAAACACAAATAGGAAACTATTTTTGAAGGTGTTTTTCAATCTGTTTGCTGATCATCACAAATTTATACATGCCTGAGTAGCAGGCGATGATAAATCCACGATAGCCATCAAGAAACCCACGTCGCCAGATGAGTGTTTTCAAAAATGTTAGAACAGGGACTGTTGCCAATTGAAACACTGTGCGCATTAATGATTGTGTTTTTCGGCGCTTGATTTCCAGCGTTGTGTAGCGGTTTAATTTTGACGTTAATTCAGAAATAGTTGTCTTATCTTGGTGAATAATGCAGCCCTCTAGCTGTTGGGTATTCGTATTTGTCAGATCAACACCTTCATGCACTTCGCCAGCATAACGTAATTCAGAAAACTTTCCAAAAAGCCTGAATTGTCGATCTGAGCCAAAGGCGTAGTTAATCTTTTTTCCTAAGAAATAATTACGTCGCTTCATTCGAAAAGCGATCGGTTCGAAGGGGTTTTGAGAAATCGCTTGTTGGAGGCTCTCCCCAAGTTTCTCATCGATACTTTCGTCAGCATCGAGGAAAAAAATCCAATCAAATTTCTCTTGCAGAGAAGCGATTGCAAAATTGCGTTGCGTAGCAAAATTATCAAACTTGTTTTCTAAAACATGAGCACCAGCATTTAATGCCTTGTCTTTGGTTTTGTCGTTGCTGATTGAATCTAGAATATAAACACTATCGAAATACAAGCGCGCATTAGCTATCGTTTTTGCAATGATTTGTTCTTCGTTATAAGTCAAGATAACGGCAACGGCTGAAGGGTTTGTCTTGTTTTGCGCTATCATCATGCTGCTCGAGTTGCGGAATTTTATATTTTTAAAATTCAAGATAGGTTGCTTACTGTTCTGCCAAGGGACAGCGCGACATCATTTAAGTCTGGAATATACTGACGTCATCCCAATTTGATAGATAAATTTATACCCAACACCTTCAAGCAAGGCCGTTGTATCATTTTCTAAAATCTGTCTTACACCATGTCCGTAAGTTTCGATTGCGATAACAGATGGAAGTTTTTCCCATTTTGCGATGCTTGATACCGCTGCATAATCCATTCCTTCGACATCAACATTTAAAAAGTCAAAATCGCCTTTATGAGCGGTTGCATATTCGTTGACGATATTTTGAAGTGAAACCGTTGGCACTTTCATTTTTGATGCAAGGTTGCGCTCTGCAATCAGCTCTTTAGATATAGAACCTTTAAGATCAATTTTATTGGAAAATGATAATTCGACTTTAGCGCCTTTCTCTGCTTCTTCGTGAGAAACGATTGCGCCCCAAATGTTTGTGTCATTGCGTCGAACTTTGTTGAATATTTTTATGCTGTTTGGGTTTGCATCAATGTTAACTCCGTTCCAACCAGTGCACCAAAGCCTTGCAGTATTGGATTGCCTGAAAGGATGGTAAGCGCCCGCATCGATGTAAAATCCATCTTTCTTGTCGATAATTTTATGTAGGATTGCGTCTTCGCCATGTTGGCTGAAGCGGATACGAATGCCGCCGTTTGGTCCTAGAGCTTTTAGCCATCGACTGATCATAAAATCATCCCAGTTGGTAAGAATATTTCGCAATTAAACACAACACAAACCCGATTGCCACAAGTTTTGCCGCGCATGCTTTATTGATACAGATATATTCGAAAATGCACTGAGATGAGAATTTGGTACCTCCCGCCGGAATCGAACCGGCACTCCGTGAGGAATTGGATTTTGAATCCAACGCGTCTACCAGTTCCGCCAGGGAGGCCCTAGGTGCGATGTACTATATGGATTTCAGATACGCAATAGGAAATAGATGAAAAATGCGCTAAATTTTCATCTTCGTTATTCACTTAGCCTTGTGGCTTGATCGCAAGCAGAATTTCTTGCGCCCATTCACCAATAATTGGGATAAAATCGATCTGCGCAAGAAAATATACCAAAACAGATACTAGAACCGTTGCCCCCAAAACGGATCCAAGTCCAAATGCTAATCCGCGAATGAATTGAAAGCCAAGCATTCTTGGTATCGAATTGTGCATTTTAATATATCGATGCTGATTAAGTTTGCTTAGTTCACGATTTAACGCAGTAATTTCGTTATGCAATTCTTCATTGGACATGTGCGCTTGCTGCGGCATTTTGGTCGGCATGTTTTAAAACCCATTGAACTCTTTATTGCAGGGATATAGGTAATTTGTAAGAAATTATCAAAGTTAATCTCATATTGAGTAGATTAACGGGCCCATTTGATTGGGTGAATTATCTATCTCAATAGGATTTGATCGGAACAAATATGTTACGTCGACTTTATGATTGGACCATGTCTCTTGCAGGCACAAAGCACGCTGAAAAAGGCCTAGCCGGTGTTTCTTTTCTTGAAAGCTCCATCTTTCCCATACCACCGGATGTGATTTTAATTCCGATGGTGGTTGCCCGGCCAGACAAGTGGGTGCGCATTGCCTTTATCTGCACTTTATTCTCAATTTTGGGAGCGTTTTTGGGCTATGCGATAGGTATGTTTTTATATGAGACAATCGGGAAATATATTTTAGAGCTTTATGGTAAGGCAGATAGTTTTGATAAAGTGTCTGAGTGGTATAATATATATGGCGGTTGGGGTGTTTTATTTGCAGCCGTTACACCGTTCCCTTATAAAGTTTTGACGATTTTCTCCGGTGCTACAGGTTTGAATTTACTAACCTTTACGATTGTCAGCATCATTGGTCGATCTGCTCGTTTCTTTCTCGTAGCATTTCTTTTAAGAAAATTTGGTGAACCGATCCGTCTGTTTATTGAAAAATATCTTGGTCTCCTTTTTGCCTTATTCCTGATATTATTGTTCGGCGGGTTTTACGCGGTTAAATTTATGTTTTAGGGGGCATTATGTCTGAGAATTCATCGCTCATTGGGGCTTTAACAACTCCCATTTTGGCAGATCATCGCAGGGTGACATTTTATGCCGCTATTTTGATGACATTGGTTGTTGGCAGCGCGCTTGCATTTGAGCATATTGGCGGTTTTATTCCCTGCGCTTTATGCCTTGAACAACGCATGCCCTATTATGTTGGCATCCCTATTACATTGCTTGCAGGTGTCACAGCGCTTTTTTCAACACCTGCTCTGATAACGCGTGGTCTCATTTTGGTTGCCGGGCTGTTAATGGTCTTTGGCGTTTATCTCGGTGCTTTTCATTCTGGTGTGGAATGGGGTTGGTGGCCTGGTCCTGAATCTTGCACAACGGTTGCGGATGGTTTGTCGGGCGATGCATCTAATTTGTTAGGTGATCTAAACGCGAAACGCCCGCCTTCTTGCGATCAGGCAGCAGGTCGTTTCTTAGGTTTGTCATTTGCCGGTTGGAACGTTGTTGCCAGCGCAATTTTAGCGTTTTTCACACTTAGATTAGCGTTCAGAACGGTTTAATTCTACGAAGCGTTAAGGCTGTAGTTCAGAATCCCAATATAAAAAGTCCATCCAGCTTTCATGAAGATAGTTGGGTGGAAAGAGCCGCCCATTTTTATGAAGATCATGCATGGTTGGTCGATAGGGTGCCTGGCGCGGGTGCATTTTAGCATCCCTTGGTAACTTGCCACCTTTTTTCAAATTACAGGGTGAACAGGCCGCAACAATATTTTCCCATTCCGTTTGCCCACCGCATCTGCGCGGGATCACGTGATCAAATGTAAGCTCATCTTTTGAATGACAATACTGGCATTCAAATTTGTCGCGAAGAAATACGTTAAAGCGGGTGAAAGCAGGATATTCTGGCGGCTTGATATAGTTTTTCAAGCAGACCACACTTGGTACTTTCATAGAAAAACTTGGCGAGGAAACCGCGTGTTCATATTCAGCAATAATGGTAACGCGATCTAGAAACACGGCTTTTACCGCATCCTGCCATGACCATAATGACAGGGGGTAGTAACTCAGAGGCCTGTAATCCGCATTCAGCACCAGTGCCGGCAGGGATTGAGGCGAAACGGCAATCGTCACACTCATCTCCTAAACTACACAACATATTGGGGTTTATACTATGCAATATGTGACGATCTTGTGAAGTGTAATAAATTATTTTCCCATGCTAAAATCAAACATGACTTTTTCGTCAAATTATAAAGGCGATATTTCTCTTTTTTTGGCCTTTGCGTAATAGCTCCATAGCAGTCGTGCTGCCACACTTTGATAGGGTGACCATCGCTTGGCAAATTCGCGAAGTTCTTTCTCTTCTGGTCTCATGCCTTTATAAAAAATATCTCCCACTGCACTTCGCAAGGCAATGTCACCAGCTGGGAAAAAATCATAATGTCCGCAACAAAACATCAGATAGACTTCAGCGCTCCAGCGACCAATCCCTTTCAAAGACATCAATTCTTTCAATGTCTTATCAGCTGGGATTTGATTAAATTGCGCAAAGTTTATTTCAAGATCATCCGATGCGCGAGCAATCGTGTGAAAGGTTTTAGCCTTTGCGCGTGAAAGGCCTAGCGCCATAAGTTCATCTTCACTATGAGATAAGATCGCTGTCTCATTCACATCGCCGAGTTCGGTTTCAATGCGCACCCAAATTGCATCTGCTGCAGCTCGCGAAATCAATTGCGATGTCACGATTTTTGCAAGACCTTCGACGCCATCTTTTGATAGTCTCAATGGCACGTGATCAACCGAATTGATGATTGGTATCAGCGCTGGGTCGAGCTCAGCCAGTTTTCCAAGGGCAATTTCGATATCTGATTCGTTTTTTATCCGCTCGATCATTTTAGAAACTTACCCATTTATTGAGAGGTGACGGAGAGAGAATCTCGTGGCATAGAGATTATATGGCTCATGCAAGTTTTAAAAGATTACGTTTTGCTCCTAGTCCAAATGGATATCTTCATCTGGGACATGCTTATTCTGCTTTGCTTAATCAAAAGATTTGCTCTGATTTTGATGCTGAATTTCTTTTGCGGATCGAAGATATAGATCAGACCCGAGCGCGAGGAGAATTCATTGATGCGATTTATGAGGACTTAGATTGGCTTGGGTTAAATTGGCCAAAACCAGTGATGTTTCAATCAAAACGGTTTGAGCATTATAAGGCCAAACTTGATTGGCTGGTCAAAGAAGAGCTTGTCTATCGTGCGTTTTTATCTCGTAAAGACATCAAAAACTACGTAGCAGAATATAATCAAAATAACGCGCATGATTGGCCAAGCGATCCAGATGGCGCGCCGCTTTACCCGCAAATGTGCAGGCAACAATCTCAGCAATTATCAGATCAGCGCGCTATGGATGGCGAGCCATTCACCTGGCGATTGGATATGCAAAAGGTTGTTACTTATGTCGATGAAAATCTGACTTGGAACGAATATGATCTAGATTTGAATAAAAGGGATATGATTGCGGATCCTTGTGCGTGGGGTGATGTGATTATGGCGCGTAAAGATATACCCACAAGCTATCATCTGTCTGTTGTACTTGATGATGCAGTTCAGGGCATTGATCTCATTGTGAGGGGAATGGATTTATATCATGCAACCTCAGTGCATCGGTTACTTCAAAAGCTGTTTGGTTTGCCGGAGCCTGGATATATTCATCACAAACTCATTTTGGATGAGGATGGCCGGAAATTATCCAAGAGCAATCAGGATACATCCATAAGGGCTCTTCGCAACAAACAAAATCAAACGCTTGCTGACGTTAAAAATCAGCTTGGATTTTAGCCACGATATTAAGGTGTGATGACTTCGCTTTTCTTTTCAACGATGAAAACATGGCCGTTTTCAGTAGTATCGAGCAAAATCAGTTTTTGGTCAAATTCATTGCAATAATGAGGGATATCAATCTCTGACATTGGGTCTGTGGTATAGACCTTAACCTGATCATCAATTTTTACATGATCACGCAAGTAACGCCTTAAACGCAGCACAGGAAGTGGGCATTTTAACCCCTTAAGATCAAGTTCTTGCATGCTTTGTTCAGTTTATTAATTGTCGCTGGAATTTCGCTTCCAAAATTTCCATCTTGGAGTTGTGCTGTTTTCTGCGCTTGTATTTGCCTCATCCGTCGCAAGAGTTGGAACTGGAACAGTGGGTTCGGCAACTGCTACAACTTGTGTTGATGGCGTGGGAACTGATGTTTGGACAGTCTCTGTGGTTTGCGTATTTGTCTTGTAAAGATTGGCTGACAGCGCATTGCTATTTTGTGTATTTGCATTTCTCTGGCGAGAGAATAGCGAGGCAACTGGTGCTAATGTTTGTTTGACATTCTCAGAACGTTGTTCGGCTAAGATAGCGCGTTCCTGGGCACGCGCTTCCGCCGCAATTTTCGCAACTTCTTGCTCTTTTTCACGTGCTGTTTCGCGTTCTAGCTTTGCAACGGCTGCATCAAATTTTTCCTGATAATCTTTTTGATAGGCTGCATAGGCCAGCTGTAACGACGCGGGTTGTGACATTTCTGGACACGCAGCTGTTGCGCGGAATTGACCACCATCTGTGGCTGTTTGGTTAAACACATAGCGTTTTTCGCAAACGTCGACTTTTGGTGGCCGCTTGGTGATTTCAAAATGATCATAACCCTCTTTGATCTGGTTCCAAAAATCAAAGCTTGCATGATCTTTATATCGTGCCATGTTTTCTGGTGTTAGGCGAAATGGAAATGCTTGCACTTGGAAGGCTTCTTGACCTCCCTTAAAGGCATCACGTGCAAAGCCAAATATTTCTAAAACCTGCTCATCGGTCATCGAGTAACAACCGGCAGAGGAACATGCGCCATGTACCATCAAGTTAGATCCTGTGCGTCCATGCGCGCGATCAAACCTGTTGGGAAATCCCATGTTAAATGACAGATAATAGCTTGAGTTCGGGTTCATCTGGTGTTTGCGGATACTGTAATATCCTTCTGGTGCCTGACGATCACCTTCTTTATATTTCGGTCCTAGCTGACCTGACCATTTGCAGATGCCATAATTGGTGACGATCTCATAACGACCATTGGGCTTTTGTTTCCAAATCTCAAGCGTGTTTTCTTCTTTAAAGATGCGCATCAAAATTGGCGAGCGCGTGGTCATGCCCTGCGCCTTCATCTTTTTAACGAGTTTATCAGGTAGCGGGTGCTCTGCCTTGTTGGTGACAGAGGTTAGAGTGTCATTGCACCCTGCAAGAGCTAAGCTTGCCGCTAATACGACCCATTTAACGTTAGAAACTGCCATTCTTGTCCGCGTCACACAATTTAAAGTTATCGAGTTGATTACTCATACCATTATTATGGTTTTTAAAACCTTACCATGTACGATTTAAAAATGCAGATAAACAGATTGTGATCAGCATTTTTAGGCACGAAAACACAGCAGATACGCGAATTGGCGTAAAAATTAGCCTAAATTACGGCCAATTGACAAAAACTTTTCGCGACGCTGGAGTTTAAGCTCCTCGCGTGACTTACCGGATAGTTCAGCCAAAGAGGATTTGATTACACCACGAACACCGTCAATCACGGTTGCTGGTTCGCGATGTGCACCACCCATTGGTTCTGAAATAATGCCATCGACGATGCCAAGTTCTTTTAAATCTTGTGCGGTGATTTTCATGTTTGTTGCAGCGTCTTTTGCGCGCGCTGCGTCACGCCACAAAATAGATGCTGCACCTTCGGGTGAAATCACACTGTAGATAGAGTGCTCGAGCATATAAACCTTGTTGCCAACTGCAATTGCGATGGCACCACCAGAACCGCCTTCACCAATCACAACTGATACAATTGGCACATTCAGCTTGAGGCACATTTCAGTTGATCGAGCGATCGCTTCAGCTTGACCGCGTTCTTCCGCACCAACACCAGGATAAGCGCCGGCCGTATCCACCAATGTGATTACAGGTAAATCAAATCGATCTGCCATTTCCATCACGCGAATAGCTTTGCGATATCCTTCCGGGCGCGCACTGCCGAAATTGTGCTTAATGCGCGATTGCGTGTCATTACCTTTTTCATGACCGATAACAGCGACCGCTTGGCCTTCAAAACGTGCAAGCCCTGATTGGATCGCTTCATCATTTGAGAATTTACGATCACCAGCAAGCGGGGTGAATTCTGTAAACAGCTTTGATGCATAATCAACAAAGTGTGGTCGTGCAGGGTGACGAGCTACTTGTGTTTTTTGCCATGGATTAAGCTTAGCGTAAATCTCACCCATAGCTTCACTGGCGCGGATTTCTAATCGCTCGATCTCGTCAGCTGTATCAACACCTTCTTCTGAACCGGAGAGGGTTTTTAATTCACGAATTTGACCTTCAAGATCAGAGATTGGTTTTTCGAAATCAAGATAATGATGCATATTAGATCAACGCCAAGCACAGTTGTTAAAAATTCAAGTCTCTATGTAAGCCCAAACAAGGCATAATCAAGGAGAAGCTGCTTCTCACATGATTTTTAGTTCTAATCAAACTTTTTGTGCACTTTGGCAAGGGGATGATGCTCATTGACGAGCTTTTTCAGCCTCTCATCCAACACATGTGTGTAAATTTGGGTAGTTGAGATATCCGAGTGGCCCAACAGTTCCTGTACTGCTCGAAGATCTGCGCCATTTGACAATAAGTGTGATGCAAATGCATGTCGCAACACATGGGGAGATACTTTCTCAGTATCGATTTGAGCCTGAGCCGCCATGGATTTTAACTCACGAGCGAAAACTTGTCGCGCTAGATAGCCAGATTTTGAATTCGCCGGAAAAAGATAAGGCGATTCAATCGGATTTTTTTGTTGCGTGTTATAAGCTTCAACGGCAGATACATATTCTGATAGGGCTGATTTTGCTGCGTCTGAAATCGGCACCAAGCGTTCTTTATTTCCCTTGCCTTTGATGATCAAAAATGGCTCGTTGCGTTTTAAAACACCAACGGGGAGGGCGACGAGTTCGCTTACGCGCATGCCTGTTGCATAGAGCAGTTCGAGCAAGGCTCGAAATCTGGTTTTGCTAATAAGGTCTCTATTATTCTTTGCAAATTTTGTAGCCGCTTCAGCAAGATCTAACAATTGGCCTACTTCATCCTCTGAAAGAGTCTTGGGAAGTTTTAGACCCAATTTCGGCGCATCGATTATGCCTGTTGGGTCGTCGTTTAGGATGCCTTCATCATGCATGAAACGGTAAAACTGCTTGATTGAGGAAAGATGACGCGATTGCGATGTTGCTGCATATCCTTGGTCGGCCATTTGTTTAAGATAGGCTTTAATGTCATCAGATGATGCATGTGTTAAGGTGGTGTTTTTAGAAGACAGGAAGTTTGAAACTTCGGTTAAGTCCCGTTGATAAGATTCAATTGTGTTGTCTGCCGCACCGCGCTCAGCAATCATCATTTCCAAAAAAGCTTCAAGATGTGCAGCGCTTAGATCTCGTTTCATTAGTCTTTATACAGCTTTTCGCTGGGAACTCGGATTGTCACTTCGCGGTCTTTTGGTTCAACAAATTCCACCAATGCGTACATTGTACCATAGCAAATTCCCACGATAACTGCGATGACGAATAGCAATCTGAAAAGTGACGGCAAGCTAAGATAATCCTGAATTGTGAGAACGTAACTGTTTTTATGGAACTTATTCGCAATCCGCAAGGTCTGAATTTGCTCGCACTTGGTTAAAATGCTGGTCTTCACCCTTGACCTGCATCGCTTGGTGCATGATAGGAGAGGGGAAAATTGGAGCATTAAAATTGGCAGCAGTTTCTGAAAGCAAGTTGAAAGAGGCAGGTGACGCCGCGCGTTTTGCGCTTGGCGATCGAAATCTTGTGCTTGTTGGACTTATGGGAGCGGGAAAATCCGTTATCGGGAAATTATTGGCGCAATATACCGGGCTTCCCTTTGTCGATACCGATGACGAAATCGTTGCTGCTGCCCAAATGCCGATTACTGAAATTTTTGCACAGTATGGTGAGCCTGAGTTTAGGGCGCTGGAGTCTCGTGTTGTAAAGCGAGTTTTGCAAGATGGTCCACAGATCGTTTCGACCGGTGGCGGTGCTTTTATGAATGATGAAACGCGGGAGAACATTTTGCAAAGCGCATTATCGCTTTGGCTCAATGCGGATTATGACGTCTTGTGGTCGCGCGTATCTAAACGATCGACCCGACCCTTATTACAGCAGCCAAATCCGCAGAAGATTTTGCGGGATTTGATGGATGAACGATATCCAATTTACGCTCTCGCGGATGTTTCGGTAAAATCTCGCAATGCGCCGAAACAAAATGTAGCTTATGATGCTGCAAGAGTGATTGAGAAAAGCGGTAATATTATCGCAGCAAAACAAAAGGTTACTTTGTAAATGTCTGATCAAAATATCAATGCAGAATGTGTCTCGGTTTCTTTGCAGGATCGTTCATATGACATTTTGATTGGCCGTGGTTTGATGAAAGATGCAGGCGCTGAAATTGCCAAGCGTCTGCCAAATGCCAAAGCAACAGTGATTACAGATGAAACGGTTGCTGAAAATTATCTGGTGCTTCTAACCGAGAGCTTGAAAAGCGTTGGCATTGAAATTGATCCGTTGGTTTTAAAGCCAGGTGAAAAAACAAAGAACTATGAAAATATGGAAACTGCGTGTGATCATATCCTCAAATGTAAGCTGGAACGCGGTGATGCGGTGATTGCGCTGGGTGGGGGTGTTATCGGCGATCTAACAGGTTTTGCAGCTGGGATCGTACGTCGCGGTATGAAATTTATTCAAGTTCCAACAAGTCTGTTGGCACAGGTAGATTCCTCCGTTGGTGGTAAGACAGGGATTAACACCTCAGCTGGCAAAAACCTTGTTGGTGTTTTCCATCAGCCGCAATTGGTGTTGGTTGATACAGATACGTTGGACACTTTATCACCACGCGAGATGCGCGCTGGTTACGCAGAAGTTGCTAAATATGGTTTGATTGATCGCCCTGATTTTTTTGAGTGGTTAGAGAAAAATTGGCAAGGTATTTTTGATGGCGGACCTGAGCGCATCGAAGCGATTGCCACAAGTTGTCGAGCGAAGGCTGAAGTGGTTGCCGCTGATGAATTTGAGCATGGTACCCGTGCTTTGTTAAATTTGGGGCATACTTTTGGTCATGCTTTAGAGGCTGCGACAAATTACGATAGCAAGCGATTGGTGCATGGTGAAGGCGTTTCAATTGGTATGGTGATGGCTCATAAGTTTTCTGCCCGGATGAACCTTTGCAGCCCGGATGATGGTGCGCGTGTTGAAAAACACCTAAAGGAAGTCGGTTTACCAATTTCAATGAATGATATTGACGGGGAGCTTCCTTCAACCGATATACTGATGGAACATATAGCTCAGGATAAGAAAGTTTCGCGTGGCGAATTGACTTTTATTCTGACAAAAGGGATTGGCCAATCCTTTGTTGCCAACAATGTGCCAGAGAATGAAGTTTGGCGCTTTATCGAAGAGACGCGAAATGCTTGATGCTTTTTTGCAATTTATCATCGAGAACTGGGTGATACTTGCAACAATTATATTTCTTATTTGTTTGTCTGGGTTTTTCTCGGGCTCTGAAACAGCTCTTACCGCTGTCTCGCGAGCACGTATGCATTCATTTGAAAATAATGGAGAGCAGAAAGCCGGTATTGTCAATAAGCTGATTGAGCGGCGTGACCGACTAATTGGCGCGTTGCTGATTGGTAACAATCTGGTCAATATTTTAGCCTCATCTCTAGCTACAAGTATGCTTTTGTCGATTTTTGGCGAATCTGGTGTTGTCTTTGCAACGTTGATTATGACGGCTGCGCTCGTGGTATTTGCAGAAGTGCTGCCAAAAAGTTGGGCGATCTCAACACCTGATAAATTTGCAATGTTTGTAGCGCCAATCATACGACCATTCGTTTTAATTGTCGGACCTTTATCAACGTTAATCAATGCGCTTGTGCGCGGTATTTTGGGCTTATTTGGCGTTAGTCTTGCTTCTGACGCTTCTATGTTATCACCGCAGGAAGAAATTCGCGGTGCCGTGGATTTGCTTCATCGGGAGGGATCTGTTGTTAAAGCTGATAGGGATCGATTAGGTGGTGTGCTTGATTTAGGCGACTTGGAAGTGTCTGATGTTATGGTGCATAGAACGTCAGTTCAAATGCTCAACGCGGATGATACAACAGCGCATAATGTGAAGACCATTTTGGAAAGCCCATATACGCGTGTTCCTCTTTGGCGAGGTGAGCCGAACAACATTATTGGTGTTATACATGCCAAGGATTTATTGCGTGCACTTGCCGCTGCAGACAATAAAGTCAGCAATATTGATATTATGAAAATTGCGCAGAAACCTTGGTTTGTACCAGATGCGACAAATCTTAAGGACCAGCTGAATGCCTTTTTGCGCCGAAAAGCACATGTTGCCATTGTTATTGATGAGTATGGGGAGTTTGAAGGGCTCGTCACGCTTGAAGATATTTTAGAGGAGATCGTTGGTGAGATTGCCGATGAACACGATCTGGATGTGCAAGGTGTAAGCCAGCAAGCTGATGGTTCTGTTATTGTCGATGGTTCGGTGCCAGTGCGAGATCTAAATCGTGCGTTTGATTGGACATTGCCTGATGAAGATGCAACAACGGTTGCGGGTCTGGTTATTCATGAAAGCCAGATTATTCCTGAGGAAAAACAAGCGTTTACCTTCCATGGAATGCGCTTCATTGTGCTGAAACGCTCAAAAAATCGGATCACTAAGTTAAGTTTGCGTCCTGCTTCTCAAACGATTGTATAGGCGATTATCACCAGCGTTTATTTTCACCTGGTGCATTAAGTTCTAGCGCTAAAGCGTGCAATCCAGCGTCAAGTTCTGGCTTCAAAAGCTCGTTAATCAAGCGGTGGCGTTGTACCCGTGATTGGCCGTCAAATTCATTGGCCACAAGTTGTATTCTAAAATGTGTTTCACCGGTGCCGTCAAAACTGGGTTGATGGCCTGCATGCAAATGACTTTCGTTTATGACATTCATTTCAACAATGTTGAAATTCGAACGCAGTTTAGTTTCGATTGTGTCTTGCAACGACATGGCGGATTCCTTATTAATCTGTTTACGCCCTTACTCTCGAAAAAATGCAATTGGTCTATGGAAATTTGCAGCTATTCGGGTTACTCAGGACTGTTATATATTCGACTGATAGATGATTCATCTATCAAGAGCTAAATATTTATTTCTAGAACGCTGTTGTATTTAAAATATGAAACTTGATTCCAAATATTTCGATTCCATTAGGACTAAGCCGAAAGGCACGAAGAAAGGTTCTGCGAAAGCTGCGCAGGAAGAATCTTTATGCCAGTGGGATGGTTGCGATAAAAAGGGTGAGCACAAAGCCCCTGTCGGTCGCAATGCGGAAGGTAAATATTTCAAATTCTGCGCCACACATGTGCGCCAATACAACAAGGGTTACAACTATTTTGACGGCCTTTCAGATAGCGAAGTTGCGCGCTATCAAAAAGAGGCATTGACCGGTCATCGTCCAACATGGGGTATGGGTGTTAACAAGAAGGTCAAGCATTCGCCGCTTAATGATCCAGGACCATCAGGCAGTGCCGGTGCGCGTGCGCGCATGAACGACACATTCGGCTTCTTTGAAGAAGCTGCAAGTAAAACGCCTGAGCCACGTTTGCGTAAGCTGAAATCACTAGAAGCGAAGGCATTTGAGACGTTGGGCCTGAAAGCAGATGCAACATCTGATGATATCAAATCAAAATACAAAGAACTCGTCAAAAAGCATCACCCAGATGCCAATGGCGGTGATCGCGGTTCTGAAGAGCGTTTTAGAGACGTAATTCAAGCCTATCAAATGCTCAAATCCGCAGGATTTTGCTAAGCCGCGCCAGAGAGATTTTCCGGAGACAAGATGACAAATACAAGCACTCAAGCATCCAACACGCCTGACATTGAAGTTTCAGTTCGAGACTTGTTTGGTATTGATAGCGACATGAAAGTGCCCGCTTATTCGACACGTGCAGAACAGGTTCCTGAAATTGATCCTGATTATCTTTTTGATAAAGATACAACCATGGCCATTTTGGCAGGATTTGCATTTAATCGTCGTGTGATGGTCAGCGGTTATCACGGAACTGGTAAATCAACACATATTGAGCAAGTTGCAGCGCGGTTGAACTGGCCTTGCGTACGTATCAACCTTGATAGCCATGTGAGCCGTATTGATTTAATCGGTAAAGATGCGATCATCGTGAAAGATGGTATGCAGGTTACCGAGTTTAAGGATGGTATTTTGCCATGGGCATATCAGAACAATGTGGCGTTGGTATTTGATGAATACGACGCGGGTCGCCCTGATGTGATGTTCGTTATTCAGCGTATTTTGGAAACATCTGGTCGTTTGACATTGCTTGATCAAAGCCGTGTTATTCACCCGCACCCATCATTCCGTTTATTTGCAACAGCCAACACAGTTGGTCTTGGCGATACGACAGGTCTTTACCATGGTACGCAGCAGATCAACCAAGCGCAAATGGACCGTTGGTCAATTGTGACAACTTTGAACTATCTACCACATGATAATGAAGTTGATATTATTCTAGCGAAAGTGAAAAGCTTTACTGGCGAAGAAGGTAAAGACAAAGTATCTCGCATGGTTCGTTTGGCAGATATGACGCGTGCATCATTTATTGCTGGTGATCTCTCAACTGTGATGAGCCCACGTACGGTTATTACTTGGGCTGAAAACGCAGCGATCTTTGGTGATATTGCAACGGCATTCCGACTTACATTTATGAACAAATGTGATGAGCTCGAGCGTGCTTTGGTTGCTGAGCATTATCAGCGCGCATTTAATGAAGAACTCAAGGAAAGCTCTGCAAATCTTGTGTTGAGTGCAGCTAGCTAACGGACGTCAATCAATGGCAGCTGGACGCGGCGATAACAGGAGAAAAAATCCTCCAGGTCAAATAGACGCTGAACCGATTAAGCGTTCTATTGCAGGATGCGTGCGCGCTATTTCTGGTGAGAAAGATCTCGAAGTTGTGTTCTCAAAGGATCCTCCGGGGATTTCAGAGGACCGCGTGCGCTTACCAGAATTACCAAAACGGCCAACGCTCAAAGATCTCCAAATTGTTCGCGGTATCGGTGACTCCATTGCGCTTAAAAAAGCGCGCCACAATGAAATGGTTCACCGCAAGATGATGCCAGAGGGGGCTGATGCCCGGGCGATATTTGATGCGGTGGAGCATGCACGTGTTGAAGCGATTGGTTCGCTAACAATGTCTGGCGTTGCTGAAAATCTCAAGGCTATGCTTGAAAACAAGTATGATCAGAAGAATTACTCATCCATTCAAACGCGTGAAGATGCGCCGCTTGAAGAGGCAATTTCGCTGATTGTGCGTGAACGTCTTACTGGTGCGAAACCACCAAAATCGACCGGTCGTGTTGTTGATTTATGGCGCCATTGGATTGAAGAAAAAGCCGGTGGCGATCTTGATAATTTGATGGACAATATCGAGCATCAGGCAGAGTTTGCGCATTCTGTGCGGGATATGCTGGTGTCACTTGATGTTGCAGAAGAATATCAAGGTGATGAAGAGCCTCCTGAAGAGCAGGATAATAATTCATCTGAAGAAGAGCAGCCACGTTCTGAAGAGCAAAATACTGAAGAGCTTGATGAAGAAGCTGGATCTGATACTGCGCCTGCTGAAGAAAATGATACCGCTGATGATCAGATGGAAGAAGGCGAGCAAGATGGCGCCGAATTATCCGATGATGATTTCACCGATGATGGTGATGAAGAAGCGGAAACCCCGGGTGAAACAAAACGTCCTGATAGTCAGTTTGACGAACTGAATGAGAAGCTCGACTATAAAGTCTTCACCCAAGAGTTTGACGAAGTTATTACCGCGGAAGAACTTTGCGATGAAGAAGAGTTAGATCGACTTCGCGGGTTTCTTGATAAGCAATTGGCGCATTTATCGGGTGCAGTATCGCGCCTTGCCAACAGATTACAGCGACGTTTGATGGCGCAGCAAAACCGCTCTTGGGATTTTGATCTTGAAGAAGGTCATTTGGATACTGCGCGTTTGCCAAGAATTATCATCGATCCAACGCAATCTCTATCTTTCAAGCGGGAACGTGATACGAACTTCCGTGATACCGTTGTGACATTGCTGATCGATAATTCCGGTTCAATGCGCGGACGCCCAATTACCGTTGCGGCCACATGCGCTGATATTTTGGCGCGTACGCTTGAACGTTCCGGTGTGAAGGTTGAAATCCTTGGCTTTACAACAAAAGCTTGGAAGGGTGGGCAATCACGCGAGAAATGGTTGGGAGATGGTAAGTCACCTGCACCGGGTCGATTAAACGATCTACGTCATATCATTTATAAATCAGGTGATGCGCCTTGGCGTCGTGCCAGACGTAATCTTGGTTTAATGATGCGCGAAGGCTTGCTGAAAGAAAACATCGACGGTGAGGCGCTCATCTGGGCACATAATCGTCTTTTGATGCGGACTGAGCATCGCCGGATTATGATGGTAATTTCAGATGGTGCGCCGGTGGATGATTCCACATTATCGGTCAATAATGGTAATTATCTTGAGCGTCATTTGCGTGGTGTGATCGAAGAGATTGAAACCAAGTCACCAGTCGAATTGCTCGCAATTGGTATTGGTCACGATGTGACCCGCTATTACCGTCGTGCGGTAACGATTGTTGATGCTGAAGAGCTTGCAGGTGCTATGACTGACCAGCTCGCCGAACTCTTTGGTGAAGAGAGCTCGAAAGATAAACGCGGAGCGCGGAGGGCAAGCTAGATGACCCATCGCTCGGTAATTGCGTCCCTTTTGTTATCTTTGGGCTTGTCGACGGCTTCAATTGCGCAAACAACCAACGCAAATATCAATGCACGCCAAATTTCATATTTTAAAATTGGATCTGAAGAGACGACTTTTGGCAAATTTAAGTTTGTGGGTGGTCTTGAATTTGAATCAGAAAATGATTTGGTGGGTGCAATTTCAGGTTTTCGATTTTTAAATAATCGAAGTGATTTTTTAGCCGTCGCTGACACGGGGTTTTGGTTTAAAGGAAAGCTTGACCGAGACAGCAACGGTTCACCCCAGGGAATCTCATCTTTTCAGATCGCATCTATACTTGATCAAAATGGCAATGCTTCTCGAGATAAATGGAAGTTTGATGCTGAAGGCCTGGCGATTAAAAATGATCGTGCATTTGTTAGCTTCGAACGGGACGCGCGTATTGATGGATACCCGCTTGATAAAGTTTTAAATTCACCTGTTGAGGTGAATGTTCCAGTGCAAATTCCTGCCTATGAATTCAGACGCAATGGGGGTTTGGAAGCTTTGGCAGTTTCTCCTTCTGACAGTGCGCTTAAGGGCGCTATGGTGGCATTGTCCGAGCGCAGTGTGGATGAGGATGAAAATCTGTTTGCGGCGATTGTGGATGGTTCGCAAACCGGGGTGTTCACTGTAAAGCGTGATCCGCCGTTTAACATCACGGATGCAGATTTTCTGCCAAATGGTGACCTTCTTTTATTAGAAAGACGATTTAATATCGCGACCGGTGTTGGTATGCGTATCCGCCGAATCTCAGGTGCTGACATTAAAAAAGGTGCCGTTTTAGATGGAGAGATTCTGCTTGAGGCAGGTGCTGGATACCAGATTGATAATATGGAAGGCATGAGCATCACAGAAGATGAAAAAGGCCACATAAATGTGACCTTAGTTTCTGATGATAATCACTCATTTTTACAGCGTAATTTGCTGCTCGAGTTTAGGCTTATCGAAAATTAAATTAAGCTGCCTGTGTAAATTAGGCTGTTTGCGCTTGGGATTTGCCCGTTAGATATGGCAAAGCTACGCCGTATGGCACCAGCATTGCAAAACCAACGATTAGTTTCACACCAAGATCACCCAATGCCCATGACACCCAGCGCGGTGCTTCTGCAGCAAATAGTCCAAGCAGCGGAGCAACTTCCATTGCAAACCCGTCTTCGAAACCTAAGAAGCCGAACGTCCCTGCAAAGGCAATTGAGAAGAATAATACCGTATCAACAACAGAGCCAATGATGGATGAGATTAATGGTGCACGCCACCATGATGAGTTGCGCATAGAATTAAATATGCTGACATCAAGCAGTTGCGCGACCAAGAAAGCGGAACCAGACGCAATAGCAATGCGTGGTGTTGCCGCCCAGATGGACAGGCCAACAGCGATCAAAAATCCAACCAAGACCACGATACGAGCATTTTTTGCACCGAATTTACGGTTTGTCATATCTGTGATTAAGAAAGCGATAGGATATGTAAATGCACCCCAAGTCAGTAGATCTGCGAGATTATAATCGCCGATCATCATATTGACGGGAAATTGCACAAGATAGTTTGACGCAACAACAATGAGCGCCATTAAACATACGAAAGGGAATATAGATTTTACATTGAGCATTTTTTTATCCTGGGTGATGCCACCAGTTGAAATAAAGGCAAGCCTAATCAGACTTGCCCAGCGAGATTATCAATCTAAAAAATTATTAAGCAGCTTCTGCCAATTTTTTAGTGATTTGTTTTTTGATCAAACGTGCGCGTGTTGACAATTCAGCGTCGCGAGCTTTCACAAGAAATGCATCCAAACCACCACGATGCTCAACAGAACGCAATGCGTTTGCTGAAATGCGCATGCGGAAGCGCTGGTTTAGAGCTTCTGACATCAAAGTCACATTACAAAGGTTTGGCAAAAACTTGCGT
The DNA here is from genome assembly GCF_055693385.1 of Lentilitoribacter sp. JB5-8. Classification (NCBI taxonomy): domain Bacteria; kingdom Pseudomonadati; phylum Pseudomonadota; class Alphaproteobacteria; order Hyphomicrobiales; family Rhizobiaceae; genus Lentilitoribacter; species Lentilitoribacter sp. JB5-8. The sequence goes on along the minus strand of NZ_CM146332.1, from coordinate 45,591 downwards.
CTTGTGCGGTTTTTCGCGTGGCTCACATTGTTGCCAGACAAAACACCTTTAGCTGTTAGTTCACATGTACGAGACATTTTATTCACCTATTTTACTCGGATCGTCCAACAAGCAAAATGAGCGCGTCCAGCGCGTCAACTCGTAACGATCGATTGGAAAGTTGCGGTTTCATAGTCAGAAACGTTTAAAACGTCAAGCGTTTTGATAACTATCTTGCGACTTAAAATCATATTCTGGCATAATAAAACCATAATTACACTTAAGAAGCTATAGAGCATCTGTTTTGGATGGAAAAAATATCAGGTTTTAATACGGGTCGAATAGACATGCTAAAGATTTTTAATGTTGCTGCAATGGCATTTGCGTTGGCTTTAACTGGTGGGGTTGCGAGTGCACAAACACGCAAAGCCACTTCTGAATACAAGGTGAGAGTTCATGGCTTGCCGATTGCTCAAATCAATTTTACAACGGCAATCAAAGGCGACAACTATACAATCGTTGGAAAAATTAAATCCTCAGCACTTGCGGACATCGTTGGTAAAACGCGAGGCAACACAAGAGTTGTTGGTAAGATTAGTCCGAACCGTCTTCAAGCAAAATCATATAAGATCAACTATACAACAGGGAAAAAATCCAGGGCTTTTAATGTTCAGTATGATCAGAATGGAAAAGTGGTCAAAACTAAAATGGTTCCACCGCGTAAGCCATTGCCTTCGGACTGGGTGGGTGTGAAAAAGCGAGATCTTGCCTCAGTGGTTGATCCAATTTCGAGCTTGATTTTTCCGTTAAAATCCCCGGTCTGTTCTAGAACTGTGTCCATATTTGATGGTGAGACGTTGATAGATTTAAAGCTATCTCACAAAGGGCATCGACGTTTTAAAACCGAAGGCTTCCAGGGTAAAGTGGTAGCTTGTAAGGTCAAATTTTCTCCAAAAGGCGGTTATCGCTCTAACCATCGTTCGGTGAAGTTTTTACAAAATTCAGATGCAATGGAAGTCTGGTTCGGGGAAAGCGATACACTGAAAGCCTATGTGCCGGTTCTTGCGAAAATTCCGACAAAAATTGGTACCGTATACGTCAGAGCATCGCAGCTTTAATAAGTTATATGGCGCCTGAAGGTTTCCAGTCCGGTGGCGCCATTTCAAACGACGTAAATTCAAACCCTGGTGCCACCGTACAGCTGACAAGTGTCCAATCACCAATCGGCGCAGCGCTTTGCCAGGCATTCGCTTTTACAATACATTGCGGTCTTTGACCTGACTTTAGATCCATACCCAAAATATGTTGTTGTGTTGCACGACCATCGTCTGAGATGTTTAATTCTAGCGCATCACCTGCGTGCCACAGCCATACCTCTGATGCGTCGGTGACTTTGTGCCAATGGGATCTTTGTCCGCGTTCCAGCAGATAATAAATAGCCGTTGAAGCACCGCGAGGCCCACCTTGCTCATCGCGAAATGTTTGATGATAATACCCACCCTCAGGGTGCGGTTGCATATTCAAAATTTCGATAATCTCAGGTGCTGTTAAATCATAGAACGCGGCCAATTTAATCTCCTATATTCCATCACGCTGCAAGCTGTGTCGCTGGGCCTTGCAGTTAGGCAAAGATCACCTTACATCTTACATATGAACACAGATATCGTTGATTTTCGCGAGTTTTACAATTCACGTTTGGGGCGCCGTGCGAGAAATAAAATCGCAATGGGCTTATCTTCATTGTGGAAGACCACCGGGAAAGAACGTCTCATGGGGTTCGGCTACACTTTGCCATATCTCGATCGTTTTCGAGCCGAAGCTGATCAAACAATAGCATTTATGCCCGCGCGACAGGGCGCCATCGCTTGGCCGCGTCATGAACCTTGCGCAGTATCGTTGGTTTTCGATGAAGAATTGCCATTGTCAGATGGTTCAATTGACCGCGTTTTAATGGTGCATTCGCTTGAGTTTACAGAAAATCCGGAAGAGACTCTAAAAGAATTATGGCGGGTCTTATCGCCCAATGGTCGGATTATGATTGTTGTACCGCATCGCCGTGGATTGTGGTCTAGGTTCGAACATACGCCATTTGGCGCAGGGCAGCCTTACTCTAAGGGACAATTATCATCGTTGTTGCGCGCGACCAATTTTACACCAATTAGCCAAAGCGAAGCATTATTTTTCCCGCCATCTGAACGAAGTGCGATTTTGCAATCGTCGCCTTTTTGGGAACGGATGGGTCGGCGATTTTGGCCTTTATTCTCAGGTGTTTTGATTGTTGAGGCACAGAAAAAACTTTATCAGGGTATTCCGGTGGCAGTTCGAAATTCGCGCCGAGTATTTGTTCCTGTCCTGTCACCGCAGCCTTCGACGCTTGGACGGGATCAGGACGAGGGGACGTGATTATTAAACGTTTTGCCCTTTAAGAAGAAACACCGATTGTTGTGCAAGTAAATTCCACAAAGGTTTTGGTGCGATTTTGGTAATGTCGCGACCGGTATCACTTAATACATTGATGGATTGAATTTCTGCGTTCACTTCGTGACACAGATCTTTGAGATCTTCAAACGTACAAAAGTGAATATTTGGCGTATCGTACCAGCTATAAGGTAAGCTTTTTGTCACCGGCATGCGTCCTTGAATAAGCAATTGCGCGCGCATGCGCCAATGACCGAAGTTTGGTGCAGACACAATGCAGTATTTGCCAATGCGTAATAACTCTTCAAGCACAGTTTTCGTGTTGCGTGTTGCCTGAATGGTTTGCGACAAAATCACAAAGTCAAAGCTTTTATCAGGATAATAAACAAGATCATGATCTGCATCACCTTGGATGACAGAAAGTCCCAGGGCTACGCAATTGTTGACGCCTTTTTGGGAGATCTCAATGCCTCTGCCATCGACAGATTTTTGGTTTTCTAGCATCTTGAGCAAGGTGCCATCATTGCAGCCAATATCGAGCACCTTTGCGTTGGGTGTGACGAGATTGGCGATCATTGCCAGATCAATTCTGTCATTATCTTCGCGGGTCATTGGTTAAATTCCCCTCGCTTTTGCCGCTGAGTTTAAAAATCCGCTTACCGTTGCCACCATTTCAGGCTCATCTAACAAGAAGGCATCGTGGCCCTTGTCAGATTCGATTTCAACAAAGGATACGGACGCGCCTGTCGCATTTAATGCATGAACAATTTCGCGGCTCTCAGCGGTTGTAAATAGCCAATCAGATGAGAAGGACACGAGGCAAAAACGGGTATTTGTTCCGTTAAAAGCATTGGCCAGTTTGCCATCATTATCGTCAGCCATGTCGAAATAATCCATCGCACGGGTCATATAAAGATATGAATTTGCGTCAAAACGATCGACAAAGCTCGAACCTTGATGTCGAAGATAACTTTCGATTTGAAAATCCGCATCAAAACCAAAACTAAGATTCTCTCGATCTTGTAGTTGGCGGCCAAATTTTCGTTGTAGCGCTGGCTCTGAAAGATAAGTGACATGTGCTGTCATGCGCGCAACTGCTAGCCCTTTGGAAGGAACGACACCTTCATCGGTATATTTACCCTGATGCCAGTTTGGATCAGCCATAATCGCTTGGCGTCCAACTTCATGAAATGCGATATTTTGCGATGTATGTCGGGCACCTGTAGCCATTGGAATAGCTGCAAACACACGCTCGGGATATGAAGCTGCCCATTGTAATACCTGCATGCCGCCCATGGAGCCACCGATGACAGCAAAAAGCGTGTCGATTTTTAGATAATCTACCAGCATAGACTGCGCTCTGACCATGTCGGCAATAGTAACAATTGGGAAATCTAGGCCATAGGGCTTGCCCGTCGCCTCGTTTATTGAAGCAGGACCCGTTGTGCCCAAACAACCACCTAAAACATTTGAACAAATGACAAAGTAACGATCCGTATCTATCGGTTTTCCTGGTCCGATTAAAGTTTCCCACCAACCAGGTTTTTTCGTGATTGGTTGTACGCTAGCACAGTACTGATCGCCCGTTAAAGCATGGCAGATTAGTACAGCGTTTGATTTATCATCGTTAAGCTCGCCATAGGTTTCATAGGCGATCTGAAATGGTGTTAAGGACACGCCAGCATCTAGATGCAATGGAGCATCCTCCCCAAAACGAGCAATGTTGCTGGAGGGACTTTGAGCTTCTGAATGTGCTCTTTTTGTCGCTTCGCTTTGTGCCATTTAACAATCCGCTAATTTGATACATTCATACCATTTTGAACCGAGAATTTGGTGAATTGCTCATGCTCTTGCAGATCTTTCAGCCGATATCTCATCAACATGGAACGTACAGGTATGATTTGAAGAGCCATTCGTCAATCTTTTCTTGGCAGAATTAGCAAGGTTGCTCGACAATTTGGTCATAAGCGTTTAATGCCTTCTAAATGAATAGAGCAGCAATTGCTTGATCTGATTTTATTCATGGTGACTTAAGGAAAGTTGTTCAATGACTGAGAAAATGCGACCTGAACCAAATAATGGTGTCATGGATATTGCGCGATATATTCCGGGTGCTGATAAGGCACATGGTGATGTTAAGACGTATAAATTGTCGTCAAATGAAACGCCATTGGGGCCAAGCCCAAATGTTAAGGATGCAATGGCGCATGTCTTGGAAGAGCTTGAAATCTATCCAGAAGGAACGTCACATGCTTTGCGTAAATCCATAGCCGATGCTTATGCACTAAATCCAGATAATATTATGTGCGGTAATGGGTCTGATGAATTGCTTGGGTTATTGTGTCAGACGTATTTATCAGATGGTGATGAAGCCATTTATTCCGAGCACGGTTTCTTGGTTTATAAAATTCAGATCAAGGCCAGTGGTGCGACACCTGTTGTGGTGCCGGAGGTCGATTTGCGTGTGGATGTGGATGCAGTTTTAGCTGCAGTTACTGCAAAAACCAAAATGGTTTTCATCGCAAACCCAAATAATCCAACTGGTACTTACTTGCCAATAGATGAGTTGCGCCGACTTCACGCGGGGTTGCGTGATGATATTATTTTGGTGCTAGATGCAGCCTATGCAGAATATGTGCGCAAGAACGATTATGAAGCTGGTATCGAACTTGTTTCCGCTAATGAGAATGTGGTTATGACCCGCACATTTTCCAAAATTTATGGTTTAGCCGGGCTGCGTGTTGGTTGGATATATGCCCCCCTTGCTGTGATTGATGCCATGGACCGTATTCGTGGGCCATTTAACGTCAATGCTGTTGCAATTGCTGCAGGTGTGGCTGCTATGAGCGATAAAGCGCATTTGCAAAAAGCAGTTGAGCACAATACGGCTTGGCTTGATAAGGTTACAACAGCGCTTGAAGATCTAGGCCTTAAGGTAACGCCATCTGTCGGGAACTTTATTTTAATCCATTTCCCTGATGAGACAGCAAAAAATGCGGCTGCTGCCGATACATATCTGCTCAATCGTGGTTATGTCTTAAGACGTGTTACGGGCTATGGGCTTCCCAATGCACTGCGTATGACAATTGGCAGTGAAGAAGCCAATTTGGGTGTGATTGCTGCGCTTGCAGAGTTTATGAAAGCATAAAGATGGCCGATGTTCATTTTAATAAAATTGCCCTTATTGGGATTGGTTTGATCGGTTCATCTTTAGCCCGTATCATACGCCAAAAGAATTTGGCCGAAACGATTTCGATTATGACACGGTCTCAAAAAACTTTGGACGAAGCGCGTAAGCTTGATTTAGGTGACGAATATTCAACAGATTATGGCGATGTCGTCAGACATGCTGATTTGATCATTGTGTCGGTTCCGGTGGGTGCTTCAGCATCTGTTGCAAAAGATATAGCTTTTCATTTAAAGCCTGGTGCGATTGTCACGGATGTGGGATCAACGAAAACATCTGTTATTGAACAAATGCAGCCGCATATTCCTGAAGGTGTGCATTTTATCCCAGGTCACCCAATTGCAGGTACAGAACGCTCTGGTCCAGATGCTGGTTTTGCCGAACTCTTCCAAGGCAAGTGGTGTATTTTAACACCACTTGAGAATACTGATCCTGAAGCGATGGAAAGACTAAAAGCGTTCTGGGAAGCATGCGGATCAAATATTGATTTAATGGATCATGAGCATCATGACCGCGTATTAGCGATAGTGTCACACCTTCCACAACTCATATCCTATAATATTGTGGGTACCGCAAAAGATATGGAAACCGTCACAGATTCTGAAGTGATTAAGTATTCTGCATCTGGTTTTCGTGACTTTACCCGCCTGGCTGCGTCTGATCCAACGATGTGGCGCGATGTCTGTTTGCATAATAAGGAAGCGATCTTGGAGATGCTGGCGCGTTTTTCAGAAGATTTATCCTCGCTGCAAAAGGCTATTCGTTGGGGCAAGGGTGATGAGTTATTTGATTTGTTCACACAAACGCGTTCAATTCGCCGCGATATTATCGAAGCGGGCCAGGATGTAGATGTGCCCGATTTTGGCCGTCAAATCGCATCCGAGAATACCGATAAATAAGTCCTAAGCTAAATCGCCGGAATCCTGCCAAGTGGGATAATACCCGCTTGTGCAACGCCATTGCGAATGGTCACGTTGATCGTTATTTCATTGCGATTATTCTGCGGGCTGAGCGCTGATAAAATATTGATAATATTAGAAAAGTTTGCTGCCAATTTTGGATTAACCTGGTTGATAATTTTCCGTAAATTGGCAATGTTTTTCAGCGTAACAGCAATTTCCCCTGAAAGTATTCCTTGATTTGAAATTTCGATCGGGCCCGATGCTGTTAGCTGCACATTTTTTTGTCCTTTGACAGTGAAATCATGAAGGGTCATTCGTGATCCACGCAGCAAAGTTGCATTGGGGGCTCGGTCGTATTCGAGCACTTTTACATTCTCATGCAGTGTCGTGAATATGTTGATGTCGTTTATTTTGATCGGCGTCTTAGTGAGCAGATTATCAAGTGCAACATTCACACCACTGGCTGCAATATCTACATTATTTCCATTCTCGCGCACATGAAGCTGCACGTTTTCAGCGGAGACATTTTCAAGTTCTTTGAAATTTGCAATTTTCGCTGAAAGGTCAAGAGAAGTCGCCTCCACAGAAGCGCGGGCTAAATTTGAAATGTCAAAAACCGAGCTTGCGCGCAAAGACTGCCACTGAGCCTGTATCGTACTGTTTCGGTTGGTGACGATCATTGGACCATCAAGTTCTGAGATAACATGCCCGGGCTTATAAATTTGTGCCGTTGTACGCAGTTCACCAGCTGTCACGCCGACGCGCCGTTTCGTGTCATCAAAACTTGTATTGTCGCAATTTAATCCAATGCGAAATGGAAAGCCGCGAATTTCTAAATTATTGCAGGTGACGGTTACCCCTCTGCTGGCGATTTTGGAAATTCGGGTTTCAATGAGGTTTTCAAGTTTATCAGCCCCCCAATACCAACCAAGCGTCACCAGTGCCGGTATGATGAAAATGCTTGCTATGAGGAGGATCAATTTATGTCGGGGCTTCATTCTTGTCTCGTTCTTGTTTATTCACTCTTGAATTAACCCCGCCAAACGGGCATGTCTAATTCAATTTTTCTAATTGGAATCATTAGTGGCAAATATGGACGATTTTTGGGTTTTCGGCTACGGATCTTTAATGTGGCGCCCGGGCTTTGATTTTATTGAAAAGCAGCGCGCTAAATTATTTGGTTATCGCAGAACGCTTTGCATCCACTCCCACATACACCGAGGTACACCTGAAAAACCTGGATTGGTTTTGGGTCTCGATCGTGGTGGTTCATGTAGCGGTGTTGCATTTAAAGTATCTGGCAACAAACGTAATGAAGTGTTTGAATACTTGCATGCCCGTGAATTGGTGACGAATGTTTATATCGAGCGAGTTGGAAAAATTCAGCTTGCGGATCAATCTCGTGTTCCAGCTTTTTGCTATGTAGCGGATTTAAACCACAAGCAATATGCAAAAAATATCAGTGTTGAAAAAGCGGTTGAAATCGTAAGCGATTCAGTTGGTCAATCCGGCCATAACATTGATTATGTGACCAGCACTGTTGAACAATTGCGATCTATGAACCTTAAAGACCATTGGCTAGAGGATGTGGTCTCAAAGCTGCCGACAAAGACTTAACTATCTGCATTATTTGATTTAATGGCATTCAGTCTTTTTTGAACGGCATCTGGGATAGGAAGCTTTGGGTTATTTTCTACAGCGTCTAAAAGCAGTTCATCACTTGCCACTTGCGTTTGAGCCACTAACCGCTCCATCACATCTTCGATAGGTAGGCCTGGTTCGATTGGTGGCAGTATTTTTGCTTTAAATTTACCCGGCTGCCGCAGGAATGAGTGGCGTGGCCAATAAAGACCTGAGACCAATGCGATTGGGACAATGGGCACATTTACATCCTGATAGATACGACCAACTCCAAATTTATAATCCAATGGCGCGCCGACAGGGCGTCGTGTTCCTTCTGGAAAAATAAACAATTGGCGACCGTTTTCAGTAACTTCACGACGCGCGCCTTTTAAGACACCAGCCATGGCTTTACCGCGCGCGCTTCGATCAACTGCAATCATGTTGGTTTTTTGCAAGCATGAGCCAAACAGAGGGATCTTGTTCAACTCTTTTTTGTAGATGAAAACCGGGCTGTCTAAAAAGGGCATTAATGCAAATGTGTCCCAAAAAGACTGATGCTGTGCGGCAACGATAAATCCACCCTCTGGTAAATTTTCCAAACCTTCGATTTCAACATTTGTACCGGCGATCTTATCAAGCAACGTATTTGATGTGCTCGCCCACTTTTTTGCCTGCGCTAAATTTTGCTCGCTTGTGCCGAACAAGATCACGCGTATCATCAGGATGAGCCGAATAATTGTGTTGCCATAAAAGGCGATGTTAAAAAGCGTTGAACGAATAAGCAGCATTAATTGGGTTCTTTCAAACTCAAATGGGAAAAAGGTAGTGCGGGCTTACACTATCTTTTCGCAAGCTAAAAGCCGTTCTTTGTATTTAAGGCTGATAAAGCTATTTATTTCGTGCCATAGCGCGGACTTTATCGCGGAGTTTGCGCGCGATATTCTTTGAGTTGTTATAGATATGAAGCTGTTTGGTCACCTGACGCACATCACGGTCACTATTGGCATGTAGTCCGACAACCAATGTGCCCATAGAACATCTTTCTTGCCAAAAACGCGACATAATCGGATGGTCCGGGCGTGCGCAGGAATCTGTCTTAATGATGTTAAAATCATCAAGCTGCCATTCGGTCACTTCCTGCATCAACAACTTGCCGGGAGAATATTTTGCATATTCTTCATTGTAGGTGGTTTTCCAAGTATAGGCATCACCACCCATGATAAATACAATCAGTGAGGCAATTGTTTTACCATCCAAATGGAGTGAATGAATGCGCACACGGTCAACTTCTGCAAGATTGTTGATGGCCTCGCGCGCAAATGCTGCACGATGACGATCAGCCACGAGCGAGGTGCGTTTACGACCTTTCCAACCTTGGTTTTCAAGATGCAGGAATTCTTCAAGCGCATTTCGGACATCGTTGGGTTGGCGGGCAATTTCAAAATCCAAACGTCCAAGATCAGCGAGCCGGCGACGTTGTCTGTTTAATTCGCGCACATGATGTTTTGATATCGCCTGTTCGATATATTCTGGCGCATCAATTTCGCTGTCCAACATTGGGCGTTCATATTTATTGGTTTCCTGAAGTGGAAGATTGTTGGATAAGGCTACACCGCGCAACATAGTTGCAAATGTGCTGTCGAGCCTGATGTCTGGCAGCACGATTACGTTTGGCAATTTAAGCGAAGCATCTCCCATACCGCGAATAAAGTCGGTGATTGTATCAACCGCATTTTCGCTATCAACTAACGGAGTGCCGAGAGGACCAAATTCATTGGCCCAAACGCGAATAATGGGCGCACCAATGCCAAAGCCCGGATGTTCGATAGAAAACGGAAGTACCAAGCGCAAGCGATCTTTGCCGTTTGCTTTGTCTCTCATAATCATCAACTGAACTGAACGATTATCCAGACGTGGCATAGCAGGCGCTAGAAAGCGACCAGTGAAAAAGATATTAGGTTCAACCGCGCGGTTGGATAGGTACTCTAGTTCTGTTTCTAACTCATAACCTGATCTTGCAGGATAAATTGATAGTTCACGACCAACTGTTTCTAGCTCAACTGTATGATCAGGACTTGCCTCAACAAGGTCTGGCTTTGCAGGCACATCAGGAGATATTTCTAATTGCGTTGTCATTATGATAATTCCCTACTGGGCGATAAAGTCGTTTTGTCGTTGTTTGATGTCTGTCCAAGCGCAAACATAGTAATACCTAACTGCGATTTTATGACGAAGAAGAGTAATATGGCTTCAATGGTCATGGCACCTGCTGTGGCAAATGCTGCGCCTTGAATGCCAAACATTGGAATAAGCGTGATATTGAGCGCAATGTTTGCCGCTAATGCACCTGCGTAAACAATCATGCAGACCTTCTGCTTGCCTGCCATTGTTAGAAGGATCTCTCCGGGGCCAATGAATGATTTTGCGAGGATGCCGAAGAACAAAATAATCATAACGATGTGACCATCGATAAAGCTCTCGCCAAACATAGAAAGTAAAAAGCGTCCAAGTAAAAGCACAAGCCCACCGATCACCAATGTCGGGATCAATGTCCAACGTGCGGTTTGCTTGGCGAAATTATCAAGCTCAACCATCTTGTTTTCAGCAACCATAGATGAAAATTTGGGTGCTGCACCTGCTTTAACGGCGAAATAAATGAAATGCACAAGTGCCATTGTTTTTGCAGCGGCGAAATATACTGCCACTTTTTCTGGTTCTAAATAAAACCCAACAATGATCACATCGGCATTTGTCAGCAGATAATAAAAGCCTTCAATGATGAAAATTGGTAGGGCAACTGTGATCCATTTTTTCAATTCCCATTGGTTTTCGCCGTCCTTATAGCGATTGCGCAGTTTCCTAGTAACGATAATAAACTGCCCAAGGGTAGTCATATAAGCGGCTGCAATTGCAGCTAAAAGCGCGACTTTTGCTGTAGGTTGCATACCTAATAAGAATGCGCCCAAAACAAAGATAATGATCAAGGCTGGACGAATGATAAAGGTTGGGCTCATGGCAACAATCGGCCAAGAGTTTGCACGCGATGTTCCATCTAAAACATCTCCAAGCGCGATCATTGGTAAAGCGCAAATGCCCAAGATAGCAGGGATGAGATAATAGTCTGGAATGCTATCAGCAAATAAAACAACGATAGCTGCGCCAATTGCGCCAATGATTGTAGCCAATACAAGTGCAAAAATTCGCGCCGTTATGGTGAGCCCTCTGATACGGTTTGGATCATTATGTGCATTGTATTCAGGTACAAATCTGATGACGACTGTGTGAAAGCCAAGACAGGATAAATTGCCAGCGAGAATAATAAAAACCCAAATAAATACGAAAATGCCATACTCAAATTCACCCATTAATCTGGCCAGGATGATCTGAGATACAAAGGCTAGGGCTGCAGATATAATGCGGATTGAAAAGGCCAAAAGAGCTGTGCGTTCAGCGTTTTTTGTACCGTCCTTATTAGCAAGAATTGCGAATAACATCAAAAGCTTAGGCAATAAAATATCACCTAACTTTCGGGGGAGAATTCTCTCCAATATTGTCACAATACTCGACGTCACAGATACTCACACAACTTAATTTACGCTGTGTAAACTATAATAAAACAGCGTTAATAAAGTGTTTTCGCAACGTCCTTTAATGCGTTTTAAGTGTTATTAAATGCGCCGTGGCAGTGCTTGTATTTTTTACCTGATCCACAGGGGCAAGCCTCATTACGGCCAACTTTACCCCAAGTTGAGGGATCATCTGGATCACGATCTTCAGGGGCAACATGTTGCTCAGTTACCGTTTTGAAGTTTCCACCCTCTGCTTCTTTTGGCGCATCATCACCGCCATGGTTTGTTTCCATATGCTCGGGTGGTGTTGGAGCTGGTTCTTCAGCGGCTTGGTTGACAAGCTCAACACGCATTAACTGAGAGGTAACAACCTGACGCAGATTGCTCAACAAAGCTTGGAACAATTCAAAGGCTTCAGACTTATATTCTTGAAGTGGGTCACGCTGAGCGTATCCACGCAATCCAACAACGGAACGCAACGAGTCCAGATTAACGAGATGCTCGCGCCAAAGCTGATCGAGTGTTTGCAATACAACAGACTTTTCAACGTAATTCGCAATCTCTTCACCAAATCGTTCAGAACGATCCTTCGCAGCAGCTTCCACAAGCTCTGTCAAACGCTCGTGAATATTGTCTTCGGCAATGCCTTCCTCTTCAGCCCATTCGTCAACAGGTGCATCAATGTTCAGATAAGTCAAAACATCTTGCTTAAGTTCTGCAACAGACCATTGTGCCGGATAGGCATTTTCGGGAATGTGTTGGGCAACCAAGTCGTCAACAACATCTTGGCGCATTTCTGCAACTGTATCTGAAATGCTTTCAGCATCCATGAGTTCAAGGCGCTGTTCAAAAATCACAGTTCTCTGGTCATTTTGCACATCATCGAATTTCAGCAGGTTTTTACGAATGTCGAAGTTTCTTGCTTCCACTTTCTTCTGAGCACGCTCAAGCGCTTTGTTGATCCATGGGTGCACAATTGCTTCACCTTCTTCAAGGCCAAGCTTTTTCAGCATGCCGTCCATGCGCTCCGAGCCGAAAATCCGCATAAGATCATCTTGCAAAGACAGGAAGAATTTTGAACGACCAGGATCACCCTGACGGCCAGCACGGCCACGCAACTGGTTATCGATGCGGCGGCTTTCATGGCGCTCTGTCGCGATAATATAAAGACCACCAGCGTCTAGGGTCTGTTTTTTGAGTTTTTCGATGTCGGCTTTAATTTCCGCTTCTTTTGCATCTCGCTCAGGGCCCGCTTCCATGTCGCCAAGTTCTTGCGCAACACGCATATCAAAGTTGCCGCCGAGCTGAATATCCGTACCGCGGCCAGCCATATTGGTGGCAATGGTGACTGCGCCTGGAACACCCGCTTGGGAAACAATAAACGCTTCCTGTTCGTGATAACGTGCGTTAAGCACGCTAAATCCGTCAACGCCAGCCGCTTTTAGCTTGTCAGCAAGGAGTTCGGATTTTTCAATAGATGTTGTGCCAACGAGAACGGGCTGTGATTTTTCCTGCGCAGCTTTGATTTCATCAATAATTGCGCCGTATTTTTCTTCAACCGTTCTGTAAACTTCATCGTCCTCGTCAATACGAGAGATTGGAATGTTGGTTGGTACTTCGACAACTTCAAGACCGTAGATATTTGCAAATTCTTCCGCCTCGGTTGACGCTGTACCTGTCATGCCGCCGAGTTTTTCATACATGCGGAAGTAATTTTGGAACGTTACCGATGCGAGCGTTTGGTTCTCAGGCTGGATGGTTACGTTTTCTTTTGCTTCCAATGCCTGATGTTGACCTTCACCATAGCGGCGGCCAGGCATCATGCGGCCGGTAAATTCATCAATAATGACGATTTCATCATTGCGGACGATGTAATCTTTGTCACGAACAAATAATTTGTGCGCACGCAAAGCATTATTGACGTGGTGCACAATCGAAACGTTTTCTACGTCATAAAGCGAATCACCTTTAAGGTGACCTGCTTCACCTAAAAGCTTTTCAAGTTTTTCGGTGCCGATTTCGGTAAAGTTTGCAGATTTTTGTTTTTCATCCAACTCATAATCTTCTTCGACTAAAAGAGGGATGAATTTATCAACTGTTATATAAAGATCAGATTTGTCTTCTAGTGGACCTGAAATAACAAGCGGTGTTCGCGCTTCATCAACCAGAATTGAATCCACCTCATCGACGATGGCATAGTAATGGCCGCGCTGCACCATTTGGGCGCGCTCATATTTCATATTGTCACGCAGATAATCAAAACCAAGTTCGTTATTTGTTGCGTAAGTGATGTCGCACGCATAGGCCGCGCGGCGTTCATCATCTTCCATGCCATGGATAATTGTTGCCGTTGTTAGGCCCAAGAAACCATATAGTTTGCTCATCCATTCGGCGTCACGCGTTGCAAGATAGTCGTTGACCGTAACAACATGAACACCCTTGCCCGCCAGTGCGTTTAGGTAAGTTGGCAAAGTTGCAACAAGCGTTTTACCTTCACCGGTTTTCATTTCTGAAATTGAGTTTTCGTGCAAAATCATACCGCCGATGAGCTGCACATCAAATGGACGCATGCCGAGCGAGCGGACTGCTGCTTCTCTAACTGTTGCGAAAGCCGGCACTAAAATATCGTCTAAGCTTTTGCCAGCTTCCAGCTCTGCTTTTAATTTATCTGTTTGCGCTTTTAGTTCTTCATCAGAAAGAGCTTGCATCTCAGGCTCAAGAGCATTGATTGCATCTACGCGCGGTCGATAGCCTTTGATACGACGATCGTTCGATGAGCCGAAGATTTTTTGGGCGATTTTGCCGAAGTTGACCATCTATATGGTCCTTTCTGGATTAAACTGCGCGAAGGCGCTAAGAAGTACTAACATGTTATTTGAACCGAAAGACGGTTGTTATTTGGTTTGTGCCTACGTAAATAAACAAACTATAGACGTAGCTTTTCCTGACAGATAAGAGTGAGTTTGGGCGATGTCAACAGGATCAAGGTTCTCAAGGGCCTGTGCTTTATAAAAAGGATTAAATTATGGGTTATTTTAAATATGCGGCAGGCTTGGCAACGGCGCTCGCAATAATGATCGCTCCGATGCAGGTTTCAGCGCAGGATGCGACGGACAAAGTCATACTCAAATTTGATGGTGTTGAAATTCGTGAAAGTGATTTTGATCTCTTCCAAGAGTTGGATCCACAGTTTGAACAATTGCAAGGCGAGCAAAAGCGTTTAGCGATCTTGTCGGCATTAATTGATGTGAAATCTCTCGCGAAAAAAGCTATTGCAGATAAAATGGATCAAGATGCGGGCTTTCAAAAACGTCAGGAATTTTTGAAGGAGCGTTCATTGCACAATGCTTATTTTCAAAAGAACGTAATTGCATCCATTTCTGATGAAGATATTAAAGCTCGTTTTGAAAAAGAAATCGCAGCTGTTGAGCCTGAGCAAGAACTTCGCGCGCGCCATATTTTGGTGAAAACTGCTGAAGAGGCAAATGCTATCATTGCAGAGCTTGATGGTGGCGCTGATTTTGTTGAACTTGCGAAAACCAAATCAACGGGTCCAAGTGGTCCGCAGGGTGGGGATCTTGGCTTCTTTGGAAAAGGTCAGATGGTGCCACCATTTGAAGCTGCTGCGTTTGCATTGGAGCCAGGCTCTTACACCAAAACACCTGTCCAAACTCAATTTGGTTTCCATGTGATCAAGCTTGAAGAAAAGCGTGATCGCCCGCTGCCAAAATTTGAAGAAGTTCAAGATCAAATGCGCCAGGTTGTTCTTCGTGAGCGTTATTTGGAAACTGTAAAAGAAGCGCGTTCATTGTCTAATTTTGAAATTCTTGATGAAGAACTCAAAGCTTCCTATGAGAAAATTCAACAGCAATAACAGGTAGTTGGTATGAATGTATCGCCTTTGGCACCGAAAGAGTTTGTGAAATTACAAACTCTTGATGGTGTGAAGATGCAAACTATTGAAGCCGGTATTAAATATTCCGGTCGGGATGATGTTTTGCTCATGGTGTTTGATGAGGGAACATCTGTCGCTGGTGTATTTACTAAGTCGAAATGCGCATCGGCACCGGTCGATCATTGTAAGAAAATACTTACCAAAGGTGTTGCAAAAGCTCTTGTTGTAAATTCAGGTAATGCGAATGCATTTACCGGAGTGAAGGGTGCAAGTGCCACTGATCAAACAGCGCAAATGGCTGCAAGTGCCGTCGGTTGTGATCCAGATGAGGTTTATCTTGCATCAACTGGGGTGATTGGTGAGCCGTTAGATGCAAGTAAATTTGATGGTGTGATGCATGACTTGGCGCAAGGGTGTATCGGCGATAATTGGCACAATGCTGCTTGTGCAATTATGACAACCGATACCTATCCAAAACTAGCTACTCGTACCGTCGAAAACAGTGATGTTTTGATTAATGGGATCGCAAAAGGTTCGGGTATGATTATGCCTGATATGGCGACAATGTTGTCTTTCATTGTGACCGATGCGAACATCGCGCCAGATGTTTTGCAGGCGTTATTATCGCAACACACTGAGACTAGTTTTAATTCAATTACTGTGGATAGTGATACTTCAACATCTGACACTGTTTTGTTGTTTGCAACGGGCCGAAAAGGCGATCTAATTTCTTCAATGGATGATCCGCGCATTGATGCAATTTCTAAAGCTTTAAACGACGTTATGCATGATTTATCCATGCAAATTGTTCGAGACGGTGAAGGTGCATCAAAACATGTTCAAATTGACGTGACTGGCGCTGTATCCGACACTTCTGCGAAGAAAATTGCTTTGTCCATTGCAAATTCTCCTTTGGTAAAAACTGCCATAGCGGGAGAGGATGCCAATTGGGGCCGTGTAGTCATGGCGATCGGCAAGGCCGGTGAAGAGGCTGATCGAGATAAAATTGCGATTTGGTTTGGTGATGTGCGTGTCGCGGTTTCCGGTGAGCGAGATCCCGATTACTCTGAGGATGAAGCATCGCTGGCTATGAAGGGTGACGAGATTTTCCTTAAAGTGGATTTAGGTCTTGGGAATGGTAGCGCGCGCGTTTGGACATGTGATTTGACCAAACAATATGTTGCCATTAATGGAGACTATCGTTCGTAATATGGGTATTGGGTGGACAACTTGGTAAATGATCTTGCAATTGTAAGACGTTTGGAGGCTATGGCGTTTCGTGCATGGCCGGCAGCTTCTGTGCATTATGATGGCAGTTGGCAAATTCGGCAAACAGCTGGACATCCGTCAAAGCGTATTAATTCAGTTAATCCGCTAGATCCCTCTGATCATATGGATATCGAAAAGCGTATTGAAAGCGCAGCGCGTAGGTTTAAAGCCTACAATCGCCCGTTGGTGTTTCGTCAGTCCCCGCTCGCTCCACCACAATTAGATAGTTATCTTGATGCACGCGGTTGGATCCGTTTTGATGATTCCATAGTATTGATGGCTGATTTAACCAAGATGAACCTGGATGATGCGGTTGATATGTTGCCCGTTAAAGATATTGGCTGGTTTGTTGACGCTGTGATTGAAGTTCAAGAACGTGATGGATTATTTAAAGCTGGATTGAGCGAAGTGATTAGTTCAATTAAGCAAAAAAACGCGCTCTTTGTTTTAGAAGATCAAGATATTGGTGCTGTTTCAACGGTATTATGCGTACATGATACGGAATTTGCCGGTCTGCTTGATTTGGGAACACGACCAGATTGTCGACGCCAAGGCCACGCTCGTAATATCCTAAAATCCGCGTTTTTATGGGCGCGCTATAATGGTGCGCAAAAGATATGGTTGCAGGTGGTAAGACAAAACCGCGGGGCTATCGCACTTTACGAAAGCTTGGGTTTTGAAGAAGTTTATCGTTATTCTTATCGTAAACAACCAGAGCATGAACTATGAGTGTTGATAATACTAAACCCATCGTTCTTGTTGCTGCATGCGCTTTAATAGATACTGATGGTCGAATTTTGATTGCACAACGCCCGCAAGGAAAGTCCCTTGCCGGAATGTGGGAATTCCCTGGCGGAAAAGTTGAAAAGGGAGAAACCCCTGAACAGGCACTTATTCGTGAGCTCAATGAAGAATTGGGCATTGAAACGAAGGAAACATGTTTGGCGCCTTTGACCTTTGCATCCTATTCATATGAGAAATTTCACCTTCTCATGCCGCTTTACATTTGCCGTAGATTTTGGGGTGTTCCCCAGTCGAAAGAAGGGCAGGCGCTCAAATGGGTGAAATCTGGCAATCTGAGAGACTATGAAATGCCACCTGCGGATGAGCCGCTCATTCCCCATCTCATGGACATCGTATAAAGAACATTGTCCCATAATAGGACATGTTTAGATGAATTCTGACCTCAAATGTTAATCTAACGTTTAAGAACTTGTGCAACTATAGGGCAAGTGAGCGCGAGGTTTGATGTTGAAATGACGAATAATGAATTATGGACAGATTCTGAAAATAACACTTGGCAGCAGCCAAAACGAAGATTCAGTGCGCTACATCTTTCCATGTTGTTTGCGACTGCCGTTGTAGCCGGTGCGGTCGTCATGACACCAATCGTTGCTGGAAATACCAACACAAATATCGCGGCAAACGACGGCGCTAATTACGACAACGTCATCACTGGATCGATTGGAAGCCTTGCAAGCGGTGAGCAACGCACACCTAATTTTTCAAAAAAGCAATATACTATTCGCCATTCCATTACCCAGTCATCGGGTGAGGCATGCGTGATTTACGATTTAGACCATTCGGCTGCTAACTGCGAGTAGGGTAGAACATGTTACATCTCATCAAAAGATTTGCGAAAGACGAAAATGGTGCGACAGTTATTGAATACGCACTTATTGCCGGATTGATAGGTGTATCTGTCGTCTCTGCTTCGACCATGATTGGCGGCGGCATCAATGACATTTTTACTGAAATTGATGATGCTATTCCAGAAGTTCCAGATGATGCGGAAGAGTAATCGGCGTTAAAGCGCTAACTTTTTAATTTAATTTCATTTACGTTTAAAGCTTCGGATAGCCGGGTCTTTGCACTGCCCGGTTTTAACGGTTTTTGCTGACTTTTGTGTGGTTTCCAACCGGCTAAATAAATGATCGTGAAGGTTGCTCTTACGCGACCATCAGGGTCTGAAAATCTTTCAGCATAAACTTCATTAACGCGATCAAAAAATGCTTTTGATACTGGTTTTTTATTGCGATCAGTTAATGGGTTGGTCATTCCCATAGCGCGCAAGTCTTTCATTAAAGCGCTCGCATTCTTATAGCGGACCGTTAAAGTATCACTATCGATAACTGGTAATGCAAAGCCGGCACGTTGTAACAATCCACCATAGTCTCGAATGTCTGCAAATGGGATTACGCGCGCACTTGCACCTCCGTAAAGTTCGCTTTCTGCAGTAAGCAGTGCTTCTCGAAGTTCTTGTAAAGTGCCGGCACCCAAAACAGAAGCCATAAACAAGCCATCCTCTTGAAGGGCTTTATGGATTTGTGCAAACAAACCCGGTGTATCATTGCTAAGATGAAGCGATGCGGGTGACAGGATTAAATCATAGGAAGCATCGCTAAGATTAAGCGCTTCAGCATTAAGTGTTTCTGTGCTCTGGACAAGGAGATCATGGAAGCTGAACGGGTTTGCTTGATTTCTGCTAACAATTTGCTCCGCGAGCGTTTTTTTATATCCTTGGAGTTGAATTGGATTGTCGAATTTGCGCTCAATTAATGACAAACGATCATCCATTTCTTCAGCAATATATTTCAGTAGAAAATCTGCTCCCTTGACAGCTGCATTTCGCGCCCTTTGTTGACGACGGCGCAACAATTCCAGATCAATAATGGTTTTAACGTTCACGGTCGTCTCTTTCAGTATAAATGCGCGTTAGATAATACTGCTCGCTTAACTGCCAATGTCGTTATAAAGTCAAGTCATGCAGCGAATGAAACACTATAAAATTCTCAAGTTTCCAGCAATGTCTTTGCTCGTAAAGCCTGCTGTCATGTTTATATCTTGGGTAAATGATTTTGTTTATCCGCCAAATTGTATCAATTGTGGAACGTTATTAAGCCAGCATGATGCTCTTTGTACGACCTGTTGGAACGAGGTGCAATTTATCGATGCGCCTTATTGTGTTGTGACAGGCCGCCCATTTTCCTACGAGTTAGGGGATGGTATTATTTCTGCCGATGCGATTGCCGATCCACCTCCTTACAAGCGAGCGCGTTCTGCTGTTTTATATGATGGAATAGCTCGGCAAATGGTGCATCAGCTAAAATTTAATGACCGCACTGAACTGACCAACATGATGGCAGCTTGGATGATAAGGGCAGGACGCGATTGTCTTGCAGACTCAGATTGTATTATTCCAGTTCCGTTGCATCGTTGGCGACTGATGCGTCGTAAATATAATCAGAGTGCTGAACTTGCACGTGCGATCTCGAAGAAAACAGGTCTTCCTTTTTTGGCGTCAACCTTTACGAGGCACCGTAATACAAAGCCACAAGTTGGTTTGGGCGCGCGCGCAAGAATGGATAACGTTAAAGGTGCCTTTGATGTTTGTGATGAACGTGTCAGCGATATATTGGGGAAGCGGGTCCTGTTAATTGACGATGTGTTTACAACCGGCGCAACGGTTAATGTTGCGACAAAGATATTGTTGAATTCTGGTGCTCAAGAGGTATCTGTCCTCACATTTGCGCGCGTTGATCGTCAATGAGCATTGCAACATTGATGTCGAGCGGGAAGGTCATTATATGAAGTCGCTCGGGTTTAGGCATACAAACAAGAAGAATGGATATTTCACGTGAAAGACGTTACAATTTACACACGCCAATTTTGTGGGTTTTGCACAGCTGCAAAACGTTTGCTCGCAGATAAAGGTGTAAAATTTACAGAACATGACGCAACATTTGATCCAGCTTTAAAGCAGGAAATGATCAAGCGATCGCAGGGTGGAAGCACATTTCCACAAATATTTATCGGAAACGAGCATGTCGGTGGATGTGATGACTTGTTTGCGCTTGAGAAAAGCGGTGCACTTGGTGTTATGTTAGAAGGATAACCAAAAGGGTCCAGAATGTTAAAAGCTGCCATTATACAAATGCGATCCGGGTTGGTACCGTCTGATACGGTAGCAACGCTTGAACCTATGATTAGAGACGCGGCTTTTAAGGGGGCTGATTATATTCAAACCCCTGAGATGACCGGCTGTGTGCATTCTACGCGTGATGAATTGCGTAAAGTTATCTCAAGCCAAGACGACGATTTAATCAACAAGATGGCTCAGAGCCTTTCTGCCGAATTAAATGTGGCCATCCATATTGGGTCGACAGCTATTGATATTGATGGCGATAAAGTTGCTAATCGCGCGCTTGTTTATGAAAATGGAGAGTTAAAAGCCATTTACGACAAGATCCATATGTTCGACGTTGATCTTGATAATGGCGAAAGTTGGCGTGAGAGCAATACTTATAAGCCTGGCGAAGAAGCAGTGACGGTTGAGTTAAAGGGTCATCATTTCGGTCTAGGGATTTGCTATGATGTGCGCTTCCCGCATTTGTTTCGTGATCAAGCTGTCGCGGGCGCTAATATTTTAACCGCACCTGCAGCTTTTACCAAACAGACTGGTGAAGCACATTGGCATATTTTGCAGCGCGCCAGAGCCATAGAAAATGGTGCCTTTATGATATCATCTGCTCAGGGTGGATTGCATGATGATGGTCGTGAAACATACGGTCATTCGATTATTGTTGATCCTTGGGGAAAAATACTTGCTGAGATTAATTCAGAAACACCTGGTGTTGCGATTGCAGATATCGATATTGAATTGTCCGTTGCAGCTCGCGCAAAAATTCCGAATTTGAAAAATGCGCGCGATTACAAGTTAAAGTCTGTGTAAGTGTGACACATGATTAAATTTAACCTTGCCTGCGAAAATTCGCATGACTTTGAAGCGTGGTTTTCCTCCGGTTCTGATTTTGAGGAACAGCAGGGTCGTGGATTGGTGAGCTGCCCGCATTGTGGATCGATCAATGTTGAAAAGGCGCTGATGGTGCCATCTGTATCAACTGGGCGCGCCAAAGAGGCCAAGCAGCAAATGATGATGTCTGCGGCGCAGCAAGAAGCGATGAAGACAATTCGCGAGATGGTCAAGCAGGTTAAAAACAATACGGAAAATGTTGGCGACCGCTTTTCTGAAGAAGCGCGTAAGATCCACTATGGCGAAACCGAAGCAAGGGGCATTCACGGGTCTGCCTCACCGGATGAGGTGCATGAATTGGTGGAAGAAGGTGTTGAAATCATGCCGCTGCCAGATGTTCCAGAAGATCAAAACTGATCTGACTTGACACTTTACGTAAAAAATTGCCATTAAGTTGATATGGGGCGCACGGGGTGCCCCGTGAGGCGTCAGCTTAAATCCCGTATCTCTTCATAACAATAATGCAAGGATACGTCATGACGTCACCAACAAAAATTTCCGTTTCCCAATTATCAAGATTGATGGGTACACCTGATTGCCCGTTGATCATCGATGTTCGCATCGATGAGGATTTTGCTGATGCGCCCACACTCATTCCAACCGCCAAAAGATGGCGTTTTGATAATATCGAAGCACTTGTGCCTGCTCTTACTGGCAAATCTGTTGTAATCTATTGCCAGAAGGGATTGAAAATCAGTCAGGGTGCTGCAGCGATATTGCGAACATATAATATTCACGCTGAAACTTTGGAAGGTGGCCATTTTGCGTGGCGAGATGCAGGTGCGCCATTAGTTGATGCCAGCAAAATACCTATAGCCGAGGGTAAATCGCACAGTGTTTGGGTGACAAAACAACGACCAAAGATAGATCGCATTGCTTGTCCATGGTTCATTCGCCGGTTTATCGACCCAAACGCTCAGTTTTTGTTTGTCGCGCCAAACCAAGTTCAATTGGTGGCGGAAAAGTTTAATGCGACTCCTTTTGATATACCTGATGTGTTTTGGACCCATCGCGATGAGAAATGCACTTTTGATATCATGTTATCAGAATTTGGATTGACGTCAGATGCTTTGGTGAAAATGGCTGGGATAATTCGCGGTGCCGATACAAACTGTCACAAACTTGCGCCAGAATGCGAGGGATTACTTGCAATTTCGCTGGGGCTGTCGCGTATGTATAAAAACGATCTGGAACAATTGGATGCTGGTATGGTGATTTATGATGCGCTTTATCGTTGGGCGCGTGATGCCAGCAATGAACGTCATGATTCTTCAAAGGATGATAGACGATCATGAGCAGTAGAGATTTAAGCACGCCATCGCGTTTTGATATGTTTCATACGTTTGGTCGGATTGGGGTCTTATCTTTTGGAGGACCCGCAGCGCAAATTGCGCTTATGCACAAAGTTCTAGTTGATGAAAAAAACTGGCTGAGCGAAAAGCAATATCTCAACGCTCTTAGCTTTTGCATGTTGCTACCGGGTCCAGAAGCTATGCAGCTTGCGACTTATGCCGGATGGCGAATGACCGGCGTTTTTGGCGGGTTGCTCGCTGGATTGTTATTCGTATTGCCAGGCGCTTTTGTCATTCTGGCTCTTGCGAGCATCTATGCGTTTTTTGGAGATGTCCCGTTTATCGCGGCGTTGTTTTTGGGTGTCAAAGCTACTGTTTTGATCATTGTGATTGAGGCGCTTTTAAAAGTGTCAAAACGAGCGCTCAAAGAGCGTATGCACTGGGTTATGGCCGCCATTGCATTTGTCGGTATCTTCTTTTTGTCATTGCCATTTCCGCTCATTGTTTTGGGTGCTGGACTTTATGGTTTTATCTTTGCAAGCCATCAGGCGAATGGCGATCAATATCCTACTAAATTAGGTCGATCCGATTTGCTAAAGAGTGTGAGCACTATTGCTATATGGCTGGCAATTTGGATCATACCTTTGCTCTTGCTAGATCAATTGGTTGAGGCGGATATCCTTAATACCTTGGCCTCGTTTTTCTCAAAACTGGCTGTTGTGACGTTTGGCGGTGCCTATGCTGTGCTTGCTTATATGGCGCAGGATGTTGTCGCGCAATTTGGTTGGTTATCTGCCGGTGAGATGATGGATGGTTTGGGGCTAGCGGAAACAACACCGGGGCCATTGATATTGGTCACAGAATTTGTTGGATTTCTTGCCGCGTTCAAAGAAGGTGGATTTTGGCTTGGTGTTTTAGGCGCACTTGTCACGCTTTGGGTAACATTTGTGCCTTGCTTTTTGTGGATCTTCACTGGTGCGCCCTATATTGAGTGGATTTCAGCGCAACCGCGTTTAAGTTCGGCGTTATCGATGATCACAGCTGCTGTTGTCGGTGTGATCTTAAATCTATCGATCTGGTTTGGCTTGCATGTCTTTTTTCAAGAAATCACGCGTGAAAGTGTCGGCATTTTAACATTGTGGGTGCCGGATATTGTCTCGCTTGATTGGCGTGTATTTGGGTTGTCTGCGCTTGCTGGGTTACTATTGCTCAAGTTCAAGCTTGGGCTTTTAAAGGTGTTGGCAATATGCGCATTTTTGGGTTGGGTTCTTTCAACCCTTTTCTAAGCGTGAGCTTGAAGTTTCTTATACATATACGTCGTGCCATGATAGCCTTTGCCATCCGCATCTAATGCAAAATTGGGGATCACACCGGCTTGGTTAAAGCCCAAGGATTTGTATAATCTTTCTGCATTGTCTCCGGTTCTGGTGTCTAGTGTAATCAACGATTTTTTCAAGGAATTTGCATGGGCTTCCAAAGCACCCATCAAATTTGCTGCAATTCCTTTTCGGCGATGATCAGGATGCACGATGAGTTTTGAAACTTCGCAACGATGCGGCTGGTTCATTGGCATGTGCTGGATGAGTTGCACCGAACCAACCGGCATTTGATCTTCAAAGGCTGCGAATAAAGTATGTTGACCCGATTGCACGAGCGGTAGAACTTCATTCCACCAATAAGCGCGCGCATCCATTTTGGTAAATGGTAGGACAAAGCGAATGGCAGCACCCAGTTTTACGCTTTTAACCAGCATATCAGACAGGGGATCCAAATACCTATGAATGTCCTCAGGTGACAGGATTTGTACGGAAGGATGGGATGCATGAAGCGGCATGAAATTACCCTCCAACGATGAATACAAGGTATGTCGCATGGCTATCCTTTGGTGTTTTAAATTCAACAAATTCGGCGGAAATGTATCTTAGGCAATCATTGGTGGATAATAAAAACTCCTCTTCACCGACAGTTAGCTTCAAAGTGCCATCAAGCATGAGGAGATGATGTTCAAGGCTTGGAATGGACCGGCGATCATAGGTGATTACCGTGTCAGGTTCGATATGGCATTTGAGCACTTCACCCGCCAACTCGTCTGTGGACGGGGAGACGGATTGACGCGTGAATCCAATATCAGGATCTTTCCAGTAGAGCTGATTTTCATGCTTAATCAGAGGTTCGAAATCTCCCTCTAGCATTGCCAGCAATTTTGACATTTTGATTTTATAGGTGACGCAGAGTTTACTCAAAACATCAGTCGTTGGGCTGACACTGCCATTTTCCAAACGTGATAAGCTTGCGCGGCTGACACCGGTTTCGGTTGCCAGCTGCTCGAGTGACAGTCCTTTGTCCAAACGCATTTGCTTTAAATGGTTTGCCAACTTGTTTGAAAAGACTTCCTGCATTTAAATTCTCACATATGGGAATATTTCTTATATATGAGAATTGCACAGCAGTTTGGTTTTGTAAAGATAGAATTGTAACGCAGTGAGTTTGGGAGCGTTAGGCTGATTTATAGCTTATGTTTTACGCTCAAACAGCATCATATAATTTACATCCATATCGTTGCTCATGTTCCATCGATCTTGCAGAGGGTTGTAAAATACACCTGTTTGATCAACCATCGTTAAACCAGAGTTTGTTATAGGTGTTTTGATTTCTTCAGGACGAACAAGTTTTTCATATTGGTGTGTGCCGCGTGGCAACCATCTTAGAACATATTCAGCGCCAATAATGGCGAGTGCCATGGCTTTCATGGTGCGATTGATTGTTGCAACAAACATCAATCCACCAGGTTTGAGCATGTCTGCACAAGATGTGAGAAACAAATCGACATCCGCAACATGTTCAACGACTTCCATGTTTAAAATGATATCGAATTTTTCACCTGCAGCAGACAGAGCTTCTGATGTTTCAGCGCGATAATCAATTTCCAAACCGCTTTGTTCAGCGTGAATTTTAGCAATTTCAATATTCGTTTCAGATGCGTCTGCGCCCACAACAGATGCGCCCATGCGTGTCATGGGTTCGCATAACAAGCCCCCGCCGCAGCCTATATCTAACATGCGTAAACCTTCTAAAGGTTTTTGCGAATGCGGATCTTTGCCAAAGTGTTGAGCGGCATGGTCACGGATATAGGTTAGGCGAACGGGATTAAACTTATGCAGAGGCTTAAATTTACCATCTGGGTTCCACCATTCAGCAGCCATTTTTGAAAAGCGGTCTACTTCACTTTGGTCGATGGTAGATTTTTCTGCAACGGTCATTTTTAAACGCCTTTAAATGAGACAAGTTATTCATGTTCAATCATAACATATCTACGCAAGTCAAAAGATTTTAGACCGCCTGCGCTAATTAATCGCTATATTTGTCGTGGTGCCTTAACCATTCCATGCCGTATTCTAGCTGCGCTTCGTCTCGTCCTTTTGGTGCAAGATCAAGATAGTTATAGGCGCCGTTTAACATGTCGAGCCCGCGGCTATAAGTCGAGTAAGTGTGATAAACTGAACCATCGGTATCTTTTTGAAATACGCTCACGCCAGCGTGCTCGTTCATTGGAAATGTAAACGGGCGATAATTATATCTTGCGGTTTCATTTTCAAAATCTTCCGCATCGAAGGATACATCAAAGTCTCGATTAAAATCAGAGCCATGCGATGATACCCATTCAAACGACCAGCCCATTCGCTTCTTAAAAGCATTCAGAGTTTTTAATTCAGCGCGTGACATTGCGATAAAGCTCACATCCCGATGGGCCAAGTGGATGTCGATACCATCAAAATTATCAGCCCAGAATGAACAGCTTTTGCAGCCTTCTTCCCAGTCATTTCCATACATGAAATGATAAATAATCAACTGACTTTTAGTGCCAAATAAATCTGCTAAAGATCTTTCGCCTTGGTTTGTTTGAAAAACATAATCTTGTTCTATTCTGACGCGTGGAAGCCGACGGCGGGCCGCGTTGATCTTATCGCGTAATTTCGTGAGTTCCTTTTCCTGATCCAATAATGCAAGCCGATTTTCCAACCACTCTTCCTTAGACACTGTTCGGATATTCATGTGTTTTTTCCTTTAATTAGCAAATATGTTAATTAACAATTATAAAAATTAAATAGATTAGTCAATTAATTAGTCTGACAATGCTTGAAATACCTATTCCAGTGATTTCCAAGAGTTGCAGTTTTTGCATTTATTCGATATGTAGCGGCAACTTCGTCCCACATGATTGGTCATAGAGCAGTCGGTATTGCCGGGCGAAACAGCACATGTGAATGATATACAACAGGACCCTTGAGTTTAATGGCCCGAATAGTTATGAAGTTTGGCGGCACATCTGTTGCGGATATTGACCGCATTAGAAATGTAGCTCGCCACGTAAAACGCGAAGTCGACAATGGTCATGAAGTTGCCGTTGTGGTGTCTGCAATGTCTGGTAAAACCAATGAGCTGGTTGGTTGGACGCGTGAAGCATCACCTATGCATGATGCGCGAGAATATGATGTTGTGGTGTCCTCTGGTGAGCAGGTTACTTCCGGTCTTTTGGCCATTACCCTCCAGTCGATGGGTGTAAATGCAAGATCATGGCAGGGATGGCAAATCCCTATTCGCACAAGTGGTGCCCATGGTGCTGCGCGTATTGAAGATATTGACGGATCTGATCTTGTGCGCCGATTTGGTGAAGGACAGGTTGCCGTTATCGCTGGGTTCCAAGGCATTGGTCCAGACAATCGTGTCGCAACGCTTGGTCGTGGTGGTTCAGATACAAGTGCCGTCGCTATCGCTGCCGGTGTGAAAGCTGACCGCTGTGATATCTACACCGATGTTGATGGGGTTTACACAACAGATCCACGTGTCGAGCCAAAAGCGCGTCGTTTGGGCAAGATTGCGTTTGAAGAAATGCTTGAAATGGCATCTTTGGGGGCGAAAGTTCTGCAGGTTCGTTCTGTCGAACTCGCGATGGTGCACAAAGTCCGGATGTTTGTGCGTTCCAGCTTTGAAGACCCTGATACTGAGGGAATGGGTGATTTTGATAACCCGCCCGGTACTTTAATTTGTGATGAGGATGAGATTTTGGAACAAGAAGTTGTCACAGGTATTGCCTATTCAAAAGATGAGGCACAAATTTCTCTAAGACGTTTGTCAGATTCGCCTGGCGTGTCAGCGGCAATTTTCGGACCCTTGTCAGATGAATATATCAACGTTGATATGATCGTTCAGAATATTTCTGAAGATGGTACTCACACCGATATGACCTTTACTTTGCCATCTGGAGATATTGAAAAAGCTCTCGGTGTTTTGGAAAAAGAAAAGCAGAATATCGGATTTGATGTTGTACAAAGTGAAACGGGTTTGGTTAAGGTTTCTGTCATTGGTATTGGCATGCGTTCGCATGCTGGTGTTGCGGCAACCGCATTTAAAGCCATGGCTGAAAAAGGTATCAATATCAAAGCGATCACAACGTCTGAAATTAAAATTTCAATCCTGATCGATAGCGAGTATGCTGAGTTGGCAGTTCGTACCCTACATTCTGTTTACGAGTTAGACTAAAGAAACCGATAGCTTTTATGGAGGCTGATCATGTTCACCGAACATGAGATAAATATCAGTGTGACATTTAGGAGGATTTATGGTGCCTAATCAAACTGGCCCACGCAATCTCCTAAAGCGCCTCCGTGAGCTGATGGCGGAAGCCTTAGAGCCGCAAGAACGCCTAGACAGAGTAGTGCACCAAATTGCGACCAGCATGGTAGCTGAAGTGTGCTCTTTTTATGTCTTGCGTGCCGATGGTGTGTTGGAACTTTATGCCACGGAAGGTCTGAAAAAAGACGCCGTCCACCAAGCGCAATTGAAAATGGGGCAAGGCCTTGTAGGTGTTATTGCAGCAAATGCAGAACCACTTAATTTATC
The DNA here is from genome assembly GCF_055693385.1 of Lentilitoribacter sp. JB5-8. Taxonomy (NCBI): domain Bacteria; kingdom Pseudomonadati; phylum Pseudomonadota; class Alphaproteobacteria; order Hyphomicrobiales; family Rhizobiaceae; genus Lentilitoribacter; species Lentilitoribacter sp. JB5-8. Next base: position 16,743 of record NZ_CM146332.1, on the reverse strand, counting down.
TGATGCGCAATCTCACCACGCCTTTAGATATCTTCCTGAAACTGGGGAAGAAATCTATAACTCATTCCTGGGTGTTCCGATCCTGCGAGCTGGACGTTCTTTAGGCGTTTTGGTTATTCAGAATAAAGAACATCGTGAATATGGCGATGACGATGTTGAAGCTATGGAAACAACATCCATGGTTTTGGCGGAAATGATTGCCACGGGTGAGCTGAAAAAGGTTACAAAACCTGGCCTTGAACTTAACATGACTCGGCCCGTTTCCATTGATGCTGATGCCTATGGCGAAGGTATTGGCCTTGGGCATGTTGTGCTGCATGAGCCGCGCGTTATTGTCACAAATCTATTGAACGATGATATTGATGCAGAACTTGAGCGATTAGATGGTGCCGTTGGGTCTTTACGTATTTCCATTGACGATATGCTTGAGCGTCGCGATGTGCCCATGGAAGGTGAGCATCGTGCGGTGCTTGAAGCGTTTCGTATGTTTGCCAATGACCGCGGCTGGGTTCGTAAGATGGAAGAGGCCGTTCGCAACGGCTTAACCGCTGAAGCTGCGGTCGAAAAAGTTCAGTCTGATACACGTGCGCGTATGATCAATCTGACAGATCCGTATTTGCGCGAACGCCTTGCGGATTTTGATGATTTAGCAAATCGCTTGCTCAGACAATTAACTGGATTTACACCCAGCGCATTGGTTGATGGCCTGCCTCAAGATGCGGTGATTGTTGCGCGTACGATGGGTGCTGCTGAATTGCTGGATTATCCGCGTGAACATATTCGTGGATTGGTATTGGAAGAGGGTGCAGTTACTTCCCATATCGTAATCGTTGCAAAAGCAATGGGTGTTCCAGTTGTCAGCCAAGCCATTGGTATCGCATCGCTGTCTGAAAATGGTGACCCGATCATCGTTGATGGCAATGACGGTACGGTTCATTTGCGCCCAGCTGTCGATTTGCAAGATGCTTATGCTGATAAAGTTAAATTTTTTGCCAAACGTCAAAAAGCATTTTACGCTCTGCGTAATGTCGCACCCGTCAGTAAAGATGGTCAGAAATGCAAGTTGTTGATGAATGCGGGGCTAGTGGTTGATCTGCCGCAACTCAAAGAATCAGGTGCAACAGGTATTGGCCTGTTCCGTACTGAACTTCAGTTTATGATCTCATCAAAAATGCCAAAGGTTCAAGAACAGGAAATGTTTTATCGAGAGGTTCTTGATAAAGCTGGCAAATTGCCGGTGACATTCCGTGTTGTTGATATTGGTGGCGATAAGGTTGTTCCTTATTTGCGATCAGCTGAAGAAGAAAACCCTGCAATGGGTTGGCGTGCTATTCGTTTTTCGCTTGATCGCCCGGGCCTTTTGCAAACACAACTACGCGCCTTGTTGCGTGCCACAGGTGGATCAGAATTGCGGGTTATGATCCCGATGATCACAGAATTATCGGAGTTGCGCGATACCCGTAAATTGATTGAGAAAGAGACGGCTTTCTTAAAGCGTCATGGTTATCAGGTTCCGGAAAAAGTGACCTTTGGCGCTATGCTGGAAGTGCCAAGTCTTTTATTCCAGCTTGATGAATTGATGGAAGAGGTTGATTTTATCTCTGTCGGTTCAAATGACCTGTTCCAGTTTATTACTGCAAGTGATCGCGGCAACGCCCGTGTGTCTGATAGGTTTTCACCGTTAAAGCGGCCATTTCTTCGTGTGCTCAGATCCATCGTTGAAAAAGCAGAGCAAACCAATACACCGCTTACACTTTGCGGTGAATTGGCAGGAAACCCACTCAGCGCAATGGCGCTGTTTGGAATTGGCTATCGTTCAATTTCGATGTCACCAGCAGCAATTGGGCCTGTGAAATCAATGTTGCTATCGCTGGATATCGATAAATTGGAAGGCATCTTATTGCCAGCATTGGAAGAAACAGAAGCAAAAATGACGATTGCTGAAATTCTTACTGATTTTATTGAAGAAAATGGTATATCACTTTAAATTCTGAAACCTACACATCATCTGTGTCATTCAAATAGAGTGAAAAAATTACAGCTATGGCAACATTACCAATTGATAAAATGCGAGAACTGGAACGCCGTTTCGATGAGATCGAAGCGCGTATGTCTGCCGGACCGGATTCAGAAACCTATGTAAAGCTTGCATCTGAATATTCAGAGCTTGAGCCAGTTGTAAAAACTATTCGCACTTACAACAAAGCTGTTAATGAGGTGCAGGATCTCGCTGAGATTATAGCTGATAAAGAATCAGATGCTGAAATGCGCGAACTGGCAGAGATGGAATTGCCAGAGCTGAAAGAGCAGATCGAGACTTTAGAATCCGATATGCAAATTCTGTTGCTGCCAAAAGATGCTGCAGACAGTAAAAACGTGATCTTGGAAATTCGTGGTGGTACTGGCGGTTCTGAAGCGGCTTTGTTTGCTGGCGATTTGTTTCGCATGTATGAGCGTTATGCGTCCAGCCAAGGGTGGAAAGTTGAGATTATTTCTTCCAGCGAAGGTGATGTTGGTGGGTTTAAAGAAATTTCGGCAACCATATCTGGTCGCGGTGCGTTTGCGCGGATGAAGTTTGAGTCAGGCGTACACCGTGTTCAGCGCGTACCTGAAACAGAATCAGGTGGCCGTATTCACACATCGGCTGCAACTGTTGCAGTTTTGCCCGAAGCTGAAGATGTCGACATTGAAGTGCGGAATGAAGATATACGTATTGATACAATGCGCGCATCTGGTGCTGGCGGGCAGCACGTGAATACAACGGATAGTGCAGTGCGTATTACACACCTTCCTTCCGGGATTGTTGTGACTTCGTCTGAGAAGTCTCAGCACCAAAACAGAGCTCGCGCCATGCAGGTTCTAAAAGCACGTCTTTATGATATGGAGCGCCAAAAGGCTGATGAAGAACGATCAGCAGATCGCAAAAGCCAGGTTGGCTCAGGTGACCGCTCAGAACGCATTCGCACCTATAATTTTCCGCAAGGTCGGGTAACGGATCATCGTATTAATCTTACGCTTTATAAGCTTGATAAAATGCTCGTCGGTGAAATTGATGAAATGATTGATGCATTGGTTTCAGATCATCAGGCTTCTCAGTTGGCAGCGCTTGGTCAAGCTAGTTAAGACGGTCGCAACGGGTATATTCTAATTATGACCCTTTCAGAAATGCTTCGCAAGATGAACACAGCATTTGAAGCTGCCGGCATTGATGGAGCGTCTTTTGAGGCGAAAGCGCTGTTAACTGGTCTGCTTGGTTTTACCACACTTGATGTTGCAACGCGTCGTGAACTTGAGCTTACAGAAATACAAATCCAGCAGGCCAATGAAGCGGTGGAAAAGCGCCTGCAGGGAATGCCAGTTTATCGAATTTTGGGTTGGCGCGAATTTTACGGTCTAAATTTTGAATTGTCAGAAGCGACGCTAGAACCCAGACCCGATACAGAAGTTTTGGTAGATGTTATACTGCCATTTGCTCAAGAGTTTGCGAGCGAAGAGGGTGGTTGTAAAATTATCGATCTTGGGACTGGAACAGGTGCGATAGCTTTGTCATTGTTGCATCATTGTAAGCTGGCAACTGCCTTGGGCGTGGATCAAGCGCGTGACGCTTTAGTTACAGCTGGTAAGAATGCAGAGCAACTTGGGCTTGGGGCACGTTTCCAATCTTTGCAAAGCAATTGGTTAGAAAAGGTTGATGATCAATTTCATATTGTTGTTTCTAATCCGCCCTATATTACCAAAGATGAACTTGCAGAGTTAAGTGTTGAGGTTGCGCAGCATGATCCGATGTTGGCACTTGATGGCGGTGAAGATGGTCTTGAAACCTATCGCATATTAGCCACTGAAATTCCAAGAATTCTGTTGCCGGGTGCAATAACAGGTGTCGAAATCGGTTGGCGTCAGGCCCAGGACGTCATTGATATTTTCACAAAACAAGGTTTTTCATTGTTGGCTTTGCACAAAGATTTGGCAGGTCATGACCGTGTGCTGCTGTTTGAAATGAAATAAACAACAAAAATATGTTGCTACATGGGAAAAATGAGAATTTTTAATGAAGAAAAGACTTGGAATTACATGCGAATATGTCTAATGTCCTTCTTAGAAACTGGCGCGGGGCAGTGCCCGCTAGCAATCCAAAAACCCTAATTTGCAATCTTTTCAAGATACAATCTAGCTCATTGGAATTGCTATATCGTCGAGAGAATTTTGATATCGTAGCGGCATAGGGGTCGACCTTATCACGTCATATAAAATTATGACATTAACCGAATGTTTGATCTGTATTCAGATTGAGCAGCCATCATCATAACAGGATTTTAAGCGAGTTACCAATGAGGCCTGGACAAAAGAATAATCGTGGACGCGGACGTAATAATAATAATAACCGAAAGCCATCCAATCCACTTTCCCGTTCTTATGATAGTACTGGACCTGACGTAAAAGTTAGGGGTAATGCGCAAACTGTTGCTGAGAAATATATGGCTTTGGCGCGTGACGCGCAAAGTTCAGGCGATCGTGTTATGGCTGAAAATTATTTGCAGCATGCAGAACATTACAATCGTATTGTTGCGCAAGGTCAGGCGCAGATCCAAGAACGCCAACAGCGTGACGAAGCTGCGCGTGAACAACAAGAGCGCGAACAACAGGAAAAAGTCGCAGAAGCTGCTGAAAATTCTGACGAAACAGCTGAAGCGGCCGATTCAAGTGCTGACAATACAGATGCTGGCGAAGCTACTCAATCTGCAGATGCTGAGGAGAAACCGCGCCGTAATCAACGCCGTAGAACAGGGCCTCGTCAACGTCGCCCACGCACAAGCGAAAATGGTGAAGATGCAGCAGCTGCGCCTAAAGTCGATGTTGTTGCAGAGGCACCTGTGGAAACATCAGATGCTGTTGAAGCAGCAACGCCTGCTGAATAGGTTTTACGCATAATTAATTTAAAAAGCCCGGTTTTGACCGGGTTTTTTTGTTTTTATGCAATTAACCCTTTTCGAAATATCGATCAATACCCATATAAATAGAGTAACGAACTTGCCACTTAGTGGGAGTTCTTCCGGAAGTATTGTATTCGTGCCTAAATAGGGCGAAACATGATTTGGAGAATGAAATGAACTTAGAAAAGTATTCCGAACGTGTGCGTGGTTTTATTCAGTCCGCGCAATCCTTTGCACTTGGCGAAGGTCACCAGCAATTTGCCTCTGAGCATCTTTTGAAAATTTTGCTCGATGATGAACAAGGCATGGCGTCGTCTTTAATTGACAGATCAGGCGGGCGCTCATCTGAAGCTAAAATCGCAACGCAAACAGCTATTCAAAAATTACCCAATGTATCTGGTGGTAATGGGCAGATTTATTTGACCCAACCACTGGCCAAACTTTTTACAGACGCTGAAAAAATTGCTGAGAAATCTGGCGATAGCTTTGTCACGGTTGAACGTTTATTGCTTGCCATGGTGACTGATAAATCGACAGTAGTTGGTAAGATTTTAACGCAGGCTGGCTTAACCGCCCAAGCACTGAATGAGACTATTAATTCAATCCGCAAAGGTCGCACAGCAGATAGTGCATCAGCGGAAGAAGGCTTTGATGCGCTTAAAAAATATGCTCGTGATTTAACCGAAGATGCGCGTGAGGGCCGTCTTGATCCAGTGATTGGTCGAGATGATGAGATCCGTCGCGCTGTTCAGGTCCTTTCTCGTCGAACAAAGAACAATCCGGTCCTGATTGGTGAACCTGGCGTTGGTAAAACAGCGATCGCTGAAGGTCTATCATTGCGTATTGTGAATGGCGATGTGCCAGAATCACTCAAAGATAAGCGCTTGATGGCCCTTGATATGGGTGCTCTCATTGCGGGTGCTAAATACCGAGGTGAGTTTGAAGAGCGATTGAAATCTGTGTTGAATGAAGTGCAGGCAGAAGCTGGCCAAATCATTCTTTTCATTGATGAAATGCACACTTTGGTTGGTGCAGGTAAATCCGATGGTGCAATGGATGCTTCGAATTTGCTCAAGCCTGCATTGGCGCGCGGTGAACTCCATTGCGTGGGTGCGACAACACTTGATGAATATCGCAAACATGTTGAAAAAGATCCCGCTCTGGCTAGACGCTTTCAACAGGTTTTGATCAATGAGCCAACGGTTGAAGATACAGTTTCGATTTTACGTGGGCTTAAGGAAAAATATGAGCAGCATCACAAAGTTCGCATTAGTGATCGCGCGCTTGTTTCTGCCGCAACCTTATCAAACCGCTATATTACAGACCGGTTCTTACCCGATAAAGCGATTGATTTGATGGATGAAGCTGCTGCGCGATTGCGCATGCAGGTAGATTCTAAACCTGAAGAGCTTGATGAGCTTGATCGCCGAATCATTCAGCTGAAAATTGAGCGTGAGGCTTTGAAAAAAGAAGATGATGAAGCGACCAAAGAGCGGTTATCTACTTTGGAAGAAGAACTATCTGATTTGGAAGAAACCTCAACAGCTTTAACAGCTAAATGGCAATCAGAAAAACAGAAGCTTGGTGTTGCCGCTGATTTAAAACAGCAGCTTGAACATGCGCGCAATCAGCTTGAAATAGCCCAGAGAAATGGGGAATACCAAAGGGCGGGTGAACTCACCTATAGTGAAATTCCAGCATTGGAAAAGCAACTTTTAGAAGCTGAAAATCGGGAAGATACTGCATCTGCGAGCATGGTTGAAGAAGTGGTTACACCTGATCACATTGCTCATATTGTGTCACGTTGGACAGGTGTTCCTGTTGATAAGATGCTCGAAGGTGAGCGCGATAAGCTTTTGCGTATGGAAGATGAATTGGCAAAACGTGTCATCGGTCAGGGCGAAGCTGTTCAAGCAGTATCTCGCGCTGTTCGTCGTGCGCGTGCCGGGTTGCAAGATCCAAATCGACCGATCGGTTCCTTCATGTTCTTAGGGCCAACAGGTGTTGGTAAAACCGAGTTGACCAAAGCATTGGCTGAGTTTTTGTTTGATGATGAACAAGCCATGGTGCGCATTGATATGTCCGAATATATGGAAAAGCATTCGGTTGCGCGTTTGATCGGCGCGCCTCCTGGATATGTTGGTTATGATGAAGGTGGCGCTTTAACCGAAGCTGTACGTCGCAGACCTTACCAAGTTGTTTTATTTGACGAAGTTGAAAAGGCGCATGGTGATGTATTCAATGTGCTGTTGCAGGTTCTTGATGATGGCCGCTTAACCGATAGTCAGGGAAGAACGGTTGATTTCAGAAATGTCTTGATCATTATGACATCTAACCTTGGCGCTGAATTCCTTGTGAATTTGGGTGAAGACCAAGATGTCGATAGCGCACGTGATGATGTCATGTCCGTTGTTCGCACAGCGTTCCGACCAGAGTTTTTAAACCGGCTCGATGATACAATCCTATTCCATCGTCTTAAGCGAGAAGATATGGGTGCCATTGTTGATATTCAGCTTGCTCGTTTGTCCAAATTATTGGCTGACCGCAAAATCACCATTGAAATTGAGGATGAAGCACGTAGCTGGTTGTCGGACAAGGGTTATGATCCGGCGTTTGGCGCGCGTCCGCTCAAACGAGTTATCCAGAAGTATCTTCAGGATATGCTCGCTGAGAAAATTCTTGGCGGTGAAATCCACGATGGTTCAAGCCTTGTGATCACCAATGGATCGGACAGGTTAAATGTTTATGTTCGAAAAACTGATCAACAATCTGCTGCTTAAATAGAGTTGATTGTCGAATCACGTTATGATTGGGCCAGTTAATAGCTGGCCCTTTTCTTTTGGAGATTGATATGAACCGTGAAGAGTTTAATGCTTATTGTTCAGAATTGCGGGCTACATCTCATGTCGTCCAATGGGGTGGATCTGATGTTTGGAAAGTTGGCGGCAAAGTTTTCGCCATTGCGGGTTGGGAAGATGATGCTAATTTCACTCGTGTGACATTTAAAGTCTCTGATTTGGCATTTGATATCTTAAAAGAGCAACCCGGTTTGCGACCCGCACCTTATTTGGCGCCGCGCGGTGCAAAATGGATTCAGCATTTTGAAGATCCTGGATTGGATGAAGAGGCCTTGCGTGATTATCTTAAAGAATCACATCGCTTGATAAGCTTGAATTTGACGAAAAAACTGCAAAAAGAACTTGGTTTGAACCAGCAAGATTAATTGCTGGCCAATTCAGTTGCTTCTTCGTCGATATCCAACAACGAATTGAGCTTGCGTCGTTCGCGATGGAATTGATCTAATATATCAGCCTTTAATGTTTTCCCGCCAGGAAGTCTGACGCGTAACGGATCTACTTTTGTCCCATTGACGATCAATTCATAATGCAGGTGAGGACCTGTTGAAAGGCCGGTTGATCCAATATAACCAATGACTTGCCCTTGTTTTACGCGTGCGCCGGGTACAACACCATTGGCAATTTTTGACTGGTGTGAGTAAGACGATACATAGCCATTTGCATGTTGGATTTTGGTTTGTTTTCCATAACCACCTGAATGCCAACCGGCTTTTTCAACCACACCATCACCGGCGGCCAAAATTGGTGTTCCGCGTGGTGCGGACCAATCCACGCCAGAGTGCATGCGTCTGCGCCCAGTAATTGGGTGCCGTCTCATGCCAAAGGCCGAGCGGAATTTTGCTGTTGGTACAGGATTTCTAATCAAGAATTGACGCGCGCTGCGGCCATCTTCATTGTAATAATCAACTGTACCATCTTCCGGATGTGCGAATCGGTAGAACTTTGTTAGATTGCCGCCGAAATTTGCAGAGATAAATAATAATTCTGAATCTTCAGATGCCACATCCTCATTATTGGATACGGAGAAGAAAGCTTCCAAACGATCCGTTGGTTTAACGCGTGCTCTGAAGTCAACGCTTGCAGCCATCATCCGGATAAGTTGCTTAATCATATCTGGTGTCATGCCATAGGAAAGACCAGCTTGATAAATGGCATCATAAACACGCGGCATCTTTGAAGGTTGTGGTGCAATTCCTGGAGAATCTTCCAAAAGTGCCGCAATGCCAGGTGAATATACCGGCTCTTCCGCTAGCACATAGCGTCCTCGGTCATTCTTTGCACCTGTTACGAGATGTTTGTTTTGTTCGTAAACTGACAATCTCATAATTTGAGTTTCGTCTTCGGATTGCTCAACTCCGATACGCAGCGACATGCCAGGTTCTAGATTATTTGTGTCAATTTCACCCGACAGCAGATCTTCATAGATAATGACCTGCTCTTCAATATAACCCGCT
>NZ_CM146332.1:0-2500 GCF_055693385.1 Lentilitoribacter sp. JB5-8 | reverse complement strand
CCAGGATGTTGGCTTAGAAGCAGCCATCATTTAAAGAAAGCGTAACAGCTCACTGGTCTAAATAAGGGTTCTTGCGCCGAAAATGTAACGGGGCTAAAGCCATGCACCGAAACTGAGGGCACTATTTATAGTGCGGTAGCAGAGCGTTCTGTAAGCCTGCGAAGGGATACTCGTGAGAGATCCTGGAGGTATCAGAAGTGCAAATGTTGACATGAGTAACGATAAAGAGGGTGAGAGACCCTCTCGCCGAAAGACCAAGGGTTCCTGCTTAAAGTTAATCTGAGCAGGGTTAGCCGGCTCCTAAGGCGAGGCCGAAAGGCGTAGTCGATGGGAATGCAGTTAATATTCTGCAGCCTGGTGGTAGTGACGGATCTCGTAAATTGTACATCCTTATTGGATTGGTTGTGCAGTGAAGAGGTTCCAGGAAATAGCTCCACCGTATAGACCGTACCCCAAACCGACACAGGTGGTCAGGTAGAGAATACTAAGGCGCTTGAGAGAACTATGTTGAAGGAACTCGGCAAATTGCACGCGTAACTTCGGAAGAAGCGTGACCTGTATTTACGCAAGTAGATATAGGTGGCACAGACCAGGGGGTAGCGACTGTTTATCAAAAACACAGGGCTCTGCGAAGTCGCAAGACGACGTATAGGGTCTGACGCCTGCCCGGTGCTGGAAGGTTAAGAGGAGGAGTGCAAGCTCTGAATTGAAGCCCCAGTAAACGGCGGCCGTAACTATAACGGTCCTAAGGTAGCGAAATTCCTTGTCGGGTAAGTTCCGACCTGCACGAATGGCGTAACGACTTCCCCGCTGTCTCCAACATAGACTCAGTGAAATTGAATTCCCCGTGAAGATGCGGGGTTCCTGCGGTCAGACGGAAAGACCCCGTGCACCTTTACTATAGCTTCACACTGGCATTCGCCAAGGCATGTGTAGGATAGGTGGTAGGCTTTGAAACTCTCACGCCAGTGGGGGTGGAGCCATCCTTGAAATACCACCCTTATCTTCGTGGATGTCTAACTGCGGTCCGTTATCCGGATCCAGGACAGTGTGTGGTGGGTAGTTTGACTGGGGCGGTCGCCTCCTAAAGAGTAACGGAGGCGCGCGAAGGTAGGCTCAGACCGGTCGGAAATCGGTCGTTGAGTGCAATGGCATAAGCCTGCCTGACTGCGAGACTGACAAGTCGAGCAGAGACGAAAGTCGGTCATAGTGATCCGGTGGTCCCGCGTGGAAGGGCCATCGCTCAACGGATAAAAGGTACGCCGGGGATAACAGGCTGATGACCCCCAAGAGTCCATATCGACGGGGTTGTTTGGCACCTCGATGTCGGCTCATCGCATCCTGGGGCTGGAGCAGGTCCCAAGGGGTTGGCTGTTCGCCAATTAAAGCGGTACGTGAGCTGGGTTCAGAACGTCGTGAGACAGTTCGGTCCCTATCTGCCGTGGGCGTAGGAATATTGATGGGATCTGCCCCTAGTACGAGAGGACCGGGGTGGACGTATCTCTGGTGGACCTGTTGTTGCGCCAGCAGCATAGCAGGGTAGCTATATACGGAATAGATAACCGCTGAAGGCATCTAAGCGGGAAACTAACCCAAAGACGAGTATTCCCTGAGAGCCGTGGAAGACTACCACGTTGATAGGCTGGGTGTGGAAGTGCAGTAATGTGCGAAGCTTACCAGTACTAATAGCTCGATTGGCTTGATTGTTCTCATTGCTTATACCCATTTTGCTTCGCAAAATGTTCTGTAAAGTGGTTTTGGCAAACCTCTCTTGCTCGGTATTATACCTCGCAAGGGTGCCAAAACGATAACACAGATAATTTTGTGGTCGTTGCATAAATGAAATTAGCAGTAACGCCGAAATATGTGTCTCTCATTGATCTGACGATCAATTGGCGACGCGTACGCATTCATCTTCGATGAATTGCTTAAAAAAGGGCCTAGCCCGACCAGTTTCTTAACTTTATATGCTTTTTGCCGACCTGGTGGTTATGGCAAGGTGGCTGCACCCGTTCCCATTCCGAACACGGCCGTGAAACGCCTTAGCGCCGATGGTACTTTGTCTTAAGGCACGGGAGAGTAGGTCGCTGCCAGGTCTGCAAAACGCATATAAAATTCTCAACAATAATAAATATCCTCATTCCCAAAGACTAAAAGACAATCTTGTCCAATAACTTTGGGGCGAGAATAAAAACACGTGGATTAAGTTGCCGCGGGATGGAGCAGCCCGGTAGCTCGTCAGGCTCATAACCTGAAGGTCGTAGGTTCAAATCCTACTCCCGCAACCAAATCAGCACCCTCTCTTTTGAGTAGGGTGTTTTTTTGTGCGTCCTCATAGCTCATTAAATACTTCAACGCGTCACGACTTGACATTCTTCTGCGCAGAATAGTCTGGTCGTGCAGCGCATTCGCTTTATGCGAATTGCTTGGAGTGGAGCAGCCCGGTAGCTCGTCAGGCTCATAAACTGAAGGTCGTAGGTTCAAATCCTACTCCCGCAAC